>CAVWAX010000001.1:0-1716594 GCA_963753145.1 uncultured Solirubrobacterales bacterium
TATGACAGTTGTCTGCTAACATTGGTCGAAAGCGGTTGGGTGGGCGAAAGCGGTAGGTGCTCTTGTCGTCCTGGCGGGAGAGGCTCGTGACCGCTGTGCTCGCACATAGCGGTCAAAGAGGAATGAATGGCACGCCAGAGATCGAGAGCCCGGCCTATGCGTGGCGCTGTTTCGCGTGATGGTAGCCGTGCACGCCACGCCCCCACGCCCCATTTTGCAGCTTTGTAGCGTGCCTGGTCCTCGGCTTCGGTCGCCTGTTGGGGGTCTCGGCCATGCCGCCTGCTCGCACGAGCGCTTGCTGGAGCAAGCGACCCTTTCGGTGCTGATCTCGCAATAGTTCGAGCCGGTCGGGCGGCACTTCATCGCTCTCCGGAGTGTCCGATCGCCAAGGCCACGCATGGACCAAAGGAGCCAACAGGACATAGAAGCCGATGACTGCCAGCAGCGCGAACGGCTCCCAGAACGGCACGGCGACGGCCACGGCCGCTCCCGTCGCCAACAAAACGCCGCCCGCCGCACTCCATGCCGTCGAATGCTCGTGATCCCGTCTCCAGCGCCTATCCGCCAACGAGCCTACGCGCTCGTCACAATTGTGCTGCAATCGTGCTACAGTGTGGTTGTGGCGTCCTCTGCCCTAGCTCCGCAGCCGTTGATCCGCGAGGCGGTCTATCTGCATGAGATAGCCCAGTTGACGGATGCCGATATTGCTCGTGCGACTGGTGTGGCTCGCAGCACGGCTCGGGCATGGCTTGCGCATACAAGGTCCCCCACGGGTGAGCGGGCGGAGCGGCTGATCGAGCTGTCTGCGCTCGTGGAGCGGCTGGCGCGTGTGATGGAGCCGTCCTACATCGCTGTATGGCTAAGAAAGCCCGTGCCAGCGCTCCAGGAGCATAAGCCGATCGACGTGATCGCCAGCGGCGACTACCTGCGCGTGGCCGAGCTGGTCTCTGCGCTCGAAGAAGCCTCCTTCTCGTAAGGCTTGTAGTGGCGGCGGATGTTCAGCGCGTTTCGGTCGCTGGCTCGTGGTGGCGACAGACGCCTCATGGCGCTGACCCTTTGTGGCTGGCCTCGCCTCCATCCAGCGGTCGCTGGCAACGTGGCAGCACGCTCGCCGCTATCTATCTCGCCGACGAGGAGTCCACAGCGTGGGCGGAGTGGTACAGAGTGCTTGCCGAGATCGCGCTACCGCCGACTCACGGGATGCCCCGTGACCTGTGGCGTTGGACGATCGCGGTGAGCGACATCGCCGATCTTTCGACTACGGCCAAGCTCGCTCGTCTCGACCTCCCGGTTCCCCGTCCCGGGCGGCGGACCTGGCCACCGTTCCAAGCCGCCGGAGAGGATCTGTTCCGCGAGGGGTATCGCGGGGTGCTCTACCCAAGCGCTGCCCGGCCGGATCATCAGGCGCTATGCCTGTTCCGCGAAAGCATCCTCATCCCGGGCGCGGACCCGGTGCGCCCACCCGCCACCCATCGAGACCCGCCAGCGCCGCCAATCGGCCTGCGTACCTGAGGCGAACTCGGCAGTCGGGTCTCGATCGGCGGCGAGCCCGGCCTGAAGCCGGCATGACGTTTGCAAAACGTTTGCACGCGCCCGAAAAGCCAGTGTTTACAGGCATTTCAACTGATCGCCCCGATTGCAAAAGCCCCGCAAGAGCACCAACGCTTCGCAGAACTTTCCAATGCTTCCCAGTATCGGGGGGCCTGGATATGATCGGGTCTGTTTTGAATCGGGATGTTCCTTCTGCGCAACTCACGATCGTCTCAAGCGGTGGCGTGGCGTGGCTGTCAGCAACGCCAGCGGCGCGTCCCAGTCCTCGTGGAGGACGCCGCCTTCGGGTGATTTTGTCCGCAGACGCTCGAAGCGGGTGGGCGGGGAAATGCGCTGAGGTTCCCCGATAAAGAAGCCTTGGGCATAGTCAACGTCGAGCTCGCGGAGGGTTTGGAGAGTAGCCTCATCCTCCACCCCCTCGGCGATTGTGCGCTTGCCGAGAGAATGCGCAACCTGATTGATCGAGTTGACGACTTGACGGTCGGTTTGGTTGCAGACAACGTCACGCACGAACTCCATGTCGATCTTCAGGTAGCGCGCCGGTAGGTGCTTGAGGTAGGTGAACGAGCCGAATCCGGTGCCAAAATCATCGAGTGCGACATCACAGCCTAGCTTCGTCAACGCTTCAGTGAAGACCCGCGCTTCATCCATGTTGGTCATCGCGGCCGTCTCTGTGATCTCGAAGATCACGCTGGAGGGATCGACGCCCTGATCGATCATTTCCCGTGCGATGTCCAGAATGCGCTTCTCGCCGATCGAGTGTGCTGAGAGATTGATGCTGACGCGCTCGCCCAGCTGGGCCAGTCGCATCCCTTCGCGTGTGACCCAGCAGTCGATGTCCACGATGAGCCCAAAACGCTCCGCCGTGGGGAGGAATGCGTCAGGCGCAATGAGCTCTCCGTCGTCGGAGAGCATCCGGATCAGCAACTCGTTGTAGGCGACCTCGCGCGTCTCGAGGTCGAGCATCGGCTGGCCATACAGGACGAGTCGTCCCTCGGCCAGCGCGGCGCGGATGCGCTCGACCCAAGTCACTGTCGCCCCGGTGCTGCCACGATAGACCCGGACTTGATCCTTGCCGTTTTCCTTGGCTTCGGTCAACGCTATGTCCACCGCGATCAGAGCGTCGGCGGCAACCATGTCCTGGCTGCCATCAAACGGCACGATCCCGCCACTGAGGTGGATCGGAGAGCCTGTCTTGTGCGCCGCCGCGTCGAGCCGGATGTCCTCGGCGATCACGCGCGCGTCCGGCTCGTCGATGTCGGGCAGCAGGATCGCGAACTCGTCGGCGCCCAGACGGGCCACCACATCGGACTTGCGGACCCGGTTGGAGATCGTGTTGCCAAATGCCTTCAGCATCTCGTCACCGGCCGCGTGACCGTGGGCGTCGTTCACGAACTTGAAATCGTCGAAATCCAGCAGCATCAGCGCTCCGGGGCGGTGAAAGCGGGAGGCGTAGCGCAGGACACGTTCGAGTTCGTTGCCGAAGTGGTGCCGGTTGTACAGGCCGGTCAGAGGGTCGTGGTTGGCCTGGAAGTGCAGTTGCGCCTCCATCCGCCTGCGATCGGTGATGTCCTGGTGGGTGCCGCGCACCTGCGTCACGCGGCCCGAATGCTTCTGCACATCGCCGCGAGTCAGCAGTGTGCGCTCCTCTCCGTCGTGGCGCACGATTCGCATTTCGTATGTGAAGGGCTTCGCGTCCTTGAGCGCGGTCCCGATGATCTGCTCGACGCGCTCGCGATCGTCGGGGTGAATGACGGCAAAGGCCTCCTCGTGGGTCATCGGCGGCGCGTTCGCCTCCAGGCCGTACAGCCGCAGATCCTCCTCCGAGCGCTCGATCGTGTCGTGCCTCAGGTCCCACTCCCACGAGCCCAGCTGCGCGAGCTCCTGTGCGTGGGCGAGCCCGTGGCTACTGCGGCGCAGCGTGTGTTGGTAGGTGATTTGGCGCAGCACAACCAGCGTGCCGGACAGCACCACGATGATCATGACACTGAGGTCGGGGAACAGGGGTCGCTTGTACTGCACCGCGAGCGCTATCGCGAGTATCGCGGTGATCCCGGCGTAGGGCAGCCAGCGAGCGCTCGAGCCGGCGGGCCGGGATCGCTCCACCGTCTCGTCTGAACTCTGTGTGGTCGCCGCGACTATGAAGCACGCGAACGCGAGCATGTACATCGTCTCGATCGGGTCGCCACTGTGAAAGGTGCCGTGCAGCACGATGTAGCCGTAGATAAGGTCCGCGACGATGAAGAGGGCCATCGCCAGGGACATGGCCGTGAGCGCTCGTCGCGTGTCGGCGCGCGTGCCGCGCGTCAGCGACGTCCACAGCGCAACCAGCACGATCAGATCTCCGATCGGGTAGGCCACGGAGGTCGCTGTGGTGAGCAACCCACCACTCGCGACCGTTTCGGGGCTGATCGTGAAATAGACGAATACCGCGGCGCCGCCGAGCGCGACGATCGCGCAGTCGAGCACGAGTTCCAGCGTCTGTCCGCGATGCTCTCGCGCGGAAGGAAAATGCAGTATCCCGACAAGCAAGAGCGGGTAGAAGCTCAGGTACATCAGGTCCGCGAGTGACGGATACGCCAGCTCGTGCAACACGTTTTCGTATACGAGTTGGGCCACGCTGCCGGCCGCCTGGCAGGCCAGCGCGACGGCGATCCAGCGCCATGCATTGCGAAGGTAAGGCGGTGCCCGCCGCGATGCACGCCATGCCGCGTACGCGGCCACCACCTCCAGCGGCGTCCCCAGGATGCCGCCGGCCAACTCCTGGTCAAGTGGGCCCCAATGGAACATCTGCCAGCTCAGATAGAGCAGCACGAAGCCTGTCAGGGCGATATAGCTCGGGCGCATCGCGGCACGCAGCCGCGCGGGATCGATACGCAACGGATCGACGTGGGCGGGATCGAGCCGCGCCAGCGGCTGGTTGTGCGCCGTCATCTCAACCGTCGATCGCGATCGGCGTCGGAGCCCTGAGCTCCAACAGGTCATCGACCGCCTCCGGCGGCAGCGGCCTGGCAAACAGGAATCCCTGCCCGGAGTCGCATTGCTCGCGCTGGAGCTCGCGCAGCTGGGCCTCCTGCTCGATGCCCTCGCCGAGCGTTTCGAGTCCGAGCGTCTTGCCGAGCTGAACGAGCGTGTGGATCAGCGCCTTGGAGTCGTGCGAATCAGCGATGCCCGAGATGAACGAGCGGTCTATCTTCAACGCGTCGACTGGGAACTGGCGCAGGTAGGCAAGAGAGCTGTACCCGGTGCCAAAGTCGTCGATCGCGACATGCACCCCGAGCGACTTGAGCTCGCGCAGCCGTGCCGTGGCCGCGCGGGAGTCGCGCATCAGCGTCGTCTCGGTGATCTCGAGTGTCAGCGTCGCCGGGGCCAGCGAGGCCGCCGCCAGCGCGTCGGTGACTTCTCTCACGAGGTTCTCGTTATCGAGCTGGCGTGCGGAG
The DNA here is from genome assembly GCA_963753145.1 of uncultured Solirubrobacterales bacterium. GTDB lineage: Bacteria > Actinomycetota > Thermoleophilia > Solirubrobacterales > Solirubrobacteraceae > Palsa-744. The sequence continues at coordinate 4,992 of CAVWAX010000001.1, forward strand.
ACGTTTACCGCCACACTCAAAGAGCGCCCGTCGCGCTGCCATCTCGCCGCCTGGCTGCAGGCGGTGCGCAGAACCCAGCGGCCGATCGGCACGATCAGCCCGGTTTCCTCGGCAAGCGGAATGAACGTTTCGGGCGGTATAACCCCGCGAACCGGGTGGCGCCAGCGCAAGAGCGCCTCCACGCCGGTGATCGTCTGGGTCTGTAGGTCGAAAGTGGGCTGATAGAGCAGGAAGAACTGTTCGCGCTCGAGCGCGTCGTGGAGATCCATCTCGAGTTCCAGGCGATCACGCACCACAGTCTGCATCTTCGATTCGAAAACCAGCCAGCGGTTCTTGCCGGCCGACTTCGCCTCGTAAAGCGCGAAGTCGGCATCGCGCAAGAGCTCGTCGGCCGTAGCCCGCTGCCCGACGGCGATGCCAACGCTGACCGTAATGTTCAGCGTCCGCTGGTCGGCGCGGTGGAGCTCGACCGGCTGAGCGATGACCTCGCAGATCCGCTCCGCCACCATCTCGGGACCGGCGTCTAGAGCATAGTTCTCGACCAGCACCACGAACTCGTCTCCGCCGAGACGCCCGACCGTGTCCGCTCCGCGGATCACGTCCGAGAGCCGCGCCGCGACGACCCGCAGGAGCTCATCGCCAGCCGCGTGACCGAGACTGTCGTTGACCTGCTTGAAGCCATCTATATCCACATACAACGCGGCCATCGGCGTCTGGGTTCGACGCGCCCGCGCGAGCATCTGCTCGGCGCGATCGATCACGAGGGCCCGGTTTGGCAGCCCGGTCAGACTGTCGTGAAGAGACTGGTAGCTGAGTTGCCCCTGCGTGTTAAGTAGATCGTGCTGGGCGAGAAATTGTCGGATTGAGACCAGCGCCACCAACGCCACAGCCGCCATGATCAAACTCATGTCCGGGAACAGCGGCTCGTTCCGATGGTTGAGCAACAGCGCACAGAAGCCGACCGCGACCGCGATAAATGGCGCCCAGCTCGCTCGATTTCGCTCGCGCGTGCTGTCAACTTCCGCGGACTCAGGCTCGGTCTGGGCCGCCCCGGCCACCGCCAAGAACGCGATTGCGATCATCCACAATGAGTCGAACAGGGTCTCCGCCGTGGTAGGTGGAGTGCAGCGTGATGTAACCGTAGAGGAGATCGGCAGCCACGAAGAACAGCAGGCTCACCGCCATGAACTGCAGCGCACGCACGCTCGACGCCGCAGGGTGGCGCAGCAGCACCGACGCAAGACCAACCAGTAGGATCAGATCGCCCACTGGATAGGCGATTGAGAACGCCGTCTGCAGAGTGTCGGGTCCGCTCTGGACGATCGTGGGGCCGAGGACGACATAGATCACCACGACAAACCCGCCGATTGCGACGATGGCGATGTCCAACCCGAGGCGCACTCGCTCGGCCAGGCTGCGCCGCCCTATTGGCAGGAGCAGCAATCCCCACAGCATCAGCGGGTAGAACATGATGTACAGGGCGTCGGCGACCGACGGGTAGGGCTTGCTACCCACAAACTCGTAAGCGGTCTGCGCGACATCGCCCCCCAGATAGGATGCGGATGCGAGTGCCACCAACCCCCAACCAAGACGCAGTCGCGGTTGCGCGTGACAACGTCGCAAAGCGCCCACCGCCGCGGCGATCGCCGCGACGCCCACTGGGTAAAAGAACGCGTCGCCCACCAATGTGCGATCGCCAAACGACACTCCCGAGAGTTGCCATACGGCGTACAACAGCAGTAGCGCCGCCATGCCATACGCCATTGGCAGCCAACGCTCGCGCGGGCGCGTCTCCGCGTGCTGGATGGCAGACAACGTAGGGACCGGTGTAAACGGGCTCATAGCATCGTCATTCCTCACCATTTTCGACCGAAATGGAGCAGCTCTTGGATGTAGCCGGAGACCGACACCGGCGACATGAACATTTGGTAGGCAAGGAAGAACACGGCGAACCCCGCGCTCGCGCGACGCACGCGCAGACCCGCCTCTGTGAGCGAGTGGCGTTGACGGCTGTACATGATGCTCGCCAGCAGCGCGTTCAAGGGCAGCACGGCAAGCGTCATCGGCCCGACGATCATGAAGTTGCCGGTCATCGCCAGCACGATCCCCGGTATGAACGCGAAGGTGAAGACGAAGTCGAGATACGGGAACATCGCGTCGGCTATCACCGAGTGCGCATAGGTCCTGTGGCGACGCACGAGCGCGATGCCATAGGTGCGCAATCCCTCGATCATCCCGCGCGCCCAGCGGCGGCGCTGGCGCGCCAGGTGACGCAGTGTGACGGGCGCCTCGGTGAACGCGACCGCGCTCGGCTCATAGGTCGTTCGCCCGCCCGCATCGAGCAGCGCCCACGTCATCACGATGTCCTCGCCGATGCAATCGGGCCAGCCCCCGGCTGTGCGCAGCGCGGTGGCGTCATAGACGCTGAAGGCGCCTTGTGCGACGAGCGTAGCCTGTAGCAGCGCCTGCTGGCGCTTGATCGAGCCGATCCCCAGCAGGTAGTCCCAGGTCTGTGCGGCGGAAACGATCCCGGCGCGGGAGTTGCGCACCATCACGCTGCCCGCCACCGCCACCGTGTCCTCCGGCGAGAGCAGCATGCGCGCCACGATGCGCTGAAGGGCGCCGGGCATCAAGAGCGTGTCGGCGTCGATCGTGGCCACCAGCGGCGTATGCGTTGCCTGCAGCCCCGCGTTCAACGCGGCCGCCTTTCCCCCGTGCGGCACTTCGAGCACCCGCAGACGTCGATCGAGTCGCGCGAAGCCGTGGGCGACTCCCGCCGTCTGATCGTCCGAGCCGTCGTCGATGACGACGACGTCCAATCCTCCCGGATAGGCCTGCTCAAGCGCGTAGGCGAGCGTCTGGGCGATCGTGCGCTGCTCGTTATAAGCCGCGATCAACAGCGTGAGCGCCGGATAGGCGTAGGGATAATCGGGTGCGATCGGGGCTGGATGGTCCATCAGCAGCGAGCTGACCAGTTGGACGTTCAGATACCCCGGTATCAGCGCCAGGCCGGCGATCAGCGCGATCGCTGCGGGGAGCGAGATAGCGTTCGCGAGTTGCGCGATCCAAGGCATCGCAAGCCATGCGGAGAGGCCAACCCAGAGCAAGCCGAACAGAACGCTGAGCTTGAAGCGCGTCGAGATTCGCATGTATGGCCGCCATCGCGATCGCGGTGCGTGCTGCGCTGGTGTGCGGCTGCGAGCCTCCGAGACCGTCGGCGATCTCTCCGCCACATCTGTCAGTCCAGAGGTGCCGTCGAGCCTCAACGGCTCGGTCTCCTCGATCGCCGCTCCGGCTCGCATGAGCATGACCAGCGCGTCCGTCGGGTCGATCAAATTGATGGGAGCCATCGCCGTGAGGGGCCTGGCCACGATTCCCGCGCCGCTGCTGCTGAGGGCTCCGGCGCAAGCGAGCACGATCGTCTGCGAGCCCCCGCGCCCCATCTTCGCCAACACGACGAAACGTCCAAAACCGATCGCATACGCGCTACCGGCCACGCCAATCGCATCGACCAAACGCCCCGCGAGATCAGCCAGCAGCTCTTCGGTCGCGGGCCGGCCATTCCCACATTCGTACTCGCGCAGACCCACCAGCTCGAACGCCGCGAGCATCATGGCGTCGTTTGCGGTGTCGTTTCGCAGCGCGTCCAGGTCCGCCACCAACCGCGTGCGCGTGCCGAGGCCGCTTATCCCATCTACCGAAGCCGTGTCGGATTGCAGAAGACTGTCGGGCCAGGCGGACCGCGAAGTAGACGGCGCAAACAGAGGCATACGACCTGTTTCGGCACGAGATGGCCGTTGCGGCCGCGAAGCCTACCGCCCAATTTGTACGGCAAGTTGCGGAGTATGGAACAGTGGTCTCCACCGTAGCTTACCCGCACTGCTCGCGCGTCCTTTAACCTACGTAAGTCATCCCACCGGGAAGGTGTTCATGGAGAGCCCCAGAATCGCCGTGCGTGTGACTCCGCGTGCGCGGGTCAATGAGCTGGCCGGTCGGCGGGACGGCGTGTTGCTCGTTCGTGTGACTGCCGCGCCCGAGGGTGGTCGCGCGAATGCCGCGCTGTGTCGCTTGATCGCCGATCGCGCAGGCGTGGGAGTCCGTTCTGTATCGATTGTGCGGGGCGCTAACTACCGTCAGAAGATTGTGCAGGTTGACGGGATCAGCGCCGCGGAGCTCGAGCGGGCGCTCGAGGCCGGCGAGCAGTGAGGGCGGCGGCCGGGCCCGCAGCTATCACGGTGATCGATCTCTCACGCAAAACTGAGGACCGATAGCGGGCAGGCCGACAGACCGCCAACTTGACGATTTGCGTTGCCTTTCGCAGGCACAACCGTGGAAATTACCGATCCGACATTGCGGGTCTCAACGGAGGCGTGCCCTCTCACCATCTCACAGACTTAGAAGATGAACGATATACGTTGTGAGAGATGTGGCGATGTCATCGGTGTGTATGAGCCGATGGGGATGATCCTGCCCGACGGCAGCGAGCGCACCGGGTCGCGCTTGACTCTACGCGCTGAGCTGAGCCAGCCCGACATCGTGGTGCTGCACGAGGACTGTCCGCGCCCCGAAGGGCCCCGTGGAGGAGAACCCTACTCGGAGCCCGAGAGCTCGCCGAGCATCGCCTGAGACTCGGTGAGACTGGAGGTCAAGATCTGCCGTGACACTTCAAGGAGCTGAAACATGCGCGGGTCGCGCACCGTGTAGTAGACGCTCGTGCCTTCGCGGCGACCCTCGAGGATTCCGTGCTTGCGCAACACCCCGAGGTGCTGGGAGGTTCCACTGGAGTCCATCTGCAGCTCGTTCTGCAGGTCGCCGACGGTCCGCTCGCCTTCCCTGAGCAACTCCAGGATGCGGACCCGGACAGGGTGTCCGAGGATGCGGAAGAACTCGGCCTTCATCTGGTAGACGGCACGGCGCTGCACCGCCTCCGGCATCGCACTCTCGCGCGAGCGTCGGCTCATGCCAGTGCCCTTGCCTGGAAGTTTGGGTTCATAGTTCCTTTGCGCGATTGAGTCGAAGTTTGCGGCAAAGTATGGCGCATGCACCGCGCCACCCGGTAACCTTATTGGCATCTAGTCTTATAAGGCTACAATATAAGCATGTCTTTGCGGGCCATCCGGTCCTCTGCTCGGCGCTGGTCGAGAATTCGATGTCAGGCGTGTCATGACTCCTCGATGTCGGTGTGTTGCCCGCAGCCGTCAGTCGATGGGGATGGGGAAGCATCGGGTCTGGTCTTGGTCATCAGGCTGAGCAGCGCGTCGGCGATCTGCTGCGGGGTGGGTGGGCAGCCGCGGATGCGCAGGTTGACGGGCAGGATCTCCTGCAGCGGCCCAGCGAGCTGAGCAGGGTCGCCGAGCACGGCGCAGCCGTTCGCGCAGTCGCCGAGTGCCGCGACCAGGCGTGGCTCGGGCATCGCTTCATACGCGCGACGCAAAGGCTCGGCCATGCGTGTCGTGATCGGGCCGGTGACGAGCAGCACGTCGGCGTGGCGTGGCGATGCGACGATGTTCAGACCGTGGCGCTGCAGGTCGTAGTAGGGATTCGCGGCGGCGGTCAACTCGTGCTCGCAGCCGTTGCAAGAGCCGGCGTTAACGTGCCGTATGGCCAGCGAGCCACGCCGGCTCGGGGCGGGCAGCGCGATCTCTTTGCGGGACCGCTGTAGGTGTCTGAGTAGAACAAACATTGCTTCAGCGGTCCGCGCAGGCGTAGCAGAGCTCAAAGCTCTTGTTGATGAGCGGAAAGTCGGGGAGCAGGTTCTCCCGTGCGACGTGCGCGAGACTGGGCCAATTGGCGTAGGAGCCTGTGCGCAGATGCAGGCGCTCGATCGTGTTCCCGTCACTCTGCACAACGCAGACGGTTTCGCCGCGCGGGCTCTCAACACGTCCGACGCCGACCCCGGCCGGCTTGACGTCGAGCTGTTTCACGCCGCCCGGCGCAACGTTGCCACTCAGCAGCTCGCCGAGAATCGCGAAGGTCTGCTCCAGTTCGACTTGACGGATGTCAAGGCGAGCGGCGACATCGCCGCTGGCTCGCCCCAGTGTTGCGGGCGTGAACCCGGGGTAGGCGAGTCGTGGGCTTTCGCTGCGCGTGTCACGGTCCACTCCGGCGGCACGCGCGGACGGCCCAACAGCCCCGAGGCGCAGCGCGTCATCCTTGCTCAGCCGCCCGACCTCGTCAAGGCGGTCCTGCAGCGACCCGGCGAACCGCAGCTCCCGCCAGATCGCTCGCTGCTCTCGCTCCAGCGCTCCCAGCTGCTCGCGCGCGGCGCGTGCGTCGGCCTGCCCGATTCGCAATCGGCTTGAGGCGAGCGCCACGGTGTCGAACAGGAAGCGGTGACCGGCCAGACGCTGGTTGAGTCGTTGGGCGCGCTCCTTGAACGCGGCGAACGCCATCGAGCCAGGCGCGAAGCCCACGCCCGCGCAGATCGCGGAGATGTCGTTCAGGTGGTTGTAGAGGCGCTCGAGCTCTAGCAGTAGCGTGCGGCTGCGTTGCAGGTGTAGGTCGGGCGCCAGCCCAAATACTGACTCGCATGCCTGGGCGTAGGCGACGGTGTTGCTCACCGCGCAAGCCGCGCAGGCACGCTGGGTATAAGCGAGCCCGTCGGCGAGGGGGCGGCCCTCGGCCGCGACCTGCAGCCCGCGGTGCTTGTAGAACATGCGCAGGTCGAGGTGCAGGATTCGCTCACCCACGACGGTGAACCGGAAGTGCCCGGACTCGATCACCCCGGCGTGGATCGGGCCGACCGCAACCTGGTAGGGGTCGTGACCCTCAACCGGGACCGTCCAAGCCGCCGGCTCCGCAGGGTGCGCCAGCAGTGGCCGCATCGGGTCATGGCCGTCAAAGCGCACGCCGTATGAGTCGTGTGCCTCGCGCTCGTCCCAGCCGGCCGCTCCGAACAGGTCCACCAGCGTGTCGAGCGCACCAGCTGGCACGGGCACGCTGAGTACGTGCTCCAGCCCGCCGCGGGCAAAGACACAGTTGACCCGCAGGCCCCGCTGGCCGCTGCTCGCGAACAGCCCACAAAAGCGGCCACCGGCCTGCGCCTGGCGCTGGCATGCACTGCGCCAGTCGGGTGCTGTGACGTGCTCCACCTGCGTGGGGGTGAGCGCCGGCAGGATCGCTCGCGCGTGGCTACTCATGCAACACCCCGCATCAAGCTCTCGCCGGCATTGGAACCCGCGAGCAGGTAAACGCCGACCGAGAGCGCCAGCAGGCCCAACGTGAGCCCAACCGTCAGCCGGCCGGTGAGCCGCACCGTCCGGCCGCTACGCCAGCGGTGCCCGCGGCTGTCCCCGACGAGCGCTTCGATCAGCGCGTGTACGAGGCCGAGGAAGCCGAGCGCCATCAGCGCGGCGGCGATCGCCACGACCGCCACCTGGTGTGCGGCGATCCCGCCGAGCAGGATCAACAGCTCGCTGAAGAACAACGGCGACGGTGGCAGCCCGCTGAGCGTCCCGAGGCTGACGCCTACGCCAGCGGCGACAGGGGCGCTGAGCCTTGCCAGACCGCGCGACGGCCGGTGGCCGCTAGAGGGATCGTGGCGCAGCAGCGGCATCGCTGCGTAGAAACCCAGGGACTTCGCCAGCGCGTGCCCCACGAGGTGAACGATCACCCCGACCGTCGCCAGCGGTGAGGCGAACCCGATCCCGAGCGCGAGGATCCCCATGTGCTCGAGGCTGGAATACGCCAGCAGCCTCTTCCACGCCATCGGCCGCCACAGAAACGGGACCGCGACAGCCAGCGACGCGAGCCCGAACGCCAGCATCAGATGGTCCGCGAGATGCCCCGTGACTGCTGGGCCGAGCGTCAGCACTACCCGCCAAGCGATCAGCATGACGGTAGGCAAAAGCGCCGCTGAGAGAAGCGCGCTGACCGGCGGCGGCGCCTGGCTGTGCGCGTCGGGAAGCCAGTTGTGCACGGGCGCCCAGCCGATCTTCGCCGCCAGCCCGACGAGGATCAGGATCAACGCGAACAACGCCGTCTGGTGTGGCAGGCCGCGAGCGTGGTGGGCGATGCTCAGCCAATCCAGCGTGGAGAGCGTCCCGCCGTGCGGCGCAAGCCCGGCGAACAGGATCAGGATGCCGAGCAGCGCGACGGCCAGCCCGAAGGTCGTCAGGACGAGGTACTTCCAGCCGGCCTCCAGCGCATGCGTGCTGCCGCTGTAGGCGACAAGCAGCGCCGAGGCGCCGGTCGTCGCCTCGACCAGCAGCCACGCGATCCCAAGGTTCTTCACGAGAGCCAACGCCAAGAGTGCGGCCCAGAACAGGTGAAAAGCGCTGTAGTACCAGGCACGCGCCCCTCGCGCGGTGAACAGGCTCTTACCGGCACCAGCGAGGTGGGCGGGGGAGACGATCGCACTGCACCACCCGACCAGCGCGATCACGGCGAGAAAGCTCGAGCCGACCCGGTCGAGAACGAACCAGGAGCCGTGCAGCCCGCCCGCACCGTGAACGAGCCCGATCACGCTTGCGGTGAGCGCGACCACAGCGCTGAGGCTCGCGCTGATCACGTTCACACGATCGGCGCCCCGCGCAGTGCGCGGCATACGCACGAGCAGCGCCCCCAGCAGCGGCGACAGCGGCACCGCGATCACGAGCAGGTTAGTCACGCAGCGCCTCCAGCAGGGAACTGTCGCCGCTGCCGAGCTGTTCATGAATCTTCGCGGTGAAGGCCGCGGCGATCGACACGATCACCATCAGGTCGAACACCAGGCCCAGCTCGATGAACAAGGGCAGGCCGCCGGGCAGCGACAGTCCCGCTAGGTAGATCCCGTTCTCGGCGATGAGGAACCCGAGCGCTTGGAAGAGCACCGCGCGGCGCACGATCGCGGTCAGGATGCCGAGCGCCAGCACACCTACGGCGGCGTGTTCCACCGCGACGGTGCTCAGCCCGAAGCGCGGGATCAACTGCTCGATCACGAGCGCCGCGGCGATCGCGATTGCCAGCCGCGCGAGCGCCGGAGGCTCGGTCGTGATCGGCCGCTCCTTACGCGCCCTGCGCACGGTGACTATCAACAGCAACGGGAGTACCAGCCCCTTGGCGATCAGAACCGTTCCGGCGACTGCCAGCGCGGTGGAGGTGTGCGATCCCTGGGTGAGCGCGTACACGCCGAGCCCGAGCGATTGTGCCGCGACCAGCGCGATCGCTATCGAGCGGCGACGCACAACGATCACCGCCAGCGAGCTGATCACAAGCCCCCACGTCACCGCGCCGGTCATCCGCCGCCCCCCGCGAACCAGCTCGCCAGCCCAAGCAGGCACAGCGCGGCGCCGGAGGCCAACACCATCGGTACGCGCAATATCCGCATCTTCGCCTGGACGGTCTCGCACACCGCCAGCGCCACACTGAGCACCAGCACTCCACCGGCCAGCACCGCGAGCTGCGCCGCGAAGGGCCCCGGATGCGGGATCAACAGCTCACATCCGAGGACCAGCATGATCCAGTGACGCGCGGCCGCCGACCACTGCAGGTACGCGAGGTCGCGTCCGGCGTACTCCAACAATGGCCCCTCGTGGACCATCGTGAGCTCCAGGTGAGTATCGGGATTATCGATTGGCTGGCGGCCCGTCTCGGCGAGGATCACCAGGCAGAACGCGACCGCCGCCGCCCAATGAGCCGGTCGCGACCACACGGCCGAGAGCGTCGCGGCGTGGCTCATCGAGAGCAGATCGGTGCTGTGCAGCGGCAGCGCGAGAAGCACCAGCACCAGCAGCAAGAGCCCCTCGACGAACACCGAGAACATCAGATCCCGCGCGGCGCCCATCAGCCCGAACCCGCCAGCCGTATCCCACGCCGCGAGTGTGACTGCGAAACGCGCGAGCGCCAGCAGACCAACGAGGACGAGGGCGTCGTGGCCGAACCCCCAATTCGGGGCGTGCTCGCCGATCGGAAGCAGCGCCAACGCCAGCAGCGTGCATGCAGCCACCACCGCGGGCGCAAGGGTGTAGATCAGCGTGTGCGGCTCTGGTACAACGCCGCTCTTTCGCCAAAGTCGAGCGAGCTCGCGGTAGGGCTGCAGAACGGACGGTCCGCGACGGCCCTGTAGGCGAGCCTTTAGATTTTGGATCAGCCCGACGATCGCCGGCGCGACCAATACCCCGCCGAGTACCTGCACGACGCCCGCGATCAGCGTTGCCGCATTCAACCGAAGACCCCCGTTCGCGCCAGAGCCAAAAGCACACTCAGCAGCACCAACAGATAGATCAGGTAGGCGCGCAGGCTCCCCGACTGCAAACGACGCGAGACCTTCGCGGCGCGCAGCGCCGCCTGCGACACGGGTCCGTACAGCAGCGTGTCAAAAAGGTGTGGTACCTCCGCCCGATAGCTGACGCTCTGAAGGACCCCCGCCGAGGTGCTCACCTTCACCTCGCGGCGTGCACGAAACAGCGCCTCAAGTACGAGGCCCAGCGGCTTGCTGAACCCCGCTGAGCTCCACGCCAGCCCCGTAGCGCGCGGCTGGCCGCAGACCCACGTCGGGGCGGGGGCGGCACGGCGAGCGCCGGCCACTCTCACCAGCACACCGACGATCACCATGAGCGCGACAGCCAATGCCAGGATTGGCAGCGACCCGGTGCCGGGGATGTTCAACGCGGTCCCTGTTTGCAATCTGACATGCCCCGGCCCCAGTCCGGCGAGGGTCGGCACCAGCAGAGCAGGCAGCACGCCCAGCACCACACATGTCCCCGCAAGGAATATCAGGCTCGCTCGCATCCCGATCGCCACCTCATTTGCGCTCTCGCACTCCGGGCGCCGCGGTGAGCCGAGCAGCACCAGGCCGATCACCTTCACAAAGCAGTAGAGCGCCAGCGCAGCGGTTCCCGCCAGCGCTGCAGTCCCCAGCGCCCCGGTCAGTGCCACCCCGAGGTGACTCGCGACTCCGAGGTGGAGCAGCGACTGCAGAGTCAGCCACTCTGAGACAAACCCGTTCAGCGGCGGCACGCCGGCGATCGCCATCGCGCCGAGCGCGAATGTCGCGCCGGTCCACGGCATCCGCCGCAAAAGGCCCCCCAGCCGGTCGAGCTCGAGACTGCCCACGGCCTTGCTGAAGGCTCCGGCGCTGAGAAACAGGAGTCCCTTGAACAGTGCGTGGTTGAGCGCGTGCAGCAGCGCCGCTGCGAACGCGATCGCGCTCCAAGTCGGCCGCCCGATATCGCGGAACACGAGCGACGCTCCCAGCCCGAGTGCGACGATGCCAACATTCTCGATTGAGCAAAATGCGAGCAGCCGCTTCAGCTCGTGCTGCATCAACGCATACAGCACGCCCCCCAAGCATGACAAGACACCAATCGCGATCAGTGCGATCCCGACCCACAGACCGGGCGGAGCCAACCACTGGAACAGCACGCGCACGAGCCCATAGAGCGCGAGCTTGATCATTACCCCCGACATCAGCGCCGAGATGTGCGCCGGCGCCAATGGGTGTGCTCTCGGCAACCAGGAGTGAAGCGGCATCAACCCCGCCTTTGTCGAGAACCCAACCAGCGAAGCGCAAGCCACCAACACCGCCAAGTCACCGCTCAGCGGTTGGCCGCCCAACGCGCCGTGCCACGCGAGCACGAGCATTGACACCCACACACCGGCGCCACCGATGTGTGTGACCGCCAGGTACACAAACACGCCGTGACGCGCCTCCCGATCCTGCCGCGCGAGCAGAATCGCACCCGCCGGCACGAGCGTCATGAACTCCCAAAACCCGAGAAAGGTGCTCACGTCACGCGCGCAGACGAACCCGACCAGCGCGAGCAGGAACAATCCCGTCGCCACAGCCAGCGAACGACCCTGGCGGTCCGTCCTCAGCGCGTCGCGCGCGAACAGCGCCGCCGGTGCGCCAACCACGGCAATCACCAGCAGGAAGAAACCGCTGAGACCGTCAATACCAAACGCCGCGTGCACGTCACCGCGAAACCCAGCGCCCAGCGCATGGCCGCAAGCAAGCACCCATCCGCCCGCCGCTCCGAGCAACACAACGCCCACCGACTGAGCGGCTAGGGCAGCGCGCGAGAAACGACAGAACCCCGCGCCCATCGTGCCGGCAACAAGCGCCGCGGCCCCGGCGAGAGCCAGCGCACCAGTGGCGCTCATCAAGCGTTCAGTCCGAGAGCGAGCAACGTCGAGATCGACCAGCCGAGGATCACGGCTCTGATAGCGGCAGGAGGCCGAACAGCACCGAGCCCGCGGCTGGGAGCGAGGTCCTTGCCGGCCGGTTGGCGTTCTGCTCGATACCCATCACAGGCCTGGATGGCATCCGCGGCTCGTGAGGCCAGGACCCTCGGATGCTCATCCCAGCAACTCCGTGAGGCGCTGCTCAAGTTTGCGTATCCCCTCGGTTGCCAGCCGAGCAGGCGCATTGTCGTAAAGCGCCACGAGTGGCACATCCTCCTGCTCGCCCACCATCGCCTGCGCAACGAGTCCCACATGCCCCTCCGGGGCGGATTCCACGTCGCGCCGCACAGCACGCGGCAGCCGCATCCGTATCTCGTTGAAGTCGTCCCGGTCCAGCACGTAGCTACGCAATCGCCAGTGGTGAGGACGCGAGCGTTGATCGTTTGAGTGTGCCGCCACGAGCTAGTCCCAAGACTGATGCTTGATGTGACGGTAGGTCTCCCAGGCATCCGCTACGCAGTTGAAAGCATCATCCGTAACCGTGCCATGCTCCGCAACGAGGGCGACCGCGGCGGTGAGCGTGGCAGGATCGTCGTATTCCAGCAGCGTCATCGCCGCAGTCAGCGCGTTAGGCCCGCCCTCCAGGACGCTCCGCGCCAACCGCGCGTCGTAGCGTTCGCAAGTGTCCGCTTTCATCGCTGCCGCTCTCAAGGGCAGACTGAGGGCATGAAGTGGGGGTTCTGTTGAGGTCCAATCGGGCAATCCCGCCTCCACGCTCGTCATTACTTATTATCCTACCATCTTCTAAGATTACGATAGACTAGACAATGAGCAAGCACAGTGTCGGTCCCATATGGCGAGAAGACCCGCAAATCGAGTTTGGAGGAGGCCTGTTGGCGCAGCTCTCTCGCCTCGCACAGAAGGCAGGCGCGCCTCCTAGCCACGCGAGACTTCCTGAATTGGACGAGCCGCGGAGCCAGGCATCTGAGGGCCTCGGTACGGTCCGTCGATGACGCTGGAGCAGGGGTGCGGGGGATGGGTTTCTCTTTCATTACACGGACGCCGTGCGAGCCGACGCGATTATTGAGGAGCGGTGCTTCGTGGCTGGTCCGGGGGCGGCGCGGGGGTTCGGGATCTACGCGACGGACATCGCGCCGTCGGGCGCGGAGACGATCGAGGACGTCATCGTGCATTGCTTCGGCGGCGAAGCGATGCCGCCGGAGGTGAGCCATGCGGTTGCGGTCCGGCGCTCTGCCGGCGAGCTGCAGTTTGAGCAGACCGATGACCCGTATCAGTGGGTCCTGCCGACGGGAAAGCTCGAGCTCGTCCACATCGAAGGGATCTATGTAGCTACGGTCCAGTTCACGGGCGATCGCTGGAAGATCATCGACACAGACTGACAACCACTTGTAAGTAGCTGTGTTATGATGGGGGCATGGCGAGATCTGGACAGAACGGCATCGTGAAGCGGTCGGTGTCTGCTCGCATGGGCGTTCGCGCGGCGGAGGTCTCGCCAGCGCTTGGCGAGCGCTTGGACCAGGCTCGCGTGCTGCGCGACCCGCGCGTGCGTGCGCTGTGGCCGAGGCTGACGCGCAGCCAGCAGGAGGTCGTCCTCGACCCAAGCGCAGCTGTCGGCCACCGTTACCCGCTGAGTAGTGGCGAGCTTGCTCGGCTGACGGGGATGTCTGAGCGGCAGGTCAGATACTGGGCCGATCACGGATTGATCGCGCATTGGCGCAAGGGCAGTTGACGCCTATTCGAGACGGTCGGGTTGATCACGGCGTTCTCGATCACGAACGCCAGCCAGAATGAGCTCCAGTTCTACCGCGGCGTCATGGACGATCCGGTCGTCAAGCTCGCGGCGAAGGTTGGGATCCTCACGAGCCTGCTGGCCTCCCGGCTGGAAGGCATCGGGCCGAGCGAAGCGGAAGAGCTGACCGCACCGCTCAGCGAGCTGACGCACCGCTGATGCTGAAGCTACACGCAGATGGCACGATCGATTGGGCTCAGGTTCCCGGACTCTCGATGGGCCGAGGAGAAGGGGGCGCTGGTCGTGTCAGGCGGTTCGTAGGTTGATCTTGTCGGCGATGATTTGGAAGTCTTTGGTGTTGTAGGTCAGTAGTGGTACGCCGTGGACGTTGGCTGTGGCGGCGATGGCTAGGTCCATTGCTCTGCGTCGGGGTGTGCCTCCGCGTTGGGCTACGAGTGCGTGTAGTCGTCCGCATTCGCGTGCGATCGCTGCGTCGTAGGGGAGTGCGTCGAAGTGGTCCTCGATGGTGCCGAGGCGGCGCATACGGATCGCGCGTGTCTCCTCGTCGCGCGCTATGAGCACCCCGAAGTGCAGCTCGGTCAAGGAGACGACGCTGATGGCTGCGTCCTCTTGTGGTCCCTCCTCGGCGGCGATGAGGACGGAGGTGTCGAGTAGGACGGCCACCGCTCAGGCGGGTGTCCAGGGGTCGCTCAGCGCTCCGCCGAGCGCTTGGAGATCCTCCTCGAGCGTGGGGTCGGGTGGTGTGGCCCACAGGTCCGCCAGCTGGGTGCTTGGCACCCACTGTCGTGCGCGGAGCGGGCCGAGCGCGGCGACGGGTCGTCCGGAGACGGTGATCGTGAACTGCTCGCCTGCCTCGGCGCGGCGTAGCACCTCGCCGATGTGGTTTCGCAGCTCCTTCTGGGGGATCGTCGCCACGCGAGCATGGTAGCAAGAGTGCTACCGATGGTTCGGGCTGGTACGATGTACACGGAGCGTGCATCGGACCGCTGCCGCGTGTACATGGACCGTACATCGCGTTTGCGAAACGTTTGCAAAGCTCCCGAATCGCTAGTGTTTGAGCCAAATTAGACCGGGCGCCCCGATTGGTTAGGTCTTCACGTTTCAGTGAGGACCCGGTTCACGTTTGGGTCTGCCGGCGGTGGTTGCGGCGGCTTTTTTCTGTCTGGTGTGCTGGTGGGACTGCCTGTGGGCTGTTTGGGCGTCTGGGGAGAGGATTTCAGGCCGCCCGGACGGGTTTTCCCGCGTGTCGGGACGCGCCGGCTTGTCCGCGGGGCTTTTTGGTGGTGTTTCTCGGCGGTTCAGGCGGCGATCACCGGCGGCGCGTTGGGCTCTGCTGCGATGAGTCAGCTTTGTGCGCCTGGAGGCCGCAGCCATGGTCGCTGGGGCCTGTGCCGAGCCTTGCTAGATCAGCAGCTAGGCACGGCTTCGTCTACGAACGGGGTGCCGAGGAGACTCCCGGATGTCTGGCCGTTGTTGTAGAAAGCGTCCGCCGAGGCATAATAGGCGTTGTTCCACGGGCTTGAGGCGATGCGGTACCACCAGGTGTCGCCGTCGGCGACGCGGAAGCCGACGATGCGACAGGCGATTTGGATAGTCGCGTTGGACGTGACCGATGGTCCCTCGGAGCCGCCAGCGTTCGTGTAGTTGGTCCACGTGTGGGTGACGCCGCCCGTGGTCTCTGCGTGGGTTGGAGCCGGAGGTGGAGTTGGAGGTGAAGTAGGGGTTGTAGGAGGTGTCGGGGTTGGGATTGCTGTTGGCGTCGGAGTTGGTGTTGGTGTTGGCGGGGGTGGAGGTGGTGGCGGCGGTTCGGATGGGATGTCCTTGAAGTGGATGTAGCCGGTGAACGCGGACGCGGCCACGGTACGCTTGTCATACGTGCCGTTGTAGTAGTGGTTGTACTCCTCGATCGTCACGTTGCCGCCACCGACGCCGACGACGTACGCGACGTGTCCGAAGGTGCCCGCGTTCGACCACGCAACGGAGCCAACGGCAGGCGAGCCGTTGACGATGTAGCCGCGTCGCGCCGCGTCCGGGCCCCAGTTGTTCGCGTTGTCATAGAAAGGCATGTTGAAGCCATTGCGGGAGTAGAGCGCCCAGGCGACGAACGACGTGCACTCGCGGTTGTACTCACGCCACTGGTCCAGCACAGAGTCCATGGGACGGTTCCTCCACTGCGCTGGGTAGTCGTCGCCGGGGTCAACGCCGCCACCCTTGCCACCGCTGATGAGGACGGCGATGAGAGGGACATGGGCGTGCTTCAGCGAACCCAACAGCGCCTGGCGGTGCGGACGCCGGCGGTGATGAGCTGCCGCAGTCGTGGTTGAGTCCGCGGCGCTTGTCTCGATCGAGCCGGCGGTGATGGCGAACGCAAATGTGGCTGCGAGCGCGAGCCAATTTCTCGGTCTTGTCAGATGCCTTCTCGTCATCTCGTCTCGCTCCCCGTCCGGAGTTCGATGAGAGCATAACGGCAAGTTCCGTTGGTTGCGACAACGTAAGGAGACGTCGCCGAAGTTGCGTGTGGGTAGGTGGGCTGCGTAACGAGACGTTGCTGGGCACCGTGAGGACCTGGGCGAGGCACGGCTCGTCCAGGGAAGCCCGTCAGATTGGGGTGGGGATCAGGGGTCAATGCTCGACCCGCGGGACGGGGTCCAGCTCACAGCAGTCCATCTCGTTCAGAGCGAGAAACGCCAGTAGCGCTGCCCAGCGCCGTAGGGTAGGGTCACTCGCCAACCACCGCTGGAGGCGAGATGATCGAGTCTTGGAGGCGCTTGTCGCGTAGCACGTTAATTCTTGCGCCGCTCGCCGTCCTCGTTCTGCTTGCAGGATTCACGGCCAATGCTTTCGCGGTTTCTGCCCCTATCCACGTTGCGGGCACCGATGGAGAAGGGGTCTACATTCGCGCTGAACCGAACACGTCGAGCACGCGTGTCGGCTGGATGCCAGAAGGGGCGAGCCCTGACTACAACTGCTTTGTCTGGGGCCAGAGCATCAACGGCGTGCCGATCTGGTTCAACGTCAACTACGCAGGCGTAAACGGCTACTACTCGTCCTTCTACGACGACAGCAGCTACCACTCCAATGAAGAACTGACCGCCAAGTACGGAGTGTCACTATGCGGCTCGGCTCCCACTTCTGCACCAGCACCGTCTTCTGAAACGCACGCGGAAGCCGAAGCACCGCTCGTGGAAACGGCTCCCCCAGTTCCGACTGGGATCAACTTCAACCGTGGTGCCGCGGTCTCGTGGGGCATAAGTCACGCTAAGGACAAACCGCCGCACGACGCTGCCTGCACGTGGTTTGTAAGTCAGGCACTCTGGGCCGGTGGGCTTCCCAAGACGGCACTGTGGACGAGTGTCGGCGGGCACGGCCATCCGTGGAGTCGCCGTCCAGGCACTGGGGCGGCTTGGGCAGCGCCTCTCTTCATCGAATACATCCGGCACACGTACCCGCACTCGACATACACGCAAATCAGCCTCAGCGGCAATAAGGTGCCCGCAGCCGAGTCCGGTGATGTCATCGCTTACGATTGGGGCGGCAAGAGTAGCGTTCGGAACATCAGCAACATCGAACACGTAAGTCTCATTACGCGCATCGCCTCCGGGCAGTACCCCGAGGTCGCCGAGTGGAGCATCTACAACGGAACTCAGTTGACACCTTACATTGAACGCGGCTGGACGTGGTCCCAGAAGACCCACAAATGGCTCCAGCAGGAGTACCCGAAGGTTCAGGCGTTCCTGCTCCACATCAACCCGAACTAGGGCTGCGCCAACGGCGGAGTGGCGATGTCACCGACCTCATGGGCATAATGATTAGAGGCGGGCGGATGCTAGACGAACGTGCTCATGCGGGCGTATCAGCACGGTGGGGTGTAACGAGTGCTGCTCCACCGTGGTTCGGGGGTGCAAATGGCCCGGTATGGGGTTCGGAGATGACCGCTGCGCAGGGCCTCGACGCCGCGCGGTTGACCGCGTGTTGTCTTTTTGTCCTTGACTCGCGTTTCGGCGAGATGCAAATGAACTACCGTCTCGCCGACTAGGCCGACCCTCGAAGGCTGGGTGACGTAACTGGTAAGTAGTCAAGCGGTGATCGGATACGTTCACATCCGTGAGAATGGGGACGCGCGAGCGTTCGTCGAGCTGCCCGAGGGCGTCTCCTCGAACGACGTAGCGGTGGATGAGCTGGACGTGTCGAGTGCGACGCCGCTAGAGGATCGGCTGCGGGCGATCGCGCGATCGCTGCGAATTGGCGCGAGGCAGGACGCCAAGGCCAAAATGCTGACGGAGGCAATCGACACAAGCCTGGAGGCATGTCGCCCGGACAACGGGGAGCGATGGTTGGAGCAGATCAGGCAGTGGGCGCGGTCCGAAGTCCTTGGCGCAGACGGTCTGGGTGATGCGACGGACATGATTTTCGCGCGCCCACAGGCTGCTCGACCGCCTTGGTCAGTTTGCTCAGGAG
The DNA here is from genome assembly GCA_963753145.1 of uncultured Solirubrobacterales bacterium. Classification (GTDB taxonomy): domain Bacteria; phylum Actinomycetota; class Thermoleophilia; order Solirubrobacterales; family Solirubrobacteraceae; genus Palsa-744. Next base: position 23,323 of record CAVWAX010000001.1, read on the forward strand.
CTTCAGGGGGGGACCGCTTGGCGGTACGCCTCGCCCGATCCAGTTCTCGTCGCGCTCACGCGCTATCCTCGGGCCATGAAACATTCGGTCATCCTCACCACTCCCACGGCCGAGACCCCTGCGTTGAGCGACGAGGAGCGCCTTGAGCGGCGCAGGCGATTCATCGAACGAGCGTTCAGCCGGGATGGGCTGGATCGGGACGCGCTCGAGCACATCGAGCAGCTGACCGGCGAAGAGCGTTAGCGACTGCGGTGGACGCTGCCGAGCTGCTGCGTGGCGATGCGTCGTTCATCGTCGACACGTCGGCGTGGTGGCGGATCTCATCGCTCCCCAGCACGCTTGTCGACAAGGCGATCGTCGACGATCGCCTGTGGATCACTCCGATCGTACGCATGGAGATCCTCTACTCCGCGCGAAGCACCACCGAGTACACCGATGTTGAGACAGAACTCGACGGGTTCCGGATCCTACGCAACGATCGTGCCGTCACCGACGCCGCTATGAGCGCGCTCGGCGAGCTGGCACAGCGAAGCGATGGATACCACCGCGTGCCACTGACCGATGCCCTGATCGCCGCAGCGGCGGCCGAGCACGGCGGCATCGCAGTGCTCCATCGCGACACCCACTTCGACAAGCTCGCCGAAGTCCTCGCATTCGAGAACGTCGAGCTTCCAGAACCCTGACTCGCCCATAGGTCCAGGGGAACACCACAGCCAACGGCCTTTCTTCGAGACTGGATGCCCCGGTTTGGTGGAGAGGTCAAGGGCAAACGGAATCTGAGCTTTGCCGAGCCTCGCCACCAGCTTGCGCCGCACTCCCTGGTACCCACCACCCTCGCGCATCGCTCGGAGGTGGCCAGACGTCTCAGGAACGCCTCGACCGCATAGAGGACCAACAGAGGCTGGGTGTTGCCGCCGTGCTCGCCACGAGCCTTGGCCTGCAGGGCCTTGAATGCCGCTGTGGCGGTTTGATCGATTAGATCGCCGTCGCTCAACTCAGGAGCGCCTCCAACGCCGGCGTCAACTGGGCACTACCGCCGAGCTCGCGGGCCAGCTCAGCCAGACGGGCAGGGCTTGCTCGCGGCCCGCTCAGGTACCGGCGCAGAGCGTGCAGTCCGACGTCGCGACCGACCCACCGTGACATCCGTATCGCGTCGATGATCGATCGCTCGGTCGAGTAGATCCAGAACGGCTCGTCGGCGTCGGTACGGGCCTGCTGGCGCTCGAGCGTGAACGTGGCGGCATTGAAGACATGCACGACTGTGGGGGGCCGCCCGATCAGGGGCCTGTGTGTGCCTCGGGGCATAGCGAGATGCACCCGCGCTGGTACCGGACGGTTCGCGGTGCGCCCTTGCTCGCGGCACAACCCGTAGGCGCTCAGCTTGACGGAATCGCAATCGAAAGTGCCTCGCCGCAGCCAGAGCCGCTCGGGGCATGGCAAGGAACACGAGGACGACAATTGTCCGCTAAAATGCAGCCTCAAGTACGGCAGATCTCGGGATATAATCGAACTATGAGCGTCGCGAGACCGAAGAAAATCGCTACTCCGAAGGTGGCGCCGCCGCCTTCAAAGCGTCCGGATCTAGCGCGCGGTCTCCCTGGGAGCGATCGTGAGCGCGCTGAGCAGCGCCGTCGCTTCGCCGAGGAGCACCGTGAGACGCTGCGCCGCCTCGGCAAGTAGTAGGCGGTGGCGGTCTTCTACCCCGAGTTCGGGGACTTCTGCGACGTCGCTGCGGACATTCCCGGCACAACGCCTGAACAGCGTTCTTCCTCGCCGGGCTCTTTCTGGAGGCGAACGGTTTGTCGCTGAGCGGCGCGGAGCCGGACGTCGATGTGCCGATGGTCGAGCTCATCGCAGCCGGTCAAGTTGATCAGCAAGAGATCGTGGGGTGGCTATCGCAACGCACCGCATCGGTCGGGCGTTGCGGTGTCTCCCCTCGCCGTTCGCATGGACCACGGAGGATGGATCCGAAAGTAGGACTCCGCCCACCCATGAATACGGCTAATCGTAAGCGCGCCCTGATCCTGCTCGGGGTCGCGACACTCGCGTTCACGCTGATCATCGAAGTGATCGACCCTTCGCACGTCTCGCCCGGGCCGACGATCCTTGCCTTCGAGTTCGCCGGCAGCAGGGCTCGTGCGACGCAAATCATGGCTGAATGGGGAGCGAAAGGCCGCAGCGCCGCGCACGTCTCGCTGCTGCTCGACTACGGCTACATGCTCTCCTACGGCCTGTTCTTCGCTCTCGCCGGTTTCACAGTCCGCGAGTTTGCGCGAGCGCGGGACTGGAGGCGCATGGCTGTAGTCGGCGCGGTCGTCCCATTCTTCGCGCTCGCTGCCGCAGGCTTCGACGCGAGCGAAAACGTGGCGCTGCTGCTCACGCTCGCGGGTAACGGCGGCAGCTTCGCACCGCCGTTCGCTGCCGTCTGCTCGGCGATCAAGTTCACGCTCATCTCCATCGCCATCCTCTACGCGGTGTGCGGTCTCGTGCTGTGGCTCAGGGCGCGCCGCCTACAGCCGAGCCGGGCCGCATAGGCCGTCATCGACCGTCGTGCAGGGGCCAAGGAGAAACATCGAGCTGAAGGCGACCGACCCGGACCCGTCCGCGTCGCTTGCGGTGTGCCGCGCGCTCGGCGCTGAGGACCACGGCACGATCGTCCAGCGCGATACCTACTTCGACGTCGCGCGCGGTGGGCTCAAGCTGCGCGAGGAGCAGCCCGGGCGTCCGCACTTGATCCAGTTCGAGCGCGCCAGCGAACCGCAGCAGCGCGAGAGCCGCTATCGCATCGTCGAGGTCGGCGACAGCGAGGCTCTGCGCGAGGCGCTCGCATCCGCGATCGGCATACGCGGGGTCGTCGCCAAGCGCCGCCATCTGCTGCTCTGGCGGAGCGTGCGCATCCATCTCGATGAGGTCGAGCAGCTTGGGACGTTCATCGAGCTTGAGGCCGTCGCGCCAACCGATTCCGACCTCGCCCATGAGCACCGACTCGTCGCTGAGTTGCGCGACGCGCTCGGGATCACCGACGAACGCCTAATCGCCCTCGGCTATGCGGCGCAGCTGCTCCGAGCAAGCGACGAGACCACTGCAAGCTGAACGCGCTCGGAGACTCAAAAACTGCAAAGTTCGCCCCGACCATTGGCTCAGCGTCATCGTCGTCGATTACGGGACGGTGTTGTCCAAGTCGACCGGCTGATCTGGCACACGATGAACCGGTCCGTGGCGCTCGCGGACCGCGCGAATGCTCGCCGTTCATGCCTCGCCGCGTACCGTCGCCCACGACTGTCTGGTTATGCGCAGGATGACGAGCGTGATCAGAAGCCCGATGATCGGGTCTGCGATGGGTGCGCCGATGGCGACGACAATCGCTGAGGCGATCACGGCGAGGCTCACGTAGGCGTCGGCGCGGGCGTGGTGAGCGTCGGCGATCAGCGCGGCGCTGTCCAGCCGTAGGCCGGCGCGCAGCCGGATCCGCGCGGCGAGGTGGTTGCCGGCGTAGCCGATCGCTCCGGCGAGCGCGAGTACCCACAGGTGCGATGGCGCGGCCGGTTCGATGAGGCGTCGGATCGCCTCGACCGCGGCGACGCACGCACTGATGAAGATCGCACCGACCACGGCCAGGCCGGCGCGTCGCTCGGCGATGTGGGAGCGCAACGCGAACGCGACCGCCAGGGGGATGGCGGTGAGCGCGTCGCCGAAGTTGTGGATCAGGTCGGCCAGCAGCGCGACACTGCCGCTTGCGATGAAGATGACGGTCTGGAGCAGCGCGGTCGCGCCGAGGACGGCCAAGGAGATCGAGACCGCGCGAATCCCCTCACGGGAGCGCTTGATGCTCTCGTGAACCAGGCCATGCGAATGGTCGTGCCCGTGAACGTGGTCGTGCCCGTGATCGTGATCGTCGTGCCGGTGTGGCCCATCGTGAGAATGGGAGTGCGACAGCGCACCGTGGCGGTGCAGGTCTCCCGCGATCAGCTCATATGCGCTCGATGACATCACCCCCCCCTTTATCCGGTAGGCCGCCACGCTACCGGACGCGCTCAAGGACGCCGGCCCTCAGGGCGTGCCAGCCCGATGGGAGGCCGGCACGACTCGGCCGGCGGCGGCTCAGGGGCGATGGGGACGGGTGAGTTCCGCCGTGCTCAGGCGTGTCCGAACGTCACGTGCGGCAGCACGCGGCGCGCCCACCGCGGCAGATACCAGGCGCGGGCTCCCATCAGTCGTAGAAGCACCGGCACGAGCAGCAGCCGCACCAGCATCGCGTCGAGCAGCACCGCGACGCCGAGGATGATCCCCATCTCCTTCGGCGGCAGCGGCCCGGATAGGGCGAACGTGAAGAACACGGCGACCATCACCGCGCCGGCCGCGAAGATCACGCGTCCGGAGTGGGCCACCCCGCCGATCATCGCCTCGCGGGCGTCGTGGCTTCTGTCCCAGTGCTCCTTCGCCGAGGAGAGCAGGAACACCGTGTAGTCCATCGAGATCGCGAAGATCATCGCGAAAAAGAACACCGGGCCCCACGCGTCGAGGAATCCCTGCGGGGAGAAGCCGAGCAGGGAGTGAAGCGCGCCGTCCTGGAAGATCCACTTCGAGACGCCGAACGCGGCGCCGGTGGCGAGCAGGTTCGTAAGGACACCGGCGGCGGCCAGCAGCGGCGCCTGCAGGGCGATCAGCAGCAGCAGGAAACCGAGGCCCATCACGACGCCCATCACGAGCGCGGTCTTCGCCGAGAGGACCTTCTGCAGGTCGTGGTTTTCGGCGGCCGCGCCGCCGACGAGCGTGCCGGTCGGCAGGTGCGCGCGCAGGCGGTCGATGGTCGCCCCCACAGCCGGGTTTGAGGGGTCGTTGCGTGGGATCGCGGTCACGAGGGCCATCCCGTTCGCCCCCGGCTGCGCCGGCAGCACGCGGGCGATGCCCGGGTCGCTCTGAGCCGTTCGCGAGACGGTCGCCGCCGACCCCGCTGGGGCGATGAGCTGCAACGGTCCGGTGGCGCCGGGGCCCATCGCCGCCTGGACTTGGTTGTAGCCGACGTGGGAGGAGTCGCTTGAGGGCACGACCTTGATCGAGGGCATCGAGGTCTTCAGCTGCGTGACCGGGTAGGCGAGGCCGAGGAGCACCGCCAGCGCTGGGATGCCGTAGCGCAACGGGTGGCGCCACAGGCGCTCGGCCCACGCGGCGAAGCGCGGGGAGCGGTGCTCGCCGGAGTGCGCCCAGGGCAGCGCCAGCTTGTCGACTCTGGGGCCCAGCTTCGCGAGCGCGGCCGGCAGCAGCGTGAGCGTCGCCGCCAGCACGAAGACGACGGCGAGCATGATGCCGAGGCTCATGCTTCTGAAGGCCGGACTGGGCACGAGCATCACCGCCGTCAACGAGATCAGCACGGTGATGCCGCTGAACAGCACCGCCTTGCCCGCGGTGTCCATCGTCACGGCGGTCGCCTCCCGAGCGTCCATGTCGGAGCCGAAGAGCGCTCCGCGGAAACGGTAGACGACGAACAGGGCGTAGTCGATCCCGAGCGCGAGCGCGAACATCAGCGCGAAGTTCATCGCCCAGATCGAGATCGGCGAGATCAGCGTGCCGAGGTACAGCAGTCCGGCGGCCGAGAGCAGCCCGACCATCGTCAGCATCAGCGGCAGCCCGGCGGCGACCAGCGAGCCGAACGCGAGCAACATGATGCCGAGCGTCACCGGCCAGGAGATCACCTCGGATTTGAGCATCGCCGAGCGGTTGGCGGCGTTGAAGTCAGACCACATGCCCGCGGCGCCCGTGAGATTCACGACGGTGCCGGTCGTGGAGAGGGCGTGCAGCCTGCCCTTCAGCTTGTCCGCGGCCGCGACCATCTCGTTCGGGCTCTTCGCCGCGCCGGCCTGCACGATCGCCGTGTGGCCGTCAGGTGAGATCGACAGGCCGCGGGCTGGAGCCACGACGGTGCGCACGGCCTCGTTTGACCGCAGCGTCTGCTCGACGCGCGCGATCACCGCCTTGAAGCCTGGGCTCGCGACTGTTTCGGTGGGGGAGTAGACGACGGTCATCAGGCCGTAGGCGCCGAGCCCGGCGAAGTCGCGTTCCACGAGCTTTCGAGCCTGGGTGGACTGCGAGCCGCTGGCTTCCCAGCCGGCGCCGGACAGCGCCGTCTCGACCTTGGGGGCGAAGAACCCGAGCGCGAGCGCGATCACGAGCCATGCGCTCAGCACGGTGCGGAAATGCGTGGCCGTGTAGCGCCCGAGCCGACCGATCGGGCCGACTTCGATCGCGCGCGGCGGGGACGCGTTGCACGGATGCGGCGATGCGGGTCGCCGCGTGAGCACTCATGAGCTTTCCTTCAGACGCGGGTAGACGACCGAGCGCAACCCGAACAATCCTCCCAACACCAGCGAGGCGGGGCACGCGCCCACGAGCACGTACAGCCACTGATTGATCCCGACGAACGCCGTCAGCGCCAGAAACCACGGCGAGACGAGTAGCGCGAGCGCGACGGACAGCAGGATCATGGTCCCGGCCAGGGCGAACAGCACGCGCTCGAGCGGCCAGCCGGCGCCACGAGTGCGCTCGAAGGTGTCTCGCCTCAGGTTCTCAACGGTGTCCATCGAAGTCCCTCCATCACATCTAGACAACTGTTTGCTTGTGGGCCGTCACGATAGCGGAAAGCGGTGCGCTTTTCAACTCCACCACTGTGCAGTTGTGCTACTGTGCGAAGCGTGAACCAGGCACCGTCCGTCCAGCACCCGCTTTCAGAGCCGCTGATCGAGCTCGTCGCCCAGCGCTTCCGCGTGCTTGGCGAGCCGATGCGCATCAAGCTGCTCGACCGGCTGCGCGAGTCAGACGCCACCGTCGGTCAGCTCCAACGGGCTCTCGGAGCCTCCCAGCAGAATGTCTCCAAGCACCTCGGAATCCTCCACGACGCCGGCATGGTCAGCCGCGCCAAGCACGGCAACCACACCATCTACGCGATCAGCGACCCAGCCGTATTCGAGCTCTGCGACCAGGTCTGCGGCGGCGTCCGACGCCAACTGCAAGAGCTCGACACGATCCTGCATGAACAGCACGTTCCCGCTGAGGAGCGGTCCGGCTCTCGAGTCTGATCAGCCGCCGCGCATCAGCCGCAGCAACTTTGCCCACGCCCCGTGTTTGGGCGCCGGCGCCGCGCCCGGCGGCATTGCTGCGTCGCGCTCGGCGAGCCGAACCTCAGACCCTGCGGCGGACGCTTCGCTGAGTCGTGCCAGGTCGTCTTCGCCGAAGCCACTCGGAGCGCCGAGGATCTCCTTTGCCGTTGCGACGGCATCTGGCTCGACGTATATGTATCGCGCGCCCGCCCATCCCCATTCGGGCCCTCCGATGCTTCGCCGTGCTTCGGCGGCGATACCCGCGTTTGCCAGGCGGATGCAAATCATTTCGGCCTCGGCTTGATTGGCGGCGGTTGCGACGACGACCTCCGTTCCAAACGCACGCCGGGACGCCGACTGTTGCTTGCGGCGATCTTCTTTGGCCATGCTCGTGCAGGGTACCTGCCGAGCAGCCCCTCAATCCGCGCGAGCAAGCCTGGCAGGAGGTCGGAGCGGCGCTCGGCGAGTTTGAAAGCCCCGGGGGCTTTGTCGGACAGTGCGAGTTGCTGGTGGGCGCGGCGACGCGCTAGCGAGACCCCGCTACTGGTCCACGGGGGTTGGCGCGCTCTCCTCGCGGCGCTTGGTGACAGCCGCCGCGTGCGCACGCAGGTCCGGCCTGCGCCGGCTGGCAAGGACGCTTGCGATCCCGGTTGCGAGCAGGATCGCCGCGATCGCGAGCAGGGACTGGCTCGTCGTGATCTCCGGGATCGAGCCGTCCTGGCCGTGGGCGTATTGCAGCAACAGCTTGACGCCGATGAACGCCAGTATCGCCGCGAGGCCGATCGAGAGATAGACCAGCCGGCTCAGTACGTCGGTGACCAGGAAGTACAGGGCGCGCAGGCCGAGCAGCGCGAACGCGTTGGCGCACAGCACGATGTAGGTGGACTGGGTCAGTCCGAACACCGCCGGGATCGAGTCGAACGCGAAGATCAGATCGGTGCTGCCGATCGCCACGAGCACGAGTAGCAGCGGGGTCAGCGCGAGCCGGCCGTCCTCGCCGCGCACGAGCAGCCTCCCGTCGTGGTATCGCTCGGTCAGCGGGAACGCTCGGCCGAGCATCGCCACCAGCGGGTTGTCTTGGACCGACGGGTCCTGGTCGCGGTGGCGGAGCATCTGGATCGCGGTGAACAGCAGCACCGCGCCGAAGAGCGCGAACATGAAGGAGAGCGTGTGGATCAGCGCGGCGCCGAGCAGGATGAACACGGCGCGCAGCAATAGGGCCAGCGCGATCCCGCCGGTCAGCGCCTGGCGCCGCTGCCGCGCGGGCACCGCGAACTGGGCGATGATGATCACGAACACGAACAGGTTGTCGATCGAGAGGCTCTTCTCGACGGCGTACCCCGCGAAGTACTGGCCGGCGAAGCCCCAGCCCGCGAGCGCTCCCAGGCCGACACCGAACAGGACCGCCAGGCCGATGTAGAAGGCGCTCCAGGCGGTCGCCTCGCGCAGCCCGACGGCGTGGGCTCGCAAGCGTGAGGACGCGAAGTCCAGGGCGACCAAGCAGACGACCAACACGACGGTCGCCACCCACACGACGGGGGAGACATCGAGCATCGCCATAGATCGTGCCCCAAGCCGCCGGCGATTGCGAGCGCCGGGGGGAGCCGACCAGCGTCGAGTGGCCCTTCAGATTCAGGTTGCCCGCTTCAATGGATATATATAGATCGATGACTGTCGATATGCCTGCCCTCGAGCTGACCCCCAAGACCAAGCGCCCAGCCGGCGAGCGCTGTTGCGATCCGGTCGTCTATCCGGACGTCGATCGTGAGCAGGCGATTCGCATGGCCGAGGTCGCCAAGGCTCTCGGCGACCCGATCCGCTTGCAGCTCGTCGACGTGTTGCGCAAGCACGCCGGGAAGGTGTGCGTCTGCGAGCTCGTGCCGCTATTCGACATAGCGCAGCCCACGCTCTCCCACCATCTGAAGAAGCTCAGGGACGCCGGGATCGTCGCCTCCGAGCGACGTGGCCTGTGGGCCTACTACTATGTGCTCCCGGATGCTCTGCACGAGCTGTCCGCCTGGCTGGGTTGACGCGCCGGTCGTCGCGTCTCCCAGGCCCCGCTATTCGCTCTCGCTCCGCTTGAGCCAGTAGCGCTCAGCCTCGGCCTCCATCGTCGCCAGACGGGTGTAGTAGTCGGGGAACTCGTTCAGATGCGCCCACGCGATCTTGCCGGTGGTCTGCTCGTCGTCGTCGGTCACATTCGTCGCCGGGTCGTGGCGGCCGTGCTCGAGCTCCACCTCCAAGCCCATGCGGAACTGCTCGACATCGAAGCGGCACGTGTTCCACTCGATCCCGATGGTCTCGCCGATCGTCCGAGCCCGCTCGACGGTGAACGTGGTGCGCTCTGCCATATCTTCATTATTGCGCATCTTGGCGGAGTGAACTGGGATTCTTGCTCCCGACGGAAGCTCTTGAGGCAGCGGGTTCATTGGTTTGTCGGCGAGGCTGTCAGCGTTCCGCTGACAGTGCCCGCGGCGGCGTTTACCGCGAGAATGACTCGCAGCGACAGACGGTTTCCTTCGGCATCGCGTACCTCCGCCAATAGGCGGTTGCCCTCCAGGGCGACTATTTTGCCGCGATAGCTCACCGGTGTGGGGGGACTGCCGAGCGTCACCCTGCTGCTTCGCATCGCGACGCCGCCTCCGGACAGCGGCGAGCCGTCGATTTCGATTTCCAGACGGCCGGAGACGGTCGCGGTGAAACTGGTTGTGATCTGAACGGCTACCTGCCCGGGGGCGCTGCCGGGGCCTTCTTTGACGTTCCCCGAGAGGTTCACCGTGAATCCCCCGCCAAGCGATTCCACAGTCCCCCGCGATGCGCTCGGCGCGGGACGGGTGCTCTTTGCCAGGAGCGAGACCGGCGTGCCGGCGCGGCGCGCCCAATCGTGTCCCAGCGGACCTCCTGGCAGCCACGCAATCAAGGCGACCGGTCCGAGCGCCACGGCTCCCAACGTCGCGACTCGAAGTCGGGGGTGTCCCGACCAGCCACGCACGGCACGGACGCCGACGGCCGCGATCACGGCAAGCACGCAAAGCGCGGCCAAGGCCGCAGACCAGACGCTCTTGACGTCGCTGCCGGTTCCCAGCGAATGGGTGAGCGCGATCGGCCAGCACGCATAGGCCAACCAGTGGACGGCCCGCCACGTGCGGTGGCCGACGCGCTGGCGAATCAGGCTGGTGATCGTGACCGCGAGCAACAGATCGAACGCGACCGCCCCCAGGCCCAGCCAGATTGGACGGTAGCTGCCGATGAACGGGACGAGGGCATCGACGATGTTGATAGTGGCGAAACTGTCGAATACCGCCGTGAGGATGTGAAGCGCCAGGAAGACGAGGACGAGGAGCGAGACATACCGATGCAGGCCGTGCACCACAAAGCGCGGCCAGTCGGGCGAGCTCCAGCGGTTAACCTCGATCACGCCGAGCACGACTGTGATCGTGAGCAGCAGCAAGGAGACCCAACCGGTCGATCGGGTCAGATACCAGTAGGCGCTCGGTCCGATTGTTGCCGGCAACGGTGTCATTGGGATGGTTCCGGGTTCGATCGCGTTTGGCCCGCGAACTCAGAACTTGGAGACCCCGCGACGCTCATCGTCTTTGGCGCTCAGGACCCGCCGGATATCACCGGCGCTTCGGACGGTGAAGCTTCAGATTCACCTGACGCCGCCGATTCGCCTTCCTGCTGTTCGCCGGCCTGAGGCGCCTGTTCCGGCGGCGCAATAGAGTCCCCCGAGCCTTCGGTGGGCGTGCCCTGTGAGGATTCGGACCCACTCGATTCGCTTGTGGCGCCGGTGGCGCTCTTGATGGCCTTGCCTGGGAAGGCGTTGGCGGCAAGCCCGGCCAGCGCTCCGGTGAGAGCGATGCTCGCCGCGAGGATCCAGCGCTTGGCCAGCGACAGTCTGCGCAGCGCGGCGTCCCTCATCTAATGCCAGCCTTCGAGCATGATCACGACTTCAATTTGAGCGCGTGCGGCGAAAACGTGGCTAAGCGCACGGTGAGACATCTCTAACAATCAGTGATTCCGTAGGCAACGTCTTTCGCGAGCATTCTTCGCGCGGATATGCACGACGGTCTATCAGGGGATCTGCGATCGTCGCGGAAACGTCCCGCAGTCACGTAATGCCCATCAGGGGTATATACGCTCTCCGGTGTCCTGGTCGATCAGACTGATCGCGGACGCGGGACAGGCTTCGGCGATCGGGATGAGCCGCTCGACCGAAGCTGTCGCGATCACAGTCGCGGTGTCTTGGATGCGAAATACGTCAGGTGCGAGTTCTTCGCAGTCGCCGTGCGCGAGGCAGGCGGAGTCGTCGATCACGGGTAGGCATGTCATCGTTGTGTCTCCATGTCGATTTCGGGGGTTGAGTGCTTGTCCCTCAGGCCGCGTGTCGCTGTCGCTGCGGCTCGGCCGAGCGCGGGTCTGCTCGATCGATCCAACGGCGAGCTTGGGGCACCATGTCGGGACGGTCTACGAGCATCACGCCAGCGGGGCGCCCGTGGTCGGTGATCCAGGCGACGAATGGACCGGCGGCGGGTTCGCCGTCAAGCTCGATCTGGCCGTCGGCGGGTGCGTGTCCGAGGAGTTGGATGCGTTTGCCGTGCTGGTCGCTCCAGAACATCGCTGGCGCCGCCGGTGGCGGTGGGAGGCCGAGGATCGTGTGGGCGACGGTTGTGCCCTGCCTGACGGCTGCCTCCCAATGTTGGCTTGGGGTGAGGGCTTGCGTGTGGGGGTCTGGCCGGCAGGCGATGTCGCCGGCCGCATAGATCGCGGGGAGCGCCGTGCGACCCGCGGCGTCGGTTGGTATCGCTCCCGGTCCGAGGCCGCTGTCGGCGAGCCACTCGGTCGAGGGTGTGGTGCCGATCGCGATCAGCAGGGTGTCTGTTCTCAGCTTCCCGGCGTCGCTCAGTTCCAGGCGCACATGGCGGGAGCGTCTTGAGATCTGTTGTGCGCTGGTGGCCATGCGCATGTCGATCCCGTGCTCGCGGTGGAGCGTCGCCAGCCAGTGGCCCAATCTGGGCGGCAGCGCGCGCGCCAGTGGGGCGGCGGCGGCCTCGATCACGCTCACCTCGCGTCCCAGGGCGCACGCGGCGGAGGCGACCTCCAGCCCGATCAGGCCGGCGCCAAGGATCACGACGGGCCCCTCGCCTTCGCGTAGCTTGGCGCGTAGCGCGAGCGCATCGGTGTAGCTGCGCAACTCGTGCACCGCCGCGCCCGGCGCAAGGCCGCGCAGCCGGCGCGGTCGGCTGCCTGTCGCGATCACGAGTTGGCGGTAGCGCAGCGTTCCGTGCCGCTGCTCGAGGGAGCGCCCGGCGCCGACGCTCTCGTCGTCGCCGGGGCTGCCAAACGTCACGGTTTGCGTCGCGGGATCGAGCCCAAGAGCTGCGGCGCCGGGCAGCAGCTCGACCGCGTTGGTCCGGTACCAGGCGGCCGGCTTGAGTGTCTGTGGCGGCGGTTGGCTTGCGTCCGTCAGCACGGCCTTGGAGAGCGGCGGGCGGTCATACGGGCCGAGTGGCTCCTCGCAGAGCACCGCGATTCGTCCGTCATAGCCGTGGCGGCGCAAGGTCTGACAGCAGCGCTGAGCGGCCAGGCCGCCGCCGACGATCAGGACATCGACGTCTGCCGGTCTCACCGCGTGCCCTCCTCCGCCAGTGTCCGCGGCGCGATCGCAGGGCGTCGCCCCGCTCTCTGCGCCATGCCGCCGCGACATGTGTCCGCTGGAGCCTGGTCTTTGGCTGTCGTTCGCGCCGGGGGCTTGCGAGGTGAGGAGAAAACCCTGAGCGCGGTCAGGTAGACGATGGGGATCGCCGGCAGCAACACCAGGGCTCGCAGCCACTGTGTGGCGGCGTCGCTGCCCGCTCCCAGCGTGTGCACGACGCCGAGCGCCCAGACGAGCACGGTCGCGCGGTGCAGTCGCCGCCAGAGTCTCACACCGATCCGCCGGCGCGCGTAGAAGCTCAGGCCGAGCAACGCGGCAAGGTAACCGGCGATGACCCCCAGGCCCGTGAACAGCGGCCGGTAGCTCATCGCGAATGGGACCGTCAGCCCCGACAGACCCGGCCGCAGCCACGGGTCGCCCAGCAGCGCCAGGCCATGCACCGAGATCGCGCCGAGGGCGACGAGCGCGAGGTGCTCGTGCGCGCGCACCAGCTTGCGCGTCAAGCCGGGACGGCGCAGCAGCTTCGTGGCCATCGTCAACCCGACGATCACGGTGAGCGTTATCAGCAGGAGCGCGACGATCCCCGAGGCTCGGCTGACCAGCCACCAGATGTAGGGCGTGGGGTCCTTGACTGCCATCACGCCGCTCTCCCGGCGAGCGCGACCATCCCAATCGGATCATCCAGCGGGCCGATCTCCTCGACCTCGCCGTCGTCGTGCACGATCACACCGCCGTGCCGCGCAAGCACTCTTCTGGCGCCCATCGGTCCGAGCAGTAGCGCCATCTTGGCGAGCGTCTCAGCCTCCAGCGCCGTGGGCGCAAGTGCTGTGGCGCCGATCAGTCCGCTCCAAACCGGTCTGCCCGTCGCGGGATCGAGCAGATGGTGGGCGTAGGCGCCGGCGCTGTCGCGCCACACGCGCACGTTCAGTCCGGATGTGGCGACCCCGCCGCGAGCGATGTGGACGGTGCGGATCGTCTCGCCGCTGAGGGGATGCTCGATCTCGATCTGGTAGGGCTCGAGCTGTGCGCCGACCCCTCCGATCGCGAGGTCTCCGCCGCAATCGACCACGAAGCGCGTGTGCTGGCGCAGCCGGTGCGCGACGGCGTCGGCGCACAGGCCCTTGCCGGTGCCGCCCGTGTCGAGCTTGACACCCGCAGGCCGGCACACGAGGCCGCGGCGATCGTCCACGTGCACGGTCTTCCACCGCTGTGCTGGATGCGCACGGGCGGGACGACGGGCGGGCGCGGCCGCCAGAGCATCTCGCAGCGGTGCCGCGCGCCTGCCGTCGTGGGAGCTCGCGTAGCCGGCGCGCTCGAGGGCGTCGGTGAGCGTGGGATCGACCAGCCCTTCGCTTCGCTGTGCGGCCCAAACCCCTGCGCGGACCGCGGTGCGCAGCAGCGAGCCGGCGCGTATCTCGCTGCCGGTATCGCGGTTCAGGGCGCTCAGCTCGCTGTCCGGATCAAAGCGCGAGAGCCGCTGGGCGAAATCCTCGACATAGGCGCGCTCTCGTGCCGCCGCCCTTGCGGGCGAGCATCCGTCGCGCAGCAGCGATGGGCCGATCAGCAGCCGGATGTCGCTGCCCATCGAGTGAAAAATGGTGTCGTACTCGCTGTTCATGAGGCGCGAGTGACGGGCAGCGCGGGCGGCGAGGGTTCGGCGCCCGACCCGGACACCGACTGGCTGACAGATGGGCCGCTTTGAGCGCCCGACGCACCCGAGGGCACCACTCGTTCGATCACCGTGGTGCGATACACCCGGTGGAGGACCACCGGCCGAGGCGTAGCCGCCGAACCTGCATGCGGCAATTGGCCGGCAAGCAGTGCGAGCACAACCAGGAACGTCGCCAAAGAGAACAGTGCGACAGTGACCCGGTCCGGCCCCTGCCCGGTGTTGCTCGAGCCCCGGGCTTGCTTGACGCCTGGCGCGAGGCCAGGGCCCGCGATGTCGCGGCGCTCAGTCATCGTGGCCAGCTTTCTCGCCTCCGCTCGTGCGGGTGCGTGGCGCTCCGCGTTCCTTGCCGGAGCCGGTGGAGGCGCCGCTCGTCCTGGTGCGGACCGGTGTCCCGGCGGCTTCTTTTCTGGGCGCCCCGGTCGAGACCCCACTTGTGCGGCTACGCACAGGAGCGCCGGCGGCGCCGGTGCTCGGAGTGTGGCCGGTGCTCGGCGCGGCGGTGCTCGGGCTCGTTCGCGTCCTTGCAACCGGCGCGGCGAGAGTGCCGGCGCTCGCCGCATGCGAGCCGCTGGTGGCGCTGCGAGGCGCCGCGCCCACGACCGGGACGACCTGGGTTGTGTGACGCACGCTCGTACGTGGCGTCGCGTGCCCGCCCCGTGGCCGTTCGTGGCGCACGATCTTGACAGTGCGCCTGATGACCTGGGTGCGGACCTCGGTGGGCTGCTGAGTCAGATGTGTCGTCCCAGCAGAGCTGGGACGCAGGGAATACGCGGCGAGCGCTCCAGCCATCAGGGCGGAGACGAGAGCGGCGGTCCGAGCGTTGGCGATGCGGCGCATTGAGGCTCCTTGAATGCGGGGTCATCGCTACTGTGCCGCGCGCCCATGAAGCCGACGCCCAAGCCAGGGCAAAGCTTTGGCAAAGAAAAGACGGCGACGGCCAGATCAGTCGTCGCGTTCGCGCGAGGAGCGAACTTGGCCGCCTTCCCCGCCTCTGGCTTCGCCGCTTTTTTGGCGTGCGTTGGCGCCACCATCGTCGCCCGAGGGTCTCGAGCGCGACGGTTCTTCGGCGGGTTCGGGGCTCTGCGTGCGCGGCGTGGTGGGAAGCGGCGTTTCCGTAGCGGTCGAGGTGCTCGGCGAGGTCGTGACCCGGGGAGCCTCAGGGCTCGTGCCGGTGGTCCGTTCAGACCGCGTGGTGGTCGCGGGCCTCGTGAGCGTCGGAGTCGTCTTGGCTGTGCCCCGGGAGTGCCTGGGCGTGCTCTGTTCGACCACAGCCGGCGCCAGTCCGTGTCCGGCCGAAAGCGGCTCGGAGGAGAGCCCGATGTGCTGGCTGGTGAGCTGGCTCGTCGCCCATGTGACGGCGGCGGTCAACACGATCCCGGCGATCGCCGCGAGCATCCACAGTACGGTTCGGCGATCCATCTGCGTCACGGTAACGGGGCGATGGTTAACGGATGGCAAAGCGGCAGGGTGAAGGTGCCGACAGCGCCGCCGCCGTCGCGATTGCGCAGCGTCACCTCGCCTCCCCACTCGCGTGCAAGCTCGCGCGCGATCGCGAGCCCAAGACCGCTTCCGGACGAACCGTCGCGAGCGGCGCTGCCGCGATGAAAGCGCTCGAAGATCGACTCGTCGTCCTCGGCGCTGAGCCCGGGGCCTCGGTCGCGGACCTCGATCGATCCTGAGGCGCCTCCCACCACGACCCGCGACCCTTGTGGGGCATAGCGCAGCGCGTTTTCGATCAGCACGTCGAGCACGCGATCGGCGTCCGCGGCGGCGCACCACACGACTCCCCCGTCGAGATCTCCCGGCTCGAGTGCGATTTCGCGATCCGCTGCGCTTGCGTGCCAGCGCTCGATCGCTCGTTCGGCGCTCGCGCGCAGGTCCAAGCGCTCGCCGGGCTGCTCGCGCTCGCCGGCTCGGCTGAGCAGCAGCAGCTCCTCGACGATCTGCGCGAGCCGGTCAAGCTCGGCGGTCCCCGCGTCGAGCTCGACCGACGCCTCCGGGCTGACACCAGAGGCGCGCGCCTCCTCTATGCGCAGCCGCAGGCCGGTGAGGGGTGTGCGCAGCTGATGAGAGGCGTCGGCGACGAACTCCCGTTGTGACTCGAGCAATCGCTCCAAGCGCTGGGTCATCTCGTTGAAGGAGACCCCGAGCGAGCGCTGCTCGCGGCTGCCCTCGATGGCGGCGCGGGCGCTCAGATCGCCGCCGGCGACGCGTCCGGCGACACGCTCCAGGCGCCCCAGAGGACGCGCTATCCGCCCAGCGATCACGACCCCCGCGGCGATGCCCAACGCAAGCACGACGGCACCGACCAACGCCAACCCCAGCTCGACCCGCCTGACGGCCGCGCTCACCGCCGAGACGCTCTGGGTGACACGCACAGCGCCCACGGTCCTGCCGTTACGGATCACGGGCGCGGCGGTCGCGAGGATTTCCTCGCCGAGGGTGCGGCTCGTGCGCTGCAGCTGCACCGGCCGACCGTGCAGCGCGCTCTCGATCTCCGGGCGCGCCGCGTAACTGGACCCCAGCTCCGGTGGGGTTGCGCTGTCGGCAAGCACGACACCAGAGCGATCGACGACGAGCACCCGGCCTCGCAGTCCCGCGGCCGAGGTGCGCGCGAGGCCCGTCAGCTCGCCACGGCGAGCGGGGGAGAGCAGATCGGCCGCGGTAGCCGCGATCAGGTCGGCTTGCCCCAGTGCCTGTGAGCGGACCTCGTCGTTGACGCGCGCGCTGAGGCTCAGCCCGAGAGGCACCCCCAGCGCGACGATCGCCAGCAGCAGCACGTAGGAGAGCGCGGCCAGCAGCCCCGTCCGCAGTCGCAGCGCGCGTCTTACGACACTGCCTCCTGCTCGTCATCGAGTCCGGCGCAGCGAAACCCAACGCCGCGCACGGTTTCGATATAGCTCGGGCTGGAGACGTCATCGCCGAGCTTGCGTCGCAGCGCCGCTATGTGCACGTCGAGCGTCTTGGTCGAGCCGAACCAGTTCTCATCCCACACCTCGGCCATCAGCGTCTCGCGCGAGACGACCCGTCCAGGCTCGCGCGTCAAGCGCTCGAGCAGATCGAACTCCTTGCGGGTCAGGTCGAGCTCGGCCTCCCCGCGCCATGCGCGCCGCGCCGAAGGATCGAGGCGCAACTCCCCGACCGTTCGCACCGTTGGGCTCGAAGGGGCGGAGCGCGCGCGGCGCAGGACCGCGCGAATCCGCGAGACCACCTCGTCGATCGCAAATGGCTTGACGATGTAATCGTCGGCGCCCAGCTCCAAGCCGACGACCCTGTCGGTCACGGTGCCGCGCGCGGTCACCATGAGGATCGGCACGTCCGAGGTGCGGCGCAGCTCGCGGCAGACGTCGCGACCGTCGGCGTCGGGGAGCGTCAGATCGAGCAGCACAACCTCCGGCGGATCCTCCCGCGCGAGTCCCAGTGCGTCCCGCGCGGTCCGAGCGATCGAGACCTCGAAGCCGTGACGGGCGAGAGCATGCGCGAAGGGATCGGCGATAGACGCCTCGTCCTCGACCAAGAGCACTTTGCCGGCGCCCATACTTACAGACATGGCCCCCACGATAGGAGCACTCGTCTCGGACAGGGTGAGCAGCCTGATAGAGCACCGCGCGCGCGTACTGGCGGCGATTGCGCTTACCGCTCTGCCGGCAGGCGCCCTGGCCCACCTGGCGGGCGAGGCCACCACGGGCGATGACATCTGGCGCGCAGCGGTCGCGCTGCTTGCCGGGGCGCTGGCGGTCGAGGTCGGCAGGACGATCGTGGTTGAGCATCACATGGGCGTTGACACGATCGCCCTGGTGGCGATGGTGGGCGCGCTGGCGCTCGGGGAAGAGCTGGCGGGGCTGATCGTGGGGATCATGTTCACGGGCGGCTCGACGCTGGAGGACATCGCGTCGAGCAGGGCCCGGCGCGAGTTGACGGCGCTGGTGCAGCGCGCGCCGAAGGTCGCTCAGCGCAAGCGCGACGGCCGGCTGGAGGAGGTGCCGGTCGAGGAGGTGCAGGCCGGCGAGGTCGTGGTGGTTCGCACCGGGGAGGTGGTTCCTGTTGACGGCGCGGTGCTGAGCGCCGAGGCGGTGCTCGACACGAGCGCGCTGAGCGGCGAGCCGCTGCCGGTCACCTTGAAGCAGGGGATGGACGTGTTGAGCGGAACCGCGAATGCGGGCGCACCGTTCGAGGTGCGGGCCAGCCGCCCGGCGCGTGAGAGCGCGTACGCGGCACTGGTGCGTCTCGTGGAGCAGTCGCAATCCCAGCGTGCGCCGCTGGTACGGATGGCCGACCGCTACGCGGGGTTCTTCCTGGTGGCGACGCTCGTGCTGGCGGGCGCCGCATGGGCGGCGAGCGGCGACGCGGTTCGCGCACTTGCGGTGGTCGTGGTCGCGACACCGTGCCCGTTGATATTGGCCGCTCCGATCGCGCTTGTGTCTGGGCTCTCGCGCGCGGCGCGCGCGGGGGTGATAGTGAAGGGCTCAGGCGCGATCGAGGTCCTTGGCCAGGCGCGGACGGTGCTGTTCGACAAGACGGGAACGCTGACCGTTGGCACGCCCGAGGTGCGCGACATCGCCACGAGCGACGGCGCGAGCGCGGGCGAGCTGCTGCGATTGGCCGCGTCGGTCGACAGGATGTCGACTCATGTCCTGGGCGAGGCGCTGGTGAAGGCGGCGCACGAGGCGCAGGTGACGCTCGCGATGCCGACCAGTGTGCGCGAGCAGCCGGGGCAGGGAATAGAGGGCGAGGTGGAAGGGCGCCGGGTGGCGGTGGGAAGCCGCGCGTTCTTGCGCTCGAGCGGCGTGCCTTCCGAGGAGGTGGACGCCGCAACGACGATGACCGGCTACGGCTCTGGCGAGGCGCACGTGCTCGTCGGCGTCGACGGACATCTGGGGGGCGTGGTGGTGATGGCCGACGTGCTGCGCGCCGACGCGGAGCGGATCGTCGAGCGACTGCGATCGGAGGGGGTCCGTCACGTGGCGATGGTCTCCGGCGACCGCCGCTCGGTGGCTGAGCGCATCGGGCGCGAACTGGGCGTGGATCGTGTGTATGCGGAGCAGTCCCCCGAGCAGAAGCTGGATGTGGTGCGCTCGCTGCGTGGCGAGGCGCGCCTGCGCCCGGTGGTGATGGTCGGCGACGGCGTCAACGACGCCCCGGCGCTGGCGCTCGCGGACGTCGGGATCGCGATGGGCTCCGCCGGAGCGACCGTCTCTTCGCAGACCGCTGACGCGGTGATCACAGTAGATCGGATCGATCGTGTCGCCGATGCGCTTCACGCGGGCCGGCGAGCGCTGCGCATCGCGCGCGAGAGCGTCCTGTTCGGGATGGGCCTCAGCCTCGCCGCCATGCTCGTCGCCGCGGCCGGCTATCTACCGCCCGTGGCGGGCGCGCTGCTGCAGGAGGGGATCGACCTCGCGGTGATCCTCAACGCGCTGCGCGCGCTGTATGGGTGAGGGGCGCTTGGGAATAACTACGGATACCCATAAGTGACGATTGCGGTCGCCCGCGAGAGCGCGTAGGCGTTGACTGTTAGGGATGTTTCAGGTGCGCATCCACGGGCGGGGCGGGCAGGGCGTCGTCACCGCGGCTGAACTGCTGTCGCTGGCCGCCTTCGACGAGGGTCGCCACGCGCAGGCGTTTCCGAGCTTCGGATCGGAGCGCATGGGCGCGCCGGTGGTGTCCTTCTGTCGCATCGACGATCGCGAGATCCGCCTGCGCGAGCCGGTGGCGAGTCCCGACGCGCTGATCGTGGCCGATCCGACGTTGCTGCACCAGGTGGACGTGTTCGGTGGGTGCACGGCGGACTGTTACATCCTGATCAACACCACCAGGAGCTTTCACGAGCTCGGGCTGGGCGATTTCGTGAAGCGATTTCGCGGCGAGCGTCTGCTCACCGTGCCGGCCGCGGAGCTCGCGCGCGAGCACACCGGGCGCGCGCTTGCCAACGTGCCTCTGCTCGGCGGCTTTGCCGCGCTCACCGGCCAGATATCGCTCGCCTCGGTGGAGCGAGCGATCGCCGAGCGCTTCCCCGGGGCGCTGGCCGAGCGCAACATCGTGGCCGCGCGCGCCGCGTGCGCGTGGGTGGAACAAGAGATGAACGACCTGGCCTCGCCGAGCGCGGCCGCGGAGGCCTGAGGTGCCCCGCCAGATCGAGGGCTCGCGCGCGGTCGCCGAGGCCGTGGCTCTGTGTCGCCCGGAGGTGATCTGCGCCTACCCGATCTCCCCGCAGACGCACATCGTCGAGAACCTCTCGGCCCTGGTCAAGACCGGCGAGCTCGCGCCGTGCGAGTTCGTCAACGTGGAGTCCGAGTTCGCCGCGATGTCGGTCGCGATCGGCGCCTGCGCGACCGGCGCGCGCGCCTACACCGCGACCGCTAGCCAGGGTCTGCTGTACATGAGCGAGGCGCTCTACAACGCCTCGGGCCTGGGCCTGCCGATCGTGATGACGGTCGCCAACCGCGCGATCGGCGCCCCGATCAACATCTGGAACGACCACAGCGACGCGATGAGCCAGCGCGACAGCGGTTGGATCCAGCTCTACGCCGAGACCAACCAGGAGGCCGTGGACCTGCACATCCAGGCGTTTCGCCTGGCCGAGGCGCTGTCGGCGCCGGTGATGGTTTGCATGGACGGCTTCGTCCTCACGCACGCCGTCGAGCGCCTCGAGATGCCCACCCAAACGCAGGTCGACGCGTTCCTGCCCGCGTTCGCGCCGCGCCAGGCGCTCGACCCTGACGAGCCGATCACGATCGGCGCGATGGTGGGCCCCGAGGCGTTCATGGAGGTCAAGTACCTCGCCCACGCCAAGCAAATGCAGGCGCTGGAGCTGATCCCCGAGATCGCCGCCGAATTCGAGCAGGCGTTCGGGCGCGACTCCGGTGGGCTGGTTCGCGGCTACCGCCTTCAAGACGCCGAGACGATCGTGGTGGCGCTAGGCTCGGTGCTCGGCACGATCAAGGACACAGTCGATGAGATGCGAGCCGACGGCGCGAAGATCGGGGTTCTGGGCATTACCTCGTTTCGGCCCTTCCCGTTGCAACAGGTGCGAGAGTTGCTCGCTCACGCCAAGCGCGTGGTCGTGCTCGAGAAGGCGCTCGCGGTCGGCATCGGAGGGATCCTCACAACCGATGTGCGTATGGCCCTCTCCGGCATCCACCTGCACGGCTACACGGCGATCGCCGGCTTGGGCGGCCGTCCGATCACCAAGGTCTCGCTGCATCGCCTGTTCGCCGACGCGACGGCCGATCGGCTGGAGCCGCTCACGTTCCTAGACATGGACTGGGACGTCGTAGACCGCGAGCTGGCCCGCATGGGCGCGTCTTCGAGTTCAGGCCCCCACGCGGAGAACATCCTGCGCGACGTCGGCTCGGTTGCGGCGGGACCGGTATGAGCTCGCCATCGGCCCCGCTCAAGTACTACCAAACAGGCAGCTTCGCGGTGGGCAACCGCCTGCTCGATCCCGACCAGCGCGCGGTCCAGGCCGGCGAGGGGCGCGCCAACTCGATCACCTGCGGGCACCGCGCCTGCCAGGGTTGCGGCGAGGCGCTCGGCGCGCGCTACGCGCTTGACGCGGCGATGCGCGCGACCGGCGGGCGCATGATCGCGGCCAACGCGACCGGGTGCCTGGAGGTGTTCTCCACGCCCTATCCCGAGAGCTCGTGGCGGATCCCTTGGATTCACTCGCTGTTTGCCAACGCGCCCGCGGTGTCTACCGGGATCGCCGCGGCGCTGCGCGCCAAGGGCCGCGAGGACATCCGCGTGGTCGGCCAGGGGGGAGACGGCGGCACCGTGGACATCGGCATGGCCTGCCTGTCGGGCATGTTCGAGCGCGGCGACGACGTGCTCTACATCTGTTACGACAACGAGGCCTACATGAACACCGGCGTGCAGCGCTCCGGCGCCACCCCGCCGGCCGCGCGCACGAGCACAACCCAGGCGGTGGGAGCGCAGCCGGGCAACGTGTTCGGGCAGGGCAAGAGCGCTCCGCTGATCGCGATGGCGCACGAGATCCCGTATGTCGCCACCGCGACGGTCGCCGAGCTGCGCGATCTGGAGGCCAAGGTGCAGACCGCGATGGGGCTGCACGGAGCGCGCTACCTGCACGTGTTCGTGCCGTGTCCCTTGGGCTGGGGCAGCGCCCCCAAGGACACGATCCGGATTGCGCGGTTGGCCAAGGAGACGGGCATCTTCCCGGTGTTCGAGGCCCGCGACGGCGAGGTCACGGCGGTCTCGAAGATCCGCCGCCAGGCGCCGGTCGAGGAGTACCTGCGGGCACAGCGGCGCTTTGCCCACCTGTTCGAGCCCGAGCCTCACACCGAGACGATCGCGCGCATCCAAGCGGGTGCCGATCGCAACATCCGACGCTTCGCTCTGCTGTGATGGACAAGCCTTTCGCGATCACGCTGGACGTGGGCTCGAGCCTCGCCAACAAGACCGGCAGCTGGCGCGAGGAGCGACCGCTCTACGTCCACCGCGTGCCTCCGTGCAACGTGGGCTGTCCGGCCAAAGAGGACATCCAGCGCTGGCTCTACAGTGCCGAGTCGGGCGACTATCGGACCGCTTGGCTTGACCTGGTCGTCGACAACCCGCTGCCGGGTGTGGTCGGGCGCGTCTGCTACCACCCGTGCGAGTCTGCGTGCAATCGTGCCCAGCTCGACGACGCTGTGGGCATCCACGGCGTCGAGCGCTTCCTCGGCGACGAGGCGATCCGCCAGGGCTGGGAGCTACCGGGTCCCGTCCAGCTCTCGGGCAAGCGCGTGCTCGTGGTCGGCGCCGGGCCTTCGGGTCTGTCGGCCGCCTACCAGCTCGCGCGCGCCGGACACGCGGTCACGATCCGCGAGGCCGGCCCCCTGGCGGGCGGCATGATGCGATACGGCATCCCGCGCTACCGGCTGCCGCGCGAGGTCCTCGACGCCGAGGTCGCACGCATCCTGGAGATGGGCGTGACACTCGAGTGCGAGGCGCCGGTCACCGACATCCTCGCCACGATGCGCGATGGCGGCTTCGACGCGGCGTTTCTCGCTGTCGGCGCGCACATCGCAAAGCGCGCCTACATACCGGCCGGCGAGGCAGCGCACATGCTGGACGCCGTCTCGATGCTGCACGACATGGAGGGCGAGGACCCGCCACTGCTCGGGCGGCGCGTGGCGGTCTACGGCGGTGGCGACACCGCGCTCGACGCCGCCCGCACCGCCAAGCGGCTGGGCGCGAGCGACGCGGTTGTCGTGTACAGGCGCACCCGCGAGCGCATGCCCGCGCACGACAGCGAGGTGAAGGAGGCGCTGCGGGAGGGGGTCGAGATGCGTTGGCTCTCCACGATCGCACACGCCGACGCCGGCAAGCTCGTGATCGAAAAGATGCGCCTGGACGACGATGGCTTTCCCCAGCCCACGGGCGAGACCGAGGAGCTCTCAGCCGACTCGCTCGTGCTCGCCCTCGGACAGGAAGCCGACCTCTCGTTGCTCGACGGTGTGGAAGATATTGAGATTGATGGTGGCGTGGTCAGCGTCAACGATCGCATGATGACCGGTCACCCCGGCATCTTCGCGGGTGGTGACATGGTGCCGGCCGAGCGCACCGTGACTGTGGGGATCGGCCACGGCAAGCAGGCCGCCCGCAACATCGACGCCTGGTTGCGCGCCACCCACTACGCGCAACCACCGCAGGGTTCGGAGGCCAGCTTTGAGACGCTCAACCCGTGGTACTACGCCGACGCCCCCAAGACGGTCGCGCCGACGCTCGACGCGATCCGCCGCCAGTCCACCTTCGAGGAGGTCTCACTCGGCTTGGACGAGCACAACGCGCTATTCGAGGCGCGCCGCTGCTTGAGCTGCGGCAACTGCTTCGGCTGTGACAACTGCTACGGGGTGTGCCCCGACAACGCGGTCCTCAAGGTCGATCAGGCCGACGGCTACGCCTTCGACCTGGACTACTGCAAGGGCTGCGGCATCTGCGCGCAGGAGTGTCCGTGCGGAGCGATCGAAATGATCCCGGAGATCATTTGACCGCGGCGAGCGCGACCACCAGTCGAGTCACGCCGTTCGCGTGTCCTCGCCACCCGACGGTCGTGGCCTGTAGCGCCCGTGCTCCAGCCACGCCAGCCGGCGATGGCGTGGCGACTTGAGCGTGCGTCCGCTGTGCAGCGTCGCGAGCGCGCACACCAGAAAGCACAATGACCCGATCGCGAACGAACAGGCCATCCAGCGCTCGCGGCTCACCCCGCGGCTGGTCCCTGCGAGGACGGCGGCGGCGTCGGCGCGAACGGGTAAACGTCGTCGCGCCCGCCGGCGATCACGGCGTAGCTTGACTCGGGCATTTCCCGCCACGCGCCGGGCAGGTCCCCGATCGGCTCGGAGACGACCAGCCGCGCATCGTCTGAGACCTCGTCGAAGATCTCCTGCCTGGGATAGAGCTGGCGCAAGGTCGGTATGTCGGCGGTGTAGAACAGCGAGCGCGACTCACCGACGTTGGAGTAGCGGAACACCCACATCCGCTCGCCGTCGGTCACTGCAAGCGTGCCCTGGAACGGCTCGGCGACGCCCAGGGCGTGCCCCGCGCTCTCGACGAGCCCGATGGTCTTCGCGACAGCGCTCGGCGGATCGTCGGTCAAGCCCAGGCTGAGCGCCAGGTAGAAGAGGACCTCAGAGTCGGGGAACCTGCCCGGCTCTGGACCGGCGTCGTCATACCAACCGACGCCAAACCCATCGCCGTTGGTCGGCTCGGCGCCAAGCCGGGAGTGAAGGCTCTGGTCGATCAGCGAATGCGCAGGTGCGTACAGCGCCCTCGAGAGCAGGATCGGCGCTCCGGTGTAGGCGAGCCAGCGGCACATCAAGCCATACCTTACGCCGCGGAAAGCGCTGGGGCTTCTCGCGAGCCGGTTGAGTCGTCATAGCCGTTGATTACCATCGTGGGTCGATGCTCTACGTGCTCGCGGCCCTGCTGATCCTCCTCATCTCCTTGGTCCTCGCCCTGCTTGCTCGCCAAGGCCGGGCAGGCCAGGCGCAGCTGGGTCAGGGCGAAACCGAGCGGATTGTCGCGGCGGTCCACTCCGATCTTGCGCGCGTTCAGGGCGAGATCCAGAAGGCAGGCGTCGAGCAGCTGGTGGCCCAGAACAAGACCGTCCTCGAGAAGGAGACCGCGCGCGGAGAGGAGCAGCTGAAGGCCCGTGGGACCGAGATCGATCAGGGGCTCGCGGAGGTTCGCAAAGAGCTGGGTACCCTGCGCGAGCTGGTGAGAGACGTCGACAAGAAGCGCGGTGAGAGCCTCGTCAAGCTGGAGACCGTGACGCGCGAGAGCAAGCAGCAGACCGAACTGCTGCGTTCCGAGACGGGTCGCCTCAACGAAGTGCTCTCGGGCGCGCAGACGCGTGGCCAATGGGGCGAGCGCATGGCCGAGGACGTGCTGCGAGTCGCCGGCTTCATCGAGGGCGTCCAGTACCGCAAGCAGCAGCAGGTCGCAGGTGGGGCCTCCCGGCCGGACTTCACGTTCTTCGTGCAAGGCCAACTCCTGAACATGGATGTCAAGACGCCAATGGTCGAGTATCAGCGCTACTTGACGAGTTCCACCGAGCAGGAGTGCGACGCCGCCGCGAAGGCATTCAAGCGCGACGTGCGCGCGCGAATCAAGGAGGTCGGCACGCGCGACTACATCGACCCCGAGGGCGGTACGCTCGATTACATGCTCGTGTTCATCCCCAACGAGCAGGTCTACGGGTTCATCCACGAAAACGACCCCGATCTACTCGATGAGGCGCTCCAACAGAAGGTTGTGCTCTGCTCGCCGCTGACCTTGTTCGCGATCCTCGCGGTCATCCGCCAGGCAAGCGAGAACTTCAAGCTGGCCCAGCAAACCAACGAGATCTTGAAGGCGCTCGGTGGGTTCAACAAGCAGTGGGGCATGTTCAAGGACCAGATGGTCAAGGTCGATCGCGCCCTCGAAACCTCGCGGAGAGCGTACGCCGAGCTCATGGACACCCGCACGCGTCAGCTCGACAAGCAGGTCGAGCGGGTGGACGCTATGCGCCTCACCGCCGGGTTCGACGCAAGCAACGAGATGCTGACAAGCGGCGAGACTCCTGCACTAGCCCGGCCACCCAGCTCCGACGAGAATGCCATAGCCAACTCTCTTTGACGCGCCCACAAGCGTGGACTCCTGCCCTTCGGCATCTCCAACTATCGCGTGGCGAACTCGTCCGGGCGTCCGCTCTGTATACCACGGTATACTCCCTCTATGGCGAAGGTAATGGTGTCGATCCCAGACGACCTTCTCGACGAGGTTGACGCTCAAGCTAGCCGTCTCGGTACGTCTCGCAGCGCGGTGTTGCGAGATTTCGCGGATGCGGCCCTGCGCAGGCGCCGATCGGATCGCGCCGCTGCGATGGACGCCCTTCTGCGCCACGTCGGCCGGCATGGTGGCGGCGCCGCCGAGCATGTGAAGGCTACGCGGCCATAGCGTGAGCACTCTGGTCCTCGACGCCAGCGTGGTCCTGGCTGCGTTCGATGCTGAGGACGAAAATCACGATGTGGCCAAGTCGATTCTCGCAAATCCAGAGGTCACGCTGGCCACGCTAGATCTCGCTCGCTACGAGGTAGCAAACGTGGCGGTGCGCGCATGGCGGGACGCGAGTCAGGTCGCCGGACTGCTCGAAGCGGTTGACCGCATCTCAGACGATGGCGGTATCACGTCTGCCACGACGACTCTACTTTCGCGTGCCGCCGAGCTCGCAGAACAACACGCCATCTCCGTCTACGACGCCGCGTATGTAGCCGCTGCCTCGCAGGTCGGCGCCAGCCTTATTAGCTGCGATATCCGTGATCTCGTGAATAAGGGTCTCGCACGCAGCCCCGCTGAGGTCTCCGAGGTCGAGTCGGAGCATTCTCAGGTCGGCGGCGAGGAAGCGGGACAGCCTTAGCTTGCCTGACTGTCAGTCCAGCTCGAACTCGGGCTCGCCGGCGTGGAGGAAGTCGGGGCGCGGGCGAGTCGGGTGGGCGTCCGGCTCGGCGCTTGCGAGCGGGCTTTGGATGTCGGGGCGGGCAATCGCGAGGTAGGCGACGAGGGCGAAGACCGCGACGGCGAACACGACCGCCGTCGGTCCGTCGCCGAAGTCGAGCCCGGTGGTGTTGCGGGGCTTGCTGATGTAATCCGCGAAAGATGCCCCGAGCGGACGCGTGACGACGTAGGACATCCAGAACGCGGCGATCGGGTTCAGGCCAAAGCGCCAGTGGGCCACCGCGGGGATCAGGATGACGATCGTGAAGAGGATGCCCGAGTCCAGGTAGCCGAGGTTCAGCGACATCGCCGTGAAGTCGCCGAGCGCGGTTCCGAGCGCGAAGGTCGCGAACACCGTCGCCCAGTAGTAGCCCTCGCGGCGCTGCGTGGTGATGCTGTGGATCGAGAGCGTCCCCTCGCTGCGCTGCCACAGCCAGAAGATCGCGGCCAAGACGGCGCTCCACAGCAGCGTGGTGCCCGCATAGGAGATGTGTCCGTCGAGGTGCAGGAAGTCTGAGACCCCGGTTCCCGTGATCGCGATCGCAAACGCCAATCCCCAGTAGGCGGCGGCTTTGTAGCGGCGGGTCCCGAACTGCGCCAACAACCCCACCACGATCACAAGCACCTCGATCCCGCCACCGCCGAAGTTGCCATACGTCTTCAGATAGTCCGAGGTGGCCTCCCCGCCCGCGGTCGTCAGGATCTTCACGATCCAGAAGATGAGGATGACCTCGGGGACCTTCGCCGCCAGCGGGCTCGGGAAGAAGCGCCCCACGATGGGGATCAGGCCGTCACGCGAGCGCGTCCGGCGGTCGGGGTGCGGCGAAGGGTTGTACCGATCTGGGGCGGACGACACGTGGCGAAGGCCTCCTTGCGGCCGAATGGGCCCCGACCCTAGCAAGCAGGCTTTTCCCGATGTCGCAGTCTCGCTGGACTGAGCCGGGTGCCGCCGTTACACTCGGCGGCCATGTCTGAAATCTCGCCTGCTGTCTATCGCGCCGGATCTGGAGAGCCCGTCGTGCTGTTGCACGGCTTCACCGCGGCCTGGGGGATCTGGTACCCGATCCTGGCCGATCTGGTCGCCCGCTATGAGGTGATCGCGCCGACCTTGCCGGGCCACCACCACGGTCCCGCCTATCCGGCCGACCAGCCGATCGGCTTCGCGCAGTCCACGGACGCGGTCGAGCGCCAGCTGGACGAGATGGGGGTCGGCAGCGCGCATTTCGTCGGCAACTCGATGGGTGGGGGCATCGCCTTGGAGCTGGCCAAGCGCGGTCGTGCGCGCTCGGTAGTAGCGCTCGCTCCCGCCGGCGGTTGGAGCACAGGTGACGGGGAGGGCCCGCGCATCGGCAAGTTCTTCGCCAAGCAGATCAAGATGCTCGAGCGAACACACGCCTGGAGCGAGCGGATCATGAAGCGTCCCGGTACGCGCCGCCTGGCGTTCAGGGAACTGATGCGTCACGGCGAGCTCGTATCTCCAGCCGACGCCGCCGGGATATCGCAGGCCGCGCTCGGCTGCTCGATCAGCCAGCGAGCGATCCAAGCGCTGCTCCTCGACATCCCCGAGCTCACCATCGGCGAGCTCGACCGGATCTCCTGTCCTGTGCTGCTGGCCACGCCCCAGTTCGATCGCGTCCTACCTGGTCCCCTGCACGCCCCGCGCTATCGCCGCGAGATACCGGGCGTCAAGGCGATCTCGCTCCCCGGCTGTGGACACGTCCCGATGTGGGACGACACGAAGCTGGTCACGGACTTGATCGTCGGGCACGTCGAGGGTGCGGCTGCGGCAGACCCGCCCGACGCATCCTCCGTGGCGCCGTCGCGCTCGGCGCCGGTGGGTGTCTGAGGCCTCAAGCGCCGTCGCTCGCGAACAGCTGCGCGTAGCGATCGAGATGGCGGTCGCCAAGGAACTCGGCGGCGGCACGGGCGTGTGCGCGCTCGCCCATCTCGGCAGCGGCCTCGGGCTCGGTGAGTAGTCGTTCGATCAGGGCGCCGAAGGCGACGAGATCGTGGGGGTCCTCCAGCAGCAGGCCGTGCTCGCCGTCGGTGATCTGATCTGCGATGCCCCCGACCTTGCTGGCGACGATCGGTCGCGACTTCCACATCGCCTCGGTGACGGTCAAGCCGAAGCCCTCGGCGAGGCTCTTTTGCACCACCACGGTCGCGTGGCGCTGCAGCGCGTTGACTATCGCCGAGGCCTCGTCGGGGTCGGCCATCGGCAGGCACGCCAGGTGCACGCGCCCGCGGATCGCGTGAGGCAGCGAGCGCCAGCGCTCCACGCACTCGTCATAGACCCTGCCCGCCTCCGGGTCGTCGGCCACGCCCGTCACGACCGGCCCCATCAACAGCAGATGCGCGCCGAGCGCGGGGTCGACGTGGTTGACGAAGCCTTCCATCACGCCCGCCATGTCCTTCAGATAATCCCAGCGCGAGACCTGCACGACCATCGGCGCCTCCTCTCGCGCGGAGGGTCCGCTTTGCAGGATGTCAACATGACGGTCGATCCGCCCCGGCGAGCCGTCGCGCCGCGCGAACGGCACCACCGGTCGAGCGTCGTCGCCGTCGAGCACGCCGACGTAGCTGAGCGCCAAACGCACGTTGCGGTGCGACATCGGCTCGTTCTTGGCCGAAAACGGGTCGATCGAAGGGGGTATCACGTGCGTCCTTGCGCTATCCGCCCAGGGTGGAGCGAACGGCGCCCGCGAGACCACATAATCGTCGGCGCCCTCCAGGTAGGGGCGCAGAAACTCCCAAGCCCGTTCGGTCCAGTCGTTGGGCCGGTCGCACCCGACGTGGCATCGCCAAATCACGCGAGCGCCGGCGCGCTTGATCGTGTCCACCAGGCCCGCTGGCTGAGGATCGTGGATGAGCACCACGTCGCCGGGTCTGACCAACGCCAGCAACTCCTCGCCGTTGCGGCGCAACACCCGCTCATAGTGATTGCGCTCGAGCTCTCCCAACTCGCCACCGTCGCCGGGGAAGCCGTACAGGCCGTTGTGGATTCGCTTGGTGATGTCAAAGAACTCGGGGTCGCCTTGGATGACCAGCCAGCGAGCGTCGACGCCGGCGCCGCGCACGTAAGCGAGCAGCGTTTGCAGCATCTCCGCGACGCCGCCACCGGCCGCGGTGGAGCTGATGTTGAGCACGGTGTGACCGGCCAGCGTCCTCTGGGCGGCATCCGCGACCCGCTCGAAATTAGCCATCCGCCGCGTTCCGATCAGCGGCTCCAGGCGCGCGGCGTCGAGCGCCTGGACCTCGACCTCCTGCAATCTCACCTTTGCGTGGCTGCTCATCCGCTCGGTCACGCCATCAAGGGGTGTGGTCAAACTCGTATTCGAGTGAGCAGTTTGCCGCGATGTGCCGTCGATGTATGGGCGTCAGGATGTGCATAGAGCGTGAGTGTTCCGTTGGGAACGACCGCCAAACCGGCCAGCGACAGGACGCCGCGATATGCCGCACGGCACTCACGCTCTCCCTTTTACCCGCAAGTGCTCGGCAAACCACTCGCCCGCAAGCCGGCTCACCTGCTCGAGCGCGCCCGGCTCTTCGAACAGGTGCGTCGCGCCCGGCACGATCTCCAGCCGGCTCTCGCAGCGCAGGCGGCGCTGGGCCGCCCGGTTGAGCTCGAGCACCTCGGCATCGGCGCCCCCCACGATCAACAGGGTCGGCGCTCTCACCGCATCCAAATTGTGGGCGAGGTCCGGACGTCCCCCGCGTGAGACGACCGCGCCAACCCTCGAGCCGAGTATTGCGGCGGCGCTCAGCGCGGCCGCCGCTCCGGTGCTCGCGCCGAATAGCCCCAGCGGCAGGTGCGCGACATCCGGCTGCTCGGCCACCCAATCGCAAGCGGCCTGGAGTCAACCAGTGAGCATGTGAATGTCAAAGACGTTGGCTCGATCCGCCGCCTCGCTCGCGCTGAGCAGGTCGAACAGCAACGTCGCCAGGCCCGCCTCGTTCAGGGAACGGGCGACCGCCCGGTTGCGGTCACTGAGCCGGCTCGACCCGCTGCCGTGCGCGAACGTCACCATCCCCCGCGCATCCTCGGGCACGACCAGTTCGCCCTCCAACTCGACGCCCGAGTATGCCCGAACGAACACGTTCCGCCGTCGCGGCCCCGCATCGGGAGCCGCCCTGGACGAGATGGCCTGATCGCCAGGACCGGCGAGCAGTCGCGCCACTTCGCGGTCGGTGGTGGGCTGAAAGTCCTCATACCACGCGCCCACAGCCCAGAGCTCGGCTGGTTCCTCGACGCACACGACCTCATCGGCGCGCTCGCGAAGCGCTCTCGCGGACTCGGGCGCCGCCACGGGCACGGCGAGAATCACGCGCGTCGCGCCCTGTTCGCGCAAGGATGCGACCGCGGCCGCCGCCGAGTTGCCCGTGGCAAGCCCATCGTCAACCAAGATCGCGGTGCGGCCCGTCAAGTCGATCGACGCGCGCTCGCCTCGATAGCGCCGCGTCCGCTCCTCGAGCTCGCGCCGCGCGCGGGCCACGACCGCGCGCAGGGCGGGTGTCGGCAGGTTAAGGGACCGGACCGTGTGCTGGTCGAGCAGGTACACACCATCCTCGGCGAGAGCGCCGATCGCGAACTCCGGGTTCTGGGGCGCGCCGATCTTGCGAACCACGACCACCTCAAGCGGCGCGTCGAGGCCCCATGCGACCTCCGCGGCAACCGGCACGCCGCCGCGCGGGATGCCGACGACAACCGGATGCTCGCCCGCGAACCGCCGAAGCAATGGGACCAGCTTACGTCCGGCCTCGTGGCGATCTGAGAAACGCGCCGAGCTCGACACGAGCACGGGCGGATCCTCGACCGAGGTCACGGCGCCGGTCCAGCGTCCATCGTCCAGCCGTGTCATAGCGCTCCGCTGGTTCGGCGCATAGCAACGCGTATGCCCTGCGAACGTCCGGTGAACGTCGAGGACGAGTCACGTTTGGTCTTCCGGCTCTGAGCCTCCGACAACGGTTCGAGAAGCAGTCGCGCGACGTCGTGCGGCGAGCGCTCCGCAAGGTCCATCGTCGTGAAGTCGACGATCCGCGAGCGCAGCTCGCTATCGAGCGCGCGCGCGACCGAGGACCAGCGGTCCTTCGGGGCTGCGATGACGAGATGTGCGAAGGCTTGGCGCCGATGAGCCCGTAGGAGCAGCCTCGCGAGTCGCTGAGCGTGGGAGACCAGATCGTCCTTGAGGACCGACAGCGCGAGCGATCCCGAGCGGTCGCCGAGAAAGCCACAGCCGTTGTGGATGGTCGCGAACTCGACGAGCGCCTGTGGGCGCCCGCGCAGCAGACGCGCCCCTTGAGCGCTCAAGATCGCCACCCCCCAGTCGCCCTCGGTGAAGCTGGCGGCCAGCGGCTCCAGCCAGCGCTCGCTGTCCAGCACCACGAGCTCCTGGACCTGGGAGGGCAGCTGGATCGTCACCGTCGACTCTCCCCCGTCCAGGTCGAAGAACATGGCCAGGCCACGCGCGCCGGGCCTGAGCGCCGGCAAGGCGCGCGTGGCGGCGAGTACCTGCTCGAGACGCTCCTCGCCGATGCGCTCTCTCATACCGGCGCTCAACCGCTCCAGTTTCTCCACACTCACGCCGAGATCCGTGGTTGGATCCACCTCCAGGTAGACGCTCAGAACCGAACGGCCGCCGCGCTCGGACTCTCTGAGCCGCCGCAGCGTGCCCGCGCCTATCGTCGGCGGAGGCATCTCTTGCCCCTGTCAACCCGCCGTGGGCGTGATCGTGACGGTCTCCTTCTCCTGCTTGGCGGGGAGTGGAATCGTCACCTCGACCACGCCGTCGTGCGTCTGTGCCTTGATCGCTTTGGCGTCAACTCCGGCGGGCAGAGCCATCGAGCGACGGAAGGACCCATAGCGGCGCTCGCGTCGCAGATACTGCTTGTCCTTCTTCTCCTCGCTCTCCACGTGCTCGCCGGACACGGTCAGGATGTCGTCCTCCACCTCGATCTTGACCTCCTCGGGCTTGATCCCGGGGATGTCCGCGCGGAGAACGAGGTTGCCGTCCTCGTGCTCGATGTCCACGGCAGGCGTCCAGGTCCGCGCGTGACCCTCGAACATGTCCTCGAACATGCGATCGAACCGGCTGCGCAGCTCGCCAAGTTCGGCGAACGGCTCCCAGCGGGTGAGTGCTCCTGGCATTGCTCCTCCTTTGGGTCGGTGTGTAACGGTGAAGCGAAGGTAGTCCCAGCCCGCCGTCCCCGCATCGGGATACAGCCCCGCCTCCCATCCGTAGTGATCACCGATGCGCCGCCGCGCCCCGCGCGGGATCCTTCTCGTGACGGTCAGCTCATCTGACACACCGATCCAGGAGCCCGCCATGAGCGATGTCGATCCCAGCATCATCGAGCGCAGCGTCGAAAAGACTCACATCTGGTTGAACGATGTGGCGGAAGAGCTGGGCACAGACGACCGCCAGTACGCCTATCGCGCGTTGCGCGTCGTCCTGCACGCGTTGCGCGACCGTTTGACAGTCGACGTCGCCGCCAAGTTCGCCGCGCAACTGCCCACCCTGATACGAGGGATCTACTACGAGGACTGGGATCCAAGCCGCACGCCGCTCCCGATCCACGACGTCGAGGCGTTTCTCGATCGCATCGTCCAGGAGGGACGCATGGCAGGCGAGACCGAGGCATCGATAGCGGTGACCGCGGTCGCACATGTTCTGCGCCGGCATGTCAGCCCAGGGGAGATCGACGATGTGCTCGCGGTGCTTCCCGACAGGCTCAAGGCGCTCATCGGCGCTTGACGGATTGACTCGTCTTTCGCATTTATCCGGGCGCATTCACAGCGCGCTCGGATAGGTCTCCGGCGGCTCGCCGAGATCCCAAGCCGGCGTGCGCTCGAGTGGCTCAACCGCTCGCGTGAGGTCGAGGTGAACGAGCGCGTCGAACTGACGTGCGGCGCTCGCGGCGAAGAGATGGCTTTGGCGCTCTGTCTCAGGCCGGTAGATGACTCCGATCGCCCGCTCCAAGCGCGGCTCGAGTAGGGCCCGACCGCTCTCCCCGGCGGTTAGCGGACAGAGCAGGAAGGCGCTCATGCCGGTCGCATGAAGGAGAGCCTCATAGCTGTCGGGGTGCGCCGGCCGTATCTGCTTGCGCTCGGCGGGTCCGCCCCAGCCAGAGCTTGCGGTGACAGTCCCGGCATAGGTGGTGAATCCGACGTTGACCACGTCGCGACCGTGGCGCTCGCGCATGAGCTGGCCGAGGTTGATCTCTCCCCGCCTCGCCATCTCGGTCGCGCGGGCGTCACCGATATGGGAGTTGTGCTCCCATACGACCACGCGCGCGGTGCCACCGTGGCGGTCCAGGTGAGCCAGCAGGTGATCGAGCGTGTCGGCCATGTGACGGTCGCGCAGGTTCCACGAGCCCGCCTGGTCGCCGAACATCGTGCGGTAGTACTCCTCGGCGTTGGCCACCACGGCCGCGTTCTGCTCGGCGAAGAAGTACTCGTCCTCGGCAAGCGCTCCGTCCCGATATAGGTACTCGCCAGCGCGCCTGCGCAGTTCGACGAGCTGCTCTATCACCGCTCGCCGGCACGGCTCGCTGACACCCAGCAAGACCGATTGGCCGTAGTCCGAGCTCTGCCCGGCGTAGGGTTGGAGGCACTCGTAGCGCGCCCGCGCCCGCGCGGCGGCGTCGGGGTCGTGCTCGTCGAGGTAGCCGATCACGCACTCCATCGAGGCTCCGAGGCTGTAGAGGTCCAGTCCGTACACGCCGACCCTGCGAGCTCCTCGCCCGAGGCCGTCGTTGTGGGTGCGCAGCCAGCCGACGAGGTCGAGTACGTCGGCGTTGCGCCACATCCAGCTGGGGAAGCGCTGAAATCCGCGCAGGGCCTCCTCGGCGTCGCGGTCCTCGCCGGCGCCGTTGACATAGCGGCCCGCGCGGTGGGCGTCCGGCCAGTCGCCCTCGATCGCGAGCGCCGTGAAACCTTGCTCGGCGATCAGGCGCTTGGTGATGCGTGCGCGCTCGCGGTAGAACTCGTGCGTGCCGTGGCTTGCCTCCCCGAGGAGCACGATCCGCGCGTTGCCGATCCTGGCAAGCAGCGTGTCGTAGTCGCGGCCATCGCCCCCGAGCGGATGCGCCTCGGCGCGCAGGGCATCGAGGATCGCGCTCTCGCCAAGCGGCAAGGAGCCTGGGGTTGTGGCGCTCAGCCGTGCGGGCATATCACCGCGCGACCGTCGATCTGGCCGGCGCGCAGCTGCTCGTAGACCTCGATCGCATGGTCGAGCGGGTAGTGCTGGACGTGCGCCTTGATCTTGCCAACCTCGGCAAGTGAGAGCACCTCGATCAGCTCGATGGCACTGCCCCAGTAGGTGGTCGAGAGCGAGCACTCATACGGCTGGGAGAAGAACGAGAAGGGGAATGAGCCGCCCGCGAGGCCGACGATCGTGACGTCGCCCTCGGCGCGTCCGGACTGAGCGGCGAGCGAGATCGTCTCCTCGGCGCCGACGATGTCGAGCACGAGCTCCGCGCCGCGCCCCTCGGTCGCCTCGTGGATCCGTTCGACCGCGCTCTCGCCGGCCTGCACCGTTACATCCGCGCCGACCTCGGCCGCCAGGGCCAGCTTCTCGGGCGAGGTGTCAACGGCCACGATGCGCGTGGCCGACAGCGCCTTCAAGATCTGGACGGCCATGTGCCCAAGACCACCCACGCCGATCACCACCGTGGTGGAGCCCGGTGTGAGCTTGTGCAAGGAGCGCTTGACGGCGTGATAGGGGGTGAGCGCCGCGTCACTCAGCGGCGCGGCGTCGCGCGGGTCCAAGTCACCCAACGGCACGAGCAGGCGCGCTGCCGGCACAAGCAGGTATTCGGCCATCCCGCCGTCCAATCCAAGCCCGCCGCCCATCACGGCGATCTCGTTCTGACGCTCGCAGTAGTTCTCGCTCGAGCGTCTACAGGCGCGGCATCGACCACAGCCCCAGGGCCCGTACACGGCCACGGCGTCGCCGACGGCGACGGTGTCTACTCCCGCTCCGACGCTCTGCACCCACCCGGCGTTCTCGTGGCCCAGCGTGAACGGTGGGTTGAAGGGCATCTGCCCCTCAGGCCAGTCCATCAGGTGCAAGTCCGAATGGCACGCGCCTGCCCCGGCGACCTTGAGGAGGACCTCGCCGGGCCCGGGAGCAGGAACGGGGACCTCGAGCAGTTGCGGCGGCTGTTGCCAGGCTACGAGCCGCAATGCTCGCATCGTTTGCGGCGCGCTCATCGGGGCCTCCGTCCGCTTGTCTCATAGACACGACGGCGCGGCTCGGCGACCGGATGTGTATTCGGATTGATCGCCATATTCGTCGCAGCACACCTTAGGGGGGCGGGTCGAACTGCGCATCGGAAGACTGCCGCGCGCGACAGGGCGAAAACTACGTACTCGCCAAAACTGCGCCACCCGCCCGGGACCCTTGGGCGGCCGGATCGTGCTCGATGTGTGCGTCGTGATGGCCACGACCCTCGTCGCGCTCGCGCTGGGAGCCGTCACCCTGCGGCGTCGAACCGCCTGATCGCTCGCGACTGCGGGATATTCCGCAGTCGTCGCGCGGCTTGGCCACGTTGTCGGCGGGAGCCCGCTCCCGCAGGATGGAGCGATGGCACACGAGATTGTGATCCTCGGCGGGGGAACCGGAGGGACGTTGGTCGCCAACCGGCTCGATCGCGTGTTGGGCGAGGCGGCCCACATCACGGTGCTCGACCGCGACAACACCCACGTCTACCAACCAGGGCTCTTGTTCGTCCCGTTCGGCATGGCCGAGCCGAGCGAGCTGGTGCGTTCGCGCGACCTGCAGTTGCGCGAACGGGTCGATTTCATCGTCGGTGAGGTGGACAGGGTTGAAATCGAGCAAAGCCGCGTGAAGCTCGTTGCGGGCCTTCGCGAGATTCCCTACGACGCGCTCGTGATCGCCACCGGCGCGGTGCTCCAGCCGCAGGAGACCGAGGGCTTGGCGGGCCCGGAGTGGGGTCGCTCGATCCACACCTTCTACTCGCTCGAGGGCGCCACCGAGCTGCGCTCCGCGCTCGAGCGCTTCGAGCGCGGACGCATGGTCGTCAACCAGATCGACATGCCGATCAAGTGCCCGGTGGCGCCCCTGGAGTTCTGCTTCCTGGCCGACTGGTGGCTGCGCGAGCGGGGTCGGCGCGAGGACGTGGAGATCACCTTTGTCACGCCGCTCGACGGTGCTTTCACCAAGCCCGTGGCCTCGGCCAGGCTCGGCCAGTTGCTCGCCGCCAAGGGCATCCGCGTCGAGTCGGAATTCGCGACCGGCCGGGTTGATGCGAGCGAGCGAAGACTGCACAGCTGGGACGAGCGTGAGATTCCCTACGACCTGCTCGTGGCGATTCCTCTGCACGGCGGTCCCGACTACATAGACCGCTCAGACGGCCTGGGAGAAGCGCTCGGCTTCGTGCCGACCGACCCGCACACCCTGCGCTCGAAGGTCGCGGAGAACATATTCGTGATCGGCGACGCGACCGACCTGCCGACCTCCAAGGCGGGCTCGGTGAGCCACTTCGAGGGCGATGTCGTGGCCGGCAACGTGCGCCGCTTCCTGGCCGGGGAGGAGCTCGATCCGGCCTACGACGGTCACGCCAACTGCTTTATCGAGACCGGCTTTCACAAGGCCCTGCTGATCGACTTCGACTACGACCACGAGCCGCTGCCGGGACGCTACCCCGAGCCGCACTTCGGGCCCTTGCCGCTGATGGCCGAGTCGCGGCTGAACCATCTTGCCAAGCTCGCATTCCAGCCTCTCTACTGGAACGTGCTGCTCCCGGGTCGCGAGATCCCGGGTGTCAGCCCGCGCTTTCGCGCCGAGCACGACGAACACGTGGAGCGGGCCAGGGAGGGAGCGTCGCGATGAGCGTTGTCACATTGGCGGGTACGAGCGTCGAGGTCGATGCGGAGGGATTCCTGCTCGATGCCTCACAGTGGAACAAGCAGATCGCCCAAGAGATCGCGAGCGCCAACGGAATAGAGCGGCTCAATGATCGCCAGTGGCAGGTGGTCGAACTTCATGCGCTCCACCTATCTGGAGAGCGGCTCGGCGCCCTCGATTCGCGCCCTGGGCAAGACCTCGGGCGTGCCGATCAAGGAGCTCTACGAGCTGTTTCCCAAGGGGCCCGCCAAGCTCGCCGCAAAGATCGCGGGGATTCCCAAGCCGCGCGGCTGTATCTGAGACAACCACGGACCGAGGCAATCATATGAGCGACACGATCGAGAAGGTCTCCATCATCGTCTCCAAGGGCTCCCTGGAGGGGATCTATCCGGGCCTGATCATGGCCAACGGAGCCCGCATGGAGGGCATCGAGGCGAACCTCTTCTTCACCTTCTTCGGCCTCGACGCGGTCAACAAGGCAAAGCACGAGCACGTCAAGGTCGCGACCGTCGGCAACCCCGGCTTGCACCTGGCCACGTGGGCGGGTGGCATCCCTGGCGTCTCGGCGCTCGTCACCCACCAGCTGGCCGCCGAGATGGACAAGCTCGACATCCCGCCGATTCCCGAGTTCGTGGAGATGATCTCCGACTCCGGCGCCGGCCTGTACGCGTGCAAGGCCTCGGTGGACCTCTTC
The DNA here is from genome assembly GCA_963753145.1 of uncultured Solirubrobacterales bacterium. Lineage (GTDB taxonomy): Bacteria > Actinomycetota > Thermoleophilia > Solirubrobacterales > Solirubrobacteraceae > Palsa-744. The sequence goes on from CAVWAX010000001.1 coordinate 62,279, forward strand.
AAGCTCTCAAGCGACGACTTCATCCCCCAGGTCCGCGACATCATCACAGTCGGCGAGTTCTACGGCCTCGCGGGTGGCGGGCAGATTATTTTCACTTGATCAACGAGCGCCGCGATCTGCCACGATCATGATGTCCCCCCGTCCGCAAAGGAGAAGCCATGCCCGACTATGTACCCGGAACGCCGTCCTGGGTCGAACTTTCCTCGTCTGACACCGACGCGTCGGCTCGCTTCTATGGCGAGTTGATGGGCTGGAGTCTGACCGAGCCCGGGGGAGAGGAGACCGGCGGCTACCGCATGTTCCAGAAGGACTCCAAGAACGTGGCCGGCCTGATGGGCCTGATGCAGGAGGGGCAGCCGGTCGCGTGGTCCACCTACATCAGCGTGGCCGACGCCGACGAGACCGCGGCCAAGGTCAAGGCTGCGGGCGGCAGCGCGATAGTAGAGCCGATGGACGTCATGGACATAGGCCGGATGGCGTTCTTCGCGGACCCCACCGGCGCGGTCTTCGGCGTGTGGCAGCCCAAGAGCTTCGCCGGCGCGGATCTCGTCAACGAGCCGGGTTCGCTGTGCTGGAACAAGGTACTCACCCGCGACGCCGATGCCGGCAAGGCGTTCTACCAAGCTGTCTTCGGCTGGCAGGGCCGTCCCCCGGCCTTCGAGGGCGCTCCCACCACGTACACGGTGTGGGAGAACGAGGGCAAAGAAGTCGGCGGCATGATGCAAATGACCGACGAGTACTTTCCCCCCGAGATACCGCCCCACTGGGGCGTCGTGTTCGCGGTCGCCGACTGCGACGCCGCCGTCGCCAAGGCCCGCGAGCTGGGCGCCACCATCACCAACGGGCCGATGGACATGCCGATCGGCCGTTTCGCCGGGATCGTCAACCCGCAGGGAGCGGCCTTCACGGTGATGCAGCCGGCTGGCTGACACGGTTAATCATTTTGCTGTTCGGGTCGGCGCATGCGCCGACCCGCCGGACCGTACATGTACGGTCCGGGACCTTGCCGCATGCGGCAAGGTCTTCACCCATAATTTGATTGGATCGACATGCACCCCTTCCGCCAAGCGATCGAAGCTCAAGATCTCAAAGCCGCCGTGGCGCTGATGAGCGAGGACGTCGTGTTTCGCAGCCCGGTCGTCTTCAAGCCCTACCAGGGCCGCGACGCGGTCGTGATGCTGCTCGGGGCCGTATCGCAGGTGTTCGAAGACTTTCGCTACGACCGCGAAATCGGCGCGCCCGGCGCACCCGACCACGCGCTCGTGTTTCGCGCCCGCATCGGCGACCGCGAACTGGAGGGCTGCGACTTCCTGCACACCAACCCCGCCGGCCTGATCGACGAGATGTGCGTCATGGTCAGGCCGCTCTCCGGCGCCCACGCGCTCGCCGACGCAATGCGGGCTCAGCTCGAGCGCACCCAAGCCAAGCTCGCCTAGTGCAGGCGACCACCGGGCTTCCGCCATACCGAGCCTCACGCCTGATGTGTTGTTTGCCTGCGTTCTCATCACGTCGCTGACGAGTCAAAGTCGGCGTTGCGACCCTCATACGGACGACCCGTGCGGGCCTCACCGATGTCGATCACTTCCGTCTTTCCGGTGGAGGCGACGTCAATCCAGCGGTCGGTCCAAGGACCGCGTCGGTCGAGCGAGGCATGGAAGAGCTTTGTGCGGATCGCGAAGCGTCCCACGCGGGGGATGCGCACGTACTGGACGAAGGACACGCCGACCTGCACTGTGATTACTCGCGCAAAGAAGTGGAAGCTCTCGGGAGGGCCTGCGACTCCTGGCCAGCTCTCCTGTGTCGCGTCGTGGGATTGATCGAGGTCGGGTTGACCCCAGTGGTTTGTGAGTTGGGCGGCGGATGCGCGTTCGAACAGAATCGTCAGCACGGCGTCGTGTAGGTCGCGATCGCCGGTGTTGGTCAAACCTATGCTGAACACGCCGGCAGGCGGGTCTTGCTCGCCGGGGCCTGAGGAAATCGCACCTATATGGATGTGCTCGATCACGGGACGGCGCCGGCGGTCAGCTTCCAGTTGCTCGTGCTCCGCGCGAGCCAGCATGAGCTGCTCGCGCGCGCTGGCCGCAGCCGTCTCCGCCGCGTCGGCGCTGCGGCGCGAGTCACGGGTGCTGCGAAGCGCGACCACGAACGCGCTTGCGGCGACGAGGATTCCCACGACGGCGCCGAATGCGCTGACGTATTCGGTCCAAAGCGGCTCGGCGGCTAGCGGCATCCGGCCAGGGTACAATGCAGCTGTGGCGGTTGAGCCTCTGTTCTACGGTGGCACCCTGGGTGGTCGCTTGGTTGCGGTTGCGGCGCGAGACGACACGAGCGCGGCCGCGCGCCTGGAGGCTGTCCTCGATCGCGAGGATGAGGACATCTTCGCCCAACGCCACGAGGCGTGGAAAGCGCTCAGCGTGGGGGTCGAATGGGCGGCCCGAGCACTGCGCTCGGTTGGAGTGGATGGGACAGACACGACGCCGGTGGGGGACTCCGAGGCGGCGTTCGCTCGGGGACAGCACCTAAACGGTCAGCTTTTCGTGCTGAGTCAGTTGCAAGGACGCCATGATCGTGCGGCCCTGCTCGTTAACGCGGTCAAGCAGGCGTGCTATGCGGCGGCTGAGCTGGGTCCGATCCAGGGTGGCCGATTGGGAGCGGTTAGGGCGGCTACGGATCGACCGGCGGTCGTGGAGAGCGTGGCTCCAAGGGAAGCCGACTTGCTTGAGGTCGGTGGCCAGCTCGGCGAGGCGCTGTACCGCTTGAGCGAACTCGGTCTTGGTGACATCGTGACTGAAGCTGCCAAGGCGCTCGCGGCCGTTTCTCCCACATAGCTACCGATCGTTGGCGGTGCCGGAAAGCTCGATCAAGAGCTTTGATCTGCGGCCAATCCCGGACTAAACCAGGTGGCATCCCCCGCTTTGGATTGGGTCCCTTTCCCCGATGCTCGGAGGGCCGCGATGGCAAAGACTTGGCGCCACAAACCACCGAGCCAAGGAGCAGACATGAGAAAGCTATTGGAGGTCGGCGGCCTGCTTGCGGCCATCGTCCTGATCGCATTCGGGATCGGCGCGATCGTGATGGGGGCCAGCGGCCAGAGCACGGTCCACAACAACCTGGTCGAACAAAAGATCGTCGGCACCCCCGACATGACCCCCACGGCGATCAAGGCCGAGGCGGCCAAGTCGGGCCTGAACGTCTCCACGTTGACCATCCCGACCTGCTCGGTGGCCAACAAGCCCGTCGAAGACGGCGCCTCAGCGCGCTGCTTTGCCCAATACATGACGATCCACGCGCTCGAGGCGACAGGCGGCCTGTACTACTCGCAGATGCCCCGCTATGTGACCGCTGCCGGCGTGCCCACCAACGAAGAAGCCCGAGCCGCCAAGGACGCCAACGGTAGGCCCAAGGAAAACCCGGCCCGCGAGGTCTGGGTCCAGGAGACCGCGCTCTCCACGGCCTTGAACACGAGCTACATGGCAAGCCAGGTCGGCGTATTCGGGATCGTCGTCGGCATCGCCCTCCTGCTCAGCGGCCTGGGCTTCGCGATCCTCGCGATCGGCGGCGCCTTGCGCAACCCCGACAGCGTCCTGCGGTCCCTGGCCGCGCGAGAGCGCCAAGGCGGCCACGGCGCCACGCCCTCGCCCACTGGGGTGTGAGCCCGCAGAGGTGTGACAATAGTTAGATGTTCGAGAAGATCCTCGTCGGGTACGCCGGAGACAGAGCCGGCCACGACGCGATCGCACTGGCCGCCCAGCTCAGTCGGGCGGCCAGTGCCTCTCTCACGGTCCTCTTTCCCTACCACCCCGTACTCGCGCGCGAGACCGCCGAGCAGGCCGGCGCGCGCGTCCACAGCGAAGTCCGTTCCCAGCTGGCCGCGCTCCAAGCGGCCGCGGGCATCGAGCACGAGCGCCCCGCCGAGAGCAAGCCGGCTGTCGAGGGCGGGCCAGGTTCCGACCTCGACACCTCACAGGCCGTGGAGTGCCTGTGGAGCTCCTCCAGCTGGCCGATCCGAGCCCTGCACGAGCTGGCCGGCTATCGCGGCTCGGATCTGATCGTGCTCGGCACCGCGCGTGAGACGCTCGGCGAGCGCCTGCAGCCGAGCGTGATGGCCCGCTTCGTGCACGGCGCACCCTGTGCAATGGCGGTCGCGCCGGCCGGCTATGCCGAGTCGGTCCTCGCGAGCGGGGCATCCACGCCGAGCGAACCGCGCCCGCGGACGCCTCCCGCGGATGGCGGCTACACCGAGCTAAAGCGCATCGGCGTCGGTTTCGCCTCTACCCCTGAGGGGCTCGCGGCTCTGAGGCTTGCGCGCGAACTGGCCCAGCGCGTGGGCGGCCGCGTGCAGGTCATCGCCGGCGCCGGTCTGGAGCCGGCGCTCGCCAGCTACGCCTTCTCCTCGCCCGCGCTCGCCGAAGTCGAAGCGGAGATCTACGCGGAGACCGAGCTGGCGCTTACCCGTGCCGTCGAGGAGGAGACCGTCGACGTTTCGATCCCGATCGAGACCGAAACGATCCGCGGCGAGCCCGCCCGGGTGCTCGTCGAGCGCAGCTCGCGACTCGATCTGCTGGTGCTCGGCTCGCGCGCCTACGGTCCTGTGCGCCACGTCTTCTTGGGAAGCGTCTCCTCCCCGGCGATGCGCGAAGCGCGCTGCCCGGTCCTGGTGGTGCCCCGCGGTGTGGGAGGGGAGGATGAGCACCTTCGAGCACACACCCCCGGCGTCGCCCGCCCGGCCTGAGCCGATCTCCGCTCGAGGCCTCTCCCAGCGAGAGGCCGACGCCCGCCTGGCGCAGCTCGGCGCACCCCCCAAGCCCGCGTCCAGCCGCTCCTACCGGAGCATCGTGCGGGCGAACGTCTTCACGGTCTTCAACCTGATCCTGGCAGTCTTCGGTGCGCTCACACTGGCCTTCGGGGATTGGCGCGACGCCCTGTTTCTGGGGGTGATCGTGGCCAACACGACGATCGGCATAGCCCAAGAGACCCGTGCCAAGCGAGCGCTCGACCGCCTGGCCCTGCTCGTTGCGCCCCGTGCTCGCGCGATCCGCGACGGCGAGCCGCGCGAGATCGCCGTGGGCGAGGTGGTCCCCGGAGATCTGATCCGGGTCGGTCCCGGCGAGCAGATCGTCGCCGACGGTGAGCTGCTCGAGGCCCACGAACTGCGCCTCGACGAGTCCATCCTCACGGGCGAGAGCGAGCCCGTGGAGCGGGCTCCCGGGGATAGCGTGCGCTCCGGCGCGTTCGTCGCCGAGGGCGCCGGCGCCTACCTCGTCCAGGCCGTCGGAGAGCACAGCTTCGCGGCACGCATCGTCGGTCAGGCGCGAACCTTCAGGCACCCCCGTTCCCCGCTCGAGCAGGCCGTCAACCGGCTCCTCTACGGCCTCGTCGTCCTCATGGTCGGCCTCGGAGCGGTGCTCGGCTACTCCCTCTATCACCGCCACGTCCCGATCCACGAAGCCGTCTCCACCTCGGTCGCCGGCGCCGTCAGCCTCGTGCCCGAGGGCCTGATCGTCCTGCTCAGCCTCACCTACGCCGTCGCCTGTATCCGCATGGCCCGTCGCGGCGTGCTTGCCCAACAGCTCAACGCCATCGAGTCGCTCGCCTCCGTCGAAGTCATCTGCGTCGACAAGACCGGCACGCTCACCGAGTCCGCTCTGCGGGTGGCCGGCGTCGAGGCGGCCCCCGGCACAAGCCGGCGCGAGCTGACAGACGCCCTCGCGCGCTTTGCCGCCTCGGCCTCCGCCCCCAACGCGACCCTCCGAGCCGTGGCGGACGCCTTTCCGGGCGAGCCCGAGCCCGTCGAGCAAGAGACCCCGTTCAGCTCCAAGCGGCGCTTCTCGGGGCTGCGCTTCGGTGCGGTCACATACGTGCTCGGCGCTCCCGAGCGCCTGCCCTTGGGTGAGCTCGCCGAGCGAGCCCAACAGCTCCAGCGCGAAGGGCGCCGCGTGCTCGCGCTGGCCGTCGGCGGCGTCGCCCGCGACCCTGTTCTCGAAGGTATCGCCACCGGGGATCGCGCCTCGCAAGATCGCGCATGGCGAGACGATGACGCACTGGCACTCGACCTGCGCCCGATCGGCCTGGTCATGCTCGCCGAGAGCCTGCGACCCAACGTGCGCGCCACCGTCTCGTTCCTGCTCGAGCAGGGCGTCGAGGTGAAGGTCCTCTCCGGCGACGCCCCCGCCACCGTCGCGGCGATCGCCCGCGACGTCGGGATCCCCGCCGAGCGCGTCTTCGACGGCAGCGAAATCCCGGACGGTCCCGAGGAGCTACGCGACTTCGCGCTCGCGGCCAACGCGATCGGACGTATCTCACCCGAGGGCAAGCACGCGATCGTCTCCACCCTGCACGACGCCGGCCGTTACGTCGCGATGCTCGGCGACGGCGTCAACGACGTCCCCGCCCTCAAGCGCGCCCGCCTCGCGATCGCCCAGGGCAGCGGCGCCCAGATGGCACGCTCCATCGCCGACCTGGTGCTCGTCGACGGCGACTTCGACGCGATCCCTGCCCTCATCCACGAGGGCCGCCAAGCGCTGCGCAACCTCCAGCGCGTCACCAAGCTCTACGTCACCAAGTCCGCCTTCGCCGCCTTCCTGATCCTCACGATCGGCACCAGCTCCGAGGCCTACCCACTGCTGCCGCGCCATCTCAGCCTCGCCGCCGCCCTGGCGATCGGGATCCCCACCTTCTTTCTTGCCTTGGCCCCCTCACGGGGAGCGTGGCGGCCCGAGGGCTTCGTGCGTCGCGTCGCCCGCTTCGCCGTCCCCGCCGGCACGATCGTCGGCGTGGGCACCGTCACCGGCTACCTGTTCGCCCTGCACGACCTCGACTACTCGGTGATCCAGGCCCGCACGATCGCCACCACGGTCCTCGTACTGGTGGGCCTGTATCTGGTCCTGGTGCTCGAGTCCACCGGCTCCGTGCGCCGCTCGGGGATCGTCGGCGCCATGTGCTTCGCGCTCGCCGGCGCCTACGCCGCCGTCCTGCTGCTACCCGCCACGCGCCACTTCTTCCAGTTCGCGGCTCCCGGCGCCGGCATGCTCGCCACCGCCCTGCTCGCCGCCGCCGTCTCGATCGGAGCGCTCGTGCTCTCGGGCTTCGGCCTCAGTGCCTCCACGCGCTCGGCCGAGCTCACCGGGTGAGGCCGACCCGGCGGCTTCACCGCGCCTCGGAGGCCCGCGTTCAGCCCGCGTCAAGCTCGCTAACCAGCGAGCGAACGAGCCGGTCGATCTCGTCGCGCGTCGCGCGCACCTCTGAGATCGGCCGGCCCTTGGGGTCGGGCAGATCCCAATCGATGTAGCGCTTGCCCGGGATGTAGGGGCAAGCGTCGCCGCAGCCCATCGTCACGACCACGTCGGCCCGCTCCGCAAGCTCGTGCGTCAGCGGCTGTGGGTGGCGCTCGGCCAGGTCGATGCCCAGCTCGAGCATCGCCTCCACCACCTCCGGATGCACATGCTCGGCGGGTGTCGTGCCCGCGGACTCAGCGCTGTGGCGCCCCCGCGCCGCCCGCTCGAACAGCGCCTGGCTCATCTGCGAGCGACCCGCGTTATGAAGGCACACGAACAGCGCCCGCGCCATCGCGGCTCGCCTCCTCCTGGTGGGGCAACAGCACCTCGGCCGCCTCCGCTGGGGTCACGCCGGGGTAGAGCGTCCTGATGAGCAGCACCGCGCAAGCGCCGCCGAAGAGCTGCGCGACCACATATCCCGGCACCGACGAGGGCGCGATGCCCGCGAACGTGTTCGAGAAGATGCGTCCCACCGTGATCGCCGGGTTGGCGAAGCTGGCCGAGCTCGTAAAGAAGTAGGCCGCCCCGATATACGCGCCCACCGCCGCCGGGATCGTGTTTGCGCGTTTGGTGCGCGCAAGCGAAAAGATCACCAGCAGCAGGCCGGCCGTAGCGATCGCCTCGGAGAACAGGTGCGCCGGCGAGGCCCGGTGGTGGGTCGAGATGCTGATCGCCGCGAGCGAGAACATCGCGTTGGCGGTGACCGCCCCGCCGATGCAGCCCAACACCTGGACCGGGATGTAGGCCAGCGCGTCGCGCCAAGCGATCCCACCGAAGCCCGCGTCGGCCAGCGACACGACCGGGTTGAAGTGCCCACCCGACACCGGCCCGAACATCAGGATGATCGCGAACAGCCCGGCGGCCGTCGCCACCGCGTTCTCCAATAGCTGCAACCCCACATCGCCCGGCGAAAGCGTCTGCGCGGCGATGCCCGATCCGATCACCAGCGCCGCGAGCAGCCCTGAGCCGAGCAGCTCGGCCAGCAGGCGGCGGTGCAGTGGCGGCGAGGTATCCACGCACGCATCCTATTGCATCGATAACCGTCGCTTCAATAGATGAATGTATATCGATGCTGGTCGATCTGGGTCGGGCCGCTGTGCCGGCTTCTACGTAGTCTCGCGCGGGGACTTTCCCGATGTCGTGGGCGCCGACGTGGCGTAGCGTCGAGACACGATGACCCCCATCGCCAACCGAGTGGACGCGACGCCCCGGGTGCTCGACTTGCTGGAGCGCCTGCGGGCTCGCTACGGCCCGCTGGCGATCCACCAGTCGGGCGGCTGCTGTGACGGCAGCTCCCCGATTTGCCTGCCTTCGGCCGAGTTGCCGCCCGGCCCGGACGACGTCTTGCTCGGCGTCATCGGCGAGACGCCGGTCTACATCGACGGCGACCAGGACGAGCGCTGGCTGCGCCCCTCGCTCTCACTCGACGTAGCCCCCGGCGCCGCCATGGGCTTCTCCTTGGAGGGCGTCGAAGACGTTCACCTCGTCGCCCTGGATTCGTGCGTCCTGGAGGGTCGCTAATGCCGGGTCGCAGCGTGCGCATAGCGCGCATCGCCGGCATACCCGTCGGGGTGAGTCCGTGGTGGCTTGCGATCGTCGCGCTCATCACCTGGTCGCTCGGCGCCTCCTACTTCCCCGAAGCGATCCCCAACATCGCCCCCGCCGCCTCCTACGCGCTCGGCCTGGCAAGCGCGCTGCTCCTGTTCGCGAGCATCCTCGCCCACGAGTTCGGCCACGCGCTGGTCGCGCGCCGTGCCGGCATCGAAGTCGAAGAGATCGACCTCTGGCTCTTGGGCGGCGTCTCGCGCATGAAGGGCGAGGCCCACGATCCCCGCGACGAGCTGCGCTACGCCTTGGCGGGCCCGCTGGTCACCGCCGCGATCGCCGTGTGCTTCCTGATCGCGGCCCTTCTACTGCCGGCCTCCACGCCGGCCGCGGTTCGCGTCTTGGTCGAATACCAAGCGCTCGTCAACGGCCTGATCCTCGTCTTCAACATGCTCCCGGCCTTCCCGCTGGACGGCGGGCGCGTGTTGCGCTCGCTGTTGTGGCGGCGCTCCGGCGACATCGGCAAGTTCGACCGCCACCGCCGCGAGCGTCGGTCGGGGCTTCGGCTACGTGATGATCGGTCTCGGGCTGCTCGAGTTCCTCAGTGGCCAGCCCACCGGCCTGTGGCTGGCGCTGATCGGCTTCTTTATCGTCATGGCGGCCGGCTCGCAGGCGGTCGGGGCTCAGATCCAGGCCGCGCTCTCGGGCGTGCACGCTTCAGACTTGATGTCCACGCCCGTCATCAGCATCCCCGAGCGCACCTCCGCCTTGCAGGCCACCACCGACTATTTCGTGCCCTACCGCTACACGGCCTTCCCCGTGGTGGACGATCGCGGGCGCGCCACCGGCCTGCTCAGCATCGGCCTGGTGGACCGCCTCACCCGCTCCCAGCGCGCGGCCCAATGGGTCGCCGACGTCGCCGACCACGACCCCTCGCTGCTGGTCGCCCGCGGCGAGGATGTCGCGCGCGTGCTCGAGCGGCCCGCGTTTGCCCGCGTCGGGCGCGCCGCCGTCGTCGACGAGGACGGCGCCCCGATCGGCCTGCTCTCGATCACCGACGTCCAGCGCGCACTGCGCGCCGCCCGCATCGCCGAGCCGGCCGGCGGCGGCCACGCGGGCGTCAGTCGCTGAGAGCCTCGCCGTCGGCCTCGCCGTAGACCGAGTCCGAGGACTCCTCGTCGAGCCCGTTGGCGTCCTGCAAGACGCGCCCGGCGCTGTGCTCGTCGCCGTGCGAGGCGTGTTCGATCAGCTCCTGCTCGGCCTGCTCGAAGCCCTCGGCCTCGCCGCCGCCCGCTTCTTCGACCGCGCGGCGCTCTTCGCGGTGGCGCTCGTTGCGGTTCATCAGCGGCTCGGCCTTGCTCTGCTCGGTCGGTCGGGGCGCGTCTTGGTCCATGCGTTGCACTCTACCCGCCCTCCCGGTCCCCAAGCAGCGTCGAGCGTTTTTCGACAGCCCGCCGCTCGAGACGGCGGGGGCGACGCAAGGGCGCGTTCACAGCGAGAGAGGAGAGGTCGCGCGCGGCAGGCTGCTCCGCGCGCGACCGTCTCCCTGGCGTCCAGGTAGGGAGTGCTGGACGTCTGCCTGTCCCGGTGGATGATGCGCCATCCTCACCGCCCTCGGGTCGGGGGGCGGCGCTGAGACCACGATGACGCGGTCGGGGCAGCTTTGTACGGTCGTGGGGTCTGCGCTCATCGAGCCCTGCGCTCCCTCTGCTCCAAGCCGGCGCGCAACTGGCGCACCTGCTCGGTGAGCTTGCGGTTGTCGCTGCGCAACCGAGCGGCCTGGCGCCGCGCTGAGGCCATTTCCTGGGCGAGCACCGGTAGCACCCGGCGCAGGTTCTGCAAGCGGTCCAGCAGTTGCTCGCGTTCGGCCGCCTCGAAGCTGCTCGGGCCGATCCGCAAGCCGGTGGGGGCGACGATCGGCATATTGGCGGCGGCGGCGATCGCCGGCCCCTCTCTCGTCGCGATCGTCGGTGGTGCGATGGTTGACACTGATTCGTTCCCTTCGGGCGTTTTCTAGCCACGCATACTCCCGTTCGCCCGCCCCCGCTCCATCCGCACCCACCACGCGCCTCGCTCGGGGATTTACCACATGGCCGCGCGGGTTGGGTAGTTATCCGCAGCCGAACACGGCTTTACGCGGCTGTCCGGCCGGCGCGCCGCGCCTAACGTGCCGGCCATGTCCAACTGCATGGTGCTCGGCTATGACCGCACAGAAAGCGCCCGCTTGGCGGCCAAGTGGGCGCTCGAGCGCCTGCTGCCCGACGGCAGGCTCGTGATAGTCCACTCCTGCCGCCCCCTGCACGCCCCGCCCTCGCCGCTCTCGGGCGCCGAGGAGCGTCATCGACTCGGTCGCGACCTCGTCGACGAGCTGCTGCTCGAGGGCGAGGACTCGCTGTTCGACCTCGATGTCGAGGTCGAGGTCTCAGACGAGGACCCCGTCTCCGCGCTCAGCGAGGCCGCCCAGCGCTACGGGGCCGAAGCGATCGTCGTCGGCTCCGAGCACCACTCGCGCCTGCACAAGGCCTTGGGCACCGTCACGACCGAGCTGCTGCAAAAGGCGCCCGTGCCGGTCATTGTGGTGCCCCAAAGTGCCCGCGTCGACGCGGTTTGAGCCGCGCCCATGGCGCCGTCCGAGCGTTTGCGGTCGCCAAGCGCGCATCGAGGCTCCTCACGGCACGATCACGCCGGCCCCGACGAAGCGCCCATTGCGCAGATCCTCGAGCGCCTCGGCGGCTCGCTCCAGGGGATAGCTGGTCACGTGCGTATGAACGGGAACCTCGGGCGCCAGCGCCAGGAACTCGCGCGCGTCCGCCCTGGTCAGGTTGGCGACCGAGCGCACCGTCCGCTCCCCCCACAACAGCTCATACGGAAAGGAGGGGATGTCGCTCATGTGGATGCCGCCGCACACGACCGTCCCGCCCGGCGCCGTGGCGCGCAGCGCCGCCGGCACCAGCGCCCCGTCAGGCGCAAACACGATCGCGGCATCGAGCGGCTGTGGTGGGGACTGCTCGGAGGACCCCGCCCACGCGGCGCCCAGTTCCAGCGCGAAGCTCTGAGCCGCCTCGTCGCCAGGGCGCGTGAAGGCCACGATCTCGCGACCCTGCCAGACCGCCACCTGGGTGACGATGTGCGCGGCCGCGCCGAAGCCATAGATCCCGATGCGCCGAGCCTCGCCGCACATCCGCAGCGCCCGGTAGCCGATCAGCCCGGCGCAAAGCAGCGGCGCGGCCTGCTCGTCCGGATAGCCCTCGGGGATGGGAAAGCAGTAGCGCTCGTCGGCAACCGCGTATTCGGCCATGCCCCCGTCGATGTCACAGCCCGTGAAGCGCGCGCGTGGGCAGAGGTTCTCCCGTCCGCTTCGACACCACTCGCACTCGTCGCAGCTCCAGCCGAGCCACGGCACCCCGACGCGTCCGCCGTCCGGCTCGACCGTGGCCACGATCTGGTGGCCCAGCACCCGCGGTGGCGAGCGCACCTTCACCTCGTTGTCGAGCAGATGCAGATCGGTGCGACACACCCCGCAGGCCTTCACCCTCAACAGCAGCTGCCCAGGTCCCGGCTCGGGAACCGGGAGCGTCGCGACGCGCAGTGGACGCCCCGGGCCGTCGAACACGATCGCGCGCATCTGATCGGGCATACCAGTGAAGATAGTCTCATCATGTGGGCGCCATGAACAGCGGTCTCTATTTCGAGCACCCCGCCTGCCTGGAGCACGACCCGCGTGCGCACATGCCCTCGCATCCGGACACGCCCGAGCGTTTGCTGGTGCTCGAGCGCGCGCTGGCCGCCCGCGATTGGCTCGGCTGGGAGCGCTGCCAAGCGGACCCCGCGAGCGAGCGCGAGCTGGAGTTGGTCCACAGCCCCCACCACGTCCGCGCGATCCGCGAGCTGTGCGCGGGCGGGGGAGGCGCGATCGACGCCGACACCTACGTCGGCGAGGCCTCCTACCGCGCCGCCCTGTACGCGGTCGGCGCCGCATGCGCGATGACCCGCGCGCTGGTCGAGCGCGAAGCCGAGTTCGGCTTCTGCGGCGTGCGACCCTCCGGACACCACGCCGAGCCCGACCGTGCGATGGGCTTCTGCCTGTTCAACAACGTCGCGATCGCCGCCGAGTACGCGATCCGCGAGCTGGGCGTCCGGCGCGTGTTCGTGCTCGACTGGGACGTCCACCACGGCAACGGCACCGCCGAGGCCTTCCGCCGGCGCTCAGACGTCCTGTTCGCGAGCATCCACCAGTCCGGTCTCTACCCCGGCACCGGCCCGCTCGGCGACGTCGGCAGCGGCGCGGGCGAGGGCTACACGATCAACCTTCCGGTGCCCGCCGGCAGCGAAGAGGACCTGTGGCTGTCGCTGCTCGAGCACATCGCGCTGCCGGCCGCAGCCGCATTCCAGCCCGAATTGGTGCTGCTCTCAGCCGGCTTCGACGCCCACCGTGCCGACCCGCTCGCCGGGGTGCGCCTGGAGACAGAGTCCTTCGGCGAGATGACCCGCCACCTGCGCGACATGGCCCGCGGCGCCGGTGCGCCGCTGGGTGCGATACTGGAGGGCGGCTACGAACCTAAGGTCCTGGCCGACTGCGTGATCGAGACCCTACAAGCGCTCGGTGACCCGCGCGAAGCACACTCTGCGGCACCCGAGCCGCTCTTGACCTCCCGCGCCGCGGCCCAGATCGGCCGCTACTGGTCGCTATGACTCTTTGATCAGGCCCCGTTTGAGCGCGTAGCCGACGAGCTCGGCGCGCGAGGACAGGTTCAGCTTCTGCTGGATGTGGGCCCGATGTGTCTCCACCGTGCGCACCGACAGGAACAGCTGCTCGGCGATCTCCGCGTTGGTGTGCCCCAGCGCGATCAGACGAAGCACGTCCACCTCGCGCTCGCTCAGATCGTCGGGCGGTCCCGGCGCCGGCTCTGAGGCCAGACGCGCGCCCAGGCGCGGGTTCAGGTAGCTCTCCCCGCGCGCCGCCCTGCGCACCGCCTCGACAAGCTCGTCGTCAGCGGCCTCCTTGAGCACGTATCCGATCGCGCCCGCGCTGAGCGCGTGGCGCGCAAAGGCGGGCTCCTGCTGCATCGTGAGCACCACTATCTCGGTGTCCGGGCTTTTCTTGCGGATCTCCGGGATCGCCTCGAGGCTCGAGCCGCCCGGCATGTTCAGATCGAGCACCAGCACAGCCGGATGGTGTCCGCGCACGTAGCGCTCGGCGCTTTCCACGTCGCCTGCTTCGGCGACCACCTCGAAGTCGCTCTCGGTCTCGAGCAGCAGACGCAATCCGCTGCGCACCACCGCGTGGTCGTCGGCCAGCACGATGCGAATCGTCTTGCGGCTCTCATCGCCCTGGGCGCTCGCCTGTCCCGGCTCGGCCTCGCGCGCCTGCTCGACCTGCTGACCCTGTTCGCTCACCAGCGAGACGCTAGCGCGTGGGGCGGTCGTGTGCCTGCGGCGAACTACGCGCGCCGGTGTGGAGCGGTACGGATAGCTCACCACCGCGGGCTCATACCGATTTCATGCCGAGCCGCCCCCTGGCGCCATACGCGTGGCCCCGATCTTGTTCACAGGAAGTCCGACAGCGGCGCCTGGACGGGCGCGCCGGCCGGCCCCCGCCTACTTCGCGCGCCCGCGCCGGTAGCGGTAGCCAAAGCCCCGCACCGTCTCAATCGGCGTGGACCCGGGCTGCTCAGGGTCGAGCTTGTGGCGCAAATAGCCCACGTACAGCTTCACCTGCTCGGGCGAGACGCCGAACGAGTCGCCCCACACCAGCTCGAGCAACTGGTCGCGGCTGAGCACCTGGTTGGGGTGGCGCACGAACACCGCCAGCAGCTTGAACTCCAGCGGCGTGAGCGTGATCGCGCGTTCTTCGTAGAGCACCACGTGCGCGGCGAAGTCGATCGACAGGCGCCCATCGGCGTAGGTGCGCTGCTGCTCGCCCTCGGGGCGGGCCCTACGTAGAAGCGCGCCGACGCGCGCCACGAGCTCTTGGCGGCCGAACGGCTTGACGACGTAGTCGTCGGCGCCGCCCTTCAGGCCGCGCACGCGCTCGAGCTCGGTCTCGCGCGCGGTCAGCATCAACACGGGCACGTCGCTGAGCTCCCTGATCCGCTCGAGCGTGCTCCAGCCGTCGAGCTCGGGCATCTCCACGTCGAGGATCACCAGGTCGGGCGCCGCCGCGTAGAGGTCGCGCAGTCCCGAGCGCCCGTCGGGCGCTTCGCGCACGTCGTGCCCCGCGCGCTCGAGCAGGCCGCGAACCACACCCCTGGTGAGCTCGTCGTCGTCGACGACCAGCACGCGCGATCCGCTCATACCTCGCTCACACCGCCTCCAGCCGCGGATCCGACGGACGCCGTCGAGTATTGAGTCATGGCACGAATAATCATCAGCGAGCCCCACGCCGACGTCCGCGCTTTGGTCGCGCGGATGGTCCTGCAACTGGGCCACGAACCGATAGTCCTCAGGACCCCGATGCCCGAGCAGTTCCTTGGCGCCGACCTGTTCCTGGTCGAGCCGGCCGACCCGATCGGCGCGGTGCTGGTCAAGGCGGCGAGCTTGATCGCGCCCGAGATGCCGATTGTGTTCGTCAGCGTCGAAGCTCCGCCCGAGCTCGACGTCGAGCCGGCTGCGCACGTGATGAAGCCGTTCACGGGTGAGCAGCTGCGCGGCGCGATCGATCGGGCCCTGGCGCTGGGCCGCCGTCGCTGCGCCTGAGCCGCCTCGCGGGGACCACCGCCCACGCGTGGCGCGAGGCGGCCTGGGTGACGGAGACTCGGCTCAGTCGGCATAGGCGCGCCGGATTCCCTCCAGCTCGTCGAGCGTGTCGACGAAGCCGTCGAGCAGCTCCGGGTCGAAGTGCGCGCCGCGCTCGGCGCGCATCATGTCGACCGCCGTTTTCAACGGGAAGGCCGGGCGGTAAACGCGGTCGCTGGTGAGCGCGTCGAACACGTCTGCCACCGCGGCGATCCGGCCCTCGACCGGGATCTCTTCGCGCGCGAGCCCGCGCGGATAGCCGCAACCGTCCCAGCGCTCGTGATGGGTGTGGGCGATGCGCGCGCCCATCTGCACCACCTCCGAGCCCGAGCCGGCCAGCATCCGGTAGCCCGCCTCGGCGTGGGTCTTGATGATCTCGAACTCCTCGCTCGTGAGCTTGCCCGGCTTGCGCAACACGTGGTCTGGCACCGCCACCTTGCCCACGTCGTGCAGCTGGCTGGCCAAGCGCATGCGCTCGGCGTGCCCCGCCTCGATGCCGACCTCGCGCGCGAGCGCCTCGCAATAGGAGCTCATGCGCTGCAGGTGGTGGCCGGTCTCCTCGTCTCTGAACTCGACCACCCGCGCCAGGCGGAAGATCGTCTCCGCCTGGCTCATCCAGACCTTGCTCTCCGAGCGGCGCAGCTCCTCCATCGCGTCCTCCAGGCTCGCGCCGCGCTGCGCCGCGGTGGCCTGCAGGCCGCGCATCAGGCGCCGGCTCTCGATCTCGAGTGCACGGCGGTGCAGGGCGTTGGCGACGTTGATCAGCAGCTCGCCCGCGCCGACCGGCTTGACCACGTACCCGAACGCGCCGAGCTCGATCGCTGTCATCGCCAGGCGCG
Organism: uncultured Solirubrobacterales bacterium; assembly: GCA_963753145.1. Classification (GTDB taxonomy): domain Bacteria; phylum Actinomycetota; class Thermoleophilia; order Solirubrobacterales; family Solirubrobacteraceae; genus Palsa-744. Next base: position 78,672 of record CAVWAX010000001.1, read on the forward strand.
GGTCGTCCTCGCCGGTGACCATCACCACCGCCGCGCTCGGGTGCTCGCTGCGGATGTGTCCCAGCAAGTCCACACCCGATTCCCCGGGCATGTTCACGTCGAGCAGCACCAGCTCGTACTCGCCCTCGGCGAGCAGTGCGCGCGCGTCGCTCGCGTTGGCGGCCGTGTCGCACACGTAGCCGCGCTCGCGCAGGACGCGCTCGGCCCACAGGCGCAGCGGGTCGTCGTCGTCGACGATCAACAGCTCGCTCATAGGGCCAGCACCTGCTCGACCCTGGCCAGCAGCGTGGCCGCCGAGAACGGCTTGTCGATCAGCTCGAACTCGCCCCTCATCTGGCCCTGGGCGGCGAGGATCGGCTCGGCGAAGCCTGACATCAGCAGCACACGCGTCTCCGGATGCTCGCTCGCGAAAGCCTCGGCGAGCTGGGTGCCCGCCATGCGCGGCATGATCACATCGCTCAGCAACAGGTCGATCGGGCCGGTGTGCTCGCGCGCGACCTGCAGCGCCTCCTCGCCGCCCGCGGCGACCAGCACGTCGTAGCCGTGGCGCAGCAGGATGCGGCGGCTGACCTCGCGCAAGGCGTGCTCGTCCTCGACCAGCAGGATCGTGCGCTCGCTCGTCACCGGCGCGGGCTCCGGCGCCGCCGCGCTCTCGCGCCTTACCCTGTCGGTGGCGGGCAGCAGCGTGGTCAAGGTCGTGCCGATCCCCTGCTCGGAGTAGATGTGCACGTGCCCGCCGGCCTGGCTGACGATCCCGAACACGGTGGCCAGGCCCAGGCCCGTCCCTTGGCCGGGCGGCTTGGTCGTGAAGAACGGGTCGAAGGCGCGCGTGAGCACGTCGTCGGGCATGCCGCTGCCGGTGTCGGCGATGCGCAGGCGCACGTAGGAGCCGGGCGCCACCTCGGAGTCGCCCGAGCCATACAGCCCGTCGATCTCGACGTTGGCCGTGTCGATTGTCAGGCGCCCGCCGTCGGGCATCGCGTCGCGTGCGTTGATCGCAAGGTTGACCAGCACCTGTTCGAGCTGCCCGGGGTCCATCAGGACAGAAGCGAGGCCCGGATCGAGGGTGCTGATGAGTTCGACGTGCTCGCCGAGCGTGCGGCGCAGCAGCTGCTCCACGTCGCCCACCACCACGTTCACGTCAACGACTTCGGGCTGCACGACGTCGCGGCGCGCGAACGCGAGCAATTGTCGGGTCAGGTTGGCGGCGCGCTCGGAGGCCCTGCGGATCTGCTCGACATCCTCCAAGGTGCCGTGCCACTTGCTGCCGCCAGGCAGCCGGGCCGCCGCTTCGAGGTCGTGGGCGACGAAGGCCGCATAGTTGATGATGACCGCGAGCAGGTTGTTGAAGTCGTGGGCGATCCCCCCGGCGAGCTCGCCGAGGCTCTCCAGGCGCTGGGCCTGGTGCAGGCGTCGCTGGACCCGGTGCTGCTCCCGGCCGGTCTCGGGCCGGGCGCTGTCGGTTCCCATCGGGCCGGTTCCCATCCGACTGATTTCCCGCACAGCGCTCTTTTACCTTCTGAACGCCTCCTTCAATCGGAATCTTGGCCAGGGCGGCTTTTTACCCCAAAATACTCGGGGCCTTCGATTAACTAAATCTATATGCCTTCGCCCGGCAAGAACTCGTTGGTGAAAGGCGGCAATGCGGCGCCGTTGGGGTTGGACTTGATCAGTTTGTGGTCATACATCCAGCTGGAGAAGGCCGCCCACGCCGAAGGGTCCTGCCAGCCGTAGACCTTTTCCCGGTTTGCCGGCGTCATCGCGCCGAGGGTGGCTTCGATCGAGGTCAGCTGCAGCTTGCTCTGCGCCGAGGGGTTGGCCTTCACGATCGTCGCCGCGGCCGCCGCCGGGTTGGCCTTGACCTGCTTTTGGCCCTGAGTCAGCGCCTGCAGGAAGGCTCTGAGTTCCGCGCCGCGCTTGCCCGCCTCGTCCTCGCGCACGACCAGGACCAGCTCGTCGTAGGTGGGCACGCCGGCTTTGTCGATCGGGATCACGACCGGCTTCTTGCCCATCTGTGTCAGCTGGATCGCCTCGTAGTTCCAGTAGCCGCCGAGCGTGGCCGCGACCTTGCCAGAGAGCATCGAGCCGACCAGGTTGAAGCCGACATCGCTTTCGGTGACCGACGCTGGGTTTACCCCCGCGGCCTGGAGTGCGCTGCGCAGCTCGGCCGCCTGATAGGGGATGCCGGCAGTGCCGACGCGCTTGCCCGCCAGATCGGCGACCGTGTTCACGTGCGCGGATGGGAGGGCGATGATCGAGGTCAGGGGACGCTGCACGAGCGCCCCGATCGAGACCACTTTCAGGCCCTCGTCGCGCGCGAGCAGCAGCTCGGGCTCATAGGAGATGGCCATGTCCACCTTGCCGGCCGCGAGTAGCTTGAGCGGTTCGGCCGTTTCGCTGGGCACGACCGGTTTGACGTCCAGGCCGGCCTTGGCGAAATCGCCGTCGGCGATCGCGGTGTAGAGCGGCGCGTGGTCGGCGTTGGGGAACCAATCGAGCATCACCGAAAACGGCGTCGTGCCCGGCGCCGTGACGACGTCCTGCTTCGAGCCGCACGCCGAGAGCGCGAGCAGGCAGGCGAGGATGAGCAGTGGCGCGAGGGCGGTGCGGACTCTCAATGGATCTCTCCTCTTGGCTTTTGCGCCCACGGCGCGAGCACGCGCTCGGCCAGGGCCAGGGTGTAGAAACAGGCGATCGCGAAGGCGAACAGCAGCATCGCGGCAGCGTAGGCGCGCGGGGTCTGCAGGGCGTTGATGTCCGCGTTGATCTGGTGGCCGAGGCCCGCGTAGGGCCCGGTCGTGGCGGTCGAGGTCTCGGCGATGTAGGCGCCGATCACGCCAACCGCCAAAGCGATGCGCGCGCCGCTCAGCGCGGCCGGTACGGCGGCGGGCAGCTCGCCGAAGCGCAGCGCCTGCCAGCGCGAGGCGCCGAGCGTGCGCAGCAGCTTGAGCTGGTCGGGATCCACCGAGGCCAGGCCGTCCACGGTCGTGACGACGACCGGAAAGAAGCAGATCAGCACGATCACGAACAGCTTGGGCAGCACGCCGAAGCCCCACCAGAACACGAGCAGGACCCCGATCAAGGCGATCGGCACCGCCTGGGAGCCGACCGCCAAGGGATAGACGGCGCGGCGCAGCAGGGGGGAGAGGTGGATCAAGACCCCCAACACGAAGCCCAGCACGAGCGCGAGCAGCACCCCCAAGCCGACCTCCTGGGCGGTCAGTTCGAGGTTGGCCGCCAGCAGGCCCGCGTTGTTCCAGGCTTCGCCAGCGACTTCGTGGGGGGCGGGCAGCACGATCGAGCTGACCGAGCCGAGATCCGCGTAGAGCTCCCAGGCGCCGAGCAGCACCAGCGCCAGCAGCACGGCGGGAAGCACATGCACCACGCGCCGCGTCACTGCGCCCCCAGATGCAGCGCCTTCAGAGCGCGCTCGCGCAGCGCCACGACGGCCGGGTCGGTGCGGGTGCGGGGCCGTGCAAGATCGACTTGCAGCTCGGCCACGACGCGGCCCGGGCGGGCGCTGAGCACCGCGACCGTGTCGGCCAGCACGATCGCCTCCTCGACGTCGTGGGTCACCAGCACCACGGTCCTCGGCTCGCGCACCAGCGCCCCGGTGAGCCATTCCTGCATCTCCTGCCTGGTGATCGCGTCGAGCGCGCCGAAGGGCTCGTCCAGGCACAGCACCGGCTTGCCCGAGAGCAGCGTCCGCACGAACGCGACGCGCTGGCGCATCCCGCCGGAGAGCTCGTGCGCGCGAGCCCGCTCGAAGCCCTCCAGGCCGAGCTCCGCGAACAGGGCCGCCCCCTGCGCGCGTGCGCGAGTGCGAGGCTCGCCCGCGATGCGCAACGCCAAAGCCGCATTGTCGACGGCGCTCAGCCAGGGCAGCAGCAGGTCGCGCTGGGGCATCAGCACCGCGGGCTCGCCGACGATCGTGCCCGCGTCCGGCTTCTGCAGGCCGCAGATCAGCTCCAGCAAGGTGGTCTTGCCACAGCCGCTCGGTCCGACGACCGCCAACACCGAGCCGCGCGGGGCGCGCAGCGACACGTCGCGCAAGGCCTGGACCTCGGCGCCGAGCGCGTCGCCGTAGGCGCGGCTGACGCTTTGCAACGCGAGCCCGCCAGACGCGCGAGGGGCTCGATCGGTCGCGCCGTGGGGCTGCTGTGTGTGGCCTTCACGACGGGTCTCGGTCTGCGTCTGCACTGCGCTCCCTCCGCGGGCATTACCCCACAGGTTCGAAGGGTCGGCACCGGCGGGACGTCTATCCCTGGGCGCCATCTCAGCCGGCCTCCGCCAGCTCCCCTGTTTGTCACGCTCGATGCTAGCGCGGACACCCTCGGTCAGCGCGGGGCGGCGATCACCGGGCGGGTGAGCGCCTTGACGAAATCCTCGAGTTGGGCGGTGGTCCAGCACTCGAACGCGGTGCAGTACTCCTCGTAGGCGGAGATCACCGAGTCGCCGTAGTTCCAATACAGGCACGGCTCGGGGTTCAGCCAGAAGGTGCGCCCGGCGCGCGCGGCCACCTGGCCGAACAGGTCGGCGCGGGGGTCGCGGCCGTTGGTGCGGGCGTCGCCGAGCACGATCACGGTGGCGCGCGGGTTCATGTCGTCCTGGATCAGCTCGAGCAGCTCCATCCAGACGCGCCCGTAGTCGGTGTAGCCGGAGATGTCGGCCACGCCCGCGTCGCTTGAGATGCGCTCGGACACCGCTTTGAAATCGCGCTCGTGTTCGAACACGTCGGTCACCTCGCTGATCCGCTCGATGAACACGAACGAGCGCATCTTGCGAAACGAGTCGTGCAGGGCGTGCAGGACCGAGAGGAAGAAGACGGACGCCGAGGTGACGCTGGTCGAGACGTCGCACAGGACGTAGATCTCGGGGCGCTTGGGCCGGCGCGGGCGGAAGCGCAGCTCGACGGGCACGCCGCCGGTCTGCAGGGAGGCGCGCATCGTGCGCCTCACGTCCACGTGGGCGTGGCGCCGATGCCCCCGGTTCTGCTTGCCCTGCGTTGCCAGCCGGCGGCGCAGCTGGGCGACCACCCGGTGCACGGCCGCCAGATCGGCCAGCGGGCCCGACGGCAAGGCTCGATCGAGCTCGCCGAGCGGACGCGCGGGCGGCAGGCGCCCGGAGCGCTGCACCTGGGTGCGTTCCAGCTCGCGGCGCATCAATGCCTCGAAGCGGCGCAGGGCCTCGCGCGGGACGCCGTCGCGACGCGGGTCGTCCTCGGGCAGGTCCGGCTGTGGCTCGGCTCGCAGGCCGAGTGCGCGGCGGATGCGCTGGACGTCGACGCCGATCACACCCGAGCCCTGCTCGGCCTGTCCGAAGGTCGCGATCGCCATGCGCGCCAGGTCCCTCATCGAGCCCTCCGCGCCGTCGCGCAGTGCCTCGGCGATCTGGCGTCGCAGGGCATCCAGTTCGTTTTCGGAGAGCTCGCTCAGGTCAAACGCGGCGGAGCTCGTCTGCTCCTGCACGCCCTGGCGCGTAGCCTCGAGCTCGACGGCGCGAAAGAAGAAGCGGTCGAACACCAGCTCGTAGATGCGGCGGTCCTCCTGACTCTTGGCCAGGGTCGCCGCGAGCGCCTCGCGGAACTCGCCCTGCGAAGTCCACGGGATCTCGCGCAGCACGGCAAACGCGTCGAGCAGCTCGGAGGTACCGACGGCAACCCCCTCCTCGCGCAGCTGCTCTCCGAGTCTCAGGAGTTGAGCCGCCATGCCTTCCGGCATGGCGGCGTTTGGGGGGTGGGGGAGACAGCCGCGGCCATGCCCTCGGGCGCGGCGGCGCTTGTGGGTGTGGGGTCGGCCGCCACGCCCTCAGGCCGGGGCGGCGTCCGCGGCCGCCTGGGCCAGCTTCAATCCGACCCGCTCGGCGACGATGTCCATGTCGGTGCGGTGCTTGACGATCACCGACATCGTCTCGTTGAACGTGGTCGCGTCGATGTCCTTGGCGCCGAGCAGGAGCAGGGCGCGCGCCCAGTCGATCGACTCGGCGATCGAAGGCGGCTTCTTGAGGTCGAGCTCGCGCACCATGCCGATGACCTCGACGAGTCGCCGTGCGACCGCCTCGGAGAGGTCGGGCGCGTGCAGCTTGACGATCGCCAGCTCGTGCTCCAGGCAGGGGTAGTCGAGCCACAGGTACAGGCAGCGGCGCTTGAGCGCCTCGGTCAGCTCGCGCGAGTTGTTGGAGGTGAGCAGGACGACTGGATGGGTCTTCGAGCTGACTCGGCCAAGCTCGGGTATCGAGATCTGAAAGTCGGAGAGGACCTCGAGCAGCATCGCCTCGAACTCCTGGTCGGTCTTGTCGATCTCGTCGATCAACAACACGACCGGCTGCTCTGAGGCGATCGCGCTCATCAGGGGGCGCGCGAGCAGGAACTCCTCGCCGAAGATGTCCTCCTGGACGGCCTCCCAGCCGGTGCCGCTTGCCTCGGCTTGGATGCGAAGGAGCTGCTTGCGGTAGTTCCACTCATACAAGGCCTTGGCCTCGTCGAGGCCCTCGTAGCACTGCAGCCTGATCAGCTCGCGGTCCAGATAGCGCGCGAGCGCCTTGGCGAGCTCGGTCTTGCCGACCCCGGCGGGTCCCTCGACCAGCACGGGCTTGCCCAGCTTCGTCGCCAGGTAGGCCACGAGCGCGGCCGACTCGCTCGGCAGGTAGCCGACCTCGCTCAGTCCTTGCGCGACCTCGGCCGTTGACGTGGGTCCCTCAGGGGGCATCGTCGGGGGAATGATAGGGCGTGGTCCTCGAAGGACAGTTGCTCGGAGGGTTTCGGGGGGAAGCGGGGGCGCTTGGGGGCGATCTTGGGAGTTGATGAGGGGTTCCTCGTGCGGGTCGGTGTGACCTCGGCCGGGGTGGGGCTGGGCACGATGTCCGTCCGCGCCTGGTCTGGTCGTGCCGGGACGGGAGCCGCACGCTCGTGGCGCCGGGGCGAGGGTGCAACGACCGTGAGGTCCTCCCCGAGCACCGTGGTGTCTTGGCGACGGGCCGTGATGTCCTCGGCGGGATCTGCGGTGTGGGGTGGTCTGCGTGTGCGCGCGTGGGAGCGCGTGAGGGGCGTCTCGGGTGCGGCGGTGGCGCGCATGCGCCAGCCGGCGTAGGTGAGGGCGCCGGAGGCGACGAAGGCGAGGAAGAAGCCCCACTGGATGCCAACCGGGTAGCCGTGGCCGGCGGGGCGGCTGAAGACGCGGTAGAAGATCAACAGCGTGGCCCAGCCGCCGGCCACCATGACGACGGCTCCGTCGGAGCCGGGCATGTGGAAGTCCTTGCGCTCTGCCCGCGCGAACAGCAGCGCGATCACACCGGCGGCGACCAGGAAGACGGCGGCCTCGACGAAGGACACGTCGCCGAAAGCGCTGATCGAGCTCGAGTTGATGACCTTCGTCTTGGGGTCCAGCGACTGCAGTTCGTACCACGGCAAGAACATGGTCACGAGCAGCGCGATCGCCGCGACCGCGGCGATCCGCTGCTCGGGCGAGAGCGCGCCCCAGGCGCGCGCGAGGCGGGTCATCCGCGCCTGTCCCCACGGGGGCTATTCGGGGCGTTGCAAAGCATGGATCGATTGTATGGCGCATCCCAGCGCCAGCCACACCAACTCAACCGCCGGCGCGGTGCTGTCTTGCGGCGCTCATCAACTGTTCTGCCGCACGCTCGGCTCGCTTGCGGTCAGCCGCGCTTACCCGCTCGTGGCTGTACCCCGCGCGAGTCTTCATCCTGAGCAAAGTGCGCAATGATCCGGCGAGCGCCTGACCCTTCGGCCGGACTTGAGCGAGGTGTGCGACAGCTTCGTTGTGATCGTCGCCCTGCACATGCTCCCCGAGCGCGACGCAGCAGACGACATCGGCGGCCGCGATGCCGGCGTGTATGCAGAGCGTTACATACGCATCCCCGACATCTCGCTCATCCTCCGCCAGCTCGCGGATGGTTTCGGCTCCCTGTAGGAACTGCTCCGCCTTGCGGAGGCGGCCATCGATCGTGGCGGGATCTGACTTGCGTACACGCGGCGTCACGACTTGGCGCTGGCCTTCATGGCTTCGCGTAGGGTGCGCCGCGACCCGAACAACTCGAGGCCGTCACGCAACACGTCTTGCAGTACCGGCTCGGCCGTGAAGTCAGCCAATTCGTTCGCTCCATATTCGAGGATCCGGGCGTCATGGCCGGTCCAGGCGCTAGTCCGAGCTTCGAGCTCGGCGAGCTGCTGGCTCCAAGGCGCCTGGTCGGGATCAACGCCCGCCGGTCGTACGACCAGCAGGTCGATGTCGCTTCCAGGCTTGGCCGTTCCGGTCGCCACAGAGCCAAACAGCATCGCCACGAGCGGTGGTTGAGCCCACTCCTCGATTGCCGCGCGGAGTCGGTCGATGACCTCGTCGAGCAAGGATGCGAGTCGCTCGATCCACGGTGCGGCCACATGATCGCGGTTAAGCCGGTAGAGGTAGGCGTTGCCGACGGAATGGCGTTCCACGATGCCCTCTCCCACCAAACGCTCCGCTGCGTTGCGAACTCCCTGATGGGACCCGACACCCATAAGGCGCTGGATCTCGCGTCCTGTCATCTGAGCATCGGCACGCGCGAGCACTGCCAGAACGCCTCCATCCAATGTCGGAGTGACTACTCGCATGGGTTGCCGGAAGTCCACTGACGCGACGATAGCAGATGTTGGCAAGTAAATTAGCCAATCTGCAAATAAACTTGGCGTACGTACTATACGTACACGCGCTACGCCGTCCCGACACCCAAGCGCGTCGCTCCCAATCGGTGCCTCGAAATGCGACTCCGGAAACAGCCGCATGCGCAGCGCTTCGTCAGCTTGAATGCCTCAGGCGTGCGTCTTGGCCGCCGCGCTCATGCGCTTGACCAACAGCTTGGCGTCCTTCTCAGAGACGGTCCGCAGCTGCCCCTGGAAGGCGAGCTTCCAGTGCTCGGCCGGCCACTTCTGGATGTGCTCAAGCTTCGTCGCCAGCTTTTCGGCGGGGATCCACTCGTCCTGCTCGAGCACGATCTCCGGCTCGGTCGCAAAGCGCCAGGGGTAGGCGTCCGCTTTGCCCGGCTTACCCGGCCAGATCTTGGTTCGGTCCTCGTACATCTCACCAACCACCTTGATCGAGCCAGCGAAAGCCATCACCTTCGTCAGGTAGAGGACGATCCGGTCGCCCGGCTCGATCTGAAGTGCACGTGTGCGGTTGCGCTCCTTGATCCCGATCACCTCGAAGCCGTGCGCCTTGGTGGCCTCGTGGTTTTCGGGGGAGGCGGTCAGGATCCAGGTATGGGGCGCGTCGGGCATTGCGCTTCAAAGCATAGGCTGCGGCCGCGCCGGCGGTGAGATACGTGCGCCCGCTTTCGTCCGAGCGTTCCCAGCGCCCCCCGCACGTGCGGCCCTGGCGCCCTTGGCTTTGCCCTTGGCGGCCGGCTTGACCGCGATCGCGCCGTCGGCGACTTCTTCGTTGCCGGCCAGGTCCCTCGCTTTGACGACCACGGTGTAGAGGCCCGGCTTGGAGGGCGTCACCCACAGCATCCTGGGCTTGCCGCCTTCCACCGTCGCGCTGTTGCTCCACACTGTCCTTTCGCCGAGCTTGACGGTCATGCTCAGGGTCGAGACCTTCGACAGCTTGATCTGCACGCCAGCCCGTTCGCTGGTCCTCAGGTTCTTGGTGAGAAGTTCGACCACGGGCGGGGTCTTCTCGTCTTCGCGGAATTCCTTGGCGGTCGTGCAGTAGACGTCGTCGCCTGGGATCTGCGCCGCCGAGACCCCCGGCGTGGCGGCCGCGAGCGGCTCGCCCCGGCCCGTCTTTTCGCACAGGTGTTCGAGGAATTCGGCGAGCAGTTCGTGGTAGTTGAGATCCGATTCGGAGTGCTGGTCATACATCGACCAGGCGCCCGTGTTGTAGTGGGGCACCTCCTCGCGCGCCTCCGCGTCGCCCGCTTCGAAAAGCTGCTGGCCGAGTGGGTCGCCGGTCAGCTTGGTGTATTCGTAGAGCCCCACCAGGCTCTGGATGAAGCCGTTGAGGATGCGCTCGCTCGGTGCGTAGGTGTACTCCAAGTAGTGGGCCCCGGCCGCGGTCTTCACGCGCACCCCGGTCTGCGGGCCGGTCTTGAAGATCCCGAGCGCCTGCTGGGCCGCCGTCAGGTACTGCGGTTCGTGGGTCTTCGACCACGCCCGTGCCAGCACTTGCAGCGCGGTCCCTTGCGAGAGCCCGCTGGTCCAGGGCGGTGAGCCGCCGTCGAACTGGAACATGTACTCCCACGCGATCCCTCCCGCCCTTTGCGTGGCCAACGGAATCGCTTCGTTCAGCACTTCCTCGAGCGCGGTCGTGTCTTTGTCCAGGAAGTACCCGTTGGCCTCGCCAAAGGTGGCCAGCCACTGGATCTCGATGCCCTGCCCCGGGTAGTACTCCCACACCAGGCGGCTTCCGCTGAAGCTCACGCGCTGGTCGGCGCCCAGCAGTCGTTCGGTGGTCCACCACTGCTTGTTGCGTTCGAGCGTCGTAAACACAATCGGCAGGCGCGAGGCGATCAGCCGCCCTTTGGAGGCCATCGTTTCGACGTTGGCCACGACCGCGCCCAGTTCGGCGGCCCTCGTGCCGGTCAGTTTGCGAAGTGAGCTCTTGGCCGCGCTGAAGGCGCCTTGGTACCCGCGGTAGGAGACTTGCGTGATCGCCCCGCTTCGCTCGAGCGCTTGCAGGGCCGCCGTCACGGTCACGCGTCGGCTCGCGCTCGCGTGCGGCGCGTGCCGCCGAACGCGGGCTGCCCATGCCGCCGTGCAGGAGATGCTCAGCACGCTCATCGTCAAGATCGCCACGAGCAGGAGTGCTCCCCGAGCATGGGTGCGGGCGCGAGGCGGCTTGGCGGGCATCGGGCTGATGCTAGGCTCGTTTTTCTGAGGCACCGCAGCAAACCTTGCAGGGCCGTCGGGGGGTAGAAGCGTTGAGGGCATTCTCCAAGAACACCATCATCCGCGTCTCAGTTGCGCTGCTTGTGCTGAGCGCGCTCGTGTGCCTGCTCGTGGCTTGCGGCGGCGCCTCGGGCGGGGCCGACTCGATCCTCGCCGAAACCTTCTCCGGCAAGACGCCGGTCAAGAGCGGCAACGTCAAGCTCTCCTTCGCCGTCTCCGCCACCGGCCAGAGCACCGCCACGCAGCCCTTGGCGGTGACGCTCAGCGGCCCCTTCGAAAGCGCCGCCAGCGGCAAGATCCCCCGCTTCGACTTGCAATTGAAACTCACGGCCGGCGGCCAGCCCCTGTCGGCCGGGGCAACCTCGACCGGTTCGGCCCTGTACGTGCAACTGGCGGGCACCTGGTTCTCGATCCCCTCGGCCGCCTACACGCAGATCGAAGAAGGCTTCGCCAAGGCGACCGCCGGCTCGAGCTCCGCCAAAGTCCATTCCACGTTCTCGGCGCTCGGGATCGAACCGGGTCGCTGGCTGAGCGAACCGACCGAGGCCGGCACGACCACGATCGAAGGCGTCTCGGTGGTGCACCTGACCGCCGCGGTCAACCTGCCGGCATTCCTGGCCGACGTCTCCAAACTCTCCCAGGCGGGCGGCTCGCTCGCCGGCGGCTCGCTCGGGCTCGGCTCAAGCGGCGCCGGCGAATCGCTCTCGCCCGCCGCCCTGGGCGAACTGACCAAGTCGATCAAATCTGCCCACGTCAACGTCTACACCGGCCAATCGGACCATCTCCTGCGTCGCCTCGAAGTCACGGCCTCGCTCACCGGCACCCCCCAAACCCAGACCCTGCTTGGCGGTCTCAGCAGCGCCAACCTGAAGGTCCTGCTCGAATTCTCTTCGATCAACCAGCCCCAAACGATCTCCGCTCCGCCCAACCCCGAGCCGGCCTCGCAGCTGTTGCCGGCGCTGCAGCAGCTCGTCGGAGCGCTTCAGGGCGCGGGCGGATCCAGTTCCTGAAGCGTTCGCTTAACCTCTGACTCGACATCCATCGGTTCTTCGCCCGAGCGCATCCGGCGTTCGTTGCGGGCGATCACGAGCTGGCGCACCTCTTCGGTCAGGGCCGCGTCGTGTTTGCCGTAGGTCGCGCCCTCCGCAGCGCTGTCGAGCAGGGCCAGCTCCGCGTCGATGTCGAGCGCCGGTCCGCCGTTGCGCACCTGGCGTTCGCTGCGGGCCTGCAACATCTGGCGGATCTCCAGCTCACGCTCGGCCTTGGCCAGCGCCGGATTGCCGGGCGACGGGGATCCGGAGGGTCCCATCGTAAGCCCGCCCTCGCCGATCTTGTCGTACAGGCTGCCGCCGGCCAGGAACGAGCCGACGCCGACGAGCACGAACAAGACCACCGCGCCGACCACCACGACCGTGAACGGTTCCATGTGCTGATTGTGGCCTACTTGCGGCCTGCGCGGGGGGCGCCATTGGGCTCGGACCTTCCGCTACCCTTTGGGAACGCGATTGACTGACTAGTCAATCTAATCCCGTGCCCCGCGGCGCACCGTCTTAGGAGAACAGCCGACCATGGTCGATTTCACGCTCACCGACGAGCAGAAGAACCTTCGCGAAATGGCCCACGACTTTGCCGAGAAAGAGATCCGGCCGGTCGCCTGGGAGTACGACAAGGACGGCACCTGGCCGGCCGACATCATCCAGAAGGCCTGGGACGTCGGCCTGATGAACACCCACATCGAGGAGCAGTACGGCGGCCCCGGCGCCGGCTACCTCGACGGCTGTTTGATCGAGGAGGAGCTCTCCTGGGGCTGCTCGGGCATCCAGACTTCCTTGGGCTGCAACGGCCTGGCAACCGCGCCGATCGCCCTCGGCGGCTCGGAGGAGACCAAGAAGAAGTACCTGGGCATGCTCACCGAATCGCCCAAGCTGGCTTCCTTCTGCCTGACCGAGCCCGACGCCGGCTCCGATGTCTCGGGGATGCGCACGACGGCCGTCAAGAAAGGCGACAAGTACGTCATCAACGGATCGAAGTGCTTCATCACCAACGGCGGCTACGCCGACTACTACACGGTCTACGCCAAGACCGACAAGGAGGCCGGCCACCGCGGCATCTCCGCCTTCGTCGTCGAGCGTGACTGGGGCGTCGTTGTCGACAAGAAGGAGGACAAGCTCGGGCAGCGCGCGTCGAACACCGCCACGATCTCCTTCAACGACGTCGAGGTGCCCGCCGAGAACCTGCTCGGCGAGGAAAACGCGGGCTTCAAGCTCGCGATGATGACCCTCGACCGCACCCGTCCCGGCGTCGCCGCGATGGCCACCGGAATCGCCCGTGCGGCGTTCGAGTTCGCGACCGACTACTCGCGCGAACGCGTCCAGTTCGGCGTGCCGATTGCGATGCACCAGGCGATCCAGTTCATCATCGCCGACATGGCCACCGAGATCGAAGCGGCCCGCCTGCTGACGTGGAAGTCCGCGACGATGCTCGACTCAGGCGAACGCAACACCTTGGTCTCCTCGCACGCCAAGCGCTTCGCGGCCGACACCGCGATGAAGACCGCCACCGAAGCGGTGCAGGTCTACGGCGGCTACGGCTTCATCAAGGAGTATCCCGTCGAGAAGCTGTTCCGCGACGCCAAGATCATGCAGCTGTACGAGGGCACTTCGCAGATTCAGCGGCTGGTTATCGCGCGCGAAACGTTGCTCCCGCGGCGGGTTGAGGAGCCCGCCGCGGTCTGATGTTCGTCTTCAAGTCCGCCGTTGTCGGGGCGGGCACCATGGGTGGACAGATCGCCCAGACGATCGCCGCCGCCGGGTTCCCGGTCGTGCTCAAGGACATCAACCAGGACCTCGTCCAGGCCGGCTTGGACGAGGCCCGCAAAGTGACCGAGGGCCAGGTCGCAAAGCTCGTCAAGAAGGAGCGCTTCACCGTCGAGCAGGGCGCCGCCCAGATCGAGGAGGTCCTCGGGCGCATCCACGGCACCACCTCCTATGAGGCTTTCGGCGATGTGGACTTCGTGATCGAGGCCGTCCCCGAGCGCATGGAGATCAAGCAGGCCGTCTTTGCGGAGCTCGACGCCGTCTGCCCCGGCCACGCGATCCTCGCATCCAACACCTCATCCCTGTCGATCGGCGAGATCGGCGAAGCGACGCTGCGACCCGACAAGGTCGTTGGCTTCCACTACTTCTACCCCGCCTCGGTCATGCCGCTCGTGGAGATCGTCGAGGGCGAGGAGACCTCTCCCGAAACGGTCACCGCCGCGCTCACCTTCGCCCAGGCGATCCGCAAGCAGCCGATCGCTTGCCTGGAGGTCCCCGGCTTCGTCGTCAACCGCATCCTGATGGCCGGCATGTCGGAGATCTGGCGCGAGCAGGAAGAGAAGAAACTCTCGATCAAGGCCATGGACGAAGGCATCGGCGCCGCCGGCGTCGTGCCGATGGGCCCTTACTTCCTGGTCAACCTGCTCGGCCTGGACACCGTCCTGCACGTCGCCGAACACGTCGCCGACGCCTACGGCGAGGAGCGCTTCTACGTGCCCAAGGGGATGCAAAAACTGGTCGCCGAAGGCAAGCTCGGAGCCAAGACCGGTGGCGACGGCGTCTACAGCCCGACCGGCGAGCCCAACCTCAAGGGCGAGGAGCAGCCCGACGTGCAGGAGATCGTCGAACTGCTCAGCCTCAAGACGTTCGTCGAGGCCGCCTTGGTCCTGCAAGAGGGCGTCGCGACCCACCGCGACATCGACTTCGGGATGATGGCCGGCGCCGGCCTGGACCCGCGCCGCGGCCTGATGCCGCCGTTCATGAAGGCCGACGCCGAAGGGCTCGACACGGTGCTCGCGCGCCTGGAAAAGCTGGCCGAGAGCCACGGCGAGCGCTTCACCCCGCCCACGATCCTGCGCCGTCTCGTCGCCCAGGGACGGCTCGGGCAAAAGAGCGGCCAGGGCTTTTACGCCTATCCACAGCTGGACGCAGCGCAGCCCGCTGAGGTGGTCAAGCTCGAGACGCGCCCCGACGGCGTCGCCGTCGCGTGGCTCGCCAACGGCCAGATGAACTCGATCTCCCCTCAGGTGATCGAAGACCTTGGCAAGGTCTGGCGCCAGGTCAAGGACGGCTCCGACGGCGTGAACCCGGTGCGCGCGCTCGTGATCGCCTCCTCCAACCCGTTCCTGTTCAGTGCCGGAGCCGACATCAAGGCGTTCACCTCGATGGACGCCTCCTCGGGCGAGCAGCTGATCCACGCGGCCCACGCATTGCTGCGCGAACTGGGCTCCGAGGGCATCGCCACGATCGCCGCCGTCAACGGTCTCGCTTTCGGCGGCGGCTGCGAGCTGGCGATGGCCTGCGACGTGCGCATCGCCGCCCGCTCGGCCACGTTCGGCCAGCCCGAGATCAAGCTCGGGATCATCCCGGGCTTCGGTGGCACCCAACGGCTGCCGCGTCTCGTCGGTGAGAACAAGGCCTTGGAGATGAACCTGGTGGGCGACCCCATCCTCGCCGAAGAGGCCTTCGAACTGGGCCTCGTCAACCGCATGGTCGAGGACCACGAACTGTTCGAGACCGCCTTGGCCTGGGCGCGGCGCCTGGCCGGCCAAGCCCCGATCGCGCTCGAGCAGATCAAGCGCGTCTCCGCCGCCGGCGACTTGGACGAGGGCATCGAGGCCGAGAAGCGCGGCTTCGCCACGGCGTTTGGCTCGGAGGACGCCAAGGAGGGCATCTCCGCCTTCCTGGGCAAGCGCGCCGCGCGCTTCCAAGGTCGCTGAGCCTCAGTTGCACCCAAAGTTGCCGGATCGCTCAAGCAGATCCGCCTGCTTGCCGACATCTCGACCATGTCGGTTCCAAATAATGGGTTGAGCGAGCATATCGACGACGTTTCGCCGGGCGCCAGGATGGAGCTCGAACGTCACCTGCGCGAGCTCGGCGAAGCCCTCAACCGGCGCACCGCCGAGGTGGTCGGCGGCATCCGCCGGCGCAACCAAGAATCGGGTGTCGTGCTCGAGTCGATCGTCGAAGAGAGCTTCGTCCGGGTCGGCACCGTGTCCACCGAGGCCGTCGCCCGCTGGATGGCCGGCGAGGGCGCCGAGGTTGCCCGCGAGGTCGGCCAGGAGTCCTGGAGCATCTTCGGCCAGCTGGCCGCCCAGCGCGCCGCGCCGCTCAACGAGGTCACCAAGCGCTGCCTGCGCTGGCGCGACGCCGCCGAGGACACGGTCGGCGAGATCGTCGCGGAGCTGCAGTTGGGCGAGGCCGTGCTCGTGCGGGCGTTCTCGATGCTCCAGCGCAGCCTCGACGTGACCCTGGTGCGCATGTGCCAGTCCTATGAGGTCGAGCGCCAGCGCGCCCACGAGGAGCTCTCCCGGCGCCAGGAGGAGCTGGCCTTCATGGCCACCCACGACGCCCTCACCGGCCTGCCCAACCGCACCTTGATCCTCGACCGCGTCGAGCAGATGCTCGCCCGTGCGCGGCGCAGCCAGACGCCGGTGGCGGCCCTGTTCGTGGACCTGGACAACTTCAAGTCGATCAACGACACGCTCGGCCACGGCATCGGCGACCAGCTCCTGCGCGCCGTCGCCGCTCGCCTGGAGGGAGTCGTGCGCGACATCGACGCGCTCGGGCGCCTCGGCGGCGACGAGTTCGTGGTCGTCGCCGAAGGCATGTCCCTCGCCGCCGGCCCCGAGTTGATCGCCGAGCGCCTCCTGGCCGCCCTCAAGCAGCCGTTCAAGCTCAAGGGCGCCGAGTCCAAGCGCCTCACCGTAACCGCCTCGGTGGGCGTCGCGATGGGCGACCGCGCCACCGCCGAAGAGCTCCTGCGCGACGCCGACATCGCCATGTATCGCGCCAAGTGGGAAGGCAAGAACGGCTACGTCGTGTTCGAGTCCGGCATGCAGGACGACGTCCAAAGCAAGATGGAATTGGAGATGGACCTGCGCGACGCCTACGCCGGCGAGGAGTTCTTCCTCGTCTACCAGCCCACCTTCAACCTGCGCGACATGGTCCCCACCGGCCTCGAGGCCTTGATCCGCTGGCGCCACCCCCGCCGCGGCGTCGTCCAACCGGACGACTTCGTCCCGATCCTCGAGGAGACAGGCCTGATCGTCGATGTCGGTCGCTGGGTCCTGCACGAGGCGTGCCGCCAAGGAGCCCAGTGGCGCGACGCCGGCCGGGACATAGGCGTGGCGGTCAACGTCGCTGCGCGCCAGCTCGACCGCGACGAGCTCGTCTCCGAAGTGGCCGAAGCGCTCAGCGTGAGCGGGCTGGACCCCGACGCGCTCACGATCGAGATCACCGAGACCGCGATCATGGCCAACGCCGAGCAGACCGCCGTGCGCTTGGCCGCGATCAAGGAGCTCGGCGTGCGCGTCGCGATCGACGACTTCGGCACCGGCTACTCCTCGCTTGCCTACCTCCAGCGCTTTCCCGTGGACGCTTTGAAGATCGACCGCTCGTTCGTCTCCAAAATGGGGGAGAACAGCGAAGGCGAGACGCTGATCAGGACCTTGGTTCAGCTCGGCAAGTCGCTCTCGATCGAGACCCTCGCCGAGGGCATCGAGCAGGCCCACGAGCTGTCATTGCTGCGCGCCGAGAGCTGCGACACAGGCCAAGGCTTCCTGTTCGCGCGCCCGCTCGACGGCCCCGAATGCGAGGCCTTTCTCGAGCAATGGTCCGGCGCGGTCGCGCCGCTCGCGCCGCCTTCTGTCAGCGGGTCTTGACGAGGTCGCGCTCGGGCGCGATGCGCCAACGTGTAGCGAGCTCGCCCAGATCCTCATCCAAGGTCCACCGGTCCGCCAGCGGCTCGCCCTCGTATTCGACGCTTGCCCCCTTCAAAGCCATCGAGCCGCTGTTGTCGCCGATCGCACGCAGTTCCTGTACCTCGGTCGCGCTCAGCCTCAGCTCGCTCGGGAGTGCGCCCAGCTCCGCGCGCTTGTCCTCGATCGGCCGAGCGTTCGACTCCGCTCTCCTGGATCAACGTCGGCGCCACGCAAGCGACCGCCTCGTGCGCCAAGTTCCACTGGCACGCCAGCTGCAACATGCTCAGCCCGTGCCGCTCGGCGTAGGGGCGCATCCGCTCAAGCTTCTGCGTCCCCGCCTCGACCCAGCCGTCCGGCCTGAACTTGCGGTGGTCGTACTCCGCGAACGTGTGACCCGCGCGCACGTCGTCGTGGAACACGCCCCCATAGTCCACCACCCGCGTGATCAGCTTCACCTCGTTGGCCGCCGCCGCGTCGAGCACCAGCTCGCCCGGCCAAGGCTCCATCGGGCTGAGGATGATCATCGCCCAGTCGAGCGTCTCCCCGAAGCGCTCGAAGCAGTCGATCAGGTCGAGCGTGAACCCGTTGGCCGGCCCCGGTGCCACGCCCACCAGGCGCGTCAAGCCCTGAGCACGCAAATCGCTCATCCCCTCCCAAACGGCCTCGCTGGTGTAGCCGGTGCGGTCTGGGTTGTGCAACAGCAACAGATCAAACGCGCTCGCGCCCAGCCGCTCCAAGCTGCACTCGGCGGCCATCCCGATGTAGTCGCCGTAGGCCTCCTGGTCGCGCAGGCGCGGATCGGTGAAGCGCGGATAGCCCTTTGCGCCTTCGCGCTCGCCCTCATAGAAGTCGTGTCCGATCGCCCCGATCAGGCAGTAGGTGTCGCGATCGACGCCCTCGATCGCACGGCCGAGCAGCGCGTCGGCCTCGCCCGCGCCGTAGGCGTCGGCGCTCATCACGGTCTCGATCCCCCCGCCCGGGCGCAACAGCTCAAGCAGGCGCTCTTCGGGCAGCGGCTCGCCGAAGTGCATGAAGCGTCCCCCGCTCCAGGTGCCGATGGCTGTCTGCGTCGGGTCCATGCTCAGCGCACAGTAAAGCCGGTCGCGGTCCGCGCGCGCAGCGCCGCCTCCAAGCGCTCCAGTCCATGGCGCACGACCTGCTCCTCGGGGGTCGCGGTCGTGTTCGGGAGCGAGCGGTGCGCGGCCCGCTCGACCTCGGCGCGCAGTTCTCTGAGCTCCTCGATGCGCTGCGTCAGGTCGGCGCGGCGCTGCGCATCGAGCTCCACCAGCCCGGTCGCATATGCGCGCTCCAGCCCGATCGCCGCCAGCTCGATGCGACCCGAGTCCAGGTCCATGCGCGCGCGCAACACCAGCTCCTCGCAGAGCAGCGGCTGCTCGCGGCCGGAGAGCAGCATCGCCAAGCGCTCCTGCGGGCGCAGCACGCTGGCTCGGCGACCGGCTCGCTTGCGTGAGAGGACCAGCTCGCGCGCGTCGCTCCACAAGCCGTCCGCCACCTGCTCGCCCTCGCCGTAGCCGGCCCTCACGATCAGCGCCTGCGGGGCGGCCACTTCGCGCACGTGGGCCTCGGCGCCCGCGATGCGGTGAGCCCACAGCACCCGGTTGAGCACCGCCGCCGCCGCGTCCGCCTCGCGCTCGGGGTCGAGTTGGCGTAGCCAGGCGCGCGCCTGGGTCTCCAGCGACAGGGGCACCGGATCGACCACCGTCGCGCGCGTCACCGGCACCGGCGCGGGCGTCCCGTCTGTGCGCCGGGTGCGCGTCCGGCCGCCCAGCAGGCCCCTACGCTCGGCGCCGACGGTCGAGAGCACCACGACATGCTCGGGCTCGGCCTCGCCCGGCCCGGCTTGCCTGCGCAGCAGGTAGCGCCCGTCGGCCGGTCCCAGCTCCCAAGGAAGCTCCATCTGCACGAAGGTGAACAGGCGCCACCGTCATCCGTTGCACGGTACCCCCTCGCGCCCTCCGCGGCCGAGCCCCGCAAACTCCGCCGAACTCGACTAGCCTTATGCGCCCCGATGCGCGAAGCGAGAAGCAGTTGAGCATGTCCGACGGCGCGAGCCACACCGCCAAGCTGCGCGAGCGCTTGACGACGGGCACCGAGGACAAGCTGGGTCGCGCCCTGGCCGACCTGCTCGACAACCCGCTCGTCACCGGCACGATCGGCCGCGCCTTCGACGCGCGCGAGCGCGCCGTCCAGGCCCAGGAGCTGGCCTTGAGCGCGCTCAACATCCCCACCGCCGCCGACATAGAACGGCTCACGCGGCGCGTGCGCTCGGTCTCCCAGCGCCTGGAGGGCATCGAGGACGGCGTACACCGGCTCAACCGGGCTTTGAGCGACGGCTCGGTCGAGCGGCGTTTGGCGGCGATGGAGGAGCAGCTTCAGGTCCTGAGCAGCAAGCTGCCGCGTGTCGTGGGGGCGTCCCCATCAACTGAGGAGGGTGACTCGCGCGCGCGGGGGGCCTTTGCCGAGCCGCCGTCCTCGCCGGCTTCCAAGCAGCGGTCCGCCCGGTCTGCGCCCAAGCGCGCCGGCTCCGCTTCCAAGCCGGCCGGATCGTCTACCAAGCGGGCGTCGGCGACCAAGCGCGCCGCCAAGAAGAGCTCCTAGATCGCGGCGAGCGCCGCGGCAGCCACGCTGCCCATCGCCTCGGCGCCGCGCGTCAGCGCGTCCTCCTCGATTCGCCTGCGTCCGCCACGCTCGTCGAAGGTGTCGGTCACGAGCAGCAGGCACGCGACCTGGATGCCCGCCGCCGCGCCCACCGCGAACAGGGCCGCCGCCTCCATCTCCACGGCGATCGCGCCTTCGACTTGCCACGCCGCGTTGCGTGCGTCGTCGCGCTCGTAGAACAGGTCGGTGCTCACGATGCGCCCCGTCCTGTGGCCGCGCTCGCCCAGTCGCCAGGAAGCGCTCTGCCTGCTCCTCGAGGGCGTCGCTCAGCGCAGCGTCGGCACGCACCAGCCGGCCCGCCCCCGAGCGCCGCGCTGGTCCCATCCGCGCCGATCGCCTCACGCGCCACGACCAGATCGCCGAGGCCGAGCATCGGGTCGAGCGCCCCACAGGTGCCCACCCGGATCGCGCGCCTCGCGCCGAGCGCGACCAGCTCGTGCATCACGATCGCCGCGCTCGGCCCACCCATGCCCGTGCTCTGGACCGTCAGCGCCTCGCCGTCGCCGGCCGTGCCCGTGTAGCCCCAAAGCCCCCTGTGATGGTTGAACATCAGCGGCTTCTCGCACAGGTACTGAGCCAGCAGCAGTGCCCGTCCCGGGTCCCCCGGCAACAGCACCCGCTCGGCGAGTTCCGCGGTCGGGCGCAGGTGGATCGGCTCGGTTGGGCTCATCCGTTGGGGACCCTAACCGTCCTGCGTCGCAAACGACGTGCTGTTTGCGAATTTCGAGGCTCGCTCCCCGCGACAGGCCTCTTAGACTTGCCCCGTGGCCACAACGCAGAAGCAACCCGAGGTCGATGCCGGCCACCCGAATCTGGCCCGAGTCGCCGAGGGCGCGGGCGTGTCTGGGGCTACCGTCAGGCGCTGGGTCAAGGAGGGCTTGGTGCCGCAGTACGAGGGCGTCTGGAGTCCCCAGGCCGTCGCTCAGGTAGGCATCGTCGCTCGGCTGCGCGAGCGGGGGCATTCCTTGGAGGACATCCGTCGCGCCCACCAGAGCGGTCAGCTGGCCGGCTACGTCCAAGGCATGTTCGCCCCGCCCGAGGGCCGCTACACCCTGGCCCAGGTGGCCCGCGAGGCGGAGATCGACGAGGAGTTGATCGAGCGCATCTACATGAGCCTCGGTCTCAGTGCGCTCTCCTTGGACTCGATCGGCGAGGAAGACATGGAGATGGTCCGCTACCTGGCCGCGATGCTGTCCGCCGGGATGCCCGAGACGGTGCTGCTCCAGCTGGCCCGCGTCTACGGCCAAACCCTGGCTCAGATCGCCGACGCCGAGGTGCGCCTGATCCACCTGCACGTCCACGAGCCGATGATGCGCGAGGGGATGCCCGGCGCCCAGATGGCCGAGGCGATGGAGGGCCTGGCAGCCGAGCTCCTGCCCTTCGCCGCCCCATTCATGCGCTACCTACACGGCCGCTTCCTCGGCCATTTCATCGAGCAGGACGTGATCGGCCACATGGAGGCGGACCTCGCCGGCGGCATCCCCGACGAGGGGCGCCTGCGGGTCGCGATCGCCTTCGCCGATCTCGCGGGCTACACGAAGCTGACCGAGGAGCGCGGCGACGAGGAGGCGGTCGGCGTGGTCGAACGCTTCGTCGAGGCCGTCCAGCAGTCCCTGCCAATCGATGCCCGCGTGATCAAGACGCTCGGCGACGAGGTCATGGTCGTCGGCGCCGACGTGGTCGCGCTCACCCGCTGGGCCGTCGATTTCCAGCGCGAAGTCGAACCCCAGGACCCCGCCCCGCGGATCGGCATTCACAGTGGTGAGGCGCTCTACCGCGACGGCGACTACTACGGGCGCGACGTCAACCAGGCCGCCCGCGTCGTCGCCCGCGCCGCCGGGGGAGAGGTGCTCGTCACGCGCCCGGTGGTGGACAGCGCGGCCTCCGTCGAGGGCGTGCGCTTCGAGCTGATCGGGGAAATCGGGCTCAAGGGCTTCACCGAGCCGATCGAGCTGTTCGACGCGCTGCCGTCTCGCGAGGGGGGGCAGTGATCTGCTCTGCGGTGGCGTCGATCTCGTTGGTTCTCGTGGTTGTCTCCTAAGGTTGCGGATCGCGACTGGGCTGTGTTGTGGGTTCAAAATTTTGCAAAGCTTTCCGGTTGTAATGATTTCGCCGCGACACGAATCGATAATTTCGAATAGACATCCCCTCGGCTGCTCTATCGGGCAATGATGCGAACGAGCGTCACTCGCATACGGGACCGCGTGCGAGATGACGAGCTACTCGCGGCAGGGTGTGAGGTCGTCGCGATGCTCTCGGGTGGGCGTGACTCTGTCTGCCTGCTCGATCTGGCCGTGGCCCTGTGTGGCGCCGATCGCGTGTGTGCTCTGCACGTCAACTACCAGCTGCGATCGGCCTCCGACGTCGATGAGGCCCACTGTCGCGAGCTGTGCGGTCGGCTAGGCGTGCGGATCGAGGTGGTGCGCGCCCGGCGCGACCCCGACGCCACGGGGAACCTGCACGCCTGGGCGCGCGAGTTGCGCTACCAAGCGGCTTTCGAGTTGGCCCAGGCGTCCCTGGTCGCGACCGGCCACACCGCTACCGATCAAGTCGAGACGATCCTCTACCGGCTCGCAGCCTCGCCCGGACGGCGCGCCCTGCTCGGCATGCCTGCGCGCGAGGGGACCTTGGTGCGCCCGCTGCTTGGCTTGACGCGCGCCGAGACCGCCGCCTACTGTCAGGAGCGGGGCTTGGCCTGGCGCGAGGATGAGAGCAACGACAGCGCCGAGTATGCGCGCTCTCGCGTACGCCACGGCCTGCTTCCGGCCTTGGAAGTCGTTCACCCCGCGGCCTGCTCCAACGTGCTGCGCACGGCCGCGCTCTTGCGGCAGGAGACCGAACTGCTCGATGGGCTGGTGGACGGCGAGCTGGCGGGCGCCGAGCGGATCTCGATCGCGCGCCTCGGCGACTTGGCTCCGGCGCTACAGCGATTGATCGTCATCCGTCTCGCCGAGACGGCTGCCGCGACCTTCGTGCCCCAGGCCGGCGACCGCGTCGAGGAGATCCTCGCGCTCGCCGAGCGGCGCGATCACGCCGAACTACATGTGGGTGGGCTCGTCTCCGCCGTGATCGAGCAAGGGCAGCTGCGCATGGTTGCGATCGAGCCCCGCCCCCAGCATTAAATACACTGCGCTTGGTGGTCCCACGATCCGAGCCTCTCGCTGCCGCACCCGGCGCCGACTCCGAAGTGGGGGAGGTGCTCGTCGGCGCCGAGGAGCTCTCCCAGCGCGTGCGCGAACTGGGAGAGGCGATCTCGCGCGATTACGCCGGGCGTCCGTTGTTGCTCGTCGGCGTGCTCAAGGGCGCCGTGTTCTTCCTGTCCGACCTCATGCGCCACGTCGACATCCCGGTGGAGGTCGACTTCATGGCGGTCGCCTCCTACGGCTCGGCCACCGACTCCTCCGGGGTCGTGCGCATCCTCAAGGATCTCGACATCGCGATCGAGGGCCGAGACGTCTTGATCGTCGAGGACATCGTCGACTCGGGGCTCACCCTGCAATATCTGTTGCGCAATCTCGGCTCGCGCAATCCCGCGTCGTTGGAGGTATGTGCACTGCTCACCAAGCCCGACCGCCGCAAGGTTGACCTTCCGACCAGGTACGTCGGCTTCGAGATCCCTGACCGCTTCGTGATCGGCTATGGCCTGGACTACGCGGAGCGTCACCGCAACCTGCCCTTTGTGGCCGCTCTGGCACGCTAACCTTCTCCCATGAGCCGATTCTTCAAGAGCGCGGCTTTCCCGATCCTGATCGTGGTCGTGCTCGCCTTCTTCCTCTCCAAGCTGGTGGTCCCCAGCTCGCAGAAAGGGCCCGAACACACCTACCAGACGCTCGTCTCCACCGATATCCCCAACCATCTCGTCAAGTCCGCCGAGATGAAGGTCAAAGACAACGCGGTCTCGGTGGAACTGAACAACAAAGAAAAATACGAAGTGGGCATCTTCGACCAGCAGGTCCCACAGCTGGAAGGCGAATTGAAGAAGGCTGGGGCCAAGTTCAACGTGGAATCGAACAAAACCTCGATCTGGCCGTCGCTGCTCACCTTCGCGCTGCCGCTCGTCCTGATCCTCGGCTTCTGGTTCTTCTTGATCAACCAGGTCCAGGGTGGAGGCTCGCGCGTGATGAGCTTCGGCAAGTCGCGAGCCAAGCGGTTGTCGGCCGACTCGCCCAAGATCACGTTCCGTGACGTCGCCGGGGTCGACGAGGCCGTCGAGGAGTTGCATGAGATCAAGGAGTTCCTGGAGAACCCCAAGAAGTTCCAGGCGCTCGGCGCCCGAATACCCACCGGTGTGCTGCTCTACGGTCCTCCAGGGACCGGCAAGACACTGCTGGCCCGCGCGGTCGCGGGCGAGGCCGGCGTGCCGTTCTTCTCGATCTCGGGCTCCGATTTCGTCGAGATGTTCGTCGGTGTCGGCGCCTCCCGCGTACGCGACCTGTTCGAGCAGGCCAAGCAGAACTCCCCTTGCATCATCTTCATGGATGAGATCGACGCCGTCGGGCGCCACCGCGGCGCCGGGCTCGGTGGCGGTCACGACGAGCGCGAGCAGACCCTCAACCAGCTCTTGGTCGAGATGGACGGCTTCGAGGCCAAGGACAACATCATCATGATCGCGGCGACCAACCGGCCCGACATCCTCGACCCGGCCCTGCTTCGCCCCGGGCGCTTCGACCGGCAGATCGCGGTCGACCGCCCCGACCGCAAGGGTCGCGCCAAGATCCTCGAGGTCCATACACGCGGCAAGCCGCTCGCGAAGGTGATCGACATCGATGCCCTGGCGGGCCAGACCCCCGGCTTCACCGGCGCCGACCTTTCGAACCTGATCAACGAGGCGGCCCTGCTCTCCGCGCGCATCGGCAAGCGCGAGATCGGCCAGGAAGAGCTGGAGGAGGGGATCATGCGAGTGATCGCGGGCCCCGAGAAGAAGACACGCGTCATGTCCTCCAAAGAGCGCTTGATCACCGCCTATCACGAGATGGGCCACGCGATCGTCGGCCACTTCCTCGAGCACTCCGACCCCGTCCACAAGATCTCGGTCATCTCGCGCGGCCAGGCGCTCGGCTACACGATCTCGATGCCCCAAGAGGACCGTTTCCTGACCACCCGCGCCGAGCTCAACGACACGATGGCGATGACCCTGGGCGGCCGTGCCGCCGAGGAGATCGTGTTCAACGAGATCACCACCGGCGCCTCCAACGACCTGGAGAAGGTCACCGCCACCGCCAAGCAGATGGTCATGCGCTTCGGCATGTCCGACAAGCTCGGCCCGCGCGTGTTCGGTCACGAGCACGGTCAGCCGTTCCTCGGGCGCGAGTTCTCCACCGAGCCCGACTATTCCGATGAGATCGCGCGCGAGATCGATGACGAGGTGCGCCGCATCGTCGAGGCCGCCCACCACCGCGCCCGCACGATCCTCACCGAGCACAAGCACGACCTCGAAGAAGATCTCAGAGATCCTCGTCAAGCGCGAGACGATCGAGAAGGAGGAGTTCCAGGCCCTGCTCGACGGCAAGGACGAGCTCGAAGTCTTCGGCGCCGAGGAGCCGCCCGCTCCCGAGCTTCCGGTTCCGCCCGCTTCGGCCGACCGTCCCGGTCGCGAAGCGCCGCGTCCGCTGCCGCGGCCGGGATTGGCTGGAGGCACGGCCGACATGACCGGCTCGGATCCAAGCGGCCCCTCGGTCACCTGAGCCGGTCCTACCGTCTCATGGGGGTCCTCAATGTGACCCCCGATTCGTTCTCCGATGGTGGCTTGTTCCTGGATGAGCAGGCCGCCCTGCAGCATGGCCTGGAGCTGGTCGCCCAGGGCGCCGACATCCTCGACGTAGGCGGCGAATCGACGCGTCCGGGCGCGGAGCCCGTCCCCTTGGATGAAGAGCTGCGCCGGGTTGTGCCGGTGGTCAGCGAACTGGCTCAGCGCGATGGGTTCGACGCAAATCTCGGTCGATACGTCCAAGGCGGCGGTTGCCCGAGCCGCTGTCGCGGCCGGCGCCACGCTGATCAACGATGTCAGCGCCCTGCGCGCCGACTCTGAGATGGTCGATGTCGTGGCTGAGGGCGGGCTCGATTGCTGCTTGATGCATATGCTCGGCGAGCCTCGCACCATGCAGCGAGCGGTGGGTGGGTCTTCCTACGGGGATGTCGTCGACGATGTGAAGGCATTTCTCGAAGAGCGCTTGGCCTTCGCTGTGGATTCAGGCGTTGCCGAGGAGCGCATCCTGCTCGATCCAGGCATTGGCTTCGGCAAGACCTTCGAGCACAATTTCGCGCTTCTGCGCCGCTTGGGGGAGATCGTCGCGCTGGGACGCCCAGTCGTGATCGGCACGTCGCGCAAGAGCTTTATCGGGGGCGCTCCGGCCGAGCGTCTCCCCGGCACGATCGCCACGAACGTGATGGCCTACGAGCGAGGGGCCACAGTGTTTCGTGTGCACGACGTCGCGCCCGTCGCCGGTGCGCTGGCCGTGGCGGCTGCTACGTTGAGCGGCAAATGGACGGGGAGCCCGACGACGAGTTGAGCGACGAGGAGCCGCTCGAGGACGGCGAGGAGGAGGAGGGCTTTGAGACCGTCACGATCGAGATCTCAGGCCTCTCGCTCTACACCCACCATGGTGTCTCCGAGGCCGAGCGCGAGATCGGCCAGCGCCTGCTGATCGACCTGCGCTTGGACGTGGGGGAGACGGACGCCACCGTCACCGACCGCATCGAGGACACGATCGACTACGCCGAGGTCTGCCAGCTCGTTGCGCTCGTGGCCCAACAGCGTTCCTACAAGACGCTCGAGCGTCTGTGCTCCGCGATAGCCGATCGCCTGCTTTCGGACTTCGAGCTCGAAGGGGTCTGGGTCAAGGCCTCGAAGCCCGAGCCCCCGATCCCGTTGCCGGTCGAGGACGTGTCCGTCGAGGTCTGGCGCGAGGCGGCCGATTAGCCTGCGAGTCGAACAGCCGCCACGGCGGGCGAGGGCGGTCAGCCCTCTCTCGCGGCACACCGCTTGACAAGTTAGTTAGCGGTCACTAATCTGCGGCGGGTGATCTCCAAGCTCGCCGATCTGGCAGTCACGCGCTCGCGGCGCATCCTGATCGCATCCGGGGTCCTGTTCATGCTGGCGGCCGTCCTTGGCGGCCCGGTCGTGTCGATCCTCAAGAGCGAAAACTCCGACTTCCAGGACCCGGCCTCCCAGAACCAGCAGGTCCTGCGGGCGATCGAACATGCCACCGGCCAGACTGCCACCTACGGTGTGGTCGCCCTCGTTCCGAGCTCAGGCGATGCGCGCGTCGATGTCGCCGCCCAGCGGCAAAGCGCCCGAGTAGCTGCGCTGCTGTCCGCCCAGCCCGGCTTCCAGCGCGCGTTGGACTACCCGGCAACACACCTGCCTGAGCTGGTCTCCGTCGATGGGCACCGCTCGCTCGTGCTGGCGGCCTTCACCGATCGCGAAGCCTCGAGCCGCGCGGTCGAACGCGTGCGCGCGCAGATGGCCGGCAGCGGCGTGCGCTTCGGCGGCAACGACGTCGCCTTCGACGAGATCAACAAGACGACCTCATCCGACCTGCAGCGGGCCGAGATGCTTGCCTTCCCGATTCTCCTGCTGCTCTCCTTCTGGGTGTTCCGCGGGCTCGTGGCCGCCGCGCTGCCGTTGCTCGTGGGCGGTTTTGCGATCGTGCTCACCTTCATCCTCTTGCGCCTGATCGACCAGTTCGCCGGCGTCTCGGTGTTCGCCGTCAACCTCGTCACCGGAATGGGCCTCGGCCTGGGCATCGACTACAGCCTGTTCGTGCTCTCGCGCTACCGCGAGGAGCTCGCGGGCGGCGCCGACACTCGCGCCGCGATCGCGCGCACCCTGCAGACGGCGGGCCGAACCGTGCTCTACAGCTCGCTCACCGTCGCCGGCGCCCTGGCCTCGATGCTCGTGTTCCCGATCCGCTTCCTCTACTCGATGGGGATCGGCGGCTCGATCGTCGCGCTGTCCGCGGGCGCCGTCTCCTTGGTCGTGCTGCCGGCCGTCCTCGTTGCGTTGGGTCCGCGCATCGACGCACTCTCGCCGGCGCGCCTGCAGCGCTCAGCCGCGCGCACAGCCCAAGCCTCCGAGCAGGGCGCCTGGTACCGGTTCGCGCGCGGCGTCATGCGTCGCCCCGGGCTGGTCGCCTTGGCGACTGCCGCGCTGCTGTTGCTGGCCGCTGTGCCCGCGCTGCGCTTGGAGCTCACGCCCGCCGACGCCCACGTGCTGCCGGCCTCCTCAGAAGCGCGCCAGGTGGCCGAAACGCTGACCCATAGCTTCCCCGTGGACGCTTCGCAAACGATCACCATCGTCGCGCGCTCTGCCGCCCCGGCGTCGACGCCGACGGGCGCGGGCCACAACTCGTCCGTCACGCAAGGCGCGGTCGGCACGACGACCGTGACAGCTCCCGTCGCGGCGATCGCGGCCCAAGCGCGCCAGATCGCGGGCGCCCAGGCCAGCGAGGGTCCGCCGCGCTACCTCGGGCGCGGCGTGTGGGAGATCGAACTGCAGCCGCGCGGCACCGACGGCGCGCCCGCCAACCAAGCGTTGGTCAAGCGCTTGCGCACGATCGGGCCCGCGCCCGCACTGCTGGTGGGGGGCGCGACGGCGTGGTTTGTAGACCAAAAGGCCGCCATCTCCGCTCACCTGCCCCTCGCGCTCGCGATCTTGGCGGCGGTGACCGGCGGGTTTTTGTTTTTGATGACCGGATCGTTGATTCTGCCCGTCATGGCCCTGCTCATGAACCTGCTCACCGTCGCGGTGGGGGCTGGTCTGCTCGTGCTCATCTTCCAAGACGGCCACCTGGACAGCCTGTTCGGCTTCACCCCGATCGGAGGCCTCGAGGAGTCCAATCTGGTCCTGTTGTTCATCCTCGCCTTCGCCCTCTCCACCGACTATGGCGTGTTCCTGTTCGGGCGCATCAAGGAGGCCCACGACGGTGGCCTGGCCACGCGCGAGGCCGTCGCCTACGGCCTGGAGCGCACCGGACGCCTGGTCACGGCCGCCGCGCTCTTGTTCTGCGTGGCCCTCGGCGCCTTCACGACGTCGCATATCTTCTTCGTCAAGCAACTCGGAGTGGGTGTGCCGTTGGCCGTAGCGATCGACGCCACGTTTGTCAGGGCCCTGCTCGTGCCGGCCTTGATGGGGCGCCTGGGCGAGCTGACATGGTGGGCGCCCCGGCCTCTGCGGCGTTTGCACGCGCGGTTTGGGCTCAGCGAGGGCCCGCTCCCGAGCGCGAGCGGCGCTTAGTTCCAGACGCGTTTTCGAACTAGGCGCGTCGGGCGTCCCACGGCGGGGCGGAGCGTGTGGTGTATGATTGGTGTATGGGCACTGTCCGGACGAACATAGAGATTGAGGACACTTACGTCCAGGCGATCATGGCTCGCTATGGCGTGAGGACGAAGACGGCCGCCGTAGATCTCGCCTTGCGCCATCTGGCCGGTCAACCGATGACACGTCAGGAAGCTCTGGCCATGCAAGGAGTTCAAGCGATCGTCGAGCTTCCTCCGGACGCGCCACCGCACGCAGCCGCGTGATCCTGGTAGACAGCTCCGTCTGGGTGGAGTACG
Source organism: uncultured Solirubrobacterales bacterium (assembly GCA_963753145.1). Taxonomy (GTDB): domain Bacteria; phylum Actinomycetota; class Thermoleophilia; order Solirubrobacterales; family Solirubrobacteraceae; genus Palsa-744. Next base: position 108,521 of record CAVWAX010000001.1, read on the forward strand.
ACCGCGCCACAGGTAGTGCCGCGCACCGGCGCCTCAGCGACTTGATCGAAGCGGAAGGACCTGTCGCCGTGACAGAGCCCGTGATCATGGAGGTTCTGGCCGGCGCGCGCGACGATCGGCGAGAGGACGACTTGCGACGTCTCCTCACGCGCTTTGAGATCCTGACCTTCGATCCGGTGATCGACTTCGACGGCGCCGTCAGGATCTACCGGCGCTGTCGCGGTGCGGGGATCACGCCGCGTGGGATGATCGATTGCATGATCGCCTCCGTAGCGTGGCGTCACCGCGCGACGCTACTAGCCGAAGACGTTGACATGGATCGCGTTGCCAAGATCATGGACATCGCCCTCGAGGCCAAGGGTTCGACGGGACAACACGGCAAATCCGCTGAGGTCGTCGAGGAGGGAACCCTCACGAGCGACGTGCACCACCGCCGCGGCCTGCTCGGCCTAGGATCGAACGTCGGCGATCGGCGCGCCCATTTGCAGGCCGCGGTCGATGCGCTGCCCGCAGTTGGTGTGCGGGTCATCGCCGCCTCCTCGGTGTACGACACCGATCCGGTTGGCGAGGTGCTCGAGCAGCCGAGCTTTCTCAACGCGTGCGTGCTCATCGAAACGGCGCTCAAGCCCCTGGAGCTGCTCGACGCCGTCAAGCGCCTGGAGAGCGGGCTGGGCCGCGTGCCGGGCGGCGTGCGACACGGCCCGCGCGCGATCGACATCGACATCCTGCTGCTCGGCGACCTGGAGGTGTCGCACGAGCGTATGAGCCTGCCTCATCCCCAGGTGCTCTCACGCCGTTTCGTACTGGTGCCCGCCTTGGAGCTCGATTTCGAGTTGACGACGCCCGACGGCAGGCGCCTCTCGGACGCCCTGGCGGTCCTGGGAGCGGGCGGGACCTCGAGCGAAGGCGTGCGCCGGGCCGGGCCGCCCCTCACCCCGACCCAGGGCCTCGACAGCGAGACGCAAGGGAAGGATCGGGCTCCGGTGGCGTCTTAGCTACCGACCCCACCTGTGGGCCTGATGTATGAGGCCCCCGACCGTAGGAGCACTCATGAAGACACCGACAACCGGCCTACTCGCCGTGCTGGGAGCCGCCGCGCTGCTTGCCACCGGCTGTGGCAGCTCGAAATCCTCGAGTTCCACCACATCCGCCTCGGGCTATCCGGCTGAAAGCGAAAAGAGCACGAGCACGGCCGCCGCCACTACCCCCGCAACGACAGCCGCCGCCGGCGGCGTGGTTGTTACCGTCAAGCACGCCTCCAAACTGGGCACGATCCTCGCGGCGGGCCCCAAGAAGCTGACCGTTTACATGTTCGAGGGCGACAAAGGCGCGAGCTCGAGCTGCTCGGGGGCATGCGCCTCGGTATGGCCGCCCGTCACCAGCACCGGCGCGGCAACGGCCGCCGGCGTGGCCAACTCGGCCGACCTCGGCACGATCACCCGCGCCGACGGCACCACCCAGGTCACCTACAAGGGCCACCCGCTCTACTTCTTCGCGCGCGACAAAGACTCAGGCGACGCCTACGGCGAGGGCGTCAACGGCTTCGGCGCTTCCTGGTACGTGATCGCGCCGAGCGGCGCCAAGGTGGACAACTCCTGACAGTCGCGATGTTGCTGTGAGTGCGGCGTCGCCACCATCGCTGTGATGGTGGCGAGGCCACGCGCGGCAAACGTCTCGTCCTTGGAAGCCTGAGGCCAATTGAGGCCCGGGACGGGGCGGGTCCGCCGATGGGGGAGGCTGGCTCCCCCGGCGACCCGCCCTGGTATCAATGCACCACGATCTTGCCCTTCATCCCTTCGGCCACGTGGATCGTGCAGCGATAGTTGAACGTGCCCGCTTTGGTGAAGCGCACGCTGAATGAGCCGCTGCCCATGGTTTTCGATTTGAAGCCGCTGCCGGTTACGTTGTGTTCGGTGCCTTTGTCCTCCCACAGCCACCTCACGGTGTCGCCCCGTTTGATGCTGAGTGTGCCCGGGTGAAAGCGGATGTTCTGCAGCTTCACCGAGTGCGTCGCGGCGCTGTGGGCTCCGCCTGACGCCAGGGCCGGGATCGCGGTGGCGCCCGCCACGGCGAGCGCGGCCAGAGCGCCCGTAAGTGTTCGTCCTCTCATGGTCTCTGCTCCTTTCCGCGGGCCTTCCCGCGCATCGCTACCACCCAAGACGCCGTCACCGCGCTTACCTTCCCGTTGCGCCGACCGCCGTGTATGGTCAATATCGGCGCGATGGCCGATCTGGTCGAATCGCTGGAGCGGGTGCCTTCGTCGAGCAGGCCAATCGCGGTCGCCTGAGCGAGTGCCTAGCGGATCAGGCGGTGCGCGTCCGGCCGCCGTCCCAGCCGGCGAGGCTCAAGAGCGTGTGGGCGCTCACCCCGCGCCCGGCCATCACGCACAGATGTCCGTCCCGCCGCCAGGTCACGACCGTCGCCCCGTCACTGCTCAGCACCCTGTAGGACACCCCCCAGCGATGCACGATCGTTCCGATTCGGACCGTCGGAGCTCGTCCTGAGGCGATCGCGTAGCCCACGCGCTTGCCGGCGCCGTTCGCATAGAACACCGTCGTGATGGATCTGCCGGCGACCATGTCGCTGCGCATACCGACGCCGCGCCAGCCGAAGCGCTCTTGCCAGTAGGGGAAGGGCACACCGCCCACCGACACCCGCAACTGTGAGCGATCGCTCCCGTTCTCCGCCGGCGCCGGTCCCGTCGCGGCGCTCAAGGCGAGAGCCGCCGCTTGCCGCACGTTCAGGGTTGCGCTTGGACTTTTGCCAGTCCCGCCCACCATCAGCGCAAGCGCAACCACGACGGCGACGGCAACAGTTGCCACGGCCACAGTGCTAGTGCGCAGGGTGCCCAAGCCAAGCAGCCTCCTCGGCGCACGCGAGTCACCAGACCGTCGCGAAGCCTGGGCGTCTGGAGCGTCCTGGGCGATCATCGCCTCGATCCGTCGGTGCAGCGACTCCGGCGCGTCAACCGTGGCGGCCAGCGGCGCGATTTCCTGCTCGGTTAGCTTGCGTGGTGGTTGGGTCATGGCGATCCCTGCTCAGCAAGACGCTCCTGCATCGCCCGACCTTCCCGAACACGCGGGACCTCGGCCGCGTCGCGCGCCTCGCTTGGCTCCGCTCGCGCGGCGGTCGGCTCGGCCTGTGAGCCGGGGCGCTCAGCTTCGTGGCCGAGCGCCTTCACCACCTGCTTGCGCGCTCTGAACAGGCGCGTCGTGATTGTCGCCTCGCGTGCTTTCAGCGCGCTGCCGGCTTCACGGTAGGACAGCCCCAAGATGTCCACCGCGACGAGCGCCAAGCGGAAATCCTCGGGCAACTCGGCGATCGCCCCATAGAGCTCACGGACCTCCAAAGCGTGCTCGGGTCTGTGCGTCGGCTGCCGGTCTGCCATCGCCAGATCCTCGATAGAAGCTCCCGTCCGCGGTCTGCGCGAGGCCGTGCGCTTGGAGCTATAGAACGTGTTCCGCAGCACCTTCATCAAGTAGGCCAGCTCGTCCTCGCCGCGCAACACCCGCGGCTTGGCGAGCACGCGCGCGAACGTGTCTTGGACGAGGTCCTCGGCGTCCTCCTTGGAGCCGCACAACGCCCAGGCCGCGCGGTATAGGCGGTCGATGTGCCGGGTAAGCGACTGGGGATCCAGGTTCGGCATCAGCTGGTGTGGTCTCGGCGTGGGCAAGGCGGCCACGCATCCAGCGACTGTAGCGCTCGCGAGAGCACTCGGCTAGCCGGGAAGGATCGCGCCGGCGCGGCGTCTTTCGGGAAGGACGGCGCCGCGCGAGGCGCCACGGTGGGGCGCATGAACCCCAGGGACAATCGGAGCGAAAGGCGGCTGGAACGTGAGACTTCGCAAGCGCTATCTACCCTTGGCGGCGGTGCTCGGCTTCGCGCTGGCGGCGCCGCAGGCGGTCGCCGCAGCCTCCGAAGTAAAGCTCGAAGTCAACGAAAACTGCGTCCAGGCGGCCTGGCCCTGTTGGGCGACCGAAGGCTCCAGTCAGCCCGCTTCGAAGGTCACGATCGCGGCCGGCGGATCGGTCATGTACGTAGATGACAAGACCGCTGCCAACCTCGCCTGGACCGGTGCCGCGCCGGCGTGTGAAGCGCCGGTGCCGATCGCCCCGGCGCCGGCCAAGACCGGTTGGGAAGGAAAGTGCGTGTTCTCTGCGCCCGGCGCCTACAAGTTCGAAAGCGCCTCGCTCTGGTTCGAATACACCAAATACGAAGTCGTCGTCGAAGCCTCGACCAGCCCGCCACCCGCCCCCGAAGGCGGATCGCCCCCAAGCGCCGGCTCGCCAGGCACGAGTCCCACGCTGATCGGGGAAAGCCCTAGCGGCTCGCCGCTGTCCGGTGCGCCCGCCGTCCACACGACCCGAAGGGGCGCCACGGTCAGTGGGTCTCTCCAGATCTCCAGCGTTGGCGCGGGAGACCGCCTGGAGGTCGAACTTCTCAGTGGCGGCAAGGCGTCGGCGAGACCTGGGCACAAGGTGATCGTCGGACGCATGGTCAGCACGTCTGTGAGGGCGGGTCGGCTGTCCTTCTCGGTAAAGCTCGACGCCAAGGCAAGGAAGGCGCTCGAGCGTCACCACCGCCTGGCGCTCGAGGTGAGGATCAAGCTCATCCCGCCCCACGGGAAAGCGACGATCGTCATCCGATCGGTAACGGTGCACTCATGAAGGCGCTTGAAAACATGCGATTGCTAGCGCTGCTTGTGCTTGTGCTCGCCGTTTCGCCGGCCGCGGCGGCAAGTGTGCCCGTAGCGTCAGCCGCGGCATCCGAAACCAAGCTCGAAGTAAACGAAAACTGCGTCGAGCTCGCCTGGCCGTGTTGGGCGATCCAGGGCTCCAGCCAGCCTGCCGCGACGATCTCGATCCCAAGTGGTGGCGCGGTGATGTTCGTCGATGAAAAGACTGCCGCCAACATAGCCTGGACCGCTGACCCCGGGGCGCTGCCTTCGTGCGAAGCCGCGGTGCCTGTGGCGCCGACTCCAGCGAAGACCAACTGGCACGGTAAATGCGCTTTCTCGCAAGCCGGCATTTACAAATTCGAAAGCGCGACCATGTTTCACGACGCCGTCAACGACTACCGTCACTACGAAATCGTGGTTGAAGGTACGCCAACGGATGCAACCAGCGCCGCAAGCGGAGCAACGCAGACCGAAGCGACGCTCAACGGAAGTATCGCCCCCGAAGGCAACCCCGGCGTCGAATATCATTTCGAATACGAAGGCCCTGGCGTGACGGGCAAACCATCCACGCCTGTCGCCACGTTGAGCTCCGCGGACTTCGCCGCCCACGCGGTGTCCGCCAAGGCGACCGGACTACAAGCAGGCGCCCTCTACACGTTCAGGCTGGTCGCGACCTACGGTGTCGCGAAAACGCCGGTGCTTGGAGCCGCACAAGAAACCTTCAAAACCCAGGCGATCACGCCACCCGCCGCGACGACGACAGCGGCCGAAGGCATCGAAGAAGCCGCGGCCACGCTGAGTGGCACCGTGGACCCTGGTGGCGAAGAAACCGATTATTTCTTCGAATACGACACGACGGCCTATGTCGAAGGCGAAGCCGCGCACGGTCAAATCAGCCCAAGGACGGCGCTCTCAGCGAGCGGTGGAGACAGTCAGCGCGCTGCGTTCACGCTCAAGGGCCTGACGCCCAACACCACGTACCACTTCCGGCTCATCGCCGAAAACAAACACGGGTCGAGAGTGGGTTTGGACCAGAGCTTTACGACCATCTCGCCACCGACCAAAGAACCGTCGAGCCAACCGCCCGCCGGTCCCGGGCCTCCCTCGACGCCAACTCCAACGCCCGAGCCGACACCCGCGGCCGATGGTCCTGAGTCAATCGTCGGGCCACTCGTGGCGCTGCTTGTGCAGCGCTCACTGAAACTGACCGCTCATCGCCACGCGTCCGCCGTGCGGGTCTCCCTCGAAGTGGCATCCTCGGGTGTCGGTGGGCATCTGGAGGTCGATCTGATCGCCAGCGCCGCTTCTCTGGGCGGCGCGCATCGCGGGAGCCCGAGGGTGGCGGTCGTAGGCCGGCTGGTGCGCGGATCGATCTCGGCGGGCAAACAGTCGATCTTGATCGTCTTGGACGCGCGTGCCAAGAACTCGCTACGTCGCCATCACAAGCTGAGGGTCACGGTGAAGATCATACTCACCCCAACAACAGGCCCCGTGCAGGTGCTGATGAAGTCGATCGTGCTGCGAGCTTGATCAGGCCGAGGCGCGCGCCGGCAGCCAGTCCGCGGGCAGCGTGCCCGCGGGCGCTTCGCCGGCCTGGGGCTCGAACCAGCGTGTCAGGCTGAGTGCGGCGTGCCCTTCGATCAGGGGGCGCACGTCGGCGAGGGTCATCAGCAGCCTGATCGAGCTGCCGATTTGCAGGTCGGCAGCGTTCGGCTGCTCGCCGCCAAGCACCCCGTCGGCGATCCAAGCATCGATATGATCGAGCTGCGCCGGCAGCGCGACCAGGTCCGCCTTGGCTTTCTCGTCATCGGCCTTGTTGCGCTTGGCCATCAGCTTGGCGGTCAGCGGCATCGCCGGGCGCATCAGGGCGGGCGGCATCGGCATTTTGGCGTCGCCCACATAGCTCTCCATGCACCTCGGGTTGCGCAAGAATGCGGCGTCGAGCAGTCGCCGCGGCACCGACTGCAATACCTCATCGCCCCAGCGCTCCGCCTCCAATACGCGCGCGCGCGCGACCGCGTCGCTCAAAGGCGGCAGGAGTGGCGGCTCCGGCGCCAGCGTGTCCAGCCGGCGCATGATCGTGCGCGAGCCGGCCAACCGCTCGCCGTCGATGCGCAGTCCCGGCACGGTGTTGCCGCCATAGAGCAGCGGCCCGATCGCCAACTGGCTGAGGGGCATCAGGTCCACGCGCTTGTACTCGATCCCCTTCAACCGCAACGCCACCTCCACGGCGGCGCACGGGTGCGATCCAGGCAACGAATAAAGCTTTACGCTCATGTTTCGCAGCATAAGCCCATTGCGCCGCGTGTGCATCCTGGTCGGCGAGCCAGCCAGGACGCGACGAAGCGCGGCGCGGCGGGCCGGCGCGGGTTGGGGGAGGCGGCACCACGGTGTCGATCGGCGGCGCAAGGTTCCCGGGGCGTGTGTTGCTCCGTCCGCCCGCGACGCAACGCACACGACTTGGCCCCATAATCCGCCCCCATGCTCCTAGTCGTCAACGTCGGCAACACCCAAACCCACTTCGGCACCTTCCAAGACGGGAAGCTGCTCGAGCACTGGCGCTTTGCCACCGTTCGCGAGTCCACCGCCGACCAGCTCGGAGCGGCATTGCGCAATCTCTTGGAGCTGCGAGGCGTCGCGTTCGAGGAGCTCTCCGGCTCGATCCTCTCCTCGACCGTGCCCCACCTGGAGCCCGAATGGACGGCCATGGCCCATCGCTATCTGGGCCACGAGATGCTCGTCGTCGGTCCCGGCCTGAAGACCGGCATGGCGATTCGTTATGACAACCCACGCGAGATCGGCGCCGACCGCCTCGTCAACGCCCTCGCCCTGCGCGACCGCTTCGGCGGCGGCCCCGCTGTCTGCGTCAACTTCGGCACCGCCACCACCTTCGACGTCGTCTCCGCCGAGGGGGAGTACATCGGCGGCTCGCTCATGACCGGCATCGAGGTCTCGCTCGACGCCTTGACAGAGCGGGGCGCGCGCCTGCCCAAGGTCGAGCTCGCTCCGCCCCGCTCGGTGATCGCCAAGAACACGATCGACGCGATCCGCTCCGGCGTCGTCTACGGCTACGCCGGCGCGATCGACGCGATCCTCCGCCGCCTCTACGACGAGCTCGGCGTGCGTGCCTCCACGATCGCCACAGGCGGCCTCTCGAGCCTCGTCGTCCCCTTCACCGAGGAGATCTCCGAGGTCGACGACCTGCTCACGCTCACGGGTCTGCGCCTGATCTACGAGTTGAACGCCGCGTAGCCTGCGTCGGGGGAGTCGCGGTCGGGCTCTCGCGGTTGGGCCTCGTGGGTTGGGCCTCCTGGGTTGGGCCTCTCGGGCGGGGCCTCCCGGGTCAGGCTCCCTCGGGGCAGGGAGTCTTGGGTGGTGTAATTCCATTTGCGGATTCCTTGCGTGGCTGAATAGTTTCAAGTTGTAAGGAGTTCTTTTTTTAAAGCCCACAACACTGCTTGCTCGATGATGGTCGACGCCGGCCGCCCCGAAGTGCTCGTGGGGCGTCGGGCACAATGAAGGGATGGCCCGCCTAGCCGACTCCTGGCAGCTCGGACCCCTCACCGTCCCCAACCGCGTCATGCTCGCCCCCTTGGCCGGCATCGGCAACTGGTTCGTGCGCCTCCAAGCCAAGCGCCACGGCGCCGGCCTGGCCGTCTCGGAGATGGTCTCCTCGCACGCCATCTTCCACGGCAACGAGCGCACCTGTATCGAGATGCTCCGGATCGACCCCCGCGAGCGCGAGGCGGGGGTGGGTGGGCCTGTCTCAATCCAACTGTTCGGCCAAGACCCCGAGATCATGCGCCACGCCGCACGAGTCGTTGCCGAGGCCGGAGCCGACGCGATCGACCTCAACATGGGCTGTCCCGTGCCCAAGGTGTGCAAGACCGGTGCCGGCGCGGCCCTGCTCGACGACCCCGACATCGCGGTCGCCGTCGCCCGCGCCGCACGCCTCGGCTCGGGCCTGCCGGTCACCGTCAAGCTGCGCTCCGGCCGCCGGCCCGGCGACACGAGCGGCTTCGGCCTCGCCCACCGCCTGGTCGCCGAGGCCGGCGTAGCCGCGATCGGCTTTCATCCGCGCTCGGCCGCGGTCCACCACAAAGGGGTCCCCGACTACGCCTTGGCCGCGCGCCTGGTCGAGACCCTGCCCGCGCCCGTGGTCCTCACCGGCGGCCTGCACGACGTAGACAGCACCCTCGCCGCCTACGAGCAGACCGGCGCCGCCGCCGTAATGCTCGCGCGCGGCTCGCTCGGCAACCCCTGGTTGTTCGCCCAGCTCCTAGGCATGCGCTCCCGCGGTGCCCCCACCCCCACCGAGGTCCTGCAAGAGCTCGACTGGACGATCGACCGCGCCGTCGAGCACCTCGGCGCCGATCGCGCGACCCGCTATCTGCGCAAGTTCTACCCTTGGTACATCGAGCGTCTCGGTCTCGCCAAGCCCGAAGCAAGAGCTTTGGGGGAGTCCCTGCAACGAGTCGCCAGCCTCGATGACGCTCGCTATACTGCTGCGCTCGCCGCGCACACTGTGGCGTCCCTCCCCGCCTGAAACGGCGGGGTTTTTCATCGGTCTGGACCAACTTTCGACTACATGCCCAAGGACGTCATCCTCACTCCCGAAGGGCTCTCCAAGCTCCAAGACGAGCTGGACCTGCTCTCGACGGCCAAGCGCCGCGAAGTCGCCGAACGCATCAAGGAGGCGCGCGAATTCGGCGACATCGCCGAGAACGCCGAGTACGACGATGCCAAGAACGAGCAAGCCATGCTCGAGTCGCGCATCGCCACGCTCCAGGAGAAGCTCCGCATGGCGTCCGTGATCGACTCCAAGGAGATCTCCACCGACGTCGTCGGCGTCGGCTCGGTCGTCCACGTCAAGGACGAGAAGACCGGCAAGTCGGTCAAGTACACGATCGTCGGCTCGGCCGAGGCCGACCCCGAGCAGGCCAAGCTCTCCAACGAGTCGCCCGTCGGGCGCGCCCTGATCGGCCACAAACGCGGCGACGTCGTCGCCGTCCAGGTTCCCCGCGGCCCCGCCCGCAAGCTCAAGATCACGAAGATCGACGTCGGGCTCACGTAGGGCCCTCCGCTCGTGAGCGAGAGCGACGAGGAGGAGGATGTTGGCGGTCCCGACGAGGAGGGTGCTCCGCCCGCGGGCGAGAGTGGCGCCGGTGGCTCTTCTGAGGAGGGTGCCCCCCACGCGCGCGGGGGGCCTTCCGAGAAAGGACACTCGGCCCACGGCCTGCCCGAGCTGATCGCCGAGCGGCGGGCCAAGCTCGCACGGTTGCGCGCGGAAGGCGTCGAGCTGCCGCCCTACGCCTACCCAGGCGCCGAGCCGATCGCCGAGCTGCGCTCCGCCTACGAGCACCTGGAGGTGGGCCAAGAGACCGAGGATTCCCGCCGCGTCGCCGGCCGCATCGCCGCCCGGCGCGGCGCCGGCAAGGCCGCCTTCCTCGACCTGGTCGACCGGGACGCCAAGATCCAGCTGCACGCTCGCGCCGACATGCTCGGCCCCGATGCCTTCAAGCGGCTGCTCTCGCTCGACCTCGGCGACCTGCTCGGCGTTGACGGCGCGCCGTTGCGCTCTCGCCACGGTGAGCTGACGCTGCGCGTCGACGGCTACCAGATCCTCGGCAAGGCCCTGAGGCCGCCGCCCGACAAGCACGCCGGCCTGACCGACGTCGAGACGCGCCAGCGCCGCCGCGAGCTCGACCTGATCGCAAACGAGGAGACCCGCAAGCTGTTCGCCGATCGCGCCCGCATCGTCTCGGCTGTGCGCGCCTACCTGGACGGGGCCGGCTTCATCGAGGTCGAGACCCCCGTCCTGCAGCCGCTCTACGGCGGCGCCATGGCCCGCCCCTTCACCACCCACCACAACGCGCTCGACCGCCAGCTCTACCTGCGCATCGCCACCGAGCTCTACCTCAAGCGCCTCATCGTCGGCGGCCTGGAGCGCGTCTATGAGCTCGGCAAGAACTTCCGCAACGAGGGCCTATCAACCAAGCACAACCCCGAGTTCACGGTCGTCGAGTGGTACGAGGCCTACGCCGACTACGCGGACGAGGCCGCTCGCATGGAGCGCATGGTCGCCTCCGCCGCTTGCGCCGTCGGCTACCAGGGGGAGCTCGACTTCACCCCGCCCTGGCCGCGCGTCAGCTTCGTGGCCGCCGTGCGCCGGGCCACCGGCATCGACCTCGACACGCTGCGCGACGCCCCCTCGCTGGGCCTCGCGATCGCAGAGCGCGAGCTGGCGATGGCCACCCACGGCCTCAACTGGCCTCAGCTGGCCGACGACCTGCTATCCAAGTTCGTCGAGCCCCACCTCGTCCAGCCCACCTTCGTCGTCGACTACCCGATCGAGCTGTCCCCGTTCGCGCGCGCCCACCGCACCGAGCCGGGCCTGGCCGAGCGCTGGGAGGCATTCGCCGGCGGCATGGAGATCGCAAACGCCTTCTCCGAGCTGACCGACCCCGACGAGCAGCGCGCCCGCTTCGAGGCCCAAGTTCGCCTGGCCCTGGCCGGCGACGAGGAGACCCAGCCCCACGACGAGCTGTTCCTGGAAGCCCTAGAGCAGGGCATGCCCCCGACCGGTGGCGTCGGCGTAGGGATCGATCGCCTCGTCATGCTCCTGACGGGACGCACTTCGATCCGCGAGGTGATCCTGTTCCCCGCGATGCGCGACTGAACCCCTTCGATGCTGTTCCGACCGGCGCATGCGCCGGTCGGCCGGAGGGTGCATGCACCCTCCGGGACGGTGCCGCATGCGGCACCGTCCTCCCGGTATGGCGAGCAAACGGAAGGGCAGTCAGGGCGATTGGTAGACTGCTTGAAAGGCGCCGACGGGGACCGCCAGGCGTGCGGCACCCGCGGAGAGGCTCCGCCCTCACAGGAAGGAAGCACCCATGTTCGAGCGATTTACAGAACGAGCCCGGCAGGTGGTCGTTCTTGCGCAGGAGGAGGCGCGCACGCTCAAGCACAATTACATCGGCACGGAGCACATCCTCCTGGGCTTGCTGCGCGAGGAGGAGGGCTTGGCCGCGCGCGTCTTGGAGTCCCTGGACATCACGGTCGAGCGGGTCCGTGCCCAGGTGGTGCGCATCGTGGGCTCCGGCGAGGAGGTCACCTCCGGGCAGATCCCCTTCACCCCGCGCGCCAAGAAGGTCCTCGAGCTGGCCTTGCGCGAGGCCCTGAGTCTCGGCCACAACTACATCGGCACCGAGCACATCCTGCTCGGCCTGGTGCGCGAGAACGAGGGCGTCGCGGCCCGCATCCTGCTCGACTTCGACGCCGACTCGGAGAAGATCCGCAACGAGGTCATCCGCATGCTCTCGGGCCCCGGCGGCCGCCGCCAGGGCGCCGGCGCGGGAGCCGGCTCTGGCTCAGGTCCGGGCGAGGGCGGCAAGAAGTCCTCCAAGCTGCTCGACCAGTTCGGGCGCAACCTGACCAAGCTCGCCGCCGACGGCAAGCTCGACCCCGTTGTCGGACGCGAGACCGAGATCGAGCGGATCATGCAGATCCTTTCGCGCCGCACCAAGAACAACCCCGTCCTGATCGGCGAGCCCGGCGTGGGCAAGACCGCCGTGGTCGAGGGCCTCGCCCAGCGCATCATCAACTCCGACGTCCCCGAGCTGCTCAAGAACAAGCAGATCTACACGCTCGACCTGGCCGCTCTGGTCGCCGGCTCGAAGTACAGGGGCGAGTTCGAGGAGCGCCTGAAGAAGGTCATGAAGGAGATAACCCAGCGCGGGGACATCATCCTGTTCATCGACGAGCTCCACAACCTGGTCGGCGCCGGCGCCGCCGAGGGCGCGATCGACGCCGCCTCGATCCTCAAGCCGGCCTTGGCCCGCGGCGAGCTGCAGACGATCGGCGCCACCACGCTCGACGAGTACCGCAAGTACCTGGAGCGCGACTCCGCCCTGGAGCGCCGCTTCCAGCAGATCCGCGTCGAGGAGCCCACCATCGAGCAGACGGTCGAGATCCTGCGCGGCTTGCGCGACCGCTACGAGCAGCACCACAAGGTCCAGATCACCGACGAGGCCCTGCAGGCCGCCGCCGACCTGGCATACCGCTACATCTCAGACCGTTTCCTGCCCGACAAGGCGATCGACCTGATCGACGAGGGCGCATCGCGGATGCGCATGAAGTCGCTCACCTCGCCGCCCGCCAACCGCGAGTTCGAAGAGGAGATCGAATCGACGCGGCGCGAAAAGGAGCAGGCGATCGAGAACCAAGAATTCGAGAAGGCGGCTGCCCTGCGCGATCAGGAGCGCAAGCTCGCCGGCAAGAAGCGCGAGCTCGAGGAAGAGTGGGAGGCCGGCGACGCGATCGAGCGCCCCGCGATCGGCGAGGAGGAGATCGCCGACATCGTCTCGATGTGGACCGGCATCCCCGTCTTCAAGCTGACCGAGGCCGAGACCCAGAAGCTGATGCGCATGGAGGAGGAACTGCACAAGCGCGTCATCGGCCAGCACCCCGCGATCGAGGTCATCTCCAAGGCGATCCGTCGCTCGCGCGCCGGCCTGAAGGACCCCAAGCGTCCCACCGGCTCGTTCATCTTCCTGGGGCCCTCCGGCGTCGGCAAGACCGAGCTGGCGCGCACCCTCGCCGAGTTCCTATTCGGCGACGACGAAGCGATGATCCGCATCGACATGTCCGAGTACATGGAGAAGCACGCCGTCTCGCGCCTGGTCGGCTCGCCCCCCGGCTACATCGGCTACGACGAGGGCGGCCAGCTCACCGAGGCCGTGCGTCGCAAGCCCTACTCCGTGCTGCTCTTGGACGAGATCGAGAAGGCCCACCCCGACGTCTTCAACATCCTCCTGCAGATCCTCGAGGACGGCCGCCTCACCGACGCGCAAGGGCGCACGGTGGACTTCAGGCACGCGATCGTGATCATGACCTCGAACATCGGAGCGTCTGAGATCGCGCGCAACACGCCGCTTGGCTTCGCCGTCTCAGACGACGAAACCGGGATCACCTACGACGACATGAAGAACCGCATCATGGGTGAGCTCAAGAAGGTCTTCCGGCCCGAGTTCCTCAACCGCATCGACGACGTGATCGTCTTCCACAAGCTGCAGAAGGAGGAGATCCGCCAGATCGTCGAGCTCTTGCTGGTGCGCATCAGGGAGTCGATGGCCGAACGCGAGCTGCAACTCGAGCTGACCGACCCCGCCAAGGACCTGCTCGTGGACAAGGGCTGGGACCCCGCGATGGGCGCCCGCCCGCTGCGCCGCGCGATCCAGCGCTACATCGAGGATCCCCTGGCCGACTTCGTGTTGCGCGAGCAGCTCATGCCGGGAGCCACCGTCGTCGTCGATCCGGCCCCCGAGGGACAGGAGGGCGAGGTCAGCTTGCGGATCGTCAAGCCCAAGAAGCAAAAGACCCCCGTCGGGGTCGGCGCGGGCGGCGGCGGCGATCCCGAGGCGCACGCCGAGGAGTCCGCGGGCGAGGACGAGCACCGCGACGGCGGGGACTCCCCGGCCGAGTCTTAGGCGGCGCTTGCCTTCGGGCCGGTCTGGTCTTGCCGGTGTTCGACGCTCGCGGTGGTGCGCGGGCGGCGGTGTTGATGTTTGCTCGAAGGGGTGCCCTATGCGCGCGCGGGGCGTGTCGGCCGAGGTGCTCTGTTAAAGAAAACCGCGCCACGTGCGCGAGGCGCCGTCGGGAGCGACCCGTAGTCTGGCTGTGTGGCGCGCCCCCAAACCATCCACGTGTGCTCCCAGTGCGGACTGCAGTCGGCCCAGTGGCACGGCCAGTGTCCCGGCTGCGCCGCCTGGAACACGCTCGTCGAGGAGCGCCTGGCAAAGAGCGACGGCCCGCGCGCCGGCACGCCCGCGGCGCGCGCCCCGGGACGCAACAAAGGGACCCCGCCGGTGCCGCTCTCGCGCGTCGCGGCGGCGCCCGTCGCCCGCCTGAAGACCGGCATCGGGGAGCTCGACCGAGTGCTCGGCGGGGGCCTCGTGCCCGGTTCGCTCGTGCTCTTGGGCGGCTCCCCCGGGATCGGCAAGTCGACGCTCACCAACATGGCGCTCGGCAACCTCGCCGGCGCGGCGCACAAGACGCTCTACATCAGCGGCGAGGAGTCCGCCGAGCAGGTCAGACTGCGCGCCGAGCGGCTCTCCCCGAGCGCGCTGGAGGTCCCGGTGCTGGCCGAGACCGACCTCGATGGGGTGCTCGAAGCGATCGTCTCGCACGAGCCGAGCGTGTGCGTGATCGACTCGGTCCAGACCCTGCGCTGCGCCGAGCTCTCGGGGGCGCCCGGCTCGGTCGGCCAGGTCCGGGAGGTGGCGGCGCGCATCATGGACGTCGCCAAGGCGCGCTCGATCGCCGTCGTGCTCGTCGGCCACGTCACCAAGGACGGCGCCTTGGCGGGTCCGCGCGTGCTCGAGCACCTGGTCGACTGCGTGCTCCAGTTCGAGGGCGAGCGCGAGCGTCCCTATCGCGAGCTGCGAGCGCTCAAGAATCGCTTCGGCTCCACCAACGAGGCCGGCCTGTTCGAGATGCGCCAGGGAGGCCTCGTCGAGGTCCTGGACGCCTCCGCGCGCTTCGTGGCCGAGGCGACCCGGGCGCCGGGCAGCGTCGTGTTGGCGGCGATGGAGGGCTCGCGCCCGCTCCTGGTCGAGGTGCAGGCCCTGGTGGCGCCCTCCGAGCTGGAACAGCCCCGCAGGGTCGTCTCCGGCCTCGACCGCAACCGCTTCGCGCTCGTCCTGGCCATCCTCGGGCGTCACGGGGGCATCGGCGTTGGTGGGCATGACGTGTTCGTGAACGTCGTCGGCGGGGTGCGCGTGGATGAGCCCGGAGTGGACCTCGCGATCGCTCTCGCCGTGGCCTCGGCGGCGCGCGGCGTCGCCCTCGACGGCCGGCACGCCGGCGTGGAGCCGGGTTCGACAGCCGCGAGCTATCCCTGCGCGTGCTTCGGAGAGCTGGGCCTGACCGGAGAGTTGCGCTGGGTGGGTCATCCGGAGCGACGCTTGGCCGAGGCGTCGAGGCACGGGCTGGGCGGCGTACTGGCTCCGACCGGCAGCGGCGAGGGGGCGCGCGAGGCCGCCACGTTGCGCCAGGCGCTAGCCCTCGGGATTCCGTCAGCTAGAACTCGGCCGGCCTCGGTCGCCGCTTAGGAACCCTTCCCGAGAGGGCGCGATAAAAAAAGGCTAAATGCCGTAGAATGAGTAGTCGTGGCCTCACGATCCGGCGAAGAATTCGACACGGACGCGCGACCCGAGCCCGGCTTGGTCAGAGCCCTCGAGATGGTTGCTCCCGGTACCGCCTTGCGGGAGGGAATCGAGAGCATCCTTCACGCTCGCACGGGCGGGTTGATCGTGATCGGCGATCCCGAAGAGCTCGGATTCCTGTTCTCCGGCGGGATCAAGCTCGAAATCGACTACAGCCCCGCCTTCCTCTACCAGGTGGCCAAGATGGACGGGGCCATCATCGTCAACACCAACGCGACCAAGATCGCGATGGCCAACGTCCAGCTGATGCCCGACCCGACGATCCTCTCGCACGAGACGGGCACCCGCCATCGCACCGCCGAGCGCGTCTCCAAGCAGACCGACGCGCTCGTGATCGCGATCTCCCAGCGTCGCGAGGTCGTCTCGCTGTACGTGGACGGCGTCAAGTACATCCTCGAAGACATCACGGTCGTGCTCTCCAAGGCAAACCAAGCCTTGGCCACCTTGGACAAGTACCGCCAGCGCCTCGACCAGGTCTCAACGCGGCTCACCGCGCTCGAGTTCGAGGGGGGAGTGACCCTGCACGACGTGCTCACCGTGTTGCAGCGCTCCGAGCTGGCGACGAGGATGGCGGTCGAGATCGAGCGCTACATCGTCGAGCTTGGCTCCGAGGGGCGCCTGATCGAGATGCAGCTGGAGGAGACGATCCTCGGCACCACCGCCGAGAAGGCGGCCCTGGTGCAGGATTATCTGGCCGACTACACCGACGAGGCGTTCGCTTCGGCGCTCGACCAGATCGGGCGCCTGGCCCACCAAGACCTGCTCGACTTCGGTCGCCTGGCCGAGCTGCTCGGATACGACCGCAAGCTCAACACGCTCGACTTTCCCGTATCTCCGCGAGGGCATCGCATCCTCGGGCGCATCCCGCGCCTGCCCAAGCTGGTCGTGGGTCAGATCGTCGGCGAATTCGGCGGCCTGGACGAGCTCTTGGCGGCTACCGACGCCGAACTGGAGGGGGTCGAGGGAGTGGGGGAGATCAGGGCGAAGGACATCCGCGAGGGCCTTCGCCGCCTGCAGGAGATCAATCTCGTGGACCGCTACTTGCAAACTTGACACACGCCGCCGGTCCGACCGGCGCCAAATGCCGGCCCCATTTGCCGGCGCGACGAAGGAGGACACCATCCCCGCAACAATCGAAGACGCAACATCGTTCATCGAGGAGCTCGAGGCCACCCGTGAGGTCGAGTGCATCGAGTTCGAGCTCGGCGACCACGTCGTATATCCCCATCACGGCGCCGGCAAGGTGCTAAGCAAGGAGGACATGGAGGTGCTCGGCACCACGCGCGAGTACCTCACGATCAAGATCCTCCACAACGACATGACGGTCAAGGTCCCGACCGAGAACGCCGCCCTGGCCGGCCTGCGCCGCGTGATCGACGAGGAGACGGTCCAGAAGGTCCTGGCCGTCCTGCAGGCGGAGGTGTCCGAGATGCCGAAGAACTGGAACCGGCGTTTCAAGCACAACCGCGACAAGATCAAGACTGGCGACATCTACGAGCTCGCCGAGGTGGTCCGCAACCTGTCCCTGCGCGAGTCCGAGAAGGGACTGTCCACCGGTGAGAAGCAGATGTTCACGCGCGCCAAGAAGATCCTCGCCTCCGAGCTCATGTACGCGCTCGACAAGGACGAGGAAGAGGCCGAGAGCTATCTCGACGAGCTGCTCGCCAGCTCGGCCTCGAGCCAGCTCGCCGCCGCGGCCAAGTAGGGACCCTCGCGATCCTCCCCGTCCCCCACTGGGGGCGGGGCCGCAGGAGGGCCGCAAATGGCCATAGCGTTGATCGTTGCCGCCGGGCTCGGCGAGCGTCTTGGAGCCATGCGTCCCAAGGCGCTCGTCGAACTCGCGGGACGACCCTTGATGCAGTGGAGCGTCGATGTCCTGGGCGAGGTGGCCGCAATCGAGCGCATCGCGATCGCCCTGCCTGCGAACGTCGAGGCTCCCCCCGGAACCGTCGGCCTGCGCGGTGGAGCGGTGCGCTCAGAGTCGGTGCGCCTAGCGCTCGCCGCGGCCGGGCCCGGCGACCCTGTGCTCGTGCACGACGCGGCGCGGCCCTTGCTCTCCGCCGAGCTGGTGGCGGCCGCGCTGGCGGCCGTGGAGCGCGAGGGCGTCGATTGCGCGATCGCGGCCACCCCAGTCACAGACACGATCAAGCAGGCGGACGGCGAGCTGGCCGTCACCCAAACACTCGATCGGGCCGGCCTGTGGGCCGTGCAGACGCCGCAGGTGTTTCGCCGCGCTGCCTTGGAGCGCGCGCTTGACGTGCCCGAGGAGGTACTGGCCCAAGCGACCGACGACGCGTGGCTCGTCGAGCGCGCCGGTGGACGCGTCGTCGTGGTGCCCGCCCCGCCTGAGAATTTGAAGGTCACCACTCCGCTCGACCTGGCCGTGGCCGAGATGCTGCTCACCCGCTAGGTTGGCAACCGACCCATGCTCACCGATTACCACCTGCACCTGCGCCCCGACGAGCTCGAAGCCACGCCGGCCGAGTACTTCACGCAGGCCAACGTCGAGCGCTACCGCGAGGCCGCGGATGCTCGCGGGATCGCCGAGCTGGGCGTGTCCGAGCACATCTATCGCTTCGACCAGGCTCTCAGCGTATGGCAGCACCCCCTGTGGCGCGAATTCGCGCACGACGACCTCGGCGAATACTGCGGTTTCGTGCGCGAGCAGACCGACCTGCGGCTGGGCATCGAGGCCGACTTCATACCCGGCGGCGAGGATCGCATCGCCAACCTGCTCGATGCCCACGACTTCGACTACGTGGTCGGCTCGGTCCACTTCCTGCGCGATCACGCCTTGGACATGGACGACTACTCGGTGTGGGGCTCCGGGCGCAGTGCCGAGGAGATCTGGCGCGCCTACTTTCTCGCGCTGGGGGAGGCGGCGCGCAGCGGCCTGTTCGACATTCTCGCCCACCCCGACCTCGTCAAGGTGTGGGGCTCCGGCCGCCCCGACAGGCCCTTCCCCGAAGGGGACCTGCGCCGCTACTACGAGTTGGCGATGGACGGGATCGCCGAGTCGGGCATCGCGATCGAGGTATCAACGGCCGGTCTGCGCAAGGGCGCCGCGGAGATCTATCCGGCGCCGGCGTTCCTCTCGATGTGCCTCGAAGCGGGAGCGCCTGTCGCGCTCTCAAGCGACGCCCACCGGCCCGAGGACGTGGGCGCCGACTACGAGCGCGCCTTGGACTTGCTCGATCGGGCGGGAGTGGCGGAGCTGTGTGTGTTCGAGCGCCGCGAGCGCCGTCTCGAGCCGCTTGGACCCGCTCCGGCCCCGGCCGGCGGCGGGCAGGCCCCCCATAGCGGGGGACAAGCGAGCGGAGCGAGCGTGCTATGACCACGCTCAGCGGCATCGGCTATGACTCCCACCGGCTCGCGCCCGCTCGCAAGCTGATCCTGGGTGGCGTCGAGATCCCCAGCGAGCTCGGCCTGGAAGGGCACTCCGACGCCGATGTCCTGACCCATGCCGTGATCGACGCCCTGTTGGGCGCGGCCGGCTTGGGGGATATAGGCGAGCACTTCCCCGACAACGAGGAGCGCTTTCGAGACGCAGACTCCCTGGAGCTGCTGGCGAGCGTGATGCCGCTCCTGTTCGCCCAAGGCTTGGAGCTTGTCAACGTGGACGCGACCGTGGTCATGGAGCGCCCCAAGCTGAGCCCCCATCGCGAGGCGATCCGCGAGTCTTTGGCCGCCACGCTCGGTCTGGCCACGCGGCGCGTCAACGTCAAGGCCTCCACCGGCGAGGGCATCGGCTTCGTCGGTCGTGGCGAGGGGGTCGCGGCTCTGGCGGTGGCATCGCTGCGCCTCGCTGAGTGACGGCCGGCGCTACTGTTGCTCGGCCATGCGCCCGATACGTCTACACGACACCCGCAGCGGGGAGCTGATGGAGCTGGCGCCGAGCGTGCCCGGGCGGGTGGGGATCTATGCGTGCGGGCCGACCGTCTACAGCCGCATCCACATCGGCAACGCGCGGCCTTTCGTGGTGTTCAGCCTGCTCAAGCGCTTTCTCGAGCACGAGGGCTACGAGGCAACCCTCGTGATCAACGTGACCGACGTCAACGACAAGATCTACGACGCCGCGCGCGCCGATCCGAGTAGCGGCGATCCAGTGCGCCGAGCCGGCCGGCCGAGCGCCGAGTTGGCGAGCGAGATGACGGCGCACTATGTCTCTGACACCGACGCGCTCGGCCTGGGGCGCCCCGACCACGAGCCCTTGGCCTCCCAGACGATGGACGCGATCGTCGCCTATATCGCTGAGCTGATCGCCTCGGGCCACGCCTATGAGAGTGGGGGAGACGTGTTCTTCAGGGTGCGCTCGGATCCTGACTACGGTTCGCTCTCGCACCGGCGCGTCGACGACATGGATCAGGGCGAGGGCGTCGAGGGATCCGATCGCAAGCAAGATCCGCTCGACTTCGCCCTGTGGAAGGCGCGCAAGCCAGGCGAGGACGCATGGTGGCCCTCGCCTTGGGGCGATGGGCGCCCGGGCTGGCACATCGAGTGCTCGGCGATGGCCGAGTCGCTGCTCGGGGTAGGCTTCGAGATCCACGGCGGGGGCTCGGATCTGGTGTTCCCCCACCACGAGAACGAGGCCGCCCAGACGCGTGCGGCGCGCGGGCAAGAGCTCGCGAGGATCTGGATGCACAACGGCATGATCCAGTTCACCGGCGAGAAGATGGCCAAGTCGGTGGGCAACATCGCGCTCCTGCACGAGGTCCTCGACGAGTATGGGCAAGAGGCCGTCGTCATGTATCTGCTGGGCGGGCACTATCGCCAGCCGTTGGCCTTCTCGGCGGCGGAGTTGCAGGACGCCGATCGTCGCGTCCAGCGCGTCCGCGACGCGTTGCGCCGGCTCGATGTGGGGGCGCCAAGCCCACCAGACATGAGATCGCACGTCGAGGGCTTCTTCGGGGCGCTGGCCGAGGACTTCAATACGCCCAAGGCATTGGCCTGTCTGTTCGAGTGGGTGCGCGAGGCCAACCGTCGCGGCCACGCGGTCGGCGACGGTGACCTGCGCGAGATGCTCGCCACGCTCGGCTTGCAGGGCCTGCAAGCGCTTGGCGCCGGCGGGGACGTCGAGGCGATCGACCCGCAGGCCGTCGCGCTGCTGGCCTCGCGCGAGGCGGCGCGGCGCGAGCGCGACTTCGAGCTGGCCGACCGGCTGCGCGATGAGATCGCACAGCGTGGCTGGGAGATCCGCGACGGCGCCTCCGGACCCGAGCTGATCCCGCTGGCGCGGTGATCATCTACGGGCGCAACCCGGTCCGCGAGGCCTTGCGCGGGCGCCGAGCCCGCGCCGTCACCCAAGTTTGGACGAGCGCCGCCGCCGCGCATGAGCCGTGGCTTGAAGGCGTGCCCGCGAAGGTGTGCGGCTCAGATGAGCTCGAACGGCTATGCGGCTCCTCGGCCCACCAGGGCGTCTGCGCCGAGGCGGGCGGCTATCCGTATGTGGGCGCCCACGAGCTGCTCGGGGTGCAAGCACCGTTGATCGTGGCGCTCGACCAGGTCCAGGACCCGCAGAACCTTGGTTCGATCTGTCGCACCGCCGAGTGTGCGGGGGCCACCGGCGTGGTGATCGCCGAGCGCCGCGCCGCCGAGGTCACCCCGGCGGCGTGCAAGGCCTCGGCCGGGGCGGTCGAGCACATGCGGATTGCACGCGTACGCAACATTGCCGATTTCCTGGGCGACGCGCGCGCGGCGGGGTGCTGGTCCTATGGGGCCAGTGCTCCGACTCAGAGCTCAGCGGCGACAACGGGCGGGAGCGATGGCGAGGACGAAGGCGATCGCAACGGCCGGGGAGTGCGCGCAACGGGTCGCCCGGCGGCTCCGCCGGCGGTCCCCTACACAGAGCCCGACTACAGCGGCGGGGTAGTGCTCGTGCTCGGCAGCGAGGGCCACGGGCTGCGCCCGCGCGTGGCCGCGGCCTGCGATCAGCTGGTCGCGCTGCCGCTGCGCGGACGCATGGAGTCGCTTGGCGTGGCCGCTGCGGCGGCGGCGCTTTTGTACGGAATCTTGCAGGGCCGCGGGGGTGGCCTTGACAAGGTTCCATAACTGTGCGAAGCTGCCGCCCATAACGCTCAACCTAAGGTTGACTTCATAGCTTTGGCGCCAGGGGAGGAGTGCGCCATGGGCACGTTTTGGCCTGGAATTGGCCGAGAAAGGATTGCTCGTGGCACGTACCTTCCATAACACTCAATCTGAAGTTAAGGTTGATGACGGCTTTCTGATCGCTCTGGCGAAGCAGGGAGACCGCACGGCCTATGACCGCCTGGTGCGCCGCTATCACGGCTTCGTGCGGCTCAAGGCCTCCTCTTACTTCTTGGCAGGGGGCGACTCCGAAGACCTGATCCAAGAGGGCTTGGTGGGCCTGTACAAGGCGATCAGGGACTACCGCACCGACCGTGAGTCCTCGTTCAGGAACTTCGCCGAGCTTTGCATAACCCGCCAGATCATCACCGCCGTGAAGACGGCGACGCGCAACAAGCACACGCCGCTCAACCAGTACGTCTCGTTCTCCTCGACGCCGGCGGCGGCCGGGGACGACGTGCCGACGCTCGACCAGACGATCGCGGGCCCCTCGGTCAACGACCCGGTCAACCGGGTGATCTCCTCCGAGGAGCTGCGCTCGTTGGTCGGATGCCTCTCGACGGCCCTGTCCGACCTGGAGAGCCGCGTGCTCTCGCTGTACCTGGACGGCTGCTCCTACGAGCAGGTCGGCGAGCACCTGGGCTGCGACACCAAGACCGTCGACAACGCCCTGCAGCGCGTCAAGCGCAAGGTGGGCGCCCACCTGCGCACGCGCTTGGTTGCCTCCTGAGCTATTTGCGCGTCCTGCCGCCCGGCAGGGCCAGGCGCAGGATCGTGCGGTGGACGCTGCCCAGCTGCTTGCGCAGCGGGCCCGTGTTGTAGGGCAGGCCATAGCGCTCGCAGATGTCCCTGACCCTGGGCGCGATCTCGGCGTAGCGGCTGGAGGGCATGTCCGGGTAGAGGTGGTGCTCGACCTGGAAGCTCAGGTTGCCGGCCATGAAGTGAAACAAGGGCCCGCCTTCGATGTTGGCCGAGCCGAGCAGCTGGCGCACGTACCAGCCGCCGCGCGTCTCATCCTCGACCTCGCGCTCGCTGAACGTGTAGGTCTGGTCGGGGAAGTGGCCGCAGAAAATGATCGAATGCGCCCACACGTTGCGCACGATGTTGGCGGTGAAGTCGGCCGCGAGGGTCGCCTTGTACGCCGCTCTGCTGTCTTTGGTCGCTCCCGCCAGGCCCGTCACGAGCGCCGAAAGCAGGGGGAAGGCGACATAATCCTTGACCACTTGGCGGCGCGCCTTGAGGCCGATCGCCTTCAGCTCTTCGACCACCTGCTCCTTTGACTTCTCGCCCTTCTTGATCGCCTCGAAGTTGAGGTCGTGCAGGGCCACGCCCCACTCGAAGAAGCCCATCAGGATGAGGTTGTAGAGCGGCTGAAACAGATAGACCGGGTTCCAGCGCTGGTGGGGGTCGATGCGCATGATCTCGTAGCCGAGGTCGCGATCCTTGCCCCTGATGTTGGTGAAGGTGTGGTGCTCGTAGTTGTGTGAGTGCCGCCAAGCGTCGGCGGGCGAGGCGGTGTCCCAGTCCCAGTTCTTGGAGTTGATGTCGGGGTCGTTCATCCAGTCCCATTGCCCGTGCATCACGTTGTGGCCGATCTCCATGTTCTCGAGGATCTTGGCCACAGACAGGGCCGCGGTGCCGCCCAGCCAGAGCGAGCGCTTTCGCGAACCGAGCAGCATCACGCGCGCGCCGAGGACCAGCAGGCGGTGGAGCTTGATCGTGTTGCGGATGTATTTGGCGTCGCGCTCGCCCAGGTCCGCGTAGACCTCGTCGTGGATCGCGTCGAACTCGCGGCCGAGCTGTTCGATCTGCTCGGCGCTCAGGTGCGCCATCGGGCTGTCGAGCTCCCGCGCCTGTGAATCGGGCGCGCTCGGGTGCTCGCGGTCGATCTCGGGGCGGGTCTGGTGAGGGGGGGAGGATGATTTTGGATCCGTGTTCGTGCGTGTCGGCGAATGCGGGCCGGCGGTGGCGCTGGCGGACATCGGTGCTCCTCGCTGTGTTGGTGTTTTAAAGATCGAGTTCGATCGCGCCCTCGGGCGCGTTGACGCAGGTGCGCACCATCTCTCCAGGCGCTCCGTGGACGCGGCCCGTGCGCAAGTCGCGCACCTGGCCGGCCCTCAACTTGCCCACGCAGGTGTGGCAAATCCCCATCCGGCATCCATACGGCAGGCTCGCGCCCGAGACCTCGCCGGCGGCAAGGATCGGCTGCTCGCCGTCGCTGTGGCACACGAGGCCGCTCGCGCGCAGGCGGATCTCGCCGCCCACGCCGCGTTCCCCGTCGCCGACGTGCTCGTCGGGCTGGAAGCGCTCGACGTGCAACCTGTCTTGATGGCCGCGCTCGTGCCAGTGTGCGCCGAGGCTGTCGAGCAGTCCGGCGGGGCCGCACACGAAGGCCTCGCGGGTCTCCCAGTCGGGGCAAAGCTCCCCGATGTGGGCCGGCGCAAGCCGGCCGCTCTCGCCGGTGAGGCGCAGATGCAGGCGATAGCCCGGATGCTCGAGCGCGTCGTCGGAGTCGAGCGCTCGGTGATCGCGCTCTAGCTCCCGCATCTCCGCGCCGAAGATCACGTCGTGGGCATCGCGGGCGCAGTGGATGTGCGTCACATCTTCGATCCGGTCGGTCGCCTGAAGGTGGCGCAACATGCTCATGATCGGCGTCACGCCGCTTCCGGCGCTCACGAACAGGAGCTTGCGCGGGAGCGGGTCGGGGAGCACGAACGTGCCTTCCACGCCGCCCAACCGCACGATCGCGCCGGGTCGCAGTCGTCCGTTGAGAAACGGAGAGACCTTGCCGCCTTCGACCAGCTTGGGCGTGATCGATATGCAGCCGTCGTCGCGGTCGGGCGCCGAGGTGAGCGAGTAGGCGCGCCAGTGATGGATCCCGTCCACCGCTATCCCCAGGCGCACGTACTGGCCCGGGCGATGCCCCGGCCACTCCCAACCCGGCTTGATCGTCACGGTGACCGCCCGCGAGGTCTCGCGCTGCACGCGCACGACCTTGCCCCTCAGCTCGCGCGTCGACCACAGCGGGTTGACCAGCTCCAGGTAGTCGTCCGGCAATAGGGGCGAGGTGAAAGACCTCACCAGAGCCATCGCGCGGCGGCGCGCCTGGGGGACCTGGGGGACAGCGCCGCGCTCAGCCATGCGCCGCGGGGGTAGTGCTGGGGAAGGTGATGGGGGTTCTCGTGTCCATGTCTGCCAGGGCGTTCTATGTGCGTCTCTGAGCGTGGCTCGACGCCAACGCTCATCCGACCTCGATCAATGATACCTCAAATGAGGTTACATGCAAGATGGTATCCTGAAACCGAGATGGCGGCCACTAAGACAAGTACCCAGGAGCCCCCAACCGCTACCGCGAATCTCGCCGCTGCCGAGGCGGCGGCGCACGACGCCGCGGAGCACCTGCCCGAGGGAGGCCTCACGATCGAGCAGCTCGCGGCCGAGGTGGGGATGTCGGTGCGCAACATCCGCAACCACCAGTCCCGCGGCCTGCTGCCCGCGCCCGAGGTGAGGGCGCGGGTCGGCTACTACGACGCCGAGCACGTCGCCCGCCTGCGCCTGATCTTGGACCTGCAGGCCGACGGTTTCAATCTCGCCGCGATCGAGCGCCTGATGAGCTCCTCGGGTGGAGTGGCCGGCCGGTTGTTGGGCTTGCGCAACGCGATGACCACGCCCTATGCCACGGAGTCCCCCGAGGTGGTCACCGGCGAGGAGCTGGAACGCCGCTTCGGCGAGGTCGATGCCAAGAGCGTCGAGCGCGTCCGCAAGCTCAAGCTCCTGCTCCCGCTGGGCGACGACCGCTTCGAAGTCCCCAGCCCGGCGCTCATGAAAGCCGCCGAAGAAGTCGTCGCCCTCGGCATTCCCCTGCCCGCCGCGCTGGCTCTCGTGGAACGCGTCAGTCGCGACTGTGAATCGATCTCCAAGGCGTTTGTCAGGCTGTTCCTCAAGGAGCTATGGGAACCCTTCGAGCAGGCCGGCCAGCCCGACGAGCGCTGGGAGGAGATGATCGAAGCCACCCAGGCCTTGCGTCCAATCGCCTCCGAGGCGTTGCTCGCGATCTTCAAGCAGCGCATGACCACCCAGGTGGAGCGTGCCTTCGGAAAGGTGCTCGAGCAGCAGACCAAGCGCTCGAGCTAGTGCGAGGGCGTTAGGCCCGGTCGATGCTCGTGGTGGTGCAGGTCTGCCCCGTCTGCCGGTGCACTCGGTCCGCGCCGCGGCTCAGGATCCCAGCGGGCCGCGGCTGAGCGGTCGGCCGCTCACGCGGCCCATGCCCGACTGGGGACCGTATCCGGGTCGCGGTAGCTCTCCACCTGGGCGCAGCGCCGAACGGCCTTCGCCCGACCCGAATTCGCCGGACTCCACGCGCTCGCTCCGCTCATCGCGGTCGAGGCCGCTCATCGGCGCATTGCAGTTTGGGCAGCAGTCGCCGGCCGCCCAAACAAGTAGGGCGTCAGCCCAATGGCGGCACTCCTTGCAGCGCACCCTCTGGCGCATCAGCGGCTCATCTTCATTACGTATTGGAGCATTCCCAAATGAGACTTACTCCAAACCGTCCAGCGCAATGATCTGACAATCACCCGCTTCGGAGGATGCGCTGCCCCGCGTGCGCGCCTACGGTGGCCTCGAGCGCCTTGCGCTTCATCAAGCAAACAAGGAGGCAACCATGCAAAGCGGCTACGACGCCCCCACCCAGCCGGCAGGCGGCACGGGTATGGACCCGGGCGGTCCCTACGAAGGCGAAGGCTGGGTCGCGTTCGCCGGCATCATGATCGCGATTGTCGGGGTGCTCAACTTCATCTACGGCATCGCCGCGATCTCCAATTCCCACTTCTACGCCCGCGAAGCCACCTACATCATCTCCGGGCTCAACACGTGGGGCTGGGTCATCATGATCACCGGCGTCATCCAGTTCTGCGCGGCCATCGCGATCTTCGGCCACGTCGAGTGGGGCCGCTGGATCGGCATCCTCACCGCCGCGGTCAACGCGATCATCCAGCTCATCTTCATCCCGGCCTATCCATTCGGCTCCTTGGCCCTGTTCGCCGTGGACATCCTCATCATCTACGGCCTGGTCGCCTACGGGGGCCGTCAAGGCACGACCGTGTGACCCGGCTGACTCGCGCGAGGTTCCAGCCACGCGGTCCCGATGCCCGTGACCCCAGACACCCGACAAACGCTCGAAGGCATCTCAGCCGGTGACACGGGCATGCTCGACACGGCGGTCGGCTTGCGCGAGGTAGACCTGGCCGCCAGCGGTCTCGACGGGCGCACCTTCGCGCTCGTCAAGATCGCCGCGCTCGTAGCGCTCGACGCGCCCCCCGCCTCCTACGCCTGGCAGGTCCCCAACGCGCTCTCCGAAGGGGCCACGCCCGAGGACATAACCGGCGTTCTGCGCGCGATCGCCCCCCAAGTGGGCGGTCCGCGCGTGGTCGCCGCCGCCCCCGAGATCATGCTCGCGCTTGGCCTCGACCTGCCCGGCGAGGCTGCCTGAAACTACGTAGGCCCAATCGGTAGTCGCGGCTCGAGGCCCCGCGCATTCAGCGGATGCCCACGCCAAGGCGGACTCCTAGTTTTGTGCAATGTCGCTAGCGGTCAAGCTCGGCCGTCCGCCCTCCCTGGAGGGCTTGATCGCCCGACCGCGCCTGCTGGCCCAGCTCGACCGGGCCGCTGAGCTTCCGCTGGTAACGCTCGTCGCGCCCGCCGGCTATGGCAAGACGAGCCTGCTCGCCGAGTACGCCGCGTACGATCCGCGCCTTTCGGTCTGGCTTGCCTGCGAGCCGTGGCACACCTCCCCGACCCAGTTCCTCAGTTCGCTGCTGGAGGCCTTCGAGCAGATCGAGCCGTTCGACGAGGACTTTGCAAGACGGGTCCGGGAAACCGCCCAGGACCCGGTCCCGTCGATCCTGCCTTCGCTAGCCGCTTCGCTCGAACAACGATCCAACAAGTCTTTCGCTCTCGTTCTCGACGACGCCCACATACTCGCCGAGAGCCCTTCGCTCGAAGTCCTCTGCGCGATCGCCGAACACCTGCCGCGGGGCTCGCAGCTGATGCTGGCCTCGCGCCGCCCGCTCGCGCTGCCAACAGGTCGTCTGCGAGCCCACCGGGCGCTGCTCGAGCTGGGCCCGCGCGAGCTTGCGATGAGTGTCGAGGAAGCCGCCGAGCTCCTGAGCGCCGCCCAATTGCCTCGCGCTCCCGCCCAATGTCTGGTTGAGCGCACCGAGGGCTGGCCCGCCGGGCTCTACCTGGCGGCCCTCTCCGCCTCCCAAGACCCCGCGCCCACCGAGGCCCTGGAGCGCTTCGGCGGAGCCGCCCCTATAGTGGCCGACTATCTGCGCGACGAGTTCCTACTCGAGCTTCCCGCCCCCCAACTGCGATTCTTGCGGCTCACCTCCGTGTGTGACGAGCTCTCCGGGTCGCTCTGCGACGCCTTGCTGCGGCGCCGCGACTCAGTCGCGATGCTGGACGAGATCGCCGGCGCCGGCTTCCCCCTGTTCACCGGCGAGCACGACTCCTATCGCCTGCACCCGCTCCTGCGCGAAGCCCTCCGAGCCGAGTTGCGCCACCTCGATCCCGCGCGCGAAGTCACCCTGCACCGGCGCGCCCTCGATCACCTGGCGGCTCGAGGCGACTTCGACCGCGCCATCGACCACGCCTGCGCGGCCCCCGATCCCCGGCGCGCCGGCGAGCTCATGTGGACTCACTTGCCCCACTACCTATCCCAAGGCAGGCTCGCCTTCCTGCGCACCCGCCTAGCCGGCTTTGATCCTGGCGACTTCGCCGACCAGCCCGCGCTCGCGCTGGCCGCGGCCTACACCGCGCTAGCCTTCGGCGAACTGCGCCAAGCCGACCACTTCGGCCTGCTCAGCGCCGCCGCGCTCGCGCGCCTGTCCGAGCCTCCGCAAGTGCCCTCCCTGACGACGGGCCTGGCCCTGATCCAGGCGCTGGCGGCCGACCGCTCCGTCGCACCGCTCGGCCGCAGCGCCGCCCAGGCCTATGACTTGGAGGCCGAGGACAGCCCGTGGCGCTCGATCTGCTGTCTGCTGCAGGGCGTCAGCGATCACCTGCGTGGCGACTCCGTCCAAGCGCGCGACCACCTGGAGCAAGGCGTCCGTCGCAGCGCCGTCGCCGCGCCCCACGTCGAGACGCTCTGCCTCTCCCAACTCGCGGTCATCGCCGTCGAAGAAGGCGACTGGGACGGCTCGGGCGAGTTGATCGCGCGCGCCGTCCGCCAAGTCGAACGCCACGGCCTCGCCTCCTATCCCACCGCGGCCCTCACCTTCGCCGTCTCCGCCGACGTCCGCGCCCACGCCGGCCGCGTTGACGAAGGCAAGCGCGACGCCCGCCGCGCCGCCCACCTGCTGGGCGAGCTCTCGGACTTCATCCCCTGGTATGAGGCCGAGACGCGCATAATGCTGGCCCGCGCCGCCCTGCGCCTGGCCGACGTCACCGCCGCCCGCGCCCTGCTCGCCGAGGCCTCCCGCCTGGCCCGGCGCGTGCCCGACGCGGTCGTCTTCGGCGGCTGGCTCCAGGACACCTGGGACCTGCTCGACTCGGCCGCCACCGCCGCACTCGCCGGCCCCGCGAGCTTGACCATGGCCGAGCTGCGCATCCTGCGCTTCCTGCCCACCCACCTCAGCCTCCGCGAGATCGGCCTGCGCCTGCACGTCTCCACCAACACCGTCAAGACCCAGGCCCACGCGGTCTACCGCAAGCTCCAGGTCTCCTCCCGCTCGGACGCCGTCGCGCGCGCCGCTCAGATCGGCTTGCTCGAGCCCTGAGCGGCGCCTTCGAGCCCTTGGCCGGGCCTCGGTCCTTGGGTGGGGCCGCCGGTGTTTCGTTGCTCTCTGGGGGTGCCCTACGCGCGCGCGGGGGGTGTGGCCGCCCGCGGTCGCCCCGACGGTGCGGCTGGCCTGGCTCAGCGCTTGGGCTTATAGCCCAGCTGAGCGGATATCTCCTCGGCGCTCTCCAAGACCATCGGCACCAGCTGCTCGAGCACCTGCGTCCGCCTGAACGCTGAGTTGGCCGCCGCCACCTCCACCGCCCCGATGACTTCCCCCGAGCGCGACCGCAGTGGCGCCGCCACGCACCTCTGTCCCTCCACGTGAATCTGATCCGCCAGCGCCCACCCTTGCTCTCGAATCCGCTCGAGCTCGGCCACCAGTTCCTCGCGCTCCCGCGGCGCCTCTGGATTGGCCTCGAGCGCCAAAGCCAGCTCCTGCTCGCCGAGGTGGGCCAACAGCACTCGCCCCATCGCCGTCTGCGCGGCCGGCAGACGCGAGCCGCGCCCCAACCGCGCCGCGACTTCGACCTGTCCTGGCGCCGAGCTGCGCGCCCTGTCCACATACACGAGGTCGCTCCCATCGAGCAACCCCACGCTCGCTGTGCAGGCGCTACGGTCGCGCAACCGCGAAACGTGTTCGTGTGAGAGCTGGCCCAATGGGGTCGCCCCGATCGCTGCCCTGCCGGGGTCGCCCGCCCGCATGCCCAGCCGGTACTTGCGCATCGGGCCCTGCTCCAAGTAGTTGAGCGCAACCAGCGTCGAGGCGTACCGGTGCGTCGTCGGGCGGCTCATTTCCAGCGCTTGGGCGATCTCGGCGATGCCGAGCCACGGTCGCTCCGGCGTAAACGCCCGCAGAATCGCCAATCCGCGCTCCAACGACTGCGAGTAACGCCCCTCATGAGATGTTGGGAGATGCAAGATGCCTCCGCGTATTGGGGACATGGTCGTCATCTTCTTGGGCTTCCTTCCCTTGCGCCTCGCAACAATTCGACTCCTCGCGCACCCGCGACAGCGACAATGGTGCTCATCCAAGCCGCCACGAGCAAGTCAGCGCTGAATGATTCAGCGCTGAACCGCCGCGTGGCGGGTTCTCTCGGGCGTCGCTTCGCGGTCCGCGCCAAGCGCCCCCCGCTGGTCGGGCAAGCCTTCCAACATCTCCCGAACCCCCTGCAACCATTCGATGCGAGCGTGCCAAAAGGCAAGCTCCGCGTCGCGCGTGATGACTTTCACCATGCGGTCCCACTCCGAGCCCTCGGTCGGGTCCGCTTCGGAGGCGCGCTTGAGGTCCTGAACGCGCCCCAAGCACACAAGCTCCTGCCCTTGGATCAGTTCGATCATGCGCGGCGCGTCGCGGGGCCTACAGAGCGCGATCCTGAAGTGCAAGTCGTCGCGCAGCGGAGGCTCGGCCGCCGTCGAGAGCAACCATTCTTCGAAGGACTCGATGCCTAAGTCGGTCGCCTCATAAATGGCCCGCCGCCCGCGAGTGCCGCTGCGCAGCGGCTTGCCATCCTCGTTAACCCTTCGCACGAGCCCCTCGTTCTCGAGCTTCTCAAGCGCCCAATAGGGATAGGAGTCCGCCAAATCGGCGAACCGCAGCTGTCGCCGCACCCCGGAGGCAATCCGGTAGGCGTAGCTGGGCTGATCGATCACCAGCCCCAATACGGCGTGCTTAGCGGACACCCGTGCTCGGCCCGCCTTCTAACAAGTGGACTTCGTGCAAGTACGTGACAATAGTCGAAGGTCGTTCCCCTGGGGCATGTTTCGGCGATTCTTAGGGTTTGTCTGGCCGGTTCGGCCTTTCTACGGTGCCCAGTGCGCTACGGCCTGCCCGAGTTTGTCCATTGGTAGCGCCGGATGCGGCTTATCGACAACGTCATGGAATGTTTCGGATCGTATCGCGGAGTCGGAAACAAATGGGGTCGAACTTGGCGTTTTGTGCGCGTCGCCTCGGTCTCTCTGTCGCGCGGCTGCTCCGCGACCGCGGCCCGCGTAGTCACCGTGGCCGCGGTGATCGCCGGACGTCGGCGAGAGCGCCGGACGCTGGCTAGAGCGTCACGCGCCGGTTAGGTGACCGGCCTCCAGCGCCGATTGGGCGCCGGCTCAGTGGGTATCCAACCGGCATGTCAGGCCCAGGCGGCCGAGCGGGTAATAGATGCCGGAGCACGCCAGTTTCGAACTGGAGGTCATGAAGGTATGCCACCCCGTGGAGTGGAGAAGGGCAGCAAGCGCGAACGCCA
Source organism: uncultured Solirubrobacterales bacterium (assembly GCA_963753145.1). Classification (GTDB taxonomy): domain Bacteria; phylum Actinomycetota; class Thermoleophilia; order Solirubrobacterales; family Solirubrobacteraceae; genus Palsa-744. The sequence goes on from CAVWAX010000001.1 coordinate 140,525, forward strand.
GTACCGGCACATCAAGGAAAGCGAGCGCCATCAGGGCGCATCGCTAAAACGCGCCGAGGAGGTCGCGGCGCGCACGGTCAACAAGGAGCGTGCTCGCGGCGGCGAGTCCAGATCCGGCTCGCGCGTCTCTACCAGCGACATCTCTTCGGGGCGCCGCGGCGGCCTGCGCTCCGGCAAACCGGGGCCGCGCGGGCGCACCCGCGAACAGATCTACCAGGAGGCCCGCCGTCTGGGCGTTGACGGCCGCTCGAGCATGGAGAAGGCGCAGCTCCAGCGAGTGGTGGACAACAAGAAGCGCTAGGAGATGCGACGCGCAGTCGTACGCCAAGGACCACAAAGAGATCGCGAGTCGAATTGACGGCAAGCGCGGCTGTCTCGCTTCCGCGATGAGACTTGCCGGATTCGGATGTCGATATGAATAGAGCCCGGTAATCGAGCAAGTGAGGCGATCTCACATGGCCAAGGTCCTGGCAGTCATCACGACATCGATCGACGGATACATAACCGGCCCCCACGACGGCCCCGGGCAAGGCTTGGGGGAGAACGGCGAGCGGTTGCACAACTGGGTCTTCGGCGGTCCCTGGAGCTACGGAGACGAGCTGCGCCCCCAGCCCACAGGCGAGGACGCGGAGTGGCTTGCCCAGGCCACCGCGAGCCTCGGCGCTGTGATCGCGGGCCGCGGGACCTATGAGGCGGCTCGCCATTGGGGCGATCGCAACCCGTGGGGCGTGCCGTTCTTCATCGTCACCCACCGCCCCGAGGAGCAGCCCGAGGGCGAGGACTTCGTGTTCGTCTCCGGCGTACGCGCCGCGGTCCAGCGCGCGATCGAGGCGGCCGGCCAGCGCGACGTCCACATCATGGGTGGCGGCGAGGTCATCCGCCAAGCGCTCGCGGCCGGTCTGGTCGACGAGCTCACTTTGATCCTCGCGCCGGTTGTCATGGGCGCCGGCAAGCGGCTGTTCGAGGGGTTCGCCGGTTCGTTGGACCTACACCAGCTGGGGGTGCGTCAGTCGCCGTTTGCCACCTTCATCGACTACCGCGTCGAGCGCTGAGCGCCGTTGCGGGCACAGGCACGCCTTGGCTTCTAGCTGGCGCCTTCGAGCGTGTGCTTGACCGCTTCGATCCCGCGCGGGCCGAATCTAGGCTTTTCTACGAGTGAATCTAGACGCAAGGCCGCTCCAGGATGGGCGCGCGACGAGGCCCGCACGCTCATCGAAAGAACCTCAGGTAGAACGCCATGAAAAGCAGCACGATCCCGACGTTCGCCATCAGCCGCTCCCAGAAGCGGTGCCTGAAGAAGGCCACGTCCACGCCGACCACCACGGCCACCAGCGCAACCACGAAAAGCGCCACATGCGCGTTCTTGCTCACCGCCGCGGATCCTACCCGCGATCCGCGTTCCAACCCTGCACATCGTGGCAAGAGGCCTTCACGTTTGGCGAATTCCGTGTGGTGGCGGGCGGTTTTGGGGTCGTCTTGGGTTGCGAGCACACGTTAAGCGTGTTTTGAGCACATTGCTGGCGGTTAGTCGTGGCGTTGTTCGGCTTCTAGGTGGGCGATGCCGATTGCCTCTAGCCCAGACCGTGCAGTAAGCACCGCGCCCCCGGGGTGAGCGGGGGCGCGGAAACGTCCGGTGGAGCAGGGATTCTTGGGGTGTTCAGTTCCCGAATCCCGAGCTTTGGAGGTTCACCTTGAGGGTGATGCGTGATGGACGCCCGGTTACCGTAGATGTCACGTCGGACGGAGCGGGGTTGGTGTCGCACGCGGGCAGCGCGCTGCTGGTCGGGGTGGCCGACCGGCTCGGCCTCACGCGAGCGCTCTCGTCGAGCCTGGCCGTCCTGAAGCAGCGGCGTCGCGGCCACGATCCGGGCCGGGTGATCCGGGATCTCGCGGTGATGCTCGCCGATGGCGGGGAGTGCGTGTCCGACCTCGGCACGGTGCGCGACCAGGAGGAGCTGTTCGGCTCTGTGGCGTCGGATTCCACGGCGTTTCGGATGATCGACCGGGTCGCGGGTGAGCCTGGCTCCTTGGAGGAGCTGCGTGCTGCTCACGCACAGGCGCGCGAGCGGTTCTGGGAGCTTTCCAATGTTCCTGAGCGGTTGACGATCGACGTCGACGCGACGCTCATCACAGCGCATTCCGAGAAGGAGAAGGCCGCCGGCAACTACAAGGGCGGTTTCGGGTTTCATCCGCTTCAGGCATACGCGCAGGAGACCCGTGAGGCGCTGGGTGGCGTGTTGCGGCCGGGGAACGCTGGCGCGAACACAGCTGAGGATCACAAGATGGTGCTGGACCGAGCGCTCGCGCAGATCCCGGCCAGACACATCGAGAACATGGAAATCCTGGTGCGCTGCGATTCCGCGGGCGCCACGCACGGCCTGGCTGATCATTGCCGCGAACACGCGATGCGGTTCTCCGTCGGCTACGAGCTGACCGAGCCGGTCAGGGCTGCGATCCTCGCGCTTGGCGAGACCGCTTGGGTCCAGGCGCTCGACCAGGACGGCAGCGAGCGCAAGAACGGGCAGGTCACAGAGATCACCAGCAGCGTCAATCTTTCCTCGTGGCCGGAGGGATCGAGGCTGATCGTCAGGCGTGAGCGTCCTCATCCCGGCGCGCAGCTCTCCTTCACCGACCACGACGGGCACCGTTTCCAGGCGATCCTCACCGACCAGACCGACCAGAACATCGCGATCGTCGAGTGTCGCCACCGCCAGCATGCTCATGTCGAGGACCGCATCCGCGACGACAAGGACACCGGTCTCTCAAAGTTCCCGTTCAAAGAGTTCGCGCTCAACGAGGTGTGGTTGGAGATCGTGATGCTCGCGCACGACTTGATCGTCTGGACCCAAGCACTGCTGCTTACCGGAGCACTCGCAAAGGCCGAGCCCAAGCGGCTGCGCTACCAGCTCCTGCACGTCGCCGGTCGTCTCGCGTTCCACGGCCGCAAAGCGAAGCTTCACCTGCAGAACACCTGGCCCTGGGCAGACGAACTCGTCGCTGCCTTCCAGAAACTGCGAGCGCTCTCAGCGCCCGCCGGCTGACACCGGCAAACGGCCACCACCAACATCGAGCCGTCCCACGGCCACGGCCGCGATCACCGCTGGGCGCACACCAGCCAAGCACGCCCCTCGCAAACACGCTGAGCCACCCTCCAGCAGCCGCTCCAGGGCCAACACCACCCTCAACGACCACGCTCAACCCCGAAAGCGGATCTACGGCCAGATTCAGACCGCTACTGCACGATCCGGGCTAGGGCTGTGAGTAGTTCTCGGATGCGGTGGTCGTTTTCGATCCAGTCTTGGTAGTTGGCGGCTTGGGTGCTGTTGAGGTATCTGCCGACGGTCTTTTTTGCGAGCTTGCGTGTCCATTGCCAGTAGGGGCCGTGCAGGCGTGGTGGGTCTGCGTGGCAGGCGCAGCCTGTTTTTCCGCAGCGCATCTGGCGTTGGGTGATCGAGCCGGGCAGTACCTTGCCGGTGCGGGCGATTTTGGCGAGCTCTGTGGCGATCGCCCGTGCCTGCTCGCGCTCGGCGTGATCGGGCCTCATTGGCGCAGTCTGGCAGGGGTACCGGTCATTCCGTCCTTAGCCTACCGTATATATACGGTGTGCCCAGCGGGAGCAGCCCCGTTTGCGGGGTGAGCGCGCTGATCGCGGCGTATCGTCCGTGCGGGCTCAGCGACGCGGCGGGCGCGTTCGCGCGGCGGGTCGTGGCAGCCGCTTGCCCGGCGAGGACCGAGCGGGCCAGGGCGCTCTTGTTCGCCGCGTCTCGCCTGGCGGCTTTTGGTGAGCGGGTGGGGCTCGAGCTTCGCGCTGAGGTGCTGCTACGCGACGCGACGATCGAGCGTTTCGTGCTGTGCGGCACACGGGGTTTCACGCCGGCCACGGTCCGGACGCTGCGCACCAACCTTCGTCATCTGGTCCGCGTGCTGGACGCGCACCCCCACCCATTGCCGGTGGCGCTGGGACGCGAGCACGCCAAGACGCCTTATAGCGCCGCCGAGATCGACGGTTATCTGCGTCTCGCGCAAGCGCAGTCAACCGAAGCGCGCCGGATGCGGTGTGTGGCGCTGATCTGTCTCGGTGCGGGCGCGGGGATCGTCGCCGGTGAGCTGCGCCACATCCGTGGCGAGGACGTGACCGAGCGCTCCGGTGGGCTCGTGGTGGAAATACGCGAGAAGCGAGCGCGCATAGTGCCGGTGCTCGCCCGTTTCCATGAGCCGCTCCTGGCCGCGGCGCGGTTCGCCGGGAACGCTTTGATCGTCGGTGGACGCGATCCTGAGCGGCGCAACATCAGCGACACGCTCGCCGCGGCGCTCTCGGCGGACCCGTCCCTGCCACGCCTGCAAGCAGGCCGTCTGCGCGCCACCTGGCTAGCCGAGACGGCGAAACTGATCGGGCTGAGAGCGTTCATGAGCGCCAGCGGCGTGCACTGCTCACAACGCCTCGGGGACATCGCCGCGTCCCTTCCTCCTCTCAGCGAGGCACAGACAGTCCTGCTGCTGGGAGGATCAGCGTGAACTGGGACGCCGCCGACCTGGACCGCCTGGAAGCGATCATCGACGCCTCCGGGGTCCCCGAGCGGATCGAGACGCTACTACCGGTCGGTGTGCGTCCCCGCCAACTCTCCGTGCGCACGCTGCTGCTCGGGATCCTGCTCTGCATCTCAGACGGGCGTCCCGCGCACCTGGCAAAGATCCACCAGGCGCTGATCAGACTGCCAGAGACCGATAAGCGGCGCCTGGGCGTGACCGTCTCCTGGAAGAGCGCCGAGCACGAGCTCACTTACCGCCAAGTGGAGCGCACCTACGCGCTCGTCATCCGCTCGCTCGCCACCGAGCAACCCGACGGCAAGCCCTCACAAACCCTCAGCGAGGCGATGGACGCCCTGATCGAGGCCAGCGTCAGCGTGCTGGGCGTCCCACAGAGCACAGCGCTCGCGATCGACTGGACCGACTATGAGTCCTTCGCCTCACCACCACACAAAGACGGGTGCTGCGCCGACAGCGAGGCGGCATGGGGGCATCGCAAAACCAACCATCCCGCCAAGAGCGAAACGTTCTTCGGGTATTACCTGCAAGCCGCCACGATCGTCAAAGAAGAGGACGGCCCCGACGCGCCAGAACTAGTGCGACGGATCACGCTCGCCTCCACCAAACACGACCCACCCGAGCAGATCGTGCCCGTCATCGAACGCATGGCAGAAAACGACATCATTCTCGGCGACCTGCTCGCCGACAGTGGCTACTCCTACCGCCAAGCCGAGACCTTCGCACTGCCCATCCGCGCACTCGGCGCAAAACTCGTGATCGACCTGCACCCAAACGACCGCGGCACAAACGGCACCCACCAAGGCGCCGTGATCTCAAACGGCAACCTCTACTGCCCCGCCACACCCAAACCGCTCTTTGAACTCGGACCGCTGGCGCCCGGCGCCACACAAGAGCAAGCGGCCGCCCACGACACAAAGACAGCCGAGCTAACCAAATACAAGCTGCCCGCGATCAGCGCCACAGACCAAGACGGCTACCACCGCGTCTGCTGTCCAGCCGTCCGCGGCAAGATCCGCTGCCCCCTCAGAGCAGCCTCGATGAGCCTCCCCTACCAGCACCCCACGATCGACACCCCACCCGAACACCCACCCGTCTGCTGCACCCAGCAAACGATCACCGTGCCCCCCAACGTGAACTCAAAGACAACCCAAAAGCACGACTACCCCTCCAAAACGCACCGCACCTCCTACTCCCGACGCACCGCCTCCGAGCGCACCTTCTCCCGAATCTCAGACCCCGCCACGATCGACACCAAACGCGGATGGAGCCGACTGATGGGACTCACACCGAACGCGCTCTTCCTCTCCTGCGCGTTCATCATCGCCAACATCGCCACCGCCGACGCCTACGCCGCGCGTCAAACCGCAGATCAGCACCGCGCAGCCCGTGGACTGCCACCACGCCGGCGAACACGACGCAGACGCACCCTCCAGAGCCTCATCGCAGCAGAACCCAACGCGCCGCCGGTGATCGCCGCCTGAACCACCGAAAAACACCACCAAAGCCCCGCAGACAAGCCGGTGCGTCCCGACGCCCAGGGAAAACCCGTCCGGGCGGCCTGAAAACCTCTCCCCAGACACCCAAACGGCCCACACGCAGCCCCACCAGCGCACCAGACAGAAAAAAGCCGCCGCAACCACTGCCAGCAGACCCAAACGTGAACCCGGTCCTCATCGAAACGTGAAGACCTGGACAAGCCGGAGACGGGATTCGAACCCGTGACCCCCTGTTTACAAGACAGGTGCTCTGGCCAGCTGAGCTACTCCGGCGCGACCGTCCGAGGGTAGCGGTCCTGCCCCTGTAACGCGACCGGCACGAACGGGTATCCCAATATATGGCTTCTCTGGACACGATCCGCGAGCGAACGCTCGAGCGCGGGGTCAACCCGCTCATCTACTGGCCCGTGCGGGTCGTGCTCCTGCCGTTCTTCCTGCTCTACTTCCGTCTCGATCGCACCGGCCGCGACCACATACCGGCTTCAGGTCCCGTGATCCTCGCCGCCAACCATCGCAGCTTCCTGGACCCCTTCGTGATCGGGGCGCTCACGCGTCGTCCCGTCTACTACATGGCCAAGCGCGAGCTCTTCGAGCGTCGCTGGCAGGTCTTCGTCCTGGGCAGTCTCGGCGCCTTCCCGATCGATCGGGGCGCCGGCGACGAGCACGCCATGTCCACCGCCCGCGCGATCCTCGAGCGCGGCGATTGCGTCGTCATCTTCCCCGAGGGGACCCGCATCAGGACCGGCCCCTTGGGCCATCCCCACCGCGGCGTAGGCCGCCTGGCCTTGCAGACCGGCGCGCGGGTGGTGCCGGTCGCCGTCAAGGGCACCGAGGATGTGCGTCGCGGCTGGCGCATCCGCCCGCGCAAGGTCTCCCTGCGTTGCGGGCGCCCGCTCGGGTTTCCCCAAGCCGAGCGTCCCTCTCCCTCGATGGCGCTCGGCGTCACCGAGCGGATCTGGGCGTGTGTCAGCCTGCAGTGGCAGTGGCTCCTGGGCCCCTCCGTCCCAACCCGGCTTCCCGACCGACACGAGGAGCGATCCGCGCGCGCCGCATAGCTTTGGGCGAGAGCGCAGGAGGATAGGGTGCCATGAGTGGCCTCCCCAACACAAAAGTCCAAGGCCCAATTGGACAGCGAGTTCTCCGAGCTCTACCGCGCCCACCTGAGGGACGTCTACAGCTATGCCTACTATCGCGTCGGCAATCATCACGACGCCGAGGACCTCACCGAGCAGACCTTTCTCCAGGCCTACCGTCACTTCGAGCGCGCCCAGCGCGAGTCTGGCGGCAGGCCGCTGCGCCCATGGCTGATCCGCATCGCCCACAACCTCGCCGCCAACCTCTATCGCGACCGCTCGCGCCGGCCGGCCTCGCCCCTGGAAGACACCCCAGAGCTGGCCGCCTCCCACACGACCGAGGACCTGGTCGAAGGCCGCGAAGAGCTCTCGCGGGTGCTGGAGGGCGTGCGCCAGCTGCCAGAGGACCGGCGCGAGGCCTTGATCATGCGCTTTGCCCTGGGCATGGACAACCGCGAGATAGCGCGCGCCATGGGACGCACCGACGGCGCCACCAAGGTCCTCATCCATCGCGCCATCAAGCAGCTCGAGGAGATCGTCGCGGCGCCCGACTCGGGAGGCGCCGATGACTGAAGCCGCCAACTTCGAAGGTCTGCTGCACGAGGCACTCTCGCCGATCGAGCCGCCCGAGGACTTCGGCCGTCGCCTGGAGAGCGCCTTCGCGAGCCTCGCCGAGTCCGCCGTCGAGGAGCTCGAGGCCTGGGAGCTCTCTGCCATGCGCGATCCCCGCAACTGGGCCCGTCCCGCCGCCGCCGTCGTCGTCGGCAGCACGGCCGGAGTTGCGCTGGTCCTGCTCCGCGCCCGCCACCGCCAGCCTCCGCCGCGGGGCGCCCTGCGAGCCGCCCGCCACTCAGCCGAGCGCGCCCTCGATGACATCGGCGCCCAAACGCGCCGCCTGCTCGGCGACCGCTGAATCTCGGCCGCTCGGCGCGCCCTCGCAAGCCTCGTTTTGTCGCTGTTAGCGGCATGTTCGCCGGTACTCGCTTGCAATTTCATCACCCAGGCTTCACAGTGTCGTTCTCGGAACGATTCCGACTGTCAGGCATAGTTATGGAATATCTTGACGAAAGCCTGCCCGACCAGGCCCTCATGGCGCTCATAGCGATTGGCGACACTCGCGCATTCGCCCTGCTCTACCGTCGCCACGCGCGCCCCGCCCTGGCGCTCGCCACCCACATGTGCGCGCGCCCCGCAATCGCCGAGGAGGTCGTCCAAGAGGCGTTCCTCTCGCTGTGGCGCTCACGCAGTCACTTCGACGCCCGCCGGGGCAGCGTGCGCGCGTGGCTGCTCGGCATCGTCCGCAACCGAGCGATCGACGTCCTGCGCCAGAGCGTCGCCCACGAGATCGCCGACCCGCGCGACCCGCCGCCCGAGGAGCTGCTCGCCGCGCCCGAGCAAACCTTCTCAGAGGTCCGCCGCCGCGAGCTGGCCCGCGAACTGCGCCTCGCGATCGAAGAGCTGCCCCCCGAGCAGAGCAGCGTCATAGCCCTGGCCTACTACGGCGACTACACCCACTCCCAAATCGCCACCATGCTCGACACCCCGATCGGCACCGTCAAGGGCCGCATGCGCCTCGGCCTGCGCAAGATGGCCGCCTCGGTCCCCGCCACGATCTGAACTCGGCTCCCGCAAGGACCTAGGTCCTGTGGGCGCGCTGCTACCGTCTGCGCCGCCCCCATGGCCACCTGCTATCGCCACCCCTCGCGCGAGACCGGCGTCTCCTGCTCCTCCTGCGGGCGCCCCATCTGCCCCGACTGCATGACCCCGACCTCCGTCGGCATGCGCTGCCCCGAGTGCGCCAAACAGGCCACTCGGGTGCTGACCATGCGCAACATGGCAACCAGGCCACGCGTCACCTTCACGCTGATCGCCCTCAACCTCCTCGCCTATCTGGGCGAGGAGGGCCAGTTCACCGTAAGCGGCACCTCGATCCACGGCCCCCTGATCGAAGAAGGCGTCCTCTACCGCTACGGCGTCGGCGTCGAACACCAGTACTGGCGGCTGCTCTCGAGCGCGTTCCTGCACGAGAACCTGCTCCACATCGGCTTCAACATGTACCTGCTCTACCTGCTCGGGACGATGCTCGAGCCCGCGCTCGGCTCGGTCAAGTTCGCCACGATCTACTTCACCTCGCTGTTTGCCGGCTCGCTGGGCGCCCTGATCGCCACGAGCGCCCCCAGCCTCGGCGCGTCCGGCGCCATCTTCGGCCTGATGGGCGCCGCCGCCGTCGAGCTGCGAGCGCGTCGCATGAGCATCATGGAGTCCGGCATCGGGGTCTTGATCGTGTTCAACCTGGTCCTCTCCTTCACCGTCGCCAACATCTCCGTCGGAGCCCACATCGGCGGTCTCATCGGAGGCGCCCTGGCGGGCCTAGCGCTGCGCGCCGCCGACGCCCAACGCCGGTCCTGGCTAGGCCTCGCCGCCTGCGCGGCGCTGTCTGCCGCCTGCATCGTCGCGTCGATCGCCCTCGCCGCTTGAAGCGCCCTGCTCGGGGTATCCTCGCTCGGTGACCCTGCTCAGCGACGATCAGATCGAGTCCCGGCTCGCCGCCGGGCAGTGGCGCCGCCAGGGCGATGCGATCGTGCGCGAGTGGAAGCTCGCCGACTTCGCCGCGGCGCTCGCCTTCGTCAACCGCGTCGGAGAGCTCGCCGAAGTGGCCAACCACCATCCCGACATCCTGCTGCACGGCTGGAACAAGGTGCGCCTGGAGCTCTCGACCCACTCCCAGGGCGGGCTCACGGCGGCCGACTTCGACATGGCCGCGCGCATCGACGGCCTCGGCTAGCCGCTCCTGCCCGCGATGCTCGCCCGCGTCCGGCGGGATCGACCCGAAAGCCGACCAGCCCTCCTGCTACGGTTGGCGCCTCGGCCACACATGAAAGAAGAAGACCAACCTCCCCGAAGTAGTTGGGCCAGTCCGATGGCCTGCGCGGCGTGAATGGGCTGAAGCTCATCATCGCCCTCGTCTTGGTGGCGATCAACGCGTTCTTCGTCGCCGCCGAGTACGCGCTCGTGCGCTCCCGCCGCGCGCGCCTTGAAGTCATGCACGAAGAAGGCTCCCGCGGCGCCGCGCTGGCGCTGCGCCAGCTCGACCGCATCAACGAATACATCTCCGCCGTCCAAATCGGCGTGACGATGACCTCGATAGCCATCGGCGCGCTGGCCACGCCGGCGCTGGCGGACATCCTCAAGGGCCTGTTCGGCTCGACTCCCAGCCACGACGCCGCGATCGCCATCTCGGTCGTCCTCGCCTTCGCCGTGATCGCCGCCACCCAGCTGATCGCCGGCGAGATGGTGCCCAAGCTGTACGCGATCGATCGCTCCGAGGCGATCGCCCGCCGCATCGCCCGGCCCCTGCAGGCCTTCAGCGTGGTTTTCCATCCCGTCATCGTCGGCTTGACCGCGGTATCCGGGCGCATCCTGCGCCTGCTCGGCGTCGACATCACCGCCCAACGGGAGGGCGGCTCGCCCGATGAGCTCAAGCGCCTGATCGCCGAGTCCTACGCCGGCGGCCACCTCGATCCCGGCGAGGCGGGCATGCTCACCGGCGTCTTTCACCTGCACGAGCAGGAGGCCCGGCAGGTCATGACCCCGATCCCCGCGGTCGTCACCGTCAACCTCTCCCAGGACGCCCAAAGCGCCCTGGAGCTGTGCATCTCAAGCGGCCACACCCGCCTGGTCGTGATCGAGGACGAGGACCGCGACCGCGTCCGCGGCTTGGTCCACGCCTCCTCCTTGGCCCGGCGCCTCATGCACGACGGCCCCCACTCCTCGATCGAGCCGATCATGCACGACGCCCCCATCGTGCCCGAGACCAAGCCGCTCGACGACCTCCTGGCCGACCTCCAACGCCAGCGCACCTCGATGGCGGTCGTCGTCGACGAGTACGGACGCGTCGTCGGCATCGTCACGATCGAGGACATCATCGAGGAGGTGGTGGGGGAGATCTCTGATGAGACCGACCCCGCTGCCGGCGAGGTGCGCCGGCTCGCGGACGGCGACCTGTTCGTGCGCGGACACGTCTCGATCGCCGACCTGCTCGACCACGGCGTCGAGCTGCCCGTGGACAGCGACGCCTACAACTCGGTCGGCGGCTTCGTGTTCGCCGAGCTCGGCCGCCTGCCCCGGCGCGGCGACACGATCAGCTCGGGCGAATTCTCGATCCGCGTCGAGTCCGTCCACCACAACCGCATCGAGGCTGTCCGCATCCGCCGGCGTCGCCCGGTCCGGGCCGCCGAGGAGGAGTCCTCAGAAGCCCCGCCGGCGACCGGTTGAGGGTGCCTCGTCGAGATGGTCGCGTGCTCGGGCCTCGCGGCGGCGCGCGGTGCCATTAGACACGTCCGGCCCGCTGGGGGGGCGGGCCGGAGCGTGTGCACTGGGAGGAGGCGGGTGTGCATTGCGACTTGGTCGCATCCCAAGTATCCCCGCCCCGATGAAGCCCACCTAAAAGTGCCGTGAGGCTTTCTCAATAGTTGGGCAACCCCCGCGCTTTCAGCTCGCTCGCCGCCCGTCGGCGAGCCCTTGCTGGGGTGCTGTGCGGATCGGGCTCAACCGTTCAATAGCTCAGGAATCCGCGCTTTGTCTTGCGTCCAAGCGCTCCTTCTTCGATCAACGCGTCAACCTTCGCCGGAATAGTCTCGCCGATCGTCTCGCCAATCGCCTTGGACACGTCCAAACCGACCAGATCGAGCAGCGCGAACGGCCCCATCGGATGACCGGCGCCGAGCTTCATGCAGGTGTCGATGTCCCCAGGCTCCATCCCCGTCTCTTCGAGCAGTCGCACCGCGTCGAACAGATAGGGAAACAGCAGCCGGTTGACCACGAACCCCGGCACATCCGGAACCTCGACGGCGGTCTTCTCAAACGCCTCGCACAGGGCCAGCGCGCGCGCGCGCGTCTGCGCCGAGGCGGCCCGCGGGAACACCAGCTCGACCAGCTTCATCTTCGTGACCGGGTTGAACACATGCAGCCCCAAGAACCGCTCCGCGCGCCCGCTGGCCTCGGCCAGGCGCTCCACCGACAGCGAGGAGGTGGTCGAGGCGATGATCGCCTCCGCGTCCAGCACCGAGTTCAGTTCGGCCAGCAGTCCGGCCTTGATCTCGTGCTCCTCGACCACGGCCTCCACCGCGAACGACACGTGCGCGAGCGCATCGAGCTCGGTCACGATCTGCACGTGCTCAGGGTCGATCTCGGCCTCCAGCCGGCTCAGCGTCTTCTCCACCGTTGCCTTGGCGCGCTCAGCCGAAGCCTGAGAGCGGGCCAGCAACAGCACCGGCCCGTGATGGGCCGCGGTCGCGGCCAGGCCGCAGGCGATCGTTCCGCTGCCGATTATTCCAATGCGTTCGTTCAAGGTCTTGCTCCTCTGGCGATTCTCGGGCCGATCGTGGCCCATGGGGGGCGTTTGGTTGACTGACCAGTCAATCTAGGGGTGTCGAGCGGTACAGTAGAGGACCGAGGGCATCGCTGCACACTGTTAACGGACGACCAAAGGACTTCATCATGAGGCAAGCAGACGGCCGCGAGGTCGTGATCGTCGAGGCGGTTCGCACCCCGATCGGGCGTGGCCACCTGGAGAAGGGCTACTACAAGGACACCCATCCCAACGCCTTGCTTGCCAAGGTCTACACCGAGGTCATCGGCCGCGCCGGCATCGAGCCCGCCGTCGTCGAGGATGTCGTCGCCGGCTGCGTCCAGCAGTTCGGCGAGCAGGGCTTCAACATCGCGCGCAACGCCTGGCTGCAGGCGGGCCTGCCGATCGAGACTCCCGGCACCACCGTGGACCGTCAGTGCGGCTCCGCCCAGCAGGCCGTCAACTTCTCGGCCGCCCTCATAGCGGCCGGCGTGCACGACGCGATGATCGGCGGCGGCGTCGAGCACATGGGCCACTTCCCGTTCGCCGCGGGCATGAAGACCCAGCAGGAGTTCGGCTTCGCCTTCACCCCCGAGCTGATGGCCAAGCACAACATCGTCGGTCAGGGCCTCGGCGCCGAGATGATCGCCGACGAGTGGGAGATCCCCCGCTCCGAGCTCGACGAGCTGGCGGTGCGCTCCCACAAACTGGCCCACCAGGCCACCGAGGAGGGCCGCTTCGAGCGCGAGATCGTGCCGATGGCAGTCAACGGCGACACCTACGTCACCGACCAGGGGATCCGCCCCGACACCAATCTGGAGGCTCTCTCTCAGCTCAAACCGGCGTTCAAGCCCGACGGCAAGATCACGGCCGGCAACTCCTCGCAGATCTCAGACGGCGCCGCCGCCGTCCTGTTGATGAGCGCCGAGAAGGCCAAAGACCTGGGCCTCACCCCGCGTGCGCGGATCGTCGACCAGACGACCGTCGGCTGTGACCCCGTCAAGATGCTCGAAGGCCCGATCCCGGCCACGCGCAAGATCCTCGAGCGCAACTCGATGACGATCGACGACATCGACCTGATCGAGATCAACGAGGCGTTCGCGCCAGTCGTGGCGGCCTGGAAGCGTGAGCTCAGCCCCGACATGGACCGCGTCAACGTCAACGGCGGCGCCATGGCCCTCGGTCACCCGCTCGGCTCGACCGGCGCGCGCCTGATCACCACGCTCCTGCACGAGCTCGAGCGCTCCGACAAGGAGATCGGCTTCGTCACGATGTGCTGCGGTGGCGGGCTCGGGACGGGCACCCTCATCCAGCGAGTCTGATCAGCCCTTGGGTCCCGTGCCTGTCCAGTTGACCGGCACGGGGGGTAGGGCCAGCAGGGCTTGCCAAGTGGCCGCTTCGGTGTGACCGCTGACCGCGATCGCGTGGGCCGCCTGGAACTGTTCCAGGTTGGCCTTCGTGGTCGCGTCGAAGATGCCGGTCGTCGCCTGCGTCGGGATCGCCGCCGCCAGGTGCTCTTGCATCCACAGCACCGGGTCGCCTTTGCTGCCCTCGCTCAGTTCCGACCACGACGGGTTGGGCGTCACGCCGGTGAGCGTCGCCAGGGGCGTCGCCAGGGCGCTCCAAAGGCTGCTCGGCGTTTCCTGGAAATCCCAAAAGGAGATCCCTGTCGCGCCATACAAGGGCGCCTCCTCGCGGAAGCGCACCACTTCTCCGCTGCTCGGGTTGGAATAGGTCTGCCCAAGCGGGAAGATCGGTCGCCCGTAGACCCTGTTGGAGATGAACGTATTCGCGTAGGCGGTGTCCACCGAGTTGCCGATGTCCTTCCAATACATCTGGGGTGCGTCGAACTGGGCGCCTTCCGGTCCCAAAAAGACCGAGTAGGGGAACGAGGTGTGGTAGTAGACGTAGGGGAACGAGGCCAGGCCAAGCGGATATGCGGCCCCGATCTTGGCCCTCAGATCGGCGATATAGGTTTGCGCGGCCCCGTACTTGCCTTCGTACTCCGCCTCGGCGTCGATCACCAGGCAGTCGGCGCCGTCTGCCGCGGCCTGCGCGCCGAGGTTGGCCTCGCCCGCGGGGTTGGTGCCATATACGTATTGCCAAGCGCACGCCTTCAAGCCGTTGGCGTGCAAGGTCTGTACCAGTTCCGGGCTGAACTGACTCCAGTAGTTGGAGGAGCCGTCCGAGCTCTTTATGTAAAGCGTAGTCACCCCGGCCGCGTGCGCCTGGGCCACGATCGAGGCCAGATTGCCGCCGTCTGAGTGGCTCACATACCAGATCCACATGCCCTGCCCGTCGAACGCCGTGCCCGAAGGCGCCGGCGCGACGCTCGAGGGAGCGGCCGGCGGAGTGGGGGGGTGAAGCGCATAGTTGACCAGATGGATCGGCCCATATGAGTTGGAGTGGCGCCCATGGCTCAGCAGCACCATCAGCCGCCCCGAGTGGGCCTTTGAGGGCACGTGCACGATCATCCCGAGACTCGAGTTGGCCAGGTGCGCGGTGGGCGAGTTGCGGGCGATGCGCGCGCCGATGCTGTGCGGGAAGGCCACCACCATCCCGCGCCTGAGCCCCCTGCCCTTGACAAGCAAGAGGCCCCGCACCGTGACCTGGTGGGGGTTGCTCGAGCAGTGCACCGATGGCACACAGCTCATGCTCGTGATCGTCACCGCGCTCCTCGCCTTGCTGCTCGGAGACGTGCGCGCGGGCGGCTTCGGAGCCGTGGCGCCCGGGGCCGCCGTGACGCCTGGCGCGGAGGCGCCACCCGCGCCTTTGCCGCCGCTTGCAGCCTTCGCGGCGGCGCCCGACAGGGCCGGCGAGCAGGCGGCGATGAGCAGCAGGCCCAGCGCGCAGAGCACGGCGGTGCGGGGCTTGTGCTGCCTGGGCTTGGATTGCTTGCGGACCACTGCGCCTACCACGACCACCCATTCTTAGCGACTCTTGGGCTCCAAACCGCCGATCGACACAGAAGTTGCGCGTGCGGTCGCTCCGCTCTCCTCGCGTGGCGCCCGCGTCCTTCCCGCAGGCGCGCTCCTTGCTCTGCCCGCGGCGATGTTCTGCCGGCTCGCGCCGGCGCGCCGCTCACCCGCGCGGACTCGCTTCCCGCGCGTGTCTTCGTGTAGTCGCGTTTACCCAAATTGTCTCCGACTCGCGCCAAGCGGGGGGCGCCGTCTCGGCTAGCCGACTATCCCGAAATAAATCCAATAATTAGTCAAATACTTGATGAGGAACGTACTTTTCCGCTTGACACGCGCGTACCTTTCCTATAGAACCGGAATCGCGGCGTGTTCCGATTGCAACAACGGACCGTGTCCCCAGATTGATGTGAGGAGACGGAACGCGGTCGGTGGGCTGGACGGCTTGGGTCGAGTGGGCCGGTCCCGCGGCGCATCGTGGCACAACAACCAAACCAGGAGGATTAGGATGATTAGAATGGGTAAGCCCCATCTGGGGCTCCTCGCGGTGGCCGCCGCGGCGCTCATGGCGCTCGCGTTCGCCGGTCCGGCGATGGCCACCAAACCGACGGGCGCTTTCGTCAACTTCGGCAACTGCCCGACGAAAACAGCAGGGGTCAATTATTGCGTGTTCGGGCAGACGACAAGCGGCGAATTCAAGATCAAGAATACTGAAGTTCCGATCACCAAAACGATCACCATCCAGGGTGGGATCATCGAGAACGAAGAAACCGGGGCCGAAACGTGGGTCAATGCCGCCAACGGCGCTGAAACGCTCTCGAAAACGCCAGAGAACGTCCCGGGTGGCGTCCTCAAACTGGTCGCTCCCTCGTTCTTCTTTGAACCGTTGAAGAAAATCTGGGAAGAATTCATCGCGAAAAGCTTCCTTGGCGCAAACGCAACGGCCGAACTCGAGGGCAAAATCACGATTAGCCGTCTCAATCTATTGACGGGCGAACCCGACGCGCTCAGCCTGCCCGTGCGTGTTCACCTGGAAAATGGGTTCCTCGGATCTAAATGCTACGTCGGCTCGAGCAGCAAACCGGTCACGATCGAACTCACCACCGGCGAAACAAAACCGCCTCTACCCAACAAAGCGATCAAAGGCAGCCTGGGTGAACCTGAATTCCTGGAAGAAGGGAACTTGCTCATCCTCAAGAAAAACGAATTGGTCAACAACTCGTTCTCCGCTCCCGGCGCCGAAGGGTGCGGCTCGCAGATCCTGTTCGGTCTCTTCACCGGCCTGATCGATGAAGCCGTCAACGCCGAGATCGGCCTGCCGTCGGCATCTGGCAACAACACGGCGATCTTCAAGGGCACCCTTGAAAACGCCTCGGCCGCGGCCGTCGTAGCCAGCGAAAAATAAGCACACGCATCACGTAGTGAAGTAGCAGCGTAAGTTGGGTCTCGCCGGTCGCTCCGGCGGGACCCAGCTGCGTATTGGGGGAACTCAACCGCGTGTGGTGCTAGCGAGATGCGGGCCGTCGCGTGCCCGAGCTAGATTGTCCAGCGGAAGCCCACCGCCGACGGCGCCGGGGCGAGTGGGCTCGTGGGCAATCCCGCCGGCGGCCGCGGCAGGTTATAG
The DNA here is from genome assembly GCA_963753145.1 of uncultured Solirubrobacterales bacterium. GTDB lineage: Bacteria > Actinomycetota > Thermoleophilia > Solirubrobacterales > Solirubrobacteraceae > Palsa-744. The sequence goes on from CAVWAX010000001.1 coordinate 157,531, forward strand.
GCGCTCGGCGCCACGTCGTTGGGCGCGTCGCCATGAAACAGCGAGGCGAGATATTGGATCTGGCCGCGGCCCACGCCCAGCTCGAACTGCCCGCCACCGTAGTTGCCGATCCCGCGCGCGGCGCAGTAGTCGAACGCGTCGAGCAGATTGCGAAGCCCGCCCAGGCGCGAAGGCTTGATGTTCACCATCCTCGGCGGATAGGGCAACCCTTCGATGTCCGCGACCGAGTGGATCGGAGCGTCCCAAGAGAAGCGCGCGCGGTGCGCTGCAAGCGCCGCGTCGGTCTGCGGCGTGAGCGCCGGGTCCTCGATCCAGGCCCGCGGAAACGCCTCGGCCACACGCCTGTAGAGGACCGGATCGGGAGCCTGATCGACGATCGAGCCCGAGTAATAGCCCTTGAAGTCCACCGACTCGACCGCCCCGGTGCCCACCAGTTCGCCGATCAGCTCCTCACTCCAAGAGCTCGTCGGGTCCAGCTTGAAGCGCAGGTCCGGATAGGCCCCCAGGCGCGCGCGGATCGGCTCCATGCTCGGGGGCTCGCCGAGGCGCAGCGACACCACGAAGCGAACCGGCACGGGCTCCCGGCCGAGCACCTCGTGCAGGCTGGTCTGCGCCTGGCGCAGAGCCAGATCGAGCGCCGCCGACTCGTACGCCCACACGCGATAGCGCCGCGACACCTCCCGCTGGGGCGCCTGCGGGAACAGGTCGAGGCTCGCCAGGTGCTCTGAGAGCGAGCCGATCGTCCAGCTACCCGCCAGCGCCAGATTCGCTCCCTCGGCCTGCAGGATGTCGTGGTCGACCGCGTCGTAGGTCACGTCCTCGCCCAGCCCTTCCTGCCCCGCGCCGCTCAGGTGGATGACGGTGCTCTTGCGCTCGAACTCGCTCGAGACGAGCGCTTGCAAGCCCTCGAGCGCATAGGACTCGATTTGCAAAGGCAGCTCGGAGACGAGCTTCCAGGTGTTGGCGGGCTCTGCCAAGGCGGCCCAGCTTAGGACATGTCCCGGTGGAAGCGCGTGGGCCGGGCGGCTCGACGCCGGCGGGGCGACATGCGTCCTTAGACTGTTGGCTGTGGCAAGCCACACCAGAGGACCCCGGGGACGGTCGCGCAAGCCGCGCCCAACCGGCCCGCCAACCACCGCCGCCCCGGCGCCTCGCCCCAAGTCTGCGGTCCGTGCGCCCGTCTCCCCGCACAGGACCTACGGTGAGCGCCCTCCCTCGCCCTGGCATCCGCTGCCGCTCGCAGAGCTGTTGATCCTGGCCGGCGGCATCGCCTTCGTGGTCGCCGTGGCGCGCCTGCGTCACGGCCCCGCCTCGGGTGGGCCGCTGCTGCTCGCCGGGATCGCCGCGGTCGCGCTTGGCACGATCGAGGTCACATGGCGCGAGCACTCCTCGGGCTACCGCTCCCACACATTGCTCTTGGCGCTCATGCCGGTGATCGCCCTTCACTCGGTCGTGGTGCTCGGCTACAGCTTCCTCGCCAAACCCTCGGAGCTCCTCAACGTCGGCATGTTCGCCGTCGACATCATCCTGTTCGTCGTGCTGTTCCGGTTCCTGCGCGCGCGCTTTCTGGACGCGCGCGCCCGCGCCGCTAGCCGAGGCTGAGCGAGGGCATCGGCTGCTCGCCCTCGGCGAGTCCCTCGCCGCGCGTCTCCCCGTCGAAGCCCAATCGTTCCAAGCGAGCGATCTCCCGTTCGCCTTCCGCGCGGGCCGGGTCGCCCTGCTCCAGGTCGGCGATCAGGCGCGCGATGCGGTTGCGCAGCTGCAGCGCGAAGTGGGGGGTGGAGGCGCCCATCAGCTCGCGCACGTCCTCGACGCTCACCTTGCCGGTCTGCTGTTTGTCGATGCGGCTTGGGCTCTCTGCTTGGCTCATTGTCTGCTCAGGATTCTGAAACGGGGGCTTCGGGTGCCGGGTGTGGCGATATCTCAAGGCGCGCGTCCAAGCTGGCCTGGGTGGCGGGTGAGATGGCGCTCGTATCGCCGATCACCCAGCCGTGATTGTAAACACCGTGGACCGGCCCCGACGACGGCGAGCCCGGCTGCAGGTCGCTCAGGTAGGCGCCCAGCGGCGCCCCGATCGCGTTCGGGCCTTCCAACAAGAGCAACGGCCCATAGTCGCCGGTCGCCGAAAGCGGCGCGGCCGCCGGCCCGTCGAGCGGCCTGAGCGAGCTCGCGAACACCAGCCCATGGCCCGGTTCGAGCACGCCCCAGCCAAAGCTCCCGTCGGTGAAGCGAGCTACAGCGATCGCGTTCTGCGCCGGCGTCGGCCCCGAGATGCGTCTCACCGTGCCATAGCGCGCCAGCTCGTGGGCCACCCGTTCGCCGACCACGCTGCTCGGTCCGACAAGATAGATGGAGGTCCTGCCCAAGCGCCTCAGCTCCGCGGCCGTGGCGTGCGGCACGAACGAATGTCCCACGTACAGGATCGGCGCTCCCGTCTGCGCGGCCAAGCCGGCGGCCGGCATCGTCATCGCGGGCGCGCCTTCGGGCGCCGTCACGATCAGCTCCTGAGGCGCCCTTTTGCGCGCCTCGCTCGCGGCCTGCTCGACCGCGACCGCCAGCGCCGCCGGTTCGGCCGCGGTGATCGAGCCCGCCACGTATCCGCTCGGCGTCGCGCCGGCGCCCACCTCGATCACCTGCGTCGGCGATGCCCCCGAGCCGGTCGTGGCGAAAGCGTCGGTGCCGATCGGCTTCATCGTGGCCAACGCCACCGCGCTCGCCCGCGGCAAAGAGCCGCCTTCGCTGTAGAGCAGCGGCGCGTGTAGCGGGGTGCCGGCGAACGTCGAGGCCGCCAATGCGGCGGGCCAGTTGTGCGCGCTGACCAACACGACCGCACGCGGTCTCGTCGCGCGCGTCAGCCCCGGATACACGGCCTCCGCGACCGCCGCCGCGTCGGTCACGCCGTCCGCGCCTCCGAGGCGGGTCGTGTTCTTCGTGGATAGGCCTCCCGCGCCCTGTGGGCTCACCGCGGCCACCGGCCCCCCTTCGGATCCGGCGGACCGCGTCGAGAGGCTCTTGCCGCACCCGCTCAGCAGAGCGGCCACGCCGATTGTCAGGCACGCCGATCGCAACCGCATCTCCGCCACGCTACCCGCCCCGTCCGACGGTTGCGCCTCCCGAGCGCCCGCCAAAAAGCAGGAAGATTCGCGGGGAGCTCGAATTGTCCTTGTACGAGCTCCCCAAAAACCCCGATTTTGCGCGGAAATGAGGCGCTGGAAGAGCCTGCCGCGTGCAACCGTCATTGCACTCTGATAGCTTGCCGCCCATAACGCCGAGTCCTTGGCCAGAAGTCAAGGAACGGGGGACCCAAGTTGTTGGGGCGAATCCCACGGTGCAACCGTGAGAAGCGCAGGCTCTTTCAGCGCTAGCCCGTCAGCTAACCCCGCAGGCCGACGAAAGAGGTTGCTGTGCGCTTGCGAGCCCTGTGCTCAACGCTTTTCTGCATGCTGATCGCGGTGGTTCTGCCCACCGCCGCCCTCGCCGGCACCGGCGGCGTCTCCGCCGGTGGGGCCTCCGCCACGATCGCCCCCGGCGCCGCCGGCGGCGCGACGCCCACCACCCCGCCCAAATCCAAGCCCAAGCGCCACACGGCGCCGATCACGTCCAAATCGACGAGCCTGCTCTACAAAGGCGCCGTCTACGAGAAGACCGCGACTGGCCAGGTCATCCCGTACGTGGCGCCCCAAACGCCCACCGAAATGGCCTCCTCCACCGGAGGCAGCATCGTCGGGGTCGCGGCCGACACCAAGCCCGAGCTGCTCGTCCCCGGCGCCACCGCGCGCGTCGTCAACGGCCTCGCGGCGGCGCCAATGTCCGCGCCCGAATCGGTGCAGCAGATCGTCTGGGCCGGCAACCAGATCATCGGCCTGCCCTACATCTACGGCGGCGGTCACGCGTCCTTCTCCTCGCCCGGCTATGACTGCTCGGGCACCGTGTCCTTCGCCCTGCACGGCGCCAGCCTGATCACCACGCCGATGGACTCCTCGGAATTCATGGGTTGGGAGTCGCGCGGCGTCGGAACCTGGGTCACGATCTTCGCCAACGGCGGCCACGCCTACATGACGGTTGCCGGCCTGCGCTTGGACACGAGCGCGGCCGATGACCCCTCAAACCAGCAGGGCCCCCGTTGGCGTCCGTTGCGTCCCGCCAACGCGGGCTTCACGGTGCGCCACCCGACTGCCCTTTAGGGTCGGTGGCGCGGGCCGCACGTCCGTGACGGCAGAGGCAAGTCCTCAGCTACCCTGTATAGCTCACGTCCCCGCCCCGAGGAGGATCACATGGCCGGCTTGACCGGGCGCATGTCAACCGTCGTGAAGGCCAAGGTCTCCAAGCTCTTGGATCGCGCCGAAGACCCCGCCGAGACGCTCGACTACAGCTACCAGAAGCAGGTCGAACAGCTGCAGAACGTCAAGAAGGGCATAGCCGACGTGGTGACGGCCAAGAAGCGCTTGCAACTGCAGGAGACCTCGCTCCAGCAGCAGGTCGTCAAGCTCGATACCCAGGCCCGCCAGGCCGTCTCCGCCGGTAAGGAAGACCTCGCGCGCACCGCGCTCGAGCGCAAGAACATCGCCCAGACCGAGCTGCAGTCGCTCGACACCCAGGTCTCAGAACTCGAAAGCCAGCAGGAAAAGCTGACCGAGTCCGAGCAAAAGCTGCGGGCCAAGATCGAAGCCTTCCGCACCAAGAAGGAGGTGATCAAGGCCCAGTACTCGGCGGCCGAAGCCCAGGTCAAGATCTCCGAAGCGGCCACCGGGGTCGGCGAGCAGATGGCCGATGTCGGCCTGGCTATGCAGCGCGCCGTGGACAAGACCGAAAACATGAAGGCCCGCGCCGACGCCGTCCAGGAGCTCGAAGCGGCCGGCACTTTCGACGACATCACCGCGCTCGGCCCCGGCGAAGACGACATCGACAAGCAGCTCAAAGAACTCTCGAGCAAATCCGCGGTCGATGACGACCTGGAGAAGATGAAGGCTGAAATCGGCGCCCCCGCGGCCGGAGCCGGCGAGCTCGGTGCGGGCGAGGCCGCCCAGGGCGCCTCCTCAGAGGAGCGGTCGGCATGATCGTGCGCATATCCGGCGAGGACCAGTACCGCCTCGACGAGAGCCTGCACTCCCGCCTCAACGAGCTCGACGGCAGCGTCGTGGCCGCCGTTGACGCCAACGACGAGGCAGCCTTCAAGTCCTCCTTCGCTCAGCTGCTCGAGTTCATCCGCTCCAACGGCACCGTAGTCGGCGACGAGGAGATCGAGACCTCCGACCTGATCCTCCCGCCAGATGACATCACGCTCGCCGAGGCGGAGTCCGAATTCACGGGTGAGGGTCTGATCCCGGACTGAGGCACTTCACTTTTTGGAAAATACAATAGTTGATACGATATGTGGTTACTACTGTGAATTGCGCAAAAATGTACTGTCAAGCCCGCCCTCGCCACGGGTAGCGCGCGCCATAGCGACCCGACCGTCTAGATCGGGATTCCCCACAAGGGGAACCATCTCTCCAATTCCGGCTCTATTGGGAGCTCGGAGGCCATCTGCGCCTTGAGTTGGAGCTCGCGCTCGGTCGAGCGTTCGCTGCCCGAGGAGGGGACGAACGGGTACCAGTAGCCGCGCTTGTAGTTGTAGATGAAGTACAGCTCCTTGCCCGTCGCGTCTTTGAAGGCGAACACGGCGCACAACAGGCGCTCGCCGTGCCCGGCCGTCTCGATCGACCCGCTCACCGCGTTGATGCCGACCGCGAGGTCTTCGATCGAGCCGTCCTTGAGGACCATCCAGCGGTAGCCGAACTTGTCGTCCTCGGTGTGGACCTGCGTGTCGTTCTCGCCGCCCGTGGCCACGACGACTTCTTCCATCTCCTTGATCACGCCTTCGAACTCGCTCGTCTGCAATGCCTGGAACACGATCGCCGCCGCGCCCGCCGGCTGGATGTCGTGTTCGGTCTGCAGGGCTATGTAAGCCGTCGAGATCGCGAACAACCGGTCCGGCGCGGGGCCCTTGACCTCGTGGCGGCCCGTCAGGATGTCTTTGAGGCCCATCGATCAGTGCGCTCTCGGCGCTGGGTCCGGCGTCCGCGACACGGCTAGGCCGCGCTCTGCAGCTGGGACTCCAGCCGGCTGAGCGCCTCCAGGCGCTTCTCGAGCGAAGGATGGTCGGAGAAGATGTTCATCAACGACTGCTTGGTCCTGGCCGGGATGATGAAGAAGGCGCTCATCCCTTCGGCCTTGCGCAGATCCTGGCTCGGGATGCGCTCCATCGTGCCGCTGATCTTCAGCAGCGCCGAGGCCAGCGCGCTGGGCCTGCCCGTGAGCACCGCCGAGCCGCGGTCGGCCGCGAACTCGCGATAGCGCGACAGGGCTTGCAGCAGCAGGAACGAGATCGCGTACACGAGCACCGAGACGAGGAGCACGAGCATGAGTCCCTCCTCCTCTTCGCGATTGCGCCCGTACCCGCCGCCGAACCCGCCCCCGAAGAACAGCGTGAACTGGGCGATCAGGGCCGCCAGCGTCGCGAAGAAGCTGGCCATCGTCATCACCATCACGTCCCGGTTGATCACGTGGGTCAACTCGTGCGCCATCACGCCTTCGAGCTCGGCCGTGTCGAGCATCCGCAGGATGCCCGTGGTGGCGCACACAGTGGCCTTCTTCTGGGAGCGCCCCATCGCGAACGCGTTGGGCATGGGGGTGTCCATCACGCAAACGCGCGGCTTGGGCAGGTCGGCCTGGACGCACAGCCGTTCGATGATGCCGTGCAGCTCGGGTTGCTGCTCGGGCGTGACCTCTTTGGCGCCGAGTGTGCTCAGCGCGATCTTGTCGGCGGTAAAGAACTGCAAGCCCAGCATGAACAGGGCGATCGCGACGATCGAGATGGCGGCCGCGCCGGCCGCGAACAGGGCGCCCACGAAGACCACGTAGACGAGTCCCAGCAGGAACATCGTCAAAAGCATCCGCGCCTGCAGGCCGCCGTCTTTGCCGAACTGTGAGCTTCGCTTGGCCATCTCCATGATTGTCGCAGACGCGCCCCCCGATTCCGCCGCGCCACCCCGGCGTGCGGGAGCGAGCGGTCCCGTAGAGTCCACTCAGTGCGCGCCGTCCGCCAAAGCGATCCTCGATGAAGCCCGAAGTCGTCGTCTTCGGTATCTCGATCAAGACCTTCGGGGTCACGTTCGCGCTGGGCTTCCTCGCCTGCGGTCTGGTGATCGCTCGGCGCCTGCGCGAGCTGGAGAAGCCCGTCGATTGGGCGTACGAGATCGTGTTCGCCGCGCTCGTCGGTGGCCTGGTGGGCGCCAGGGGCTACTTCGTGATCCAGAACTACGACGAAGTCAAGCACGACCTCCTCGGCCACATCTTCTCCGGCTCCGGGCTGGTCTGGTACGGCGGCGCGATCGGCGGCGCGATCGGGGTGATCGCCTGGATGCGCTGGCGCCACATGCTCAATCTCCTCACCGTTCGACCTGTGCGTCACCGTGCTCGCGCTCGGCTACGGGATCGGGCGGATCGGCTGCCAGGTCTCGGGTGACGGCGACTACGGGATCGCCTCCAAACTGCCCTGGGCGATGGGCTATCCGCACGGCACCGTGCCCACGCCCGCGGGCGTCACCGTCCAGCCGACGCCGATCTATGAGACCGTCTCGATGTGCCTACTCGCCTACTTCTTGTGGCAGTTGCGCGACCGTGTGCGCCCGGGCGTAGTGCTGGGCCTGTATCTGGTGTTCAGCGGGTTGGAGCGTCTGTTGGTGGAGTTCATCAGGCGCAACAAAGAGGTGTTGTGGGGTCTGACGGCGCCCCAGCTGGAGAGCATCGTGTTGATGGCGATAGGCGTCGTGTTCCTGACCGTGATGGCGCGACGTGGGGGTTGGGGCCGGCCGGGTGGTGGGGTGTCTAGGAGGGGTGCTCCCCGTGCGCGGGGGGTCGTTGCGTGAGGTAGGCCGCTCGCTCGCGCAAAGTTCCGTCCCAGGTGAAGCGCCATAATCAGGAGATGGCCACCGGGACGAGCCTTTCGCACGTATTCCCTCTCGGGAGCCGCCTCAACGAGCGCGGCCACGTCGAGCTGGGCGGATGCGACACCATCGAGCTGGCCCGCGAGTTCGGCACGCCCGCCTACGTGGTCGCCGAGGATGACCTGCGCGCGCGCGCCCAAGCCTTCCTCCAGGCCGGCCGCGACGCCGGCCAGGAGGACCTCGGGGTCGTGTTCGCCTCCAAGGCGTTTCCCTGCACCGCTGTCCTGTCTCTGTTTGCAGAGGAGGGCCTCTGGTGCGACGTCGCCTCCGGCGGTGAGCTCCACCTGGCGCTGGGCGCGGGCTTCCCGTCCGAGCGCATCCTCATGCACGGCAACGCCAAGTCCGAAGCCGAGCTCGCCTTTGCCCTGGAGCGCCAGATCGGCCTGATCGTGATCGACAACTTCGATGAGATCGACCGCCTCGCGCATCTTTTGGATGCTGTCCATTCGGCGCATGCGCCGAATGGCCCACCGGCGCATGCGCCGGTGGGGACCGGGTCGCATGCGACCCGGTCTTCCCAAGATGTATTGATTCGTGCCACGCCCGATGTCCGAGGCGACACCCACGAGAAGATCTCGACCGGCCAGGCCGACTCCAAGTTCGGGTTCTCGATGGCCGACCTGCCCGCCGCGATCGAGCGCGTGCGCGCGGTCGCCGGCCTGGAGCTGCGCGGCGTCCACGCGCACATCGGCTCCCAGCTGCTCGAGCTCGACCCGTTCCGGCGCGAGGTCGCCGCTCTGGCTCGCATCGGCGAGAGCGCCGGCGGCTTCTCCACATACGACCTCGGCGGAGGTCTCGGCGTCGCCTACACCGAAGCCCAACGCCCGCCCGAGATCGACGCGTGGGTCGGTGCGCTCCTCGGCGCGGCCCGCGCCGCCTCGATCGGCCCCGACACGCGCATCCTAGTCGAGCCGGGCCGCGCGCTCACCGCCAACGCCGGCGTCACCCTCTACACCGTCGAGTCGGTCAAGCGCAACGTCTCCACCTGGGTGGCGGTGGACGGGGGCATGTCCGACAACCTGCGCCCCATGCTCTACGGCGCCACCTACGAAGCCCACCTCGCCGACCGCTTCGGCGACACCGCCGAGGCCGCGCCCTGCGTGCTCGCGGGCAAGCACTGCGAGTCCGGCGACGTGATCGCGCGCGAGGTCCTCCTGGCCGACCCGCGGCCCGGCGACATCGTGCTCACACCCGCCACCGGCGCCTACGGCTTCGCGATGGCCTCCAACTACAACGGCGTCCCCCGACCCCCGGTCGTCTTCTGCAAAGACGGCGACGCGCGCGTCGTGGTCCGCCGCGAGAGCTTCTCCGACCTGACCGCGCGCGATGTCCTCTAGCGAGACGACCTCCCCCGACCAGACTCCGGTTGGGCGGCCTGTTCGCGAGGGCGCCTCCGCCGCGACGCTCCCCGCCCCTGGGTCCGCGCCGCCCGACCGGCCCGCCTTCAACGTGGGCCTGCTCGGCTACGGCACCGTGGGCTCGGCGTTCGCCGAGTTGCTCGCCCAGCGGGCCCCCCAAGTGGAGCGCCTCACCGGCCGCCTGCCGGTGCTCGGCGAAGCGCTCACGAGGAGCACCGGCAGCTTCCCCGAGATCCTTGCCGGCTCCGATGCGATCGTCGAGTTGATCGGCGGCATCGAACCGGCCCGCTCCTACGTCCTGGCCTCGCTCGAGGCTCGCAAGCACGTCATCACCGCCAACAAGCAGCTGCTCTCCCAGCACGGAGAGGAGCTCTTCGCGGCGGCCCGCGCCGCAGGAGTCCAGCTTCGCTTCGAGGCCGCCATCGCCGGCGTCGTGCCCGTCGTGCGCGTCCTCTGCGAGTCTCTGGCCGCGGCCCACGTCGAGCGCGTCCACGGCATCGTCAACGGCACCACCAACTTCATCCTCTCCGAGATGACCCACGGCTCGACCTACGCCGAGGCCTTGGCCGAGGCCCAACGCCAGGGCTTCGCCGAGGCAGACCCCTCCGACGACGTCACCGGGCGCGACGCCGCCGCCAAGATGGCGATCCTCGCCCGGCTCGCGTTCGACACCCCCGTGCACCTCGACCAGGTGCCCTACGAGGGCATCGAGCATCTCCAGACCGACGATCTCCAATACGCCCGTGAGCTCGGTCTCGGCCTCAAGCTGATCGGCACCGCCGAGCGGCGCGACGGCGGCCTCTCGGTGCGCGTCCACCCCGCCTTCCTCTACTCCGGCCATCCCTTGGCGTCGGTCAACGGCCCCTTCAACGCGGTCACGGTCGAGTCCGAGGCGATCACCGAGATCACGATGTCCGGCCCCGGCGCCGGCGGCCCCCAGACCGCGAGCGCCGTGCTCGGAGATCTCGTCTCTTCGATGCTCCCGCCCGCCGCTCCCTCGCCGCCCGCCGACCCCTTGCCCTTGGTGAGCGACGTAGAGAGCGGCTTCTACATCCACATGGAGATGGCCGATCGCCCCGGCGCGCTTGCCGCCGTCGCCTCGGTGCTGGGCGAGCAGGGAGCCTCGATCAAGTCGGTCGTCCAGCACGGCCTCGGCGAGCACGCACGCCTCGTCATGGTCGTCCATCCTTTGGCCGAGACCCGCCTGCGCGAGGCGCTCAAGCGGATCGGCCGGCTCGACTTCCTGCGCTCGACCCCGCGCGCGATTCGCGTAATAGAAGAGGAGTACCTATGAGCAACACCATCTCCATGTCCGCCAAGAGCCACATACCCCTGATCGAGCGCTACCGGGATCGCCTGCCCTTCGCCGAGGGCGACCCGATCGTCAGCCTCCAAGAGGGCTCGACACCACTGCTGCGCGCGCCCGTGCTCTCCGAGATGGTGGGCGTCTCGGTGCGGCTCAAGCTGGAGGGCGCCAACCCGACCGGCTCCTTCAAGGACCGCGGCATGACCTGCGCCGTCTCGGCCGCCGTGCGCGAGGGCGCCAAGGCCGTCATCTGCGCCTCCACCGGCAACACCGCGGGCAGCGCCGCCGCTTACGCCGCGCGCGCCGGCATCACCTGCGCGGTGATCGTCCCCCACGGCAAGATCGCCGAAGGCAAGATGGCCCAGACCTTGATCCACGGCGCGCGCGTGATCTCGCTCGACGGAAACTTCGACCAAGCCTTGCGCCTGGTGCGCGAACTGGCCGAACACAACCCCATAGTGCTCGTCAACTCGGTCAACGAATTTCGCATCGAAGGACAAAAGACAGCCGCCTTCGAGATCCACGAGGACCTCGACGGCGAGCTCGAAGCGCTCTGCATCCCGGTCGGCAACGCCGGCAACATCACCTCCTACTGGCGCGGCTTCCGCGAGCTGGGGCGGCGCCCAAGATGTTCGGCTTCCAAGCCGAGGGCGCCTCGCCCCTGGTCAGCGGACACCCTGTAGAGAACCCCGAAACGGTGGCCTCCGCGATCCGCATCGGCCACCCCGTTCGCGGCGAGGACGCCCTGGCCGCCGCGGCCGAGTCGGGCGGGGCGATCCGCGCCGTCTCCGACACCGAGATCCTCGCCGCCTACCGGCTGCTCGCCTCCAAGGAAGGCATGTTCTGCGAGCCGGCCTCGGCCGCCTCGGTCGCCGGCCTGCTCAAGTACGGGCCCGGCGGGGCCTCCCAGGTCGTGTGCGTGCTCACCGGGCGCGGCATCAAGGACCCCCAGACCGCGATCCTCCACAACGGCGGCAAAGTCATCGAATGTCGCGTCGACCTCGGCGCCATCGAAGAGGCGGTCTTGGGTGATCCGTAGGCGGGTCGTGCGCGCACCCGCCTCCTCGGCGAACCTGGGACCCGGTTTCGACTGCTTCGCGGCGGCACTCGGCCTGCACCTCAGCTTGGAGGTGATCGAGACCGGGAAATTCGCGGTCGAGACGCCCCTGGACGTGCCTCGCGGCCGCGAGAACCTGTGCGTCGCCGCGTTCGAGAGCCTGCACCCAGCCGAGGACTTCGAGTTTCGCATCGACTCGTCGATCCCGCTGAGCGGCGGCCTCGGCTCCTCCGCCGCGGCGATCGTCGCCGGCCTGCTCGCCGCCGACCACCTGTTCGAGCTCGATGTCGACCTGCTCGCCCACGCCACCGCCCTGGAGGGCCACCCCGACAACGTCGCCGCCTGCCTTCACGGAGGCTTCGTCGTCTGCGCCGACGATCAGGCGGTCCGCTTCGACCCGCCCACCGGCCTGGAGGCCCTGGCCGTCGTGCCCTTCGAGGCGGTGCGCACCAGCGAAGCCCGCCAAGCCCTGCCCGCCGAGGTTCCGATCGAGCAGGCGGTCTTCAACGTGGCCCACGGCGCCCTGCTCACGCTCGGCCTTGCGCGCGGCGACTGGGACCTCGTCTCGCGCGGCCTGCAAGACCGCCTGCACGAGCAGCGCCGCTCCCACCTGTTCCCCCGCTCCTACGCCTTGGCCCAGCGAGCAAGCGAGCTGGGCGCTCTGGGCGCGACCATCTCAGGCGCCGGTCCCACCGTGCTCGTCTGGTGCTTCTACGAGCAGACCGGAGCCGTCGTCGAGGCCCTCCAAGCCGACATCGACGGCTGGGCGACCCTGATGCGAGCCCCATTTGAGGTCCAAGGCGCCTATGTGGGAGAGTTGTAGGCATGGACTCCGGCTATTTCCCCCGCGGCGCGTCGATCCTGCGGGCCGTCCACGAAGAGAAGGCCGTCGGGCTCATGTACGGCCAGCGCGCGCTCTGCGTCGGCGCGGTCAAGCCGCTCAACTACGTCGGCACCAGCCTCCACACCCGCAATAAGCGAACCCCCTTCCGGCGGATCACCCACACCGCCGGCATGTTCGAGGCCGTCTTCTTCGGCACGCGCGCCCAAGCCGACCGCGTCCTAGCGATCGTCGACGGCATGCATGAGCGCGTCGTCGGCGCCCTGCCCGAAGACGCCGGACCCCACTATCCCCAGGGCACGCCCTACTCGGCGTTCGACCCCGAGCTCATGCTCTGGACGGTCGCCGTCATCGCCGACTCGGCCGAATGGTTCTACGAGCGCCTCGTCCGCCCGCTGCGCGCCCAAGAGCGCGAAGCCCTCTGGCAGGACTACCTGCGCTTCGCCGAGCTCTTCAAGATGCCCCTCTCGGCCGCGCCCGCGACCCACCGCGAGTACCGCGCCTGGTACGAGCGCCAGCTCGCCGGTCCCGACCTCTACCTGACCGACGAGGCCCGCTTCATGGGCTACGCCTCGGCGTTTGAGATCCCCATGCCCTCCTCCCGTCGCCTCGGCAAGCACCTACACGACCTGGTCATGCTCGGCTCCCTTCCCGCTCCGGTGCGCGAGATCTACGGCCTCTCCTACACCCCCTCCCAGCGTGCCGCCTGCGCTGCGGCTCTCTTCTCCGGGCGCCTAGCCCGCCTGCTCGCGCCGCCCTCGCTCAAGCGCGGCTCCTGCATACCCGAGTTCGAAATGGTCGCCTCCACCGAGCGCCGCCGCATCGAACAGGGCGAGCCCACGCCCCAGCTCGCCGGCTAGCCCGTCCAGCTCAGGCCAGCTTGGCGACCCGCGCCCGGGCGTCCTTCATGCCCGGCAGCCGCTCGAGCAGTTCGCCCGCCACCGCCACATAGTCGGCCCCCAGATCCGGGCGGTGATCGACGATCGAGACCGCCCGCTCCGCCGACTCCGCGTAAGCGATCGACGAGCGCACCGAGGTCTCGAAGAGCTTCTCCCCAAAGCGCTCCTCAAGCGAAGCCTTGGCCTCGCGCGAATGCACCGTCCTCATGTCCGCCAGGTTGAGCAGCACCCCGACCAGCTCCAGCTCGTCATTGAGGCTGTCCCGCGCCACTTCGATCACCTCCAGCGCCTGCTCGACCCCCTGCAGCGCGAAGTACTGCGCCTCCGCGGTCACCAGCGCATAGTCGGCCGCCACCAGCGCGTTCACGGTCAAGAGCCCAAGCGAGGGCGGGCAATCGACGAGCACGATCTCATACTCGTCCTTCACGTCCGTCAGCGCCCTGCGCAAAGTCATCTCCCGGCCGATCTTGCCGCCCATCATCAGCTCGGTCTCGGCCAGGTTCAGGCTCGCCGGGATCACGTCCCTGTGGATCGCTTCGGCGGCAGGGGTGGCGCCGCCCAGCACGTCGGCCACCGTCGGCTCCACGTCTGGCGGCACATCGAAGTAGTCGGACAGATTGCCCTGCGGGTCGAGGTCCACCGCGAGCGTCCTAACGCCCACCCTGCGCAGCACATCCGTCAGCGTCCGCACAGTCGTCGTCTTTCCAGTCCCCCCCTTCTGGGAGAGCACCGCAATAGTCTGGGCCATGGTGGCTGATAGTACGGGGAATGGCCATTTAGGGGAGCCCCCGCGCGGGCGTGGGGCGCCATGGCGTCGGTCTCTTTGTGTGACGTGACCCTGGGTTGGTGTGTGTCTGCGTTTTGGGGTGCCCTACGCGCGCGTGCGCGGGGCCTTGCCCTCGCGCCCTCCCCGGCGGTCTCCGTCTCTCAGCTGACCGTATGCACCGCCGCGTCGGGCTCGGCCGCGCCCTCGCGCGGCACGCTCGCGAACATCAAGCGGTAGCGCCCCACCACGATCTCATCGCCGTCATTCAGCGCCCTCCATTCGATGCGCTCGCCGTTGACGAACACGCCGTTCAGGCTGCGATCGTCGAGCACCCTGACGCCGTCGGCCTGGCGCACCACGAGCGCGTGCCTGCGCGACACGGTCGGGTCGTCGAAGCGAATGTCGGCCGCCAAGCTGCGCCCGATCCGAGTCCACTCGCGCGTCAGGGCCACGGCCTTGATCTCCTCGCCGTCCTCGTAGAACACGTACTCGCCCGGCTCGCTCAGAGCTTCGCGGCCACGCACGACCCACTCTTCGGGTTCGGACTCGGGCGCCTGTATGCGCGGCGACACCCCACCGACCGCCGGAGCCATGTTGAACAACGAAGCCCGCACGAAATCATGGCTGCCGCAATCCGGGCAGTCGCGCAACGCGTCGAGCGAAGTCAACGTCAGTACATAACCGCATCGCTGGCACCTGAACGAGCCCGTGCCTGCCATCGTCCCCGAAGTGTGCGACTCCATACTGCGTCTCCCCTCCATCGTGTTCCCGGGCGGTCGGGACCTTTCTACAGGGTGGAATCTGTCGGCAATCATAGCCATCGTGTCAAGCAACCTCTACATATCGTCCAGGTGCGCTCTCGATAGGCACGGTCAGTTGCATAGTTCGAGCCTACCCCTGCCATTACTCAAGCAAACCGAGCCCACCGAAAGATCAGTGAAGAGCCCTATTTCGCAGGAGGTGGACTGCTTACGGCGAACCTACCGACATGGCTTCTTCCCGCAGCGACGTCGAGCGATTGGAGCGCCACCTGCTCCAGCGCGGTGTCGGCGACCTCACCGCCGATCGTCACCGCTGCGTCGATTGCGAGCGCACCCCGCTCGTTGGCGAGCGCGTCCACGTATACGAGCGCTCCCCGGGGATCGTCTGCGAGCTCTGCCGCCAGCTGCGCCGCACCGCGCCCTTGCTGAGCGAGATCGTGCGCCACAGCGAGCTCGGCCACACCGTGCGCTTGACCGCGCGCGCCGCTTGAGCGCGCAATAAACTACCCCGCCGTGCACCCGGTCTCGGTCTCGGTCATTATCAGCGCTCCCCGCGAGCAGGTCTTCGACTACCTCCAGGACATCGCCAATCACCCCGAGTTCACCGACCACTATCTCGTGGACTGGCACCTGCTCAGAGAGGACTCGATCGGCCCCGGAGCCGGCGCCCGCTTCCGCGTCAAGGCCCCAGGCAACCGCTTCAGCTGGGCCGACTCGACCTTCACCGAGGTCGCCCGCCCGCACCGCATCGTCGAGGTCGGTCGCACCGGCAAGACCAACCGCATCCGCACCCTCGGCGTCTACGAGCTCGCGCCCGCCCCCGGCGGCGCCACCCGCGTCCAGTTCACCCTGGAGACCGAGGCCTCGGTCCTGTCCGACCGCCTGATGGAGGCTTTGGGCGGTCGCGCGTGGCTGAAGCGCAAGATCGAGCGCTCCATGCGCCGCCTGCGCTCGATCCTCGAGGAAGGCGTTGGCCGCGGACAGCGCGTCACCGTCGCCGCTGGATAGACTCCGGCCGCATGAATCGCCCGACCCGAACTCCCCGCGCCTGGTTGCTCGCCGTGCTGCTGGTCCCGGTACTGGCCCTGAGCGCCTGCTCGGATGACTCGCACACACGTGTCACGACCGGCACCTACGCCGGCGAGTCCGGCCAGAACGCCCCGTACCTGAACGTCGGCCCCCTGGTCTATGAGGTCCAGCTCTCGCGCGAGCTCAACCCCTACGACACCGAGGACGCCGCCTACCTCAGAGGCCTGACACCCGCCCAGCGCCTGCTGCGCCCCGGCGAAGAGTGGTTCGCGGTCTTCATGCAGGTCTACAACCAGACCTCGCTGCCCCATCCAGTGGCCACCAACCTGACGATCAGCGACACCCAAGAAAACGTCTACACCCCGATCGTCCCCAACTACACCAACGAATTCGCCTACCGCGGCGGACTGCTGGGCGCCAAATCGCGCCTTCCCGCTCTGGACACGGTCGCGGCCAACGGCGCCACCCAGGGCGCCCTGCTGCTCTACAAGATCAAAATCGTCTCGCTCGACAACAGGCCGATCGAGCTCAAGATCGTCGATCCGCTCGACCCCTCGCAGACGGCTTCGGCCGAGCTCGACGTCTGATCCGCGCCTGGGGCCCTGCCGGCGCCTTTGGCGTCGCTTCTGGCGCGTCTGGTCTGAGCGCTCAGCGCAACCCCGCCTCCAGCACCTGTCGCGCGACCGGGGCCGCTGTTTCGCCGCCGGCGCCGTCTTTGACCATCAGCACGCCCACCGCGATCTTTGGGCGTAGCGCCGGCGCAAATGCCGCGAACCACGCATCGGTGTTCTGCGGGTCTTTCCCGCCCTTGCAGCTTTCTTCGCCCTGTCCGCCTTCGGACTCTTCGCCCGAGCCACCCGTCGTTTCCGAGCCATTTTCGCCCGCGCTCGAACAGCTCGGCGCGCCCAGTTCGGCGGTGCCCGTCTTGCCGGCCACCGTCACGCCCGGGATCGCCGCGGAGGTGCCCGTGCCTTCGCGCACCACGCCGATCATCAGTCGCCGCACTGTGCGCGCCGTCGCTGCGCTGATCGCGCGTGGCCGGGGGCCGGGGGAGGGGTGCGCTTCGAAGCTCGGCTGCGGCCGCCGCCCCCCGTCGGCGATCGTGCCGGCCACTGTCGCCATCTCAAGCGCCGAGGCCTGCACCTCGCCCTGTCCGATTGCGGTCGAGCCGAGGTCCAGTTCGCCCTGGATCTGGCTCGCGGGGGGCAGGCTGCTCTCGAGAGCCCCGTCCACGCCCGGCGAGTGGTTGAAGCCGAACGCTTCGGCGGTTCCCACCAAGCGGGCCGCCCCGATCTTGACGCCAAGCGGAGCGAACACCGAGTTGCAGGAGACCGCGAAAGCCAACGCCAAGCTTCCCCCGCACGACTCGCCGTTGGCGTTTTCCAGCTTCACGCCGTCCAAAGTCGCGTAGGTCGCGTACTGGTACTCGCTCTTCTCGCTCGCCACTTTCGCTTCCAGGGCGGCGCTCAACGTCACCATCTTGAAGGTCGACCCCGGCGGTTGCAGATCGTCGATGCCGATGCCGGCCACCGCCAAGATCTCCCCGTTGCTCGGGTCCAGTGCCACCACGCCTCCAAGCTGCCCCCCAAGCGCTTCCGCCGCCGCGCGCTGCAGCCCAGGCGAGATCGTCGTGCGAACGGGGCCGCTCGCCTTCGCCGGCGTGCTTGCCAGCACCCGCTCTCCCGCCAACAGCTCGCCGCCCGGCCTGCCCCGCAGGCGACCGTCCAGCGCCAGCTCCAGGCCGCTCGTGCCCACGATCGCGCCCTGCGGCACCCCCTGGGCCTCCAATTCGTCCCTGCGGTCTTCGGGCACCGGCCCCACTTCGCCGACCACGGCCGCGGCCGCTGCGCCGAGCGGCGACTCCCGCGCCCCGGCGCCGCCGGCCTGACCCTCGGCCAAGACCGTGCCGTCGCGCGCCAACAGCGCCGCGCGTGGCGGCAGTGTCATGTCGCTAGTCAGGGCCTCTCCCGTCGCGAGTCCCGGGAACACCAGCGCGTGCGACCAGGCCACCCTCGCGCCTTCCCGGGTGTCCGCAACGCTCAAGCGCAAGGTCTCCTTCAGCGTGCCCCAAAGGCGCGTCTTGACCCGCATCGGCACCACCCACCCGCCGTTTTGCTCATGCGCCCGACCGCTGGCCTTCAGTCCCGTCTCGGTGGCGGTGCGGGCGGCCTGCCGATAAGCGTCGCGAAAGCGCACGGGCGAGATGCGTTGGCGCTCGCCAGGATCGACATCGTTGTACATCGTCGCGTAGTCGCCCCTGCTCCAGGCGGCCACGAACTGTTCGCTCAGGCTCGCTCCGGCGAGCCGCCGTGGCCCGATCCCGCGATCGCGCCCACCAGGAACGCGATCGCCGCAAGCGCGATCACCGGCGCCGAGCGACGCCGCCGCCGGCGGCGATCGGGCGACTCGCTCACAGCGTCCCCCCGGCGTGAGGCGAGGTGGTTTCCCGCATTCTCGCCATGTCACTGGAGGTGTTCACAGCTCGGGACGGTAGAACATGATCAGTGACCCGGCTCGATTGGATCATCGTCGCCTTCGCTGCAATGCTCGCCTTCTTCGGGTTCCGCCGGGGGTTCATCGTCGCGGTGCTCTCCTTCTGCGGTTTCGCTCTAGGTTCATTCATCGGAACTCGCGTGGGTCCTCTACTGGTGCCCCGCGGTTCGGCCTCGCCTTACGCCCCCGCGTTCGGCCTGATCGGTGCCCTGCTCGCCGGCGCCATTCTCGCGACCGGCTTCGAGGGGGTCGGCTTGCGCCTGCGCCGTCTGCTCGTCCTGCCCGGCTTCGGCCTGCTCGACGGGGCCCTCGGCGCGGTGCTCAGCGCGGCTCTGGGGCTGGCGATCGCCTGGATCCTGGCGGCGGTCGTGCTCCAGTCCGCCTCGACGCCACAGTTGCGAGCCGACATCCAGCGCTCGGCGATCCTCAGCGAGCTCAACCAGCTGCTGCCGCCCACCGCCCCGATCCTCCACATCCTGGCCAGCCTCGACCCGCTCCCCTCGATATCCGGCCCGCTGCCCGGGGTCTCCGCGCCGCCACCCGCGATCGCCCACAACCCGGGCGTCCTGGCTGCTTCGCGCAGCGTCGTGCGCGTCCTTGGCACCGCCTGCGGCCTGGCGATCGAGGGCTCCGGCTGGGTCGCCGAGCCTGGCGTCGTCGTCACCAACGCCCACGTCGTCGCCGGAGAGCACGACACCACCGTCGAGATCGGCGGCCACGAACCGGAGATGAGCGCCTACGCGATCGCCTTCGACCCCACCGACGACATCGCCATCCTGCGCGTGCCCGGCCTCGGGCTGCCCGCGCTCTCCCTGGCGGCCTCGCCCCCGTCCGGCCGCGCCGGCGCGATCCTCGGGTATCCCGAGAACGGGCCCTTCGACATCCAGCCCGGGCGCATCGGCGCCACGCAGACGATCGTCACCGACGACGCCTACGGACGCGGTCCGGTCTCGCGCCTGCTTACGCCCTTGCGCGGCCTGGTGCGCCCCGGCAACTCCGGCGGCCCTCTGGTCGGTCGCAATGGCCGCGTGCTCACCACCGTGTTCGCCTCCACCACAGGCAGCGGTCCTCGCGGCGGCTACGGCGTCGCCAACGCCACCGTCGCCGAGGTGCTTGCCGGGGCCGGTCGCATGGTCGGCACCGGCGAATGCTCCCCCGGCTGAGTCGCCCCGCTTCTCTCGGTGCGCCCCGGCTGATTGGGCCGGGGCGGCCAGGCGTGTTACGCGGTTGACGGCCTCGTTCGGGGGCGCGCGCGCCCCGCTTTGCGCACCGCCGCCTGCCCGCCCGCGCGCTCGTTCTCGCGCTCGGACTCCTCTGTTGTCGCATCGACTTTCGAGGGTGCCCCGCGCGCGCGTGTACCACCCGCCCGCGCGCTCGCCCGTGCGTCGCCCGCGCCCGCGAGGGGCTGCTCGGCCCGGGCCATCTCTGACTCCAGCGAGCCGGCGGCGGCGAGCCTGCGCACGAGCTCGCCGCGAATGCGTTCGAGCTCCTCCACGCCGAGTAGCCTTGGTCCCGCGTGACGGCGGGCCTTGGTGGGCGTCGGAATCAGCCCCGGATGGTGCGCCTGCATCTCCGACAGCGTCTGCTCAAGCGCCGCGATCTGAGCCCTCAGCTCCCTGCGCCGCTCCGCGGCGTCCCCGTTCGCGCTCCCCGCGCCGCGCCCCGCCGTCGCGGCCGTGGCGGCGGGCGGCGTCCCAGCTGTCACGTACAGCGCCGCCGCCACCTCGCGCGGGTCCACCCCCGTCCTGCGCGCCTGCTGCGCCGCGTCGGCCGCGATCTGCCCGACGGCCGAGGGCTCCTGCGCGATCTGCGCCACGAACGTGCCCGTCCCCTGGCGGCTGTCGATCAACCCCTCCTGCTCCAGGCGCTGGTACACAGCCCGCGCCGTGTTGGCGTTGATGCCCACCATCTCAGCCAGTTCGCGCAGGCCCGGCAACCGCTGCCCGGGCGCCAACCTGCCGTCGCCGATCCTCGCCCTCAGCGCCCAAGCAAGCTGCACGCCGATCGGGATCTCTCCCTCGCGATCGACCTTCACGTCACTCAGGTTCAACGGCTCATCGCTCACCCTTCCACAGTAGTCCGTTCGCAACCGAAAGACACAAAGTGCTAATGAACTAGTACACTATTTCTATGGGTGGGTTGGGTCGAGCGGACTTCCTCAGCAAACGGGCGTTGCTTCCGGCTCGCAACATGCTCGAAGAGGTCGGCGACATGATGATCTTGGCCGGACGCACCGTGAAGGCCACCCTCATGCCGCCCTACCCCTACGGTGGCGAGTTCGTCTGGCAGTTCCTCTTTGCCCTGCGCGTCTGCTGGCTGCCGCTGCTGCTCTCCACCTTCGCGATCTCCTACGGCGCGCCCGGACTGCAGGCCGCCAACTTCCTGACGGTGCTCGGCTCGCTCGATCGCCTCGGCGGCTTCTTCGTGCTGATCGTCGTCCGCGAAATCGGTCCCCTCATCACCGCCACGATGCTGGCCGGCGCCGCCGGCACCGCGATCACCGCCGACCTGGGCGCGCGCAAGATCCGCGAGGAGCTCGACGCCCTTCAGGTGCTCGGCGTCGATCCCGTCAAGAACCTCGTCGTCCCGCGCTTCCTCGCGCTCATGCTCGTGACCGGCCTGTTCAACATCTACGCGATCCTGTTCGGCATCTTCGGCGGCATCCTCGCCGCCCTCGTCCACAACCAACCCCTCGGCCCGTTCTGGGCCACGTTCTTCAACAACACCTCGACCACCGACCTGTGGGGCTCGACCCTGAAGACCGCCGTGTTCGGAGCGATCATCGCGATCATCTGCTGCTACAAGGGGATGACCGCCTCCGGCGGCGCCGAGGGTGTCGGCCGCGCCGTCAACCAAGCGGTCGTCGCCTCGTTCATCGCCTTCGGGTCCTTCAACTACGCCTTCACCCAGGTCCTGCTGGCGACGCACCCCAACATCATCACGATCCGCTGATGGAGGCCCTGCCGAGCACAAGCGACTGGCTCGCCTCCGTCGGTGAGATCGTCGGCTTCACCGGTCGTGTCGTGCGCGACGTCTGGAGCCTGCGCGTGCTGCGCTTCTTCGGTGAGGCGATCCGCCAATCGGGCCTTCTGATCGTCTCCTCGACCGCCGTCCTGTGGATCATGGTCTTCATCATCGGTCTCGGCCCCTGCGGGATCCAGGGCGCCTACTTCGCCCAGGCCCAGGGCGCCCCCTCGGTCGCCGGCGCGTTTGCCGCCTGGTGTGACTTGCGCGAGGCGATCCCCTACGCCTTCGGCTACATGATGGCCGCCAAGGTGGGCACCGGCATCGTCGCCGAGCTGGGCGCGATGCGCATCAACGACGAGATCGACGCGCTCGAAGTGATGGGCGTCGACTCGATGGTCTTCCTCTGCGCCACGCGCCTGTTCGCCGGCTGGCTGGTCCTGCCCTTCATGTACATCGCCGGCATCGGCATCGGCTTTCTTGCCTCCTACATAGCCGTCGTCAAGCAGGTCGGCTCGGTCACCTCCGGCGGCTACCTGCTCGTCTTCTGGCAGTACCAGAACCCGCTTGACTACCTCTACTCGGTGATCAAGGCCATGTCGATGGCCACCGCCGTTGTGCTCGTGGCCTGCTACTACGGCTACACCGCCTCCGGCGGGCCCGTCGGGGTCGGGCGGGCCACAGCTAAGTCGATGGTGCTCAACCTTGTCCTCGTCACCATGATCGGGATGCTCGGCACCCAGGTCTTCTGGGGCACCAACCCAAGGACCCCGATAGGCGGTTGAGCGCACGGCCCGCTACGCTGGGCGCCATGTCAAAGACGCTCGTGATCGCCGAGAAGCCCTCCGTGGGTCGCGACCTCGCCCGCGTGCTGCCCGGTCCCTTCGCCAAGCAGGAAGGCTGGCTGGAGGGCCCCGACCACGTGATCACCTGGGCCGTCGGCCACCTAGTCCAGCTCGCCGAGCCCGACGAATACGAGGCCAAGTACAAGCGCTGGCGCATGCCCGACCTGCCGATCGTCCCTTCCAAGTTCAAGCTTGTCGTGCGTGACGAGCGCTCGCGCAAGCAGATGTCCGTCGTGACCGCGCAGCTCGGGCGCGAGGATGTCGAGATGGTCGTCAACGCCTGTGACGCCGGCCGCGAGGGCGAGCTGATCTTCGCCTACCTCTACGAGAAGGCCAAAGCCAAGAAGCCCGTCCAGCGCCTGTGGCTGAACTCGATGACCACCGCCGCCATGAAGAGCGCCTTCGAGTCGCTGCGCCCCGCCGCCGACTACGCCCTGCTCGAGCAGGCCGCCCGCTCGCGCTCGGAGGCCGATTGGATCGTCGGCATGAACGCCACCCGCGCCGCCTCGATCCGCTTGAAATCATCCTTCGACGGCGCCGTCTCGCTCGGCCGCGTGCAGACTCCCACGCTGGCGATCGTCGCGCGCCGCGACGAAGAGATCAAGGCCTTCGTGCCCGAGCCCTATTGGCTGGTCGATGCCTCCTTCGAGGCGCCCGCGCTGGACGGAGAGCCGCGCGTCTACGAAGGTCGCTTCCATGTCGGCGCAAAGCCGCGCCTGGCCACCGAGGCCGAGGCCCTGGCGATCGTCGAGGCCTGTCAGGGAAAGCCCGGCACGGTCACCAAGCTCGACAAGAAGGAGCAGCGTGAGCGCGCGCCCATGCTCTATGACCTGACGAGCCTGCAGCGCGACGCCAACACCCGCTATGGCTTCTCCGCCAGGCGCACCCTGGCGGCGGCGCAAAGGCTGTATGAGGAGCACAAGGCGCTCACCTATCCGCGCACCAACTCGCGCTATCTGACGACCGACATGGTCGAGGAGATCAAGCCCACCGCCGAGCTGCTCGGCGACCAAAAGGAGTACGCCAAGGCCGCGGCCTACGTCACCGGCCTCGACGTCCTGCCGCTGGCTCGAGTCGTCAACGACGAGAAGGTCACCGACCACCACGCGATCATCCCCACCAAGGCCACCCACGCCGTCGATCGCATGGGCGACGACGACAAGCGCGTCTACGACATGGTCGTCCGTCGCTTCCTCGCCGTCTTCCACCCCGAGGCGGTGTTCGAGAACACGCGCGTCGAGACCACCGTGCTCCCCGCCGGCGAGGGCGCCGGCGGCTCGGTCTTTCGCACCCGTGGCAAGCTCCTGCTGGTACCCGGTTGGCGGGGCGTCTACGGGCAGATGCCCTCCGAGGCCAAGTCGGCCGCCGAGGAAGACGAGGGCACCGACCAGCAATTGCCCAAGCTGGAGCACGGCGAGCAGGTCCAAACGATCGAGATCGCCTCCGAGCGCAAGGAAACCAAGCCGCCGCGCCGCTACAGCGACGCCTCCTTGCTCGGCGCGATGGAGACCGCCGGCAAGCTGGTCGACGACGAGGAGACCCGCGAGGCGATGAAGGAGTCGGGCATCGGCACCCCCGCCACGCGCGCCGCCATCATCGAGCGCCTGATCCAGGTCGGCTACATCGAGCGCGAGGCACGGTCTCTCGTGGCTACCGATAAGGGTCTGAACGTCATCAGGCTGCTCGGCGAGCACGCCCTCACCTCGCCGGACATGACCGGCCAGTGGGAGCACCGTCTCGACAAGATCGAGCGAGGCGAGGATTCGCGTGAGAAGTTCATGAGCGATATCGCCGGCTTCGCCGAGATGACCGTCAAAGAGCTGGATGAGAAACTCAAGGATGTCCGCATCCCCCGAGCCAATCTCGGCCCGTGCCCGATCTGTGGCCACGACATCAAAGAGAACCGCAAGGGCTACTCTTGCTGGGCGCGCGACGATCCCGGCTGCGGCTTTGTCATCTGGAAGGGTAAGTCAGGCAAGCAGCTCTCGGTCGCGATCGCCAAGGAGCTGATCGCCTCCGGCTACACCTCCCGTGCCGTCACCGGCTTCAAGGCGCGCTCCGGTCGCTCCTTCCGCGCGCACCTTGCGCTCTCCCAGGACGAAGAGGGCAAGTGGCGCGTCGAGTTCAACGAGGCCTGGGCGCGCGACGGCGCCAAGCCGCCTGACGCCGAGGCGGAGGCCGAGGGCGCAGCGGAGGAGAAGGTGGCTGCCAGCGCGGCGTAGGCGTCGGGGCCGTGCGCCAGGATGGGGGGTGTGCCCCTGGCGCTCATCACCGGACCGGCCAACGCCGGCAAGGCGCGCCTCGTGCTGGAGGCGGTCAGGTCCCACGCCGCCCGCGGCGAGCACCCGCTCTTGGTGGTGCCCACCGAGGCAGACCAGGCGCGCTACCGGCGGGAGTTGACGGAGGGCGGCTTGGCCTTGGGTGTGCGCGTCGAGCGCTTCGAGGGACTTCTGCGCGAGGTGCTCCGGCGCGCAGACGAGAGCTCGCCGCCGCTGGGCCCGCTCGCCCGCGAACGGCTGCTTGCGCGGCTGGCCGGCGTAGCCCCCGGCACCGCCGCCGCTCTTTCCAAGCTGGTGGCCGATCTGGAGACCCAGCGCGTCGCCCCCTCGCGCCTGCGCGGCGCCTTGCGCGCGTGGGGTTCCGAGGGTGAGCGGCTCGCCTGGTGCTGCGATGCCTTCGAGCGCTACCAAGCGGCGCTCGCCGCGAGCGGACGAGCCGACCGCGAGCTGCGAGTCACCCGGGCCCTCAATGCCCTGCGCCGCAACCCCGTCGCCTGGGCAGCCACGCCAGTGGCGCTGTACGGCTTCGACGACTTCACGCCCCTCCAGCTCGACACGATCGAGACCCTGGGGGGTGTCGTCGAGGCGCGCCTGACGCTCTCGCTGCCATACGAGCCCGGCCGTCTCGTCTTCGCCGGGCGCGCCTCCACCTTCCAGCGCTTGGCCCCGCTCGCCGACTCGCACACCGAGCTGGCGGCTCGCCCCGACTATTACGAGCCGCCATCCCGGCAGGCGCTGCACCATCTGGAGCGCTCGCTTTTCTCCGCAGACGGCACGCGCGTCGAGTCCGGCGAGGCGGTCAGGTTGCTCGAGGGCGGCAGCCCCCGTGCTGAGCTGGAGCTCGTCGCGGGCGAGATCCGGGCGCTTTTGGACGCCGGCACGCCCCCCGAGGAGATCGCGATCGTCCACCGCGCGCCCCACTCGATCGCCGCTCAGCTCGGCGAGCTGCTAACCGATTTCGACGTGCCCCATTCGGTGCCGGTTCCCACTCCGTTCGCCGACACATCGCTGGGCCGCGGCGCGCTCGGCCTGCTTCGCTGCGCGCTCGATGTCGGCGAGCTGGGCGATCTGCTGGCCTGGCTGCGCACCCCGGGAGTGCTCGAGCGGCCGCTGCTGGCCGACGCCCTGGAGGTCGATGCGCGCAAGCAGGGGATCTCGGACGCCGCCCCCGCGATCGCGATGTGGCAAAGCCAACATTGGCCACTCGATCGCCTTGAGCGCCTCGCCCGTGCCGTTCAGCGAGGCTATGCCGCGTTCGCGGAGGTCTTCCTAGCCGAGCTGACCGCCCTGTTCACAGCGCCACGCGGCTCCCGTGCAAGTGTGCTCGGGGCCCCCGAGCTGGACGACGCGCGCGCGCTGTGGGCCGCCAGAGCAGCGCTCGAAGAGCTACGCGAGCCCGTGCGCCTCGCGCCTGAGCTTGCCGCCACGCCCACCGAGGCGCTCGCCGCGCTCGAGCGCCTGGAGCTGGCGCCGTTCGCTCACTCAGAGCCATCCGCACAAGCAGCGGTGGCACTGGTCGATCCGCTCTCGATCCGCGCGCGCCGCGTGCGCATGGTCTTCGCCTGCGGGCTGCAAGAAGGGATCTTCCCGGCGCCCGCCCAGCCTCATCCGCTACTCGGGGAGGACCAACGCCGTGGCCTCGCCTCGGCCTCCGGCCTAGTCCTGCGCGGCGTCCCCGACGCGCTGGCGGCCGAGCGCTATCTGCTCTACGCGCTCGCTTCACGGCCCCGCGAGCGTTTGACGCTCAGTTGGCACAGCGCCGACGAAGATGGCACTCCGCTGGCGCGCTCCCTGTTCGTAGATGACATCTGCGACCTGTTCTCGCCCACCCTCGAAGCGGCTCTCGCGCGTCGCTACGCGGGCGCCTCGGCCTGGCCCGGTCCGGGCGCGCCCTCGGGAGCGTTTGCCAAGCGGGCCGGCGCGGCGGGGGAGGGGCCCGAAGGCTTCACGCCGGCGCCGATCCAGCCGCTCGCCGACGAGCGCGTGCTGGGCGATCTGCGTGCCCGTCCACTGTGGTCGGCCTCCTCGCTCGAGGCGTGGATCGGCTGCCCGGTGAAGTGGTTCGTCGAGCGCTACCTGCGCGCCCAGGAAATCGACCCGAGTCCCGAGCCGATCGCGCGTGGGGCGCTGGCTCACGCGGCCCTCAAGAGCACGCTCGAGCGCTTGCGCGAGCAAACCGGCTCCTCGCGCCTGACCCCGGCCAGCCTCGGCTCGGCCAAGCGGCTGCTCGCGGCGGCACTGGCTGAGCACGAGCCCCATCACCCGCTCTCGGTCGCGCCCGAGCGCCTGCCAGGTGCGCGACGGAGGCTCGGCGTCGATCTGGAGCGTTACCTGGAGTGCGCCGCCGAGCAGGCCGCCCCATTGGAGCCGACGTGGCTGGAGTTGGAGTTCGGCTTCGACCAGGACTCCCTGCCGCCGCTGGACTTGGGCGAGGGCGTCCGCCTGCGCGGGCGCATCGACCGCGTCGACCTCGGTGCAGATGGGGCCGTCGTCTACGACTACAAGGGCTCCTCGGCGCCTCCCGCCGCGCGCTGGAGGGCCGACGGCGCGCTTCAGGTGGCGCTCTACATGCGCGCCGTCGGGCAACTGCTGGGCCGCGAGCCCGCCGGCGGCTTCTACCAGCCCCTCTCAGGCCGAGAGCTCAAGGCGCGCGGCGTGCTCGACGCCGACAGTGGCCTGGATCTCGATTGCGTGCGCACCGATCGGCTCGCCCACGAGGAGATGGACGAGCTGATCGAGCACTGTGTCCAGGCGGCGCGCGAGGCCGCGCTGGAGGCTCGCTCCGGCGCGCTTGTGCCGCGGCCGCAAAGCTGCGCCTACGGCGGCGGTTGCGCCTACCCGACCCTCTGTCGCTGCGAACGTTGAGCGGGCCCGGCCAACAGTTGTCGCTGGGCCTGTCCTATGAGCCCGACTCGGGAGCAGTCTCAGGGCCGGTCCCCTCGCGCCACTCCACCGAGGAGCAGGAGCAGGCGATCGCGCGCCGTCATGGCTCGCTGCTGCTGGCGGCCGGAGCCGGCAGCGGCAAGACCTCGGTCCTGGTGGAGCGCTTCGTGCGGGCCGTCCGCGAGGACGCCGTCGCTCCGTCTCGCATCCTCGCGATCACCTTCACCGAGCGGGCCGCCGGCGAGTTGCGCGAGCGTGTGCGGGCGCGCCTGCTGGACTTCGACGAGCGCGACTTCGCGCGCGAGACCGAGGGCGCCAACGTATCCACCTTTCATGCATTCTGTGCGCGGCTGTTGCGTATCCACCCACTCCAATCCGGCGTCGAGCCCGGCTTTCGCGTACTCGAGGAAGGCTTCGCTGAGCGCCTGCGCCTACTTGCCTTCAGAGACGCCCTTGGCGGTTTCCTAGCCGACGATCGGGCCGAGGCCGTCAACCTGATCGCCGCCTACGGGCCCGACCGCATGCGCGCCATGGTGCTGGGCGCCTACGCCCAGCTGCGCAGCCTAGGTCAGCTCGAGCCGCGCCTTCCCGCCGTGGCGTCTGCAAGCGGCCAGGCGGACCCCACGGCGGCCGTTCAGCGCGCGGCGGCGCGCGCCAACGAGCTGATCGGCGAACTGATGAAGCGATTCGGCGCCGCCTACGAGCAGCGCAAGCAGGCCGACGCGGTGCTCGACTTCGACGACCTCGAGCTGCGTGCGGGCGCACTGTTGGAGGGCCACGCCGACGTTCGCAAGGCATGGGCTGAGCGTTTCGACCTACTTATGGTCGACGAGTTCCAGGACTCCAATCCGCGCCAGCTCGGTCTGCTCGCGGCGCTCGATCGCGACAACCTGTTCACGGTCGGCGACGAGCTCCAATCGATCTACGGCTTTCGCCACGCCGAGGTAGGCCTGTTTCGCCGACGCCGCGCCGCGCTCGCCGGCACCGGTGCAAGCCTCGCGTTGACGCGCAACTTCCGCAGTCGCCCCTCGATCCTCACCGCGGTCCAACATATGTTCGCCGCGCGCATGGGCGAGCGCTTCGCGCCGCTCAGCGCCGCTCGCGAGGAGGACCCGAGCGGCGAGCCGGTCGTCGAGCTGTTGCTCAGCGACAAGCGCGGCTGGGATCACGAGGCGACTTACGACGATCTCCAGGGCATGGCCGATGCTACGCCCTGGCGCCAGGCCGAAGCGCGCATGTTGGCGCAGCGGGTCAACGAGCTGATCGACTCCAAGCGGGCCAATCCGGGCGAAGTTGTCGTCCTGCTGCGAGCGCTCGGCGACGCCCCCGTGTACGAGAGCGCGCTGCGTCGCCACGGTCTGCCCACGCTGGCGGGAGTCGGAGGGTTCTGGGGCCACCAGCAGGTCGGCGACCTGCTCGCCTGGCTGCGCACGCTCGCCAACCCACTCGACGAGACGGCGCTCTACTCGACCCTCGCCTCGCCGCTGGTGGGGGCCTCCAGCGACGCCTTGGCCACGCTGGCACGCTTTGCGCGTGAGCGCTCCAGCGGCGTTTGGCGTGCCCTAGAGCAGGGATCGAGCGAGCTCCAGGCGCTGCTCGCCTTGCCAGACCGTGCGCGGATCGCCTCGTTTTCCCGGCTGCTCGCAAGCGAGCGCGCCGGAGCGACGCTGCACCCGCTCGCCGAGCTCATGCGTCGTGTGCTCCTCGCGACCGGCTACGAAGCTCACGTCATCTCGCTTACCTGGGGTGAGCGGCGCCTGGCGAACGTCCACAAGCTGATGCGCCTCGCGCGCCAGTTCGAAGCTCAGCAGGGCCGCGACCTGCGCGGCTTCCTCGACCACGTCGCCCACCTGGAACAGGCGGCCGGGGCGCGCGAGGCCGACGCTCCCGTCGGCGACGACGAGAGCGAGGCGGTGCGCCTGATGAGCATCCATGCCGCCAAGGGGCTCGAGTTCCCCGTGGTGTGCGTCGCCGATCTGGGACGCGATCCCAACCGCAGAGACCCCGATCTCCTGCTCGACAGAGACGGCGCCCGCGTCGGCCTGCGTCTGCTCGATCTCTCCAACCCGGAGCCCCAGCCCGCGCTCGACTATGAGGAGCTGCGCGATCGCCGCCGCGAGCTCGCCGAGGAGGAGGAGGACCGGGTCCTCTACGTCGCATGTACCCGCGCCCGCGATCGCTTGCTGTTGAGCGGCTCGGTCGCGTTCGATCGCTGGCCCGCGCCGCGCCCGGGCCTCTCGCCGATTGCCTGGCTTGCCCCGGCGCTCGTTCCCGATGCTCCGTCCTTGGCCGCGTCCGAGCACCCGCCGCGAGGCCCGCTGACGGTCGATCTGGGCGACCTGCGCGTCCGCTGCGTGTTCAATGCGCCGTCGGCGCCCGAGGCGGCGCCGCCCGGCGGGCTGCCCATCGCGGGCGAGTGCGAGTCGCGGCCGCTCGGACTGGCCGCGAAGGAACCCTCGGCTCTGCCCGCAAACGCCTCGCCTGCCCCGAAGCAAGGGGGCGACAGCGCCCTCGGCGTCGGCGGGTCGGGCGCCCCGGCGGCCGCAGCGACCCCCCTGGGCGACCCCGACGCGACGATGAGTTACACCTCGCTTGCCGAGCTCGAGCGCTGCGGCTACCGCTACTACCTCGAACGGGTGCTGCGCCTGCCCGAGAACCATGCCGCCGCGAGGAGCGAGGAGGGCGGCGTCGAGGCCCGAACGCGCGGCACGATCGTCCACGTGTTGCTCGAGTCGATCGACTTTGCCCACCCGGTCGCGCCCGACGAGCGAGCCGTGGCGGAGATCGCGGCGCGCCTGGGCGCGAGGCTCACCGCGGCCCAGCGCGAGGAGATCGCCGCGCTGCTCGCCGGGGCGCTCGTCGCCGAGCCGGCACTGCGCCTGGCACGCGCGCGAAGGGCGCGCCGCGAGCATCCTTTTACGTTCGTCCTGGCGCCCACCGAGCCGTTGGTCACGGGTGTGCTCGATCTGATCGTCGAGTCCGACGGTGCGGCGCTGATCGTGGACTACAAGAGCGACCGTCTCGCCGGCCCCGCCGAGGCGATCGGCCCGCGGGAGCTGGAGCGCCTCGTGGAGCGCGACTACTCCATCCAGCGGCTGCTCTACGCGCTCGCGGCGATCGAAGACGGAAGCGAGCGCGTCGAGGTCGCCCACTGGTTCCTGGAACGTCCTTCGACCTGGGTCTCGGCAACGTTTCTGGCAAGAGAACGCGACCAATTGCGCGAACGGGTGCGCTCCCGCGTAGCCGCCGCGAGAGCCAAAGGCTTCGTTGTGGCGGAAAACCCGCACCGCGCCCTCTGCCTGACGTGTCCTGGTCGCGCTGGGTTGTGCTCGTGGGGACAGGACCGCACGATGGCCGAACCGGAGTAGATTCCGCTCGGGGGAAACCCGCAAACCAAGTGAGCGGTACGCCACATTGGAATCTACGCGCCAAGGGGGTACTCTGAGCTGAATCGCTTGTTTCGCGTTCGGCGAGGCAGTCGAGGTCAGGAGGAGCGTCGCAGTGGAACTGATGCCAGCTTCAAGAGCAGCGGCTACGGTCACTCAGATGCCGTCGCTCGTGCCCGATCTCGAGCTGTTTGCTCGGATGCGCATCGACGGCGACCCAACCGCGCGAGAGCTGCTGGTCGAGCGCTACCTTCCGCTTGCCCGGCGCTTGGCGCGCCGCTACCAGCACACCGACGAGCCGATCGAAGATCTCGTCCAGGTTGCCTCGATCGGACTGCTCAAGGCGGTCGATCGCTTCGACTGCTCTCGCGACGTCATGTTCTCCAGTTACGCCGTGCCCACCATCCTCGGCGAGCTCAAGCGCCACTTCCGCGACCGCACCTGGTCGGTGCGTGTCCCGCGCGATCTGCAGGAGCTCGCTTTGCGGGTGGATCAGACAGTTACTCGCCTCTCGCTCGGCCGCCGCCGCTCGCCCTCGATCGCCGAAATCGCTCAGGCGGTGGAGGTTTCCGAAGAGCAGGTGCTCGAGGCCTTGGAGGCGATGGGCGCTTATCGCACGACTTCACTGGATTCCCCACGCTCCACGCGCGAGGAGGAGACCGAGAGTGTGGCCGAGGGTCTCGGGGTCCCCGACCAGGGCTTCGACCGGGCCGAGGACCGGGCGACCCTGGAGCCCTTGATGAGTCGCATCTCCGCTCGCGAGCGCACGGTGCTGCGCCTGCGTTTCGGCCAGGACCTCACCCAGGCCGAGATCGGCGAGCGAATCGGCGTCTCCCAGATGCAGGTCTCGCGCCTGATCCGCCAGGCGTTGATCCGTCTGCGCGCGGGCGCCGAGGCCGCCGCCACGCCGCCCTGACAATAAGGCTTGACAATGTCCGCGCCAGAAGTCAATATGTTTCTTGATGCAAAGAGCCATGTGGATGGGGACTCTCAGCTTCGGCCTGGTCAGCGTTCCGGTCAAGCTCTACAGCGCGGTCACGCGCCGGACGGTCCACTTCAACCAGATCCACTCGCTCGACAACGGGCGCATCCACCAAAAGCACGTCTGCTCGCTCGACGGCGAAGAGATCCCTTTGGAGGAGATCGTGAAGGGCTATGAGATCGCGCCCGACCGCTACATCCCGGTCGAGGCGCGTGAGCTGCAGGCCCTGGAACCGCTGTTCACGCGCACGATCCAGGTCGAGGACTTCGTCGAGATCGGAGAAATCGACCCGATCTACTTCGATCGCCCCTATCACCTCGTGCCGGGCATCGCCGGCGCGCACGCCTACCAGGCTGCTGTTGAGGGCCATGCAAGACACAGGCAAGGTCGCGATCGGGCGCATCGTCATGCGCTCCAAAGAAAGGCTTGTCGCGATCCGCCCTCGCGGCGAAGCCCTGCTGATGCTCACGATGAGCTACGGCGACGAGCTCAACCCCACGATTGGCCTGCGTGAGCTCGAAGGGCTCGACGAGCAGGAGCTCGACGAGCAGGAGCTCGAGGTGGCCCGACGACTGGTCTCCTCGGTCGCCGAGCCGTTTGACATCGACAAGTACCAGGACACCTATCGCGACGCCGTGCTCGAACTGATCGACCGCAAGGCCGCCGGCGAGCCGATTCCGATGGCGGCCGCGCCCGAGCCTCCGCCCGAGTCGCCCGACGTGATGAAGGCCCTACAGGACAGCCTCGAGCGCGTCAGTTAGAACTGAGCGCCGGGCCCGGCTCTGAACGGGTCCTGAGCACCAGCGCAAGCACCGATCCGCCGCGCGGCTCTTCGAGCGCCGAGACGCTCGCGGCGATCCCTTCGAGCACGTTGCCGATCACCGGCAGCGTGGCGTCCGCAAGCAGAGCGGCCGCCCCTCCCTGGCGCAACTCCCCGACGCGCAAGTGCGCTTCTTGCTCGTCGGCCCTCACGCTCACCGCCAGTCGTCCCGCGCGGGTGTGCGCGGGCGCGTGCGCGCTGAGCGCATCGCACACGAGCAGGGCGTCGTCGAGGCCGTCCAGCGGCCACTCGGCGCGCGCCAGCACGATCGAGACCAACCGTCGCAACACGGGTGCCACCAACGGCCCGTCGGCGATCCGCGCTTGCACCGTTCCATCGCTCGCGCTCAAGGCCCGTTCTTGCTCCTGGGCGCTGCCCACGATGGCCCCGGCCGTCCCGGCCTCGCTCGTAGCCTCGCTCACGCCGGCTGCCCGGTCCTGCCCGTCAGGGCGCGGGCGCCCACCGGGTCGCGCAGCGCGAAGGTCATCTGCACCTCGGTGCGTTCCTGCTCGCGGTGGCCCAACTGCACCGACTCGGCCAGTGCCGCGATCAGCGACAGGCCGAGACCCAGGCCGGGGCTGTCCGATCGAGGCCTGATCCCGCAACCCCAGTCGCGCACCAGCACGGTCAACGTGTCATCCGCCATCGTCGCGACCACTTCCATCTGCCCTTCGCGATCGTCCGGATAGGCATGCACGACCACGTTCGCGCAGGCCTCTGTCACCGCCAGACGGATGTCAGAGAGCTTTTCCTCGGGCACGTCGTAGGCCTCGCCGAGCCCACCCAGGACGTGCCGAACTATCGCGATGTTCTCAGCCCGCGCCGCGAGCACGAGCTCCATGTCCGGCGTCATTGCCTCTCCTGGCGGTCTGCCGTTGGGGATACTGCCTGTTTGTCCTCGCACATAGTGATGCCCGGCCAGGACGGATTTCACACGTCGCGAGCGTGTTCGCGAGCGATCTCGATGCTACCCTTTCAGGCTCCGCCTCAGGTGCCGACCCCCCATGCCACGAAGGCGCCGCGGTCCTCCTGGACGCGCCGCCCGAGGGCAGCACTCATATGACTTCGCAAACAATGCCATCACAGGCCGCTGGACTCTACGACCCCCGCTACGAGCACGACGCGTGCGGCGTGGGCATGGTCGCGCGCCTCGACAACACGCCGACCCACGAGGTCGTCACGCGCGCGCTTGCCGCTCTGGAGAACCTCGAGCACCGCGGGGCCTCGGGCGCCGATCCCCTGACCGGAGACGGCGCCGGCATCCTCATGCAGATGCCCGACGAGCTGCTGCGCGCGGTGGCCGGCTTCGAGCTGCCGGCTCAGGGCTCATACGGGGTGTTGATGTGCTTCCTGCCGACCGATGACACCACGCGCGCGCGGGTAGAAGAGCTGTTGGACCGCACCGTGGCCGCCGAGGGACAGCGCGTGCTCGGCTGGCGCGAGGTCCCCGTCTGCCCCGAGCACACCGGCGCGACCGCCGGCGCCTGCCGGCCGGTGATCCGCCAGCTGTTCGTGGGCGCGGGCCAGGTCTCGCCACAGGCCGGCGGGCAGGGCTTTGACCAGGACGCCTTCGAGCGCAAGCTGTACGTGATCCGCAGGGTCTGCGAACAGGCCGTGGCCGCCTGGCCAGAGGCCGACCGCAAGGGCTTCTACGTCGCCTCATCATCCTCGCGCACGCTCAACTACAAGGGCATGCTGATCTCCTACCAGCTCGGCGCCTTCTATCCGGACCTGCGCGACCCGCGCTGCAAGAGCGCGCTCGGCTTGGTCCATTCGCGCTTCTCGACCAACACGTTCCCGTCCTGGGAGCTTGCCCACCCATACCGCGTGATCTGCCACAACGGCGAGATCAACACGGTGATGGGCAACGTCAACTGGATGCGTGCGCGGGAGTCTGAGCTCGCCTCCGAGCTGTTCGGCGAGGACCTCGCGAAGATCCTGCCGGTCGTCACGCAGGGCAACTCCGACTCGGCCACGTTCGACAACGTGCTCGAGCTGCTGATGCTGGCGGGCCGCTCGCTGCCGCACGCGGTGATGATGATGATCCCCGAGGCCTATCGCTCGCGATCTGATCTGCCGGAGGAGCTAAAGGGCTTCTATGCGTTCCACTCATGCCTGATGGAGCCATGGGACGGCCCAGCGGCGGTCGCCTTCACCGATGGGCGCGTCGTGGGCGCCACGCTCGACCGCAACGGCCTGCGGCCGGGTCGCTGGGTGATCACCAACGACGGCCACGTGGTGCTCGGCTCGGAGGCCGGTCTGCTCGGCGTGGCTCCCGAGGAGATCGTCCGCCTCGGGCGCCTGCAGCCGGGCAAGCTGTTCCTTGTGGACCTGGAGCAGGGTCGCGTGGTCGACGACGGCGAGGTCAAGCGTCGCATCTCCACCCAGCGGCCCTACGGCGAGTGGTACGCGCGCAACGCGGTGCGCTTCGCCGAGCTCGAGCCCTCCGAGCAGGTGACGCTCTCAGACCAGCCCCTGGGTCGCCGCCAGCAGGCATTCGGCTACTCCCAGGAGGACCTGCGCGTGCTGTTGGAGCCGATGGCGCGCGAGGCGGCCGAGCCGATCGGCTCGATGGGCAACGACCTGTCCCTGGCGGTGCTCTCCGACCAGGCGCCGCCGCTGTTCTCCTACTTCAAGCAGCTGTTCGCGCAGGTCACCAACCCGCCGATCGACCCGATCCGCGAGGAAATCGTGATGAGCCTCTCGACGAGCCTCGGCACCGAGAGCAATCTGTTCGACGAGACGCCAGAGCACGCCCACAAGCTGGAGCTCGATCAGCCGATCCTGCTCAACCGCGAGCTCGAGACGCTGCGCCACATCTCAAGCGACGTGTTCTCCTCGCGCACGATCGACATAACCTGGCCGATCGCCGACGGGCCCGACGGCCTGGGGACGGCCCTGGAGAGGGTCTGCGCGCAGGCGCACGAGGCGATCGCCGAGGGGGTCAACATAATCATTCTTTCCGACCGCCTGCTCGGTCCACGGCGCGCGGCGATCCCATCGCTTTTGGCCGTCTCCTCGGTGCACCACCACCTCGTGCGCGAGGGCACGCGCCTGCGCGCGGGCATCGTGTTGGAGTCCGGCGAGCCGCGCGAGGTGCACCACTTCGCCACGCTGATCGGCTACGGCGCCTCGGCGATCAATCCGTATGTGATGCTCGAGACGCTCGATGAGCTTGTCGCGCAAGGGCGCATCGTGCGCGCCGAGAACGGCGCCGGCGTCGCGCTCAGTCCCGAGCAGGCCGCCCAGAACACGATCAAGGCGATCGGCAAGGGGCTGCTCAAGACGATCTCGAAGATGGGGATCTCCACGATCCAGTCCTACCGGGGCGCCCAGATCTTCGAGGCCGTCGGCCTGGAGCGAGGCCTGATAGACCGCCACTTCACGGGCACCGCCTCGCGCATCGGCGGCGTCGGCATGGAGGTGCTGGCGGTGGAGGCCCTGGAGCGCCACGCGCGCGCCGGCTGGGTCGAGGGCGCGCGCAAGCCCGACAGCCTGCTACCGGTCGGCGGGGTGTATGCGTGGCGGCGTGACGGCGAGCACCACATGTGGAACCCCGAGACGATCGCGCTCGTCCAGCACGCGGTGCGCTCGGCCAACGGCAACGTCACCGCCGCGCTGTCCGGTGACGAGGCTGCGCACCAGGAGGTGCGCGAGTCGCCCGCCTTCGCCAAGTACCGCGAGTACGCCGCGGCCGTCAACGAGGAAGCGGCCCGCAAGGCGACCCTGCGCGGGCTGCTTCGGATTGGCCCCGCCGAGGGCGGCGTGTCCGGGAAGGCAGCGGGGCGGGTGGGAATCCCAATTAATGAGGTCGAGCCCGCCAAGGAGATCGTGCGGCGCTTCTGCACCGGCGCGATGAGCCTCGGCTCGATCTCGCGCGAGTCCCACGAGACGCTTGCGATCGCGATGAACAGGCTGGGCGGGCGCTCGAACACCGGCGAGGGTGGGGAGGACCCGGCGCGCTTCCAGCCCGACCCCAACGGCGACCGGCGCCGCTCGGCGATCAAGCAGGTCGCCTCGGGGCGCTTCGGCGTGACGATCCACTATCTGGTCAACGCCGACGAGCTGCAGATCAAGATGGCCCAAGGCGCCAAGCCTGGCGAGGGTGGCCAGCTGCCTGGGCACAAGGTTGACGCCTACATCGGCTCGATCCGCCACACCACCCCGGGCGTGGGCTTGATCAGCCCACCGCCCCATCACGACATCTACTCGATCGAGGATCTCAAGCAGCTGATCTACGATCTGCGCTGCTCGAACCCCGACGCCCAGGTATCGGTCAAGCTCGTCTCCGAGGTCGGGGTCGGCACCGTCGCCGCCGGCGTCTCCAAGGCGAACGCCGACCGCGTCCTGATCGCCGGCCACGACGGCGGCACGGGCGCTTCGCCGTTGTCCTCGATCCAGTCCGCCGGCGTGCCCTGGGAGATCGGCTTGGCCGAGACCCAGCAGACGCTGCTGCTCAACGACCTGCGCTCGCGCATCGTGGTGCAGACCGACGGGCAGCTGAAGACCGGCCGCGATGTCGTGATCGCGGCGATGCTCGGGGCGGATGAGATGGGCTTCTCCACGGCGCCCTTGATCGCGACGGGCTGCATCATGATGAGGGCCTGCCACCTGAACACCTGCCCGGTCGGGATCGCCACACAGGATCCCGAGCTGCGCGCGCGCTTCAAGGGGCGCCCCGAGCACGTGGTCAA
This sequence comes from uncultured Solirubrobacterales bacterium, assembly GCA_963753145.1. Taxonomy (GTDB): domain Bacteria; phylum Actinomycetota; class Thermoleophilia; order Solirubrobacterales; family Solirubrobacteraceae; genus Palsa-744. Next base: position 194,882 of record CAVWAX010000001.1, read on the forward strand.
CTTCTTCTTCTTCGTGGCCGAGGAAGTCCGCGAGATCCTCGCCTCGCTTGGCCTGCGCAGCTTGGACGAGGCGATCGGGCGCGTGGATCTGCTCGGCGCGCGCGAGGCGATCGACCACTGGAAGGCACGCGGCGTCGATCTGACACACGTCTTGGCCCACATCGAGCTGCCCGAGGGCGCGGCGCGCCACCGTGTGACGCCACCCCCGGCTGTGCTCGAGGACGCCTTGGACTGGGAGCTGGTCGAGCGCTGCAAGACGATAATCGAGCAGGGCGCGAGCGCTTCCGGTGGCAGCGCCGACGGCGGTCCGGGCGCGCCGGCCGAGCAGACATCGCGTGTTGAGATCGAGCTGCCGATCCGCAACGTCAACCGCTGCGTCGGCGGGATCCTCTCCAGCCACATCGCTCGCGCGCGCGGCGCCGAGGGGCTGGCGCCCGACTCGATCGTGGTCCACTTCGAGGGCTCCGCCGGCCAGAGCTTCGGCGGCTGGCTCGCGCCCGGGGTTACGTTCGAGCTGGAGGGCGACACCAACGACTACACCGGCAAGGGGCTCTCGGGCGGGGTACTCGCGGTGCGCCCCTCGCGGAGGATCGGCGAGCACTTCAAGGCTGAGGAGAACGTGATCGTCGGCAACACCGTCTTGTATGGGGCGACCGCCGGCCGGGCGTTCTTCCGCGGGCTCGCGGGAGAGCGCTTCGCCGTGCGCAACTCGGGCGCTTGGGCTGTCGTCGAGGGCGTCGGCGATCACGGCTGTGAGTACATGACGGGTGGACGCGTCGTGGTGCTCGGCGCCACCGGTCGCAATTTCGCCGCGGGGATGAGCGGCGGCGTGGCCTACGTGCTCGACGAGGCGGGCGAGTTCCCGGCTCGCTGCAACATGGGCATGGTCGGTTTCGAAGATCTCTCCGAGGCGGACGCGATCGAGCTGAAGGCGATGATCGAGGAGCACGAGGCCCACACCGACTCGCCGGTCGCGCGCGACGTGCTCGCCCGCTACGAGGCGCTGCTGGCGGCGGGCGCTTTCGTGAAGGTGATGCCGCACGACTACAAGCGCGTGCTGCGCGAACTGGCCGAAGCCGAAGAGGGGACACCGGAAGGCGTGGTGGCCTGATGGGCAAGCTCGGCGGTTTTCTGCAAATCGAGCGTCACGGGATCCCCTACCGCGATCCGAACGAGCGCGCGCACGACTACCAGGAGTTTGTCGTCGAGCGCCCGGTGGCCGAGCTGCGCGACCAGGGCGCTCGCTGCATGGAATGCGGCGTGCCCTTCTGCCACAACGGGTGTCCGCTGGGCAACCTGATTCCAGACTGGAACGATCTCGTCTACCGCGACCGCTGGCCCGAGGCGATCGCGCAGCTGCACGCCACCAACAACTTCCCCGACTTCACCGGTCGCCTGTGCCCAGCGCCTTGCGAGGCGGCGTGCGTGCTGGAGATCAGGGAGGGCGACTCGGTCACGATCAAGCAGATCGAGCTCTCGATCGTGGACCGGGCCTTCCGCGAAGGGTGGATCGTGCCCGAGCCGCCCAAGCGCGAGCTCGGCCAGGCCGTCGCGGTCGTCGGCTCGGGTCCGGCCGGGATGGCGGCGGCCCAGCAGCTGCGACGTCTTGGCTACGCGGTCACGCTGTTCGAGCGCGACGAGGCCGCCGGCGGGCTGGTGCGCTTCGGGGTGCCCGACTTCAAGATCGAAAAGCGAGTTGTCGAGCGGCGCGTGGAGCAGCTGCTCGCGGAGGGCGTCCAGTTGCGCTGTGGCGTCGATGTCGGGACCGATGTGAGCGTCGAGGAGCTGCATGAGCGCTTCGACGCCGTTGTGCTGGCGACCGGCTCGCGCGTGCCCCGCGACCTGGGCGTTCCCGGGCGCGAGCTGGGGGGTGTGCATTTCGCGATGGACTATCTTTACCAGCGCAACCGCTACGTCGCGGGCGAGTACGGGCCCGCCCCAACCGTGGCCCAGCCCGCCGCAGGCGAGCCGATCAGCGCGGCGGGCAAGCACGTGGTGGTGATCGGCGGGGGCGACACGGGAGCCGATTGCGTTGGCAACTCGCTGCGCGAGGGCGCTGCCTCGATCGTGCAGCTTGAGCTCCTGCCCGAGCCTCCGGAGCACCGTCCCGACGCGCGCACGCCCTGGCCGGAGTGGCCACTCAAGTACAGGCTTTCCTACGCAATGGAGGAGGCCCGTACGGTTGGCGTGGGCGAGCAGGACTATTCGGTCACCACGACCCATTTCTCGGGCGATGAGGCAGGCAATGTCGCGGCCCTACACATCGCCCAGGCCGAGTCTGCGCCTCCGTTCGCCGCCGTGCCCGGCTCAGAGCGCGACCTGCCGGCGCAGCTGGTGCTGCTCGCGATGGGCTTCCTTCACCCCGAGCAGTCCCTGCTGGACCAGCTCGGCGTGGAGAAGGACCCGCGCGGCAACATCAAGGCGGTCCGGCCCTACACGACCTCCCTCGACGGCGTGTTCGCCGCCGGCGACGCGCGCCGCGGGCAATCCTTGATTGTGTGGGCGATCAACGAGGGGCGCCAGTGCGCACGCATGGTCGATCGCTACCTCGCGGGCCTGCGCGCCGATCCTCAGCTCGTGGGCGCGATCGACGGCTCGGGTATGAGCGGTCCGAAAGACAACGGCCTTGCAGGCCACGCCGACGCCGACGAAGGCCCCGAGGGGCCGCCTCAGCATGTGGGGCCGGGGGTACCGGCGGAATAGCGAGCAAGATCGCTGCAGTCTTGATGTAGCACAGCTTGTAGTACAATGGCTGGATGGCGCGTGCTCTGCATGTCCGGCTCGATCCAGACGCTGAGGTTGCTCTGGGTGTGTTGCGCTCGGAAGGGATGAACGACTCGCAGGCTGTTCGACTAGCGCTGGTCGAGGCTCACACGAATCGTCGCCGACGGGAGAGATTGCGGGAAGAGGCTTTGCGGCTGGCCGCCGACGAGGACGACCGCAGAGAGCTGGCGGCGATCGCGGCTGAGATGGACCGCCTCGCTCCGGCCTGGCCGGATGCCTGATGGTACGGGGTGAGGTGGTTCGTGTCGCCGCGCCGCGCGGCGCGCGTGGGCACGAGCAGCGAGGCGCTCGCCCGGCAGTGGTGGTCCAGAGCGACGATCTGCTCGCGCTCAGCACCGTGCTCGTGGCGCCAACCTCGCGGTCGGCCTCCCCGGCCACGTTCCGCCCGCTGATCGAGCTCGACGGCACTCCGACCCACGTGCTCGTTGACCAGTTGCGAGCGCTTGACACCCAGGCCGTCATCGGTAGCCTCGGGCGTCTCGATACCGAGGAGTTGCAGGCGGTAGACGAGGCGCTTGCGGTCGTCCTCGGCCTGCGCGCGTAATCGACGATTAGGTTGAAGCATCCCCGTCCGTATCGCTCGTCGTCCGCGTGTGAGAGCGTGCGTGCCACACATCCCATGTTCAAATATTCGCGTATACGAATATACGAATATACGTATATAGGAATGGCCGGATGGTGCGCGCACTGTGTGGGGATGGTTCCTAAGCTAGACTGGCCACGTGGCCAACCCTGCTGAGAACGGAAGCGCCGCGGTGGACGCCGCCAACGATCGTGAGGGCGCGATCCCATCCAACGGAAGCCCGGCCGGTGGCGGCACGGCCGCGAGCTCGCTGCCTCGCACGGCCATCATCGGCGCCGGCTCCTCCGGGATCGCGGCTGCCAAGGCGCTGCTGGACCGGGGGGTGCCGTTCGATTGCTTTGAGAAGTCAGACCAGGTCGGGGGCAACTGGGTGTTTGGCAACCGCAATGGGATGTCGGCCGCCTACAGGGACCTGTTCATCAACGTCTCGCGCGAGCGGATGGCCTATGCGGACTATCCGATGCCCAGCTCCTACCCGGACTTTCCACACCACAGCCACATCAAGGAGTACTTCAACGACTACGTCGATCACTTCGGGTTGCGCGAGCACATCTCCTTTGAGACCGGGGTCGAGCACGCGACGCGACGCGCGGACGGTGTGTGGGAGGTGACGATCGAGCGCTCATCCGGGGAGCGCGAGGTGCGCGAGTACGACGCCCTGGTGGTCGCCAACGGCCACCATTGGGACGCGCGCTGGCCCGAACCGGCATTCCCTGGGGCGGACTCGTTCGAGGGAACGCAGCTGCATGCGCACTCCTACGTGGACAACTCGATCTTCGCACCCTCTGGGGCACAGGCGGGCAAGGATGTGGTGGTGCTGGGGATGGGCAACTCGGCGATGGACATCGCGGTCGAGTCCTCCTACGTGGCGGCCAATACGTACCTGGCGGCTCGCAAAGGGGCTTGGATCGTGCCCAAGTACGTGTTTGGCAAACCGGTGGATCAGTTGCCCAACGACCCGCGTGTGCCGTTCGCGATCCGTCGGCGGATCATCCACCAGATCATCAAGACGTTAACCGGCACTCCCGAGAGCTACGGACTGCCCAAGCCCGACCATAAGTTCGGCGAGGCGCACCCCACCGTGTCCGGGCGGATCTTGGACCGGATCGCGCACGGCACGATCGTGCCCAAGCCGAACATCGAGTCGCTCGCGGGGGAGACCGTGCGCTTCGCCGACGGCTCCGAGGTCCACGCCGACGTGGTCGTGTACTGCACCGGCTACAAGATCACCTTTCCGTTCTTCGACGAGGACTTCTTGGCGGCGCCGGAGAACCACATCGAGCTGTTCCGGCGCGTCTATCACCCGGACATCGGAGGGCTGTTCTTCATCGGGCTGCTCCAGCCCTTGGGGGCGATCATGCCGCTGGCTGAGGCCCAGTCGGCTTGGGTGGGCGACTACCTGAGGGGCGAGTACGCGCTGCCCTCGCCGGCCGAGGTCCGTCGCGACATCGCCTCAGACCAGGCGGCGATGAAAAAGCGCTACGTGGCCTCCAAGCGCCACACGATCCAGGTCGACTTCGACGACTACCTGTACGCGCTTGAGGCCGAGCGTCGCGAGGGCGCCGAGCGGGCGCGCACACGGGGGTTTGCGCTGCCTGTACCGTCGCACGCGGCCGTTTCGGTCGCCTAGTCCGCGACAGCTCGTTTTTTTTGGATCGTTGTTCGTGCCGAGCGTTGATCGGCGCACGGCGGTGGATCCGAGGCGGTGCCGGCCGGGTTAGGTATCGAGGCCGAGCGCGACCACGAGCGCGGCGTTGACGCGGCGCAGTGTGACCGGGTCGAGCATTCCGCGACGACGCACGAGGCGGTCCTTGGCGACGTTCACGATCCAGTCGCAATTGGCGACGCTCGGCTCCTCGACACCATGGGCCGAGCTGAGCGAGACCTCCGCGACATGGCCGCGCGCCGTGGTGGTGATCGCCACGCAATTCAGACGGCTGAGCACCGGTATGGCGACCTCGCGCGTGACGACGACCACGGGCCTGACGAGGGCACCGAGATCGGCGTCCCAAACATCTCCTCTGGCAATCACCGTAGAGCTTCGCCGGCCAGCGCGGCCGCGGCGTCGAGCATCTGCGTCTCGTCAGCCGTCAAGGGCGCACCATAGGCATCGCGATAGGAGGCCGCGATGCGCGCGTCGCGCGAGCTGTCGCCGAGCAGCCGAATGCCGGCTCTGACGGCCTCGGCCCGCGTTCGGTACGCGCCTTCGGCTACTGCAGAGTCGAGGGCGCGGAGTTCGTCTTCGGACAAGCGGATAGCGATCTGTGACATGCGTCAAGCATACCACGCTGGTATGCATCACTCCTTTGGAACGTACGAAAATAGGGGGGTTGACTTTTGCGCAGTCGATGGTATAAGGTACCCATGTGGTCACACTCGCACTGAGTGTCTACCAAACATAAGGTCGGGTAACGGGTCGGTCCGCGTGGCCGGCAGCTAAACGTTTGACGGGGACCTTGGGAGAGGGACCGGGTCGCTTCTGAGAGGGAGTTGTATTTCGCGTGCATTCATTTGGGGATAACGTGCTGGAGAGTCCGTGTGCAACTGGCGGGTCCGTAATAGGACGCGTCAGCGTCGCTGACGCGTCTCTCTCTCTCTCTCTCTCTCTCTCTCTGGCCGGGTTGGCTCACAGCTAGCTCGACGCCGGTTCGCCGTTCCCGCCGGCCCGCGCGGCCGGTTGAGTTTCTGGCGTCGTCATGGCGGCGCTTCACGTGTTTTCACCCTCGCGACCGTCGGGTTCGCGGGTGTTTTGTGCTGCCCGGGTACGGGCGTGTGCGGGTTTTGTTTCTCTGAGGAGGGGATTGCTCTATGAGTGCTCGTAGTCTAGTGTCGCGCTTGGTCTTCGCCGTTGGGGTGCTCATGGTGTGTTGGTGCGCCCCCGCGTTGGCCGGGGTCACTCATCCCTTTCTTTCGTCGTTTGGGTCGTTTTCCAACGTGCAGGGTGTGGCTGTCGACCAAGATAACGGAGATGTCTACGTACTGGACACTGGAGCGGGCGGTGGCTCTCTCTTCAAGTTCGATGCGGCCGGCAATCCATTGAAATTCACAGGCTTGCCTGGTGAACCTTTGGCGGTGACGGGCCTGCACGGCGGCGCCGAAACCGAAAACGAGGTTGCGGTTGATAGCTCGGCTGGTCCCGCAAAAGGTGACATCTACGTGGCCGTCAGCTCGTCCAACGGCGAGAAAATAGACGTGATCGCCCCCGACGGAAAATCTCTCGGTACGCTAAGCGAATCCAGGGCGCCATGGGGCGAAACGTGCGGCGTCGCCGTGGATCCCGCTGGCAACGTGTACGTTGGCATCTTTGAAGGGTACATAGACAAGTTCGCGCCAGTCTCTAATCCGGTGACAAACGACGACTATGTGTCGTCAATCGTGGGCGCAGTCGAACCATGTAACGTCGCCGTGGACGGACACGGGAACGTTTTTGTGGCCAATTACGGAGTGGGAACGATCGAACGTTACGAAGCTTCCGAGTTCGGGTCGCTTAGCGCTACGAGTTCAATCGTCGCATCCGTCGGAAGCACGTTGGCCGTGAACCCAGCCGACGACCACGTGTACGTCAACGCGGGAGGGCTGGTTTCGGAGTTTGGCTCGAGTGGAGAGCCGTTCCAGGAGTCACTGTCAACCTTCGGTCAGTCCGGCGAATCGTTTGGGGTCGCCGTAAATGAAGCGAGTGGAAATATCTACGTACCGGACGGGAGCGGCCACATCAGCGTGTACGGTCCCGGGGAGCTCACGCCCGACGCGAGCGTACAGGCGACGAGTGACATGACCGGAGAAAGTGCAACGCTAAATGGCACAGTCAATCCCGAGGGTCTTCCGGTCAGTTCGTGTCAGTTTGAGTATGGGACAAGCGCCGGCTCTTTCCCAAATACGGTCGCATGTTCGTCAAATCCGGGCTCTGGAAGCTCCCCCGTTGGCGTATCGGCGGCGATCAGCGGTTTGACGCCCGCCACGGTGTATCACTATAAGCTGACGGTGACCACCGCGAGCGGAACCGGCGAAAGCAGCGAAGGCTCATTTACCACACCGGCGCCACCCAAAATCGTAAGCGAGTCGTTCACCAATGTGGGCAGCGCTTCCGCGACGGTGAGCGCCAAGATAGAACCGGGTGGGCGACCGACGACCTTCCGTGTCGAATACGGATCGACAACCGCGTACGGACTGAGCACGGTCGTCGCTAGAGTTGGCGAAGGTACAGAAGCGGTGAACGTGTTGGCCTATCTGGATGGGCTACAGCCTGGCACCTTGTATCACTTGCGAGTGGTAGCGACAAGCGAAGTGACGGCGACTCTAGGTGAAGACCTGACTTTCTCAACCCTTTCTACCGGATTGCTCGACTTGCCGGACGGTCGCAGCTACGAAATGGTCACGCCGCCCGACAACGAAGACGTGCAGGTTTACCGGCCGCAGGGATCGGGCAAAGCGGGCGGAGAAGTTATCTTTACGAGTGATCCGACGCGTGCCGCCGCAGACGGTCATGCGGTCGCATATGTGGGCGATCCGGATGCGGCTGGCAATGGGAGTCAGGGTTCCGGTGAGGGTAACGAGTACATGGCGACTCGCGGACCGGACGGTGATTGGACGCAGACGACGATTCAGCCTACGGGATTGCGTTCTCCGGTATTCGCGTGGTTCGCGCAAGATCTCTCCATAAGTGTCTTGACTTCACAGGAACCGCTTGTTGCGGGTATGCCAGTCAACTATTCCTACATATATGCGCGGTACGATTCAGATGGCAGCTTGCATCCGCTCTTTACTCTCGAACCGTCAAGCAGGAAATCTGCGGCCACGTTTGGCGCTGCCAACGTCAACGGGTACGTGGGAGAAGAATCCCTCGGACTTTATTTCGCGGGAGCTTCTGCTAACGGTAAATCATTGTTTTTCGAGGCTAACGACGCGTTGGCGTACGGGGCGATCGACGGCGGTCAGCACGAGAACAATCTGTATGAATCTACCGAAGGTATATTGCGGTTGGTAAACGTGCTGCCGAATAGCAGCAGTGAGCCAAATGCGTCCTTTGGGGCCCCGCCGGTCGAATCCGAAGAAAGTGAGAACGCATCGCATGCGATCTCAGCCGATGGATCGCGTGTGTTTTGGACCGATATCAATTCTGGCGCCCTGTACGTACGCGAAAACGGATCTTCGACGTATCTCGTTGGAGAACACGCCACTTTTCTTACGGCGTCTGCCGACGGTTCACGCGTGGTTTACATCAAGGACGGCGATCTATACGAAGATGCCCTTCCAGACAACGTGAGTAGAGATATTGCTCCAGGGGGACGGGTGCTCGGTCTCGCCGGAGCCAGCGAAGACGCGCGCTACATCTACTTCGTCGCCGAAGCGGATCTCGCAGCCGGCGCGACGGCCGGTCAGCCGAATCTCTATCTGTATCACGCCGGAGCTACGCAGATTGTCGCAAAACTTGGCTCCGAAGCTACAGAAGACGAGCAGGGCGTTTACGGTAATGGCAATTTCGATGACTGGCGCACGGCCGTCGGACACCGCACGGCGCAGGCGGCACCGGATGGACACGCGCTCGTGTTCGCTTCGAAGCAAAGCCTGACCGGCTACGACAACCAAAACCAGGAAGGGCGAGCGGTGAGCGAGGTGTATGTGTACGACGCGAGTTCCAGGAAACTGTCGTGTGCTTCGTGCATCCCTAGCGGGGAACGTCCTGTCACAGCTCTTGGGTTGCCAGCTGGCTACCTGGTAACGACGGGTCATCAGGCCTATCAGGCTAGATCGATTGCGGCGGACGGTAGTCGCGTGTTTTTTGAGTCGATCGAGCCGCTGGTGCCCCAGGATGTCAATGGAAAGACAGACCTCTACGAGTGGGAGCGCGACGGTGCCGGTAGTTGCACCGACAGCACGGGTTGCGTATACATATTGTCGAATGGAGCAGGCGAGGGCGGCTCGTATTTCCTCGACGCCAGTGAAGACGGTTCAGATGTCTTCTTCCTCACCGAGGCGCAATTGTTGCCGCAGGATCGCAATGAAGTCTACGATCTGTATGACGCGCGTGTCGGGGCTACGCAGCCAGCCGCACAGCCGCAATGTACAGGATCTGGCTGCCAAGGTATTCCCGCTGCTCCGCCGATCTTCGCGACTCCTTCGAGTGTGACGTTTGACGGCGTTGGCAACTTGGCGAAGCCGGTCAAGATGACCGTCAACACAAAGCCAAAGAGAAAGAAGAAAACCAGGCGTAAGCGTAAGGCCAACGAGCGCCATAGGTCACGCGGGCACCGTGGTCATGTGGCGAAAAGAGCAAGAAAGCAAGGCGCAGTCTACATGAGCGGAAGGGGCCAGCAATGAGAGTCGGTCGTTCGGGTCGTATCGTCGAAAGACTGGTGGTAGGAACGTTGCTCGTATTGTGTCTGGTAGTCGCGAACGCGTCCGCGGCCACCTTGGCTCCTGGGTGGGAGGTTTCGCCGGGCACCTATCCGTATAATATCGCGCCAGGCGGTACTGCGAGAATTGTGCTCCCAATCTACAACATCGGTGGTGCCGCGAGCACCGGAACTGTCGCAGTGACCGACCAATTGCCTGAAGGCCTTACGGCAATCGAAGCAGGCTATTCAGGAATCAATCCGCTAACTGGCAAAGCCGGGAACTGGTGGAAATGCACTTTGGGCACGACCGTGACGTGTGTCAACGACCCGAGTGGCCTCGCGTCCTTGGCGTCCGGTCTGGATGTACATGGTAGAGATCATCGTCCAGGCGAGCGGAGCGGTGTCCGGCACGGGCATAAACGAAGTGACCGTTTCCGGTGGGGGTGCGCCCACACCTGCGAGCGCCACCGACACGATTGACTATGCCGAAGGACCGCTAAGTTTCGGATTGAGCAAAGCCGATAGCTGGTTCAGTGGTGCGGACGGGCGTCTCGACACGCAGGCCGGTTCGCATCCATACTCACTGACGGTCAATTTTCTTCTCAATAACGAGGGCGCGACGCCGGTTGGCGAAGCGCGAAACATTATTGTCAACGTACCGCCGGGATTGGTCGGCAATCCGCTGGCTGTGCCTCGCTGTACGCGTAGCGAGCTCAATGCGGAGCTCTGTCCCGCAGACACACAAATCGGAGTGGACAATCCAACGTTGGGCGGTCCCGAACCCGGCAAACTATCTTCCGGGGGAGGCACCTTCTTTAATCCGGGGTTTCCTGTCTACAACATGGTTCCTCCGCCAGGGGAGCCGGCACAATTCGCCTTCTCGCTGGAGGGAATTGCGACGCGTTTGGATGCATCTGTGCGGACCGGTAGCGACTATGGGATCACCGAGCACGTCGACAACATCACACAGCGGCTCGTCACCTTCAACACCATAACGATTTGGGGTGTGCCGGGCGAATCGAGCCACGATTACCAGCGGTGCTCTCGCCAGCACGAAAATGAACTGACGGTATGTGGACTTGCGGTAAATATCGGTGATGTGCCGTTTTTGACGTTGCCGACGTCGTGCGCGGGTCCTTCGTCGTTTTCGGTGATTGCTGATTCGTGGGCGCCGCAGGGTATGTTGGATAGTGGTGTTAGCGAAGTTGGTTTTCTCGCCCATGACGATTCAGGCAACCCTTCCGGGTTGACTGGTTGTGATCATCTGTCTTTTTCCCCGTCGATTGAAGTGGCACCGGACACGAGCAGCGCCGATACTCCGGCCGGTTTGACTGTGGATGTGAAAGTTCCCCAGGAAGGCTTGAGCGATCCTGAAAGCCTTGCGATGTCGAATATCAAGAATACGACGGTGACGTTGCCTGAAGGTGTTGTGATCAATCCCGGGCAGGCGGCTGGTCTGGCGGCTTGCCAGATGTCTGAATCGGCTGTGGGTACTGAACGTGAACCGTCGTGTCCGTCGGCGTCTAAGGTCGGGACTGATCAGATCGAAACGCCGTTGTTGGCGCACAAGCTCGAAGGCGACGTGTACGTGTTGCAGTCCAATCCACCGAACCTGAAGCTGTTGGTCGCGGCTTCCGGTGAAGGCGTGAACCTGAAGCTCGTCGGGAATGTGCATTTGGATGAAGCGACGGGCAGGTTGACTACGACGTTTAGCGAAACACCGGAGTTGCCGTTCACGGACTTCAAACTGTCCTTCAGCGGTGGAGCACAGGCCGCTTTGACGACACCCACTAGGTGTGGGACATACACCACTACGAGCGACTTCACGCCGTGGAGCACCCCCGACGTACAGGACGCCTACCCGTCCAGCAGTTTCACGGTCGATCACGGTCCCGGCGGTGGAGCGTGTTCGGGGGCGACGCTGCCGTTCAGCCCGTCGATGATCGCCGGTTCCACGACCGACCAGGCCGGTGGGTTCACGGACTTCTCGTTGTTGTTGAGTCGTGGAGACGGACAGCAGCGGATCGGTTCGTTGCAGTTCAAGACGCCCGAGGGATTGTTGGGGATGATCAGCAAGGTCCCGCTCTGCCCAGAACCACAAGCGTCTGAGGGAACGTGCTCCAGCGCGTCGCAGATTGGGCACACCGTGGTCGAGGCTGGTCCTGGCCCCTACCCGTTGGTGGTGCCGCAACCGGGACAGCCGCCCGCACCGATCTATCTGACCGGGGGCTATAAGGGTGCTCCATACGGCCTGTCGATAGTCGTGCCGTTGGTCGTCGGTCCGTTCACGCTACAGACACAGGTGGTGCGGGCGAGGATCGAAGTGGATCCGATCACGACACAGCTCACGGTCACTACCGACCCGTTGCCGAGGATCATCGACGGGATACCCGCCGATCTACGCGCGATCAACGCGGTGATCGACAGGCCGGGCTTCATGTTCAACCCGACCGGTTGCGAACCGCAAAGCTTCTCGGGCACCGCTACCAGCACCGAAGGAGCGAGCGTCCCGATATCCAGCCATTTCCAAATGGGGTCCTGCAGGAGCCTGACGTTCAAGCCGGACTTCAAGGTCTCCACCAGCGGCAAGACGTCTCGTAAGGACGGTGCGAGCCTGGACGCGAAGATCCTCTACCCCACAGGCGAACTTGGCGCAAACCAAGCCTCAAGCCAATCGAACGTGAAGATGGTCAAGGTGGACCTACCAAAGCAACTGCCGTCCCGGCTGACGACACTGCAGAAGGCTTGTCCATCACAGACCTTCGAAGCGAACCCCGCAAACTGTCCCGCAGACTCGCGGGTAGGCGAAGCGACCGCGATCACGCCGGTGTTGCCGGTCCAGTTGACCGGGCCGGCGTACTTCGTCTCCTACGGAGGAGCGAAGTTCCCCGAACTCGTCATCGTCCTGCAGGGTTATGGCGTCACGGTGTTCCTGCACGGCGAAACATTCATCAGCAAAGCAGGCATCACCTCAAGCACGTTCCGCCAGGTACCCGACGTCCCGATCACGAGCTTCGAGCTCAAGCTGCCCGAGGGGCCATATTCGGCGCTCGCGGCGAACGGAAACCTCTGCACAACGAAGCTCAAGATGCCGACAGCCTTCACCGGACAGAACGGCGCCGTCATCCACCAGACGACACCAATCACCGTCACCGGCTGCAACGCGAAGCACAAGACCAAGAAACACAAGAAGAGCAAAAAGAGCAGTGCTCACAACCACAAGAAGAAATGAGATGCGAGGTAGCAGGAAGGTGTCGCCCGCACGAGGGGCGGCGCCCGCGGCGCGGCGAAACGGCGTAGCGCCGCCTGACCCGGGGCGCGAGCGTGTGAATGAGATCCAGCGCTCGCGCATCCTCGCCGCGATGGTCGAGGAGTGCGCTCGGCGGGGAGCGGCCAACGTGAGCGTGGCGCACGTGGTCTCGCGCGCCGGCATCTCCCGACGTACCTTCTACGAGGTCTTCACCGACCGCGAGGACTGTTTCCTGGCCGCGTTCGATGACGGTATCGCCCGCGCCTCGCGTTACGTGCTGGACGGATATGACCCGACCGCGAACTGGATCGAGCGCGTCAGGGCGGTCGTCGTCGGTCTGCTCGCCTTTCTCGACGCCGAACCCGACACCGGTCGGTTGCTCCTCGTCGGGTCGCTGGGCGCCGGCCCGGAGACGCTGGCGCGTCGCCGACGGGTGCTGGCTGAGGCGACAGCCATCGTGGACGAGGGGCGCAACGAGAACGACGCAGCCAATCAGCTGCCCGCGCTAACCGCGGAGGGGCTGGTCGGCGGGGCGTTGTCGGTCATGCATGCGCGACTGCTCGAGTCCGAGCCTGGGCCGTTCATCGAGATGGCCGGGCCGTTGACCAGCATGGTCGCGCTGCCCTATTTGGGCGCCGCCGCGGCCCGGCGCGAGTTGAGTCGGGCCGCTGTCGTGCCGCCCCGCCTTCAGCGGGCCGCCGGCCCCGACCCCCTGCGTTCGACTGGGTATGCGACTCACCTATCGCACGATCCGCGTCCTGACGGCCGTCGCGGCCACCCCCGGCGGCTCCAACCGTCAGGTCGCCGACGAGTCCGGCATCGGCGATCCGGGCCAGATCTCGAAGCTGCTCGCGCGCCTTCAGGGTCTCGGGCTGATCGAGAACGCCGGCGCCCCCACGACGCGCGGAGCGCCCAACTCGTGGGTTTTGACCGACAGGGGCTGGGAGGTACAGGCTGCGCTTGCCTCGCGCTAGCGTGTACTTGTGACACAAACGTTCTGTCGCCACAACCGCTTCATCCAGCGCTGCCCGATCTGCCGCGAGACCGTGCCCGGCCTGGAGCCGCCCGCGCCCAAGCGCACGAGCTCGGCGGGTGCGGGCACGCGTGGTGGGGGCCGCAATGGGACGACGGGCGGCGCCGCGCGGACGGGCGCGACGTCGCGCGTCGTTGGCGCGGCGCGCCCGACTGGGCGCACCTATAGCCGGCGCACCCAAGAAGTGCGCGTCCAGCGCGAGGTTCGCTCAGAGGACGACGGCTACCGCTGCGACTTGGTGCCCGGCTTGCGCTCATCCGAGGACGCCCGCCGCCTCGCGAGCGAGATCGGCTTCTCCTCCGGCCGCTTGCTCACGCTGACGGCGGCGCCGCCCAGCCTGTACGCCGAGGCGCGCGACTGCGAGGACATCGAGCAGGCCACCTGGATGTGCTTCCTGGCCGCCTACCTCTCGCCGCTGCAGGGCGAGCAGCCGTTCGCGGGCATCCGTGCCGCTCTGCTCTCCAGTTGGGCCTCGGACACGGTGCCCGAGCTCGACGAAACCCCGCTCGGCCCGCGCTCCTCGCATGATCCTGGGCGCGGGGATGAGACGCTGCTCGCCTACCGGCGCTTTGCCGAGCACGCCGGCTCCCAAGAGGCGGCCTTCACCGGCGAGATCTCCTGGACTCCGCAGCGGCGCTTCGAGCGCGTATTCGAGCGCCTGGCGCTGCCCGGCTTCGGGCGCATGGGGCGCTACGACCTGCTGATCACCTTGGGGCGTCTGGGCTTGTACGAGTTGCGGGCCGATTCGCTGCACCTGGCCACGCGCACTTCGGTGATCGCCTCCGACCCCACGCCACCGGCGGCCAAGCGCGTGTTCGGGATCGGCGACCCGATCATCATCGAGCGCCGCGCCGCCTCGCTCGCGCAGGCGATCGACACGCCGATCGAAGCACTCGATCTGGCCCTGGCCAATTGGTCCTCGGAGGAGCGCGTCACGCTCGGCTTCCCCCCGGACACGAACGACCCGCACGCCGCCGAGAGGGCCGCGGCCGCGCTCGAAGTCTGACCCGGCGCCGCCAATCTTCGTGCGTTTGACGTGCCCCGAACAGGCGCGCACCCGCGCGCGCGGGGCGCCCTGTTTTGCCGTCCACACCGGTCCCTATGGTTGTGCGGGTCATGTTCTCCTTTCCGCAAGACCGAGGAGCCGCCATGCCGCTCTGCTTCATCGAGCCCCACGACGCGGTCCGCGTGATCGCTGACTCCGTCGGCCGCGAGGCCCGTCGCCAGCTGCTCGGCGAGGTAGTGCGCGCCTGGGTCGACGACCTGCCCGACCAGGAGCTCACGTTCCACTACGAGCGCGCGCTCGCCGGCCTCGATCAGGACGACCTGCACCTGCTCGCTGCCTGGCACGCCTCTCTGGAGGTCGGCCAGCCGGTGCCCAACACCGCGTTCTTGGTGGGTGTCTTCCCGAGCCTTGGCGAGAACCGCCGCGAGGCGCTGAAGATCGCCGCCGGCTTCAAGGGCGACGAAGCCTTCGACGCCGGCGTAGCCGAGGACCGCGCGCTCGACACGGTCCTGCCCCACCTTTCCCGCGAGCGCGCGATGGAGCTTGCCTCAGAGTGCATCCAGCTGTATCAATGGGACCGCCTCGGCTCTTATAACTAGGACGTCCGATGGGCGGCGCGATACTGCGTCCTCGGACCCTTATGTGCGAAGCACACTGCGGGTCCTGCGTCCTTGTCTCGCTTGCCCCTCGAACGTCCTAGCCGCTACAGTCAGAAAAGAATGACTGAGGAAACCACCGTAACCGTCGATGACGTGATGGACGCCCTGTCCAACGTGATCGACCCCGAGCTGGGCCTCGACTTCGTCGAGCTTGGTTTGATCTATGGGGTCGAGGTGAGTGGGGGAGACGTCCAGGTCACGTTCACGCTCACGACCCCCGGCTGCCCGATCGGCCCGCAGGTCACAGAACAGATCGAAGAGTTCGTCGGCGAGCTCGAAGGCGTCGCCTCGGTCGAATCGGAGATGGTGTTCACGCCCCCGTGGTCGCCCGAGAAGATGTCCGAAGACGCCAAGTTTGCTCTCGGCTACTGATTAGCTTTAGGACCCGACAGGCGTGGCGGGCTTGGACTTGCGCCTTGGCTTCGCCGGAATCTGGTCTCGGGCAGCCTGCTTTTCCTTGGCCAGGGCCACAAGTTCGGCGAGCTCCGCTTTGATCGACTCGCCGATCGAGTCGATGTCGGGGAGGGCGTCGAAGTCGCCGAGCAGGCCGAAGTTCATCTCGCCCGCGTAGGACATGATGGCTACGGCCAGCGCGTGGTTTTCGGGCAGGAATGCGACCGGGAAGACTCGCTCCATGCGCCGCCCCAAGACATACAGCGGGAACTGGGGGCCCGGCACGTTGGTGACGATCAGGTTGAACAGGCGCGTCGAGAAGTTCAGGCGCGACGCCTGCGCGAGGATCGTGGGCGGCGCGAAGTTCTGGGCGCCCGCGATCACCTCGGCTCCGAGCGCCTGCTTGGACTCCTTCAGGCCGTCCATCGCGTGACTCACGAAACGCAGCCGGTGCAGCGGATCGGAGATGTAGATCGGCAATGGGCCGCGCATCACCACGATCCGGTTGCCGCCCTCGTGTCGCTCGCCGACGGTGCGCACCGAGACCGGCACAAGCGCCCTCATCTCCATGCCCTCGGTGCGCACGCCCCGCGCGATCATGAACGAGCGCAACGCTCCCGTGACGACCGCGAGGACGACATCGTTGACGGTCCCTCCGAAGGCGTTCTTGACGAGCTTGAAGTCATCGAGCTGGGCGGCGATCCCCACGAAGCGCCGGTGCGGGCCGATCTCCACGTTCAGAGGCGTGTCCGGCGCCGGGTTCAGGCCCGCCCAGACGATCTCGCCGATGCCCTCGGCCGCCTCGCGGGCTCGCTCCAGGGTGCGCTCGGGATGCGTGAGCGCGTGCACCGCGCCGCCGACCATCTCCGTGCCGGCCCTGAGCGCGCCGCGCACGCCGACCGCGACGAGATCGGTCGTGTCCGGCTCGGGCTTCGGTTTCCACGGCCTGCCCGACACGCGCAAGGGCTCCGGTTCGGGCGAGAGGTCGAACAGGACCGTTGCCAGATCGACGCCCGCGATCCCGTCGATCAGCGAGTGATGGGTCTTCGAGATGAGCGCAAACTTGTCATCCCAAAGCCCTTCGATCAGCCACATCTCCCACAACGGCCTGGAACGGTCGAGCGCTTGGGAGAAGATGCGCGCCGTGAGGTTGCGCAGCTGTTCCCAGCTGCCCGGCGACGGCAGGGCGGTGTGGCGCACGTGGTACTCCAGGTTGAAGCTCGGGTCGTCCACCCACACCGGCCTGCCGCTGTCGAGCGCCGTGTAGGCGAGCTTGTGGCGGTAGCGCGGCACCAGATGCAGGCGCTTGCGGATCTGTTCGAGGAACTCCTCCATCGAAGGAGGAGGGCCCTCGACGATCGTCAAGCCGCCCACGTGCATGTGGGAGTTGGCCCCCTCCTGGTGCAGAAACGAGGCGTCCACGGCAGTGAGCCGGTCAAGGTGTCGCTGTGCCATCCGCCAAGGGTAGCTGGGACACCTACAATGGGCCTCGTGGCCAACACCGTCGAAAAGCTCTTGCTTGCCGCGCCGCGCGGATACTGCGCCGGCGTGGACCGGGCCGTGCAGACCGTCGAACAGGCGCTCGAGTTGCACGGGCCGCCGGTGTACGTTCGCAAGCAGATCGTCCACAACAAGCACGTCGTCGAGCTGCTGGCCGAGCGCGGCGCCATATTCGTGGAGGACATCGGCGAGGTGCCCGAGGGCGCCTTGACCGTGTTCTCGGCGCACGGCGTCTCGCCCAAGGTGCGCTCGGAGGCCAAGGAGCGCAACCTGGACACGATCGACGCGACCTGTCCGCTGGTCACCAAGGTCCATCGCGAGGCGGTCAAGTTCGCCGAGGAGGGCTACACGATCGTGCTCGTCGGCCACGCCGGCCACGAGGAGGTCCAAGGCACGATGGGGGAGGCCCCCGAGCACATCGTGCTGGTCGAGAACGAGCGCGACGTTGACGAGCTCGTCGTGGCCGACCCCGAGCGCGTGGCTTTCGTCACTCAGACGACGCTCTCGGTGGACGAAACGAGC
Organism: uncultured Solirubrobacterales bacterium; assembly: GCA_963753145.1. Classification (GTDB taxonomy): domain Bacteria; phylum Actinomycetota; class Thermoleophilia; order Solirubrobacterales; family Solirubrobacteraceae; genus Palsa-744. Next base: position 212,947 of record CAVWAX010000001.1, read on the forward strand.
TCGATCGTGGCCCGCCTGCAGGAGCGCTTCCCCTCGATCGCCGGGCCGCGCACCGATGACATCTGCTACGCCACGACCAACCGTCAGGCCGCCGTCAAGCAGATGGCCGGCGACTGCGACCTGATGCTCGTGATCGGCTCGCGCAACTCCTCGAACTCGGTCAGGCTTGTGGAGGTCGCCCACGATTGCGGCACAGAGGCCTACCTGATCGACCACGCCGGCGAGGTGCGCGAGGAGTGGCTCGCCGGCAAGCGCGTCGTGGGCATCAGCTCCGGAGCGTCCGCGCCCGACGATCTCGTGCAGGATCTGCTCGCCTTCTTCAGGGAGCGTGGTGTGAGCGACGTCTCCGAGTTCCACGTCGTCCGCGAGGACGTCAGGTTCATGTTGCCGAAGCCGATTCGAGAGGCAGCCGCGGCCGCGTCTTGATGCGCACGCTGGTCGTCTCAGACCTGCACCTCGGCGCGGGCAGCGGCGCCGATGTGCTGCGCCGGCCGGGGCCGCGGGCCGCCCTGATCGAGGCATTGGCGGACGTCGAGCGTCTGGTCTTGCTCGGCGACGTCTTGGAGCTGCGACACGGGCCTCGTCGCGACGCCCTGGCCGCCGCGAGACCGTTCTTCGAGGATCTCGGGCGGGCCATGGGCGGCCGCGAGATCGTGGTCGTCGCCGGCAACCACGATCATGCCCTGGCCGAAGCGTGGCTGCGGGCGCGCGACGAGCTCCCGGCGCACGAGCCGCTCGGCCTCGAGCAGCGTTTCGCGGCCGAGGAATCCTCTGAAATGGTCGCGGCATTCGCCGAGTGGGCTCGGCCCGCCAAGCTGAGTGCGGCGTTCCCAGGTCTGTGGCTGCGCGGCGATGTGTATGCGATGCACGGCCACTACCTCGATTGCCACCTGACGATCCCCACGATGGAGCGTCTGGGCATCGGCATGACCGCGCGCGCCTTGCGTCGCATCGCCGAGGAGTTCGCGCAGGTCGATGACTACGAGGCGGTGACGGCGCCCGTGTTCGCGTGGATCGACGCGGTCGCGCGCCAGGCGCCGACCGGATCGACGCTGAACGGGCAGACCACCGTGCGCGCCTGGCAGGCGCTCGCCGGCGAACGCAATACCCGGGAGGGCACGAGCGGCAGGGCCTGGGCGGATCTGCGCTTGCGGGCGTTGGCGGGTGCGTTCCCGGTCGCGATCGCCGCGCTCAACCGGGCCGGCTTGGGTTCGTTCAACGCGGACATCTCGACCGACGAGTTGCGCCGCGCCGGCCTGCGCGCGATGGGGGAGGTGGCGGCGCGACTCGGCCTGGGCGACGCCCACGTGATCTTCGGGCACACCCACCGCGCCGGCCCGCGACCTCGCGACACGGCGGCCGAGTGGCGCGGGCCGGCCGGCGCGCGGTTGATCAACGCCGGGTGCTGGACCTTTGACTCCTACTTCGTCACCGTCAACCCCGGCGAGAGTCCCTACTGGCCCGGCGGGGCGGTGCTCGTCGAGGAGCAGGGCCCGCCTCAGCTGCTTCGCCTCTTGGACGGGCACCCGGCCGACGAACTCAAGCCACTCCCGGCGTAAAGCACGTCGCCAAGCACTCAACGCCCGCGCTCACCTCGAGCACGAGCGAGGCCTGTGTGTGGTGGGGGTGCTCCACCAGCTGGTAGGCGCCGGGGTGCTCCACGCTCAGCGTCGTGTCGGCGTTGACCGTGACGGTGCCCTCGCCGCTGAAGACTCCCCAAACGCCGCCCGCTTCGTAGGGGCCCGACCAAGCGCCCGCTCGCTCCTCGCTCTGGCGCGAGAGGATCGCGTCGGGGGCGTCCTCGGGGCGCAGCGGGGCCATCGGCTCGCGCTCGACGCCCACCAGCTCTTGGATCGCGAGCTCGGTTTCGAGGTAGCCGCCCTCGCCGTAGTGGTACTCGAACAGGCGCGCCCTGCCGTCGAACAGGTAGCGAGCCGGCCAGCCCCGGTTCTCGTACTCCCGCCACAGCTCGAACTCGGTGTCGATCAACACCGGGTAGGCGATCTCCAGGCGCGCCACCGCGGCGCGCACGGCCTGCTCGTCGCGGCCGGGCTCGAAGCCGGGGCAGTGCACGCCGATCGTCCGCAGGCCGTGCTCGGCGTAGCGCGCATCCCACTCCTTCAGATAGGGCAGCGTCCTGATCGAGTTGGGCCTGCAGAAGTCCCAGAACTCGACCAACATCGGCCGCCCACGCTGAAGGACGCTCTCCTTGCCGCCTTTGGCGTTGACCCACTGCAGCCCGTTCGGGAACAGCGGCGCGGCGATCGTGTCGACAGGTGCGCGCAACTAAGCGCTACCCAATTGAGCCGACCATCTCCAGCTGAATCAAACGGTTGAGCTCGACCGCGTACTCCATCGGCAGCTCCTTGGTGACCGGCTCGATGAAGCCGTTGACGATCATCGCGGCGGCCTCGTCCTCGGTGAAGCCGCGCGAGCCCATGTAGAAGAGCTGGTCGTCGGAGATGCGCCCGACCGTGGCCTCGTGGGCGACCGCCACGTTGGGGTTCTGGATCTGGATGTCGGGCCACGTGTCAGAGCGCGATTCGCCGTCCATCATCAAGCCGTCGCACTGGACCCTGGCCTTGGAGCCGGCCGAGTTGGCGCCCATCTTGACGAGTCCGCGGTAGCCCATGATGCCGCCGTCCTTGGAGATCGACTTGGCGAGGATGTTCGAGGTCGTGTTGGGAGCCAGGTGCACCACCTTGGCCCCGGTGTCCTTGTGCACGCCCTTGCCGGCGACGCCCACGTTGAGGTGGTCGGCCCTGGCGCCCTCGCCCATCAGGAAGGAGCCGGGATAGAGCATCACGTACTTGGCGCCCATCGAGCCGCCGACCCACTCGACGGTACCCTCGGCGTCGACGACGGCGCGCTTGGTGTTGAGGTTGTAGACGTCCTTGGACCAGTTCTGCACGGTCGTGTAGCGGGCCTTGGCGCCCTCGTGCACGAAGATCTCGACGACGGCCGAGTGCATCGAGTTGACCGAGTAGGTCTGGGCGGTGCAACCCTCGATGTAGTTCACGTCCGAGCCCTCGTCGGCGACGATCAAGGTGTGCTCGAAGGTGCCCTCGCCGGCGCCCTCCATCCTGAAGTAGGCCTGCAGCGGCAGGTCCACCTTGACGCCCTTGGGCACGTACAGGAACGAGCCGCCCGACCAAACGGCCCCATGCAGGGCCGAGAACTTGTTGTCCTGGGGCGGGACGCACTTGTTCATGAAGTACTTCTGCACCAGGTCCGGGTACTCGGAGATGGCTGTGTCCATCGAGCAGAAGAGGATGCCCAGCTTGGCGTACTCTTCCTTCAGGCCCTCATAGACCGGCTCCTGGCGCCAAACGCCGACGACGCCCGCCAGCTGCTCGCGCTCTGCCTGCGGGATGCCCAGGTCCTCATAGGTTTTCTTCATCTCCTCGGGCACGTCGTCCCACGAGTTGAAGCGCCCCGCGGTCGGGGGGGAGTAGAGCACGAGCTCGTCCAGGTTCAGGCCGCTCAGGTCCGGGCCCCAGGTAGGGATCGGCTTGCGTTCGAAGATTTCAAGCGACTTGATGCGCTTCTCGGCCATCCAGGCGGGCTCGCCCTTGACCTTGGAGAGCTCTTGGACCACCTCGCGCGAGATGCCTTTGCGCGCCAGCAACTGTCCCTGCTCGTCCTCGACGATCGGGCTGGGCTTTGCGATCTTGGTGCGGTCCATCGTGGCCATAAGGGCTTCCTCTCAGAATCCTGTGCTGTGAACTAGGGATTGTAGCTAGCGCCGACCGGCCAGCTGTTATCGCCGGTGACGGCGCCCTTGACGACCTTCAGGCCGAGCAGGGCGCACTTGCGACGGGTTGCGGATACGGGTATGCCCAGCAGGTCGATCGCCCAATCGGCGTCGAGGCTGCCGACCTGCTCCAGGTCCATGCCCACCAGCTCCTCGGAGGCGATCGAGGCCGCCGCCTGGGAGATCGCGCAGCCGTGGCCGTGAAAGCGCAGGTCCTCGATCTTGCCGTCCTTGACCTTGATGTGCACCCCCAGCTCGTCCCCGCACAGGGGGTTGTGCTCGAGCCCCTCCATGTCGTGGGGCTCCAGCTCGCCGAAGTTGCGAGGGCGCTTGTAGTGATCGAGGATGTAGTCGCGGTACAGGTCGTCCATCAGAGACCGAAAACCTTCAGTCCGGCGAGCAGCGAGTCGAACCAGGGCGTCGATGTCGCCGCGCTCGTTGTACACGCCCACGCTGGCCCGCGCGGTGGCCGGTACCCCGAGGCGACGCATCAAGGGCTGTGCACAGTGATGGCCGGCTCTAACGCACACGCCCTCGCGCGCGGCGAGCTCGGCGATGTCGTGGGCGTGCATGCCCTCGATCGTGAACGAGACCAATCCGCCGCGGCGCTCGGGCTCGGGCGGACCGACGAAGCGTAGGCCCGGCACCTCTCCCAGGCAGCTCAACATGTAGCCGGTCAACTCGCGCTCGTGATCGCGCACACGCTCCATGCCGAGCGCATCCAGGTAGTCCACGGCCGCGCCGAGCCCGACGGCCTCGGCGATCGGGGGGGTGCCCGCCTCGAACTTGTAGGGCAGCTCGTTCCAGGTGGCGCCCTCGAAGGAGACCGACGCGATCATGTCCCCGCCGGTCAAGAACGGCTCCATCGCCTCGAGCAGCTCCGCTCGACCGTGCAGCACGCCGATGCCCGTCGGCCCGAGCGCCTTGTGGCCGGTCCAGGCGTAGAAGTCCGCGCCGATCGCTTGGGCGTCGAGCGCCATGTGGGGCACCGCCTGGGCGCCGTCGATCAGCGCGATCGCGCCGGCCTCGTGCGCGCGCTTGACGATCTCATCGACCGGCAGGATCGTGCCGAGCACGTTGGACACGTGGGTGAAGGCCACCAGCTTCACGTCGCCCCGCGCCAGCTCGCGCTCGAGTTGCTCCAGTGAGACTTCCCCGCGCTCGTCCACCTCCAGGTAGCGCAGCTCGGCGCCTTGGCCCTTGCACAGCTGCTGCCAGGGCACGATGTTGGCGTGGTGCTCCATCTGGGTCGTCAGTACGGCGTCGCCGGGCCCAACGTTGGAGCGCCCCCACGAGTATGCGACGAGGTTGATCGCCTCGGTCACGTTCTTGGTGAAGATCGTGCTCTTGGGCTCCCAGCCCACGAACCGCGCGACCTTTGCGCGCGCCCCGTCGTAGGCCGCGTCGGCCTCCTGGGCGAGGGGATAGACGCCGCGGTGGACATTGGCGTTGTGCTCTTCGTAGTAAGCGTCCATCGCCTCGATCACCGCGCGCGGCTTCTGGGAGGTGGCGCCCGAGTCCAGATACACGAGCGGCTTGCCCTCGAACTCGCGCGCCAGGATCGGGAAGTCGCCGCGCACCTCGAGCGAGCCGCCGGGCCCGCGACGCGCCGCGTGTGGCTCGCCGGCGCTCGGTGCTGAGTGTTGGTGCACGGTGGCGCTCATCTCGCGGTCGCGTAGGCCTCGATGTCGTCCTTGGCCCGGGCCAGCTTCTCAGCCACCTTGCCGCGTACCAGCTCTTCCAAGGGCTCGTCCTCGAGCTGACCCAGAACGGGCTCGAAGAACCCCTCCACGAGCAGCCTCACCGCCGTCGGGCGGTCCAAGCCGCGGCTGGCCATGTAGAAGATCGAAGCCTCGTCGAGCTCGCCCACCGTGCCCCCGTGCGAGGCCGACACGTCGTCGGCCGAGACCAGCACCGAGGGGATCGCGTCAAGGCGAGCCTTCGGCGAGAGCATCATCGTGTGGATCTGCAGGTAGGTATGCGTCTGTTGGGAGCCCGGATCGATCTGGATCAAGCCCTCGAAGGACGCGCGACTCTGGCCGGTGGCCGCGCCGCGCCAGTGCACATCGCCGCCGCTGGGGCCCGTCTCGTGGAGGTCCACCGCGAAGGTGTCCAGGTGCTCTTGGGCCTCGGTGAAGAAAAGCCCCCGGAAGGCCATGTCACCGCCCGGCTCGCTCACCGCGAGCTCCAGGTGGTGGCGCACCAGATGACCGCCCAGCAGGGCCGGCAGCCAGTGGCAGTAGGCGTCTCGGCCGACGCCCACGAAGCGGGTGCTCGCATCGAATACGTCGCCTGAGCCCCAATCTTGGACTTGGGCCAAGCGGCAGCGGGCGTTGTCCTGCAGGTACAGCTCGAAAGCGCCCGCGTAAAGGGATTGGCCGTCGGCGAAGTCCGCGGCCAGATCGTGCTCGTGCAGCTTGAAGTCGCTGCTCTTGCCTCCGATCGCAAGCGTCCTTCCGTACTGGGCCACGCCTGCGCCGGAGATCGCGTAGATCACCTCGAAGGGGTCCTCGACGACCAGGCCGTCGGGCACATACAGGAACGCCCCGCCGCTCCAAAAAGCGGCGTTGGCGGCCTCCAGCTTGTGCCGGTCGATCGTCAACCGCTTGGAGTACCACGCCTCGAACAGCTCCGTGTGCCGCTCCACGGCCTCTTCCAGCGAGCACAGGATCACGCCCCGCTCGGCCAGCTGTGGGTCGAGCTCGACGTGCACGACGCCGCTGTCCAGCTGCACGATCCGCCCCGCCCTGGGGCGCTCCGGGACGGCGTCGCTCACGAACTCCGGCACGCCGTCGTCGTGAGTGCGCGGCGCGACCGCGTCCAAGTCCAACTCGGCGAACGTCGTAGTCCAAAAGCCCGACCTGCGCCACACCGGCAATTCGCTGTGCTCATAGGCCTCACGGGCCGCCGCGCGCAGCTCCTCGAGCGAGCGCCCATCGCCCGCGCCCGCGCCGTGCAGCGCGTGGTAGAGCGAGGCCTCGCGGTGGCGCCCCGGCTTGACCGCGACCTCAGGCGACATTGGCGCCCACTTCCTCGCGAATCCGGTCGTAACCCTCGCGCTCCAACCGCTCGACCAGCTCGACGCCGCCCTCGAGCACGATGCGCCCGTCCATCAGGATGTGCACGAACTGGGGCTTCACGTAATGCAGGATGCGCTGATAGTGGGTGATGATCAGCGCGCCCAAGCCCTGCTCGTCGTGCAGCTTCTGGACGCCCTCGGCGACCGTGCGCAGCGCGTCGATGTCAAGCCCCGAGTCGGTCTCGTCGAGGACCGCCACGTCGGGGGAGAGCATCGCCATCTGCAGGATCTCCGCCCGCTTCTTCTCGCCGCCGGAGAAACCCTCGTTGAGGTGGCGCGAGGTGAACGCCCGGTCCACGTCGAGCAACTCGATCGCGTGCTGGAGCTGCTCGCCGAACTCCTTGACCCTGATCGGCTCCTCGCGTTTGGCGTTGATCGCCATGCGCAGGAAGTTGGCCACCGATACGCCGGGGATCGACACCGGATACTGGAAGGCCAAGAACAGGCCCGCCTTGGCGCGCTCGTGCGGCTCGGCCTCGGTGATGTCCTCGCCCTTGAAGATGACTTTGCCCTCGGTCACCTCGTAGGAGGGATGGCCGAGCATCGTGTTGGCAAGCGTCGACTTGCCCGACCCGTTGGGCCCCATCAGGGCATGGATCTCGCCCCGGTTGATGTTCAAATCGACGCCCCGCAGGATCTCGCGATCCTCGGTGCGCACGTGCAGGTTCTTGATTTCGAGGTCAGCCATGATTCCTTTGCGTATGAGTTGGGACTGGGACTAAGGCGCAGCCGTCAGGGCGGCGGAGGCCGGAAGCGGCGGCGAGATCGCGGCGGTTTGTGTCGTCGCGGGGCGAGTCACGAGCAAGTCGGCAAGCGTTGTCTGCTGCAGGGTCTTCACGATCGAGCCGCGCACTCTCGTCCACAACAGCTTGGTGGGACAGATGTGGCTCGGATCGGACTCACGTGAGCAGACGATGCTCCCGTCGGCGCTCTGGGAGATGCACTCGATCGGCGCGATCGATCCCTCGAGCGCCTCGACGACCTCGGCCATCGTGATCTCTGTGGCAGGCCGCGCCAACATGTAGCCGCCACGCGAGCCCCTGCGGCTGTCGATCAGCCCGGCCTTGCGCAGCCGCGCGACCAGGTGCTCCAGATAGGCGAGCGGCATCCCGTCGTGCTCGGCGATCTCCGCCAACGGCACCACGCTGCCCGCGCCCTCGGCCGAGTCGCCCGCCCTGCGGGCCAGCTCCACCATCACCCTCACGCCGTACTCGGCCTTTGTCGAGAACATCATGCTCAAATACCTACCTTCGCAGTAGGGTATCAGCCGCGCGGGAGCGCCAGGCGGTGCGTCCCCGCGATCCGCTCGGCCATTCCCCGCTCGACGCCGACCTCCGCGGCCACACGAGGCCATTCGGCGACCGCATCTGTGACCTCGGCGAGAACGCGCTCGGCGCGCCCGCGCGTCAGCCCCGCGAGCTTGGCAGTCGCGCGCAGGTCTGACACGCTGAAGTCCTGGCGCTTGCCGTTGATCGTCATTTGATGGGAGTCGAGCCAGCGGTTGCCCGGCTCGCACGCCCACACCAAGTCATACGCGGGCGCGAGTCGCCAAGCTCCGTCGCGGTCCATCAGGAACGCCACGTTCTTGACGTGATCGTCCTGGTTGCGGGCGACGACGTTGAAGACCATGCGTCGGAACTGCTGCTCCACGGCGGGCGTGTCGAGCCCGAGGCGGCGAACCAGCAGCAGCAACTGCTCGTAGCTGTAGGCGCCCGGCTCGTTGTAGCTCACGTGCTCCAGGGCGGCCACGGTCTGCATGTGCAGCTTGCCTCCCCGCTCTGGCCGGTCGAAGCGTCGGGTCATGAAGTGCCGGCGATCGTGCTCGTCGAGCAGGCGGCACTCGCTCATCTCGATCCCCGCGGCGCGTGCCATCAGCGAGTAGGCGTACTCGACCGCACCCCAACCTTCCGGGTCGCTCAGTCCGTGATCGCCGGACCCCCGCACGCCGTCGAACTTCAGCACCCAGTGCCTGAACCCCTCGCCGGCGTCGAGTTGTCCCGAGCGGACCTGGCCGGTGCTCTCGTTGTAGGCGATGAACGCCTTCGGGCGCGCGCCGCCCGCAGAGCTGCCGACCGCGAGGATCGCCTTCATCGCCTCCTCCTCGGGATGCTCGCTGAGCTCGGTCACGAACTCCTCGCGTTCGGCGAGCACCTCGCTCGCGAGTCGCACGAGCGCGTCAACCCGCAGATCGGCCTCCGGCGGCGCCGCGGGCTCGTGCGCGGGCTGGAGCTCCAGCGCTCCCGCCCCGCGCGTGCCCACGTAACAGAGCCGCTCGATCGCATCGAAGCTCGACTCGTCTCGCCCCTGTGCCGCAAGCCACGCATTGACGAGCGCGGTGCCCCAACGGTCGGGCAGCGAATCGGCCAGCAGGCCCGGCAGCCCGCTGAACGCGTCTCGCGCAAGCCCGGGGAAACGGTAGGGCTGCTCGCGCAACGGCATACGGATCGGCGCCACCTCCACGCCGCCGCGCGCGAAAGCGGGGTCATACTGGAACGTCGCATAGGGTGTTCGCGCGTCGATCGAGACGGCCGCCACGCGCGTCCCCCACAGCCTCACTTCGGCGACGCTCATGGGTCACCGTCGGGTCGATCGCCCCACACCCACGGTCGATCGTCCGGCTGCTCCTCGGCGACGCCGCGGCCGGCGCGCTTTCGTAGCCGGCCGCGCCGCTCGTGTTCGAGTTGCGCAATCGGGAGCTCGATCGACTCGGGTATGGCTGCGTCGAGCGCTTCGAGCAGCCCAAGCGCTCGCATCAGCCGGACCATCGAGGTCATCTGCACCGACTCGCCCCGCTCCGCGCGCTGGACCGTCGCTTGGCCAACTCCGGCCAAGCGACTCAGCTCGGCCTGTGTCCAGTTGCGCTCCAGCCTGTGGCGAGCGATGCGCCGCCCAAGCTCGGCGAGCAAGGCTTCGTCGGTGTTGAGGCGATCAAAATGCATGAGTTCTGATGTATTAGGGCTCGATTTGGCGTCTACACATCGAAAGTGATGTAAAGCATAGCATGCATACTTACATCGGTAGTGATGTGTTAGGGACGATTTCCGATCTAAGACATCATTTATGATGTATCTGATTCGGCTTCCAGCAGGCGGATGTCGTGGCTTAGGGCTTCGGGGGTCAACTGTTCGATTCCGTACGCCACCCGCTCGTGGCCGTGGGCGTCGATCAACAACACGGTCGTCGCCGCTTCGGCCTTGGGAACATTCGAGGAGGGCAAGTCAACGCGATAGGCGCGCCACAACTTCCCCAAATAAAAAGGGCTCCCACTCAAGTACGCCGCCCGACCCGCGAGCGCGGCCTGGCCCAACACGCGATTCGCCACCCCCTTCGGCACGTCGCCGCTCACGAAGATCGCGCGCGCCCGCGTCGAGGGTCCCAGTTCGTCGAGCGCGCCCCTCACCTGCTGGGCAACCAGCAAGCACACCCTGCATGCGGGCCCCGGCCCATGGGGCGTGCCCGCCGGCAGGAACGCCACCACCGCGATCCGTCCGCGGTAGGAGGCAAGCGACACGGCGCGCCCGCTCTGGTCGGTCAGCGTGAAGCCCGGCGCCACGATGCCCCCCGGGACCTCCGCCCCGTCGAACGTGCTGGTTTGGCCCGTGCCCGAGCGCCCGCCTTTGGAGGCGCCCGCCAAGAGCACCACCACAAAGGCGATCGCCACCAGCGCCGCGATCGACGCCCACAACAAGCGGTTTCCGGGTAGCACTCCCAGCAGCGTATGGGACCCATTCAAATCCGGCCCCCGCCTCGCTACACTTTGTGAAGTCCCATGAATCCCGACCGCAATTCAGGAGTTTTCTCATGAGCCCGTCAAGCGCGGACCTGTTGCGCCAGGTGAAGTCCGAAATCGACGAGATCGACCCCTCCCAGGTCAACGAGCTCCTGCAAGAGGGAGTCACCATCATCGACGTCCGCGAGGCCGAGGAGCTCGCCTCCGGTCTGCTCCCCGGGGCCAAGCACGTCCCCCGCTCCTACCTGGAGACCCGCATCGAGGGCATCGTCCCCGACCGCTCCGCCCACATCATCCTCTACTGCGCCTCGGGCAACCGCTCCGCCTACGGTGCCCGCACCCTGCGCGACGACCTCGGCTACGAGCAGGTCGAGTCGATGACCGGCGGCATCGCCCTGTGGAAGGACCGCGGCTACGAGGTCAACGTCCCCAAGACGTTGACCGCCGAACAGCGCGATCGCTACTCGCGCCACCTCCTGATACCCGAGATCGGCACCGACGGCCAACAGAAGCTGCTCGACGCCAAGGTGTTGCTCTTGGGCGCCGGTGGCCTCGGCTCGCCGACCGCTCTCTATCTCGCCGCGGCCGGCGTCGGGACTCTGGGCATCGTCGACGACGACACCGTCAACCTCTCGAACCTCCAGCGCCAGGTGATCCACTCCACCCAGCGAGTCGGCCTCCCCAAGGTCGACTCCGCCGAGGAGTCGATCCACGCGCTCAACCCCGATGTCCGCGTCGTCAAGTACCCCGTGCGCCTGGACTCCTCCAACATCATGGAGATCATTGCCGGCTACGACGTCATCGTCAACGGCGTCGATAACTTCCCGACGCGCTACCTACTCAACGACGCCACGGTGCGCCTGCGGATCCCGGTGGTGTCGGCCTCGATCCTCGGCTTCGACGGCCAGCTGTCCGTCTTCGCCCCCTACGAGGGCCCGTGCTACCGCTGCCTGTTTCGCGAGCCCCCGCCCGCCGAGCTGGCTCCCTCGTGCGGCGCCAACGGCGTGCTCGGCGTCCTGCCCGGCACGATGGGCCTGCTCCAAGCGACCGAGGTCATCAAGCTCATCGCCGGCATCGGCGACCCCGCGATCGGGCGCCTGCTCCTATACGACGCCCTCGCGGCGACCCTCACAGAGGTCAAGGTCCACCGCGACCCCGACTGCCCGATCTGCTCGCGCCCGCCGGATGAGATCTCCGATGAGGAGATGGGTGTCTTCCCCGACTACGAGGCATTCTGCGCAGCCGCAGGCTAGGCTTCCCAACTCGATGGCCACGATCAAGATCCCACCGGTTCTGCGCGCCTCCGTGGGCGGCGAGCGCGAAGTCTCAGCCTCCGGCGCCAACGTCGGCGAGATCCTCCGCGACCTGGCCGACACCCACCCCGCGACCGCGACCCAGCTGTTCGCCGAGGACGGCGCTTTGAACCGCTACGTCAACGTCTATCTCAACGACGAGGACGTCCGGGTCTTGGACGGGCTCGATACCACGGTGGGGGAGAGCGACACCGTGGTGATCCTGCCGGCGATGGCGGGTGGACGCTAAGTGCTCCTCTACGTAAATAGGGCGACGTATTAGCGTCCGCTCTCAGCCGTAGCGTGCCTGGCATCCTGTTGTCTCGCGAAGGGACGCTGATGCCGAGGCATAGCCCGTATCTGATTGAACTCAGCGACAAGGAGCGCGCAGTGTTGGAGACGCTGGCGCGTTCATATACGTTGCCGTATTGGCAGGTGACCAGGGCGCAGATGGTGTTGATGGCGGCCGAAGGCCTGCGCAACGATCAGATCGCCACCCGGTTGCGGTGCGGGCGGGACGTGGTCTCGCAGTGGCGAAAGCGGTTCTTCGAGCAGCGCTTGGCCGGTCTGGAGGATCGGCCCCGGCGCGGCAGACCGTCGGCTTTTCCCCCCTCAGGTGCGGGCTGAGGTGATCCGGCTGGCGTGCGAGCGGCCCGCCAATAGCGAGGTGCCGCTGGCGCGCTGGTCCTCGATCGAGCTCGCGCGCGAGGTTGTAGCGCGCGGGATCTGCGAGCAGATCTCCGGCGTGACGGTCTGGCGCTGGCTCTCAGAAGACGCGATCAAGCCCTGGCAGTACCGCTCCTGGATCTTTCCGCGCGACCCCGAGTTCACCGTCAAGGCCGGCCGCATCCTCGACCTGTACCAAGGCCGCTGGGAAGGCGAGCTGCTGCACCCCGGCGACTACGTCGTGTGCTGTGATGAGAAGCCCTCGATCCAAGCGCGGCACCGCAGGCACGCGACGATGCCAGCCAAGCCCGGCATCAAACGTGGGCAGCGCGTCGAGCACGAGTACGAACGGCGCGGCGCCCTGTGTTACTTCGCCGCCTGGGACGCCCGCCGCGCGAAGCTGTTCGACCGCTGCGCCCCCGCCGACGGCATCGTCCCGTTCGATGCGCTCGTCGAGCAGTTCATGAGCGTCGAGCCCTACTGCAAGGCACAGCGGGTGTTCGTGATCGTCAACAACGGCTCCGCGCACCGCGGCAAAGCCTCGATCAAACGCCTCCAGGGCCGCTACGAGAACCTAATCCTGGTCCACACCCCCGTGCACGCCAGCTGGCTCAACCAGGCCGAGATCTACTTCTCGATCGTCCAACGCAAGGTCCTGACCCCCAACGACTTTCCCGACCTCGACGCACTCGAACAGCAGCTACTCGGGTTCGGCCGCCGCTACGAGCACATCGCCGCGCCATTCGAGTGGAAGTTCACCCGCGCCGACCTCGACCGCCTCGCCCAACGCCTCGACCTACCCGCCGCCCGAGCAGCCTGAACGAATACGTAGGCGAACTTCCGAGCCAGAGCACTAAGCGTCCAACTTCGCGTTTCGAGCTAAACATTCCGACCGGTCGCACGACTATCTTCTCGTGCCGATGGGAACGGGTCAGCCCCTGAATCGAAGCCTCCCGCTCCGCGCGGCGATCGTCCCGGTGTTTGCGCTGGCGGTGCTGCTTGCGTGGACGGTCTTGGCCGCGCCGGCATGGGCCGACAAAGCGCCCCGGTACTCGCTGTCGGTCATCGAGGGTGCCACCACCCAGCCCGAACACTCGATCGACGGGGTCAGCGCTGGGGTCAATTCGGAAGCCGAAGTGACCGTCTCGCTCACCCACGGCGGTCTTGTGGTGGCACAAAACAAAGGCGAAGGTGGCGTATGGCTCTCGCAGGTGCCACAGGTTGGGGACGTGCTCACGTTTACTTCGCAGGGCTTTACCACGTCGGTCACCTATGACGGCTTGCCGTCGCTGGACCCAACGGTGTGCGCCGGCTCAACAAACTTCTCCGGTCAGCGAACCCTCGGATATACGGTCGAAGGCGGCTACTTCACCGTGACCCCCCGTGGCCACATTTACCATTCGCAGCAGGATCAGGCGCAGGTGCAAGTGCTCTCCGGTGCCGCCTATGGTGGAAGCTTCTTGAGGCCGCTCGCCAGCGGCGAGACCGTCTCTGCCGTCGAGTCGTTGGAATCGCCGCTCGCCGGTGGCGCCACCTTTACCTACTCCAGCGAGTACGACCGGCCGGTCGGCGGTTGCCCGCCGCCACCGCCCCCGCCGCCTCCGCCTGCCCCGCTCGCGCTGGCCGGGTCGTTCTCGAAATTCGCGCGCACTACGATCCTCAAGCTGCTGCACTCCGGGTGGACGACGCACGTCACGATCAACCAGCCCGGCAAGGTCGTCGAGAACCTCTACGAGCAGCGCGGATACGTCCCCGCGTTTGCCGCCACCTCCAAGAAGAAGCGCAAGCCTCACAAGGAGCCTCGCTCCCCGCTGCTCGCGCGAGGCACGGCGACCGCGGGAGCGGCGGGCACGGTCACCGTCACACTCCATCCGACGCTGCTCGGGCGGCGTCTGCTCAAGCACAGGCACAGCATCCAGGTGGTGCTCGTCACCACGCTCATCGCCAAGTCCGGCGCCAAGCTGGCGCTCGCGCGCCACCCACTCACGCTTCACCGCTGAGCGCGCCCGGCCGGTCGTGATCCGGGCACTGCGCACAGCCTCGGCCCTGTTCTCGGTCCTCGCCTGGCTGCTGCCGCCGGCCGTGTTGCCGCTGCCCTCGCGCACCGGGGCCGACGGTCCGCCACGCCCCTTCGGCGCCGCGCCGCCCGCTGGCCGCGAACCGCCGCGCACGTCCGCGTCGATCGCGCGCGCCCAAAACCACGCGCTGCTCTACGGCCCGTTCCCCCAAGGCGGTCTACGGCGCGGGATCTCAGACGGCGTTCCCATGCTCAGCGAAGACCCCACCGTGCGCGCGCTCACGATGACCCGCACCAAAGCGCTCGGCGCGACCGTCGCGCGCATCCCCGTCGATTGGCGCGACACCGTCGAAGCGGCTCCGCCCGCCTCCTTTCAAGCGACCGATCCGGCCAGCCCCTCCTACCGCTTTACGCGGCTCGACGCCTCCGTGCGCTCCGCCGTCGCCGCCGGCCTGCAACCGCTCCTGGTCGTCTCCCACGCTCCCGCCTTCGCAGAAGCGCCCGGCCGCTGGCCCTACGCCTACACCGGCAGCTGGGCGCCCAGCCCGACCGCCTTCGCCCAGTTCGCCACCGCCCTCGCGCGACGCTACTCCGGCTCTTTCCCCGACCCGCTCGACCCCGCGGTCTCCCTGCCGCGCGTGCGCCTCCTGCAGGCCTGGAACGAGCCCAACCTGGCGCGCTACCTGGAGCCCCAATGGGTTGCGAGCGGCCGGCACTGGGTCGCGTTCTCGCCCCTGCTCTATCGCCAACTGCTCAACGCCTTCTACGCTGCTGTGAAGGCGGTCGAGCCCACCGACACCGTGATCGCCGCCGGCATCGCCCCCGAGGGCGAACCAGCCGGCGTCGGCGCGATGGCGCCCGTCACGTTCCTACGCTCCCTGCTCTGCCTCGGCGCGAGTGGGGGAGACACGCGTGGATCGAGCTGCGCCGAGAAGCCGCATCTCGACGTGCTCGCCTTCCACCCGCTCTCGGTGTTCGACCCCGACACCCCCGCCGTCTCCTCACTCGACGCGGCCGTGTCGGACATCGGCAAGGTCACCGGTCTCTTGCGTCAAGCCGAGCGCCTCCACACCGTCCTGCCCGCCGGCCACCGGCCGGTCTGGGTCACCGAGATCAACTGGGAGAGCGCCCCCCAAAGCCGCTCCGGCGTCCCGCCGGCCCTCCAGGCCGCCTGGGTCTCCCGCGCCCTGCACCGGCTCTGGGGCGCGGGCGTCGGGCTTGTCGACTGGCAGTTCCTGGTCAACCCTTTCGGCGGCACGCTGCTGGCTTCGCCCGACGGTTCGTTAAGCCCCTACCCGCGTCCCGCCGGCTTGTACGCGGCCGGGCCTGGAGGAGACCTCGCGCTGGCCCAACCCAAGCCGTTCCTGCGAGGTTTCAGCCTGCCCTTCGACCCGCTGCGGGTGAATCGCCGGCTCGTGCGGGTTTGGGCTCTGCTGGATGCGCCCGGGGAGCCGGCGCTCCTACAGCGCGAGCGCCCCGATGGCGGATGGCGCACGATCGCTCATCTGCGCGCCGACGCGGCCGGCGTGCTCAACGAGTCGATCGGCCTCCGAGGCTCCGCGCGTCTGCGACTGCGAATCGCCGGACTCGACTCGGCGTCGGCTCGGATTGGCAACACGCACTAGGCGCGGCTCTCTCGCATAACAACCCTATTCGACGGTAAATCGCCTCTGTCAGTCCGGCAGCAGCGTCAGGTGCGAGCAGTGACGGGGACGTACGACCGAGAAGTGCCGGCGGTCCAGCGTGGCGACGGTCGTCTCGTCGAGACGCTCGCATGTCGCCACGATCGACGCATCGACGAATCCCAGGTCGAGATCGTGGTACTGGGCCTCGAGTTCGGCGGCACGGGTCAGGTCGGCATCGGTTGGATGGACGACTCGATAAGCGCCCTCGGTGACGTCGGCGACGAAATCGCTCCATACATCTGTGCCCGCCAACTTGACCAGCCAGTAGTCGACCTCGACGAGCACGGGACTGGCGATCACTCGGTCGTCGGCGCCCTCGAGCAACTCTGCGCACCGCTCGTGATCGGGGTCTTTGCGGTTGAGCGCGGCCACGATCGGGCCGGTGTCGATGACCAGCGTCATCCTGTGCGGAACGGACGCATCGCGGGATTCTCGTCTTCGGAGGCTGCCGCGATGCTCGTGTCGGCACTGAAGGTCGCGAGGCGCGGACGGTGCTCGCTGCGAAGCTGCTCTGCGCGATCGGCCACGACCTCGCCCAACATCCTGCCCAGCGACAGGCCGCGGGCGCGTGCCTCGTTCGCGAGCGTCGCAAGGTCCTCCTCGCGGGCCACCACGGTTGTCCTCCTGCTAGCCATGATGCAGATGCTACATCTGATGCATCTGCATCACAAGCGTAGCCGCCTTCTCGGGAGCGGATTCGTCTCCGGTCATTACTCTCCGGTCAACAGGTCAACTATGGATAGGCGGGCGCGGCTGAGCTGGGCTTGGTGCTCTTGATAGGCGCGCTGCTCGATCTCGTTGCGCTGCATCAACAGGCCGCCCCATACACCGTCGCGGTCAAGCACGACGCGGCCGTCTTCGATGGCTTGGAGCAGCAACAGTGGCGAGGAATCCCGCACTCGGTTGAGGCAAGCCACGTCAACTTCGCGGTCAAGTCCGCGTTCCAAGCGAACCGCCAGTTTCGGTGCCGCCTCGGGCGTATCCTGGGCGAACGACACAAGCAAATCTATGTCCGACGTGGGCGTATCCTCGCCCCGGGCTGTCGATCCGTACAGCACAGCAAGTCGAACGTTAGGCTCGGTGCGCAGTCGCTCCGCTAGTGCGAGCATCGTCCTAGCGTAGCGCCTGGTGTGACCGCTAACCGATGTTCCTACACCGCGACGGCGGCTTTGGTGACGTGGGCGCTTGTCGCGCCAGCCGCCGGCACAAAGCTCATCGCATGCTCGGCCAGCGCGGTGATCGTCAGGCTGGGATTGACGCCCACATTCGCTGGGATCGCCGAGCCGTCGCAGACGAGCAGGTTCTCGTAGCCGAACACGTGCTGGTGGGCGTCCACCACGCCGTGCTCGGCGTCCTTGCCGATCACCGCGCCGCCGAGGATGTGGGCGGTCGTCGGGATGTTCAGGGCGGCCTCGGTGAAGGAGCTCTGCGGGATCCCCCCGGTGCGCTTGGCGAACCATTCGGCCGCCTGGTTGGCGACCGGGATGAACGTCGGGATCGGGCGCTCCGGGTCCTGTTCGGTGCTCAACCACAACGTTTTGAAGGGTCCTTGTTTGGGGCGCAAAGCGATCGCGTTGTCGAGCGTCTGCATCACCAGGATGATGATCGTCCTGCGCGACCAGTTCTTCGGCCTCACCAGTTGCGCGAACCGCCTCGGGTGGCGCAAGATCTGTCCGAGCAGCTTCAACGGGCGCGTCGCCCTCGTCCCGTCGCCCGTGAGCAGCGTGTTCAGCCGGCTCATCGAGTCGCCGTCGTTGCCGTAGGTCACGGTCTCGATGTGCGTATGCGGATCCGGATAGATGCTCGAAGTGATCGCCACCCGTTTGATCAGGTTCTCCGGATAGTCCTCGGGCACGGTCACCGCCAGGATCGCCTCGCTGTTGGTCCTCACCAGCTCGCCCAAGCGGTGCGAGAGGCGAGGCAGCGAACCGCCCAACCGGCAGCGTTGTAGCAGCGTGTTGGTTCCCAACGGTCCCGCCGAGACGACCACGCCGCGTGCCCGCTGCACCTTGCGCTCGCGGCGCACCCACGAGCCCGAGCGCACGCTTTCGACCTCATAGCCCTCGCTCCCATCGCCGCGGCCGAGCGGCCTTATGTCGATCACGGTGCGTTCCGGGCTCACCTTCGCGCCCCGCTTCTCCGCGAGATACAGATAGTTCTTGACGAGCGTGTTCTTCGACCCGTGCGGGCAGCCCACCATGCACCGCCCGCAAAGCGAACACGGAGTGCGGTCGGGCCCCTCACCGCCGAAGAATGGATCGCGAACCGCTGGCAGCGGCTCCCCGTCCTCACCGATGCGCTCCCCGCCCGGCGCTCCGAAATACACGCCCACGGGCGTCTTTTTGTAGGTGTCTCCAACCCCCAGCTCCTCGCCCAGTTCGCGCAACAGCTGATCCGCGGGGTCGTCGTAAGGGTTCATCGTCACGCCCAACATGCGCTGCGCTTCCTCGTAGTGGGGCGCAAGCTCAGACTCCCACTCCCCGATCTCGGCCCACTGCGGATCCTCGAAGAACTGCTTCGGCGGCACATACAGCGTGTTGGCGTACCCCAAGCTGCCGCCGCCCACTCCGCAACCGCTCACGACCGACACGTCTTTGAAGGTGGTCAGCCTGAAGATCCCCTTCCAACCGATCTTCGGGCGCCAGAAGTAGCGCTTGTAGTCGCTTGTCAACTCTGGGAATTCGTGGTCGGCGAAGCGCCTGCCGCACTCCAGCACACCGACCCTGTAGCCCTTCTCCGACAGACGCAGCGCCGAGACGCTCCCGCCGAAGCCCGAGCCGATCACCAACCAGTCGAAGTCGAAGTCCCCGCTCATCCTCACTCCAGCATATTGGTTGCGCAGCCAGTCGAGCAACTCGATCGGCCTGCGTCGTCCATTTCCGCTCGTCCCCACAATTCGACCGGCCGTTCCAATGGCGCTATATTCCGTGAAGTAATGGCTGCGGAGCGGGTCCAGAACAAGCCCTGCGGGGGTCGCTACGGCGACATCATCCAATCGATCGGCAATACGCCGCTCGTGGAGCTGCCGCGCCTCTCGCCGAAGCCGGGCGTGCGCATCTGGGCCAAGCTCGAGTCGCGCAACCCGACCGGCTCGGTCAAGGACCGCGTCGCGCGCGCCTTGATCGAGGACGCCGAGTCTCAGGGCGCGATCATGCCCGGCCAGACGATCCTCGAGCCGACCTCCGGCAATACCGGCATCTCCCTGGCCATGATCTGCTCGCGCAAGGGCTACCCGCTGAAGGTCGTCATGCCCGAGAACGTCACCGCCGAGCGCACCCAGCTGCTGAAGATGTACGGCGCCGAGATCGTCTACTCGGAAGGCTCCAAGGGGTCCAACGGCGCGGTCGAGCTGGCCCTGGAGATGGCCGAGCGCGACTCCTCCTACTACATGCCCTACCAGTACGGCAACATGGCCAACCCGAACGCCCACTACAACGGCACGGCCCTGGAGATCCTCGAGGAGCTGGACGAGGTCTCCGCGTTCGTCGCCGGCCTCGGCACCGGCGGCACCTTGATGGGCAACGGCCGGCGCCTGAAGGAGACCTTCGGCGACGCCTGCAAGATCGTCGCCGCAGAGCCCATGCAGGGCGAGCCCGTCCAGGGCCTGCGCTCGCTCGACGACGGCTTCATCCCGCCGATCATCGACATCTCGCTGCTCGACCGCAAGATCTTCGTCACCAACACCGACGCGATCCTCTGGACGCGCAAGCTGCTCGACGAGGAGAGCGTCTTCGCGGGCGTCTCCTCCGGCGCCATAGCCCGCGTCGCGGTGCGCATCGCCGGCGAGCTCGACGAGGGCAACGTCGTCTTTGTCGTCGCCGACGACGGCTGGAAGTACCTCTCCAGCGGCATCTACACCCTCCCGGTCGAGGAGATCGAGAACCTCGAGTCCACCGTCTGGTGGTGAGCCGTGGACATCTCCGCTGAGATGCTTGGCGAGATCCTCGCCCACGCCCGCGAGGAGGCTCCCAACGAGTGCTGTGGCGTTGTCGGCGTGCTCCCGGCGTCCGATGACGCGCCCGCCCAGGCGAAGCAGGTACTTCGCGCCCGCAACGTCCACGCGAGCCCCAAGCGCTTCGAGATCGACGGCCGCGACGTGATCCGCGCGATGTCCGAGTTCGACGAGGCAGGTTGGGAGATCGGCGCGATCTACCATTCCCACACCCACACCGCGCCCTACCCCTCGCAGACCGACATCAACTTCGCCGCCCACTGGCCCGGCGTCGAGTGGATCATCGTCGGGCTCGCCGACCCCGCCGAGCCGCAGATCCGCTCCTACCTGATCGAGCAGGACGTCGTGCGTGAGGTCGAGATCGGCGAGGTCGCCGTCTAGACCAGAACCGGCTGGCCGAGCGGCTGGCTTGCGTCGCGCGTGATCGCCTCGATCTCTTCGGCGGCGCGCTCGAACTCGCCGTCGGAGAGCACCGGCGTGCCCTCGAAGGGCAGTTCGCGCTGGAGCTCCAGCCAAGAGCTGCAGACCCCGTACTCGTCCTTGACCTTCACGGTCACCGGGCGGGGGATCCTGTAGGTCCTGAGCAGCAGCACGTGCAGCGGATGGCGCCGCTTCCATTCCAAGCGCTTCTCGGCATAGTCCGGCGTCCAAACGTAGAACGGGCTCAAAGCGTCCACGCAGCGCGGGTCTGAGATCGTGAAGTGACCCGCCACTTCGGCCCAAGCCCTGATCCTCACGCGCTCGGGCTGCTGGATCCCGCCTTCCACGCTGAAGGCCTGCACCGGCGGCTCGCCGTCGTTCCACACGCCTTCCTCCAGCGCCCTGCGCAACTCGGGCTGGTGGGACTCGCGCACGAGATCGTTGCGCTGATGGTCGAACGTCGGGTACAGGAAGAAGCGGTCGTGCTCGAGCTTGAAATGCTTTTCCGGCTCGCGAATCCCGCCCTTGCGGAGGGTGATGAGCTGCTCGCCTTCGGCGAGGGCGCGGACGGTGACCGCCCATTCCTTGAGAGCAATTGGCATGTTGAAAACCTGAATACGAGGATCGTCTGAAAACCGCGCTACCCCGTCCGTGCCGCCCCTAACAGGCTCAAGCACAGGGTGTCGCCTCGCTTAAAGATACGAAATCCGAGCGAAAATCCCAAATCGCCTGCAAATCGAGGGTTTTTTAAGCGTCTGGCGTGGGAGAGACCGTTCTCGGCGGGGTTTAAAGGCGGCGTCCCGCGAGCCCCTCGGCGGTCTCGATCAGCGAGGCGTAGTCCTCGGCGCCGTGCCCTCTGCCCATCGTCGCGGCCAGCATGTCCCGCGCGTGCGCCGCCGCCGGGAATGGGACGCCCGCAGCCTGCGCTTCCTCCAAGCACAGGCGCACGTCCTTGAGCAGATGCTCGGTCTTGAACAGCGTCTTGTAGTCGTGCCCCCGCATCGCGCCCGACTTCATCTGTAGCTGCGCCGAAGCGCCCGAGCCGCTCATCGTCACCCGCACGAGCGAGTCCAGGTCCACCCCCGTCGCATCGGCCACCAGCAGCGCCTCCGCCACCGCCGCCGCGTTGGCCGCGCCAAGCGAGTTGTTGATCAGCTTCAACATCTCTCCCTGGCCCAGCTCGCCGACGTGCACCACCAGCTCGCCCATCGTCTCCAGCAGCGCCCGCGCGTGCTCGAAATCCTCGCGCGCACCGCCCGCCATGATCGTCAACGTCCCAGCCTCCGCCCGTGGCGCCGAGCCCGTCACCGGCGCGTCCATCATGCGCACCCCCGCTGCCTCCAGGCGCGCCGCGATCCGTCGCGTGTCGGTCGGTGCGATCGTCGACATGTCGATGCACAACAGGTCTCCCTCCGCGCCGCGCGCCGCCCCCTCTTCGCCGCACAACACCTCCTCGACCTGCGCCCCGTCCACGACCATGCTCACCACCAAGTCGCTCTCGCGAGCCACCTCCGCCGGCGTGGTCTTGGCGCTCGCGCCGTGCTCGGCCGCCCACCGCTCCGCCTTACCTGCCGTGTGCGTCCACACGCTCAGCTCATAGCCGGCCGCGGCCACGTTCGCGGCCATGCGCGAGCCCATGATGCCGAGGCCCAAGAACCCGATGCGCTCAACCACGCGCGTGGGTCCTCCGTGTGCGACTGCGTCGCACACGGCGATCAGGTTGGAGTGGGTGGGGGAGGCCCATAGCCGCCTCCTCCCGGGGTTTCGATGCGTAGTCGCTCACCGCTCGCAAGGGTACCCGTCGTCTTCGACGGCAACCGCCGTGCCTCGCCGTCGCGAGCGATCAGCGCGTCCCGGCCCGGCGCGCCCGCTTCGCCGCCCCCCGTGCCCGCCGGGGCGTGACGGCGACGCTCGGCGATCAGCGAAAACGTCATCTCCGTCAGCGCTTCCAGCTCGCGCACCACGCCCTCGCCGCCCCGGTGCGCGCCCGCCCCGCCCGAACCGCGTCGAATCGCGTACTCGGTCACGCGCAGTGGCAGCTCGCGCTCGAGCGCCTCTACCGGCGTATTCAGCGTGTTGCTCATCGCCACATGCACCCCGCTCGGTCCGTCCGCGTCCGCGCAGGCCCCCTGCCCGCCGCCCAGCGTCTCGTAGTAGGCGAACCGCTCGTTGCCCAGCGTCAAGTTGTTCATCGTCCCCTGGCCTTGGGCCCGTCCAAACGCCTTCAACACGAGATCCGCCACGCGCGAGGAGGTCTCGACGTTGCCGCCCGCCACCGCCGCGCCCGGCCTCGCATTGAGCAGCGAGCCCTCCTCCACGACCACCTCGACCGGCCGATAGGCCCCCGCCGAAGGCGGGATATCGGGATCGCTCAGCACCCGCACCGCAAACCAACAAGCCGACATCGTCACCGCCAGCGGACAGTTCAAGTTGCCCCCGTGCTGCCCCGCCGACCCCGTGAAGTCGAGCACCATCGTCTCCCCGCTCACGCCGGCTCGCAAGCGTAGCCCCAGATCGCCCTCAGCCGCCTCCAACACGTCCTCGGCTTCGCGCACCCCATCCTCCATCGCCCCGATACAGGCCCGCGTCCGGCGCTCCGCATAGTCGAGCACCTCCTCCATCGCCCCTTCCAGTCGCTCCAGCCCGACACGCCCCGCCAGCTCCACGAGTCTGC
Organism: uncultured Solirubrobacterales bacterium; assembly: GCA_963753145.1. Lineage (GTDB taxonomy): Bacteria > Actinomycetota > Thermoleophilia > Solirubrobacterales > Solirubrobacteraceae > Palsa-744. Next base: position 236,216 of record CAVWAX010000001.1, read on the forward strand.
GCACGCCGATCCGGTTGGCCGCCAGCTGCGCCCTCAAGTCGGCTCTGCGCTCCCGCGGTCCGCGCATCTGGGCCACCAGCTCCTCGATCGTCTCCTTGCTCAGCTCGCGCGGCCCGATCACGACCCCCTCCTCCGCCAGCGTTCTACTGTCCGCCGGCATCGACCCCGGCGTCCTGCCGCCCACGTCGGCGTGGTGCGCCCGGCTGGCGGCGAACCCGACCAACACATCCGCAAACACGGGCGTCACCACTGTTATGTCCGGCAAGTGCGTCCCGCCTTGGAAGGGATCGTTCAGCACCCAAGAGACTCCCGGCCTGTGCTCCCGCCCGAGCACCGCCGCGACCGCCGCCGGCATCGACCCCAAGTGCACCGGAATGTGCTCGGCCTGCATCACCATCTGCCCGTCCCTGTCGAACAGCGCTGTGGAGGCGTCCCTGCGCTCCTTGATGTTCACCGAGTGCGCCGCCCTGATCAGCGCCGCCCCCATCTCCTCGCAAGCGGCCCTCAGCCCGCCCAGGATCACCTGCAGCTCGATCGGATCCAACCTGCTCACGCGATCGACTCCAGCACGATCGTGTCCAGTCGATCGACGGTCCCTCGCCAGCCCGGCGGCACCACCAACGTCGAGTTGGGCATGGCGCACACCGCCGGTCCCACGATCGACGCACCCGCCCGCAGCTCGCCACGCCACAGCTCGGCGTCTACCCACTCGCCGTCGAACACCACCCGCGTGCCGGTCCGCTCGGGCGGCTCGGCGCTCGCGCCGTCAAGTCTCAACGCCGGTCGCGCGCCCAGAGCAGACACCCGGATGTTCACGAGCTCCACGTTCGCGCTCTCGTCGCGATAGCCATAACGCGCCTCGTGAAGATCCTCAAACGCCGCCCGGATGTCCTCGATTTCGGCTTCGACGCTCAGCTCGAAGGACTGGCCCTCGTATCGCAGCTCATAGCGCACGCCGACGCTGCCGGCCGGCCCATCCAGTTCGCCCACGGCCCGCTCGACCAGGGCCTGTAGCTCGAGCTCCACGCGCTCGTCGCGGAACGCCGCTCCGCTGAGCATCACAGTCCGCGCCACGTCGCGCCTCGGCGCCGCCGCCGCCAGCCCGAGCGCCGAAAGCACCCCACTGGCGCGCGGACAGAGCACCCTGCTCATCCCCAGCTCCGCCGCCATCGAAGCCGCGTGCAGCGGCCCCGCGCCGCCAAACGGCATCAGCGCGAACCCACGCGGATCGATCCCGCGCTCCACTGTCATCACCGCCAGAGCGCGCCTCATCTCCGTCTCCGCGACCCTCACGATCCCCTCCGCGCAGGCGATTCGCCCCAGTCCGAGCTCTTCCGCCAGGCGGTCCACGGCCCCTCGCGCCGCCTCACCGTCGAGCTCCACCCCGCCCGCCAAAGGTGTGTCCGCGACCAGCCTGCCCAACACCAGGTTCGCGTCGGTCACCGTCGCGTCTTCGCCGCCCCGCCCGTAGCAGGCAGGCCCCGGCTCGGCGCCCGCGGAGCGCGGCCCCACGCGCAGCGCCCCGCCCTCGTCGCGCCAAGCGATCGAACCGCCCCCCGCGCCCACCGTGTGCACATCCAGCGCCCCCAGCGCCAGCGGCCGTCCCGCGACCTCCCGCTGCGCTGTCTCGGCGACGTGCCCGTCCTCGATCAGGCAAACGTCGCAAGAGGTCCCGCCCATGTCGAAGCACAACACGTCCTTGTGGCCCGCCGCCTCGCTCAGCAGCAACGCCCCGCCCACGCCGCCGGCGGGCCCCGACAGCACCGTCAGCGCCGCGTGCGCGCCCGCCCGCGCCGCGTCGGTCAACCCGCCCGAGGATTGCATCACCTGGACTTCGCCCAGCCCCGCCGCCACGGCACGTTCGCCGAGGCGCCCCAGGTAGTCGCGCAGCAGCGGCGAGAGCGCCGCGTCCACCTCGGTCGTCGCGCTGCGCTCGTACTCCCTGAACGTGCCCACCAGCTCGTGTCCCAGTGACACGTGCGTCCCCGGCAGGCGTCGCGCCAACAGCTCTCCGATCCGCAGCTCGTGCTCCGGGTGCGTATATGAGTGCAACAGCGATACGGCCACCGCCTCCGGCTCGGCCCGCGCGACTCGCTCCAGGAGCGCCTCCAGCGCCTCTTCCTCCAGCCCCCTCAGCGGCCCGTCCGGCCCCATCCGCTCCGGCGCTCCAAAACGAAGCTCCCTCGGCGCGAGCGGCGTGGGCCCCGCCGCGCAGAGCTCATACAAGCTCGCCCGCGCCTGGCGTCCCAGCTCCACGATGTCCTCGAAGCCCTCGGTGGCGATCAACGCCGTCCGCGCCGGCGCCCGCGTCTGCGCTTCGAGTAGTGCGTTGGTGGCGACCGTCATCCCGTGCGCGAATCGCGTCACGTCCTCCGCCCGCGCGCCGGCAAGCTCCAGCACATCCTCGACGGCCCGCATCACCCCCTCGTGCTGCTCGCCGGGCGTCGTTCTCGCCTTGGCGCTCCAGATCCTCCCGTCCGCGCTCACCAAGACCGCGTCCGTAAAGGTCCCCCCGACATCAACCCCGAGCAGCATCGTCCGGGAAAGCCTAATTCCTGTGGGGCTCCTGACGTTTGACGGCGTTTGCGTGCGTGCTGGTGGCACGTGCGCAAATGGCGGCGAGCCTCAGGCCGCGGCCAAGCGCTCGCCGTGCTCGGTGTCGGCCAGATGCTGGTGCGACGGGCAATAACCGTTATGCGGCAACGGCACCCGCTGGCACGTCGACCCCTTGCGCGTAGTCGCCCGGCACGTCGGCGGCTCGTCGGTCACCGCCGCGTGCGCCTCGACCGGATATTCGATCAAAAAGCGCTGCGCCAGCCCCACATAGCGGCACACCGTCTGCAAAACCCGCTCCTGTGCGCTCATCGGGAAATAGGTCCTGATGTCGCAAAACAGCGTCCTCGCCGGCTTGGCGAAATAGTGGCGATCGGTCGCCAAGCGCTCCATCGCCGACTCGCAAGCTTCGAGCACGTGCCGATGATTGGACTCGACCGCGTCGCCTCGGGACTCCGTTATGTACGGAGCCAACTCTCTATAAATGGCTCGACTGAACTGGTACATGGGCTATACCTCACCTGAACACCCCGTCCGGCCCAAAAGACCGGTTTTCTCAAGTATCCAAGCCATTCCTAAGCGTCAGAGAAGGAATGCATTAAGCCCAGGTTAGGTTTGAGCTAGCGCCAGTCGGCCCAATTCAGCCGATCGCGCTCGTCTATGACCACGTGCTTGCCGTCCAACGCCGCCTCGCGCGCGGGGTAATCGGCGCGCGCGTGCGTCCCCCGTGTCTCCTTGCGCTCGAGCGCCGACCTAGCAATCAGCTGGGCCAGCGGGTGCTCGTCCCCCGCCAGCTCCTCCAAACCCGCCCCCTCCCGCACTATCCCCGCGTGCTCCCACAGCGCCGCCCTGGTCGCCCGCCCGGCCTCCGCCGCCGGCGACGCCGGCGCGAACGTCGCCAGGCAGCCAGTCTGGCCGTTCCCGGCGGGCTCCTCCAGCGCCGCGAGCGCCGCCCTGCGCCCGAACACGAAGCACTCGCTCAGCGAGTTGGAAGCCAGCCTGTTGGCCCCGTGCAGCCCCGTGCAAGCCGTCTCGCCGACCGCATACAGGCCCGCCACGCCCGAGCGTCCCTGAAGGTCGCACACCACGCCCCCGATCGTGTAGTGGGCCGCCGGCGCGACCGGCACCATCTCGCGTGTCGGGTCCAACCCCGCCTCGCGCAGGGCCCCCACCACGTTGGGAAACAGCGCCGGGTCGATCGCCCTCATGTCGAGCCTCACCGCGCTCGCGCCCTCCTCACGCAGCTTCGCCTGGATCGCGCGCGAGACCTCGTCGCGCGGCGCCAGCTCGTCCACGAAGCGCTCCCCGTCGGCCCCGTGCAAGGTCGCGCCCTCGCCGCGGATCGCCTCGGTGATCAAGAACCCTTCGCGCCCCTCCACGCCGATCACCGCCGTCGGGTGAAACTGCACGAACTCCAGATCCGCCAGCTGCGCGCCTGCCGCATGCGCCAGCAGCAGACCCTGCCCGATCGAACCCGGCGGGTTGGTCGTCCGCGCCCACAACGCCGCCGCGCCGCCCGTGCTCAACACGACCGCGCGCGCCCCGATGCGCCGCTCCTCCGCGCCCCCGCACACGACTCCCCGGCAGCGTCCCTCCTCACACAGCAGACCGCTCACCCGCGCACCCTCCAACACCGTCACGCGCTCGTTGTCCACGACCAGCGCCGAGAGCTCCCGCAACAGCCGCCTGCCCGTGGCGCTCCCGCCCGCGTGCACGATGCGCCTCACCGAGTGTCCGCCCTCCAGCCCGAGCGCCAGCCGCCCGTGCCTGTCCGCGTCGAAGCGAAACCCAAGCCGCTCCAGATCCTCCACACAAGCCGGCGCCTCCGCGACCAGCGCCTCCGCCGCCGAGCGCCTCACAGCCCCGCGCCCGGCCCGCTCGGTGTCAGCGAGGTGCAGCTCGGCGCTGTCGTCGGCCGCGAGCACCGCCGCCAGCCCGCCCTGAGCCCAGTAGCTGGCCGTCTGCGCCAGCGCCGTCGCCGACGCCAGCGCCACCCGACCACCGGCCCGCGCCGCGCAAAGAGCCGCATACAGTCCGGCCGCGCCCGCCCCGACCACGACCACGTCGAAATCGGCCCGTTCGGCGCCCTCCGCACGGGTCCTCCGCGACGCCCGCGCGCCGCTCATCGAGCGATCATCCGGCGAGCTGCACCAACGCGGCCGCGAGCACGCCCACCGACACCACCACGATCGCCACGAAGGCCGCCGCCAACGCCTTCCATTTCGGCTGAGCCGCCAAGCGCGTCCGCGCCGCCGCCCCGCAGCGCAAGCACCAGCTCTGCTCGTCTCTCAGCTCCGAGCCGCACAGCGGACAAGCTTCGTGTGGCGTGGCTCCCGCCCCGTCGCTCATCGGCTCGTCGGCGCCGGGCGGATGATCTGCGTCGGTTCGTCCTCCTTGGCCGGCTCCGGCGCTCGCACGGGCGGCGCTGTCGGGGTCGACGGTGGAGTCTTCGCGTCGCCCGCGCCCGGCGTTGCCGGCGTGTTGGTGGGCGTCGTTGCGGTCGGGCGCGCAGCCGGGGTCGTTTGCGCGGTTGCCGCGGGGGTGGCCGGCGCGGCCGCGGGGCGTTGCTGGTTGACCGGCGCCGTGGAGATCGGACGGTCCGCCTTGGCGTCGAACGCCAGGCCGCAACCGGGGCAGTAGCGGTCGTCGCTGCCGTGGATGGCGGCGCACCGAGGGCAAGCGGCGATCCCCACTTCGCGCAGCACCGTCACCGGCCTGCGGTCCTCGAGCACCGCTTCGAGTTCGCGCACCTCGGTATCGATCTGGCGCAGCGTCGCCAGCTTGGCGAGCACCAACGGATCGTTGCGCTGTCCGAAGCGGTGCAGATCGAACACGAGCCCGCCCAGGTCGCGATAGGCCAGCTCGCGCGCCTTGCGCAAGAAGCGCGCCCGGCGACGCATCCGTCCGCGCTCGCCGAAGCCAGGGGCTTGGGGGGCTTGCTCGACCTCGCTCGCCGCCTGCGCCTGCTCAGCCGCTCGCGGCGTCTCCCCGGATCCGTCGGCCGTGTGCCCCTCTGCTACGCCTGCCACGCCCTCCATGCTATCCGGACTTTGCGAGGAGCGAGCGCCATGCCTCGGCGACCCGCTCGGCCATGCGCGCCGCCGAGAACTCCTCGGCGCGCGCTCGGCCCTCCACGCGCGGGTCGTCCTGAGCCACGATCGGCGCGAGCGCCTCGCTCCAACGCTCCAATTCGAACGGCTCGCACAGGGTGCCCTCGATGCCGGCAAGCGCCTGTTCGTGGATGCCCACCGGCGTCGCCAACACCGGCACGTCGCAGGCCAACGCCTCCAGCGCGGCCAGCCCGAAGCCCTCACGCTCGGAGGGCACCACCACCGCGTTGGCCGCATTCACGTATTGCGGCACCCGCTCAGGCTCGACCCCGCCGAGCGTCAGCAAGCGCGCCCCCACGGCCTCGGCGAGGGCCTGTGCGCGGTCGAAGCGCTTCTCGGGCCTGCTCGGGTCGGCGGGGAACAGGATGTAGGGGGGGCGTGGAGCCTGGCGATCTGGGTCTGTCGAGGCGCTTTGCGACGCGTCCGGCCTGGGGGGTTGTTGTGCACCAAAAAGGGTGCCTCGCGCGCGCGCGCGGGGTGTGCGCCGGAATCGCACCGTGTCCACACCGCATGGCAGCACCACCGCGCGCGCCCGGTTGGCGCGCCCCGGCAGCTCTCCGATCAGCTCCTTCGAGACCGCCGCCAGCAGCCCCACGCTGGGCAGCGCCGCGCGCGTGGCCAGTCGCGTGCGAGGGTGGCGCAAGTCTGTGCCGTGCACCGTCAGGGCCCGCCCGCGCGTCCTGACCGCCAAGGCCGGCCAGGCGGTCAAGCCGAAGTGGGCGTGCACCACGTCGAAGCGCTCGCCCCCGTAGCGCTCGCGCAAATCCCAAGCGGCCCGCGCCAGCGCGCATGCGCCGGGCGCGAACTCGTATAGCTCGACCTCCAGCGGCCCGCCCTGTGCCCCCGCGTTCGGCGCGAGCGGTCCCTGGCCCGCCTGCGCCAGAGCGCGCAGCGCGCCGACCTGGTCGCGCACGAAGCTCCCGCGCTCGGGGTGGGCGCCGTCGGGCAGCATGTTGGACAGCACGAGCGCGCGCACGAGCGCTGACGGTAGCGCTCTGGAATGATGGTCAGCGTGACCAGCGTCCCCTCAGGCGACCCGCCCGCGCGTCCGATCGGCGTGTTCGACTCCGGCGTCGGCGGGCTCACGGTGCTGCACGAGCTGCTCGTGCGCCTTCCGCGCGAGGACTTCCTCTACCTGGGAGACACCGCTCGCTTCCCCTACGGCGAACGCACGCCCGAGGAGCTCGCCCGCTTCTCCTCGGAGATCGCCGAGGAGCTCTTGCGCCGTCGCGCCAAGCTGCTGGTCATCGCCTGCAACTCGGCCACCGCGGCGGCCCTGCCGATCCTCGAGCGGCGCATGATGGAGACCACGCTCGGCGTCGATGTGCTCGGCGTCGTGCGCCCCGAGGCGCTGCGCGCGGTCGCGGCCACCCGCAACGGCCGGATCGGCCTTCTGGCCACGCCAACAACGGTTGCCAGCGGCAGCTACGAGCGGGCGGTGGCGGCGGTCGATCCACACGTCACCTTGCACGCCGTCGCGTGTCCGACGCTTGCCTCGGTGATCCAGGAGGGTCGCCAATTCGACGAGCGCGCTGTGGAGGCCGTCCGTGAGGCGTGCGCTCCGCTGCGCGAGGCGGACGTGGACACGGTGATCCTGGGCTGCACCCACTACCCCCTGATCAGCCCGATGCTGCAACGCATGCTCGGACCCACTGTCACGCTGGTCAGCTCTGGCGCGGCGCTCGCCCGTCAGGTCGAGCATGCGCTGTCAACGCGCGGCCTGCAAAACCCGCGCGCCGAGGGCGAGGGCGAGTACCGCTTTCTGTGCACGGGCGACGTCTCCGCGTTCAAGGAGCCGGGCACGCGCTTCCTGCAGATGCCGCTTGGCGAGGTCGAGCACGTCGAGCTTGCGGGTGTGGGGGCGTTCGCGTGAGCGATCCCACCGCCCAGCCTCCCGGCGCCGCGCCGACGCAGGCGCCCGCGTCGGCGCCGACGCCGCGCCCGCGCAAACGCAGCTACGGGCGCTCGCCCGGCGAGCTGCGCCCGATCGAGATCGAGCCGGGCTTCGTGCGCACCGCCACCGGCTCGGCCTTGATCTCGGCCGGGGAGACGCGGGTCATCTGCACAGCCTCAGCGCAGGAGGGCGTGCCACGCTGGATGACCGGCAAGGGCAAGGGCTGGCTGACAGCCGAGTACGGGATGCTGCCCGCCTCGACCGGCGATCGCAAGGCGCGCGACATCTCCAAGGGCCGACTGGACGGGCGCTCGGTGGAGATCCAGCGCCTGATCGGCCGCTCCTTGCGCGTTGCGATCGACCTGAAGGCGCTCGGCGAACGCACGATCTACCTGGACTGTGACGTGCTGCAGGCCGACGGTGGCACGCGTTGCGCCTCGATCACCGGGGCTTATGTAGCCCTGGCGCTCGCCTGTGCGCGCCTGTGTCGCGAAGAGAAGCTCGAGCGCTCGCCGCTGACCGGCTCGATCGCGGCCGTCTCGTGTGGGATCGTCGGGGAGACCGCGATGCTCGACCTCGACTACGGCGAGGACTCCAACGCCGAGGTCGACGCCAACGTGGTGATGACCGGCGAGGGCGGCCTCGTCGAGGTTCAGGCCACCGCGGAGCGCACCCCACTCTCGCGCGCGTCGCTGGATGAGCTGCTGGCGCTGGCGGCGGTCGGCATCGAGCAGTTGCGCGCCGCCCAGGAGCGTGTCTTGCAAGACGCCCCATGAGGCTTGTGCTCGCTACGCGCAACGAGCACAAGCGCCGCGAGTTCGCGCGGCTGCTGCCCGGTGTGGAGGTAGAGGCGTTGCCCGAGGACGTGGTCCTGCCGCCCGAGGACGGCTCCACCTTCGCCGAGAACGCGCTCGGCAAGGCGCGTGCGGCAGCGGCAGCGACGGGCCTGCTCAGCATCGCCGACGATTCGGGCATCGAAGCGACTGCGCTCGGCGGGGCGCCGGGCGTGCGCTCGGCGCGCTACGCCGGCGAGCAGGCCAGCGACGAGCAGAACCTCGCCAAGCTGCTCGCCGAGGCGCCCGCCGGCAGCGCCCTGGCCTACGTGTGCGCGCTTGCCTATGTCGATCCAGCCAGCGGTGAGGAGCGCATGTTCGAAGGCCGCTGGAGCGGTCGTCTCGCGCAAAGGCCGCGTGGCGAGCGCGGCTTTGGCTATGACCCGGCCTTCCTGCCCGACGAGCACCCCGAGATGACGGCGGCGCAGTTGAGCGACGAGCGCAAGGATGAACTCAGCCATCGCGGGCGCGCCGTAGCGGCGCTGCGGGCGTGGCTCAAAGCAGGTTGATCGCGGCCGCGCACCCCACCGCCACGCTCAGCGCGGCGTAGCCCGTGTAGTCGGAGAGGAGCAGCAACACGGCCGTGACGAGCGCCACGAGCACGGTCGCGATCCAACTGAAACGGGTTAGCGGGGTCATGCAGGCGTATTCTCCCTGATGGTGGCCCAACCTTCTACCGCGCCCAGTTCGCTCGCCGCGTTCGGGGACCTGCTCGCCGCGCGCGTGGCCGAGCGCGAGTCCCAGATCGTGCTCGGGCTCGACCCCGACCCGATGGAGCTTTGGCCGCGCGGCAAGGCGACTCCGGAGGGTGACTCGCGCGCGCGGGGGGTGTCGCGCTCTCCGGCCGAGCAGGCCGCCGCGGCCGTGCTGGAGCACTGTCGGGCCCTGATCGACGCCGCGGGCCCCGCGTGCGTGGCGGTCAAGCCGCAGTTGGCGCGCTTCGAGCAACTCGGCGCGCCCGGGCTGGGAGGCGCTGCGGGACACACTCGAGTACGCACACGCCGCGGGCCTGATGACGATCGCCGACGGCAAGCGGGGCGACATCGACGTGACCGCGAGCGCCTACTCGCGGGCGCTCCAGGGCGCCACCGCGACGCCTTTCGGCATGGCACCCGGACTCGGGGCGGACATGGTCACGGTCAATCCCCTGATGGGCTGCGATGCGCTCGAACCGTTCGTCGCGACCGCCCGGGAGGCCGGCGCGCGCGATGGTCGCCCGGCCGGGGTGATCGTGCTCGTGCGCACCTCCAACCCCGGCGCGGCCGACATCGAGGACCTGGAGTTGGCCGCCGGCGGGCGCGTGTGGGAACGCGTGGCCTCACTCGTCGATCGGATCGGCGCCGACGGGGTGGGGGAGAGCGGGCTGAGCGACGTGGGCGCGGTTGTCGGCGCGACCGTGCCAGAGCACCTGGAGCGCGCCCGCGAGCTGATGCCGCGCGCGGTGTTCCTGCTGCCCGGGGTGGGTGCCCAGGGCGGGCGGGTCGAGGACCTGGCCGCCGCGTTCGCGCCCGGGCGTGCGGGCGGCCTGATCGCGGCTTCGCGCTCGATCGCTCGCGCCCACCTTGCGCATGGCGGCGCTCCGGAGGAGGCGGCGCGCGCGGAGGCCGAACGTTTGCGAGAACTGGCTTGGGGGATATCTTGAAGGAGATGATGCGCAGATGATCATCACGGTTACGCTCAACGCGGCGATCGACAAGTCGCTGTCGGTGCCCAACTTCCGCTTGGGACGGCGCCACCGCACAGTCGAGCAGCGCACGATGGCCGGCGGCAAGGGGGTCAACATCGCGCGCGCGCTGAAGGCCCTCGGGCAGCCCGTGATCGCGACCGGCCTCGCCGGCGGGGCGACGGGGACGCATATCGTGGAGCAGCTCACCGAGGAGGCGATCCTCAACGACTTCGTGCGCATCCGCGAGGAGTCGCGCACCAACACCTCGGTGCTCGACCCCACCAACGGCGAGCAGACCGAGGTCAACGAACGCGGGCCCTCGGTCTCCGAGCAGGAGGTCGAGCTGTTCCGCGACAAGCTGCTCTACCTGGCGCGTGGCGCGGCGATCGTGGTGCTGGCGGGCTCCCTGCCCAGGGGCGTCGAGCCGGACTTGTATGCGACCTTGATCCGGGAGCTGCAAAAGGCGGGGGTGACCACCGTGATCGACACCGACGGCGATCCCTTGATGCACGCCGTGAGGGCCGAGCCAGATGTTGTGTCGCCCAACATCTTGGAGGCCGAGGAGCTGGTCGGTCACGAGTTCGCCGCCGAGGAGGAACGCCTTTTGGCTGTGCGCGAGATCGTGGGACTCGGGCCGCGCGAGGCGATCATGACGATGGGCGACGGTTGCGTCGCCGACGTGTTGATCGACGGCAAATCGTGTTTGCGTCGCGCCCGCACCGCCCCGCGCGACCCGATCGCCAAGCGCGGCTCGGGCGACGCGTTCCTGGCGGGCTACGTGGCCGCGCGCTACGAGGGTCGCCCGCCCGACCAGTGTCTGCGTTTCGGCGTGGCCTGCGGGGCCGAGTCAACCGGGCGGTTGGGAGCCGGCCTGATCGACCCCAAGGAGGCGCGGCGGCTGCTGGGCGAGGTCGAGGTCGGCGCGGTCGAGCTGCCGGCCGAGGTGGGCTGAGGGGCGGACAAGAGCGCGGGCGCTAGTATGCAGGTATGAAGCGCACAACGCTGTCGTTGCCGGACGATCTGGCTCAGGCCCTGAATCGGGAGGCAAAGCGCCGCTCCACCTCGGCGTCGGCGGTCGCTCGCGACGCCCTCGCCGAGCATCTTCATCTGGTGCCGGGCAACGCGCGGCCATTGCCGTTCGCCGCGCTTGGTCGTAGCGGCCACAAGACCACCGCGCGGGACATGGAGCAACTGCTCGAGCGCGAGTGGGATGACGCTCGCGATCGTTGACGCGGGGCCGCTGTACGCGGCCGCGGACGCCGACGATCGAGATCACGCGGCGTCTGTCGCGACCCTCTCCCGCCCAGACCTGAGCCTTGTGCTCGCCGCGCTGGTTGTCGCGGAGGCGACCTACTTCATCGGGGGTCGTCTCGGACCCGGCGCCGAGCGCGCCTTCCTCGACGGCCTGGCCGGGTTCGACGTCGAGGGCCCCAACAGTGACGACTTCACCCGCATGGCCGAGCTCGTCAACCAATACAAGGACTTCCCTCTGGGCGGGACCGACGCATCGGTCGTCGCGCTCGCCGAACGACTCGACGCGAAAGTCATCGTCACGCTCGACCGTCGCCACTTCTCGGCGGTCAAGCCCCGCCATTGCAAGGCGTTCGAGTTGCTGCCCTGAAACTCAGTAAGCGCGAAGCTACCCCCCGGCCACGTCCCGCCGCAGGAAAACCAGATACCCCGCGATCAGCGACGGGATCGCGTACAGCGCCGACACCCACAGCGAGTGCAGCACAGGCGCCCAGTCGGTGGGGGTGCGCAATAGGCCGTGCCAGTTCTCGAACTGTTCGGTGAGCAGGTAGGGCTTGATGCCTTCGAGGCCCGGTATGCCGGCGATTATGTAGAGCAGGATCACGATGCCGATGGCGCCGACGACAGAGGCGGTGCTGTTGCGAGTGCAGGTGGACAGGAGCACCGCGAGCGAGGCAACCCCGAACAAGGGGATCAGGTAGCACGCGTTGGCGGCGATCACCAGCAGCAGGCCTTCGGAGGCCGATACGGTGGAGCCCGAGAAGGTGGTGATCGAGTGAAAGCCCCACGAGGCGATGCCTCCCACGGTCGCAACCGCGGCGGAGAGGAAGACCGCGAGGGTCGCGTAGGTGAGCGCGGCGAGCGCCTTGGCGGCGAACACCTGGCCGCGATCGACCGAGCGCGTGAGGATCGTCTTGAGCGTGCCGTTGCCGTCCTCGGCGGCGACCACGTCCCCAGCCACCAGGGAGGCGATCAGGGGCAGGAAGAAGACCGACTCGAACAGCAGCATCAGCACCGGCGTGGCCAGACCCGACTGGGTGATCTGGCCGGCGAAGATCGAGTCGCCGCCGCCGTGACGGGTGTGCACGTTCTGGACCACCACGAAGATCAAAGGCAGTACGACCGCCAGACCGAGCCCCATGTAGGTGCGCTTCTGGGCGCGCAGCTTGCGCAGCTCCCAGCGGTAGACCGTCAGCGTCGAGGGCCTGCGCACGCGTGTCGCGGTGGGCGCGGACAGGGGAGGGGAGGCGGCGACGCTGCTCATGCGACCAGCTCGACAGGCTTCGCGCCGTTGGTCTCGGTCAGGCGGAAGAACAGGTCCTCGAGCGTGGCCAGCTCGGGCGTGAGCGCGAGGATGCCGATGCCGGCGGCGCCGAGCGCGAGCGAGAGCTCGGCGACGTGGGGCTCCTCAGCCTGGAAGCCGATCCCGTGCTCGCCGATCGAGGGACGCTCGATGCCCGCTTGCTCGCGTGCGACCCGCAGAGCGTGGGCGTCGTCGGTGGTGCGCAGGCGATAACCGGCACCGCCCTGGCGGCGCAGGTCGGCGAGCGCTCCCTCGTAGACGACTTTGCCGCGGTCGACGATCGCGACGCGGTCGCATAGTTCCTGGACCTCGGGCAGCTGGTGGCTGGAGAGCAGCACGGTGATGCCTTCGTCGGCGAGGCGCCGGATCAAGGCCCTCATGTCGCGCATCCCCGCCGGGTCCAGGCCGGTGGCGGGCTCGTCGAGGATCAGCAGGCGCGGCCGGCGCAGCAGCGCCGCGGCGATCCCCAGGCGCTGGCGCATCCCGTGGGAGTAGCCGCCGACCTTGTGCTTGGCGCGCGGCGCCAGCTCGACGACCTCGAGCACCTCCCCGATGCGCCTCGACGCTCCTTCGCCGTCGAGCGCGGCCAGTAGTTCGAGGTTCTTGCGGCCCGTCATGTAGGGGTAGAAGCGGGGCGCCTCGACGAAGCCGGCGACGCCCTCCAATGCGCGCGCGCCGTCACGCATGGGGTCGCGGCCGAACAGCTCGACGACCCCCTCGGACGGTGTGATCAGGCCGAGAGCCATGCGCAGGGTCGTGGTCTTGCCGGCGCCGTTGGGGCCCAGGAAGCCGTAGACGTCGCCGGCGCGCACGTTCAGGTCGATGTGGTCGACCGCGAGAACGTCCTTGTAGCGCTTGACCAAGCCCCTGGCCTTGACCGGCGGCGCCTCGTCGCTCCTGGCTGCGTCCTCAGTCGCTCGTGTCGGCGTAGCCTGTGAGGAGTTCACAAGCCCCGCGCGAAGGCCTCGATCGAGGCCGGCGTGACCGAGCCGGCGAGCAGGTAGCGCACGCCCGCGCGCTCGAACGTGAGCAAGGTGCCGAGCGGGGTGGGCAGCTCGGAGGCGGAGGCGCCGCCGATCGAGACCTTGGGCAGGCTTTCGAGCTGGGCGGTGGGTTCTTCCTTGGAGCCCGCCTTGACCGGGCTTTCGAGCAGCACGATCGAGGCCAGGCCTTCGCCGTGGGTGCTCAGCTTGGGCTTTTCGCCGCCTTCCGCGCCGGACCCGCCAGAGGCGTGCTTGGTGGGCAGCGTGACTTCTTGCACCTTGGCGTCGGCGGGCACCGCGAAGTCGAGCGTCGAGGCCGCCACCGGCCCGTAGGAGACTTCGGTGGCTGCCAGTTCGATCGTGGGGGAGGAGCTGGTCGTCGAGTACACGGCGGCCCTCAGCGGGATGCCATGGACCGCGTCCCAGGAGAGCTCGGCGCCGGCGATCAGGCCGCCATTTTCTCGGGGCGAGACCCTGAGGGTGTAGGCCGCCTGTCCCGCGACATCTGTGGGTGTTGCGGGGGAGATGTCTGCGTGCTTTGTGGCGTGTGCGAGCCCTTCTTCGATTTCCGCGACCGTCGGTGGACGGCGCTGGTTCGTGCCGGTCTGAGAAGGAGCGGCTCCTGGCGGATTCCCGTCAGAGCCCGATTGGGCGGAGGATTCGTTGCTCTGTTCGGCGGGCGGTACGTAGCGATAGAGCGTGTTCGTGGAGGCGTCGTACATTGAGGCCGTCTTGCCGTCCCACAGGATCTGGGTGTCGCCCTTTTCGGACTGGAGTTCGAGGCGCGCGTGGCCTTCGGCGCCGATCCACAGACGACCCGAGGCGCCCGATATGAGCGGGCTGGAGCTGAGCCGGCTCGCTTCGCCGCCGCCACCACTGGCCAGGTTGGCGCCTTCGAGCAGGTGGTTGGTGAACTGGATGCGCGCGCTCACGCCTTGCGCCTTCGGCGCGCTCAGCGCGTCGTGCAGCGCCTCGGCCAAGGGCTTGGGCGGCGGCGTCGGCCCGGTACCGACGGCGAGCGCGAGCGCCGTGGCGCCGACGGCGACGGCCACGACCACGCCACACAGGAGCAGCAGGCGGGAGAGCGGCAGGCGACGCAGGATGTTCACGTGGGCGGGTCCTTTGGTTTTCGACGAAACCGAGCCACATTCAGCGTAGCGCCGCAGCTACGGGTTGCCTAAAGACAATCGAAGAGATCTCTCATTCAGGACGGCCCGACGGGCCGCCGCGCCGGGGTCTCCCGCCTGGGCCGGGCCGAGCAGCTTGCCTCCTCCGAGCCGGGACCTCATGTATCGTGCCGACCCCATGGTGGTCTTTGGCGTAATCCTGCTCTGGGTCGTGCTCGGCCTGGGCGTGTTCTTCGTCGCGATGCGCGGCGGGCCTCGCGGTGCGCGCGGAGCGTTGCACACCGAATCGAAGCTGGGTCAGCGCGTCGTGACGGTCGTCGTCGTACTGGTGTTCGCATTCGGTCTGATCGTGCCAGCCCTGATCCTCACCGCCAACGGCGACAACAAGGCCAGCGCGGCCGTCGGCGGCGTGCACCTCAACGCCGAGGAGCAGCACGGGCGCGTTCTGTTCTCCGAGTCCTGCGCTGTCTGCCACACGCTGGCCGCGGCCAATGCCGAGGGTCATGTCGGGCCGAACCTGGACGTCAGGCTCGGCTCGCAGATCTCCACCGAAGCGGGACGCAAGGCGCTCGTGCTGAACGCGATCGCCGAAGGCAGAGCGCGCGGTCTCGGGCAGATGCCCGCCGGCCTCTACCAGGGGCGCGACGCCGAATCGATCGCCGCCTTCCTGGCCGCCACCGCCGGCCACTGACCGCCCAGCCGGGCGCCTGAGTTGCCCTGTTCGGTACGTCCGAACGCGGTGTTACGTTCTTGGTCGTGCCCAGAGCGAGCCCGACGGTGTCGCGCAGGCGGCCTGCGCCCCGGATGGTGGATCGCGTTGGGCCGCGTCCCGACAGGATCGCCTCATGGGCCGTAGTGCTTGGCTTCATGCTGGTTCTAGCCGCTCTCTTGAGCGCTCATAGCTGAGCCACGGTCGTCTTGGCCAACAGTCCAACGCGACGGGCGGGGCCATCGACTACGCTGCGCCGAGATGCCCGCGAGCGAGCAACCAAAGAGCGCCCAGGACGTCAAGGACCTGGTGGCCGAGCGCAACATCCGCTTCATCCGCTTCTGGTTCACCGACATCTTGGGTCAGCTCAAGTCGTTTTCGATCAACGCCCAGGAACTCGACGACGCGTTCGAGGCGGGCATGGGCTTCGACGGCTCGTCGATCACAGGCTTCAACGCGATCGAGGAGTCGGACATGATCGCGATGCCCGACCCCGCGACCTTCGCGGTGCTGCCATGGCGCCCCGAAGAGCAGGGCGTGGGACGCATGTTCTGCGACGTGATCACGCCCGAGCGCACGCCATATGAGGGCGATCCGCGACACGTGTTGCGCAGGGCCTTGGAGCGCGCCCACACGATGGGCTTCGACACCTTCAACGTCGGGCCCGAGCTCGAGTACTTCCTGTTCAAAGACTCCAAGTCGACCGAGGTGCTCGACGAAGGCGGCTACTTCGATCTGACCACGCTCGACGCCGGCACCGACGTGCGCCGCGAGACTGTGCTCGCGCTGGAGCAGCTGGGCATCCACGTCGAGTACACCCACCACGAGGTCGGGCCCTCCCAGCACGAGATCGACATGCGCTACGCCGACGCCTTGAAGATGGCCGACGACTGCATGACCTATCGCATCACCGTCAAGGAGCTTGCCGCCAAGTACGGCTGGCACGCCACCTTCATGCCGAAGCCCCTGTTCGGCGAGAACGGTTCGGGGATGCACACGCACCAGTCGCTGTTCTCAGGAGGCAAGAACGCGTTCTACGACGCCGACGATCCCTACTTCCTGTCCGACGTCGGCAAGGCCTTCATCGCCGGCCAGCTCAAGCACGCGCGCGAGATCTGCTCGATCTTCGCGCAGTGGGTCAACTCCTACAAGCGGCTAGTGCCGGGCTATGAGGCGCCGGTGTACGCGGCGTGGTCGCGGCGCAACCGCTCGGCCTTGGTGCGCGTGCCCCTCTATCACCCCGGCAAGGAGCAGGCCACGCGCATGGAGCTGCGCTGCCCCGACCCGGCCTGCAACCCCTACCTGACCTTCGCCGTGCTCCTGCAAGCGGGGCTTGAGGGCATCGAGAAGGGCTATGAGCTGCCCGACCCGATGGAGAAGAACCTCTACCACCTCACCGCCGAGGAGCGTCGCCGCCTGGGGATCGACCAGCTGCCCGAGTCCCTCGGCGAGGCGATCGAGATAACCGCCGACTCCGAGCTCGTCCTGCGCAGTCTGGGCGAGCACATGTTCAACCGCTACGTCGAGATCAAGCGCCAGGAGTGGGAGGACTACAGGGTGCAGGTCACGCGGTGGGAGCTCGATCGGTATTTGGCGATCTTGTAGTGGCGAGGCGCGTGGCTGTCGGGCCCCGGCCCTCTGAAGCACGCCGCTCGGGCGTTGCCGACGCGCCTCGGCGGCTGATGAGACCTACTCCGCCGGGCTCCAAAGGGCAGAGACTGGAACGGCCCATAGTCGGTCGCCGAAGGGGAGGGTTTCTTGGCCGGTGTGCACGACGACGCCGGCACGAAAATGCTTGCCGAGCTTCTCGCGCAGATGCCGCAGACCGCCAAAGTCGCGTTCGCGGACGGTTGCGCTGAGCTTGGACTCGACTCCGACCACCCTCCCGTCGCGCGACTCGAGGACGAGATCGACCTCGCGTCCGCCCGCGGTACGGAAGTGATGCAGGCTGACGTCAGTGTCGCACCAACTCGCCTGCTTGGCGATCTCCGATGCGACGAAGTTCTCGAACAGGGCTCCGGCCAGCGGGCTGTCGTCGTCTTCGAAGCGTCGCGCGTCGTAGCCGGTGAGATGGGCGGCGAGGCCGCTGTCTGTGACCCACAGCTTCGGAGCCTTGATCAGGCGTTGTCCCAGGTTCTTGCTCCACGCGGGGGCACGCCGCACGAGGAAGAGGAGCTCCAGCAAGGTCAGGTAGCGGGCCGTTGTGTTTCGGCTCAGCTTGGCGTCTCGCGCGAGCTCTGAGACCTCCAACAGGCACGCGACTCGCGCGGCGCTCGCGGCAAGCAGCTTTGGCAGCTCGCCGAGCTGCTGGGCGTTGGCGGCCAGGTCGCGCGCGTCTCGCTCGAGGGTCATCTCTATGTAGTTGCGGATCCAGCGGCCTCGGCGGCGGGGGTCTTGCCGGGCGAGCATCTCCGGGTAGCCGCCCACGGTGACCGCGTGTGCGACCGTTTGCCGTCCGAGCTGCGCGATCTCGATCATCGGCACCGTCCCCGCGAGCAGCGAGTCGATGAAGCTCTCTCGCCGACCGAGGATCTCGCCCTGGGAGAGCGGCCACAGCTGGATCCGCTCGGCCCGTCCAGTCAGCGACTCGGACACGCGCAGAGTGCCCCACACATTGGCCGATCCGGTCAGCAGGAACATCCCGGGCGCGCGACGGCCGCCGGCCCGTGCTCGGTCCACTCTGCTCTTTATCGCGGGTAGGAGCTCTGGAGCCTTTTGGAACTCGTCGATGACCGCCGGAAGCTCCAGCCGCTCGACGAAGCCCGTGGGGTCGGCCCGTGCGGCGGCACGCCTGCCGGCGTCGTCGAGAGTGACCTGGCGAGCCTGACGCTCGGTGGCGATCACTTCCGCCAAGGTGCTCTTGCCGCATTGGCGTGGGCCGACGATTACCGTCACCGGCGTATCTTCCAGGGCGGTGTCGATCAGGGGCTTGGCGTAGCGTGGGTATAGTGGTGGCATTTGCTGATGGATGGGCAGATAGTAACTGACAGATGTGCAGTGTGCCCCCGACATGTGGGCAAGGTCCCAAATATCGTTGCCCCGCGACATCGCATCCCACGTCGAGATCAAGCGCCAGGAGTGGGAGGACTACCGCGTGCAGGTCACCCAGTGGGAGCTCGATCGGTATTTGGCTGGCCGCACCAACACCATCGATGGGCTTCGCGGCCTTTGTCGTACGTCCGGTGCGCCGGATAGTCTCCTACCATCGACAGCTTGAGACGCATACTCCAGGCTTGTGCTGCGGTTGCGCTGACAGCGCTGGCCATTGCTGGCTGCGGCTCGTCGGGCTCATCGGGCAACGGTGTCGCCTCCAAGAGCGCCGAAGAGATCGTCAAGGAAAGCAAGGCGGCCGCTGACGTCGCCACGGCGGTGCACGTGTCGGGTTCGCTCAAGAGCGGGGGAGCGCCCGTCACGCTCAACCTGAGCTTGGTCGCCGAAAAGGGCGCCCAGGGCGAAATCTCCCAGAACGGCGCGAGCTTCAAGCTGATCCTGGTGGGCGACACCGCCTACATCAGCGGCAGTCCGGCCTTCTACCGCAGCCTCGGCGGCTCCGCCGCCGCGCAGCTGTTCAAAGGCAAGTGGCTCAAGGCGTCCGCCACGAGCGGCGAATTCGCCTCCTTCAAGCAGCTCGCCGACATGCGCCAGTTGATCGACACCACGCTCGCCGCCCACGGCACCCTGGTCAAGGGCAAAACCGCGACGATTGGCGGACAGCCGGCGATCGCGATTACCGACAGCTCCAAGCAGGGCACCCTCTACGTCGCCACGACCGGCAAGCCCTACCCGCTGCAGCTCGCCAAGGGCGGCTCCGAAAGCGGCACGATCACCTTCTCCAAGTGGAACCAGCCCGCCACGATCACCGCGCCCGCGAACTCTGTGGACCTGTCTGAACTAAAGGCGCGCGCTGGAGGGCATTGAGGGCGTCGTCTCGCGTCAGCTCCGATCGGCGCGCGGTGGCAGGGCACATGCGATTGGGCGCATGGGGGAGACGCTCCAGTGCATCGCCTGGAGCATGTGGCCGAAGGCGGTGGGGTGTTTGACGGCGATCGGGTGCACCAGGTCGATCGTGCTCGTCGCGTGGTGCGCGTAGCGGCGCTCGCCGATTAGCTGGGCTAGGCGCAACAGGCCCATCGCGGCGCTTGAGCCGCCCGCCGGGATCGGCGCGTCCTCTAGCTCCTTGCGTCTTGCGATCAACCGTTCGCCGTCGGCCGCCGTCGAGAAGAAGCCGCCGTGCTCGGAGTCGGCGAACCGCTCGATCAGCTCGTCTGCCAGCGCAGTGGCCTCGTCCAGCCAGCGCTCCTCGCAAGTCGCTTCGAACAGCACGATCAAAGCCTCCAGCAGGAACGCGTAGTCCTCCAGGTAAGCGTCCAGCTTGGCCTCACCGGCGCTGTAGGTTCGCAGCAGACGCCCTCCGGGAGCGCGCAAGGCGCTCAGCAGGAACTCCGCGCACGCGACCGCCTCCTCCAGATACGCGCCGCCCGCGTCGGCCAGCGCCGAGATCATCAGCGCGTTCCAGCTCGTCAAGCGCTTGTCGTCGAGGCCCGGTCTCGTGCGCGTGCTCCGCTTCTCCAACAGGCGCCCACGGATGCGCTCGCAAGTTGCCTCGTCGGGGCGCGGGCCGCGGTCCTCGAGCACGTTGAGCCCGGGCGCCGGATGGTGCGGATCGACGAAATTGCCCTGCGCGGTAGCGCCCAGCCAGCGGATCGCCGCGCTCGGCGTCCTCGCCGAGCGCGTCCCGCAGCTCCGCGCTCGTCCACACATAGAAGCGCCCCTCCACGCCCTCCGAGTCGGCGTCAAGCGCGCTGTAGAAGCCGCCCTCCGGGCCCCTCATCTCGCGCAAAGCCCAATCGAGCGTGTCGTGGCACACATCCAGCAGAGCCGCCTCGCCGAACACGCGATAACCGTGCAGATAGGCCCGCGCAAGCAGCGCGTTGTCGTAGAGCATCTTCTCGAAGTGCGGCACCGTCCAGCTCGCGTCCACGGCGTAGCGGTGAAAGCCGCCCCCGACCTGGTCGTGGATGCCACCGCCGGCCATCGCCCGCAGCGTGTAAAGCGCCATGCGGCCCGCGGTCGAGCCTGTATCTCGGTCAGCGTCGTCGTGCCGAGCCTGGCTGACGGCTTCCCGTCGGTCCTCGCTGGCGGCCCCGCTCGCGGGCGCCTCGGCGCGGTACATCAAGAACTCGAGCACCGACGCTTGCGGGAACTTGGGCGCGCCGCCAAACCCGCCCTGCACCGAATCGTAAGGCCGCTCCCAACCGCTCCACGGCCGAGTCGAGCGCCGCCTGCCCGAGCGGCGTCCCGGACGGCTTCAGCGAAGCGCCGCCGCCCAAGCGTTCGCGCAAACGCTCGCCGCTGGCCCTGATCTCTTCGCCGCGCTCGCTCCACGCTTCGCTCACCGCCACCAGCACCTGCGTGAAGGACGGCATACCCGGGCGGTCCTCTGGCGGGAAGTAAGTCCCCCCGTAGAAGGGCAGCCCCTCCGGGGTCAAGAACACGTTCAGCGGCCACCCCCCGTGGCCCGTCATGCCCTGCACCGCCTCCATGTACAGCGCGTCCACGTCCGGGCGCTCCTCGCGATCCACCTTCACGCACACGAATGCCCCGTTCATCAACTCTGCCGTGGCGGCGTCCTCGAAGGACTCGCGCTCCATCACATGGCACCAATGACAGGCCGAATAGCCGATCGAAACGAGCAGCGGCACGTCGCGCTCGCGAGCCGCCTCGAGCGCGGCCTGCCCCCAGGGCAGCCAGTCGACCGGATTGCCCGGCGTGCTGGAGCAGATACGGCGAAGTCTCGGCGGCGAGCGCGTTGGGCACGACCCCAGCCTAGGCGCTCAGCGCAAGCGAGCCAGGCGCGGCTGGGGGAAGGCTCCATCGAGCGCCAGGCCGCCGACTGCTTCGGGTTCGCGCGCGCCCGCGCGCGCCAGCTTCACTTTCGCGAGGCTCACGTCGAAGCGCCGACCGCCAAGCACCCCGCTGACCTTCGTGCTCGCGCCAACCCGCACCGTGCCCCGAGCGGCCTTCGAGCCTTCCACCCTCAGTTCGGCCGTCCTCAGGTGTCCATGCACCACCGGGAAGGACCCCGTGATCTGCACCCCGCCCACGAACGACAGCCTGTGCAGTCGCAGCGCCGAGGATGTGATCTGCGCGTAGCCGCCCCGCAGCCCGCCGAAGCGCGACCCGCTCGGCAGTTCCTGGTCGGCCTGCAACGTCGCCCCCACCACCTGGCGTTCCAGATCGAGGATCGTGTCCAACACCACCGCCAGCGTGCTCCCCCGCACGCCGCTCAGCCCGCCCACCGGTCTCACCGCCGCCAGCTTCGACGGCGTGATCGGCGTCGGCGCGAACGGGTTGTGGATCGTCCCGCACTGGCTCGCCGTCTCGCTCGAGAAGAACTCCTTCAGCGCGGTCTGTGCGCACCCGCTGAAGTCCGTCCCCAACACCGAGTGCCCCGTGTAGGGCACGATCACCAGCTGCGCCCCCGGGATCCGAGCGGCCACCGCTTCGGCGCCCGCCGTCGGCGTCCTCAGGTCTTGGGCGCCGCTCAAGATCAGCGTCGGCACGCTCGGCAGCGCCCCCACCGGCGGCGGCGGCGCGGACGCGTTCGGCCACTGCACGCAACCGGGCAGCACGCTGTCCACCCAAGCGGTGCTCGCGTCGAACGGGTAGAAGTCGCTCCCCGGCAGCGCCCGCAGCGCCGCGAGCCCTTCGGCGAGCCGCGTCTTGGGTGCCGCTTCGCGCCGCCACGGCATCGCCTGCTCTTCGCACGTCGTGTCCACGAACAGCGCTTCGTCGATCCCATCCGCGCTCGCGAACGGCGTGCCCGGCAGGTTCGGGATCAGTCCCTCCGAGAGTAGGTTCAGCCGCAACAGCGGCGCCGGATCGTTGCGCAGCGCCGACTGCACCGCCGCCGGCAACAGCGCCCGCAAAGCCGGGTTCAAGTCGCCCGCCCCGATCAGGTTGAGCAGATCCACCGTCGAGACCGTCGCGCGGTGCCTGTGCCCGGCCCCGTCATAGACCCAGCCGCTCAAAGCGTGCACGTGCAGGCGCGCCGCCAGGCGAGCGATATCGCCCTCCGGGTTGGTCGTGATGCCGTTGCAGGCCCCGCCCGAGCACAACTCTTCGAAGACCGGCTTCATCGCCGTGAACATGCCCACCGAAAACGGGTCCGCGCGTTCGGGTGGCACGACCGAATCGAGCACGAGCGCTTCGACGTTCTGGGGATAGCGTTCGGCGTACTCCAGCGCCACCTTCGTCCCATACGACACGCCAAACAACACCAGCTTTTCGTACCCCGCTGCCTGGCGCAGGGTCTCGATGTCGGCGACCGATTCCCCGGTCGTATAGCCGCCCCGCCCCGGCCCGATGCGCGCCGCGCAACGTTCGAAAGCCGCGCCGATCGAGCCCACCATTGCCCCGCCTTCGAGCGACGGGCAGCTGAGCGCGCCCGAGCTGCCCGTGCCGCGCTGGTCGAAGACCATCAGGTCCCGCGTGTCGAGCGCCGGCGCGACCGTCTTCGCCATGCTCGCGGCCAGCGGCAGAGCCGCCTGGCCAGGGCCGCCCGCGAGCGCCACGACCGCCGCTTTGCTCGGGGTCGAGCCGACCTGGAGTCGCTCCACGCTCAGGTTCACGCCGCCGCCCACCGCGCCGCCGCGCTCCAACGGCACCCCCAAGCTCGCGCACTCGAAGCCGCTCGCCTGCGCGCTGGTGCAGGGAGCGAACGTCATCGCCGCCGCGGCACCCGGCGTCGCCGCGCTCAGCGCGATCGTCATCAGGCCGACCGGCAGCGCCGCTCCGACCATCCGGCCTACGATGCGCCCTCGCGCGAGCCGAAGCGCGCCCGCCCGTCGCGGCGCGCCAACCATCGCTGTCGAGATCGCTCGCCGCACCGCCCAGACGTTAGCGTCCGAACCGCAAGGGTCCGTAAAGAACCCTGTGCAGCCCGTGCGCCACCGAGCTCGTCTTCAGTTCGCTGGTGCGCGGCACCGTCACATCGACCCGCTGGCCCGCCAGCCTGCCCGTCAGCGTCCCGCCGGCGCCGAGCTCGATCGTGCCGTGCACCGCCTTCGAACCGCCGATCCGCAGCCTCGCGCCCGAAGCCGTGATCTTGCCCGACACGGTCACGCCCGGCACGTATGAGTAACGGTGCAACACCATCGCGTCTCCTTCGGTGCCGCCCCAGCCCGCGCGCAAGCCGCCCGCGCTCACCGGTGCCCCCAGCAGGCTGTCGCTTGGATGTTCGAGCAGCGCCAGCGTGATCTGACGATCGAAGTCGGCCAGCGTCTGCACCACAGCGCCCGCCGTGTGTCCCGCGGCGCCCCGATCGCCGCGCACGAGTGGGCTTTCTGTGAGGCTGCGAGGCGGCAGCGGCGCCGGGCGCAACAGTGGTGGCGGTGCTGTCTGTGTGCACTTGCGCACCGGTGTGCCTTCGAACAGTGCCTGTAGCGCGCGCTCCGAGCAAGACGTCGGGTCTGACCCCAGCACCGAATGTCCCGTGTTAGGCACCACCAACAGCTGCGCGTCCGGTATCTGCGCAGCCACCTGCCTCGCGTTCGCGGTCGGCGTGCGCAGATCGTCCGCGCCGCTCAAGATCAACGTCGGCACGTCCGGCATCGTCCCCGCCCCCGCTTCGGGCGAGCCGCCGGTGTAAGGCCACTGCGCGCAAGCCGGCACGTCGCTCAAGTCGAGCGCGTTGGCCGCCGTAAACGGGGCGAACGCCTTGGCCGGCTGTTTCTTCAGCGCCGCCACCGCTTCGCGCATTCGCCGCTTCGGACTTGCTCCGCGGTTCCAAGGGAAGTCGGTCTCGTTGCACACTGTCGCGAAATAAAGCGGCGAATCGAAGCCCTCGCTCAAGCCTTCTTCGCTTGCTTCGCCCGCGTCGGCCCTGCTCAGCAGCCGCGCGAGCGCCGCCGTGTCACCACGCACCGCCGAGCGCACCGCCGCCGGGAATTCCGAGCGCAACAGCGGGTCCAAATCGCCCTCGATCAAAGTCCCGATCAGGCCGTTGCTCGAAATCTCGACTGGGTAGCCCTTGCCCCTGTCGCCGATCGCCCGCCCCGCGATACGCCCGCCGCCGATGCGCCTCACAAGCCGCGCCAGATCGCCGACCGGCGAGCTTGTGATGTGCGCGCAAGCGCGATCGCCACACAGCTGGCGCAGTACGCGCCCGACCGCCGCGAACGTCGTCAAATCGAACGGTTCCGGGCCTGCCGGGGGCACGACCGAGTCGAGCACCAGCGCTTCCACATGGCTCGGATAGGTCTGCGCGTAGCGCTCCGCGACCTTCGTCCCATACGAGGTGCCGTACAGCACGAGCTTTTCATACCCCCCCGCCACGCGGATCGCCTCGATGTCCGCCACCGTCTGGGTGGTCGTATACAAGCTCCGCGTCGGCCCGATCTGGCCCGCGCAAATGGCCACCGCGCCCGGCGAGCCGCCTCCGGTCAGGTGTTCGAAGGCCGGGCAGGACAGCGGATGCGAAAGCCCCGTCCCGCGCTGGTCGAAGGCGATCGTGTCGCGCGTGTCCGCGAGCTTGCCCAAGATCTGCCCGAAGTCGCTCAGGAACGGGATCGCCGACTGTCCCGGACCGCCCGCCAGCGCGATCACCGCGTCCTTGGCTTCGCCGAGCGGAGCGCGATGGCGGCGCATCGCCAGCGCGATCGTCCCGTCCATCGCCCCGCTCGGGTCGATCGGCACGCTCAGATGCCCGCAAGCCACGTCGTTGGAATCTCCGCAGCGCGTCCAAGCGATCTGCGCCTGGGCGGACCCCGCCAGCATCGCCAAACAGGCCCCCCCGCTCAGGACCATGCTCGCGAGTGTCCCGACGGCTCGTCGCATCAATCGGAATCTAACCGACCGCGAGCGTCCGTGCTCCAGTAGTTCTCCGTGCGCGGCCCGCGGCTGCTCCCAGTATCTTGATGCCCGCATGGCCGAATCTCGCGAAACGATTCACGCCCCCGCCGCCCCGGCCGCGATCGGCCCATACAGCCACGCAGTGCGCGCCGGCTCGCTGCTGTTCTGCTCGGGCCAGCTCCCACTCGACCCCACCACCGGTGAGCTGGTGGGGGAGACGCCCGCCGACCAGGCGCGCCAGTGCCTGCTCAACCTCACCGCGGTCTGCGAGGCTGCCGGCGCCTCGCTCGCCGACGCCGTGCGACTCACCGTCTACATGACCGACCTGTCCGCCTTCGCGGCTGTCGGCGAGGTCTACGCCGGCTTCTTTTCAGAGGCTCCGCCGGCGCGCGTCGCGCTGGGCGTCGCCGCGCTGCCGCGCGGCGCCCAGGTCGAGATCGACGCGATCGTCAGCCTCGCAGCTGTGCCCGCTTGATCTTGCCGCTCGCGGTCTTCGGCAGCTCGTTCGCGAACTCGACGATGCGCGGGTACTTGTAGGGCGCGGTCTCGCGCTTGACGTGCTCCTGCAGCTCCTTGGCCAGCGCGGGCGAAGCGTCGTAGCCGTCGCGCAACACCACGACCGCCTTCACGACCGACCCGCGCTCCTCATCCGGCGCCGACACCGCCGCCGCCTCCGCCACCGCCGGGTGGGCGACCAGCGCCGACTCCACCTCGAACGGTCCGATGCGGTACCCGGCGGAGATGATCACGTCGTCGGCGCGACCCTCGAAGCGCAGGTAGCCGTCGGGGTCGTCGAGGACCCGGTCGCCGGTGCGCCAGGCGCCTTGGTCGCGACGATCTTCGATCAGCCAAGCGCCGTTTTCGTGTCTGACACCCTCGCCCAGATAGCCGAGGAAGAACGTCGGCACGGTGCGCGGGTCGGCGACCAGCTCGCCGTGCTCCACCGTGAGCTCGACCCCTTCCAGCGCCCTGCCCATCGAGCCGGGGCGGGCGGGCTGTCCGAGCGGCATCGCGGTCATCTGCCCGGTCTCGGTCTGCCCGTAGCCGTCGCGCACGTCGAGCCCTGTCGCCTCGCGCCAAGCGTGCAGCACCTCGGGGTTGAGCGCCTCGCCGGCGGCGACCATCTGGGTGAGCGTGGGCAGCGGGCGCAGTTGGGCGCGCTTGGCGATCACGCGGTACTCGGTTGGCGCCATGCACAGGACGTTGACCCGCTCGCGCTCGATCAGGTCGAGCCGCTCGTGGGGATCGAAGCGGGCGTCGTGCAGCAGCGCCGCGGCCCCGGTCAGCCACGGCGCCATGAACACGTTGCGCGCCGACTTGCTCCAGCCGCTTGAGGCGGTGCACCAGACGAGTTGATCGGGCTGCGCGCCCAGCCAGGTCTCGGCCTGCGTGCGCTGGCCGTGCAGGTAGCGCTGGGCATGCACGACGGCCTTCGGCTCGCCGGCTGTGCCGCTGGTGAACGTGATCAGGGCGGGGTCGTCGTCTTGCAGATCCACTGTTGACGCAAGGGGGGGCCTTTGACGCATGATTAGGTTTGCGTCGTGGTCGGGGATCCAGCGGACGGCGCAGTCTGGTCGCGCGTCTTGCAGCTCGGCGCGGTTGCGCTCGTCGGCGACGATCAGCGTCGGCTGCGTGACGTCGAGGCGCAGGCGCAGGTCCTTGGCTCTGAGCTGCTCGGTGCAGGGGAGCACGATCGCGCCGATGCGAAAGCAGGCCATCATCGTGGTGACCCACTCGACGCGGTTGCCGATCAGCGTCATCACGACGTCGCCGCGCTGGACGCCGTGTGCGGCGAGCGAGCCGGCGGCGGCCTCGATCATCTCGGCCATTTCGCCGAAGGTCCATTCGCGACGCGTGCCGTCGCGTCCGAGCTCGACCAATGCGCGGCGCTCGGGCGGTTGGGCGGCAAGGACCTCTCGGGCGAAGTTCATCGCGATTCGCGAGAAGAGGGGGGAGGAGGGGGGAGGAGAGAAAAGGAAGAGGAGAAGGGGAAGAGGAAGGAGGGGAGAGAGAAGAGAAGGAGGGGAGGGGAGGGGGAGGGGGAGGAGGGGAGGGGAAGAGGGAGGAGAGGGGGGGAGAAAAGAGGAGGAGAGAAGGGAGGAAAGAGAGAGCGGGGGGAGCGGGGGGGAGCGCGAGAGGAGCGGAGGGGGGGAAGGGAGCGGGGGGAGAGGGAACGCGAGAAGGGCGCGCGCGCGCGCGGGACGCACGCGGAAAGCGGCGACAGGGCGAGGCGAGGAACGGCGGGGAGCGGGACGGCGGCGAAGAGACGACGAGACGGCGACGAGAAACGGAAGGAAACGGGGAGCGGGCGAGGGCAGCGGAGCGGGCGGAGGAGCGGAAGGGGAGGAGGGGGACGAAGCAGCAGACGGGCGGCGGGGAAAAGAGGCGAGAGCCGGGGCGGCGGCGAGGCAGAGGAGACGGCGGAGGGGGCAGGAGAGGCCGGGCGGCGAAGCGACAGACCGCCGAGCAAGAGAGCGAGGAGAGGAGGAGAGAAAGGAGGAAGGAAAGGAGAAGAAAAGAGAGTGGAACGCGAGGGAAGGGTATTCTCTCGATACCCGAGAAAAGCGACGATGGAGCCCAACGCATGGCCGTAGCCCCCGCCCCCTTTACCGAGAAGACCGACGAGCAGAAGGCCATCACAGAGATGGTCCACCAGTTCGCCGACGAGCAGATCATCCCCAACGCCGAGCACTACGACGGCAAGGACAAGTATCCCGAGCCGATCGTCGAGCAGATGAAGGAGCTCGGCCTGTTCGGGGTCACGATCCCCGAGGAGTACGGCGGCATGGGTCTCGACCTGACGACCTACGCGATGATCGTCGAGGAGCTCTCGCGCGGCTGGATCTCGATCTCGGGCGTCATCAACACCCACTTCATCGGCTCCTACCTCTTGATGAAGTTCGGCTCCGAGGAGCAAAAGCAGAAGTACCTCCCGCGCATGGCCACCGGTGAGATCCGCGCCGCCTTCTCGCTCTCTGAGCCCGAGCTCGGCTCCGACGTCCAGGCGATCAAGACCTCCGCCAAGAAGCTCGACGACGGCCGCTACGAGATCAACGGCCAAAAGATGTGGGTCACCAACGGCCTCATGTCCTCCCTCGTGTTCGTCCTCGTCAAGACCGACCCGGACGCCTCCCCGCGCCACAAGGGCTTCACCTGCTTCATCGCCGAGAAGGAGGGCGGCGTCTCTGAGAACACCGGCGACTACGCCGGCCTGACAGTCCCCCCGAAGATCAAAAAGCTCGGCTACAAGGGCGTCGAGTCCACCGAGCTCGTGTTCGACGGCTACAAGTGCCCGGCCCAGAACGTCCTCGGTGGCGAGGACGCCGGCCTGAACAAGGGCTTCGCCCAGATGATGGACGCCCTCGAGGTCGGCCGCGTCAACGTAGCCGCGCGCGGCGTCGGCATCGCCCAGCGTGCTTTGGAACTGGGGCTGCGCTACTCCCAGGAGCGCAAGACCTTCGGCAAGCCGATCGCCGAGCACCAGGCGATCCAGTTCAAGCTCGCCGACATGGCCACCCAGGTAGACGCCGCGCGTCTGTTGACCTTGCGCGCCGCGCGCCTGAAGGACGCCGGCGAGCGCTCTGACCTGGAGGCCGGCATGGCCAAGCTGTTCGCCTCCGAGGCCGGGCGCTTGTGCGTCGAGGAGTGCTTCCGCATCCACGGCGGCTACGGCTACTCCAAGGAGTACGAGATCGAGCGCCTCTACCGCGACGCGCCCTTGCTCCTGATCGGCGAGGGAACGTCTGAGATCCAGCGCATGGTGATCGGCAAGAAGCTGCTCCAGAGGCACAAGATCTGATGGCCGGTGACGCCAAGGAGCTGATCGAGACCGCCGCCCGGCGCTTCGTCGAGGAAGTGCCGGCCTTGGCGCCGATGAAGCTCGTGGTCGCCGTCGAACTGCAGGGCAAAGGCGACGTCCAGTTCTTCCGCCTGCAAATGCCCGACTTCGAAGTCTCCAAGGGTCCCGCCGACGACGCCCGCATCAAGGTCGAGATGCGCCGCGAGTTCTTCAACATCATGGCCCTGGAGGGCCGCGTCCCCGACTGGATCGAGGCCTTCACCTACGGCAAGGCCAAGGCCACCGGCCCCACCCAGTTCCTCAAGCTGATCTCCACGGTTGTGGACAAGCAGCAGGAACGGGAACGGCTAAAGACCGCCAGAAAGCACGCCTGACGCGCGGGACTCTGCCGGGCGCGGGTCGGCGAAGGTCAGAGACAACAACTGACTTATCTATTGACATCTTGGCGAGAGTCTGCAAAGCTCGATCCAGGTCCGACGTTCATCGCTTTGGAAGTCGGTCTACTCATGTGATCGGTTAGGCCGGAGTCCGGTTGTCCGAACCTCCAAGCAAGTCCGATCGCTAAACAGAGGGACCCAAGGGCAAAGCGAGGAGATCGGGCCGAAGATGCGTGGACAACGGACAGCCGGATGCAGTCGTTCGGGCACATGTCGCGCATCGGCCGCGTCTCATGTCTCAAGTGAGAGACATCTCTTAATGCTTCTGGGAACCTCCTATGCATGTCGCGATCGGAGGAGAGGACAAGAAGTTTTGTCCGACTCATCGTTCGCGACGGCGGGACAGCAAGTAAAAAAGGGGCCGGACGTGGCGCTCTCTGACCTAAGTACGAATGCCCTGGCCGGCCGATTCAAGCCTCGGAGCGGGTTCGACAGAGCGCGGATGAGGGAAAGGGTATTTCCAAAATGAAGAAGATCAAGTTGCTGGGGCTCGCGTTGTTCGCGTTGTTCGCGTTCAGTGCGGTCCTTGCGAACGCGGCGTTTGCTGAAGAAGCGTTATGGTTAGTCAAAGGTGAAGAAGTTACAGCAAAATTAGCGTCCGAAACGACCGGTGAACTGTTACTGATCGTGTTAAAAGAGGTTATCGTCGGCGAAACGTGGGTATTATGTAGCGGCACGTTCGACGGTACGGTTGGACCTGGCAGCGCGGACGAAGTTACGGCGCTGTTAAATTTAGCGATAGAAGAAGTCACCGCTGCGAAACTCTTGATTTGCGAAGGTGAGAAGGCTTGTGAAAAAACCGCCGACGTG
Source organism: uncultured Solirubrobacterales bacterium (assembly GCA_963753145.1). Classification (GTDB taxonomy): domain Bacteria; phylum Actinomycetota; class Thermoleophilia; order Solirubrobacterales; family Solirubrobacteraceae; genus Palsa-744. The sequence goes on from CAVWAX010000001.1 coordinate 266,543, forward strand.
GAAGTGGTGGCATGAATCTGCCGTGGCCCACCTTGAATTAACGTCCTCAGGCGCTTTCTTAGACTTATTCTCCAAAGCGGGCGCTCAGCCGGGCTACCACATAACGAAGTGCTTAGTGCTGGGTACTCCCAATGAAGACGAATGCACTGGCGAAACCAGTGCGATCCTGAACCATCGGGAGCCAACTTGCTCGGCAAGTTTGTGCCTGCAGACCAGGAATCAGAAAAATTAGAGGCAAACTGCGTGAAGGCTGGCGCCGAAGAGGGCGTCGTAGAAGGCGAAGGCCGATCAAACTGGTCAGTGGAGAAGAACTGGATGTGTCGAGCTCGTGAGGTAGCGGAGGAGACGATCCTGTCGTGATGTGTGTACCGTGCGAGCGGCACGAATCAGTCGTGTCGCTCGCACGGGCTTTGTCGATTGAGGGATACGGGGGGTGTGGCGATGAAGGGGATATCCGGTTGGCTGGTGGCGATGTCCACCGGCGTTTGCGCGCTTTTCGCGTTCGCCACCGCCACTCCGTCCGCGCTGGCGCTGCCGCCGGGACGTCCTACGAGCTGGTCAGCTCCCTACAAGAACGGTTACGGTGTGAACGGCGGCAACGGGATCACGGCTGTCGCGCCAGATGGGGAAAGCGTCGCGTTCTTCTCGCAGGGCGCGTTCGCGGAAACGCCGGGAAAGTCCGTCTTCGCATATACCTTGCTCGCAGAGGGAGCAAGGAATGGGGCACAACGCCGGTGACGCCACCGCCTCAGTCACGCCGATGGCCAACGAGCTCGAGGACTTTTCGCTCTCGCTGGGCAGCGGTCTGTGGACCGGGTGCCGGGTCCGGACGTGTATCGCGTAGAGTACGAATGCTCCGAATACACATATCTGATGCATCTCAGTACGGCCCCCTCGGACCTCGTCGAATGGGGCGTCGCCGGCTTCCCGCTGAAAACCATTTCGGGTATGCTCTTTTCGCCGGCGTACGAAGGCGTGAGCGCCGACTTCTGTCATGTGTTCTTCGCGCAGGGCGCCGTCGAAGGCTTTACGTCGAGGGCGGGCCGCTGCTGCCCGAAGCGCAGGGCACCGAAGGCAGTCTGTACGACCTGAAGCGAGGCTGTGGTGCCGAACCGGTTTGAGCCTGGTTGGGGTCAAGAACAAAGACGGCTCTCACGGCGAACCGGAAGTCATCGATCCAGGGTGCGTGGAAACGCTGGGAGGTTTTGGCAACGCAGAAGGCTCGGGTCGTGCCGACGATGGCAGCAGTTCAACGCGGCAGTTGACAACGGAGAACGGGTGTTCTTCACAGACTTCACGAATCCGGTTGATGGAAAACAGCTTGCGGGTCGGCGATCACCATGTCGTCGGCGAATCCGCCGGAGGTGTTTGCCGGCTGGGCGGAACGCGCCCGTCGAAGTCTCATGGCGCTCGATCCCGGCCCCTACGGCGGGTGCGGCGAAGGGGGCGCTGCGGGCGAAACTCCGGGCGAAGCGCTGTGCGCGGACGCCGATATGCATCCGGCCTCGCTGTTCTGGGCGCCTCCGAAGACGGCTCGAAGGTGTTCTTCACGAGCGCGGGCGCATTGCTGCCAGGAGTCTCGGATGCGAGTCAGAACCTGTTCATGGCCACGATTGGCTGCCCCAACTAAGCGAGCGGGTGCACGGTTGGCGAAGATCGTGTGACTCGCTGGTGCGGGCGTCGATCCCCGTTTCAGGGAAGCCGCGGGCGTGCAGGGGGTGACGCAGGTCGCGCTGGACGGTTCGCGGGTGTACTTCGTCGCGCGTGGCGTGCTGAGCGCCGCCTCGGGCCCGAAGGGCTGTTGCCGCTCGAGGGCGCGGACACCTCTACGTGTACGACAGCGCCACGGAGGAAGTGTCGTTCATCGCCGACCTGTGCTCAGATCCAGGCGAATCGGGTGTCGTCGCCGACCATCGCTGCCCGAGCAACGTGCAGGCGGTGGGAGAACGCGACGATCTACGGTTGTGGCCCAGGAACAGACAACAAACTGGACTCCGAGACCGCCGGTCCCGCAGGCGACGAAGGTCGGTTCCTGGTGTTCTCCTCGGTCGGGCAGCTGGTGAAAAGCGATACCGACAACGCGCGCGACGTCTACCGCTACGACGCGCGCACAGGCGTGCTCGACCGGATCTCCTCCGGCGAAGACGGCGCAGACGCCAACGGTAGTGGTGAAGACGTAGGCGCCAGCGATAGCGAGGACGCAGCGGTCGTGACTGTGCTCGGTATTGCCGAAAACTCGCTGTTTGTGCAGCGGCACATGAACTATCGAGGGATCAGCGACGACGGTTCGCGGATCGTGTTCACGAGCGCGGCGCCGCTGTCTGCAAAGGCTAAGAACGGTGTGGCTGATGTGTACGAATGGCACCTGGGTGAAGGTGAAGCCGGCGAAGGCAGCGTGTCGCTCGTCTCCAGCGGTCTTTCGCCGACGCTCGACGGCGACTCTGTGATCTCGCTCTCCGGTGAAGACATCTTCTTCGTGTCCTCACAGGCTGGTGGCACGCGACACCGACGGCCAGGCCGACGTCTACGACGCGCGCATGGGGCCGGGATTCGCGCTCGAAGCGGCGGAAGCGTTGTCCTGCTCCGGCAGCGATGCGTGTCTGGGGCCGCTGAGCTCGCCGGCGCCGCTGCTGGTGCTCGGCACTCTCGCGCAGGCGCTCGAAGGCGACCTGCCGGCGCCGGCAGTTGCGGCGACGAAGCCAAAGACCGCGACAAAGGCCAGGAAAGCGAAGGCGAAAAAGAAGAAGCGCAAGGCCAAGCGCAAAAAAGCCAAGGCAAGAGGTCGGGCCGTGAAGGCCGGCAGGACGAGCGACGCTCGGACTGTTGTGGCAAGCGGCGGCGCCAGCGGTGCGGGACGATGAGCGGGGCACGGGTGCGGGCGGGCAGGGTGTGTTTTTTTTTTTTTTTTTTTTTTTTTTTTTTTTTTTTTTTTTTTTTTTTTTTTTTTTTTTTTTTTTTTTTTTTTTTTTTTTTTTTTTTTTTTTTTTTTTTTTTTTTTTTTTTTTTTTTTTTTTTTTTTTTTTTTTTTTTTTTTTTTTTTTTTTTTTTTTTTTTTTTTTTTTTTTTTTTTTTTTTTTTTTTTTTTTTTTTTTTTTTTTTTTTTTTTTTTTTTTTTTTTTTTTTTTTTTTTTTTTTTTTTTTTTTTTTTTTTTTTTTTTTTTTTTTTTTTTTTTTTTTTTTTTTTTTTTTTTTTTTTTTTTTTTTTTTTTTTTTTTTTTTTTTTTTTTTTTTTTTTTTTTTTTTTTTTTTTTTTTTTTTTTTTTTTTTTTTTTTTTTTTTTTTTTTTTTTTTTTTTTTTTTTTTTTTTTTTTTTTTTTTTTTTTTTTTTTTTTTTTTTTTTTTTTTTTTTTTTTTTTTTTTTTTTTTTTTTTTTTTTTTTTTTTTTTTTTTTTTTTTTTTTTTTTTTTTTTTTTTTTTTTTTTTTTTTTTTTTTTTTTTTTTTTTTTTTTTTTTTTTTTTTTTTTTTTTTTTTTTTTTTTTTTTTTTTTTTTTTTTTTTTTTTTTTTTTTTTTTTTTTTTTTTTTTTTTTTTTTTTTTTTTTTTTTTTTTTTTTTTTTTTTTTTTTTTTTTTTTTTTTTTTTTTTTTTTTTTTTTTTTTTTTTTTTTTTTTTTTTTTTTTTTTTTTTTTTTTTTTTTTTTTTTTTTTTTTTTTTTTTTTTTTTTTTTTTTTTTTTTTTTTTTTTTTTTTTTTTTTTTTTTTTTTTTTTTTTTTTTTTTTTTTTTTTTTTTTTTTTTTTTTTTTTTTTTTTTTTTTTTTTTTTTTTTTTTTTTTTTTTTTTTTTTTTTTTTTTTTTTTTTTTTTTTTTTTTTTTTTTTTTTTTTTTTTTTTTTTTTTTTTTTTTTTTTTTTTTTTTTTTTTTTTTTTTTTTTTTTTTTTTTTTTTTTTTTTTTTTTTTTTTTTTTTTTTTTTTTTTTTTTTTTTTTTTTTTTTTTTTTTTTTTTTTTTTTTTTTTTTTTTTTTTTTTTTTTTTTTTTTTTTTTTTTTTTTTTTTTTTTTTTTTTTTTTTTTTTTTTTTTTTTTTTTTTTTTTTTTTTTTTTTTTTTTTTTTTTTTTTTTTTTTTTTTTTTTTTTTTTTTTTTTTTTTTTTTTTTTTTTTTTTTTTTTTTTTTTTTTTTTTTTTTTTTTTTTTTTTTTTTTTTTTTTTTTTTTTTTTTTTTTTTTTTTTTTTTTTTTTTTTTTTTTTTTTTTTTTTTTTTTTTTTTTTTTTTTTTTTTTTTTTTTTTTTTTTTTTTTTTTTTTTTTTTTTTTTTTTTTTTTTTTTTTTTTTTTTTTTTTTTTTTTTTTTTTTTTTTTTTTTTTTTTTTTTTTTTTTTTTTTTTTTTTTTTTTTTTTTTTTTTTTTTTTTTTTTTTTTTTTTTTTTTTTTTTTTTTTTTTTTTTTTTTTTTTTTTTTTTTTTTTTTTTTTTTTTTTTTTTTTTTTTTTTTTTTTTTTTTTTTTTTTTTTTTTTTTTTTTTTTTTTTTTTTTTTTTTTTTTTTTTTTTTTTTTTTTTTTTTTTTTTTTTTTTTTTTTTTTTTTTTTTTTTTTTTTTTTTTTTTTTTTTTTTTTTTTTTTTTTTTTTTTTTTTTTTTTTTTTTTTTTTTTTTTTTTTTTTTTTTTTTTTTTTTTTTTTTTTTTTTTTTTTTTTTTTTTTTTTTTTTTTTTTTTTTTTTTTTTTTTTTTTTTTTTTTTTTTTTTTTTTTTTTTTTTTTTTTTTTTTTTTTTTTTTTTTTTTTTTTTTTTTTTTTTTTTTTTTTTTTTTTTTTTTTTTTTTTTTTTTTTTTTTTTTTTTTTTTTTTTTTTTTTTTTTTTTTTTTTTTTTTTTTTTTTTTTTTTTTTTTTTTTTTTTTTTTTTTTTTTTTTTTTTTTTTTTTTTTTTTTTTTTTTTTTTTTTTTTTTTTTTTTTTTTTTTTTTTTTTTTTTTTTTTTTTTTTTTTTTTTTTTTTTTTTTTTTTTTTTTTTTTTTTTTTTTTTTTTTTTTTTTTTTTTTTTTTTTTTTTTTTTTTTTTTTTTTTTTTTTTTTTTTTTTTTTTTTTTTTTTTTTTTTTTTTTTTTTTTTTTTTTTTTTTTTTTTTTTTTTTTTTTTTTTTTTTTTTTTTTTTTTTTTTTTTTTTTTTTTTTTTTTTTTTTTTTTTTTTTTTTTTTTTTTTTTTTTTTTTTTTTTTTTTTTTTTTTTTTTTTTTTTTTTTTTTTTTTTTTTTTTTTTTTTTTTTTTTTTTTTTTTTTTTTTTTTTTTTTTTTTTTTTTTTTTTTTTTTTTTTTTTTTTTTTTTTTTTTTTTTTTTTTTTTTTTTTTTTTTTTTTTTTTTTTTTTTTTTTTTTTTTTTTTTTTTTTTTTTTTTTTTTTTTTTTTTTTTTTTTTTTTTTTTTTTTTTTTTTTTTTTTTTTTTCCCCCCCCCCCCCCCCCCCCCCCCCCCCCCCCCCCCCCCCCCCCCCCCCCCCCCCCCCCCCCCCCCCCCCCCCCCCCCCCCCCCCCCCCCCCCCCCCCCCCCCCCCCCCCCCCCCCCCCCCCCCCCCCCCCCCCCCCCCCCCAAGAACAACGCATCTATGGCTCGCGGTCGCTAAAAAAAAAAAAAAAAAAAAAAAAAAAAAAAAAAAAAAAAAAAAAAAAAAAAAAAAAAAAAAAAAAAAAAAAAAAAAAAAAAAAAAAAAAAAAAAAAAAAAAAAAAAAAAAAAAAAAAAAAAAAAAAAAAAAAAAAAAAAAAAAAAAAAAAAAAAAAAAAAAAAAAAAAAAAAAAAAAAAAAAAAAAAAAAAAAAAAAAAAAAAAAAAAAAAAAAAAAAAAAAAAAAAAAAAAAAAAAAAAAAAAAAAAAAAAAAAAAAAAAAAAAAAAAAAAAAAAAAAAAAAAAAAAAAAAAAAAAAAAAAAAAAAAAAAAAAAAAAAAAAAAAAAAAAAAAAAAAAAAAAAAAAAAAAAAAAAAAAAAAAAAAAAAAAAAAAAAAAAAAAAAAAAAAAAAAAAAAAAAAAAAAAAAAAAAAAAAAAAAAAAAAAAAAAAAAAAAAAAAAAAAAAAAAAAAAAAAAAAAAAAAAAAAAAAAAAAAAAAAAAAAAAAAAAAAAAAAAAAAAAAAAAAAAAAAAAAAAAAAAAAAAAAAAAAAAAAAAAAAAAAAAAAAAAAAAAAAAAAAAAAAAAAAAAAAAAAAAAAAAAAAAAAAAAAAAAAAAAAAAAAAAAAAAAAAAAAAAAAAAAAAAAAAAAAAAAAAAAAAAAAAAAAAAAAAAAAAAAAAAAAAAAAAAAAAAAAAAAAAAAAAAAAAAAAAAAAAAAAAAAAAAAAAAAAAAAAAAAAAAAAAAAAAAAAAAAAAAAAAAAAAAAAAAAAAAAAAAAAAAAAAAAAAAAAAAAAAAAAAAAAAAAAAAAAAAAAAAAAAAAAAAAAAAAAAAAAAAAAAAAAAAAAAAAAAAAAAAAAAAAAAAAAAAAAAAAAAAAAAAAAAAAAAAAAAAAAAAAAAAAAAAAAAAAAAAAAAAAAAAAAAAAAAAAAAAAAAAAAAAAAAAAAAAAAAAAAAAAAAAAAAAAAAAAAAAAAAAAAAAAAAAAAAAAAAAAAAAAAAAAAAAAAAAAAAAAAAAAAAAAAAAAAAAAAAAAAAAAAAAAAAAAAAAAAAAAAAAAAAAAAAAAAAAAAAAAAAAAAAAAAAAAAAAAAAAAAAAAAAAAAAAAAAAAAAAAAAAAAAAAAAAAAAAAAAAAAAAAAAAAAAAAAAAAAAAAAAAAAAAAAAAAAAAAAAAAAAAAAAAAAAAAAAAAAAAAAAAAAAAAAAAAAAAAAAAAAAAAAAAAAAAAAAAAAAAAAAAAAAAAAAAAAAAAAAAAAAAAAAAAAAAAAAAAAAAAAAAAAAAAAAAAAAAAAAAAAAAAAAAAAAAAAAAAAAAAAAAAAAAAAAAAAAAAAAAAAAAAAAAAAAAAAAAAAAAAAAAAAAAAAAAAAAAAAAAAAAAAAAAAAAAAAAAAAAAAAAAAAAAAAAAAAAAAAAAAAAAAAAAAAAAAAAAAAAAAAAAAAAAAAAAAAAAAAAAAAAAAAAAAAAAAAAAAAAAAAAAAAAAAAAAAAAAAAAAAAAAAAAAAAAAAAAAAAAAAAAAAAAAAAAAAAAAAAAAAAAAAAAAAAAAAAAAAAAAAAAAAAAAAAAAAAAAAAAAAAAAAAAAAAAAAAAAAAAAAAAAAAAAAAAAAAAAAAAAAAAAAAAAAAAAAAAAAAAAAAAAAAAAAAAAAAAAAAAAAAAAAAAAAAAAAAAAAAAAAAAAAAAAAAAAAAAAAAAAAAAAAAAAAAAAAAAAAAAAAAAAAAAAAAAAAAAAAAAAAAAAAAAAAAAAAAAAAAAAAAAAAAAAAAAAAAAAAAAAAAAAAAAAAAAAAAAAAAAAAAAAAAAAAAAAAAAAAAAAAAAAAAAAAAAAAAAAAAAAAAAAAAAAAAAAAAAAAAAAAAAAAAAAAAATTTTTTTTTTTTTTTTTTTTTTTTTTTTTTTTTTTTTTTTTTTTTTTTTTTTTTTTTTTTTTTTTTTTTTTTTTTTTTTTTTTTTTTTTTTTTTTTTTTTTTTTTTTTTTTTTTTTTTTTTTTTTTTTTTTTTTTTTTTTTTTTTTTTTTTTTTTTTTTTTTTAAAAAAAAAGGCCGCTGCAGCTGGGCAAAGCTGAGATGGGGCAATGGGTTGCGGTCAGAAGATGACGACTGAAGGTGGTGAACTGATATTGGTGGCGATGTCCTTCTCGGTTCTCTCGCTAAAGCTCTCGAAGCGGTGAACGTGCATTACATCGGTGTGGGCGAAGGCGAAGGCGAAGAAAACTCGTCGAGCGCAATCACCGAACACAAGTGCAGCGGCACGGTGGAAAAACTGGGCGCTGCGTCAGGAAATCTGTGCGTGTTCACGCGAGAATCGCGAACTACACTAAACTGGCGCTGATATCGATTCGTTTGAAATATCGAGCGCTGAATCGGGCGAGACGGTGCTGGCGTCTCGGGGGCATACTCGTCTCGCTGTTGATTCACACCTGCGGAAGCTGGGTACATCGCTGGCTCGGGTGACTGGGTGTGACGGGGTAGGAGCGCTCACTACGGGATTCGCGAACGGCATAGGAGGCGTAGCTCTTGTTTGGTGTGCGGTGGCGAAAGTTGCGCTGACGCACACCCGCGGCGAGCTTCAGTAGGTGCGCACTGGGCGATCCCACGTGCTTGGAGATCGCGCGCATTGCAGCTGGCTTGGCGAAGGCGGCAAACAGCGGACTGGTTGCGCTGGGCTTGGTGTGGCGGTGTGGATGTCTGGCTTATGATCTGCGTGCTTTCGGACATCGTCTGCGCTGCTCGAGCTTTCACTCCAGCGCTTCGTCAGCGAGGCGGGCGGGGTGAGCTTGCGCAGATCTACAGCATCGTCTGCTGGTAGGCGCGACTGGGACATCAAATCGAATTCGGCTTCGGAATTGGACGAGACGGTTGCGCTTGGTGGCGATCGCCCGCAGATTCTGTTGGCGTCGGTGATCAGGTGGTTCTGTGAGGCGCGCGGTGAGCTTGCGATATTAGACGTGCGGCGGTGCTCGTGCGGGTGTTCAGCGGGTGGTGTCGAGGGCGCGGCGGTGCTTGTGGTGTACGTGCGAGCGCTGGACCGCAGCCGGTGGTCACGAGCGCGGCGTCATGAGTGCGAGCGGCAGCGACCCGCTCAGACATTTGTGTGGCATTCCGATTCTCCCATGGGTGGTTTCGACCTGGTAGCAGCCAAATCGTTGGTTAGTGTGAATCGTAGCGAGAAAACCGTCATTGTGGGTAGACAAAAACATTAAGCGACCACGACTATAGAGGACCGGACTGGGAGAGCTGGCGAGGTAGGCCCCATCTGTGCGTCGGAAGTGAGAAACAGTTGTCGCAACTGAAATGAGAGAAACATCAGATAACGTAGAAAATTGCTACTGTTGGGATGTGTGCTGTCACTTGGGCGAGAGGAGCACGGTTACGCTGCGGGCGTCGCTGGCGCTTGTGGTGTCGGCGCTCGCATTGGCAGCGTGTGGCTCGGTGAAATCGACGGTCCCGCTGACCGATTCCAGCGCCGCGGCGCGCGGCGAGCTTGCGTCTGCTGGCGAGGGCTCGTCCGAAGCCGCGCCTCGGCGTGACGCTGAGGGTGATTCCGACGACCCCACGGGCGCTTACTACGATCCCGACGATAACGAAATCCTCAGCTTCGGCCACGACGCGGAAGCGGCCGAAGCCGAGGCCGTCGCGACGCTTGTCAAGCGCTACTACGCGGCCGCAGTCGCGGGCGACGGAGCGCTCGGCTGTCACTGCTCTATCCGGTGCTGGCCGAAGCGCAGGCCGAACAGGAGGATCCGGGCTCGGCGCCGACCCCGCGCGGCTGTGCTGTGGAGATGTCCAAGCTGTTCCGGGTCAACCACGCACGCACAAGCGCGGAACTTTCGAAGCTGGTGGTGGGGCCGGTGCGGGTTGAAGGCGAACACGGGTACGCGCTGATTGGCGAGGGCCACGGTGTCAGGCCGAGGCGCCACATCGGCGTCAAGCGCGAACGCGGCGTGTGGAAGATCAATGAACTGCTCGACTCCAACCTTCCCTAGCGAACGTGTCAGGCGGCGGTTCTGCTTCGCTGGGCGCTCCGGGCTCGCTGGCGCGGCAGCGGGCGTGCGCTGTTGCGTGTGCGAAGACCAAAGCGAGCGAGACGGCGGTTGGCCGCGAAGGCTACCGCTGAAAGCTGGCGGCGATTTTCGACGGCGGGCTGTCGTGATCGGCACTTTGAACAGGGCGCCAACGCACACAGATTGGGTTGGGGCGACGAAGTCATTAGATCAAGGAGATTGGTCCGGATGCAGATAAAACACTCGCAATCGAGCGTGTGGCGGGCGTTTGCGCTTGGGGGACTGCTGGTCGTTTGCCTCGGCGGTTGCGGTGGCCCATTGGGCTCCGCGTCGCGCCACGCCGCGTCCACGGCCAATGCTGCCAGCACAGCCCAGAGCGAGAGCGCCGACCGCGCGGGCGGGGCCGCCAATAGCGCGGAGGGGCAGGGCGCGTCGAACCAGGGCGCCTCGATGAGCGATGGCAGCGGGCATCTGCTTGGCGACGAAGACGACGACGACACAAGAGCTTCCGTGGAAGGCGACGGACATCTCGACAGCGATTCCGACTCGGACAACGATCGCGCTGAAAGCGCCCGGCTGGGCTATAACGACAGCGACGACGGCCCGGCGCTGAGCTACGGGCATCCCGCGAGCGCGGCCGAACGGGAGACGATCGAAAGCATGATCAAGCGCTACTACGCCGCAGCGGTGGCGGCCGATGGCAGACGCGGCTGCGCGCTGATGTACTCACTGCTCGAAGAATCGATCGAACAGGACTTCGGCGAAGCGCCCGGGCCGGGCTATATGCACGGCGCCAAGGGCTGCCCGGCCGTGCTCTCGCTGCTGTTCGCGCACAACCGCAAGCGGTTTGCGGGTGGCGCGAAAGTCACCGGAGTGCGCGTGCTGGTCAACAAGGGACACGTGTTCATCGGCTCGAGTGAGGCGCCGGCGGGCATCCTGGAAGTCAAGCGCGAACGCGGCGTCTGGAAGATAGACAGCGTGTTTGCCGGGGCCCTCCCCTAGCGGGATGCGATCAGCGAGAGGAGCCCTTGGCGCGCTGCGTGGCAATCGACGAAAACAAGCGGTCATGCCCATGTTTGCGCTTATGATGGTCGTTCTTGCGTCATGCCTCGGCGCGTGCGGCGCCGCCGAGGATCCTCACTCGCCCGGGGCCGTCGCGAGCGCCGCTACGCCCGGCGGTCCAGCGGGTGGAATCGAGGGTGACGACGACGAAGACGGCCAGGTCGCGATCGAAAAAGAGCGACCGCCCAAGGGCCCCGACAACGACGGCGACGACGACAGCGCCGACGGCGGCTACTACGACGAGGACGACCAGTTTCAGCTGTTCTACGGTCATCCGGCGAGCGACGCTCAGGGACGAGCGATCGTCTCGACGGTGAGGCGCTATTACGCGGATGCCGCAGCGGACCGTGCGGGCGCTGCGTGCGGGCTCCTGTCCGCGGCGGTTGTGCGGGCCGTGCTCGCCTACGGGCGGCCCGGTGGGCCACCGGCGCTGCACGGCCACGGCTGTGACGCGGTGATGGCAAAGCTACTGCGCCAGCTCCACAGCGAGATGAGCGGCGGGGGCACGGGAGCGCTCGAGGTCGGTGTCGTACGCGTGGAGGGCGCCGCCGCCAAGGTGCTCCTCGCGTTCGGCGAACCGTGGCCGCTGCGCTACACGAGGCTGAGGCGCGAACGCGGGGGCTGGAAGATGGACGCGCTGCTCGACTACGAGGTGCCGTGATGAGCGGGAGGGTTGCGATGAGGTCTCGGCTGGCGCCGTTGGTCATCGTGGTGGCGGCGGCGTGGGCGCTCGGGTGCGGCGGTGCGGGCGGGCATGCCGGTAACGGTCCCGCCGGCGCGACGGCCGCCGCCAAGCACGAAAGCTATCGCGACGGCGACGACAGCGTGGCGCTGGCCTACGGACGGCCGGCAGACACGGCCGATATGCGGACTATCTCAGGCGTCCTCAGGCGCTACTACGCCGCGGCCGCCGCCGAGGACGGCACGCTTGCCTGCAAGCTCACGAACCCGGCGGTGGGTGCGACTGCGGCACGCGACTATGGTCGGGAGCTCGGACCGGGCCAGACCCTGCAGGACACCCGCTATCTGAGCGGCGCCGGAAGCTGCGCGGGCCTGCTCACCCGGCTGTTCGAGCATTTACACGCTCAGCTGTCCGCGCCGATCCGGGTGACCGGCGTACGCGTGAGCGGGGACTACGCCTACGCGCTGATCGGCTCGGCCACACTGCCGGCGAGCTTCGTCGAAGTGGTGCGCGAAGCCGGTGGGTGGACGATCGATGGGCTCCTCGGGAGGCCGGTGCCGTGAGGCGGCGCGGCTGGCCAGCGGGGCTAACGGCGGCGCTTGTTTGCGGTTGCCTGGTCGTGTGCGGCTGCCTGTCAGCGTGCGGCCGCGCCGGCCGACGCACCGTCGTGTCCGTGTTGACGGGCGCGGGAGCAGCCGGGGCCGATCCGATCCTGAGGTTTGGTCGCGCGGCCAGCGCGGCCGAGTGGCGTGCGATCACGGCGGTCCTCCAACGCTACGACGCCGACGCTGCCGCGGGGGACGGGCGAAGCGCATGCGCGCTGATCTATCCGGTGCTGGCCTCCGCGATCGCGAAGTCGGAGGGGCAAAACAACGCCGTGCTGTTAGGCAGCAAGACCTGCCCGGAAGCCATGTCGCGCCTGTTCAGATACATGCATCGCGAACTGGTCGCGGCGAGGCACGTCGTGGCGGTGCGGATCGGCAGCGATCACGCCGATGTTGTGCTTGCGGTCGCCGGCCAGCCGCGCAGCCTGATGGAAGTCAAGCGCCACGCGAACACCTGGACGATCGATCGCATGGTCGGCGGCGCGCTGCCATAGCGTCGGCGCGCGACCTCTAGCGGCGTTGCGCGACTTCCTCACAGGTAGTGGTAGGCGAGGATCTGCTGCGCCAGAAAGGCGAGCGAGGCGAGCATGAACACGCACATCACGATCAGTGAGAAGTTTTCGCTCACGGTCCCTATAGCTTAGCGGCGGCGGCGGCCTCCGTGTTGGCTTCGGCCGCCGCGCCGCTTCGCTCGTTGCGCGCCGTCGTTCAGCCGACGCGCGTCGCGGGCGAGGTGCTCATCACGTTGCCGTTCGCGTCCAAGGCCCTCACCTCAATGTAGGGCGCGCTAGTGACGACCGTCGAGCTGCTCTGAAAGCCGACCTTCGGCACGCTCATGGCGGGCACGAACAGGGTGGGGGAGGAGCCCGTGAGGATCTGCCAAGAGGCCACGCCCGTCGCTCCGTTCCAGCTCGTGCTGACGCTCACGCCCGACCCGCTGCGCTTCGCGACCACAGACGGCGCCGTTTCCGGCTGCCCGCTCCAGGGCGACAGGTAGGTCCTGAAGTCCTGCACGTTGCGGCCGAGCGTGCCGTCGAGCAGTACGTGCCCGCCCGAGTCGTACTCGGTGAAGTTCGGCAGGTTTCCATAACCCATGAGCCAATCGCCGCCCGGCAGGGACAGCGTGCTGCCCTGCGCCGGCGCCAGCAGCGTCTTCGTCGGGTTCGTGAACGCCTTCGCCAAGGCCACCGTCTTTGAGCCGTAATCCGGCTTGAGCAGCACCCCGCGCGACTGCTTCTCCTTGGGCGGGGTCGAGCCGTTGTCGAACACAGAGATCAACCCGCCCGGCTGCCATTCCGCGTCGTGCTGCCAATACGTTTTCGCGCCCGGCCCCAGCTTGAACGTCGAGTGCTTGCCGCCCAGCTGCCAGTTGAACCTGCCCGTCTTCAGGTCGACGTCATACAGCGCCCACGAGTTGCGCGCCGAGATCAACAGGTCGTTCGAGGTGCCCGGATCGGCCGAGTTGACGTGGATGTAGTCCCACGGATTGCCGTTGTGCGGGATCGGGTTGTACGAGTCGCCCAGCGGGATGTGCCCCAGCGCGTGCCACTCCCACATTACGAGCCCCGTCTTGACGTCGATCTCCTGGATCACCGAGTCGGTCAACACCCCGCCCGCGCCCTTCAGCGCGGACAGCCCGTAGCGGATCGGGTCGAACTCGTCGATCCACGCGGTCCCTTCGGGGGTCAACTTGATCTCGTGCAGATCGGCCCGATAGCCGTTGCCCGCCCTGACGCTCCCGATCCGTTTGTAGGCCGTGTTGTAGATCACGTCTTCGCCCTGCCCGAAGCCCACCTTCAGGATGCGCCCCTGCCACCAGGTCAAGACGGGCTTGCCCGCGAACTGCTGGACCTGGAAGTTGGTCGACTCGTAGCCTTTGGCCAGCGGGTGAAACCAGACGAGCGCCCCGTTCTGTTCGGCGATCATCGGCCCCGGCGTGCCCTCGCCCTGATAGGGCGCCAAGAACAGGTCTCCCGCGGCGCCGCCCGCCTGCGCTTTGGTGGTGATCGTCACCGTCGAGGGCGTCAAGCTCGGCGCCGAGGCGTAGTGCTGGATCGCGTGCGGGTCGCCCGGGTTGTTCGGGAACTCGACCTTGCTCACGTTCGCCTGGTGGGCGACCGTGAAGATCGTCGTCACCGGCTTTTCCGGCGTCGCCCCGCCCTGGCCCACGAGCGCGTGCACCGCCACCCGCTCGCCCGCCCGAAACGGCGTGTTGGGAATGAAGCTCTCGCCCGTCCCTGTCGAGTAGCGCTTCAGTTTGCCCGCGTGGTTGCCGCTGCGAGACCCCACCACGCTCACGTTGGCCACGGTCGTGCCCGCTTCCCCCAAGAAGCTGATCTGCGTGTCCGGCGAGGCATCCTCGGTGCCCGGCAGCGGTGACACCGCGACTGAGTTGGCCTGCGCCTCGGCGCGATCGGCCGTCGGGGTGAGCCCCGCCGTGGAGGCGCTGCTCGATCCGCCCGCCCCGCAGGCGCAAAGCACGCCGCAAAGCGCCGTCGCCGCGACCAGCGCGCCCACGCGCATCGTCCTAAAACCGTGCCTTGCCATCGTCAAGTCCCCCTACGAGTCGTCGTCATCATCATCGTTGCGCACCGCCTGCCCTGTATCGGCACTGCGAGCGTCATTCGGCGGTCGCCGAGAACGGCTTCGATGTGCCGATCACGCGACCGTTTATACCCACTGCCTGCAGTTCGAAGCTCCGGTAGCCGCCGGTCACCCCGATCGCTGTCTCAAACCCCGAGCGCCCGGCGCTCGCCACTATTCTCGGCTTCGCGCCGGCCGATCGCGCCAGTACCCGCCAGGAGGCGATCTGCGTCGCCCCGTTCCAGCTGGCGTACACCGTTGTCCTGCCGCCGCTCTCGCGCGCCGCGCCCAGCGGCTTGGTCAGCGGCAGGCCCACCCAGGGCTCGAGCGTCGAGCGGTAGCTCAGGTCCGGCCCCGGGAAGCGTCCCTGCAACAGTTGGCGCCCGCTCCGGCTGTACTCCGACAGATACGGTTCCGAGCCCCAGCCGACGAACACGTTGCCGTTCGCAAGCGGCTGCGTGTCGCCCATGTATTCGGTTTCGAACTGGTCCCCGCCCGAGTACTGGGCCACCAACGTCGCGCTCTTCGCCGCTTCGTCGAGCTTCAAGACCAGCCCTCGCGAGGCTCCCGTCGCCGGCACCGAGGTGCCCCCGCCGGTCAGCTGGCAGCAGTGATCGTCGAACAGCGTCACGGTCGAGCCCGCCCCGAAGTTCACGTCGTGCTGCCACTGGAATTCCGCGCCCTTGCCGAACGTGAAGTCTGAGCGCTTGCCGCCAAGCGTCCACTCGATGCGCCCGCCGGACGCGTCCACCAGGTAGGCCGCCCAGGTGTTGCGCATCGAGACCAAGAACTGTCCCTTGTCGGTCACCGAGATCGAGTTCACGTGGTAGGCGTCCCAGGGGAATCCATTGGTCGGCACGCTCGCATAGGAGTCCTCCAGCGGAATGTGATCGAGCGCATCCCAGCTCTTCAAGAGCGCGCCCGTCTTCAGGTTGTACTCCTGCACCGCCGAGTCGATCAGCGCACCGTTGTAGGCGCCGCCGTAGCGCGAGAGGTCCTTGGCGATGTTCTTGTTGGCCGTCACCCACGCGTCTTCGCCTCTGACCACGATCTCGTGCAGCGTCAATACCCACCCGTCCTTCCCTTGCAAGCGCGCGACCGGCTGGTAGTGCTGGTTGGCGATCACGTATTCGCCGCTCTCGGTCTGCCCCGTGTTCGTCACCACGCCCTGCCACCAAGCCAGCGCCGGCTTGCCTTCGTAGTTCTGCGGGCTCAGGTTGGAGGCCACCGCCTTTTCCGGCACGGGCTGGAACCAGACCGGCTGCAGGTTGTGGTCGAGGATCAGCGGCCCGCTCTGCCCGACCAGCGGCGGATAGTTCAGGTTGTAGAAGTTGGCGGTGAAGATCAAGCCGCCCGCCAGCGCTCCCGTGCGGGTCGCGCCTTCGGTTTGCAGCTTCGGCGGATGCAGCGTCGGCTCGGTCACGAAGCTATAGGCGCCCTTGGTCGTATAGGCCCCAACCGGCGCGCCTTTCGAGCCCGAGAACGCCAGATCGAGCGCCACGAACACGACCAGCACGGCCGCGATCGCCAAGGCAAAGCTGCGGGCCGAGCCCGGCGGCGCCGGCGCCCGGTCGGCCACATCGTCCGCCCCCGCCTGGGTCGCGCCGGCGCCCGCGGGCCCGGCCAACGCGGTGGTCCTGCGGGCCGGCCCCGCCATCGCCGTGAACGTCACCAGCGCCGCGGCCCCGGCCAGCCCAGCGCCGATCAGGTAGGCAAGGCGGAAGCCGTCGGTGAGTGCCTGGGGGACCAGCGCGCCCGCCCCGATCTGCTCGCTGGAGTGCTGGGTCGCCAGTGTCACCAGCACCGCCAGGCCGAGGCCGCCGCCGATCTGGCGCGAGGTGTTGACCAGCCCCGAGGCCAGCCCAGTCTGTCCCGGCTTGGCGCCCTGTGTGGCGGCGATCGTCGAGGGCACGATCGACAGTGCGATGCCCGCCGCGGTCAACAGGCCCGGCAGCATGATGTAGACGAGCGGGCTGCCGCTGGCCCCGACCCGCGCGAGCAACAGCATCCCCCCACAAAGCAGGATCAGCCCGCCGCCGAGCACCGCCTTCACGCCGAAGTGCCCCACCAGCCTGCCGGCGCGCGAGGCCACCGCCATGATCATCAGCGTCATCGGCAGGAACACCAGCCCGGTGTGCAGCGGCGAGAGCCCCAGCACCTGCTGCAGATAAAGCGAGCTCACGAACCACATCGGAAACAGTGAGGCGCTGAACAGCAAGACGATGTTGTTGGCGATCCGCAGCGGCTTGGTCAGCTCCTTGAATGGGATCAGCGGTTCCTTCGCGAACCACGTCTCGATCGCCACGAACACCCCCAACAGCGCGATCCCGCCGATGATCGGGCCGAGCGCCGCCGTCGTGTCCCAGCCGGCCAGCCCCGCTTCAACGACGCCGAACACCAGCACCATCTGGCCGATCGTCAACGTCAGCGCGCCCGCCAAGTCGAAGCTGCGTGACGAGCCCGAGCCCGAGCCCGCGGCACCCTCCCCTGCCGGCGCTCCCGAAGCGGCGCCCGAGTTCGCGGCCACGACGGCATAGGCGATCGCAGCCGCCACGATCGCGATCGGCGGGTTGATCAGCAGCACCCAGCGCCAGCTCAGCTCCTGGGTGATGAGCCCCCCGAACAGCATCCCCGCCGCGCCGCCCAACCCGTTCATCGCCGCCCAAGCGCCGATCGCGCGGTTGAGCTTCGGCCCGGGCGCGAAGGACGAGGTGATCACAGCCAGCGAACAGGCCGCCATCAGCGCCCCGCCGAGACCCTGCGCGGCGCGCGCGGCGATCAGCGTCGTGCGGTCGTTGGCGAGGCCGCCGGCGAGCGAGGCCAGCCCGAACAGCAGCAGCGCCAATACGAACATCCTGCGCTGCCCGAAGTGGTCGGCGGCGCGGCCCCCGAGCATCAAGAAGCCCGCGAAGGTGATCGCGTAGGCGTCGACGATCCACTGCAGTTCCGGCGCCGTGAAGTTCAGGCTCAGCTGGATCGAGGGCAGCGCCACGTTGACGATGCTCAAATCGAGGATCACCATGAACTGCGCCGCACAGCACACGATCAACAGCCACGCCTCGCGCGAGCCGAGCCTGCGCTTGGCGGGTTGCGGCACGGTGGCTTGCGGGCCTGTCGGGGTGATGGTGCTCATGCTCTTTGGGGTGCCCTACGCGCGCGGGGGGTGTTTGTGGATGGCGAGTTGCTCTGTGGGGGCTGCCCTACGCGCGCGCGGGGGGCCTCCGGTGCGGTTGGTAGGGTGGGCCTCGCGATGGAACAAGCAAGCGAGCGAGATCGAGAGGCTGGCCGATGAGACGAGCGTCACTGGCCGCCATGCTAACGCTACTGGTCGTCCTCGCGGCCAGCTTCGCGGTGGCAGGGTGCGGCGGCAAATCCTCGGGGACTTCGAGTATGTCGTCGACGAGCACGACGACGAGCACGAGCGGCACCGCGCCGCACAAGCACTCGACCAAACCTGCCTACTGAGCACCGGCCTCAACCCGCGTTCCCGGAGTTCGGGAGCGCGGCCGCGTAGCTGCTGACAGCGACCGGCTTTGAGGAGCCGAGCACGCGGCCGGCGGCGTCGAGCGCTTGGACGGCCGCGTAGGCGTACTTATTGGGAAGCGTCGTCGAGCTTTCGAAGCCGCTGGCGGGGATCGTCGTTTGAGCCTGGAGCGAGCCCGCCTGCTTGCCGGCGAGCACGCGCCAGGAGGCGACGCCCGTCGCCCCGTTCCAGCTCATGTGGACGATCGTCTCTTCGCTCGTGTCGTTGAGGTTGGCGAGCGCCGCGGGCGGGCTTGCGGGACGCGCGCTCCAGGGGAAGCGGAAGGCCCGGTAGAAGGACATGTCGTAGGGCAGGTGGGCGTCGAATAGCAGCGAGCCGTTGGGCGCGAACTCGCTGATCGCGGGCACGCCGCCGTAGCCCACGACCGCGTTGCCGTCCGGAAGGGTCTGCATGTTGCCTTGGCTGGGCGCCAGCAGGGGCGGGTCGGGGTGGGTGTAGGAGGAGAGGAGGCGAGCCGTGTGCGTCTTGAAGTCGAGCGCGATCTGCAGGCCACGCGACTGGGAGTGGATCGGCGGGTTGGAGCCGTCGTCGAAGAACGTGATCAGCCCGCTCGGCAGGATGCGGCCGTCGTGCTGCCATGCCGTTTCAACGCCGTGGCCCAGCTTGAAGGTGCTCTTCAGCCCGCCCAGGCGCCACAGGATCTTGCCGGTGTCCGCTTCGATCTGATAGCCGGCCCAGGTGGAGCGGGCTGAGATGAAGAGGTCGCCGTTGGCTTGCGGGTCGATCGAGTTGATGTGAAACCAGTCCCATGGCGTCGGCTTGGTCGGCGTGGTGGTCTCAGACTCGCTTGCGGCGACGTGGTCGAGGCTGTGCCATTCCCAGCGCACGAGGCCCGTCCTCATGTCGATCTGCTGGATCGCGGTGTCCACGATCACGCCGTTTCGCACGCCCTGAACGGAGGACAGGTCGCAATGGATCGGGTTGAAGGCGGTCGTATAGGACACGTTGTCCGGGGCGATCTGGAAGTCGTGCAGGTCGGCCTTCAGGCCGTTGCCGCCGGTGACTTTGGCGATTTCCCGGTAGGCCGAGTCGAGCACGACATCTTCTCCCTGGCCGAAGCCGAGCGAGAGCACCTTGCCGCGCCAGAACGTCAACGCGGGGCGGCCCTGGTAGCGCTGCACGCTCAGGTTCTCAGCGGTCTGACCCTGCGGGAGATGGTCGAACCACACGAGCCCGCCTTGGGGCGTGTAGATCAGCGGCCCGAACTGCCCCGGGCCCGGCCCGTTGGTCGTCAGCACGTCGCCGGCGGCAGGGTCGCGATCGGCGCTCGCGACAGTCAGGATCGGCACCTGGGCGCCGGGCAGGGTAGCGAAGCTCTCGTAGTCCGCGGGCGCCGCTTTTGGATTTGGAAATGGTGGCGTGCCGGTCGTCGAATAGGGCGTGTCCGTCACGAACCCGAACTCCACTGTCTTCCGGGTGTGCGTGCCGGTCGATGTTCCGGCGGGCAGCGTGGCGCGCACGCTCACGCGCTCCCCCGGCTGGAAGG
Source organism: uncultured Solirubrobacterales bacterium (assembly GCA_963753145.1). Taxonomy (GTDB): domain Bacteria; phylum Actinomycetota; class Thermoleophilia; order Solirubrobacterales; family Solirubrobacteraceae; genus Palsa-744. The sequence goes on from CAVWAX010000001.1 coordinate 286,026, forward strand.
GCGTCTCGGGCATGAAGGAGGCGCCGTCGCCCTGCGAGTAGGGCTTGATCGTGCCCGGATGGGGGCCCGAGCGGGCGCCCCTCACCGACACTTCCCGGATTTCGCCCGCCGGGGCCCCGAGGAAGCTGATCTGGGTTTGCGGGCTGGCCGTGGTCGTGTTCGGCGCCGGCGAGACGCTGAGCGTGGTGCCGGGAAGCCGGGCGTCGTGGTCGAGCGTGCTCGGCAGACACTCGGGCGCGGCCGCTTCGGCCGTGCCTTTGGTCGAACCAGACAGGGCGCCGGTGGCAAACAGCACGGCGACGATCGCCGCCGCGAGAAGCGCGAGCGCGACGAGCAGGCGGGTTCGACTCATGCCGCGCGTGCTCCGCTATATATCGAGCGCACAGCGGTGGGCGCCGCCGCGCGGGCCGCTTCGATGAATGCGCGCCGCACTAAGCCGTCGCGGACTTCAGCGCTTCGGTCTCCGCGGTGCGCCACGCTCCGAGTGCGCCGAGCGCGCCGTCGATCACGCGACCGAGGAACGTCTCGCGATCGTTGACGTGCGGCAGCGGCTCAGCGGGCGTGGGGAGCTCCAAGAACTCGCACAAGGGACCCCAGCCTTCGGTCACGTTCCAGACCAGCAGTCGATCGCTCGGCACGGCCGCTTCGACCGCGGCGTTGTGGCGCTTGAAGCCGTCGATCAGCTGCTCGGGGCGCTCGTGGCCGGCGGCGAACGGGGCCTGTTCGATCCAGAACATGCGCTCGACCAGCTTCAGGTAGCGCTCCCAGCGCGGATCCACCTGGGCGCGGGCGCTGGAGAGCAGTCGGATCATGGACTCGCCGTAACACATGTTGACGATCGTCTCGCGGAAGCTGGGCTCCCACTTCTCGGGGTCGCGCACGCTCAAGAGGACCTTGGCGTCGGGGTAGTGGTCCATCAGCTCACGCCAGAAATAGCCGCCGGGCCAGTCCACGGTCGCCTGGGAGTCCCCGAACACCTCATCCCAGGGAGCCTCGCCGTCGAGCGCTCGGTTCCATACCTCGACCTGGTCGAGGTCGGCGATCACGTTGACCCAGTGGTAGCAGGGCTCGAGGCCCAAGGTTTCGAGGGCCACCTTTTGGGTCAATGTGCCCGTGCGCGGCATTCCGGCGCCGATCAATCTCATCTACTTCCCTCCAGGCTCCATGGATGTTGTAGTCCCTGCAGGCTAATCATGGACGCCTGTCGAAGGGTTTGTGAAGAAACATGTCGATAGGATGAAGAGTCTATGAAGAAAGGTCGCCCCGAAGCCGCTCTGTCGCGGGTGCCGACGGGTTGCTTACGTATCCTGGTTCTCCAGTCCGCCCACCAGTCCGCCCTATGAACCCCCAAGCGAGTCCAAGGGATCCATCTTGAAGGCTATAGCCGATCTCCCCGGTTTGCGGGCTCGGCCGCTGTCCTCCTGGGAGCAGCAGCCGAGCGCCAAGCTCCCCCACATCAGCCGGCTCGCGCTGGCCGGTCCAGAGACCTCCTTCACCCAGGAGGACGTGCTCGGCCTGCTTGGTCTCTCAGATGACGAGTTCGCCCAGCGCATCTTCAGCCGCTGCGGCGTCCAGCGCCGTCGCCTGACCCTGACCGACGAGTTCTTGGCGACGACCGTGCAGGGACGCACGCACGCGATCGAGCAGCACCTGCTCGACTACGCGGTGCAGGCGATCGACGACTTGCAGGTAGATCCGGCCGAGATCGGCGTGGTCGTGAGTGCCACGCTCTACTCGCTCGGCGGGCCGACGATCGCCCACCGTCTGGTGGACCACTACGAAATGGACCCCGCCACCGACAAGTACCACGTGGTCGGCGTCGGCTGTGCGAGCGCTGTGCCGCTGGTGCGCCTGGCTTCGCAGACGCTCGCCGGATTGGAGGCTGGATCTCCCAAGAAGGCGCTCGTGCTGGCCGCCGAGAGCATGACCGGCATCCTGATGGGCGCCGCCGAGGACGACGAGCGCTCGAAGACGGTCGGCTCCTCGATCTTCGGCGACGGCTGCGCGGCGGCCTTGATCGAACTCGACGACCAGACCCGCGCCGACGGGCCGCTGGTCGGGGTGCAGGCAGGCGAGGTGGGGGGGCCGGCGGTGCTGGCCTCCAAGGTCCACCAGGTCGCCGGCACTTTGGGCGCCGTGAGGATGGAGTTGACGCCCGAGGACAGCTACCTGCACCTGATCCGCGAGCTGCCGGACGTGGCCAGCGAAGGCCTGATGGCCTTGGTCGAGGACTTCCTGGCCGCCAACGGATTGGAGCGCGGCGCGATCGACCACTGGCTCGTGCACCCTGGTGGGCGACGCATCATCGAGAGCGTCCAAGAGGCGCTCGAGCTGACACACGAGGACGTCGCCGCCAGCTACGACGTGCTGGCGGAGCGCGGCAACATGGGCACGCCCTCGATCTTCTACGTGATGGATCGCGCCATGCAGCTGCGCCCGCCGCTTGCGGGTGAGCTGGGCTTGATGGTGACCGTCGGTCCCGGGGTCACCGTCGGCCTGATGCTGCTGCGCTGGTAGCAGCCCCGCGCGGGGCGCAGACCGCCCGATGCAGGCGGGGCGGGGCGGAAGCGGGGCGGGTCGGCTCAGACCGGCGTGAGAACCGCGTCGTTGTCGTAGAGCTTGATTACCCTCACCGGATTCGAGTCCCGCCCACCAGCCGCCGCGAGGCACAGCCCACAGAGGACGCACTCGTCGAGGTTCTTCTCGACGATGCTCACGCCGCTGTCGGTCTGGGCGAAGATGTCAACCGGGCACGCGTCGCTCAACTTGAGCGCCAGCTCCGCGTCGCCGGCGACCGCGTCGTCTACTTCGACGGCGATGAAGACTCCATCGGCTCTCATGCCGGGCTCCCTTGCTCGATCTTGGCGCGGATCATCTCGGGGATGTCCTCGATTCGCTCGGCCACCGTGATCCCGGCCTGGGCAAGGCGCGCGATCTTCTCCGAGGCGGTGTCCTCCTTGCCTTCGACGATCGTGCCGGCGTGGCCGAAGCTCATGCCCGGCATCTCGTCCATGAAGCGGCCCGCCATGAAGGCGACGATTGGAAGGCGCGATTTGTGATCGGTGACCCACTTGGCAAGCTCGGCCTCCATGCGTCCGCCGGGCTCGGTGTAGATGACGATGCCCTGGGTCTGTTCGTCGTCCTCGAACAGCGGCATCAGCTCCGCGTAGGAGGACCCGATGATCGCGTCGCCGCCGATCGACACAGCCGTGGACTGGCCGAGGCCGGCGGCGGAGAGGGTCGAGGACATCTCGGTGGTCATCCCGCCCGAGCGTGAGATCACGCCGATCGGGCCGGGCGTATAGGCCTGGGCGGCGTTGCGGGCCGGGCCGCCGATGCCGCCCATCTTGATCACGTCGGGGACGATGATCCCGAGGCAGTTCGGACCGATGATGCGCGCGCCCCTGAGCGTCGCGAGCTCGACCATCTCGGCTACGTCGCGGCGGGGGATGCGCTCGGTGACGATCACGATCAGCTTGATCTCGTTCTCGATCGCCTCGAAGACTGCATCCTTGGTGAAGGCGGGGGGGACCGTCACGACCGAGCCGTAGATCGGCGCGCCATGGTGCTCAACCGCCTGGGCGACTGTGTCGAACACGGGCACCCCATGCACGTCGCGCCCGAGGCGACCCGGGGTGACGCCGCCGACGACCTTCGCGCCGGCGCCGTAGTCCAAGCACTCGCGCGTGAGATTGACGGCCTCGCGCCCGGTGATGCCTTGGACGATGAACGTTGTATTTGCGTCGATGAGAATTGACATCAGGCGGCCACTCCTTGGATCTTCTCTACGGCTCTGCGCGCGGCCTCGTTGAGCGAGACGGAGCGGTCGGCGTAGTCAACGCCGTACTTCTCGAGGATCTTGAAGCCCTCCTCCTCCCAGGCGCCTGGGATCCTGAAGATGGCGATCTTCTCGGCGGGGTCCATGCCCAGCTCCAGGCAGGCCTTGATCACGCCGCGCGCGACGATGTCAACACGCGTGTTGGAGACGATCGACATCATCACAGCGATCTTGTCGACGCCGGGCTTCTGCAGCACCAGCTTGGCCAGGCCGCAGGCCTTCGCGACCGAGGGGTTGCCGCCGATCTCGCAGTAGTTGGCCGGCTTGCCGCCGTGCGCTCTGACCGCGTCGAACAGCGTCAACGAGCCTCCGCCGGCGCCGATCACGAGCCCGAGGTTGCCGTCGAACTCGGTGACGTTTCCGGCCACGCCGCGGTGGTCGGTGGCGTCTACTTGCTCGCCCGCCAGCTCGAACGGGGTGGCCTCGCGCGCTTGGCGCGTCTCCTCGTCGCCGACGCCTAGGTCCTTGAGCAGCTTCTTGTGGCGGCCCCGGGCCTCGTTCTCGATGTCCATGTGGGCGTCCAAAGCCACGAACGAGCCGTCCTTCAGTTGCCCGAGCGGGTTGATCTCGGCCAAGGTCATGTCGTTCTCGACGAACAGCTTGGCCAAGCGCGTGACGATCGGGACGAGCTTGTTCAGGGCGGAGCCGGTGACGCCGGTCGAGGCGATCACCTCCTTGGCCTCGAAGTCGCTGAGGGGGAGGATGTTGGAGAAGTGGCGACGGCCGACCTTCTCGGGCTGCTCCTCGGCGACCTGCTCGATGTCGATGCCGCCGACGGGCGAGAAGATCATCACGGGCTGCTTGCGGGTGCCGTCCCAGACGACGCCCGCGTAGTACTCCTGGGCGACCTCGGCCTTGGGGTCAACCAGCACTCCCCTGGGCATGTGGCCGTTGATCTCCAAGGCAAGGATGTCGCGGGCGTACTCCTCCGCTTCGGCGGGCGTGTCGGCGAACTTGACGCCGCCTGCCTTCATGCGCCCGCCGGTCAAGACCTGGGACTTGATCACGGTGGGCCCGCCGATGCGCTCGGCGATCCGCCTGGCCTCGGCGGGGTCTGTGGTGAAGCCGTAGTCGGTGACGGGTATGCCGGCGCGCTTGACTACCTCGCGCGCCTCAAACTCGAAGAATCTCATCGCGTCCTTGGTCTCGTGCGGGGACGGGGGTTGGTGGGGGCCGGGGAACCCTATCGGGACGGCGCTCGGCGTGCGCTCGAGGCCGCTGCAAGCTCAGCAGTCTGCCAGCGTGCGTAGCGTCGCGCAAAGCTCGTGGTGTCGGGGGCCGAGTGCGCCGGCCCTCTCGGTGAGCGCGGATCGCAGGATTGTCTGCAGGTTGTCGAACGAGGCCGCGCAATCGCTCGACAGGCCCTCGTCGGGCCCCAGCCCTATCTCGGTCGGGATTCCGCGTACGGTCCGACTGACCGGGGCCACCACGAGGCGCGTCAGCACCGGTATCGCCGCGGACCTGGTGACTACGAGCACGGGACGGCGCTTGTCTTCGGCCTCGGCCCACCAGACGTCCCCCTGTTCGGGAAGGCTCACCAGGGCTCTTCTTCGATCAGCGCGCGCGTTGCCCGCTCCGCTTGGGCGAGCTCCTCATCGGTCTCGGGAACGCGTTCGTAACCCGCGACGATCTCGGCCGCCACCCGTCGTTTCCGATGTTCCTCGACGAGCTTCTCCAGAGCCAAACGCACCGCCTCAGACCGGCTACCGACCACGCCCTCGGTGACGAGCTCGTCAACTTTGCTCGCAAGCTCGTCTTCGATCCGCGTTACCAACTGTGCCATGCATGGAGCATAGCAAAAAGCAATGCATATCGGCGAGCGCGAGCGCGACAACGGCTGCCCGGCCGCGCCCATGACCTGAGTTCACAATTGCGTCCACGGTCTCAGTCCGGGCGACTTTGCAGGCGGTCGCGCTGGGTGCTGATGAGTTCGAGCAATTCTGCCGGCACGCCTGGCGTTTCGCTCGCGGCACGCTCGACGGCGGTCGGTAGCCGCTCGAGCAGCTCGGCGACGGTCGCGGTGGCTGTGGTGCGGGACATGCCCCAGGAAGCGGCCTCGTTCAGCAGACGCTCGTGCGTGACCCGATCGGTGCGCTGGACGCTGTCGACGTACATCGCCAACCGCTTGTCGCCGTATATGAACGTCGAGAGCAGGTCGTAGAGGGGCGCGAGGCGCAGTGCGCCAGAGCGATCGTGCAGCAGCGAGAAGTTCTTCGCGTGCGCGTCGCCGTTGCCGATCGCCACGTTCAGCGTGGCGGCGGCGAGCAGCGTCGGCAACGAGTCGGGATCGGTTGCGCTCAGCAGCCCAGCGAAAGTGCGCAGCGACGGTCCGCCGTCTTCCTCGTACTTGCGCGACGGCGGCGTCCCAGTCGCCTGGCCGAGGTCCTCCTGGTGGACTCGCCTCACGGCGCCGTCCGGTTCGACTGTTCGGTCGTAGCGGCGGACGACGAGCAGCTTGCGACCGGCGGCCAAGCCGGTTTCGACGTCAGCGACCGCGAGACCGAGGTGCCTGGCCAGCCGCATGCAAAAGGCCTCGTTCTCGACCGTATGCGGGAAGCCCTGAATCTCGGGCTTGAGGATGTGCGTCGAGGGAGTGCCGTCGACGGGGCGGCCCCATCCACCGTCGGGCAGGCGCGTGAGAAGCAGCTTCTCCTGAACGCCGCCGAGCGAGATCCTGGTTCGGCTGTCGGCTCCCAATGGCGCGCTGCGCAGGTTCGCGACCAATTCGCCCACATCGTTCTCGCTCAGACGCTCAGCGGTCAGTACCGTCGCCGTGGGGGGAGGCCCCTCGCCAGACGGCTGGATTACCAGAGCCCCCGCGCAGTCGCGCCCGAGCGCCAGCGTCAGGCCGAAGGTGTCGTCGGCGCGAAGTCCGAGGCTGTCTGCGATCGCCCTTCTCGGATCGCCCTCCGGAAGCAGCCCGTCCAGGAAATCACGAGTCGCCGCGTTCGGGTAGGGCTCCTCGCCGAGTCGCAGCTGCGAGGAAAGCAGTGGGAGTCCGCGGGGGAACGAGTCGAGCGCCTGACGGGTGTAGCGCAGCCGGAGGCGGCGGCGATCCAACTCGACGGTTGCGACCTCCATCTCGTACATCCAGATCGAGAGCGGCTCGGCCATCCGTGCTACCAGTCCTCGTGTTGCAGGGTGGCGCGTACGCCGAGACGCCGGAGGATGGCGACGATCCGTCGCAGCTGTGCGGTTTCCTGCCCCTCCTCCAAGCGCGACAGGTAGGTGCGATTGACGCCTACCTGCTCGGCCAGCTCTGCCTGGGTCAGATTCGCCTGCTTGCGATAGTGGCGGATCGCCTGGCCGATCGAGCCGGCGGTATAGACGCGGAAAGGCTGCTCATCGGGGTGGTCTGATGTGCGCATATACGCACATTAGCACAAATGGATCCGATGTGCTTATTTACGGACATCCTGACGGTAGGCGAGCGTGTCCGCAAATTCGCACATCGTGCGTGGGTCGCCAAACGCGGCCGAGTAGCGCCGCAGACCGGCTACGACACCGCCGGCACGAACCCGTACGCCTCCGCCAGCTCGGGGTCCTTGCGGGCGAGCATCTCGGCTAGTTTGACCATCACCTGGCACTGCTTCCAGGTCGCGTCGTCTTGCATCTTGCCGTCGATCATGTGTACTCCGCGGCCGTCGGGGATCGCCTCGATCACCTTCTTGGCGAAGCGGACCTCCTCGGGGTCGGGAGAGAAGACCTTCTTGGCGATCCCGATCTGGACCGGGTGCAGCGACCAGGCGCCGACGCAGCCGAGCAGGAACGCGGCCCTGAACTGGGTCTCGCAGCCGAGCTCGTCCTTGATGTCGCCGTAGGGGCCGTAGAAGGGGAGCGCACCGACGGCGGTGCAGGCGTCGACCATGCGTGCGATCGAGTAATGCCACGGGTCCTGCTGGTAGCTGGGGCGTGGCAGCTCGGGGTTCTCGAGATCGGGGTCGGCGATCGTGCGGTAACCGGGGTGCCCGCCGCCGACGCGCGTGGTCTTCATGCGCCGCGAAGCCGCCAGGTCGGCCGGGCCGAAGCTCATTCCCTGGATGCGCGGGGAAGCCGCCGCGATCTCCTCCAGGTTGGCAACGCCCAGCGCGGTCTCCAGGATCGCGTGCACGAGGATCGGCTTCTCGATGCCCGCCTTGGCCTCGAGTTGGGCCAAGAGCCTGTCCACGTAGTGGATGTCCCACGGCCCCTCGACCTTGGGGACCATGATGACCTCGATCTTCTCGCCGATCGCGCCCACGATCTCGGTCAGATCGTCGAGCACCCACGGCGACTCCAGCGAATTGACGCGCGTCCAAAGCGCCGTCTCGCCCATGTCCATCTCGCGGCCCACCTTGATCAACCCCGCGCGCGCCGCCTCCTTGCGGTCCACCGACACGGCGTCCTCGAGGTTGCCCAGCAGGATGTCCACGGTAGGCGCGATGGCGGGCACCTTTTCGACCATTTTCTCGTTGGACAGATCGAGGAAGTGGATCATCCGCGAGGGCTTGAAGGGGATCTCGCGCGCCGGCTCGGGCGCGCCGATCGCGAGGGGCTTGTCGAAGGCTCTGGGGTTGCGCAAGGCTTGCTCTCCTATGGCTGCGTCGGGGAAGCTCGAAAACGTCTAGCGGGGGCCGGGCCGCGTCTCCCTCGAGAGGCAGGGCTCTCACGAGAGGCGATCCGGTCGCCCAGGAACGCTATCGCCTCACTGGCTAGAGTTCCGTCCGACCCCCAAAACAGGAGACCCGTTCCCACGATGAGCGACACACCTACCGTCGAGACCGAGCAGGCCGCCCGCGAGGCTTCGGGCGCGCACCCCTACGGCCGCTATCTGGAGGAGTTCGAGGTCGGCGCCACCTACAAGCACTGGCCCGCCAAGACCGTCACCGAGTCAGACGACCACCTCTTCTGTCTGATCACGATGAACCACCATCCCCTGCATCTCAACGACGTATACGCCGCCAAATCGCAGCAAAAACGCAACGTCGTCGTCGGACCTCTGGTCTACTCGCTTGCCCTCGGCATGTCCGTGTCCGATGTGTCGGGCAAGGCGATCGCCAACCTCGCCACCGAAGAGCTCAAGCACCCCGCGCCGGTGTTCCACGGCGACACGCTGTTCTGCGAGTCCGAGGTCTTGGAGAAGCGCGAGTCCCAGTCAAAGCCCGACCGCGGCACCGTCAAGGTGCACACGCGCGTCTACAACCAGGACGGGGTGCTCGTGGCCGAGTTCAAGCGCTTGGTGCTCGTCCCGCGGCGCGAGCCCGGTGGTCCGAGCGCGGAGGGGAACGTCGAGTAGAGCCGGGATCGCCGTGGGGAGCGAGTAGACCGCCTCCCCACGGTGCGATAGGCTTGCAAGTACGCGCCCCTAAAGGGCGTTTTTCCGTTGCCTGACGCCGTTTCGGCGCGGCACGCCCCGTACGCCCCCCGCGACACTGAGGAGCCGCTCGCACGTCATGGAGACCACCGCCACCGCCGCCCCAAATACCAATCACAAGCGTCTGCTGACTTGGGTCGAGGAGATTGCCGCCCTCACCGAGCCGGATGCGATCTACTGGTGCGACGGGTCCGCCGAGGAGTACGACCGCCTCTGCCAGGTACTCGTCGACGCGGGCACTTTCCAGCGCCTCTCCGACGCCAAGCGCCCCAACTCCTATCTCGGTCTCTCAGACCCAGGCGACGTCGCCCGCGTCGAAGACCGCACGTTCATCTGCTCGCCCACCGAGGCCGAAGCGGGCCCGACCAACAACTGGCGCGACCCGGCCGAGATGAAGGAAGCGCTCAAAGAGCTGTTCAGCGGCTGCATGCACGGGCGCACGATGTACGTGGTGCCCTTCTCGATGGGCCCGATCGGCTCGGACAAGAGCCAGATCGGCGTGCAGCTGACCGACTCGCCCTACGTGGCCGTGTCGATGCGGATCATGACTCGCATGGGCACCGCCGCGCTCGAGGCGCTCGGCGAGGAAGGCGATTTCATCCCGTGCCTGCACTCGGTCGGAATGCCGCTCGAGGACGGCGCCGAGGACGTGTCGTGGCCGTGCAACGCCGATAACAAGTACATCGTCCACTTCCCCGCGACTCGCGAGATCACCTCTTACGGCTCGGGCTACGGCGGCAATGCGCTGCTCGGCAAGAAGTGCTTCGCGCTGCGCATCGCCTCGGTGATGGCGCGCGACGAGGGCTGGATGGCCGAGCACATGCTGATCCTCAAGCTGACCTCGCCCGAGAAGGAAGTCAAGTACATCGCCGCCGCCTTCCCGTCGGCCTGCGGCAAGACCAACCTGGCGATGTTGATCCCGACCATGGAGGGCTGGGAGGTCGAGACGATCGGCGATGACATCGCCTGGATGAAGTTCGGGCAGGACGGGCGCCTGTACGCGATCAACCCCGAGGCCGGCTTCTTCGGCGTGGCCCCTGGGACCGGCGAACACACCAACCCCAACGCGATCCGGATGACCGAGTCGAACACGATCTTCACCAACTGCGCACTCACAGACGATGGCGACGTGTGGTGGGAGGGTCTCACCGACGACGTGCCCGAGCACTTGGTCGATTGGCAGGGCAAAGACTGGACGCCAGAGTCAGATAAACCCGCGGCGCACCCGAACGCTCGCTTTACCGTAGCGGCCGCCCAGGACCCCGCGATCGCCGCCGAGTGGGAGGACACAGCCGGCGTTCCGATCTCCGCGATGTTGTTCGGTGGCCGTCGCTCGACTGTCGTGCCGCTCGTGGCCGAAGCGTTCGATTGGGAGCACGGCGTGTTCCTCGGCGCGACGATGGGCTCAGAGAAGACGGCGGCGGCGGCCGGCACGGTCGGCGAGCTGCGCTTCGACCCGTTTGCGATGCTGCCCTTCTGCGGCTACAACATGGCCGACTACTTCGCCCACTGGCTGAAGATCGGCCGCGAAGCCGACGCCTCGAAGCTGCCCAAGATCTTCTACGTCAACTGGTTCCGCAAGGACGCCGAGGGCAAATTCCTGTGGCCCGGCTACGGCGAGAACTCGCGCGTGCTGGCTTGGGTGTTCGCGCGCTGCGCCGGTCACGGCGCCGCCGTGGAGACGCCGATCGGCCACATGCCACCCGTCGGTCCCGAGGGTCTCGACACGCGCGGCGTCGATGTCTCAGACGAGGCGATCGCCGAGCTGTTGCGCGTGGACGTCGCCGAATGGAAGGCCCAGTTGCCTCACTTCCACGAGCACTTCGCCAAGTTCGACCGCTTGCCGCCAGGAGCTGCACGAGCAGCTCGCGGCGCTCGAGCAGCGCCTGTCGGCCTAGGCGGAGGTCATCGGCCGGGTTTGGTGCCCGGCCGTGTCGGCCGAGACGGCTATAGCGGCTCGGCCGCCGGCTCGCGGCGACGCAACGTAACGGTCAACGCGACCGCCTGAGTGGCGAGGGCGCAGCTCGCGGCCAACAGGAAGCTCTCGGCGATGCTCAACGATTCGAGCGAAACCGCCAGCGCGAAGCAGAACAGCGCGTAGGCGACCAGGCCGAGCACGAAGCCGCGCATGATGCGCAGCAGATCCTCCTCGCCGTGCTGGGCGTGCGTGAAGACGGCAAGCACGCTCGCGATCACCGGGAACGGGGCGAGCAAGCCGCTCAATTTCGCGCCGAGCTGGCCGGCGAGCGCGGTCAACGCGAGCACCAAGGCAAGCGCGCTCAGCCCTCGCACCGGCAAGTCCCAGGCCGGCGGAGCTGGCCGGGCTGCAGACGCTCCCCCCGCACGCTGGGAAGCACCAGCAGTGTGCTTGCGATCGCCCCAAGCACGATCGCGAGCGCCAGGTCGGGACCAACCGAGACCGTGCTCAAGGCGCCGGTCATCGCAAAGAACGCCCCCCAGCCCAAGACCAGGCTTGCTCGCCCAGCTGGCGCGGCTCGCCAGGTGCGAGTAGACCACGATGAACGCCAACAGCGACACGATCCCAAGCAGCGTTCCGGCGGCTGCCTGCGCCGCGAACGCGCGTCCATGGCTGAGCGCGAACACGAGCAGAATCGGCCCCGCCACGACCGGCAAACCACCAACCAAACCGCCCACCCTCGCGCCAAACCGCCTAGCCGCCAGCGACGCCGCCATCACGAAAGCTCGGCGCCAGCAAGATCTTCGCCGCAAGCACGCTCATCGCTTGGATGATGACGTGTCCAGAGAGCCATTAGCGGGCCGCTGGGCAAGCGAGGCACGGACGCAGCGAGCGAAGTGTGCTATGCACATAAGCGAGCGAGGACACAGCCTCGCGCCGCTCCAGCGGACCGCTAATCGTGTTCGTGGGGTTCGCCTGCCGAGGCCGGGGGGCGCGACTCCTCGGCGAGCGAGGTGATCGTGAGGGCTCCGCGGGCGGCGGACTCGAGCACCTCGGTCGCCTCCTCCAGGGAGCGCGCGTAGAGCTCGACGAGCAGGTGCACCACGATCTGGTCCTCCTCGTGCTTGTGGAAGCGCACATGGGTGAAGAACTCTCTGACGCCGTACTCGCCGAAGGCGGCATACGACAGCGCGTCGCCGGCCTCCGGGCCGGAGCAGATCTCGACGTCGTCGGCCTCGACCGTGACCGTGCACGACGCCACCCAGGGAGTGCCGGCGATCATTCGTTCCCAGCGATCCTCGATCGGCTCGACGCGCCCGCCGGAGAAACCGAGGTGGGGCTGGTCGTGCATGCAGTCGAGGCACTGCACCACGGCCTCCTGCAACTCGTCGACGACTTCCGAGCGCTCGCCCGTGTCCGGGTCGATCTTGTGGATGCCCTCGTAGTGGACCTGGACCTCGAGGTTCTGCGACCAGCAGCGATAGCACCGCAGCCAAGCTCGCGCGGTCGTCTCGGGTGCGGGACCTCCCTCCATGGGGATCATTGTATGCCCGCACTCGCGTGGTACGGTCGCTATACCGAACGTAAATGCGTACCCCGACACTCCCGGCGCGAAGCGCAGGCTGAGCCTGTGTTCCTGGTCGGCGGGCAGCGACACGAGCGAATACAGTCGCTGGCCGGTCACGGTGACCGCGCCCTGGTGCACGTCGGCGCCGGCGTCGCGCGCGGGGATCGGCTTGCCGTCGAGTAGCACCTGGACCTGGCGGGGCGTTTCGCCGGCTGAACTCAGCACCAGATAGACGTTCTTGGCCTCGAACTGCATGTCGATGCCCGCGCTCTGGACGGCGGTGGCGGGTTGTTCGGCGATGTTCCAGGTGCCGGAGTAGTCGAATTCGTTGAGGCCCAGCTGGGCCGGCACGCTCGGTGCCGTAGTCGTGCAGGCCTTCCTTGGGCGCCACGCGCCAACCCTGGGCGCGCGCGGTCCCGAGGTATGTCTCGGGTGTCGCGACTTCGCTGGGCACGATCACGTCGGTCGGATGGCTCTTGCCGCCCACCGCCGCGCCCGCTTCGGCGAGCAGCGCTCGGATCGCCGTTTCGGTCTGGGCGTAGTCGCCCTCGCCCGCGGCGGCGTAGCGGACGTCTCCTTTGGCGTCGATCAGATAGTCGGCGGGCCAGTACTCGTTCGCGTACGCGTTCCAGGTGCCCATTTCGTTGTCCTGCACCACGGGGTAGCGCAGGCCAAACTGGTCGATCGCGTCCTTTACGTTCGAGGCCTCCTTCTCGAAGGCGAACTCCGGCGTCTCCACGCCGATGACGTTGAGGCCGTCTTTGCGGTAGGTGGCGTCCCACGCCTTCAGGTAGGGAAGGGTCCTGATGCAGTTGATGCAGGTGTAGGTCCAGAAGTCCACGAGCACCACATGTCCACGCAGCCCGCTCAGGCTGAGCGAGTGATCGCCCGGCGTGTTGAACCAGTCCTCGGTGTTCTCGAATTCGGGCGCCGGGCCGAGGTTCTTCAGGCCGTGAGCGTCGGCGAGCAGGACGGCGTCGCTGGCGTTGCGGGGCGCCGTCGGGGTTTTGCCCGTGGTCGCGAACTTGGCTCCGTGGCCGGTCAGTTCGGGCAGGCGGCTCTGGACCGCTTTCGATTTCTCGAGGCCCGCGGTGAGGTTGACGTTGGGGATGTGTTCGGCTACGTACTGATCGAAGCGCACGTCCACTCCCACCACGATCGCGAGCGCGGTGGCCAGCATGATCGCGCCGAGCGTGCGCTGAAGCGCGAGGCCGCGGCCGGCGGCGCGGACGCGGTCGAACAGCTTGCGACCGCCCAGCGTCAGCGCGAACAGCACGGCGGCGCTGCCGAGCGCGTAGGCGATCGCCACCGCCACGGTGCGCCCGCTGGCGGCGCTCACCGAGATCACGGCGGCCAGGATCGGGCCGGCGCAGGGCGTGTACACGAAGCCGAGCGCCGCGCCGACGACCAGGCCCGAGCGAAAGCCATCGCCCCGGTTCGAAGCCCCGCTCGCGCCGAACGCGGCGACGCGGGACAGCCTGGCCTCCAGACGGTCGGCCAGGCCCGGCACGATCAGCGCCAGGCCCGAGGCGATCAGGACCGCACCGCCACGTCGCGCAGCGGGTCCGAGCCCAAGCCGACGCCGTCCACGACGTCGGCCACGCCCACGATCGTCACGGTGAAGGTGACGGTCAAGCCGATCACCACGCCAAGCGGCCTGCGCCTGCCGCCCACCCCGCCCGAGGCCAGCAGGGCCGGCAGCACCGGCAGCACGCAGGGCGACAGCGCGGTGCCTGCGCCGGCGAGGACGGCGAACCCGATCAAAACGATCATCGCGAGCTAGAGCGTAGAGGCTGGATTGAGGCTGGGCGCCGCCCAAGGAGCGCGGAAGGTGGAGGGTTGTATTCATGCTTGGAGAATCTTCAAATTGTAATAGTTTTGGCCGGGAAGGATTTTATGATTTCGAACACACAACCGCTCCGGGCGCGTGTCGATGCCGACAGCGTCACACTGCGCGCGAGCAGGCTGTATGGCATAGCCTAGTCCGCCGTCAGCGCTTGACGAGCACGTAAACCGTCGCGATCGCGAAGCCGATCTGGCCGAAGGCGAGCGCAGTGCCCAGGTTGATCGCGCCGAGCGCCCCCGCCAGCGCGCTGGCGAGCACGAACGCACCGAACATGATGCCCAGGTCGCGAGCCATCTCAGCTCGCAGCCTTCGCGGCCTGCGCCAGCGCTTGCTCGAGCGTCGCGACGAGCGCTCGGCGCGTCCAGGTCAGGCGCTTGGGCGGCGAGCAGGCGCTCGGCGCCGCGGCGCCCCCCGAGAGCGCGCAGCCCGCGCTCGCCGTGCTCGTCGGCGAAGTCGAGCAACGCACCGGCGCGGCGCGCACGCAGGCGGCGCTCGGCGATGTCCGCCGCGCCGCGATGCTCGTCGAGGGCCGCGATCAGCTCCTCGATGCCCTCTGGCGGCGAAAGCGAGGAGACCGCGAGCACCTGCGTCTTCGTACCGTCCGGGCTCGCTCCCAGCGAGCGCAGCGCCGCACTGAGATCGCGGCGGGTGGCGATCGCGATCTGGCCGAGGTCTGCCTTGGTGACGACGAGCACGTCAGGAGTCTCCATGATCCCGGACTTCAAGAACTGCAGTACGTCGCCACTGCCGGGCTGCACGACCACGACCACGGTGTCCGCGACCTCGGCGACCTCCGTCTCGGCCTGTCCTACGCCGACCGTCTCGATCACGACCACGTCGAACGCCGCCGCCAAGGCCTGCGCGGCCGCACGCGTCGCGGGCGCCAGCCCGCCGAGGCGCTCGCCGGCCGCGGTCGAGCGGATCAGGACGGCCCGGTCGGTTGGGTCGAACTCGATGCGGGCTCGGTCCCCGAGCAGCGAGCCGCCCGAGCGCTTGGAGCTGGGGTCCACCGCGAGCATCGCCACGCTCCTGGGTACCCTGATCGGGTGCGCGACGCTGGCGCTCGATGCCTCCGTGTCCGCGGGCGGCTCGCGCCAGGCGTGCAGGAGCGCGGAGAGCAGGGTCGACTTGCCCGCGCCCGGCGGGCCGGTCACGCCGACGATGTGGCCCTTAGCCTCTCCACCCAAAGCGGCCGGGGAGACCTCGCCCAGCAACGCCGCCGCCTGAGCGCGGTCGGCAGGGGCCGTGCTCTCAAGCAGGTTCAGTGCGGCCGGCGCCGCGCTCAGGTCGCCCTCGCGCAGGCGTTGGCCGAGCTCGCGGCCATCGAGGCTGCCGCTGCTCACGTTCGTCCGTACCGGTGAGCTGCCGCGAGCGAGAAGGCCGCGCGAGTCTTGTCGCGCACGCGAGGCGCCACGCGCGAGACGCTCACGCGGCGGCGGCAACAATGCCGCCGCCGCGCTCCCCCAAGAGCTGCAGGATGTCGCGCATGATCCGCGTGATGTCGAAATCCTTGGGCGTGTAGACGGCCGCCACGCCGGCCTGCTTGAGCGGGGCGACGTCCTGCTCGGGGATGATCCCGCCGACGACCACGGGCACATCGACGCCAGCCTCGCGCAGGGCGTCGATCACGGCCGGGATCAGCTCGCGGTGCGAGCCGGAGAGGATCGAGAGGCCGATCACGTGCACGCCCTCCTGCAGCGCCGAGGCGGCGATCTGGGCGGGGGTGAGGCGGATGCCTTCGTAGACCACGTCCATGCCTGCGTCGCGCGCGCGGACGGCGATCTGCTCGGCGCCGTTGGAGTGGCCGTCCAAGCCTGGCTTGCCGACCAGGATCTTCGGTCGGCGGCCGAGCCGCTCGGCCAGCTGCTCGACCTGCTCGCGCAGCTCGGCGAGATCCTCGTCGGCCGGTGCCGCGGTGGCCTCGCCGACGCCGGTGGGGGCGCGGTAGCCGCCGAACACCTCGCGCAAGGTCTTGGCCCACTCGCCCGTGGTCGCGCCCGCGCGCGCCGCGGCGATCGTCGGCACCATCAGGTTCTCGCCGGAGCCCTCGCTCGCCGCTACCTGGGCCAGCTCGGCCAAGGCCGCGTCCACGGCGCCCTGGTCGCGCTCTGCACGCCAGCGGCGGACCGCCTCGATCTGCTCGGCCTCGACGGCCGGATCCACCACGAGGATCCCTCCCTCGGCGTCGTCGGTGAGGGGAGAGACCTCGGTCTCGCAGAACTTGTTCTGGCCGACCACGATCTGCTCGCCGGACTCGATGCGCTGGATGCGGGCTCGGTGGGAGTCCACGAGCGCCGCCTTCATGTAGGGGACGGCTTGCACAGCGCCACCGTGCTCCGCGACGACCGCCATCTCGGCGCGCGCGCCCTCAAGCAGCTCGGCGACGAGCCCGTCCATGACCTTGGAGCCCTCGAAGATGTCGGGGTACTCGAGCAGGTCGGTTTCGTAGGCGAGCACCTGCTGGATGCGAAGCGACCACTGCTGATCCCACGGTCGCGGCAGGCCCAAAGCCTCGTTCCAGGCCGGCAATTGGATCGCGCGGGCGCGCGCGTCGCGGCCCAAGGTGACGGCGAGCGACTCCAAGACGATGCGCTGCACGTTGTTCTCCGGCTGGGCCTCGGTCAAGCCGAGCGAGTTGACCTGCACCCCGTAGCGGAACCTGAGCTGGCGCTCGTCGGTGACGCCGTAGCGCTCGCGCCCGAGCTCCTCCCAGAGGATCCCCATCGCCCGCAGCTTGGCGTGCTCCTCGACGAAGCGCACGCCGGCGTTGACGAAGAAGGAGATGCGCCCGAACACGCTGCCCATCAGCCTGTGGGCGCCGCCGCTCGCGTCGCTCCCGTCGTCGCCGAGGCGCTCGCGGGTGGCGTCGAGCACGGCGATCGCGTTGCTCATCGCGTAGGCGATCTCCTGGACCGGCGTCGCGCCGGCCTCCTGCAGGTGGTAGGAGCAGATGTTGATCGGGTTCCACTTGGGCACGTGCTCGACCGTGTAGGCGATCATGTCGGCGATCAACCGCATCGAGGGCGCGGGCGGGAACGCGTAGGTGCCGCGCGCCAGGAACTCCTTGATTATGTCGTTCTGGGTCGTGCCCTGGAGCTGCTCTTGGGCGACGCCTTGGTCCTCGGCGGCGACGATATAGAGGGCCAGCAGCCAGGCGGCGGTCGCGTTGATCGTCATCGAGGTGTTCATCTCGCCGAGCGGGATCCCGTCCATCAGGGCGGCCATGTCGCCCCTGTGGACCACCGGGACGCCGACCTTGCCGACCTCGCCGCGAGCGAGCTCGTCGTCGGGGTCATAGCCGGTCTGGGTCGGCAGGTCGAAAGCCACCGACAGGCCTGTCTGGCCCTTGGCGATGTTGCGTCGGTACAGCTCGTTGGACGCCTTCGCCGTCGAGTGACCGGCGTAGGTGCGCATCATCCAGGGGCGGTCGGGCTGAGGCAGGCGCGGAGACTGGGCTTTGCTCGTGGAGCGATCGTGTTGGCTCATGGCGCAATTGTATGGGGCGGCGGCGGGCTTTATCCTGATCGCTGATGAGCGAGACGATCGAGCTGCCGCGCACGGGCGGCCCCGGCACCGGGATCGGTGACTCCTGGAGGGTCATCGTGCGCAACGACGACCACAACACCTTCGACCACGTCGCCCGCACCTTGGCGCGGTTCATCCCCGGCGTGAGCTTGGAGCGCGGGCACGAGATCGCCTCGATCATCCACAACTCCGGCCAAGCGATCGTCTTCTCCGGCCACAAGGAGCCGGCCGAGCACTACTGGGAGCTTCTGAAGGGCGCCGGATTGACGATGGCGCCGCTCGAGCAGTGCTGACACGCAAACGCCTGCTCTGGGGCGTGCTCGTGCTGGCAGGGGTGGTGGTCGTGCTCAACTGGACGTACGGGCGTCTGCCCCCTACGCCTCACGCGACCGGAAAGTTCTTGCAGCTGGCGGGCGTGAAGCTGCGCTACTTGGAACGGCCCGGCCCCGAACCGGCGGTGCTGTTGATCCATGGTCTTCCCGGGACGGCCGAAGACTTCGAAGACGTGACGCCTTTGATCGGTCACAGGACGATCGCGATCGACCGGCCCGGGTATGGCTTCTCGACCGGCGGTTATTTTCCGTTCGCCCGCCAGCTCCAGGCGGTGCACGAAGTAATCGAAAAGCTTCACCTCGGTCATCCGATCCTTGTCGGCCATTCCTATGGGGGCACGATCTCGCTTGCCTACGCCGAGCGCCATACCGCCGACGTGAAGGGGTTGGTGTTGGTCGATGCGGCCGCCGGGCAATGCTCTCGCCACGACAACGCCTTCACGCGCGCGCAGGCGAGGTTCGTCCAGGCGATAGAGCTGCCGGTGATCGCACCGATTGCCGACGTGACGTTCTCGCAGCTGGTACGCACTGTCTCATCCGAACCCGAGGAGAAAGAAGCGTTCGAACCGGCGCCTGTCAATCCGAAGCACCGCCATCGCGTGCTTGCGATCACGCTCAAGCACGGCAACCTGGAGGCCTATGCGGGTGAGATCCTCCACGCGGACAAAGAAATCGACGGCGTCAACCGCGGCTTGGCGAGCGTCCGCGTTCCCACGATCGTGATCCAAGGCAGCCAGGACAAGCTGGTCAAGCCGGCGTGTGGGCGCAGCATCGCCGCAAGCGTCCCCGGCGCGCAACTGCGGATGGTGCCCGGCGGCCACATGGCGCCCTACACGCATCCCGCTGCGGTGGCCGCCGCAGTCGAAAGCTTGGCGCGCTAAACGAGCTTGTCGGCGGGCGCGCCGTTTGTGTTGCCGTTAGCGATCAAGGCGGCGTGGGCCTCCTCGATCGAGCCGCCGGCGGTGCGGTCCCACCAGCCGTACAGGATCGGGACCTGGTACCAGCCTGAGTGGCGGACCCTGAAGTCGATCATCTCGGGGCCTTCCCAGAACCGTTCCCAGTCGGCGTGGTTGTCGAAGTGGGCGAATTGCTGGAAGCGGTAGCGGTCGTCGCGGAAGCGATACACCGAGTATGAGCTCGCGCCATAGCGCAGCGCCACCGCCGCGACCCCACCCAAGGCCTCCTCGAAGCCGTCGGCCCGAAAGCCGGTCGCGTACCAGGGGACGATCACCGTGCCGGCCATCTCAACCTCCTACCTCTGCGTGAATAGCCCCGGGGCCGTCCGCCGTCTTGCCTTCGTCTTCGTTCTCTGCGCCGACGAGGATCGAGATCTTGCCGAGATGCTTGTTTTCGAGCATCAGCTGGTGGGCTTCGGCGACGCCCTCGAAGCCGAGTGTGCGCCAAAGGACCGGGCGGATCTGACCGGACTCGATCAGCTCGTTGGCCTTCATGCACTCGTACGCGTTGGCGAAGTGCGAGCCGACGATCTCCTTCTGCTTCATCCACAGGTAGCGCACGTCGAAGTCGAGGTTGAAGCCGGTCGTGCCGGCGCAGATGACGACCTTGCCGAACGGCTTGACCGTGAAGACGGAGGTCGGGAACGTGGCCTGGCCGACGTGCTCGAAGACGATGTCGGGCGCGTCGCCGAGGATCTGCTTGACGCGCTTTGAGAACTCGCGCGAGGCGAGGAAGCGAGCCTTCTCCTCTTCGGGGCTCTCGCCGCCCCGGCGCATCATGCCGGTGAACTCGGCCCGGTCGATGTAGTCGACGGCGCCGAGGCGCTTGACGAGCTCGCCCTTCTCGGCCGAGGACACGACGCCCACGCAGTGCGCGCCCGCGGCGGCGCAAAGCTGGGTCGCGAACACGCCAAGACCGCCGGCGGCGCCCCAGATCAAGACCTTCTGGCCGGCCTGCAGGTTGCATCGCGTGATCAACATGCGATACGCGGTGAAGTAGACGAGACCGTAGGACGCGGCCTCCGACCAGCTCAAGGCCTTCGGCTTGGGCAGCAGCTGCTGGGCCTGGACCTTGGTGAACTGGGCGAACGATCCCCAGGTCGTCTCATAGCCCCAGATCTTTTGCGAGGGCGCCGCCATCGGGTCGAGGCCGTGCACCTCGGGGTCCTCGTAAGAAGCCTGGTTGCAGTGCACGACGACCTCGTCGCCCGGCTTCCAGCGCGTCACGCCCGGGCCCACCTTCCACACGACTCCCGAAGCGTCCGATCCGCCGATGTGGTGGCCGTACTCGGGGTGGTCGCCGTAGCGCCACACGCCGATCGGCTTGCCCAAAGCGGCCCACACGTTGTTGTAGTTGACCCCGGCGGCCATCACGCGCACGATCACCTCGAAAGCGGCGGGCTCGGGAACCTCGATCTCCTCGAGCTGGAAAGCGTCCTTGGGCTCGCCCTGGCGCTCCTCGCGGATGACCCACGCGGCCATCGTGGCCGGCAGCTCGCCGGGCTCGGCGTCGACGCTTGAAACTTGTTGAAGATCGATTGCCACTTGTTCTGAACCTCGTTGATTGAAGGACCCGCCTACCCGCGAAGCCTACTGAAATGGCAGCTCGACCACGACCGCGGTGGCGCCCGTGTCGCCGACGGCCACGGTCGCTCCAGGCTCGGCCTCGCGGCGCAGCAGAGCCAGCCCGATGGGACCGAAGCCGGGGGAGAGGACGGAGCTGCCGATGCTTCCGATCCGGCGCTCGCCAAGCATCAGGGGCGCGCCCGGATCGACGGCCTCCGACAGGCGCAGTCCGCGCAGATGACGGTTGGGTTTGCCCTTGTAGTAGAGACGCGCGACCGTCTCCTGGCCGACGTAGCAGCCCTTGGTGAAACTGACCGCGCGCTCGTTCAGGCCCGCCTCCTGGGGGATCGTGGTGTCGTCCAGGTCGATCCCGTAGCGTGGCCGCCCGCTCTCGACGCGCACGATCTCAGCCGCCGCCTCGCTCGCATCGGCCGCGCCGGCGGCTTCCAGGGCGCCGCGAACCGTCCCTAGTTTGGCGGCCTCGAACAACACGTCGATGCCGAGGTCCGTATCGATCAAACGCACCGGCGTGTCGCCCAAAGATACGAGCAAGTGATCGTGCTCTCGCTCCGGCACACCCCCCGCGCGCGCGTAGGACACCCCTGCAGAGCATGAGCCAACCCCCTCCTCAGAGGGCCCCAGACCCCTCGTCCCGGACGGCGGGAGCGAGAAGGCGCGAGCGGCCGCCTCCGACGCGGACGGCCCGATCAGCGAGAGCAGCGAAGACTCCAAGGTGCGCTTGTGCAGCTCCACCTCGAACCCCACCTTGAAGCGGCGAATCATGTCGAACAAGGCCTGCAACGCGACACGCTCGGTGTCGAGCAGCAATTCGCTCGGCTCCGTGTCCGTGTCGGCGCCGACGGCAAGGATGCGCAGGTCGCCCAGCATCTTGCCCTTGTGCGTCAAAAAGGCCGCATACCGGCCTTCGCCCGGCTTCAGTCCGACCAGCTCGTTGGTGATCTGGCCGTTCAAGAACTCGACCGCCCCCGAGCCGGTAAGCGCGAGCTTGCCGCGCTCGGAGCGGTCGACCAAGCCGCAACGCTCGGTCAGGGCCGCGTAGTCCTCCGCCAATGTCGCAGTGTCGATGCCGGCCACGTTGCCGAGGATAGCCACGCTAGGCTTCAGTCCAATGGCCCTCGCGGACACCTTCCAAGGCATCGTCGATTCGCTCCCGGACGACTGGACCGACCTGGAGCTCGACCTGCGCATCGCTGAGGAGTCGCGCTACATCGACGCGTGCGTCTACCTCGTGACGTGCAACGCCAGGCCCTACTCCCACCACGACTGGCACTGGCGCCTGCTCGTCGCCCACCGCTTCGGCCACGCCGCCTCGGCTCCCACCACGCACGGCGCGCTGCGCCTGCTCGACGAAGCCGGCATCGAGGGCGAGCTGGTCTTGCGCGAACAGCGCGTCGGGCGCGTCGAGGCCGTCCAGATGTGGGGCCGCCCGCAGTCGGTGCGCGAAGAGTTCGCCCGCCTGCGCGCCCAGTAGCCCTTCGGCGCTCGCTGGACGCACGAGATCATGGCTCACGTGCTCGCGTTCGTGCCGGATCTCTTGTTCGGCTCCCAGGTGCAGGGCAGTCTGCAAGCCGCTGGACATACGGTGGACTTGGTTTTGGAGGATCGTCTCGTGCATGGCGGTTTGAGCGAGGCCGACGTATTCGTTCTCGATCTCACGGACGAACCGGGGCGGCGTGCGCAGCTGTTCCAATCGCTGTCCGCGTCAGAGCGCGCCAGCGTGCCCACACTGGCCTTCTACTCCCACGTCGACGTCGAGGCGAGGCGCCTGGCCGAGCAGGCGGGTTGCGATCTGGTCGTGCCCCGCTCGCGCATGGCCCGCGAAGCTGCCGCGCTAGTGGACCGGCTCGCGGGGGAGTAGCTCAGCTCGGAGGCAGCGCCTCGCCGCCGCCGAGCTCGCTGTGCTCGGCCTCGACTGGGTCGAGCGGCACGAGCGCCGCGTTGGGTACCCGCTCGGCGAGCGCCACCCTGTGGCCCGCGCGCTGGGAGAGGGCGATGCGGATCACCACCCCGTGGCAAACGACCAGCGCCGGCAACTCGCCCCGCTCGACATCGGCGAGCGCCGCGGCCACGCGCACGCCCTGCTGCGCGAACGACTCGCCCCCCGGGAACGCGAAGTCGGGGCGGCCCTCGATGAAGCCCGCGAAGCCCTCCGGGTCCTCGGCCTGCACGTCGCTGAACAGCCGGTCCGTCCAATCGCCCGCGTCGGTCTCCATCAGGCGCGGCTCCTCGCGCGGCTCCAAGCCCAGGCGCGCGGCAACCGTGTCCGCCGTTTCGCGGGCCCTCAGCAGGGGGCTGCACCACAGCTCCGCGAACGGCTCCCCGTGGGCGCCCGCCGCGGTGCGCTCGGCCAGATCGAGCGCTTGCTCCCGACCCGTCTCGTCCAGCGGCACCGGCAGGTGTCCTTGGAAGCGACGCTCCATGTTGTAAGCGGTCTGGCCGTGCCTGGCCAGAAACACGTTCGCCGCGCTCATGCCGGCCTTCGGAGCGCCGCGCGTTCTCTACGTCGCCGCGGGCTCGCCGGGATCGCCTGTCCCCGTGAGGGGGACCCCGGGCTTGCGCAGATACAAGAACGCATACAGCCCCGCCGCCACCGCCGCTCCAAGCAGCGGGCCGACGTACCAGACCCAAGCGTTGGCCCAATGGCCGCCCACGAGCTCCGGCCCGAACGCCCGCGACGGGTTCATCGCGGCGCCCGTGAACGGACCGCCGAACAACACGTCGATCGCGATCGTCAACCCGATCGCCAGGCCGGCCACGACGCTGAACTGGTTGCGCGCGTCCACCGCCGCGCCGAAGATCACGAACACCAAGAAGAACGTCAGTATCGCCTCCAAGAACATGCCCGAGCTGGCGTTGACCCCGTGTCCAAGCGCGGGCACGCCCAACTTGACCGCTTCGGTGGTCGCCCTGGGCAGCAGCTGGCGCACAAGCAGCGCCGCGAGCGCCGCGCCGCCGAACTGCGCGACCCAATACACGCCCGCCAGCGCCGGCTTGATCTTGCGCGTGATCAAGAACCCGAACGTCACCGCCGGGTTGAAGTGCCCGCCGGAGATGTGCCCCAGCGCACAAACCATCACGCCGATTGCCAGCCCGTTGGCGATCGCCACGCCGATCAAGGTTGGGTCGGAGATGACGCCGGAGGCCGCCGCGGCGCCGGCGCCGATGAAGGTGAGGGTGAAGGCGCCAACCATCTCGGCCACGGCGCGTCGCAAGGTGTCTTCGGACATGCCAAGAATCTATTTGCCGTTCCGGACGGCACATGTGCCGTCCGGCCGACTGGTGCATGCACCAGTCGGGACATCGGCGCATGCGCCGATGTCCTCATAGACTCCAAAGACGATGCGCCGCCGCGTCACCTTCTCGCGCAACCTCACGCTCTCGCTCTCGCGCACGTGTCGCTGCTACTGCAAGTACTGCGCCTTCGCCACCCACAAGGCCCACCTGTATGAGCCTGAGGAGGTCCTGCGCATCCTCGACGAAGCGGCTCGCCGGCAGGTCAAGGAGCTGCTCGTGCTCACCGGCGAGCACCCCGAGGTCAACCCCGAGGTGCGCCGCCGCCTGGGCGAGTACGGCCACGAGGACTTCACCGCGTATGTCGTCTGGGCCTGCGAAAGGGCCTTGGAGCGTGGCCTGCTGCCGCACACCAACCTGGGTGTGCTCTCCCGCGAGGACCTGGCCCGCCTGCGCGAGGTCACCGCCTCACAGGGCCTGATGCTCGAGTCGGTCTCCGAGCGGCTGATGGAGACCGTCCACGCCGGCTCGCCCACCAAGCACCCGGCCCGTCGCATCGAGACGATCCGGACGGCCGGGGAGCTGCGCATCCCGTTCACGAGCGGCATCCTCGTCGGGATCGGCGAGACGGTGGAGGAGCGCATGGCCTCACTGGAGGCGCTGGCCGAGCTGCACGCCGAGTACGGCCACATCCAGGAGGTGATCCTGCAGAACTTCGTGCCCCACCAGTCCTACTACGGGCGCGAGCCCGCCGAGATCGCCGAGGCGGCCGCCGTGGAGTACTGGCGTACGGGTGTGCTCGATGGTCGTGTGGAGGGTCCTACGGGGGTGGTCGATGTTCGTGTGGAGGGTGACTCGCGCGCGCGCGCGAAAGAAAGCCTTCTTCGCGCGCGCACGCGCAGGGCACCCCCAGCGGTGCCCTTGCCCAAGTGGGCCTCGGAAGGAGCCGGACCGGTCTCGATCGAGGACATGCAGGAGCTGATCGCGCACACTCGCGAGCTGATGCCCGAGGTGGGCATCCAGGTGCCCCCGAACCTCGCCGACTGGTGGCCCGAGCTGGTCGCCGCGGGCGCCACCGACCTCGGGGGACTGTCGGCCAACGGCGACCACATCTCGCCCGAGCACCCCTTCCCCTCGCCCCACCAGGTGCGCAAGCGCCTGCAGGCCGACGGCGTCGCGCTGACCGAGCGTCTGTGCGTCTACCCACAGTACATCGACCGCGCTTGGGTCTCCCAAGGCGTGCTCGACACGATCAAGCTGAAGTACTGGAGCTTCATCCCTCGCCGCGGCTCCGGTCGCGCCGACCCGCCCGCGCCGATCCGCCCGGATCTCGTCGCCGGCGCGATCGAAAAGGGACGGGAGGGCGTCGCTTTGAGCGCGGACGAGCTGACCGCGATGTTCGCCGAGACGCGCCCCGAGGCCATCGAGGCGATGCGCGAGGCCGCCGACGAGCTGCGAGCCGAGCTGGCGGGGGACACGGTCACGTTCGTCGTCAACCGCAACATCAACATCTCCAACGTCTGCACCGTCGGTTGCGCGTTCTGCGGCTTCGGCCAGGGCAAGCGCTGCCCCGACGCCTACGAGCACGACGAGGCCGAGTTCGTCAGGCGGGTGCTGGAGGCGATCGACTACGGCGCCTCCGAGCTGTGCATCCAGTCGGGCATCCACCCCGACTGGGACCTGGAGGACTACCTGGGCTGGCTGCGCTTGGCCAAGCGCACCGCGAGCGAGGCCGGCGCCGACCTGCACCTGCACGCCTACTCGCCGATGGAGATCTCCCACATGTGCGACATCTCGGGCTTACCTCCCGGTGAGGTGTTCGCACGGCTGCGCGACGCCGGCCTGGACTCCACGCCGGGCACGGCCGCCGAGGTCCTGCACGACGGCGTGCGCGAGCGAATCTCGCCCAACAAGCTCCCCGTCGCGCGCTGGGTCGAGATCGTCGAGGCGAGCCACGCGGCCGGCCTGCGCTCGACCGCCACCGTCATGTTCGGCCACATCGAGGAGCCTTGGGAGCTGGCCGAGCACATGCGGGTGGTGCGCACCCTGCAGGAGCGCACCGGAGGTATCACCGAGTTCGTCCCGCTCTCGTTCATTCCCTTCCAAACGCTCTTGGGGCGCACCCACGGAGTGGAGGAGGTCTCGCGCGAGGAGAACCTCAAGCACACCGCCGTGTTCCGTCTCGCGCTCGGCCGCACGATCGCCAACCTCCAGGCCTCGTGGGTCAAGATGGGCCTCGACGCCGCCACCGAGTCGCTGCATTGGGGCGTCAACGATCTGGGCGGCACGCTCATGGAGGAGTCCATCTCGCGCCTAGCCGGCTCATACCACGGTACGCGCTGGACCCCCCGCAGCTGGTGGCCGCCGCGCACGCCGCGGGGCGCCCGGCGGCTGAGCGCAGCACGCTGTATGGGATCAGGCGGCGCTACGAGCTGCCGGTTGCGGGGGTTGCCGCGAGCGCTTGAATGCACCGTCTATACGCTTCTCGGCGGGCCTTGGTTGAAGGGATCTTACCAAAACCGGGGGGGTTTTGGCCCATCAGGCTTACCAAAACCGGAGGGGTTTTGGTAAGATATTGACATGCGGGACGATGAGCTGCGCGAGCGTTTGCGCGATTGCAACCCGTGGTGGCGTGCCGTCGTAAGCGGGCACGACACGACCGATTGGACGAACAGCGATCAGCTGTTGCGCTCACGGGGCGTCTACGATCTCGGATATCGCTCGAACCTGCTCGACGACGTAGCTAACGGGCCGATTGACGACAAGCTCGTCGTATTGCGAGGTCCCCGTCGCGTCGGGAAGTCGGTCCTGTTGAAGGACACCGCCGCGCGACTCTGCGAACGCCGCGACATCGATCCGCGCAGGCTCCTCTACGTGCCAACCGACGGGATGACCGCCGCCGACATCCACAGAGTCGCAAAGCTCGGTCGAGAGCTGACGCGATCGGTTGGAGAGACGGCACGCGTTTGGCTGCTCGACGAGGTGACCGGCGTCCGCGGGTGGACGCAGGCACTGAAGTACCTGCGCGACAATTCCGAGTTCGGGTCCGACACGGTTGTGTGCACGGGCTCCTCGTGGGACGCCGACGCCGACGTCGAGCGCGATCTGCTCGCCGGCAGGGCCGGGGGCTCGACGCGAAGGAGGTCTCGCATCCTTCACCCCATGAGCTTCCGCGAGATCCTCGTCGTGGCCGAGCGCCAGATGCCTCTACCGGATGCGGTGCCGCCGTGGGCTCTCGCCGAAGAGCAGGCACGCATCGCCACCGAGTCGCTCGAGCTTTTCGTCGACGAACTCGACCTCGCTTGGCAGGCGTATCTCACCTCCGGCGGCTTCCCCCGGGCGGTCGCCGAACATCACAGAACGGGCGAAGTCGGAGAGCCGTTTTTGCGCGATCTGGCCGCATGGCTGCACCAGGACGTAGATCCCGACGCACCCGAGGATTCTGTGCCCAATTTGCTCTCGGCGCTTGCGGCGCGCAGCGCCTCGCCGCTGAACCGCCGGGCGCTGGCGACCGACCTTGGCTATGGAAGCCGTCAAACCGCCGACCTGCGCCTGCTGCGTCTAGTCCGTGCGTATGCGGCGATCTGGTGTCCGCAGATGAACGAGGACGGGCACAGGGTGGCGGGTGCGCAGTCGAAGCTGTACCTCTGCGATCCGCTGCTTGCGTGGCTTGCGCCCCGGCTCCGTGCGGGGTTGCCCTCACCCGATTTCAGCAAGCTAACCGAGGCATGTCTCGGCGTCGCGCTCGCGCGTGTCATCGACGCGCTCGAGCCGGGTCGGTGGGACTATGGCGATTCGATCGGCTACTTGCGCACCGGTGCGGGCAAGGAGATCGACTTTGCTCCCGTCACCGTCCCAACGGCCTCTGGCTCGCGACGCACGCTGCCGGTCGAGTCGAAGTGGGTGTCCTCGGGATGGCGTGCCGACGCGCGGGTCATCGAGGGCAAGTTCTCCGCTGGTATCGTCGCAACGCGCACGGTCCTCGACTACTCGAACTCCGCGCGCGCATTGCCGGCGCCGATGCTTGCTCTGCTGCTGGCGTGACGTACTCTCAGCGCTCTGTCCTCGTCCGGCGGCGCTACCCCGCGCCGGACTCTGCGCTGCTTGCTCGCTCCTGAGCGTCGCCCGCTTCCAGCGCCGCGAAGCGCTCGAAGATGCCGATCATCTGCCGGTGGTATTCGATGCCGCCGAGCACCGTCGTTTCCGGTCCCCGCCACTCGTCCTCGCGCCTGCCCTCGATGCCCTCTTTCAGGCGCTCCAAATAGGCCTCGAGCTCGCCGAGCTGGGCGCGATGCCACTCGATCCGATCGGCGAACGCGGTCAGTGGGTCGGCGCCCGCGAACACCTTCAACATCGCCTCGTCTCGGTATTGCGACGCCGCCGGACCCGGCGTCTGCGTCCAAGCCGCCAATGCGTCTTTGCCGAGCCCTGTCAACGCGTAGCGCTTGCGCCTGCGTCCGCCCTGCTCCTGTCGCTCCGACAGATACCCGGCCTTGGCCAAGCGCGCCGGCTCGTCGTAGAAGGTCGTGTGCGGGATCGGCCAGAAGTGCTCGATCGTGTTCACCAGCATCTGCTTGAGTTCATATGGCGTCGCCTCACCGGCCAGCTCAAGCAGGCACAGCACAGCGTAAGAAGTTGTGGTCAATCGAATCGGCTTGCGTTCCATGATTCGTCCTGTATAGTTCGGTCCGAACTATACCTCGCGTATCTGATCTAGGAGGCTTCGATGGGTAGCTCGGCGGCGGACAGCTTCGACGTGGCGATCGTGGGCGCGAGCCTATCTGGCTGCGCCGGCGCGATCATGCTCGCCCGCGCCGGCGCGCGCGTCGCGCTGGTCGAGAAGAGTCCCGATCCGCAAGCGTACAAGCGGATCTGCTCGCACTTCATCCAGTCCTCCGCGGTTCCGACGCTCGAGCGCCTGGGCTTGATGGAGCCGATCATCGCGGCGGGCGGGGTGCGCTCGCGCATACGGGTGTGGACGCGCTACGGCTGGATCGAGCCGTCGGCGCGCCCCACGGTCCCCGCCGGTGTGAACCTCCGCCGCTCCAAGCTCGACCCGCTGATCCGCGCCCAGGCGGCCGAGACGAGCGGCGTCGAGTTGCGGCTCGGACAGGCCGCTCAGGAGCTTGTGCGCGCGGGCGATCGGATCGTCGGCCTACGCACGAAGGACACCCAAGGCGCCGAGCACGAGCTGCGCGCCAAGCTCGTCGTCGGAGCGGACGGGCGCGGGTCGCGCGTGGCCAAGCTCGCCGGCGTCAAGCAGAAGGTCATGCACAACGAGCGCTTCGCCTACGGCGCTTACTTCGAGGGCCCCTTGCCCGCCTGTGCTCCGGACGCGTCGTTCTGGCTGCTGGACCCCCACATGGCCGCCGCCTTCCCCACCGACGACGGTCTCACCTTCTACGCCGCGATGCCCACCAAGGAGCGCCTGGACGAGTTCCGCGCCGACCCCGAGCGCGCGCTGGTGGAGCTTGTCCGCACCGTCGCCGACGCGCCGCCGATCCGCGAATCCCAGCGGGTCGGCGAGATGACCGGCAAGCTCGACATGACCAACGTCGCGCACACGGTGACCGCGCCCGGCCTCGCCCTGGTCGGGGACGCGGCGCTCGCGATCGACCCCCTGTGGGGCATCGGCTGCGGCTGGGCCCTGCAGAGCGCCGAATGGATGGCCGACGCCCTCACGCCCGCGCTGCGAGACGCCGAGCCCTTGGAGCGCGGTCTGCGACGCTACCGCCGCCGCCACGCCTTCGGCCTGCGCGGCCACTCGCAGCTGATCTACGACTACGCGAGCGGGCGCCCCTTCAACCCGTTCGAAAAGATGCTGTTCGCCTCCTCGGCGCGTAGCGAACACGTGGCGCGCGCATTCGAGGCGTTCGGCACGCGAAACATCGGGCCCGGGCGGTTGCTGTTCAGAGGCGTGCCCGGTGCAGTCGCGGTGAGCGCGCGCGAAGCGCTGCGCGCCAGGCGCGGCTCGACCGGCATAGCGCCGTCCTAGCGAAACAGGTCCTCCTCCAGCGGGCGCGGCAACGCGGCCGCGCCCGGCCCGTCATCGCCGATCACGAAGCGCTCGAGGCCCTCGACGATCACGACCGGCTCGCGTGAGTCCTTGGCCCGCGCCAGGTCGGCCATCGCCGCGATCGCGTCGGCCACCGCCAGCCAGGTGGCGCGCAGCTCTCTCCCTTCGCTGTCGGTGCGCCCACGCCAGTCGTCGAGCGGTTCGACGCCCGCGCAGCCGATCGCCACGTCGCACTGACCGTGGCGCCAAGCGCGTCCGAAGCTGTCGCTGATCAACACCCCCACATTCACGCCAGTCAGCTCCCGCAGGCGTCCGCGAAGCTTGCGCGCCGACGCATCGGGGTCGCTTGGGAGCACGATCAGGGTGTCCTCGCTTGCCGAGTTGGAAGCGTCCACACCCGCGTTCGCGCACACGAAGCCGTGCTTGGTGCGGCAGATCAACACTCCGTTGGCCTCGCGCAGGATCTCCTCTGACTGGTCGATCACGACCTGAACCGCCCGCGGGTCCTTCTGCTGTCTCTCGGCGATGCCCCGCGCGCGCGCGCGGGGTGTGACGTCGCGCAGGTCGATCACGGCGCCCTCCGCCTTGGAGACGGCCTTGTGCGCGACCGCCACGATCTCGCCGTCTGTCAGAGGCTTCGTCGGGTCTTGCGCCGCGAGCCTCTCCAAGATCAGCACGCCCAGATCCGTGCCCACCGCGATCTCCCCCAAGCCGCTTACGCCGCGCGCGCTCAGCGCTCCCACCGGCTCAGGCCGCCTCTGAGGAGGGGGAGGAGGAGTGCTCGGCAGCCTGCCGGTCCGCTCCCGACGCCTCGCCGCTCGCCCGGGCCAGCA
Organism: uncultured Solirubrobacterales bacterium; assembly: GCA_963753145.1. Classification (GTDB taxonomy): domain Bacteria; phylum Actinomycetota; class Thermoleophilia; order Solirubrobacterales; family Solirubrobacteraceae; genus Palsa-744. Next base: position 317,028 of record CAVWAX010000001.1, read on the forward strand.
CCGCGCGCGTCCGCGTCGCCCCCACGCGCGTATCCGCGAGGCGCTCGCGCAACACCGCCAGGTCCTCGCCCGTGTCGATGTCCAACAGCAGCGACCCCGGTCGCGCCACCGCGCAGCTCACGCCACGCTCGTCGGCGAGGCGTTCGTGGCGTGCGCGGCTGTCCGGGCCGAAGCTCGGCGCGATCGCGTCCGGGGGGCTCAGCAACAGTCCGTTGGTGCCCTTTCCGTGGCGGTCGGGCACGATCGTGACGGCGCGCTCGAACGCGGTTGTGTTTGCTCGCACGAGGGTGCCTCGCGTGCGCGCGGGGGGTGTTGCTCCGTCGTCCGGCCCGTTCTGGTCGGGTTCTGGCGCCAGCAGCGCCGCCAGCTCCGCCGGGTCGAGCGTCGGGCAGTCGCCCGGCACGCACAATGCCCGCTCGAAGCCTTCCGCGAGTGCCCGCGCCAGCCCCAGCGAGGCCGCCGCGCCCTGTCCCGTCTCGGCCGTGTCCTCGACCACGATCGCCCCGATGTACCTGGCCGCGAGCGCCACCGCCGGCTCGCGGGTCACCACGATCGTCGCCTCGATCGCCTCGCAGTCCCGCAACGCGCACAGCACGTCGCCCACCATCGCCTTCGCCAGCTCGCCCCGCAGCGAGTCCGCCACGCTCTCGCCCAGCCTTGTCTTGGCCAGGGGGAACCGCTTCACGGGCAGGATCGCGGCTGTGCGCATCGGCTCTCCAGGCTACCCGCCGAGCGTTTCCGCGAAGGCAAGCGTCTGCTCGGCGACGAGCCTGCGCGCCTTCGCGTCCGGCATCGCGGTGTCCGCTTGGAGCGTCGCGAGATGCTCGATCGTCTCGTCGGTCACGATCCCGTCAAGCAGGCCCGGTGCGATCTGTTCGTAGAAGGAGACCACACCGGCGGCGCTGACAGGTTGCGCGTAGGCCGCCAGGAAGGCTGCCGTCGGGCCCTTGACGATCTCGCCGCCGACGACCGGGCTCACGCAGACGACCGGCGCCTCGCAGCGTCCGAGCGCTTCGCCGAGCACGTGCAGGATCGGCCAGATAGAGATCACCGGGTTGCTCGGCCCGACTATCACGGCGCGCGCGCCGGCCAGGGCCGCGAGCACCTCGGGGGTGGGCTCGGCGGTGCGGCCTTCGGGTTGGCCGGTGGGTCCCTGTTCGGGCGGTTGGCTCGCGTCGGTCACGCCCGCCTGCGCCGGCGTCGCGAACGCCACCTCCCGCACCGTCCCCGCGGCGCGCTCGCGGATCATGAACTCCTGAAAATCTCGCCACCCATCGTCGGTGCGGACCCTGGTGCGCAGCGGCTCGTCGCTCATCGGCAATACCCTCGCGTGCACGCCGATGGCCTCGTTCAGGCGCGCCAGCGCCTCGGTCGGCCGCAGCCCCGAGGCGGTCATGCGCGAGCGCTCCAAGCACCAAGCGAGGTCGCGGTCGCCCAGGTTGAACCACACCTCTCGCCCGAGCGCGCGCAACCCGTCCATCACCGCGAACGTGTCCCCGCGCAGCCCCCACCCGCGCTCGTCGATCTGATCCGCCAACCAAAACGACACGAGGTCCGGATCGGGGGACACGTGCGCTCCATAGATCTCGATGTCATCGCCCGTGTTGGCGATCGTCACCAGGTCGTCCGCTCCGACCACGTCGAGCATGCCGCGCGCCAGCTTCGCCCCGCCCGTGCCGCCGGCCAGCACGACGACCGGTCCGCTCGCCCCGCTCACGTCCAGTCGTCGTCGGGCAGCCCTGTGATGCGGATGCCCGCGTGCGTTTTGTGCTTCGCGTTGATCGAGATCATCAGCGCCGTCATCGACTCGGCGATGCGAGCCATCTCCAAGCGCCCGCAGTCCACGCACCGCAACCCCGCGATCTTCTGCACCAGAAGCGCCGCCTCGGCCTTGTCCTCGCGCGCGTCGCCACACACGAGCACGTCCTGGTCGAGCGGGTGCTCGAGATCGCTCAGCGATGCCGCGCTCACCGTGTGCAATGCCGAGACGATCCTCACGCCCTCGGGCACCATCTCCTGCGCCGCCTGTGCCGCCGATCCTTGCCAAACCCCCAACATGCGCGTCGCGCGCCCGCTCACCGCCGCGGCCAGCGGCACGGTCGCGTCGATCAACAGCTGCCCGGCTCTCAGCGAGCCCTTGAGGTTTTTCAGCGTCTCCGACTGGCTTCGAAACGGCACGCTCAAAATCACCGTCTCGACGCTCTGCACCGCCTGCGCGTTCTCCGCTCCCGTAAAGCCCCCCTCCGGCACCGCCGCACGAGCCTTCGCCGCCGCCTCGACCGCGCGCCCCTGATCGCGCGAGCCGATCACGATCGGCACCCCCGCGCGCCCCAACCGCAGCGCCAACCCGAAGCCAAGCGCTCCGGATGCACCGACGATCGCGACAGGGTCTGCGGCGGTGGGCTCCACGGCGGCGCAGTATAGGCTTGCACGATGCGATTCGAGGGCACCACAGCGCTCGTCACAGGCGCCGCCTCCGGGATCGGCGCCGCCACCGCCCGCCTCCTGGCCGCCGAAGGGGCCCGCGTGGCGATCGGCGACGTCAACGAGCAGGGCGCCCTCGAGTTGGCCGGCGAGATCGACGGCTTCGGCTGCAAGCTCGACGTCACCGACACCGCCTCCGTTCGCTCCGCTGTCGCCTCGATCGAGGAGCATTTGGGTCCGGTAGGGGTGCTCGTCAACAACGCCGGCACCGACCTCTTCTCCTACTTCGTCAACTCCGACGAGGGCCTCTGGGATTTCGTGCTCGGCGTCAACCTGCGCGGTGTCTTGGCCTGCACCCACGCCGTGCTCCCCGGCATGCAAGAGCGTCGCGCCGGCGCGATCGTCAACGTCGCCTCCGAGGCCGGCCGCGTCGGCTCGCAAGGCTCCTCGGTCTACTCCGCGGCGAAGGCCGGCGTGATCGGCTTCACCAAGGCCATAGCTCGCGAGTCCGCCCGCTATCGCGTCCGCTCCAACGCCGTCGCGCCCGGCCCTATCGAGACCCCCTTGCTCAACGCCGCCCCGCAACTGCTGGGCGAGCTCGGCGAGCGTTTGAAGCAGGGCATGGTCAACCAGACCGTCCTCGGTCGCTCCGGCGAGCCCGAGGAGGTCGCCGCGGCGATCGCCTTCCTGGCCTCTGAGGAAGCGTCCTATGTGACCGGACAAACGCTCAATGTCTCCGGTGGCCTATCCATGTGGTGAAGACAGGGCCGCATGCGGCCCTGTCCCGGACCGTGCATGCACGGTCCGGCCGTACGGCGCATGCGCCGTACGGTAAAGGAAAATGACCGTCCCATCCAAGGTCGAGATCCGCGAGGTCGGCCCGCGCGACGGGTTCCAAAACGAGCCCGACATCATCTCCACCGAGCGCAAGGTCGAGCTGATCGACATGCTCGCGCGCACCGGTCTGCGGCGGCTTGAGGTCACGAGCTTCGTCCGCCCCGACGTGATCCCCCAGCTCGCCGACGCCGAGCGCGTGCTGGCCCAGATCGACGTGCCCGAGGGGGTCTCGCTCAGTGTGCTGATCCCCAACGAGCGGGGCCTGGAGCGCGCGCTCGCGGTGCGCGACGCGCAGGCCGGCTCGCGACCGGCGTTTGACGAGATCAACGTCTTCCTGTCCGCCTCGGAGACCCACAACCGCAACAACGTCAACCGGTCCGTCGAGGAGTCCTTGTCGTCTCTCGAAAAGGTGCTGCCCCGTGCGCGCGCGGGGGGCCTTCGCTGCGAGGCGGTCATCTCGACATCCTTCGGCTGTCCCTACGAGGGCCACGTCGAGCCCACCCGGGTGCTCGAGATCGCAAGGCGCTTGCGCGACGCCGGCGCGCAGGAGATCGGCTTCGGCGATACCACCGGCATGGCCAACCCGCGCCAGGTCGCCGAGGTGTTCGCGCTATGGCGCGACGGCCTCGGCGAGCAGGTCGAGCTGACCGCCCACTTCCACAACACCCGCGGCCAGGGCCTCGCCAACGTTTTGGCCGCGCTCCAGGCCGGCGTCGCGAGCTTCGAGTCGAGCTTCGGCGAGCTCGGTGGCTGCCCGGTGCCTGCGGGCGCGACCGGCAATATCGCCAGCGAGGATCTAGTCTCGATGCTCCACGAGATGGGCATCTCCACGGGCGTCGACTTGGAAGCCCTGTTGGCCTGCGCGCGGCGGGTGCAGGAGATCTTGGGACGGCGGCTGGGCAGCCACACGCTGGTTGCCGGCCCCGTGGACTGGCGCTAACGGGGATCAGGGTCCAAGCAGCGCCAGTGGCACGACCGCCACCCCGTCGGCTCGGCGGTAGGCGTGCCTCCCGGTGTACACGACGACGCGATCGACCAGCCGCTCGCCGATTTCCCGATGTAGCCAGTTGAGGTGTCTCACGTCGCCCTCGTCAACCGAGCCGCTCAGCTTCGCCTCGATCGCGACACAGGAGCGGTCGCCGGCCTCGACGATCAGATCGATCTCGTGGTCCCCGTTCTTGGTGCGCAGATGGCCCACCTTCGCGTCGGCGGCGTCGGCATAGACGCGGACGGACTGCACCACCAGCGACTCGAACAGGGCGCCGAGCCAGGTGCCGGTGGCGGGCAGCACGCGCCTGCCTTCCCCGCGCAACAGCCCGGCCTTCTGGACGCCGACCAGCCGGGCCGCGATGGCCGGGTCAACGAGATGATGCTTCGGCGCATAGGTGAGGCGCTTCAGCGGGGCGAACACGGGAACCCAAGCCTCGAGCGGGTCGAGCACGAAGATTCGCCGCAGGTGCTCTCGATACGCCCCCGCGGTCTGACGAGCGGGCTTGTCCGCGTCGCCGGGGGTGGCGGCGTCGAGAATGTTGCTGTACGACGCGTTCGTCGCCGTCGCGGCCGCGTAGGCGGCGAGCCATGCCCGCAGCGCCCCCGGGCGGCGCACGTTGGCCCCGTTTTCAGGCAGCTCACGCTCGACGATTCGACTCACATAGCTGTCGAGTTGGAGTTCGCGCGCGCGCTCCGGCAGGTTGCGGATGCCCGGGAACCCCGATCGAAGGATCTCCTCTGCGTATCCGGGCACGTCCATATCTGTGCTTCCTGAGATCGCCTGCGATTCGCCGGCCAGCAGGGCGCGCGTCGACACTGTCGGGACCTCGACGCCGCGCTCGCCAAACGACATCGGCCTCATGGCCATGCTCACGATTCGTCCGGCTCCTGAGTGGATGCGAACGCCGGGAGCGACGCCCGCGGAGCCGGCCAGCAGAAAGCGACCGCCCGTGCTGTCGTCGTCCACCGCCCGCCGTACGCGGTCCCAGACCGATGGTTCGAGCTGCCACTCGTCGATCAGCACCGGCGGCGGCACTTGCGTCACGAGGTCGAGGTTGTCCGCCAGCGCTGCGTGCTCGTTGGGATCGTTGAGCGACAGCACCGTCGCTGCCCGCTCGCTCGCGGTCGCCGTCTTGCCGACCCCCTTGGCGCCCTCCAGCGCGATCGCCGCGAGGTCTCCAAAGACCTCGTCGAGGGTCTCGTCGATGATGCGACGCTGGTAGCCCACAGGCACAGACTAACAGATGGACGGGCATCTATCTAACCAATGGACGACGATCTATCTAACATTTGGACGGATAATTCGATGCCGCACGGGGCCTGCGCCTGGAATCCCTCGATCGGTTGACCCCTATGACGCCGAGGTCGCCTCGGCGCTTCGCGCCTGCTCGCGCACGCGGCCCACGCAGTACTCCTGCACCGCGACCTCCATCTCCAGCGTCGTCGCCAGCGCGGGTCGTGCGGAGGCGTCGATCACGCGCTTGGCGCGGCCCACCGCCCAGGGAGAGTTGGCGAGCAGTTCGTCCGCCAGGGCCTGGGTGGCTGCGTCGAGATCCTGTGGCGAGACCACGCGGTTGAGCAGTCCGATCCGCTCGGCCTCGTTCGCGTCGATCGTGCGCCCCGTCATGATCAGATCCTTCGCGCGTCCGACCCCCACCACGGCCGGCAGCCGCGAAGAGCCGCCCACGTCCGGGATGATCCCGAACTTCACCTCCGGCAGCCCCAACTGCGAGTCCTCGGACGCGATGCGCAAATCGCAGCCGAGCGCCACCTCCAGCGCTCCGCCCACGCACGTGCGATGGATCTGGCAGATCACCGGCTTGGCCATCTCTTCGCAGATGTTCGCGCACTCCAAGAACACCCCCCTAAAAGGCCTTAGCACGCTCGGGTCGCCCGCGAACGCCATCAGCTCGCCGAGATCCACGCCCGCCGAGAACACCGGTCCTTCCCCGCGCAGGACCACGCACTGCACGTCAGCGTCCTCAGCGGCGCTTCGCAGTGCGGTCCCAAGCGCCCGCAGCAGCTCCTGGCTCATCGCGTTGCGCTTCTCGGGGCGGTTCAGCACCACGTGGCGGACGGCCCCGCGGTCTTCGGTTGTGACGATGGTCATCGATAGCTCCCAGTTCGGTTCGAGGTCTCCTGATCGGAGAGATGGTCGTTCCGCTGGGAACGTTCGCTCCGTGCGGTTCTCCGTGAACTACATTTTGACTATGCCCGATCCCGGTCAAATACGAGTATCCGACGCCGAGCGCGAACGGTTGGTCGAGGAGCTGCACGAGCACACGGTCGCGGGCCGTCTGACCGCAGAGGAGCTCGAGGAGCGCCTCGGGGCGGTCTACGCGGCGCGAACCCGCTCGGAGCTCGATGCCTTGCGCGCCGACTTGCCTGTCAGCACGGTGGCCGCGCGGGCCGCTCTGGTGGAGCGCAAGTCGCACCTGCGCCGGCGCTTGGTCCAGGAGGCGGGCGCGTCGGCGACCGCCTCCTTGGTGTGTGTCGCGATCTGGCTCGCGAGCGGCGCCACGGGCGCGTTCTGGCCGATCTGGGTGATCATCTTCACGCTGCTGCCGCTGTTGCGCGACTCGTGGCGCTTGCTCGGCCCGGGGTCGGATATCGATGTGGTCGAGGCGCGCCTGCAGGCCAGGCACGAGCGCCGGCTCGCGCGCGACCATCGTCGCTCGCGTTACCGCCGTCTCTTGCCTTGAGCTTCCCCGCCGGGCGTCAGAGCCTCTCGGCGGTTGGCCGCGTTCGGCCCTTGACGCTCGGGGCGCTGGGGGTTGTGGTGTGTTCGTTTTGGGGTTGCCCTACGCGCGCGCGGGGGGTCTTTGCATGGTGGCGCGGGATTCCGTCCGGGGCCGACCGATAGGCTCAGCGACCGATGAGTGACCTACACGAAGCCACCGAGCGCGCTTTGGCCGGCGGGCCTGCCCGCCATCACGAGAAGGCGCGCGAGCAGGGCAAGCTTGGGGTGCGCGAGCGCGTCGCATTGCTGCTGGACGAGGGCTCCTTCTCAGAGGAGGCCTTGCTCGCCAACTGGAACGAGGACGGGCTCGGCGCCGACGGAGTCGTCACGGGCGTCGGCGCGATCGACGGTCGCCCGGTTGCCCTGATGGCCAACGACCCGACCGTCAAGGCCGGCTCGTGGGGTCCCAAGACGGTCGAGAAGATCCTGCGCATCCAGGAGCGCGCGTCGAGCCTGCGCATCCCGATGGTCTATTTGGTCGACTCCGCGGGCGCGCGCATCACCGAGCAGGTCCAGATGTTCCCGGGGCGACGAGGGGCGGGGCGGATCTTCTTCAACGAGGTGCGCATGTCTGGCGTGGTGCCCCAGGTGTGCGTCCTGTTCGGCCCAAGCGCCGCCGGCGGAGCCTACATTCCGGCCTTTTGCGACATCGTGATCATGCGCGACGGCAACGCGTCGATGTATCTGGGCTCGCCGCGCATGGCCCAGATGGTGATCGGCGAGGACGTCACGCTCGAGGAGATGGGCGGCGCCCGGATGCATACCGGCGTCAGCGGCTGCGCGCATCAGCTGGTCAAGAGCGATGAGGAGGGGATCGCGCTGGCACGACGCTACCTCTCGTATTTCCCCACCAATTGGGAGTCGCAGGCTCCGCCGGTCGCGCCGCTGCCGCCGGGCGCAAGCCGCGAGGGCAGCGACATCGCAAGCGTGATCCCGGCCGATGAGAACAAGCCGTTTGACATGCTCGCCCTGATCGGCGCGCTCGTCGACGAGGACTCGCTGATGCAGGTCCACGCGCGCTGGGCCAAGGAGCTGATCGTCGGCTATGCCCGCCTGGACGGGCATGCGATCGGGATCGTGGCCAACCAGCCCAAGCACAAGGGCGGCGTCCTGTTCTCCGACTCGGCCGACAAGGCCGCGCGCTTCATCTGGACCTGCAACGCCTTCAACATCCCGCTGCTGTTCCTGGCCGATGTGCCGGGCTTCATGATCGGCACCCAGGTCGAGCGCGCCGGCATCATCAGACACGGCGCCAAGATGATCAGCGCCGTCTCCGAAGCGACGGTGCCGAAGATCTCGGTGATCGTGCGCAAGGCCTACGGCGCCGGCCTGTACGCGATGGCGGGGCCCGCGTTCGACCCGGACTGCTGCATCGCGCTGCCGAGCGCCTCGATCGCCGTGATGGGGCCGCAGGCGGCGATCAACGCGGTCTACTACAACCAGCTGCAGGCGATCCCCGACGGGGCCGAGCGGGTGACCAAGACCGAAGAGCTCAGGCGCGAGTACGCCGAGGACATCGACCTGTTGCACCTCGCCTCCGAACTGGTGATCGACGCGGTCGTCGAGCCCGCGCGCCTGCGCGAGGACCTGATCGCGCGATTCGCTCATGCCTCGGCCAAGCGCAGGGATTGGCCCGCCAAGCGCAACCCGGTCACGCCGGTTTAGCATTCAAGCCATGGACTCCACCGAGCTAGCGTTCGCGGGGATCGCCCGCCAGGCGGAGTTGATCGCCGCGGGGGAGGTCTCATCGCGCGAGCTGGTCGAGTGCTGCCTGGAGCGGATCGATCGCTACAACCCCCAGCTGAACGCGTTTCGGATCGTGTTCGCCGAGCGCGCCCTCATGGAGGCGGATCAGGCCGACGCGCGACGCCGAGCCGGCAGCGCGCCCGCCGAGCGCCCGCTGCTCGGAGTGCCGATCGCTGTGAAGGACGAATTCGACGTGGCCGGCGAGTTGACGACCTTCGGCACCAACGCCTACGGCGAGCCGGCCCGTGAGGACTCGGAGATCGTGCGCCGCATGCGTGCCGCCGGGGCGATCGTGATCGGCAAGACCCACATGCCGGAGCTCGGCGCCGTCCCGTGGACGGAGTCGCCCACGTGGGGAGCGACGCGCAACCCGTGGCGCCTCGACCACAGTCCGGGCGGTTCCAGTGGAGGCAGCGCAGCGGCGGTCGCCGCCGGCCTTGTGGGTGCGGCGCTCGCAGGCGATGGCGGTGGGTCGATTCGCTTCCCGGCCGCCTATTGCGGTCTGTTCGGGTTGAAGACCCAGCGCGGGCGGGTGCCTTTGGCGCCGCATCTCGACGCCTGGCACGGCCTGTGCGTGAACGGGGTGCTGGCGCGCTCGGTGCGCGACACGGCGCTGTTCTACGACGCGATCGCTGCCGGGCCGAGCGACCCTGGCGCGGCCGAGGTGCCGCCAAGCTCGTTCCTGGCCGCGCTTGGCGCGGGTGGAGGCCGGGCTGGCGGTGGGTCGGACCCGTCGCCGTCGAGCGGTGTCGCGGCCAAGCGTCCGCTGAGGATCGCGCTGGCGGCCAAGCTGCCGCCCTCGCCGCTCACGAAGCTGCATCCCGAGAACCGGGCGGCGCTCGATGAGACGGTCGCGCTGCTGCGGGGCCTCGGTCACGAGGTGGTGGAGCGTGAGATCGACTACGGCCCGCTCGTGCCTCCGCCCGAGTTCACCGCGATCTACCTGCGCAGCATCCACGAGGAGGCCGCGACCTTCGCTCATCCGGAGCGCTTGCAGCGGCACATTCGCACGCTCGCGCGGCTCGGTGGAATGCTTCCTGCCGGCGCCGCCGATTGGGCGGTGGCCCGCCGAGACGACTACACGGCCCGCGTGAACGCGCCGCTCGTCGATCACGATGTAATGCTGATGCCGGTCAGCCCGGCGCCGCCGCCGAAGATCGGTGCTCGCGAGGGCCTGGGCTGGTTGCGCACGGCGCTCGCCGCATCGGCGACCGTGCCGTATGCGGCGCCCTGGAACTTCACCGGGCAGCCCGCGTGCTCGGTGCCGGCCGGCTTTGCCGCGGACGGTTTGCCTCGCGCGGTGCAACTCGTGGGCAGGCCCAACGACGAGGCCACGCTGGTGGCGCTCGCCGCTCAGATCGAGGCGGAGCGTCCCTGGGCGCAGGACCGTCCTCCCGCGTTTTCGTGAACCAGCAGGAACTGCTCGAGATGGCGATCGGGTTGGCGCGCGACGCGGGCGCGCTGCTGCTCGAGCGCTTCGACGGCGGAGGCGAGCGCGCGCTCGCCTCCAAGAGCACGCCCACCGACCTCGTCTCCGAGGCGGACCTGGCCTCCGAGCGGTTGATTCGCGAGCGCCTCGCCCAGGAGCGCCCGCAGGACGGGATTCTGGGCGAGGAGGGGGGAGGCAGCGAGGGGACAAGCGGGCTGACTTGGATCGTCGACCCGCTGGATGGCACCGTGAACTTCCTGTTCTCGATCCCCCAGTGGTGCGTCAGCGTGGCCGTGGCCGACGACGCCGGCTCGCTAGTGGGCGCGATCTACGATCCCTGTCGCGACGAGCTGTTCTGCGCAAGTCGCGACGGAGACGCACGCATGAACGGGACGCCGATCTTGGCGTCCGGACGCGCGCGTGGCGCAAGCGGGGATCTGGCCGGCGCGATGGTGGCCACCGGCTTTGCCTACGACTCCGCAGTGCGCGCCGCCCAGGCCGAGGTGCTTGCCCGCCTGATCCCGCGCGTGCGCGACATCCGCCGCTTCGGCTCCGCCGCGCTCGATCTGGCCTGGACGGCTCTTGGCCGCTACGACGCCTACTTCGAGCGCACCACCAAGCCCTGGGACATCGCGGCGGGAACCCTGGTCTGCGAACGCGCCGGGCTCACGGTGATCGAGCTACCCGAGCGCGCCGGCCTGCCCCTTGGCGTGCTTGTGGGCGCCTCGGAGATCGCCAGCGAGCTTTTCGAGCTCGTCGGCTGACCGTGAAATACAGGTGCGGCGGGTGGGAATCGAACCCACACGCCCTTGCGGACAATGCCTTTTGAGAGCATCGCGTCTACCGTTCCGCCACCGCCGCAACGAACCCAATATACGCGTAGTCGGACTTGGACGCGGCTAGACCGGTCGCGCGAGCATGTCGTGCTCGGCGCCGGACTCGAGTTGCTCGAGCTCGATGTTCCAGCCCTGGGAGAAGCCGCGCATCGTGAACGCGATCAAGAGGATCTGGACTGGGATCAGCACGAGCGTCAAGACGCCGAGCAGGCTGGCGGGTAGGCCGGGTTCGGCGAAGCCGGCCTTGTCGCGTGCGAACCAGCTTGGGGCGGCGACCAGGGCGAATACGAGCAGCAGCAGGGCCAGGGCGGCGGCCATGGGCAGCACGCCACGGCTCCAGCGCCAGGCGAAATAGGCCATGGCGAAGTAGATCAGAGCCCAGACCAGGAGGATCGGGATGCCGCCCTCGAGGATGTTCCAGCCGCCGATTGTGATGATCAGGATCAGCGCGGCCGAGGCGAGCAGCAGCAGGACGACCGTGGCACGCGTCGCCATCACCGCGGGCTTGTCGCGGTTGGGGTGCGTCACGATCACGCCGTCCGGCGCGTTTCTCCCCGAAGTCGAAGCCATCTCAGCTATGACCTTACAATCTGGAGCGGTCTTCATGCAACCGCGCGGGCGTGGTGGAATTGGTAGACACGCTGGCCTTAGGAGCCAGTGGGCTTATGCCCTTGAGGGTTCGAGTCCCTCCGCCCGCATCGTCGCGAGCCGATCGCACAGCGCGAAGGCCCGTGATGGATCGAGCCGCTTGCCCGCCGCATGAGGGCGCGAAGCCGGCGTCGCGGCCGGCTCGAACGCCGCTTCCAAGGCCAAAGCCGCCTCAGACGAGCGGGGGTAGCCGAACATGCCGAGCGAGCCGGCGAGCGTGTGCGCCGCGCGCCGCGCCTGCTCTCGTTCGGCCTCGGAGAGCCGGCCGGCGATCAGCCCGGCGACCGCCGCTTCGAGCAGGGCGACCCGCTCCAAGACAAGCGACTCGTGCTCGCTCCAGACGGTTTGCAAGGTTGCGTTCATTTGCCTTCTGGGGTCTGCTTCGGCCTATGTGGGGGCTGAATGCAGCGGGGAACGCCGCAGTCCGCATCCGGGATGGAGTGCAATCCCGACCTCTGTGGTAGAAGTTAGGTGAGCCTAAGTTGCGAACCGCGAGCCAAGCAGGGGCCAGAGGACCAATGAACCGCGCAGACCGGACGACAGGATGAGCTTTGCCGAGACGGCCCTGTTGGGGGCGATCGCGGGCTTCACGATCTACATCGGCCTGCCCTTGGGCCGCATGGAGCGGGTGGACGACCGCATGCGGGTGTGCTTGGCGATGTTCTCGGTGGGGATCTTGGCGTTCATCTTCATGGACGTGACGACCAACGCCGAGTCGATCGTCGCCGACGCGTTGCACGCCTACAAGGACAACACGGGCAGCTTGGGCGAAGCCGTCGGGCTGTTCGCGATCCTCGCGGTTGGCTTCACGGTGGGGGTGGCCGGGATCTCCGCGTTCGAGCGGCGCTTGCGCACCCGCACCGCGCCGCCGCCGATAGCGGGCGGCTCCTCGCTCGCCTCCGCGGAGGCGCTCCCGGTCTCGCCGCCATCCCTGTCGGAGGCCGAGAGGGCCGCCACGGAAGCTCGCCGGCGGGCCTTGCACACAGGCATGGTGATCGCGATGGCGATCGGCTTGCACAACTTCGCCGAGGGGCTCGCGATCGGGGTGTCCGCGAAAACGGGCGCGATCGGGTTGGCGACCGTGTTGATCATCGGCTTTGGCCTGCACAACGCGACGGAGGGTTTCGGCATCGTGGGGCCGCTCGGCAACGTCAAGCCGACCTGGAAGTGGCTAGGCCTGGCGGGCCTGGTGGGCGGCGGGCCGACCTTCCTGGGCACACTGGTGGGCTATCAGGTCGACTCGAGCGCGCTCGAGCTCCTGTTCTACGCGCTGGCGGGCGGCGCTGTGCTGTACGTGATCGGCGAGATCTGGAACGGCATGCGTCGCTACGGCTACCGGACGCTCGGGCTATGGATGCTGGCCGCGGGCTTCCTGCTGGGAGTCGCGACGGACTTGGTCGTTACGTACGGAGGTGCGTGACCGGGCTCAGGACGCGATCAAGGCCGACGGGCGCGCGAGGGCGTCTTCGGCGGCGCGTACGGAGTCGACGAAGATCTCGGTCCCGCGCAGCATCAGGGGACGGGTGATCGTGAGCGGGGGTAGGAAGCGGGCGACGTTGCCGAAGTGACCGCCGACCTCGATGATGACGCCGCGCCGGAAGCACTCGGCGCGAATCTGGGCGGCCATCTCCGGCCAGGGCTGCTTGGTGTCGCGGTCGTGGACCAGCTCGATGCCGATCATCAGGCCGCGTCCGCGCACGTCGCCGACGCTGGGCAGGCTCGATTGGGCTTCGCGCAGGAGATCGAGGGTCAACTCGCCGAGCGCGGAGGCGTGGGCGGGCAGGTCCACCTCGAGCATGAAATCGATTGCGGCCAGGCCGGCCGCCATCGCGACCTGGTGGCCGCGGAAGGTGCCTATGTGCGCGCCCTGCGTCCAAGTGTCGAGCTCTGAGTCATACGCGATGCAGGAGAGTGGGTAGCCGATGCCGCCGATCGCCTTGGAGAGGGTCATCACGTCGGGTTGGACGCCGTCGTGTTCGCAGGCGAACATCTTGCCGGTGCGCGCGAAGCCGGTCTGGATCTCGTCGCAGATCAAGGGCACGCGGTGCTTGGTGGCGATGCGGCGCACCTCGGTGAGATAGCCGGCGGGGGGGACGATCGTGCCGCCCTCGCCTTGGATCGGCTCGATCAGGATCGCGGCCGGGGTGGGGATGCCGGAGTGGGGATCCTCCAGGGAGGTGTCGAGCAGCTTGGCGCACGCCGTCTCGCACGAGTCGGGCTCCAGGCCGAGCGGGCAGCGGTAGCAGTAGGGGTAGGGCATGAAGTGGACCGGGGAGGAGGTGGGGCCGCCGAAGCCGACGTCGCTGGTGACGGAGAGCGCGCCGGTGGTCATGCCGTGGTAGGAGCCTTGGAAGGCGATCACGGCGTCGCGCCCGGTGTGGGCGCGGGTCAGCTTGAGGGCGGACTCGATCGCGTCCGAGCCGGTCGGCCCGCCGAAGTGGAACTTGGCTCGCTCGCGCAGCGCGCCGGGCAAAAGTCCCTTGAGCCGGCTCATCAGGCGCAGCTTGGGCTTGGTGGGGAAGTCCAGGGCGTGGACGAGCTTGCGCTCCTGCTCCGCCGCGGCGGCCAGGACCGCGGGATGGCCGTGGCCGACGTTGAGCACGCCGGCGCCGCCGAAGAAGTCGACGAAGGTGTTGCCGTCGGCGTCCTTCATCGTGGCGCCGCGGCCCTCTTCGATCGCCACGGGCACCGAACGGGGGTAGGAGCGTGCGCTCGACTCCAAAGCGTCCTGTTCGGCGAGCATCTCGCGCGAGCGCGGACCCGGGACCTCGCCGGCGATCGCCGGGGCGGGCTCGAAGTGCAACTCCTCGAAGTTTTGCTCCCCTTGGCTCATGTTCAGGTCCCCAGCGACTATAGCTTTCGCGGCGCTCGCGCCTGTTACCAAAAGGCTTTCGGCTAGTCGGGAAGCTCGGAGGGGAGGGGGCTGGACTGAGGGTTTTGATCGTCGTGCGTGCCCTCGGTGTTACGCAGCTCGCGCATCACCGGGAACGGTGCGACCTCCCGCAGCGTGTCGTGCCCTGTGAGGAGCATGAGCAGCCGGTCGACTCCCATGCCGCCGCTCGCCGAGGGCGCGAGGCCGTACTCGAGCGCGCGCACGTACTCCTCGTCGTGGGGGTGGGGGGCGTCGTCGTCGTCGGCCTGGCGCTGCTTGCGCTGGGCGACGAAGCGCTCGTACTGCTCGACGGGATCGTTGACCTCGGAGTCGCCGCTGACGAGCTCGATGCCGCCGATGACCGCGTCGAAGTGCTCGGCCAGGCGGGCGTCGCCGGAGTGGGCCTTGGTGATCGGGAAGGAGTCGAGCGGGAAGTCGTAGACGTGGGTGGGCTGGTTGAGGGTGGGCTCGACGAGCTTGGAATAGACGGCCTGCACGGTCTGGGCCCAGCCGGCGTCGGGATGGATCTTGCCCTCCAGCAGCGCGGCCAGCTCCTCGCGCGTGGCGCCCAGGAAGTCGACGCCCGTGACACGCTCGATCTCGGCTTGCATGGTGGTGACGCGCCACGGCTTGGCCAGGTCGATCTGCTCGCCGCCGCGCTCGATCAGGGTCGTGCCGAGCACGCGCTGGGCGACGTAGGCGACCATGTCTTCGGTGAACTTGGCGACGTCGGTGTGGTCGGCGTAGCTCATCAGCCACTCGAGCATCGTGAACTCGGGGCTGTGGCGGTAGGAGATGCCCTCGTTGCGGAAGCACTTGCCCAGGTCGTACACGTTCTCGAGGCCGCCGATCAGGCAGCGGTTGAGGTACAGCTCGACGGAGATGCGCAGCGACATTTCCTGGTCGAGCGCGTTGTGGTGAGTGAGAAACGGTCGGGCCGATGCTCCGCCGGCGAGGGCCTGCAGAACGGGCGTTTCGACCTCGATGAAGCCGCGCTCGGCCATGAACGCACGCAGCGCGTCGATCGTCCTGGCGCGCGTCACGAACAGGGCGCGGGTGGTCTCGTTGGCGAGCAGGTCGAGCTCGCGGTAGCGGTAGCGGGTGCCTGTGTCGCCGAGGCCGTGGCGCTTGTCGGGCGGCGGACGCAGGGCCTTGGTGAGCAGCGCGCAGCGGTGCACGCCGAGCGCGAGCTGGCCGCGCTGGGTTATGTAGATCGGGCCCTCTGCTTCGACGATGTCGCCGATGTCGAGGTCCACGGTGCGCTCGTAGGCGTCCTGCCCGAGGGTGTCGTGGCGGACGGCCAGCTGGATCTCGCCGGTGTAGTCGCGCAGGTCGATGAAGGTGGTCTTGCCGTGGCCTCGCCTGGAGACGACGCGCCCGGCGATCCGGTAGGAGTGGTCTGGGTGCTCGCCCGGGGCCAGCTCGGCGGGATCGTGGGCGGCGCATAGCTCGGCGATCGGGGTACGCTTGCTACGGGGGATGTGGGGGAAGGGCTCGATGCCCTGCTTGCGCAGGCGCTCGGCCTTGGCCAGGCGCTCGTGGGTGACGGCGTCGTCGAGGGAGTCATCGAGCATCGGAGATCACCCGCAGAAGGTACCAGTGCCATGCGCCGCGGCTCCGTTGTGTTTTCACAGTGGTGTTTCTGTAGGCGAGCGTCGATGATGCGACGCGTGAGGCACACCAGCGACCATGAGATCGACGCGCAGGTGGGCGCGTTCGGCGAGAACATGCGCCAAGCGCGCCACGAGGCGGGCCTGTCCCAGGTGGCGCTTTCGCAGGTCACGAAGCTCGATCGCGCGGCGATCAGCTTCCTGGAGCGCGCCGAGCGGGCGCCTGACCTGTCGACGCTTGTGCGGGTGGCGCGCGCTCTGGACACGACCCCGGCGGAGCTGTTGGTGGGGATCGGGCTCGCGCCGGGCAGGCGCGGTGGCGCGAATGGGGGCGGGCAGAAGTCGGGCGATCCGGGCGAGCGCTTCGGCGAGAACCTGCGCGCGGCGCGCACGGGCGCCGGCCTCTCCCAGGAGGCGCTTGCCTACGAGGCGGTCGTCGATCGGGCCGCGATCAGCGTGTATGAGCGCGGCCGGCGCGAACCTAACCTGCGCACGGTCTTGAAGCTCGCGCGGGCCCTGGCGCTGAGCCCGGTGACGTTGCTCGACGGCGTCGAGTAGTCCGCCCGCCCGCCCGCCGGGGCCGGCCCCGGGCGTCGCGGCTACCGAGCATGGCGCGGGCCAGGCGGGCCACGCGGAGGGGATGCCGTCAGAAGCTGAGTTCGGAGGCGCGAACCGCGGCGCGGGTGGGCCGGTAGAGCTCAGCCTCGCTGCTGGCAAGCCCGTCGTCGAGCAGGACCTCGACAGCGGCTTCGATTTCGTCCACGTCCGCCGCATCGCCGGGGTCGCGCTCGCAGGCCTTGGCGAGCTGGGCGACGCTGAAGCCGTCGCGGGCTTCGGCGACGAGGACGTGCAGGATCACGGCCGCCAGGGGGTCGCGGTCGTGGGCAGGGTCGCGCTCGGGTTTGCCGGTCGGCCGGTGTGAGCGCTTGGTCGGTTGCCTTTTCGCCACATGTTGAAATTACACCACGGGTCGGTCGTGTGTTGCGCCCCTGCTCGCGGGGGTGGGCGCGAGAGGCGGCGGCCGTCTTGTGGCCTGCGTATGCGTGTCATGGCTCAAGCAAGGCCGGGGCCCTGCCGACACCCCCTAGCGAGGACACCCCATTCAGTACTTGTGATGATTCGCACAATCTCTTCACGCTCGATCAAAGCGGCTCGACGAGCCGGCGGGCGGGTCTATGTCTTGGAAGCCTCATCGGAGCAAGGCGACACCCTGATCGAGGTGGTCATCAGCGTGGCGCTGATCTCGATGGTCGTGGTCGCCGTGCTGTTCGGCCTGAACGCGACCAACCGCGCCACGTCCAACAGTCGCGCCCGCTCGCAGGCGGACGTGCTGGCGCAGGAGGACGAGGAGCAGCTGCGCAGCGAACCGATCAGGCGATTGGACGAAGTCGATCGCACCAAAGAAGTGAAGCTGGGCACGACGACGTACACGATCCACACGACCTCCAAATACATCGCTGACGCGACGAGCACGGCGAGCTGCACCTCGAAATCCGCCAAAGCCGACTACCTGAAGACGATCTCCACGGTGACATGGTCCTCGGAGGGTCCCGCGGGAGGGGTCGTCGAGACGGGCGTGATCAGCCCGCCTGCCGACTCGGCGTTGATCGTGCGGGTCGAAGACGCGGGCAACCCTCTGGCGGGCGCCACGGTCAACGCGATCGGTCCGGCGCCGGCGATCAGCAAATACGAACTCGAAACCTCCGCCGACGGTTGCGCGATCCTGGCGCTGTCTCCCGGTGAATACACGATCAACGTGAGCAAGACGGGCTACGTCGACCCGAACGGATACGCAAACACCGACGCGGACTCGAGCGACACGCAGAGCGTCTACCTGCCTGCCGAGACGACGCTGAAGGAGGGCTATGACCTCGGGCTCGCCGGCAAACTGGCGGTCAAGTTCGCCAATGCGGCCGAACCTGCCACGACCCAGACGGGCGACTCGTTTGTGATCTACAGCACCGGTATGTCCTCGTACAAGGCGTTCCCGGAAACTCCGACCCTCGGCACGTACAAAGAAACGATCGAAACGCCGGCGACGGTGTTTCCGGCGACCACCAACTACACGGTGTACGCCGGCACGTGCGAAGCCGATCTTCCCACCAGGAACGGTCAGAGTTCCAATCCTGAAGTTCTCGTGCCGGCCGGCAAACTCGGCGAAGCAACGGTGGCGTTGGCGTCGATCAACGTCAAGACGCTCGAAAGCAAAGCCGCTGAAACCCCGATTCAGAAAGCGCTCGTCACGCTCGACGACACCGGCTGCAACACGGTGCGCAAACTCGAAACCAACACCGAAGGGGCCCTCACCCACCCGGCGATGCCGTTCGGCACGTACACCCTGTGCGTCAGCGCGACCGTGGGCGGCAAAACAAGGCGTTACAGCCAGGCGGGCATCGCGAACGACATCGCGAGCGGCACCCCGGTGCAGACCGTCTACATGAGCGAAGCCCCGGAAAGCAGCGCTGGTTGCCCATGAGCCGATTGCGCCAATCGTGGCGGGCGCTGCGGCGCGAGGAGGGCATGACCCTGATCGAGCTGATCGTTGCCATGGCCCTGGGGATAATTGTGACCGGGATCGCGTTCTCGCTGCTCAACTTCACGACTTCGGACGTGGTCCGCATCAGCGAACGCGTGCACGTCAACCAGACCGGGCGCGTCGCGCTGGAGAAGCTGATGCTGGCGCTGCACTCCTCGTGCGTGGCCGCCAAAGCCGAACCGATCCGCTCGGGCAGCAACGAAAAGGTGCTCAGGTTCATCAGCGAAACCAGCGGCGTCAACGCCCACGGCGAACCGACCGCCTCTCTGCCCACGATCAGGCTGCACGAAGTCATCTACACGCCGGCCTCCGGCAAAACCGAAGGAAAGCTCACCGAAAGGTCCTGGCCCAGCGAAGGTACGCCGCCCAATTATAAATTCACCGAAAGCGCGACGCCGACGACGCGCACGCTACTCACCGGCGTCAAGCAGAGCGAAGAAGAAAAAACCAAAACGCCGATCAAGGTGTTCCGCTACTACCGCTACTACAAGTCAACCGACTCCAAACCGACGCTCGGCGAACTCGATCCCAACGAATACGTGCTCAACAGCGAAGCGTCGAGCACCGAACAGGCGCAGGAAGCGGCCCAGATCGCCAAGGTGACTGTGACCCTGACCGCGGTGCCGGAAGGCAAAGAAAACAAAGAAAACACCTCGCTGGGCAACGGCCGTCCGGTCGCGCTCGAAGACTCGGCGATCCTGCGTCTGTCCCCGTCCTCTGAAGAAGGAGGCAATTCCCCATGCGCCGAACTCTGATCAATCACTCCTTGCGCCGACTGCGCCGCGTGCCCGCGACGCTCTGTGGCCAGGAGGGCATCACGATGATTGTGGCGATCGGCGTGATGTTCGTGACCTCGCTGCTGCTCGTGGCCACCTTCACCGCGGCCAACGGCGAGATCCACCTGAGCAGCGCCGACACGCACGAGAAGAAGGCATATTACGCGGCGTTGGCGGGCATAGAGAACTACGAGAACCATCTGACCGAGGACGGCAACTATCTGACGTACTGCACCAATCCTCCGGTGGCCAACACAGCTTTGAACCAGGTGGGGGAAACGACCCACCGCACCACGATCACTGACGAAGAAGGCAAATCGCTGGAAGAGGAATACGCGATCCAGCTGCTGCCGGCCGAAAGCGCTCCGGAAAGCGACCGCAAGTGCGATCCCAACAATCTGGTCGCGACGATGCTCGAAGAGAAGTCTCCGGGGGCCGTCGGGACGTTCAGGATCGAGTTGAACCGGCTACTCGGGCAACGCCAAGCGCACGATCGTCGCGAACTTCCGCAACGCAAACTTCGTGAGCTTCGTTTGGTATTCGAAGTACGAAACGGGCGACCCCGCGATCTACGGGGAACCGCTCAAAGAAAAACTTGCGTCTACCTACTACACCGAATGCTCCAAGTTCTACGGAGAACGTCCCGCCGATGGGGGCAGCCCGCGACGCTGCATCAACAACTTCTTCATCACCGGCGAAGCGGTCAAGGGGCCGATGCACACCGAGGACCACGTCGGCGTGTGCGGGACGCCGACGTTTGGGCGCACCGAAAACGATCGCATCGAATTCGGGCACGCCTACGGCAAACCCGAAGATGAAGGCTACTCGGGCGAGGGCGTGTGCTCGGAAGTCAAGCCGACCTTCAAGGGCAAGCACGTGCCACCCAAGGAAGTCGTCTCGATCGAGCCGCCCCCAAGCGACGAAGAACTCAAGCACATCGTCGAACCGGCGTACGAGTTCACGGGCAAGACGGAAATAGTGCTCGAAGACGGGGCGATGACGATCACGACGTGGACCTACAACGAAGCAACCAAAACGTGGGTTGCCAAAACGTCAAACGGTGTCGCCTACCCACCCAACGGCGTGATCTACGTCAAGCAGGAATCCTGTCCTGAAGCCTACTCGCCCTACGGCCCGCGGCCGGCTTACGTCGGCAATACCTTGGGTCGCGAATCGGACATCAAGTGCGCCAACGTGTACGTCCATGGCGAATACACCGAATCGCTTACGATCGCGGCCGAAAACGATGTGGTCATCAACGGCAACATCACGACTCCTGAGACGGGCGAAGTGCCGAACAGCAACGCGCTGCTGGGGTTGATCGCGAACAATTTCGTGCGCATATATCACCCGGTGGAAGAAACGTATCTACCAAAAAGCGGTAAATGCAACGGTAGCGATAAATACAACTCGGCGTCGAAATTCTGCGAATACACCAACAATGCCGCCACGTGTGACGCGCCCAACGACAAATCCAAGGACCTCACCGAACCCAAGATCATCGCCGCGATGCTGGCGGTCAAACACGCCGTTATCGTCAACAACTACATTTGCGGCGGGGCCGAACTCGGCAATCTGTACGTGTATGGCGCCGTGGCGGGCCTCTACACGAACGGCTTCACCGGCGAGTTCTCTGGTAAATCGCTGATCCACGGCTATGGATACAACGCGAACTACGACGATCGCCTTCAGGTCGAGGAGCCGCCGCACTTCCTCAACCCGATCGAGGCGTCGTGGTACGTGCAGCGCGAGACGCTCGCGCCCAACCCGTAGGGGCCTACTGGTTCAAGGCAAGCGCTTCGAGCAAGGCATTCCAGTCGCTCTGTCCGCGCGTGAATTCCAGTTCGCCGTAGCGCATCGAGAGGTGCGCGATGCGCTTGGCCAGGCTGCGGTCTGAGCCCTGCTCGTAGGCGACGAGCAATCGCTGGGAGGGTTCCTTGACTTCGATCGCGTTGACGTGACGGTCGAACCGATCGGTGCGCGCCGGCGCCGCCTTGAACCCGGTGGCACCCCACGCGCGCACGTCTTCGCAGAGGTGGGGCACTTCGAGCGCGCTCATTTCGCGCAGGCCCTGCGTGTAGTGGCGCACCCCGCGCGTGATCGCTGGGTTGCTCCAGCGCAGCGACCCGACCGCTTTGACGAACCGCCGGATCGCGCCGGCGTTGGCCTCGTACACCGTGGCCCACAGGGCGCCGACGACCTCGGTGCTGAGCTTCTGGGCTTCTTCGCTCTGGGGCGATCCGGCGCCGGCCGACGGGCATTCGAAGCCGATCTTCCGCTCGAGCGCTTTGACCTTCGCTTCGTCGGCCGGCCAGCCGTGTACGACCGAGCGCAACACCGCGTAATTGGCCTCCAGGTAGGCGTGGGTCGCCGCCACGTCGCCCGAGCTCGCCGCCGCGCTCGCGGGCGCAAAGCCTGCCGCAGCGGGCACGAACCCGAGCGCCAGGACCACCAAAGCTGTAGCCAACCTCCCCAACATCCCCCTCCAAGAGTAGCCAGTCGGCGCCCGCTCGCGCCGCACACCGATCCCGGTCGCCTAAGATTGGGTCTGCGGTGCGCCGTCCAGGCGCCTCGCAAACAGCCAAATGGCCTGCAAAACAGGCCCTTTGGGAGACTGGTGTAACGGTAACATGGGGGTCTCCAAAACCCTTGCTCGAGGTTCGATTCCTCGGTCTCCCGCCTCTCGGTCGCCCCGTGAAAACTACGGAGGGGCGCTGTGGCCCTCACGCGATGGCGCCGAGCCTCGGATCCGTCAGGCTGTGCGCTAGTTTCTCACTCCACAGCAGGCGCTTTGCCCTCCCGGCGAGGTGGCCGGGAGGTCTATTCCCCGACCGATAAGGACGGTCCCGATGGTTCTTGCCGCAAGCTATCCGTTTCTCGAAGTGTTCTGGACGATGTTGGTGTTCTTCGCGTTCGTCGTATGGATCTGGATCCTGTTTGTGGTGCTGGGCGACATCTTCCGTCGTCACGACACGTCGGGCTTCGCCAAGGTCCTGTGGATCATCTTCATCATCATCCTGCCCTACCTCGGTGTCTTCATCTACCTGATCGCCGAGCAGCGGGGCATGGCCGAGCGCTCACAGCAGCGCCAGAAGCAGGCGCAAGCCAGCTTCGAAGACTACGTCCAGTCGGTGGCTCCCAAGTCCGACCCGGCGGAGCAGATCAACAAGGCCAAGGCCCTGCTCGACAGCGGCTCGATCACCCAGGAGGAGTTCGAGCGCCTCAAGCAGAGCGCCCTCTCAAACGCCTGATCCACGCGGATCCCGCGGCCTGCCGGAGCGTCCGGCGGGCCAGCGGGATTCTCGTTTGCGGTTCAGCCCGTGGACGTGAGCGCGGCTATTGGCTCGGGCGCGCGGAGGGCATCGTCTCCGGCAAGCGGCTCGAACGCGCCCATCGCTCCACCTTCGCCACGCAACCGCAGGTAGGGCCACACCACGTTGCAATACGCGATCACCTTGCGCCGGTCCTCCTCAGAGCAAGCCACGATCTCCGCGCCGATCCGCCACTGCCCCTCGGAGGGTCTGCACGAGCGCACCTCTATCGCCAGCCGCACGGGGCTCGCGTCGCCGGTGGGACTCGGCAGTTGAACGCCCACGCTCGCGCGCGCGCCTGGCGAGAGCGGACGCGACAGCGCGAAACCGACGCCACTGGTCGTGATGTCGCACATGCGGCCCAGGAGCAGCGGTTCGGTCTCCTCAGCGCGATCGAGCACGATCGCCGCGCCCGCGGTGAGCTCGGTCCGGTACTCGCCTCGTAACTGACGGCGCCTGCCCACAAACGCCAATGTGCGCGCCACCCGGCGCAATTCGACCAAAGCGAGCAGCGGCACGAACCAAGCGGCGAATCCCCTCATGCCCGGCAGCAGGCCAACACCAAAGTCACCGGCCAACCGCAACACGACCCCCACGCCGAGAAGAATCGAGAGCACCAACAGAACACGGAACTGGCGCACGGCTTCCCACCCGCCACGATCGATTCCCTCCTTCGGGGTCACCTTGAACGTGGTGCGTCCCGGGCGCACGACACAGCGCAGTGCGCGAGCGAAGATCTCGGCCGTGCAGAGTTCGTAGTGGGTCGCCTCCCCGCTGCCCTGCTGGCCCCTGCACAGCGCCGAGCCGGCCAGCACCATCAGAACGGTCGCCGGCGCCCACAGCGTCGCAAGCGCCATCGGCGAGATCAGCAACGGCAGCGCGCCGCTCCACAGCACCACCGCCAAGATCGAGAGCATCAGCAGGCGCATCGGGCCCGCCAGGTAGGAGGCGAGGCTCGCGAGATAGCTCAACCGCTGGCGCGCGCTCAGCTCGCGTGCGCGCAGCGGGCTCTCCGGGGTCGTGAACACCGCCAGGTTGCCCCTGGCCCAGCGGTCGCGCTGGAGCAGGTAGGCGGCCAGATCGTGCGGAGCCTTGCCCTGGGCGATGATGCGCGCGTCGTAGTGGGTCTTCCAGCCGCGCCGGTGCAGCTTGATCGTGGTGTGGAAGTCCTCGGCGATCGTCTCCGTCGCGACGCCGCCGACCGACAGCAGCGCCGAGCGCCTGATCAAGGCTCCCGAACCGCACCAAAAGGAGCCGTTGTGGCGGTCCTTGCCGACGCAAATAGCCGAGAAGAACACCGACTGCTCGTGGCGGCCTGTGTCGTAGTGCTGGATCGAATCGTGGTTGGAGAAGTCGTGCGGGGTCTGCACGAGCGCGACGTCAGGGTCCTCGAAATAGCCGACCAGCGTGTCCAGCGCGTCCGGCATGGGCACGTGATCGGCGTCGAGCACCAACACGAGCTCCCCGCCCGTCAAGGGCAACGCATGGTTGATGTTGCCGGCCTTGGCGTGCTCTTTGGTCGGGCGCGTCATGTACATCGCTCCCCACCGCTCGGCGAGCGCGGCGACCTCCGGACGAGCCCCGTCGTCGAGCAGCCAGGTCGTGTGCGGGTAGCGGATCGACTCACAGCCCGACAGCGTCGCCTCGAGCACCGAGGCGGGCTCGTCATAGGTGCACACATACACGTCCACCGCCCTCCCGTCTCGTGCGGGCGGACGCGGCCCCGGCTTGACCTCCCACGTCAACCAGGCCAGTGTCGCGAGATTCCAAAGCCCATACAGCTCCGCCACCAGCAGCCCGACCCAAAGGGCCGGGTTGGAATCCCTCCAGCTCCAGCCCGCGCGCCAAGCCAGATAGGCCACCGACCAGCAGATCGTGACCAGTGCGAGCGCCTTGAGCGACCTCGGATGACGAGCCCACCATGCGCCCCAGCCGCGCACCACGCTTGCGCCCGCGCTCGCGCGCGCCGTGCCCGCAGGTGTCCTGGGCAGCCCCAACAGTGCCCAAGCCAGCGTGGACTTGACGCGTAGCGCCGCTCTGTGTCCGATGAGGGTCTTGCCTGCTCGCATGCGTTCTCATCGGTCCCGGCGCGCGCCCAGTTGAGCCGCGAAACCGCGATGACGCGCGAGCACGCGCGATTTGCGAGCCTTAGCGCGTGTACCACATCGAGTTGCGCCAGTTCCCGCACAACTTCTGCCACTTCAACCTCACTGCCGAGGCGCTCCAAGAGACCGTCCTCGACGGTTGGGCGCGAGGCGCCTGGGTCGAGGTGGGCGAACGGCGCTGGAACCCCCACGAGGCGAGTCTGACCGTGATCGAGGGTCCCGAGCTGCCGGTGCAGCAGCTGTCCATGGGGCGCGGCTGGCGCAACGCGGTGCGCCAGGGAACCGACGTGACCGCGACCGTGCTCGCCGACGCCCGGGCACGCCTCGCGCTCTCCGGCGGCGGACCCGGCGCCGGCGGCGTGGTGGAGGGACCAGGAGGCGCGCCGACCCCTCGCGCCGTCCCCGACTCGCAGACCCGAGACCAAGCCCCGGCCGAGGCTGAGCTCGCGCGCCGACTACTGCTCCTCCTGGGCGAGCGCCCCGGTCCGCTCCTGCGCGCCTGGCAGCTGGCCATGGAGGCGCATCCCGATCGCACGCCCAGCGAGTGCCTGGCCGCGGCCGAAGACTTCGTAGCTCGCTGACACGCCGCTACACTTCCCCTACCGCTTGGTGGGCGTAGCTCAGTTGGTAGAGCTCCGGGTTGTGGTCTCGGCGGTCGCGGGTTCGAATCCCGTCGCTCACCCTCACGAATAGCCTGGAAATGACGCCTATTTTTGGGTCTGTCGGGGTCAGGACGACCCGACGTGCGGTCCAAGTGCGGTCCAAAACTTAGTTGCTTTGGTGGCGACAATGGCGCTGAGCGCCCGCGGTAGATGTTGGGCATGAGCGTGTTTCATGGCCTGAGTGATGTGGCTGCACGCGTGCGGGGGCCGGCTTGCCCGGCCATGTTCGCATCCCCTTGGGGATGCGGCCGGGGCTGCGACCGGCTCCGCACCGAGTGGGGCCACCCATCCAAAGGAGGGCGGCTATGTCCGCTGGACTTACAGCCTCAGATTCGATGTTCTCTGTCCGCGCTACCCCGTGGCACGGGCTTGGGGCGGTGCTTGATCGACCGCCGGCGAGTGTCGCGGAAGCGATCGAGGCGGCAGGGCTCGGTTGGAGCGTCGTCAAGAAACCTTTCGTGATCGACCGTGGTCCGGACTGGCAGCTCGATGTGCTGCGCTACAAGAAGGTCAACGGCTATTACGCGACCGTCCGTCAGGACACCGAAGACGAGCTGGGGGTTGTCGGTGAGCGCTACCGCATCGTGCAGAACCACGAAGCGTTCGCGTTCGTTGACCAGCTCTTGGGGAGCGCGATCAACTTCGAGACGGCCGGGAGCCTGCACGGCGGCCGGCGCGTGTGGGTGCTCGCAACGCTCCCCGAGCACGTCGAGGTGGGCGGAGATGCCGTGCGCCCCTACGTCCTGCTGATGAACAGCCACGACGGCTCTACGGCTGTCGTCGCGGCAACGACGCCGGTCCGGGTCGTCTGCCAGAACACGCTCAATTGGGGCTCAGCCAGGCGCAACAGAAGTTCTCGATTCGCCACACCGAGGCTGTCACGCAGCGTGTCAACGAGGCCCGCAGGGTTCTCGATCTCTCGACCGACTACTACACGCAGTTCAGGCGCTACGGCGATCGGCTGGCTTCAGAGCGCTGCACCGAGCGTCAACTGCGCAAAGCACTCGACGATCTCTACCCCAACGGCGCCAGCGATACGGCTGGCAGCCACACCCGACGCTCCCGCCAAGCGACCAGGGATCGCATCGCCGAGTTGTTCCTAGGCGGCGAGACGCAGGGCCACGCGCCGGGCTCGAAGTGGGCTGCTGTGAACGCGATAGTCGAGTACGGCGATTGGATACGTCCGATCCGCGAGGGCACCGAGCGCTTCGGCCGCGTGCTTGAGGACGCGCCAGCGAAGACGCGTGCACTACAGCTCATCGTCGCTGCATAGGACCGGGCTATCGGGTCTGTCCGATGAACGGCGCGTCGCCACGCAACCGCTCGACAGCGTCCACCGCCGACGCCAACTCGGCCACGCCAATCTCGGAACCCATCGCGCTGCGCGACGTGCACAAAGCCCTCGATCCGGCGCAGGCGCGCGAACCGTCGTGCGGGTTGGTCGCGCCGATCGTCGGTGGGTGATGGAGCCGATCGCCTCCGCTACCTGTGGTTGGCGTCGCGGGATGGTCATGCGTTAGCTTTCGATGATGTCCGCTGGTATGGAGAAGCGTGTGCTGTCTCTGCTGGGCGAGGTGATCGGGCTGCTTGAGCTCGAGGAGCTCAGCTACGGCCTGTTGCGCGGCCTGCGCGAGGCGGTCCCGTCGGAGTTCTGTGCGATCCACGAACTCCCGGCCGATCTTCCACGCACGATCGCGCTGACGGACCCGCCGGCCACGCCGGCACAACACCGCGCGTTCGCGCGCTATGCCCAACAGAATCCGATCGCGGCCTACTTCCTGCGCACCCGCGATGGCCGCGCCATTCGCTTCTCGGATCTGATCACCCGCCGCGAACTGCATCGTCTTGACATCTACCGCGAGGTGTATGAGCCGCTCGAGGTGGAGTACCAGGTCGCGTTCACGCTGCCCTCGGGAGCCGAGCGGATCCTTGGCGTGGCGCTCAGTCGATGCAAGCGCGACTTCACCGCGATCGAGCGTGACCTGCTCAACATGGCTCGCCCCTACTTGATCCAGGCATACCGCAACGCGCTTGCGCACACAGATCTGATGCGGGCCTCGGGTGCAAGCGTGAGTATCGCCGCGTTGCGGGGGCTGGGGCTGACCGAGCGCCAGGCGGAAGTGCTCCGGCTGATCGCGATGGGCTACTCCAGCGAGCATACGGCGAGTGCGCTGGGCATCGGCGTGCGCACCGCGCAGAAGCATCTGGAGCACTGCTACCGGGCCCTGCGTGTCAACAGCCGCTCGGAGGCATCGCGTGTGGCGTGGGCCGCGACAAGGGCGGCCACCATGCCCCTGCGTACGTAATAGCCGCGTACGCATCTCGCGAGGAGGTTTTGAGAGCATTGAACAGAGTAGTACGGTGCTTGGCTGCGGCGCGGGCAGGAGTTCGCTCCGGGAAACCCGGAAAAACCGGAAAGGATCTCTGACCATGACCGCAAGGCGCTTCGCCCTCTCGCTGACCCTCTCGCTCGCCGCGCTCCTGCTGTCGACCGCGGCGGCCCAGGCGGTCGTTTGCGACACCTGGTACGGGCCCGGGGGCAACAGCTCCGAGGCGAAATCCGGGGAATGGGGCACCGCTTCCAACTGGTCAACCGGCGCAGTGCCAGCGGCTCAAACCCAAGTGTGCGTCACAGTTCCGGGCACCTACACGGTCACGCTGATCCCCTATCCCGACACCCACTACGCGGGCGATGACGGCGGCGCAGCCGAAAAGCTCACGCTGGGCGCCGCGAGCGGCACCCAGACTCTGAACGTGCTGGGCGAGGCGCACGGCTACGAAGGCAACTGGTACCCCTTCACCACCTTGCAGGTCGGGGACGGTGTGACGGTCGGCTCCCACGGTGTACTGGCACTGGAAGCGACTGAACTGGACGCCCCCAACCAGACCCCCGGCGGAAGCAGTGGCGGCAGCGTCCTGCTCGAAACGGACACGAGCAACCAGCCCGGATATCCGTTCCTCGTCGAAGGAGCGCTCATCACGGCGACCAGCAGACTCCAAGTACGGCGACGAAATCCATTCGCATGCACTGACAAGCAGCGGCAGCTTGCAGGTCAGCTCGGGGACGCTGAAGCTATACAACGAAGAACCGGCGATCGACACTGGGTCGATCTCGGTCGCCGCTGGGGCGACCCTCTTGCAGGAACGCGGCGCGAACTTCACCAACGAAGGGCTCATTGCCAACAGCGGCACCCTGATCCTCAACGGCTACCCAGGCAAACCGAGATGGATCCAGGGCAGCAAAGGGTCTGTGACCGGCAACCCCGTGAACATCGAAGCTGGCGGCGGCCTCGAAGACAGCGCCAGCAGCGGCCCCGGCAACTTCAACCTTGGCGGCAGCGGCGCCGCCTATCTGCTTGGGACGGTCCCCAAGGGCCAGACGCTCACCTTCGCCGACGCGACCGGACAGACGACCCTCTACCTCGGCAACGGAACACTCGTCAACGAAGGCACCTTGCACCTCGATCTGCCCGCTGGGGATCAGAGCAACACGAACATCGAAGAAGGCAGCATCGTCAACAAGGGCACGATCTACGGCACCGTGGAGGGCGCGGACGCCAAGAACGTGATCGACGTGCCGCTGGCCAACGAACCGGGGGGCGTCGTCTCGGCGAGCAGTGGGACGCTGTTCGACAACCGGGCGCTCACCAACAACGGCCTCCTGGAAATCGCCCCGAGCGCATTGCTGGAACTGGTGGCGGCGACGCTGACCAACGGCTCGGGCGCGACGATCGCTGCGCAGATAGCGAGCGCCGGCAGCTTCGGCCGCGTGGGGCTGTACTCGGGGGCGACGCTGGAAGCGGGCGGCACGCTGGCGCCCACGCTCGTGGGCGGCTTCATCCCGACCTCCGGCGAGGAGTTCAAGATTTTCGAAGGCCCGGTCAAGGGCAGCTTCGCCACCGTCTCTGGCGGCTTCAGGGGCGACTACTCCCACCAGAGCGCGGAATCCACATACGTGGGTGTCATCTACGGCGCGAGCGCACCTCCGAACACCGGATCAAAAGTCAACACGACATCGCCGCCGCCAACCAAACCGGTCGCGAAAGCCAAGCTCGGCAAGGCGCGGGTGTCGGCCGGCCGTGTGACGGTTAAGCTGGGCTGTCCGGTGGGTTCCGTCCCCTGCGGCGCGACGACCGTGAAGGTCACGGTCGCGGTGCACGTGAAGAGGCACAGGCGGACGATCGCGAAGAAGGTGGTGGTGGCGAGCGCAACCGTCTCGTTGAAGGCCGGGGAGACGGCGACGCTGAAGCTGCACATCGACAGCGCCGGCAAGGCGCTGCTGCGTAGGCATCACAGCCTCGAGGCGCTCGTCACGATCACCCAGGGGACCAGCAAAGGGGCAAGCGAGAAGGTGACACTGAGCGGCTGAGAAGGACCGGTACCGCAGATCGCCCAGCCGGGTCAGACAGGCATGACCGTCGGAGCAAGTGGGTCGGATGCGCGCCGCAAATAAGCGATTTGTGAGGTGACAGATGGGGCTGACGGTTGATATGGCGGTGCAGTGGCGGCGGGCGGCAAGCGCACTGGCGGTCGTTGCGGTTCTGGTCATGCTGATGGTCGGGCTCGCCTCGCGTCCACCGGCGGCGGTAACCGGCGCCCCCGCGGCATCGTCCGGCGGGGCTCGCTCGCTCGCCCAGCTTGCCTCCGGCGTTCGTGATCCGATCGCGGCCGCCGTCGGTGCCGCCGACCACTCGTATTGGGTGCGCGACCTGCGCGCCGTCAACCCGGCCCAGCGCCTGTCGATGTCGTTCTCGGCTCGCGGCGCCACGATCCGTGGTGGGGGCGCCAGCGTGCGCCTGGCCCTGCTCGGCGCCGTCCACCTCGCGCCCGTGGCGCGGCGCAACCGCGTCACCTACGACGGATCGGGTGTGCAGGAGTGGTACGCCAACGGGCCGCTTGGTCTCGAGCAGGGCTTCACGATCGACCGCGCCCCGGGCGGCTCGGGCACGGTGGTCCTCTCCCAGGCAGTCACCGGCGCCCGGCTCTCCAGTGCCCGCGACGGCGCCGTGCTGCTCGGCCACGATCTGCGCTACGACGATCTGCTCGCCACTGACGCGCGCGGCCGCTCGCTGCCCGCCACGCTCAGCGTCGCGGGTAACCGCCTGCGGATCGCGATCGACGCGTCCCGTGCACGCTACCCGCTGCGGGTCAACCCGACCGTGCAGGAAGCCGAGCTCTCGCCCCCGTCGGGCGTCGGCCCGGCCGCATTCGGGTCCTCGGTCGCCGTCGCCGGCGACACGATCGCCGTCGGCGACCCGCAGTACGACGCGTCCGGTGACGGTGACGGGATCGGCGGGGTGTTCGTCTTCGAAAAGCACGGATCGTCCTGGGGCGACGCGACCCCGGACGCTGTGCTGACGGCGTCAGACGGGAACGCCACCGCCCAGCTCGGCTTCTCGGTCGCGATCTCCGGCAACACGATCGTCAGCGGGGCGATCGGTCGCAGTTCCAGTCCGGCCGAGGGGAGCGTGTACGTCTTCGTCGAGCCCGCCACCGGAAAATGGGCGTCGAACACCCAGACGGCGGAGCTGAACCTGAACACCGGACAGGCGGGCGACAACGTCGGCGAGTCGGTCGGGATCTCGGGCAACACGGTCGTCGCCGGCGTCCCCTACTTCGGGACGACGGAACCAGGTGCCGGCGGCGGCACCGGTGCGGCGGCCGTCTGGGTCGAGCCGTCAAGCGGCTGGAAGGACACGCATGACCAGACGGCGATCCTCACCGCCTCCGACGGAGCCTCGGGCGACGAGTTGGGGATGTCGGTCGGCATCTCCGGCGACACCATCGTCGCCGGCGCGCCGGACCACACCGTCGCCAACGGACAGGGCCTGACGGAGCAGGGGGCGGCGTACGTCTCTACCGAGCCCGCCACCGGCTGGACGGACATGACCCAGACGAGCGAGCTGGCGGCCGGGGACGGCGCCACCTACGATCACCTCGGCCGCGCCGTCGCGATTTCCGGCGAGACCGTCGTGGTTGGCGCTCCTGTGCACACGAACGCGAACGGGAGTGGACACACGCAACAGGGCGCGGTCTACGTCTTCCCGTTGCCGGCAACGGGCTCGACCGAGAACCAGGCCGCCCAGATCACCCCGTCCAGCGGAGGCGAACAGGGCGAGCAGTTCGGCTCCTCAATTGCGCTCGCCGGCAGCGCGCTCGTTGCCGACGACTACGGCTACCCTTACGCCCCCGCGCCCTTCTACCTGTTCTCAGCCCTGACCGCCGGAGCCAACGAAGCGCTCCTCCCCTCCGACTTCTCTCAAAACAGCTACATCGCGGCGGGGGTCGCCGTCGATGGAGGGACCGCGGTCGTCGGCGCCTACGACCACGATTACACCCGTGGGTCAAATACCGGCAACGCCTACGTCTACCCCTCCGGCGACACGCCCTTGGCCCCGACGGTGACAACCGCGGCAGCCAGCGACGTGACCTCCACGGGCGCAACCCTCGACGCGACGATCGACGGCGGCGGCGCCGACACCAACTACGTCTACGAGTACGGGACGAGCAGCGCGCTCGGATCCACCTTCCCTGCGGTCGGCCAGTTCGGCGCGGGCTCGGGGACGACCGCCATCCTCCAGCACGCCCAGACCCTGACCGGGCTCCTCCCGGGCACGACCTACGACTACGAGGCGTGCGCGACCAACGCGATCGCGACGACACCGGTGTGCAGCTCGGTGCAGTCGTTCACGACGAGCGGGACCGCCCCGCCGCCGCCGTCGGAACCGAGCACGACGACCACGACCGCGACGACGACCCCGAGCACCCCGACCACTCCGAATGGCACAGCGACGACGCACACGTTGACGCTCGTGGCCGGGCACGCGACGGTCAGCGGCACGGCCGTGAGCGTCCCGATCGCCTGCGAAGGCACGGCCAGCTGCAGCGCCACGGTGACGCTGTCGGTCCTCGAGACGATCAGCGGCCACCGGGTCGCGCTCGCCACCGCGACCAAGAAGACCAAGCAGCCGAAACGGACGAAGAAGACCGTCGTGATCGGCTCCACGCGTGTGACGGTTCCAGGTGGCCAGCACACCACGGTCAAGGTTCTCCTGAACGCGACCGGCGTTCGCCTGCTGAAGACCAATCACCACCTGAAGGCCAAGCTGACCGGGAGCCTCTCGGGCAGGCAGGTTTCGAGCTCGACCGTGACGTTCGTGTCCAAGGTCCGGTAAGGCTCACGTCACCGTCCCATTCCTGAAGCGGGGTGCTTCCGGCGACTCAACCACCCTCATCAGCTCGAGGTGCCAGACGTCCGCGAGGATGCGTCGTATCCATCCGGTCGTGTGGTCCCATCCCTCGCAAGGGGTTCCGGCCCGGTAGCTGCCGCCGCGGACACGGCCCAGAGGATCGGCGGTTACGCGAGATCCGCGCGCTTCGCCAGTAGCAACGCCAGACGCGCGCTGTACGCGCGCAAAAATCGATCGTGATCAGGCCGTGTATGCTGGCGCCTCCACGTCGTCCGATGCGGTCACGAGCGAAGTACAGGCACCGATGATCGTTCCCGCGGCGAGAGCGGGCGCGAGGAGCTCTCCTCCTCGTGGCGATAAGCGCGCTTTCGCGGAGTTGCACTCAAGACACGCCGATATTCACGACGACGCCGCCGCCGCCGAACGATCAGCTATCGGTCGTGGGTCGCTTTTGTTTGGTCGTCTCGAGGAACTCTTCAAGTGTCGTCTCCACCTGATGGGGTCTTGCTGCAGCCCGAATCCTGCAACGGTCGGCTGCAATTCGCGGTAGTCGGTGTATTCGACGTAAAAGACCTTCGAGCTGTGGCGTTATGTCAGGTGACTTGAACTGTGCGTGGAAATCGAGACGAGCCGTCTCGCCTACGGGAACTCGTGGGCGATGCACCTCAGATTTCGACGAGCCGCCGAGCGTTGTTGGCGAAGACTGTCCCGCCGGGGCGCTGGATCGCATCAAGCAACTCATCGATAGATCGACCGCCGCCCCAGACTTCTGCCTGGGATTGAAGCGCACCGATGATCGCGTCCGGGTCTTCCCGGAGCGTCACCTCGAGGAACGCGTCGGGCGCGAGGACTCGGATGCCGTGCTCTGCGAGCGGCTCGCTGACGTACCCCTGATCGAAGGTGAGCAGCAAGTCCGCATGACCGGCGATTGCGAGCGCACAGATGTGGTGATCGCCGGGGTCGGTGGTCAACGTGGTGAGGTCCACCTCGGCGGGCACTTGGTCGATTTGGATGCGCTGGTCGGGGAACGCTTGGCGCATGTAGTCCACCCAGCGCTCGGCTGCTTGCTCGGGCATTGGCTTGCGCTCCACGAGGATTCGCTTTGCCTCGTCTAGGAGCTCCTCGCTCCAGATCAGCGTCAGCAGTCGCTCTTGGTAGGCGATTCGTCCGATCAGCTCGTGCAGCACGCGCGAGTAGATGACGTCGGTGTCAAGGACGGCGCGAGGCGGCCGGGCATCGTCACTCAAGCGGTGCGCCTAGCTGGTCAAGCTCGCGTGAGAACGCGTCAGATTGCTCTCGTGCGTGTTCGCGGCGTTGCTCGAAGTCGAGCATCGAGCCCACCGGGATTTGCCAGTAGCTGGAGCTTGGCAGCTTGCGTGCGTTGATCTCGCCGGCGTTGATGAGCCTCACGACGTGTTGACGGGAGAATCCGAGACGCTCAGCGGCCTGCTGAGGGGAGAGCAGCTCTTGCTCCTCGGCAACGGTCACCGTGATGCTCTTGCCCTCGCTGAGCAACCTGTCGATCTCCTCGGTCACCCGCGCGGTTTGGTCGCGAGTATCAGGGTCCAAATGAAGGGTCTTCATGACCTCATCCTATCAAACCTGTCCTACCTGCACATTCCGGACAGGTTGTCTCTGCTCGGAAGACCCATCAGGACCCTGGCTCGCCTTCCCGAAGAATCCGTCAGGTCGCGGGCGGGGACTCTGATCCGCTGGCAGGTGCGTCTCCGGAAGGGGTCTGCTCGACTTCGGATGCGAATGCGTCGTTAACGAGTTGGATCATCGCTCACCGTGTCTCGCGTCTACCGGAGAGCGCCGTGCTCGAAACGACTGCTGTGACGAGTATGAAGCTCAGGCAGCGCGAGCGATCTGTTTGACCCGATACTCGTACTCGTCGGCCTGCGGGGAGGCGCCGAGCGATAGAAGCATGGCGGAGTGGCCCAGGGCGGCGAGCGCCTCGGGCGTGGTGATGGGCAGCATCTACTCGCCGGTGGCGATGTATAGCCCGGTCGGTCCGTCGTAGTCGCTGAACTCATTGTTCATAGCCTTCTTGTTCATCGTCTTATCCGTACCGCCGTCTGACGAGGACGCCCGGATGGTTCGCTCGAAGAGACCGGCAAGAGCGTCGTAGCTGTGGTGTCGGCCACCAGGGCGCAAGGCTTGACCGAGAGCCCACTGCTGCTCGTCATGGTCTGGCAGAGCCACACCGGGCGCGCCGCGTCGGATGAGAGCGTACTGGCCCTGCTCCTCGCCACGCCGAACCCGTCCGGCCTGCTCTGGAAACCAGCGCTCGAAGATCAGCCGGTGCCACCTAGCGACGTCCTGCGGGACCGCGTTGTACCTGCGGACCGCTTCTACGGCTGCGTCGGCGGCGATGATCGCGACCTGCTCGGTGATCGCTCTCCACGTTTCGTCCGGTGTCAAGCCTGAGGCGCGGTACAGCTCGGAGTCGGGATCATCGTGGAAGACCGCGAACGTTGCGCGGGCCGCGGCGGCCGCGACCTGCGCGAATTCATCCTCTGTCGAGGTCCGCCGAGACGCGCCTGCCGGCTCGGCGTCGCGAGATGCTGGTCCCAGTCTTCGTCCCATCGCTCGAAGATAACCCCGACACAGGATCTCATCAGCACGCTCCACGCACCCGGACCAGCACTTATCGACCGCCCATCTCTCTGTGGCTCACCCGTAGCTCACCCGCTCAGCCCTACGAGGCCCTTTGCGATCAAATAGATGCCCGCGCCCACACAGGCGAGGACGGCCAAGCGGCGGCCGTTCTGGATGAACCACGCGTTGATCCTCTCCAGCTCCGCGGCCGCGCGCTCAGGCACCACGAGCAGCAAAAGCATCGGCAGCTCGATCATCCAAAGCATCACTCCCAGCGCGATCGCCAAAACCGCGAGCTGACCGGCGGTTGAGAGCTGGGCGTCGGCGATCGTCTTGACCGCGCCCACATAGATCGGCGAAGGCAGCGCGTACAACGTCAGGCCAAGCACGAACGCCAGCCGACGGCTCTGCAAGCGACGCTCGAGCTTCGATTCTCCGGCTGACTCGGCCCGTGGCGCTCGTGGCCGGCGCAAGCGTCGCGCGACCGCGAGCAGGACCGCGCCGAGCGCTATGTCCACCGCCGCGCTCGGCGTGTAATGCAAGCCCGTAGCGCCGACGTCCTTTAGTACGAACAAGATCGCCACGCCGCTCGTGTATGTCACCAGTACGGCCGCCACGACGAACGCCACCACGCGCGAGCGTACCTGCGAGCCGCGGCCCAGCGCGATCACGGCGGCCACCGCCGGGGGGTAGATCGAGGCGGCAAGCGCCAGAGCGATTGTCTGAGGTGGCATCGTGCTTGTCCATCCCGGTCCCGCACGACGCGCGCCGGCCCCGGATTTTGGTGTCGGCAAAGCCTATGGATGGCGGTGGACACGCCGGTCAGAGACATTCCGCCAGGCCAAAAAGCCCGTGTTTATGCGGTTTTTGTGTTTGCGCTCTCAATGGGGTTGCGAGCGGACGTCCCAATCGTCAGATTCGCGTGTCGAGCCGAGTGGACAATCGGCAGCGTGAGCGCGTGGGGAGGATCGGTGGTCGCCTGAGAGCGAGTAGGAGACACGGCTCGACTTGAGCGGTCGAACACGTGAACCTCTTTAAGACGCGCGCCAGGGGCACGGCTGTCCCTGGTTCAGGGCGCGCGGCCGGGGCGCTGTGCCAATCGGTCGCAGGAAACTTTGTCAACGTAGAACAGCACCGATCAGACAGGGAAAGATGGCCTCCATCAATCAGACGCGCTCCAAGGCGCCAGCGTTGCAAGCCGGGCACGGCACAGTGCCGCGCGGTCACGTCACAGAGATACAGCGTGCGCGCATGCTCAGCGCGGCGGTCGACGCGATCGAGGAAAACGGGTACGCACGGCTCACCGTCGCGCAGGTGATCGGCCGCGCGAAAGTCTCGCGAAAGACGTTCTATGACCTCTTCGTCGATCGCGAGGACTGTTTCTTGGCAGTTTTCGAACGCACGCTCGAGCAGATCCGAGTGAGAGTCGTAGAAGCGTACGACCAGGAGACCGCCTGGCGCGAGAAGATCCGCGCCGGATTGGCCTCGCTATTGGTGTTCATCGACGAGGAGCCCGAGCTCGCGCGCCTTTGCATCGTCGACGCCCTAGGGGGCGGAGCGCGCGTGCTCGAAGAGCGGGCCCGCATTCTCGAGCGGTTGCGCCTGGTCATCGACGAAGGCCGAGGCGCCGCCACCGTCAAGCGCGAGCCGCCCTCGGTGACAGCCGAAGGAGTGATCGGCGCCGTTTTCGCGGTGATCCATACGCGCCTACTCGAACGCAGCCCCAAGCCCTACATCGGACTACACGGCTCGCTGATGAGCATGATCGTGCTCCCTTACCTCGGAGTACGAGCCGCCAGTCGAGAACTGTCGCGTCCCGCGCCGGACGTGCGCCGGCGCGGCAAGAGCGAGGCCGGCGTCGGCCAGGACCCGATGGCGGGCCTGGAGATGCGACTCACCTATCGCACCGTGCGCGTGCTCACGGCGATCAGAGAACATCCGGGAGCCAGCAACCGCCAGGTCGCCGACGGCGCCGGCATCTCCGATCAAGGACAGATCTCCAAGCTGCTCTCGCGCCTAGAGCGTCTCGACCTGATCGAAAACGTGGATCGCGCCCAATCGAAGGGCGCGCCCAACGAATGGTGTCTGACCGAACGAGGCGAGCGCGTGGAGCGAGCCACCAGGCCGATGTAGCCGGCCGCCGCTAGGCTGCTGTCCACAAGCTCTGGAAGCGGGGTCGCCGGTGCTGTTGCAGGGGTGGAGCAGGCGTCGTAGGGCCGACGAGGCCAGGGAGCTCCTGGCCGCGGCCGGGGGAGCCTTCGACCGGTCGCTCGACCCACTCCAAACGATGTGCACGATCGCCGAGGTCGCCGTCCCCCGCCTCGCCCCGATGTGCACTGTGGATCTGCTCGGCGAAGACGCCACGATTCTCGACACCGTCACGGTGTCCGAGCGGCCCGAGCTGGTCGAGTCGCTCGAGCGCCTGCGTGCCGACGCCCTGGCCTCGGCCGGTCCGCCTGCCGGCGTTCGGGCCCAAGGAGCGCAGGACGTGGAGGATCCAATTGCCCGCGCGATCGGCTCGCGCGAAGCGGTCCTCTCCGATCTGCAGGACACTCGCCCGTTCGGCTTGGACTCGCCCCAAGCAAAGGATTTCCTGGCGAGCAGCGGCTATCGCTCGCTCGTCACGATCCCGCTGATCGCCCGTGGTCGCGCGCTCGGCGCCCTCAGCTTCCTCTACCCCTACCCCGCTCGCCGGCACGACACCGGCCACGGCGCGCTCATGCGTGACTTCGCCGACCGCGCCGCCACCGCGCTTTACAACGCCAACATGTACGTCGCGCGCACGAATCTTGCCCGAACCCTGCAGCGCAGCCTGCTGCCCGACACGCTGCCGGTGCTCGAACGGTTGGCGCTCGCCTCCGCCTATCACCCGGTCGG
Organism: uncultured Solirubrobacterales bacterium; assembly: GCA_963753145.1. GTDB lineage: Bacteria > Actinomycetota > Thermoleophilia > Solirubrobacterales > Solirubrobacteraceae > Palsa-744. The sequence continues at coordinate 355,218 of CAVWAX010000001.1, forward strand.
GGAGGGCAACGAGGTCGGGGGCGACTTCTATGACGTCTTCACCACCCCGCTGGGCTGCTGGTTGGTGGTAGGCGACGTGTGCGGTAAGGGCCCGGAGGCGGCCGCGGTAACAGCGCTGGTTCGCCACAGCATTCGCGCGTTCGCTTTCGTGCGGCCCAGCCCCGCCCAGGTGCTTGGCGCGGTCAACGAGGTCATGCTCGGGCACGGCCTGGCCCAACGTTTCGCCACGGTCGTCCTGGCCCGGCTCGACCTCGCGTCCAACCCAATCAACGCGGTCATAGCGGGCGCGGGACATCCACCTCCGATCCTGCTGGAGTCCGGCGGCGCCCGCGAGTGCGGATTCAAGCCCGGAACGATGCTCGGGGTCCGCTCGGGCTCGAACGTGAGCGACTTCCCCTTTCAGCTCGACTCGGGCTCCACGCTAGTGCTCTACACGGACGGTCTGCTTGACGCCGGAGCGCCCAGGCGTGACGTGACGTCCCTGGATCTCTGTCAGATGCTGGTCGCACACGCCGAATCGGCTCCCCACACGGTCGTCCAACAACTGGAGCGTCTGGCGCTCTCAAGCGGCGCCGGTCGCCTGCGCGACGACGTCGCGATCGTCGCCGCCCGGGTCGCCGGCTGAGCACTCGCCGATGCCCGTCCCGGCCGCGGCCGGCTGTCGGATGAGAAGGAGTGGCGCCCTGCGCGATTGCTCCCCACATCCCCGCCGCGATCCTCACGCTCGCCGAGGCGCTCGGCGCCCTGGTGGCATTGCTCGCACTGGCGATCGTCGTCCTGCGTCTACACGCTCGGCGGCGCAGGCGCTATACACGTCTGCGCGTGGTGCCCTATCGAGGGGACGACCCGACGGCCACGGCGATAGTCAACATGTATGAGGCCCTCCACAAGCGGCTCCTGCGCCGTTGGTGGCGGCGGCTCCTCGCCGGCCAGCCCTCGCTGGGTCTCGAGCTCCACTGCGATCGCGAGGCTTGGCTCGCGGTTACATGTCCCAGCGGGACCGAGGACATCGTCGAGGCCGCGCTGCGCGGCGCCTATCCCAACTGTCGCCTCACTCGAGCCCTCTGCGCGCCGGGCGTTCCGCCCTGCGTATTGCGGCTGAAGAAGCACAGCCCATTCACCAAGCGCGCCAAGCAACTCGACCGCTTCGAGCACGACCGCGCTCCGACCGTCAACAGGCTGATCACGACGCTCGCCGCCTGCCACGCGCCCGCGTTCGTGCAATTGGCACTGACGCCAACGCCGGCCTCCTTCGAGGGTCATTCCAAGCGCTCCTACAAGCGCCACGAGAACCATCTCTCGCGCGCGCGCAAGCTGCGCTTCCCGTCGCTCGATCCCTCGAAGGTCGAGAACGAGGAGCTGATCGGAGGTCTCGACGTCCAGCATCGCCCGCTGTTCTTCGCCGATATCCGGATCGTCGCGCCGACCAGGCTCGTATGCGAGCAGATCGCCTCGGAGTTGCGCGCGTGCACGGCCGAGAACCGCTTGGTCGAGCGTGGCACAGGATTGCGCCACGGCCGGCTCGGCCTTTACAGCAAGCGTGTCCGCCGCGGGGAGGGCAATCCGCTGCCGTCGCCACGCAAGGGCGTGTTCGCCTCGACCGAGCTCGCGAGCCTATGGCACCTGCCCTCACCCGACTTTGCCACCGTCCCGCTGGCGCGCGATCCGCTGCCCGTGGCGCCCGCGCCGCCCTCGATCTTGCGCCCAAATGACGGCTCGGGCAGCTTGCGCGACGCGCTGGGGCCGGTCTCGATCCACCCCCAGATGCGCCGCCAAAACACGGCGGTGCCCGGCACCGTCGAGCAGGGCAAGTCGAGCTACCTCGTGGCCACCGTGGCCGAGGACCTGCGACGCGAGCGCTGCGCGGTGATCGTCCTCGACCCGAAGGGGGACGCCGCCGAGGCGGCTGTCAGCCTGGTGCCGCGCGAGCGCACATGTACCGTGCTCGACTTCGCCCATCCCACCTGCGGCTTCAACCCGCTCGACGTTCGCGCGCCCGCCGACACGATCGCCGACTACGTCGTGGCCTCGCTCAAGCAACTCTTCAGCGACGGCGACATCAAGGCAAGCTCAGACCGCTATCTGCGCAACGCGATCATTGCCGTTCTCGCTTACGACCGCGCGAGCACATTGTGGGACGCGGCGCGCCTGCTCTCGGTGGGGGAGGAGGGCTACGCCTACCGCGCCCGCGTCGCCGCGAGTCTGCGCTCCAAGCCCGAATTCAAGGAGATCGCGGAGTTTTTCGCCGGGGAGCTTGCTGCGCAATTGGCCGACGCGCGCGGTACCACGACGGCCAAGCTCGACGCGCCCGTAAACAAGCTCGCGCGCCTGCTCAACTCGCCCTCGATCAAGCGTGTCCTGCTCAACGACTCGCTCACGGTGGACTTCGAGGAGATCGTCTCCGGTGGGCAGGTCCTGATCGTCAAGGGCGCGCTTGGGGCCATGGGAGCCGGCAACACCAGCGTGCTCATGCAACTGCTTGTCGGGATGCTCGACGCGGCTATGGCGCGCCGCCAGGACGGGACCCCAGCCGCCGAGCGCACCGCGGTGGCTCTGAAGATCGACGAGGCGCCGCTCGTCGTCAACCGCGGATTTGCCGAAACCTTGGCGCTCAAGCGCTCCGCCGGCTTGGAGACGGTTGCGTGCTGGCAAACGGACTCGCAGTGGATCGATCGCGACGTGCGCGCCCAACTCGACGCCCTGTTCGCCCACCGCGTCTATTTCGCCACCGCCTCAGTCGATGACGCGCGCAACGCGGCCAGACTGATGATGGCTGAGTTCTCGGACACAGTGCGTCCCGGCATTCGCAACCTCTCCGACCTTGGCAGGCCCGACGCGCGCTTGCACCTGCCGCGCCATAGCGCGCTCGCCAGTTGGGTGACGCCGGAGGGGCGCCAATCGCCGTTCGTCGCCCAAACCGTGCCGCTGCCCTTCGACCAGCAGCGCCTCGCGTTTCACGCCGCCCGCCAGGCCGAGCGCGGCGGGCGCTTCCTGGAGGACCTGTCCCAGCCTCACTGGCTCAGAGAGGAGTCACATCCCAAGACCGCTGCTCGACAGTCGTCCGCTCCGCCGGCACCGTCTGAGCAAGTCGGGTCCGTCGCCAAACTGGTCGAGCAAGCGCCGCCAACGGTTGCTGGCGCCCAGATGGCTGACAGCGACAGCGAACCGGTGGGCCGGGGCGGCCGGCAGGCTGACAGCAACAACGAACCGGCGGGACGAGACGCCCAGCCGCCAGACAGCTACAGCGAGCTCGTGGACTTGGACGCGGCGCACAGCGTTCGCTGGGCGAAACCGGCCAATGCGCTGATCGCCCTCGATCCTGAGCCTCTGGATGTCGAGATCCTCGCCTTGATCGCATCCATGAGGCACGTGTTGAGCACCCAGATCCATCGTCGCTTCAATCCTTCGCGTGCCGCGACGACCACGCAGCGCCGACTCAAGCGCCTGGCCGACGCGGGCCTGGTGGCGCGCTTCCAGTTTCACCGGCGCGATGGAGCGGGGGCGCCCATGTGCTACACGATCACACCCGCCGGCCTGGGGCTCGTTCAGGCACACAGCGTTCCGCGCGGTCCTTCGAGTGAGGAGCACGACAGCGGCGAGCGCGCGGCGGCCCGGCAGGCCGAGGCCAACGAGCGACTGCTCTTCCAGGCGCGCCACGATGTCCACGTAACGGCCTGGGTCCTGGCGCTCCAAAGCGCTCTCGCAAAGCGCCCGCTGGAGCTCAGAGGTCCCGACGAGTCGGCGATAGCGCCGCCCACGCGCTCTCGCCACGGCGAGCGTGCCGCGCTCTCTCTGGCTGAACTGTCGCTGCCCGGTGGGCGCACTCCCCACGACTTCCTGCGCACGCTCGAGTCGGGCGAGCGCTCGGAGGTCGCGGGCTTTCAGACGATTCGCCCCGACGCGACCCTGCGCGTTCGCGACGGCCGCGAGCTTCTGGTCGAGTTCGACGACCGCCTGCCCGAAGGATCGTCCGCCGCGAAGCTGGAGCGCTACGACCACTTCCTCTCCGGCTGGTCGGTTCGGCTCAAGCGCTTCACCCAGCCGGCCGAGCGGTTGCCCACCGTGGTGTTCGTCTGTCGCGACAAAGCCCGGGCACGCGAGTGTGCGCGTCGCGCCGATCGCATCGTCACCGCTTCGCGTGCCTACCCCGGCGAGTACCCCTCCGCTTGGGAGTACCCCGGCCGCGCCCACATTCTCTATGCGGCCGAGCGCGAGATCCACGAGGGCTCGCTCTCGGCTTGGGGTCTTCCAAGCCTTCCACCCGACGTGCGCGTCCTGGCCGCCGGGGGAGATCCCCGCGCGCGAGACGCCATCGTCGAGAGCCGCCAGCTTGCCATCTAGCTTTAGGCGGTCCCCCGATCCACCGGTCCACGCGATCTAGCCGATCCACCCGTACGTGTGACCATCGGACGCATGCCCAAAGGGTGGCCGTCCAATGAGTCAGGAACAAAAGAGCGGAACTCTCCCAAGAAATTTGACAAGGCTTTGGCCATTGCCGATCATGGTGAAGTCGTCAGCGCGCAGGCGGCATGGACCGGCCCGGGACGTCTTGCGGACTAGCGTCCCGCTGGCCGGCCAGCCCTCACGGAGGGTCGGCTGGGGCGCGACCGCACGAGCCGGAGTAGGCCTCCCGGCCGCCGTCGCCGACCCAGTCGGCCCTCGTGTGGGCGTCCCTCGCAGGGGCCTTGACAGGATTCTCCCCGTGTGCAACTATCACCTTAGATCCGAGATCCGGAATGGGTTCGGGTTGGCGCATGGGTTGGGTAGGTAGAAAACATGCGTCTCGTCGAATCGCACCGAGGTGGAGGAGCAGAGACTTCCCGGGAACCGAATGGGCGGACAAGGGAAGAGGGTTCGGATCGTGGTCACCCCCCGCCGCGAGGCCGAACGAGTCGCGGCGTGGCGCTCGCATGCCTGGCGCCGCGGCACCGGGCCCGTGCGGCGTGCGTGGTATGACCTGACACTGCGCACGCTGTGCGGAGCCCCCTACTGTGGCTCAGCGAGCAGCACGCGCGGCTAAAGCGAGCGGCACATTTCGTCAGGCGAGCGACGCTCTCACTGGCGAGCACGCTGCCGCCGACGAATAGGACGCTTCCCCGGGCGACCGGCGCGTTCTTACTCGATGCCCGCAAGCAGCGTGGCCGGCGCCACGTCGAGCTTGGACGCCAGCTTCAGCACGGTGCGCAGGTTCGGTTCGCGGCCGCCGTTCTCATACACACTGATCGCCGCCCGATCCACTTCCGCGTCGAGCGCCAATCGCTCCTGGGAGATGCCCGCGCGCGCGCGGGCCCGCTTCAGGTTCGCGCCGAACTGCTCCGTTCTCGTGCGCTTTGCGCTCTGCCGGCGCAACCGTCGCACCGCCTGCTCCTTGCCGACCCCCTCCAACAGCTTGGTGGGCGTTGTCGTCAGGGCCGCGCACAAGCGCATCAGCGTAGGCATGTCCGGGGCTCGCTCGCCACACTCCAACCGGCTGATCGCGGCACGGTCGAGCGGCGTCGCCCGCGATAGCGCGACCTGCGTCAACCCCGCATCTTTACGCGCGGTGCGCAGATTCGCCCCGAACGAGCGAAGCTGCTCCACGATCTCTTGACGATCGGTCCTTGCCACAAGGCCATCATTCACGGCTGCCTACAAAAGAGCCACGGAACAAACACAACAATCACTCATCTTCGACAACAATCAAACGCGCTCGACCACAAATGCACGCGTTCGACAACAAGCGCAGGCGCTCCACGACAAGCGCACGCGTTCGACGACAATCATGCGTCTCGGCCGACAAGCTCCCGCCCTTGCCCGCGGACCAGCGTGGCCTCAAGGTGCGACTGCGCCCACGAACGGCCGCAATGCGATCTGCTGGGCGAACGTCGCCAAGCCCGGCAGCTCGCGCGTGCGCTCGCTCGCCACGTACACGAAGCAAAGCTCCAACAGCGCCCCCACCGTCGCCTCCACCGCCACGCCGGTCGGACGGGCGCCGTTCAGGTTCAGCTCCACACCCGGCTCGAGCATGCTCATGTAAGCCCTCATCCCGTCGTGCGCCACGGACGCCGACTTGGCGCTCGCCGTCAGCGCGTCGATCAGGGCCAGGTGGGCGTATGCGGGCTCGGACGCCAAGAATGCGAGCAGGGCTTCGATGCCGACGCAAACCGCCGCCGTCCATTCATTCTCGGATTCATAAGCCCGCTCCACGATTGCCAGCACCTTGCGATGCCCCAACTCATAGGCGACCAGGAACGCGTCCTCCTTGCCCGAGAAGTGCTCGTAGAAGGCCTGAACCGACACCGCCGCCTCCTGCACGATCTCCGGGATCGTGCACGTCCCATAGCCCTTGGCCGACGCCAGGTTGGCCAGCGCGTCGAGAATCCGCTCTCGCTGGTTGTGCACCACGAAGCTGCGCGACACGTTTCCTTCGCCGCGGGGAAGTCCTCGTCGCTCGATCGCTCGCGAGCTCAGCGACAGGCTCCCCGGCGCGCGCCCCCCGACCGGGGGCTCCTCGACCGCCTGCGGCGAGCTCCCAAGCGACCAAGGTCCGGACCCCGCCTGAGCCCGGTAGCAAGCAGCCCAGGCCGCGACCTCCTCGGCCAACTCCGCGAGCTCGCCACGTCGCGGCCGACGCACCCGTGCGCCTCGCCGCGCGCGCGCATAGAGGATCCGCAGGATCGCCCCCAAGATGACGCGCGCGACCAGCTCGCCGGCCGGCGAGTCGTCGCCCAGCGCTTCCCGTAGCGGCTGCGCCAGCCGAGCGAGCGCCTGCTCCCGGCGCTCGATACCCACCGGTCCCGCGGCCGTCAACTCCACCGCGACGATCCTCAAAGCCGGCGGGCTCTTGAGCGTCAACGCGAACAAGCTGTTCACGTAAGCATCGATCGCCTCCGCCGGACCGGCGCTGCTCTCGCGTGCGGCGTCCACCTGCTCGACCCACTCCTCCACGATCTCCTCGCTCACAGCGAAGAAGCAAGCCTGCTTGTCCTCGAAGTGTTCGTAGAAGGTCTTGCGAGACGCCACCGCCTTGGCGATCACGTCTGCCACCACGGTCGTCGCATAGCCCTGCTCGCCCACGCTCGCGAGCATCGCGTCGAGCATCCGTGCGCGGGGATCCGGCGCCTTGCGTGCACCCTTGCCCCCCTTGCGGGGCCGTGCTTGGCGTGGTGTTGCGGGCTCCGCTGTGCGTCGGTCGGTCTTGTCCACTAATCGACATTGTGACTACCTGGGGCGATTCATGCGAACTGCTCACTCTGGCGTCTAGCTCTTGTCATGTTCTCGTCCCCCGTGTCCTGGCCTCTCAACGCTCGTGTCTATGCCCTCTTTGGGCTGCAGGCAGGCTCGGCGGGGTGCAGTCGCCCGCCCGCGTGACCGAGATCTCGTGCAGTCGCCCGGCGTCGATCGGCCGGCCCGACTGCGCTCCTCATTCAGGGATTTCTCCGGAACTTCGGGCTTTCGCGTCGCGCAGTCGCCTGCAGGACCGGGCCTCCACGCCCAGGTGTCCCCGCCGGGCGCATCAATCAGCCAGTCGGCGGCTAGGCTCCAGACCCTCTTTCTTCTCTCTCCCAGCGCAGCGTCACCGCAGCTTTCAGCAACGATTCGTCTCCGCGAGAGTCGGAGACATCTACGGCAACGAGTCGCACCAGCTCGTCGCAGGTAGCGAATCTCGGCCAACTTCGAGCGTTTGAGGCGACCGCCAGTCGGCTCCTCCGAGACCCCTTAAGGGGCTCGGACCCGTCGCGCACCACCTCGCCGGCCCTCACCAAGTGCTTGACGCACGATCCCTCGCGCCCCTAAAACGCGGCTCCCAACCGCTCATCGTCCAGCGCCCCCCAAGGCGTGCCTCGACCCCAGGAGCCAGTCCCATGTCCCGATCAGCCACCTCCGCGTCCCCAGCCCCAAGCCCCACGCACCGCTCGCACGCTCGTCCTCGACCCGAGGCCAGCACGCGACGGCGCTCCCGCCCGCGACCGGGTCCCGCACCCACTGCTCGGCGGCGCGCCTCGCACGTCGCCTTCCAACCCCTCTCGCGCTACCTCGACGTTCACGGTCGATCCCGGGAGCTGGTCGCCCTACCCGCTCGCCACGGCTCCGTCTTGGTGCTCGATCGCGATGCCACGACGCTGGGCGATCGGCGCCTACTGGCCCATCTCGCGGCCGACGAGCCGCCCGAGAACGCCGCGCTGGTCTGCCGCCTCTACATCGAAGACGGCGCCGGGCACGCCTGTCGGCGCGTCCTGCCGAGCGACCTCGAAGCAACACCCTTCGCGGCGCCCGAGCCCCGTCTGCCGGCGCCCGAGCCGCCTCTCGACCAGATACGAGCTCGCGGCGAGGTATATCGCCTGGCTGCGGTCCTCGACCCACGCGCAACCCCCCAGTTGCGCTGGAGCAAGCGCCACGATCGCGCCGCCGGACGGCGTTCGACTCGCACCGTGCCCGCTTCTTCGGGCGACCCCGAGCTCAACTGGGAGCAGGTCAAGCTACGCGACGTCGTCGGCGCGCTCGAAAGCTACGAACCGGTGCGTGCCCTCACCGAGCAGGCGCTTCTGCGCCACCGTGACGATCAAGCCGTGCTCTGCACGCGCCTACGCGACGAATTCGAGCGGCTCTGCACGAGTCCGATCGTGCTCAACCGGGGCCTGCGCGAAGCGGTGCTGGCGGCTGTCCGTCGCGGCGCCAGCATGGGCGAGATAGCGCTGCGCTGCGGGGTCGTCAAGCACCATCCCCGCGGCACCCACAGCGGAGAGACGAGCTGGCTGGCCAGGCGCGTCGGTCTCATGCCCGAAGGCGGCGCCAAGAGCCCCACGCCCTGGATCCACAGCGACGTGCTGGCAGCGATAGCGCGACGCGGCCTGGGCCTCAGCCCACGCGAGGTCGAACTGCAATGAGCTCATTCTCGGCCCACGCCAAGCTCGCGCTCGAATCGTCCTCACCGCCAAGCGCCACGGTTCTCTGCGTCGAGGCCCAAGCCGACCGTGCGAACGAGCTCTTGGAGCAACTGCGCGCCGACGGCTATCCCGCCCTGGGAGCCCGCAGCGCCGGGCACGCACGAGCGCTCGCTCGGGCCGGTCCGATCCAAGCGATCCTGCTCGGATCGCTCGACGGCCCGCGCGCCGCGCTTGACCTGCTCGAGGAGATCCGTGACCCCGCCGGTTTGTCGATCGAGTCCGTCTGGGCTCCCGACGTGCCCGTGATCGTCCTGCATCCTCGCGCCACCCAACTCGACCTGTTGCGCGCGTTCGAGGCCGGCGCGGATGACTTCCTCTGCGCCCACGATCGTCCCTACCTCGAGCTGCGCGCCCGCTTGCGCGCGCTGCTCCGGCGCGCCTGCTCTCACCAGCCCATCACCCTGCGCGTCGGCCCTGTGCGCGTGGACACATCCGCCCGCCTGGTCCAGGTGGCCGGCCGCCCGGTCGCCCTGGCGCGTATCGAATACGAGCTGCTCGTCCACCTCGCGCGCGACCCCCTCGCGGTCTGCTCCAAGCAAGAGCTGCTCGGCGCGATCTGGCGCCAACAGCACCCCTCGAGCACCCGCACCGTAGACAGCCACGCCGTCCGTCTGCGCGCCAAGCTCCGCGACGCGGGAGCCCCCGGGCTCGTCGTCAACGTCTGGGGCGTCGGCTACCGGCTCATCTGAGCCGCCCAACCCGCGCGCCCAAGCGCGCGCGACCCATCTTCACGGGCTCTCCGCCCGCTTTGCACCCCAGCGGCGCGCCCTACGGCTCGCCGCTTGCTCGTTAACCCAACCGCCGGTCTCCCCGGCGCAAGAAAGGAGCGGCTCATGCCGTCGTCCACGCCTACCCATACACCCGAACCACCCGTCAACCCCCTGGCGCCTCTGGCCGACCTGCTCGCGTGGCTGGTCTCGACCACCGCCCACATGGCCCTCGGTCTGCTCCTCGGAGCGATGATCGCGCGTCTCATGCGCAGTCGTCATCTGCGCTGGACCTGGGCCACCGCCTCGCTAGCGCCGCTGCTGCTGGCCCAATCCGAGCTGGCAGGCTGGGCGCTCCTGCTCGACACCGCCGCCGTCTGCGCCGCGCTACGCGGCCGCCGCTGGCACCGCGAAGACCTGCTGGCCGGCGGCGACCTCGCCGACATCGCGGCTGCCCGTCGCGGCCCGCTCGCGGCGATCCGCACCCTCGCCGGCTCTCTGCGGGAGCGTATGACGCCTCTCGCCCCCGCCGCGGTGTGTGCCGAGCGTGTCGTCGTAGGCCGCACTCATGACTACACGCAAGTCTCGATCCCGTTCGGGGTTCGCTCCGGCGGCAAGCACACGCTGATCGTCGGCGCCACAGGCTCGGGCAAGACCGTCACCGAGACCTGGATCGCCGCCCGCGCCGTCGAAGCCGGTCTCGCGGCAGTCGTCGTCGACCCCAAGGGCGACAGCCGCATGCGCGACCAGCTGGCGCTGGCCGCGGACCGCGCCGGACGGCGCTTCCTCGAGTGGACGCCGCGCGGACCATCGGTCTATAACCCCTTCGCCCACGGCGCCGCCTCAGGCGTCGCCGACAAGGCCCTGGCCGGCGAGCTGTTCACCGAGCCTCACTACCAGCGTCAAGCCCAGCGCTACCTCGGCCACGCCGTACGCACGCTCCGCGCCGCGGGGCGGCCGGTCAGCTTGCGCGCGCTGGTCAACTCGCTCGACATCCCCACGCTCGAAGCCCTGTCTCAAACGGCGCCTGAGCCCCAGGCGCGCGCGACACGCGACTACCTGGTCTCGCTCACCGCCAAGGCGCGCACCGATCTGGGCGGCGTTCGCGATCGGCTGGCGATCATGGCCGAGTCCGACATCGGGCCCTGGCTTGACCCCGCCAACCCGCACGCCCCCACGTTCGATCTGCTTGGGGCCATCCAGCAGCGGGCCGTCGTCTACTTCTCACTGGAGGTCAACGCCTGGCGCTTGCTGGCGCAGATGCTGGGGGTGGCGATAGTCCAGGACCTCCAGGCCACGATGGCCGCCCTCCAAGCCGAGCCCGTCCCCACGGTTGTCGTGATCGACGAGTTCGCCTCGATCGCCGCCGAGCAGATAGGGCACCTGTTCGGTCGCGCCCGCTCGGCCGGAATCAACCTGCTCCTGGGCACCCAGGAGCTCTCCGACCTGCGCCTCGACGCCCATCGCCAGCTGCTCGAGCAGGTGCTCGGCAACCTCTCCAGCCTGCTCGCCCACCGTCAGGTCGTCCCCGAGTCAGCCGAGCTGCTCGCGCGCCTCAGCGGCAGTAGCGGTGTCTGGCGGACGTCTCGCTCCGACGCGGGACGTTGGAGCAGGACCCGCTCCAGCCGCTCCCGACTCTCCGTCGAGGAGATCCGCTGCCTGGAGCCCGGCTGCGCGGCCGCACTCGATCTCGCCGGCGGAGGCGCCCCGCAGATCATGCAGGTCTTCTCATCGATCGCTCCTCGCGCCCATGAGTCCGTGCCCTCGCGTCTGCGCTCCCACTTGGCGCGAGTCATCGCCCCGGCCTGAGTCTCGCCGCCGGCGGGTCCAGGCCTCCGATCGGGCGGCCGAGCCGCCATCCCAACCAGGGCTCGGCCTCCCGATCGGCACGCCCATCAATCCCTCAAAAAATAAAAGGAGATCACCATGCCGCAAACAAACCTCTCACTCACAGCCGAGCAAAGCGAGCTGATCCATTGGACCGCGTCGCTCGGGGCGATCACCGCCGAGGCCCTGGCCGTTCGCTGCGGCCTCACGCCGGCGTCCGCCCGGGGCCGGCTCGGCGCGCTCGTGCGGCGAGGCCTGCTCGCCAAGCGCCGCCTGCTCCTGGACGCGCCCGCGCTCTACACGACCACCAAGGCGGGCCTGCGAGCCTGTGGCGTCTACGGGATCGATCCGTTCCCGCTCTCGCCCGCGATCGCCCATCACGCGAGCGTTTGCGCGCGGGTGGCCGCCGGCCTGGAGCGCTCCTACCCAGACCACCGACTCGTCGGCGAGCGCGAGTTGCGCCGCGACGAACGCGAGCTCGCCCGCCCGCTCGCATGTGCGCGACTGGCCGGCGATCGCACCCACCACCCCGACCTCATCCTCTGGCCCGCCCAGCCCGGCGAGCTGCCCGTCGCGGTCGAGGTGGAGCTCACGATCAAGGCGCCCCGGCGCTTGGCCGCGATATGCCGAGCCTGGGCCGCCTGTCCCACCGTCTCGGGCGTGCTCTACCTGGCGCCCGAGCGCGTCTCGCGCGCCCTGGAGCGCGCGATCGAGGCGGCGCGTGCCCGGGAGCGCATCGTCGTCGTGCCCTTGGACGCGGTCGTCTCGCCGGCTTAGCGACTCTCCAGCGCACGAATTTTTCCCCGCCAAATAAGGCCCTATCGCCGTTTTGCCCCGCTCGCGCAAAAAACCGTCGCATACCGCGCCTAGCTTTAGTCGCGGGGCGAGCCAACACCAAAGGAGATCACCATGTCCTACTCAAACATCAATCGCGTCGTTCTCGTTGGCCGGCTCACCAGCGACCCCGAGCTGCGAGCGCTCCCGTCCGGCCTGGCCGTCTGCGGCCTGCGCGTCGCCTGTAACAGCACGCGCAAGGGCCCCGAAGGCGAGTACACCGAGAAGCCCAACTTCTTCGATGTCAGCGTCTTCGGCGCCTTGGGCGAGTCGGTCCACCGCTACACGGGCCGCGGTCGTCGCATCGCGATCGACGGTCGTCTCAGCTGGCGTGAGTGGGAGACCCCCGAGGGCGCCAAACGCCAAGCGGTCGAGATCGTCGCGGACTCCATCCAGTTCCTCGACAATCGCGGCGATTTCGGCGAGCCCTCCGGGTCCTCCGAGCAGGACGGCGACGCCGAGCAGATCGAGGACGCCGAGCAGGGCGAGCGCGAGCTCGTCGGCGTCGGTTCGGGGATCGAAGACGACCTCGTCTTCTAAGCGTCTCCCGCCGGTTTGCGCCCGTTCGACGGCGGGGTGTCCAGCGCGACATCCCGCCGTCGGCGCCCCAGGGCGCCTTTTTGCGTTTAAGGGCCGTAAACTGGCCCGCGGCTTTCCAAGCAGCGCCAGGGCTCAAGCGAGCCCGTCATCCGTCCAGCCCCAAAGGAGCCCTCCCGGTGCCAGTCAACACCAAAGCGATCGGCAAGACCTACGAGCCCACCACCTACGCGGTGGGTCGCGAGAAGATCAAGGAGTACGCGCGCGCGGTCGGCGAGACCAATCCCCTGCACCTCGACGAGCAGGCGGCGCGCGAGGCCGGCTACGCCGACGTCCTCGCCCCGCCGATGTTCGCCGTCGTCTACAGCTCGCCCTCGGTCGCGCCCTCCCTGTTCGACCCCGAGGTAGAAATGAACTTCGCGATGATGGTTCACGGAGGCCAGGAGTTCGAGTGGGGACCGCTGGTCGTGGCCGGCGATGAGATCACAACCACCGCCTCCGTGAAGGACATCTCAGAGCGCGACGGTCGCGGCTACTACGTGTTCGAGTCCGTCTCCGTAAACCAGCGCGGCGAGCAGGTCTGCCGCGGAACCTGGACCAACATCGTCCGAGGAGTGTGAGCGCAATGGCAGATCTATCGGTAGGCGCCCAGATCCCCGAGGTGCGAGTCACCCCGGACAAGTACCTCACCGCCCGCTACGCCGGCGCGTCCGGCGACTTCAACCCGATCCACATCGACGAGGAGTTCGCGCGCGCCGTCGGCTTGCCCGGGCGCATCCTGCACGGACTGTGGTCGATGGCCCAGGTAGCGCGTGCGCAAACGGAGGCCGCCGGCGGTCCCGCCACGCTCAAGCGCCTGTCCGTCCAGTTCCGCGGCATGGGGGTCCCCGAGCAGGAGGTCCTCGTCACCGGCACCGTGCGCGAGGCATCGGACGGCCGCGTGATCGTGGACACCGTGGCCGAACAGGCCGGCAATCAGATCATCCGCAACGCCGAGGCCGAACTACAGCTCTAGGGGCATCTCCGGTAGGGGCCGTGCGGGCCTATCGGAACAGGCCGTGAGCCTCCAGCGCCGCTCCGGGCACCCGGGGCGGCGCCTACAATCGCTTACATGCTCACTCCCCGACAGGAGTTGATCCTGTGCAAGGTGGTCGAGGACTACCAGCGCAGCGGTCAGCCCGTGGCGTCCAAGACGATCGCCGCCGACCCCCAGCTCGACTGTGGCCCCTCCACCGTGCGCAACGAGCTGGCCCTGCTGGAGGAGCACGACCTGCTCGCCCACCCGCACACCTCGGCCGGCCGCGTGCCGACCGAGGCCGGCCACCGCTACGTCGTCGACCGCATGCTCGGAGCCGGGCGCGAGCTGGTGCCCACCAGTCCGCTGGCCTTGTCCTTGACCCGCCGCGAGGTCGAGGAGGCGATGCGCACGACCAGCCTCGCCATCTCCCAGGTCACCAGTCTGCTCGCCGTCGTCTCCGCGCCCTCACTCAACGCGGCCACGATCCGCCACGTCGAGGTCCTCGCGCTGCAACCGCAGGTGGTTGTTGTCGTCGTCATCACCTCCACCGGCGGCGTCTCCAAGCTGATGACCAGCTTCGACGCCCCCGTCGATCAAGGCCTCCTCAGCTGGGCCGGCGAATACCTGCGCGAGCGCCTCGTCGGCTTCGGCCTGGGCGCGCGCATGCTCTCAAAGCGCCTCGAAGACCCCGGCCTCGGTCCAAGCGAGCGAGCCTTCGTCGATCGGCTCGCCCCCGCTTTCGGCGGCCTGGCCTGCGACAGCGAGGACACCCTCTACGTGGACGGCGCCGCGCACTTGCTCTCCAGTCCCGGCATCGGCGAGATCGCCCAGATCAACGAGCTCATGAGCCTGCTCGAGCGCCGCGCCGCGCTGCTCGACGTGTTGCGGGCCGCGCTCGGCGAGTCGGACGTGTACGTGCGCATCGGCAGCGAGAACGAGATTCCCGCCATGCGCTCGCTAGCCTTCGTCGCCGCCGGCTACGGCCTGACGCGGCGCAAGCTCGGCGCCGTCTCGGTCATCGGGCCCGTCCACATGGACTACGAAAGCGCCATCGCCACCGTTCGCGAGGCCGCCCACGAGCTCTCCCGCTTCGTCGAAGACGCATACGCAGAGCGCTGATGAGCGCCACCACACCACGCGACCCCTACGAGGTGCTCGGCGTCCCCCGCGACGCCGCCGAGCAGGACGTCAAGAAGGCCTTCCGTCGGCTCGCCCGCGAACTTCACCCCGACGTCAACGCCCACGACCCCTCCGCCGAGGACAAGTTCAAGGAGGCCGCCGAGGCGTATGAGATCCTCTCCGACCCCGAGCGCCGAGCCACCTATGACCGCTACGGCCACGATGGCCTGCGCTCCGGCGGCTACGCCCCCAACTTCGACGGCTTCGGCTCGATCGGCGACCTGTTCAACGCCTTCTTCGGCTCCTCCAGCTCGTCCGGCTCCGGGCTCGGCGGCGACATCGCCGTGGCCGTCGAGATGACCCTGCTCGAAGCCTCCCAAGGCGCCAAGCTCGAGGTCTCCTACGACGCGATCGACCGCTGCGAGCACTGTCGCGGCAACGGCGCCGAGCCCGGCACCCCGATCGAGCGTTGCGCTCGCTGCGGGGGCGTCGGTCAGGTCCAGAGCGCCGTGCGCACCCCCTTCGGCCAGATGTTGCGCACCAGCGTCTGCGACGCCTGCCACGGCGACGGGCGACTGGCGACCCAGCCCTGCGCCGAGTGTCGCGGGCGCGGCCAAAAGACGGTCAAGCGCGCCGAGCAGGTCGTCGTTCCCGCCGGCATCGCCGACGGCCAGCGCATCAGGGTCAGCGGCCGTGGGCACGCCGGCGATCGCGGCGCGCCCCCCGGCGACCTGTACGTGCTCGTGCGCGTCCCCCCCGACGAGCGCTTCGTGCGCGAAGGCGACGACCTCATCACCGTACTCGACGTCCCCGCGCCGACGGCCGCCCTCGGCGCCACGCTAGACGCGCCCACGCTCGAAGGAACCACCCCCGTCCAGGTCCCTGCCGGTACCCAGCCCGGCGCAGTGCTCACCGTGCGCGGCCAGGGCATGCCCTCGCTGCGCGGAGGTCGCCGCGGCGAGTTGCGCGTCGTCGTCAACGTCCTCATCCCCAGGCGCCTCAGCGACCATCAGCGCGAGCTGCTCGCCCAGCTGAGCGAGACGCTCACCGAGGAGAACCTCCGCACCGAGGAATCGATGCTGTCCAAGCTGCGCCGCGTCCTGCGCCACCCGGCCGCGTGACCTGCTTGGCGTCTCGCCATCGCCTCGGCCCGGGCGCTCCGTGATCCGCCTGGCGCTGCGCGTCACGCGCGCCCAGGCCGACCTGGTCCTGGCTGAGCTGCTCGAGTTGGCGCCCGACGGGGTCGAGGAGATCGAAGCGGGCAGCGGGGGAGAGGACATCGTCGAATACGCCGTCTACGGCGCCCCCGGAGAGCTGCCCGAGCTGCCCGACCTGCGCGCCGCCGCTGGGGGCGCCTTCGTGGAGGTTTCCACCAGTGAGGTGCCCGACGACTGGTCTGAGCGCTGGAAGGACTTTCACCGGCCGGTCCTGATCGAGCCCGAACCGATCGCTCCGGACAGGCTCGACGCTGTGGGCGACACGGCCGGTGCCGTGCCGGCTCTACACGTGCGACCGCCCTGGGAGCCCCCCACCGAGCGCGCCGGCGCGCGCGAGGTCGTGATCGACCCCGCCCAAGCCTTCGGCACCGGAGCCCACGCCACCACGCGGCTGTGCCTGGAGCTGCTCCTGGAAGTCGCGGCACGCGGCCCGCGCGGCGCCGTGCTCGACCTCGGCGCCGGCTCCGGGGTGCTCGCGATCGCCGCCGCCAAGCTCGGCTTCGGCCCGGTGCTGGCGCTCGACAACGACCGTGCCAGCGTCCTCGCGATCGCCGAGAACGCCGCCCGCAACGCCGTCTCGATCGAGGCCCGCCGCTTCGACCTGCGCCGTGAACCGCTCCCGTCGGTGCAAGGACAGCCGGCCCCGCTGATCCTCGCCAACCTGCTGCGCCCCCTGCTGCTCGACCTGGCCGACACGATGGCCGACGCTCCCACCGCTCCGACTTCGCCCGCCCCGTCGCGCCTCGACCTGATCGCCTCCGGCCTGCTGCGCGACCAGGCCGACGAGGTGGCCTCGGCTTTCGCTAAGCGCCGTGGCTTGCGCGAGCGAGCTCGTCGCGAGCGGGGCGAGTGGGCGGCTCTGTGGCTGAGCTCGGCTCCGTAGCCGCCCTCGCCATCGCCCTGAACAAAAGGTCGATCGCCGGCCGCTGCCCGCCCTCGCTGTCAAGCAGCGCTCGCGCCGCAATCAAAGCCGCGCCGATCTCATCGAGCGCTTCGCCGCTGTCGCCCGGCTCCGGGTCCCGGCAAACGGCGATCGCCAGGTCGAGCATTCCCTGGGCCTGGTCGGTGGCGCCCGCGAACAGCGCCGGCCCCGCCAGGCTGCCGTAGCCGTAGGCCCGCGCCAAGCGGCCCGGCAGCCTGAGCTCGCTCGCGCCTCGCGGCGCCGTTGCCGGGGGCAGGCCGCGGCCGTCCACCAAGCCGGCCATCGTCTCGCCCACGACCGCCTTCGTCAAGCGATCGTCGAGCCCCACGTGGCCCGCCACCCGCAAAGTCATATACAGCCCACTGGCCGTCAAGCCATAGGGGGGATCGGAAGCGAACACGATCCGCTCCGCCGGCACGCGCGCGAACAGCTCGATCACGTCGATCGGAAAGAAGCACGAGGTGTCATACAGCACGCCCGGATGGTCGGCCAAGCGCGAGGTCAGGATGCCCTGATCGCAGATCGCCCCATGAGCCAAGATCAAGACCACCTCGGGGTGGCGCAGCGTCAAGTCGGCGAGCCCGTCGGCGATCGGCGGCATCCCGCGCCCCGCGTGGATCAGGATCGGCACCTGGGCGTCTTCGGCGAGCGTGAAGATCGCGTCCATCTCCGGTCCGTCGAAGGAGAACGCCTGCGCGCGTGGATGCAGCTTGATCCCGCGCGCGCCCTTGTCGAGGCTGCGTTCGCCCTCGGCGACCGGGCTTTCGGCGGGGTCAAGGCGACAGAAGGGGATCAGCCGGCCTTCGCTTTCCGAGGCCCACTCCAAGACGCGGTCGTTGGGCAGGCTGTAGGCCGGCTTTCGCTCCGGGTCGTGCAAAGGAAAGACGCAGGCCCTGCGCGCGCCCGCGTCATCCAACTGAGAGAGCAGCGTCCGCAAATCGAGCGAGCGCCCGTCCTCGTCGAGGCCGAGGTGTGTGTGGGCGTCGAACACCTCGCCCCGCTCGGGCCGCAAGCGCTGCGCCTCGGCGACGAAGGGGGCCAATGCGTCGGCGTAGATGGAGGCGCTCACAGCCCCATTCTGACGATTGGCGGCCTTGCGCGACGCGCGCCGCGACGAAGAAAGCGCCGGATCGACACAAAAGTCTCGCCCACTCGGCGTATCCTGGGTGATCGTGGCGATACTCGATCAAGTCAAGCTCGACCTGACCGGCGCGATGCGCGCTGGCGAGAAGCAGCGCGTGGGCGCTCTGCGGATGGTCCTCGCCGAGCTGCAAAAGGCCTCCAAGGAAGGCTCCGCCGACGAGCTCGCGGTGCTTCGCCGCGAGCGCAAGCGCCGCCTGGAGGCAGCCAAGGCGTTCCGCGACGGCGGCCGTCAGGAGCTCGCCGAACGCGAGGAGGCCGAGGCCGAGCTGATCGGCGGCTATCTGCCCTCCGAGCTCTCCGAGCAGGAGCTCCAATCGATAGTCGAGCAGGCGCTCAGCGACTCCGGCGCACAATCGCCGAAGGACATGGGCATGGCGATGAAGAGCGCGATGGCGGCCGTCGACGGGCGCGCTGACGGCAAGCGCGTCTCGGCGCTGGTCAAGGCGGCCCTGGACGGCCGATCCAGCGGATGAGGAATCAGATCGAGCTTCCCAACGAGGTGGCCGCCGAGCTGGCGGGCAGCCAGGACAGTGTGTTGCGCGCCTTGGAGGGGCATTTGGAGTGCAAGGTCTATCTGCGCGGCAACCTGCTCACATTCGAGGGCTCCCAGGAGGATGTGAAGACCGGCGAGCGGGTCGTGCACGAGCTCTCCGAGCTGATCGCCCGCGGCCACCAGGTCGCGCCCGGCACGATCGCCGCCGTGACCGGCGCGCTCGACGCCCACGAATCGCCCGCGCGCGTGCTCGAGGACGTCGTCTGGCGCCACCGCGGCCTGCGGGTCGCGCCCAAGACGGTCAACCAGAAGCGCTATGTCGACTGCATCCGTTCGAGCACGGTCACCTTCGGCGTCGGGCCCGCCGGGACCGGCAAGACGTTCCTGGCCGTCGCGATGGCGGCCGCCGCGCTCTCACGCCACGAAGTCAACCGCATCATCTTGACCCGCCCCGCGGTAGAGGCCGGCGAGCGGCTCGGTTTCCTGCCGGGAGATCTGATGGCCAAGGTCGATCCCTATCTGCGGCCACTGTTCGACGCGCTGCACGACATGCTCGACCCCGAGAAGGTCTCCCAACACCTGGAGCGCGGCGTGATCGAGATCGCGCCGCTCGCGTTCATGCGCGGGCGCACCCTGAACGACTCGTTCGTGATCCTCGACGAGGCCCAGAACACGACGCCCGAGCAGATGAAGATGTTCCTCACGCGACTCGGCTTCGGCTCCAGGATGGTCGTCACCGGCGACATCACCCAGGTCGATCTGCCGCGTGAGCAGCGCTCCGGACTGGTCGTCGTCGGCGAGGTGCTCGAGCGGATCGAAGGAATCGAGTTCGTGCGCTTCGGCGGCGAGGACGTGGTCCGCCACAAGCTGGTGCAGCGGATCGTCGAGGCCTACGACGAGCACTCCCGTCGCGAGGCGCCCGAGCTGCGTCCGGCCGAGCGCCGGGCGTGAAGACTTGAACGCCCCCGGTTCGCAGGCGAAGCAGGCGAAGCGATGCTCGAAGTAGAGGTGTTCGGCTTGGAGCTGCTCGACGGCCCGCTCTCCCAAGCCGAAGCGGAGCGCTTGTGTGCGCTCGCGCTTGCCTCCGCCGACGTCCAGGAGGGGCACCTGGCCGTCCAGTTCGTGGACGCCGAGCGTATCGCCGAGCTGAACGTCCGTCACCGCCGCAAAGAGGGCCCCACCGACGTGCTGTCCTTTCCGCTCGACGGCGCCGAGCCGGACGCGCCCGGCGACGGGGTGCCGCGCGAGCTTGGGGACATCGTGATCTGCCCCGCTCACACCGCGGACATCAGCGAGGCGATCGTGCACGGCGCGCTGCACCTGGTCGGGATGGATCACGAGACCGACGACGGCGAGATGCTCGCCCTGCAGGCCGAGATCCTGCGCTGGGGCAGGGCGTGAGTGAGGAGCAACACGAGCCGGGGGGCGAAGAGCCACACGAGCCGGGGGGCGAGGCGCCGGACGGTTCGGCCGGGCTCGCGCCCGCCACGCGCAGCGGCTTCGTCGCGCTCGCGGGGCGGCCGAACGTGGGCAAGTCGACGCTCGTCAACGCGATCGTCGGCGGCAAGGTGGCGATCGTCTCAGACCGCCCCCAGACCACGCGCCGCGCGATCAGGGGGGTGCGCACCGACGAGGCCGGCCAGCTCGTGCTGGTCGATCTGCCCGGGGTGCAGCGCCCGCGCGACGCCCTCACCGAGCGCATGGCAGG
Source organism: uncultured Solirubrobacterales bacterium (assembly GCA_963753145.1). Lineage (GTDB taxonomy): Bacteria > Actinomycetota > Thermoleophilia > Solirubrobacterales > Solirubrobacteraceae > Palsa-744. The sequence continues at coordinate 375,670 of CAVWAX010000001.1, forward strand.
CCGGGTGCGCGAGGAGCTCGACGGCTCCGACGCCGCCCTGCTGGTGCTCAACGGCGAGCAGGGCGTCGGACCCGGCGATCGCTACATCGCCCGCGCCCTGGCCGAGGGCAAGGCCCCGGTGGCGATCGCGGTCAACAAGGTGGACCGGCTCGACCGCGCCGCGACCGTCGCCGCGCTAGCAGCCGCCGCGGAGCTGGAGGTGGGGGAGGAGATCTTTCCCGTCTCCGCGCGCACCTCCAAGGGCGTCGATGCGCTGGTCGCTCACCTCGCGGGGCTGATGCCACCCGGCCCCTTCATGTTCCCGGCCGAGGCGATCTCCGACCAGCCGCTCGCGCTGCTCTTGGCCGAGCTGGTCAGGGAGGCCGCGATCAGGCGCACATTCCAAGAGCTGCCGCACGCGCTGGAGACGATCGTCGAAGAGATCGAACGCCCCCGCGACGGGCTGGTCCGCGTCCGGGCTCTGATCTGGGTCGAGAGCGAGTCGCAAAAGGGCATCGTCGTCGGCGCCGGCGGGCGCATGGTCAAGGCGATCGGCTCGGCCGCGCGACGGGAGATCGAACGCGAGCTGGGCTGCCAGGTCCACCTCGACCTGTCGGTGCGCGTCAGGCGCGACTGGCGCGGCGACGAGGGCCTGCTCGACCGCCTCGGGATCACCTGAGCGCCCTCGCCGGCTCTCGACGACCCCGGTCGAGCGCCCTCTGCGGCTCTCGATCGGGGGCGGGAGCCGGGCGCTACAGCTTGCGCTCCATGCCCGCCGCGATCCCCCGCACCGCCCCGAGGTCCAGCTCGGGGCCGAACACGAACGGGATCGTCAGCACGCCGGGCGGACGACCGTCGGCGAAGCGCTGGCGGCGCAGGCGCGCGATCTGGCTCTGTTGCAGGCGAGTCTGCTCATACGTCGCCAAGGCCGCGCGCACGGCCGGCGCCACCACGGTGTCCGTGTTCTCGGCGAGCTCGGCGACGCGGGCGATCTCCTCGCGCGTGAAGCGACGCGGCAGGACCCCGTTGACGAGCACCGCGTCGAGATCGCGGTCGAGCAGGCGGCGCAGGCCTTCCTCGAGCTCCAGCGTCTCTGAGACCGCAAGCTCGGTTCCCTGGGCGACCGCGACATAGGCGCAGCGCTCTCGGTCCCCGAGCAGCTCGCGCACGCCCCGCGCGCGCTCGGCCAAGGGGCCGGCGCGGACGATCGTGGAGAACGTGCTCGGCGAGTCCAACATCGCCAGGGCGTGCCCGGTGGCGGGCGCGTCGAGGACCACAAGGTCATAGCTCTCGCAGAGCTGGGCCAGCTTGACCATGCTCACAAGCTCCTTGGCGCCCGGGGCCGCGGCGGCGAAATAGCGAAACGTGGAGCTGGCCGCGAGCATCCGCGCCGACAAGCGCCCGGCCAGCTTGTGCAGCCATTCGAAGAGCGCCTTGTCGGGGTCGATCGACACGCTCCACAAGCCGGGCTCCAGCTCGATCGCAGCGCCCGCCTCAGGCGCGTGGCCGACGCCGAACATGCCCGGCAGGCGGTGCTGGGCGCCGAGCTCGACGACGATCGTGCGCGAGCCCCGAGCGGCGCCCAGCAACCCCAAGGCACAGGCCACAGTGGTCTTGCCGGTGCCGCCCTTGCCGGTCACCACGATCAGGTTGCGCTCCAGCAATGAGGCCATCGTTGTCGTGCAACCTACAATCCGGTGGATGAACGCACCGGCACAAGCATCTGTCGAGTCCCTGCTCGCCTACGACGCCCAGGGCCTCGTGCCGTGCATCGTGCAGGATTGGAGCACCGGCGAGGTCCTGACCTTGGCTTACATGAACGGGCTCGCCCTGGAGCGCACGCGGGCCACGGGCGAACTGCATCTTTGGAGCCGCTCGCGCCAAGAGCTGTGGCACAAGGGCGCCACCAGCGGCAACACGCAGACGGTCAAGGAGCTCAGGGTGGATTGCGACGGCGATGCCCTGCTCGCGCTGGTCGAGCCGGCCGGCCCGGCGTGCCACACCGGCGAGCGCACCTGTTTCTATCGCGGCGACTCCGCGCCGGGCGAGGGGGGCGAGTCAAGCGCGGGCGCGCCGCACGAGACGCTGCCCGCCCTGGAGCGCGTCCTGCGCGCGCGTGCCCTGGAGCGCCCCGCGGGCTCCTACACCGTCGAGCTGCTCGACGACCCGAAGCGGATCGGGGAGAAGGTGGAGGAGGAGGCCGAGGAGGTCGCCCGCGCGGCGCGCGAGGAGACCGACGAGCGCGTCGCCGAAGAGGCAGCCGACGTGCTCTACCACCTGGTCGTGTTGCTCCACAGCCGGGGCCTGTCCTTGGCCGACGCGGAGGGCGTGCTCGATGAGCGCCGCCGGTAGCGCCGCCCCGGCCCCGGGGCAGGTTTCGGTGGGGGAGGGTTCGGTGGGGGAGGGGCCCGCGCCGGAGCGCGAGTCTGTATCGCGATCGAGCGGGTCGAGCGACGCGGAGCTCGCTCCCAACCTGATCCCGCTACAGGAGACGTTCATCGCGGACTGCGAGACCCCGGTCTCGGCGTTCCTGAAGCTGCGCGAGCTGGCGCCGGGCGAGCCGGCGTTTCTGCTCGAGTCCGCCGAGCAGGGCCGGCGCATGGGGCGCTATTCGTTCATCGGCTTTCGCCCGCGCGCGGTGCTGCGCTGGTCGCTCGGCGAGCCCGGCGACCCCTACGCGCTTGCCGCCGCGGCGGTGGCGCGCTCGCGCCAGGCGCCGCCGCGGGACGGCGCCGAGCTGCCGTTCACCGGCGGCGCGGTCGGCTTCTTCGGCTATGACTTGGTGCGCACCGTAGAGCCGCTGGGCGCGCCCAACGAGGACCTGCTCGGGCTGCCGGACATGGCCTTGATGATGACCGACGCGGTGGTGGCGTTCGACCACCTCAAGCACACGATCACGATCCTCGCCAACGCCGATCTGGACGCCGAGCCCGACCGCGAGCTCGCCGAGCGCGCCGCGCGAGCGACGATCGCCGAAGTCAGGGAGTGCCTGGCCGGCCCCGTGCCACGCACCGAGGCGGGGCCGCGCGAGGCGCCGCGCTTTGAGTCGAACATGAGCAGGGAGGGCTTCGAAGCGATGGTCGCGCGGATCGTCGAGTACGTGTATGCCGGAGACGCCTTCCAGGTCGTGCCCTCCCAGCGCTGGTCGGCGCGCGTGCCGGTCGAGGCCTTCTCCATTTACAGGGGCTTGCGCACGGTCAACCCGAGCCCCTACATGTACTTCCTGGATTTCGGCGACTTCCAGATCGCGGGTGCCAGCCCCGAGCCCCTGCTGACCGTCAAGGCGGGGCACGTGTCCACGAGGCCGATCGCCGGCACCCGCCCGCGCGGGGCGAGCCTCGAGGAGGACCAGCGCATCGCCGACGAGCTGTTGGCCGACGAGAAGGAGTGCGCGGAGCACATGATGCTGGTGGATCTCGGGCGCAACGACCTCGGGCGCGTATGCGAGTACGGCAGCGTGGTCGTCGACGAGCTGATGCAGGTCGAGACCTACAGCCACGTGATGCACATCGTCTCCTCCGTGTCGGGCACGCTGCGCGAGGACGTTGGCGCGATGGACGCGCTGCGCTCGGCCCTGCCGGCGGGCACGCTCTCGGGCGCCCCCAAGGTGCGCGCGATGCAGATCATCGACGAGCTGGAGTCGACCAAGCGCGGCGGCTACGGCGGCGCGATCGGGTACCTCAGCTACGGCGGCGACCTGGACACGGCGATCCACATCCGCACCGTCGTGATCAAGGACGGCGTCGCGCACGTGCAGGCCGGCGGCGGCACCGTGGCCGACGCCAAGCCCGAGTACGAGTACGAAGAGTCCGTCAACAAGAGCAAGGCCGTCTTGAGGGCAGTCGAGCTGGCGTGCGAACAGGCGGACTGGGGATGATTTTTTTGGATAGGACATGCGTGCCTTGTGGCGCGATCGGGGCTTGCCTATACCGGTACGCGCGAGTCGTAGGTTCCAGGCCATGAGGATCCTTGTGGTCGACAACTACGACTCGTTCACCTACAACCTCGTCCAGTACTTGGGCGAGCTGGGCGGCGAGGTGTGCGCCGTGCGCAACGACCAGGCCGCCGTCGACGAACTGCTCGACGCCGGCTACGAGCGTTGCGTGATCTCGCCCGGGCCGTGCACGCCGAATGAGGCGGGCATCTCATTGGAGGTCGCCCGTCGCCTGCCCGAAGCGGGGATCCCCACTTTGGGTGTGTGTCTTGGCCATCAATCGATGGCCCAGGCGTTCGGCGGCACCGTCAAGCTGCACGACCCGATCCACGGCAAGGCGACCACGATCGAGCACGACGGCCGCACGATCTTCGCGGGGCTCTCCTCGCCGCTGACGGTCGGGCGCTATCACTCGCTGGTGGTGGACCCCGAGTTGCCCGACTGTCTCGAAGAGTCGGCGCGCGGCGGGGGCGTGTTGATGGGCCTGCGCCACCGCGAGCTGCCCGCCGAGGGGGTCCAGTTTCACCCTGAGTCGGTGCTCACCGAAGAGGGTAGGCAGCTGCTGTCGAACTTCCTGAAACTCAAGGCTGAGACGGTTGGTGTGGGAGAAGTTGGTGTTATCAAAAAATGAAAAATACAGTCATATCTACATATTGTAATCACTATTGTAGTTTTGAAAAAAGTACATGCACCACCCAGCGCCCCACGGATCGATGGGCCCCGCGCCCGCGCCCGCAACTGTGAGCTAGACCATGCCCAATCCCGTCCTCACCGACGCGATCGACGCGCTCGCCTCGCGCCGCGACCTGTCCGAGTCACAGACCGCCGAGGTGCTCTCCGAGATCATGCACGGCGAGGTCTCAGAGACCCAGATCGCCGCCTTCCTGATCGCCCTGCGCACCAAGGGAGAGACGGTCGCCGAGCTGGCGGGTCTCGCGCGCACGATGCGCGAGCTTGCCGCCCACGTCCCGACCGAGCGCCACGACCTGCTCGACACCGCGGGCACCGGCGGCGGCAGGCGCACCTTCAACGTGTCCACCTCGGCCGCGCTCGTGGCCGCCGGCGCGGGCTGCGCGGTGGCCAAGCACGGCAACCGCTCGGCTACGAGCTCCTCCGGTTCGGCCGACCTGCTCGAGGCCCTCGGCGCGCGCATCGACCTCGACCCCGCGGCGGTGGCCGGTTGCATCGAACAGGCCGGCTTCGGCTTCATGTTCGCCCCCGCCCACCACCAGGCCACGCGCTTCGTGATCCCCGTCAGGCGCGAGCTGGCGGTGCGCACCATCTTCAACCTGCTCGGCCCGCTCACCAACCCGGCCGGCGCGACGCGCCAGCTGATCGGCGTCGCAGACGCCTCGTTCATGGAGACGATCGCCGGGGCCCTGGCCTTGCTCGGCGTCGAGCGGGCGCTGGTCGTGGCGGGCGAGGACGGCCTCGACGAGGTCTCGACGTCGGCCCCGACGCGCGTGATCGAGGTCAACGGGGAGCGGATCGAGAGCTACACGATCGCGCCCGAGCAGCTGGGCGTCGAGCGCGCCGAGCCCTCCGATCCGCTGCTCGGCGGCGGCTCGCCCGTCGAGAACGCCCAGGTCACGAAGGCCGTGTTCGCCGGCGAGCCGGGCGCCCATGCCGACCTTGTCGCAATCAACGCCGGCGCCGCGATCTACGCAGCCGGCGCGGTCCCCGACATCGCCGCCGGCGTCGAGCTGGCGCGCGAGACGATCGCCACGGGCGCCGCCGCCGCGGCGCTGGAGCGCTACGTCGAGGCGTCGAACGCCCAGGCCTCGGAGATCCCGGCATGAGCCGTCGAGCAAGCTCGACGATCGCCGCTCAAACAGGCCGCACGAGCCCCGCACCGGTGGGTCTCGCATGAGCACGGTGCTCGATCGCATCCTCGACGAAACTCGCGCCGCTGTCGCCGAGCGCAAGCGCGCGGTTCCGCTGGAGGAGTTGCGCGAGCGCGCGGCCGGCGGCTCCCCGCGCGGCTTCCGCGCCGCCCTGGAGCGCCCCGGGATCGGTGTGATCGCCGAGTTCAAGCGCCGCTCGCCATCGAAAGGCCCGCTGCGCGCCGACGCCGACGTCGCCGAGATCGCCGCCGCCTATGAGCGGGCCGGAGCGGCCGCGATGTCGGTGCTCACCGAGCAACCCAACTTCGCGGGCTCGCTCGCCGATCTTCGCGCCGCGCGCGCCGCGTGCGAGCTGCCGCTGCTGCGCAAGGATTTCGTCGTCGAGCCCTACCAGCTGCATGAGGCCCTCGCCGCCGGCGCCGACGCCGTGCTTCTGATTGTGGCCGCGCTCGACCCGGCCGAGCTCGCCTCGCTGCACGACACCGCCCTCGATCTCGGCTTGGACGTGCTCGTCGAGGTCCACGACGCCGCCGAGCTGGCCGTGGCCGCGAGCGCCGGCGCGACCCTGATCGGCGTCAACAACCGCGACCTGCGCGACTTCACGGTGGACGTCTCGCGCACCTCCCAGCTGCTCGCCCGGATGCCCCCCGGCGCCACCGTGGTCTCCGAGTCGGGCATCTCCACGCCCGAGCAGCTGCGCGAACTGGAGCAGCAAGGCGTCGCCGCCGTGCTCGTCGGGGAGGCCCTGATGCGCGCCCCCGACCCGGCGCGGGCGCTCGGGATCCTGCGCGGCGCCGTCCCCGCCGGCTAGTCTTGCGTCCGAACCCTTTACGCCTGGCCTCGTCAACGAGCAGGGCACGAACAACGGATCAAAAAAAGACTTTTAGGAAGCCCCACGATTCTCTTTAGTTCAGATTGATCGCAGACCGTCATCCTGGATTCCGATGAAGCGCACCTTCTTCATTCCCTTCCTTTCGGCCCTCATCGGGGGTGGGATCGTCGTCGCCGTGATCGCCGCCGCCGGCGGCCTGTCCTCATCGCAGAAGACGGTCACCGTCGTCCAGCAGCAGTCCTCGCCGATCGCCCCCTCCAACGCCTCGCAGCAGAGCGGCGGCCTGACGCCGCACCAGATCTACGAGAAGGACGCGCCCGGGGTCGCCTACGTGACCTCCACGATCGTGCGCCAGACCGAATCGCCTTTCGGCCTCGGCGGCGAAAGCCAGCAGCAGGGTACCGCCACCGGTTCGGGCTTCGTCATCAATAGCGACGGCACGATCCTCACCAACTACCACGTCGTCGAGAACGCGGTCAAGGTCACCGTCTCCTTCGAACACGGCAAGACCGTCGAAGCCAAAGTGATCGGCAAGGACCCCTCCAACGACCTCGCCGTGTTGCGCATCCCGACCGAAGGCCTCACCATGCACGTGCTCACGCTCGGCGACTCCAGCAAGGCCCAGGTCGGCGACCCGGTGCTCGCGATCGGCAACCCCTTCGGCCTCGACCGCACGCTCACCACCGGCGTCATCTCGGCCCTCCAGCGCGAGATCACCGCGCCCAACGGCTTCACGATCAGCAACGTCCTGCAGACCGACGCGCCGATCAACCCCGGCAACTCGGGCGGTCCCCTGCTCAACGAGGCCGGCGAAGTGATCGGCATCAACTCCCAGATCGAGACCGGCGGCAGCGGTGGCGGCAGCGTCGGCATCGGTTTCGCCGTCCCGATCGACACCGCCAAGTCAGAGCTCTCCCAGCTGGAGAAAGGCGGCACCGTGCGCGCCGCCTACCTGGGCGTCTCCACACTCGCGATCGACGGCTCCCTCTCCGCGCTGAACCTGCCCGTCAAACAGGGCGCCCTCGTCGAGACAGTCGAAGGCGGCACCCCCGCGGCCAAGGCCGGCATCCGCGGCGGCAACCTCGAAGTCCAGACTTCCGGCGGCAAGGTCGCGGTCGGCGGCGACATCATCGTCTCGGTCGACGGCCAGACGATCGCCAACGCCGAAGACCTCACGACGATCATCGGCTCCAAGAAGCCTGGCGACACGATCTCGGTCGGCGTCTTGCGCGCGACCGGCAACGGCTCCTACGAACACAAGACTTTGAAAGTCACCCTCGCCGCCCGCCCCAACTCGATCAAGAACCCCAACACGCCCGAAGGGTAGGTCGGCGCGTCGGCTTTAGGCCGGCTGTCGGGCGGGTTTGGTTGTTCTGGATGGGGTGCCCCGCGCGCGCGGGGGGCCTTCGCTACCGTTGGATCATGTCCAGCGGCGGCGACACCCAAGTCAAGATCTGCGGCCTCACGCGTCTGGCCGACGCCGAGCTGGCGGTCGAGCTGGGCGCGTGGGCGATCGGCATGGTCTTCTACGAGCCCAGCCCGCGCCGCTGCTCCTTGGAGGAAGCCCAGGCGATCGCCGCCGCGCTGCGGCGCCGCGTCGAGCTGTGCGGCGTGTTCGTCAACGCCTCGATGGAGCACATCGTCGAGCTCTCCGAGCAGCTCGGCCTGACCCTGCTCCAGCTGCACGGCGACGAGGGCCCCTCCTTCTGCGCCGAGGCCGCCCGGCGCACCGGTGCGCGCACGATCAAGGCCCTCCAAGTTTCTGGACTGGCCGACATCCAGGACGCCGCCCGCTTCCACACCGATTTTCACCTGCTCGACGCGCGCTCCACCGTGCCCGGACGCGAGGGCTTGAGGGGGGGCACCGGCGAGACTTTCGACTGGGCCTTGCTCGCTGGACGTCGCTCGAAAGTCCCATTGATCTTGAGTGGGGGTCTCGCTCCCGAGAACGTCACCGAAGCGGTGAGGCGTGTGCGTCCATATGCGGTGGACACGGCCAGCGGAACCGAGAGCGCACCCGGCCGCAAGGACCCTTCCAGGCTGCATGACTTCTTCGCCGCCGTCGAGCAGGCCGATGCGCCGGTAGGCTCGCCCGCGTGAGCACGGGCCGCGCCAACCGGGTTGTCGAGCACCGCTTCGGGCGCTACGGCGGCCAGTACGTCCCCGAGACCTTGATGCCCGCCTTGGCCGAGCTGGAGCTGGCGTGGACACAGGCGCGCGAGGACCCCGCCTACCGCGCCGAACTGGACGGCCTGTTGCGCGACTTCGCCGGGCGCCCAACGCCCCTCTACCGAGCCCACCGCCTCTCCGAGCGGGCCGGGCGCCCTGTGTATCTCAAGCGCGAGGACCTCAACCACACCGGCTCGCACAAGCTCAACAACGCCCTCGGCCAGGCCTTGCTGGCCAAGCGCATGGGCAAGCGCCGCATCATCGCCGAGACGGGTGCCGGCCAGCACGGCGTCGCCACCGCCACCGTCTGCGCTCTGCTGGACCTGGAGTGCGTCATCTACATGGGCTCCGAGGACACGCGCCGCCAAGCCCCCAACGTCCAGCGCATGGAACTGCTCGGCGCCCGCGTCCAAGCGGTGGATGCCGGCGCGCGCACGCTCAAGGAGGCGACCTCCGCGGCGATCCGCGACTGGGTCACCAACGTCGGCGATACCCACTACGTGATCGGCTCGGTCGTCGGCCCGGCGCCCTACCCGGCTCTGGTGCGCGACCTGCAGCGGGTCATTGGCGACGAGGCGCGTGCCCAGATGCTCGAGCGCGAGGGTCGCCTGCCCGCCCGCGTCGTGGCGTGCGTCGGCGGCGGCTCCAACGCGCTCGGGATCTTCACCGCCTTCCTCGAGGATCGCGAGGTCGAGTTGATCGGCGTCGAGGCCGGCGGCGAGGGCCTCGACACAGGCCCCGGTCCGCCCCGCCACGGCGCGCCGCTGACGGTCGGTGGGCGCCCTGGCGTTCTGCACGGAGCGCTGTCCGCGGTCATGCAGGACGAGGAGGGCCAGATCGTCGAGGCCCACTCGATCTCCGCCGGCCTCGACTATCCCGGCACGGGCCCCCAGCACGCTTTCCTGCGCGACAGCGGCCGCGCCCGCTACGAGGCCGTCACCGACCGCGAAGCGCTCATCGCGTTCCGCGAGGTCTCCCGCCTGGAGGGCATCATCCCCGCCCTGGAGACCGCCCACGCCCTGGCCTGGGTCCTCGCCCAGCGCGAGGGCGAGCTCGACCTCGTGTGCCTGTCCGGGCGCGGCGACAAGGACCTCGCCGAGGTGCTCGCGCAGTGAGCGCCACCGCAGCCCCCCGCGACGGGGGACAGGTCAGCGGGGTCGAGCGCATCGCCCACGCCTTCGCCACCTCCGGCAAGCGAGCGGCCTTGATGCCCTACCTGATGGGCGGCTACCCCAGCCTCGCCGAGTCCGTGCGCATCGGCCAAGCCTGCATCGGCGCCGGCGCCGACCTCCTGGAGCTGGGCGTCCCCTACTCAGACCCCCTCGCCGACGGCCCCGTGATCCACGAGGCCGGCACCCGCGCGCTCGCCGCCGGGGCCACGCTCGGCGGCGTCCTGGAGGTGGCCCACGCCTTGGCCCCGAGCGTCCCGGTGGTGCTCATGTGCTACGCCAACATGGTCTTCGCGCCCGGCGCCGACGCGTTCGTGGAGCGCCTCGCCCAGGCGGGCGCCGCCGGCCTGATCGTGCCCGACCTGCCCTTCGAGGAGGCCCCGGCGGTGCTCGAGGCGTGCGACGCCCAGGGAATCGCGCTGGTGCCCCTGGTGGCGCCCACCACCCCGCCCGAGCGTCTTGCCTCGATCGGGGCCAGGGCGCGTGGCTTTCTCTACACGGTCTCGGTGCTCGGCACCACCGGCGAGCGCGCCGCCCTGGCCGACAGCTTCGCCGAGGTGGTCGCCCACGCCAAGTCCTCCACCGCGGCGCCCGTAGCGCTCGGCTTCGGCATCTCCACGCCCGAGCAGGCCGCCCAGGCGGCCCAAGCGGGCGCCGACGGCGTGATCGTCGGCACGCGCCTGGTGCGCGCCGCCGCCGAATCGCGGGATCCCGCCGCGGCCGTCGGCGAGGTGGTGGCGGATCTGGCCCGCGCCCTGTTATAGGATTGCCGCGCAATGGGATTGGTACTCACCGTAACCGCCGGCCTGATCATCTGGATCGTGCTCTGGGCGCTCGGCGCCAAGGGCTTCGACTCGTTCATGCTCGCCGCGGTCATCATCGCGGTCGGCGCCTCCTTGAAGATCCTCGCCGGCTACCTGCCCGGCCGCCGCGGCGACTAGTCCTCACGTGCGCGTCCGCCGGCTGTGCCTCGTGGTCGCCGCGTTCGCGCTCCTGCCGGTGCTCGCCGGCTGTGGCGGCGTGAACACCTCGACCGCCTCGCAAAGCATCGGCGACCAGCTCACGATCTACTCGAGCCTGCCCCTCCAGGGCCCCTCCGCCGCGATCTCGCGCCAGATCGTCGGCGGCGAGAAGCTGGCACTCGCCGACGCTGGCGGGCACGTCGGGCGCTTCACGATCAGCTACGCCCTGCGCGACGATTCGAGCGCCACGACCGGCGAGTGGGATCCCGACGTAACCGCCGCCAACGCCAAGGCCGCCGCGCAGGACCCCACCACGATCGCCTACCTCGGCGACTTCAACTCCGGCGCCACCGCGATCTCGCTGCCGCTGACCAACGCCGCCGGCATCCTCCAGGTCAGCCCGGCCAGCCCTTATGTCGGCTTGACCTCCTCCACGGACGCCGGCCAGGGCGAGCCCGAACGCTTCTACCTCGCCGGCAAGCGCACCTTCGGCCGCATCGCCCCCGGCGACCCCGTCCAGGCCGCCGCGCAAGTCGCCCTGATGCGCCACCTGGGCATCCACAGCGTGTACGTGATCGCCGACCAGGACCCCTTCGACGCGCCGCTCGGCGAGATCGTCGCCGGCGACGCCCAGCGGGCCGGGATAGCGGTCAAGGGCCAGGACACGATCACGATCCTGCCCGGCTCGAACTTCACCGGCGAGGTCGCCAAGGTCGCCGAAAGCGGCGCCCAAGCTGTGTTCTTGAGCGCCACCGCCACAAGCGAAGCCGCCTACCTGGCGCGCCTGCTGCACTCCGCCGCGCCGCACCTCTCGCTGTTCGCCTCCTCGACGATGCTCAACCCCGTCTTCACAGCCCACCTGGGCTCCGCCGAAGCGTCCACGCTGCTCGACAGTCCGGTGCTCGCGACGCGTCTGTACCCCGTCTCCGCGCGGCGCGTGCTCGCCGGGTACACGCGCCGATTTGCCTCCCCCGGCGAACCGTATGCCCTGTATGGGTATGAGGCGATGAGCGTCGTGCTCGCCTCGATCCGCGCCGCCGGCGCGCGCGGCGACGACCGCCAGGCGGTGATCCGGCGCTTCTTCGCGACCCGCGACCGCCATTCGGTGCTCGGCGTCTACTCGATGCAGCCGAACGGCGAAACGACCCTCTCCAGCTACGCGATCGACCGGCTTGTGGGCGGCGTGCCCGTGTTCTGGCGCGCCTTCGACACCTCCGGCTGAGCCTCCCAGGGCGTTGGCCCCGTCCGAGGGGCGTGTCGGCCTACGTCCCAGGGCGTTGGGCCCAGCAGGGCTCTCAACCGAGGGCGGCCCGCAGCGCCTCGTCGAGCTGGGGCCGGCGGAACTCGTAGCCGAGCACCAGCGCCTTGGCCGGCAGCACGCGCGCGCCCTCGACCACGATCTCGAGCCATGTCCCCGTAGAGCAACCGCAGAGCCGCAGCCGGCACCGGCAGCAGCGCGGGACGGTGCAGCGCCCGTCCGAGCGCCTTGGAGAAGTCTCGGTTGCGCTGCGGCTCGGGCGCGGTCGCGTTGACGGCTCCACGCCAGCGCTCGTCGTCGATCGCGGCCAGCGCGATGCCGACGACATCGTCGGCGTCGATCCAAGACACGTACTGGCGCCCGCTCGGCGACCGGCCCGCCCACGCCCAGCTTGAAGGGCGGCAGCATCTTGGCCAGCGCGCCGCCCTCGCGGTCGAGCACCACGCCGGTGCGCACCTTCGCCACCCGCACGCCCAGGCGCCCGGCCGCGTCGGCCTCGCTCTCCCAAGCGGCGCACGTCTGCGCGAGGAAGTCCCCGCCCGGGGCCGCGTCCTCGTCGATCGGCTCGTCGCCGCGAGCGCCGTAATAGCCGATCGCCGAGCCGCTCACCAGCGTCTTCGGGCGCTCGCCGGCCGCCAGCGCTTCGATGCCGAGCACCAGGTTGCGCGTCCCGAGCACCCTGCTGTCGCGGATCGCCCGCTTGGCCTTATCGCTCCAGCGTTGCGCGACGTTCTCGCCCGCCAGATGTACGACGGCATCGACGCCCGCCAGCGCCGCCCCGGGAGCCGCTTCTCGCTCAGGGTCCCATCCGATCGCCTCGATCGTCCCGCTGCCTGCGAGCGCAGCCTCGGCCCGCGCCGGGTCGCGCGAGAGGACCGTCACCCGCTCGCCGCGCTCCAGGAGCGCCGCCACGACCCGCCGCCCGATCAAGCCAGTCGCTCCGCTCACCGTCACCCTCATGCTCGGGCCCTACCCTTCGCCGCTCAGTTTTTGGAGGGCGAGCGATCGCCCACTCCTCCCCCGTTATGGGGGATCCCGGTCAGCCTATCGCCCTGGGCGAAGCCGACCTCCTGGCCGGCGAGCGCGTTGCCGCTCGCGCGCGCCTGCTCGGCCACAGCCGCGGCCACGGCCGGGGCCACGTCGCGATTGAAGACCGACGGCACGATGTAGTCGTCGCGCAGCTCGGAGTCGTCTACGATCGCCGCGATCGCGCGCGCCGCCGTCATCTTCATCTCCTCGGTGATCGCTTTGGCCCGCACGTCGAGCGCGCCTCTGAAGATGCCCGGGAAGCAGAGCACGTTGTTGATCTGATTTGGGTAGTCCGAGCGTCCCGTCGCCATGATGCGCACGTACGGCGCGGCCTCCTCGGGGACCACCTCGGGGTTGGGGTTGGCCATCGCGAACACCATCGCGTCCTTGTTCATCTTGGCCAGCGCCTCCACCGGCAGCGCGCGCGCGCCGGAGAGCCCCACGAGCAGGTCGGCGCCTTCGATCACGTCGGCGGGTGCGCCGGTGCGGGCCTCGTGGTTGGTGGACTCGGCGTACCAGCGCTTGACCCAGCTCATCGTCCCGTCCACGTAGTCCTCGCGCTGGGTGCTGAGGGCCCCGCGCGAGTCGGCCCCGATGATGTCCCTCACGCCCGCCTCGAGCAGGATCTTGGTGACCGCCACGCCGGCCGCGCCCAGGCCGATCACGAGCACTTTGAGGTCCTCCAGTTTGCGCCCCGTCAGCTTGACCGCGTTGAGCAAGGCGGCCAGCACGACCACGGCGGTGCCGTGCTGGTCGTCGTGGAACACAGGGATGTCGAGGTCGCGCTTCAGGCGCTCCTCGATCTCGAAGCAGCGCGGCGCCGAGATGTCCTCCAGGTTGATCCCGCCGAAGGACGGCGCGATCAGGGTGACCGCGCGCACGATCTCATCGGTGTCCTTCGTATCGAGGCAGATCGGGAACGCGTCCACGCCTGCGAACTCCTTGAACAGGCAAGCCTTGCCCTCCATCACCGGCATCGCCGCCGCGGGGCCGATGTCGCCGAGCCCGAGCACCGCGGTGCCGTCGGAGACGACCGCCACGGTGTTGCGCTTGATCGTGTACTGGAAAGCCTTGTCGGGGTCGTCCTTGATCGCCGTGCACACCCTCGCGACGCCCGGCGTATAGGCCATCGAGAGGTCGTCCCTGGTCTTCAAAGGATGCTTGTTGTGCTGTTCGATCTTGCCGCCCACGTGCAGCAGGAACGTGCGATCGGTCGTATCGATCACCTCGACGCCTGGGAGCGAGCCGATCGCCGAGAGGATCCGGTTCCAGTGGTCGCGGCTGCCCGCGTCCACGACGATGTCCCTGACGAATGCTCGGCGCCGGCCTCGACCAGGTCCACGGCGACGACCATGCCGCCCTGCTCGCCGATCATGTCGGTGACCTGACCCAGCATGTTCTGGCCCTCGTCGATCTTGACGCGGATCGTCAGCCGATACTGCGCGCTGGGTGTCACGTTCACGAAAGCTGTCCTTCGGGTTTGTGGGCGCGCGTGCGGAGCGGCCCGGCGGTTGGGTGGCCCGAGCTGATGGGCGCGGCCCGGCATCTTATTTGCTTCGCTGCTCGCGCCTCGCGCCGGGGTGTTGTGTGTTGTCTTTTTGGGGTGCCCCGCGCGGGCGCGCGCGAAGTAAGCCCTGCTCCGCGCGCGCACGCGAGGCGCCCCGTAGGGCAATAAAGTGCTCCGCGTGGAGCGCCGCTTGTTTCTGATCGACGGCCCCAGCCTGGTCTACCGGGCCTTCTACGCGTTGCCCGAGTCGATCGCGACCTCGACCGGCGAGCCGACCAACGCGATCTTCGGCTTCTCCTCGATGCTCGTGAAGATCGTGACCGACTACGGCGTGCAGCCCACGATCGTCGCCTGGGACGCGGGCACCTCGGGGCGTACCGAGCTGTTCGCCGACTACAAGGCCGGCCGGCGCTCGCGTCCGGACCTGCTCAAGGCGCAGTGGCCCGCGATGGAACCCCTGGTCGAGGCGTTCGGCTATCGCAACGTCAAGCTCGAGGGCTACGAGGCCGACGACGTGATCGCCTCCTTGGCCGAGCAGGCGCGCGGCGCGGGCGTCCCCGTCACGATCGTGACCGGCGATCGCGACGTCTTCCAGCTGATCGACGAGGCCGGGCTCGTCCAGGTGATGGCCACCGCCAGGGGCATCACCGAGACCAAGCTGTATGACCGCCAGGCGGTGATCGACCGCTACGGCCTGGCGCCCGAGCTGATCCCCGACTTCTACGGCCTGAAGGGCGACACCTCCGACAACATCCCCGGCATCCCCGGCATCGGCGAGAAGACCGCCAGCGAGCTGATCCAGAAGTTCGGCTCGCTCGAGGGCGTGCTCTCGCACGTGCGCGACATCGGCGGGCCCAAGCGCAAGCAGAACCTGATCGACCACGCCGAGGATGCCCGTCTGTCGAAGGCCCTGGCGACGGTCAACCGCGAGCTGCCGGTCGACTTCGATCTCAAGAGCGAGGCCTCGCGCGAACCCGACCGCTCGCGCCTGCGCGAGGTGTTCCGCCGCTGGGAGCTGCGCGATCCGCTGCGTCGCTTGGAAGAGGCGCTCGGCGAGGCCGAGATCGCAAAGAGCGCCTCGTCGGATGAGATCGCCCTGAGCGGACGCGTGCGCGAGGGCGTCGTGGCCGACATCCCCGGCCTGAAGACCGCCTCCGGGACCGAGCCCCAGGAGCTGTGCCTCGCCGTGCGCGCCGCCGCGGTGGAGGAGGGCGAGCTGTTCGCGCTCGGCTCCCCGTTCCGCTTCGCGGTCACGCCCGACCCGCCGCCAGCGGGCGTCGCGCAGGGCAAGAAGGCCGCCGCTCGCGTCTCGCGCGCCGGCGTGCTGCTCGGCGACTGCGCCGACCCCGGCGAGGTGGTGAGTGCGTGCGGCGAGCGACCCGTCGTCGCCCATGACGCCAAGGCGCTCGGCGTAGTGCCGGCCAGCCTTGCGCACGACACGATGCTGGGCGCCTACCTGCTTGGAGCCCGCTCGCCGCGGCTACCCGTTCGCGGAGCTGTGCGAAGAGCGCGGCTTCGCCGCCGAGGTCGAGGATCCGCTCGCCGGCGAGGTCCTGTTGCTCAGCGCGCTCGCGGCGTGGCAGCGCGAGCAGATCGCCGAGCGTGGCCTGGGAGGAGTGATGGACGACATCGAGCTGCCCTTGGTGTCGGTGTTGCGAGAGATGGAGCTGCTCGGCGTGCGCTTGAACCTGGAGCGCCTGGCGGACATCACGACGCGTGTGCGCGATGAGATCGCGGGTCTCGAGCAACGCATCTACGAGCTGGCCGAAGAGGAGTTCACGATCGGCTCCCCCCAGCAGCTGGGCGAGATCCTGTTCGTCAAGTTGGGCCTCTCGCGCAAGCGCCGCGGCAAGACCGGCTTCTCGACCGACGCGCGCGTGCTCCAGGCGATCCGCGACGAGCACGAGATCGTGCCCCACATCGAGCGCTGGCGCGAGCTCTCGACGCTGATCAAGACCTACCTGGACGTGCTGCCCGAGCAGGTCGACGACGCCTCGCGCATCCACACCACGTTCCTGCAGGCGGGCGCCCAGACCGGGCGCCTGGCCTCGACCAACCCGAACATGCAAAACGTCCCGATCCGCACACCGCTCGGCCGCGAGATCAGGGGCTGCTTCGAGGCCGAGCCGGGCGGCCTGTTGATCTCGGCCGACTACTCCCAGATCGAGTTGCGCGTACTCGCCCACATCGCGCAGGAGCCGGTCCTGGTCGAGATCTTCAAGCGCGGCGAGGACGTCCACACGGCGACGGCCTCGCAGGTGTTCGAGGTCTCACCGGACGCGATCGACCCGGGCATGCGCTCGAAGGCCAAGATGATCAACTACGGGATCGTCTATGGGCTCTCCGACTACGGCCTCGCCGACCGCCTCAACATCCCCTTGGAGGAGGCCAAAGAGTTCATCGACGCCTACCTGGAGCGCTTCCCGCGCGTCGCCGCGTTCATCGCCGAGACGATCGAGTCCGCCAAGCGGGAGGGTCACGTCAAGACCTTGTGGGGCCGCCGTCGTCAGATCCCCGAGCTGCAGGCCCGCAACTACCAGGTGCGCACTTTGGGTGAGCGCCTGGCCGTCAACACCGTGATCCAGGGCACCGCGGCCGACATCATCAAGCTGGCGATGGTCCGCTGCCACGACGCCCTGCGCGAGGGCGGCTTCGCCACGCGCTTGATCCTCACGATCCACGACGAGCTCCTGTTCGAAACCTCCCCCGCCGAGCGCGAGGCCGCGTGCGTGCTCGTCGAGGAGGAGATGTGCGGCGTGTGGGAGCACTCGCCGCCGCTCGCGGTGGACATCGGCGTCGGTCAGAACTGGTTGGAGGCCAAGTGACGCGCGCCCGGCGGCGCATCGGGCTGCCCGCTCGCGGCGGGCGCGTGCGGGTGGGGGAGACCCGGTGACGCGCACCCTGGCCGTGGCCCTCGCCGCCGCCGCCGGCGTGCTCGTCGGGATGCAGGCCCCGATCAACTCGCGCCTGGGCCGCAACATCGGCAGCGTCCAGGCGGCCACCTTCTCGTTCGTCGTCGGCACCGTCGCGCTGGCGCTCGTCGCGACGCTCTTCTACGGCGGCCTGGGCAGCTTCGGGCAAGCGGCCAAAGCCCCCGCCTGGGCCTGGGTCGGCGGTCTGCTGGGCGCGGTTTACGTGACCGTCGCGATCCTGACCGTGCGCACGCTCGGGGTCAGCGGGCTGACCGCCCTGGTCATCGCCGGTCAGCTCACCGCGGCCGTCGTGATCGACCGCTTCGGCCTGCTCGGGATCGCCCGTCAGCCGATCACCGCCACGCGCATCGTCGGGCTCGTGCTGTTGGTGGTCGGGGTGTTTCTTGTAGTGCGTAGCCGGTAGGCCCTGGATCAGCCGCGGGCGACGGTCTCCTCGTAGGCCTCGCCGAGCAGCCTCGCGCCTTGCTCGATGGCGGGCTCTGAGAGGTTGGCGTAGCCGAGCAGCAGCGCCGGCGCGCTCGTTGCCGCGTGGCTGTGGAGCGCGAGGCCCTCGACGCCGATGCCGCGCTCAGCAGCCGCGCGCACCAGGGCAGGCTCGTCCGTTTGCTCGGGCAGGTGCACGAGCTCGAACAGGCCCGCGCTCGCCCGGCTCGGGATCGCCGCCGGCAGCCAGCGCGTGAGCGCGGCGAGCAGCGTTTCGCGCCGGCGCTCGTACAGCAGTCGCGTGCGGCGGATGTGCCGGTCGAGCTCGCCGCGCGCGATGAAGTCCGCGAGTGCGAGCTGGCCGATCACCTCAGAGCCTCCGTCCTCGACGGTCTTGCCGGCGCTCAGCTCCCACGCCAGCCACGAGGGGGCCAGCAGCCAACCGAGGCGCATCCCTGGCGCCAGGCGCTTGCTGGCCGAGCCCACATGGGCGACGTGCTCGGGCGCGAGGCCCTGCAACGCCCCGACGGCGACACGGTCGTAGCGGTACTCGGAGTCGTAGTCGTCCTCGATCACCAAGCGCTCCTCCTCGGCCCATTCGATCAGCTGCGTGCGACGCTCCGGCGCGAGCACCACCCCCGTGGGGAACTGGTGGGCCGGCGTCACGATCACCGCCGCAGCGTCGCTCTCGGCGAGCGCGTCGACGCACAGGCCGCGCTCATCGACTGGCACCACGACGACCTCCAGGCCGGACTGCTCGACGATCAGGCGGTGCGTATGCCAGCCGGGCTCCTCCACGGCGATCCTCTCCACACCGTGCGCTCGCAGCGCTCGGCACAGCAGCGAGAGTCCTTGCATGAAGCCTGTGCACACGACCACGTGCTCGGGCTCGGCCTCGGCGCCGCGCACCCTGCCCAGGTAGCCGGCGAGCGCTTCGCGCAACGCGGGGGCGCCGCGCGGGTCCGGATAGCCGAGCGCGTCCAGCGGCGATTCGCGCACCGCCGCGCGCAGCGAGCGCAGCCATGCCTCGCGCGGGAAGCCCGCCAGGTCTGGCTGGCCCGGCCTCATGTCGTAGGCGAAGCTTTGCGCGAGCGACGTCGCCGCCGGGCGGGTGGCCGCGGCGCGGACCGCCGTGGCGACGCGCACCGGAGCTCCTTGGCTCATCGTCAGATAGCCCTCGGCCGCGAGCTGACCGTAGGCCTCCGTGACGACTCCGCGCGAGACCCCCAGCTCGCTCGCGAGCCCGCGTGTGGAAGGCAGCGGCGAGCCCGCGGCGAGCCGGCCCGCGCGGACCTGTTCGCGCAGCGAGCGCTCGATTTGCTCGTGCAGCGGCATCTCGTGCTCTCGGTCGAGCGCCACGAGCACACCCGGACTGGAAACTGGACCTCTTTTGGCAGGCATTACTGGAACTGTAATCGAGTCCAGTATCGGTGTAGCTTGGGTGCCAGGTCGAACGAAGCGTCGACTCTCATCCCCCACTGGCCGCCTTTTCGCGGCAGGAGGTTCGACATGAGCGCCACTCCCCCCAACGCCAACAGCCGCAACAACGAGATCACGATCGTCGGCGCCGGTATCGCCGGCATGGTCGCCGCGATCGCCTGCGCCGAGGAGGGCGCCAGCGTGCGACTCCTCGAGGCGCACGAGCGGCTCGGCGGTCGCGCCCGCAGCACCGACGGGCCATACAAGGCGAATCTCGGCCCGCACGCCGTCTACACCGGTCCGTTTTGGAGTTGGATGAGCGAGCGCCGGATGCTGCCCGAGCACGTCTCACCACGGCTCACCGGAGCGCGCCTGCGCATCGGCGGCGCGCTGCGCCGTACCTTTCCGCTCGGCTCGTTGCCTTCGGTGTTGCGGCTGCGCGGCCGCGAAGCGCCAGTCGACGCCGACTTTCGCACGTGGGCTGCCTCCCACACCGACGAGGCCACCGCCGACATGCTCTCGGCGGCCGCCGGGGTCTACACGTTCTTCCACGATCCGGGCTCGCTCTCGGCGGCGTTCGTGTGGCCGCGCAGTGTCCGTTTGCTGATGACGGTTCCCTCGTGTGTGCGCTATCCGGTCGGCGGCTGGAGCGCGCTCGTGGCCACCTTGGAGCAGCGGGTCCGCTCGCTCGAGCAGGTGCGTGTGGATGCCTCGACACGCCTGGACTCGCTGCCCTCGACCCCCACGATCATCGCCACCGAGCTCGATCAGGCACGCGAGCTGCTCGGCGACGAGTCGCTGCGTTGGCAAAGCGGCAACACGCTGTGCCTGGATCTTGGCGTGCGCCATCGCAGGGGGGATCCTTCGATCGTCTCGGACATGGACGAGGCCGGCTGGATCGGGCGCTACTCGACCACCAATCCCTCGATCGCGCCCGACGGCGAGGAGCTGGTGCAGGCACAGATGCCGATCCGCCCCGGCGAGAGTTCAGATCAAGCAGGCCTGCGCTTGGAGCGGCTGCTCGACCTTGGCCTATCCGATTGGCGCGCACGCGAGACCTGGCGTCGGCGCCAGGTGATGGACGCCCGCTCCGGCGCGCTCGATCCCCCCGGTTCGAGCTGGCAGGACCGGCCCTCTGTGGACCGCGGCGATGGCGTGTTCGTAGCCGGCGACATGATGGCGGCGCCCGGCCTGCTCGCCGAGGTGTCCTGGGCGAGCGCGCTGGAGGCCGCCAAGGGGGCCGTGCGGGCCTTGCGCTCCGCAGCGCGGCCGCGGGCCGCACTGCGTGAGGTCGCCTGACGCTCAGGCCGCGGCCGCGGCTGCCGCGGTTGAGGCGGTCGTGGCGCGCGCGCGCGGAGGACCGCCGGCGACAAACCGTGGCGGCGCGATCTCCAGGTAATGATTGAACGCCCACGCGCAGAAGCGCTCGTTGGCCATCGAGCGCGCCATGATCGAGATCGCGCGTGTCGGCGTGAGTTGGCCGACCGCTCGCTGCGTGTTCAGAAGCCAGCGGAACTTGCGCTCGTGGGCGTCCGAGAAGGCGCCGTAGCGCGCGAGCGCCTGTTCGGGGCTCGCCGTGCCGGTGAGCGCGGGGCGCAGCTCGCGCGCGCAGGCCAAGCCGAAATAAAGAGCGGTGCGGATTCCCTCGGCGGTCAGCGGCAGGCAGTGGCCGGCGGAGTCGCCGACGAAATACACGCCGTCCTCGACGGCCGGGCGCAGCTGGTGGGGGATCCAGTTGCCCTGGTAGCCCTCTGGCGGCAGGCCGAGGTCGGCCGCCAGGCGCACCGTGGGCTCCTTGACGTGGCGCTCGGGCCAGAACGAGCCGACGCCGACGCGCAACTCGTCGCGCGCGGGAAAGCTCCAGCCGTAGCCGGCGCGCGCGTAGGAAGGGTCGATCCACAGCTCTAGCTCCTCGCCTTCGCCGCCCGGATGCACCTCCAGGCCGCGCGAGAGGCGCGCGTTGGGGGGCTGGATCGTTGCGCCATTTGAAAGCACGCGACGCCAACCGAGCGCGTCGACGATGTAGGGGGCGGTGAGATCGCCGCGGTCTGTGTGAACCGTGCGGCCCGTGCGACCCGACACGGTGGCCGTCTCGAAGCTTGTCTCCGACGGGTCCGCCTGCTCCCACAAAAGCGCGCACAGCTCGCGGTAGTCGAACGTCGAGAACGTCCAGGGAAGTCGCCAGCGGCGGGTGGCGTGGCGGGTGTGGACGACCATCTCGCCGAAGCTCTGGCGCAGCGAGCCCTGCAGATCCAGCGCGTGCAGCCACGATGTCGGTATCCCGCACGCTGAGGTCTGGCGCTCGCCGATCTCATAGCGATCGATCACGAGCACCCGCGCGCCGCTGCCGGCCAGCTCGCGGGCGACCGCCAGTCCCGCGAACGAGGCGCCGCACACGAGCACGTCGCAGTCGCGCTGTAGCGGCGTGCGGGCCGCGCCGCGCTTGGTCGCTCTAACGGGCATGTCTCGCAATCATAGGCACGGCTCCTTCGCGCCCGCCGACCACCCGCCCACAGCCCGCTCGCCGCCGGCTCGCGCGCAAAGCGGGCTTCCCCGCGCAAGGCTCGCCCCGCCGGGCGATGTCCCTGCGCTAGGCTTCGACCGGTGCAAACACTTATCGAGAATCCCCAGGCCCATGTGGTCGAGGGGTCAAACGGATTGCTGCTCGAAATCGACGGGCAGATAGTCCCCAACTACGACGCCACGATGCAGCCCTTCGAGGAGGGCGAGGTCGTCACAGGCAATGTCGTGCGCATCGACAAGGACGAGGTCCTCGTCAACATCGGTTACAAGTCCGAGGGAGTCATTCCCGCGGGCGAGCTGTCCATCCGCAAGTCGGTCGATCCCCGCGAGGAGGTGTCGCTCGGCGAGGAGGTCGACGCGATCGTCCTCACCAAGGAGGACCAGGACGGACGCTTGATCATGTCCAAGAAGCGCGCCCGCTTCGAGAAGGCGTGGCGCCGCATCGAGGCCGCCGCCGAGTCGGGCGAGCCGGTGATCGGATCGGTCATCGAGGTCGTCAAGGGCGGCCTCATCATCGACCTTGGGGTGCGCGGCTTCCTGCCCGCCTCGCTCGTGGACATCCGTCGCGTGCCGAACCTGGACGAGTACCTGGGAACGCAGATCGAGACGAAGGTGATCGAGCTCAACCGCTCGCGCAACAACGTCGTGCTCTCGCGCCGCGCGGTGCTCGAGGAGGAGCGCAAGGAGGTGCGCCAGCAGATCCTCGATCGGCTGCAGCCTGGCCTGGTCGTGGAGGGGCAGATCTCGAATATCGTCGACTTCGGCGCGTTCGTGGATCTCGATGGGATCGACGGCTTGATCCACATCTCGGAGCTGTCGTGGTCGCACGTCAACCATCCTTCGGAGATCCTCAACATCGGCGACACCGTGCAGGTCAAGGTGCTCGACATCGACCGCGACCGTCAACGCATCTCGCTGGGTCTCAAGCAGACCCAGGAAGACCCGTGGCAGCGCATCGTGGATACGTATAACCCGGGCGACGAGCTCGAGGGCAAGGTCACCAAGGTCGTCACCTTCGGCGCGTTCGTCGAGGTCTTGGACGGTGTCGAGGGGCTCGTGCACATCTCCGAGCTCGCCGGTCATCACGTCGAGAGCCCGCGCGAGATCGTCCATCCCGGCGATGAGATCAGGGTGAAGATCCTGGAGATCGACTCCGAGCGCCGGCGCCTGTCGCTGTCGGCCAAGCGCGTCGAGGACCAGATCCTGCCGTTGCCGCGAGCTGACGCGCCGGCCGCTTCGCCGGCGGAGCCGGAGGCCGTGGCCGACGAGCAGGTCGTGCTCGAGGATTCCCTCGACGTCGCGGTCGGCGAGGACGCCGGGGAGCTTGCCGCCGACGCGGCGGCCGCCGCCCAGGCGGATGCCGAGGCTGTGGTAGAGGCTCCCGCCGCGGAGACATCCGCGGTGGAGGCGCCCGTCGCAGACGCGCCGACCGCGGAGCCGGCGACGGCGCCGGAGGTCGCGGACGCGCCGAGCGCTGAGGTCGCCGTCGAGGAGCCGGCCGCCGACGTGCAGCCCGCCGAGGTCGCGCCCGTCGAGGAGCCCGCCGCCGAGGTCGTCGACGAGCAGCCCGCGGACGAGCCGGCCGCGGTCGAGCAGACGCAAGACTGACGGGCGGAGCGGTGCGGCCGGCGGTGCCGTTCGTCGGGTTGACCGGCGGCATGGGGGCCGGCAAGTCAACGGCGCTGAAAGAGCTCGCATCGCTGGGCGCGCAGGTGCTCTCGACCGACACGGTCGTGCATGAGCTCTATGGCGAGCCCCAGGTCAGGGACGCGGTGGTCGAGCGCTGGGGACAAGAGGTCGCGCCGGGCGGCCTCGTCGATCGCTCGGCTGTCGCGGCGAAGGCATTCGCGGGCGGCGAGCAGGATCGTCGCTGGTTGGAGGGGCTGCTGTGGCCGCTCGTGGGGGCGCGCATGGCGGGCTGGCTGGAGCACGTGCGCGCGCTGAGGCCCGCGCCGAAGGCCGCGGTGGTCGAGGTGCCGCTGCTGTTCGAGAGCGGCATGGAGGGCGGCTTCGATGCCACGATCGCTGTGGTCGCGCAGGAGGCGAGGCGGGCCGAGCGTGCCGCGGGGCGCGGACACGCGCTTGCCGAGGAGCGCGTCGCGCGCCAGCTCTCCCAGGAGGAGAAGGCGAGCAGAGCGACGTTCGCGATCCACAACGACGGCAGCGAAGAGGACTTGCGGCGCGAACTGGCCGAGGTACTTGCCAAGCTGTCGGGATGAGTTTCGTCCACACGCGCACGGGATCTTGTCCAGCTTGGGGCATGCGGGGTAGGGGAGCGGGGTGAGCTACACGCGCTATTCGGCGGCGCCCAGGACGCGCGGACGGGCGCGGGGGAGGGGCGCGGCCAGGCCCTCTGCCGGGCATTCGCTCGGGCGCCTGGTGGTCGCGCTCGCCGTGGTGGTCGGGCTGATCGCGCTGATCGCCTCGCGCTTGCAGCACATGGAGGGCAATTCGGGGCTGCCGCTGAGCGATGCGGCGGTGATCCGCGAACAGGCGGCCGACAAGCACCTGGATCCCGCGCTGATCGCGGGGGTGATCTATGCGGAGACCAAGTTCGAACCGCGCACCTCCTCGGCGGGCGCGCTCGGGTTGATGCAGATCCTGCCCGCGACGGCCGACTACATCGCGCGCCTGTCGGGCGGCTTTCGCTTCACGACCAGCGATCTGGCGACGCCGAAGATCAACGTGGCCTACGGCAGCTGGTACCTGCGCTACCTGCTCGACCACTACGAAGGCAACGAGATGGAGGCCGTGGCGGCCTACAACGGGGGGCTGGGCAATGTGGACGGGTGGGTGGCCAAGGCGCGCGAACAGGGCCACGAGTTGAGGAGCTCCGAGATCCCCTTTCCCGAGACGCGGGAATACGTGGAGCGGGTGATGCGCGCCCAGCGGGAGTACCGCTCGGTGTACGGGCACGAGCTCGGGCTAACGTAGAGGCGATGCCTCCCTTCAAGCTCGATCCGGTCTTCACACCCACCGCCGACCAGCCCACGGCGATCTCCTCGCTGTCCGAGGGGGTGCGCGAGGGGGAGCGCTTCCAGACCCTGCTCGGGGCGACCGGGACCGGCAAGACGATGACGATGGCCGGCGTGATCGCCGAGGTCCAGAAGCCGGCGCTGGTGATCGCCCACAACAAGACCTTGGCGGCGCAGCTTTGCAACGAGTTCAGGACGTTCTTCCCGGACAACGCGGTCGAGTACTTCGTGTCCTATTACGACTACTACCAGCCGGAGGCCTACGTCCCCAGCAGGGACCTGTACATCGAGAAGGACTCGGCCATCAACCAGGAGGTGGACCGCCTCAGGCACGCCGCCACGGCGGCCGTGTTCGCCAGGCGCGACGTGATTGTGGTGGCCTCGGTCTCCTGCATCTACGGCCTGGGCTCGCCGGAGACCTACGAGATGAACATGCAGATCTTGCGCAGGGGCGAGGAGATCGACCGCGACGCGCTGCTGCGCAAGCTCGTTTCGATCCAGTACACGCGCAACGACAGCGTGCTCGCGCGCGGCACCTTCAGGGTCAAAGGGGAGACGCTCGAGGTGTTTCCAGCGTACGCCGAGACGGCCTTCAGGGCGACCCTGTTCGGCGAGGAAGTGGAGCGCCTGCAGCACTTCGATCCGCTGACGGGGGAGCTGCTCGAAGACGATCTCGAGCACGTCGCGATCTGGCCGGCGACGCACTACAACGTCAAGGAGGGCTCGATCGAGGCCGCGGTGGCGGAGATCGGCAGGGAGCTGAACGAGCGCTGCGAGCAGCTCGAGGCCGAGGGCAAGCAATTGGAGTCTCACCGCCTGCGGCAGCGCACCCAGTACGACATGGAGATGTTGCGCGAGATGGGGTTCTGCTCGGGGATCGAGAACTACTCGCGGATCCTCGATGGGCGCAAGCCGGGCGACCGGCCCTACTGCTTGATCGATTACTTCCCCGAGGATTTCGTGTGCTTCATCGACGAGTCCCAC
The DNA here is from genome assembly GCA_963753145.1 of uncultured Solirubrobacterales bacterium. GTDB lineage: Bacteria > Actinomycetota > Thermoleophilia > Solirubrobacterales > Solirubrobacteraceae > Palsa-744. The sequence continues at coordinate 401,610 of CAVWAX010000001.1, forward strand.
CAGACCGTGCCGCAGATCGGCGGCATGTTCGAGGGCGACCGTTCGCGCAAGCGCACGCTCGTGGACTATGGCTTCAGGTTGCCGAGCGCGATGGACAACCGGCCGCAGACCTTCGACGAGTTCCTTTCGATCACGCCGCAGCTGGTGTTCGTGTCGGCGACTCCGGGCGAGTACGAGCGGACGCGCTCGCAGCGGATCGTCGAGCAGATCGTCAGGCCGACCGGGATCGTGGACCCGGAGATCGACGTGCGCGAGACCAAGAATCAGATCGACGACTTGATGAACGAAATCCGCAAGCGGGTGGACATCGACGAGCGCGTGCTCGTGACCACCTTGACCAAGAAGATGAGCGAGGACCTCTCGCAGTACCTGATCGAGATGGGCTTCAAGGTGAGATATCTGCACTCGGAGATCGACACCTTGGAGCGCATCCAGATCATCAGGGACCTGCGCTTGGGCGAGTACGACGTCTTGGTGGGCGTGAACCTGTTGCGCGAGGGGCTCGACCTGCCCGAGGTCTCGTTGGTGGCGATCTTGGACGCGGACAAGGAGGGTTTCCTCAGGGGCGAGACCTCCTTGATCCAGACGATCGGGCGGGCGGCGCGCAACGTGAAGGGGTCGGTGTTGATGTATGCCGACAAAGAGACCAAGGCGATGAAGGCCGCGATCGAGGAGACCTCGCGCAGGCGCGAAATCCAAGTCGCCTACAACGAGGAGCACGGCATTACGGCGGCCACGATCGTGAAGGGGATCTCGGACATCGCCGAGTTCCTGCAGGCCGAGTCCAAGGTGCCCAAGAGCGGCCGGCGCAAGGGCGCCACGAGGGCCAAGGCCAAAGAAATGCCCAACCACGAGCTGGAGAAGATGATCGTCGAGCTCGAGGAGGAGATGATCGCGGCGGCCGACGATCTCAGGTTCGAGTACGCGGCTCAAGTGCGTGACGAGATCAGGGAGCTCAGACGCGAGCTGCGCGACATCCAGGCGGTCGAGGCGCCCGAGGACGCGAGCGAGGGCGACGGCGCGCAGGAGCGGGAGCCGCAGACAGCGGAGGCTCCGTCCGGCGAGGTTGCATAGGATGGGTGTTGTGGAGCTGGACCGCCAGGTGATCGAGAGGCGCGACTTCCCGATCGTGCGTCGCGGGTACGACCCGGCGAGCGTGGACGCCCATCTGCGGGCGCTCGCGGCCGACGTGGAGGAATTGCGCCGCGAAGCCCAGAGCCGCGGGGGAGATTCGCTTGCAGCGGTCGCCGGGACCCAGGTGCAGGGCATCCTCGAGGCGGCCCAGGCGACCGCCGAGACGATCGAGCGCGAGGCCGCCCAGGCCGCCCAGGAAACGAGGGCGGCGGCGGACGCCGACGCGCGGCGCACCCGCGAGGAGGCGATCGCCCGGGCGCAGGAGCGCGTGGCGGCGGTTACGCAGGCTACCGAGGTGTTGTTGGCGCGGGTCGGAACGATGGACGGGGAGGCGCAGGCGCTCGTCGAGAGCTTGCGCACAGGCGCCGGCCGGCTTGCCGAGGACCTGGCCAAGGTCGAGGGCAACATGAGCACGCTTTACGACGCGGCGGCGGGACGAGGGCACGGCGCCACCGCTCCCGAGCAGGTCGAGCTGGGCGCCGAGTCGGCCGCGCAATACGTGGCGGTGGGCGACGAGCCGATTCCGGTCGCTCCCGCGCAACCGCAGACGACCCCGTTCCCCGAGCCGCCGCGCGAGTCCCACGAAGGGATGCAGGGCGACCCTTACGCAGAGGCCTTGCACGAGGACGCGGCGCACTTGGCCGAGCAGGCGTCGGTCGGCTCGGAGCGCTTCGAACAGGTACAGGTCGAGCAGGCCCAGGAGCCGGTGCACGCGTATGCGACGAACCCCATCGCCGAGGCGTCGGTGCCGGTCGCGCCGGCCGTCGCCTCCGAGGATCTCGACGGTGCCCGGCTGGTCGCGCTCAACATGGCCCTCAACGGCGACTCACGCGAGGAGGCCGCCCAATACCTGGCCGAGAACTTCACCCTCCCCGACCGCGAGCGCCTGCTCGACGAGGTCTACGCGGCGATCGAAGGGTAGCCAGCCCGGCGCCCCGGGGTTACCGAAAGGTAGCTTCTCGAACCAAAGGCGCCGGGTTCTCGGGACTATGCCGCAGAAATTGCCGGCTCTCCCGAATACGGCAGTCCAGCAGCGCCCCGCAGCGCCATGTTTTGGTGCTTGGTGACGTACCAGTAGTGGACGATCACAGGGATGATCAGAATGCCCCCTGGGAAATAGAGCAGAAAGGCGACAGTTGGATTGATCTGGTCCTGGCGTTCTACCCCAGCGAGCCGTTGCGCACGCCTGATGCGTTGTCCGTAGTTGTAGACCGAAAGCAGCGGAGGCACGATCAGCCAGCCTCCGATGAGCACAGCCAGAACAGATTGGACAGGACTCGAATGGCCGAGATTCTGGTCGTCCTCGGCGATACCGATGTCCTTGAGCTCGTCGTTGACGAAGTAGTACCAGCAGAAGTAATAGATGCCCAGGGTGACGACGGCCAGCCCAAAGCCGACCCAGAAGCTCCTGATCTTCCCCGTTCCGCCTCTTCCGAACTCGACTTCCTGCGCCATCGTTCCTCCCCCGGGTGTTTCGATTGCCACGGCGCGGATGCGGCCCGCCGTGCGGTGTGCGCCTAGTCGTGCGTGAGTCTACGTATAAAGACTCGGATTTGTCGCGTGGTCGGGACTAGTCGGGATATTTGCGGCTCAGCTTGGGGTTTGCTCGCTGGCGTCGGCCATCCTGTTTGCGAAACTCGCGAAGTCGCGCAGGTCGTCGAGCCGGTCGAGGGCGCTCCAGATCGTGTCGTCGTCGACGTCGAGATATCCGTGGACGAGGATGTTGCGCATGCCGGTCGCGGCTGCGAGACGCTCGGCCAAGGCGGGGTCGAGGCCCGCGGGAGAGAGGCTCGCGAACACGCCACGGTAGTCCGCGGGGGCTTTGAGGCCAAGCTCGGAGACGAGGTGGGCGCCGACGTCGATACACGCTTGGATCGCAAGCTGGAGGGCATGCTCGGTTGCCAGTCGTGTGCGCCACTCGTCGGCGTAGGCATCGCGACCGCCGGCCTTGATCGCGTCGAGCTCGCAGAGCAGCTCGTCCACGCGCGCGAGCCGGCTGCTAACGCTGTCGGCGTCGACCAAAGCGGCCCTCCTCGATGCGGTGTCGCAAGCCACGCGCCAGCTCGGCGCGCAGGGGGGCAGTGTCGAGATAGTCGAGTAGACCCCTCGTCTCAAGCGCTACGCGGGTCTTGCGGTCGCGCTCGACGAGACGCCGGCCGTCGCGCATGGCGTGGTGGCGGATCGGCGGGGCTGCATCGTTGAGCATGATCACATCGACCTCGTCGCTACCCACTGCGTGAGCTGCGGCCTGTGCGAGCTCCAGTCTCAGGCTCAAGCGAGTCGGAGCGTCAAGCGAAGGGTCGTGCCAGACGCCGATGTCGACATCGGAGAGGGGACCGGCGGTGCCCCGCGCGCGGGAGCCGATCAGCGAGGCGGCCACGACGCCTCCACGGTCGAGCTCACGGCCAAGCCGGCGCAGCGCCTTCTCATCTAGGGACACGCGCGCATGCTCGTCGAGGACGGTCATTGTCATATTGTCGCTGATCTGGCGGACTCATCCACGAAGACACCGCAGGGGTCCACTGGGCGAACATCTGTTCGCGTCAATACAATGGGCGCGAGATGACGCAGAGCAACAAGATCGCGGTCAGCGGGGCGCGCGAGCACAACCTGAAGGACATCTCCCTGGAGCTGCCCAGGGACGCTTTGGTTGTCATAACCGGGCTGTCGGGCTCGGGCAAGTCGAGCCTCGCCTTCGACACCATCTACGCCGAGGGCCAGCGTCGCTATGTGGAGTCGTTGTCTGCCTATGCGCGCCAGTTCTTGGGTCAGATGGACAAGCCCGACGTGGACTCGATCGAGGGGTTGAGCCCGGCGATCTCGATCGACCAGAAGACGACCTCTCGCAACCCGCGCTCGACGGTGGGCACGGTCACCGAGATCTATGACTACCTGAGGCTGCTGTGGGCGCGGGTGGGCAAGCCGCACTGTCCGATTTGCGGGCGCCCGATCCAAGGCCAGTCGGCCGAGCAGATCATCGACCAGACGATGGGCCTGGCTGAGGGGACCCGCTTCATGATCCTGGCGCCGGTGGTGAGGGGCCGCAAGGGCGAGTACGGCAAGTTGCTCGAGGAGCTGCGCGCCGACGGCTACGCGCGCGTGAAGATCGACGGGCGCATCCGCATGCTCGAGGAGTCGATCGTGCTGGACAAGCGCTACAAGCACGACATCTCGGTCGTGGTCGATCGGCTGGCCATGCGCCACGACATCCGCAAGCGCCTGGCGGATTCGATCGAGGCCGCGGTTGGCTTGGCAGACGGCCTGGTGGAGATCGAGATCGTGGGGTCTTCCAGCGCGTCTATTGATGGGGATAGGAGTGGCGTGCCTTCCGCTGAAGGCGGCCCATCGCACTCATCGGGCGCGCTCGGCGTGAAGGCCGCCAACGCGCAGATTGTGCCCGGAGTGAAGCCTGAGCCGGGGACCATGTTCACCTTCTCGGAGAAGTTCGCCTGCCCCGAGCACGGGCCTTCGCTGGTCGAGTTGGAGCCAAGGATCTTCTCGTTCAACTCTCCCCACGGAGCTTGCGAGCGGTGCACGGGCCTGGGCTCGCAGATGGTGATCGACCCCGACCTGGTCGTGCCCGACCCGAGCCTGTCGGTCGGCGAAGGCGCGATCGCGCCTTGGGCCAACAGCGCCTCCAACTACTACGAGCAGGTCACCGAGGCGATCGCCAAGCGCTACAAAGTCGATCTGAGCGTCCCTTGGGAAGATCTGTCGCAGGCGCATCGCGATCTGTTCCTGTCAGGCACGAACGGGGAACCTCTCCAAATCACTTACAAGAACCGCTTCGGGCGTACGCGCTCCTATGGCACGCGGTTCGAGGGGGTCTTGGCGAATCTGCAGCGGCGTTATCGCGAGACCGACTCGGAGTGGACGCGCGAGAAGATCGAGGAGTTCATGTCCTTGCGCGCCTGCCCGGAGTGCGGTGGCGCGCGCTTGCGAGCAGAGTCCAGGGCGGTGCTCGTGGCGGGCACCAGGATCGAGGACTTCTGTGCGCTCTCGGCGCGCCGTGCCTTGGCTTGGCTGGAGCAGGTCGAGCTGTCTGAGACCGATCGTCACGTCGCGCGCCTGATCTTGCGCGAGATCTCCGAGCGCCTGCAGTTCCTGGAGAACGTGGGCATCGGCTACCTCTCGATGGACCGCGCCGCCTCGACGCTGTCCGGCGGGGAGGCCCAGCGGATCCGGCTGGCGACCCAGATCGGGTCCTCGCTCGTGGGGGTGCTCTACATCCTCGATGAGCCCTCGATCGGTTTGCACCAGCGCGATAACGAGAAGTTGATCGCCACCTTGGAGCGGCTGCGCGACCTGGGCAACACGGTGATCGTGGTCGAGCACGACGAGCAGACCATGCGCGCGGCCGACCATCTGGTCGATCTGGGGCCGGGCGCCGGCGAGCACGGCGGCTGGATCGTGGCCGAGGGCACGGCCGCGCGGGTGCAGCGCGTCAAGGAGTCCTTGACCGGCCAGTACCTGGCGGGCACGCGCACGATCGAGGTCCCCGCGCGGCGGCGCACGCCGAGCGGCTACCTGGAGATCCTCGGCGCCTCCCAGCACAACTTGAGAGACGTCGACGTGCACGTGCCCTTGGGCACGCTGACGTGCGTGACCGGAGTGTCGGGCTCGGGCAAGTCGACGCTTGTCAACGAAGTGCTCTACAAGGCGGTGGCCAACCGCCTGCACCGCGCGCGCCAGCGTCCGGGCGCACATCGCTCGATCAAGGGCCTCGATCAGCTCGACAAGATCATCGCCGTCGATCAATCGCCGATCGGGCGCACGCCGCGCTCGAACCCGGCCACCTATACGGGGCTGTTCGACGTGATCAGGGACCTGTTCTCAAAGACCCAGGAGGCGCGCGCGAGGGGATACAAGCCGGGCCGGTTCTCCTTCAACGTGAAGGGCGGGCGCTGCGAGGTGTGCCGGGGAGACGGTCAGATCAAGATCGAGATGCACTTCCTGCCCGACGTATACGTGCCGTGCGAGCAGTGCGATGGGCGCCGCTACAACAAGGAGACCTTGGAGGTCAAGTTCAAGGGCAAGAGCATCGCCGAGGTCTTGGCGATGCCGGTCGAGGAGGCGTTGAAGTTCTTCGAGCACATCCCCAAGATCCGCCGGCGCCTGGAGACCCTGGACGCGGTCGGCCTCGGCTACATCCGGCTCGGCCAGCCGGCGACCACCCTCTCCGGCGGGGAGGCCCAGCGCGTGAAGCTCGCCACCGAGCTCTCCAAGGTCGCTACCGGCAGGACGCTGTACATCCTCGACGAGCCCACCACCGGCCTTCACTTCGCCGACGTTCAGCGCCTGCTCGAGGTCCTGCAACGGCTCGTCGACGCGGGCAACAGCGTTGTCGTGATCGAGCACAACCTGGACATCATCAAGAGCGCGGACCGGCTGATCGACATGGGCCCGGAGGGGGGAGAGGAGGGCGGCATGGTGATCGCCGCGGGCACGCCAGAGGAGGTCGCGGCCGAGCGCGGTTCGCACACGGGCGAGTTCCTGCGCGAGCTGCTCGTCTCAAAGCCCAAGCCGAAGTCGCGCGCGAAGGCCGCTAAGCCGCGCGCAAGCCGCGCGTCCTCCAACGGCGCGTCGGCGGCCAAGCGCAAGACCAAGTCGGCGGCGCGCGCGTGAACGAGGCCGCGCGCCGAGGGCGCGGGCCGACACCGGCTCAAGCGCGTCTGTGGCTGGCCAAGTGGCGCTGGTACGAGCGCAACTCGCTGCCCTGGAACCGCGCGATGATCCATCGCGAGCTGATGCGCCGCGAAGCGTTTGCGCGCTGGCCGCTGCACGGCAACGTGCTCGAGGCTTTGCGCGAGGGCCGCCTTCAGATCGGCGCACACACGCTACTGGAGCCGAACGTGTGGATCACCGCGCCCGGCGCCGCCCGCGTGCGCATCGGCGAAGGCACGTTCTTGAACATGGGCGTGATGATCGCCGCGCAACAGCTCGTCGAGATCGGCGACCATTGCATGCTCGCCAACGGCTGCTTCGTCTCAGACGCCTCCCACCGCTACGACGACCTCGATCGTCCGATCACCTGGCAGGGTTTCGACAGCAAGGGCCCCACCTCGATCGGCGATAACTGCTGGCTCGGCGCCAACGTGATCGTCACCAGCGGTGTCACGATCGGTGAGCGCTGCGTGATCGGCGCCAACAGCGTTGTCACCAAAGACGCCGAGCCATATTCGATTCTCGCCGGCGCGCCGGCCAGGACGATCCGCCGGATCGACTACGCCAGCAAGGCGTGAAGCTCGGCCAGCTCCTCCGCTTTGATCGAGTAGCCGTGCTCAGGGCCCGGATAGCGACCCGAGCGCACGTCGTGCGCATAGGCTGCCACGCCCGAGTCCATTTCCTGCTGGATGTTGGCGTAGCGCTTGACGAAGCGCGGCCCCAGCCCGTCGCGGATGCCGAGCAGGTCGTGGAACACGAGCACCTGGCCGTCGGTGTCGGGACCCGCGCCGATGCCGATCACGGGCACCTCGAGATGGGGCATCAGCTCCTTGGTGACCGCGCTCGGGATCGCCTCGAAGACGATCGCAAAGCAACCGCTGCCCTGCAAGGCCAACGCCTCCGAGGCGATCCGCGCCGCCGCCGCCGCCGTGCGGCCCTGCGCCTTCCAACCGCCCAGCGCGGTCGAGCTCTGCGGGGTCAGTCCCACGTGGCCCATCACCGGGATGCCGGCGCCGATGATCGCGCGCGCGCGACTCGCCGACGCGGCGCCGCCGCCCTCGAGCTTGACCGCGTCGCAGCCCGCCTCCTTGACCATCCGCACGGCGCTCGTCACGGCCTGCTCGTCGCTGATCTCATACGAGCCGAACGGCAGATCGCCGATCATCAGCGGAGTCTTCAAGCCCCGCCGCACAGCCCGCGCGAGCACGAGCATGTCGTCGAGATCGACCGGCGTCGTCGAGTTGTAGCCGAGGATCGTGGTCGCCGCCGAATCGCCGACCAGCACGAGATCCACGCCGCCGGCCTCCGCGGCGCGCGCGCTCGGGTAGTCATAAGCGGTGACCATCACGATCGGCTCGCCCAAGCGCTTCTTCTCGGCGAGCAACGGCAGGGTCATCGGCAGGCGGCCCGGGTCTGAGGGCACGGCGCCGGCCGCGCCGGCGTGACTTGGGGTGTTGCTGGGGTGGCTAGACATGTGAGTCCTCTCTGACGCCGGTTGACGCCCGGTTCAGCCTTGCGCCGCGGTCTCGCAAGGAGCCGCGGCGGAGCTGAGCAGGGTCGCCACCGCGTCGTCGACGGTGATGATGCGATTGGTGTGCGCCTCGACGTGAACGACGCGAGGCTCGTAGTGCTCCATCTCCTGGCGGTCGTACTGGCCGTAGGAGATCACGATGATGGTGTCGCCGCGGTGCACCAGGCGCGCGGCGGCGCCGTTGACCTTGATGTCGCCCGAGCCGCGCTGCCCGGCGATCGTGTAGGTCTCGAAACGGGCCCCGTTGTCCACGTCGACGACGTGCACCTGCTCGTGCTCGAGGATGTCCGCCGCCTCCAGCAGGTCCGGGTCGATCGTGATCGAGCCCACATAGTGGAGGTCGCAGTCGGTCACGGTGGCCCTGTGGATCTTTGACTTGAGCATCACGCGCTGCATATGGCTTGGCTCTCCCTGGATAGAAGGTCGGTCAGGTGGCAAGATGCGTGGGCGTCTCGATGATTGATGCGGCGCCCGCAAGCGTTGGATCGAGAAGGAGGTTGTCGATCAGCCTCGTATCGCCGATGCGCGCCGCGACAACCATCACAGCTGCAGCGTCGAGCGCCTCGCACGGCTCGAATGTCTGTGGATCGACGAGCTCTACATACTCAGGCTCGACCTTGCGTGCGAGCATCGTCTCGTGGGCGGCTCCCACGAGCCTCTTCGCCGAGCGCTCACCTGCGTAGGCCAGATCGCTGGCGTGCTCCAGCGCTTCGTACAGAGCAGGCGCGCGCGCGCGCTGCTCGGGATTGAGGTGAGCGTTGCGGCTCGACATTGCGAGCCCGTCGCGCTCGCGTTCGGTGCCGCACACCTCTATCGCCACAGGCAAATTGAGATCGGCGACCATGCGCTTGATGACTGCCACCTGCTGGGCGTCCTTCTGCCCGAGGTAGACGAGGTCTGGCGAGACTATGTTGATTAGCTTCGTCACCACTGTGGTGACGCCGCGAAAATGTGAGGCGCTGCGCGAGGCGCCCTCCAAGCGATCCGTAAGGCCATAGACCTCAACGGCGGTGGCGAATCCATCGGGGTAGATCTCCTCGATCGACGGAACGAACAGCATGTCAACGTTGGCCTGCTCGACCAGTTTGGCGTCGGCGGCCTCGCAGCGCGGATAGCTGTCGAGGTCGGAACTCTCGTCGAACTGCGAAGGGTTGACGAACAGTGTGACGACCACAGTGTCGCATTGCGATCGCGCCTGACGAATCAAAGAGAGATGGCCCTCGTGGAGCGCGCCCATCGTCGGCACAAGTGCGATCGTGTGTGGCGCTATCGCGCTCGCCACTGCGCCCGGAGAATGCCTCGCCGGCGCTAGTGCCGTACGCAACTCGTCCACGGTACGCACCAGCCTCATGGGCAGGCGCCCTCAAGCGGCACTGCAATTGATGTTGAGATCGAAAAACTCATTGGGCTCGGTCCAGTTCCAGGGGATACCGGTCGCGACTGTCTGAAGCATAGGCGCTTGGGAGGAGTCGTTCAAGTGCTGTGCGGCGCGTGTTCGGAGGCGGCGTCCCGACAGCGCTTGGGTCGAAGCTCCAATACGTGCCAGGCTTGCTCCCGCATGCGCTTGCCACTACGAAGCTCGCGGCCAGCGCCTACCATGCCGATCTATGTCAGGCACCGAGCCCAGCCAGTCCGCCGTGCAGCGTCGCGATACGCTAAAGCAAGTGTTCGCGCAGGCCAGCGCATGCGTGCGTTGCGCCGAGCTGGCCTCAACACGCAAGAACGTGGTCTTTGGCGCTGGCAACGCCGACGCGGATCTCATGTTCGTGGGGGAGGCCCCCGGCGCCAGCGAGGACGAGCAGGGTCTCCCGTTTGTGGGACGCGCCGGCAAGCTTCTCTCCACCCTGCTCGAGGAGATCGGCCTGTTGCGTGAGGAGGTCTTTATTGCAAATGTCCTCAAGTGCCTGAGATACAACTCTCAAGTACAGCTCGCCGATGGATCCTGGGAGCGAATCGGCCGACTCGTGAGAAACCGCTATGCGGGCGAGGTGATGTCCGTGGACGAGCACGGAACGCTGGTCCCTCGGAGGGTCGTCGGATGGCATGGGACCCCACTCGCCGGTCGTCGCGTGTTTCGTCTGACCTACCGGTCTTGCAAGAACGCGGGGGCTAGCCGGGTGGGGATTCAACTCACGGGCGATCATCCGGTGCTCACGGAGCGTGGATACGTACCGGTCGAAGATCTCGTGTCCGATGATCGGATAGCAACCGGACAGGGCACTAGTTCGCTTGCGCGGGACGTTATATGCGGGACCGTGCTGGGCGACGGCTGCCTGCAAGCGGGTTCCTCTGCGCTTACCTTCTCGCACTCTCGTAACCAAGACGAATACGCGCGCTTTAAGGCTGATCTACTGGCAGAGCTATGCCCTGATGTGGATGAGCGGGAGGTCGCAGCGGTTGCGGGCGGCGAACGTGTCCATCGTGTTATACACGTTCGAACGCTTGCTCATCGTGCGCTGCGCGTTCTGCGTCACGACTTCTACCGCCCCCACAAGGTGGTTCCTGAGTGGCTTGCTGATGAGATCAATCCTCGAATGCTCGCCTTCTGGTTCATGGACGATGGTTACACCCGGATCCGAGAGGGCGGACGCCGGCCCTTGGCGGAGATCGCGACGGTCTCTTTTTCGGACGCTGACCTCCAGGTGTTGATGAGGGGACTGCAGCGGCTCGGCCTGCCCGCCAAGGCATCTCGAAAAAGGCTCTATTTCGACGTACCAACTACAGAGCGGCTAAGCGAGATGATCGCGCCATTCGTTCCGCCGCCGATGCGATACAAGCTGCATCCTGACGCATCGTCTCGTGTTCCTTTCGACCCGAAAGGCTTCGAGCGCGGATCGACGCCGGTGCTATTTGACGAGGTGGAGGTTGAGGAGATCACTAATCGCGAGCGGCGCGACGTCACGTTCTTCTGCATCGACGTAGAGGACACCCATAATTTTGTGACCGCCGGAGGCGTCGTCCACAACTGCCGTCCTCCAGGCAACCGCGACCCGCTGCCCGTCGAGATCGAGAACTGCCGCGACTACCTATACAGCCAGGTCGAGCTGATCCAGCCGCGCGTCATCTGCTCGTTGGGCAACTTCTCGACCAAGCTGCTGCGCGAGGACCCGACCGGGATCACGCGCCTGCACGGTCGCCCCGAAGAGCTCACCCTGGGCGCGCGCACCGTTCGCCTCTACCCGATCTTCCATCCCGCCGCCGCGCTCTACACGCCGCGCATGCTCGAGACCCTGCGCGAAGACTTCGCGCGCCTGCCCGACCTGCTGGCGATGCCCGAGCCTGCGCAGCCCGAGCTCGAGCTTCCAAGCGCCGCGCAGGCGCCCGCCGAGGAGGCGGCGCCCCTCGGCGCCTCAGAGCAGGACGCCGCGGATCAACTAGATCTGTTTTGAGGCATCCAAAGTCGCGTCGCCTCCGTATTAAGTCCCGGTTGGCTCGATGCCGCTAAAGCAGGCGGAGCGGTCTGTCGATACAGAATCACTCCATCCTCCCAAGCACCACGGCCGGCTCGCAGCCCCTCTCCCGCGAGCCGGCCGTATTTGTTTGTGCCGAGGTCAGGGACGAACCCGTTACTGACTACGCTTAGGGCGTGGCGATCCGCGTTCTGGAGACCTCCGACTCGAGCCAAACCGAAGCGCTCGGCGCCGAGCTGGCAGCCGACTTGAACGAGGGCGACGTGGTGCTGGTGAGCGGCGAGTTGGGCGCCGGCAAGACCACATTCGTACGCGGCGCCGCACGCGCCCTGGGCGTCACCGACCCCATCACCAGCCCCACCTTCTCGATCGGCCACCGCTACCGCGGCGCTGAGGTGACCGTCTCCCATCTCGACCTCTACCGCCTCGCGGGCCTGGGCGCCGAGGAGCCCGACCTGCTCGATGACTACCTCGGCCCCACTCGCATCGCCTTCGTCGAGTGGCCAGAGCAGCGCGCGCCCGAGCTGAGCCAAGCCCGCGTGCACGTCTCCCTGGCCCACCTCGGCGAGGAGCGCCGCCGCATCGAGTTGCGCGAATCGCCCGCGCCGGCCGCCGAGACCGAGGTCGCGGGCGAGCGCGTCCCGGAGGCTTCGGCGTGAGGACCGGGCGATGATCGTCCTCGGCATCGACACCGCCACGCCGGCCACGGTGGTCGGCCTGGCCCTGCCCGACGGCAGGGTGCTCCAGGCGCGCGACGACCCCCGGCCCGGAGACCGGCCGGGCCACTCCACGCGGTTGCTCCCCTTCGCCCACGAGCTGCTCCTGCAAGCGGGCCTGGCGTGGGATCAGGTCGAGCGGATCGCCGTCGGCGTCGGGCCCGGCACGTTCACGGGTCTGCGCATCGGCATCGCCACCGCGCGCGCCCTGGCGCAGTCTCTGAGCGTCGATCTCCTCGGCGTATCGAGCTTGCGCGCGCTTGCCCACGGCGCACCCAAGACGGTGTCCGCGATCGACGCGCGCCGGGGCGAGGTGTTCGTCGCCGCTTACGACGCCGGCCGGGAAGCGCTCGCCCCCCAAGCTGTTGGTCCGGCGGGCCTGGCGGACGCTTTTGCGGGCGCCATACCCGCCTCGGACACCCAAGCGTGGACCGCGGTCGGCGACGGCGCTCTGCTCTATCGCGACAGCTTCGAGCGGCTCGGCTTTCAGGTCCCCGCCGAGGACTCCGAGCGCCATCGCATCCAGGCGTCCGCGATCTGCGCTTTGGGCGCGAGCTCGCATGAAGACACATCCGCGCTGGGGGTCGTGCCCGACTATCTGCGCAGACCCGACGCCGAAGTCACCCTCGAAGGGGTCGCCTGATGGGCTCTTCGATGGCTGAGATGAGGACCGGCGGATCCTTCTACGTGGACATCCGCGAGCTCACCTACGCCGACCTGCCCCGCGTGATCGCCGTCGAGCGGCGCGCCTTCCCGACGCCTTGGTCCTTGGCCATGTTCGTGCTGGAGCTCTCAAAGCCCTCGGGCGTCTGCCTGGCCGCGATCCACGACGGCCACCTAGTCGGCTATCTGATCTGCTCGCGCTACGACACCGTCTGGCACATCATGAACGTCGCCGTCAACCTCGGTCATCGCGACCAGGGTGTCGCCTCCGCGCTCCTGGCCGAGCTATACGAGCGCGTCGGCGATACCCTCACGGGCACAGGTGAATCGGCGCGCTTCACACTCGAGGTCCGCCGCTCCAACCGCGTCGCGATCCACCTATACGAGCGCGAGGGCTTCCGCGCCGCGGGCCTGCGCCGGCGCTATTACCAGGACAACGGCGAGGACGCCCTCGTAATGTGGCGCACCCCCGCCACGCTCGCCGGCACCTTCGACGACGTCCCCAACCCCGGGCCCGTATGAACGTCCTCGCGATCGAGACCAGCTGCGACGACACCTGCGCCGCCGTGATCGGCGACGGCGCGACGATCCGCTCCAACGTGATCTCATCGCAGCGGGCCCACGATCGCTTCGGTGGGGTGGTGCCCGAGATCGCCTCGCGCCACCACCTCGAGCTGATCAACGTCGTGCTCGCCCAAGCATTGGCCGAGGCCAGCGTCGAGCTGGGGGAGATAGACCGCATCGCCGTGACCCAGGGCCCGGGCCTGATCGGGGCGTTGCTCGTCGGCCTCTCCACCGCCAAGGCGCTAGCCGCGACCCGCCGGCTGCCCCTTGTCGCGGTTGACCACCTGCAGGGCCACGTGGCCGCCAACTTCCTCGTGCCCCCAGACGGCGGCCCGCCCTTCGAGCCTCCCTTTCTCTGCCTGATAGCGAGCGGCGGCCACACCCTGCTCGCCGAGGTGCGCGACCACACATCCTTCGACACGCTCGGACGCACGCTCGACGACGCCGCCGGAGAGGCCTTCGACAAGGGCGCCCGCATGCTCGGGCTCGGCTACCCCGGCGGTCCCGCCTTGGAGCGCCTGGCGGCCGAGGGCGACCCCACGGCGTTCGAGTTCCCCGCCTCCGGCTCGCGTGCGCGCGGCGGCCGTGGCGCCACGCGCCCGTTCGCGCAATCGCTCGACTTCTCCTTTGCGGGGCTCAAGACATCGCTGCTCTATCGCCTGCGGGACCTCCAGGCCGACGTGGCCGCCGCCGACCTCGCCGCCTCCTATCAAGCCGCGATCGTCGAGCACCTGCTCGTGCGCACCCGCGAAGCGCTCGAGCGCACCGGCCTGGATCGCTTGGCCGTAGGCGGTGGTGTCGCCGCCAACGGCGAGCTGCGCCGGCGCCTGTCCGAGCTGGGCGCCACCGTCCACGTCCCCGCGAAGGCCCTGTGCACCGACAACGCCGCCATGATCGGCGCCGCCGCCCAGTTCGCCTCGCCCGCCCGCTACCCCGACTATCTGGGGCTCGATGCCTACGCGACCGGCGAGCGCCCGGCGTGAGCGTCCTCACGCTCTACACCAAGCCCGACTGCCACCTCTGCGTCCAAGCGCGCGCCGCCCTGCTCCGCCTGCGACCGGACTTGGGCTTCGAGCTAAGCGAAGTTGACATAACCACTGACGACGCCTTGCACCGCAAGTACTTCGAGCGGATCCCCGTAGTCGCGCTCGGCGACCAAGACCTGTTCGAATACTTCGTAGACGAGGGCCTACTGCGCGATCGCCTGGGGTCCATCCTCTAGAGTCACAACAGATGGCCTACAGCGAGCCGGCAACCCCGATGAGCGCGATCCACGACGACGAATCGGTCGCCGCCGACCGGCTCTCCTTGGGCGTCGCCGCGCGTCTGTCGCGCTACCTCCAGGTGCTCACCCAGGCTCGCAAGATGGGCAAGGAGACGATCTCCTCCCAGGAACTCTCCGACTACACCCACGTCAACTCGACCCAGATCCGTCGCGACCTGTCCGGCTTCGGCAAGTTCGGCAAGCGCGGCGTCGGCTACAACGTCGAGTCGCTCGTCTCCCAGATCCGCAAGATCCTGCGGACCGCCGGTCAGCACAACATCGCCCTGCTCGGCGCCGGACACCTGGGCAAGGCGATCGCCTCCTCGGACATCTTCGCCGACCACGGCTTTCGCGTGGTCGCGATCTTCGACGTCAACGAGGCCAAGGTCGGCACCGAAGTCGGCGCCCAAGCGGTGCGCCACACCAGCGAGCTGGCCAAGGTGGTCGAGGAAGAGGACATCGTCGTCGGCGTCCTCGCGGTCCCCACCCAAGCCGCCCAAGGCCTGGCCGACGAGCTGGTGCGCGCCGGCGTCAAGATCATCTTCAACTACTCGGAGTCGCTCCTCGCGGTTCCGCCCGAGGTCACGGTCCACACCTCGAGCCCCGCCGTCGATCTGCTCTACGCGCTCTACTTCTATCTGACCTGAGCCCGATCCCAGCCCGGCACGCGCCTCGGGAGATCGTAAGCTGGGAACCAATCCCAAGCCACCTCCCGCCGCAACGCACGCCCCTCAATCCTCCAAAATGACAAGCCTCGACTTCGACAAGGCAGTTGACGCATTCGCCGGGGCCACCGACTTCACGGTCGGGATTGAGGAGGAGTTCGCGCTGCTCGACCCCGTCACGCTCGATCTGGTGCCCCGCTTCGAGGAGTTGCGAGACTGCGCCCGCGCCCACGATCCCGTGTTGGCGGAGGCGATCACCGGCGAGCTGATCTCCTCGGAGATCGAGATCGTCTCCGGTCGCGGCGAGCACTTCGCCCACGCCATCGGCCATCAGCGCGAGCGGCGCCGGCGCTTGTTCGCGCTCGCCTCCCACCAGGGCGCCGCGCTGGCGGCCACCGGCACCCACCCGTGGGCCGACTACCGCCAACAGCCGATCATCGACACCGAGCACTACCGGCGCGTCGAGCAGGGCCTGAAGTATGTCGCCTGGCGCAACAACACTTTCAGCCTCCACGTCCACGTCGGCGTCCGCGACATCGACCGCGCGGTGCGCGTCTGCGACCGCCTGCGTCCCGTCCTGCCGCTGCTGCTGGCGGTCTCGGCCAACTCGCCCTACCTCGACGGGCGCGACTCCGGCCTGCACACCGCCCGCACCCAGAGCTTCACGCGCAACTTTCCCCGCTGCGGCGTGCCGGACGCCTTCGGCGGATGGGCGGCCTACCGCGACTACATCGACTTCCTGCTGCGCACCCGCTCGATCGTCGAGTTCACCCAGGTGTGGTGGTCGGTGCGCCCCCACTTCGAGTTCGGCACCGTCGAGGTCCGCATCTGCGACGCTCAGTCCACCGTGCCCGAGTCCGAGGCCTTGGCCGCCCTCATGGTGGCCTGCGTCGCCCAGGCGGCCCGCGACATCGACGAAGGCGTCCCCTTCGCCGACCCGGCCCCGCGACTGATCGAGGAGAACATGTGGCGGGCGATCCGCCACGGTCTCGACGGCCAGATGATCGACCTGGAGCGCGCCGTCGAGTACCCGGCGGGCGCGATCGTCGATCGCCTCGTCGCGTGGACCGAGCCCGTCCGCGCCGAGCTCGGCCTCGACCCCGTCTTCCCCGAGCGCAACGGCGCCCAGCGCCAGCGCCGCATGATCGAAACCGGCGCCTCGCGCGAGGAGGTCTTCGCCGCCTCGGTCCGCGAGACCCTGCAAACGTACTCCGAGGAGGTCACCGTCTGATGGACGCCCCACAAGGCACCGCCGAGCAACCCAGCGAGGAGGAGCTGCGCGCCGCCTACGAAGCCGAACTGAACCGCATCTCAAGCGTCAACATGATCCTCCAGACGACCGTCTCGCTGATCAATATCGGCGGACGTCGTCTCGGCATGACGGCGCCCGGTTCGCCTCCGGCCGAGGCCGAACGCGACCTCGAGCAGGTGCGCGACGCGATCGACGGAGCGCGTGCCCTGATGCCGATCCTCGAGCGCCACATGGCGGCCGAGCTCGGTCCGATGCGCGACGCGATCTCCCAGCTGCAGATGGCCTACGCGCGCGAGGTCCAGGCCGCGCCCGCCGCCGCGCCCCCAAGCTCCGCCCGGCCCCGCCGCCTCCTCGGCGCCCCCCGCCGGAGCGCCCGCGCCGTCGCCCGCTCCGGAGCCCCCGAAGGAGGCCCCCGGCCCCGCCCAGGCGAGCGGCCGACTGTGGGTGCCTGGGCGCTAGGGGGTTGGTCTTTGTGGTTGCTCGTTTGGGGTGCCCTACGCGCGCGGGGGGTGTGTGGGGCGGTCGGTGTTGTGTGCTCGGTGGGGCTGCCCTACGCGCGCGCGGGGGGCCTTTGGGGTGGGGTGGTGACCCCTTGACGGCCTTCCGCCTGCGCAATCGATAGGATGCGCCGGCCTTTACGCCGGGTGGTGCGCTCGTAGGGAGCGGCCCGTGCGAGAACTGTGCCCGCGAAGTCCTTCGCGCCGCACGACAACCAGACCGCGGAGGATTTCTGTTGAGTAGCTTTCTGACGAACCATGGGGTCGTCGTTGCCCTTGTATGCGCCGCCTGTGCGGTGGTATACGGCCTCGTGACCACCCGCGCCCTGCTCGCCCTTTCACCGGGCAACGAGCGGATGCAGAGCATCTCGCGGGCCGTCCAAGAAGGCGCGCGCGCCTACCTCAATCGCCAGTACCTGACGATCGCAGTCGTCGGCGTCGTGATCTTCGTGGCGTTGATCTTCGTCCAGAACATCGCCGTTGCCTGTGGCTTCGCGATCGGAGGGATCCTGTCGGGCGCCGCCGGCTACATCGGCATGAACGTCTCGGTGCGAGCCAATTCCCGTGTCGCCGAGGCCGCGCGCGGCGGCATCTCGCCCGCGCTCAGGGTTGCCTTCCAGGGGGGCGCCATCACCGGCATGCTGGTCGCCGGTCTCGCCCTGCTCGGCCTGGCCGGCTATTACGGTCTGCTCACCGCCGTCTTCGGCGACTCCCAGAAGACCGCCGTCGACGCGCTCATCGGGCTCGGCTTCGGTGGTTCCTTGATCTCCGTCTTCGCCAGGCTCGGCGGCGGCATCTTCACCAAGGCCGCCGATGTCGGCGCTGACATCGTCGGCAAGATCGAGGCCGGCATCCCCGAGGACGATCCGCGCAACCCCGCGGTCATCGCCGATAACGTCGGCGACAACGTCGGCGACTGCGCCGGCATGGCCGCCGACCTGTTCGAGACCTACGCCGTCACCGCCGTCGCGGTGATGCTCCTGGGTGTGCTCACCTTCCACGAGGCCACCAAAGTCATCATGTACCCGCTGGTGCTCGGCGGCGTGGCGATCATCGCCTCGATCATCGGCACGTTCGCCGTGCGCTCCAAGAGCGGCAACGTCGAGCGCGCTCTCTACCAGGGCCTGATCGTCTCGGGCATCATCGCCGCCGTGGCGTTTGCGCCGATCACCTACTGGCTGATGAAAGACCTCACCTTCAGCCACGTCGGCAACGTCGTCAACCCGCCCTCGTGGGGCAAGTTCTACCTCTGTGCCCTGATCGGAATCGCCGTCACAGCGCTGCTGTTCGCGATAACCGAATACTACACTTCGACCCGTTTCTCGCCGGTCAAGAAGACGGCCAAGGCGTCGGTCACCGGGCACGCCACGAACATCATCCAGGGCTTCGGCTCGGGCCTGCAGGCGACCGCTCTGCCGGCGATCGTCCTGGTGCTCGGCATCTTCGGCGCCTGGAAGCTCGCGGGCGGTGGCACCGAAGGCATCTACGGCATCGGCGTGGCGGTCATGGGGCAGCTCTCCCTGACCGGCCTGATCGTCGCGCTCGACGCGTTCGGGCCGATCACCGACAACGCCGGCGGCATCGCCGAGATGGCCGAGCTGCCCGAGGAGGTACGCAACGTCACCGATCCGCTGGACGCGGTCGGCAACACGACCAAGGCGGTCACCAAGGGTTACGCGATCGGCTCCGCCGTGATGGCGGCTGTCGTCCTGTTCGCCGGCTTCCGCCAGGAACTGGCCGATCACACGCACAAGTCGATCGAAACGCTCCTGTTCTCGATCAACGAACCCCAGGTCCTGATCGGCCTCCTCTTGGGCGGCTTGATGGTGTGCCTGTTCGCCTCGCTCTCGATGGAGGCCGTCGGCCGCGCCGGCGGCGCCGTCGTCGAGGAGGTGCGCCGCCAGTTCAAAGAGCACCCCGGCATCATGGAGGGCACCGAAGAGCCCGATTACGCGACCTGCGTCAACATCGTCACAAGGACCGCCCAGCGCGAGATGATCCTGCCGGCCTTGCTGCCGATCGCGATGCCGATCATCGTCGGCCTGATCGACCAGAAGGCGCTCGGCGGGCTATTGATCGGCGTGATCGTGGTGGGCTTCTTCTTCGCCGTCCTGATGACCGCCGGTGGCGGCGCCTGGGACAACGCCAAGAAGCTGATCGAGGACGGCGCCTTCGGTGGCAAGGGCTCCGAGGCCCACGCCGCCTCGGTCACCGGCGACACGGTCGGCGATCCCTTCAAGGACACCGCCGGCCCCGCGATCAACCCGATGATCAAGGTCGCCAATATCGTCGCAATTCTCATCATCCCGCTCATAACCTGAGAAGGACCGCTTCGATGGAAATGGGATCGTTCGCGCAGCCGGTGGACGGTCCCATCGACGCCCCCAAGCGTCGCGCATAGTCCCTAAGCTCAGGGAAGAGATGAGATGAGCGGCAGGCAGGTTCATCGGGCAGGCACCACCGTGCTGTCCTCGGCGATGGTCGCGATCGGCGTCGCGCTTGTCGTCGAGGCGCTCACGCGCGAAGGCCCGCTGACGGCTCGCCTGCTGTTGGGCGTGCTGTTCGTGGCCGGCGGCTCGGGGCGCCTGTACATACAAGTCAGGAAGGGTCGCGGCGCGTGAGCACGCAGGAGAAATCGGCGCACCCCCGGGCGATCGACCTGGGCGAGCGGGGCCGCACGACCTTGCGCCACAGCCTGGGCTCGCCGATCCTGTTCGCGGTCGTCTACACCTCGCTGGCCTCGGCGGTGTTCTTCTCGCTCGGCGTCGTCGCCGATCACGCGCTCGGCCTGACCCCGGTCGTGTTTCTGATCGCGGCGGTCATGTTCGGCGTGACCGCGATGACCTACATGGAGGGCGCCTCCTTGCACCCCGAGCCGGGTGGATCGACGGTGTTCGCGCGCTACGCCTTCAACGAGCTCGTCAGCTTCGTGGCGGGTTGGGCGATGCTGCTCGACTACGTCATCCTGATCGCCGTCACCGCGTTCGCCGCGACCCAGTATCTGAGCGTGTTCTGGGCCCCGCTCGGCCATTCCGGGGAGGCCTTGCTGCTCTCGATCGGGATCATCGCGCTGGTCGTGTTCGCCAACGTGCGCGGCTTCAACTGGCGCCGGGAATTCCGCATCGGCCTGGTCGTCGTCGGTGCGCTCGTGCTCGAGCTGGTCGCGATCGCGATCGGGCTCGCCCAATCGTTCGACGCGCACAAGCTCGTCTCCCAGGTCCATCTCGGCAGCGCGCCCACCTGGTCGGGGTTGATCTTCGCGCTCACGGTCACCACGATCGCCTTCACCTCCGTCGAGTCGGCCTCCGGCCTGGCCGGCGAGGTCAAGGCCGGGCGCGGAGCGCTGCGCAGGTTGGTCGCGAGCGGCACCGTGACGGTGGTGCTCGCCTATGTGGGCATCGCGATCGTCGCGGTCACGGCGCTGCCGCTGCCGATCGGGGGCGCGCCCGGCCACGATTTCACCGACGCCCCGGTGATCGACGTGCTCAGGGTCTTCCATCCGCGCTGGCTCTCCGAAGCGCTCGTCTACTCGATCGGCCTGATCGCGGCCGGCACCCTGATAGCGGCCGCGGACTCGGCGATGTTGGGGCTCTCGCGCCTGGCCTATTCGCTGTCCACCAACCGCCAGATCCCGAGCGGCCTAGGGCGCCTGCATCCGCGGCGCTCGACGCCCTACGTGTTGATCTTGCTCGCCGGCGCGATCGCCAGTGCGCTCGTGATCCCGGAGACTCTCGACTTCCTGGTCGGGATCTACGCGTTCGGGGCGATGCTCGCCTTCACGATCGCCCACGTCTCCGTGGTCAAGATGCGCTATTCCGAGCCGCTCAGCGACCGTCCCTACCGGACGCCCTTCTCGGTCAAGCTGCGCGGCGGCGAACTGCCGCTGTTGGCCGTCTTCGGCGCGGTCGTGTGCTCGGCCGGGTGGATCGCCACGATGGTCGTCCACGAACCGGCGCGCTACGTCGGGCTCGGCTGGATGCTGGGCGGGATCGTCCTCTACGTTGCCTACCGTCGCGCTGATGAGGCGTCATTGTGGCGGCGCGTGACCGTGCCGGCGCAGAGCCTGCGAGCCGAGCAGGCGCCTGAACGGGAGTATGGATCGATACTGGTGCCCCTGGGCGGCACCAGTCTGGATGAGGACATGGTCCAAACGGCGGCGCTCCTGGCGGCGGGCAGGCCGACCGACGAGGCCGAGCTCGACAGTTCCACGATCGAGGCCGTGTGGATCTTCGAGATGCCGATGTCCCTGCCGCTCGACGCGCGCCTGCCCGACGCCCAGGTCAAGCACGCCCGCGGCGCCCTGGCGCGCGCCAAGGCGGTGGGGGAGGAGTACACCGGGGTCCAGGTCGCCACCGCCACGATACGCGCGCGCCGCGCCGGCCAAGCGATCCTCGAGGAGGCGCGCCGGCGCGGGGTGGAGGCGATCGTGCTCGGCGCCGAGGAGCCTTCGCGCATCCGCGGCGGCTCGCGCTTGGGCGGACGCGGAGGGCCGCTCGAGAACTACGTCGGGGACGTAACCAAGTACGTGGTCCGCAAGGCCCAGTGCCGGGTCATCGTGACCGCGCCCGCCGCGACCGCCGAGGCGAGCGCTTTGGCGCCGCCCGAGAGTCCTCCCAAGCCGGTCCCCGCCGGGTCCTCCGCGCCTTCCCCGTCGGGTCTCGCCGAGCCGCCGCCGATCGAGGCGATCGACCCTGGCGAGGGGCGGGCCGATGGGTCCATCGTCTAATCTCCGCGCCATGTCCGACGATCCCCACGGCGGCGAGCGGCCGACCTCATGTTCCTGTTGATCGTCGGCGCCGGACGCGTCGGCTCGGCCGTCGCCAAGTCGGCTTTGGCCGGCGGCCACGAAGTCTCGGTGCTGGACGAGGACCCGCTCTCGCACGAGCGCCTGGACGCCGGTCAGCGCGACAGCTGGGAGGAAGCTGGCGGACTGTTCACGCTCGGCACGGCGCTCGAGACCGACGCCTTGGTGCAGGCAGGGATCGAGCGAGCCGACGTGTTCATCGCGTCCACCGACGGCGATAACACGAACCTGATCATCGCCCAGATCGCTCAGCGGCGCTTCAATGTGCCCAAGGTCTTGGTGCGCGTGATGGACCCCGCGCGAGCCGCCTGGTACGGGGAGCAGGGATTGCACACGATCTCACCCACCAAGCACGCGATCGAAATGTTCGAGAGCGCGCTCGTCGAGTCGGCCTGAGCTCAGCGATGACCTCGACCGACGCCATCGCCAACGTCGCTGCCCGGAGGGAGGTCCCGCCGTGTATGTGATCATCGTCGGGGCCGGCAAGGTCGGGCGCAACCTCGCGCGCGAGCTGATCCTCAAGGGCAACGAGGTCACCCTGATCGAGTCCTCGCGCCCGCGCTACCTGGTGATCGAGGAAGAGTACGAGCACGCCGTCCAGTACGGCGACGCGACCGAGCTGTGGGTCTTGGAGCGCGCCGGTATCCAGCGGGCCGACCTCGTGATAGCGGTGACCGGCGACGACGAGGACAACATGCTCGTGTGCCAGGTCGCCAAGGAGAAGTACCTGTGCGAGCGGATCATCGCGCGCGTCAACAACCCCCGCAACTATGACCATTTCAAGCTGCTCGGGATCCAGCCCGCGGTGTCCGCCACCGACCTTATCCTGCGCCTGATCGAGCACGAGGTGCCCCGCTACGGCCTCGTCCACCTGCTCGCGCTCGAAGAGGAGCGCCTGGAGATTATCGAGCTGGAGGTCTCCGCCGATGCCCCCGTCGCCGGTCAGCGCGTCTCCGCGATCGCCCTGCCCGAGGGCAGCCTGATCATCTCGGTGCTGCGTTCGGGCGGTGGGTTCGTGCCCAAGCCCGACACGGTCATCGAAGCGGGGGATGAGGTTTTGCTGGTGCTCGATCCGGGGTTGGAGGAGGCAATCACGGCTTTCTTTGCGCCGGGGGGGAGCCGGGCGCAAGCGTAGGCTGTCACACCGTTGAAGTCGGGTTCTGTGGAGAGCAGGTTCAGCGGAACAAGCGAGCTCGGTTCATGGGTCTGTTGTTGCGTCCGGCCCACGTATCTGTCTGGCCGTGGCAGTTTGCGCAGAGAATCTGAAGGTTCTCTAGCCGGTTGTCGTGGCGCTCGCCGTTGATGTGGTGCAACGCGAGCGGAATCGGGCGGTTCATCCACTCGCTGCGGCCGCACGTCTCACAGCGACGCGTCTTGAGGCCGGCGTCGAAGAGGCGACGCTTGAGGTGTCCTCGATTACGGCGCGGCCCCGCGACAAGTAGTTGGTCGAGGGGTATTCGTGGCGGACGCGCCACAATAGCGCCACGTTGAATCGCGTCGTGCCAGCTCCGCATGTTGAAGCCGAATCTGGCACGGCACTCGTGGACGCTGTGTCCCTGCTCGTAGAAGCGCCGGATCTCCTGCCAGTCATAGCGGCGTCCGCAGCGAGCGTCGATGTCATGACCAAGTCGCGATGCGTGATACGTGACCGTGGAACGGGCGAGCCCCAATGTCCTTGCGACCTCGGCGCGCGTCTTGCCGGTTGCCAACAGCCCGCGCACGCGCTCTCTCGTAACGTCGACCGTCGCCACTGGTCCTCTGCGAGCACGCTTGCGACGTTGGCAGTGCTCAGCCGCGTCGGCCTCTCGACGCAGCTCTCCAGCGTGGTAGCCCACGGTCGATCGCGCCACACCGAGACGGTGAGCGATTTCGTTCATGTTCAGACCGGCATCTAGAAGTTCGGCAACTGCCGTCCTAATGTCAGGCACGAACGTATGTTCCCATATGGTTCGGACGGCTTGGTCTTCCCACGGCGGCTCCGGCAGACGGTCACAGGAGGGCGCCGCTGGACAAATGGCTATTCTGTGCTGGTCTCATTCCGGGATGGTGTAACTGGCAACACGCGACACTCTGGATGTCGAGTCCAAGGTTCGAATCCTTGTCCCGGAGCCTCAAATGCTGCCTGGTTGGGAAGGGCTTGGCGAAGCTGTCGGGCTGGTGTCCGTTGGACATCGTGTGGCCCGGGTACCCGGGCGTTTGCTCTCGATCCGTCGTTCGACGCGGCTGACGATCTCACTCACGTAGGGCGGAATAGCGGCGATCTGTTCGATGCGGAATGCACGATCGCCGAAGAATCCAATTGTGAGCTTGGTACCGGGATCAGGGTCCATGCCGGACGGGACGAGGACCTTCGCCGTGCCTATTCCGGGGACCTCCACCTCCGTTTGTTGTGCCGGTTTGATTCCTTGAATGTGATGCTTGTCCAGCACCGGCTCGACGTTCTGGACTTGGCCCATCCTGAAGCCGAGGCCCGTGCCGTCGGTAAATAGGACTCGCGCGGTAAAGCTCTCAAGGAGTGCCGCTCCGACATGCCGCTCGCGGTGCTTATGCCGATCGGTGAGGGATCGCAGCACCGCGAGAGGATGTTGCGCAGCGTCACCGCCGACCTTATACGGCTGGTAGTCGTCAATGACCTTCCTGTGCCGCGAAGCGACCCCGGCAAGCATGCGCTCCCTCCAGTTGCGCTTGCCACCCTTCAGGTAGTCGTCCTCGACCTCGAATATCGGGAACTGGGTGCGCTGCTCACGCGGATCGTTACCGCTATCCAGGGCGAGCTGGAAGACCAGATGATCGAGGGCCGATCGAGCATTTGCGGCAAGCTCGCCCAGATCCAACCACCATCCCTCTGGCGGCTGCTCGTCGATACGTGCTCGCATGACCCAGCCATCCTCGTGACGAACTACGTCAGTTCCCCACGAGTGCTGCTCACGGAATGCGTCGGCCTTAGATTTGAGCGCATCGAACTGCTGCTGCGCTCGGTTGGCGAGATCGTGAGCGCTACTGAGATCGGCGGCAGCCATGGTAGACCGCCAATCCTACGCAGCGAGCACCGAGCCATGCGGCGGGTTCATCGACCGTCAAACAGTTTCGCTATGCGTTTCGCCACACCTCCTTAGACGGACCCATGTTCCGGCTCGCCGACCCGGGATCTCTAGGCCGCCGCGTGCAAGGCCCAGTCCCGGTACAGGTCGTAATACCGCCCCTCGGCCGCGATCAGCTCCTCGTGGGTGCCTTGCTCGACGATGTGGCCCCGCTCGAGCACGACGATGCGGCCGGCGCCGCGGATCGTGGAGAGGCGGTGGGCGATCACCAGGGCGGTGCGGCCGGCTAGGAGGCGGCGCAGGCCCTGCTCGATGCGGGCCTCGGTGTGGAGGTCAACGTTGGAGGTGGCCTCGTCGAGGATCAGGATGCGGGGGTCGGCGATCAGGGCGCGCGCGAAGGCGATCAGCTGGCGCTGGCCGGCGGAGAGCTGGGCGCCGCGCTCGCCGACCTCGGTGTCATAGCCGGACGGGAGCTCTGAGATGAACTGCTCGGCGCCGACGGCCGTGGCGGCCTGGCGCACCTGCTCGGCGGTCGCGTCGGGGCGTCCGAAGGCGATGTTCTCGGCGATCGTGCCGGAGAACAGGAAGGCCTCTTGGGGGACGATCCCCATTTGGGAGCGCAGCGAGGTGCTGGCGACATCGCGCAGGTCGTGGCCGTCGATCGTGACGCGGCCCTCGGTGGGGTCGTAGAAGCGCGCGACGAGCTTGGCCATGGTGGACTTGCCGGCACCGGTGGCGCCCACCAGGGCGATGGTCTGGCCGGGGGGGACGTGCAGGCTGATGTGCTCGAGCGCGAGCACTTCGCGGTCCTCCAGCGGCGCGGGCAGGCCCGCCTCCAGGGGGGCGCTGACGGAGGCGTCTACTTTGGCGCGCACCCGGCGTGGGCGGTAGGAGAAGGAGACGTCCTCGAAGGCCAGCTCGCCGCGGATCCGGGCAAGCTCGGTAGCGTCGGGCCGGTCGGTGAGTTCGGGCTCGACGTCGAGCAGCTGGAAGATCTTCTCCAGGGCCGCCATGCCGGACTGGTAGGTGGTGTAGAGCTGGGAGAGCTGCTGGATCGGTTCGATCAGGTAGGCGAGCGTGGCGACGAACGCGACGACGGTGCCGGCGGTGATGTTGCCGGAGATCGCCTGGTAGCCGCCGTAGAGCACGATCAGGGCGATCGCCACACCGGAGAGCATTTCGACGGCGGGGAAGTAGGCGGCGTTGAGGCGCACCGTGACCATGTTGGCCTCGCGGTTGTCCTCGTTGAGCTCGGCGAAGCGCGCGAGGTGGTGGGGCTCCTGGCCGAAGGAGCGCACGACGCGGATGCCCGACAGCGTCTCCTGGAGGTAGGCGGTGATCGAGCCGATCGTCTCGCGCGTGCGCCGGAACGCGCCCGCGGAGACCAGTCGAAACCAGAGGCTGCCGGCGGCGATCAGGGGCAGGATCAGGAACGTGAGCAGGGCCAGCTTGACGTCCAGGTAGAGCAGCACCGCGATCGCCCCGATCAGCGTCAGGCCCGCCTGGAAGAGCGTGACGACTGAGTCGGTGACCAGGCTTTCGAGGGCCTCGACGTCGTTGGTGATGCGCGAGATCAGGACCCCGGCGGGGCGGCTCTCGTAGAAGCCGATCGGCTGGCCCTGGAGGTGCTTGAACAGGCGGATGCGCAGGTCGGCGAGGACGCGCTGGCCGACCCAGCCGACGAGGAACGTTTGTAGGTAGGTCATCAGCCACACGAGCAGCGCGGCGGCCAGGAACGCGACGACGACGAGCACCAGGGTTTTGGTGTCGTGCTTGTCGATGCCTTCGTCGATCGCGGCTCTCGCCAGCAGCGGCGGCGCCAGCGAGGCGGCGGTTCCGACCACCAGCGCCGTGAGCATTCCGGCGACGCGCAGTCGGTAAGGCCGCAGCAAGGCCAGCAGGCCGCGCAGGTTGCGTCCGCGGCTCTCGCGGCTGGCGCGCGAGCCGTCCCACTGGGCGCCCCCGCGGTGCATGCCAGGGCCGAGCGCGCGTCCGGCGCCGCTGCCGGGCCCGCCGCGTCCGCCGGGCGGGCTCATATGCCGCTCACCTCGCGCTCGCGTGTCTCGGTGGTCATGAAGATGTGCTCGGGCAGGCCGCGTTCGACGATCTCGCGGTAGAGGTCGGATTCGTCGAGCAGTTGGTGGTGGTCGCCGTGGGCGACGATGCGGCCGTGGTCGAGCACGACGATCTCATCCGCCAGGGCGATCGTGGAGAGGCGGTGGGCGATCACGAAAGTCGTGCGCCCGGCCATCGCCTCGGCGAGGGCCAGCTTGATCGATTGCTCGGTGGAAGCGTCGACCGAGGAGGTGGCGTCGTCGAGGATCAAGACGCGCGGGTTGGCCAGCAGCGCGCGCGCTATCGCCAGGCGCTGGCGCTGGCCGCCTGAGAGCGAGAGCCCGCGCTCGCCGATCTCGGTCTCATAGCCCTGGGGCAGGCGCGAGACGAAGTCGTGCGCCTGGGCACGCCGCGCGGCTTCTTCGATCTCCGCGAGAGGCGCGGAAGGCTGCGCGTAGGCGATGTTCTCGGCGACGCTCGCGGAGAACAGGAAGGGGTTGTCGCTGACGACCGCCACCGCGTTGCGCAGCGATTGAAGGCCGACCTCGCGCACGTCGGCGCCGTCGAGCAGCACCTGGCCTTCGAGCGGGTCATACAACCTGGAGATGAGGGCCACGAGGCTGGTCTTGCCGGAGCCGGTCGCGCCGACGAGCGCGACGGTGCGCCCGGCGGGGACGTCGAGGTCGATGTCGTGCAGCACGGTCCGCCCGCCGGGCGCCGGGGTGTGGCCGTTTTGGGTGTAGGTCCCGAGGTTGAGCTCGTCGCCGGGATCGCTGTAGCGGAGGGTGACGTCGCGCATCTGCACGTGGCCGTTGCCGGCCGGCAGGGGCGGCGTGCCCGGCGGATCGGCGAGCTGGGGCTGGCGGTCGAGCACTTGGAAGATGCGTGCTCCCGAGGCGGTGGCGCGCTGGGCGAGGTTGAGCGTCACGCCGAGCGAACGCAGGGGCCCGACGAGCATGTTGAGCAGCAGATAGAAGGTCGTGAACTGGCCGAGCGTGAGCTGGGCGTGGATGACCGCGTTGCCGCCGATCAACAGGACGGCGGCGATGCCGAGCTGTGGCAAAAAGCCGATCGCGGGGTTGTACATCGCTTCCAGGCGCGTCGCGACCATCGCCTGGGAGAAGGTGCGACCGACGCTGCGGCGGAAGCGCTCGAGTTGGCGCGGCTCGCGCGCGAAGGACTTGACGATGCGCACGCCCGAGATGTTCTCCTCGGCGTCGGCCGTCAATTCGGCGATGCGCTGCTGGGTCTCCTGGATCGCGGGCCGCGCGCGACGGCCGTAGCGGTAGGAGATGAGCACCACGAACGGCGCCGGCGCGAGCGCGATCAGGCCGAGGCCGGGGTTGATCGCGATCATGACGATGCCGGCGAGGAGGATCGTCAGCACGAACTGGAGGATGAACACGAGGCCGTAGCCGAGGAAGAAGCGCACGGCCGGCAGATCGACGGTTGCGCGGCTCATCAGCTGACCGGTCTGCTGATGGTCGAAGAACGCAAGCTCGAGGCGTTGGAGCTGGGCGTAGAGGCGGCTGCGCAGGTCGTACTCGACGCCGAGCGAGACGCGCCCGGCGACCATGCGCCGCCAGTAGGTGAAGCCCCAGCGCGCGAGCACGACGCCGACGATCGCGAGCGCGTAGAGCAGCAGGGTGTGACGGTCGTGCGCGCGCAGCCCCGTTTCGTGGTCGTGGGCGTGGCGCGCGCCGGTGTCGATCGTTTCGACGGCGTGCCCGGTCAGGATCGGCAACAGGACGCTCATCGCCATCGCGAAGCTCGCGAGGATCCACGAGACGATCACGCCCCGCTTGTATGGGCTGAGGAATCCGAGCAGTCGATAGAACGTGGCCATAGTTGTGTAGTCAACTATTATTGCAGGGAATGTTTTGTCGTGCTTGGCGGCGTCCGTGCGCTTTCCGTACACGTTCCGGCGCCCTCGGTGTCCCGTCGCCGCGTGCCGGACGGCGGGACTACGCTCTGGGGCATGTCTCCAGGCGATTCTTCGGGCGAGGATCCGCGCGCCCTGCGTGTGACCGCGCCGCACGTGGGGTTGTGCGAAGCGTGCACGCACCGTCGCCTCGTGCCGAACACGCGCGGTTCGGTTTTCTTGCAGTGCATGCTTTCGCGAACGGATCCCAGCTTTCCGCGTTATCCGCGGCTACCGGTCTCCGCTTGCGCCGGCTATGAGCGGCTCGCCGACTGAGTCGGGTTGTGCGGGCGGGGCCTGCCGGCCTTCGCCGGCGCTTGAGGCGACGAAGTCGCGCGAGCGCACCAACGCGAAGGCCCCGATGGCGCCGACGAACGCGACCGCCGCGCCGATCTCGAGGATGCTCGTGAACGCGCCGACGAACTGGGCGCGGCCGGCGTGCTGTACCGCCGCTTCGCCGGCGGCCCCGCCGCCCCCGCCGAGTTCCGCCTGGAAGATCGCGCCGAGCGCCGCGATCCCAGTGGCGATCCCGACCTGGCGGAACGTCGAGTTGGCGCCCGAGGCCATGCCACTGCGCGCGGGCGGCACGACGCCGACGGCGGCCGACGCCAGGGGCGGGTTGACGAGGCCGACGCCGATTCCCTGCAAGACGAAGCCGGGGATCAGCGCCGTCCAGCCGGATGTCGGGGTGATCAGCGTCATCGCCAGCAGGCCGCCGGAGACGAACAGCAGGCCGACGCCGAGCAGCAGGCGGATCGGCACGCGCACGCTGAGCTTGCCCGACACCGGTGCGACGAAGAACATCAATAGTGTCGTCGGCAGGAAGCGCAGCCCCGCCTGCAGCGGGCTGTAGTGGAGCACGTCCTGGATGTAGAGCGTCAGGTACAGGAACATCGCGAACGCCGAGCTCGACAGCGTGAAGGCGACGAGGTTGGCGCCGACGAATGCCGGGACTTTGAACAGCGACAGGTCGAGCATCGGGCGCTCCTGCATCCGCTCGGCCACGACGAACAGCACGAGCAGCAGGGCGGAGCCGGCGAGCATCGCCACGATCTCCGTCGAGCCCCAGCCAAGGCCGTTTCCCCTCACCAGGGCGAACACGAGCAGGAACAGCGCGCCCGAGAAGGTCACGAGGCCCGCCCAGTCCACGCCGGTGGCGTTCGGGTCGCGCGACTCTTGCACCTTCGCCAGCGTCAGCGCCACCGCCGCTATGCCAATCGGCACGTTGACAAAGAAGATCCACTCCCAGCCGATGGCGGAGGTGATCACGCCGCCGATCAGCGGGCCCGCCGCCACGGCGGCGCCGGTGACAGCGCCGAAGATGCCGAAGGCGGTTCCACGCTCGCGGCCCTGGAAGGCTTGCGCGATCAGGGCAAGGGCGGTGGCGAACATCAGCGCGCCGCCGATCCCCTGCACGCCGCGCGCGAGGTTGAGCGTGAGCGGGGTGCCAGACAGGCCGCAGACGGCGGAGGACGCCGTGAAGATGACGAGCCCGATCGTGAACAGCAGCCGCCGGCCGAATAGGTCGGCGAGCGCGCCACCGGTCAGCAGGAACGCGGCGAGCGTCAGCGAGTAGGCGTCCACGACCCATTGCAGGTCCTGGAACGAGGAGTGCAGCGCCTTCTGGATCGAGGGCAGCGCGACGTTGACGACGGTGATGTCGAGCAACAGCATGAAGATCGCTACGCATACGGCGATCAATGTCCACCACTTGCGCTCCACGGCTTACTCCCTTCGGGTGGTCACGAGGCTGGGCTCATCTCACTGTAGGACCCGAGCTCGTCGAGCCGTCCGAGCACCGTCTCGCGCGTGCTGTTCAGCTCGCGGCGCAGCTTGGCGAGCTCTGAGGCGCGGCGCGCGACGAGCTCGAGCTGGCGGTCCAGGTGTCCGAGCGCTTCTTCGAGCAGCTCGCGGCGGCGTTCTGGCCGCACGTCCTCACGGCGCAGCTCGGCCCTGACGGCCGCGCGCGCCTCCTCGGCGCTGAGCAGGTCCTTGAGCTCCTCCAGCGTGACGCCCAACAGCCGCTTGAGGCGGATCGCCTCGCGCAGGCGCTCGACCTCGGCTTGGGTGTAGAGACGGTGCCCGCCCGAGGGCCGCTCGGGCGCGCCGGCGAGGAGCCCGAGTTCCTCGTAGTAGCGGATCGTGCGCGGGGTCGTGCCGACGAGCTTGGCGACGTCGCCGATGCGCAGGTGAGGCGAAGCGCTCACACTCGGACCCCCGCGCCAACGGTCGTGCGCGGCTCCTCGGGGCGTCGCGCCTCGCGTGCCTCGCGCTCGCGCTCCTGGGTCTCGATCGCGGCCTGACTTGGGCGCAGCATGCACACCACGGCGCCCACCACCGAGGTCCCGACGAGCACCCACAGCGCGACGTGCATGTTGGAGATGAACGGCGCGAGCGCCTGCGCGGAGAGTCCCTCGGTGACGCCCGAGAAGACCGCGAACAGCGTCGCCTTGGGCACCGCGGAGGTCACGATCGCAAGCACGAACGCGATCGAGAGCACCGCGCCGGTGTTCTGCAGCAGGGTGCGGGCGCCGGCGGCGATGCCGCGGCGCTTGGCCGGCACGGTGCCCATCATGGCGGCCGTGTTGGGGCTGTTGAACATGCCCGAGCCGACGCCCACGAGGGCAAGCCAGATCATGCTCTGCCAGTAGGGGGTGTCCACCTGCAAGGTGGTCATCGCGGCCAGCCCGGCGCCGCTGACGAGCATCCCGATCGCGGCCAGCGCGCGCGAGCCGTGCCTGTCGGCATAGATGCCGGCCAGGGGGGAGGCTACGAGCATCCCGAGGGCGAGCGGTATCAGCTTGATGCCGGCCTCGATCGGGTCGTTGGCCTGGGCGCCCTGGTAGTAGAACACGAACAGGAACATCAGCGCGAAGCGCGCCAAGCCGTTGATGAAAGCCGCCGCCGAGGCCGCCGCGAACAGGCGATTGGAGAAGATCGAGAGGTCGAGCATCGGCGCGCGCGTGTGTCGCTCGATGAAGACCCACAATGGCAACAGCACCGCGGCCGCCGCCAGTCCGCCGATCACGACCGGGTTGCCCCAGCCCGAGAGCCCGCCCTTGGATACGCCCAAGACGAGCCCGGTCAGGCCGACCACGAACGTGGCGGTGCCGAGCGTGTCATAGCCGCGCACCTCGTCGGGCTTGGCCAGCTCGCGCAGGATCAGCGAGCCCCAGGCCGCGCCGGCCAAAGCAATCGGGACGTTGAACCAGAACACCCAGTGCCAGGAGATCTCGACTAGGGCGCCGCCGAGGACCGGCCCGAGCACGAGCCCGATCGCGGCGACCATCGTGTTGGCTCCCATCGCCAAGCCCAGTTGCTGCTTGGGGAAGGCGTCGGTGACCAGCGCGGCGGCGTTGGCGAATAGGAACGCCGATCCGATCCCCTGGAGCACGCGCCAGCAGATGAGCTCGGTGGCTCCCGTCGAGAAGCCGGCGCCGAGCGAGGCCAGGGCGAACACGAGGAAGCCGCCGACGTAGGCCTTCTTGCGCCCGAACAGGTCGCTCAGGCGCCCGGCCATCAGGACCAGGACGGTGGCCGCGATCAGGTAGGCCAGGATCACCCAAACGAGCGCCAGGAGGCTCGTGTGCAACGAGCGCTCGAGGCTCGGCAGGGCGATGATCAAGGTGCCCGAGTTGGTGGCCGCGATCAGCATCCCGAGGCTGGTGCACGAGAGCGCCCACCACTTGTAGTGGTGGTGGTCGGCCTGCACCCCGAATCTAGATGTCGAACCTGACGTGAACGTAAACATCACTATAGCAAGTGGTCGGTAGCTGCTAGAACGTCTCAGATGGCTGAGTCCAAGCCGCAAAAGTCAGACGGGGAGTGGCGCGAGGAGCTCACGCCCGAGCAGTACGAGGTGCTGCGCAAGGCCGGCACCGAGGCTCCGTTCACCGGCGAGTACGTCTACAACAAGGACTCCGGCATGTACACGTGCGCCGGCTGCGGCTCCGATCTGTTCAGCTCGGACACGAAGTTCGATTCGGGCACCGGCTGGCCGAGCTTCACCGAGCCGGCGATCTCAGAGGCGGTTGAGCTGCGTCCCGACAACAGCCTGTTCATGCGCCGCACCGAGGTCCTTTGTCGCCACTGCGGCGGGCACCTCGGGCACGTCTTCGACGACGGGCCGGGTCCCACCGGGCAGCGCTACTGCATCAATTCGGCCGCGCTCGGGTTCGCACCGGAGAAATCGTAAGGCCCTATCCGCCAAGCGCGCCGGCGCCGTCTATGCTGGGCGCTTCATGGTGATGCAGGAACAGTCGCGGCGTCTTTCCGAGCCGCTTCGCTGGACTCGCGCGGGACGGATCGCGGTGATCGCCGTCGTGCTCGCGTTGGCGCTCGGCGGGGTCATCTCCGTGATCGCCTCCGGTGGAGCCAAGCGGCTGGCGCCGGGCTGCATCGAAGTGACGTTCGCCAGCACGCTCGGCGGCGCGACCGACCGTCGCTGCGGGGCCCACGCCCGCGAAGCCTGTGCCGCGCCGGCTCAGAACCCGGCGCTCGCCGCGCACGGGGCGCTGCGCGAAGCCTGCCGCAAGGCCGGCCTCGCATACGGTTAGACAGATGTCGAAAGGCGCGGCCCGATGGTTGGCCATGCCTCCCTTCCGTCCTAGTCGCCCACGGGATTTCATTTAGCGACAGGAGTTTCGCTCGGGTGCGCGACGCGCGCCTGGGCGGAAGAAACCAAAAGACACACAGGAATGGAGGCGTATGTCCATCTTGGCAGCAGCTGAATGGCTCGCATACCCATCGTGGCTCAACTCGGGCGATAACGCCTGGCAGATGACGGCCGCGACGCTCGTCGGGTTGATGAGCGTGCCGGGACTTGCGGTGCTCTACGGCGGTGTGATGCAGAAGCGCTGGTCGGTCAACAGCATGATGCTCACGTTCGTCGCGTTTGCGCTCGTCCTAGTCGCATGGTGCCTGTGGGCGTTCAAGATGGGCTTCGGAACGCCTATAGGCAAAGGGACGGGCTTCTTCGACACGATGTGGGGTAAACCCGGATCGATCCTCGGGGCCAAAGCCCTGGAGAGCCAGGCCGCGATTCCCTCGGTGAGCTCCGGGCCGCCGTTCCACTTCCCGACGGCGACGCTGGCGTATTTCCAGTTCGTCTTCGCCGGGATCACCCCGATCCTGATGCTCGGGTCGGTGCTGGGCCGCGTCAACTTCAAGGCGTGGATCCCGTTCGTGCTGTTGTGGATCACGTTCGTGTACACGGTCAACGCCTTCCTGATCTGGGGCGGCGGTTTCTTCGCGGCGCACGGAGCGCTCGACTACTCGGGTGGTTACGTGATCCACCTGGCGGCGGGCATCTCAGGCTTCGTGGCGGCGGCGGTGATCGGGCCGCGTCTGCAGCGAGACCGCGAGGTCGACGCGCCCAACAACCTGTTGATGGTCGCTTGCGGCGCGGGTCTTCTGTGGCTCGGCTGGAACGGCTTCAACGGTGGTGACTCCTACTACGCGGGCGCGAACGCGTCGGCGGCGATCGTCAACACGAACCTGTGCACCGCCGTGGCGATGCTGGTGTGGATCGCGTGGGACTACATCTTCCGCGACAAGCCGTCCTTGATCGGCTCTGTCAACGGGATGATCACCGGTCTCGTGGCGATCACGCCGTCAGCCGGTTTCATCAACGGCTACGGGGCGATCATCGTGGGCGTTCTCGCCGCGACGATCGTTTGGATGGCGATCCGGTTCCTCTCGCGAGCGCCGATCTTCCGCAACGTGGACGACACGCTGGGGGTGATCTACACGCACGGGATCG
Source organism: uncultured Solirubrobacterales bacterium (assembly GCA_963753145.1). Classification (GTDB taxonomy): domain Bacteria; phylum Actinomycetota; class Thermoleophilia; order Solirubrobacterales; family Solirubrobacteraceae; genus Palsa-744. Next base: position 436,552 of record CAVWAX010000001.1, read on the forward strand.
CCGGTCTGGTCGGCGGGTTGATGGTCGGCTTCTTGGCCGAGCCGTCGCTGGTCGAGTACATCGGCATCAACGGCGCGTCGAACCTGCCGGGACTGGGCGGTGTGTTCTTCAAAGGCGGAGGCACACTGCTGCGCTGGCAGGCGGAGACTGCTGTTTGGGTGATCGTGTTCAGCGGCGTGGCGACGTTCATCCTGCTGAAGCTGGTCGGCATCTTCGTGCCCCTGCGTCTGTCCGACGAGGAGCTCGAGATCGGCGATCACGCGATCCACGGCAACGAGGTCTACCCCTCGGACGTGCCCACTCTGGGCGGTCCCCACGCGCCGGCCTACCAGCCTCCGGCGCCGGCGACCAGTCCGGTGTAGAACGGCGGATCCGGGCGGGCGCGTTCCTCTGTGCGCGCCCGCCGGTTCCTCTGGTCAATCACGACCCGCGACCCCGCTTCGGCGGGGTCGCGTGGTTAACGGCTCAGTTGTTGCGGAGTGCTCAGCTGTCGCGGGCGGCTCAACCGCTGCGGGCTCCCGGCTCAGCCGTGCGGCCGGCTCAACCGTCGTGGCGATTCAGCTGGCGATCAGCCCGACGGGGCAGGCCACGCCTGTGCCGCCCAGGCCGCAGTAGCCGCCGGGGTTGGACGCCGCGCATTTCCGAGCGCGGGTTGGCGCTTCCGGCGTTCACGGCTTCAGACGACGACGCAGACGACGAAGACCGCCCGTCACGGCGGTCCTCGCGCAAGTCCGCTCGGTTCGTGGTCCAAGGCGGTGTTGCCGAAGGGTAGCGCTCGCCGACAACCTCGTTGAGAGTCCCACTCCACCGACTGCGACGCGGAGGTATGCCTCAGTCACGTAGACGAGGCTGGCACCGGAGCCTGATTGGCACACAGCCAGAGCCGGTGGGCGCGAGGAGACGAACTTCGATCCGGCATGGAGCGATGCGGCGGCGAGCGACGAAGCTCGGGTGACAGCGGCCAGCGCCGACGAGGGGAATCCGTTGACCGTCTGGGCCGCGACCGCACAAGAGCGTGAGGGCGCGCGGTGGAACAAGGGGACGACGAGGCGAGATCGGGTCGATTTTCCTCACCCCCTGACCTTCTTTCTTTCAGGGGATCACAGAGAGAATCGCCTCACCTGCGACTCCAGCCCTGCCAACAGAGGGAAAGTGAGCTATGGAGCGGTCACAGGCCGGACGATATGCTCAGCGCTCCGGCGGACGCGCGCGCGGCCGCCTCAGACGAACGAAAGGAGGCCCGCGTGGGCCATGCAAACAACGGGTGGTGCAAGCTCTCGCCCCATCCCGAGAAGAAGGCGCTGACCTGGTTCGGGGAACAGCAGGTGGACGCGCTCATCAGGGACGCTTGGGGGGATGTCGGGCACCTGACCGTGTTCGTCCGGCGCGACGATGCGGATGAGGAGCGTCGCTGGAGCGCGACGGTCTTCGACCATGAGAACTGCGTGCTGGTGACGGCCCATAGCCGCACGAAGCACGGAGCGGACCATCGAGCGATCGAGGCATTGAAGGCGCTCGGGCACTCCACTACCGGATATCGAAGCAACGCTGACAAGCCCGCGCGAGCGATCGTCGAGGTGTAGCCCTCCGGTTGGCGACTCCCGGCTGCCGTGCGTCAGAGGTTTCGATTGACAGTGGCGAGCGCTGCCGCGCGCGCGTCGTCGTGTCTTGCCTTGGGGGATGGGTGGCCCGACGTGTCGGCTGCCACCAACTCGGCGCCAGCGGCCCGGAGTGCGCATAGGCGATGCTGGCCGTTGGTCACGTCCACGTCGCTTGGAATCCAGTCGATAGGTTCGGCGAACAGGGAGAAAAGCCATAACTGCTCTACCTCGGGGAGCTGTTGCTGGTCGCACGCGGCCAGCAGGTCGTCGTAGGTCGGGCGGGGTCCGGCGGCTCGAAGGACGGCGATGCTGGCGGTGGCGATCAACTGCCAGTCTGCGTTGTGGAACCCGCACGCGGCGAAGTCGCCATCGGTGAGCGTCAAGTACCAGCGGGCGCCGACCACACCGTCCGGCGCGCTCGGGCAGGCCCGCGCGAGCTCGCAGAAGCGCCCGTGATGTGTACAGCTCGACGGTTCGTGCGCGAAGGGGAAGGCAGCGACGGGCACGGCCTTGAAGCGTTCGCCGGGAAGTAGGTCTGTCACCTCAACCATCGCACCGATGATGACACCGGCATCAGGTGCGCTTCTGCTTGGTGTGTCCATCGCTTGTTCGTGACGGCCAGGCCGCGCCGTGATGCTCGGCGCACTCCTCGGCTCTGGCGATCAGCTCCGACGGTCGAATGCCGAGCGTGACGGCCAGCGTTGCAACGGCGGCGAGCGTCGGTCGGCGCTCGCCACGCTCGATCCCGCCGATGTAGTTGCGGTGGACGCCGCTGTCGAGGCCAAGGCGCTCCTGAGAGATGTCCTGCTCGTAGCGTAGGTCGCGGATCGCCTCGCCGAGCCCGAGGAGGAGTGGATCGTGTGGTGGCACGGAAGGGCACGATGCAGCCCAACCGTGTTACGTTCTACAGCCTAACCGTGTTCGTCAATCTACGCTCTCGGACATTCTGCGACCGTCGTACTCTGCCCTGGGGCCTCGGGCTGGCGGCGGTTGCGGCTGTCGGCCTTGCGGGCTGCGGAGGGGGATCGAAGTCTGCGTCGGCCCACATGTCTACGGCGACTCGCGCGGCGTTGTGCAGCAGCGCTCAGCGGGAACTTCCCGAAGTGCGCGAAGCGATCGAACACAATCACGAAGCGGTCCGCGGCTCACAGGAAACGACGATCCAGAAGCGGATGGTCACTGCGTTCGCAGCGCGACTACGCGGGCTCGAACGCACGGTAGACAATCCATTTCAGCGAGAAGAACTGGCAAAGGACATCAACTCGAAGCTGCGCTGGCTTCAAGGTCGGCTGGCATCCGGAGAAGGGCTGGTCGAAGTCACACGGCTCTCGGCGGGCGAAGAACTCAGCAGGATCGGCCAGAACTTGGAAGCGATCTGTCGATGATAGTCGCCGCCGGACACGCGGTTTGAGGGATGGGGCACAAGACGCAGGGCGGCTTCTGGTGTGACTTCTGCGGCGGGCCGGTTGCCGGCGAGAAGACGACGCACCGGGCGCGCGGCGCCGCCGGCATCCTCGCGGCCGGCGTCACGGGCGGACTCTCGCTGCTCGCCACCGTCCCCGGTAGCTACCACTGCCCCACCTGCGGCGGCCGCGTGCGCAGGGCTACAGCCGAGGATTACGAACGCCTGCAAGCCCAGGCGGCAGAGCTGGCGACTGAGACGCCGGACGCCGCGCGGCAGACCGCGCCGCCGGCCGTCGAGTGGCGCGACGGTCTTGCCGAGGACGTGTCGCCGTGGCGTCGGCGCGATCGTGAGGGCTTTGACCGCTCACAGGCCGAGCCAGCGGGGACCGCGCCGCAGCCGGACGACCTCGCCGAGCAGTTGGACCGCCTAGCGGCGCTGCACGCCAGCGGCGCGCTGACCGACGAGGAGTTCACCGCAGCCAAGCGGCGCCTGATCGACGGCAGTTGAACGTCGCCTTTGTCACGCGCGGGCATGGGCGCGTTTCGCCTGTGTTCAAGCCAGATTCGTCATCCGGCGGGCATGTCAGCATGTGCAACCATGTTGCACGATCAGGGGGGGAGTCGTCTCTACTACTGGCCGCCCCGGAGCCGGCCGCTGTACGAGCAGGTCGCGCTCCTTCAACGCATCGCCATCGCTCGCGTGTCCTATCCCGGCAAGGTCGGGCTGACATGGGACGAGATATCCGAGCGGGAGGGCGTTCCCAAGCGGACGCTCCAACACTTCTACCGATCCTCGATTGACGGGCCGCGCGTCCACGCCTACAAGCGCCGCGAGCGCTCCCGCCGAACGCAGGCAGCGAGAACCTCGCGCGGCGCAACCTGATCGGTTCAGCTTGGCGTGGTGCGGTCGTGCCGCTGAATCGCGGCTGCGAAGTCGGCAACGCTCGTGTCGAGCGCGCGCAGGAAGCGCATGATCGTGTGCCAGCGCAGGCCCCGCTTACCGCGCTCGACCCGCGAGACGTAGGTGAGGTCGATCCCGATGCGCTCGGCCAACTGCCCCTGCGTGAGCCCGGCGTGGTCGCGCAGCTCGCGGAGCGCGCGGCCGAGAACGACCTGATCGCGTAGAGCATTCGGGGTGTCTGTTGTGTCGTCGCTCACTCGGAGGGCTCGTCTAGTCGCATTGGCACTTTCGGTCTAATTGCGCTACCCTTCACCCTACGCAAACCAAAGTGCCCCCGCGCCGCGCTAACGGCCGGGGGCGTGGCACCGAGAGAACAAGCTCCCGGCGCGACAGACACCCTACCGATCACGGTTCGGTGTCCTCCTCGCCAGACCTGCCTCCCGGAGCCTCCAACTACAGGAGGAACCGACATGACGAGTATCACAATCCCCGGCCCGGTCACGAACGATCTACGGCAGGGCCTCACGCTCAGAATGGGTAGTGCCATCGAGGCGCTTGACAGCGCGAGTCTGATCGACCGTCGCGAGCGCACATATGAGACGTTCTCGGAGCACTTCGAGCAAATTGACGCCATCCGGGGTTTGTTCGGTGTGCTCGGGTGGGAGCACGTGAACCTCGACCCGGCCGAGATAGAGGGCGTGGAGATTGATCTCGGCGAACATCGCGAAGCGCTCGAAGCTGGACTGGATCAGGCGACGATGATGTTGCGTTGCGAGACAAGGGAGGGATCGGGTGAGGATCGGGCGCAAGCGAGGACCGACCTCGCGGAAGTGGAGCGCTTCGCGGCGTCGCTGGCGGCGATCAGATGAGGGACACGATCACAATCCCGCCCGACGTGATCGAGTCGGTGCGAAGCGGCAGTTACGACCTGGTTAGGCGTGCGGCCGAGGTAGTCGTCGAACTTCTCGACGGGGACCGCGAATACCAAGCACGAGAGTCAGACCATCGCAAAGAGCTGGCGCGCCTACAGCGAGTCCATGCGCTGCTCGACGTGATCGGCTGGGAGGCGCCGGCGCTGCAACACCCGCCGCGACCCACTCCCGCCGTCACCATCAACGCCGACCACGCGATCACGCTTCACGAAGCGCTACAGGACGGGCTCGGCACCGACGAACACCTGGTCGATACGCGCCGCGAAAGCCTTCAGTTGGCCGAGCGAACCGTGCAGGTCGTGAGCGGGTTCATGGACACGCTTGGGGGGCGCTCAGCATGAGTAACTGGGCGCTCGGCGGCGATCCGCGCGCGCTGCTCGGGCACAACGCACTGGCGGCACGCAAGGGGGCGCACCTGTCGCAGTCGCAGGTCGCCGCGAAGTCGGCGATTCACTCCACCGAGGTATCGAGGATCGAGCGCGGGCTGCGCGATCCGCGCGTGACCACGATCATCCGGCTGGCGCGTGCGCTCGGCGTACCGCCGGGGCGGCTCTTGGAAGATGACGCCGACCGACAGCCGCAACTTCCGCCACCTCCCGCCGTGCCACTCGCCAGCGCCAGCGTGCTGCACTCGCAGCCTCGCGGCTCGCGTGCTGCTGACGACATTCCACCTGCGCGGTGATGCTCGATGGCCGGTTACTCGGAGTGCTCGTCATCGTCTCGGGCGTGGTCTCGTGAGCGCTGATTATGAGGCAGCGGTCGAGTACCGCAGAACCGGCATTACGGGGTATCCCGACGAGGGTGTCTCCGACGGCACGACGAGCGCCACGCTGGCGCTCGTGACGGCCCCGGCGGTCGCGGCGTCACCGCTGCGCAGCGCCGGCGACGCGGCGGCGGCGTTCCTCGCTGGCTACGGTCCGGCGACACGCGAGGCGTACGCGCGGGACCTGCGCGCGTGGGGCGACTATCTCGCGGGCCTCGGCGTCGGAGTGCTCGCCGCTCATCGGGTCCACGTCGATGCGTGGGCACGACAGAGCGAGGAGAGCGGCACGGCGCCAGCGACGGTCGCACGGCGTCTGTCGGCGCTGAGCGGCTTCTACGGCTACCTGCTGGACGAGGGACTGACCGCACGCTCGCCCGTCGCGCGGGTCCGCAGACCGCACGTGAGCGACGAGTCGCCGCGCCTTGGTGTGGATCGTTGTGGGATGCGGGCGCTGCTCGACGTTGCGCGGGTGTCGAGCCGGCGCGATCACGCGCTCGTGTGCCTGCTCGCGCTCAACGGCCTGCGGATCTCCGAGGCGCTGAGCGCTGACGTGGCCGACGCGGCCACCGAACGCGGCCACCGAACGCTGCGTCTGCAGCGTAAGGGCGGCAAGCGGCAGACGGTCGCGCTCGCGCCGCGCACAGCCGACGCCATCGACGCGATGCTCGACGGTCGCAGCTCCGGCCCGTTGTTCGCCACGCGCAGCGGACGGAGGATGGATCGCCACGCCGCGCTAAAGATCGTGCGGCGACTGGCGCGCACGGCCGGGATCGAGCACGCCGTCTCCCCACATTCGCTGCGCCACGGGTTTGTCACGCTGGCACTCGATGCTGGCGTCCCGCTCCGCGATGTCCAGGACGCGGCCGGGCACGCCGATCCTCGCACGACACGCCGTTACGATCGGGGGCGGCACTCGTTGGACCGCGCGGCGACATACGCGGTCAGCAGCTACTTGGCGTCGTAGGCAAGTTCATTGCGCGAAACGCTCGAACAAGACTCTCGATCTGGTCGGCCGCTGCGTTGGCGTCCTCGTGCTCCCATATGCGAATGACCACCCAGCGAGCCTCCGTCAAGGCTTTGTCGTCGGATCGGTCGCGCGCTACGTTGCGGGCGAACTTTGCTGTCCAGTAGTCGCTGTTGATCCGGGGGGTAGTGGCATGGTCTGGGCAGCGGTGCCAGAAACAACCGTCAACGAATACGGCGATGCGCGTTGGTCCAAACACAATGTCTGGTCGTACCCAGCGGTCGGTGACGCGGAAGCGCTTGTTCTTGCGGAAACGCAGACCACAAGCGTGTAGTGCCGACCTCAGCAGTCGCTCGGGACGCGTTTCGGGAAGCCGGTTGGCCTGCATGGCCCGCCGGACGGAATCACTGCTCGCGCGCGGCGCGGCAATCACGACCGCCGCCGACCTATCTTGTTGGCTGTGTGCACGGGGATCGTGTTCCGAACTCGGAAATTACGCCCACTGGTCAAAGGCGTGTCCCCAATTCGGCTACGAGGGGCGATAGGACAGCGGTGGCAAGGCGTGGGGGAACGGCGTTGCCGATCATCCGATAGATCGACCAGCGGCCGGCGCCATGCCAGACATAGGAATCGGGAAACGTCTGAAGGCGCGCGGCCTCCCTAGGCGTGAGGGCACGATCTTGTGTCGGATGCACGTGCCTCCCGCTGGAGACTCGTCCTATCGACGATGTCACGGCTGGAGCCGGTTGGTTTGAGCGCAAGCGTGCATACGTATTGTGAAAGCCACTCGACGGACGTAGTGCTTCAGGCAGGTCACGAACGTCGCCGCCCTCCTTCGGAAGTGCGCAGAGGAGTGCCTGCAGATGCGGCGGGTGAGTCGGGGCGGTGTGGAGCGTGAGACGGGTCCCACGGCCACGCAAAACGCGCTGCAAAGATGTCCGCGGGGGCCGGACATGACGGTCCGCCGACTCGCCGGCTGCGATGTGAGGAAGGTCGTCGATGGCGTCGCCGACCGTCAAAGGCCGTCGTTGTTGTGGCTCGGGAAACTCGTATCGAAAGCCGAGTTCTCGATCGACCCCAACCACGAACAGTCGATGCCGAAGCTGTGGAACGCCGTAGTCGGAAGCCCGTAGCAACGCTACCGTGGTTTCGTAGCCGAGCGCCTTGAACGTTGCGGCGATTCGCTCGACCCGACGGCCGCCGTCAGCGACCGCAAGCCCGCGGACATTCTCAAGGACGATCGACCACGGTCTTAGGAGCCTGACTTGCCGAATGAACAACCCAATCGCGGCGTTCTGCGACGCACGGCGCTCCGGGCTGCCTCGGTGACCGAGCGTGGACCATCCCTGGCAGGGTGGTCCACCTGCGAGCAGGGCCGGTCGGTTTGCTGGAAGCACCAGGCTGCGAGTGATTTTACCCTCGATCACAGTGACATCAGGATGGTTCGCAGAATAAGTTGCTGCGGCGTCGTGATCGGCCTCGACGGCGAGTTGAATCGTGGCCCCCGCCATTTGCAGCCCTGTCGAGAGGCCGCCTGCTCCAGCAAACAAGTCGACAGCCGTGACTGTCACGGCTCGGGCGAATCGAGGGATGACTCGTTCGGCTCGGCTGCCGCGTTGGCCTCGACTGGCACGTCCGTCGCCGTGTCCAGTCGTGCAATGCGTGGATCGTCAGGCTGTGCGCGTGCCCGAACGATGTCGAGATAGTCGCGGTGAAGGCGCTCCGCCTTCTCAAGCAGGCTGCGCCACGTTTGGGTGACGATGTCGGACTTCGCCGCACTTGTGAAGTACTCTCGGTCCGCAGCCTTGAGGTCAGTCCCGACGAGGACACCCTTGACGTCACGCTTCTCGCTTAGCTCGGTGATCTTGCTGTAGTGCGTGCGGAGCGCAACCACATAATCCTCAAGCTGCCGGACATGCTTGCGGGTCAGTGAGATACCTGGGCGCTTGAGCTCGACGACCACGGCGACACCGCTGTCAGCCAGTGTGAAGAAGTCAAGCCTGCGCTGTCCATCCTCGGAGTCTGGGTCAACGCCGACCTCCTCGGAGATGACCCGATCCAAGCTGATCTCATGGCGGAGCATGTCCCAGGCCGGATCGAGAAGCCATGGATGGTCCTTCACGTAGTCCTGCATGTCTGGCTTCTCGGGCACCTTCTCGGCGATCATCTGCTCGAACCTGCGGATGATCTCGATGCGCCCTCGGACTACCCAGGCAAGACTGACCGCCTCTTGGACATCCCACTCTTGGACAAGCTTTGCGAGCTGCTCGCCGACCTTTATGTCGGCTGCGTTGAGCTCGCGCACAAGCACCATGAACTGCTCGTTGTCGTAAGCACGAACCAAGAAAGCGACAAGCTCACGTAGCCGGTCCTCGTCGATGGTGTCAACCTTGGTGAGTGCGGCTACGGCCTCGCGGAGCTCTGCCTGGGCGCGCGCTGGCAGACGGTCTAGCTCGCCGAGCTCAGGGACGGCCTGGATTACTCGTTCCTCGTTCTGTCTTTGGCGGCCTTGGGTCCACTCACGGAGGAGTCGTCGCACCAGGCCCTGACCCCAAGTGAGCAGAGGTTGTGCGACTCGGTCCTCCCACAACACGGTCGCCCGGTCTGTGGCAATGAGATCACGCTCGTCGTCAAGACCGTCCGCGATCACCTCGCCGGACAGGTACTGCATCCCGTGCTGACCCTGGGTGCCGCCGCTGAGGTCGAAAAAGAATGGGCGCTGAACTAGCTTGCCGCGGGCAAACACGGCGATGCCGCGAGCGTCGTCGTGGGGGATAGGCTTCTCCGTGAACCCAGCCCACCACCGTATCGCTCCAAGACCGGGGACCTGGTCATCCTCCCATCCGTCCTCGGGAAACCGGAACTGCCAGGCGGGCTCCGCTGATGTCAGAGCCTCACCATTGATGCGTACCTCGAATTGGTCGCCAAGCACGGCGAACCGCCGTACCATGCTCCGTCGGAACTGCTCGCCATTGATCGCACGGCTGACTTGCAATCGTGTCAAGGTGACTCGTGTGCCCGCCTGTAGTTCGTCCTCGGCGGTCAGCGCGCGGTCTGCGAGCACCGGCGGCTCGTAATCCCGCACCAACTCACCGCCGCTCTGCGAGATGATCTTGTCGTAGTCGAGCTCGAAGCTGGTCAGGCGACCGTCGCGCACTGTGTCGATACGAAGCAGATGGGCGATCCCGAATCCGGCCAGCTTGCCGATGCCCTTGCGCCCCATCACGCGCCGACCGTCTTTGGTGTACGCGCTGCTCGCCGCGATGCGTCGGTCTCGCCCGAGCACCAGGTACGCCTCATTGACATCGTCAAACGTCATCCCCAAGCCGTCGTCCGTCACTCGCACCTCCGAGTTCTCGGTGACTGGCTCGTCGAGAGGCAAGTCGACATCCACTCGCTTCGAGTCTGCGTCCCAGGAGTTCGCGATCAGCTCAGCGACCGCTGGGACCGTGCCCGAGTACATCTGCAGTCCCAGGTGGCGCACCAGCCCGCCGGCATAACGCATCTTGAGCTTGCGCTCGTCTAGTGGCGTGGCAGCCTCCATCTCGCGGCATTCTACGTTGCGACCCCGAGACGACTGCTGTCAGAGGCCGACGACTTCCGATCTGCGCCTGCGTATGGCGGGACGGAAGCGCCTGAAGGTCGTGCGGTGGCTTTTCGGCCGAGGGGCGTCGTTTGCTTGACCATGCAGCCACTTGTGCGGTCGCGACCCATGTCGCGGCGCACACAACGGTTTGGGTCCGCGAACGGCTGTACCCTCTGGCACCATGCCGGAGCCACACAACAAAGACGACCGCCCGGGGGCAAACCGGACGGTCGTGAAGGTCGCTGATGAGGAGCGACGCGATGCCCACCCTATCGAAGCCGTCTGACCTCCAAGCCGACGATGGGGGGAGGGTAGCTCCCGCTGTCGTCTACGCGGCGAAGTCAACCGACGATCCGCGCGGGTCGATCGCCACGCAGATCGCCCACTGCGAGGCGCTTTGCAAGCGCCACGGCCTGATCGTCGCAGCTACCTACGCTGATGAGGCGAAGTCGGCCTACCACGGGAGCCGTGGTCAGGGGCTCGTTCAGACACGCGAGCACGCTGAAAAGCTTGCCGCCGAGCACGGGGGACTGCGCGATCGTGGTGCAGCACACTGATCGCTTGGCACGCGGCGACGGCATCGTCGCCGAACATCTCGTGGGCCTCCTGCTGTGGGCGCGTCGGGTCGGCGTCTGTATCCGCTCGGTGGAGGACGACAGCACCGGCGAGAACCTGCTGATGGCTGTGGTCATGGGCGAGCGCAACTACGAGGACAGCAAGCGAAAGGCAGCCGCGACCGCGGCCGGCAGGCGGCGCGCGGCGGAGCGCGGCGAATGGTGTGGGGCTGTGCCCGATGGCTACGCGATCGAGCGCGCACCGCAGGGTGCGACGATCCTGCGGAAGGTCGTGAAGAATCCCGAGCGCGTCGAGGTCTACTCGCTGCTGTGGGACATGGCGCGCGAAGGTGCGACCGTGAACGACATCGTGCGCGAGTTCCGTCGGCGCAGCTTCCGCACAGCGCCCTATCGTGCGCGCCCGCGATCGTTTGATGCAACGCGGTTGGGCAAGGTCATCACGAACCCGTTCTACGCCGGGCTGATGGTGAGTCAGGGCGAAATCATCGGCAAGGGTCACTGGCCCGCCTACGTCGAACCGGACGAGTGGTATCTCCTTCGCCGTGAGCGCCGGGAGCGGGCGCGTCACCGGCCGCGGCGCGTGGGCCGTCCATCGACCGGCCTGCTTGCGGGTCTCGGGCGGTGTTCGTGCGGCGGCGCGCTGATTCAGCAGCGCAACGGGCCGCGCAAGGACGGTAGCCGTCAGCGCACTTACGTTTGCCGGGTGCACATGCATGGTGCAGGTGCCTGTGACGTGAAGCCGTTCTACGCCGAGCACGTCGAGCGAATGATCCTGGAGGGCCTCGGCAAGCTGCTCGGCGACGCGGGGGAGTGGGCCACGGCGCTGCTTGCCGGCCGCGATGCCGAGCGCGCGCAGCTTGAGTCGATAGCTGCGGACGCGGCGCGAGAGGCGACAGATGCCGAGAACTCGATCACGCGGCTGGCGGATCGGTACGAGCGGGCGCTCGCGGCCGGCGATGAAGCCGAGGTCAACCTCGCTAAGCGGGCGTGGAACGCGCAGCAGCAGGTGGCTGAGCGCGCGGCGGTGCGCCGGCGCGCGGCGGAGGACGCACTCGCCGCTACTCTCGACGAGCCCACGGAGGACCCGGACGCGCTGCTGGCGCGTGTGTGGCGGTCAGTGGCCGGCGACATGGCCGCCGCCGAAGCGGATGTCGCGGCGCTGAACGCTGTGCTGCGCCGCTACTTCGATCGCTTCGAGATCGGCCGCGCCACAGACGGCGATGTCCGCATCGTCCCGGTCTTCTCGTACGATCGCGCTCTCGAACTGGTGCGACAACGCTTCGTCGAGCGCTGCCGTCAGGCAACCCGGACGCCGGCGCCCTTCGGCGACGACTGGGGCGTTCTCGCGCGCGTCGCTGCTTCCCTAGACCGGCTCAGCGAGCCGATGTCGGACGTAGACCCACCGGGCACGCAACCCCCGTCCCACCTGCCCCACAATACGCGCCCGGGTTCTTCTGGAGGTACTGCTGGTGGTAGTCCTCGGCGTAGTAGAACGGGCGCGCGGGGTCGGGGGAAAGGATTTCGGTCGTGATCGCGCCGTGGCCGCCGTCCCGCAGCATCTGCTCGTAGGCGGCCCGTGAAGTCTCGGCGAGGCTCAGTTGGGCGTCGCTCGTGCAGATGATGAGCGAGCGGTACTGGGTGCCGCGATCGTTGCCCTGGCGCATGCCCTGCGTGGGATCGTGGCCCTCCCAGAACAGCTTGAGCATCTCGGCGTGGCTCGTGGCCTGGGGGTCGAAGGCCACGAGCACCACCTCGGCGTGGCCGGTGCGTCCGCTGCAGACCTCCTCGTAGGTCGGGTTGGGGGTGCTCCCGCCCGCGTAGCCCACTGCCGTGGTGTACACGCCGGGGGCTTCCCAGAAGATGCGCTCGGCGCCCCAGAAGCAGCCCATCCCGAAGATCGCCTGCTCGATGCCCTCAGGGAACGGCGGACGCAGTGGACTTCCGAGCACCACGTGGCGCTCGGCGACTTGCATCGGCGTTGAGCGGCCCGGCAGAGCTTCCGCGGGCGCCGCGATGCCAGCTTCGCGCGCTTTGAAGAGCTGCATCGCGTTTCAGCGTAGCGAGATCTGAGCGCTTGGCCGGGTTGCTGACGCTCGCACCGGCGCGTGGCAAGTCCGGCGTGAGAGCCGGCAAGGTTTGTTGTAGCGCGAGGTCTGGGCTCAAGCGCTGTGTGCGGCGGTCCGAAGAGGTATCAGGGTGTCAACGAACCCATCTCAGTCGCTGTGGCAGGGGCCGGGGCTCATCGAGTCCCCGCCGCGGCTCGCCCAAAGCGGCTTAGAGATGCTCAGAGCGCTCGCCGGCAGGGTCGTCGCGACCCGCCCCACGATGGCTTGGGCGCTCGCCCTGCTGTTCCTGTTCAAGGGCCTCGTCTGCTGGGCGACTGTACTCTTCCCGATCAGCCCGACCGAGCCGAGCTCGATGCTCGCCTTGACCGGCTGCTTCGCGGTGCTTTCCTCGGCGTTGGTGTGGCTGTTCGCGCGGCGCATCCCGGTGCTCGGCTTCGAGTTGCTCGCGGCGGGCGGCACGATCGTGACGAGCAGCGTCGTCGCGCACGCCACCACCCACGGCGGCATGATGATCGCGGCCTTCTCCTACCCGTGGATCGCGATCTACACGGCCCACTTCTTTCCGCGCCGCGTGGTCGTCGCGCAGGGCGTCCTCATCTCGCTCGGATTCGGGGTTGGGCTACTCGCCGGCGGCCTGCCGCATGTGGGCATCTATTGGGCGATCGTGACCGTCACGATCTGGTCGATCTGCATCGTGCTCGGCCACCTATCGGAGAGCTTGCGCCGCCAAGCCGACACGGACCCCTTGACGGGCCTGCTCAACCGCAACGGCTTCCTCGCGGCGGCCCTGCGCGAGCACGCGATCGCGCTGCGCTCCAACAACCGGCTCACCCTGGCTGTGCTCGATCTCGATGGGTTCAAGCAGATCAACGATCTACGCGGCCATGTCGTCGGCGATCGCGTCCTGGCCGACCTCGGCCGCTGTTGGCGCGAATCGCTGCGTACCGGCGACATCCTGGCGCGTCACGGCGGCGACGAGTTCGTGCTGCTCTTGCCGGCGACCTCGCCACAGGCCGCCGACGCGGTTTTGCAGCGGCTGCAGGTCGAGGGTCTGCCCGTGACCTGGTCGGTGGGTGTGGCCGAGTGGACGCGCGGGGAGAGCCTGGGGGAGTGCATCGCGCGCGCCGACGCCGAGCTCTATTCGGTCAAGCACGCTTCGCGAGCGGCGGGTTCGCGAGCGGCGGGGCCGCGCGCGGTTCGCGTCTGAGCGATCGCTCTTGCCGGACGTTCGCCGCGGAGCGCCGCCGCTCTGTGAGCAATTCGTCTCGATTTGCGTTTGACATCGGTGACTTGGGGCAACACTGATTGTGAGGGCATCGTTCCTCCCTCATTCCCTCCCCGGATCGGCCCGCCCCTGAGCGGGTCGATCTGCGTCGAGACGGTGGTAGGTTCGCTGGATGATGTCTTCGCCACGAGTGTCCACCCGCAGGTTGCTCGCGTGGGCGGCGGGCCTGGCCGTCGTGGCGGTGCTGGCCGTGCTCGGGCTGGCCTCCAGCGGCGGGCGCTCCGGTCGCCTCGCTCCGGCGCTGCCTGGCGAACGCCTCAGCGGGGCTCCGGTAACCGTGGCTTCGCTGCGCGGGCGGCCCGCGTTCGTGAACTTCTGGGCGAGCTGGTGCGGGCCGTGCGAAGCCGAGGCGCCGTCGCTCGAGCGCTTCGCGCGTAGCCTGGGCGCGCGAGCGACGCTTGTCGGGGTCAACTGGGAGGACCTCTCGCGCTCGAACGCGCTCGCCTTCGTGCGTCGTTACCGCTGGAGCTTTGCCAACCTGCGCGACCCCGACGGCACGGTCGGGCGCCGCTACGGGATCACGACCTTTCTGCCCACGACGTTCGTGCTCGACAGCTCCGGTCGCCTGCGTCTCACCTTGCGCGGCCCCCAGACCGTGCAGAGCCTGGACGAAGCGCTGCGCCGCGTCTCCGGCTGAGCGGGCGAGCTTCGGCCGTCGGGGCCGGTGTCGCCGGCAGCCACTCGGGTTGACTCAACCGTGCCTGGCGTGGCGGTGGTGGACCGGCTTGCGCTTGCGCTTGGGCTTGGGTGGAGCGAGTGTGAGCAGCGCGGCGCTGCTGGGGTCGAGCTGGACCGTGGCGACTCCGCCGTGCACGCTCACGAGTTCGGGGTGAGTCGGTTCGTGCCAGGAGCCGTTGGCCGCCACCGCTCGGCCGGCCAGCCGCACGCCGGAGGTCGCGCTCGGCGAGGATCCCTCCAGGCGCATCAGATCGCCCGGCGCGAAGCCCGAGCCCACGGAGAGCCTTACTTCGAGCCGGTCCGAGCCGGGCGGTTCCTGGTCTGAGAGCACCACCTTGAGCGTGTGGCCCGCGCCCGAGAACGCGGCCGCCACGAGGTTGGGCGTGCCTTCGGCGGCGCTCGCCGCGGTGGCCTTCGGAGCGCCCATCGCGTGTGGGCTCGCCGCCGCCAAGGCTTCCGGTTCGGCGCCGACGGGCGCTTCCGGTTCGAGCGGAGCGGGCGCCATCGATCCGATCGTGGTCGGCACGGGTCGATAGCCGAGCAAGGACCTGGCCATCAGCAGCGCGTACCAGACGGGCTGGGCCCTCAGCTCGCCGGCCGCGGCGGCGGCGGGGGAGGGTGCGCACAGCGGCGTGTAGCCGGCGCAGTTGGTGGGGTTGCCCTGCAGGTTGACGCCCGCCAGACCGTCGTCCATCGCCTGCGCCAGGTACCCGGTCGCCCACAGGTCCGAGGCGAACGTGTTGCTCACGCCGGCCACGCCGCCGCAGGAGACCGAGCCGAGCTCGTCCATGCGGAACGGGGTGCCGCGCTGGGCCGCGACCGTCGTGTAGGTCGCCAGTGAGCGCGCCGCCGCGCCCCTGGTGGCGGGGCTCAGCAGGGTTTCGATCGAGGGCGGCGGCGTTTGCGCGCAGCCGAGCGGGTAGTGGTGTCCGGTCAGCAGGACCGGGGTCTGTGCCAGCGCCTCCTCGCTGCCCCATTCGGCGAACACGCCCGAGCCGGACACGTCGGGCCCGGCGATCGGGACGCCCGGCGTGAGCGCCTCGATCGCGTCGCGGTAGTCGCTCACTTCTTCCTCGTAGCCCTGCGCGATCCAAGGCAGTTCGCGAAATCCGTGGTTGCCGTACGCGTTCGGCTCGTTGCCGATCTCAACCGCCGCCAGGTAGGGCCCGAGCGCGTGGTGTGCAGCCGCCACCTCGCGCGCGGCGGCCTGCGGTTCGAAGTGGGCCAGGCCGACCGTCAGCAGGACCTGCCAGCCGCTGCGCTTGGCCAGTTCGCCGAGCGCCGTCATCTGGGCCGGCCCGATCGTGCTCGTCGCCCACGCCGGCGCCGGCGTCTCGGGGTCGCTCCAAGCGACGTTCTCATCGGCGGTGATCCCCCCGAAGCGCAACACGCCCGGCCCGAGCGAGCGCAGTAGCGCGACCAGGTCGCCCTTGTGCGCATAGCCAGCCAGCTGGGTCAGCGCAGCCGCCTCGAAGGACAATCCCAGGAAGCGCCTGGGGATCGGGCGCCCCGGGGCCTGCGATTCGATCGTCACGCTCACAGGCACCACCGGCTGCGCGGGCGCCTGCGCGGGGCTGGCGACGCCCGTCGCGAGCACGGCCAACGCCGCGAGCATGGCGGCCCTGCGGGCCGGTCTGGTTTGGAAGCGCACGCCCGCAGTTAACCGGCCCGGTCGGCCATCGTTGCGGCGCCCCCCACCACGAGCCCCCGCCCGCTACGCTTGGAGGCGTCTCGGCGTCGTGGCGGAGTGGCTACGCAGCGGCCTGCAAAGCCGTCTACACCGGTTCGATTCCGGTCGACGCCTTTAGCCCGATCTGGGGGGTTTCCGCCGCTCCTAGAACGTTTGTTCGGGTTCCGTAGCTTGCGTTCTTGACCGCCGTCGCCATGTCGTCCAGGCGCGGGCGGCCGAGATACGTCTCGCTTGTGCCGAGGTGGGCGTGACCGAGCAGGTGCTGGGCTATGCGCGTGTCGGCCAGTCGTCCGCGCTTGCCAAGCGTGTGAACCGTCTTGCGAGAAACACCCAGCAGCGCGACAGCGCCACCGGGAGAGACGAGTTGACCGTCGAAGCGCTCGAAGGGCTCTTGGAGCTGAGCGTCACCAGCGTCGCGGTTGGCCCAAGGCATGGAGTAAGACTAGCGTCCTATCGTCTAAGGAGCGGCCTGAGACATCTGGTTGACAACATCGATACAGAGTCCTAGTAGATCCTGCGTCTGGTGAATGTCGTACACAAGCTCAGGGTGCTGCGTGGGATTACGATAATTCCGTCGGATATTGTCCAAGTTATCCAAAAGTGGCGCGGGGGGGCGGCGGCGACGCCTGCGCATCTGCTCGACCATCGGTCCCCACATACGTTTCTCTATCGGGAGCCGCTTCTGCTTGACAAATGATGCGTAACACGCACGCAGAACAGACTCCGTACCTCTAAGCAAGTGAAAGGCGGCTGCCGTCGAGCATTCGAACGCAATACAGCGACCAGCCTCTTCAAAATCAATCTGCGCCATCTCAGGTAGCGAGTCGAAAACGTTAGGACGAAACAGCTCTCCTACCGCGCCAAGTAGCTTGTCCACATGCCAGCGCTTATCGGCAACGATAAATGCCGAGAAGGTGCATAGCTCTGAGTCTATTGTCGGTCTCATGGCGTTCATCAATTCCCCGAGCGCTTTGGCCTGCTCATCTGACAGCGTGGCATCCTGAGCGCCGAGAGCTAGCTCGTCGCGGAATTCGCGTAGTTGGCTACTTGCGCTCAGGCCCGATGTCACCTGCAGTTTCAGCTCGTCCATCTTGGAGAGAAGGCGCTCGATATTGAACAGAACGCCCGCTTCACCGACAGGTCCACCCGCCACGGCATCCTGGAGATACCGAAAAGCCGTGCCTAGGAAAAAGTATTGATAGATCGATCTCTGTTCCACGAAAGACAGTTTACGTGCGCCGTCGGCGCCCGGCCCTACCTACGGAGATGCAGAGTTCGGATCGATAACGGCGTGACCTACAGAATCAAGTCGGACTAGGAGCGAGCACTTCGACATTGAGGAGCGCAAGGGCTTCTTGCATACGCTTGTCGTAGGTAGCGACTGCGGTTAGGTCAGGCCCGAGACTGAGGGCGCTGGCCACGTGGATGGCATCGAGCGTGCCCACGCTTGTCGGTTTCACGTCGCGTGCCTCGCCAACGATGCGCTCGTCCAGAGGGATGGTCGTGGTCAACGCGAGAATGCCCCGCAGCACAAGGCTGCCATCGACCACCGAGTTAGGTCGCTTCTCGCGGGCACGAGACACGGCTCGTGGCAGCTCGACGTTGGTGACGAGACTAGTGGCGAGCTTCGACCAACGCAGCAACTCGACTTCGATGGCCTCGGACTCGGACTCGCGGACGAGCAACTTCACCAAAGCCGACGTATCTAGTGTCCCGCGCCGTAAGTTTGTTTGGTAAGTGTGGTATGTTGTGGTATGCCAAGAACTGGACGACCCAAGCAGGTGTTGGAGTTGACTGACGCTGAGCGCGATCAGTTGGTGCGGTGGGAGCGTCGGCGTAAGTCCTCCCAGGCGTTGGCGTTGCGCTCGCGGATCGTTTTGCAGTGCGCTGCGGGGCATTCCAACAAGGATGTCGCGGCGGCGTGTGGGGTTTCGACGCCGACGGTCGGGAAGTGGCGCCGACGGTTTTGTGAGCTGCGGTTGGACGGTCTTTCGGACGATCCGCGTCCGGGGCGTCCCGCGACGATCACGGCGGAGCAGGTCGAGCGGGTGGTCGTTGACACGCTGGAGAGCACACCGGAGAACGCGACGCACTGGTCGCGCGCGAAGATGGCCGAGCGCTCGGGATTGTCAAAGTCAACGATCGGACGGATCTGGAAGGCGTTTGATCTCAAGCCGCACCGCGCCGACACGTTCAAGCTCTCAAACGACCCGTTGTTCGTGGAGAAGGTGTACGACATCTGCGGCCTGTATTTGAACCCGCCCGAAGCGGCCGTGGTGCTCTCGGTGGATGAGAAGAGCCAGGTCCAAGCGCTCGCGCGCTCTCAACCGGCGTTTCCGATGATGCCCGGGATGCCGGAGAAGCGCACTCATGACTACCTGCGCCACGGAACCACGAGCCTGTTCGCGGCGTTCAATACCGCCGACGGGACGGTGATCAGCTCAACGCACCGCCGCCACCGCACGATCGAGTTCAAGAAGTTCCTGCAGAAGATCGACAGTCAGGTTCCCGAGCACCTGGACGTGCACCTCGTCTGTGACAACTACGGCACGCACAAGAGCCCCGCAATTCAGCGCTGGCTCGATGCTCACCCACGGTTCCACATGCACTACACCCCCACGTACTCCAGCTGGATCAACCAGGTCGAGCGATGGTTCGCCTACCTCACCAACGACCTCCTGCGCCGCTCCGACCACCGCTCAGTCCAAGCGCTCGAGAAAGACATCCGCAACTGGATAGCCGCATGGAACGAAAACCCCAAGCCATTCATCTGGACCAAGACCGCAGAGCAAATCCTGGAGTCGATTTCACGACTTCTAAAACGAATTAACGGCGCGGGACACTAGGTAGAGAAAGCCTTGGCTCTGCCGCCGGCGCTCAGCGCCCGCCATGCCCGCCGTCGTACTCATCGCCCCGCATGGCCATCAGAGCCTTCGTACCGGCGTCGGTGACTGGTCCGGTCAGTGGACCTCGTTCGGCAAGTACATCCCGCAGTGATCGTGTCGGGGGTCGCAAGTGTCCAGCCTGCGCACCCGCGCCCGAACCTGCCCTGCCTGCAGACGACTTGCCAGCCGACGTTTTGCTGCGTGCCTTGGCCATGGTTGAAGTTTATCGGGCTACCGGCATCGAACGACGTTCGACATCCGACTACGCGCGTGAGCGCGCGGCGGCGGGCGCGGTGGCCTTCCGGCCGTTCGCGTCCGCCCGCCTCCGCGCGTCCGTGCTCAGGCAGTCCGGCGCTCCCGCCCTGCTCCCGGGAGCCGGTTTCCGGTCAAAGGTCCAACTCGTCAAAGCGCAAGGCGGCTCGCGTCGCGAACACGAAGTCTTGGCATCGATGGACGAGACCCGCAGCTTGAAGGGTGGCGAGCGCATCGACGGTATCCATTCGGCGGCCGATCTCCGACGCCAACTCCTCGACCGACCAAATGCTCTGGCCACCACTCAACACGAGCGTGAGAATGGTCTGCTCGGTGCGACGGCCCTGCTCCTCGACCGTCTCGTTAGGCTGATCGTGCATAGGACTACACCTCCTGTGCCGGCCCCGGGCGGTGACAGCCGCGCCGGGGCGCTTGTTTGATTGATCCGCGACGAGCACGAGCCCGGCGCGCTTGCTCACTCTCCCTGTGGCGGTGCCCGATCCAGGCTGCCTGGCGCGACGAGTTCCGCGCCGGGGAAGGACTGCAAGATCGTTGCGAGCGCCCGAACCTCCGTGAGCGGAAGCTCGGCCCTCCACACGTAGAAGCCGGCGCGCCTGAGCCGCAGCGTGCGCATAGTGCAGCCGGTCGTCTGTGTCAGGCGAGTCGAAACGTGGATGATCGAGCGCGGCATCGCAGGAGATTGGACCGACTCCCACAATGCCTGCTTGCCACGCTTGCCCTTCACGAAGTACGACGACAGGTATGCCGCCGCGTTCACCGCCGGTTGCGGCTTCACCTTGCGCTCGACGAATCCAAACCCATATTGCGGCGCAAGCTCGGCCAGCCGCTCCAAGTATGCGCGCGCGCCCGCCATCTGTCGCGCCGTCCCGTACGCGAGGACAGGATGAACGTGCAGCACTCCGCGAGCCTGTATCTCCCAAACGCGCGTCACCAGGAACACCGACCCCCGTCCAAATCGTTTCACCGTGTCCTGATACGCCCTCCTGTGAAGACGTCGCCACCGACCGGGAGCCTCACGGTTCCATCGAGCAGCCGCCGACTCTTGCACGCGACATCCAAGCTGGCCCGAGTGCTTGTGCTTTCCCAGGCTCACGCACACCCGCTCATCCCACGGAAGACAGTCCGAGCCTGGAGCCGTGACGGCGCTCAGCAGGATGTCTCCCGGCAGAGCCTCCAAGTTGCGGAACAGCTTCTGGCGCTGATCGCCCGCCCACACATGGCTGTACTCAGGACAGCGCCGACAACGGCACACCTTCCCGCGCCCGTACAGCGAACGACCACAGCTGCGGCAGCGCCGAACAACCGCACCAAGGACAGGCGAGCCACCGCTGCGCCGACGCCTATCGCTTCCCGCCTGAGCGGCGCACGCACGTTCGCCTCGGGTTAGATCCGGCTGATCGGTAGCCACCCCTGCCCCCAAAGCGGGGACAGCGGAAGCCTTGCATCAGGCCGAGACGGCAACTGCACCGGTTCGATTCCGGTTGACGCCTCTCCTCGTCAGGTCAAGAGCTTGTGACTATGACCTTGACGATCTGCCGGCCGACGTTGGTGAAACGGTTGGTGTTGTCGTTGGTTCGGAGCCAGATGGGGCCTGTGGCCTGGGGCGTGTAGTTGCTCAGCGTGTCGCCAGCCTTGAAGAATCCCGGACTAGTCGTCCCGCCCCGGCAGTCTTCGGGGACGTTGACGGGGGAACCGCCGATGAAACCGATGAGCGACTCGACTGGAGCATTTTCGTCGATCTTCCAACAGTTCTTGTAGACGGACGGGCCAAGGCCGTTCGCATCGGAGAAGGGGAAGAATTGGGGGTTGCCGCTCCAAGTTCCGTCGGTGCGCGTGTCGGTCCACAGGTGCTGCCCGGCGGCGATCGACAAGCCTGTCGGAACCCAAGGTGCGGTGACCTGCACCGTGACGATCTTCTGATCGACGACCGTCTGACCCGCTGAGGCGATCGCGGTCAGGATGCCAGGATCTCTCCATTTAGCCGGCCCCGTTACGGGAGGTGTGTTGTGCCGCCTCGTCACCCCGAGGCGCGCCCGGAGTTCCGGCGAAAGCTTTTCCGCGGTGATCGCTCCGTTGCGGATCTTCGCTGCACCCACGGCCCCAGCTTGGGAGCTGCGGGCTCCCGACGCTGTTGTTCGGCAGCCGCGTTGCCGCGTAGGAGGTGCCGCCGAGAGCCACGAACAGCGCGATGAGCGCCACATGGTGACGCCTGACGTAGGCCAGCACGGTGCCGAGGCTAGCAGCGATTGGTCTCCTTGAAGGCAGCGCGCATACGTTTTCTTCTACACTTATGCCTATGGCAACATCCACATCGTTGCGCGTGCGACTGCACACGCGCGACGCCCTCAATCGTCTCGCACGCGAGGATCGCGTGTCCGTTCCCGAGTTGCTTGACCGCCTGATCGCCCGTGAGGAGCAGGAGCGCCTGCTCGCGTCGATGAACAGCGACTTCCTCGCACTCCGCACAGATGCGGCCGCCTGGAGCGACTTCAAGGCCGAGACGGCTGCCTGGGACGCGACCAGCGCTGCCCCGTGAGCGTGCCCGAGGCGGGGCAGGGCGAAGTTTGGGACTGTCAGCTCAGCCCGATCGAGGGCCACGAGCAAGCCGGGCAGCGGCCGTGCCTCGTCGTTTCTGTCGATCAGCTGGGACGGGGGCCGAGCGAGCTCGCCGTCGTCGTGCCGATCACGAAAACCGAGCGGATCTCATTGGACTTCCGCATCGAGCCTCCCGAAGGTGGGCTTGCTGATGTGTCGTTCGCTCAGCCGTATCAGGTGCGGACGATCAGTCGCGAGCGCCTCGTCAAGCGACGTGGACAGGTTCGCGACGAGACGCTGCGCGACGTGATCTATCGCGTTCATTTGCTGACAAGAGCTCCCTGACGGTGCCCCAGATGCTGAGGCGCAGTAGTTTCGCGACGTCGGTCAGCTGGGGGTCTTAAGAAAATTGTAAGAGTGGGCCGGCTGTGGGCATTCCTATGGTTTTCCTACACATTCTTTATGTGCTTCCCGGGTGGTTGCTTGGATGCTCGCCGGGTGGCCGTGCCTTCTTTACTCCGCAACCCCTGACTGAAGGAAGCTGTGTCTAAACGCAACGAACGACCTTGGTTGGTAATCGTCCTCGGCATACTGTGCATAGCGGCGATCGTCGTCGCGTACACGACCGTGGGGCAGGCATCGCAGAGCACGGCGCAGAGCACCAGGACGGCCAAGGTCGCAAATGGTGTCGTGCAGTCAACTGTGTCGGGGAGCGGCAACCTGCAGGCTGCCAGCCAACTGAACCTCGGGTTCAAGACGAGCGGGGTGGTGACACACATCTATGTGACACAGGGGCAGCACGTGACGGAGGGTAAGTTGCTGGCAACCCTCAATCCTGAAAGCGCCGAAGTCACCCTCGCCCAGGCGAAGGCCAGTTTGCAGTCGGCGGAAGCAAACCTCAGTCAAGAGGAAGAAAACGGCGGGGAAACCTCCACCGGGCAGAGCTCTGGCACGGGGAGCGCTGCGCAGGCAAGCACCTCCTCGGTGCACAGCGAGTCGGTGGCTTTTACGGCGTCCACCCGGGCCACCGCATCTCAAGCTACGACGTCCGCGAGCACACCCACGACAACCACGACCACGCCACCAACGACGACCGCTCCCACCAGCACCACGCCTGCGCCATCAACGACGACATCCCCTACCAGCACGACGACGACGCCTAGCACGACCACGACCAGACCAACCACGACGACGAGCCCTCCCACTCAGACATGTACCTCTACGAGTAAACCTCCGGCCCAGACGACGCCGTCGGCGGGAGCGAGCACAGAAGGCGAACAGCAGTCGGGCGGCTCCTCTTCGGCGAAATCCAAAGTCACTTCGGCTACGCGCGAAGCGAACCTCGCCTCAGCGGAAGCTGCTGTGAAGAGCGATCGACTGACGGTGCAAAGCGCTGAACAGGCCGTCCAGGACACGAAGCTGTATGCGCCGCAGGACGGGATGATCGTCAGCTTGTCCGGGGAAGTCGGCGAAACCGTGTCGGCCGGCGGGACCACGAAGGCTTCCAGCTCCAGCAGTTCGAGCAGTAGCTCGTCAGGCACAGGCGGTTCAGCGCCAGGCGGCGCTTCCAGCGGCTCTTCGAGCGCCTCCAGCGGCTCTTCGGGCTCCTCGACGGGCTCGTCGAGCTCATCGTCGTTTGCGGTGCTGAGCGACCTGTCCTCGATGCAACTGGTGGTTGCGCTCAGCGAATCGGAAATCGGCAACGTGCATGTCGGACAGATCGCGACTGTGACTGTCGAAGCCCTCAGTGGCGCCAAGCTCGCGGCTCGTGTCAGCGAAGTCGCGACGCTTTCCACGAGCAGCAGCGGGGCCGTGAGCTATGACGTGACCTTTGAACTTGAACAGATGGCATCCGGCTTGAAGCCCGGGATGAGCGCGACCGCCGAAGTGGTCGTCAAGCAGGCCGAAGGGATCAACGTCCCGACGAGCGCGATCACCGCCGGCTCGGTGACCGTCGAGCGTGGCGGCAAACAGGTCAGCCAGGCCGTGACCACGGGGCTGGCGGGCGATAGCTCGACGATCATTCTCAGCGGACTGAAGGCTGGAGAAACGGTCGTCCTGCCGGCGGCGAGCACCACGGGCTCGAGCGGCGCGAGCCTGACCTCCAGACTGGGCGGTTCCTCCAGAACCGGCGGCCTCGGCGGCGGTCTGGGCGGCGGGGGAGGATTCCCCGGCGGTGGAGGTGGCTTTCCCGCCGGAGGCCCGCCGTGATGCGCTTGCCGAAAGTCAACGACGCGCGATCCGGCCCATCGGGACGGTCCGCTCGCCCGCAGCCGCTGGTCAAGCGCCATCCGCTCTCGCGGAAGGCCGGCAACGGCCGGCGTCCGCGGCCACCGGCGATTCTGGTGCGCGAGGTCACCAAGACCTATGAGCTGGGGCAGATCAGGGTACGCGCGTTGCGCAAGGTCTCTCTGCGGATCGACCGCGGTGATTTCGTCGCGATCATGGGCAGCTCGGGCAGCGGCAAGAGCACGCTGATGAACATCCTCGGCTGTCTGGACATACCCTCGAGCGGGCGCTATCTGATCGACGGGGTGGATGTGCGCAGCCTCGACGAGGACGACCTCTCGGATCTGCGCAACCGCAAGATCGGGTTCGTCTTTCAGAGCTTCAACCTCGTGGCGCGCACCAGCGCGATCGCGAACGTGGAGTTGCCGCTCGCCTACGCGGGAGTCGATCGCGCGACGCGCCGCCGCCGCGCAGAAGATGCGCTCGGCGCGGTCGGGATGGCCAACCGTCTGCACCACCAGTCATCTGAGCTCTCCGGGGGCCAGCAGCAACGGGTCGCGGTCGCCCGGGCGATCGTGACAAACCCAACGCTGATCCTCGCCGATGAGCCGACGGGGAACCTCGACTCGCACTCCACCGAGGACGTGCTGCGGATCTTCGCGCGTCTCAACGAAGAAGGCCGCACGGTGGTCCTGATCACCCACGAGCCCGACGTCGCCGAACAGGCCAAGCGCGTGATCAGCTTGAGCGATGGCGAGATCGTCGAGGATCGCCGGATCGCCGGCGTGCACGACGCGCCGCCTGTGCTGCACCACCTGAAGTCCGCGCATCACCCAGTCAAGCCCGCCGTCGCGCAGGTGCAGTCGTGATCGGACTCGAGACAATGCGGATCGCCTGGGGTGGGATCACCGCGAACAAGCTGCGCTCCGGGCTGACGATCCTCGGGATGACGATCGGGGTCGCCTCGGTGATCATCCTGATCGCGGTCGGCAACGGCTCCTCCAACGCCGTCAAGTCTCAGATCCAGAGCCTCGGCACGAATGTGCTGCTGGTGATGGCTGGCGCCGGGCGCGGCGGCATCCGCGCGTCCAGCTCGGCCAGCATCTCGCTGACGAAGGGCGACGCCGAAGCCCTTCAGAGCAAAGACCTCGCGCCGGATGTCAAGAGCGCCTCGCCTGTAGTGAACGCCTCGAGCGTGAAACTGGTCTATGGCGGCTCGAGCTTCGAACCGTCGTCGTTCATCGGCACCACGCCGTCCTATCTGACGGCTCACAGTTACAAGCTCGCCGAAGGCGCCTCGCTCACATCCGAAGACGTGAGCAAGCACAGGCGCGTGGCGGTGATCGGCCAGGAAGTCGTGCAGGAACTGTTCGCCGGTCAGAGCGCCGTGGGCCAGAACATGAAGGTCAACGGCTCAAACTTCGAAGTGGTCGGTGTGCTCGCGAAAAAGGGAACGAACGGCACGACCAACGAGGACGACGTCGTGATGGCACCGATCACGACGGTGCAGAGCGCGCTGACCGGCGCGGGATCGATCGACTCGATCACGGTCGAGGCGAAGTCCGAATCCTCCCTCGACGCCGCCGAAGGCGAGGTCACGCAGATCATCGAGGAACGCCACAAAATCAAGAACACCTCAGAACCCGGCTTCAGCGTCCTGAACCAGGGGTCGCTGCTGTTCGACCTCCAGCTCCTCCTCGAGCGTCTTCACCACCCTGCTGGGCGAGGTCGCCGCGATCTCACTGCTGGTCGGCGGGATCGGCGTCATGAACATCATGCTCGTGAGCGTCACCGAGCGCACCAGGGAGATCGGGATCCGCAAGGCGATCGGCGCCCGGCGCTCGGACATCCTCACCCAGTTCTTGACGGAGGCAGTGCTGGTCTCCCTGATCGGCGGCCTGACCGGAGTCGCCGTCGGCGTGCTCGGTAGCCAGTTCAAGATCGCCGGAGTTCAGCCGGAAATCGCGACGTACTCGATCTTCCTCGCCTTCGGCGCGGCGGCGCTCTCCGGACTGTTCTTCGGCACCTACCCAGCAGCGCGCGCCGCGCGGCTGAGACCGATCGAAGCGCTGCGCTTTGAGTGAGCAACCTTCCCCCATAGAGGAGCCAGCCATGCCTGACGAGCAACAGACAGCCTACGATCCCGCCGTACAGACGCCGGAGACGCTCGCGTATGAGCCGATCGAGGACGAGCAAGACCAGTGGGCCGAGGAGCCCGAGGATCTCGAGCTGCCTGCCCGGCCGCGCCGACGGCTGCTGACACCGATCCCGCTCGCGCTGCTCGGCGTGCTGCTGATCGCTGCCGGGTTCATCGCCGGCGTGCAGGTCCAGAAGGGCGAAACCTCCCCCGGGTCCACCGGCGGCGCTCCGGCGGGCCTCGCCTCACGCTTTGCGGCGCTTCGCGGCGGCACGTCGGGCACCGGCAAAACCCCGGCGGGCGTTCCCGCGGGAGGGTTCCCTGGCGCCGGCACGGGCGCCGGCCGTCCGACTTCCGGCACCGTGGCCTACCTAGACGGGAACACGCTGTATGTGACGAGCTCCGAAGGCAACACCGTCAAGGTCAAAACCTCGCCGAGCACGAGCGTCACCAAGACCGTGAAGACGAAAGTCAAGGGCATCCGCCCCGGTGAAACGGTGACGGTCCTCGGCGCCACGGGCACGAATGGGACCGTCAGCGCCGAGTCGATCAGCGTCGGCTCGTCAGGCACGGGTCTCGCGGCGCTGCTCGGCGGCGGCAGCTCAAGCACCGGCAGCTCAAGCAGCGGTGGCTCGAGCAGCACCAGTAGCTCGAGCGGCAGTGGCTCATCGCCGCTGTTCGGCTCTGGCTAGAGCAATACGACAACTCTCAAAAAAGGAACGATAGATGCCCACTCACCCGCCTCGCGCTCATCAACCAACAAGCCGCCGCCACAGCCGGCCGGTCCTCGCCCTGCTGGTCATTGGCGCGTGCCTGACGCTGGCGGCGTGCGGAAGCTCCTCCGGCGGCAGCACCAACTCCGCGAACACCAAATCGGCGACAACGTCGAGCAACGCCTCCGGGGCCGGCTCTGCCAGGGGGGCGGCGCTGCGCGAATGCCTGTCCAAGCAAGGCATCACGCTTCCCTCGGCGCCGGCCGGCGGCAACCCGCAGTCGCCCGGCTCGCCACCGACGTCAGGCGCCGCGGGCCAGCCTCCCAGCGGTGGGTTCAAACTGCCCAAAGGCGAGAGTGCCGCGCAGTTGCAGGCCGCGCTGAAGAAATGTGGTGGCGGGAACTTCCCGGCCGGCGGAGCCGCGCGGTTCCGCGGCGCCCGTTCAAGCAAGACGTTTGCGAAATTCACGGCCTGCATGCGTGAAAACGGTGTCAACCTGCCTGCAGCGAACACCTCGGGCAAAGGCCCCGTGTTCAACACCAAGGGCATCAATACGAGCAGCACGGCCTTCAAGAACGCCGAGAGCAAGTGCAGCAGCGACCTCGGCCCAGCCGCCGGGGGCGGTGGGCCGCCCAGCGGCGGTGGACCTCCGCCGAGCGGCGAAGCTCCAGCCGGCGGCGCTCCGCCCACCGGCGAAGAAGGCTAGTCCCGGTCGCTCACGCCGTCGCAGGGGGTCGGTGAATCCGGGCGGCCGTTCTGTGTTACCGGGGCACCGAAGCTCACGGTTAGACGAGCGCCGCCCCCGGGCGCGTTCTCGGCCTTGACGTAGCCTCCGTGAGCTTCGGCGGCTTGGCGCACGATCGCCAGCCCAAGCCCGGAACCGGGGAGCTTGCGCGCCCGGTCGGCTCGATAGAAACGGTCGAACACGAACGGGAGATCGGACTCCTGAAAGCCGGGCCCGTGATCGCGAACGCTCAGCACCCCCTCTCGCAGGCTGACCTCGATCGTACCGTCGGTCGGGCTCCACTTGCGGGCGTTGTCGAGCAGGTTTGAGACGGCACGGTTGATGCGATCCGCCTCGCCGCTGAGGACGGTCGGCTCGATGCTCACGTGCATCTGCACCTCGCCGCGTCTTTGGGTTCGCTGCACCGCATACTCGACGATCTGGTCGAGATGCACGGCATCGTTGGCCGGCTCGGTCTGGGTCTCGCGCGCGAGCTCGACAACATCGCTGACCAGCGAGGTCAGCTCGTCGAGTTCCTCGAGGATGTCGTCCTGAATGCTCGCTTGATCCTCCGCGGGAAGACGGTCGGCTTCGCGCAGGATCTGAATGTTCCCGCGCAGCGTCGCAATCGGTGTGCGTAGCTCGTGGCTTGCGTCGGCGATGAGGTGTCGCTGGGCCTGCACGGAGCGCTCCAACACGTCAAGGGTGCGATTGAAGCTCGCCGCGAGCCGAGCAATCTCGTCATGGCCCGTGACATCCAGCCGCTGAGAGAGATCGAGCGTGTCGCTCAAGACCTCCGCTCGTCTCGTGAACCGCGCGACCGGCACCAGCGCCGTACGCGCCACCAGGGCGCCAAGAACGGCCGCGATCGCGATACCGGCCAGGCCCACGAGTGCGAGCAAGATCAGGATCTCGTTCAGCTCACGGTCAACCTGGGTGAGCGGCAAAGCGATCAGAACCGCGCCCAGCGCACCAGCGCCCACCGTGATCACACGCAGATGGGTGCCCTTGACAGTCCGATCGGATATTGCCCGCCCGCTGCCGCGCGCCGCGATCGCCCGGTCCTGAGCGCTGGGTGGGATCTTAGGCGAAGATCCCTGCCCGCCCGGAACTCTGATCTGAGCACTCTTGGACACGAACTGGACATAGCCGGAGGCGGCACCGAACTGAGGGGGCTTGACGGCCCGAGGGAACCCGGCCGGCAACTTCGCGCCACGCGGCAGACCGCCACGAGCAAACGCCGCGGCTGGAGGCAGACCACCGACGCCGGTGAATATCTGGGCGCGCTGACGCAGATACCCGTCAACCTGGCCGCGCAGATCGGCACGGACGGCGACGTACACGGTCACCGCGGCGCCCAACACCGCCAGCACGACCGCGAGTCCCGCGACGGCCGCGATCCGCGCACGCAGAGTCATGGCTCACGCAAGACGTATCCGACGCCCCACACGGTCTGGATCAGCGGCCGAGCGCCCGCGTCCTCGAGCTTGCGTCGCAGATAGCCGACATATACCCGCAGTGTGTTCGAGGACGCTCCAAAGTCATAGCCCCACACGCGCTTGTAGATATGGCTGTGAGCCATCACCTGCCCAGGGTTCAACATGAAGAGCTCGAGCAGCTGGTACTCGGTGCGCGTCAACTCCGTGAATCGATCCCCGACGAGCGCGCCGTACCTTGCGGAGTCCAGCTGGATCTCAGCAAACGAAAGCGGCTTCTGCGGCGCATCGTCAGGCATCTCGCGACTGCGGCGCAGCAACGCTCGCAGACGCGCCTTCAGCTCCTCCACATCGAAGGGCTTGACCATGTAGTCATCGGCGCCGACGTCCAGGCCCTCGACGCGGTCGCTGATCGCGCTACGCGCGGTGAGCATCAGGATCGGCACTCGCTCTCCGACCCGTCGCACGCCCCGGCAGACCTCCAAGCCGTCTATGTCGGGCATGCCCACATCCAGCAGCACAACGTCGGGAACATCGCTCGTGATCAACTCGAACGCCTCGGCGCCACCGTCGGCGGTCTGCACCTCATAGCCGTCCAGGGTCAATACGCGGCGCAGCATTTCGCGCACGCCACGCTCATCATCGACCACGAGAGCCCTCACCCGAGGATTGTGACCTGCGTCCAAAGTCCTCTGGTGGATTCCTACGTTTTACTTATATCTGCTCTTCTTCGCTGCGACCCATACGAGACCCATAGTTGACGGCATGTTGCCAAGAGAACATCCTAATCGAGACATAATCGTGCTAATTTGATCAGTTATTAGCACGACTATGGCAGAGTTAGTACGATGCAGAGCTTCATCGACCTAGATAGAACCCTCGGTGGCCAGCCGCGAGAGCTGGGGGCTCTCCTATCGCAGATCGATACCGCGAGGGGCCGCGAGCTGTTGTTCGAAGACCAGACGCCGGAACTGCTCGCGCGCCTCTCCGAGCATGCGCGCATCGCTTCGATCACCGCGTCGAACGCGATCGAGGGTGTGGTCGTCAGCGATGAGCGGGCTGAGCGCATAGCCGATGGATCCGGTCGCTTTCGCAATCGCAACGAGCGGGAGTTCGCTGGCTACCGGGACGCGGTCAACCTGCTCCTGCGTTCGGGCTCGAAGGAGCAGTTGTCTGTTCCGCTTGTGCTTCACCTGCACCGTTTGCTGTTTCATCACAGTAATGGGCGCGGCGGGCATATCAAGAGCGATCGCAACCTGATCGTCTCCTACGAAAGCGGTCGCCGGGAGGTGCTGTTCGAACCGCCGCCGCCCGAGCAGACGGAGTTCCTGTTGAGCGAACTGATCGTGCGTTACAACCAGTGCAAGCTCGACGGTCGCACTCATCCGCTGGTACTGATCGGGGCGCTCGTGCTCGACCTACTCGCGATTCATCCGGTGGCCGACGGCAACGGTCGGCTCGCACGGCTGATAACGACGCACGAGCTACTCGACCAGGGCTATGGGGTGGCGCGCTATGTGAGTCTCGAGCAGCGGATATACGACTCGAAGAACGCCTATTACGCCAGTCTCTACGAGTCTCAGCGGGGCTGGCAGGAGGGTCGTCACACCGTCTGGCCCTGGGTGGGCTACCTGACGCGGATCATCGCCGATGCATATGAGGACTTCGAGCAGCGGGTCGCGGGAGCACGGGCGAGCAAGGGAACCAAGCGCGAGCGGGTTCGCGAGCACATTCTCGAGCAGGCTCCCGTGGAGTTCCGCCGCCGGGACATCGAACGAGCATTCCCGGGGGTGAGCGCGGCGACGATTCGGCTTGTGCTGAACGAATTGCGCGACCAAGGCTTGATCCGCGCCGATGGTGCCGGTCCGGCGGCCAGTTGGCGGCGGATTTCGGCTGGCCGCCGGGCCGTTACTTGACCCTGAGGGCCTTTACGACAGGGCGGACCCAGACAAATGCGGGCGCCCGACTCGTCCCGGGCGCCCGCGTGTCACTCGCGCGCCTGGCTTAGAAAAACCCGAGCGGCTTGGGGTCGTAGCTGACCAAGAGGCACTTGGTCTGGGTGTAGTGGTCGAGCATCATGCGGTGGTTCTCGCGGCCCACGCCCGAGGCCTTGTAGCCGCCGAAGGCGGCGCCGGCGGGGTAGAGGTGGTAGCAGTTGGTCCACACCCGTCCGGCTTGGATCGAGCGGCCCATGCGGAAGGCGCGGCTGCCGTCTCGCGTCCACACGCCGGCGCCGAGGCCGTACATCGTGTCGTTGGCGATCTGTAGCGCCTGTGCCTCGTCGCGGAATGTCGTCACCGCCAAAACCGGGCCGAAGATCTCCTCCTGGAACACGCGCATCGCGTTGTGACCCTTGAGCACGGTCGGCTCGTAGTAGTAGCCGCCCGCCAGATCCCCGTCCATGTGGGGTTTGTGACCGCCGATGAGGACCTCGACGCCCTCCTGCTCGCCGATCTCCACGTAGCGTTCGATTTTCTCCAGTTGCGCCGCGGACACCTGCGGGCCGATCTGGGTGGTCGGGTCGAGGGGGTTGCCCTGCTTGATCGCCCTGATGCGCTCCAAGGCGCGTCCCATGAACTCGTCGTAGATCGACTCCTGTATCAGCGCGCGTGAGGGGCAGGTGCAGACCTCGCCCTTGTTGAACGCGTACAACACGAGCCCCTCGATCGCCTTGTCCAAAAACGTGTCGTCGGCCGAGAGCACGTCCTCGAAGAAGATGTTGGGCGACTTGCCGCCCAGCTCGGTCGTCGAGGGGATCAGGCTCTGCGCCGCGTACTGCATGATCAGGCGGCCGGTCACGGTCTCGCCGGTGAACGCGATCTTGGCGATCCGTTTGCTCGAGCCCAGCGCGCGCCCGATCTCGGCGCCCGGACCGTTCACGACGTTGATGACGCCGGGCGGCACGATGTCTTGGATCGTCTCGACGAGCTTCAGCAGCGACCAGGGTGTTGGGCTGGCGGGCTTTATCACCGTGCAGTTGCCGCCCGCCAGGGCCGGCGCGAGCTTCCAGGCCGCCATCAACAGCGGGAAGTTGAACGGAATGATTTGGCCGACCACGCCGAGCGGTTCGCGGAAGTGGTAGGCATAGGTCTGATCGTCGATCTCCGAGATCGTGCCTTCCTCGGCGCGGGCGGCGCCGGCGAAGTAGCGGAAGTGGTCGATCGCCAGCGGCAGGTCGGCGGCCAGCGTCTCACGCACCGGCTTGCCGTTCTCCCAGGACTCGGCCACCGCGAGCATCGTCAGGTTCTCCTGCAGCGCGTCGGCTATCGCGTCCAAGACCGCGGCGCGCTCGGCGGGCGACTGGTGACCCCAGGCGTCCTTGGCGGCGTGGGCGGCGTCGAGCGCCAGCTCCACGTCGGCGGGTGTGGAGTGGGCGACCTCGCAGAACGCCTCGCCGGTGACGGGCGTCAGGTTCTCGCGGTACTCGCCCCCGGTCGGGGCGATCCATTCGCCGCCGATGAAGTTCTCGTAGCGGGACTTCAGCTCGACTGGGCTTCCGGGCTGTCCCGGGGCGACGTACACCGTGGGAGCATCGACTGTGACGGCCATGGGTTCCTCCTGGGTGGGTGGGAGATCTCGCGCTTGGGCAAGACCGGCTGTGTCTCGCCTATCGAAGATCACACAGGCGGGCACGGGGCTCATCCGCAGAAGCAGCGCGAGAGGCTCCGTAGTCATCCCTGTACCGTCGTGGGTATGGAGCCGCCGGGGCCGGGCCCCGAACCGCCGCCCGAACCGCTCGAGCCGACCGAGCACATAGATCTGTTGCTGCGCGACCTGCGCACGTCCGCGAACGGCCTCTCCGCGGCCGAGGCGGCCAGGCGGCTGTTGCAGTACGGGCCCAACGAATTGACCCGTCGCGGCGGGCGGACCTGGCCGGGGGAGCTGTGGCGTCAGCTGACCCATCCGCTGGCGCTCCTGCTGTGGTTGGCCTCGGCGCTGTCGTTCGCGGTGGGCAGCGACGCGGTGGGCATCGCGGTGCTGCTCGTGATCGCGCTCAACGCGCTGTTCGCGTTCGTCCAGGAGCGCCAGGCCGAGCGGGCGGTCGAGGCGTTGGCCCTGTTCCTGCCCCAACACGTGACCGCACTGCGCGACGGCGAGCCCGTCCGGATCCTCGCCGGAGATCTGGTGCCAGGCGACGTGGTCGCCGTCGGGGAAGGCGACCGCATCGCCGCCGACATGCGCCTGATCGAGGGCGCCGTGGAGGTCGACACCTCGACGCTCACCGGCGAGTCCGCGCCCGCCCTGCGCTCGGCCCAGCTCGTCAACGTCAATGTCCCGCGGCTGGCGGCGCGGGACCTGCTGTTCAGCGGTACGAGCGCCACCTCCGGGGAGGCGAGCGCGGTCGTGTTCGCCACGGGCATGCACACCGAGCTCGGACGCATCGCCGCGCTGTCTGAGCGCGCCAAGCCCCAGCCCAGCCCGCTGGAGCGTCAGGTGCGCCGCGTCGCGTGGCTGATCGCGGCGATCGCCGTCGGCATGGCGGTGGCTTTCGTGCCGATCGCGATCCTCGGCGCCGGCTTGTCCTTCCAGAACGCGGTCGTGTTCGCCGTGGGGCTGCTCGCCGGAAACGTCCCCGAGGGCCTGCTCCCGGTGATCACGCTCGCGCTCGCGGTCGCCGTGCGCTCGCTGGCGCGTCGCGGGGCCCTGGTCAAGCGCCTGAGCGCCGTCGAGACGCTCGGTTCGACCGATGTCATCTGCACCGACAAGACCGGCACGTTGACCGAAAACCGGATGCGTCCGATCAGCGTGTGGACCGCCTCCGGCGAAGCTCGCTTGGAGCCGGACGCGGCGGAGGGCGCCCGGCTCGCCGGTGGCGTCGAGCCACAGGCCGGCGTGCTGGCCGACCGGGCGATGGCGGCGCTGGCGGAGACGGCCGCCAGGTGCAACAACGCGCGCCTCGCCGGCGGCGCGGACGAGCTCGAAAGCCCGGGCAAGCGCCACGGTGAGGGCGCGGGTGAGGGCGTGCCCGCGGGTGAGGGCGTGGGCGCGGGCGATCCGACCGAGGTTGCGGTGCTCATGGCCGCTCAAGCGCTGGGCGCCGACATCGACCCGGCGAGGCGCGAGGCCGGACGCTCGCACCAATACAACTTCGACGCGCAGCGCAAGTTGATGTCCACGATCGACCACGAGCACGCCCGCAATTACCTGCACACCAAGGGTGCGCCCGAGATGGTCTTGCCGCGCTGTGCCCGCTTCATGGACGCCGACGGCGTCGAGCGCGCGCTCGACGAAACCGAGCGCGAGCGCGTGAGGAGCACAGTCGAGGGGTTCGCCTCCCAAGGCCTGCGCGTGCTCGCACTTGCCCAACGCTCATTGCCGTTCGGCCCGCAGCCGCCGGACCGCGAGCTGGCCGAGCGCGAGCTGTGCCTGCTCGGCCTGATCACGATGCGCGACCCGCCCCGTCCCGAGGTGCCAGAAGCCGTAGCGCGCTGCCACGAGGCGGGGATCCGGATCGTGCTGATCTCCGGCGACCATCCCTTGACCGCGGCCGCGATCGCGAGGCAGGTCGGCATCGGCGACGCTGAAACGCCTGTCTTGAATGCCCAGTCCTTCGACCACCGCCACGCGAGCGAGATCGAACGGGTCCTGCGTGGTGGGGGCGAGGCGATCTTCGCGCGCGCCTCGCCCGAGACCAAGCTTCAGATCGCAGAGGCTCTGCGCGGCGAGGGCCACGTGGTCGCGATGACCGGTGACGGCGTCAACGACGCGCCGGCGCTGCGTCGTGCCGACATCGGCGTGGCGATGGGTCGCTCCGGCACCGACGTCGCCAGGGAGGCCTCCACGATGGTGCTGACCGACGACAATTTCGCGACGATCGTTCTCGCGGTGCAGGCGGGCCGTCAGGTGTACGACAACGTGCGCAAGTTCATCCAATACATCTTCGCCCACGCGACCCCCGAGATCGCTCCGTTCCTGGTGTTCGCGCTTGCGGGTGGCGCGATACCGCTGCCGCTCACGGTCCTTCAGCTGCTGGCCTTCGACGTCGGCAGCGAGACCCTTCCCTCGCTGGCGTTGGGGCGCGACCCGATCGAGCCGGGCGCGATGCAGCGCCCGCCGCGACCGCGCTCGGAGGGCGTCATCCAGGCGCCGATGCTCGCGCGCGCGTGGCTGTTCTTGGGTGTCATGGTCGCCGCGCTCTCGTTGAGCGGCTTCTTTTGGGTGCTAATCAAAGCGGGCTGGCACGAGGGCGATCCGGTAGCGGCCGGCTCGCCGCTTCACCACGCCTACCTGCAGGCCACCACAATGACATTCCTGGGCATGATCGCAGGACAGATCGGGACCGCATTTGCGGTACGCACCCGCCGGGCCTCGCTGTTTTCGATCGGCACGTGCAGCAATCCCTATCTGTTGTATGCGATCGTCGCTGAGCTCGCTCTGGCCGCGGTGTTCGTTTATGCGCCCCCGTTTCAGGCGCTGCTCGGCACCGCGGCCCTGCCTGCCCGCTACCTGCTGTTCCTGGCGCCCTATCCGTTCATCGTGTGGGGAGCAGATGAGCTGCGGCGGCTGGCGCTTCGCTTGCACCGTGCCCGTTCTGTGCGGAGCCTTGCAGCACAACCTTGAGCGCACCCGTCGAGGCGGCGTCGGCGAACGTGTCATACGCGGCCATCGTCTCGCCCATGGGGAACCGGTGGGTCGCGAACAGCGAAGGGTCGAGCCGGCCGCTCGCGATCAGGCGCAGCAGCTGGGGAATGCTGAACGTGTCGACCAATCCCGTCGTGATCGTCACGTCGCGGATCCACAGCTTCTCCAGGTGAAGCGTGGCCGGCTTGCCGTGCACACCGATGTTGGCGACATGACCGGCCGGGCGCACCAAATCGGCTGCCAGCTCGAAGGTGTCGGGCACGCCGACCGCCTCGACCGTCACGTCGGCGCCGAGGCCGTCTGTCAACTCCATCACCTGGGCCACCGCGTCTTCGCGCGAGTTGTTGATCGTGGTGTCCGCACCGAAGCGCTTGGCGGCGTCCAGCCGGCTGTCGGCCTGGTCGATCGCGACGATGCGCCCCGGGCTGTACAGGCGCGCGGTCAGGATCGCCGCCAACCCGATCGGACCCGCGCCGACGATCGCGACGACATCGCCGGGGGCGACCATCCCGTTGAGTACGCCGACCTCGAACGAGGTGGGCAGGATGTCGGCGAGGAACAGGACCTGCTCGTCGCTGAGCTGCTCGGGGATCTTGTAGACGGAATTGTCGGCGAAAGGCACGCGCGCGTATTCGGCCTGCACGCCGTCGATCAGGTGACCGAAGATCCAGCCGCCGCCACCGATGCACTGCCCGTAGCGGCCTTGCTTGCAAAAACGACAGCGCCCGCACGAGGTCACGCACGAGAGCAGGACCCTGTCTCCGGGCGCCACCGTGGTGACACTCGGTCCTACCTCCTGCACGGTGCCGACGGCCTCGTGCCCGAGGATCGTGCCCGGCGTGGTCTCGGGCACATCGCCCTTGAGGATGTGCAGGTCGGTGCCGCAAATAGTGGTGGTGTCGATGCGCACGATCGCGTCGGTCGGCTCGATCACGCTCGGGTCGGCGACGGTGTCCCAGCCGCGCTGGCCGGGGCCGTGGTAGACGAGGGCCTTCATCTCGGTCTCCTATCGCTCAAAAGGACTGGGGCGTCGTGCAGGCAGTCTGCGGCGCGATGAGCGCGGGTTCATCGGGGAAGGCAGGCAACCACGGTCCGTGGTTTGCCACACGATCGATTCTCCGCGGCCGGCTCGTGTTGTGCCGAGTCGGCGCCAGGTTGCGACGGCATGGGTGGCTTATGCGCCGCTTCGAAATCCGTTAAGGAGTTTTTCGCAAGTCGTTAGCGATGTTTTCGGGCTTTGTTAGGGGACGCACACGCACGGGTTCGACACTTCAAAGCCCGACCTTGGAGGTGTCCCGTGAAACATCGTGTGCCGGTTTTCCTGATTGCCGCCCTGGCGGGCGCCGCGGGCGCGAGCCTCGTGTTCCTGGCCTTGGGGCGATCTGGCGGGAGCACCAAGACGACCTCGTCCGCGGGGGCCGTCCTCTCCCCGACCCGCGGCACGACAGGCGGGACCAGACGCGAGGTCTCCACCAGCGCGCCCACGGCGACAGAGATCTACAAGCGCGATTCCTCCGGCGTCGTCTCGATCAAGGCCACCACCGCTCAGGGCGGCGACTCGGGCACCGGCATCGTGCTGAACGAAGAAGGCCTGATCCTCACCAACGATCACGTCATCTCCGAGGGCACGAGCCTCACGGTGAGCCCCGGCGCATCGTCGAACCTCACGCGCTCGGCTACGGTGGTCGGCGCGGACCCCAACCAGGACTTGGCGTTGATCAAGGTCGATCCGTCGGGTCTCGGCCTGAAAGCCCTGAAACTGGTGAGCTCCAGCTCGGTCGAAGTCGGCGATCCCGTCTACGCGATCGGCAATCCCTACGGCCTGAACGAGACCTTGACGCGCGGCATCGTCTCAGCGTTGGGGCGCGAAATCCAGGCGCCCGACGGAGCCCCGATCAAGGACGCGATCCAAACCGACGCGGCGCTCAACCCGGGCAACTCGGGCGGACCTCTGCTCAACGCGAGCGGGGATGTCATCGGCGTCAACTCCCAGATCGCCAGCGACGCCGCGAGCGCCGAAGGCTCACAGCCCGGCAGCACCGGCGTCGGCTTCGCGATCTCCTCCAGCACGGTCTCCGAAGCGATCAAAACGATCGAGTCCGGCGGCGGTAGCTCCTCGGGGGGCTCCACTCAGAGCGAAAATGGCCCCGGGGTCGAAGGGCGCTCCGGTGTCGAATCACCGTACGGCAGCGAAGGCCCGTATGGCGTGGGCGGCGAACGCGGTCGGGTCGAAAACCCGTACGGCGTCGAAGGGGGCCGCGTCGAAAGCCAGCGTGGGAATGGCCGCGAAGGCCAGATCGAAGGCGTCGAAGCGAGCCCGTATGGCGCCGGGCAGGGCACCGAAGCCGAAGGTCCGGGCGTCAGCGGCACCGGCGAAGCCGGCCGTGAAGGTCAGGTCGTGATCGTGCCCTGAGCCCACCCTGCGTCTCCCCCAATCTTGGTCAGAGAGCGCGATGCCCCGCAGCCGATCCCTGGATCTGTCGGCTGTGGGGCATTCGGCGTGCTGGCCCGGCGCGAGGTTCCTGGGGTGGGGTGTTGGTGCTGCGTTTGCGGGTGCCCCGCGCGCGCGGGGGGCCTTCGCGTTGATAGGCTAGGCTCATCCCAGGGCGATTAGCTCAGCTGGGAGAGCGCCGCCTCGACAAGGCGGAGGTCACTGGTTCGAGCCCAGTATCGCCCATCGCTGAATTTGGCTCTGGAGCACGGGAATTACGGCCTATCAGCCGTGGCTTGGTAGCAGGTTGGTAACAATTGTCGGAGCGTACGGGACGCGGTCGGCGGCGTCAATCTCTTGTCGGACGCGAACGGACGGCACGTTCAGCGGGCAGCCGGGCGATCGTAGACGCAGGCTCTGTCTCCCCGATCGAAATTGCAGGTTCAAATCCTGTGACCCGCCGCAAAAGAGCGGAAAGGGCGATAGCTCGGGGATTTCGGCGGGTCAGCATTCGTGGGCGTTCGGGGATGTTCGGGGGATTGGGACCCAGACGAGCTTGACGTAGGAGGCACGGGTGCCTTCGGATCTGCCTGCGATACTAGTGGACATGTCTGAAACGATCGTCGCCGCAGACTTCGCTGAGCTCTTGCGTGCCGGGTTCGTGGTCGTGCCTTATGCGTCCGACGCGCCGCTGCTCGCACTTGCTGACACCCTTGGACAGCCGGCCGACCAGCGGGTGCTGCATGCCAGGAACGCCACCGACGCGCCCGAGAATACCCTCACCGCGAGGCACGGCCTCGGTGCATTGCCGGCACACACCGACGGTGCGGCACAACTGCTACCCCCACGCTGGCTTGTGATGCGTGCACTCACGGCGACGGCAGCCGCGACCGTGCTCTATGACGCGAGCCCGGCGATCCTCGACCTGGCTAACCGGCCCCACCTGCGGCGCCCGTGGATTGTGGCCCCGGGCGGAACACGCGTCGCCTTCTATGCGCCAATCGTCCAGTCGCTGCCAGGCGGCTTTCGGCTGCGTTACAACGAGGCGTGTATGCGCCCGCCCCCATACGCAAGTTGACCCGAATGCCTCACTGCGCTTGAGCCCATAGAGCACGTCTGGCGGCAAGAGGAGGCGCTTATCATCGATAACTGGCGTTGCATGCATGCCCGTGCTGCTGTCGATCCCGCCGAGACGCGTCGGCTAGAGAGGATTACTGTCAGATGAACACCTTCAACCAGAACGCGCTAGAAGCAAAGGCGCGCACTTATATTGACCGGGCCCTCCAGGAGCCCCGCGATAGTGCACTGTTCGCGTTCTGGTGCCATCTCGCTCTTGAGCCGCTCGCGCGCGCCGCAATCGCGCAGGTAAGCCCGGTGCTTCTTGCGGATGGCCGCAGCGGTGCTGCTGCTGCCAGCCAAGCTGCCGCGGTAGGCGCCCAAACTGGAGAGGCTGTGCGGTCTGCCGGGCTCGCCCACGTAATGGATCTCTGCCAGCGAGTGCTTTCTGGGTTCACCGGCGAGAATCTGGAGGCAGCGCGACGCCTCGCTGAGCGACGCAACAGCGAACTGCACACGGGGGATGCTCCTTTCGAGCAGCTCACACTCTCTGACTGGTACACGGACTTCATACGCGTGATGCGTGTGTTGATGGAAACCCTGCACCAGACTCTGGAGGACCTGCTTGGGACAGATGAGGCAATGTTCGCCGAATCCGAACTCGTGGAAGAGGACCGCGCCGTTACTTCGGCGGTCAAGCAGGCGATCGGCCGCGCGCGCCATCGAGCGGAGACGTGGAGTGCCACGGAACGTGTCGCCCGCACGGAGGCTGCGCGGGCGGCTGCACGCGCAGCCGGCGGTCACGTGCACACCGTGGCTTGCCCCGCCTGCGAGGCTGATGCCGTCGTCCGTGGTGACGTGGCCGTGCATGGCGCAACGCGGCTTGACCCTGACACCAACGAGCTCTACGAACCGCTAGTCGTTGTGCCGACCTCCTTCAGCTGCACAGCGTGCGAATTGCGTCTCGATAGCCGCAATGAACTGCGCGCGGCGCGAGTAGGGGACCCCTTCACGGTGATTTCCGAGGTTGACCCGCTTGACTTCCATGGCATCGATATTGCCGAAGCGGCCTCGCAGGCAGGTCTCTATGTCGTGGAGGAATCTGGCATGGAGTACGAAGACGAATAGCCGTCCGCCCCGGATTTGAAGTACCAACCGCTACGCACGTATCTTGGCTGGGTGAGCGATGGGCGCGCTGCCGCCGCACGGGACCCCCGGGGGTGCACTGATGACTTGGCTATCTGGTTCTGACGCCGAGCAATTTGCTTCGCCGAGCAACTACGATGACGACACTCAGATCGCGGCACTACGGCTGTTCCTTGCGTGCGACGATCAGTTCGCAGAAGCCGCTTACCGGGCCGGGATCAGGTGGTTCTCACACAGTGGTCGGAGTGACCCCGGAGCCTTCGACGAGCGAGGAAGAGCAGGTGACCACACGAGAGACCTCGTGGACTTTCCGCATGGCTGGTCAGGCAGACGAGCTAGGTGCGTGGAAGCGCATCACTGGGAGGATCGCAATTGGAGGCACCCATGGGGAGCAATTCGACCGTCGGGAGCGCCTAGCGCGAGGACTCGCGAGATCGGCTGGGTGGGAACCTCCCGGTGATGAACAGCGGCTCGCCCTCTGAGCGGACGAACGGGCCGGAGGCTCCGTGGAACAGCCTCTCGTGGCAATGCAGCATCACGTTTTACCCGAGTGGCTCATATATCGCGAGGACGGATAGCGATCCCAAGCCGCGCAATCCCGCGAAGCAGGCGCTCATCGATGCTCACTAGCTTGCAATTAAGGATCCTCGCGAGCGCGACATACTGCGCGTCATAAGTCTTGGCCCATCCAAGCTCGTCTGCTACATCCCAGGCCGCTTCGGTGAGGCCTTTCGGTGAGCGAATCTCGACATCGGCCTTCAGTAGACGTGTGAGCATCCGCTTCGAGCGCTCCTTACTAATCTCTTCGCGCCAGGACATCTCGTGGAACACCGAGCTTGCCTCCAGGATCATCAGTCTGAGGCGCGACCATCTTGTGTCCGCGGAACCCCGCGAAGCCGACCGGCGTGTGGCACGCCGCGATGGCCACGGAGGCGTCGATGACGAGCACGGTCAGTGGTCGCGTCGGGAGCGGTGCAGCGCTGCGACCCAGTTTGGCGCTGGCGAGCCGTCGTCGCCGATCTTCCAGTCGTCGGGCAGTTCGGCCATGGGGAACAGCTCGTCCTCGACGGCCCGCAGGTCGCGGTCATTGATGGCGTGGCGTTTGCCGACACGCTTCGCTCGGAGTCGCCCGGAGCGAATCCAACGGCGCACGGTCTCGGGATCCTTGCCTACCCGGTCTGCGGCTTCGGCGACGGTCAACATGCTGCGTATGGTACGCCTCGCTCCGGACCCCACGCCTGATCCGGCGTAGCTTCTAGGATGGCGTCGCAGGACCGGCCGGAACGGCCTCCGAGGTTCCGTGCGCTGAGTTTGCCCGAATCGACGGTTGCGCTCGCAGAAGCGAGCGCGGATCGGCTCGTGGGTCAGATGGCCGCGCTGCTGCCGGGGTTCGCCCGGGAGTCAGAGCTGAAGGCGAACCGGCTTGCGCGCCCGCTCCTGCCCAGCGAGATCGAGGCCCTCGGCGACGCGGCGCCGTTCCGTACGCACGAGCGTGAGTTCGTCTATCAGCATGCCCTTCATCACCTTGCAGGTCTCGCCGGCGCGCAGGTGTACTCGGTGCTCTGGCATTGGAAGGGACCGGCGGCGCGCGGAGGGCGACGGTATCGGCTGCTGCTGGAACGCCTTCTGGAATGGGTGCTCGAAGATCCGGAGCCTGTATCGAGCATCGTGATCGACAGAGCCGGCCAGGAGCTTCACTACCGGCAGGCCATCGACACGATCAGCGCGGGCGTCGGGACGGATTGGACTGTGCGGATGTCGGCCTCGCATGAGGATCGCCTCGTGCAGCTCGCGGACCTGAAGGCCTTCGCCGCCTGGCAGGCCGCCACGCCCGGCCAGAGCCATTCCAAGCCTCACATGCGCCACTGGTACCGCTTGGCCCTGGAGGACGTGTTTGCGCCGCAGGGCGACGGATATGGCCTACGGCACTTCGCTGACGAGGACGCTCGCGCCAAGAGCAACTACCGCCGCCGACGCTGAGCCGCGGATACTGCCCGTAGAAACAAGCTGCCCCGGGTGTTACCCCGGGGCGTGGTCGAGACCGGAGCCGTCTAAGCGGGCCGACCTCGTGCTGCAATGATAGACAATCCCGGCGACAGCGAGACCGGGTGTGCGGGTCGTGCGCAATCACGTCCTCGGCCAGTTCGACACGCCCGCGGTGGGCGTGCTGATGCGAACGCTCCAAGAGTGGATGGGCCATCGCGACATCGCCACGACGCAACGTTATGCCGACTACACGCCGAACGAGCGGGAGGTCGAGATGCTTGATCGAGCGTTCGGCGATCCGGGTGCGTAGGTACTCTCATGCGATGATGCCGACGTCTCAAGAAACAACGGAGCCCCAGGGGGATCACCGCCGAAGCGGGAGAGCCTTACCTGGGGCATACGTCCATCAGTATAGCGCCCGGATTGGACGTTGACAACGCGCGATGAAGCCTGCGCAAGCGACGAGATGGGTCACCGACACGAGATTCGCACCGTACCTCACCGAGGCTAATGGTGACTACGAGCGGGCACTTGAGCTTTACGTTTGGAATGCTCGGGTTTCAGCAGCGATGTTCGAGACGTTGCACCACGTCGAGGTGATACTTCGCAACGCGATCGACGCCCAGTTCGAGCCTGTGGTGGTATCGGCTGCACACACCGCGACATGGCTGTGCGACTCCAAAATCCTCAACGACACATCCCGCAGGCGTGTGGAGGAGACGGCATTGCGGATCAGTAGGGACGGCAAGCAACCAACGCGTGGTCGCGTTGTCGCTGGGTTGGCATTCGGCTTCTGGCGTGCACTTTTCGATAAGCGCTACGACCAGCTGTGGGTGTCTCATCTACACCGTGCGTTCCCTGGTAGTTCAGGCAATCGAAGCGAAGTGGCGGAGTTGATGTCCAAGCTCGTGCCATTCCGCAACAGGATCGCTCACCACGAGACTATTATCCGAAGACCACTCGTCAGTCACCATGTGTCACGAAATAGGTCAGATCAAACGAGGACTGACTCAGGCGCGGATCTCTATGCGTGCGCCAGATTGCGGCCCTCACGCCTGACGATCCCTACCCGCGCGCCTAGTGGGGCCAGCAGGGCAGTGAGGGTGCTTGTGGTCGGGTTGGTCTGGCCGCGCTCGATCCGCGAAATCTCGGCTTGATTGATGCCGGAGGCAGCGGCGAGTTGCTTTTGAGTTAGGTGGTGCTCCTTGCGCAGCTCGCGGACCTCGCGTGCCATGGCGAAGTGGGCATTGAAGGCTTCCCACTGCGCGACCGCCTTTGGCCCTTCGGCCTTGGCCTTCTCTTCGACCTCGCGGACGTAGTCATCGAACTTGGTGGGCATTACAAGCTCCTGGTTAGCTGCCGATACGCTTATGCAGTATACCGCATATTGTCACGACTTGCTCTGGCGACGTTTTCCTGTCCTTTGATCGTCCTTCCAGCGAGTCAGGCGTTGCTTGGCTCGCTTGATCTCTGCGTTCTGGCGTCTGGCGCTCGGCTCCTTGCCCTTGTCGTATGCGGCGAGCAGCAGGACGATCTTCTCGCCGTGTGCGTGGCAGAAGACCCGCAGCAGGATGTGGCGGTGCGAGGTGTCCAGCTTCGCCGGGACGGGAAGGCCGCGCTCGCGCAGGATGGTTGCGGCGTCGTGGCGGACGCGAAACTCGAAGATGCCGGGCGCTCCCTGTACCCACTTGCCCCAGGACGATCCGCAGACTCCGATCCCGTCGTACGCCAGGACGTTGCGCAACGCCGCAATCAAAGCCCGCTCCTTGACGCTATCCAAGTCACGCAGGAAGTCGATGATCGGTTCACGACCATTCTCTTCGTAGAACTCAAGCGTCCAAACTGGACCAGTTTTCGCCGCAGTCGGCATGTAGCGTATTGTATGCAGTGACTCGGACCTCCGCTTGCGCTGCTGAACGACGCGCGCAATGGTCTTGCGTACTCAGACGAGGCCAAGCTTGCCTCCCTGCGAGACAAGGGTCATCCGCTCGCATTGGGCACGTTCCGCGTGCGGGTCCCCACCCACGGCCCCGCCAGAGAGGTCCTGCACGAGGAGAACATCTCCTTCCCCGAAGACTCCCTGCGCATCGTCTCGGCTCTGTAGCGGTCAGGAGCG
Organism: uncultured Solirubrobacterales bacterium; assembly: GCA_963753145.1. Classification (GTDB taxonomy): domain Bacteria; phylum Actinomycetota; class Thermoleophilia; order Solirubrobacterales; family Solirubrobacteraceae; genus Palsa-744. Next base: position 481,246 of record CAVWAX010000001.1, read on the forward strand.
CGTGGCCGGCACGCGGCCGCCCGCTTGACCACGCTCAGCGCGTGAGCGCCGCCACGAGGTCGATCGGAGTGGGGGTGAGGCTGCCCGAAGGCAATCGCGAGGCGGCCGTCCCGCGTTTCTCCAGCAAGCCGGTGATCCGGGCGATGCCGCCGGATACCTGGGCCGCCGTGAGCGAGCCTGTCACGTGTTGGGTGCCCAGCTGGGCGGCGAGCTTCGCGCCCGCAGCCCGTTCGGCGCGCGATGCAACCTGAAGCTCGCCGAGGAGACGCGCGCCGGTCCGTTCCTGTGCCTTGAGCGCCGCGCCGGCGCCGGCGCGTGCAGCTCCACTCTCGCGGTCGAAAGTGATCTGGAGCGCGTCGGCGATCGCCGTGGCTTTGCGCACCGCGGCGACGTAGGAGATCACGTCGGCGCGCAACGCTGTGCAGAAACCCGCTGGGGCAGCTGGCTCATTTGCGCACGCATGGATCACCACGGGTGTTCGGATTGGCGCCGGCCGGGCGAGCTTCAAGAAGTCGTGGAGCGGAGGGTCGTCGATGATCTGGATGTCGTCGTAGATGCGTTCGACGAGAGCGACGCAGTCCGGACCGGCGCCGGCGAGCATCAGGTCGCCCGCGATCGCCGCCGCGCCGCCTGCTCCCGGTACGGTCGTTCCCCAAACGAGCGCCGTCGTCGCGAGCGCCACCGTGCCGCATGCTCCCTCCGCGCGGAAGATCGTGGGCAGCAAATCGCCCTTCGCGAAAGTCTTCTGCCGTTCGATAGTCGAGATGTGTTGACCGTGCGGTGGCGGGTGAGCGACGGCGCCGCCAGCGTTGACGCGCACACTCGAATTTATCGCGATCTGTGTCGTTTCGGTTCCGCCGCTTGCGCACGCGACGGTGTCCGAGGACCGCGGTCCCGCGACGTCGAACGGCTTCGCTGCATTCTTCACTTCATCTAGCGTCGGCTCGAAGGCGGCCGCGAACGACGGTTCGCTGGTGGTCGTCGGCACTGCGCCGCACACGGTCGCCCCGCCGCAGCTCTCGGGACTGCACAGGAGGATCGAACCGCCGAACGCATCGCAGTTCTGGTGGTTGCCGGTGACGGTGAGGTCCGGCCCGACGTTCGCCGGCAGGCCAAGACCGACATTGAGAGTGTTGTCGGCGTTGCGGCTGACGACCGCGTCGCGTGCGCCGGCGCCTTCGGCCTGCGTGATCGTGCAGTGCTCGATCGAGTTGGGGTCGGAACCCTGCACGTCGATGGTGCCCTGTGCCGCGACCCGCACATGAAGGTCTGTAGCGATACCGGGCCCCGCCTTCGAGCCGGTCACGTTCACCACCCACGATAGGGTCTCGTTCGTCCGCAGGTAGGAACCGGCGGTGCGGCCCCCGCCCTCCCAATCCTGATGCCACGCGTAGTTGCCTTCGTAGTGGACGGTGAACGCGTCCGTTGCCGCCGAAGCTCCCGGCGCGGCGGCGCCCAGCACAGCCAATGCCACGACAAGCAAGCGCGCCCCCATGCCCGGTGAGGATATCGGAGGCGCCCCCCTCGGGCTAGGACAAAAGAAAGCGCTCGATGTCCGCGCTCTCGCGGGCAAGCTCGGCGGCGGCGAGCGGCCGGTCGAACCAAGCCAACTCGGCGCGACCTTTCTTGATCGACCAGGTGGCCGTTGCCGTGCCTCGATCGAGTACGACCGGTTTGAGCATCCCGCCGCCCTTCAGGATGTGGCCGTCGTGCTCGGCGGCTACGAAGGGCTCGCGGGTGCGGTAGCCGAGCATGAGCGTGTCGAAGGCCGCGAGCATCAGGCATGACGGTGTCTCATCGGTTGGCCACTCGTCGGCGTCGCTGGATGCTCCAGCGGCTTCGAGTGCACGGCGCGCCTGGGTTATAGGCAGCGAGGACCACTTCGCGACGTCGGATGCGTCACAGGGACCGTAGCCTGCGCGGTAACGGACACCGAGGATCTCAAGCGCCGTGTCGTGGTCAACCGGCGGGGGAGGGTCGCTCGCGTGCAACAGGCCTTCGCTGTCGGTGACGATCAGTCCCTGCGTGGAGAGCCAGGGAACGAACGTGTTGATCGGACCCTGCTCGAGCGTCGGATGGCCGCGCTCGACGAGCGCACGCAGCAGAGACGCCCGGTCGCGGGGTTGCTCGGCGCAGAGATCGACCACGTCCGCGCACATGGCGTTTATCTCGTCCACAATGCCGAAGCGCTCGAAGCGCGCGCCGAACACACGGGCGTTTCGCTTGGCGAACAGCGCGTGTAGCCAAGGGCGATCGGATGCCGCGATCAGGTGCACCGTGCCGCGGGCCGTCCATGTGCGCAGTAGCGGCGCGGCATGCACAGCGCTTCGGGTGAGACCTGGCACACGCGAGCGCAACGCAAGCGCCGCCGCACGCAGATCCTGAGCTTGGACGCCGATCACGGCCAGCGCCGCCTCCTCGGCGCTCTTGCAAGCCGTTGCCGGTGTCAGGCGCTGTGCTGCCAGCCGGCAGGTCCGCAAGTGTTCGTCGGCGTCCATCCGCGCCATCGTCGCATGTTGACGAGGGTCGCGGCGCGCGAAAGCGTCATGCCCAATATCTGGTGACAGTCCACCAGTCCGACCCATACGTTAGGGTGCGCTCCGTGACGAGACCACGGGTAACAAAGAGCCGGGCTCACGTTCCCGCACCGCGCTCGCCGCTTCGCCGGCGGCCCGGAGCGCCGGGCGGGTTCCTCCTCGTCCTTGCAGTCGTAATCTCGCTGTGCGGCTGCGGTGGCGCAACCGTTACGGCCGCGCAGGTCAACGTTCCCCGAGTCGCGCTACACCTCGACGCGGGCAGCTATTCGTTGTCTGCGTTGACGACCACGCTTCGCGGCACCGCCTCCCGTGGGGCGCGGATCACGGTGAACGGTCACCGGGTGGCAAATCGGGCCGGACGTTGGAGCGAGACGCTTCATCTGCACCTCGGCGAGAATCGCGTCACGGTGACCGCGACGTTGGGTGGTCACGGGACGAGCCGCAAGGCGATCCTCGTCACACGCGAAAAGACCGCGGCCGAACAGGAAGCGGAAGCGGAAACCAAAGAACCGGCGGGCGGCTCAGAAACTGAAGGCCCACAGCCGGCTCCCGCCACTAAACCCGCGCCCGCGCCGCAGGAAACCTGCACGAACGGCACATATGTCAACTCTGCCGGCAACACCGTGTGTCGTCCCGAGAACAGCCCCACGGCTCCGGCCGGCGCCACAGCGGAATGCTCCGACGGTACCTACAGCTTCAGTGAATCTCGAAGTGGCACATGCTCGCACCACGGAGGCGTGGCGCGCTGGCTTGAATAGCGCGCACGAGAACCGGACCGACTCAGCGGGTCTCACCAATGAACGCGCGCGCGGCGATCTGCTGCTCGTGCTCGAACGCGCCCCGCGGGAACATCGTGGCCGTCGATCTGGACGTTGACTTCGATCGGCTGCTCAACCATCGGAGATCAACCGCCGTGGGCGAACGCGCTTGGGCAGCTCCTGGTTGGCGCGCAGGCGCCCGATGTCGCTTGCAAGCGGGTCGATTGCGCGTGTGAGGAGATCGTGGATGCCCAGCGCTCGCAGGATCCGCAGCACGTTCTCGATGCTCACGCCGCCGTCGCCCGCTTCCAGGCGGCGCACGACGCCTCGCGAGACGTTCGCTCGTTCGGCGAGCTGAACTTGGGTCAGGCCGCGGAGCTTGCGCCAGGCGGCAACGCTCTCGGCGAGATCGCGCTGCGCCCTGCGCACCGGGAGCGGCACCCTCCTGGTTGGCGCATTATGATCCATAAGAGGACCATTGTAGCCACTAAGGGGCTATATACAGCACCTTAAGAACGCGAAGCACGCGAGCGCAAAACCACCCGGGCCCCGCGCCCGGGGATCATCGTGACGTTGCGATGGTGCGCGTGCTCCGGCTCGGGCCGGTCGGCAACCAGATCCAGCCGGCGAACCATCGCCTCCAGCACAACGCGCTGCTCGGCCATCGCGAGCGTGGCGCCGAGGCAGCGACGCGTGCCGCCGCCGAACGGCAGCCACTCATACGTCGGGGGTGTGCGCACGCCCTCGCCATCCAACCAGCGCTCGGGGCGGAACGAGAACGGGTCGGGGTAGAGGTCCTCGCGGTGGTGGACCAAGAGGATGCTCATGCTTACGCCCTGGCCGGCCGGCACGACGTAGTCTCCGAGCCGCCACGGGACGGCGACGCGGCGTCCGACGATCGGGATGACCGGACGCGAGCGCATGCCCTCGAGGATCGTGGCCTCGACGTGGTCGGCCGAGCGACTGTCCGAGCGCACCGCGTCGCGCAGCCGCTCATACGCGGCGGGGGTGCGCACCAGGCGCTCCCAGGTCCAGGCGAGCGAGTTGGCGGTCGTCTCGAAGCCGGCGAGGACGAGTGTGAGCAGCTCGTCGCGCAGCTCGTGGTCGGTCATCCGCTCGCCGTCCTCGCCGGTGGCGCACACCAGCAGCGAGAGGATGTCGCGTCGCTCCTCCAGGTCGGGCGCGCGCCGACGCTGTTCGATCACCGGATAGGTGGCGCGGTCGAGCATCGCGACCGCGGCGCGCGTGAGGCCGACTGGCTCTTCGCGCCCCAGGTTCGAGAGTTCGCCGAGCAGCGCCAGAGGAGACGTGGAGACCTGCGCGAGGCGCTTGATCGTGACCTTGAGTCGGTGCTCGGCGCTGCCCTGCGCCGGCGCGCCCTCGATCCCGAAGATGCCCGACATGATCACGTCGAGGGTGATGTCCTGCATGCGCGGGGCCAGCGCGAACGGGCGGCCGACAGGCCAGCGATCGAGTTCGCGTTCGGTGACGTCGCGGATCATCTGCGCGTAGCTCTCGATCGCCTCGCCGTGGAACGGGGGCAGCAGCAGCTTGCGCTGGCGCAGGTGGGTGGGGCCGTTGGCGGTGAGCACCGAGTTGGGGCCGACGATCGGGCGCAACGGCGACTCGGCTGTCAGCGAGGGCACGAGCTCTGGCTTGGCCGTGAACAGCGAGCGGACGTGGTCGGGATGGCTGGTCACGACGACGCCGCCGGGGATCACGACGAAGCGGACCTCGAACACATCGCCCAGCCGGCGACGAGCGCCGAACACGAACTGGATCTGGCGCTGGGTGAAGCGCAGGGTCTGGACCACCCTGGGCAGCGGCACGCGCGGAGGCGCGTTCAGCGGCTCTGTGTCCTCCACGGGACCGGCGGGCGAGGGCGGCGCCTGGCCCTTGTAGGGGGAGCTGTCGAGCGGCGCGTCGGAGCGGCGATCCAGGACTTGGGAGGACGGCACGTAGGACACGCTAGCGCAACGGTGCTGGGCCGCGCCGGACCGGCGCGCCAGGCTAGGGTACGCGCGTGCGCATAGCCACGTGGAACGTGAACTCGGCCAAGCAGCGGATGCCTCGCCTGTTGGCTTGGCTGGACGAACGCACTCCCGACGTGGTCTGCCTGCAGGAGACCAAGCTCACCGACGAGGCGTTCGCGGGGCTGCTCGGCGCCGAGCTGGCGACGCGCGGATACGAGTTTGCGGCGCACGGGGAGCCGAGCTGGAACGGCGTGGCGATCCTCTCTAGGGTCGGGCTGGCGGATGTCATGAACGGTGTGCCGGGCGCGCCCGGCTTTCCGCACGCGGAGGCGCGCGCTGTCTCGGCCGACTGCGGGGGGATTTGGGTGCATTCGGTGTATGTGCCGAACGGGCGCACTGTCGACTCCGATCACTACGCCTACAAGCTGGCTTGGCTGGGGGCCCTGCGCGATCAGGTCGCGGCGGGGCCGGAGGCGGCGGTGGTATGCGGGGACATGAACATCGCGCCCACCGACCTGGATGTGTTCGACCCGGCGGCGTACGTGGGCCAGACGCATGTGACGGCGCCCGAGCGGGCCGCGCTGGCCGAGCTGGAGGCGGTCGGCCTGCGCGACGTGGTGCGCGAGCACTGGCCGCAGGAGCAGGTCTTCACGTATTGGGACTATCGCGCGGGGATGTTCCACCAGAACCTGGGCATGCGCATCGATCTTGTGCTGGCCGCCCCCGCCGTGGCAGACAGGACGGAGGCGGCGTGGGTCGACCGCCAGGCGCGCAAGGGCACCGGCCCGAGCGACCACGCTCCGGTGATCGTGGATCTGGACGAAGCGCCCGACGGGGACATCGGCCCGATGGTGCCGCCCCCCTCGGCGCCGAGGCGCCGGTCAGTCGATCAGGCGCTTGCCGAGGCGCCAGATCGCCAGGCGCCACATGAGCAGCGCGAACGCGACTAGCACGGCGGCGTTGAGCAGATCGCCTGTGCCGATCTGGTCGAAGCAGGCGTCGCGCACCAGCTGGACGCAGTGGTAGAGCGGGTTGATCTTGGCGATCGCGCGCAGCACGGCGGGCAGCTGGGATACGGGGAAGAACGTGCCGGCGACCAGGAACATGGGGGTGAGGACGGCGCTCGTGATGTAGTTGAAGTTGTCGATCGTCTTGGCGATCGCGGCGACGGTGACGCCGAAGCCGGCGAAGCCGAAGCCGGTGACGAAGCCGATGAACGGGACGAGCAGCATCCCCCAGGTCGGTTCCAGGCCGAAGGCGATCCCGACGAGAAGGGGCGCCATCCCGTAGACGCCGGCCCTGATCGAGATCCACAGGATCTCGGCGGTGATCAGCTCCTCGACGTCGACGGGGGCGGCGAGCACGGCGTCGTAGGTGCGCTGGAACTGCCAGCGGATGAACGTGTTGAACATGCCCGGGAAGGCCGAGGAGAACAGGACCGCGGTGGCGACGACACCGGTGGCGACGTATTGGACGTACTTGACGCCCGCCAGGTGGGGCAGCAGCGAACCGAACCCGAGCCCGAACGCGAGCAGGTAGATCGTGGGCTGGACGATCGAGGAGAAGGTGGTGGCCTTCCAGTAGCGCCCGAAGATCGCCACGTCGCGGCTCATCACGCCGGCCAAGGCGGCCGGTTCGAGCCGGCGGATGCGCCGCCCGGCCGCCGCGGGCGCTGGGCCCGCCTCAGGTGAGTCGGGGACTGCCTGGGCGCTCATTCGATCTCCTCCCCGGTCAGGGCCACGAAAGCGTCCTCGAGGTTGGCGGGGCGCCGCACGCCCTCGGGGGCCTCGCCGTTGAGCGACTCGGCGCGCATGATCGCCACCGCGGGTCCGGAGCGGCGGGAGGACCATCCTTCGGCGGCGGCCAGATCTGAGACTTCGAGCAGGCGCTCGGGCGGTCCGTAGACCTCGACGACCTGCTCGCCGGCGTGGGCGCGGATCAGCTCGGCGGGGGTGCCGGAGGCGATGATCTGGCCTTTGGACATGACTGCGACGGTGTCCGCGAGGCGCTCGGCCTCCTCGATGTAGTGAGTGCTCATCAGGGCCGTGACGCCTTCGGCGCGCAGACCGTCGATCAGGGACCACAGCTCCTGGCGCACCTGCGGGTCGAGGCCGACGGTGGGCTCGTCGAGCAGGACCAGGCGCGGGCGGTGGATCAGGCCGCGCGCCACGAGCAGGCGCCGGCGCATGCCGCCTGAGAGCTCGCGCACGATCGTGTCCGCGCGCGGCACGAGGTTGGCGATCTCCAGGGCCCGCTGCACGGCGGCGACGCGCTCGGCGCGCGCGACGCGATAGAGGCGCGCGTAGACGGTCAGGATCTGGCGACAGGTGAGCTCGACATCGAGGTTGTCGAGCTGCGGCACGACCCCCATCTGCAGGCGCGACTGCTTGGATTCGCGGGGCAGCTCGTAGCCGAGCACCGACAGTTGGCCCTCGTCGGCGATCGTTTGCGCGGTGAGCATGCGCATCGTGGTGGACTTGCCGGCGCCGTTGGGGCCGAGCAGGCCGAAGCAGATCCCGGGCGGGACTTCGAGGTCGAGTCCGTTGACCGCGAGGATCTCGCCGTAGCGCTTGACGACGCCGCGCAGGGCGATCGCGGGAGCTGGGCTCGCGGTTGGGTCGTCCTGGGGATTCATCGCCCGACACTCTAGGAGGCTCGTCGCTGGGTCGTCAGCTTTGATTTTTTTGATCCGTGTTCGTTCGCAGCGGATCACCCGATCCAGATGATGCGCGGACGGCGGGGAGGTCCTACTGTGGTAGCCAAACGTGGTCTATCCAAGGAGTCCTCATGGCCGATCAGCCCGTGTTCGTGTTTCTCGCCGCTTATGACGACATCGCCGACGCCGAGCTCGACTACGAGGCGGTGTTCGAGCTGCACGCCGCCGGCATCATCGGCACGTTCGACGCCGCCGTGGTCGAGAAGGGAGCGGACGGCAAGGTGCACGTGCACAAGACCGAGAAGCCGACCCAGCACGGGGCTTGGACGGGGATCGCGGTGGGCGCGATTGCGGGCATCCTGTTTCCCCCGACGATCATCGGCGGGGCGATCGTGGGCGGCGCCGCGGGCGGCGTCGTGGGGCACCTGTGGCGCGGCATGTCGCGTGGCGATCTGAAGGACCTGGGCGAGCTGCTCGACGAGGGTCAGGCGACGCTGGTCGTGGTTGGCCGCTCCAAGCTGGGCGAGCAGATCGAAAAGGCCGCGGCAAGGGCGCGCAAGGCGACCGAAAAGGAACTGAAGGCCGACGCCAAGCAACTGGACGCCGACCTGGACGAGGCGGCCAAGGAGCTGGCCGCGAGTTGAGCGGCGGTCGGTGATCGACCTGCACTGTCACATCCTGCCCGACCTCGACGACGGCGCCCGTGGGTTGGGCGACGCGATCGCGATGGCCCGGCAGGCCCAGGAGGACGGGATCGAGGCGGTGTGTGCGACGCCGCACATCCGCCACGACCATGACGTGCGCATCGTCGAGATCGCCGAGCGCGTGGCGAGCTTGCAGGCGGTGCTCGATGACGCGGGCGTCCCGGTGCGCGTCCTGCCGGGCGGCGAGCTCGCGCAGAGCGCGGCGGCGTCGCTCTCGGCGCGCGAGCTACGTTTGGTCTCGCTCGGCGGCGCGGGCGGGTGGGTGTTGTTGGAGCCCGCGCCGGGGCCGCTCGACGAGCGCTTGGAGGGCACCGTCGACGCGCTGAGGGACGGGGGCTTGGGCGTCGTGTTGGCCCACCCCGAGCGCCACGCGGGCGAGGACTTCGAAGCGCGTTTGCGGGCGCTTGTGGAGCGTGGCTGCTTGATCCAGTGGACGGCCGACTTCGTCGCGCGCGCCGTGGTCGGCGACCTCGTGCTCGACTACGCGCCCCGGGGCTTGGTGCACCTGCTCGCAAGCGACGCCCATTCGTCGCGGGCCGGGCGAGCGGTGCGCTTGTCCGACGGCTTCGCCCGCCTGGGCGAGGTGTGTCCGGGCGAGTGGGTGCACTGGATGGCCGAGATCGCGCCGGCGGCGATCGTGGCGGGCGAGGCGATCACGCCACCTTGGTGAGCGAGGCGGGCCACGGCTCTAGCGTGACACTGTCCACGAGGCGCTCGACGACCTCGCGCGAGGCGCTGCCGAGGCCGTGGCGCAGGAAGTTCGCGGCTCCGGCGGCGGCGCCGATCGCGAGCGCCTCGTCGAATGAGGCGCCGCACGCCCAGGCGGCGGTCATGGCGCCCATCATCGTGTCGCCGCAGCCCTCGCGGTAGCCGTGCTCGAAGCGTGGTGGGGTCAGCCAGCGCGGGCCGCTCTCATCCAGCACGAGCGCGGGCTGCTCGCCGCGCGTGACGATCGCGGTGCGCGCGCCCAGCTCGCGCAGCCGCTCCGCGGCCGCGAGCAGCTGGCCGGGCTCTGACACGGGCCCGCGCACGAACTCGGCGAGCTCCCAATCGTTGAGCTTGGCCACGTCGGGCTCGCCACGCAGCGCGCTGTCCATGCGCGGCGAGGACAGGTCCACGAGCGTGCGGGCGCCGTTGGCTTTGGCGTCGGCGACCAGGTCGCCGTAGGTCTCCAGGGGCAGGGCGCTGCCGGGCATCGGGTTGGTCACGATCAGCCAGCCGCAGGCGATCGCTTCGGCGCACGTCAGCGAGAACAGCTCGTCGAGCTCGTGACGCGAGGGCGGGTCGGCGAGCGTCATCGCGAGCAGCTCGCGCTCGCCCTCGCGGCGGTCGGTGACGTAGCAGCCGGAGGCGGCGGCGCTCGCGACGAGGCGCAGCTCGGCGGGCGCGAGCGACTCCTCCAAGATCCCGCGCAGCAGGCTCCCGCTCTCGCCGCCGACGAACCCGCACAGGACGGGGGTGGCGCCCATGTGGGCGACCATCCGCGCGGCCCACGCTCCCTGGCCGCCGGCGTGGAAGTGGATCTGCTGGCGCCCCTGGCCCTCCAGCTCGATCGTGACGGTGAGCAGCGGGTGCGGGGCGAACAGGGCGACCTTTGGTCCTATAGGGGTCGTTTGGTCGGCGGGCGATCGGACGGGCACATGAGCTTGTTTACCCATAGCCGGTTCCTGGCACGCGGACGATGCGGCTGCTCTGCCGCGGACGCACGCGGTCGGTAGCCTGCAAAGCGATGCCGATCGAGGTGAGATTGCCGGACGGGAAAGCGCTGGAGCTGGCCGACGGCGCCACGGGCGCCGACGCGGCCGCGGCGATCGGGCCCGGCTTGGCCAAAGCGGCGCTCGCGATCGAGCTCCTCGGCGCCGAGGCGGGCGGTGGCGAGGTGCGCGACCTGGCGCGGCCCTTGCCGGACGGCGCACGGATCGCGATCGTGACCGCCAAGAGCGAGGGGTCGCTGGCGCTGATACGCCACGACGCGGCCCACGTGCTGGCGAGCGCGGTGATGGAGCTGTGGCCGGGGGTGAAGATCTCGATCGGGCCGGCGATCGAGAACGGCTTCTACTACGACTTCGAGTTTCCCGCCGGCGTTTCCCTCTCCCAGGACGATTTCGGGGCGATCGAAGCGAAGATGGCCGAGCACGTCAAGGCGGCCGAGCCGTTCGTGCGCGAGGACGTCGCGGTGGCAAGCGCCCGGGAGCGCTTCGTGGCCGAGCGCCAGGACTACAAGGTCGAGCTGATCGACGACCTCGTCGCCGCCGCGCCGCGCGAGCACCCGCTCAAGACCGTCTCGCTGTACACCAACGGCCCGTTCACCGATCTGTGTCGTGGCCCGCACGCGCCGAGCACCAAGACGGTCGGCGCCTTCAAGCTGCAATCCGTCGCGGGCGCCTACTGGCGGGGCGATTCGACGCGCACGATGCTGACCCGCGTCTATGGGACCGCGTTTCATACGAAGGCCCAGCTCGAGGAGCACCTGGAGCGCTTGGAGCAGGCTGCCTTGCGCGACCATCGCAAGCTGGGGCGCGAGCTGGGGCTGTTTCATTTCTCGGAGGTCTCGCCGGGGGCCGCGTTTTGGACCGGCGCGGGCACAAGCGTCTACAACGCGCTGGTGGCGCTCTCGCGCGAGATGGGCTCCGAGCGCGGCTACACGGAGGTAAAGACGCCGCTGATCTACGACGCCGAGCTGTGGAAGACCTCCGGGCACTGGGGCAAGTACCGCGAGAACATGTTCACGGTGCAGGTCGAGGAGCGCGAGATGGGGGTGAAGCCGATGAACTGCCCCGGCCACGCCCACCTGTTCAAGAGCTCGCGCCACTCCTACCGCGATCTGCCGGTGCGCTACTCAGAGCCCGGCCTGTTGCACCGCAACGAGGCCTCGGGCGTGTTGCACGGCCTGTTGCGGGTCAGGCATTTCGCCCAGGACGACGCTCACATCTTCTGCACCGAGGAGCAGGTCCAGGAGGAGGTCGCGGGCTGCTTGGAGTTCGCGTTCGCCACCTATCGACTGTTCGATTTCGACGTGCGCTTGGAGCTCTCCACGCGCCCCGAGCAGCGCGTCGGCGACGACGAGTTGTGGGATCGCGCCGAGCAGGCGCTCACCAGCGCGCTCGACTCGCAGGGTCTCGCCTACGAGCTGAACCCGGGCGACGGCGCTTTCTATGGGCCGAAGGTGGACATGCACATGACCGATTCGCTGGGGCGCTCCTGGCAGCTGGGCACTGTGCAGCTCGACTACAACATGCCGGCCCGCTTCGAGCTGTCCTATACGGGCGCGGACAATGCCGAGCACCGGCCGGTGATGATCCACCGCGCCCTGTTCGGCTCCTACGAGCGCTTCATCGGGATCATGCTCGAGCACTACGCGGGCGAGCTGCCGGTGTGGCTGGCGCCGGTGCAGGCGATCGTGTTGCCGATCTCCGAGCGCGTCGGCGATTACGCGGCGGGCGTGTACGAGCGACTGCGGGCGGCCGGTTTGCGCGTGGAGCTCGACGAGCGCGGCGAGTCGGTGGGGCGCAAGATCCGCGAGGCCGAGCTGCGCAAGATCCCCAACATGCTGGTGCTCGGCGAGCGCGAGGCCGCCGATGGGATGGTTTCGCTGCGCCAACACGGCAAGGGCGACGCGGGGAGTCTTTCCGTCGAGGAGTTCATCCGGCTATACTCCGATGCCTTGACGGCTCGAAATCCACTCACGGCGCAGCGCGTAGCTTCGACTTGACGCGCACCTACACAAGCTAGTGGCCGTCCCTCGCAGGTTCGATCGTCGTCCCCCCGAGCGGGACCAGACCAGGATCAACGAGCGCATCCGCGTGCCCGAGGTGCGCGTGATCGACGACGAGGGCAACCAGGTCGGCGTGATGAAGACGCCAGACGCGTTGAGCTTCGCCCAGGAGCGCGACCTCGACCTGGTGGAGGTCGCGCCGGAGGCCAAACCGCCGGTGTGCCGCGTGCTCGACTACTCCAAGTACAAGTACGAGCAGGCCCAGAAGGTCAAGCAGGCGCGCAAGCACCAGCAGCAGATCACGGTGCGCGAGATCAAGTTCCGCCCGAAGATCGCCGAGCACGACTACGACACCAAGAAGCACCACGTCGAGCGCTTTTTGCGCCACAAGGACAAGGTCAAGATCACGATCATGTTCCGCGGTCGCGAGGTCACCCACCCCGAGCGCGGCGTGATGATCCTCGACCGCCTCGCCGAGGAGCTCTCAGAGCTGGGCGTCGTCGAGCAGCGCCCCACCCAGGACGGGCGCAACATGACGATGATGCTGGCGCCCTCCAAGGCCGTGCTTGCCGGTCGTGCCGACGACGCTGCTCCCGTCGAGGAGCCTGAGAACGGCACCGTTGACGGCGCCGTGTCATAATCATCGACTCGAAGGTGGCGCAGGCGCCCGCAGGGCGCCGAGCCGGAACCTTCGTCCTTATTTTATGCCCAAGATGAAGACTCATAGCGGCGCCAAGAAGCGCTTCAAGGTGACCGGCACCGGCAAGGTGCGGGCCAGGCACTCCTACTCGAGCCACATCCTCGAGAAGAAGTCGCCCAAGCGCAAGCGCACGCTCGCGCACCCCGTGATCCTCACCGATCACGACACGCCGCGGGTCAAGAAGCTTCTGGGGGTCGGCAAATGACGCGGGTCAAGCGCTCTGTTCACGCCCGCAAGAAGCGCAGGGCGACGCTGGAGTTGACGAAGGGCTTCCGCGGCGAAGCTCACTCCAACTACAAGCGCGCCAAGGAGGCCTTGATGAAGGCCGACGCGTACGCCTACCGCGACAGGCGCAACCGCAAGCGCGACTTCCGCAGGCTCTGGATCACGCGCATCAACGCGGCCGCCCGTCAGAACGGGATGAGCTACTCGCAGTTCATGCACGGCCTGTCGCTCGCCGGTGTGGAGCTGGACCGCAAGGTCCTGGCCGACATCGCCGTGCGCGACGCCGACACATTCCGACGTTTTGCCGAGACCGCCCGCGAGGCGTCGGCTGCCTGATCGGACAGACGACACAAGGAACCTCTCGGGCGCTGCTCCTTCGGGACCGGCGCCTTTTTTTTGCTCATGACGCCCATCGCCTCACAACAGAACCCCAAGATCAAGGAGCTGCGCAAGCTGCGCCGCGCGCGCGAGCGGGCGCGCACGGGGCTGTTCGTGGCCGAGGGCGAGGACCTGATCATGGCGGCCGCCGCCGCGGGCAGGCCGGTGGTGCGAAGGGTTCCGCTGGCCGGCACGGCGATCGGCGGCGCCAAGCTTCCAGGATGTCGAGCCGACGTGCTCGCGAGCGTCTCGACGCTCGGCTCGGGAACGCGTGCGATCGGCGTGTATGAGCAGCGCTGGGGCGAGCCGGTCGGTCCGCTGTGCGTCTACCTGCACGGTGTCTCCGACCCGGGCAACGTGGGGACCGTGTTGCGCTCGGCGCTGGCGTTCGGGGCCTCGTGCGTGGCGCTCGGTCCGGGCTGCGCCGATCCGCATGGGCCGAAGGCGGTGCGGGCCAGCATGGGCGCGATCTTCGCGTGGCGCTCGCGCGGGTGGAGACGCTGGATCGGCTGCCGGGCGAGCGCTGCGCGCTGGTTGCCCGTGCGGGCGTCCCGATCGACGAGCTCGCCGCTAGCGGCTCGCTGACGCTGGTGGTGGGAGCCGAGCGCGAGGGGCTGCCCGAGGATGTGGTGAATGCGTGCGAGCACGTCGCGCACATCCCGATCGCCTCGGAGTCGCTGAACGCCGCGATGGCCGCCACGGTGGCGCTGTACGAGACGACACGTCGCTGCACTAGGGTCCCACCGTCATGATCGATCGGATAGACCAATTGCTCGCGCAGGGCCAGGGCGAGATCGAGCGGGCCTCCACCAGTGAGGCTGTCGAGGAGCTGCGGGTGCGCTACCTGGGGCGCAAGGCCGAGCTGCCCCAGATGTTGCGCTCGGTCGCGACGCTCGCGCCCGAGCAGCGCGGCGCGGTCGGCAAAGCCGCCAACGAGGCCAGGCGCGCGCTGGAGCAGGCGATCGAGGATCGCGCCCGGGCGCTCGACGCGAGCGAGCTCGAGCAGCGCTTGCGGGCGGACACGGTCGACGTGACGCTGCCCGGCACGCCGGCGCAACCGGTCGGCAGGCTGCACGTGCTGAGCGCCACCATGCGCGAGCTCGAAGACATCTTCGTGGGGCTCGGCTTCACCGTGCTCGATGGGCAGCAGGTCGAGACCGTTCACTACAACTTCGACGCGCTCAACCACTCGCCGACGCATCCCGCGAGGGCCAGGACGGACACCTTTTACCTCTCCGAGGATGTCGTCTTGCGCACGCATACCTCGCCGATGCAGATCCGCGCGATGGAGGCCCATCCGCCGCCGCTCTACGTCGTGATCCCCGGTCGCGTGTACAGGCCCGACAGCGACGCGACGCACACGCCGCAGTTCCACCAGGTCGAGGGCCTCGCCGTCGACGAGGACATCACCATGGCCGACCTCAAGGGGACGCTGCTGGCGTTCGCCAAGACCGTGTTCGGCGAAGAGCGCGACGTGCGATTGCGTCCCCATTTCTTCCCCTTCACCGAGCCGAGCGTCGAGGTCGACGTGTCCTGCTTCCACTGCTCGGGCAAGGGCTTCATGGCTGACGGCTCGCGCTGCCCGCTTTGCAAGGGCGAGGGTTGGCTCGAGGTGCTCGGCGCCGGCGAGATCGACCCGAACGTGTACTCCTACGTGCCCACGACCGAGCACAACGCGCCCGGCTATGACCCCGAGCGGGTCCAGGGCTACGCATGGGGAATGGGCGTCGAGCGAATCGCGATGCTCAAGCACGGCATCCCGGATCTGCGCCTCTATTACGAAAACGATGTGCGCTTCCTGGAGCAGTTCGGATGAAGGTCCCCCTGAACTGGCTACGCGAGTACTGCTCGCCTGAAATCGACACGGCCGCGATCGAGGAGCGGTTGACGATGACCGGGACGAAGGTCGAGACGATCCTCCACCACGGCGTGCCCTCGGTCGAGCGTTTCGTGGTGGGGCACGTGCTCGATGTACAGCCGCACCCGGACGCGGACCGCCTGCAGGGTGTGCAAGGTGGACGTGGGGGAGGCCGAGCCGGCGGGGATCGTGTGTGGCGCGCCGAACGTCGCGGCCGGGCAAACCGTGGCCGTGGCCCTGCCGGGCGCGCGGATGCCCGACGGCACGAAGATCAAGGCCGCGAAGCTGCGCGGGGTGCCTTCGCACGGGATGATCCTGGCCGCGGACGAGCTCCAGATCGACAACGATCACACCGGCATCATGGCGCTCAACGAGTTGGCGCTCCCCGTCGAGCCGGCCCCGGGGATGGCCCTGGCGGACGTCTTGGCGATCAGCACCGACGTGCTCGAGCTCGAGATCACCCCGAACCGGCCCGATTGCTTGGGGTGTACGGCGTCGCACGCGAGCTGCACGCGGCGACGGGCGCGCCGCTCGCCGAGGAGCCCTGGGCGCTCGATCCGGGTGCCGACACCGACGCTCCCGCGAACCCGGCCGTGGAGATCGCGGTCGAGTGCCCCGACCTGTGCCGGCGCTTCACCGCGAGGGCCTTCGAGGAGGTCACGATCGCCCCATCGCCGCCTTGGCTGAAGGCAAGGCTGAGCGCCGCCGGCCAGCGCCCGATCAACAACGTGGTTGACATAACCAACTATGTGATGCTGCTCACCGGCCAGCCGCTGCACGCCTTCGACAGCGACCGCATCGCCGGCGCCCGGCTGACGGTACGGAGGGCCAAGGACGGCGAGCCGGTGCACACGCTCGACGGCCAGGAGCGCATCCTCGACGGCGAGATGGTCGTGATCGAGGATGGCGAGGGACCGACTTCGATCGCCGGCGTGATGGGCGGCGCGCGCTCGGAGGTGGGGCCGCAAACAACCAAAGTCCTGATGGAGGTCGCCAACTGGAGCGGGCCCAACATCCACCGCACCTCGTGGGCTTTGGGCTTGCGCAGCGAGGCGTCGGGGCGCTTCGAGAAGGGCCTCGCGCCCGAGCAGTGCATGCACGCGCAGGCGGTTGCCACGCAGTTGATGATCGAGCTGTGCGGCGCGCGCCCGCTGGCCGGGCACGACCGACCTGGCCTGGGAGCCGGCGCCGCCGTGCAAGATTCAGCTGCGCGAGCGCAAGGTAGCGGCGATCCTCGGCATGCCCGTCGCGCGCGCCCGCCAGGCGGAGATCCTGCGCGCGCTCGACTTCGGCGTCACCGAAGCGGGCGAGGGGATCCTGGAGGTGACGGTGCCGGCGGTGCGCCGCAACGACGTCAGCCGGGAGGCCGACCTGATCGAGGAGGTCGCACGGATCAACGGGCTGGGCGAGCTGCCGGCCACGCTGCCCGCGCGCCGCGGCGCCTACGGCCGGCTCTCGCCGACCCAGCGCCTGCGCCGCCGCGCCGCCGACGCGCTCGTCGGCCGGGGGCTGTACGAGACGGTCGGCTGGACGTTCACGGCGCCCGGCCTGCACGACCGCCTGCGCCTGCCCCTGGACGATCCGCGCCGCCGCGCCCCGGTGCTCGAGAACCCGCTGTCTGAGGATCAGTCGCTGTTGCGCACGACCCTGCTCGGATCGCTGCTGGACGTCGCCGCGCATAACTCCGCGCGCGGGGCGGTCGATCTGAGGCTTTTTGAGATTGGATCGACGTTCGTTCTCTGCGGCGAGCCGGACGGCGCGCGGCCGGCCACCGGCGTGCTCGAGCACGGCTCCCTCGGGGTCCTGTTGAGCGGGCGCACCGCGCCGGCGAGGTGGGGCGCCCCCGACCCGCCCAAGGCGGACGTGTTCGCGGTCAAGGGCGTGCTGGAAGCGCTCGGCGAAGCACTCGGCGTGCGGCTGGAGTGCCGGGCTGGGCCGCAGCCGTTCCTGCACCCCGGCCGCGCGGCCGCCGTGCTGTGCGAGGGGCAGACGCTCGGCTGGTTGGGCGAGCTGCACCCGCTCGTGGCGCGCGAGTGGGGGATCGACGGTGCGGCCGTGCTGGAGCTCGATCTCGACGCGCTGCTCGCGCTGGCGCTCGGCGGGCGGGGCGCCTACCGCGACGTGGTCTCCTACCCGCCGCTGCGCCAAGACCTCGCGGTGGTGCTTGGCCGAGCAGATCGAGGCGGCAAGCGTGCTGGCGGCGGTGCGCGGCGCGGGAGCGCCGTTGCTCGACGAGGCCGGCGTGTTCGACGTGTACAGCGGCCCGCAGGTGGGGGAGGGCAAGCGCTCGCTGGCGCTGGCCTTGTCTTTCAGGGCCCCCGACAGGACGCTCACCGACGAGGACGTCGCGCCGATCCGCGCTTCGATCGTGGCCGCGCTCGCTGAGCTTGGGGGTGAGCTGCGTGCCTAAGGTGCTCGTCGCCGGAGCGACCGGCTTCGCGGGCGCGCTCGCCGCGCACCTGGTGTGGCGCCATCCCCGCTTCGAGCTCGCCGCCGTGACGGGGCGCTCGGAGGTGGGACGGCGCTTGGACGAGCTCTATCCGCGCTACCGCGTCCCGCTCGAGCTGGAGCAGCTGGACCTGGAGCGCCACGGCGACGTGGACGCCGCGATCGTCGCCTACCCCCATGCGGCTTCCGCGCCGGTCGTCGCGGCGCTGCGCGCGCGCGGGGTGCGCGTCGTCGATCTGAGCGCGGACTTCAGGCTCTCCGAGCTCTCCACCTACGTCCAGTGGTACGGCCCCCACCCGCATCCCGAGCTGCTCGAAGACGCCTCCTACGGGCTGCCGGAGCTGCACCGCGAGGCGATCGCCGCCGCCGACCTCGTCGCCACGCCCGGCTGCTACCCGACCGCCTCGCTGCTCGGGCTGGCCCCGCTCGCCCGCGCCGGGCTGATCGCCGACCTGACGATCGACGCCAAGCAGGGCCTGTCGGGCGCGGGGCGCTCGGCCACCTGGCAGACGCACTTCTCCAACAGCGGCGAGAACATCCTCCCCTACAACATCGTCCGCCACCGCCACACGCCGGAGATCGAGCAGCAGCTCGACGACCTCGACCCGACTCACCCCGGATTGAGGGTGCAGTTCACGCCCCACCTGGTGCCCCTGGACCAGGGCGAGCTGGTCACCTGTTACGTCACGCCGACGCGCCCGATCGAGCAGGACGAGCTGGACGTCATGTACGAGGACGCCTACGCCGGCGAGACCTTCGTCGAGCTCGCGCCCGCGCCGGCCGAGGTGCGCGACGTGCGCGAAACCAACATCTGCCGCCTGCACGTGGCGGCGAGCGAACACACCGGCAAGGTGGTCGTGCTCTCGGCGATCGACAACCTCTGGAAGGGCACCTCCTCGCAGGCGATCCAGAACATGAACCTGATGTTCGGCTTCGACGAGGGAGACGGAATCCAGTGAGCGCCGGCACGGAGATCCGCGGCGATCAGAGCGCGGCCGGCCCACCGCAGCCGTTCTTCCATTCGCGCTGGGTGGAGCGGCCTGCGCACGTGCGCGAGCTGGGACCGGACGCAGGCTTGCCCGGCGGCTTTCGCGCGGCCGGCGTGGCCTGTGGGATCAAGCCATCCGGCAACCCCGACGTCGCCCTGCTCGTGTGCGACTCCCCCGACGCGGTCAGCGCCGCGCGCTTCGCCGACACCGCCGCGCCCGCCGCGCCGGTGATGCTCAGCCGCGAGCGCTGCGATCTCTCGCGCCTGCGTGCGATCCTCGCCAACTCGGGCTGTGCCAACGCGGCCACCGGCAAACGCGGCCTTGACGACGCCGCCAAGACGCAGGGAGCGGCGGCGATGGCGCTCGGGCTCGATCCGTCGCTCGTGCTGCTCGGCTCGACCGGTGGGATCAGCGACTACCTGCCGGTCGAGAAGGTGCTTGAAAGGGATCCTCGACGCCCACAAGCTGCTCGACGCCGCCGGCGACACGAGCTTCCAGCAGGCGATCCAGACCACCGACGCCTTCGAGAAGCGCGCCAACGTCGAGGTCGAGCTCCCCTCGGGCACGGTCCGCGTCAGCGCCCAGTGCAAGGGCGCCGGGATGATCTCGCCCCGCTTCGCCACGATGTTCTGCTTCGTGGAGACGGACGCCCAGCTCGCGCCCGAGACCGCCGAGCTGCTCCTATCGGTGTGCCTCAAGCGCTCGTTCGACCGCTGCTCGGTGGACGGCCAGCTCTCCACGAACGACACCGCCGCGCTGATCTGCTCCGGCGCGAGTGGCGTGCGGGTCGCTCCCGAGAGCGAGGACGAGCTGCGGCTCGGCGAGGCGCTCGACGCGCTGATGCGCCAGCTCGCGATCCTGATGGTCGCCGACGGCGAGGGCGCTGGGCGGATCGCGCGCGTGGTTGTGCGCGGTGGCGACCAGACCCGCGTGGAGATCGCGGCGCGGGCTGTTGCCAACTCGCCGCTGGTGAAGGCCGCCCTGCACGGCGGCGATCCCAACTGGGGGCGGATCGTGCAGGCGCTCGGCGGCGCGCTCGGCGGCGCCGGTTTGGAGGGTGGCCACATCCCGGTCGACGTGTCGATCGAGGGCATCCAGGTGTGCGCGGGCGGCACGTCACTCGACTACGACGAGGACGCGCTGAACGAGGCCGTGCAACGCCAGGAAGTCGAATACGACGTCACGCTGCCGGGCGACGGCGCCGAGACCGAGGTGTTCTTCTCGGATCTCTCCTACGAGTACGTGACGCATCAACGCCGAGTACACCACGTGAGGGGATGACGCCATGCGCGACGTAGCAACGCTGCTGGAGGCGCTCCCCTACATCACGGGAGTTCCACGGCAAGACCGTCGTCATCAAGTACGGCGGCGCCGCGATGGAGGACGCCGCGCTGCGCGAGGAGTTCGCGCGCGACGTCGTCCTGCTCAAGTACGTCGGGCTCAACCCGATCGTCGTGCACGGCGGCGGCCCCGACATCACCGCCTACATGGAACGCCTCGGCCTCCCCGTCGAGTTCGTCGGCGGCCTGCGCGTGTCCGACCCGGCGACGGTGGAGATCGCCAAGATGGTCCTCGTCGGCAAGGTCAACAAGGAAATCGTCCTGCGCCTCGGCCGCCACGGCCAGCCCGCGGTCGGACTGTGCGGCGACGACGGCTCGCTGTTCCGGGTCGCCCGCCGCGAGGGTCCCGCGGGCGAGGACATCGGCTTCGTCGGTCAGGTCGAGGACGTCAACGTCGACGTTCTCCATCACGTAGCGCGCGACTACATCCCCGTGATCGCCTCGGTCGGAGCGGATCGCGACGGCAACTCCTACAACGTCAACGCCGACGAGGCCGCGGGCGCGGTCGCACGCAAGCTCGGCGCCTACAAGGTCCTGTTTCTCACCGACGTCGCCGGCTGGCTGGCCGACCCGTCCGACGCCGTCCAGCTTGATCGGCCAGGCAACCGCGGCCGAGGTCGACGCGCGGATGCCCGAGCTCGGCGGCGGCATGCGCCCCAAGCTCGCGGCCTGCGTCGACGCGATCAACGGTGGCGCCGGCGCGGCCCACATCATCGACGGCCGCACCCCCCACTCGCTGCTGCTGGAGCTGTTCACCGACGCCGGCATCGGCACGAAGATCACAGCATGAGCCTTGTCGATCTGCAGGACATCGAGCGAGCCTCGGTGATCCCCTCCTACGCGCGCTACCCCGTCGAGTTCGTGCGCGGCCAGGGCACGAAGCTGTGGGATGAGCAGGGCCGCGAGTACCTCGACTTCCTGTGCGGCATCTCCGTCACCTCGCTCGGCCACTGCCATCCGCGCGTAGTCGAGGCGGTGCGCGCCCAGGTCGGCGAGCTGATGCACGTCGGCAACCTGTTCTACACCGAGCCCGCGATGAGCCTGTCGCGGAAGTTGAGCGAGTCCAGCCTCGGAGGCAAGGTCTTTCTCTGCAACTCCGGCGCCGAGGCCAACGAGGCCGCGATCAAGCTCGCGCGCAAGGCCAAGCCCGGGGGAGATGTCCTCTCCGTGCTGGGCGCCTTCCACGGACGCACCTACGGCGCGCTCTCGGCGACCCCCCAAGAGTCAAAGCAGGCGCCGTTCGCGCCCCTGGTGCCGGGCTTTCGTGCGCTAGCGCCCGACCCGGCCGTGCTCGTCGCCGCGATCGACGAGCGCACCGCCGCCGTGATCCTCGAGCCGATCCAGGGCGAGACCGGGGTGCACGTACTCTCCGACGAGCTTCTCACCGCCGCGCGCGCCGCCTGCGACGAGCACTCCGCGCTGCTCGTCTTCGACGAGGTCCAGACCGGCATGGGCCGCACCGGCACGCTCTGGGCTTACGAGCAGACCCCAGTCGTCCCCGATCTGCTCACCACCGCCAAGGCGCTCGGCGGCGGCCTGCCGATCGGCGCGCTCGTCACCGCTCCCGCCTACGGCGACATCCTGCAACCGGGCGACCACGGCTCCACGTTCGCCGGCGGCCCGGTCGTCGCCCGTGCGGCGCTCGCGGCCTTGGAGCTGACCGACGATCCCGCCCTGCTCGCCCGTGTGCGCGAACTGGGCGCCCGCCTCGCCGCCGGCCTCCTTGAGCTGCCTCACGTCCTGCAGGTGCGCGGCCGCGGCCTGATGCTCGCCTGCGAGCTCGACCTCGACGCGCCCGCCCTGGCGCGCCGCGCCCTGCTCGAGCAGCGCCTGGTCTGTAACGCCACCGACCCCACCACACTACGCCTGCTCCCGCCGCTAACCGTCTCAGCCACCGAGGTGGACGACGCGCTCGCGCGGCTCGCGCGGGTCGTGGGCGGATAAGGTTGCGCCCAGCCGGACTTCTACGACCAGCGCTCCCCCGAGATCGACCTCCCATGACCGACGCCCCGCTCAATCTGCCCGCTCCCACCGCCTCCTACGAGGCCTCTCCCGAGGACGTCCACCGCGTGCTGCTGCTCTACTCGGGCGGCCTCGACACGAGCGTCATGCTCAAGTGGATCCAGGACCTCTACGAAGCCGAGGTCGTCTGCCTGACCGTCAACCTCGGCCAGCCCGGCGAGGATTACGCCGTGATCGAGGACAAGGCGCGCCGGCTCGGCGCGCTGGAGTGCCACGTGGTCGACGCGCGCGAGCAGTTCGCCCGCGAATACGTGGTCCCCGCGATCAAGGCCAACGCCCTCTATGGCGGCGGCTACCCGCTGTTCACCGCGCTCGGCCGGCCGCTCATCGCAAAGCTGGCCGTCGACTACGCCCGCCTCACCGGCTGCGACACGATCGCCCACGGCTGCACCGGCAAGGGCAACGACCAGGTGCGCATCGAGGGCACCGTCGCCACGCTTGCGCCCGAGCTGAAGACGATCGCGCCCGTGCGCTCCTGGAAGATGGGCCGCGACGAGGAGATCGCCTACGCCAACCAGCACGGCATCCCGATCAAGGCCTCGCCCGGCGCCGGCTCTGAGCAGGCTCCCTACTCGATCGACGACAACCTCTGGGGTCGCTCCTCGGAGGGTCGCTGGATCGAGGATCTCGACCATGCGCCCGAAGACGACGTGTTTCAGCTCGTGACCCCGCCAGAGCGCGCCCCAGATGAGCCCGAGACGATCGAGATCGAGTTCGAGCGCGGCATACCGGTGGCGCTGAACGGCGAGCGCCTCGAGCTGGTCGCCCTGCTGGAAGCGGTCGCCGAGATCGCCGCCCGCCACGGCGTCGGCATCGTCGATCACATCGAGGACCGCATCGTCGGCCTGAAGGTGCGCGACATCTACGAGGTCCCGGCCGCCGCGGTGCTGCTGCCCGCCCACCAGGAGCTCGAGAAGCTCGTCTGCACGATCCACCAAAACCAGTTCAAGCCCCAGCTCGATCGCCAATGGGCCTACCTCGTCTACGCCGGGCTCTGGTGGGAGCCCCTGCGCGGCGACCTGGACGCCTACGTCGACTCGGTCAACGCCCAGGTCAGCGGCAAGATCGGCGTCAAGCTCTACAAGGGTCACGCGCGAGTCGTCACCCGTTCCTCGCCAAATGCCGTCTACGACCAGTCGCTGGCTTCGTTTGCGCAGTCCGGCGGCCTGTTCTCCCAGACCGCCTCGCCCGGCTTCATCGAGCTGTGGTCCCTGCAGTCGCGCATGGCTTGGCGTCTGCGCAACGAGTAGCCTGCGCCGCGCGTTAGACCTCGCCGCGACGGTGCCCTCGCTTGGCGTGTCGGCGGGCGGTGGGTTGCACTTTTGGGGGTGCCTACGCGCGCGCGGGGGGTGTTCGGCGCAGATTCGCAATGGTGGAGGCGTCCGAAGGCGTCTCTAGGGTTTGGCCCCGATGATGATCGAGGAGAGCGAGACTCCGGATGTCGGCGCCAAAGCCGACGTCGCCGGGGATGTCTTGGCCGAGCGCCGGGCCCGTCACGCCGACCCGGCCGTGATCAGGCGTGCCGAGGCGGCCGAGGCCGTCGCGCGCAACCTCGAGACCCACCTGGCCGCCTTGGAGCAGCGCATCGAGGAGGTCGGGCGCGAGCGCGAGCGAGTAGCCCAACAGCTCGCCGAGCGCGAAACGGACGTGCGCAGCGTCAAGCAGCGCGAGTACGCCGAGCAGCAGCTGCGCGTCGAGGCCGAGGAGCGCAGCGAGCGCCTCCAGCGTGAGATGCGCACGCAGATACAGGAGCTCTCGACCCGTCTGCAAGAGACCGAGCGCCACGTCCAAGAGCTCAACGTCGAGCTGACTCAGCTGCGCGAGCGCGACGCCCGCCTGACGCCGATCGTGCGAGAGCTGATGGACGTCGCCGCCGGCCTGCGCGCGGGCTTCGAGCGCGAGCTGACCACCCTGCGCGAGGAGCTCCAACAACAGGTCGTCTGGGAGCGCGAGACCTACGTCCGCGAGCTCACCGCGATGGGCGCCCGCATGGAGGACCTCCGCTTCGAGCTGACTCGCACCGCGGCCGACCTGCGTGCCCAGCTCAGCGCCGAGCCTGCGCTAGACCCAGCCCTGCTCGCGCACACGAGCGACCCTCAGTCCGAGCGCGAGGCCGCCCACCGCCGCGAGATGGCCGACGCCCTCGTGGCGGCTGTCGAACGCCTCCGCGCCCGCGTCGCCGAGGTCAAGGAGGCCGAGGCCGAGGCCGAGGCCGAGGAGGTCGAGGAGGTCGAGGTCGAGGCCCAGACCCCCGAGCCGCCCGCGCCGGTCCAGGAGACGGCGCCGGAGCCGGTTGAGGCTGTGGTCGAGCCCGAGCCTGAGCCCGTGGCGATCGAGCCTGGGCCTGAGCCGATCGAGCCAGAGCCGGTTGCGGTCGAGCCGGAGCCGATCGAGCCAGAGCCAGGACCAGAGCCCGTGGCGATTGAGCCGGAGCCTGAGCCGGTTGCGATCGAGCCCGAGCCGGTCGAGATCGCCGCCGAGCCGCCCGTCGAGAGCCTCGCGGCGCCCGTGGCCGCGGTGGAGCGCTTGGCGCCGGCCGAGCCGGCGGTCGAGGGGCTTGGCCCGGGCGCGGCGATCGGCACGAAAACGGTCACGAGCGAGCCGATCGCGCTGCAATCGCGCCTGCTGACGGTGCCCGAGAAGCGCCTGTCGTGGCTCGCGCCCGCGATCCGCCGACTCGCCTCCCAGCGCGACGCCAAGCTCGCGGCGGAACTCGTGATCGAGTTGATCCCCGTCCAGCGCGAGTTCGTCGAGACACCGCTCAGCTACGAGATCAAGATCGGCGAGCTGGGCACCTTCTACGTAACGCTGGAACCGGGCCAGGCCACGATCTCAAGGGAACCGCGGGGCGCCGTGGACTTCTCGCTCGAGGGTCCTGTCGCCGCCTTCAGTGAGCTGGCGGCGGGTGGGGCGGGGCGCCGCTATCCGGGCTTGCGGATGCGCAAGGGCAAGCGCAGGGCGCGCCGCTTCCTCAAGGCACGCCGCCGTCCGCTGGCGCTCGCCGACCTCGCCGCGGCGAGTGTGGACGTGTGGCCCGGGCTGCTGCTCTTGGCGATGGCTGAGGCGATCGACGCGAGCTGGACGAGCGGGCGGCGCTTCGAGCTCGCCTTCGAGATCCAGGACGCGCCCGGCGTGACCATCTACGTGCGCGCCTGCGACGGCGAGCCGATCCGCGTCAGCCGCACCGCCGCCGGCGCGCCGGTCGCGACCATCACGCTGAGCGGACACGCGCTCATCTGCCTGCTGGCCGGCACCCAGCCGCCGGCCGAGGATCGCACGCTGGTGAGCGGCGACGTGACCTCGGTGGACATGTTCCTGCAGTGGACGGCCCGCGCCCAGGGCCTCACCCTCGCCGACGCCTGAGGGCCGATTCCGGTAGGTCCTCGGGCGCGCCGCGGGCGCCTGCCGGCCCACTTTCCGCACGGTTGAGCGCACTCCTCGCTCCGCCGCTCCACCACATACCATCAGTCCCCGGTGACCTCCCAGTCCTGCGCCCACCTGCACGTCCATTCCGAGTACTCCCTGCTCGACGGCGCCTGCAAGGTCGAGGACCTCGCCAAGCGGGCGGCCGAGTTCGACCAGCCCGCGCTCGGACTCACCGATCACGGCGTGATGAACGGTATGGTCGAGCTCCACAGCGCCTGCGCCAAGCACGGCGTCAAGCCGATCTTCGGCTGTGAGATCTACCTCGTCGACGACCACGCCGCGAGCGGTCCGGGCAAGGTCGAGCGCAACCACCTGACGCTGCTCGCCGCCGACGACACGGGCTATCGCAACCTCGTCGCGCTGTCCTCGGCCGGCTTCCTGGAAGGCCTGCGTCGCGGCAAGCCGACGCTCGACCTGGCTCAGATCGAGCGGCGCTCGCAAGGCATCGTCGCGCTGACCGGGTGCCTCGCCTCGCGCTTCTGTCAGCGCCTGCTCGACGATCGTCCGGACGACGCGCGCGCTCACGCCGACGATTTGGTGCGCATCTTCGGCCAGGACAACGTCTACTTCGAGGTCCAAAAGAACGGTCTCTCGGCACAGGACAAGTGCAACGAGGGCATCGTCCGGATCGCGGGCGAGATGGGCGGCAAACTCGTCGGAACCGGCGACGTCCACTACCTGCGCCGCGAGGACTACGACCACCACACCGCACTCCTGTGCGTGCAGACCAAGAGCACCCTCGAAGCGCCCAAGATGACCTTCGAGACCAACGAGTTCTACCTCCGTGACAGCCTCGAAATGGCCAATGCCTTCGCCGAGTGGCCAGAAGCGATCGCGAGCACCCTGGAGATCGCCGAGCGCTGCAAGGTCGAGCTCGAGCTCGACAAGCAGCTGATCCCCAAATACCCCACCCCCGAGGGCGTCACAGAGCGCGATTACCTGCGCGAGCGCGTGGTCGAGGGCCTGCGCCTGCGCTACGGCGATCCGCCGCCCGCCGAGGCGCTCGCGCGCATGGACATGGAGCTCGGCGTGATCGACCGCATGGGCTTCAACGCCTACTTCCTGATCGTCTGGGACTTCGTCAAGTTCGCCAAGGAGAACGGCGTCGCCGTCGGCCCCGGCCGCGGCTCGGCCGCCGGCTCGATCGTCGCCTACTGCCTGTCGATCACCGACGTCGATCCGCTGCGCTACGACCTCCTGTTCGAGCGCTTCCTGAACCCCGAGCGCGTGTCGATGCCGGATATCGACATCGATTTCTCGGTGCGTGGGCGCGAGCGCGTGATGCGCTACGTCACCGAGAAGTACGGCCGCGAGTCGGTCGCCCAGATCGTGACCTTCGGCAAGATGTTCCCGCGCGCGGCCACCCGCGACGCGGCGCGCGTGCTTGGCTATGACTACGGCGCCGGCGACCGTCTCGCCAAGCTGATCCCCGACCCGATCATGGGTCGCTCGCCCTCCTTCGAGGATTGCCTGAAAGCCGGCGAACCGCTCAAGAAGGCCTACGACGAGGAGCCCGACGCGCGCCGCATCGTCGACGTCGCCAAGGGGCTGGAGGGGATCGTGCGCAACTCCTCGATCCACGCCGCTGCGGTCGTGATCGCCGACCGGCCGCTCACCGACATCGTGCCGCTCCAGCTCGCGGATGCGGGCGTCGGCGAGGACGGGGAGCGCTCATTCCGCACCGTCACCCAGTTCTCGATGAAGCCGATCGAGCAGATCGGGCTGCTCAAGATGGACTTCCTCGGCCTGCGTAACCTCGACGTGATCGAGGACGCCCTGGACATCATCGAGCGCTCGACGGGCACGCGCCCGGACATGTCCACGCTGCCGCTCGACGACCCGCGCACGTATGAGATGCTCACCAAGGGAGACTCGATCGGCGTGTTCCAGTTCGAGTCCGAAGGGATGCGCGAGGCGCTCAAGAAGGTGCGCCCCGACGAGTTCAACGACCTGGTCGCGCTCAACGCCCTGTACCGGCCCGGAGCGATGGATCAGATCCCGGTGTATGCGCGCGGCAAGCACAACCCGGACTCGATCTCCTATCCCGACGAGCGCTTGCGCCCGATCCTCGAGTCTTCGAAGGGCGTGATCCTCTACCAGGAGCAGGCGATGCAGATCGCCAAGGACCTGGCCGGCTTCTCGGGCGCCAAGGCTGACGATCTGCGCAAGGCGATCGGCAAGAAGAACCGCGAGGCGATGGCCAAGCTCAAGCCCGAGTTCGTCGAGGGCTGCCGCGCGTCGGGCACCAACCAGGACGTGATCGACTTCCTGTGGCACACCAACGAAAAGTCGGCCGACTACTCGTTCAACAAGTCCCACGCCGCTTGCTACGGGCTGATCGCCTATCGCACCGCTTGGTTGAAGGCAAACCACACCGCCGAGTACATGGCCGCTCTGATCTCCTCGGTGATGTCCACCAAGGACAAGGTGCCCTTCTTCGTGGCGCGCTGCGAGGAGATGGGCATCGAGATCCTGCCGCCCGACGTCAACCTCTCAGATCACCAGTTCACCGTCGAGTACGACGCCGCCGCCGATTCGGGCCCCTCCCGCCCGGGTGAAGCCGTGGGCACGATCCGCTTTGGCCTGGACGCCGTCAAGGGCGTCGGCTACCAGGCTGTCGAGGCGATCAAGCAGGCGCGCGACGGATCTGACGCCGCGGATGGCGAGGGTCCCAAGCCGTTCGCCTCGTTGTGGGACTTCTGCGAGCGCGTTGACAGCCGGGCGGTCAACAAGAAGGCGATCGAGGCTTTGATCAAGTGTGGGGCGCTCGGCTCCACCGGGGCGACCCGCAAGGGCATGCTCGCGGTGCTCGAAGCCGCCCAGGGGGCCGGCCAGAAGGCCCAGCAGGACGCCCAGGTGGGGCAGGGCTCGATCTTTGACCTGGACCCCCAGGCGCCAGCCGGGGGGGCTCCCGGGTCTGGACTGCTCAAGCTCAGCCACCCGCCGATTCCAAGCGAGGAGTTCGACCAGCCCGAGATGCTCGCCGCCGAGAAGGAGGCGATCGGCCTGTTCATCTCCGCGCACCCGCTCAAGCCGATGCGCGAGGCCCTGCGCGCCCGCGTCGACTGTTCCCTGGCGGCCTTGGCCAACCGCAAAGACAAGGACTGGGTGACCGTCGGCGGGATCATCACCGAGTCAAAGCGGATTCGCACGCGAAACGGCGACCACATGATGTTCGCCACGCTCGACGACCTCGAGGGGGCCGTCGAGATCCTCGTGTTCGGCAAGGCCCTCGCCGAGCACGACCCGGTCGGCGCGGCCGAGTCCCCGTTGGCGGTGGACCAGGTCGTCCTGATCCGCGGTCGCGTCGATCACAAGGAGGCCGGCAAGACCTGCGTCGTGGTGCAGTCCGTCGAGCAGTTCGCCCCCAGCGAGCAGGAGATCGAGCAGGCCAACAGCGCCGCCCACGCCAACTCGCTCGCCGAGGCCGCGGCCGCTCAGCCGGTGCTGCTCCAGGTCGACGCCGCGCGCCTGCCCGCCAGCGCGATCGAAGAGGTCAAGGACATCATCGAGACCCATCGCGGCCCGGCCGAGGTCGTGCTGGAGATGATCACGAGCGCCGGCACCCGCATGCTGCGCCTCGGCGAGGCCTACAGGGTGCAGCACACACCGACGGTGCGCGCCGAGTTGGAAGCAGCCCTGGCGCCAACGACGGCGCTGGCTGCAACAGGCTGAGCTTCAGCGCTTCTTCTTGCGCGCGCGCAGGCCCCGCTCGCGCAGCTTGCCGGCCAGCTGGACCTCCTCGCGCGAGGGGCCCGAGCGGTTCTCGCCGGGGGTCTCCAACACGCAGGGGAGGTCCTGCAGTTGGGGCGCCGAGAGAAACGCCGCACAGCCCGCCTCGCCCAGCTCGCCGGCGCCGACGTTGGCGTGACGGTCGCGGTTGGAGCCGAGTGGGGTCTGTGAGTCGTTGAGGTGCAGCGAACCGACGCGCTCGAGTCCGATCTTGCGCTCCAGCTCGTCCATCGTGGCATCCATGCCCGCGTATGTGCGGATGTCATAGCCGGAGGCGAACAGATGGCAGGAGTCCAGGCACACCCCGAGCCGCTCGTCTCCACCGGACGCCTCCAACAGGGCGGCCAGCTCGTCGATCGAGCGGCCCAAGGTGCCGCCCGCGCCGGCCGTGTTCTCCAAGTGAAGCGGGCACTGCTCACTCTCGGCCAAGGCCTCCGCGATCGCCTCACCGGCGCGCGCGATCGCCTTGGCCGGATCGCCGGTCTTGGCCGAGCCCGGGTGCAAGACCACGCCCGCGGCCCCGATCGAGTGGCCGACGCGCAGCGAATGGGTCAGCGAGACGAGCGACTTCGCGCGGATATCGGGGTCCTCGGAGGCGCAGTTGAGCAGGTACACGGCGTGGATCAGGACCGCCTCGATCTGGCTTGCGGCGATCGCCTCGCGGAACGCTTGGACATCCTCGTCTCTATATACGGTCGGACGCCACATGCGCGGCGACTGGTTGAAGATCTGGATCGCCCTACAGTCGCGCTCGAGGCCGCGCTCGACCGCCTTGGGCAGGCCGCCCGCCGGGGACACGTGCGCTCCGATTAGCATGGGGCGCATCCTATGAGGGTTCGCTTCGCACCATCCCCCACCGGCGCCCTGCACATCGGTGGCGCGCGCACCGCGCTGTTCAACTGGCTGTTGGCGCGCCACAGCGGCGGCACGATGGTGCTGCGCATCGAGGACACCGACCGTGAGCGCTCGACGCCCGAGAACGTCGAGCAGATACTCGACGCCTTGCGCTGGCTGGAGCTCGACTGGGACGAGGGTCCCGTGTTCCAAAGCGAGCGCGCCCCCCGCCACCAGGAAGCGCTGCAAGCGCTGCTTCAGAGCGGGCACGCCTATCGCAGCGACGCCACCGCCGAGGACGTCGCCGCCTACAAGCGCCTGCACGGCGCCGAGCGCGGCTTTCGCGGCGAGGAGTTGCCCGCCGGCAGCGAGCGGGGCGCCGTGCGCCTGCACGTGCCGGCCGGCGGCGCCACCGTTGTGCACGACGCGATTCGGGGCGACACCGTGTTCGAACACGTCCACCTCGACGACCCCGTGATCGCGCGCGCGGACGGCTCGGTGCTCTACAACTTCGCGGTCGCGATCGACGACCTCGACGCCGGCATCACCCACGTGGTGCGCGGCGAGGATCACCTGTCGAACACGCCCAAGCAGCTGCTCGTGCTGGCGGCCGCCAAAGCCGCCGGGTTCGGGCCCGACGCGCCCGAGCCGATCTACGCCCACCTGCCCCTCTTGCACGGCGCGGACGGCAAGAAGCTGTCCAAGCGCCATGGCGCCGCCTCGGTGCAGGAGCTGCGCACGGCCGGCTATCTGCCGGCGGCGATCCGCAACTACCTGGCCCTGCTCGGCTGGGGGGCGGGCGACGACGCGACGGTGCTCTCCACCGAGGAGCTCGTCGAGCGCTTCACCCTGGAGCGCGTCAGCCGCAACCCGGCCCGCTTCGACGAGGCCAAGCTGCGCTGGCTCGACGGCATCTACATCCGCAAGCTCGCCGTGCCCGAGTTGGCGGCGCGGCTGCTCGAGTATCTGCGTGCGCACGACCCGCAGGCGGCGGGCGCGGCCGAAGCGAACCCAGAGCTGCTGGAGGGCGCGGCGGCGATCTCCCAGGAGAAGATCCAGACGCTCGCCGACTTCTGGCCGCTGGCCGGATTCTTCTTCGTCGGCGCGGCCGAGCCTGGACAGGCGCATGAGCGCTGGCTTGGCGAGAGTGGCCTGGCGGTCCTCGGCGAAGCCCGCTCGGAGCTGTCGGCCACGACGAGCTTCGAGGTCGAGAGCCTGGAAGCGGTCCTGGCGGGTGTGATCGAGCGCCGCTCGGTCAAGCCGCGCGAGGTCTACCAGCCGCTGCGCGTCGCGATCGCGGGCGCCACGATCTCGCCTGGGATCTTCGAGAGCGTGGCGCTGCTCGGTCGCGAGGAGACCCTGCGCCGCATCGACGCCGCGCTCGCCGGCTGAGCCGCCGCTCGGGCCCGCGGTCGGGCCGCCGGTCGAACCTTCGGCGCAGCCGCCCCGCCTCGGCGCGGGGTTTCCACGCTCAACAATCGAAGCGAAGCTGCCGATAGGACCCCTGACGAGGAGTGGGCCGGCTCGGATGCCGCCCACGTCAAAGAGGTGTCATGCGCACGCAAGCAACAGTGACAAAGCTCCAACCCGACCCCGCGCCCCGCTCGCTGAGCGAGGAGCGCCGCCCAGTCGCCTCCGTCGCGACGGGCAGGTCGGCCGCGCCAAGCGAGCGCCGGGCGATCAGGCCCAGCGGCTCGGGTGAGCGCCACCAGAACGAGGGTCATGGGCGACGGTTGATGCTCGCCTTCGAGGCGCTCGACGGCTTCCCGGCGCTCTCGGAGTCGCGTGCACGTCTGCTTTCGGTCGTCTCCAAGGATCACGTCGCCACCGCCGATGTGGTGAGCGCGGTCGAGTCTGACGTGGCGCTGATCATCGCCGTGATGCGCCTGGCAAACGACGGCCGCCCGCCCGCCGAGCGGGTCGAGACGGTTGTGGACGCGGTGGATCGGCTCACGCCCGAGGCGGTCCAATCGGTCGCCAGCAGGGTGCGCACGTTCGATTTCTTCGAGCGCTCCGGCGGTTGGGACACGGCTCCCGAGCGTTTCCGCCTGCACGCGCTCGCCACCCAGCACACCGCGGACAGGCTCGCGGCGGAGGTCGGCTATGAGCACCGCGACCGTCTGACCGTGACAAGCCTGTTGCACGACGTGGGCAAGCTCGTCCTGATGCACGCCTACCCGGGCTACATCGCCCAGGTCAAGAAGGAGGGCCAGACGCCCGAGAAGCGCATCCACCAGGAACGGCGCGAGCTGGGCGTCGACCACGCCTTGGTGGGTGGCGTCTTGGCGCGCCGCTGGGGTCTGCCGGCGGCGATCGCGACGGTGATCGAGCGCCACCACAACCCTGACGCCTCAGGCGAGGCGGCGTTCGTGCGCTTGGCCGACATGCTCGCCCACTATGCCCACGGGGCGCCGGTAGCGCCGGCCGAGATGCTCTCCTGCGCGCGCACCCTGGGCCTGGGCCCGGAGGAGCTGCGGCGCGTGATGTATGAACTGCCGAGCGCGCGCGACCAGCGCCAGCGCATGGTCGATCCCTGCCCGCTCTCCGGACGCGAGCTGGGCGTGTTGCAGCGCCTGGCCGAGGGCAAGGTCTACAAGCAGATCGCCCACGAGCTGACGCTCTCGACGAGCACGGTGCGCACCCACCTGCACAACATCTACGGCAAGCTCGGCGCGGTCGATCGCGCCCAGGCCGTGCTCATAGCGACAGAGCGCGGTTGGTTGTAGACGCGTAGCATCGCCTCTGCGCGATGATCTCGATCACCAGCAAGTCTCCCTATGCGGTAGCGGCGCTCGCCGAGCTCGGGCGCGCGAGTGGGGCCGAGCCGGTGCCGATCGGCGAGCTCGCGCGCCGGCGCGAGATGCCGGTCCAGTTCTTGGAGCAACTGTTCGCGGTGTTGCGTCGCGGAGGGGTGGTCAGCTCCCAGCGCGGCGTCAAGGGCGGCTATCGCTTCGTGCGCGAGCCCTCCGAGGTGACGGTGCTCGAGATCGTCGAGCTGCTCGACGGCCCGCTCGGGCGCGACGCCGAGGGAGTCTTCGCAGACGCCTGCAAGGCGGCGCGCGATGTCTTGGAGCAGACCACGATCGCCGACGTGATCGAGCGCGAAGCCCGCGCCTCGGGCGCGACGATGTACCACATCTGAGCCGGCCGTCTCGCGTGCGGAGGCCGTGGCGACTATTGTCGTGAAGCGCATGGGCCAGGTCCCGATCAACATCGCTTCGCTGGTCGGCAATACGCCGCTGGTGCGCTTGGGGCGGATGCTGGAGGGCACGCCGGTGCAGGAGAGTGGGGTGGAGCTGTACGCCAAGCTCGAGGCTTTCAACCCGGGCGGCTCGGTCAAGGACCGGATCGGCGTGGCGATGATCGAGGCGGCCGAGGCCGAGGGACGGATCGAGCCGGGCAGGACGACGGTGGTGGAGGCGACCAGCGGCAACACGGGGATCGCGCTCGCGTTTGTGTGCGCGGCCAAGGGCTATGAGTTGGTCCTGACGTTGCCCCAGGGGATGAGCCGCGAGCGCGAGGTGCTGCTCAAGCTGTATGGCGCGAGCGTGCAGATCACCGAGTCGATGGGCGGCATGACCGAGGCGGTGCAGGCGGCGCGCGCGATGGCCAAGGACCCCGACGTGTTCCTGCCCGACCAGTTCTCCAATCCGGCCAATCCGCGCGCGCACCGCGAGACGACGGGGCCCGAGATCGCGCGCGCCCTGGAGGACCGTGTGGACGTGCTCGTGGCGGGGGTCGGCACCGGCGGCACGATCACCGGCGTGGGGGAGTTTTTGAAGGAGATAAATCCGTTCGTGCGTATCGTCGCAGTGGAGCCGGCTGGTTCCTCAGTCTTGAGCGGTGGGCCTGCAGGCCCACACCGCATTCAGGGGATTGGCGCGGGATTTGTGCCGGCAGTGCTCAACCGGGACTTGATCGACGAGACGATCCAGGTGTCCGACGACGATGCGATCCAGACGGCTTGGGCGTGCGCGCGGCGCGAAGGGCTGCTCGCGGGGATCTCTTGCGGGGCCGCCCTGTGGGCGAGCCTGCAGGTGGCGGCCAGGCCCGAGAGCAAGGGCAAGCGGATCGTGACGATCATGCCCGACTCGGGCGAGCGCTACATCTCACAGGCGTTCTTCGCGCCGTCCTGAGGGCGCTACGCTTTGAAGATGCTCGGCATCGGGACCGTCGCGCGAGTCGCCAAGGAGCTTCGTCGGGACGTGGCCGTGGCGCGTGACCGCGATCCGGCGGCATGCGGCGTGGCGCCGGTCGAGATCGTGGCCACCTGGCCGGGGATCCAGGCGCTGCTCGCCCATCGCGTCGCGCACGCCTTGCGCGAGGCCGAGGTGCCGCTGGCGCCGCGCGCGATTGCGCTCCTCTCGAGGATGTTCACCGGCATCGAGATCCACCCCGCCGCGCGGATCGGCAAGGGGCTGTTCATCGATCATGGTTCGGGTGTGGTTGTCGGCGAGACGGCCGAGATCGGCGACGACGTGACGCTGTATCAGGGCGTCACCTTGGGTGGCACGGGCTTTGCGACCGGCAAGCGCCATCCGACGGTGCAGGACAACGTGACGATCGGCTCGGGTGCGAAGCTGCTCGGTCCGATCACGATCGGGCACGGCGCCAAGATCGGGGCCAACAGTGTGGTCATCACCGACGTGCCGCCCAACACGACCGTGGTCGGCAACCCGGGACACCCGGTACGCGTCGAAGGGCGCCGCCCGGAGGGTCCTGACGCCGATTGGATCCACCTGCCGGATCCGATCGCCGAGGCGCTCCAAGGTCTGGCCAGTCGGATCGGCGCGCTGGAGCGTGCGGTGGCCGAGCTCTCGGGCGAGGAGACCCAGCCGCCGGCGGAGGTGCGCCCGTTGCGCACCGTCAAGGGTCCCAGCCCGGCGGGGGGGTAGGCGCCCGGCGGGGGTCGAGGCTCGCCCCGTCCCCATGCGCTGGCCCAGCGCGGTCCGCGCGGCCTCGCCCGGTGGGCCCGTCAGTAGAACACGCAGCGGCAGCGGTGGCGGGGACGCTCCTTGTACTCGCTTGCTTGTCCGCGCGTCCACAGCCACGTGTCGATCGCGCGCGCCGGCACGCCGGTGCGCTGTGAGATCAGCTCGCAGGCGTGTAGCGCGCAGGCTCTGATCTCGCGCTCGGCGCCCCCAGGCGCGAGCTGTTCGCGGGAGTCGATGCGGGCGGCGAGCGCCTCGTCGTAGAGGAGCACCCCATCGCAGCGCAATACGTGCGGCACGAGGTTGTCGGCGAAGATCGTCAGGCGGTCGAGGTCGGCGAACTCGGCCACGCCCGCTGAGGCCAGGTCGGCCGGGACGATCTGCGCGCGCTTGTAGAAGCCACGGTCGTCGAACATCGCCATCCCGCCGGCCACCAGCTCGGCCAAGCGCTCGGCCGAGCCGCCGGCTTCTCCCACCACGTCGAGCGCGCGGCGCTCGCCCAGGAATCGTCCCAGCGCTCGTAGCGCCTGGGCGTACAGGCTCATCAGCTCGCTCGCCGGATCCTGGTCGAGGATCGCGGCGATCTCGACCGTGTCAACGCTGCGCAGCCAGGCGGCGGTCGGCGGGCCGTGCGCGCGGACGTGGTCGGCGAGCGCCCAAGACACCGTGTAGTAGCCGCTCACAGGTTGGCCGTCGTGGGTGCGCTTGCGTAGCGTCGGGAACCAACCCGAGCCGAAGTTGATCGCGTCGAGCGCGAGCATGTAGTCGGCGACGTCCTCGGGCGCCCCCTCCAGGTAGTGGCGCTCGGGGTCGAGCTCCGGCGGCGCGCTGGGCTGGACGGTCGCGGCGGCGTCCAGGTCGATGCGCACCCAGCGGGCCTGCGCGGCGATCTCGGCGCACGACGCGCGGACTTCATCGGTGAGGCTCACGAGCACAACGTTAGGGGCCGCCCCCGCTTCTATGCTCCAACGGATGCCCGAAAGCGTCCAGTCCGACCCGGCCCAGGCCCCGCCTGAGGAGCAGCCCGATCGGGTCAGTGCGCTGCTGGAGGGCCTGAACGAGCCCCAGCGCGAGGCGGTCACCCACGGCGAGGGGCCCTTGCTGATCCTGGCCGGCGCGGGCTCGGGCAAGACGCGCGTCCTGACTCATCGCATCGCCTTTCTGATCTTCACGGCCCAGGCGCACCCGCACGAGATCCTGGCGATCACGTTCACCAACAAGGCCGCCCAGGAGATGCGCGGGAGGGTCGAGCGCCTGCTCGGCGCCCACACCAGGGGCATGTGGCTGATGACCTTCCACGCCGCTTGCGCGCGCATCCTGCGGGCCCAGGGCGAGCGCCTGGGCTACACCTCGCGCTTCACGATCTACGACCAGGCCGACACGCGCCGGATGGTCAAGCACTGCATCGAGCAGATCGGCGTCGACCCCAAGCGCTTCGCGCCCGCGGCCGTGCACAGTCAGATCTCCCAGGCCAAGAACAAGCTGCTCTCGGCCGCCGATTACTCGGAGACGGTGGGTTCCCAGTTCGAGGAGGTCGTCGCGGAGGTCTATGGCCTGTACGAGGGCGAGCTGATGCGCATGAACGCGATGGACTTCGACGATCTCCTGTTCCGGACGGTGAACCTGATGGAGCTGTTCGAGGAGGTCAGGACCCGCTACGCGCAGAGCTTCAAGCACGTCTTGGTCGACGAGTACCAGGACACCAACCACGCCCAGTACCGGCTGCTGCAGCTCTTGGTCGGTGGCGGCCGCGCGAAGCCGACGAGGGGAGAGCGCGTGAACATCCCCGGACACCGCAACCTGGCGGTGGTCGGCGACGACAGTCAGTCGATCTACAGCTTCCGAGGAGCCGATGTATCCAATATCTTGGACTTCAGCGACGACTTCCCCGACGCGAGGGTGGTCAAGCTGGAGCAGAACTATCGCTCGACGCAGACGATCCTCGAAGCCGCCAACTCGGTGATCGCCAACAACAGGGGCGGCATCGCCAAGCGCCTGTGGAGCGAAAATGGGACCGGCGGCCCGATCAGGGTGCACGGGCTGGAGGACGAGCACGCCGAGGCGCGCTTCGTGGTCGGTGAGATCGAGCGCCTGCTCGACGAGGGCGCCTCGCGCGCGGAGATCGCGGTCTTCTATCGCACCAACGCGATGTCGCGCGTGATCGAGGACACCCTCGTCCGCCGCGAGCTCGCCTACCAGGTGATCGGCGGCACCAAGTTCTACGAGCGCGCCGAGATCAAGGACGCGATCGCCTACCTCGCCTGGATCGCCAACCCGTTCGACGTGGTCAGCTTCCAGCGCATCGCCAACTCGCCCCGCCGCGGCCTCGGGCAGACCTCGCTGTCGCGCATCGTCGGTCACTCCGCGAGCGTCGGCCAGTCGGTGTGGGAGGTCGCCGCCGCGGCCGATCGCATCCCCGGCCTCGGCGCCGCCGCGATCAAGTCTTTGGGCCGCTTCATGGCCACGATGGAGGACCTTGCCGCGCTAGCCTCAGGCGCCCAGGAGGGTGAGGGCGGGGTGCCGGTCGGCGATCTGATGGACGCGGTCCTCTCGCGCACGGGCTACGTCGAGGCGCTCGAAGCCGAGTCCGTCGGTCGCGGCGAGAAGGCCTTCGAGTCCCAGGGGCGCCTTGAAAACCTGGCCCAGCTGGTCGAGGTGGCGCACGAGTTCGACGCCAACACCTCAGCCCAGGCCGACACCCTGGAGCTGTTCCTGCAGGAGCTCGCTCTGAAGGCCGACGGCGACGCGCGCCGCGACGACGAAGGCCTGATCACGCTGATGACGCTCCACAACGCCAAGGGGCTGGAGTACCCGATCGTGTTCGTCGCCGGCTGCGAGGACGGCGTGTTTCCCCACCAGCGGGCGCTTGACGAAGGCGGTATCGAGGAGGAGCGCCGCCTGTTCTACGTCGCGGTGACCCGAGCGATGCGCGAGCTCTACCTCACCTACGCGCGCCGGCGCGCCGTGTTCGGCGCTCCCACGTTCGGGATCTCCAGCCGATTCCTCGACGAGATCCCCGCCGAGCTGTGCCAGCGTGAGGACCTGCCGGCTCCCCGACCCGGCGGCGCGCGCGTCGGCCTTGGCACCGGTGGCTTCGGCGGGGTCGGCGGGTCGAACGGCAGTTCGTGGCGGGGAGGCGGTGGCGGTGCTCGGGGCGCGTCGGGCGGCGGTTCTGGGGGAGCTTGGACGGCGGCCGCGCATGGGTCCTCCACCCAGGACTCCTACCGGCTCGGCGAGGATGTCGTCCACGCGGCCTTCGGCGACGGCGTCGTCACGGCGCTCGAGCCGGGCGGGATCATCGTCGTGCGCTTCGCCCGCGACGGCTCGGAACGCAAGCTGATGGCCGACTACGCACCCGTCAGTCGGCGCTGACGCGTACGATCCCGCGGGTGACGGCCACGATCATCGACGGCAAGGCGATCGCCGCGCGCGTGCGCTCGGACGTCGCGCGCTCGGTCGCCGAGCTGACCGCACGGGGCATTCGCGCTCCGGGCCTGGCGACGGTGCTGGTCGGCGAGGATCCAGCCTCGGCGGTCTACGTCGCAGGCAAGCAGCGCGCGTGCGCCGAGGTCGGCATGACCCCGTATGACGAACGCTTGCCCGCCGACTCGACGCACGAGCAGGTGGCCGAGCGCCTGACCGCTCTGAACACCGACCCGGGCGTGAGCGGGATCTTGTTGCAACTGCCCTTGCCCGACCACCTCGTTGGCCCCAGCCTGACCGGCCTGATCGACCCGCTCAAGGATGTCGATGGCCTGACGCCCGTCAACGCCGGCCTGCTCTCACTTGGCCGTCCGGGCCTGCGCCCCTGCACCCCCCTCGGCGTGCTCGAGCTGCTCGCGAGCGCAGACGCGCGCCTGGAGGGCGCCGAAGCGGTGGTGGTGGGGCGCTCCAACCTGTTCGGCAAGCCGATGGCCCAGCTGCTGCTGGAGGCAAACGCGACGCCCACGGTGTGTCACTCGCGCACGCGCGACCTGCGCGAGGTGTGCGCTCGAGCCGACATCCTGATCGCCGCGGTCGGGAGCCCGCGGCTGATCGAGCGCGACTTCGTCAAGCCCGGGGCCGTGGTGATCGACGTCGGCATGAACCGGCTCTCGCCCGAGCAGGCCGGCACCAAGAGCGGCCTTGTCGGCGATGTCGATTTCGCCGCGGTCTCCGAGGTCGCCTCCGCGATCACGCCCGTGCCCGGCGGGGTCGGGCCGATGACGATCGCGATGCTCCTGCGCAACACCGTCCAAGCCGCCCACATGCAGCGCGAGCGCGCCGCGAGCGGAGCGCTGTGAACCTGAGACGGCTGCGCGCCGGCGAGCTGCTTGCCCTGCTTGGGGCGATCCTCGTGATCGTCGCGCTGACACGGCCCTGGTATGAAAACGCCGGCGTCACGCTCAGCGCGTGGGCGACGTTCGGGCCCGCCGTCGTGCTGATCACGATCGCCGCTCTCGGCGCGTTGGCCCTGGTCGCGACGACCGTCACCGAGCGCTCGACCGCGTTCCCCGTCGCCGTGGGCGTGTGGAGCGTCCTGTTGAGCTTGCTGGGGGTGATCGCGGCCATCGTGCGCGTGCTCGAGCGTCCCGACGGCGCCACCGCGCTGTGCGCCGGCGCCTGGCTCGGTCTCGCCGGCGCGATCCTGATCTTCGCCGGCTGCTGGCAGGCGATGCGCGACGAACGCACCTCCGTCTACCCGCCCGCCCGGCCCGAGCCGCGCGAACCGCCGGTCTGACGTGTCGCCGATCGCGCCGGTCGCGAGTCGCGCGAGCCCGCCGCGTAGAATGCCGGCCCGATGATCGATCGCGACGAAGTTCTCCATGTGGCCCGCCTTGCCCGCCTGCGCCTAGCCGAGGAGGAGATCGAGCCGATGGCGCGTGAGCTCTCCGCTGTGCTCGACCACGTCGCGCGGATCGGCGAGCTCGATCTGGACGACGTACCAGTGACGACCCACGTCGCCGAGCTCACCGGCCGGCTGCGCGCCGACGAGCCCCATCCGTGCCTGCCGCGCGAGGTCGTCCTCGCCCAGGCCCCCGCGGTGAGCGGCGACGGCTTCCTCGTCCCTTCACCCCAGGCCTAGCTTCCGCGATGAGCGATCCGCTCCAGCTGAGCGCCACCCAGGCTGCCCGCGCGATCGCCGCCGGGGAGCTCGCGGCCGGGGACTTGCAAGCCGCCTACCTGGCGCGGGCGAGGGCCGATGAGCTCAACTGCTTCACCTGGGTCGCTCCCGACGATGCGCCTCGCGGCACGGCGGGAGGCGGCTCGGAGGATCCTTCGGCGGGCGCCCCCGCGGGTGCGGCCGCTGCCCCAGCCGGCCCCCTCGCCGGTGTGCCGCTGGCCGTCAAGGACCTGTTCTGCACCGAAGGCGTTCCCTCCCAGTCGGGCTCGCGCATCCTCGAGGGTTATCGCCCGCCCTACACCGCGACGGTCGTCGAGCGCCTGCTCGCCGCCGGCGCCTCTCTGCTGGCCAAGACCAACCAGGACGAGTTCGCGATGGGCTCCTCCAACGAGAACTCCGCCTACGGCCCGGTCCTGAACCCTTGGGATCGCACCCGCGTGCCGGGCGGCTCCTCCGGTGGCAGCGCCGCCGCCGTGGCGGGCGGCCTGGCGCCCTGGGCGCTCGGCACCGACACCGGCGGCTCGATCCGCCAGCCGGCCGCCTTGTGTGGGATCGTCGGGCTGAAGCCGACCTACGGCGCCGTGTCGCGTCGCGGCATGATCGCCTTCGCTTCTTCCTTGGACCAGGCCGGCCCGCTCACGCGCGACGTCACCGACGCCGCCCTGATGCTCTCGCACATGGTCGGTCGCGACGAGGGCGACGCGACCTCCTTGGAACTCCCTGAGGCGATCGCCCTGCCGACCGCCACGCGCCTGGACGGCGTCAGGCTGGGGGTGCCAGCAGAGCTGACCGGCGAGGGCATCGAAGCGGGTGTGCTCGCGGCCTTCGAGGCGACCTTGGCTCGCGCGCAAGAGCTGGGCGCGCGGATCGAGCCGGTGAGCCTGCCGCATGCCCCGCACGCGCTGTCCGCCTATTACGTGATCGCCCCCGCCGAGGCGTCCTCGAACCTGGCCCGCTTCGACGGGGTCCGCTACGGCCTGCGCGTCGAGGCGCCCGACCTGCTCGGCATGTACACCGACACGCGCCACGACGGCTTCGGCGCCGAGGTCAAGCGCCGCATCATGCTCGGCACCTACGCGCTGTCCTCCGGCTACTACGACGCCTACTACGGCCGCGCTCAGCGCGTGCGCACGAAGATCGTCGAGGACTTCCGCGCCGTCTTCGAGCGCGTCGATTTCGTCGTCACGCCGACGAGCCCGACGGTCGCCTTCGAGTTGGGGGCCAAGACCGGCGATCCCCTGTCGATGTATCTGAGCGACTTCTGCACCGTCCCGATGTCCCTGGCCGGCATCCCCGCCATCTCGATCCCGTGCGGCCTGAGCGAAGGGCTGCCCGTCGGCCTGCAGCTGGCCGGCCCCGCCTTCAGCGAGAACGCCCTGCTCGACGCCGCCCACGCCCTGGAGCAGGCGATCGACTTCGACGCGACCCCCGCGCGCGCATGACGGCCTACGAACCCGTCATCGGCCTGGAGATCCACATCCAGCTGGCCACCCGCACGAAGATGTTCTGCGGCTGCGCCCTGTCTTTCGGCGAGCCCCCCAACACCCGCACCTGCCCCGTCTGCCTGGGCCTGCCCGGGGCGTTGCCGGTGGCCAACGCCAGAGCAATCCACTACGGCCTGATGATCGGCCTCGCGCTCGGCTCCGAGCTCGCGCCGCGCTCGATCTTCCACCGCAAGAACTACTTCTATCCCGACCTGCCCAAGGGCTACCAGATCTCCCAATACGACGAGCCCCTCTGTCTGGGCGGTCAGCTTGGCGATGTGCGCATCCATCGCGTCCACCTCGAGGAGGACGCCGCCAAGCTCGTCCACGTCGGCGCCTCCGGGCGGATCCACGCCTCAGACGCCTCGATCGTCGACTTCAACCGCGGCGGCACCCCCCTCGCGGAGATCGTCACCGAGCCCGACCTGCGCTCGGCCGAGCAGGCCGGCGAGTGGCTGCGCCTGCTGCGCACCACGATGCGCCAGTTGGGCGTGTCCGACGTGAACATGGAGGAGGGTTCGCTGCGCTGCGACGCCAACATCTCCTTGCGTCCGGCCGGCATCGAGGAGTTGGGCACCAAGACCGAGCTGAAGAACATGAACTCCTTCCGCTTCATAGAACGCGGCATCCGCGCCGAGATCGCGCGCCAGGAAAAGGTCCTCGATGGCGGCGGCAAGGTGGCGCAGGAGACCCTCCACTACGACCCCGCGTCGGGCCGCATCACCTCGCTGCGCTCCAAGGAGGAGGCCCACGACTACCGCTACTTCCCCGAGCCTGACCTCGTGCCCGTCGCCGTCGAGCAGACCATGCTCGACGCCGCCCAAGCCGCGATGCCCGAGCTGCCAGTCGCCCGCGCCGAGCGCTTCGGGGCCCTCGGTCTAAGCGAGGACAGCGCCCGCCTGCTCGCCTTCAGGGCGGAGCTGGGCGACTACTTCGAGCAGGCGCTCGCCGCCGAGGTCGAGCCGGCCGCCGAGCCCCAGCTCGTGGCCAACTGGATCGCGGGCGATTTGACCGCGCGTCTGGAGGACAACCAAGCGCCGTCCGATTCGCGCGTCACGCCCGCCGCGCTCGCCGCTCTTTGTGGACTCGTGGCGGCCAAGCGGGTCAGCGTCGGCGCCGCCCGCCAGGTGCTCGACACACTCGTCGCCGACGGGGGAGACCCCGTTGCGATTGTCCAGGCCCAAGGCTTGGCTGCCCTGGACGGAGGCGATGAGCTCGCGGCCGTGGTCGCCGCCGCGTTGGCCGCCAACGCCGATGCCGCCGAGCGCATCCGCGCGGGCAACGCCAAGGCGATCGGCCCGATAGTCGGCTACGTCATGCGCGAGACCAAGGGTCGCGCCGACGGCGGCGAGGTCACGCGCCTGGTGCACGAGCAGCTCGGCATCTGAGCCAGCCCCGCTCCACACATTTTGGACTGCGGTCCAAAGTCATCCACTGGGTCGTGCACCAATATGGTCGTCATGAACAGGCCGAACTCAAATTCGATGGCAAGTGCCCCCCGGCGGTTTCTCCTGCTGCCGGAGGCCGCCCCGGACGTTCCCGGCCAAGGTGTGCGCATACGGCGCTATCGCCTCACCAGCGTCGCACGCTCGCACGGCCTGGATCGCCCGCCGGCGGCTTGTGGAGGCAATGTGCCTCGAGTCCCGTAAGCCAGGATGGCAAGCGGGCCGAGCCTCGTCGCGAGTCCCCTCCTCGCGATGATCGGAGCGCGGCCGGGCAGGGATTCCGAGCCTGCCCGGCCGCGCACCTCTCGCGCCCGCCGAGCCGGCCAATCGCGCCCCCCGATCGGCTAGGCTGTGCGGATGGCGCAATCCTCACAATCCGGGTCCGCCGGACGCTCGCTCGGGCAGACCGTCGTCGCGGTCCTGGTCCTCGTGGTAGTCGGCTACATCCTGCTCAAAGTCATCATCGGCATCGCCCTGGCGATCGCCGGCCCCGTGGTCTTGATCCTCGGAGTGTTGGCCCTGATCTGGGCGTGGCGGGTTCTCTTCTGAGCGACCGCCCATGGGCTACGTGGTCATTGCCCTCTGCTTCGGCCTCGCCGGGGGCATCGTCGGTCGTATCAAGGGCTCGCCGTTTTGGATCTGGTTCCTCGTCTCCGGCGCCGTCCCGATCTTCGGCCTGATGGCCGCGATCGCTTACCGCTCAGACCGTGACGAGCCACACCGAGCTTGCCCCAAATGCGGGCGTGTAACGACCGCCTACGACGCCCTCTGCACGCGCTGCGGCGAGGAGCTCGAGTATCCGGGAGAAGAAGTTTAGGCCGTCCTAAGCGCCTGCCTCGCATAGGCTGGTCTGCGTGACCAGTCCCGTCAAGACCGCCCTGCCGCCCGTCGGCGCGCGCATCGCGCGCTTGATCGAGCGGGCCGGTTTCGAGAACGAGCGCGCGTTCGTGCTGCGCGTCGTCCAGCCGGCCTTGGTCGGGATGATCGACGGCACCGTCTCCTCGATCGCGCCGATCTTCGCCGCCGCCGTCTCCTCCGATTCGCACACCGCTTTTGTCGTCGGACTTTCGACTGCCTTGGGCGCCGGCATCTCGATGGGCATCTCCGAGGCGCTGTCTGACACCGGCGAGAGCACCGGCCGCGGCTCGCCCGTAGTGCGCGGCACGATCACCGGCGCCATGACCGCGCTCGGCGGGCTCTTCCACACGCTGCCCTTCCTGATCGAAGACACGCACAATGCCCTTATCGTGGCCGGCATAGTCGTGGCCGTCGAGTTGTTCGTGATCGCCTGGGTGCGCGAGCGCTTCCTCGACGTTTCGCTGCGCTCCTCGCTGGTCGTCGTGACCTTGGCGGGAGCCATAGTTCTCGCGATCGGCGTCCTCATCGGGTCGTCATAGGGCTGCTCCGGGACGGGGCGCAAGCGCAGGAGAGCGCGCCGGCGGCCCGAAAACCCGCTGGTACACTCGGCTTTATCGAACAGCGCGGGCTCACCGACGCCCGCGCTCGTTCATAACCCCCCAAACAAAGGAAGGAGGTCGGTGCGAT
Source organism: uncultured Solirubrobacterales bacterium (assembly GCA_963753145.1). Taxonomy (GTDB): domain Bacteria; phylum Actinomycetota; class Thermoleophilia; order Solirubrobacterales; family Solirubrobacteraceae; genus Palsa-744. The sequence goes on from CAVWAX010000001.1 coordinate 526,050, forward strand.
GCGTGCAGTAGACGCGGTCATGGAATGCCTGAAGGCGGAGGGCGTAGACGTCGTCTTCGGTTTGCCCGGTGGCGCCAACCTCCCCACCTACGACGCCTTCGTCGATGCCGGCATCCGCCACATCCTCGTCCGCCACGAGGCCGGCGGCGGGCATGCCGCCGAGGGCTACGCCAAGGCCAGCGGCCGTGTCGGCGTGGCGTTTGCCACGAGCGGCCCCGGCGCGACCAATCTGATCACGCCGATCTGCGACGCGATGATGGACTCGGTCCCCGTCGTCTTCATCACCGGCCAAGTCCGCACCGAGCTGCTCGGCACCGACGGCTTCCAGGAGGCCGACACGATCGGGATCACGATGCCGATCGTCAAGCACTCGTTCATGATCCAAGACCCCTTGGAAATCCCAAGGGCGATCCACGAGGCCTTCTACGTCGCGCGCTCCGGGCGCCCCGGCCCGGTCTTGGTGGACATCCCCCAAGACCTCTCGCGCGCCGAGATCCCCTACGAGCCCGTCGCCGACGTGCGCCTGCCCGGCTACCAGCCGACGCTGGAGGGCAACCAAAAGCAGATCCGCCAAGCCGCCAAGGCCTTGGCCGCGGCACGTCGCCCGGTGATCTACGCCGGCGGTGGCGTCGTCAACGCCGGAGCCTCCGCCGAGCTGGTCGAGTTCGCGACCTCAGACCGCTTCCCCGTCACCTGCACCTTGATGGGCCTAGGCGCCTTCCCAGCGCGAGACTCCGAGGGTAAGGGTGGGTCGGCACCCCATCCCCAGTGGCTGGGGATGCTGGGGATGCACGGCACTCGCACCGCCAACTACGCGATGGACGAGGCCGACCTGATCTGCGCCGTCGGCGCGCGCTTTGACGACCGCATTACCGGCAAGCTCTCCGAGTTCGCGCCCAAGGCCAAGTTCATCCACATCGACGTCGACCCCGCCGAGATCTCAAAGAACGTCCCCGCCCACATCCCGATAGTGGGTGACGCCAAGCACGTCCTGGCCAAGCTGGTGGTCGAGTACCGCGCGCTCAGCGCCCCCACCGAGCGCCTGGACGAGTGGTGGGAGCGGATCGCCGCCTGGCGCGCCCAATATCCGCTCGCCTACGAGGACTCCGCCGACCACGAGATCAAGCCCCAATACATGATCCAAGCGCTCCACGAGGCCACCGCCGGCGAGGCGATCGTCACCAGCGACGTCGGCCAGCACCAGATGTGGGCCGCCCAGTACTACGACTTCCCCGCCCCCCGTCGCTGGATCAACTCCGGCGGCCTCGGCACGATGGGCTTCGGCCTGCCCGCCGCGATGGGCGCCGCCGTTGCCTGCCCCGAGCGCACAGTCGTGTGCATCGCGGGCGACGGCTCGGTCCAGATGAACGCCCAGGAGCTCGCCACCTGCGCCCAGGAGAAAATCCCGATCAAGGTGTTCATCATGAACAACGGCTACCTCGGCATGGTGCGTCAGTGGCAAGAGCTGTTCTGGGACGGCCGCTACTCCCACGTCGAGACCGGCGCCTACCCCGACTTCGTCAAGCTCGCCGAGGCCTACGGGGCCACCGGCATGCGCTTCGAGGACAAGTCCACGCTTGTCGAGGACATGAAGCGAGCCATAGCCACCGACGGTCCCGTTGTCGTCAACGTCAAGGTCACGCCCGAGGAGAACACCTACCCGATGATTCCGGCGGGCCAGGCGGCTCGGGAAATGGTGGGGTGAGCATCATGGGAGAACCAGCCACCAAGGAACCGCTCAGCCTCGAGGAGCTGCAAGCGTCGGGCAACCTGCGCTCCGGGCGCAAGCACGTGCTCTCGATCTTGGTCGAGAACAAGTCCGGTGTTTTGACGCGCATCGCGGGCCTGTTCGCGCGGCGCGGATTCAATATCGACACGCTCACCGTCGGCCCCACCGACGACGACCACATCTCTCGCGTCACGCTCACCGTGGACGGCGCGATCCACCCGATCGACCAGGTCACCAAGCAGCTGCACAAGCTCGTCAACGTCATCAAGATCCGCGACCTGGAGCCGACCGACACGGTCGCGCGCGAGCTCGCCCTGTTCAAGATCTCCGCCGACGGCGCCCAGCGCGGCGAGCTGATGCAGATCACCGAGATCTTCAGAGGCAAGGTCGTCAACGTCACCAAGCGCTCGATCGTCGTCGAGGTGACCGGCACGACCGACAAGGTCGAGGCGTTCGAGAGCATGGTGCGCCCCTTCGGCCTGATCGAGATGATGCGCACCGGGGAGATCGCGATCGCCCGCGGCCGTGGGGAGACGTAGGTTGGGTTCGGGGTGTGGGGGACACCTATTTTTTGTTGAATTGTCGATGGTATCTACAAAGTGTATATGCTATTGACAATTACGGAAAGTGTAACAATCATCCCTCTCCCCATCCTCGCCATCTGAATGGTGCATGTCGCCTCTGCAGAGCGCGCACCCTTCGCCCTGAGCGAAGCTGACCGCGAACGTTTGCGCGCCAGGCTCGACCTCGCACTGCAACGGGCGCGACGCTCGGGGCGCTCCACCCTCGCGACGGTCACCTGCGAGTTGGCGCCCGGGGTCGATCCCTCGGCCGTGGTGTGCGCCTCGCGACGGCCCGGCGAGCACTGGTTCTGTTTCGAGCAGCCCGACCGCTCCGGCGCGGCCCTCGCCGGCCTCGGACAGGTCGCTTGCCTTGAGGACTCCGGTCCCGAGCGCTTCTCCACGGTGGCCGACCGCTGGCGCTCGCTCTCGGCGACCGCTGTCGCCGACTCGCCCGGCGAGCAGGTCGGCGGCGGCCCGATCGCCGTCGGCGGCTTCGCCTTCGCCCCCGGCGGCGGCGCCTCGCCGGCCTGGCGCGGCTTCGAGCCCGCCTCGCTCGTCGTCCCTGAGGTCGCCCTCGCCCGCGAGCGGCGAGACGGCCACACGCGCGTGCGGCTCACCCTGGCCGCCCTGGTCCAGCCCGACGACACCGCCGAGGAGGCCCTGCGCGCGCTGCAGAGGCGCCTGTCCGAGCTCTCCGACGCGCCCCTGCCGCTGCTCGACCCGGCTCCCACCGGCCGCTTCGAGGTCTCAAGCGGCATGCCGCCCGAGCACTTCGAGGCCGCGGTCGCGCGCGCGACCGACACGATCCGTGCCGGCGAGCTGCAAAAGATCGTCCTCGCCCGCGAGGTCCAGGTGCACGCGCCCGACGCCTACGATCCCGCCGCCGTCTTCGGCGTGCTGCGCGAAGCGTTCCCCTCCTGCTTCGTCTTCTGCGTCGGTCGCGGCGACGCCACGCTCGTCGCCGCCAGCCCCGAGCTGCTCGTCCGCCGCGAGGGCCAGCGCGTCTCCACGATCGCCCTCGCCGGCTCGACCCGCCGCAGCGCCGACCCCGCCGTCGACGCGCACCTCGGCGAGCAGCTGATGCGCGACGAGAGCTACCGCGAGGAGCACGCGATCGTCGCGCGGCGTATCGAGCGCACGCTCAACCGCTACGCGATCTGGGTCGCCACCCCGCCCGAGCCCGTGCTCGTGCGCATGGCCAACATCCAACACCTCGCCACCCCGATCCGCGCTCAGCTCTCCGCCCCCGTCGAGGCGATCGAGCTGGCCGGCTTGATGCACCCCACGCCCGCAGTCGGCGGCGAGCCCTCCCCGTTAGCGCTCAGCCTGATCCCTGCCTTGGAGGGACTTGACCGCGGCTGGTACACCGGCCCGGTCGGCTGGACCGACGCCGCCGGCGACGGCGAGTTCTGCGTCGCCCTGCGCTGCGCCCTGTTGCGAGGCAATGTGGCCCGCTGCTATGCCGGTAACGGCATCGTCCGCGGCTCGCGCCCCGCCGCCGAGCTCGCCGAGACCGAGATCAAGCTCCAAGCGCTTTTGCCGCTTCTCACATCCTGAGCGAGCCCGCAACCCGGCTCCGGCCGCGCCGGCGGCCTCCCGTCACGCCTCCAGCGAGCTCGCGACGGCGTCCCACACGCGCCGGTGCAGCGCCACGTTCGCTTCGCGCTCGCCCTTGACTTCGACGATCGACGATCCGCGCGCCGCGAGCGCACGCTCGAGCGCCGCGCGCAAGCCGGCCACGTCGCTTGCGCGCTCGTGCCCGAGCCCATACAACTCGGCCGCGCGCGCGAAATCGAGGCCTGTCGGCGTCGCCACATGGCGCTCGTACACACCCTCTTCGCGTGCGGCTCGCGCCGAGGAGACCGGCAGGAAGTCGAAGATCCCGCCGCCCCCGTTGTCGAGCAGCACGATCGTCAGCTTCAGCTCCAGCCTGCGCGCCGCCAACAGCGCGCTCAGGTCATAGGCGAAGGCGACGTCGCCGATCAGCAGCACGACCGGCCCATCGCTGCCCGCGGCGGCCCCGAACGCGCTGGAGATCGTCCCGTCGATGCCGTTGGCGCCGCGGTTGCAAAGCACGCGCGGCGGGTCGCTTCGCACCGGCCAGAACGTCTCGATGTCGCGCACCGGCATCGAGGAGGCCACGAACAGTGTCGCCTCGCTCGGCAACAGCACCCCCAGCTCGGCCGCGACGGCCGGCTCGCTGAGGCCCTCGGCGGCGAGCACGCCAAGGATCGCCTCCGCCGCGCGCTCATCGGCGCTGCGCCAGCCCGCCAGCCAGTCCCCTTCCGCGGGCGTCGGCTCGAGCGCCGCCAGCGTCTCGGCCGGCTCCACGGCAAACGATCGGCACAGCGTCGCGTCGGGGTCCTGCCAGCCGTCCTCCGCGTCGAGCGCCGCCTGCGTCACGTCGCTCATGCCCGCAAGCCACGCCCTCAGCGGCTTGGAGGTCGGTAGATCGCCCACCCTCAACACGATGTCCGGCTTGGCCGAGGAGGCGAACGAGGGGTCGCGCAGCAACGCGTCGTAGTGCGCCACCGCCGCGTCGCCGCGGCGCGCTCGCGACAAGGGGTCGGCCAGCAGCGGCCAGCCCGCGCGCTCGCAGAACGCCGCCGCCGCCTCGCCGAGCCCGGTCTCGCGCTCGTAGCGCCCGGCGACCACGACCCCGCGCGGGTGCTCGGCGAGCGCGCCTCCAAGCGACGCGGTCTCGCTCGGCGCGACGCGCCGCGCCGGGCCGCGGGTCAGCAGCGGGTGGCGATCCGGGCGCGCGCCTTGCGGGGCCGGCGGCGGCGCGTCGCTCACCAGCGGCTCGCGCAAGGGGAAGTTCAGGTGCACCACGCCGGGCCTGCCTTCCAGGCTCGTCCAGTAGGCGCGGCAGGCAAGCGTCCTGATCCAGCGCACCCGCTCGGGTGTCGCCTCGTGCGTGCCGAGCTCGAAGAACCACTTGGCAAAGCCGCCGAAGATCTTCAGCTGGTCGATCGTCTGACCCGCGCCCACCCCGCGCAGCTCCGGCGGGCGGTCCGCGCTCAGCAAGATCAGGGGCACCCGCGCCTCGTGCGCCTCGACGACCGCCGGCAACAGCTCGGCGAGCGCCGTGCCCGACGTGCACGCGATCGCGACCGGCAGCCCCGAGGCCTTGGCGAGGCCGAGCGCGAAGAAGCCCGCGCACCGCTCGTCCACGTGGGAGTGGCAGCGCAAGCGTGGCTCGCGCGCGAGGCTCAGCACGAGTGGAGTTGAGCGGGACCCCGGCGAGGTGCACGCGTCGCGCATCCCACAGCGGGCCAGCTCGTCCACGAGCGCGCCCAGCAGAGCATATGTATCGTGCACAGTCAAAGGAATCAGGTCGATCTCGTCGAAAATGTGGGATAACTCGTAGGATTCAGTTTATGGCGGACGGGTTTCCGCCGGCTCGGAGGAGGCGAGAAAAATATGGTCATGCGCCCGGAAGATGTGGTGATGCTGCACGGCTTTGGCGGCACCGGTCGTTCGTGGGACGACGTCATAGCCTATTTGCCCAAGAGCTATCGCTGTCACGCGCTGGACCTGCCCGGCCACGGCGACCAGCTCGACGCGCGCCGGCCGATCACCTTCAACAGTTGCGTGCGCTCCGTGCTGGAGCGAGCCCCCAAGCGATTCGCGCTCGCCGGGTACTCGATGGGCGGGCGCGTCGCGATGCACGTCGCGCTGGCCGCGCCCGAGCGGATCTCGCGGATGATCCTCATATCGACCACCCCCGGTATCGAGGACGCCAAAGAACGCACGGCGCGCCGCAAGCTCGACCGGAGCTTCGCCGAGGAGATCGAGCAGGGCACGATTCAGGAGTTCAGCGACCGCTGGCGCGCCCAGCGCATGTTCGCCGAAGACCCGCCCTCCGTCGATCGCTTAGCGCGCGCCGAGCATGCCCGCAACCAACCCGCCGGTCTCGCCGCAGCCCTGCGCGGCGTCGGCCCCGGTGAGATGAAGCCGATCTGGGATCGCCTGGCGGAGATCCAACCGCCCACGACCGTGGTGGCGGGCCGGCGCGATCGCAAGTTCGTGCACATCGCCGAACGCATGGTCGCCGTGATCCCCCTGGCCCTGCTCCAGGTCAGCTGGGGCGGACACTGCATGCTGCTCGAGAACCCCCGCTTCGTCTCGGCCGTCACCGTGTAGGGGCTGTCGTTGCGGGGCCCCGGCCGGCCATGTGGCACTGCCCCGGCGTCGGCCTCTAGGCGCCGAGCGGCTCCACGCCCAGGCCGGGCGCGCGCGGCAGCGCGATCTCGCCGTTGCGCGGCGCGAGCCCGTCCATCGCTCGCTCGAACACGCCCAGCGTCGCCAGTCCGCACGCCGCCAGCGGTCCGCGCGAAGCCAGGGCCGCGGCCGCGTGCAGGCCGGCCGCCACGCCGATCGGGCCGTCCCAGCTGGAGGCCACATACACCTCGGCGCCCGAGGCCCGCACCAGCGTGGCGGCGGCGAGTAGTCCCGAGATGCCCCCGCAGCGCGCGATCTTCAAACAAACCGCATCGGCCACCCCCGCCGTCAGCGCGCCGTGCTCGGCGGCGGTCTCGTCGATCGCCACCCTCGTCGCGACCCGCTCGCGTACCTCGCGCACCGCGCTGAGGCCGTGCACCGGCTCCTCGACCAGCTCCAATCCCACCGGCGCGAGCGCTTCGATCGCGCGCACCGCCTGCTCCACGCTCCAGGCCCCGTTGGCGTCGATGCGCAAAGCCACGTGCGGCCCGGCTGCTGCCCGTGCCGCGGCGAGGCGTCCCGCGTCGTCGCCGATCCCGACCTTCAGCTTCAGACAGCCATAGCCCGCGGCCGCGGCCGCGGCGGCCTGTGAGGCCGCGCCCTCGCGGTCGAGCGCCGTCAGCGTCGCATTGACCGCCACAGCCTCGACCGGCGCGTCGGAGATCAGCGCGGCGACCCCGCGCCCGGCGCGCCGCCCCGCGCGATCCCACAGTGCCAGGTCGATCGCGGCGAACGCCTCCGGCAAGTCGTCCGCGCGCCGGCACGCGTCCACGATCTCCGCCCCATTCATCGCGGATGACTGCGCCACGATCGGCGCGTACAGCTCGAGCGCTCGCTCCACGCGCGCGATGCTCACCCCGTCGTAGGGCTCCAGCGGCGCCGCTTCGCCGTATCCCGTTACGCCGTCCTCGTCGGTGAGCGACACCGCCAGCACTTCGCGCTCGCGCAACGTCCCGTAGGAGGTCCGCAGCGGCTCGCGCAAGCGCAGCGCGTGACGGCTGACCGCCAGCTTCATGGCGCGCCCGCGCTCAAGGCGTTCATGGCGCGCCCACGCTCAGGGCGAGATCCCGCCGCTCAGCAGGATGCCGGCCGAGAACAGCAGGCAAAACACAAGCTGCAGCATGCCCGTCTTCGCGAGCGCCCCATTCAAAGAAGGCCCATCCACGCGCGTGCGCACGGTCTTCAGGAGCGGCAGCGCCAGCGGGATCGCAAGCCAGGGCAACAGCAGCCAGGCGGTCATCGAGTCGGCCGGCCAGGTCAGCGGCACGAGCACGAACGCTCCCACAACCATCGCGCTGTAGAGCGCTCTCGTGCGCTCCCTGCCGAGGCGTACCGCGAGCGTGCGCTTGCCCGCCCTCCGGTCGGTCTCCAGGTCGCGCACGTTGTTGACGACGAGGATCGCGCTGGCCAGCAGCCCGACCGGCACCGCGCAGGCGAACGCCTCCCAAGGCAGGGCCTGGACCTGCACGAAATAGGAGCCGCTGACCGCCACGATCCCGAAGAACAAGAACACGAACAGCTCCCCCAAGCCCTCATAGCCGTAGGGCCGCGGCCCGCCCGTGTAGAGCACGCCCGCGAGGATCGAAGCGGCGCCCACGGCGATCAGCTCCCAGCCCGCGACCGCCACCAGGTACACGCCGCACAGCACGGCCAGGCCAAACGTCACGTACGTCGCCAGCAGCACCCGTCCCGGCGGCACCAGCCCGCCCGCCGTGACCCGCACGGGCCCCAAGCGATCCTCGGTGTCGGCGCCGCGCCGCGCATCCGAATAGTCGTTTGAGAGGTTGGTCCCCACCTGGATGAAGATCGCCCCGAGCAGCGCCGCGACGAAGGCGAGCGGGCGAAAGTGCCCGGCTCCAAGCGCGAGCGAGGTGCCGACCAGCACCGGCGCCACCGCCGCCGGCAGGGTGCGCGGGCGCGCCGCCATCAGCCAGATGTGGGCGGCGCTCGACGCGCGCGGGGTCGGCGCCGCCCCGGGTGGGGGAGAGCCGATCGTGCCGAGCGTCGTCATGCGCCCGCGGCGATCGTCGTGTCCACCAAGACGATCATGCCCGCCTGGGGAAGCGCCCGAAATCAGGCGTGCGCTTCTGCTTGTAGGCCTCGCGCCCCTCCTGGGCCTCCTCGCTGCCGTAGAACAGCAGGTTCGCGTCGTGGGCAAGCTGCTGGATGCCGGCCAGCCCGTCCTCGGCGGCGTTGAAGCTCGCCTTCAGCAGACGCAGCGAGAAGGGGGAGAGGGCGAGCATCTCCCGGCACCATTGCACGGTCTCATCCTCCAGGCGCTCGAGCGGCACGACCGTGTTGATCAAGCCCATCGCCAGGGCTTCCTGGGCGTCGTACTGGCGGCACAAGAACCAGATCTCCTTGGCCTTCTTGACGCCCACCATGTTCGCCAGCAGCCCCGCGCCGAAGCCCCCGTCGAACGAGCCCACGCGCGGCCCCGTCTGGCCGAAGCGGGCGTTCTCGGCGGCGATCGTCAGGTCGCACACCAGCTGCAGCACCTGACCGCCGCCGACCGCGTAGCCGGCGACCATCGCGACGACCGGCTTCGGCAGACGCCGGATCTGCACGTGCAGATCGGTCACATGGAAGCGCCCCACGCCGGCCTTGCCCGCGCCGTCCTCGGCGAGATAGCCCGAGTCCCCCCTCACGCGCTGATCGCCGCCCGAGCAAAACGCGAGCGGCCCCTCGCCGCACAGCACGATCGCGCCGACCTCGGTGTCCTCGCGCGCCATCTCAAGCGCCTGGGAGATCTCGATCACCGTCAAAGGACGGAAGGCGTTTCTGACCTCCGGCCGATCGATCGTGATCTTCGCGATCTGGGCGGGCGGGTCTGGATCGAGCTCGGCGGACTTCTCGTAGCGGATATCGGTGAACTCGCCTGCTGACTTCCACATAGTGCTCAAGGCTTCTCAACACTCCTGACTTAACCGGGGCGCTCGCGAATGAGCGCCGGCGACGATTGACAGCGAAGGCTAGCCTGTGGGCCATGCAGGTCGAAGCATGGCTGCGGCGCGCCGCGAGGCTCGCGCCCCAAACCACCGCGATCGAGACCCCCGAGCGGCGCGTTTGCAACGCGGAGCTCTACGACCTCGCCCGCGCCGGTGCGGGCGAGCTGAGCGCGCGCGGCGTGCGCGCCGGCGAGCGAGTCGCGATCGCGCTGTCCCCGGGCCTCGACTTTGCCGTAGCCCTGCACGCGTGCATGCTCAGGGGAGCGCCGGCCGTGCCGATCGACCCGCGCCTGACCCCCGAGGAGCGCGACTCGATCGCCGCGGGACTCACGCTGGTCGATCGGCCGCTATCGCCGCCGGCGCCCGAGCGGCGCGGCGGGCCCGGCTTGCGGGCCGGGTCCGAGGCCGAATCGGAGGCGATCCCGGACGGCGTCACGCACGAGCTGGACGCGGTCTGTGCGGTCATCCATACCTCCGGCACGACATCCGCGCCGCGCCCGATCGAGTTGACCTACGGCAACTTCCTGTGGAGCGCGCTCGGCTCCTCGGTGGCGCTCGGCGCCGACCCCGCCGAGCGCTGGCTGTGCGCGATGCCGCTCTCGCACGTCGGCGGCCTGTCGATCCTGATCCGCAGCGCCGTCTACGCCACGACCGCCGTGATCCACCCGCGCTTCGAGACGGCCGCTGTCATGGAGGCATTGGAGCGCGAAGGCATAACGCTCGTCTCGCTCGTCTCCACGACGCTTGCGCGCCTGCTCGACGCGGGCCTGCGCGAGCCGCCGAGCCTGCGCTTCGCTCTTACGGGTGGCGGCCCCCTGCCGGCGGCGCTGCTGGAGCGCGCGCACGCCGCGGGCGTACCTGCAGTGGCCACTTACGGTCTGACCGAGGCGTGCTCGCAGGTCAGCACCGGCGGGCCGCCCCTGTTCTGCACGTGCCTGGAGCTCGGGGAGGACGGCGAGATCCTCGTCGGCGGGCCCACGGTCGCTCCCGCCTCGCTTGCCGGCGACGGCCGGCTGCACACCGGCGATCTCGGCTCGATCGGGCCCGATGGCGCGCTGAGGGTGCAGGGGCGCAAGGCCGACACGATCATCAGCGGCGGGGAGAACGTCGCGCCGGTCGAGGTCGAGGGGGTGCTCGAAGCGCACCCGGCGGTGATCGAGGCCGCCGTGCTCGGCCGCCCCGATCCACAGTGGGGCGAGGCGATCGTGGCGATCGTCGTCGCCGCGCGCGGCGCGCCGCTCGAGGAGGGCGAGCTGCGCGCTCACTGCCTCGAGCGGCTGGCCCCCTACAAGGTGCCAAAGCAAGTGCGGATCGTCTCAGGCTCCCTCCCGCGCACCGCGTCTGGCAAGCTACTGCGTAGGGAGCTTCAAGGGATAGCGATATGAGCACCGTTCAACCCGAGGAAGGACGTGGCAAGCAGGCGGCGCGCGAACACCGCGCCGCGAGCCTGATCCATTGGGAAGAGGCCGCTTCCGGCTGGATCGCGCGCCAGGTCGCGCTGCGCGAGCTGTCGGCCCCGGTGTCCCACTGGATGATCGACGCGGTGGACCCCCAGCCCGGCCAGCGCGTGCTCGAGCTCGCCGCCGGTCTCGGCGAGACCGGCTTTCTCGCGGCCGAACTGGTGGCGCCCGTGGGCGGGGTCATCACCAGCGATCAGGCCGACGCGATGCTCGACGGGGCGCGCAAGCGCGCGGGCGAACTCAACCTGACGAACGTCGAGTTCCAGGTGCTCAACGCCGAATGGATCGACCTGCCGGTCGCAAGCGTCGACGTGGTCCTGTGCCGCTGGGGCTACATGCTGATGGCCGACCCGCTTGCCGCGCTGCGCGAAACCAGGCGCGTGCTGCGGCCCTACGGACACGTGGGGTTCGCCGTGTGGGACGCGATCGAGCACAACCCGTGGGCGCTGCTGCCGGCGACCGAGCTGCTCGAGCGGGGCCTGACCGATCCGCCCGCGCCCGGCGCTCCCGGCCCGTTCGCCTTGGGCAACCGCAAAGTCGTCAGGGCGCTGCTCGAAGACGCGGGCTTTGACGAGGCGTGGGCCGAGCCCTTGGATCTGGTGCAGCGCAGCGCCTCATTCGAGGAGTTCTGGGAGACCACGCTCGACCTGGCCCGCACCTTCCACGACGCCGTGCTCGCGCGGCCGCAGGCGGAGATCGCCGAAATCCGCGAGAGCCTCGCCGCGCGCTTCGCGCCTTACACGGCCGCCGATGGGTCGCTTGAGATCCCGATGCGCACGCTGGTCGGGGTCGGCACGGCCTGAGCGGTGCCGGTCGGCTAGGCTGCCGCACATGCTCTATGACGACGACGCAGACCTCAAGCTTCTCGGCGGCAAGACCGTCGCGATCATCGGCTATGGCTCACAAGGCCATGCCCACGCGCTCAACCTGAAGGATTCCGGCGTCTCCGTCGTGGTCGGCCTGCGCGCCGACTCCGCCTCGGCGGCGAAGGCCCGCGAGGAAGGCCTCGAGGTGCTCTCGCCGGTGGAGGCCGCCTCACGCGGAGACCTCGTGATGATGCTCGTGCCCGACGAGCTGCACCGCCAGGTGTGGGAGGAGATCTCAGACGGCATCGCCGAGGGCAACATGCTGCTGTTCGGCCACGGCTTCTCGATCCACTACGGCGAGGTCGTCGCTCCGCCCGGCGTGGACGTCGCGATGGTCGCCCCCAAGGGCCCCGGCCACCTCGTGCGCCGTCAGTTCACCGAGGGCTCGGGTGTGCCCGGGCTGATCGCCGTCGCCCAGGACGCGACCGGCAACGCCCGCGCGCTCGCGCTCGCCTACGCCAAGGGCATCGGCTGCACGCGCGGCGGGGTGATCGAGACGACCTTCAAGGACGAGACCGAGACCGACCTGTTCGGCGAGCAGGCCGTGCTCTGCGGCGGCGCCTCCGAGCTCGTCCAGGCCGGTTTCCAGACGCTCGTCAACGCCGGCTATGACCCGGAGATGGCCTACTTCGAGTGTCTGCACGAGCTCAAGCTGATCGCCGACCTGATGTACGAAAAGGGGTTGGCCGGGATGCGCTACTCGATCTCCAACACCGCCGAGTACGGCGACTACACGCGCGGCCCGCGCGTGATCACCGACGAGACGCGCGCGGCGATGCGCCAGATCCTCTCGGAGATCCAGGACGGCACGTTCGCGCGCGAGTGGATCGCCGAGAACCGCGCCGGCCAGGAGAACTTCAAGCGGATGCGCGCCGAGCAGGCCGACACCCAGGTCGAGCAGGTCGGCGGCGAGCTGCGCTCGCACATGGACTGGATCCAGACGTCCTTCTAGGGCTTCGTTCCGGCTAGCATCTGGGCGGTGTCCCGGCCCGCGTTCGTTCAGCCTCGACACGGGACGGCCAGTCAGGTAAACGAGGCTACTGGCGACTCCAGGATGTGTGGGCCAATCAGGTCGAGCTCGACTCTCGGCACCTGCGTGTCAACTTCAAGTCGGGTAGGGGCTCAGGGGCCGTTCATGCCTACTATGTGGCGATGAGCGAGTTCTTTGCGATGAGGGAAGCATCCGAGGAGCCGACGGAGCAATTCATGGTCGAGCTCACCAGTCGGTATGGGTTGGCTCAGCCCTATCTGATGTCGTCGCGGACGAGGAGAGACGATGGACGCTGACGAGATTCGCCATTTCCTTGTGGTCTACGACATCGCCGCCGCAAAGGCCGCTGTGACGGAGTTCGACGACTACGACGAGGCGTTGGCGGCCTACGAGGCGATCGAGAAGAAGAACTTCGGACGGGACGATCTTGACATCGTTCTACTCGGGGCCGACTCGCGGGCTACCATCGAAAAGACGCACTCGAGCTACTTCATGACGGTCGATGGCGGGTTCGAGCGGTTCTTTAGAGACCGCTTGGAACGCGTCTGAGCCGCTCCACCATCGACGACGAGGTCGGTTCGCTACACTCGACCTCCTCGTCGCGACTGGCGCTTTAGGTGGAGTGAACCACCGGGGAGTGGCGAGGCATCGAGCCGCGCGCCTGGGCATCCTTCTCCTTAGCGACAGACCGAGGATGCCCTGATGACGCCACCAGATTCCACACACGCCACCACTGAGTTGCTTATCCCAGATGAGCTGAAGCCCGCCGACGGGCGCTTTGGCTGTGGGCCGTCGAAGGTGCGGCCGCAGGCGCTTGCCGCGCTTGCCACCGAGGGCGCGGCGGTGATGGGCACTTCACATCGCCAGGCGCCTGTGAAGAAACTTGTCGCGGAGATCCGGGCCGGGCTGGGGGAGCTGTTCTCGCTGCCGGACGGCTACGAGGTGGCGCTCGGCAACGGCGGCGCGACCGCCTTCTGGGACGCCGCGTCGTTCGGCCTGATCGAGCGCCGCGCGCTGCACCTTGCCTTTGGCGAGTTCTCGCAGAAGTTCGCCACCGTGACCGCGGACGCGCCGTTTCTCGAGGACCCCGTCGTGGTCAAGGCCGAGCCCGGCTCGGCGCCCTCGGCGGCCGAGCTCGACGCGGCGCTCGCCGGCGTCGAGGGCGCCGCGGTCGACGCGCTGGCGTGGGCGCACAACGAGACCTCCACGGGAGTCATGACTCCGGTGTTGCGACCCGGGGACGCGGGCGAGGCGCTGGTGGCGATCGATGCGACCTCCGGCGCGGGCGGGCTTCCCGTGGACATTGCCCAAGCCGACGCCTACTACTTCGCTCCGCAAAAGGCCTTCGCCGGCGACGGCGGACTGTGGATCGCCCTGCTGAGCCCCGCCGCGATCGAGCGCATCGAGCGGATCGCCGCCTCGGGTCGCTTCACCCCGGCTTCGCTGTCCTTGCCGATCGCGCTCGAAAATTCGCTCAAGGACCAGACCTACAACACCCCAGCTGTGGCAACGTTGTTTCTATTGGCAGGCCAGGTCCGCTGGATGCTTGCCTTGGGCGGTCTCGAGGGCTGCGTGGCGCGCACGCGCGAGTCCTCATCGCACCTCTACGACTGGGCCGAGCGCTCGAGCTTCGCCACCCCGTTTGTCTCCGCTCCGGCCAATCGCTCCCTGGTCGTCGGCACGATCGACTTCGAGGATTCGGTCGACGCCAAGCTCCTGGCCTCCACGTTGCGCGCCAATGGGATCGTGGACGTCGAGCCCTATCGCAAGCTGGGCCGCAACCAGCTGCGCATCGGCATGTTCCCCGCGGTCGAGCCCGACGACGTGCGCGCCCTGACCGCCTGCATCGATTGGGTCGTTGAGAGGATGGCGGCATGAGCGAGGAACGCCTGAAGGTGCTCGTCAAGGAGAAGGTCGGGGACTCGGGCATCGAACTGCTCGAAGAGCACTTCGACGTGGACCTGGGCCTCGACTGGTCAGACGAGGAGTTCGAAGAGCGGCTCGGCGACTATCACGGGATCCTGATCCGCTCGGCCACGAAGATGACGCCCGAGCTGATCGCCAAGGCGACGAACCTGCGCGTGATCGGCCGGGCCGGCGTGGGGGTCGACAACGTCGACGTGCCCGCCGCCACCGCGCGCGGGATCGTGGTCGCCAACGCGCCGCAATCGAACGTCGTGACCGCCGCCGAGCACACGATGGCGATGCTGCTCGCGCTCGCCCGCAACATCCCACAAGCCCACGCCTCGCTCACCTCCGGCAAGTGGGAGCGCTCGAAGTTCTCCGGCGTCGAGCTGTACGAGAAGACGCTGGGCATCCTCGGCTTCGGGCGCATCGGCCAGCTTGTCGCCCAGCGCGCGCGCGGCTTCAACATGCGTGTGATCGCCTTTGACCCCTACGTATCCGCCGAGCGCTACCGCGAGCTCGGCGTGGAGAAGGCCGAGTCCTCCGACGATGTGTGCGCGCAGGCCGACTTCATCACGATCCACCTGCCCAAGACACCCGAGACCGAAGGCTGGCTCGACGCTTCCCAGTTCGCCAAGATGCGCGACGGGGTGCGCATCCTCAACGTCGCCCGCGGCGGGCTGATCGACGACGGCGCCCTGAAGGACGCGCTCGACTCGGGCAAGGTCGCGGGCGCCGCGCTCGACGTGTTCCCCTCAGAGCCGATCACCGAGTATCCGCTCTTCCAGGGCTACCCCAACGTCGTGGTCACTCCGCACCTGGGCGCCTCCACCGCCGAGGCGACCGACCGCGCGGGTTTCCAGTCGGCCGAGCAGATCGTCGCCGCGCTCACCGGCGGCGTCGTCTCCACCGCCGTCAACATCCCCTCGGTGGGGGCGGAGGACATGGAGGTGCTCGCCCCGTTTCTGCCGCTCGCCAAAAAGCTCGGTCGCCTCGCGATGGAGCTGGCGGCCGGCTCCTCGGTCGAGCGCATCGAGGCCGCCTTCATGGGGCGCATCGCCGACTTCGACACGCGCATGCTCGCACTCGCGGTGATCGAAGGCGCCCTGGAGGGTCGCACCGAGGAGCAGGTCAACCTCGTCAACGCCCCCTCGATGGCCCAGCAGCGGGGCATCGTCGTGGAGGAGAAGTCCGTCTCCGAGGCCCAGGACTTCAACGAGCTGATCCGCGTCACCGTCGTCGCCGGCGGCGAGAAGGTCGCGGTCGCCGGCACCGGCATCGGTCCCAATCGCGTCCCCCACCTCGTAGAGGTGCAGGGCCGGCGCCTGACGATCGAGCTGACCCCGTACGTGTGCGTCTTTCGCTACGCCGACCTGCCTGGCATGATCGGCCGCGTCGGCACGATCTTCGGCGCCCACGGCATCAACATCTCCTCCGCCGCGATTGGGCATACGCCCGACGGCGACGACGCCAGACTGGCTGCGATGGTGGTCACGACTGACATGCCCGTGCCGGCCGAGGTCGTCTCGGAGATCGTCGCTTCCGAGGGCTTTGTCGCGGGCTGGACGGTCGAACTCAGCTGAGCTGCTCGGGGCCGCCGGGAGTTCTTCTCAGCGGAAGGGCCACGGTACGTCGCGGGTCCCATATGCAATGACGTTCGGCGGCGGCTTAGGCGGCATCGGGTTGTTTGGGACCGGCTTGGGGGAGGGAGGCGCATCGCTCATTTCAGTTCACCAGTGTAACGAGCAGGGCGACGGTCAACGCGAGAATCTCGATCGTTAGCAGTAGAATTGCGTGCCCGATGCGCCTATCGGCTCTTTCGAGCAGGATTTGGTTATGCCGATAACCGTCATCGAGATAGCTTGCCGCCGTCGCCTGCATTTGTCGAAGGTCAGCGCCGGTTTCGTTGACCGTTCCGAGTAGCTCGCCACCAAGAAGGCCGACGTGCGCGCCTCGCGGAAGTAGCGCGGCACCGCATTCGCGCACACAGAGTGCGTAGGTAACGGCGGCTATCCCAAGCGGAATCGCGGCTCCAATCGGTCCGTGCCCGACCGCAAGGGATCCAACAGGGACCACGATGGACGCAGCGGCCAGCACAGCGGTCGCCTTCTCGCGGAGCTGAGTCTCACTCAGCTCCTGAGATCGAACCGAGGCACTTGAGAGATCCAAGGCGAGTTCCTCCGGTGTGGTGGCCATGAACAAAAGGTAGGGACCGACTGCGACGGTACTCTGCCCGCGCATCGAGTGAGGACCACGTTCTCCATCGACTGGATCGTCCCTCGACGGAGCGCGGCGTGGGGGATGCAGGCTTGATCGCGCGGGCGCGCGGCGGCCTGTCAACCCTCGACTGCGCGTGCCCGGGTGCTAAGCTCGACGCACATGTCGTTCCAGTTCTCCCTGTCGCTTCTCCTTCTCCTCCCCCCTCGGGGGGAATAGCGCGTGGCGGCCGCGTAGCCGCATACCCAAGGAGAAATCGGCAAGCGAGAGAACTGGAGAAGTGAGGACGACATGAGCGAGAACGAAGCACAACCCCAAGTCGAGCGCGACGGCGCTCAAGCGGCCGGCCGAGACGAGCGCGACCGCGTCAGGGTATTCGACACGACCCTGCGCGACGGCGAGCAATCGCCGGGGATCGCGCTGAACCAGCAGGAGAAGCTGGAGATCGCCCACCAGCTGGCGCGCCTGGGCGTCAACATCATCGAGGCAGGCTTTCCGATCACCTCGCCCGGGGACTTCGAGTCGGTGCAGGCGATCGCGCACGCGGATTTGGCCCCCACCCACCCCGTGATCTGCGCCCTGGCACGCACCTCCGCCCAGGACATCGATGCGGCCTGGGAGGCCGTCAAGGACGCCGAGCGGCCGCGCATCCACACGTTCATCGCGACCTCCGACATCCACATCGAGCGCAAGTTGCAAACCACGCGCGAGGACGTCCTCGGGCAGGTCAGGGCCGCGGTCGCGCACGCCAAGAGCTACACCGACGATGTCGAGTTCTCCCCTGAGGACGGCTCGCGGTCGGACATCCCCTACATGGCCGAGGTGATCGCAGTGGCCTTGGAGGAGGGCGCGACCACAATCAACGTGCCCGACACCGTCGGCTACGCCCTGCCCTCCGAGTACGCGGCGATGTTCGCCGAGCTGTATCGCCTGGTGCCCGCCCTGCGCGAGGTGGTCGTATCGGTGCACTGCCACGACGACCTGGGCCTGGCCGTCGCCAACTCGTTGGCCGGGATCGAAGCGGGCGCGCGCCAGGTCGAGTGTGCGATCAACGGAATCGGCGAGCGTGCCGGCAACGCGTCCCTGGAGGAGATCGCGATGTTGCTGCGCACGCGCGAGCCGGCCCTGGGCCTGTGGACCGGGATCCACACGACCGAGATATCGCGCACGTCGCGCCTGGTGTCGCGCCTGACCGGCTACCCGGTCCAGCCCAACAAGGCGATTGTCGGGCGCAACGCGTTCGCGCACGAGGCCGGCATCCACCAGGACGGCGTGCTCAAGGAGCGCGCCACCTACGAGATCATGGACGCCACCTCGGTCGGGCTGCGCTCAAACGCGATCGTGCTGGGCAAGCATTCCGGGCGCCATGCCCTGCGCCAAGCCCTGGAGGAGATGGGCTACCAGCTGGACGGCCAAGCCCTGAACACGGCCTTCAAGCGCTTCAAGGAGATCGCCGACCGCAAGAAGCAGGTGACCGCGATGGATCTGGAGGCGCTGGTCACCGAGGAGCTGCGCGGCGACGAGCTGGCGGCGTACTCGTTCGTCGATTTCGAGGTCGCCGCCTCCTCCTCAGGCCCGCCGATGGCGCGTGTCAACGTCAGCGTCGAAGACGGCTCCTCAGGCTCACGCGCGGTGAAGACCGGAGAGTCCTCTGGGGACGGGCCGGTCGACGCGATCTTCCGCGCGATCAACGCCGCGACCGGGGTCGAGGCCGCGCTGCGCGAGTTCCGCGTCGACGCCGTCACCGAGGGCCAGGACGCCCTCGGCGAGGTCTCGGTCGTGGTCGAGGTCCAGGGCCAGACCGGCGCCGGTCAGGGTGTCTCCACCGACATCATCGAGGCCGCCGCGCGCGCGTACGTGCGAGCGCTCTCGATCGGCGTCGTCCGCGCGCGCGAAGGCGAGCGCGGGGTGGGGCTGCCCGAAGCGGCCGCCTGAGGCGTTTGCCGGTCAGCCGTTTCTCTTGACAGTCGGCGTTTCTCGTGCGATGCTTGGACGGGACCGAAAACGTGGAACCCTGTTTCTAGCTTTTGGTCTCCCTTTCCCCTTCTCGAGGTCCGAGGAGGTTTGCTCCGCCGGGAGGAGGGCTTGGCTCTTCCTTCCGGCGGTTTACGCCGCGCGTCCGTGATAGCGTACGAATGTATGGCCAAGGCCAAGAGCCCAGTCAACGTGGGGGAGGGGGCTGCGGAGGACGGGCGCTGGCAGGCCTTCGATTCCGCCGTCATCGGCGCGCGCGTGAAGGCTCTGCGTGAGGCCTCGGGGCTGTCGTTGCGCGACTTGGCCGAGCGCTCGGGGGTGAGCGCGCCGATGCTCTCGCAGGTCGAGCGGGGCGAGACCAGCCCGACGCTGACGGTGGCGGCGCGGATCGCTTCGGGCCTCGATCTGCGGCTCTCCCAGCTGTTGCGGCTGGACGAGGGCGGCGCGGTGACGATCGTGCGGGCCGGCGAGCGCTCGCGGGGGGGCAGCGCGAAGCGCGGCCACAGCTTCGAGGTGTTGACGGCCGCCCAGCCCGGCCAGCGCGCCGAACTGTCCCGCCACACGCTCGCCCCGGGCGGCGCGACAGGCGCGCCCGACGACCCGCCGATGCACGAGCCCGGCAGTCGCGAGAGCGCCCTGGTCGAGCACGGCTCGGTCGTGCTCGTGTGCGACGGGCAGCGCTACCGGCTCTCGGCGGGCGATTGTGTGACCTTCGACGCCGACCTGCCGCACCACTTCGAGAACCCCGCCGGCGAGGACGCGGCCTTCCTGGCCGTGGTCAGCGCCGGCCTGCGCCGCTCCTAGCAGGCGCCGGCCGGCCTTAGCCTCCCGAACCGGCGCGCAGTCGGCCTGTCGGTCCCGAAACCGGCGCCGATACACCTGTACGATTCGTCTATGTGGAGGCGGGTTGGATGGTGGCGAGATAAGCCGGTTGCGTTGGCGCTCGCGGCCGGCCTCGGGGTGCTCGCGCTCGTCCTGGTGCTGACCCTGTCGGGCTCGCCGCTGGTCGTAGCTCGCACCAACGGCGTGCCGGCCAACCAGCCGATCCTCGAAGCGCGCGCTGGGGCGGCGTGCCAGGCGCACGAATTCGTGCCGGCCGGGACCACGGCGATCCGTCTGACCTTCGTGGCGGCCGCCGGTCCGCGCGTGAGCGTCAGCTTGCTCTCCGGCGCCGGCCGGGTCCTCGGCGGGAGTGTGGGCAGCGGCTGGACCAGCGGCGCCGTCACGGTTCCGATCCACACGCTCTCCCATCCGCTGTCCGGGGCGACGCTGTGCTTCAAATTCGCCCATGCCGCCGAAGTGGTGCAGATGGGCGGCGCCACCGCGGGCCAGGCCAGCGCCGCGCGCGAGTCCTCCGGCGCCGCGCTGCCCGGCCGCTTCACCGTCGAATACATGCGTCCAGGTCCGAGCTCGTGGTGGGCCTTGGCCACGACCGTCGCCCACCATTTCGGCCTCGGCCGCGCCCCCGCCGGCGCTTGGGTCGCGTGGCTGGTCGCGCTGCTCATGGCAGGCGCGATCTCACTCGCGTGCTACCTCGTGTTGCGGGAGCTAGCGTGAGCAGTACCCGGACAGGCAAGGCCCGGCGGGCTCCCGCTCGCAAGCCCTCGCGAGGCGGGTCGGCGGGATTTTGGGGGATTGTTGTGCGTAGCTTGCGCTCCGGACGCGCTCGTGCCGCTCACGCGCTCGCGCGGGTTCCCCGGGCGGCCTGGGTGTGCGCTCTGATCGCCCTGCTCAACGCCGTGTCCTGGTCTCTGATCACGCCGCCGTTCCTGGCGCTCGACGAGCCAGACCACTTCGCCTACGTGCAGACGCTCGTGCAGGACGGGCGCCTGCCGAGCTCCTCCAAGAGCGAATATTCAGAAGAGGAGAGCGTTGTGCTGGAAGACCTCCAGCACAACGAAGTGCGCTTCCGCCCGGCGGGTCACACGATCTTCTCGGCCGCCGCCCAGGAAAAGCTCGAGGGCGACCTCGCGCGTTCGCTCTCGCGCGCCGGGCCGGGCGGGGCCGGCGTGGCGACCTCCGAGCCGCCGCTCTACTATGCGCTCGCCGGGATCCCGTACGTGCTCGGCTCGAGCGGCTCGATCCTCGACCGCCTGGAGCTGATGCGCCTGCTGAGCGCGCTGCTGGCCGCCGCCACCGCGCTGTTCGTGTACCTGTTCCTGCGCGAGGCCCTGCCGCGCGTGCGCTGGGCGTGGACGGTCGGCGGCCTCGGTGTCGCGCTCGCGCCGCTGCTCGGTTTCGCCTCGAGCACAGTCAACCCCGACTCGCTGCTGTTCACCGTCTCGGCCGCCGTGTTCTACTGCCTGGCGCGCGCTTTTCGCCGCGGGCTGACGCGGCCGCTGGCACTCGGCATCGGTGCGCTCTGCGCGGTCGGCTTTGCGACCAAGCTCAACTTCGTCGGCATCGCGCCGGGTGTGGTCCTTGGCCTGCTCATCTTGAGTTGGCGCCGCGCGCGCGAGGAGGGCCCGCGCGTTTACCTGGACACGCTCGCGCCGGCTCTCGCGATCGCCGTGGCCCCGGGTGTGCTGTACGGGATCGTCAACCTGCTCTCCAATCACACCACCTTTGGCGGGGTCTCCGGCGGCGCCTCCGGCCTGACATCCTCGACGCATTCGATCGGGGGAGCGATCAGCTACGTGTGGCAGTTCTACCTTCCGCGCCTGCCGTTCATGCACAACGACTTCCCGGGCCTGTTCACCACGCGCCAGATCTGGTTTCGCAACGTGATCGGGCTCTACGGCTGGGGCGACACGCCGTTCCCCGCCTGGGTCTATGACGTGGCGCTCGTGCTGGTGCTCGCGATTCTCGCGCTGTGCGCTCGCTCGCTCGTGCTCGCGCGCGCCTCGCTGCGCACGCGCCTGCCCGAGTTGCTCACCTACGCGGCGATCGCGCTCGGCCTGCTGCTCTTGGTCGGCGCCTCGGGCTACCTCGCGTTCCCAAGCAGCGCCGCCGAATTCACCGACGCGCGCTACCTGCTGCCGCTGGTCGTGCTGTGGGGCTCGATCCTTGCCCTGGCCGCGCGCGGCGCCGGGCGGCGCTGGGGGCCCGTGGCGGGCACCCTGATCGTGGTGCTCGTGATCGCCCACGACGTCTTCAGCCAGCTCCAGGTGGTTGCGCGCTACTACGGCTGAGCGGCGCGCGCCAGGCGGTTGGCGTCTGTGATAACGTACGCTTGTATAGCCCACCAAGGAGACTGCCGATGCCCAAGACCATGTTCGAGAAGATCTGGGAGGCCCACGAGGTCGCCGACGGTTTGCTCTACATCGACCTGCACCTGGTCCACGAGGTCACCTCGCCCCAAGCCTTCGACGGCCTGCGCCTGGCCGGACGCGGGGTGCGCCGAGCGGACCGCACGCTGGCCACCGCCGACCACAACACGCCCACCGACGGAACCCCCGTCGCCGCGCGCATCAAGGACGAGCTCTCGCGTGTCCAGGTGCAAACGCTCGAGCGCAACTGCGCCGAGTTCGGCGTGCCCGTCTACTCCTTGGGCTCCGATCGACAGGGCATCGTCCACGTGATCGGCCCCGACCTGGGCGTCACCCAGCCCGGCATGACGGTCGTCTGCGGGGACTCCCACACCGCGACCCACGGCGCCTTCGGGGCCCTGGCGTTCGGGATCGGGACCTCCGAGGTCGAGCACGTCCTCGCGACCCAATGCATGGTCCAGCAGCGCCCCCGCTCGATGCGCATCTCCTACGAGGGCGCGCTCGGCTTCGGCGTCAGCGCCAAGGACCTGATCCTCGGCACGATCGGCCAGATCGGCGTCGGCGGCGCCACCGGGCACGTCGTCGAGTACGTCGGCCCCGCGATCGCCGCGCTCTCGATGGAGGGCCGCATGACCGTCTGCAACATGACGATCGAGGCGGGCGGGCGCGCCGGCATGATCGCGCCGGATGAGACCACGTTCGCGTGGTTCACAGAACCGGGCGAGCGCTGGCCCGAGGGTCGCCCCGGCGCTCCGCGCGGCGAGGCCTTGCAAGAGGCGATCGCCGCGTGGCAAGGCTTGGCGAGCGACGAGGGCGCCTTCTACGACAGCGAGGTCGTCGTCGACGCCGCCGCGCTCTCCCCCCAGGTGACCTGGGGCACGACCCCCGCGATGGTCGCGCCCGTCGACGCCACCGTGCCGGCCCCCGAGCACTTCGACGCCCCCGCCGACCGCGAGGCGACCGAACGCGCGCTGGCCTACATGGACCTGCGTCCCGGCACGCCGATCTCCCAGATCGCGATCGACCGCGTGTTCATCGGCTCGTGCACCAACTCGCGCATCGGCGACCTGCGCGCTGCGGCCGCAGTCGTCGAGGGACGCAAAGTCGCGCCGAGTGTAAGCGCGATGGTTGTGCCCGGCTCCCAACAGGTCAAGGCCCAAGCCGAGGCCGAGGGTCTGGACGAGGTGTTTCGCGCCGCCGGCTTCGACTGGCGCGTAGCGGGCTGCTCGATGTGCCTGGGCATGAACCCCGACATCCTCGCCCCGGGCGAGCGCTGCGCCTCGACCTCGAACCGCAACTTCGAGGGTCGTCAGGGGCGTGGGGGACGCACACACCTGGTTTCACCCCAGATGGCTGCGGCCGCCGCGATCGAGGGCCACTTCACCGACATCCGCGATTGGAGCTGAGCATGGAGCCGATACACACGATCTCAGGCAAGGTCACGCACCTCGACCGCGCCGACGTGGACACCGACCAGATCATGCCCAAGCAGTTCCTCAAGCGCGTCGAGCGCTCGGGCTTCGGCGAGTTCCTGTTCTACGACTGGGCCAAGGAGCCCGGTTGGCAGCTGCCCGCCAACCCGATCCTCGTGGCCGGGCGCAACTTCGGTTGTGGTTCCTCGCGCGAGCACGCGCCGTGGGGTCTGCAGGACTACGGCTTCCAGGCGATCGTCGCGCCGTCCTTCGCGGACATCTTCTATTCGAACTGCACCAAGATCGGGTTGCTCCCGGTCGTCCTCTCCGAGGAGGACTGCCACTCCCTGGCCCAGGCCGGCGAGGGCGAGATCGACCTGGATGCCCAGGAGGTGCGGTTCGCCTCACGCCAGGTGCCCTTCGAGATCGACCACGAGATCCGCCACCGCCTGCTGGAGGGCCTCGACGACATCGGGGCCACGCTGCGCCAGGAACAGGCGATCGACGAGTACGAGAGCGGTCGAGAGCGCACCGGGCCGGTCACGACGGCGCTTTGAGGAGGAGTGGCGTCAAGCGATAGGGAGCTCGTGTGAGGTCAGCCAGGATGGCATCGAGCTGTCCTCTCTAGGAACGTGGGCTTCACGCATACGGAACGACCACTCGAGCAGATTCGCGAACAGCTCTCCCTGCTCGACGGCGTCATCAAGCGCGTTGTGGGTATGGGGGGAGCGGGGTTGCAAGAACTGTGGCATCGCGGTCTTGCTGGAAAGGTCGAAGACGGTCCCCGCTATCGCGTGGTACTGGGTGCGGATATCCAGGCAGGAGGAGTGACCGAACGGGGATCCGTCCGGAGCGAAGCGCTCGAAATACCAGTACAGAAAGGCCCAGTCGAAGGCGACCGGATATGCGACCAGTACGGGACGGCATCCCGAACTGATCGTCGTGATCCACTCCGCAGCCTCGCGCATCGCGGCGACAGGGTCGCAACCCTCCCTTCGCAGATGCTCTCGATCCAAGCCGTTGATCTTTAGCGCCTGCGCTTGAAACTGCTCCGTGATCGGACTCATCTCGCGGTAGAACGTGTGCTCGCGGGGATCCCATCGCTCGAAGTGCTCTCCGTCATAACGGCCGATCGCGCTCAGGCCAAACGAAAGAAGCGAATACAGACCTGGGATCGATCCGTCTGTCTCGACATCCGCCGAGATATACAGATCCGGGCGTATCTTCGTTTGCGCCATCGGGACATCATCGACGATAGCGCAGACGGATGCGCGCCGTGAGCTGTCCTATGCTCCCGACCATGTTGCCCACGCGCCACGACTACTCGTTAGCGAGGCTTGCCGACCTCGGTCGGCGTCTGTCGGCGGTGGAGAGCCTCATGGACGGCCATCCGCTCTGCGTGTACGCGACGGGCTCCTATGGCCGTCTCGAGGCCTGGAGGGACTCCGATATCGACCTGTTCTTCCTTTACGACGATGCCGATGACAGTCAGCGGTTTCCCTGGACATCGTTCGTTCGTGTCGCGGCGCATCTGATCGAGGCGACGGGGGACATGGGGTTCCCTGCCTTCTCGGGCGACGGGCGGTATCTCGAGCTGCAGTACGTCGCTGAAATGGAGCGTGTGCTTGGCAGCCCAAGCGACGACTCGTTGAACGTATTCACGGCCCGAATGCTGTTGTTGCTCGAAGAGTTCAACCTCTCTACAACAGCGACGTCTATCGCGGACTCATGAGCCGAATCGTTGGCTTCTACTATCGCGACTTCGAGGACCACGCAGACAGTTTTCTTCCGACGTTCCTGATCAACGACATTCTGCGCTTCTGGCGTACTCTCACATTGAACTACGAGCATCATCGGCTCAAGCTGCGCGCATTGACAGACGATGAACTGGCTCGCAAGAAGGCCGAGAGCGCTGTCAAGAACTTCAAGCTCAAGCTGAGCCGCCTTTCGACGTGTTTCTCTATGATCGTCCACCTTGCATCTGAGCAGCCGCCGGTCAGCGCCGAACGGGTGCTGGAGTTGTGTGCGATAACGCCATCTGAGCGGTTTGAGGCGCTACGTGCGCACGAAGACTCCGCGATTGATGCGCTGATAGAACGGATCTCTGATGTCTACAGCGAGTTTTTGCGGTCAGTCCAGCGCGACGAGCACGAGCTGCTGGACGACTTCGGCGACGAGACCACTCGCAAGAAAGCTGTCGAGGAAGCGCGCGTCTACGGCGATCTGATCTATGAGCTGCTGACTCGATTGGTCAAGCCGGATCGCATGCGCTGTCTGGTGATCTAAGTGCAGAGCGCTTCGACCGCCGATGCGGATGACGCCCAAAATAAAGCCTCTGAAAGGACATACATGGCACACCGCATCGTCACGCTTCCCGGCGACGGGATCGGCCCGGAGATTCTTGCGCCGGCACTTGAGGTGCTGCGCGCCGTGGGAGACTTCCACTTCGACTCGCACCCCTTCGGTGGGGCCTCGATCGACCTGCACGGCGCCGCCCTGACCGACGAGACGCTCGTGGCGTGCCGCCAGGCCGACGCCGTGCTCTTGGCGGCGGTAGGGGGGCCCAAGTGGGACACGACCGATCCCGACGCGCCGCGCCCCGAGCAGGGCCTGCTCGGGCTGCGCAAGGGGCTTGGGTTGTACGCGAACCTGCGGCCCGTCAAGCCGCTGCCGGCGCTGTATGAGGCCTCGCCGCTACGGCGCGAGCGGATCGAGGGCACCGACCTGCTGGTCGTGCGCGAGCTGACAGGTGGCATCTACTTCGGCGAGAAGACGCGCACCGCCGACTCGGCCTCGGACGTGTGCGCCTACTCGCGCGAGGAGATCGAGCGGATCGCGCGCACCGCCTTCGGTGCCGCGCGCGCGAAGGTGAGCAGCGTGGATAAGGCCAACGTGCTCGAGACATCGCGGCTTTGGCGCGAGGTCGTTATGGACGTGCACGCGCGCGAGTTTCCCCACATCGAGCTCGAGCACGTGCTCGTCGACAACGCCGCGATGCAGCTCGTCTCCGCGCCGCGCCACTTCGACACGATCCTCACCGAGAACATGTTCGGCGACATCCTCTCCGACGAGGCCGCCATGATCACCGGCTCGATCGGGATGCTGCCGAGCGCCTCGCTTGGCGCCGCCGGTCCGGGCCTGTTCGAGCCCGTCCACGGCTCCGCCCCGGACATCGCCGGACGCGGCATCGCCAACCCGCTGGCGATGTTTCTCTCCGCCGCGCTGATGTTGCGCCACGGGCTCGGTCTGGAGAGCGAGGCCTCGGCTGTTGAGGCAGCGGTGGCGGCCGCGCTGGAGGCAGGCCTACGAACGCCCGATCTCGGCGGCGAGGCCGGCACCGAAGCGGCCACGCGCGCGGTGCTCGCGCGGCTTTGAAGGACGCACGAATCGGTGGATTGAGCTATCTCGGCATATGTCTCGTTGCGCCGACGTTTCTTCGTTGATCCAATCCGCTGGATGGGCGCGCCGGCTACCAACGCAGGCGGGCAATCACGAGTCGCCCGTACACCCGTCGCCAGAGCTTCGGGCTTTCTTCCCACGCCCGCCGCCGCTCTTCGAGACGGATTTTTTCCTGCCGTACAGACTGTCCGCGGCCCTCCGCGATGCCAATGTCGATGGACGGAACCTTGATCTGGTCGATGGGGAGCGGCCTGTTGCTCATTGTCGTCAGTCTATCGCGAGGACTGCTAGCCAGAAGACTCCACGCGCCTTGTACCGGCACGGCTTTGAGACCGATGGCCTGTCCTTACCGGCGAAGATGCGAAATCACGAGTCGTCCATAAAGTCTTCGCCAGCGCTTTGGGCTCTCGACCCAACTTCGACGTCGCTCTTCCAAGCGGATCCGTTCGCGTCGCACTGACTGCCCTCGACACTCCTCGATGCCTATGTCGATGGAAGGGACTAGAATCTGCTCAATTGGGGGTGGCCTGTTGTTCATTGTCCTCAGCCTATCAGTGCCGTCAGCCAGAAGAGCGTTTGCATGACCATCAGAATCGCCAGCGTCCCGAGCAGCGACGACATGCGCTGAGTTCTGGCGAAGTTGTTGGTGTAGAGCTCCTGATATGCGAATCCGGCGCTGGCGAGATAGCTAACCGTGCCTGGCTCGGGCGGTGCATTTCGAAGAGCGCTATACAGGTCGCGGGCATCGATGGCGAAGCGAAGTCGCCAAGGGGCGAGAAGAAGCGCCGCGACGATGAGCCCGGCAATAAGGCTTATCAGTGCGAACCAGGTCCCCACGGTCAGACCACCGTCATGAAGCACTGCCCCGCCCAGAAATGAGGCCACCAGGGCGTGAGCTGCGAGGAGGGTGCCCGTACGCTGGCGGATGCCGGCTACGAAAGCCTCTTGGTCTGCCAGCGCATGGCGGCCGGCGTCGTAGGTGATCTGATCAAGCGTGGACATAGGGCGCTGAGGTCTTATCCGACGCTCCTCCATGTCTAGGACAGGCGAGTTCAGAGATGCCGATGCAAGCAAAGTAATTGCGTGGACAACATTGAGCGACAGATAAGTTATTTGTCGCTATATAGTTTCGATTCGAGTAGGTGGTGCGGATCGCGACGGCACGCTCTCTACCGCGTGCGCTCATTCCGGGTTGAGCTTGCCCACCGCATCGCATTCGCGAGGTTTTGGCGCGTGTGCCCTTGGCAAAAACGTCAACAGCTGTAGAATCGTCAGTTCGAACCGGGTTCTAGCCAGGAGACGGGCACGTGGATACTTGCGACTACATCTGGATGAACGGAGAGCTCCTCGCCTGGGAGGACGCGAAGGTTCATGTGCTGACGCATGGGCTGCACTACGGCACCGGGGTGTTCGAGGGGATCCGTTGCTATGACACCGAGCTCGGGCCCGCGATCTTTCGCAACGCCGAGCACATGGAGCGGCTGCTTCAGTCCTCCGAGCTCTACTACATGCCGGTCCCCTACACGGCTGCCGAGCTGCAGGCCGCGGCGCGCGAGCTGGTGGGGGCCAACAACCTGTCCTCTTGCTACATCCGCCCGATCGTCTATCGCGGCTACGGCTCGATGGGCCTGAACCCGATGGACGCGCCGGTGGACGTCACGATCGCCTGCTGGGAGTGGGGCACCTACCTCGGCGAGGACGGCATGGCCAACGGCATCCGCGCCAAGGTCTCCTCTTGGCGGCGCATCTCGCCGGACTCGTTGATCCCGCACGCCAAGGCCTCCGGGCAGTACCTCAACAACGTGCTAGCCAAGGTCGAGTCGATGAAGGCCGGTTACCAGGAGGCGATCCTGCTCGACGATCACGGCCACGTCTGCGAGGGCACAGGGGAGAACATCTACATCCTCGCCGGCGGGGAGATCGTGACCCCAGGGCACCACAACTCGATCCTCGACGGCATCACGCGCCGCTCGATCATGCAGCTGGCGGCCGACCTCGGCTACAAGGTGATCGAGCGCAACATCGCGCGCGCCGAGCTCTACCTCGCCGAAGAGGTGTTCATGTCCGGTACCGCCGCCGAGCTCGTGCCGGTCGTGGAGGTCGACGACCACAAGATCGCCTCGGGCAAGCCCGGGCCGGTCACCCGCCTGTTGCAGGGCGCCTTCGACGACGCGATCCACGGCCGCTCGGAGGCCTACCGCGAATGGCTTGACGTAGTAGCGCCAACGCCGGCTCCGAGCACACCGACCACAGCGGCCTGATGAGCCAGATACAGCTCTACGACGCCACCTTGCGCGACGGCATGGGTGGCGGCGGCATAAGCCTGACCGTGGAGGAGAAGCTGAGGGTCGTGCACGCGCTCGACGCGCTCGGCGTGCACATGATCGAGGCGGGCTTCCCGGCGTCTAACCCCAAGGAACGCGAGCTGTTCGAGCTGCTCGCGCGCGAGCGCCTGGCGGTCTCTGAGATCGTGGCGTTCGGCATGACGCGCCGGCGCGACACCACAGTCGACCGCGACGAGGGGCTGCGCGTGCTGGCCGAATCGTTTGCCCCGGTTTGCACGATCGTGGGCAAGAGCTCGCGCATGCAGGTCGAGACCGTGCTCGGCGCCACCTACGAGGACAACATCAAGATGATCGGCGAATCGATCAAATTCCTGATCGCCCAGGGCAAGCGCGTGATCTTCGACGCCGAGCACTTCTTCGACGGCTACGCGGCCCACCGCGGCTACGCCTTGGACACGCTGCGCGCCGCCGCGTTCGCGGGCGCCGAGCGGATCGTGCTGTGCGACACCAACGGCGGCGCCCTGCCGGGACGGGTGCGCTCGACGATCGACGCGGTGCGCTTCGACATGTCGGACACCCCGTTTGGAATCCACACCCACGACGACTCGGGTTGCGCCGTGGCCAATACCTTGGTCGCGGTGGAAGCCGGCGCCACGCAGGTGCAGGGCACCATTAACGGCATCGGTGAGCGCACGGGCAACGCCAACCTGCTCACGATCCTCGCCGACCTGCAGCTGAAGATGGGCGTGCAGATCCTCGAGCCCGAGCGCTTGGCGCGCCTGACTGAGACCGCGCACCTGGTCGACGATCTGCTCAACCGCACACCCGACCCGGCCCAGCCCTACGTGGGCAAGCACGCCTTCGCCCACAAGGCGGGCCTGCACAGCGCGGCGGTGCGCGCCGACTCGGCCACCTTCGAGCATGTCGATCCTGAGCTGGTCGGCAACTCAAGCGACGTGATCGTCTCTGAGCTTGCGGGGCGCGGCGCGATCGTCGAGAAGGCCGCTGAGCTCGGGATCGAGCTGAGCGCCCAGGAGGCCGCGCGCACGCTTGAGCGCGTCAAGTCCTTAGAGCACGAGGGCTACCAGTTCGAGGCGGCCGACGGTTCGTTCGAGCTGCTCATCCGCCAGGAGTCGGGGATGTATGAGCCCCTGTTCGAACTGGACTCGTGGCGGGTGATCGTGGAGAAGAGCGTCCGTGGCGAGATCCTCACCGAGGCGACGATCAAGATCGTGGCGCCGCCCGGACCCAAGGAGCGGCGCATCCTGTGCACCGCCGAGGGCAACGGGCCGGTCAACGCGCTGGACAACGCCTTGCGCCAGGCGATCGGTGAGATCTACCCGCACCTGCGCGACATCGAGCTTGTCAACTACAAGGTGCGCATCCTCGACGAGGCCAAGGGCACGGGCGCGGTCACGCGGGTGTTGATCGACGCGTCTGACGGGGAGCGCGTTTGGGGGGCCATCGGGGTCTCTGAGAACCTGATCGCGGCCTCTTGGGATGCTTTGGTGGATTCGCTTGAGGTAGGGATTCAAGCTCCAACTTCGTCGGGGACTTTCCTTCGCCCGGCGGAGGACTGACGCGTTTCGTGATTGGACGCGATTCTGTAGACGCCTTCCGCCGCTCGAAGGAAAGTTCCCGACTCGCCCCGGGCGATGACGAGGCGGTGTTGACGCTTGCCAAGCCCTTGATCGGAGCCGAGGAGGAGGAACTCGTGTTGGCGGTCCTGCGCTCGGGGAGTCTTTCGCTGGGGCCGCGCGTTCCTCAGTTCGAGGGCTTGTTTGCCGAATTCGTGGGTGCTCGTTTCGCGTCTGCGGTGTCCAGCGGGACCGCCGGGCTGCACCTAGCTCTTAGGGCCGTGGGAGTAGGGGAGGGGGATGAGGTCATTACGAGCCCCTTTTCGTTCGTGGCCTCGGCGAACGTGGCTCTGTACGAGCGCGCTAGGCCGGTTTTTGCGGACATCGACCCGGTCACCCTCAATCTGGACCCGCAGGCCGCCGCGGCGGCTGTGACGGACCGCACACGGGCTCTCTTGCCGGTGCACATCTTCGGCTATCCGGCTGACATGGTCTCTTTCGAGGCGCTGGCGGGCGAGAAGGGGCTTGCGATCGTGGAGGACGCTTGCGAGGCGCTTGGGGCGGTGCACGCCGACGGTAGGCCCGTGGGGGGGCGGGGCAACCCGGCCGTGTTCGGCTTCTATGCCAACAAGCAGCTTACGACCGGCGAGGGCGGCATGGTCGCGCTGGGCACGAGCTCGGAGAAGGAGCTGATCGACTCCGAGCGCAACCAGGGGCGTGCGCCCAACATGGACTGGCTCGACCACAACCGGCTCGGCTTCAACTATCGCCTCTCGGATATCGCGTGCGCGATCGGCGTGGCCCAGATGGGGCGCTTGGCGGACATGCTCGCGGCGCGCGCGCGGGTCGCCGGGCTCTACCGGCAGGCGCTTGGCGAGATCGAGGGCTTGGAGTTGCCCTGCGAGGACCGTGGCGGCGATCGCAGGGGTTGGTTCGTGTTCGTCGTGCAGTTGCCGCGCGAGGCCGAGCGCACCGACGTCATCGCGGCGCTTTCGCGCCGGGGGATCCAGAGCAAGCCCTATCTGCCCGCAATCCACCTGATGAGCTTCTATCGCGAGCGCTTCGGGCATCGCGAGGGCGAGTTCCCGGTGTGCGAGGACGTGGCGTCCCGCTCGCTGGCGCTGCCCTTCCACCCGGGCCTGCGCGAGGGCGACGTGGCGCGCGTAGCGGCGGCCCTGCGCGCGGCGCTCGGCCGCTGAGATGACCCCTGTCCGCGAGTTCTGGCAGTTGGGTGTTGTCGGGCCGCTCGATCATTCGTCCAGCGCAGATTGTTTCCGACTATTATGGGCGGTCGGCAAAGCACGCGAAAGGCCTGATGAACACTGGGGAAACGGCCTTTCCCGCAGACCGGCAGATTCCACGATCCGGGCACGCTCTGAATTCCGATTGGCAGTGGCGTTCGTTCTGTGATATGACTCCGCATGGCGTCTGCCAACCAATCCAGTCAGTTCGGCGTCTGCCAACCAACCGCAGGACACGAATGGGCAGGTCCAGGGTCGGGGTGCTTGCAAGGCTGGGAAGCGCTCCGACCCAGGGCCAAGTGTCCTGGCGAAGGGTCTGGAGGGGCCCTCGATATTGCTCAGGCGGACGCTTCGGTGGGTCTGGTGGGTCGGACTCGCGCAAGCCGAACTTAGGTGCGCGGCGTTCAAGCGGAAGCGCCGGAGCAGTCGTAGCGATTTGTTTCTGACTTTTTCCGGGGACCTGCGGGGCTCGAGAGCCTCGCGGGAGGTCCGCTTCAGAGGGCACCCGCGAGCAGGTCGAGACCGATCTCCCAGGGACTCGGTCCTGCGTGTGTGGGAGACAGAGCAGCCACGTTCTGGCGGGATGCGACGGCGCTGCGCTCAGAACGACAAACGTGCAACCTCGCTTCCATGCTTGAGATGCAAGCGAGCACCACGCTGTCTGGGCACAGTGGGAAACAGCACTCCACATTTGCTTGACAGCTAGCTAGGCTCGGTGTAGGCTCGTTGAGAGATCCCATTAGTCGGGATCTCGAATGCAAGTCCAAATAGGGCCGGTCCTCGCGCTCTCTGACCTATGACGAGTGCTCTGGTCGGCCGATCTCAAGCCTCACTCCGAGGCTTCAACCAAGCCTTGGACGAGGGAAAGGTAGGATCGAACACAATGAAGAAGATCCAGATGATCGGATTGGCGCTCGTCGCAATGTTTGCGCTAGGCGCCATGGTGGCATCGGTTGCATCTGCGGCCACATTATTAGCGGAATGGTTAGAAGCCGGGAAAGCAGTAACCTCTAACCAGGCTACGACCGCGACAGGTGCTCTTTTACTTGAAGACACTAAAGCGAAAATCTCCGTCGTATGTAAAGGGTCGCTCGATGGCACGGTTGGCACTGATGGTACCGACACCATTACGGCGGTATTAAATACCGAAGGTGTAGAAGCCTCGTTAAGCAACAAGCTCAACTGCGAAGCTGAGAACACCTGCGAATCCGGATCTGATGTTCACGCAGACCCCTGAGGGTCTACCGTGGACTTCGCTCGCGTACTTAACTGAAGGTGGTGCGTATGAGGATGCGACATTCGGCGCTGCCTACTTCACCGAATGTTTAGTCCTTGGAATCAAAGTATCCGAGGAATGCAAAGTCGGCACCGGCGGGACCAGTTACGAAATCCTCAACGTTGGATCAGGCGTTGAAGCTAAAGGTGAAACATTACCTGAGTCGAACTGTACAGTTGGTGGGACCGAAGCAGGTATCATTGAGTTCGACGGTGAAAACAGTCTCACGCTGAACTCTGGAGCCGCGCTGTCAGTATCATCGGAATAGATAACATAGTGTAATTAGCCGGTTTGTTGGGTGGGGGCTTGGTATCCCACCCAACAAACGCAGTACTATCGCTCAGCTCGCTTGGTAGCATGATCTTTGGGGGCACAAGGGGGTGAGCAAGGGGGGGCAATGAATTCGCAAGGTTACGGCAAGGCATCGGCTCGGTGCGTCAGCTTTCGAAGCTCAATCTGGCGCGGACGTCCGAACTCAACTATGCGTCATCACGCGTATCGTTTCCCTAGAGTTATTTTCATCGGCCTTCTCTGCGCTCTAGCGCATGTAAACTTGGTGCCCGCTACGGCACATGCACTCCAATTGGCCAACGCTCCTCTGAACGCGAGCCCTCTTCTTGGCCAGCAGCCTTCAGGTCAGGCCCCTGCCATTCGTGCCGAACCTTACGAAGTCAACGTATACTCGACACGAATGCACTACGAGGTGCTTATTGAAGACTTTAATACTCCCGCTAAATTTCGGGCTGAATACAGCGAACATGAAGGTGGGCCGTGGACCTTCGCAAACGAAGGCAATATAGAAACTGGCAACGGAGATCTGCCGATCTCTATAGGCAGTCTGGACGGGACTCGCGAATCGGGAGTGGGCGTTGGCTGTCTCGTGTTGCATCATCTCAATCCATCGACTGAATATTTCATACGCTACGAAGTGCAAGACGAAGAAAGTGGGCTCAAGGCCGAAGGAATCTTCCGACAAAAGACAGATGCCGTAGATCCTCCTGAAGTGGCTTTGCGATGCAAACAAAAGGTAACCAGCACCTTTCACAAGGTGGAACAGTCCAGGGTGCAGGGGTTATTTGACGTTAACTTCGATGCGCAGGTCGAGACTAACGGTGGTCTTACGGAATACAACTTCGACTATGCACCAGCCGAACCAAACGGAAGTAGACCACCGGAAGGCAGCGGCGCATGGACCCCGTTTACTACACATGCCACCGGTACCGTTGGTGTAGCTGAAGGTTATCGCGAAGTCGCTGACGCGGAAGCGCTTGGGCTTTCTCCTGAAACGCGATATTGGGCTCGCGTGAGAATGGATCATAAACAAGAACAGGTGCTGTTTGAACCAATCGATGAAAAAGGAAACCCTTTTCAAGTGGAAGTACCGTCGTCGTCGGCAACCAGTTCAATCACCTTCACGACTGGAAAAACAAAGCCGAATATTATTGCTCCGAGACTGCGTAACATAACGTCGCAATCGGCCAGGATCTACACGATTGCCGAGCCGAATGGCACCGAAACGCACTGGCATTTTGAATACTCGTTGAGCGACTCCCCTAGCGCTGTGTGGCAGCCGATAGCAGGGGCGGAAGGCGTCATCTCTCAGGCCGACGCAGAATCCTTGCCGGAAGGGACGGGCGAATTTGTCGAAGCGACATTTGATGGGTTGAGCCCATCGACCACATATTACGTTCGGGCGGTCGCCAACGCTGCGACGAGCGCCACTGAAAGCTTCAGAACCGCTGGACCGCCAACCGCAACGACGCTGTCGGTTCACGCATTCGCGAACAGCGAGATCCGCATGTTGGGAGAAGTGGTGGTAGGAAGTGGGCAAACCAGCTCTGAACAGGAAATAATGGTCCAGGGCGAACCGCAAGGTGGCACCTTTACACTCGAATTTGATGGGCAGACTACCGAGGCAATCCCCTATTCAGCTCCTGCGGAAGGCGGTGAAAGTACCATTAGCGTGAAGGGTGCGCTTGAAAAACTGCAAGCGAAACCGGAAATCGACGTATACGGGCGAAACGGGGGGCCATATGTTGTGTTTTTCACTGGTCAGAACACGGGTGTGGCTGAGCCAGTCATCAAAGGTGACGGAGAAGACTTGAAGCCGACTTCTGGCAACATAATGGTGACTGTGTTGCAAGAAGGCGGGAAGGGCACATCGACTGACTACCACTTCGAATATGTCCCTCTTTCCGAGTACGACAAGTCGGGCTTTCAGTCGGCGGCCAGTACCCGGGACGAATCCGTCAACTCTACCGTGATCAGTGCTGACGCTGAACTTATCGCTGGGGAAACGTACGAGTATCGAGCTGTGGTGAAGGGGAGCTCGCCGGGGTCTGCGCCGGGGTCTCGGCGAGGCACGTTCGTTGACTGTGCCTCCCTCGGTACCGTCCGAAAACGAAACATGCGTTAGCATCCGCGCCCGAACCGGCCCATCGGCGGCTCTCCCTGACTGTCGCTCCTACGAGCAGATCACGCCCGTCAACAAGGAGGGCGATCAGGAACCATACAACTACGGACCAACAGTAAACAGCGGCGCTGTGGTCGGCGAAGACGGCGCTCATCTTGTGTTCCAGGATCCTGCAGTGAACTGGGGCGCAGGTGCTGATTCCGGACAAGGGCCCTATCTCTTCTCGCGGGGTACGGAAAGCTGGAATATTG
Source organism: uncultured Solirubrobacterales bacterium (assembly GCA_963753145.1). Taxonomy (GTDB): domain Bacteria; phylum Actinomycetota; class Thermoleophilia; order Solirubrobacterales; family Solirubrobacteraceae; genus Palsa-744. The sequence continues at coordinate 561,990 of CAVWAX010000001.1, forward strand.
TCGCTGGCTCGCCTCAACCGTCTACAGGCGTCCAGCGAGTCGTTCCAGAGCTTTTTAGTCAGGACGCCACGAGGGTGGCGCTCGAAGTGGACGTGCACACATCTGCATCGCTTGGCAAGGGGGAGTCTCCCGAAATAAAATTCGAGACAGGTCCGGTTGGAGGGCCTTACATCGAAGCGGCGTCAGTTCCGCGCGTTGACGAGGAAGGCGGTGTCGAATATCCGGAGGGCTGGGTCGCTGCATCGGAAGATTTTTCGACGCTAATTCTACAATCGGAAGATCATGACTTGTTGGGAAATCCAACTGGAACAACCAGTGGAAACGACCTGTACGAGTATGCTCACGGACATTTGACTCAAGTCAACGCTGGTATCGGCAGTTGTGGCGCTCATATCGTCAATGGTGACGAACTGGCTGGCATTCTTAGTAGCAGTCATGCCGTGTCGCGCGAAGGATCAGATGTGTTCTTTGAAGCTGTACCGGGCGATCAGTGCGAAATGCCAGCCCATCTATATGTGCGTCTCGACGCAGCTGAAACCGTCGATATGGGACAGTACAGATTTATTGGCGCCAACCCGAGCGGAACTGAAGTTATACTGGAAAAGAAGGAAACGGATGGCTCGGAATACGCACTCTATAAGCTAGGTACACGCACTGTCAAGAGAATATTTGGGACCCACGAAATAGGTGTCATCTCATCTATCGTGGTGTCCGAGGCGTTTGACGCCTTCTATGTACATCTAGTGACTGGCGGCCTTTACAGATATGACTTGCATAGCGGCGCACTCACCTATCTATTTAGCGAGGAAGGCGACCCGGGACGAGCGAGCCCTGACGGACGCTTCTATTATTTCCAAGGTAGCGTGCCGGGCGTGCAAGGTAGGCACCAGGTCTACCTGTACGACAATCAGCAGGCTTTGCTCCAGTGCATTTCGTGTGCGTCGCCCTTTGATCCCGAACCAAAGCTGGGTGCCGTTTTTCCGCATCACCAGCTTGGAGACCTTGGTCCCCTACAGCAAAACGACGGATGGCCAAACCTGACGTTCCTGTCAAACGACGGACGGTTTGCGTTCTTCGACTCTCCTGCGGAACTAGTCAAGTCCGATAATGACGGAGAAGTTTTGCCCGACGACGAACCCGGAGCAGAACATCAGTCTGCTGAATTTTCGGTATCTAGCAATGTCTATGAGTGGCGACGAGACGGAGTTGACGGCTGCGTAGAACCGCAAGGTTGCCTGGCACTTATCACTGACGGCAGTAGCAACGGGTTCCTGAACCTGTTGATCGGCGCTTCGCCGTCGGGCGAAGACGTGTTCATATATTCGCTTTCAAAACTTGCCCCTCAAGACAGCGATAACGCTGGTGATATTTACGATGCACGCGTGGGTGGCGGCTTTCCCGCGCCACCGGCAATTCCGGTTGAATGTGAAAATGGAAGTTGTGCAGTGCCTAGCAGCGCCCCCGTGGATCAGACTCCGGGCAGCATGACGTTTTCTGGGCCTACTAACATCGTCGAAGACCGTCCGTCGTCAAAACACAAGGCGACGAAGCACCAGAAAAAGAAAAGGCGTAAGCCAAAGAAGCGCAAGCGCGGGAGAGTGAGGAAGGCGTATGGGAGACGCGTTGCTTGGAACGGTGGGGGTACGGCGGCAAAAAGACGCAAACGTCAAACCCAGGGGCGCGGACGATGAGGTGCCAACGGCAGATCTTGTTTGTAGTATGCGCTATATCCATTCTGTTTGTCAGCGCGGAGAAGAATCTTGCGTCAGCCGAAGTCAGCGCAAGCCCGTTCAGCGTACAGGGTTTTAGGATTACGCCTTCGCTGCTTCAGGCCGGCGCACATGAGAATCTCGAAGTCGCTTTCGATTTCGGGCACGATCCGGCGACCGGCAAAACCTATAACGACGTTCGTGAAGTCCGGTTGAACCTGCCTGAAGGATTCGACGCGAGCAATACCGCCGTCCCGACATGTCCTTTGTCCGATCTGCTCGGATTTGCCGGTGCCAATGGTCAATTGCCGACGTGCCCGATCGCGAGTCAGGTGGGCCTGATAAGCTTTGAATTCACAAATCCGAAAGGCGCCAGCCTCCATCCGGCGGAAGTGACCGTACCGTTGTACAACATGGAAGTCACGAGCTACGGCGTGGCGGCGGAGAGTGGGTTTAAGACGCAGGTGTTCAGTCAGACTATTCAAGTGCACGCGTTGCCAGGGAATGCACAAATTTCGGTGGTGAGCACTAATATTCCGAAGTATGAAATTCACAATGTTTCGAGCGTTGTCTGGGGTGTGCCCGCAGCAGCTGAACATGACGAACAGCGTGGCGAGACGTGTGGTGCTGAGTTCGAAATACCGGCGCATTGCCGCAATGAATTTGGTGGTCCGCAGGGAGCGCGCGTAGCGATCAAGCCATTTTTGTCCAACCCAACGAGCTGCGAACGAGAAGTCACCGGCGAACTTGAAGCGCTTTCGTGGGAGAACCCTGAGGAGGCATTGCATGCTACGGCCAGCGTCGGGCCGATCGTCGGCTGTGATCGTGTGCCTTTCGATCCGTCTTTGGAAATAGACCCAAGCGTTAGCTCGGCAGAATCGGCTACTGGATTGAACGCGTCGCTAGTCGTTCCACAAAGTTGGGAAAGCGCATATTCAATCGCTTCGTCGCATCTCGATAATACGCGCGTTGCGTTGCCGCTGGGCATGACCATCAATCCGTCTTCAGCGTCCGGACTGCAGGCGTGCACGCGGGCGCAGTACGAATCGGAGACTGCGTTGTCTTCGCCAGGAGTCCGGGTGTCCAGCGGCTTCAAAGCTTGGTACGATCAGCATCGAAACCCCTGTTCTTGCAGAAAAGGTTGAAGGTGCAGTATATCTGGCGACTCCGTATCACAATCTTTTTCCCGAACCGCCAGCGCACCCCGATGGGCGGTTGTTGGCGCTGTACATCGTGGCGAAGGACCCGACGCGAGGGATCGTGCTAAGGGTTGCGGGTAAGGTTGAACCGAACGCTACGACCGGCCAGGTAGTGACTATATTCGAAAAAGCACCGCAGCAGCCGTTCAGTAGGTTTGTGCTCAAATTCAAGCCAGGAAACACCGCTCCGCTCGCCAGTCCTCCGCGATGTGGATCGTATGCGGCGACCGGAGAACTCACGCCGTGGTCGGCGCCTATGGAACCTAGGTTTGTGGAAAGTGTGCCATTCACGACGGTCACGGGTGTTGGCGGAGGATCGTGTCCTGCTGGGGCAGCGCCGCCGTTCAAGCCGCAGGTCATTGGGGGAACCGAGAACAACGTGGCGGGTGGGTATAGTCCGTTCTATCTGCGTGTCATTCGTGAAGATGGTGAACAAGAGATCACCAAATTCACCACTACGATGCCGCCCGGCCTGAGCGGCAACCTTACGGGGATCCCATTCTGCTCAGACGCCGAGATTGAGGCTGCGCGTGAAGCGACGGGCACCCAAGAGAGCGCAGCACCGTCGTGTCCAATCACGAGCGAAATTGGATATTCGTTAGTGGAAGCGGGGGTGGGGACCGTGCTAGCGCAAACGCCTGGCAAAATCTATCTCGCGGGGGCGTACAACGGAGCACCGCTCTCGATTGTTTCTGTGACGTCCGTGACGGTTGGGCCGTTTGACCTGGGCACAGTCGTGATTCGCTTCGCTTTGCGCATCAACCCGATCACGGCGCAGGTCGAAATTGATTCCGTGGGATCCGACCCGATACCGCACATCATTGATGGGATCGTGACGCATGTGCGCGACATTCGCGTGTACGTGAACCGGCACGATTTTGTCTTGAATCCGACGTCGTGTGCGCGAATGCAAATCGCGAATGCGATCACTGGGACGGGCGCTAACTACGCAATAGCGGCGGATCAGGACAATGTGCAGGTCGAAACTCCGTTTCAGGCGGCTGACTGTGCAAATCTCGGGTTCAAGCCAAAGTTCTCTGTGGCAACTGACGGACATACCAGTCGCCGTGACGGTGCCAGCTTGACAGCAAAGCTCGTATATCCGATTGCGCCTGTCGGGACTCAAGCGAACATCCATGAGGTGAAGGTGGACTTGCCCAAGCAGTTGCCGTCACGTCTGTCTACCTTGCAGAAGGCGTGCATAGCGGCGACTTTCGAAGCGAATCCAGCGAGCTGTCCGGCGGCTTCACGTGTTGGCACGGCGATCGCGCGCACGCCGATTGTGCCTGTCCCTCTTACGGGTCCTGCTTATTTTGTTAGCCATGGGGGATTGAAGTTTCCGGAACTCGTGTTTGTGCTTCAGGGGTATGGCATTCGGGTTGATTTGCACAGCGAAACCTATATATCGAAAGCCGGAATTACTAGCAGTACGTTCAGAATGGTCCCGGATCAGCCGGTGACCAGTTTCGAAGTCACGTTGCCGCAGGGTCCGGATTCGGCATTGGCCGCGAATAAAAACCTATGCGATTTGCGGAAGACGGTGACGAAGCGAAAGCGCGTGACAGTGCATGTGCGCGGTCACCGGCGCGTCGTAACCCGCAAGGTGCATGTGAGCGTCGCGGCTACCCTTGGCATGCCGACGGCGTTCGTCGCGCAGAACGGTCGAACGATTCATCAGACCACCCGCGTACAGGTTACAGGTTGTACAAAACATTATCGATTTAAGCGCGCAAAAAGGCCCGTGACAAGCGGGTAAAAGGTAAGCGTTCAGTTGGTTCTGGGGGACATAATCCGGTCGCGTCGAATCCTGTGTTGTGGAGCGGGTTGAGGCGGAGGCGATCTATGATGCTGGCCGGGAGGCTGTCGTTGAGGTGCTGCTGCGGATGGGCGTGCAGATCTAGCGGCTGGAGGAGGCGTGTCGCGGCTCAGGATGAGCGGATCGGCCAACTCGAGCGCAGGTTGAATCGCTGCTCGCGCAACTCCTCGGCTCCGCCGAGCTCTTATCCGCCTGGCGGGCCGCCCACGCGTGGCAAGGGTCTCTCGGGCCGTGGGCAGGGCGCCCAGGATGGCCACGAGGGCCGCGGCCGGGAGCCGTTGTCGGCCAGCGCGGTCAACACGGTCATCGAGTACTGCCCCGAGCGCTGCGGCTGTGGACATGTTTTCGTGGCGGGAGAGCTTGTGCCCCTCGGCGAACGCCAGCGCCACCAGGTCGAAGAGCTGCCGGTCATCTCGACGGTAGTGACCGAGTACCGTGCGCAGCGTGTGCGTTGCCCAGACTGTCGTGAGCGTCTGCGGGCGGTACTGCCGGCTGATGTCGCCTGCAGCGCGTTCGGTCCTCGCTTTGAAGCGGCCGTGGCGGCGGTCTCGGTACGCAACCGCGTTTCTCGCCGTGATGCCGCCGATCTGCTGGAGGAGCTCTTCGGTGCGTGCATTTGCACCGGCACGGTCAACGCGATCCTCACGCGCGCCGCGGATGTCAAGGCCGGTTGTGCCGACGCAGACGGCCCAGTATTCCCCCGGCGCCCACAGCGGACGCGCTGAAGTGGCCTGACCCCCGTCGAATGGTCCGGGTGCTTTGAGAGTCTGATCGCCCTATCTTGGGCGGAAGGAGACTCGAATGAAGCGTCGTCGTCATACCCCGGAGCAGATCGTTCGCAAGCTGCGTGAGGCAGATCGCCTGCTGGGAGAGGGCAAGGACATCGCCGAGGTGTTGCGTCACCTGGAGGTGTCTGAGCCGACGTTGCACCGCTGGCGCAACCAGTACGGGGGGATGAAGGCTGAAGGCGCCAAGCGCCTGCGGGAGCTCGAGCGTGAGAACGGCCGGTTGAAGCAGGTCGTCGCCGAGCAGGCGCTGGATATCCAGGCGCTCAAGGAGATCAGCCGGGGAAACTTCTGAGCCCGGAGCGCCGTCGTCGTGCGGTCGTGATGTGCATGGCGCGCTTCGGGCATTCAGAGAGACGGGCCTGCCGGCTCGTCGGCCAGCACCGCTCCACCCAGCGACTCCCGCCGCCGGTCCGGCCGGCGGAGGAGCAGCTGCGATCAAGGCTGCGAGAGATTGCGCGCGAGCACACCCGTTGGGGGTACCGACGAGCGGCGGTGCAGCTGCGCCGTGAGGGCCACACGGTGAATCGCAAGCGGGTGCAGCGTCTGTGGCGCGAGGAGGGCCTGAGGGTGCCTCAGAGAGCGCGCAAGCGCCGCAGGGGTCACAGCAGCGATCCTGACGGCGCTCGCCGGCGAGCCGTGCGTCCCGGCGAGGTGTGGGCGATCGACTTCCAGTTCGACGCGACCAACGACGGCCGGCAGCTCAAGAGCCTGAACGTCGTCGATGAGTTCACCCGACAAGCGCTCGCGACCAACGTCGCGCGCTCCTGCGACGCTGACGGCGTGCTCACCGTCCTCGATCGCCTGCACGCCGAGCACGGAGCCCCTGAGTTCCTGCGCATGGACAACGGGCCGGAGATGATCGCTCAGGCCCTGAAAGACTGGTGCCGCTTCAACACGTCGGGCACGATCTACATCAAGCCAGGCTCACCATGGCAGAACCCGTACGTCGAGTCGTTCAACTCACGGATGCGCGACGAGCACTGGAACGTCGAGGAGTTCATCACGCTCACCGAAGCACAAATCCTGACCGAACAATGGAGAATCGAGTACAACACGATCAGACCACACTCAGCGCTCGACGGGCACCCGCCCGACGAATACGCCGAGAAGTGGAGGACACAGAACCAGCAACCCACACCAACACTCTCATAACGCCTGGACCACCAAACGGGGGCCGGTCAGAAGGAGCCCTACGAAGAACTGCTCGCGTGCTTGGGAGCGAGAGCCTGAATATGGACGAGACCGGCTGGCGGCTGAAGGGCTGTCAAGGATCACGGGATTTCCCCAGGTGTGATCACGAGGATTCCCCACCTTGTGGCGGGCTGGTCTGCCACGGACGCCACCATCACCTGTCTCGCACGGTGGAATGAGAAACAAGCCAGCGTAGTTGGTTGACGACAAGTCCCACTCGCTGCTACCTTAGACGCAACTATTCCAATAGGCGGTGACGCCCATTGATGGAGAGGTAGTGTTGGGTGTCGCCGGATAAGCGGCTCGTCAGACGGCCTGCGGCGTGGCATGCTTGCTGATCTACGGTCGCAGAAAGGTCAATGTGTGACAATGTCCAAGTTGCCTATAGTCGGACTGGCGCTTTTGTCGGCGCTCGTGGTTAGCACGAGCGCAATTACGTCTGCGTCGGCAGAAACTACGTTATTAGCAGAATGGTTAGTCAACGGGATGTCTGTGACGTCGTTATTACCAGTCGAGAAGGAGGTTGAAGCCTTATATCGCGACCCCAAAACCGGACAACATATCGTATGCACATCGTACATCCGCGATGGCTCCATGGATCCAAGTGGCGCGATCACATGGACCGCATACTTAACTTTAGCTGGCACTGACGTGACATTAACGAGTCCACTATTATGTAAAGCGGTAGCAGACTGTGAAGAAAGCGCGACCGACATAGAAATGAGTCCTGAGGGCCTACCATGGCGCGGCCTGCTGATATTAACTGAAAGTGGTGCGTTCAAGGAATTATTGTTCGGGGCATCTGTATTTATAAGCTGCTTAATCCTGGGCATCAAAGTCTCGGAGGAATGCGCTGGGCCATCGGAAGCCTCGGGAGGGGCCGACGTAACAGTGAGTAACGTGACTAACGGTGTGGAATCAAGTGGCCCTGAAGCGCCACCCGCAAACTGTACGGTCGGTGGCACTGAAGCGGGCGAAGCAGAATTCCTTGCTGGCAACCTAATGTCTTCTTCCGAAGGCACTCTAACGGTATCAGAATGAACGCTATATGTGTATCCCGCACCACATCGTGAATTGACCGAAGGCTTCAGCGCGATTATGGTTGTGGTCAGCTGGATCTTCGGGAAGGTGATTCTCCTGAAGAGCCAGCTGACCGGTGGCGCTATCGGCTACTGTTTAGAACTTCCGTTGCGGCTCAGTTACTGGCCGCCCAGGTGCCGGCTGCCGCAACGGAGCCAGTGACCTTGGTAATGAACCTTAGGGTGAATCCGGCTTGATAGCCGGTATTCAATTCGGAAATGAGATTATGTCCTCCGCCGGCATTGCTTTCATAGAAAGCGAATACACAAACATGACCGGCTTCTGCGCTTGGTTCTTTGGCGTCACCTGTGCAGCCTGCAGGAGCTTTTATGGTGCCGCCTTCAATTTCTTCATTTTCTTCGGAGTCGATGAAGATCGGCGACGCTGGTTCTTTAGCAAGCGGCTGTTGGAACGTAACGCTAGTCCATGCAGTACCGGTTTCGCCAGTGCCGTACCCGCTGGCGGACCAATTGCCTATCTCTGGCCCCGATCCGGTAGACGCGGATTCGCCATTACACGCGTACGTCGTGGTTGTCCCGATCGTGAATTCCGAACCACCAGCTTTACAGGGTCCTTTTGCGCCCGAGAATTCTTTACCTACGACGCTTTCGCCGGGCTGTCCGTTTGTGCCGTCTTTGCCGTTAGCACCGGGCTGTCCGTTTGTGCCGGCTTTGCCATTTTCGCCTGTTCCTCCGGTGGCTCCTGTCGCCCCGGTGGCTCCGGTCGGGCCAGCGGGACCGGCGGCTCCAGTCGGACCCTGTGGACCGGCTGCTCCTGTGGCTCCGCGAGGTCCGGCAGGGCCACGGGTGCCTTTCGACGCAGACTTTTTCTTCTTCTTGGCCGATGCAGCCGCGTTGGCGTGTGAATCGCCTTTGGCCGATAGGGCGAGTGCCCCTCCGGACATCGCGAAGACCAAGGCAAGAACGGCCAATGCGTTTGCCAAGGTGATGTGCTTCCCGATCATTTTCTCTCCCTCAGTTGGACTGTCAACATATAGGCGGCCTTTGCGACGCAAGCCGCCACCGCTAAGCCGATTGCTCCGTGTTTCTCGAGCCACCGAACCGCGCTAGACACTCTCGCGCCCCCAGAACATGGCATCAAGGATTGTTTCTCATTACCAGCATGTGGGCAGCGAGACGCCTGGCGCTTCTGCCGCCCCTGCCCTTTGCGGATCCTCCCCACCCAGGAAAGGCGTAGTATTCCAGTGCCTTCCGCGTCTCGTCAAGGGGTGTGGAGCAGAATGTGGCCAAATGTTTCTGACTCGTATTGAGGTTTGTTCAAGGCGCCACGTCTCTAGACCAATGCGCATTCCTTGAAGCCTGCGTGCTTTGCGATAGCCGCCAGGCGTTCGTGGAGGTCCTTCGTTGCGGTCAACAGCGCTCCGGACATTGTGAACTGTGCCGGTGTCGTCGATTGGGCGAGCTTCGCGCTGTTTTCTGACCACTGCTTGGTGTCCGTCAAGAATTGTTGCCATGCCTTTGAATAGGACGGCGGCGGCACGAGCTTGACCAGGGCCCTAAACTCGGCACGCTCGTCGGCGGCCGCGATGGGCAGGGCTCGCGCGAATTCGCTTGTCGATTTGACCGAGTTGGCCGCAAGCTGCGCGTTAAGATGAGCGCAGATCGCCTCGCCCTTCGCGATCCATCGTGCGTGAGTCAACGGCTTGCCGGTCGGCAACGTCACCATGGCGACTTTTGGCGCTGACGCTGTGCTTGCCGCCTGGGATGTTGCTGCCGTGCTCGCGTCTGTGCTCGGCGTCTTGGACGAGCTGCCGCATCCCTCGGCCGCAAGAACGATTGCGGCGAGCACTGCCAGATAGATTGGTAACACTGTTGGCTGGACCTCCCCTTGAGTTGGTTTTCTCAAAAATACTGAAGTGTCGCAAGGCACGGCCGTCCCATATAATCTTAGCGCTTCTGGAGGTAATTGTCAAACAAGCGGAAACATCCGACCTGCCTGGACGTAACTGTACGTCGGGTTGTAAGTCAACTTCGTCGCATGCAATGAGCGCTATTCCACGATGCCATCAAGCAGACGTAGAACCCTCCACGTTCCGTTGCTGTCACGGCGCTCGCTCAGTTGGCGCACTTCAGGTAAGTTGGCGAAGCTAAGGACCGTTAATGCGTGATCGCCACTTATCCTCACCGTATAGAATTTAAGTGACGAATTCTCGCCTGCTAGGAGCTTGTGATGTAGGGTGAACAGCTTCGACATAACCGCGGCGCAGTTCCGTCCTTTCAGGTGCGGACTGTGGCCGATATCTTCCACGACTGATTCTGCGACGAACGGCATCAGCAGTCTGCAAGCCTCGGTACCGTTCTCCGATGCCTGAGCGGCGTAATATGCGGTCACGAGAGCAACAAGCGGTTGCTTTTCAGCGGTGGTTGGAGCATGCCCAAAGTAAATGACCGAATCGTCGTCGTCGTTGTTGTCGCTGTCGTCGTCGCGGTCCATCTTGACCGCACGTGCGGTGCGGGAATGAGAAGACGATCCTCCACAGGCGGAGAAGCCAACGCCAAGCGCGAGCAGCAGTATGACCAGAGACAAGGACTTCATGTCAAGGCACTTCGCTATCGAGTAGCGTCTCTAGCTTCCAGATATGCCCTTCGCGTGCGACTGAGATCTGACGTGCGGGCAGGGCGCCAAAATTGAGGATCACGATCCCGTGATGTTCGACCAGGCGCACACGCGCAACCGTGAGCTTGGGTGTCTCGAGCGCGAGCTGCGGATGGTAATGCTTGAAGAGCAGCGTCAGGACGGCGGCGCAGGTAGAGCCTCGCATGAACGGCTGGCCCGGAGGTGATTGGCCGTAGTCTTCCGGCACCGATTCTTCGAGGGTCGAATAGGTCATCCTGCACGCGGCTGCGCCGTTCTCGCTTACAGCGGCCACGTAATAGCGCTTGATTAGGGCTGTAATCGCACGCGTGTCGGCTGCATCGGCGGCGTGGCCGAAGTCAAAGGACCGTTTGTTGTTCTTGTCGTCGTCGACAGCACCAACGTCATTGTCGTTGTCAGCATCCACCTTCGTCTCAAGCGGTGCCGGCTGCGTGTCGGTTGGAGCTGTAGATGCGGCGTTCGTTGCATCGCTCGGCGTGGTCTGGGACGCGGCGCTTGGCGCTTTGTTCGAGACCCCGCAGGCGCTAATGCAGGCCGCGAGGCCACCGACGACTAGCACCGCAAGCAATAATCTCATCTCTTTCACGCATCCCCTGTCGAGTTGGTTGAACTTCTCAAGTGATGGTAACGCGTTTCTCAATATTCGTGGTAGTCCGATCATACGATTGCGGTCATTCACGGCAGCTCGCTCGGAAAGAGGGCTCCGAGCTTCCACGCTGGGCCTTGGCGTTCGACCAGAATCGCGCCCTCTGGGGACCTCCTGAAGCCGAGCACGGCCATGCCGAGCGCGCCCTTGGCCCTCGCCGCGATAACGGTCATCGTTGCGACTTCGTCGGTCGCCAAGCTGTTTCTGCTCTCCCGCCAGCAGACGAGAGACTTCGCTTGCACAGCTCGTCTGCGAGCCGTCGGCGGATGTGGACGTTGACCGTCCGAGGCCCGCGTTCAGGCTTGCGGAGAGCAAGGAGCATGCTTGTGCGCCGTCGTCCGCCGCGACCGCAGCGAAATAGCGCTTGACCACGTTCGTGATCGCGTGACGGTCGGCAGCCGAAGCCGGTAGACCATAGGCTCTGAGCAGCGTGAGGTCGTCGTCGTCGTCCGCACGCCGACCGGTGTGGACCTTGTCGTCGCTGTCTTTGTCGCCGTCGCTCTTCAGATAGCCCCCGGCGGTTGCGACCCTACTCGTGGATGTGTTATTGACGCCGGTTGAGGCAAGGATGGACGAATGCGGGTGAGGGGCATCGTTCGAACTGGAGCTGCCGCACGCCGCGAGCGCAAACACGATCGCGATCGCCCCCAGTAGAGCGCTAACCGCCTGCGTGCGAACCAGATCGATCTTCATCGCGTACCGTGACGATGCTAACGCGCGATCAGCTTTGTGCTAAGCGAGTGAGAAACAATCACCCTGCGATCATGCGCTTTCTTGGTGCGGTTCGGCGATCGACGCGCCGCGCGGGCGGGGCGGACTGTCCGACCATCTTCCGGACCGGCCGGTAGCGCGACGGTGGTATAAGTAAGCCAGGCGAAAGCATTCGATTGGGTGGAGAGCTTCGTGTCGTCGCAACCAACTGTCATAACCCTAGGCCCCCACGGCACGTGCCACGAGCACGCCCTGCTCGCCTACCTGGCCTTCCAAGGCCTCCCCGACGCTGAGGTCCAACTTGTCTCTGACTTCCACGAGGGCCTACAACGCCTACGCGCCCAGTCCGAGGCCTTCCTGGTCCAGTGCTCCTCCCACCCCGACGTGCACGTCGTCACCGAGAGCTATCCCCAGGAGATCTTCGTCGTGGACACCTACATGTTCCCCGCCAAGGAAATGGGTTTGATCGTGCGAAACGATGTCGCCGATCCGAAAAGCCTTGGAGTCGTGGCGGCGGCCATGGGCTACCAGGAGGGCGCCGAGTGGGAGACAATTATCGAGGAGCCGGCCAATCCGATCGTCGCCGAGAAACTGCTCGCCGGCGAGTACGACGCCGGAGTCACGTTCGTCGCGTTCGGCGATGCCCACCCCGAGCAGCTACGCGTGGTCGAGCGCTACGGCGAGGTGGACACGACCTGGCTCGTCTACGGCCACCAGCGCCGCTACAAAGGCGAGCTGATCGGGCACCGCATCCCCTGGCTGTTCACCGGCGAGCCCCAACCCGCATGACCGCCGAGCGCATGCCGCCCGAGGCCGGCGTCATCGACCCAGCGTACTATCCCGACGTGATCGTGGGGGAGGGGTACGCGATCGGGCACGTCAACGACTTCGGCGCCGAGTACGGCTTTCGCAAAGTCCGCAAAGGCCTCGGCGTGACCGCCTTCGGTGTCAACGCGCTGGTGCGCCCGCCTGGATATGAAACGAAGCCGCATTACCACGACGTGCAGGAGGAGCTCTACTTCGTCCACCGCGGCTCGATCGAGATGAGCTTCGACGACGGCACCACACACTTGCTCTCCGAGGGCACCTTCGCGCGCGTCGACGCGTCGACGATCCGCAAAATCAAGGTGCTCGGCCCCGGCGACACCGTCTATATCTGCGTCGGCGGCGAGGGCGGCTACATTGGCCGCGATGGCAAAGCCCCACAGCCGGGATAGGCCGTGGCCGCGGCCGACGAGCCCGGCGCGGGCTCTGCTCGGCGTGTGCCTGGCGACGGCGTGCCTGGCGACCCTCGGCTGCGGTGGGTCAGGTCAGGACCCGGCCACGACCCACACCGGAGCAGCGACCAGCGCGAGTGGAGCGACCCCCAAGCCCGACGGAGACCACGACGTCAACAGTCTCGGCCAAGGCCCCTACGACACCGACAACGATGCGAATCCAACCTATGGACCGCCCGCCTCGGCAAACGAACTCCAAGCGATGACAGAACTGCTGCACCGCTACTACGCCGCTGCCGCCGCCGGCGACGGGCGGCGCGCCTGCGCGATCCTCGACCCGCTCGTAGGCGAAGCCCTACTCGAAGAACATCACCCGGGCAAGGGTCCGCGCGCGCTGCGCGGGCCAAGCTGCGCTCAGATAGCCGCCAAGGCTTTTGCGCTGCACCACCGGGAACTCGTCGAAGACGCGGCGACGCTGAAGGTCGGCTGGGCCCAGACGAAAGCCGCGCGGGCCTACGTGCTCGTCCATTTCACCCCGACGCGCGAATTACTCGTGTTCCTTCATCGCAGCAAAGGGATCTGGCAGATGGACACGTTGCTCGACAGTGGACCGCTATAAAGCTTCGCTATGGATCTCGAGCTTCGCGGCAAGACCTTCCTGATCACCGGCGGCTCCTCCGGCCTGGGACTCGCCTTGGCCGATCGCCTCGTAGCCGAGGGTGCGCGCGGGGTGGCCCTGATGGCGCGCAATCGCGAGCGCCTGGCCGAGGCGGCCGCGGGGCTGCGCGAAATCGGCGCGGACATCCTCGAGTTCGCTGGCGATGTCCGCCGGGCGGAGGACTGTGAGCGTTTCGTGGATGCCGCGGTGGAGCGCTGGCTGCGCATCGACGGCCTCGCCAACAACGCGGGCGAGCTCGCCGCCGGCCCGTTTGAGGGGCACAAGGACTCGGTCTGGGAGGATGACCTCGCGCTCAAGCTGATGGGCGCGGTGCGTCTCACCCGCGCGGCCTTGCCCGCGCTGCGCGAGTCTCGTGGTTCCGTGCTGAACACCTTGGCCGTCTCCGGCAAGGCCCCGGACGCGCTCACCACGCCGACCTCGGTCTCGCGCGCCGCCGGCCTGGCCTTGACCAAGGCGCTCTCGCGCGAGCTGGCGCCCGCCGTGAGGGTCAACGCGGTCTTGATCGGCGTGATCGAAAGCGGCCAGCTGCGCCGCTACGCCGCCGAAGCGAAGCTCACGCCCGCCGAGTACTACGAGCGCATGGTCAAGACCTCCGGGATCCCGCTCGGCCGCGTCGGGCGCCCCGAGGAGTTCGCCGACCTGGCTTCGTTTCTTCTGAGCGATCGCGCGCGCTATGTAACAGGGACCGCGATCAACCTCGACGGTGGGCTCTGCCCGGTCGTTTGAGCTTCAGCTCACCAGCTCCGCGGCGTCCGTGACCCCTACAAACGGCGCCAACGCGAGATAGGTGGCCTCGCGCGATAACCCGCCCAGATCAGCGGTCTCGCCCTTAGCCGCCAGCTGGAAGGCGAGCTCGAACACGCCCTGTATGGTCGCTTCGGGCGCGATCTCCGGGGGTCGTCTGCGTTGGGGCGCGCCGTCGAGCATCAGCCGCGCGTAGGCGCCCGCCTGTTCGTGGGCTCGCTTGGCCATCTTGGGACCAGCCAGGGGTGCGTCGACGAAGGCGAGCCGCGTGAAGTAGGGCTCTGAGGCCAGGAACTCGAGCAGCGCGCCGATCGCGTTGCGCACGCCCACACGCCAGTTGGGCGCGCCGGCACGGGCCCGCTCGACGATCGCCTGGGCCTTGATGTGTCCCACCTCCACAGCCCCCCTGAAAGCGTCGTCCTTGTTCTTGAAGTGCGCCAGGAACGCTCGTTCTGAGATGTCCGCGCGCTCGGCGATCCCCACGGCTGTGAGCTCCTCATAGCCGTGCTCGCTCGTCAGCTGCGCGACGGCGTCAAGGATGCGTTCGCGGTTGGTGTGGTGCACGAAGCTTTTCGAGCGCACCTCCCTGGAGGCCTCATAGCCGTTGGGTGCGAGCACGAGGGTCCCCGGAGCGCGCCCCCCGAGCAGCCCCTCGCCGCCCAGCCAGCGCCACGGCGGGGGCGTCGACTCGCTCCCGTCCAGCAGAGGCGCCGGCACAGGGTGGTGGCTTCGCGTCCAGCGTGCCAGCTGCGCCGAGACGGCTGTCAGTTCGGCGCTGCGGCCCAACCGCAGCTGCGAATCGAGCGTGCGATAGGTCCCGCCCGCGAGCGCTCTCGCCAGCGTCTCCGGCAGTGCCCGGCCCTCGCCTTCGGCGCCGAGGCACTGTTCGAGCAGTTGCACGTAGGCGTCCATCAGCCGCTCTCTGCGCTGCATCCCGTCGGGCTCGACCGCGGCGACCTCGATCGCCGACAGCGCGATCGTGCCTGGACTGGCTTGGGCCACCTTTGCCATGCGGCGCATCAGGGCCTCGAACTGGCGAGTCGGTCCGCCGGTGCGCTGGGCGGCCTCCTTGATCTCCTCGAAGGCGGCCGGCGATGCGCTGTCAAAAGCGGCCAAGAGCAGATCCCTGCGGTCGGCGAAGTGCTCGTAGAAGGTCTTACGCGAGACCTGCGCGCGGGCGATGATGTCCGACACGGTCGTGTCCGCGTAGCCTTGGCGGCCGGCGAGCCAGATCATCGCGTCGATCAGCCGCCTGCGCTGGTCGGCCGCGACCTCCTCGTCGCTCAGCTGGTGCGGCCCACGCGGGAGCTTTCCCCCAGATCGTCTGCGTTTTGACCCTACGGCTGCCATGGCGCCTCCGCCGTTTCAGCAGGCTCGCACTCGTCGATGCTACGCCGGGGTGGGGTGGAAGTCCAGCCGATGGTGTGGAAAGTCCAGATCACTCGATCTTTCGGTTGGTTAGAATGGATGGAGCGAATGGGCGCGACCACGGAAACAATACCTAACTTTAAGCAAGGCGCGCTGCCTCAGCCCCTAGCGGCGGGCCTGGTGTTCGTCGCCTCGGGCGCGGTGCTGGTGCTCGAGATCCTCTCGGTGCGCCTGCTCGCCCCCTACGTGGGCCTGACCTTGGAAACAACCACCTCGATCATCGGCGCCGTGCTCGCCGGGATCGCCACGGGCGCCGCGCTGGGCGGTCGCCTGGCCGACAAGGTCGATCCGCGGCGGCTGATCGTGCTGCTGTTGATCGGCGGCGGCCTGCTCGTGCTGCTGACGGTCCCGATCGTGCGCGCGCTTGGTCCCTCAGCCAGCGAAGGAGGGGACGCGGCCGCGGTCGGCGTGACGTTTGCCGCGCTCGTCCCGCTCGCGGCGGTCCTGAGCGCGGTCACCCCGACGGTCGCGCGCCTGCAGCTGCGCGATCTGAGCGCCAGCGGCACGATCGTCGGGCGACTCTCGGGCTGGGTCACAGCGGGCGCGCTGGTCGGCACCTTCGGGACGGGGTTCGTGCTGGTGCCGCTGCTGCCGGTCAGCACCTCGGTGTTCACGATCGGCGTGCTGCTCGTGATCTTCGGCCTCAGCCTCGGGCTCTACACCCGCGTGTTCAAGTTCGCGATGGTGGGAGGTGCCGCAGTGCTGGCGCTCGCGTTCGCCTCGGTCGCGCTCGCCCAACACTCACCGTGCGAAGCGGAAACCGCCTACTACTGCATCCAGACCGAACCGGACCCCGAAAACCCACACGCCGAGATGTTGATCCTCGACCGCGGCTATAACTCTGACGTCGATCCAAGCGAACCTTCCTACCTGGGCTTCGGCTACGAGCACTGGATCGCCGAAGCCGTCGATCCGCCGGCCGGCCCGCGCACGCCGCTGCGCGCCGTGTTCGTGGGGGGCGGAGCGTTCACGCTCTCGCGCTGGCTGCAGGCGGTCAGGCCCGGATCGAGCTCGAACGTGCTCGAGGTCGACGGCGGCTTGGTCGAATTTGGCCGCGAGCACCTGGGCCTGCGCACCTCGCCCGACCTGCGCGCCACCGTTGGCGATGCGCGCCTGACGATGGAGCGCGAACCCGCACACAGCGCCGATTTCATCGTGGGCGACGCGTTCAGCAGTCGCACGGTGCCGTGGCAGCTGATGACGACGGAATGGCTCGATGAGATCAAGCACGTGCTCAAGCCCGACGGGATGTATGCGCTGAACATGATCGACTACCCGCCGCTCAACCTCCTGCGAGCCGAGGCCGCGACGCTGCTGGCGCGCTTCAGCAAAGTGCGCCTCATCGCCGCGCCGGGCGCGGATGGGCGACCCGCAGGCGGAAATGAGGTGCTGCTGGTGTCAAACGGACTGTTGCCGGTGGCGCCGCGCAAGCCGTCAGATGGGGCGAGCGTGTATGAACGTAGCGACGTCGTGAGGCTGGTCGGCGGCGCCGAACCGCTGCGCGACGATTACGCGCCGGTGGATCAGTTGGAGACACGACCCGAATAGTCAGTTTTCGGTTACGGCGTAGGTCGAAATCTATTCAATGATGTCGTCAAGCAGGCGCAGAATAGTCCACCGTCCCGCTGCGTAACGCGCCGTGATCTGCCTGACTTCCGGAATCTCGGGGAAGGAGAGGGCGATTAATGACCTATCGCCTTCGACGCCGATGCGCGCTATTTTGAGTGACAGATTCTTTTGGGTGAGTTCGCGGCGATATCTGGTGAAGATCTTCCGCATCACCTCTGCACAACTTGGTCCACGGACATCCGGATCGGCTTCGTGTTCTTCCACAACCGATTCGGCGACGAATGGAGTCAGCAGAGCGCACGCACGTGCGCCATTCTCGGCGGCGGCTGCCGCGTAGTAGTGCTTGACCAGCACGGATATGGCTTGAGTGTCGGAGCGGTCGGCGACGTGACCGAAATCGAGTACGTGCCAATCGTCATCGTTGTGGTCGTTGTCGTTGTCGCGATCGCTGCCGTACTGTTCTTTGCCTATGGAGCCCGCGTTCGCGACACTGACTTTGCGTATCGACGTGCCTTGACCGTTGCCGCCACAGCCTGCCATCGCGATAGTCGCTAGAGCGAATAGGAGTAGACAGAGCCGGCGCATTGTCCTAGTGCAGTTGGTCATCGAGCAAGGTCGACAATCGCCATGCTTTGCCTTCAAGTCTGACCGCAACTTCGCTTGGCGGGATTTTGGCGAATCTGAGGACCGCCAGGCCTCGTCGTCCCTTGACGCGCACCTCAGTGACTCTAAGCTTGGGAAACTTGGAGGCAATCTCGTCGTGAGCGTGCGCGAAGATGCGGTCCATTACCTGACCGCAGGTGTTGCCTCGAGCCCAGGCCGGCCCTGGTGGTGAGGTTCCGTAGTCTTCGGGTACGGCTTCGGCGTAGATCGAATAGATCATCGAGCAGGCCTTGACGCCGTTCTCGGCATTGGCGGCGGCGTAGTAGCGCTTGACAAGCGCGGTGATTTCACGCTTTGCCGGTTCGCCGGCGGGACGACCGTAGCGCAGGATGCGACTGTCGTCCCCGTCGAAGTACGTCTTGCCGTTGCTGTCCGTGTCACCGTCTTGGTCGGCGTGTGGAGGCGGCGTTTTGTCGTCCTCGTCGGGCGTCGCGCCGTCGTGGTCTTTGTCCGGATCGAGCTTTTCTTCGTTATCCGATGCCACGGATGCGGTACTGCCGTGGGCTGAAGACGTAGGTCCGTTTGAGTTGTGGCTGGCCGTCCGACTGCTGCCGCCTCCGCACCCGACAATGCTTAGCGATAGTACGCAGAGCGAACACATTACTGAGAGCGGAAGCCCTACAAGCGCCCTCCCGTGGTCATGTTCGACATTAGGCATAGCGTCCGATCCTAACAACTATTCGTCTGACGCGATCATGGCGACACCTATGGCAGGCCGCTGTCGAACAACGCCGCAACCTTCCAAGCCGAGCCTTCGCGCTCGAGGACGATCTCGGCTTCCGGCGCTTCTCTGAAGCCCATCGTGACCGATCCTGTGCCGCCGGCGACGTGTACGCCGGTGAAGACCATTGTCCGATAATCCTCGGCCGCGAGATGCGCGTGCTGCTCGTGGAAGAGCGTCGTTAGCGACACCGCACACGTGCCGTGAGCGCTGCCTTGCTCGGCCGCCACCTCAGTGGAGATAGAGGGCTGGAGCAGCGCGCAGCCCTTGGCGCCTTGGCTGTTCGTGGCGGCCTCATAGTATTCCCGCACGACCGCCGTTATCGCTCGCCAGTCGGACGGCGTGGCGTCATGTCCGTGGGCGGCAATCGTCTCCTGGTCGTCGTCGCTCGGACCGCGGTGGTGGTCGTCGAAATCGTTGTCGGAGTCGTCTTTCCAGTACCAGCCGTGGGGTGTCGCAGATGCCCGCTGCGACGGACCAGCGGTCTCGCTAGAGCCCGGGTCAAGTGCGCCTCCGCAGGCGGCGATGACCAAGATCCCGGCCGCGAGGAGCACGGTGCTTATGTGGCGGCACGATCGTTGGAACCAGCGCTTGGATTGGGCAGTCATAGTCGCGTGAGCTTTGCTTATGGGAGGGCGTTATCCAGTAGAGCGTCGAGCTTCCATCTCGCACCTTCGCGTCGAAGTTCGATTTGACGAGAGGGCAGGCCTCTGAAGCCGACGAGCGCCACGCCGTGGCCTGCTTTGACGCGGGCCTCGACGAATCGTAGCCGCGACGCGTACATGCGCGCGCGCACAGGGTTCTGGCTGAGGAGCTTGGTCTCCACGAGGGCGCAGCCATGCAAGCCACGCAGATACACCGTCCCGCCCGTCGAGAGATCGGTGGGCAACGTCTTGGTCAGCTCGGCATACACCAAGCGACATACGCGCTTGCCGTCGGCCGCTGCCGCCGCGTTGTAGTAGCTGCGGATGAGCGATGCGATCGAATGCTGTTCGGCTGAATCTGGAGTATGTCCAAGGCGCAGGACCGTAGCCTCGTCCGGGTCGAAGTAGCCGTGACCGTGAGAGTCGTAGTCGCCGTCTTTGTCCACGAATCTGCCTCGCTCGTCGCGATCGCCGTCGCTCTGCCCAAGCTGGCCTCGAACGGGATTGTCGTCGCTGTCATAGTCGTCTGAGCCCTTGGAGCCGGTGTGGTCGAGACTATTGTCCGTGGGCAAGTGGCGCTGCTGCGAGCGGAACGGCACCGCTGTGCTGTTCGACTGCGTGAGGCGCTGCGCGTGAGAGGAGCCGCACCCCCCCGCCACTATCCAAAGCGGCAAGCTCGCAAGCAGCGCAAGCAGCGGCTCTCTGGGTACGCGGAACTTCTCGCATGCATCAAAGGGTTGGGCCATACACGAGGTTGGTAGCGCAAGAACGGCTCGACGTCAAGCGTGGGGAACGCTGGCTGACTCAGTGGCTTGACACCTGCGGCCAACTGTGCCAAAGTTCCAGTGCGTCTGATATCCAGAACTTGTGGGTGTCGGGCGTCCGATCGGTCGGCTAGCTCTAAGCCACCGGGCGTAAGTGTGAGGTTTTGTGCGTGCTTGCGCTTGGTTGGGTGGCAGTGTCAACCTATTTCAGGGGGTCGGGTTTGACGCTCCTTGACTATTGGAGGAGTGGTTGATCCGGCTTGATCCAAGCCTCGGAAAGGGCCCCTCGGTGGAGCCTTGGACGGGGGGAAAGGCAGATCGAGATGAGGAAGTTGCAGATTGTGTTGCTGGCGCTTGTGGCGACGTCGGCTGTCGGCGCTAATTCGGCTGGCCCGGCGTCAGCCGAAACAACATTAGCGGCCCTGTGGTTACTTGAAGGCAGATCTATTGAAGGCACCGAAAAAGTAGCGGCAGAAGTAAGAGTTGGCGGGGTACTCGAAGACACAAAAACTCTCGCGGGCGCTGCAGCGATATTATGCGACGCAATATTTGACGGGACGATGCTCTCGGCAGGGGAAGGAGAAATTAATGAAATATTAAACGTCAACCACGAAAAGATTGCTGACTTAGGCGGATTAGCGCTGATCTGTGAAAGCGAGAAGGTTTGTAGTGGTAGTGGCGACACGGAAGTGTGGCCAACCGGGCTTCCCTGGTTAGGGCGTCTCTACTTAACGGAAAATGGTGAATTCCTAGCAAGAGTCGTTCCGATGACGGGAACTGCTGTTGGGTATGAGCTCTTATGTTTAGTGGTGGGACTCAATGTTGAAGACGAGTGTTCAGTAGCAAGCTTCGCCATCCTAATAGTTAACAATGCTTTGACCGGCATGGCCGAGGTGCCTGGCGGCTCAGAGCTGAGGCCGAATTGGAGATGCGCCCAAAGCAGCGAAGAAACCGGAGTCGTGGAGACGGATGAAGAAGCCGTATTCGAATCGCCCTCTGGATTATGGACCGTGTCGTCCGAATAGCCGGGGTGCCAACCAGCGGCCGTTCTCACCTCGAAACGTAGAGGCGGTGACGGTTTTGTAGCCTGGCTGGTCAAACTGGTTGCGTGTTACCTCAGCGAGCGAGAGTCGCATGCTCGCTGAGGCGGCGGCACCAGCGGGTCTCGTCAGCACGGCACCGAGCCCTGCGGACGATTTAGCCCTTGCAAGAGTACGGCCGCCTCGATCGCTGAGCTTGGCCCGCTGGAGACCAGGCCTCTAGGCTGAGCCGCGACGCGCGACTCGGGCGTGTGGTGGCCCACTCACGAGGCCGCAACCAACGCGAGCACCGCGCGGTCGGGAACAACGCTTGACTTACGACCTTGACAAGCCCGGCAATCTGTGCAACAGTCCTGGTACGCCTGATATCCAGAACTGCTGGGTTAGGCGGACAATAGTCGGCTAGCTCAGAGCGAAGCGCGCTGTATGGAGTGTGGTGCTCGGGGTTCTGTAAGGGAGGCAGCTGTCGGATAGCCAGATGATTGGGAAACACCTCTGGACTGGGCGGCGGCCTTTTGGCAAGCTGTTGCGTGAGCGGGTGTCGGCATAGCTTTGGTGCGTGCCGATGCTTGGTCGGGTGGCAGTGTCGACTGTTATTTTCAGGGGTCGGGTGCAGCGCTCTCTGACCATGGACGAGTGGTTGACCCGGCTTGATCCAAGCCTCGGAAAGGGTTCCTCGGTGGAGCCTTGGACGGGGGAAAGGTAGATCGAAATGAAGAAGTTGCAAATAGTGCTGTTGGCGCTCGTCGCGATGCTGACGCTCGGTGCTTTCGCCGCCGGCTCCGCCTCGGCTGAAGTGACATTAGTCGCGTTATGGTTAGTGGAAGGCAAATCGGTCGAAGGAACGGAAAAAATAGCGACCGAAATAAAAGGCAAGATTACGCTGGAAGATACCAAAACACTCGCAGGTGACGCGGCGGTCTTATGCGAAGGTATTCTCGACGGCAGCGTACTTGCCAATGGTGAAAGCGAAATAGCGGAAATATTAAATAAAGCAGGCGAAAAAATTGCTGAATTAGGCGGATTAGCGCTAATCTGTGAAAACGAGAAGATTTGTAGTGGCAGTGGCGATTCGGAAGTATGGCCAATAGGCCTGCCGTGGTTAGGTCTTGTGTACTTAATGGAAAATGAAGAATTCTTAGTGTTATTGACGCCGATGACTGGCACAGAAATCGGCTACGAGTTGTTATGTTTAGTCGTAGGATTGAACGTTGAAGATAGGTGTACCGCGCCTAAATTCGATATTCTCGTCACAAATAACGCGTTGACGGGGATGGCAGAGACGCCAGGCGGGACAAAGACTACGCCGAACGCACTATGTTCACAAAGCAAAGAAGAAACTGGTATCAACGAAACGGATGAAGAATCGGTGTACGAATCGGCGGCAGGATTAATAACGGTATCTTCCGAATAGGAAGATTGCCGGTGTAGCCATGGTGGTCGGACGGCGCCGATGTGACCGTCCGGCCACCAAATGTGTTGTTGACTGCTAGGCACGTCCGGGGGGTTGTCGTGAAGGTATGGGTGCGTCTGTTTGGCTGTTGGTCCTTGGTCATTATATGTTTGGCTTGCATTGGCGGGTCCGCATCTGGTACGGAGGTTCACCGATTTCGCAGCGCGTTTGGTGGATTTAACGGGCCCCTCGGCGTTGCGGTAAATGATGCTACCCACGACGTGTTCGTGGTGGATAGCAAGAATGATCGGGTGGAGGAGTTTGATCCGACCGGGTCTACCCTCCTGTGTGAATTCAATGGTGCAACGTCGCCGACAGGAACATTCTTGTTGCCCACCGAAGTCGCAATCGATAATTCTGGTAGCAGCTCAGATCCCTCCGATGGCGACGTGTATGTGGTGGATTCCGGTCATGGCGTGATCGATAAGTTTGATGCTGGGTGCCAATATGTTAGCCAAGTGACCGGCGAAGAGGCTGCGAACGGCACGCATTTCGAACCGGGCTTGGGTTCAAATCATTCGGTCGTCGGAGTAGCGGTAAACAACCAGGGTAACTTGTGGGTGACGCTGAGAAAAGGAGCGCTGTACGAGTATAGTGACGCCACAATCAATGCATACGTGTCGCAGCTCGAAACGGTCTTCGGGGGCGCAAGTGAAGGGCTAAGTGCTGATAGTGAAGAAGACCTCTATTTCAATCGTGGCGGTGGGATTTTTGTGAAGGTTGCTGGTACCGATGGCGTGTCGTTGGCTAATCCGTTTTGTGGGGATGAAGACGCATTTCGCGTGGCAGTTGACCGGAGCAGTCGCGAGGTCTATCTCGATAGTAGGGAAAGCATCGAAGCGTGTACTGTCGGTGGCGTGCCGATCGAATCTTTTGGGTCTGGTTACTTGGGTGCGAGCGAGGGCATCGCGGTTGATGGTAGTGGTGCACAGGGGTTTGCAGGGACTGTCTTTGCGAGCGATTCTGCATTAGACAATGTGTCAATTTTTGAAGCTATCGTTTTGCCTACCGTGAGTCTGAGTGGGCTCAGCGGACAGGGTACGCGTGGTGTGACTTTGAACGGGACAGTTGATCCCGAAGGTAGCCCCGTGACGTCGTGTGTATTTGAATACGCGACTAGCCTAGAATATGATGCATCGAAAACGTATTCGCATCGCGTGGCGTGTGCGCCTAGTGGTCTGGGGTCGGGTATTAGTCCTGTGGCAGTGAGTGCTAGGCTGGAAGGTCTTGAACCTGGTACCACGTATGATTATCGGCTGGTTGGCGAAAATGTGGCCCATGTGCCTAGCCCTACTCATAACGCAGCGTTTTTCACGGGACCGATAGTCGGGGCGGAGTTCGCAACGGACGTGAGTTCGGAAAGTGCTAGTGTGCATGCGCCTGTTGATCCTAACGGCGCGCCTACCGATTATTACGTGGAATATGGGTTGGATGGTTCGTATGGGTTGTTTGCGCCGTTGGGTGCTCCTGGTGTGGAGTTGGCTGGTGCGGCGGGTGAACAGAACGTCACCGTGCACTTGCAAGGTCTGGAGGCTGGCAGTGAGTATCATTACCGTTTTGTGACTGTGCAGGACGGTGAAGCGTTTTATAGTCCTGATCGTGTGTTCGATACGGAGCCTGCGAGTACCAGCGGTGGTTTGCCTGATGGTAGGGCGTGGGAATTGGTGTCGCCGCCAAACAAAAAAGGTGCGTTGATCGAACCGTTCCAGCAGGGTGGTCAGGTGCAGGCCGCAGTTGATGGCAGTGCGATCGCGTATGTAACAGAGGGTCCGCATGTAGGCGAAGATCCGCTTGGGCACGTCACGTATTCTCAGACGCTATCGAAGCGCGAGGCGGGAAAGTGGTCGTCGCAGGACTTGACTTTGCCCGGTCATTTGTTGAAGAACGGTGAATCGTTGCAGGAAATCAGCCAGTTCCAGTTTGAATATAGATTGTTTACGGGTAATTTGTCGTTAGCGTTGGTGGAGCCTCAGATTGGTGGTGGTACGCCGCTACTCTCGTCGGAAGCGACAGAACGGACACTGTATCTACGTGACCAGAATGACGATAGTTTTTCGGCGTTGGCGACGCCAGCTGATGTGTCTCCTGGACCGGTGGAAGGTGCTGGTAGCGATCATTCTGAATTGGGTATGCATTTTTTGGCCGCGACGCCTGATTTGCGTCATGTCGTTTTCAAAGATCCGAGCGCATTGACGCCGGAAGCGACCGGCGAAACGACCGATAAGTCCGCACCGTTGCAATGGAATTTGTATGAGTGGAATGAAGGTAAAATAGCGTTGATTAATGTTTTGCCCGGTGATGAAGGTGTGGCGCATGGGCCGTATCCTGGTGTGCCACCGGTGAGGTTGGCTGGTATGACTAACGCGAATGGTCTTGGTCGTGGTGGTGGTCAGCGAGAGCTGTCTGATGATGGACGGTTCGTAGCGTGGGCGTGGGGCGAACCGTATACGGCGGAAGGCGCTAAAAATTACCGTGGTTTGTTTGTGCGTGACATGTTAGAAGAAGTCACGGAGAAGGTTGGTGGCCCGGACGCCTTGTATCAAACAATGAGCGGCGATGGTTCCAAGGTGTTCTATCTGGAAAATGGTGACTTGTACGTATTCAATTTCGGATCCGACGCGTTGACCGATATTACTGCTACGCATGGAGTGGGCGAAACTGATGCTGGTGTGCAGGAATCGGTGTCTAATGTGAGCGAAGACGGTTCGTACGCCTATTTTGTCGCTACGGGCGTGTTGGCGTCGGGTGCCGTGACTGGGGAAGACAACTTGTATCTGGCGCGCGATAGTGGCGGGAAATGGTCGATATCGTTTATTGCGACTCTTTCGAGCGAGGATAACCCTACCTGGTATGGCACAGCGTTGTTTGGTGCGCCCGATTTGGAGAGGGTGAGTTCACGCGTGTCGCCTGATGGTCGGTTCTTGGCGTTTATGTCTGATCGGTCGTTGACCGGCTATGACAACATTGATGCTGCCAGTGGTGTGCGTGATGAGGAGGTTTATCTTTACGACGCTGGGTCTGGAAGACTGGTGTGTGTGTCGTGTGATCCTACTGGTGCGCGGCCGTCTGGCGTGTTTGATACTGAACAGGCTGAATTGTTGGTTGACCGGCAGGGTATTTGGACGAAGGAGCAGTCGTCGCAAAAAGACGTGCGTAGTGATCATTGGCTGGCTGGTAGTGTCCCTGGTTGGGATAATTTGAATGGTAACTCGGCGTCGTATCAGCCGCGATTCTTGTCTAACAGTGGCCGGTTGTTTTTTGATAGCCCGGTTGGGTTGGTGCCGCAGGACACCAATGGGTTGGAGGATGTGTACGAGTTTGAGCCCGATGGTGTTGGTGGGTGCTCCACTAGTGTTGCGTCGTCGGCGTTTGTGTTTGTGAAGACGATTGTCGATCGACCGGTCGATGGTTGTGTTGGGTTGGTGTCGTCTGGTACATCAAGTAGGGAATCAGCGTTTTATGATGCGAGTGAAAACGGTGATGATGTTTTTTTTGATACGACCGCGAAACTAACGGGTGCTGATTATGATACGGGTTATGATTTGTATGATGCGCACGTGTGTAGCGTGACGGCGCCGTGTGTGGGTGAAGTGAGTGTGCCGGAACCGTGCAGTTCGGGTGATTCTTGTAGAGCGGCGCCTATGCCTCAACCAGAAATCTTTGGTGCGCCGCCGAGCGCGACTTTCGATGGTGCCGGCAACATAGTCGAAGGGCCGGTGAGGTCTGTCGTACGGCGGTCTTTGACGGTCAAACAAAAGCTGGTGAGGGCTTTGCGTGAGTGTCGTAAAGAGCGTGGGGTGAGGCGTAAACGGTGCGAATTGGTTGCGCGGCGTCGCTACAAGCCGCGTCACGCGAAGCGGAGTGCTCACGGGTCGCGTTTTTCTGCGAGGAGGGGTCGGTCATGAGGCGCGTGAGGCCGGTTGGCGTGTTGGGTGGTGTGGTTGTGTTGTTGTGTTTGGCGTGGTGTGGTGTTGCATGTGCCAGGGAGCCGTGGTGGCATGTGAACACTGTGTCTGCGCCGCCGAGTCTTGCTGGTGGTGAAGGTCGGTTGGTGTTGGAAGTGAGTAATGTTGGTGACGCCGCGGTTGACGGTGTTGGTGATCCGGTGAGCATTGTTGATGTGTTGCCTGTTGGTGTGAAGCCGCTTGAGGTTTATGGTGACGGTGGTGGTAGTTTCCCGATTGGTGTCAACGGTGTCGATGAAATTATTCACTGTGGGATTGTTGGTCAGCGTGTCGAATGTAGTTATGAAGGCCCGTTGCTTGCGTATGAACGCTTCATGATCGCCGTCACTGTGGAAGTGGAACGTGGTGCTGGTCGTGGTGTGAGCGAAGTGAGTGTGTCCGGCGGTGGCGCCGCGTCGGTGTCGCGTCGGGACGGACTGTCGTTGGAAGACGTGGGTGGGTTTGGTGCTGAAAACTACGAACTGACGCCCGAAGAAGAGGGTGGTGGGCTTGATACGCAGGCTGGTTCGCACCCGTTCCAGTTGACGTCCACTTTGACGTTCGATAATCAGGCTGTGGAGGTTGGTGGCGGGCACGGTGAAGTGTTGCCTGAAGTGCAACCGGTCGAATTGGCTAAGGAATTGCGGTTCGATTTGCCTCCTGGACTAGTGGGTAATCCTGTACCGTTGCCGAAGTGTCCGTTGGCGGTGTTCGTGAAAACGTCGAGTACGTCACAGTGTCCTGACGACACAGCGATCGGTGTCGCGACACCGATCTTGACGAATACGTTTAGCGGCAAGTTTGTGCCTTTCGCGCAGACGGTGCCGTTGTATAGTCTTGAACCGGCTGTCGGTGAGCCGGCACGGTTTGGTTTCTCGACACCGGTCGGTCCGGTGGTGTTGGACACTTCGGTGCGTACGGGTGAAGGGTACGGTGTCGTGGTGAGCGTGCCTGACATTCCGGACGATATTGGGTTCGTTGGTGCTCAGGCGACGTTTTGGGGTGTTCCCGCGGATCCGCGTCACGACACTACGCGCGGTACGTGTCTGGATGAGTACGAAGGCAGTAGCGTGCGTTCGATCAAGACGTGGGAATTCGCGTGTCCTGTGCAGGAAAAGCCGCAACCTTTCGTGATCATGCCTACGTCGTGTGAAGGCGCGTTGCAGACGAGCGTTGAAGGGGAATCGTGGGAAAAACTAGGCCGGTTTAGTCCTCCTAAGCTTTACACGTTCGCTAACGAAGAGGGCGAACCGTTGGCGCAGGATGGTTGTAATCGTTTGAGTTTCGAACCGTCGCTCAGCGTCACGCCTGATGGCGAGGACGCGAGCTCGCCGTCAGGGCTTACAGTCGGTGTTCACGTCGATCAGGAAGCGAGTTTGAATCCGGGTGGTTTGGCGCAGGCTAGCGTGAGGGACACCACGGTGGTATTGCCGGAAGGCTTGGCGTTGAATCCCGCGTCCGCAGACGGGTTGTCGGCGTGCTCGTTGAGCCAAATATCGTTGAGTAATGGCGCTGAACCGGATTGTCCTGAATCGGCGAAGGTCGGCACCGTCTCGATCCACACACCGCTTTTGGAACACGATTTGCAGGGTGCTGTGTATTTGGCTACGCCGGCGCCGAACGGTGAACCGGGAATGAACCCGTTCAACAGTTTGCTGGCGCTCTATATCGTGGTTAAGGATCCTGTGTCTGGAGTGTTGGTGAAGCTCGCGGGCGAAGTGCAGTCCCAGGAAGACAGTGGACGGTTGGTCTCGACGTTCAAGGACACTCCGCAATTGCCTTTCGAAGATTTGAGCTTGAAATTCTTTGGCGGTTCGCGGGCACCGTTGGGCACTCCCGCGTTCTGTGGTCTCTACACCACCACGGCGTCGATCGCGCCGTGGTCCGGTGGTCCGTCGGCACAGTTGGCTTCGCAATTCCAGATCACGTCGGGTCCGGACGCCAGACCGGTGTTTGGATCCGTTGCCCTTCGCTCCTAGTTTGACTGGAGGCAGTTTGAACCTGCAGGCGGGCGCATTCACGCCGTTTACGACGACGATGAGCCGCGAAGACGGCAACCAGAACCTCGAAGCGGTAGAACTGCACATGCCGCAGGGTCTTTCAGGCTTGTTGACGGGCGTGGAATTGTGTCCGGAAGCCCAGGCGAACGCGGGTACGTGCTCGGCGAACAGTTTGATCGGGGAAACGATCGTCAGCGTCGGGCTTGGCAGCACCCCCTACACCGTGACCGGCGGACGGGTATACATCACCGGCCCGTATGAGGGCGCACCGTTTGGATTGTCTATCGTCAACCCAGCGAAGGCCGGCCCGTTCGATCTGGGACAGGTCGTCGGCAGGGCGAAGATCGAAGTGGACCACACCACCGCCGCGCTGACCGTCAGCACCGACCGCAAAGGACCGTACGCGATACCACAGTTCATCAAGGGCATACCGCTACAAATCAAGCACGTGAACGTCACGATCAACCGGCCGGGCTTCACGTTCAACCCGACGAACTGTCAAGCGATGCGCATCACCGGGGAGCTGGCGAGCGTGAACGGTGCTGCTTCCCAGCTCGCGGTGCCCTTCCAGGTGACGAATTGCGCGACGTTGAAGTTCGCGCCCGGCTTCGCGGTGTCCACGTCAGGCTCGACGTCGAGGATGAGGGGTGCGAGCCTGCACGTCAGGCTGACTTACCCCAAAGCACCGTTCGGCTCACAAGCGAACATTCGCGCGGTCAAGGTCGACCTGCCGAAGCGACTGCCCTCGCGACTGACGACGCTTCAGAAGGCGTGTCCTGACAGCACCTTCGAAGCGGACCACGCCGCGTGCTCTGCACAGTCGCGTGTCGGGTCCGCTGTCGCGACGACACCGCTGTTGCCGGTCCCGTTGCGAGGACCAGCGTATTTCGTCAGTCATGGCGGCGCGAAGTTCCCCGAACTCGTCGTCGTCCTACAAGGCTACGGCGTCACATTGGAACTACACGGCGAAACGTTCATCAACAAAGCCGGGATCACCAAGCTCGACGTTCCGTACCGTACCGGACGCACCCGTGGGAACGTTCGAACTCACGCTCCCACAAGGACCCTATTCCGCGTTGGCGGCCAACGGGAACCTCTGCGCTCAAAAGAAAACGATAGTTGTGGAGCGCAAGGTCAAGATCGAGATCAAAGGCCGCAAGGAGACCGTCACCCGCAGGGTGCGCGAAGAACGCGCGGCGTTGCCGATGCCGACAATGTTCGTCGCGCAGAACGGTCTCACGATCAAACACGTCACACAAATCAGCGTTACCGGTTGCACCACACGCCACACCAACCAGAAGAAAACCAAAAAATAGAGACTACTGGGTAAGGAGAGGGTAAAGGGAATGTTCTCAAAAGTACGTAAACACGTGAACGCGTCAACCGTTCTCGCGGTCGCCGCGCTCGTATTCGCGATGAGCGGGGGCGCATACGCCATCAGCGGACAATCGAACAAACCTGCCACGAAGAGCGCAGTCATAGCGACGGCGAAAAAGAGCAAAGCAAAGAGCAAGAGCAAAAGCACACGTGGACCCGCAGGACCGCGCGGACCCCAGGGACCAGCAGGACTCACGGGGCCCGCGGGCCCCGCAGGACCCACAGGACCGACGGGACCGACGGGAGCCACGGGAGGCACAGGACCGGCGGGCAACAACGGCAGCGACGGGGTGAGCGTGACCAGCAGCATCGAGCCTAAAGGCGCGCACTGCGCCGAAGGCGGAACAAAGCTCGTAGCGGCCAACGCCACCACCTACGCCTGCAACGGCAAAGAAGGATCCCCATGGACCGACGGCGGTACGTTGCCCGTCGGCTCGACAGAGACGGGCACCTGGGGCCAGGACATCAACAACGCAGAAACACAAATTCCGATCTCGTTTCCCATCCCGCTAGCAGCACCCATCGAAGGATCAAAGGCTCACGTGATCGGTGTCTTCGAAGGCGAAGGCGAAATCAAAGAAAGCAAAACCATCGAAAAAGGTGAATGCAAAGGCACCTACATGAAACCAGGCGCAGCAACCGGACAGCTATGCGTCTTCATAGGCCAGTCCGCAGTCACTGAAAAAATCGAAATAGCGAACCTCAACAACCGTCCACCAGCAGCAGGCGCAGGAACCACAGGCGCGGTACTCGAGATGGAAGGTCTCAAAGCAGAAGGACAACTAGCCCTAGGAACCTGGGCAGTCACCGGCTAAAAACACACCCAACACCCAACACAAAAAGGCGGGGGGCACACACACCCCCCGCCAAACACTCCCAATCATAATGACCCCACCAACACGCCACAAGGGCGTTGGGGTCAAGGCTTGCTTGATGATCTTGTCGTTGGTCGCGGCGACCGGTCAGGCAGCGATGGCGACCGGCGCGTCAGCGGAACGCGCGGTGCCCGGCGTGTGGTTAGCGAACGGTGCGCCCGTGCGAGAACGGCTTTACGGAAGCGTGGCGGGGATGGTGTTAATCGAAGACCCAAGCAGCGTCGCCGGTCCGCTTGCCGTGTTATGCGATTTGAGGCTCGCGGTACTCGTCGGTCCGGGCTCCGGCGGTGAGATCGACGGCTTTCGGGCTCACACGGGCGGGGTGAGGCCGACCGTCTCGGGTCCGTACGGTATGCCCTGCGAATCGGTGCGGACGTGTGCCGGTTCGACACGCTCCTCGCCGATCGAAGCCTGGCCTGTCGGGCTTCCGTGGATGATGGCTCTGCACTCCACCGAGAGCGGGGTGCTGGGCCTGTCGCTAGCCGCCGTGAGGGTCGGCTACGGCTTCGTCTGCTTAGTGCTAGGGCTGGCGGTACAGGACGCGTGCACGGCCTCGAGCGCCGAAATACAGCTTCTGAACGATCCCATTACGGGCGATGCGGAGATGCTCATCGAATCGGTGGCGACGCCTCGGGAGATCTGCTCGCTGAGTGGTAGGCCGTCAGGGATCTACGAGCCTGACGAATCCTTGCCGATCACCTCCGGACGAAGCGTTAATCACGGTGTCGCTCGGCTGACGCGACGCGCTCGGGCGGAGCAGCGCCCCGGGTCTGAGAGTTCGCGGAGTGCGTACTCTCCCGGGCCCAAGCCGGGAGAGTACGCGAGGCTTCACGGGTTCGAGCATTCGCCGAAGCCGTCGCGCTTGGCGACCGCGGTGAATTCCTGCTGGACTTTGGTGGCGGCGGTGAAGACCGGTTGCCCTTCGGTTATGTTGTTGACCTTGGCGTATTGTCCGGCACGCGCCGACAGTTCGCTGAATTTTTGAAGGCCGTTGACGATCAACGCCCAATCGGCGGCCATCGCCTTCGGCGGCACGAGCTTGCTCAATTCCGCAGCCTCGGTCCGCTCGTAGATCGCGGCCTGCGGCAGCAGGCGAGCGAAGTCCGCGGTGCCCTTGACCGTGGTCGAGCTCAACTTCGTGTTGGCGCGCGTGCAGATCGAGTCTCCCTTGGCGATCCAAGCGGAATGCGAAAGCGGCCTACCGCTCGCTACCGCGATCGTCGTGCTCGTCGCCGACGCCGGCGTCGTGCTGGCCGTGTTGGTCGTAGTCGTTGCTGTGGCGGTCGGAGCCGCCGCGCTGGTCGTGGTTTCCGTTTTCGACGATCCGCCGCAACCCGCAGCAAGCAGCGCGGTTGCCGCGATCGCCGTCGCCAGCGTCGCGAACTGTACGCGTAACATTTCTCCCTCCGAGTGTTTGGTTTAAGTCCTGCTCTGTCTCGATCGATTCTACAGAACAGGACGCGTCGGCGGTAGGGGGCGCAGCGGAGCGGTGGGAGCCCGGCGACGAAGCTCAGGTCAGGTCCCCGCGCCGGTCTCCCACCTTCGGAGAGGGGCGACCGCGCTATGCGCCTGTGCCCCCACTTGCGCTATACCACGGGGCGGGCTTCGGTAAACCCGAAGGTGCGGCGAGTCCCGAAGAATGGATTATGAGGGCGCGTGGGCGCGGCTACGCGGCTGGGGGTGCGTCCAGCGATGTTCCCGCCGGCGCGAGCACGAAGACCTTCGCGTTGAAGTCCGGCTCGTGGTGGCTTGCGTCCATACAGGCGACGACGTCGCGGTCGAGCTCCTGCTCGACGATCTCCACGAAGCGGCCCTTCATCGCTTCGTGGAAGTGGGCGCGCTGGTCGATGACCGGGCGGCTCAAGCCGTCGCCGAGCAGGGTCTGCTCGAGCGTCGTGTAGCCGCCGCTCAGCATCACCACGAGCAGGTCGCCCCAGTAGTAGGTGCGCGCCTTGACCGGGCCCTTGCCGGCGTACTCCTTCAGCAGCGCCACCACGCGGCGCGAGATCGAGGCGAGCGCCGGGCCGTTGCGGACGTGGGGGTGGTAGCCGTCGTCAACGCGCTCGGTTGTCGCGGTGGCCGACGCGGCGCCTCCCTGGCCGCGGTCCGCGGTTGAGCCCGCGCGCCCGCCGGCGCCCGTGCGCGCCGCGGCGCCGTTCTCGCGTGCGGCCTCGTCGCTTGCTGCCGTCCAAGCCTCAATGCTCATCTCGCTCCCACCCTGTTCCCTTCCCGGATCGCCTTCGCTTCCGCGCGCAAGCGCTGCGCCTTGGCGCGCGTCAACGCCGTCTGGGCGTGCAGCGCCGCCGAGCTCTCCAGCTCGCCCTCCACGCGCTCGGCCAGCGGCGTCTCGCCCGCCCAAGCGAACGCCGCGCGTGCCGCGCCCGCCTGGTGCTCCACCGCGCCCGCGTGCACCAAGCGCGCGAGCGTGGCCTCGCGGATGTACTGCGCCGCGCTCACGCCCAACCGCTCCGCTTCGCGCTCCAGCACCGACCAAAGGTCTCGCCCGAAGCGCACCGTCGTCTGGTGCATGGTCCCGGTCGTGGTCGCCGACATAGCGGTATCGTATCCGATATCGGGCGGTTTGCAAGTCTGCGGGTTTTTCCGTAATGATTCGTTCCCGTGGCGCGCGTCGCGCCCGTGGAATCGGCCCCTATCGCGAGTAAGCTCCCAACATGCGCAACCCCGACGACGATCACGCCTCGCAACGCGAGGAGCAGGAGGGCGAGGCGCGCCACCGCGACATCGTCGTCGTCGGCGCCTCCGCCGGCGGGGTCCAGGCGCTCTCGGCCTTCGCCGCCGGCTTGCCCGCAGACCTGGCGGCGTCGGTGTTCGTCGTCATGCACCTCCTCGCCGGCGGGCGCTCGATGCTGCCCGAGATCCTCGCCCGCGCCGGCGCCCTGCCCGCAGGCGCCGCCGCCGACGGCGAGCCGATCGTCCAAGGGCACATATACGTAGCGCCGGCCGACCAACACGTGCTCGTCTGCCCCGGCGCGATCCGCCTAGGCCGCGAGCCCCGCGAACGCGGCCACCGGCCCGGGATCGACCGCCTGTTCTCCAGCGCCGCCGAGTCCTACGGGCCGCGCGTGATCGGCATAGTGCTGTCGGGCCTGCTCCACGACGGCGCCGAGGGCATGCGCGCGGTACGCCTCGGCGGCGGTCTGACGATGGTCCAGGATCCGGAAGAGGCCCTGTTCGACGCGATGCCGCGAGCCGCAATGGCCGCGTGCGAGGTCGACCGCGTCGCCCCGGTCCGGCTGATGGGCGCCGTGCTCGCCGAGTGGACCACAATGCCGCTGCCCGCGTATGGCTCGCCGGAGCGCAACTGATGGCCTCCGCCGAGCGCGAAACAGAGCTGGAGGATCGCGACCTGGCGCGCCTGCTCGAGTTCATCCACGAGGCGCGCGGGTTCGACTTCAGCGGTTACAAGCGCACGTCCCTGCGTCGGCGCCTGCAAAAGCGCATGGCCGAAGTCGAAGTCGAGGGTACGAACAACTATCAAGACTATTTGGAGACAAATCCCGACGAGTTCTCTGAGCTCTTCGACACCGTCCTGATCAACGTCACATCCTTCTTCCGCGACCGCGCCGCCTGGTCATACCTCGAGCACGAGGTCGTCGGCCCGCTCGTGCGCGAAGGCGAGGGCCCCGTGCGCGTGTGGTGCGCCGGCTGCGCCACAGGCGAGGAGGCCTACACGATCGCGATGATCCTCGCCGAGACGATGGGCGAAGCCGCGTTTCGCGAGCGCGCCAAGATCTACGCCACCGACGCCGACGAGGGCGCGCTGGCGCACGCGCGCCACGCCACCTACAGCTCCCACGCCGTCAAGGGCGTCCCGTCGGAGCTGCTCGCGCGCTACTTCGACGCCGGCGCCCAGGACTACACGTTCAGGGCCGACCTGCGCCGCTCGGTCATCTTCGGGCGCAACGACCTGCTCCAGGACGCTCCGATCTCGCGCGTGGACCTGCTCCTGTGCCGCAACACGCTCATGTATTTCACCGCCGAAGCCCAGTCGCGCGTCTTGCGCCGCTTCAACTTCGCGCTCACCGAGCGCGGCTTCCTGTTCCTGGGGCGCTCTGAGATCCTGATCGCCCATAGCGAGCTGTTCCGCGCGCACAGCCTCAAGTGGCGCGTCTTCCAAAAGATCCCCGCCGCCCCCGGTCGCGAGCGGATCGGTTTTCCCGGCGGCATCCTCCCGCACCCCGCGCTCGACGGCGCCGAGCCGGCGAGCCACGCCGAGCTTCGCTCCGGCGCCATCGCGCTCGCGCCGACCGCCCAGATCCTCGTCAGCCGCGACGGCACGACCGCCGAAATCAATCAGCGCGCGCGTGAGATGTTCGCCTGCGGGCACGCCGACATCGGCCGCCCCTTCCAGGACCTCGCGATCTCCTACCGCCCCGTCAACCTGCGCTCGGCGATCGAGCGCGCGTATGAGACCGGCGAACCGGTCACGCTCAGCCGCGTCCCCTGGGCTGTAGGCGAGGGCGACGAGCGCGTGCTCGAGATCGAGGTCCACATCGTCCACGGCGCCGAGGACACCCCGCTCGGGGTCGCGATCTCCTTCAAGGACGTCACCGCCCTCGCGCGCCTGGCCGACGCGCACGAGGCGCGCAAGCGCGAGCTGGAGGGCGCCCACGAGGAGCTCCAATCGACAGTCGAGGAGCTCGAGACGACCAACGAGGAGCTCCAATCCACCAACGAGGAGCTGGAGACGACCAACGAGGAGCTCCAATCGGCCAACGAGGAGCTGGAGACGATGAACGAGGAGCTCCAGTCCACCAACGACGAGCTCGAGTCGCTCAACCGCGAGGGGAGCGAGCGCGCGGGGGACTTGGACAAGGCCAACCTGTTCCTGGAGGGGATCCTCACGAGCCTCGGCGTCGGGGTGATCGTGCTCGACGAGGAGCGCTACGTGCAGTTGTGGAACGAGGACGCCACCGAGCTTTGGGGGGTGCGCCCCGAGGAGGCGATCGGGCGGGGCTTGGCTGAGCTCGATATCGGGTTGCCGACGGCGGGGTTGGAGGAGGCGCTGCGTGGGGCGATCCACCCGGGCGGGGTGGGGGCCAGCGTGGAGGTGAAGGCGGTGAACCGGCGCGGGCGGGCGTTTACTTGTCGGGTGCGGGTGCTGCCGCTGGTGGTGCCTGGGCCCGGGGGGCAGGGGGGTGGGGCGATTTTGTTGATGGCGGATGCGGCCGCGGGTGGCGATGAGCCGCTGCCCGCTTGAGTTTCGAGAGTTAGACCGCAAGCACGACGCGCGGGTTGGACGGCAACCCTTATTTATTCCAAGATGCCGTCCCGCAGGCTCAAGACCTTCCAGTTTCCGCTGCTGTCGCGGCGCTCGCTCAACTGGCGCACTTCGGGTAAGTTGGCGAAGCTGAGCACCGTTAACGCCTTGCCACCGTTGACTCGAACCGAATAGAACTCCAACGAGGCATTCTCACCGCTGAGTAGAGCGTGGTTTAACCTAAACAGCTTTGACATGACCGTAGAACAGGCCTGGCCCCGCAGACCAGGGCTGTGGCCGATGTGTTCGGCGACCGATTCGGCGACAAATGGCATCAAAAGCCGGCACGCCGCGGCTCCGTCTTCGGACGCTTGTGACTCATAATAGGCCCTCACAAGCGCGACTATCGATCGCCGTTCCTCGAGGTTTGGGGCATGACCGTAGTAGATGACCTTGCTGTCGTCGTCGTTGTTGTCGCCGTCATCGTCTCGGTCCTGCTTAAGGCTAGCCGTCGTCGCGCTTAAGGAGCGAGACGCGGTCGAACTTCCGCACGCGTTGATAGCGAATCCGAGCAAAACACTTGCGAGCACTGCAAGCAGTGGCTTCATCTCACGGCACTTCGCCGTCGAGCAGTCCTCCGACCTTCCAGACCTGCCCTTCACGGGATACGGGGATCTGGCGTTCGGGCAATGCGCCGAAGTGGAGGATTGCTATCCCGTGATGTTCCATCAGTCGCACGCGGGCGACGCGGAGCTTTGGCAGCTCGGCCGCCAGCTGCAGGTGATCGTGCTTGAACAGCAGCGTCAGCACAGCGGCGCAGCTGGTGCCACGCATGAAAGGCTGACCAGGCGGGGACTGTCCGTAGTCTTCAGGCACAGCTTCTTCGAGCGTGGAATAGAGCATACGACACGCCTTAGCGCCATTCTCCGCGTAGGCCGTCTCGTAGTAGCTCTTGATCAACGCCGTGATCGCCCGGGTGTCTGTGGCATCAGCAGCACGGCCGAAGTTCAGAGTGTTGCTGTTGCTTGTGTCATCGTAAGGAGCGCCGATGTCGTTGTCGTTGTCTTTGTCGGCTCTGGTCTCGGCCGGCGCCGGCGGCACGTTAGCCGGCACCGTCGAAACGGCGACGTCTTTGGCCTGTGTCGCGCTGGACACGCTCGAACTCACGCCCTTGCCAGCGCCGCAAGCCGCGACGCCACTACAGAGCAGCCCAAGCCCCGTCAACGCAAGCAATGACTTCATCCAGCGCCTCTCCCAGCCTCGACATAGCTACCGTAAGACCGAACCGTAGCAAGTATTCGCATTTGCGAGTACGCTCAAATCGTAGTGCCGACGTCGCGTGTCGTCAATGTCAAAGTCAGAAACAGTCTGATGCGTTGCAATTGGGAGACGCCAATGAGGGACTTCAACGGCCGGAACGTCCTTGCCCTGCTGGCAATCTCTTTGTCGTTTGGCTACGCCCAGGCGTGCGCCGCCGGCGAAGACAGAAGATCAACTGGGCCGATCGCGACTGGCGCCACAACGA
Source organism: uncultured Solirubrobacterales bacterium (assembly GCA_963753145.1). Classification (GTDB taxonomy): domain Bacteria; phylum Actinomycetota; class Thermoleophilia; order Solirubrobacterales; family Solirubrobacteraceae; genus Palsa-744. The sequence goes on from CAVWAX010000001.1 coordinate 599,610, forward strand.
CGGCTTCGTCGAAGCCGTCCAGAACGGAACGCGGAGTCATCGCGGATTACGACCCGGATGACGACTACAACGGCCAGTACAACGATGGCGACAACGACGACAGCAGGCTGCCCAAGGACAGGGACAACGACTCCGACAGCGCCGGCAAAAGCCATTACGACAGCGACGACAGGAGTGTGCGCGCCTTCGGCCACGCGGTGGACGGGGCTCAGCTAACGAGGGTCGCGACCTTGGTAAAGCGCTACTTCGCGGTTGCCTCGCAAGGGGACGGAGCGACGGCATGCTCGATGATAGTTCCCAGCATCGCTCGCTCGGTCGCCGAAGACCTTGGCAGGACTGGCGGACCGCGCTACGCTCGCGGCTCGAGCTGCGCCACGGTGCTTTCCAAGGTCTTTGAGCACTATCACCGCCAGATCGCCGCGGAGGCGGCGCAGCTCGAGGTCACAGGCGTGCGTCTGGACGGCGAAGCGGGGATCGCGATACTCGGCTTCACGAGCCTGTCAGCGCGTCAGCTACGGCTGGAGCGCGAAGGCCGAATCTGGAGGATCAGCGCGTTGCTGGACGCCGAACTCCCGTGAACTAGCCGTCAAAGACGGGCAACACGACCAAAGACATCCCCTGACTTTACTCTTGACGCATTGAAGACTTTGTGCCATAGTGGTCGTAGGCGGATGTTTAGGATCTTGCCGGTTGCCGATCTCTGTGATTGGGGCCAGGCAGAGCCGGGAGATGCGCTCGGGAGTGAGAAACACGCCTGTATTTTTGCGGGCGATGTCTGCAAGATAGTCGGCAAGCCCATGGAAGGATCTAGGTCTAACCGATTCTCTGGCCGACTGTTTCGTCGCACTATCAGGGCCGGTGGCGGCACTCTCTGACCTTGGACGAGTGTTCCGCGCGGCCAAGCGCAACCTCGGCCGAGGCGCGTTGGTCTTGGCTGGGGGAAAGGTAGATCTAATCATGAAGAAGGTCCATGTTGTCTTGATGGCGCTCGTGGCGGTGCTCGCGTTTAGCGCGGCCGCTGCTGGGTCGGCGTCAGCTGAAGTGACGTTATTAGCCGAATGGTTAGTGAAAGGCGTGGGTATCGCCGAAGGGGCTAGTGTTGAAGCGTTAACTGGAGAATCACTTACCCTTGGCCATTTAGGGTTGGCCGAAGTGAGGTGCAGTGGCTTCTTCGACGGGTTACTGCTAGCTAATGGGTTAGATACCGTAGAAAGCGTTTTAAACTTAGCCGGCGAACTGGTCGGCGAAAAATTAACCGGCTTAGCCGTAATATGTGAATCCATTTCTACCTGCGAAAAAACTAGCGATGTCGAAGTATGGCCCGTGAACCTGCCGTGGTTAACCATCATGTATTTAATGGAAAGCGGTACTTACTTAGACTTATTCTACAAAGAAAATGGTCTTCAGCCCGGGTTCACCGTGTTATGTTTAGTGCTGGGCATCGAAATCGATGAAGAATGTACGGGTGAAACAAGTGCCATACTCGAAAACGGCGCGACCGATGTGATAGGCACTTTCAGTATTGCAGACCTGGAAGCAGAAAAATTAGAGGCGACGTGTAAAGGTGAAGCACAAAAGGGATTCCAAACGGGATCTGGCTTAACGGAACTCGTCAGCGGTGAAACGTTGGCGGTATCGTCAGAATAGTAAGTAATGTAGAAGAGACGCAATGAGTTTGGTTGGGGGGGCATTTAGACGCTCCCCCAACCACATACGGTCATTGGGTAACAAGCTGGTAGGGCGCATATAAGGTGCAGTGCTTTGAACGGGGGCTTGGCGTGGGTGTAAAATCGACAGTGTTCCGCTGCATGCTGGTGTGCTTGGTAGCGGGTGCCGTAGGTGGAAAGGACTTCTCGTCGGCGTTTGCTTTGTCGCCCGAGCGGGCATACGAGCTTGTGACTCCGTCGTATAAGGCTGGGTATGGTGTGTATGGCGGTGCGATCGAAGCCGTCGCGGCCAATGGGCAGAGTGTCGGCTTTGTTTCGCAGGGCTCCTTTGAAGGCGAGCCGACGGCCAAAGCGTTCAACATGTACTTGGCCAGGCGCGGTGGGTCCGGATGGTCCACTGTGCCCGTCGAGCCGCCCTCACCTGTTGCGCCGTCGGCCGCGGAATATGAGAGCGTGGCTGATTTCTCGCCCACACTGGAAGAAGTGCTAGCTGTCAACACCTCTGGCGCAAACGCAGGGCAAGCCGAATATGAATCGCCAGAACGCGAGTTCCTTATTCACAACACCAACACCGCCGACGTAAAGGACAATTGGTTCCGTGTAGGACCGGTCGAACTGTTGTCCAAAGGGCCCTTTAACGTTGGATATGAAGGGTCAAGCGAACATTTTTGCCACATAGCGTTCAATCCGCAATTCGATCAACAGCCACTGCTTCCAGAAGCTGTTGGAACCAAAGCGGAATTGTACGATTTGGCCTCGGGCTGCGAAGGTCAGCCAAAGCTGCGGCTCGTCGGTCTAGATAACCAGCGTAAAGTAATCAATCCACGTTGCACGGAATGGTTTGGCGGCTTCGGAGACGGCTCGCACGAAAGTACGTTCAACGCGATGTCGGCTGACGGATCGGAGATATTTTTCACGGCTTTCGTAGAACCACACGCATCATCTCCAAGTTGCGGTCTCTCCGTGGCTCCCACAGCGTCTGATCCGTCGCAGCTATTTGTGCGATTGGGCGGCGCCAGAACTGTAGAAATCTCCAGGACTTTTCCTTCGAAATGCACTGAAGTCCCCTGCGAACACGCGTCCACAAGATCACCGTCATTGTTTTGGGGGGCATCAGAAGATGGCTCAAAGGTCTTCTTCACGACATCCTCACGACTGGTAGAAGAAGACAAAGACACGGGTAACGATCTTTATATGGCAACGATAGGCTGTCCAAATGGTCAGCAATGCGAAGCGGCGCAGCGAGATCTAGTCTCGCTGGTGGACGTATCGCACACCGTCTCCGGCCAAGCGTCAGAAGTGCAAGGCGTGGTGAAGATAGCAGCCGACGGATCGAGAGTCTATTTTGTGGCCCGCGGCGTACTCACGGAAGGCGTCAACTCGGAAGGCCGAGCGCCCACGAACAACGCCGATAACCTCTATGTGTTTGACAGTCTCACAAGTAAAGTGACGTTTGTGGCGGACCTTTGCTCCGGTCCAGGCGTGTCGGGCGTGATCGAAAGTTCCCATTGCGCGGCCGATCTTGAATCGGAAGGCTCGGGAAAAGAACGCAACGACGCCAATTTGTGGCTGGTTGGGCGCACCGAGCATGAAGCACAGATAACGGGACCGGCAGTAGACCAGTCCCGGTTCTTGGTGTTTACGTCATTCGATCAGACTCGTCACGCGTGGAGCGGGCGCCGACACAGACGACGCGAAGGACGTGTACCGGTATGACGCTTCGACGGGGACGCTCGCTCGCGTCTCCATCGGAGAAGCAGGGAACGACGCCAACGGCAACTGCGACGATGGAGCCTCTGTCAATATATGCGACGCAAAGCTCACGTTGTCACATTTGAATCCGTTATCAGAGCATGCCCAACATGGGCTTGAGACCCGCTCGATCGCCGAAAGTGGATCTCCAATTATATTTGAGAGCCCAGAGCCACTGTCTCCGAATGCGTCAAACGGACTCGAGAACGTATACGAATGGCGTGAAACCGAAAATGGCGCAGGAAGCGTGGCGCTGATTTCGACAGGTAGTGCACCTGAGCCCGAGGAAGACGCGGTCCTGAGTGGCTCCGGCTACGACGTGTTCTTTGTCACCTTGCAAGGATTGTTGCCTCAGGACAGTGACGGCCAGGCTGATATCTACGATGCAAGAATTGGAAGCGACTTGCTGCCGCCGCCCGTAGGCGAAGAAGAATGCTCAGGGGAAGCCTGCAAGGGGTTTTTGAGTTCTCCGGCGCCACTTTTGGTGCCGGGCAGCGTGGTCCAGATCGCCGGGGGCAATTTTGCCGAGCCTCAGCCTAAAGTCGCGACAAAGAAAAAAAGGAGGAGGCGAGCCGTCAAGAGCAAAGTCAAGAGAAACAAGCGCTCGCGAAAATACAAGGCCAAACGAACGGGAACGGTCGGCAAAATCAAACGCAAGGCGCTAGGAGGCAGCGGCACCCGCGCTGATCTAGGGGGGTCATCTAATGATCGGTAAGACAATCGGCCACTTGACGATCCTGTGTGCAATAGTATCCACCGGCTGTTTTGTTAGTGCGGCGCACGCTGAAAAGGAAAGGAAGCCTTTCGGAGTTTCAAAGTTCACTATTCAAACGACGCACACCGTCGAACGAAGCGAAGCCGGCGCTCGCATCTATGAAAACGTGCCGTATGCATTTACCCAAGCGGGAGGGCATCCTCTCGACCTTACTACGGTGCTCGCATTCGACGGCGAACAAGTGGAAGGCATCGGGAAAGAAAAGTACGAAGTGCCGACGGCTGACCCTAAGGATGTTGTTGTGGACTTGCCGCCCGGACTGCTCGGCGACCCGATGGCCGTCCCGCGGTGCTCGTTGACACTGCTGTTGGGCGGGGAACGAAAGATGTGTCCGGCGGACACTCAGGTGGGGGTCGCGAGAGTCCGTTGGTTTGGTGGAGTCAAAGAAATTCTTGGACCGATTGTAAATGTTGTCCCAGAAGCCGGCCAGTCGGCGGAGTTCGCGCTCGAGAACACCCAGAAAATACCGTTTTTGGAGACGGGCCGTTTGGTTCGCACCGCCAACGGGACCTGCGGAACTCTTTTGGAACCGTCTCGCGGGTGTTACGGGTTTGCGGTCAGCGCTAACAATATTCCGACCGGCGAGCCGATCGAAATCGAACAGACGTTTTGGGGTGTGCCAGCCGATCCGAGTCACAATCCGATGCGCGGGCTGTTCTGTGCAAAGTTGACCGCCGCGTATCCGCTCTGTCCTGAACCGAAAGGTGGGCCGAACGAAGGTGGCGAGGCCTCGGGCGTGGAACCGGTCCCCTTCTTGACGTGGATGACCGACTGCGCCGCTGGGCCAGAGTTTGCAACTCTGCGTGCTGATTCGTGGGAGAATCCAGGGACCGTGGGTCTAAATCAGGAATATATCGGGTACACCGGAGCCCTTCCGGTCGAATTCGCTTCCGCTACCGGATGTAATCTACTCAAATTTGAACCGTCGCTGGAAATCAAGCCGGACACGCTGCTTGCCGACGAGCCAGTAGGGCTGACCGTGAAATTGAAGGTGCCGTTGAATGAAGAGCCAGGTACAAACGCAACGCCACAATTGCGCGATTCTGCTGTGACGTTGCCGGAGGGAATGTCGATTTCGCCTGGCGCCGTCGATGGAATAGCAGCATGCGAAGAACACGGACCGCATGGCATCGACATCACGGGCCCCGAATCGGAAGTGACCGGATCAAACGGCGAACTGCGCTTGGCGGCGGGACATTGCCCTTCCGCCTCAACGGTTGGTACCGCTGAAGCGATTACACCGTTCCTACCCGTGCCGGTCAAGGGTCACGTGTATCTGGCTAAGCCGGGATGCGGCGGCGTCGGACAGGAGCCATGCACCGAAAAGGACGCGTTGGACGGCAATCTCTACAAGCTTTACTTGGAACTGGGCGGCAGTGGAGAACTGGAAAACACAGGTGTGCACTTCAAGGTGCCCGGCTACGTAGAGGCGAATCCAGCTACAGGACAATTGACCACCAAGTTTTTGGACACCGTGCAAGCTCCGTTTAGCGAACTGAAGATCGAACTAGCCGGAGGTCCGCGTGCATCGCTCGCAAACCCCGCGGTGTGCGGGGCGGCGAGCGCATCGGCAGATTTTACTCCCTGGAGCGCCCCAGGAACCACGCCACAAGGTAACCAAGTGGCCGGCACTGCGGACGCTACTCCGTCCTCGCCACCGTTTATTGTGCTTGGTTGCACCGTCCCGACGGCGTTTGCTCCCGGGTTCGTAGCAGGTACTGTGACGTCGCAGGCGGGCCAGCTCAGCCCGTTCACGCTTGACCTGTCTCGCAAAGACCGCGAACAATACGTGAAGGGCATCCAGGTGCACACTCCCCCCGGCCTGTTGGGAATGCTTTCGAGCGTTCCATTGTGTGAGGAACCGGCGGCCGATGCGGGCGATTGTCCGGAAGCCGCGAAGATCGGTACCACCCGAGTGGCTTCCGGGGCGGGTGCACACCCGTTCGAAATCGAAGGGGAGGTGTACTTGACCGGTCCCTATCGTGGAGCTCCGTTTGGATTGAGCATAGTTACGCATGCAGTGGCTGGTCCCTTCAATCTGGGACTGGTGGTTGTGAGAGCGACGATTCGCGTGAATCCGGAAAACTCAACATTGACTATTACGACAGACGAATCGGGACCATACGCGGTGCCTCAAGACATTTTCGGCGTGCCACTTCGCTTGCAGCGCGTCACAACCAATATCGATCGGCCGAATTTCATGTTCAATCCGACGAACTGCGGTCCGCTCCAAGTTTCTGCAACGATATCGGGATCTCAAGACGGCAAGGCAATTGTGACTAGCCCATTTGCTGTCGGAGGATGCAAGAGCTTGGCGTTCAAGCCTCAGTTCACCGCGTTGACTAGCGGACACACCAGCAGGAAGCTAGGAGCAAGCCTTGACGTCCGACTATCTTATCCGCATAACGCGATTGGCAGTGACTCAAACGTCGCACGTGTCAAGGTTGATCTGCCTAGAAATCTTCCGTCGCGGCTGACGACACTCCAAAAGGCATGCAGAGCAGCTACCTTCGCCAGCAACCCTGCCGCCTGCCCTGCTGCGTCGATCGTTGGAACGGTCAAGTCCACGACTCCGGTGCTTCCCGTTCCGCTGAGTGGTCCCGTCTATTTCGTGTCGCACGGCGGCGAAGCCTTTCCGTCGCTCATAGTCGTCTTGCAGGGCGACAACGTGAGAGTAGATCTAACGGGCACGACGTTCATCAACAAGGCAGGAATAACTAGTAGTACATTTAGGAGTGTTCCTGATGTGCCGGTCAATACCTTCGAGCTATACCTTCCAGAGGGCGAATACTCGGCTCTCGCAGCGACCGGTAAATTGTGCCAGGAGAAGGCGCAGTTGGTGATGCCGACCGAGTTTGTAGCGCAAAACGGTGCGGTGATGCGCCAAAAGACCAAGATTGCCGTGACGGGCTGCACGACAAGAAAAGCCAAGTTGGCGAGGGCTAGCCGTGCCCGAAAGCAATCACGCGACCGGAGGGCCACGAAATGAAGTGTGAGCTTCACGAGAAGAGGGTTCTCCTCTTGGTAGTAGCAATTATGGCGGCAGCATCGCAGTCAGCCATCAGCAGCGCGTTCGCGACTGAAGGACCAGTCAAGGAGGTTTTGAAAACGCATGTGGGTGCCAAAGTGGACGTCGGGACCGGTGCCAATATTTGCACGGTGCCGCCGAATGCAAACTGCAAAAGTGCGGAACCGAGCGAGCAGCCAGGAGGTTTCGAATTTCCGGAAGCAGTAGCGACGTACAACACTAATGTCTACGTGGCCGATTCGCTCAATCATCGGGTCCAGGAGTTTGAAGCCAACGGTACGTTCATACGCATGTTTGGCCATGACGTTAACAAGACAGCGCATGCTAATCACGAAGCCGCAAGCGAAAACGTATGTCCGGTCAAAACTGGAGATGAATGTCAGAGTGGTCTTGCGGGGGGAGCGCCTGGGCAATTGAATGCCCTTTTAGGCATTGCGATAAATCGCCAAACTGGCAACGTCTATGTAGCAGAAACGATATCTGATAACGGTAGTGCAGCCAGGGTTCAGGAGTTCACGGCAGAAGGCAGGTTTGTGCTAGAGATCGGTGAAGACGTTAACGCTAAAGAAGTAAATGCGACGAGCAAGAGAAACGTCTGCACAGAGGAAGAAATAGAAGTGGGCGGGATTTGCTCTAGCCCTAAGATCCGGACGGCCAGCGAACCTAACGGCGATGGTGAGCCATTTATTGGCGATCAAATAAGTCTCACGCTCGGTGGACCGGAAGAACTTCTTTACATTGGAGACGAACATCGAATCGATGAGTTTGCCACAAAGGGCAAAACTGATGGCGAACCGATAGTTGGCGGGCATATTGACTTGACCAGGATCTCAAGCGAACAGGGCAGTAGGGTTACTGAGCTAACAGTGCAGGAAAGCGGGGATATATTGTTCACGTACGAATCAGATGGCCTACCGGACATGATCTACAAGGTCAGACCTGATGGTACGGAAGCAACATCATTCCCGATTACGTTGGCTCCTAGAGTGGAGAATACCGGACAATTCGTGAGTACTAATATCTATATCAGCGCGCTTGCAGTGGGCGAAAATGGAGACCTAGCGGTTGCGGAGCGCGAAAAACTCGAAGACTTTGAAGGCGGCCGCACGGTAGAGATCTTTGGGTCGCTGCTTGATGCACAGACGGGACACTTGATCACCGAATTTACCATTGCCGGAGAACGGAATGCTCTGGGTGTGGCTTTTGACACGAGCAATGAACTGTTTGCCGTCACGGAAAGCGACGAAATGCTCAGGTATGAACCCGTGCCGGTGGGTGAATTTGTCGCTGGCGTGCCGGTTTGTGCACCTGGTAATGCGATGGAAAGCTCTGATACATTTACGTGCACCCTTGACGGCACAGTTAATGCGGAGGGAGTGGCTGATACGGAAGTTTGGTTTGAATGGGGAGCCACGTGCCTATTTGGACACGAAAGCATGAAGCAGTCTTTGGGACCTGGCGAAACGCCGGCAGCGGTCAATACAATGGTTATCAGCCAAAAGCCCAATGAAGCTCTTTGCTTCAGGCTTGTTGGTGAAGATTTGCCTGTCAAAGCTCCTGAAAAGTTGACAAGCGAAGCTGTCTTGTCACGAACCCCAATCGCGCCGCCAAAGATTGTCGGCGAGCCGAGCGTCGTTGCGGAGGGGCCATTTACGGCGGCGATGTTCAGTGAAATAAACCCCGAGAACACGGCAACAAGCTACCATTTCGAATACGGGCCTTGTGTGGAAAGGGAAGCTTGCTCGGGGAGTCCCTATCCAGAAAGCACGTTGTCTCATGAATCGGCACAGTACGGTGCTATTGGCACGGTGCTCGAAGCAAGTGGCCTGCAACCGGATACGCTTTATCACTATCGCCTTGCGGCGATCAACAGCGCTAAAATGGCAGCGGTAAACGAAAAAGACGAATCCGTCGTCCCAGAAGGGCGATTCATGACGGCGCCGGCGCCGAAGGTGGAAGCAGATACTGGTGGCGTCAACGGGGTAACGGCGACAAGCGCTTCGATTTATGGATCGGTAAACCCAGATGGGCAGGCGGCTGCGTATCAGTTTGAACTGGGGGTATACCGGGGCGCAGCGACAGAATACGGTGTCGTTGTTTCTGGCACGGCAGGTTTGGGGTCGAAACCGGTCTCTGAGAAGCTGACGTTGACGGGTCTGCGGCCAGGAACGAGCTATGCGTACAGGATAACCGCTCATAGCGGAGACGGTAGCGCTCAAGGTTCCACGGCGATAGGTGCTGTAGAGACTTTTACCACGAGTGAGTTGCCAGTGGTGTTGAATGAAGAAGTATCTCCAGAACTCCTTCAAGTGCCCAAGGTTAAGTTCCCATCACAGCGCGGCGGAACCATTCATTTGACCAATACCAAGAAGCTCGCTATGGCGCTAAAGGCGTGCAGGAAGAAGGTGAGAAGGCTACGCCCGGCCTGTGAGCGGAAGGCGCGTAAGAGGTATGGGGTGAGGCGCCCAAAAAAATAGATCGAAAATGGAGGCCGACGAGGTTGGGCTCGCACCAGCGCTTTCGGCGAAGCCTGGCTGTGAAGCAGCGGGCGTCGCGGCCGCGAGCCGGGTCGTGTGATCCGGGATCTGACGGGTGCTGGGCAGCGATGGGGGGATACTGCATGTCCGACCGCGGCCAGTGCACGAACAAGAGGTTGGGCGAGTTCGCGTGCGAGTCGAACGGCGTTTCGAGTGATCGAGAAGATCGCGGCAGGCAGAGACTGGTTGCAGGCATGTGCCGAGGAGCCCGCAAACTGCAACGACATCGCGCGCATATGCACGCTTTACACGCACGACGCATCAGAACTTGACGCACCCCGTAAACCCACTGCGCTTTGCGATCGCACGAAGCCGTAGGCGGGCTTGCGCGAATTCCTTCAACAGCTTGGCTCCTGCAGTCGTTGCGTTCTGTCCGTAGCTGACAAGCTTTGTTGAGCTTTCAGCGAGTATCTTGGCTTCCTCGACGAATTGTTTCCACTCGGGCGCCAACGACGCTGGTGCTTCAAGCTTGCTGAGCTCGGCGTACATCGAGCGTTGTCCGGCCGCGACCAAGGGCACCAGCGCCGCGAATTCAGTCGGAGAACGGGCGACCAGGCGATCGCGCTTTGCAGTTGTTCGCCTGCAGACAGCACTTGTGTGTCGCGTGAGGTCGGCCCGAGTGAGACTTGTCTTTTGCGCCGGCGGAGCAGGCACGCTCGGGATCGTGGCTTGACTCGATATTTGGCTGGAGGTCTCCGCAGTAGCTTGAGTCGTCGGCGGCTTGGTCGATTTAGTCGATTCGCCGCAGCCTGACGTGACGACCACGACGGTTGCAAATGTCGCGATTGCGATGTGCTTGCCGGTCATTTCAGTTATCCTCCCTGAGGTTGGTTTGTGGTGCTGCACGCTTGCTTAAAGGATAGCGTGTCAAAGCGTTGTTTTGGATGGAAAGAGACGGAAGGTGACGCGATAAGACAGATTGACGCGCGCTCGCTGGCACGTCGAGTCATGGCGATGCAGTGCAGTGGGAAACAATTGATGGTGGACTGACGCTGCTACGGTCGCGGATGCCTGCTACCAGGCTCTGTTTTGCTAATATTCGGTTCTTTAGCATCGGTGGAAAGAGGCGGCGTGATTGAGATGAGACGGGGTGTCGTGCTGTCGGTACTTATGTCGTGCAGCCTCGTTGCCGGTGCGTGCGGGGGTGTGCGCGACGCTGGTGGCGGCGGTTCGACAAGCACGGCGCGAATGCTGAGCAATCCAAAGGGGCCTGAGGCTGACGATGACGGCGACACTCACAGCCGAGGGTACTATTATGACTTCGACGACCTTGATTTTCGTGCGTACGGTGCAGCGGCGGACTCAGTTGATGAGCAAGAAGTGTCGATACTTGTGAAGCGTTACTACCGAGCGGCTGCCGGCGGCGATGGAGCAGCGGCTTGCAAGCTTCTCGCTGCGAGCTTTGCCGAGACCGTGCCAGCCCAGTATGGACAGGCTTCGATTCTGCACGGCAAGACGTGTGGGGTCGTAGCGTCTAAGATTTTTAGACAGCTCCATTACCAACTAAGCGTCAACAGTGCCAGTCTCGACGTTGGGGCGGTGCGCGTCGGTGGTGACCGAGGCTACGCTCTTTTGAGCTTTGAAGGCGTTTTGCCGGTGCGCTACGTAGTCATCGTGCGGGAAGGCCACGCTTGGAGGATGGCGTCCCTGATAGACATTGCGATGCCATGAAGGGGCGACTTTTGACTCGAATCGCAGCCGTCGTTCTGTGTTCTACGTGTGTTCTTGGGTGCGCAAGCTCGCAGCCGACGATGCGCCCAGTTCCTGCACGGAAGACCTCGGAAAATGCTGGGGCTGAGGCTCCGAACGCCTTACGTTCGGAATCTCGGGCTGGTCTGGATCGGGACGGCGACGGCGACGGGCTGCGTAAACGTGGACTTTACGATCACGACGACAGCGAGATCAGTGATTACGGTCACGTGGCGACGAGAAACTTGATCCGTACCGTAACGACCATCATTAATCGCTACTACAAGGCGCTGGCAACGGGCGACGGGGCAGCGGCGTGTGCGCTGATCAGCTCCGTCTTGACGCCCGGTCTGACTGTCGCTCCCGATCGACGGGAAGGCGCTCTGTCCGTGGCTGGGGTAGGCTGCGTCTCGGCTCTACTCACGATTTTTAAGCACACCTACCGTCGAACGCCACGGGAACTACTTGGGATCGCGGTCGTAACGGTACGCGTCGATGGGGGCAAAGCGTACGCTGTGCTGCGGCTGCCCAGTTCGGAACTACGGGTCATGCCGTTGGAACACGAATCTGGATCGTGGAGGCTCGGTGCGTTGCTGGACGTGGGTCTTACGTAGTTGAGCGGTCGCTGAGCCAGGCACGAGTGGGAAACACTACGTCACTTTGATTTGACCTTGTGCTAGATTTTGGGTACCATAGGCGGCGGTGGAGGCTGGCTGCTTGGATCCTGGTTCTACACGGACCCTTGGTTCTATACGGACCCTGGTTCTATACGGACCCGCCAGGTACTGAACTCACCAAGTTGGCATTGTGCCGACTTGAGACGCCTAATCGAGCAGTGTGAAACGCCTAATCTTACGGGGAGGAGTTCAATGTTACGCATACGTGGCAAGGTCACCTACGCAAACGTTGCTATGACGATTGCTCTGGTGTTGGCCATGAGCGGTGGAGCTTATGCCGCCGGAAAAATCGTTATAACCTCAACAAAACAGATCAGCCCAAAGGTGCTCAAGCAGCTCAAAGGCAAGACGGGTGCCGCTGGAAGCGCAGGCGCCGCAGGGCCTGTGGGACCGGGAGGACCAGTGGGCGCGGCGGGTCCAGCGGGACCGGCAGGGCCAACGGGACCTGAAGGTCCGGTCGGGCCGGCGGGCGCGGCGGGCGCCAGTATCACCAGCAAAGTGATTACAACTGGCGAAGCTGCGTGTAACGAACAGGGCGGCTCTGAATTCAAGTCCAGCAGTGGTGCGGCGACGTTTGCTTGCAATGGCACGACCGGGTATACGGCGACGCTTCCTTCGGGCAAGATTGAGGCTGGCGTCTGGGGAGTGTCCGAGGTGGCCGGGTCCTTCCTCGGGGGAGCTCTCAAGTTCGCAACCGCGCCGATCCAGTTCGCGATTCCGCTGAGTACAGGTATAACCTCCGGCCACGTTCACATCTTCGCTCCCGGCGAAGAAGGCAAAGGTGGAGGCTGTCCAAGTGGAAGTAGCGCTTCGAAACCGGCCGCTGAAGCTGGAAACCTTTGCATCTTCGAGACCTCACCTCAGCTAAACTTGGAAACCGCCGTATCAAGGTCGTTGGAAAGCGGAGAAGAAGGCGAAGCGGGCACTACGGGCGCCTTGCTACTACTCAGGCCGGTCAACTCCACAGAACCGATTCTGGCCTCGGGCGTATGGGCGGTCGCCGGCGATTAAAGCAGATGATGTAAGCTGCCCATTGTCTCGCTGGTGACAGGAGCGGGACGGCTATTGGGCCGGGGTGCTACAAGCCCCGGCCCAATTCGCAGTCAGTGAACGCAAACGCGGTGGCCCGAAGGCGGTCGGACATCGTGCAACTGTCGATGAGCACAGGGTGCGTGATCGGGATCTCCATGGAGTCCGCGATGTCGGCTCTCGGTGATACCGTGTCTGTTGCGATGTCAAACAAATCGTCAAGAACGACCTCGCGTTCAGCGACTGGTTTCAGGTCGGCCGGCGCGTCGGCGTTGACTTCTCCAGCGGGCGACGTGCGCCGATGTCGGCTGAACTGCTGGAGGACCGCGGGCCGATCGGGGTCGGGGGCAAGCACGTCGTGCGCGTCGCCATCAAACCCGACAGTCCCGAAGAACGGTTGGAGAGCGAGGTCGACGAGGACGTCATCGTGCTCGACGCCGCCTAATGACGGAGTCAGACCTCGAGCATCTCCTCGGGCCCAAACCCGAGTACGCGCGCGCCGCGCACGCTCGCGTCCACGCCCCCGCGTCCCCATAGGGTGTACAGCGGTTCGGCGACCGGGCCGGGCGTCCGCGGGGTCTTCCTTTCGAGCACTCGCAGCTCACGGCGTCCAAGCGGCGCGCGCTGCCAGCGTGCCTCGCCGAGCAGGACGGTGCGAGAGCCGCGCAGGCCGAGCACGTCGACCTCGCACGGCTCTCCCTTCACGGCCCACCAACGTCCGATCGTGAGGCTCTCAGGAAGATCGCCCCGTGCGACGAGTCGCGCGGCGTGTGCTCGCGCGGCATCCTCGAAGACAGCGCCGAGGCGACGCTGCCACTCCGGGCGTCGTCTCTGAATCACGGCGCGTCCCTGACCGCCCTCGATCTGGGATATGTCGGAATAGAGCACCGAAAACCAGAACGCCGTGTAGGGGTCCGCGATCTCATAGTTGGGCCTGCTCTGCTTGGGCGCGCCGATCGGAGTGACCTTGGCCACCAAGCCTGCGCGCGAGAGGATCTCGAGTGGCCGCTCCACGCGCTGCTCGCTCTCGGCGGCGATCTCCCCAAAGCGTGTCCTTCCGCGCCCTATCGCGGCCAACACGCGCTGGTAGCCGCCGCTTTGCGGCAGCTCCTCGGCCAGCATTCCCGAAGCGTCCTCGAGCAGGATGCCGCCCGGTGTCGCCGCGAGGCGGACCAGGTTGGCCTCAGTGGTGGCCGCTTCGTCCCATTCGCGCAAATGCAGCGGATATCCGCCACAAGCGGCATAGGCTTCGATCGACGCTGTCGCGTCCAGCTTGGGCAGGAAGCCGCGAGCGTCGATCAGATCGAGCGGGCCGAGCCGCATGGTCAGAGTCGGCCGGCCGCGCAAAGCGCCGCCGGCGCCGATCATCGTCTCCATCATCGCGACGGCCGAGCCGGTCAACACGAGCATCAGACCGTTCTCAGTCGGCAGATGGTCCCACACCGCTTGGACCACGCTCGCGAACCCCTTTGTGGAATGCGCGAGGTAGGGAACCTCGTCGAGCACCACGACCAACGGCTTCTCGCTTGCGAGCGCCGCGAAAAAACGCAGCGCAGCCTCCCAACTGGCAAAACCGCCGCCCGCGAGGTCGGCCGCCTGATCGCCGAGGTCGCGGCGGGTTGCGTCCGCGAGGCGCCTCAGCTCGACTGTCTCCGCCTGCTGGGTCGCGCCGAAGAAGACGGCCCGTCGGTTTTGAACGAAATGCGACAGCAAGAACGTCTTGCCCACGCGACGTCAACCCCACACGACGCCCAGCTGAGGGCGACCCTCGGCCGCTCTCGTCCAAGCGCCCTCGAGCGTCGCCATCTCTCCTCGCCGATCGATCAATCTCGCCAACGCCACGCTCGTCACGATACTACAAAGGCTTTGTAGTACACGGGCTTTGTAGTGGGTGGGCTTGACGGCGTCTCGACGTCAGGCCCTGGTGATACCGTGGCTTGGGTCATGCCAAAGCAAGCTTCGACAAGCGCCCTTGCCTTCAAGGACTGGTTTCGCGTCGGGCGACGGGTGAGTATCGATACCCACGGCGCTCGGGGCGGGCCGCTGCCCGCCGAACTGCTCGAGGATCGCGGCCCGATCGCGAGCGGCGGTCGTCACGTCGTGCGCGTCGCCGTCAAACCCGACGATCCCGAAGAACGGCTCGAGTACGAGGTCGGCGAGGATCTGATTCTGCTCGACGCCGCCTGACGAGAACGCTCAGGGTGGCGGAGTCTTTCGCTCGGACAGCCGGCACGCCCTTTGAGCGCCGCAGAACGATCTATACTGGTCGATGATGCAGGCTTCCACCACGACTGAGCAGCGCGCTGGCGCAGGCGACGCTGCCACCACGGCGACAGAGGTCCAAAGGCTGGACAGTGCACTCCTGGACACGCTCGGTGCGAGCGGCTCGATGATTACGGGAGCGCTTGCGGTCGCCGGTGTCGGGCTTGCGCTCGGTGGCGTTCTTGGACTGGTGGCGGGCGGGGTGGCTGGCCTTGGCATCGGGGCGTTGGGCGCTCTCGGTCGCACCAGCGGCAAAAACTGATTTGAGCGATCACGTAGAGCGTGCATGCGGCTGCGGTCGACCGTTGAGATTGTGCTGCCACCGATCGCGTGGCTTGGTCCGTGGGTCGCCTTTCTGTTTGTTCCGGGTAATACGAGTACCCACATCGCGCGTCACTGGATCGCCGCGACTCTGTTGGTCGCGGCGAATCTGTATGTGCTCTTCGACGTCCTCCTCAGAGCAAGGATCCGGGCGCTCCCGCGTGGCTTTGTCTTCGCCGGCTTCGTATTGACCCTGAGCGCCCTGGTTGGTGCATACGCGTACGCCGATCTTGCCGCGTCGCACGCCAATTTGGCGTGTTATGCGGGTCAGAGTGGCAGTGGCGTCACGTTGAACAAGGGAAGCGCGATCTATTACGCCATGAGCACGCTCACGACGGCGGGGTTCGGCGACATCGTCGCTCATTCCCGAGCGTACAGATGGCTCACGACCGCAGAGCTCGCCGTCGGGTTGACAACCGTCGGTCTATCGATCGCTGCTGTGGGAGCACGCATTTTCGAGGATCGTTCGCAGCCTGGACACTAGTCGCGACGCCGCCTGAGGGGCGCCGCTCGGGGCGTGTCGGCGTGCCGCGCCGTGGCTCGATTACCGGCGTTTCAGGTGCCCGCGCAAAATACCGTCGCACACATGAGTAGCGTTGCACGGGTCATGCGACGAATAGACCAGCAGGGTGGTGCCGGCGGTGTCGAGGCTAGAGCTGCGCGCTCCGGCGCGTCCTCCTCGGCTGCTCTCGTGCGCTGGGAGACAAGCATGGCCGCTGCGCTTTCTCAACTCGAAGACGCCCACCGGGCGGTCGGCGGTGTCGGCGCCGGGCGGCGCACGAACACCTTGCAGCTGAACTACGCGTTCGTGCTGCTGCTGGCAGCCCACTTCCAGGCGTTCTGTCGGGACTTGCACAGCGAGGCGGCGGCCCACGTGGAGAGCCTATTGGACTCCAGGCTGCGCCGGATCGTCAGCGCTCATTTTACGTTGCACCGCCAGCTGGACAGTCGCAACGCCCAGCCCAGCTCGATAGGTGCCGATTTCAACCGTTTCGGCTTCGACCTGTGGCTTGCCGTCGCCGCGCTGGATACGCGCAACGCAGGTCGTAGGCAGAAGCTTGAACGTCTGAACGAGTGGCGCAACGCAATCGCCCATCACGATATTGAGACGCGCCGGCCGAGGCTCGATCCGAGCCAGGTGACGCTGCTCGCGTGTCGCAATTGGCGCAATGCGCTCGCCGCCTTGGCTGGTGCATTCGACGTTGCCGTCGCTGACTATCTACATGAGCTCCTTGACGTAAGACCCTGGTGATACCGTGTCTGTTGCTATGCCAAAGGAAACTATAAAGAACAACGTCGCATTCAGCGACTGGTTTCGAATCGGCCGACGTGTCGGTGTTGATTTCGGGTTGGCAAGGAGTCCCATGGCTGCGGAACTGCTCGAGGATCGAGGCCCGATCGCTCCTGGGGGTCGTCACGTAGTGCGGATCGCCCTCTCGCCGGACAGTCCCGAAGAACGGCTCGAGTTCGAGATCGGCGAGGACGCGATCGTACTCGACGCCGCCTGAGGTCCTAGACCGATGCCAATCAAGACGGATCCCATCGCTGTGGGTACCAAGGTCGGCGTGCGCTTTGGTGGCAGGGTGGTGTCGGCGTCGGTCGTCGAGGATCGTGGTGTCTTTCGGGACCATCGCATCATTCGCGTGCGGATCGACGGGGACAACGATCCCGACGCGCTCGAGTTCGAGTTGCCCGTCGAGGAGCTCGAGCCTCTGTCTGCAGCGGCCTGAAGCGGCCCTACGCGGCCCGCCGCGCGGAAACCTCCGTCGCCTCGACCCCGCGCCCACCAACCCGCGGCCATGAGATCACCCGCGCGTGCCGCTCCGGCACGAAAGCGATCGCGCTCTTGCGCGGGCGCTCCGAACGCGGCTCGGCCGCGCGGAGATCCACCTCGCGCACGACGGTCGCGATCACCTGGCGCATCAACATCTGCGCGTAGGGCGCCGCAAGACAACGTCTGACCCCACCCCCGAACGGAATCCACGTGTACGTCCCGGCCGGCCGCTCCAAGAACCGCTCCGGGCGAAACCGCAGCGGCTCGGGGTAAACGCTAGGCCGCCGGTGCACGAGATGCACGCAGGGCGCCACGGTCGTGCCGGCGGGGATGTCATACCCCCCGAGCTTCATCGGCTCGAGTAGCCTGCGCACGACGATCGGCGCGGCTGGACACAAGCGCATGACCTCCTTGACGACCGCGTCGAGGTAGGCGTCGTCTGCGCCGGCGTCGATCTCCGCGCGCAGCCTCGCGTACTGCTCCGGATGGCGCAGGATCCGCTCGAACGCCCACGAGATCAGGCTGGAGGTGGGCCCGTCGGTGAGCAGGGTGACCAATTCGTCGCGCAGGTCCTGCTCGGTCATCGGTGAGCCGTCCTCGTAGCGCGCCTGGGCGAGCATCGCGGCGATGTCGCTGCCGTCGGTGCAAGTCGGGTCGATCTGGCGGCGACGCACCTCCTCGAGCACGGCGTCCTCGACGGGTCCCATCATCGCGCGGTAATCGCGGTTGCCGGCGAAGCGAGCGGGTCCCGCGGCGGCCAGCAGGTTCAACCGCCGCGGGTCGTTCATCCAGTTGGTCAGACGGCGCAACAGGTGGCGCAGTCGCCGTAGCCGGTCGGTCTCGACCGGCCCGAACACGACCCGCATGATCGCCTCGAGCGTCACCTCCTGCATCCGTGGCCACAGCTCGAACGCTTCGCCGACCGGCCACGTCGCGATCTCCTTGCGCGTCACCTCGGCCATCATCTCCGCGTAGCCCTGCATCCGCTCGCCGTGAAACGGCGGCAACATCAGTTTGCGTCGCTTCACGTGCTCGGGCTCCTCCAGCAGCATCACCGAACGGGGCCCCAGCAGCGGCCCAAGGATCGAATTTGCCAATCCGACCCCCAAGACCGCGTGATCGGCGGTAAACACCTTCTTCACATCTTCGGGGTCGGCCAAAATCACCCATTTGCCGGCGTGCTTCACGTCAATTGTGAAGATCTCCCCGAAATGTTTCTGACAGCGCTCCAGGAAAGGAAGCGGCCTTCTCGCCCAAGCTACGGCCTGAAGTGTGCTTGGCATCCTTGGACCGGGCGGCAAGTTGTTATCAATTGTGCGACGCATCAGAAGATATGGTATTGTCGCGGCCATTGATTTCCCCCTCCTCCTCGGGGTTCTCCCATGGGAGCCCTCCCGCTTGCGGGAGGGATCGCCCGGTGGGGTGGGCAAACCGGCACCAGTACCTTAAGCGGTGAAAGGAGCGGACTTAAAATCCGCTGATCCGGGTTCGAGCCCCGGCTGGTGCATCGGGTTAGGACCACGGAGGAGGGAGACGGGAGCATGGTCATCTAGGGCTCCCGTCTCCCGACACGGTCGGTTGCTCGATCAGTTCGTCCTCCATCTTGCACGTCGCCCCGATCAGGAGCTCGAACAGCGCCGAGGTGAACTCGGGCGGCAGGTCGGCGAGGCGGCCGCGCTCGAGATAGCGCTCGCGCACCTCGATTACTCGCTCGGGTTGCATCATCGGGATGTCGTGGGCGCGCTTGTGGAGAGCCACTTCGCGGCAGATCTCAAAGCGCTCGCCGAGCAGACGCGCGATCGCGGCGTCCAGCACGTCCAGGCGCCGGCGAAACGGAGCGAGCCCGGTCGGGTCTGCATCGCCGAGCAGGCCCCTGGCGAACGCCGAGGAGCAGGCGGCAAGCGACTCCAGCGAATAGCCGCCCTCCTGGACGATGCAGATCGGCAGCTCACACGCGGCCAGGTGGGCGGCGATGCGTTCGAACGCGGAGGGCGGGAACTGCCACGAGCCGTGCGGGTCCTCGGCGACGGTGTCATAGCCGAGCGAAAGCACCAGCGCCTTGGCGCTGTGGGCGAGCTCGTCGAGGATTTCGTCGAGCGCCGCGATGTAGGTGTCCAGATCGGGCGCGGCGGCGAACTCGACGAAGCGCTCGCGCTCGCCGGCCTCGACCATCCGCCAGGGGACCTCGGCGAGCGTCGAGGCGTGCAGCGAGCCTAGCCCGATCGCCGGGAACGGCGCGACGATCGCGGAGGTGCCGGTGGGGAAGTGAAAGTCGATGTCGAGGATCGCGACGGGGGAGACGCCGCCCTCAGACAGCGTGTAGGCGGCGGCGGCGGCTGTGTTGAGGTAGCAGTAGCCGCCGAGGAAGTTGGGGCCCGCGTGGTGGCCGGGGGGACGCGAAAGGGCATAGGCGAAATGCTCGCCGGCGAGCACGCGCTCAGCGGCGCTGACCGCGGCGCGGGCCCCCTCGAACGCGGTCGCCACGACGCCGGCCCAGACAGGGCTGTCGGCGGGCAGTCCGGGCGGGGCCCACTCGGGCATGATCGTCGGCTCTTCGGACTCCACGGCGCGCAGGGCGGCCAGGTAGTCGGCGGTGTGGATCGCTCCGAGCACCTCCTCCAGGCGCTCCAGGGTGCAGTCGGAAACAGTGGACCTAACTTTCGCGTGCGCGAGCAGGCCGGAGCGCAGCTCGGCGGTGCGGCGCTCGTCGTCGCGGCCCTCCATCCGGTTGCCGTGGCGGTCGAGGATGTAGGGGGCCGAGCTTGCGCTCGCGCCGAGCGGGGCCGGGCGCTGTTCGACCAGCAGGAGCTCACTCATCGCTGTCCCTCCAGTGACGCGACTGCGAGGCCGCAGTTGGGGTATGAGTCGTTTCCGGCTTGGATAGTGCTCATAGCACCCTGCGCATGCGCATGCCGATCGTCTTGAACCCGCAGTTCACATAGAACGCCTCGGTGGCGGGCAGGTGGTAGAAGCCTTCGCCGGGGAGACCGACCTCCAGGCGTGTGACCTGCTGACGACGTGCGAGCTTGAATAGTGCCGTCAGCAGGTCGCCTCCTATTGTCCTCCCCCTCCAGTTGGGGTGTACCCACAACTCTTGGATCAGGCCGTAGCGGCCCGGGATGCGGATCGAGACCTGCCAAGAAACACCTAGTACGGCGACTATTTGGCGGCGGTCTTCGGCGACCAGGACGACGCCGAGGCTGCCGTCTTCGACGATCTCCCTCGTGGGCGCTTCCAGGGCGACGGGCAAGGTCGGGGCAGCGCCCAGCTCGATCAGGAGCTCGCGCACGGCTATCGCGATCTGGGGGACGTCCTCGAGGGTGGCCTCGCGGATCTCCCAGCTGTCTGATTCCCACTCCTCCTCGGCGTCTGGTTCTGTCGGGGCTGGTTCGCTCATGGTGCTCCCACTGTCAGGGTTTGGTCTACGGCTACGGTCCAGGCCTCGGCTGCGCTCGAGCCGGTGACGGCGCGCGCTATGGCGGCCATCGGGGCTCGCGCCTTGAGCAGGATCTCGTCGAACTCCTCGGCGGGGTCCGACTGCATGACGATCGCGCCGCCGGCGCCGATCGTGGTGTCGCCCGGACGCAGCACGATCGTGCGGATGACGATCGACAGGTCGACGACGCCGTCGGCGCCGAAATAGCCGATCGCGCCCGAGTAGACGCCTCGCGCCTCGCGCTCGATGTCGTCGATGATCTCCATCGTGCGCAGCTTCGGGGCGCCGGTCATCGAGCCGCCGGGGAAGCACGCGCGCACGCAGTCGATCGCGGAGCGGCCGGGCTCGAGGATGCCGACCACGTTGGAGATCATCTGGTGGACGGTGGCGTACTGCTCGATCACCATCAGTTCGGGCACGCGCACCGAGTCGACTTCGCAGACCCTGCCCAGGTCGTTGCGCAGGAGATCGACGATCATCAGGTGCTCGGCGAACGTCTTTTCGTCCTCTGAGAGCTCGCGGCGCGTGGCCTCGTCCTCGAGCGGATCGGAGGAGCGCGGCGCGGTGCCCTTGATCGGGCGCGCCATCACGCGGCGGTCGCGATCGACCGAGAGGAAGCGCTCGGGCGAGGAGCTGACGATCGCCAGCTCGCCGAGCTTCAGGTAGGCCGCGAACGGCGCGGGGTTCGAGCGGCGCAGGCCGCGATAGAGCAGCCACGGGTCGGGTGAGGCGGTGGTGTGGATCTGGTCGGTGAGGCAGACCTCATAGGACTCGCCGGCCGCCAGAGCGCTCTGTGAGCGGGCGATGTCCGCGAGGTACTGCTCGCGTCCACGACCGGGCGTGAAGACGACGGGCTCGGATGGGGGAGACCCATCGCTCGGATTCACCTCGGGTGGGTCGCCCGGAGGTTCGGCGAGCAGCTCCTGCGCTGTCCGCTCGGCCTGCTCGAGCCATTGCAGCGCCTGCGGCTCCTCGCCAGTCGTCAAGGCCATGATGTGGGTGAGGCCACTCGTGTGATCGACGGCGATGACGCGGTTGGCGAAGATCTGGACGGCGTCGGGGATGGGGGAGACGTGGGCGTTCGAGGCGCCGCAGTCGGCCTTGCACTCGTAGCCGAGATAGCCGACGAAGCCGCCAACGAGGCCACGAGCGGGCTCCTCGGGCGGGTCGATCGTGCGCGATTCGAGTTCGCGGTCGAGGATTTGGAAGATGGAGCCGTTCTCCCGCTCGGCGCCGGAGGCTGTGTGGCGCGTGACGATGCCCTCGTCAACGTCGTATTCGAGCACCAGCCGATGGGGCCCGAGCGAGGCGCCCATGAAGGAGCGTTGGCCTAGCAGCCCGTCACCGGCGCCCGCCGCGCGGGGCCGGAGCGTCCCATCGGCGCCCCGGCCCGGCGGCGGTTGGTTGGCGGTCGAGGCGGAGTCAAGCCAGAACGCACGCTCGAGATCGCCGAACAGGGCCTCGAACAGGGGCTCGGTTGGCGCTTCGCCGGCGATCGTGCGCACGTGGAGCTCGACGGGCGAGGCCTCGGCGGAGCGACGCTTGCAGCGGCGCGGCGGGACCGAGGGGCGGTTCAGGCGCCTGCCACCGCGCTCGGGCTGGTGGGCGCGGGCGAGGGCGTAGAAGTTTTCGAACAGCTTGTGGCCGTAGGCGGTGCAGATCGACTCGGGGTGAAACTGCACGCCCCACATCGGCCGCTGGGCGTGTTCGATCGCCATCACCACCCCGTCCTCGGTCCAGGCGATCTCGCGTCCCTCATCGCCGAGCGAGCCGGAGACCGCGAGCGAGTGGTAGCGGACCACGTCGAAGCCTTGGGGGATGCCCTCGAACAGGCCGGCGCCGGTGTGCTGGACGGAGGAAAGGCGGCCGTGCATGACGGTGGGGGCATAGGTGACGGTCGCTTTGAGTACGTGGCCGAGACCCTGGTGGCCGAGGCAGACGCCGAGCACGGGCACCTCGGAGGAGCGCAGGATGTCGGCGCACACCCCGAAGTCGTGCCAGCGCGCGGGATGCCCGGGCCCGGGCGAGAGAACGATCGCATCGAAGTCCCAGCGCGAGAGCGCCCGCCAGGAGACCATGTCGTTGTGCACCACGATCGGCTCCTCCCCGCACGCGGCGGCGAGCAGGTGGAAGACGTTGTAGGTGTAGGAGTCGTAGTTGTCTATTAGAAGCGTGCTCATCTGCCGGCCTCCAATCCGAGGCCCCTCGCCGAGCGGTCGAGCAGGGTGTGGATGACCCGCTCGACGTGGGAGGAGCGCGGGCGTTCGGTGTACCAGCGCGCCAGGTGGCGCAGATAGAGCGCCAGGGGGGTCACGTCGTAGCGGTCTACAGCCAGGCGCAGGTGGCGGCGGTAGATCTCCGATTGGACGACCGCCGAGCGGTAGTCGGGATCTTCGGCGGGGCGCTGCGCGGCCCCGCTCGCCGGCGTGCCGCGGGTGGAACGGGCGCGGACCAGATCCCAGCCGAGCGACTCGCGCTCGGTGAGCAGCTTGGCGGTCTCGAAATCGACGCGCGGGGTCATCGGGTAGGGCAGGAAGTAGCCGAGCGCGATCTGGGCGGGGATCCGTTCGGGCGCGGGGTGGGCGCGGCGGATCTCGCGCATCGCGGGGTCGGCGTCGATCTGGGTCTCGATCCACTCGATCAGGTCGTCGATCAACAGGCCGCCCTCATCCGAGGAGGAGACGGCGCGCTTCTGCTGGGCGACCATGCCGTGGAAGATGTCGTGGGTGGGGTGCACGCCGCGCGCGGACGCTCCGTTCGAAACGAGCTCGGCCGTCCCGTTCGTCTCCGCCATCCCGGCCCCCTCCGCGACGCCGGCGCTCCCGTTGGCGCCCCGGCTGAGCTCGCCCATCAGCTGACGGATGCAGGTCGAGTGGGCGACCCACTCGGTGCCGGTGATCTGGATCGTGGTGACGCCCTGCAGGTCCGGCGCGCCCATCCAGTAGGAGACGGCGCGCATGTGCTGGGTCGTCTGCCCGTCGGCGCGCACGAGCGGCATCTCTTCCATCTCCTCGACGCCGGTCTCATACAGCACGACGCCGTCTGGGCGCCGGCGCAAGGTGCCTTGGCGCAGGCCGAGCTCGGTGAGCAGGTTGCCTTCCTCCAGGAAATCGGACTCGAAGAAGACGCGGTCGAAGGCCACGCCGAGGCGCGAAAGCGTCTTGCGCTGGCCGGCGATGACCCAGGCGCGGGTCTTGAACCACAGCTCCAGGGCGTCGCCCTCGCCGGCCATGACCCGTTTGAGCAGCTCGTCGGCGGCGTCGTTTTCCATGCGCAGCTCGCGCGTCAGCGAGTCTTCGCGCTCCTCGATCGCCTCGAACGCGCTGCCCCCGGAGGCGACGTAGTCGGCGTAGCAGAGCCCGACGAAGTGGTCTGACTTCTGGTCTCCCTCGGGCCATGCGGCGGTGTGGTGGCCGGAGCGGATGATGCCGGCCATCGCCTCGCCCATCGAGCGCCCCGCGTCGGAGATGACCGAGCGCCGCTCGACCTCGCCGCCGCCCTGTTCAAGGGAGGCCGCCAGGGCGTTGCCGAGCGCAAGGTTGCGCAGGTGGCCGACGTGCAGCGCCTTGGTGGCGTTGGCGTCCCAGAATTGGATCGCGTAGCGCCCGCCGCGGGCGAGGTCCACGAGTGCGGCTTCGGCGCCTCCGCCGGCCTCCAGCGCCGCGCCGGTGGTCTCGATCCAGGTGTCCGAGAGGCGCAGCTCGACGCCGTCCTCGACCCTCGTCAGCGTGTCCGCCCAGGGCTCGGCTTCGATGCGCTCGAGCAGATCGAGCGACTTGGGGTCCGAGCGCCAGTCGGGCGAGCGTGGGACGAGCTTGACGTCGAAGCTCGCGCTGGGGCGCCGCGGCGCGCGGGCGGCCCAGGGAGCCTCATTGGCCCCATCCTCTCCCGATCCTTCCTCGAAATAGTCAAAAAGGTTGGTTGTCATGAGCTAGCGAAGAAGTCTCACCGAGCATATCGAACGCGCGAGGCTGTGCGACCCAAAAAGTGGGAAACACCTCTTGCGATGACGGCGCGGCTTTTCACTGTGAGCAAACGCCGCCAAGAAGTAGGAAACAGTTTTTGTATTTTGCTTGCCCTGAGCGGTGGGGCGTGATAGGAAGGCGGCGGCCCCTCCAGGCTAACCGGCGCCGGGGTGCTCTCTGACCTGAACTGGACGCGCACTCTGGCGCCGGCGTTAAACCCACTCTCGGAAGGATGAGGTTCGTGCGAAGGCATAGCCGATATGGGTGGCAGTGGACTCGCTCCCTGCCGCTCGACGGACGCGAGCGTTACACGGTGGCGCGCCGCCCCTCATGGGACCTGCGCTGCGAGGAACCCGGCTGCGTAGGCGGCGGCGGGCGGATGAGCAAGCGCCGGCAGGCGCGGAGCAGGCGTTGGAGGGCGGGTGGGCGTAACGGCTGAGACGATCCGCATACAACGAGCCGGCGGTATCTGTCGGCTCTGCAAGATCGCTATTTGGACCCATCCGAACTGTTCACTGCGGCTCGGATTGGGCGGAAAATTTCGCCCCGAAACCCCCTGGGAGGTGTAGTCTTAGGCGGTGCGTGAGATACGCCTGTATGACTCGCTGAGTGGGGAAATGGTGCCGGTCGGGGCCGGCGACGCGATCCGGGTCGAGGTTCGGTCCGCGCCGGGCGACGGCCTCGTCAACGTGGAGTCGACGCGCCCGATCGTGCTGTTCGGCTTCTTGGAGCGCTTTCTGCAGCGCGAAGGGTTCGGGACCAAGTTCCTGTTCGACTCGCCCAGCGGCGAGGACATGTTGTACGAGCTCTCCGAAGGCGGCTGCCCGTCCCCGTTTGGAGCGCCTGAAGCCGACGCGGACATGGACACGGATACGGACGCCGAGACGGAGTCCGAGATGAGCCTGCTGGAGATTGCGCGCGCCGACGTGGAGCGCTGGGTCAACGTTTGCTTCGGCGGGGGACGCGACGGCGAGGATTGGGAGCCGGTGGAGCCGAGCTCGCGGATCTTGTTGCGCGACGCGCTCAACCACTTCGGCCATCCGGCCGTCACCATCTATCTGCTGGGCACGCACTATTCGATGCCGCTCGGCGACGCCTTCGAGGGGCTCGTCAACGGCTCCAAGAACGCCGGGCGGATCAGCGAAGTGCTCAAGACGCTCGAACCCGAGCAGCCGAGTCCGCCTGACATGCACCACTATGTGGAGTCCTTCAGGGAAGCCTTGGCGGACGACCTGGACACGCCGCTTGCGCTCGTCATCGTGTTCGAATGGGTGCTCGAGGCCGAGCGCCGCGGCGGCAACGTCGGCGATAACGATCTGCGCGTGATGCTCGAGGTGCTCGAGCTGGACGACCTGGCCGCGCCGGCCGGGGCATAGACCGCCGGCCGGAGCATAGACCGCGGGGCGGTGCATAGACTGCGGGGCGTGTCCCGCTTCCGCGAGCCCCAAGACCCGGACTTCATCAGGATGAACACGTCGGTCGGCTTCGACCGGCGCCTTTGGGCGCAGGACATCGCTCAGTCGCGGGCGCACGCGCGGATGTTGGCCGCTCAGGGGATCATCTGCGAGCAGGACCGCGACGCGCTGCTCGACGGGCTCGAGCGGGTGCGCTTGGAGTTCGAAGAGGGGCGGTTCGTGTTCGTGGAGGAGGACGAAGACGTGCACATGGCGATCGAGCGCCACCTGACCGAGCTGGTCGGGGCCGTCGGGGGCAAGCTGCACACCGCCCGCTCGCGCAACGATCAGGTCGCCACGGACCTCGTTATGTATACAAGGGAGTGCGCGAAGGGCGCGGTGGAGGCGCTCGAGCGGCTGATGGGCGCGCTGGTGGAGCGCGCCGAGGAGCATCTGGATTGGGCGATGCCCGGCTACACCCACCTGCAGCGCGCCCAGCCGGTGTATTTGAGCCACCATCTGCTGGCCTACTTTTGGATGCTCGCGCGCGACCGCGAGCGGTTTGCCTTCGCCGAGCGCCAGTGCGCGCTGCTGCCTTTGGGCGCGGGCGCGCTCGCGGGCGTGAACTTCGACACCGATCGGCGCCTGGTGGCTCGCGAGTTGGGCTTCGAAGGGCCGGCGCCGAACTCGATCGATGCGGTCTCCAATCGCGACTTCGCCTTGGACTACCTGGGTGCCGCCGCGACCTGTGGGACGCATCTATCGCGGCTGGGGGCGGAGCTCGTGTTGTGGTCGAGCGCCGAGTTCGGCTTCTGCGAGCTGCCGGATGCTTGGAGCGCGGGCTCCTCGATCATGCCCCAAAAGAAGAATCCGGACGCGGCCGAGCTGTTGCGGGCCAAGGCGCCGCGCCTGGTCGCCCACCTGGGGGGGTTGTATGGGGTGATGCACGGGTTGCCGCTCACCTACAACAAGGACCTGCAGGAGGACAAGGAGCACCTGTTCGACGCTGTGGACACGCTCGAGCTCTGCTTGGCGGCGGCGCGCGGGATGGTCGCGGGCGTGAGCTTCGATCGCGAGCGGCTCGCGCAGGCGGCGGGCGACGAGCTGATCGCGGCCACCGACGTGGCCGACCTGTTGGTCAAGCGCGGCCTGCCTTTCCGCGAGGCCCATGGGGTCGTCGCGGGGCTGGTGCGCGCGGCCGTGGACAGCGGTAGGCGATTGTCGGAGTTGACGCCGGAGGAGCTGCGCGGGCAGAGCGAGCTGCTTGACCCGGGCGATGACTATTACAAGGTGCTCGCGCGCGAGTCGTGGCTGGAGTCGAAGATCTCCGAGGGGGGCACCGCGCTCCCGCGGGTGCGCGAGCAGCTGGGGCTGGCCCGGGGGGTGCTCTCGCGAGCGCCCGGCGAGCCAGACCCCAAGACCGGCTGATGAGCAGCGTGGTGGTCTCGGCCGCGTTGCCCGCCGAGTTCTACGCGCGGCCGGTGGTCGAGGTCGCGCGCGACCTGATCGGCTGCTTGGTCGAACACGACGGCTGCGCGGGCAGGATCGTGGAGACCGAGGCCTACCACGAGAGCGAGCCGGCTTGCCATGCCTTCGTGGGGGTGACGGCGCGCACGCGCACCTTGTTCGAAGATCCTGGCACCGTTTACGTGTACCGCTCCTACGGCATCCACGCCTTGCTGAACGTCGTTTGCGAGCCCGAGGGCGTGGGGGCGGCCGTGCTGATCAGAGCGCTCGAGCCGCTCGAGGGGATCGAGCGGATGCGGGAGCGACGTTGCCTTGAGGGACGCGGGCCCGCGTCGATGGGCGATCTGGACCTGTGCTCGGGGCCGGGCAAGCTGACGCGGGCCTTGGGGGTCGAGCTTGGGGAGAACGGGACCAGCATGATCGACGGACCGGTTTCGATCCGCGCGGCCGAAGCGGATCCGGCGAGGGCGCGGGTCGTGGCGGGCGAGCGCGTCGGCATCACCAAGGCAGTCGACCTGAAGTGGCGCTTCTGTGAGGCCGCCAACCCGCACGTGTCGCGGCGTCGGCTCTAACGCGGCGAGGCCGAAACCGCACTGTGTCGCGGCCCGACTCTAACCGCTCGGGCTAACGCCCCCGGTAGCGCCCGCGCCGGATTTCGAGCTGGGGCTCGATTCGCCCGCGGGGGCGGCGGGCGTCGGAGCGGCTGGCGTCGCGGGGGCAGGAGCGGGAGCGGGCGTGGGTTCGGCTTTGGCCGGGCCACCGCCCGTTTCGCCTCCGCCGCCGATGCCCGCGTGGCCTTCGCCGCCGGTCGCTTCCTGTTCGCCGCCGACGCCCGATTCCGCGCCGTTGTTGGCGCCGGCCGAGCTTTTCCCGCCCGAGCCTTCGGGTGCGCCTTTGGCGGCTTCGCCGGCGGAGCCGGCCTTGGCGCCGCCGGGGAGAGCGCCCGTTTCGGTGGTCCCGACGCCTTCGCCTTCGGAGGCGGCGCCGGCGCCCTGCTTGGCGGACGCGCCTTTGGCCGCGCGGGCCGCCGCGGCTTCGATTGCGCGGTTCTTTTCGACCTGGATCGCCGAGAGCATGAAGTTGTGCCAGATGAGCGCCGGGAACGTGCCGCCGAGCACGGGTGTGCCTCCGAAGTCGGTCGTCATCGGCACCAGGCTGTTGGGGTAACCGACCCAGACGGCCACCGTGTACTTGGAGTCCCAGCCGACGAACCAGGCGTCTCCGTAGTTGGAGGTCGTGCCCGTCTTGCCCGCGGCGAACTGGCCGATCGCGGCGGCGTGGGCGGTGCCGTACTGGAGCACCGTCTCGAGCACCGAGGTCTCGGTGGAGGCCACGTCGGGGGGCAGGACGCGCTTGAGGCGAACCTTGTTGCGATCGGTGTGATGGCCGTCGGAGAGGACACGCCCGCCCGCGCTGACTTCTTGGATGCCGACGGGTTGGTAGTCGAAGACCAAGGAGCCGCTCACGCGATCGCCGCCGTGGGCGATCGTCTCATAGGCGTGGGCCATGTCGAGCGGCGTCACGCCCACCTTCAGACCGCCGATCGTCATCGCCGGGTTGGTGGAGAGCGGCGTGGTGATCCCCATCCGGTGGGCGAGCGCGGCGATGCGATCGGTGCCCACCTTCAGGCCCACTTCGGCGTAGATCGAGTTGTCGGAGTAGGCGGTGGCGTTGGTCAAGGAGTCCTCGCCGGTGTAGGCGCCTTCGTCGTTGTGGACCACGAACTTTTCGATGCCGTGGTGGGTGTGGACGTAGAAGGTCTTCTCGCGCGAGGGCCACACCGAGCCGGGCGAGATGCCGTCCTCCAAGGCGGCCGCCAGGTCGAAGGCCTTGAAGGAGGACCCCGGCTGGCGCTCTCCCTCGGTGGCCAGGTTGAACGGGGTTTCGTCGTAGTTGCGCCCGCCCACCATCGCGCGCACCTGGCCGGTCGAGTTTTCGATCGCGACCAATGACGCCGTCGGGCCTGCCGGGCCCGGCAGGTAGCCTGAGATCGCCTGTTCGGCGGCTCGCTGCATCCCGAGATCGAGCGTCGTCTTGATGCGCAGACCGCCGTTGAAGACGCGTGGGGCGCCGTAGCGTTCGATCACCTGCTGCTGGACCCAGCTCGTGAAGTAGCCGACGTCGACGCCTTCGACCAAGGGCTGGTGGGGGGTCTGGATGTCCTTGGGCGCCGGCAGGGCTTGGGCGACGCTTTCGTTGTAGACCGACTGCCTGATGTAGCCCTGCTGGAGCATCTGGGCGAGCACGACGTTGCGCCGTTCGCGCGCGGCGACCGGGTGGTTGGCCGGGTCATATGCGGTGGGCGATTGGATGATGCCGGCCAGCAGGGCCGCTTCGGCGGGCTCCAGTTCCTGCACACAGAGGCGGTGTCCGGGTGTGCCGCAGCCCACATGGTTGACGTCCGAGCCGAAATAGGTCTGCGCGGCCGACTCGATCCCGTAGGCGCCGTTGCCGAAGTAGATCGTGTTGAGGTAGGCGGTGATGATCTTTTCCTTGGACCACTTGTGCGAGAGCTGGTAGGCCAGGGCCGCCTCGCGGAGCTTCTCGAGGATCGTGCGGTGCGATTGGGCTTGCAGCGCGTTCTTGATGAACTGCTGCTCGATCGTGGAGGCGCCCTGGACGGTGCCTTTGTGGAGCACGTCCTGCACGAACGCTCGGGCGATGCCGCGGATGTCGACGCCGCTGTTGGTCTGGAAGCGCTTGTCCTCGATCGAGATCACCGCCTGCTTGACGATCGGGGGGATCTGCTCGGGTGTGACGATCACCCGGTTCTGTTCTGAGATGACGCCGATCGGGTGCCCCAGGTCGTCGAGCAGGACCGAGCTCTGGGCTTCCTTGAGCTGAGAGAACTTCGTCAGCGAGGGCAGGTCGGATGCGACGGCCACGAAGATGCCGAACACGAACGAGATGAGGCCGAGCAGCAGGACGGCGAAGAGGATCAGCACGAAGCGAAGCCTCTTCAAGCGCGGCCGACTGCCGGCAGGCGATGCGACCAGCTCCACCGGGAGGCGAGAGTCTAGCATTGGGGCCTCATGGCGAACCCCACCGATACGGCCGTCACGCCCAGCGTGGACGCGTTCGATACGGCCGCGCGGTTGGGCACAAACGCGGTCGACTCGCTGCCCGCGGGCGCACTGGCCGAGAAGCTGGCGGGCGCCGCGGCGTCGTCTCGTCCGCTGAGGGTCAAGCTCGGCATCGACCCGACGGCGCCCGACATCCATCTGGGGCACGCGGTCGTGCTGCGCAAGCTGCGCGAGTTCCAGGACGCGGGGCACCTGGTCGTGCTGATCGTCGGCGACTACACCGCTCGCGTCGGCGATCCTTCGGGTCGCTCGAGCCTGCGCCCGATGCTGAGCGAGGATGAGATCGAGGCCAACGCCGCGACCTTTCAGGCCCAGGCCTTGAAGATCCTGGACGGGAGCCCGGAGCGATTGGAGGTCAGGCGCAACGGGGAATGGCTGGATCTGAGCATGGCCGAGCTGTTGCGGCTCGTGAGCACGACCACCGTGGCGCAGCTGCTCGAACGCGAAGACTTCGCCAAGCGGATGGCGGCCTCTCAGCCGGTCTCGATGCTGGAGTTGATGTATCCGCTGCTGCAGGGGTATGACTCGGTGGCGATCCGCTCGGACGTGGAGCTCGGCGGCACCGACCAGAAGTTCAACCTGCTGATGGGGCGCGATCTGCAGCGTGCGTACGGGCAGCCCGAGCAGGCAATCATGACTATGCCGATCTTGGTGGGCACCGATGGGGTGCAGAAGATGTCGAAGTCCTTGGGCAACCACATCGGCGTGAGCGAGGAGCCGGAGGAGATGTATGGCAAGACGCTGAGCATCCCCGACGAGGCGATGGGCGAGTACTACCGCCTGCTGCTCGGGCGCGAGCTCGACCTGGAGCAGTCCCCGCGGGAGGCCAAGCGCGAGCTGGCGCGGGGGCTCGTCGGCTGGCTGCACTCGCCGCGGGACGCCGCCGAGGCAGAGAGCAAGTTCGATCGCGTGTTCGTCGAAGGGGCGGCGCCGTCGGAGATCGAGGAGTACGCGTTCGCCGCGGGCGAGGAGCCGATCCACCTGCCCGAGCTGATGGCCGGCGCCTTCGGGCTCTCGCGTTCAGAGGCTCGGCGCTTGATCGATGGCGGGGGGGTCTCCTTGGACGAAGAAGCCTTGGCTGGGGGCGAGTACGACGCGGGTGCGGAGCGCTTGGATGGGGCCGTTTTGCGCGTGGGCAAGCGCCGTTTTCGCCGGCTGAGGGCCACCTGAAGACGCCTGTCCGCGCGATGCCCTATAGTGCTGGGCACAGCAGCTCGGCTCTGCGACCGAGACGGTGGGCTACGCTCACGTCACGAAGCGGGGGAGAGCGCTATACTGTACGGTCGGCCCGAAAGCGCCCAAGGGCGTGGGCTGAACGGTCTCCTCTAAGAGAAGTCCTCTCGAAGGGGCTACGACGGTCTTTGAAAACTCAACAGCATGCGCACCTTTGATCGAGAATCGATCATGGTGTGCGTCCAGGTTCGACCCACCACGGGCATGCTTCGGCGTACCCGGTGGTGGCAAAGAGTCAAGTAGAGAAGTACCCCGTCATGGATGGGACCACGGTGTATGGGTCCCTACCACCCATGACAGCTTTTCGTGAAGTTCTTCACGGAGAGTTTGATCCTGGCTCAGGACGAACGCTGGCGGCGTGCTTAACACATGCAAGTGGAGCGACGAACCAGGGCTTGCCCTGGGGCAGAGCCGCGAACGGGTGAGTAACACGTGGGTTACCTGCCTCGATGACCGGGACAACCCGTCGAAAGACGGGCTAATACCGGATGTGCCCGCAAGGGGAAAGGAAGCTTCGGCCTCCGCATCGAGATGGGCCCGCGGCCCATTAGCTTGTTGGTGGGGTAACGGCCCACCAAGGCTTCGATGGGTAGCTGGTCTGAGAGGACGATCAGCCACACTGGGACTGAGACACGGCCCAGACTCCTACGGGAGGCAGCAGTGGGGAATCTTGCGCAATGCGCGAAAGCGTGACGCAGCAACGCCGCGTGGGGGAAGAAGGCTTTCGGGTTGTAAACCCCTTTCAGTTGGGACGAAGCCTCATCGGTGAATAGCCGCGTGGGGTGACGGTACCTTCACAAGAAGCACCGGCTAACTACGTGCCAGCAGCCGCGGTAATACGTAGGGTGCAAGCGTTGTCCGGAATTATTGGGCGTAAAGAGCGTGTAGGCGGCCCCGTTAGTCCGCTGTGAAAGTCCAGGGCTCAACCCTGGAATGCCGGTGGATACTGCGGGGCTAGAGTCCGGAAGGGGCGAGTGGAATTCCTGGTGTAGCGGTGAAATGCGCAGATATCAGGAGGAACACCAATGGCGAAGGCAGCTCGCTGGGACGTGACTGACGCTGAGACGCGAAAGCGTGGGGAGCAAACAGGATGAATATCTTGTCCTCTCCAGTGGTAACACTGGTGTTTAAACCAGCTGTATCGGTGAATATCCTACTCTTCCATCCGGTGTAACCGGTAAATTGGAAGGTATGAGGACAACGCCGAGGGAAGTTCAAGATCGACTATTGACGCAGGAGCAGCACGCAGTATTGACGGGAACCCTTTTGGGCGATGGGAGTTTGCCGATTCATGGCAGGAATCCTCGCCTTTTCGTGAAGCACAAGGCGGCTCACGAGGCGTTGGCATTGTTTAAGTACGAGGTGTTTCGAGATTTCATCTCGATGGCTCCTCATTACTTCGATCAACGCTTGAACGGACGTAACTACCCGTGCGTTCAGTTCGTGACTCGCACAAACGCGGTTTTCTCCGCGAGCAGGCGGCGCTTCTATCGAGGGCGCCGAAAGATCGTTCCCGTTGACATCTCGCGTGACTTGTCTCCGCTCGCATTGACGGTGTGGCTAATGGATGACGGCGCGGCAGACTATGCCGGGCTGACATTTCAAACCCACAGCTTCACGCGGGCAGAGACAAACCGCCTAGCAGCGGTCCTGCGGAGGAAGTACGGCTTGCGCACGAGCGTAAGGGCGAATCGCGGTCACTGGATCGTCTATGTATTCGCGGAGAGTATTCCGTGTCTGCAAGAGATCACAGCTCCACATATTCTCCCTGAGTTCGAGTACAAGCTGATTCCTCGCCGTTCAAGAACCCCGTAGAGACTATACGCTGGCCCCGAATGCTAGTTCGGGTGATGACATAGTCCGACCTCATCGGTAACGGTGAGAGATCGTCAGAAATGTTCGATCCGCCGAGATGTTTCGGTCAGTAGCCCGGGAATTTGAGACGGGTGAAAGTAACAGAAGTGTAGATACCCTGGTAGTCCACGCTGTAAACGATGGCAACTAGATGTGGGGGGTGTCGACTCCCCCCGTGTCGAAGCTAACGCATTAAGTTGCCCGCCTGGGGAGTACGGCCGCAAGGCTAAAACTCAAAGGAATTGACGGGGGCCCGCACAAGCAGCGGAGCATGTGGTTTAATTCGACGCGACGCGAAGAACCT
This sequence comes from uncultured Solirubrobacterales bacterium, assembly GCA_963753145.1. Taxonomy (GTDB): domain Bacteria; phylum Actinomycetota; class Thermoleophilia; order Solirubrobacterales; family Solirubrobacteraceae; genus Palsa-744. Next base: position 633,857 of record CAVWAX010000001.1, read on the forward strand.
TACCTGGGCTTGACATGTGCCTGACCGCCATGGAAACATGGCTTCCCTTCGGGGCAGGTTCACAGGTGGTGCATGGCTGTCGTCAGCTCGTGTCGTGAGATGTTGGGTTAAGTCCCGCAACGAGCGCAACCCCCGTCGCATGTTGCCAGCATTTAGTTGGGGACTCATGCGAGACTGCCGGTGACAAACCGGAGGAAGGTGGGGATGACGTCAAGTCATCATGCCCCTTATGTCCAGGGCTACACACGTGCTACATTGGCGCATACAGAGGGCTGCGATACCGCGAGGTGGAGCGAATCCCTTAAAGTGCGTCTCGGTTCGGATTGCAGGCTGAAACTCGCCTGCATGAAGGCGGAGTTGCTAGTAATCGCGGATCAGCATTGCCGCGGTGAATACGTTCCCGGGCCTTGTACACACCGCCCGTCACACCACGGGAGTGAGCAACACCCGAAGCCGGTGGTCTAACCCGCAAGGGAGGAAGCCGTCGAAGGTGGGGCTCGTGACTGGGGTGAAGTCGTAAGCAAGTTGCGACCCGCGTCGGTAACGACGCGTGAAAAACTCGGCTGTATGCTGGAAACTCCGAGTATCCCTTGCTACTCGTTGTATCGGTCGGAGCAGTTTTCCGTCCGGTGCATCAGTGAAAATGTAAGGGTGCGGACAATCAGCAGGGAAGTCGCGGAATCGCCCAACCAGGCGGCTCCGTTGACCCCTCAGAGACTACACGCCGAGCTCCTCGAGACCAGTGCTTCTGGTGCTCGGGCCACGGATGTCGTGGCTTCGAGGAAGCGAAGTCCGCTTGAAGTGCAGCACGACTTCGAGCAACGAGGATGAAGATATAGTCCACGCCCCATGGCGACATGGGGGCCTACGTGAACAAGGTAGCCGTAGCGGAAGCTGCGGCTGGATCACCTCCTTTCTAGGGAGCACATAACAGTGCCCCGAGCGTAACGGCCTTCAGGTCCTGGCTCACTCGTGAGCTATGAGATCCTGGTGGTGACAGAACACTCGGGCCTAGCATGTCGACCGAACCTGGCTGGGTGGACGCACGCGGCAAGGATTCCTGACTACTTGGAGTCCGGTCCGACGTGAGTCCATAAACAACGCCAGCATGCTGTTGAGTTTTGAGAGACCGGCGTCCGCCGGTGGTGGGGCAGACGCGCAATGAGCGCGCCCGCATGAACCCAGCGTCGGCCGGCGTATACGCCTCTCGACGGTCCTTGAAAACTGCACAGAAGCCACATCAGCCGCCATCGATAAGCGGCGGCTGAATAACGGGTATCACCGGACCGATGGAGCCCACATTCCCGCAAGGGGATGTAGTCGAAATCGGTCAGATCACCGTCAAGATAGTAAGGGCGCATGGTGGATGCCTTGGCACCAAGAGTCGATGAAGGGCGTGAACGGCTGCGATAAGCCACGGTTAGGCGCTGAATAGCCTGTAACCCGTGGATTCCCGAATGGGGAAACCCAGCGCTGGTAATGCGGCGTTATCCCCGGTTGAACACATAGACCGGGCGAAGACAAGCAGGGGAAGTGAAACATCTCAGTACCCTGAGGAAAGAAAATCAAAAGAGACTCCCTGAGTAGTGGCGAGCGAAAAGGGATCAGCCCAAACCCGGCAGGTGTAAGCGGACACGCGTTGTCTGCTGGGGGTTGTAGGGCGTTTGTTCCGAGCCGTGTCCGGCTCGGCGGAAGTTACAAAATCATGTGGTAGTCGAAGCGCGTGGAACCGCGCACCATAGAGGGCAATCGTCCCGTAGACGAAACTGCATGATCTTCCGTCAGACGTTCCTGAGTAAGTCCGCACCCGTGAAACGCGGACTGAACCTGGGGGGACCACCCTCCAAGGCTAAGTACTCCTTGGTGACCGATAGCGGACTAGTACCGTGAGGGAAAGGTGAAAAGTACCCCGGAAGGGGAGTGAAATAGTACCTGAAACCGCGCGCCTACAAGCGGTGGGAGCAGACTTGTTCTGTGACCGCGTGCTTTTTGCATAACGAGCCGGCGAGTTACTCGTCTGCGGCAAGGTTAAGCGATGAGCGGAGCCGTAGCGAAAGCGAGTCCTAATAGGGCGATTTAGTCGTAGGCGGTATACCCGAAACTGAGCGAGCTATCCATGGGCAGGCTGAAGCGGGGGTAAGACCTCGTGGAGGGCCGAACCGACCTAGGTTGAAAACTGGGCGGATGACCTGTGGATCGGAGTGAAAGGCTAATCAAGCTCAGTGATATCTGGTTCTCTCCGAAATATATTTAGGTATAGCCTCGGATAAATTACGTAGTGGCCGTAGAGCACTGTTTGGATAAGGGGCCCTACCAGGTTACCGATTTCAGGCAAACTCCGAAGACCATTACGTCTACTCCGGGAGTCAGTTGCTGGGGGATAAACTTCAGCGTCAAAAGGGAAACAGCCCAGACCGCCAGCTAAGGTCCCTAAGTACTAGCTAAGTGGGAAACGATGTTCGAGTGCATAGACAACCAGGAGGTTGGCTTAGAGGCAGCCATCCTTGAAAGAGTGCGTAACAGCTCACTGGTCAAGTGTTCGAGCGCGGACAATGTAACGGGGCTCAAGCTAGTCACCGAAGCTGCGGGTGTGTGATTTATCACACGCGGTAGGAGAGCGTTCCCATGCCAGTAAAGCGGCGGCGTAAGCCAGCCGTGGAGGCATGGGAAGTGAGAATGCCGGCATAAGTAACGAAAGAAAGGTGAGAATCCTTTCCACCGATTGCCCAAGGATTCCTGAGTAAAGTTCGTCTGCTCAGGGTTAGTCGGGACCTAAGGCGAGGCCGAAAGGCGTAGTCGATGGCCAACAGGTTGATATTCCTGTACCACGTCGCTTCCGTTTGACCGATGGGGGGACGAGGAAGGCTAAGGGAACCCAGGCGATGGTTGTCCTGGGGTAAGCATGTAGGGGTGGCCCATGTTAAATGCGGGGCCGCATAACCTGAGATGCGATGCCAGCTGGCACAAAGCCGGCGAGTCCCTGACGCCATACCTCCAAGAAAAGCCTCTAGGGAGGAAGCGCGTGCCCGTACCAAAACCGACACAGGTGGGCAAGTAGAGAATACTAAGGTGATCGAGATAACCATCGTTAAGGAACTCGGCAAAATTGCCCCGTAACTTCGGGATAAGGGGCGCCCCAGTAGGGTGATGTTCTTCGCGAACGGAGCCCGAGGGGGCCGCAGTGAATAGGCTGAAGCGACTGTTTACCAAAAACACAGGTCTCTGCTAAGTCGTAAGACGACGTATAGGGGCTGACGCCTGCCCGGTGCCGGAAGGTTACGTGGAGTTGTTAGGGCTTGACCCGAAGCAGCGAAGCTAAGCCCCGGTAAACGGCGGCCGTAACTATCAGTTGACCGAGGTAGTTGTAAAACTTGGCTATATGCTGGAACATCCGAGTATCCCGCACTACTCGTAACGCAACGTTCTGTCCGAACCGAGCGCTACAGTGAAAATGTGTCGGGTGCGGACAATCAGCAGGAAAGGCCAAGCGTCCAGTTGTATCGGGACGGTCAACCGCGTAAGCGGTGTTCCGAACAGCGTCAAAGACGCTTGGAATCCTCAGAGACTATACGCCAAGCCCACTTTTCAGACCGAGGGTGGGATGAGATAGTCCGCTCTCATGGGCGACCATGAGAGGTCGGCAGAAATGTCCGATCCGCTCAGGAATAATCACATTCCCGAGTAGTAACATGAGGAACGGTCCTAAGGTGACATCGTTGCCCCCCGACGCCGTGAGGCATCGGGTGCAGCTGGCTATATGCTGGAACATCCGAGTATCCCGCACTACTCATAGCGCAACGTTCTGTCCGAACCGAGCGCTACAGTGAAAATGTGACGGGTGCGGACAATCAGCAGGAAAGACCCTCGGAAGAGGGTATCCTCAGAGACTGCACGCCAGCCGCGTCGTGTGAGCGACGCGAAGATACAGTCCGGCCTCCACGGCGACGTGGAGAGACCGACAGAAATGATCGGTCCGCTGGAGCGTTAGGCTCCAGTCAAAGCAGGCCTCTACGGAGGGCTGTTAGTAACAGACTCGAGCGAAATTCCTTGTCGGGTAAGCACAACACTTGCCCCACCGCCTCGCGAGAGGCGATCGAGAACCGGCTCATATCGGGGAAACCCTCATGTCGAAGTTGACAAAGGGCAATCCCGAGGGAAGTCCTAGTGACCCCCTAACGACTGATCCGAAAGGAGAGGCGTGTCATGCTCCGGAGAGTCCGGAAATCTATGTGACGCGCAATACGCCGGCCCTCATCGAAAGACAAGGCGCCTATGGAGTAGTAGTACCGCTGGATCCCTGGTATGTGACAGGTCTTGCGGATGGCGAGGGATGCTTTTGCGTCTCGCTGGCTGTCCGTGCGAAGCTACGTCTTGGCCTTGAGGTCAGGCCGTCGTTTTCGCTCTCGCTCAACGAGAGAGATTTGAAACTACTGGAAGATCTACAGACGTTCTTTGCGTGTGGCTGGATCCGTGAGTCGAAGAGCGATCGAACCTTCAAGTACGAGGCTCGATCGATCGGAGATCTCACGAGCAAGATCTTGCCGCACTTTGAGCGTTACCCTTTGCGGGGAGACAAGGCGAGAAGCTGTGCAGGCTTCTCCCGTGTCTGTCGGATGATCGAACAAGGAGATCATCTGCAGCGCGACGGTCTGAGAGAGATAGTTGGCATTGCTTACGAGATGAACCTCGGCAAGCGGCGTCATTCAAAGGCCACGCTCCTAAAGGTGCTGGATGAGGTGAAGGTATAGTCTGCGCTCTCGGATAACGAGAGATAACGTGAAGTTCCGACCTGCACGAATGGCGTAACGACTTCAGCGCTGTCTCAACGATGGGCTCGGTGAAATTGCAGTCTCGGTGAAGATGCCGAGTACCCGCGGCTAGACGGAAAGACCCCGTGAACCTTTACTACAACCTGGTATTGGAATTCGGTGCATTTCGCTCAGGATAGGTGGGAGGCTTTGAAGCGCAGGCTGCGGCTTGCGTGGAGCCAACCTTGAGATACCACCCTTGGTGTATTGGGTTTCTAACAGCATTCCGTGAATCCGGGTGCTGGACAGTTCCAGGCGGGTAGTTTGACTGGGGCGGTCGCCTCCCAAAATGTAACGGAGGCGCGCAAAGGTTCCCTCAGCACGGTCGGAAATCGTGCGTAGAGCGCAAAGGTAGCAAGGGAGCTTGACTGCGAGACCGACAGGTCGAGCAGGTACGAAAGTAGGTCTTAGTGATCCGGCGGTAGCAAGTGGAAGTGCCGTCGCTCAACGGATAAAAGGTACTCCGGGGATAACAGGCTTATCGGGCCCAAGAGTCCACATCGACGGCCCGGTTTGGCACCTCGATGTCGGCTCGTCGCATCCTGGGGGTGAAGTCGCTCCCAAGGGTTGGGCTGTTCGCCCATTAAAGCGGTACGCGAGCTGGGTTCAGAACGTCGTGAGACAGTAAATTCCGTTGCTGTCTATAAATTCGGCTATATGCTGGAAACTCCGAGTATCCCGCACTACTCGTGCGCTCGATTCCATCCGGATCGAGTGTTACAGTGAAAATGTGTCGGGTGCGGACAATCAGCAGGAAAGGCTGGATGGCTACATCTCGGGCTATGTAGATGGCGAGGGCTGCTTTGCAGTCGCCGTCAATCGCAACCCATCAAGTCGTAGCGGGTATCAGTTGGTTCCAGAGTTTCATGTCAGCCAGAACGGTGACAGGGCTCAGGTGCTTTGGCTGATACGCGATCGGTTTGAAGGAAGCGGCTACATCAAGTCCAACGGAAGGAAGGATCGTGCTCTGGTTTATGTTGTCAGACGGCGACGTGACCTACTGGAGAGTGTGATCCCTTTCTTCGAAAGTTCGCCTCTCTTGTCCTCGAAGCATGAGGACTTCGAGAAGTTTGCTGCGATCGTGAGATCGATGGCTCTCGGTGAACATCGCACTCCTGACGGTTTCGTCAGACTTTTGGAAGTCGCGCTTTCGATGAATGGAGGCGGTCGATTCCGAACTGTGCGATGGGCGGAGCTCATCAAAGATGGCCAATCAGAATCCTCAGAGACTATATGCCGAACACGAAGAGTGATGCCTTCGTGAAGATATAGTCCGAGCTGCATGGCGACATGCAGAGTCAGGCAGAAATGTCCTGGCCCCCATGCTGTTTGGCGTGGGAGTAACAAAACTGTCGGTCCCTATCTGCCGTGGGCGTTGGAGAATTGAGAGGATTTGTCCCTAGTACGAGAGGACCGGGATGAACGCACCTCTGGTGTATCTGTTGTCCTGCCAAGGGCATAGCAGGCTAGCTACGTGTGGATCGGATAACCGCTGAAAGCATCTAAGCGGGAAGCCGGCCTCAAGATGAGTTCTCCCATCCCCTAGAGGGAGTAAGGGCCCTGGTAGACCACCAGGTTGATAGGCCGGATCTGGAAGTGCGGTAACGCGCGAAGGAGACCGGTACTAATGGCCCGAGGGCTTGACGGATTTTTTGATTCCAAACATGTGCATGTTTGGAGTGGTACCCGCTGTGGCGCTGTGCAGTTTTGAAGGACCCCGAGAAGCGTGGTCTCTCACGATTTTCCGGTGGCCTTGGCGAGGGGGAAACACCTCTTCCCATTCCGAACAGAGAAGTTAAGCCCCTCAGCGCCGATGGTACTTGGCCCGCAAGGGCCTGGGAGAGTAGGACGCCGCCGGTTTCTTTAACGGCCACGAGCCGCCCCTCGGGGCGGCTCGTGGCGCTTGTTGGTTGATTGGCCCACGTGACCAGGCCCATCCGGTACTAGGGGTTCCTTGACGACCCCGCCCCGCGCGGCAAAGCCGCGCAAGATCTCTCCGTCGGCAGGGAGGAGCCGCGCGACACTCCGGCGCGAGCCCGTCCACCGACCGGACACAAGCACACCTGCTCATCGGCCAACACGGCCCCCGCGCGACGTTCCCGCGGGCGGCCACGCAGCGCCACCCGATGCGGATGACGCGGGTCGGCCCGTTCGTCTCGATCGACCTCCCAGTCGACCCCATAGTCGTCCTCGAGCAGCAAGAACGAACGGACCGTTCCCAGCGCCTCGACGACGCGCCGGCCAAGCCGTGATGTTTGCGATGAACAGAACATGTGTTCGTACGATAGGTTGCGCATCGGACGGAACCGATGCGAACATGTGTGCGCCTGGGCTTCGCGACCTGCAACGAGCTGGAATCCCGCTCCACCATGCGGATTTGCGCCCGGCGCGGCTGCAACGCGAATTGCAGGACGAGGGCGCCGCCGGGCGCGCCGGCGCTCTCGGACGACGTATATCCGCGCGATTTGCGGCAGGTTCTCGCGTCCAATGCGCGAACTAAGCGGGTATGGCTGTTACGCTAGCCAAGCGCACCCTCCCGGAGCCGCTCCCGGCTCCCAGGCGGCGCATTCAGCTCATGGAGAAGTTCGTCATCGAAGGCGGCGCCCCGCTCTCCGGCACCATGGTGGCCGCCGGGAACAAGAACGGCGCTCTGCCCATACTCGCGGCCTGTCTGCTCACCGACGAGGAGGTCCTCGTCGAGAACGTGCCCCGCATACGCGACGTCGACGCCATGATCGCGATCCTGCGCTCGCTAGGAGCCGCTGTCGAGTGGCGCGGCCCCAACGACCTGTCCGTGTGCGCCGCCGACGTCCACGACACCGAGATAGACCCCGAACTGGCCGAGCAGATCCGCGCCTCCTTCCTGCTCGCGGGCCCCTTGCTCGCGCGCTTTCACAACGCCGTCATGCCACCGCCCGGCGGCGATGTCATCGGCCGGCGGCGCCTGGACCCCCACCTGGACGCCTTCCGCGCGATGGGAGCCACGGTGCACTGCAACCGCGAGATCGTCCTGCGCGCCCCCTCGGGCCTGCGGCCCACCGACGTCTTCATGGACGAGCCCTCGGTCATGGCCACGGAGAACGCGCTCCTCGCCGCCGCGCTCACGCCCGGCACGACCGTGATCGGCAACGCCGCCTGCGAGCCCCACGTCCAAGACCTGGCGCGCATGCTCGTCAAGATGGGCGCCGACATCCAGGGCATCGGCTCCAACCTCCTGGCGGTCGCCGGCGCCAAGCGCCTACACGGCTGTCATCACCGCGTCGCCCCCGACCACATCGAGATCGGCAGTTTCATCGCCCTCGCGGGCGTCACGGGTGGAGAACTGCGCATCAAGGACGTCGTGCCCTCGGATCTACGCATGATCCGCCTGGTTTTCGAGCGCCTGGGTCTATCCACAGTGATCGAAGGTTGCGATGTGTACGTACCTCCATCCCAAAAATTGGTTGTCCAATCGGATGTGGGGGACTACAAGAGCAAGATCCAAGACGGCCCTTGGCCCGCCTTCCCCGCCGATCTAACCTCGATCGCCGTAGCGCTCGCCACCCAGGCCGAGGGTTCGATCCTCGTGCACGAGTGGATGTTCGAGAACCGCCTCATCTTCACCGACAAGCTGATCCTGATGGGCGCCGACATCGTTATGTGCGACCCCCACCGCGCGATCGTCACCGGCCACCGCCGCCTGCGCGGAGAGCGAGTCGAGTCGCCCGACATCAGGGCCGGCATGGCGATGCTGCTCGCCGCCCTCTGCGCCGAGGGTCGCTCTGAGATCGGCAACATCCGCCAGATCGATCGCGGCTACGAGCGCATCGACGAGCGCCTGCGCGAGCTGGGCGCCCGCATCGAGCGCGTCGCGACCGAGCCGGTCCACGCATAACGTCCTTTCGCCGCGACCATCCCGCAGCGACCGATCGCCCTCGACGCATAGAGTCCCGCCCATGATCCACCCGATCCCCTCCGGCACGCGCGACGTGCTGCCCGACGAGACGCGCGAGGTGCGCGCGATCACCGACTCGCTGCGCTCCGTCTTCGAGCGCCACGGCTACGGCGAGGTCTACACCCCCGCGCTCGAGTACGAGAGCGTCATCGCCCGCGCCGGCCAAAGCGCCCGCGGCGCCGGCCTGGCCGAGGCCCAGCCCGCCTACCGCGTATTCGACGAGACCGGCGCCGTGCTCGTCCTGCGCTCCGACATGACCGTCCCGATCGCCCGCGTAGTGGCCACCCGCTACCCCACGGTCGAGCCGCCCCTGCGCTTCTGCTACCTGGCCCACTGCTATCGCGGCGTGCGCCCCTCGCGCGGCCAGCCCCGCGAGCTGCTCCAGGCCGGCGTCGAGCTGATCGGCTCGCCCGCGCCCACCGGGACCGCCGAGGCCCTCACCGTGCTCTGCGCCGCCCTGGACGCGGTGGGCCTGGAGGGCTATCGGATCGGCCTGGGCGACGCCTCCCTGTATCCGTCCTTGATGGCGAGCTTGGGCGTGCCCGAGCAGGCGCGCCCCTTACTGCTGGACGCGCTAGTCCAGCGCGACTTCGTCTCCCTCGCCGACGCCCTCGCGGCGCTCGACCTCTCCGCCGAGGCCCGCTCGCTGCTGCTGGAGGTCCCCCAAAGCCGCGGCGGCTCATCCGTGCTCGACGCCTCCGCCTCCGCCGTAGCCGACGCCGCCGCCAACATGCGCGACGTCCACGCCCTGCTCGCCCCCGACGTCGCCGCCCGCGTCATCTTCGACCTCGGCCTCGTGCGCTCGCTCGGCTACTACACCGGCGCCGTCTTCGAGGTCTACGACCCCGCCCTCGGCGCCCCGATCGGCGGCGGTGGGCGCTACGACGACCTGCTCGGCCACTACGGCCGCCCCCTGCCCGCCGTCGGCTTCGCCCTCGGCGTCGAACGCCTCCACATAGCCCTCGCCGGCGAGGAGCGCGGCGAGCCCGGCCAATCCCACGCGGGTGCCCCATGAGCGCGCTGAACGGCCTCACGATCGCGGTGCCGCGAGGAGCCCTCTTCAAAGAGACCCTCGACCTGCTCGACACCCTGGGTCTCGACACGGCCGAGCTGCGCTCCAACGACCGCAAGCTCCTGTTCGATGCGATCGGCGTGATCACGATGCGCCCCTCCGACGTCCCCACCTACGTCGAGTCCGGCGCCGCCGACATCGGCATCACGGGCAAGGACGTCCTGCTCGAGCAGGCCGCCCAAGGCCCCGGCGATCCCTCCCGGCGCGCCGTCTACGAGCTGCTCGACCTTGGCTATGGGCGCTGCACGATGGTGCTAGCCACCAAGTCCGGCCCCGACCCCGCCGCCGAGGCCCTACGGCGCCTGGGCGTGATGCGAGTAGCCACGAAGTACCCCCGCATCGCCGCCCATTATCTGGAGGAGACCGGCCGCCAAGCCGAGATCGTCGAGGTCAAGGGCTCGGTCGAGCTGGCCCCGCTCACCGGGATGGTCGAGGCGATCGTCGACCTCACCGCCACCGGCACCACCCTGCGCGAACACGACCTCGTCGTGCGCGAGGAGATCGTCGAGTGCACCGCCCGCCTGATCGCCAACCCCGTCGCCCACAAGCTGCGCGCCGGCGCGATCGACGACGTCCTGGGAAGCCTACGTGCTCGTTGAGCGCGTCACCCTGACCGACCCCGACTCCGGCGAGCCCGCGCTGGCCGCCACCCACCTGCGCCGTCGCATCGGCGGGGTCGAAGCCGTCGAAGAGGCTGTCGCCACGATCGTCTCCCACGTCCGGGCCGAGGGAGACGAGGCGGTCGATCAGTACACCCGCGAGTTCGACACCGACGGCGCCCCGCCCCTACCGATCCGCGTTCCCCCCAACGAGCTCGACGAGGCCCTCGAATCGATGCCGCTCGACGTCGTCGCCGGTCTACAGGTGGCGATCGCCAACGTCGCGCGCGTAGCCGACGCCTCGATCGGCGCCGAGCAGACCATCGTCGAGTTGCCCCAGGGCCACACCGTCGAGCTGCGCGAGCTGCCCGTCTCCGCCGCCGCGATCTACGCCCCCGGCGGCCGCGCCGCCTACCCTCGACCGTCGTCATGGGTGTCGTCACCGCGCGCGCCGCCGGCGTGCTCGACGTCGTCGTCTGCACCCCGCCCGGCCCCACCGGCCAGGCCCACCCCGCGATCCTCGCCGCCTGCCGGCTGTGCGGAGTCGAGCGCGTCTACCGCATGGGCGGCGCCCACGCCGTCGCCGCGCTCGCGTTCGGCACCGAGTCGGTTGACCGCGTCGACGTCGTCGTCGGTCCCGGCAACCTCTACGTCCAGGAGGCCAAGCGCCGCCTCTCCAACGTCGTCGGCATCGATGGTTTCGCCGGCCCCAGCGACCTGATGGTCGTGTTCGGCGCCGACGCCCACCCCCGCCTCGTGGCGCTCGACCTGCTCGCCCAAGCCGAGCACGGTCCCGGCAGCCTCGTCGCCGGGGTCTCCAGCTCGCGCGCCGCCCTGGACGCGGTCGCCGCCGCGATCGAGCACGAGCTGGCCATCGCGCCCGAGAGCGAGCACGAACCCGACGCCTGCGTCCTGATCGAGACCGCCACCCCGGCCGCAGCCGTGGCCCTGGCCAACGAGTTCGCCCCCGAGCACCTCCAGCTCATGGGCGCCGCCGAGGAGGCGCTCGCCGCCAAGGTGCGCACCGCCGGCTGCCTCTTGCTCGGGCGAAACGGCGCGACCGCCTTCTCCGACTACACCGCCGGCTCCAACCACATCCTGCCGACCAACGGCGCCGCCCGCTTCGCCTCGGCGCTCTCCCCGCGCCACTTCCGCCGGCGCATGTCCGTGCTCCAGATCCCCGATCCCGCCGCCGCCAAGCTGGCCAAGGCCGGGGCCCCGATCGCCCAGGCCGAGGGCTTTCCCAGGCACGCCGCCTCGATGATGGCGCGCGTAGGGGAGAATGAAGCCCCATGAGCCGCACCGCCACGATCGAGCGCAAGACAGCCGAGACCGACGTGCGCCTGGAGCTCGACCTCGACGGCTCCGGCCAGGGCAAGCGCGAGACCGGCGTCGGCTTTCTCGACCACATGCTCGACCTGCTAGCCCGCCACGCCCGCCTCGACCTCGATGTGAGCGTCACCGGCGACCTGCAAACCGGAGCCCACCATACCGCTGAGGACACCGCGATCGTGCTCGGCCAAGCCCTCGATCGCGCCCTAGGGGATCGCGCCGGCATCTACCGCTACGGCGCGGCTGTCGTGCCGATGGACGAGGCCCGTGCCGCGTGTGCCGTGGACATCTCCGGCCGCCCTTTCACCGCCTTCGAGGCCGAGCTGCCGCCCGGGGCGACCGGCGGCTTCGACCACGAGCTGACCGAGGAGTTCTTCAGGGCCCTGGCCAACTCCGCCAAGCTGACCTTGCACCTGCAGGTCCAGGCCGGCACCAACGCCCACCACATGATCGAGGCCGTCTTCAAGGCGTTCGCCCGCGCCCTGCGCGCCGCCATCGCGATCGACCCAAGCGAGACCGGAGTGCCGAGCACGAAGGGTACGCTGACCCTATGAGCCTGCTCGAGCAGCCCGTCGAGATCGCGATGGCCGATTACGGCATGGGCAACCGGCGCTCGGTCGAGAAGGCCTTCGAGCACATCGGCGCCCACGTCAGCGTCACCAGTGACCCGGACGCCCTGCGCGCCGCCGCCGGCGTCGTCGTGCCCGGCGTGGGGGCCTTCCCGCGCGGCATGGCCGCCCTACACGAGCTCGGTCTCGACGAGCTCCTGCGCGAGCTGGTCGCCCAAGGCCGGCCGGTGTTGGGCATCTGCCTGGGCATGCAGCTCGGCTTCGAGCGCTCCGCCGAGCAAGGCGGCGCGACCGGGCTCGGCCTGATCGAAGGCGAGGTCCGCGAGTTGCGCCACGGCGAGCTCAAGCTGCCCCACATCGGCTGGAACGAGGTCTCCTTCGCCGGCGCCTCGCCCTTGACCGAAGGCCTGCCCGAGCGCTGCGCCTTCTACCACGTTCACTCCTTCGCGCCCGTGCCCGCCCACCCCGAAGACATCCTTGGGAGCTCCGAGTATGGGGCGCCGTTTGCGAGCGTCGTCGCGCACGGGAGCTTCTACGGAGTCCAGTTTCATCCCGAGAAGTCCTCCGCCGCCGGTCTGCGCCTGCTGGCCAACTTCGCGCGCATCTGCGCCCGCTCGGCTGTTACCGTCGCCCGGTGAAGCTCTATCCGGCGATCGACATGCTCGGCGGCAAGGCCGTGCGCCTGGTCAAGGGCGACTTCGAGGCCAAGAAGGTCTACGACGAGGACCCGCTCTCGGCCGCGCGCGGCTGGGTCGATGCCGGCGCGCGCCGCCTGCATGTGGTGGACCTCGACGGCGCCCGCGAGGGCGCGCCCGCCAACGTCGAGCATCTGCGCCGCATCGCCTCAGAGCTCGGCGTGCCCGTCCAGTTCGGCGGCGGGTTGCGCTCGCTGGAGGCGATCGAGACCGTGCTCGACGCCGGCGCCGAGCGGGCGATCCTCGGCACGGCGGCCTTCACCGACCCCGATCTGCTCTCACGCGCGCTACAGCGCTGGCCCGGGAGGGTGATGGTGTCGGTCGATGTGCGCGGCGGTCGCGTCGCCACGGCCGGCTGGACCGAGACGATTGACGGCGAACGCGACGCGTTGATCGCCGGCCTGGCCGAGCGCGGAGCGACCGACCTGCTGTACACCAACGTCGACCGCGACGGGATGCTCGAAGGCCCGGATCTCGAGGAAGTCGGGCGCGTCGCGGCGGCGGTGCCGGGCACGTTCATCTATTCGGGCGGCATCGGCGCGCTCGCCGATCTGCAGGGGCTCGCCGCCCTGGGCGCGCCCAGCTTGGCCGGGGTGATCGTCGGCAAGGCGCTGTATGAGCGGCGCTTCACGGTGGCCGAGGCCGCGGCCGCGTTGGGGGACGAGGCGCCTGGAGATTCGAGCCATTAGCCGATTCGGGTAGGCAGACCGCGCGCGGGAGCGCTACCGTGGGGCGGGTGCACTACAAGCGCGTGATCCCCTGCTTGGACGTGGACGGCGGCCGCGTGGTCAAGGGCGTCGAATTTCTCGACATCCGCGACGCGGGCGATCCGGTCGAACTGGCCGCCCACTACGACCGCGAGGGCGCGGACGAGCTCGTCTTCCTGGACATCACCGCCACGCACGAGCGACGCGAGACGATCGCGGCGCTGGCGCGCTCGACCGCCGACGACGTGTTCGTGCCGTTCACGATTGGCGGCGGCGTGCGCTCGGTGCGGGACGCCCAGGCGGTGCTCGACGCCGGCGCGGACAAGGTCTCGGTCAACTCGGCCGCTTTGGCGAGGCCCGAGCTGTTCGGACGAGCTGGCGGGCGTGTTCGGCGCGCAGTGCGTGGTGCTCGCGATCGACGCCAAGGCCGACGCTGCTTCCGAGGATGAGGAGCAGGGTCGCTGGCAAGCCTACGTGGCGGGCGGGCGCACGCCTGCGGGCCGCGATGCCGTGGCGTGGGCGCGCGAGGGGGCCGAGCGGGGCGCGGGGGAGATCCTGCTGACGAGCATGGACCGCGACGGGACCAGCGACGGCTATGACCTGCCTTTGACGGCGGCCGTCAGCGCGGCGGTGGACGTCCCGGTGATCGCCTCGGGCGGAGCGGGCGAGCCCGAGCACTTGGTAGATGCGTTGCGGGCCGGCGCGGATGCGGTGTTGTGTGCTTCGATCTTTCACTACAAGCGCCACACCGTGGCCGAGGCCAAGCGACACATCGCGGCGGCGGGTATCCCGGTGCGACTGGACTGAAAACGGAGAGCGAGAGGCGAGCCGGCACGCGGTCAGGACTTTGGGCATGAAACGGCGAGGAGCGACGAGCGAGGAGCACCTGGTGGAGCATTCGCAAAATGGGTCCGGCCTGCCCGCGGGGTACGGCACGGGCATGCTCGAGCGCCTGCGCGAGCTGCCGGGCGGCGAGCAGCTGATCGAGGCCGCCGAGCGTCACGCCGGCCGCGTCGAGCTGGTGGGCGGCGCCGTGCGCGACATCATGCTCGGAGTGCGGCCGCGCGAGCTCGACGTGGTCGTGCAGGAGCGCGTCGAGGATCTCGCCGGCGATCTCGCCGAGCGACTCGGCGGCGAGGTCACGGTTCACGAGCGCTTCGGGACAGCGGTCGTTCGCTCGCAGGTCGCGGACGTCGATCTCGCGACGATGCGCACCGAGAGCTATCCCTCGCCGGGCGCGCTGCCGCAGGTGAGGCCGGGCACGCCCGAGCAGGATCTGGCGCGGCGCGACTTCACGGTCAACGCGATCGCGCTCGGCCTCAGCGGCGAGCTTGCCGGTCAGATCAGGGCGGCGGACGGCGCGATCGAGGACCTCGCCAAACGCCGGCTCGCGGTGCTCCACGACGGCAGCTTCCGCGACGACCCGACCCGCATCCTGCGCCTCGCCCGCTACGCGGCGCGCCTCGCGCGCCAAGGCTTCCGCGTGGACGACTACACCGCCGCGCTCGCCGAGGAGGCACTGCGCGAAGGCGCGCTTCGCACCATCTCGGGCGAGCGGCTGGGCGCCGAGATCCGCCTCGCGATATACGAACGCGAACCGATCGCGTCGCTGGCCGAAATCGATCGCATGGGCATCCTCACGGCGTGGGAGCCGGGCCTCAGCTTCGATCCGGTCGCGACGCGCATCGCACTGGAACTGCTGCCCGGGGACGGTTCGGTCGCGATCGCGCTGGCGGGCGCGCTGCTGCTCGAGTTGTGCGAGTACCTCGATCGCGAAAGCACCGAGCCAGCGATGCGCGACTTCGTGCAGGACCTGGCGCTTCCGATGCGCAGGGGAGGCAAAGTGTTCGGGGTCGCCGTGACCGCGTCGGTGGCGATCGACAGGCTGTCTCGCAACGACATGACCTCCGACCTGTTGGAGCTCACGATCGGCGCGCCCGTCGAGGCGCTGGCCCTGGCGGGCGGTGTGTGCGAGGTGGACGAGGGCCCCGACTCCTATGGCAAGCGGATGGTCGAAGAATGGATCGACGATCGCCGGCACGTCAAACTCCAGGTGACCGGCGAGGACCTGATCGCGGCCGGGGTTCCCGAGGGGCCGGAGGTGGGGGCGCGCTTGGAAGAGTCCTACAGGCTCCTGCTCGAAGAACGCATCGCCCCCGGGCGCGAGAGTGAGCTGAAGGCCGCGCTCGAAGCGCGCATATGAGCGCCCCGGGCGAGCGCCGCCGGGCGACGCGGCGGACATGAGCGCGCCCGCGCAGACGCCACAAGCGGGGGAGGTCCTCGACCTGGGCCAGGGCGCCAAGGCGATGTTCACCGGGCGCGCCCAGGGCAACCTGTCGAGCGTCGGCGGCGCCGGCTCCGAGCGCGGGCTGGCGGCGCGCGAACGCCTGCGCGAGGAGATCGGCGTGGAGCGCCTGGCGCGGGGCTATCAGGTGCACGGGACAGTTGTCTGCAGACTCGTCCCCGTGACGGTTGTCCGCGGACGTGTCCCCATAGAGGCCGAGACGGCTGTCTGCGGACGTGTCCCCATCGAGGCCGACGGTCACGCGGTGGCGGTGACGGGCGTGGCGGCGATGGTGATGGCAGCGGATTGCGTCCCGGTCGTGCTTGGCGCCGACGGCGCCGTGGCGGCGCTGCACGCGGGTTGGCGGGGACTTGCGGCAGGGGTGCTCGAGGAGGGAGTCAAGGCCCTGCGCGAGGTTGGCGGCAGGGGGGAGATCACGGCGATCGTCGGGCCCTGCGCGGGGGCATGTTGTTATGAGGTTGGGGAGGAGGTGCACGCCGCCCTGGGGAGCGCCCCGGGGGCGGGCGGGACGGTCGACTTGCGCGCCATCGTCCACGACCGTCTGACCCACGCCGGGGTCGCGAGGGTCGGCGACCTCGACGCCTGCACGATCTGCGACGAGCGCTACTTCTCCTATCGTCGCGAAGGCGAGGAGGCCGGTCGCCAGGCGGGGCTCGCGTGGTTGAGCTGATCGAGGGGCTCGCCGTCGAGCGGGTGCGGGCGAACCTGGAGGCGGTCCGGGCTGAGGTGGCACAGGCCGCGCGGGCGGTCGGGCGGGATCCCTCGCAGGTGCAGATCTTGGCGGCCACCAAGTATGTGCCGAGCGCGGAGCTGCCGGTGCTGGCCCAGGCGGGGATCGCGCTGGTGGGGGAGAACCGGGCCCAGGATCTGGTGCGCAAGGTGGGCGAGCACGGCGAGCTGTTCACCTGGGACTTCATCGGGCGGGTGCAGAGCAAACACGTGCGAGCGATCGTGCCGCACGTGCGCTACATCCACTCCTTGGCCAGCGAGTCGGCCTGCGCGGCGCTCGCGCGCTGCGCCGATGAGGCCCGGCAGGGCTTGAGGGTGCTGGTCGAGGTCAACCTGGCGGGCGACCCCGCCAAGGAGGGGGTGGCGCCGGAGCGACTGGGGAGCTTCATCGAGCGCTCGCCTGTGCCGGTGGTGGGCCTGATGACGATGCCCCCGCGGGCCTCCGATCCCGAGCAGAGCCGGCCTTGGTTTCGCGGGCTGCGCGAGCTCGCTCACGAGCACGGCCTGGAGCAGCTGTCGATGGGAACGACCCAGGACTTCGCGGTCGCGGTGCAGGAGGGAGCGACGATCGTGCGGGTCGGCGCGAGGCTATACAGGGGAGATGATGGCTAGCATGAGCAGGGAAACGCGTCTTTTCAGCGAAAACGCGTAAGGCAATGGCATTTCGCGATTCATGGCACCGTGCGCTCGTGTACTTCGGCTTGGCCGAGGACTATCACGACGACGACTACGAGGAGCCTCCGCACGAGGAGGAGATCGCCGACCGCTATCGCGAGCGGCCCAACGTGCGCCGGCTCTCGCCGCGGCGCAGGCGCGACGAGTTCGACGAGATCTTCCCCGAGGACGAACCGCGCGGGCGCCCGACGGCCACCGCGCTGCGCTCGGTCGGCAAGGGCAACGGCGACGTGCGCGTGCACCTTGTGATCCCCAAGTCTTTCAACGACGCCCAGCAGATCGCCGACAAGTTCAAGGACTCGATCCCGGTGATCCTCAACCTGCAGGGCGCCGACACCGACCTCTCCAAGCGCCTGATCGACTTCGCCAGCGGCCTCACCTACGCGCTCGACGGCGGCATGCAGCGGATCGCCGACAAGGTTTTCATGCTGACCCCGCGCAACGTCGAGATCTCCGCCGAGGAGCGCGCACGCTTGATCGAAAAGGGCTTCTTCAACCAGTCCTGACGCGAGATGTCCGGCGCCTCGCGGCGTCCTCAGTCGCTCATGTGCAGTAAGCACACTACGCTCCCTGCGTCCTGGCGAGGCTTGGACCTCTCACGTCAGGGCGCCTCACGCCTTGATCGCCGGTAGCCTGAAGCGCCCATGAACGTCGGTCTGATCGGTTGCGGGAACATGGCGCGCGCGATGGCGCGAGGCTGGGGCCGGCCCATGCTCTGCTTCGACCCGCTTGCCGAGCGCGCACAGGCCGTCGCGCGCGAAACAGGTGGCCAAGCGCTCGACTCGGGCGCGGCCGTCGCCGAGGCGGCCGATCTGGTCGTGCTTTGCCACAAGCCGGCCCAGCTCGAGCAGGTCGCCAACGAATTGGCGCCGCGAGCCAAGGCGGTCGCCTCGATCTTGGCGGCAACGCCGTTGGCGGCCTTGAAAGACGCCTATCCAGGATTGCCCGTCTATCGCTTCCTTCCCTCGTTGCCCGTAGAGGTGCGCAGGGGCGCAGTCGTTCAGGCAGCCGACGCCGAGCGTGAGGAGACCGCGGTAGACCGAGACGTCCGAGAACTGTTCGCCGAGTTGGGCGAGCTCGTCGTCCTGGACGACAGGCTTGTGGACGTCGCGATGGGCCTGATGTCGTGCGCGCCCGCGTATGTCGCGCTCGTTGCCGAGGCCCAGGTGGACGCGGGTGTGCGCCACGGCATCGCTCCCGCACAAGCCTCGGCGCTGGTGATCGAGACGCTGGCTGGAACAGCCGAGCTTCTGCGCAAGCGCGATTACGACACCTTGGCGGTACGACGTGAGGTCACATCCCCGGGCGGCACGACGGCCAGAGGCCTGGATGCCTTGGAGAGGGGTGGCATACGTGCCGCGTTCAGCGACGCCCTCGATGCGGTTTTGGGCAGATGACGTTCCTGCTCGCCAGCGCCCGCACCGAAATCGCCGGCTACCTGTCGACGCTCATCTACGTGTACACGCTGCTGATCGTGCTGTACATCGTCGTGCAGCTGTTGTTCGCGTTCGGCCTGAAGCCTCCATATTCGCGCGCCAGCGACGCTGTGCTGTCGTTCCTGCGCGACGTGTGCGAGCCGTACCTGCGCATCTTCAGACGCTTCATCCCGATGGTCGGCTCGTTCGATTTCAGCCCGATCGTGGCGATCCTGGTGCTGTCGCTCGTGGGCAGCCTGGTCGTCAGTCTGATCCACGGTTGAGCGCGTGCCCGGGCCCGCCACCGAGCGGCGCGTGGCCGCGGCCCGCGGCGGCGCCAGAGCTTGGCTTTGGGCGGTCCTGGTGGCCGGCGGCGTGGTGGTCGTGGACCAGCTCTCCAAGCAGGCGGTGCGCAAATCGATCGTGCCGGGCGAAACGCGCTCGGTGCTGCCAGGCCTGCAGCTGGTGAACACGCGCAACCAGGGGGTCGCGTTCGGCTTTCTGCCGGGACGCCACCTGGCGGTGAGCCTGCTGGTGGGGGCCGCTCTGGTGGTGTTGGTGGTGTATTTCGCGCGTCACCTGGACAGGCCGCTGATCTGGCTGCCCACGGGGCTTTTGCTGGGTGGGGCGTTCGGCAACATCCTCGACCGGATCAGAGCCGGGTCGGTCACCGACTTCGTCAAGCTGCCGCTCGGCTGGCCTCCATTCAACATCGCCGACGCGTGCATCACGGTCGGCGTGGTGCTGCTGTTCTTCGTGGCCGAGAGCTCGCGCGGCCGAGAGGGCGGGGATGGTTGAGCGTCTGAGCGCCGTCGATGGCTGAGGTCCCGAAGATCGCCTGGAGCGACGAGCACCTGCTCGTCGTCGACAAGGCGCCGGGCGTGGTCGTGCACCCGGCTCGCGGCCATCGCGAGGGCACGCTCTCCCAACTGCTGGCGCAGGCCGGGTTGGGGGGCGCGGGCGGCGAGCAGGAGGATCGGCCGGGGATCGTGCACCGCCTGGACCGCGACACCTCCGGACTGCTGCTCGTCGCGCGCTCCGAGCAGGCCCACCGGGCGCTTCAAAGCGCGCTGCGCGAACGCGAGATCGAGCGCGAATACATGGCGCTCGTGGAGGGGCGCCCACCCTCGCGGACAGGCACGATCGAGGCCCCGATCGGACGCCATCCGCGCATCCGCACGCGCATGGCCGTGGGCGGGACGGGGGCGCGCGAGGCGCGCACGCACTTCACGCTCGAGCGTTCCCTCGGCGAGGTCTCGCTGCTGAGCTTGCGCTTGGACACCGGGCGCACCCACCAGATCCGCGTGCATCTGCAGGCGATCGGCCACCCGGTGTGCGGCGACCCCGAGTATGGGACGCCCGGCACGCTGGGTTTGGAGCGCCAGTTCCTGCACGCGGTGCGCCTGGCTTTCCCGCACCCGGTCACGGGCGAGCGGATCGAGGTGCATTCGCCGCTGCCGGCCGACCTGCAGGCGGCTTTGGAGCGCGCGGTGGAGCGCGCCGAAGGGCGCTCCAGTCGATAGACTGGGCGGTCGCAGTCAAATCCAAGACGCCGTGCGCGCATGCACCGCGGCCCTGCCCGAGACGCTTTAGCGCTCGGGTCCGCGGGTGCCGGACGGATCGAACCAACACCACATAAAGGGAGTACCCGTGAGCCAAGTAGGAATCGCGGATCTGCTGGAGGCCGGAGTCCACTTCGGCCATCAGACGCGCCGCTGGAACCCGAAGATGCGCCGCTTCATCTATGGCGAGCGCAACGGCATCTACATCATCGACCTGCTGAAGACCGCCGCGCTTTTGCAGCAGGCCCAGGAATTCGCCGCGCAGGTCGCCCACCGGGGCGGCACGGTGCTGTTCGTGGGCACCAAGAAGCAGGCCCGCGACGCCATCAAGGAGGTCGCGGAGGCGGCTGACATGCCTTATGTCAATCACCGCTGGCTCGGCGGGCTGTTGACCAACTTCCAGACGATCAACCTGCGCATCAGGCGCCTGCACGACCTCGAACGCTATGAGACCGAGGGCCAGCTGGCGCTGTTGCCGACGCGCGAGCGGATGGCCGCGCAGGCCGACCTGGCCAAGCTGCGCGCCAACCTGGGCGGCGTCAAGAACATGCAGCGCACCCCCAACGCGCTGTTCGTGATCGACCTGAAGACCGAGGCGATCGCGGTGCGCGAAGCCCAGCGGCTGCGCATCCCGATCATCGGCCTGGTCGACACCAACTGCGATCCGGACGGCATCGATTACGTGGTGCCCGGCAACGACGACGCGATGCGCTCCTGCGCGCTGATCGCCAAGGCGATCGGCGACGTCGTGGCTCAGGGCCACGCCGTGTTCCGCGCCGAGGAGGAGAAGGCCAGGGCCGAACGCGCCGAGCAGGCCAAGCGCGAAGCGGAGGAGCGCGCCAGGCGCGAGGCCGAGGAACAGGCCAAGCGCGAGGCCGAAGAGGCGGCCGCCAAGGCCGCAGCCGAGCAGAAGGCAAGGGAAGCGGCCGAGCAGCAGGCCCAGGCCGCCGCGGCACAAGCGGCTGCCGCGCCCGCGCAGGCGCCGGCCGAGACGCCCGCGCCAGAGCCCCCCGCGCCAGAGCCGCCCGCCGCAACGCCGCAGGGCGCGGCCGCGACCCAGGAGACCCCGAACGCGGGTCCATCCGCTGAGACCACATCCGCACAGGAGGCGAGCGCATCGTGAGCACGACCGAGATCTCGGCCAAGGACGTCAAGGCGCTGCGCGATCGCACGGGCGCGGGCATGATGGACTGCAAGAAGGCGCTGGCCGAAAGCGAGAACGACATCGAGAAGGCGATCGAGATCCTGCGCCTGAAGCAGGGCAAGAAGATCCAGGATCTCGGCGAGCGCACCGCGACCGAGGGCACGATCCAGTCCTACATCCACGCGGGCGCGAAGGTGGGGGTGTTGATAGAGGTCGATTGCAACACCGACTTCGTGGCCACCAACGAGGACTTCGTGGCGTTCGCGCGCGACGTGGCGATGCAGATCGCGGCGACGCCCTCGGTGAAGTACGTCTCACGCGAGGACGTGCCCGAGTCCGAGCGCGAGGCCGAGGCTCGCATCTACGAGCAGGAGGCGGCCGAGAAGCCGGAGAACATCCGCGCGAAGATCGTCGAAGGCAAGCTCGACTCCTGGTACGGGACGATCGTGTTGCTCGAGCAGGAGATGCACAACCCGAAGTTCGAGGGCAGGACCGTGCAGCAGCTGCGCGACGAGCTGACGGTCAAGACCGGCGAGAATGTCGTGATTCGTCGCTTCGTACGCTTCGCCATAGGTCAGTAGTCAAAGCCACTAGGCTCTCCCCTCGAATGGGTGTGCCCTCCTTCAAACGAATCCTGTTGAAGCTCTCCGGCGAGGCCCTGATGGGCACGCTCGAGTACGGCACCGACCCCGAGCGCGTGGCCGCGGTCGCGCGGCAGGTCTCGGCGGTGCGCGACCAGGGCGTGGAGGTCGCGATCGTGGTCGGCGCGGGCAACATCTTCAGGGGCATGAAGGGCGCCGCGGAGGGGATGGACCGCTCGACCGCGGACTACATGGGGATGCTCGCGACCGTGCTCAACGCCCTGCCGCTGCAGGACGCCCTGGAGAAGGCGGGCACCAACACGCGGGTGCAATCGGCGCTCGGCGTCGCAGAGGTCGCCGAGCCCTACATCCGCCGGCGCGCGATGCGCCACCTGGAGAAGGGGCGCGTGGTGATCTTCGCGGCCGGCACCGGCAACCCGTTCTTCACGACCGACACGGCGGCCGCGCTGCGCGCCGCCGAGATCCACGCCGAGGTGATCCTGATGGCCAAGAACGGGGTCGAAGGCGTCTACAGCGCCGACCCCGCGCTGGAGCCCGACGCGGAGTTCCTGCCCGAGATCACCCACATGCAGGCGATCGAGCGCCGCCTGCGCGTGATGGACTCGACGGCGCTCGCGCTGTGCATGGAGAATGGGATGCCGATCAACGTGTTCAACATGGACGATCCGGCCAACATCGCGCGCATCATCGCGGGCGAGCGCGTCGGGACGCTGGTGAGGACATGACCGGCGGTGAGCTCTCACCGGGTGGTGGGCGCATGACAGTCCGAGAGGACACGACCGCGACGGAGAGGAGTCAACATGGCGGCTGAGGCGATCGACGCTCTGCTGGAGGACGCGCGCGAGCGCATGAGCAAGTCCCTGGAGTCCACTCAACACGAGTTCTCCACGGTCAGGACCGGGCGCGCCAGCCCCGCCCTGCTGGACCGCGTCGTGGTGGACTACTACGGCGCCCAGACGCCGCTGAACCAGCTCGCCACGATCTCCGCGCCGGAGGCTCGGCTGATCACCGTGCAGCCCTACGACAAGGCGTCGATCAAGAACATCGAGAAGGCGATCAACGAGTCCGACGTCGGCTTGAACCCGTCCAACGACGGCAACTTGATCCGCCTGGCCGTGCCCGAGCTGACCGAGGAGCGCCGCCGCGAGCTGGTCAAGGTCGTGCGCAACCTGGCCGAGGACGGGCGCGTGGCGATCCGCAACGTGCGCCGCGACACGATGCAGCATCTGCGCGACCTGAAGGCCGAAGGCGAGGCGGGCTCTGATGACGAGCACCGCGCCGAGGTCGAGCTGCAGAAGCTGACCGACGGGCGCATCGGCGACCTCGACGCGATCCTGAAGGCCAAGGAGGAGGAGATCCTCGAGGTCTGATGGATTCCTCGAGGGCTCGCTACGTAGCGATCATCACCGACGGCAACGGCCGTTGGGCACAGGCGCGCGGCTTATCGGTCAACGACGGCCATAGCGCCGGCGCGGACGTCGTCAAGGCGCGCTTGCGCGACGCCGCCGAGCTGGGAGTCAAGGAGCTGACCGTGTATTCGTTCTCGACCGAGAACTGGTCGCGCCCGGCCGAGGAGGTCCAGGGTTTGATGGACATGTTCGCCAAGCGCATCGCCGAGGAAACGCCGGAGCTGAACGCCGAAGGCGTGCGCATGCGCTTCATCGGCCGGCGCGAGGGCGTCGCGCCCGAGCTGGTCGAGCGGATGGGGTGGGCCGAAGAATTAACCGATGCCAACTCGCGAATCACCCTGTTCGTGGCCTTCAACTACGGCGGGCGCGCCGAGATCGTGGACGCGGCGCGCGCCTTCGAAGGGGGCGACGAAGAGGATTTCCGCAAGCTGCTCTACGCGCCTGAGATGCACGACCCGGATCTGATCGTGCGCACGAGCGGCGAGCGGCGCCTGTCGAATTATCTGCTGTGGCAGTCGGCCTACTCGGAGCTGGTGTTCCGCGAGGAGCTGTGGCCCGACTTCACGCGCGAGGCGCTCGAAGACTCCCTGGCCGAGTTCTCCGAGCGACGGCGGCGGTTCGGTGGCCGGTAGCGCCCCCGCCCGCGCGCGGCGCGGCGGCGCCCGTGGGGGCTCGGACGCGGGCGAGGGGCGCGCCCGCTCTGACGTGGCCGCACGCGCGCTGGTCGCGCTGCCCCTGATCGCGCTTGCTCTGTTCCTGGTGATCTCCGGCGGCGCGATCTTCGCCGTCGGCGTGTTCGTGCTCGGCGCTCTTTGCATGCATGAGCTGTATGGGATGTATGAGCGCCTTCATCCGGTCCGCCTGGCCGGGTTCATAGCGCTGGCGGGGATGCTGGTCGGCGCCTCGGGCGGGAGCCAGGCCCAGGTGTTGCTGGCGGCCTCGGCCGTGCTGCCGGTGCTGTTCGCCTTGACGTTGATCCAGCCCCGCCCGAGCGTGGCTGGGATGGCGATCACGCTGCTGGGGGTCTATTGGATCGGCCTGGGCTTGGCCCACGCGGTGCTGTTGCGCGAACTGCCCCACGGCGAGGGGATCGTGATCGACGTGCTCGTGGGCACGTTCCTCGGCGACACCGGCGCGTATTTGGGCGGGCGCTTGTTCGGGCGCCGCCCGCTGGCGCCTTCGATCTCACCCAACAAGACCGTCGAGGGCTTGGCGATCGGCATGGCCTTCACGGTGCTCGGGGTTTGGTTCGCCGGGCGATATCAGGATTGGCTGCCCGGAACCCACGCGCTCGTGCTGGGCGCGGGCTTGGCCGTGTTCGCGCCGGTCGGAGACCTGTTCGAGTCCTTCGTCAAGCGCCAGGCGGGCGCCAAGGACACGGGCACCCTGTTGGGCGCCCACGGCGGCGTGCTCGACCGCCTCGACGCGGTCCTGTTCACGGCTGTCGTCGGCTATTACATCTGGCTGGCTTATGTGTAGGTGGCTCGATGCCTGATCGGTCCCGCAAGCGCCTCTTGATCCTTGGCTCGACCGGGTCGATCGGCACGCAGGCGCTCGACGTGCTCTCCCGCCACCCGGAGGAGTTCGAGCTCGTGGGGCTCTCGGCCGAGCGCTCGTGGGAGGCGCTGGTGGAGCAGGCGCGCGCGCACGGGGTTGGGCGGATCGCGCTCGTCGATGCCCAGGCGGCCGAGCGCGCCGCGCTCGCCTGGCCCGAGGGCGAGGTCCTGGCGGGCGCCGAGGGTTTGGTGCGGCTCGTCGTCGAGTCGGGCGCCGAGCTGGTGCTCAACTCGCTCGTCGGCTCGGCGGGGCTCGGCCCGACCGTCGCGACGCTCGGCGAGGGCATCGACCTTGCCCTGGCCAACAAGGAGTCGCTGGTGGTCGGCGGCGAGCTGGTTGTGGCGCTCGCGGAAGCCACAGGCGCCCAGATCGTGCCCGTGGACTCCGAGCACACCGCGCTTCACCAACTGCTCTGCGGGCAGCCGCCCGGGGCGGTCGATCGCCTCACGATCACCGCCAGCGGAGGCCCGTTTCGCGGACGCACGGTCTCCGAACTGGCCGACGTGACGGTCGAGCAGGCGCTGGCCCATCCGACCTGGGCGATGGGCGGCAAGATCACGATCGACTCGGCCACGCTGATGAACAAGGGCCTGGAGCTGATGGAGGCCCACCACCTGTTCGGCGTGCCGTATGAGCGCATCGACGTGGTGGTTCATCCCCAGTCCTTGATCCACGGCCTCGTGTCGCTGCTCGACGGAGCGATGCTGGCGCACATCGGGCCCAAGGACATGCGCATCGCGATCTCCTACGCCCTGCACGGCGCCGCGAGCGTCGATGCCGGCGTGCGGCCCCTGGATCTGATCGAGGTCGCGGAGCTCACCTTCGAGCCGGTCGATCTGGAGGCCTTCCCGTGCCTGCGCTTGGCGCGCGAGGCCGCCCGCGCCGGTGGCACCGCGCCGTGTGTGCTCAACGCGGCAAATGAGATCGCGGTGCACGCCTTCCTCGAGGGGCGCCTGCCGTTCCTGGGCATCGCCGCGACGATCGAGCGCACGCTGGACGAGCTTGGCTCCCGTCCGGTGCGCGCGTTCGAGTCGCTGTACGAGGCCGATCGCGAAGCGCGGGAGAGCGCCTCGGAGACGGTCACCGCGCTCGCGTCCTGACAGCGAGCGCGCCAGGGCTGGCCGCGGCCCCGCCCGAGGTCGCTATGGCGGCGGGTTTGGGGGCGATGCCTGCCAAACTGAGCAGATGGACTGGTTGATCACGATCCTCGGGATCATGGCCCTGATCGTGCTGCACGAGCTGGGGCACTTCGCTGTGGCCAAGGCCGTGGGGATGCGCGTGGAGCGATTCTCGTTGTTCTTCCCTCCCAAGATCGCGGGCGTCAAGCGCGGGGAGACCGAATACATGATCGGCGCGCTGCCGCTCGGCGGCTACGTGAAGATCACCGGGATGAACCCCGAGGAGATCGAAACGCTCTCGCCCGAGGTGGCTCGCCGCGCCTACTACGCGCAGCCGCCCTGGAAGCGGATCGTCGTGATCCTCGCCGGTCCGGGCGTGAACCTTGCGATCGCCTTCCTGTTGTTCTGGCTGGTGCTGTTTGCGGGCTCGATGAACGGCGCCCTGACGTTGGAAGGCGTCGACCCGGGCATCCAGACATTGAAACCGGCCGCCACGGTCGTGGGCTCGGTCGAGCATGGGATGCCGGCCGCCACGGCCCTGCGTCCGGGAGATCGGATCGTCGCGGTCGACGGGCGCCCGGTCAGCGTGGAACGCGCGATCCGGGCGATCTCCTCGCACCGCTGCGCGGGCACGGCCGTCGCGGGCTGTCGCGGGCGCACGCCGGTGGCGGTCACGGTTCGTCGCGGCGGCCGGCTGGTGGCGCTGTCGATCGTGCCGCGCTACAACGCCGAAGCCAAGCGGATGCTGCTCGGCTTCAGCTTCGCCCCGCCCACCGCCAAGTCCTTCGGTGCGCTCGCCGCGGCCGGAGCCTCGGTCAAAGAGATGTGGGCGATGACCACACAGACCTTCAGCGGGCTGGCCAAGGCGTTCACGAGCGCCAAGCAGCGCCAGCAGATCTCGAGCATCGTGGGCATCGGCCAGGTGACCGAGCAGGCCGTCGCTTCCGGTGCTGGACGCGCGCTAGTGGTGATCGGGTACGTCTCGCTTGTGCTGGCCGTCCTGAACCTGCTCCCCTTCCTGCCCCTCGACGGCGGCCACGTGCTGTGGGCGCTCGCCGAGAAGGTCCGCGGCCGGCGCGTCTCGCTGACGGCGATGTGGCGCTTCAGCTCAGTCGGGATCGCCCTTTTGCTCTTCCTGGTGATCAACGGGTTCAGCAACGACATCGGGCGGCTGGGAGGGTGAGTTGTGGGTTCGTCTTTGCGAAATCGTTAACGGATGCAATTGTTTACTGATGTAAGGATTTCCGAATCGAGAGCACACAACACCCCGGCCCCACCGGCGAGCGCGTGGCCCGCGATCAACCCCCCACGCACACCCAGCTCTTGACGAGCGGCCCGACCCGCTCGGGCTGGGCAGGCCCGAACAGGGCCTCGAGCTCGCGGCGCGAGAGCAGCGAGATGTCCTCCCAGGCACCGGCGGCCCCGAGGCGCCAGTAGGGGCGGCGCAGGCCGACCGGCAGCCAGTGCGCGAACGGCAGCAGCGCGTGCGGCTCGATCGGGAACGAGCGGGCCGGCGTCTGCACGAACCAGCCGCGCCCGACCCGCTGCAGCTCGGCCGCGAACGCCGCGCGCCGCTCGGGCGCGACGTGCTCGATCACGCTCGAGCAGTACACGAGGTCGAACTCGCCGTCTGAGAACGGCAGCGACACGGTGGCGTCGGCGCGCACGAACGGGCCGGGATAGCTCGGGCGTTCGACCAGGTCGACCCCGGTGATGTCAAGCGCCGGCTCCAGGGCCCGCAGACCAAGGGCGCCGCAGCCGAGATCGAGAATGCGCGAGCCCTCGGAGACCCCGGTTAGCGCGAAGAACCGCTCGTGCCGGCGCGTCCGCGCGCGCGCCGCCAAGGGTGAGGCGATGCGCGCGAACGGGCCGCGCGCCGTGGCGTAGACGTCGGTCATCGTAGAATCCAGACTATGGCCTCAGAACGTCAGATCCACGTCGGCCCCGTTCCGATCGGCGCCGGCGCGCCTGTCGCGGTGCAGACGATGACCAAGACCGAGACCGCCAACCTGGCGGCCACGATGAAGCAGATCCGCACCGTGGCCGACGCGGGCGCTGACATCGTGCGGGTGGCGGTGCCGCGCGAACCGGACGCCGAGGCGCTCAAGCAGATCGTCAAGGACTCGCCGATCCCGATCATCGCCGACATCCATTTCAACCACACGCTCGCGCTCAAGGCGATCGAAGCGGGCGCCCATTGCGTCAGGCTGAACCCCGGCAACATCGGCGGCCCCGAGAAGGTCGCCGAGGTGATCGCGCTCGCCAAGCGGACCGGCACGCCGCTGCAGGGTGGGCGTCAACAGCGGCTCGCTGCCAAAGCACCTGCGCGAGCTGGAGTACGCCAACCCGGTCGAGGCACTGGTCACGGCTGCGCTGGAGACGGTCGAGCTGATGGAGCGGTTGGACTTCGAGAACTTCAAGGTCTCGATGAAGTCGACCTCGGTGCCCAACACGATCGCCTCCAACCGGATGCTCGCCGCCAAGATTCCCTATCCGCTGCACCTCGGCGTGACCGAGGCCGGCACCAAGTGGTCTGGCTCGCTGAAGTCGGCCGTCGGGCTCGGCACGCTCCTGGCGGACGGCATCGGCGACACGATCAGGATCTCCTTGTCCACCTTCCACGCCGAGGAAGAGGTCAAGGTCGCCTGGGAGATCCTCAAGGCGCTCAAGCTGCGCGAGAAGGGGCCAGTTCTGATCGCGTGCCCCACATGCGGACGGTTGCAATTCGACATGGACACCGTCGTCGCCGAAGTCGAGCGGCGCCTGGAAGCGTACGAGGACCCGATCGAGGTCTCGGTCCTCGGCTGCGCCGTCAACGGCATCGGCGAGGCCCGCCACGCCGACTTCGGCATCACCGGGGCCAAGGACATGGGGATGATCTACTCCAAGGGCGAGCCGCTGAAGAAGGTCCCCACGCACGAACTGGTCGACGAGCTCTTCAAGGAGATCGACCGCTACTACGCGGCCGGCAAGACGATCGAGCGCGACGAGCGCAAGGCCGCCGAGGCGCGCGAATGGCTCGCCGCCAACGAGGACGCCTCCGCGCTCACCCCCGAGAAACTGGCGGCCCTGGAGGCCGCCGCGGCCGAGCAGGAATCGGAGGCCGACGCCGTGCTCGAGTCGATGCTGGCCGTGTCTCCGCAGGGGGAGCCGGCCGGCGCGGCGGGCGGCAACGGCGTAACGCTGGACGAGGCGGCCTCGCCGGTCGCCGGTCGGCGCTTCAGCCGTAACTGAGCGCCAACCGGCCGGTGTCGAGGCTCAGCCGACGGCGCTAAACCGCTCTGAGACCTTCGCCCAGTCGACCGTGTTCCACCACGCGTCGAGGTATTCGGGGCGCTTGTTCTGGTACTTGAGGTAGTAGGCGTGCTCCCAGACGTCCACGCCGAGCAGGGGGGTCTTGCCTTCTGAGATCGGGTTGTCCTGGTTGGGGGTGCCGAGGACCGCGAGGCCGGAGCCGTCGTGGACGAGCCAGGACCAGCCAGAGCCGAACTGGTTGACGCCGGCTTCCTTGAGCTTGGCCTGGAAGTCCGAGAAGGAGCCGAAGGTGGAGGCGATCGCCTCGGCCAAGCGCGCCTTCGGGCTCGACCGCCGCCGTCGGCGGACATCGACTCCCAGAAGAGCGAGTGGTTGTAGTGGCCGCCGCCGTTGTTGCGAACCGCGGTGCGCTTGGCCTCGGGGACCTGGGAGAGGTCCTTGAGGACTTCTTCGATCGGCTTGTCGGCGAGCGGCGTGCCCTCGAGAGCGGCGTTGACCTTGTCCACGTAGGCCTGATGGTGCTTGTCGTGATGGATTTCCATCGTCAGCTTGTCAATGTGCGGCTCGAGCGCGTCATACGCGTAGGGAAGCGGCGGTACGGAGTAGGCCATCGTCGGGGCTCCTCGGTAGGGGAATGGTTGTGCTCTACTGCCCCTATTCATATCGCGCGACACGCCGAGCCGCCGGCAGGGCGCACGAGCCGCGTAGGATGCAGGCCGCGCCATGACCCGACTGACCGAGTATCTGCTGCCCACCGAGAAGCAGGCCCCCGCCGACGCGGAGGCGATCTCGCACAAGCTGATGGTCAGGGCCGGGCTGATCAGGCAGATGGGCGCCGGCATCTGGACGTGGCTGCCGGCCGGCTGGAAGGTCCACCAGCGCGTCGTTGCGATCGTGCGCGAGGAGATCGACGCGATCGGCGGGCGCGAGATGCTGATGCCGGTACTGCAGCCGGCCGAGCTGTGGCGCAAGACCGGGCGCCTGGAGATCGACGAGCTGTTCAAGCTGGCCGACCGCAAGGGCTCGGAGATGGTGCTCGCGATGACCCACGAGGAGGCCGTCACCTTCCATGCCGCACAGACGATCGAGTCCTATCGCGACCTGCCCTTGATCCTCTACCACTTCCAAGTCAAGGAGCGCGACGAGCCGCGACCGCGCGCGGGCGTGCTGCGAACGAGGGAGTTCGTGATGAAGGACTCCTACAGCTTCGACCGCGACCAGGCTGGCCTTGAGGAGCGCTACGCGCTGCACGTCGGCGCGTATGACCGCATCATGGGGCGCACCGGCCTGCGCTTCTACAGGGTCGAGTCCGACGTGGGCATGATGGGAGGCGTGGGCGCCCACGAGTACATGGCTCCGTGCGCGGCCGGCGAGGACGAGGTGGCGCTGGGAGAGGACGGATATGCGGCCAACGTCGAGGTCGCCCAAAACGACCCGCGTGTGCGGCGCGTCGCCGGCGGCGAGGGCGACGGCGGGGAGCGCTGGGAGCGCGACGGGCAGCCGCTGCGCATCGAGCCGGCGATCGAGATCGGCAACATCTTCAAGCTCGGCACCCGCTACTCCGAGCCGCTCGGCGCCACCTACCTCGACGAGAAAGGCGAGGAGCGCCCGATCTGGATGGGCTCCTACGGGATCGGCCCGGCGCGCATCGTGGCAGCCGCGGTCGAGCAGTTCGCCGACGAGCACGGCATCTCCTGGCCCGCTTCGCTCGCGCCGTTCGCGGTACACCTGGTGGCGCTCGGCAAGCCCGGCACGCCCGAGCGCGACGCCGCCGAGAGCCTGTACGCGACGCTGCGAGACGGTGGGGTGGAGGTCATCTACGACGACCGCGACGCGGGTCCCGGCGAGAAGTTCGCCGACGCCGAGCTGCTCGGCGCTCCGGTGCGCCTGACCGTCGGGCGGCGCAGCCTGGAGTCGGCCGAGGCCGAGGTGCAGCTGCGACGCGGACGCCAGGACGCGCCTGGGCTGCCTTTGGGTGGGGATCCGCAGGCTCTCCTGCGAGCCTTGGACGAGCTGTGCCAGAGCGCCCCCTGACGCCGTCCTCGGCGCAACACCCCCCGCGCGCGCGTAGGGACCGCCTCAGCGCAAGACGCTTGGTCGGCCTCGACCGCTCCGGGCCGCCCCCGCCACAGACCTTGTCCGGCCAGCCGCTGAACCCGTGGACGATCCCCAACGCGATCGGTTTCGCCAGGTTGCTGGCGATCCCCGTGTTCCTGATGGTGGCGCTCTCGAGTGAAGACGGCGTGGACGCGCTCGCGGCGATCCTGTTCGCGGCGATCGGCTGGGGCGACTACGCCGACGGCATCGCCGCGCGCGTGACGCGGCAATACAGTCGCCTCGGCGCCCTGATGGATCCCGTCACAGACCGGCTGTTGGTCATAAGCGGGGTCGTGGTCTGCTGGCGCTTCGATCTGTTGCCCCGCTGGGCGCTCGCGATTCTTGTCGCCCGCGAGCTTGCGATGGTGGCGCTTGGACGCTACGGGCTGAAGCGGGGTGTCGAGCTGCGCATCAACTGGCCCGGGCGCATCTCGGTGGCGCCGCTGATGGGCGCCCTGTTCTTCGCGATGGTCGGCCTCGGCACGCTCGCCGAAGTGCTGCTCTACATCGGCCTGGCCTTGGCGCTTCTCGCTAGTGCGCTGTATGTGCGCTCGGGACAGGAGCAGCTGCGCGCGCACGCCACATAGCGAGCAGCCGTTCTCCCCCGAGCCACGCCCCGATCGTGCCCGAACACAAGAGCAAGGCCATCAGGCTGACGTTGTAGCGAGGCTGGTCGTTGAACAGCGTCGCGAGACCGGCCACGCTGACCAAGACCCCGGTGCTCAGCACCAGCACGAAGCGACGCGTCAAGATCAAGCCCGCCAGCAGTCCGATCCAGGCCAAGATCAGGTAGATCATGTGCTGGGTCTGGCTCGTGTCGGGGTGGTAGGTGCCGTTGCCGCCGCTCCACACGTTGTCCCACATCTTCCAGTACTTGCCCCACAGCATCGCCGCGAAGGCCGCCGGTTTGCCGAGCAGGTACCTTTTGATGTTGACCCAGTTTTCGGCGTTGACCGCGGCGTTCTCAGACATGCCGGGGTGGCGCGCTTCGATCAAGCGGAACACGGGCGCCGAGCTCTGCTGCCAGTAGCGCCCGCAATCCTGGGGAAAATGCCTACATACGGCCGGCGCCAACTGCTCCTCGGTGGGCACGAGCAAGCCTTTGCCTGGTAGGTAGGACCCGATGAAAAAGGCGTCGGGCCCGGAATTGGTGATCGGCACGAATCTTCCCTCCTCATTTGAGGCATAGGCCAACCACGGCGCAAGCGTCAGCATCAGCGCCGCCAGATAGACGCCTCCTCGCAACAGCCCGGTGCGCCACCCGGGGCGCCCGACGAGGCCGAGGGCGAGCGCGACGAAGCCCATCCCGACGGCCAGATCGCCGCGCGTCAGGCAGGCCGCGCCGCCGACGAAGCCCGCGCCGAGCAGCCACAACAGCTCTTGGCGGCTGCCGAGGCGCCGCTGCGCGAGCACCGCCGCGCCGACCGCCGCGAGTAGCACGAACGCGCCCAGCGGCTCGCTCAGGAACGTCCTCGTCGCCTCGATCAGGGGCTCATAGGAGGCGACCAGGGCGGTCGCGATCACCGCCGCCCACGGGCCCGCCGCGAGCCACGTGAGCGCCGCCACGAGCAGCAGTGTGGCGATCCCGATCGCCAGCTGGGCGTACTGCGCCGGGCCTTCGGCGTGGGTCGCGAGTCGCAGCGAGCGGTGACCGGACAGGCGCGTCGCGACGGCAAAGGCGATCGAGGTGCCGGGCGGCCACTTGAAGGTGGCGTAGCGTTCGTCGGCGAGGATCCGGTTGGTGTTGCCGACGTATCCGTTCTCATCCGCGGAGAGGTGCGTGTTGGTCCCGATCGCGTTCGCGCGCGCGATCCCGCCGCCGATCGCGATCAAGGCGATCAGGATCGCCGCCACGGCCTGCGTGCGGCTCGGCCGCCGGCGCGCGCCGCTCGGATGCGGTTGGGGGCCCGTCGAAAGCTGTTCGGAGAGTCTCAAGCTCAACTTCACCTTTTGGTCTATACTCGGCCTGCAGAAGGCAGTAGAGGCACCTATTAGACCCTGCATCCTTGCGCAACAGGAGATCGCCCGCGATGGACACCTTCCCTGACCTCGGTTCGATGAGCGACAGCGAGCTCAAGGACTTGATCCGCGAGCTCACCGACGAGGAGATGGAGATCTCCTACAAACGGCGCATCCTGCACGGCAAGATCGACATCCTCCGGGCCGAGCTGGTGAGTCGTCTGCGCGAGCAGCACCGCGAGGGCGAGCCCGCGATCTCCGGCGATGACGTCAAGCGCCTGTCCGACATCCTCGCCAACCGCGCCGGCGGGCTCACCACCGACGAGTCCTAGGAGCCGGCGATGGCGGTGCACTGTCCCGAGTGCGGATTCGTAAACGACGAGGGCGCCAACTACTGCCAGCGCTGCGGCGCCCTGCTCGCGCGCGGGGAGGGCGGCACGGGCGAGCCGGTGACCGCGACCTATCGCATCGACGAGGACGGCGAGCTCGTGCCGGTCGAGCTCGGCCAGGTCACCGCCAACGGGCCCGCCTTGGTGATCCGTACGGGCGGAGGACGCGCGGGGGAGAGCTTCGCCGTTGACCGCGAGCGCATGACGATCGGCCGCCGACCCGACTCCGACGTGTTCCTCGACGACGTCACCGTCTCGCGCGACCACGCACTGCTGGTCGCACGCGGCGATCACTGGTATCTGGACGATTGCGGCTCGCTGAACGGCACCTACGTGAACCGTTCGCGCATCGACTCGCACCGCCTCGAGGAGGGCGACGAGTTGCAGATCGGCAAGTACAAGCTCACCTACCACGCGCGCTGATGGTTGCCCCCGAACCGGAGATCGCGCGCTGATGGCCTCCTCGCCGGTGGAGATCCCCGAGCTCGAGAGCGCCAACGGCGCCGGCGCGCCGCAAAAGGCGCTCACGATCGGCGCGGTCTGCAAGGCCTTGGTGCAGGAGTTCCCGGACATCTCGATCTCCAAGATCCGCTACCTGGAGGACCAGAAGCTGCTCACGCCGCGCCGCACTCCGGGCGGCTACCGCTTGTATTCCCAAACAGACGTCCAGCGCTTGCGCACGATCCTGCGCATGCAGCGCGACGAGTTCCTGCCGTTGCGCGTGATCCGCCAAGAGCTCGCGGCCGGGCGCGCCGGGGAGATGCAGGTGCCGCGCCCGGGGCGCGAAGGGGGCAAGCGCGCGTGGCATTCGAGCGTCAGCGTGCGCGAACAGGAGGGCGGGCTCTACTCCCTGGAGGACGTCCTGGAGCAGACCGGCGCCGAGGCCAAGCTCGTGCGCGAGCTCGAAGAGTACGGCGTCGTCAAGGGCGAGATGCGCGGCGGTGCGCGCTACTTCGACGAGACCGAGCGCGAGATCATCGGCGCCGTCTCAGAGCTCGCCCGCTACGGCGTGGGGGGGCGCAACCTGAGGGTGTTCCGCTCCTCCGCCGACCGCGAGGCGAGCCTGTTGCAACAGATCCTGGCCCCGGCCCTGCGCTCGCGCAACCCCGAGCGGCGCAAGGACGCGGTCGACGCGCTGGAGAACCTGGCCGCGGTCACGACCCACCTCAAGCACCTGCTGCTGGTGCGCGATCTGCGCAAGATCGTCCGGTGAGAGGACGGCCCGCGGCGCTCATGCTCGTGACTGACCAGGCCCGCGCCCGACTCACGAACGAGGTCTAGAAGGTGCCCACGATCAGGCGAACCCACACGATCCACGCCTCCCCGCGCGAGATCTGGGACGTGATCTCCGATCCGCACCATCTGCCTCGCTGGTGGCCGCGCGTCAGTCGCGTCGAGGCCGTCGAACCGAGGGCCTTCACCGAGGTCTTGACGAGCGAGAAGGGAAAAATCGTGCGCGCCGACTTCCGCTTCGTCGACGCCGATCCCCAGCGGCGCCTCGTGTGGGCCCAGCAGGTCGAGAACACCCCGTTCGCGAAGGTGCTCAAGAGCTCGGAAACCGAAGTCAGCATGGCCAGCGTCGGTGGCGCCCAGACGACCGCGGTGACCTTGGAGATGCGCCAGACCCTGCAGGGGTTCATGGCGCGCCTGGGGGCGCACCTGGTGCGGCGCGCCACCGGCTCGGTGCTCGAAGAAGCCCTGGAGGGGTTGGAGCAGATCGTTGGCCACTGAGATGCGCTGGTGGGGCTGGGGCGACCCGGGCCACCCAGCGGGACTGCCGGCGCACGCGCTGCGGTTCCTGCACGAGACCGTCGGTGTCGCGGCGCGGCCGCGGCCGCCGGTGGCGCTCGAACACGTAACGATCGCTCCGTCGGCGCTCGCGGGCGCCGCGCTGGAGCGCTTGCGCGGGGTGCTCGGCGAGGACGGCGTGCGCGTCGATCATGGCGATCGCGTCAGCCACGCGGCGGGCAAGGGCTATCCCGACCTCGTCAGGCTGCGCGCGGGCGAGCCCGCCGGCGCGCCCGACGCGGTCCTCTACCCGGCTTCGCCCGAGCAGCTGCGGGCCGTGCTGGAGCTGTGCGCGAAGGAGTCCGTGGCGGTGGTCGCGTTCGGGGGCGGCACCAGCGTGGTGGGCGGGGTCGAGCCGCTGCGCGGCGAGCACCGCGCGGTGGTGGCGCTCGACACTTGCCGCATCGCCGGGGTCGTGGCCTTGGACGAGCGCTCGGGCATCCTCACGGTGGGGGGCGGCGCGCGGGCGCGCGAGGTCGAGCCTTGGCTCGGCGCGCGGGGTTTCACGCTCGGGCACTTTCCGCAGTCCTTCGAGTACGTCTCGCTCGGCGGTTGCGCGGCGACGCGCTCGGCTGGGCAGGCCTCGACGGGCTATGGGCGCTTCGAGCGGATGATCGTGGGGCTGCGCATGGCGACGCCCACGGGCGAGATGGTCGTAAAGACGGTGCCCGCGAGCGCGGCGGGACCCTCGGTGCGCGAACTGGCGGTCGGCTCGGAGGGCGTGTTGGGCGTGATCGACGAGCTGTCCCTGCGCGTGCGCCGGACGCCGGCCGAGCGCGTGTATGAAGGCGTCTTCTTCGAGAGCTTCGCGGCGGGCGTGCGGGCGATGCGGGGGCTTGCCCAGGAGCACTGCGCGCCCGACGTGGCGCGCCTCTCCGACGAGTCCGAGACGCGCATGTCGCTTGCCCTGGCCGGCTCGGGCGGCGCCAAGGGGACGCTCGGCCGGGCCTACCTGAGGGCGCGCGGGCGCGCACACGGGTGCATGGCGATCCTGGGCTTCGAGGGCGAGGCCGAGGAGGTCGGCGCGCGGCGCGGGCGGGCGCGGCGGATCGTGGCGCGCGAGGGCGGGGTGCGCGCGGGGCGCTCGCCGGGGCGCGCCTGGCTGGCCTCCCGCTTTCAGGCGCCCTATCTGCGCGACGACCTGCTCACCCATGGCGTGATGGTCGAGACGCTCGAGACGGCCACGGGCTGGTCGAACCTGCAGGCCCTGCACGCGCGCGTGGGGGGCGCGATCGAGACGGCGCTGCGCGCGGGCGGCACGGAGGGGTTGGTCATGTGCCACGTCTCACACCTGTATGAGACCGGCGCCTCGCTGTATTTCACGTTCCTGGCCGCCCAGCGCGAGGGCGAGGAGATCGAGCAGTGGCGCGCGGCCAAGCGCGCGGCGAGCGAGGCGATCGTGCAGGGGGGAGGCACGATCACACACCACCACGCGGTTGGCCTCGATCACGCGGCGTTCATGCAGGCAGAGATAGGGGGGACCGCAGTGCGTGCCCTGTTCGCTGTCAAGGCCGAGCTGGATCCCAAGGGGATCATGAACCCGGGCAAGCTGTTGGCTTGAGCGCCGCGCCTGAGGGCCGCGCCGCGGTCCGCGCTGGAGCGGGCGCGCGGGGCGCGCGCCGTGCGCGGGAGCGGCGCTGACGGGGCGGCTCAGTGAAGCGAGAAGGTTCCCTGCAGCACAATCGGTCCGGGGTGCGCCGGGTGCGTGCTGGTCTCGCGCGTGACGATCAACTGACGGTACTGGCTCGCGTTCGTGGGCAGGGGGTTGCCGCCCTGCATCTTGCCGTCGGAGCCGACGTTCGAGGCGCGCCCCAGCGGCGTCGAATTGGAGGGCGAGTTGTAGAGCCAGACCGCGTAGAAAAAGCCTTTGGATTCGGGCAGGCCCTGGGCGGCGATGTAGAAGGCGGAGCGGCTGCCCTGCGAGAGCACGTAGGCGCTGCCGGACACTTTGAGTTCGGCGTCGGGCGAGCTCAGCGAGATCGTCTTGTCGAGCTTGGGCTTGGCCGAGCTGCTGGTGGTCGATGTGCCGGTCGTGCTCGTACCGGTGGTGCCCGTGGTGCTCGTGTTTTTAGAGCCGCCGCCGCTGGTGGCGAGGATCGCGACGACGACGACCACGACGACCGCGGCGATCGCGCCCAGCAGGATCGCGCCGGCGCGGCGCGAGCCGGGCGGCTGGCTGCGAGGCGCGGGCGGCTTGCTCGTCGGGAGCGGCGCCGGCGCGGGCGAGTTCCCGGCCTGCGCCGCGAGCGCGTCCAGGGCGGCGTGCGCGCGGTCGCGGACGGCGCTCTCGGGGATCGCGAGCATGTCGGCGACCTGGGCGTAGCTGCGTCCACGTTCGAGCACGAGCGAGAGCACGGCGCGCTGGTCGGGTGGCAGTCGGTCGAGCTGGCTCATCGTCGGGTGCCCGTCGCGGATGCTCACGGCGAGTCTTCGTAGGCTATCGTGGCCGCCCGATGCCCATCCCACCAGTGGAGCAGATCAACGAGTACCTGCACGGCTTCGACCGCCTGTACGGGCTGGAGCTGATCGAGTGCTCGGCCGAGGAGGTGCGCGCGAAGGTGGTGGTGCGCGACGAGCACAAGCAGCCGGCGGGGCTCGTGCACGGCGGCTTGTATGCCTCGGTGGCCGAGTCGATCGCCTCGCTCGCGACCGGCATGACGGTGCTCGAGGACGGGGACGTGGCGATGGGGATGGCCAACAGCACGAGCTTCTTGCGACCGATCACCGAAGGCACCGTGCACGCTCACGCAAAGCGCCTGCACCGGGGTCGCACGACGTGGCTTTGGGACGTGTCCTTCAGCGACGACAGCGGCCGCTTGTGCGCGCTGACGCGGATGACGATCGCGGTGCGCCCGCTGCGGGTGTGAGTCGCTCGCGCGCGGCTTGGGCCGGCGCGCCGGCGTTTTCGCCTCGGCGCGCCGCCGTCAACCGTTGCGCGCCTGGGGCACGCTGACGCCGGAGGGCACCTGACCGGGCAGGGGCACGCGATCGAAGCCGGTATCGGGCAGGGCCGCCGGCAGGGGCGCTTGCGGCAGGCCGACTTCGTTCAGCGGCGTCATCGTTGTGGCGGCCCGGTGGGCGAGCGCGGCACCGCGCGCGTAGACGCTGACCACGACCGGACCTGTCGGGATCGCGAGCGTCGCGCCGCCCTGGGCAAGGCGGGCGCCGGCGCCGCGCAGGGCGACTGTGCGCGTGGCTGCTGTGGCGCCGGGGATGAAGCTGTTATCGGGCGAGCTCACGATCGTGACCGGCGTGACGCACGTGTACTGGCCGCCCAGGATGCAGTCGCCGTAGTGAATCGTGACCGCTTCGCCGGGGTCGATCGTGACGCTCGTGATCTGCATGCCCTCGAAGCGCAGGCCCAGCCAGTAGACGGGGAAGTGGCTTTTGACCATCACGCTCTCCAGCGGCGAGGCGCCGATCGGCTGGTCTTGGAGGGTGTCGCCGCCACACGACGCCAGCGCCAGGGCGCACAGGAAGGGCACGGCGATGAGAAGCGATGTCTTTGCGAATCTGTGCATGTCAGCCGTTGTAGGCGTTGGTGATCGGCATGCGCCGGTCGCGCCCGAAGGCCCGCTCGGTGATCTTGATGCCCGGAGGAGCTTGGCGGCGCTTGTACTCGGCAAGATCGACAAGCCTGGCGGCTCGCTCGACGTCGTGCGCCGGCAATCCTTCGGCGATCAGCTGTTCGCGGCCGCGGTCGAGCTCGATGTAGCCGTGCAGGATGCGGTCGAGCAGCTCGTACGGCGGCAGCGAGTCCTGGTCGGTCTGGTCGGGTCGCAGCTCGGCCGAGGGCGCCCGCTCGATGATCGACACGGGGATCGGCGCGGGCGCCCACGCCGTCGCCGTCGCCGTGGGTGGCGCGCCCGCTGCGCCCGCGGTCGCCTCGCGCGAGTTGCGCCAGCGGGCGAGGCGGTAGACGAGCGTCTTGGGGACGTCCTTGATGACGGCAAAGCCGCCCGCCAAGTCGCCGTAGAGCGTCGTGTAGCCGACCGACATCTCCGACTTGTTGCCGGTCGTGAGCACGAGCCAGCCGAACTTGTTGGAGAGCGCCATCAGCAGGTTGCCGCGGATGCGCGCTTGCAGGTTCTCCTCGGTCAGGTCTGGTTCGCGGCCGGCGAAGTCCGCGGCGAGGGTCTGCGTGTACGCCTCGACGGGCGCCTGGATTGGCAGCTCGTGGACTTTGACCGCGAGCGCCGCGGCGAGATCGCGGGCGTCCTGTTGGGTCTCGCTCGATGAGTAGGGGGAAGGCATGATCGCTACGTTCACGCGCTCCGGCCCGAGCGCGTCGACGGCCAGGCAGGCCACGAGCGCCGAGTCGATCCCGCCGGAGAGCCCGAGCACGACCGAGCCGAAGCCGTTCTTCTCGACGTAGTCGTGCAAGCCCAGCTTCAGCGCCTCGTAGACCTCCTGCTCGCGCGAGGCGATCGGCCCCCGTACGGGATCCCGGACGCCGTCGAGCTCGCAGATCAAGAGGTCCTCTTCGAACTGCGCCCCGCGCGCGATCGTCTCGCCGTGGGGGTCGAGCACGAACGAGTGGCCGTCGAACACGAGCTCGTCCTGGCCTCCGACCATCGCGCAGAAGGCGATGTGGGCCCCGGTTTCGCGGGCGCGCTCGGCGAACAGGCGCTCGCGCTCCACGCCCTTGCCCGCGTGGTAGGGCGAGGCCGAGATGTTGACGATCAGACTCGCCCCAGCCCTCGCCTCCTCGGTGGCCGGCGCGCCGGCGACCCACAGGTCCTCGCACACGGTGAGCCCGATCTGGAGGCCATCGAGCGCGATCAGCTCGCCGGTGGGATCCCCGGAGCGGAAGTAGCGCTGCTCGTCGAACACGCCGTAATTGGGCAGGTGAACCTTGCGGTAGACCTGCGCGACGGCGCCGCCCGAGAGCACGGCGGCGGCGTTGTAGAGGACGGTCGCGATCGGACCCGGCGAGCCGGGCTCGGGCGCGCGCTGGGCGCCGGCGATGCGCTCGGGGAAGCCGACAACCGCCACGATCCCCTCCGCGGCCGCGGCCAGGCGTTGTAGCTGCGTGCCGGTGTCGGTCAGGAAATGCTCGCGCAAAAGCAGATCCTCGGGCGGGTAGCCGGTGAGCGCGAGCTCCGGGAACAGGACCAGCTCGGCGCCGGCTCGCTTGGCGGCGTCGATGCCGTCGAGGATGCGCTGGGCGTTGCCCTGGAGGTCGCCGACGGTGGCGTTCATCTGAGCGAGGGCCAGGCGCACGCCGGTCCTCACGCAGCCGCGCTGGGCGCCACTAGCGGGCTGCCGCCGCTCGAGGACGGCTCGCGCGCTTGCGCTTGGCCGCTGCGCCCGCCTTGGTCTTCCGGCCGGCCTTTGCTGGGCCACCACCCTTGGCGAGCCCCGCGGCCTTGACCAAAGCCGCGATCGAGCGTTCCAGCTCGCGTGCGATCGTCTCCAGCTCGGGCAGCGCGTCGTAGTCGGCGATCAGGCCGAAGCCGAGCTGCCCGTCGTAGCTCATCACGGCGATCCCGAGCGCCTGGCGGTGGGCGAGCGGGACCACGGGGTAGAGCGCTTGCAGGCGGCGGCCGAGCAGATACAGCGGGAACTGGGGACCGGGCACGTTGGTGACGACGACGTTGAAGAAGCGCTGTCGCGCCTGTAGGCGCGCGGCCTGGCTGAGGATCGTGGGCGGGGCAAAGCCCGCGAGGTTGGTCAGGACCTCGGCGCCGACGGCTTGGCCGGAGTGCTTGAGGCCGTCCATCTCAAGGCGCACCTCTGCCAGGCACTCGGCCGGATCGACCACGCCGACCGGCAGCGGCGCCCACATCGCGGCGACCTTGTTACCCAGGGCGCCGCGCTCGACCTCCGCGCGCACCGAGACGGGCACCATCGCCTTGAGCACGAGACCCTCTGTGTCGAACCCCTGGGCGCGCATGTGGTGTCCGAGTGTGAGGCTGACGGCGGCCAGGACGACGTCGTTGAGCGTGCCTCCGAGCGAGTCCTTGATCGCCTTGAACTGGGCCAGGTCCGCGTCGATCCAGGTGTAGCGCCGGTGCGAGCCGATGTCCACGTTGAACGGGCTCGGCGGCGCCGGGGCGTTGATCCCGGCCAAGGTGGTCGCGCCGACGCCGACGAGGGCGTCCTTGACGCGCTCCGCGGCGCGCCGCGGGCGGCGCATCGCGGCGCGCGCGCCGCGCGCCATCTCGGCCGGCGCGGTCGAGCGCTCGACGAGGGCGTCGGCAAGCAGCTTGGCGGGGCCGGGAAGGGGGCGCGCCACCCAGGGGACGGGCGGTCGCGGCGTGCCGGCGGGCTCGGGCGAGGCGTCGAACAGAACAGTGGTTATGTCAACGCCGGAGATCCCGTCGACGAGCGCGTGGTGGGTCTTGGCGATCACCGCGAAGCGTTCGCCCGCCATGTGCGCCACCAGCCACATCTCCCATAGGGGCTTGGAGCGGTCGAGGCGCTGAGAGATGATGCGCCCGGCCAGCTGCTTGAGCTCGGTCTCGTCTTCGGGGCGCGGAAGGCCGGTGTGGCGGATGTGGTAGCGCGGGTTGAAGTGCGGATCATCGGTCCACACGGGCCTGCCCTGATCGAGCGGCACGTAGGCCAGGCGCTGGCGGTAGCGCGGCACGAGGTGCAGGCGCGAGAGGATGTGCTCGACCAGCTCGTCGTAGGTGGGCGCCTGTCCTTCGAAGACCATCACCGAGGCTACGTGCATGTGCGCGGGGCCGTGATCCTCCAGGTGCAGGAAGGCGGTGTCCAGGCCGGTGAGGCGGTCAGGGTTTGACATTGGCTTCGATTGTCGCGGGTCGAGGGCCGGTCGTCAACGCTGAGCGACGAGTGTTTGCGGGCCGAGCTCGTCGATCGTGGCGTGGCCGGAAAGGGCCATGTTGAGATCGAGCTCGGCCAGGAAGGCGCGCAGGACCTCGACTACGCCCTGCTCGCCGCCGAGCGCTAGGCCCCACACGTAGGGGCGCCCCAGGCAGACGGCGCGCGCGCCGAGCGCCAAGGCCTTGAGCGCGTCGGAGCCGGAGCGGATGCCCGAGTCGAACAGGACCTCGCACTGCTCCCCAACGGCCGCGACCACGCCGGGCAAGGCATGCAAGGAACCGATTGCGCCGTCCACTTGGCGTCCGCCATGGTTGGAGACGACGATGCCCTCGATCCCGTGCTCCACAGCCAACGAGGCATCATCGGCGCTCTGGATGCCCTTGAGCACGATCGGCAATTTGGTGCACTCGCGCAGGAAGGCCAAGTCGCTCCAGGTCACCGATGGGTTTGAGAAC
The DNA here is from genome assembly GCA_963753145.1 of uncultured Solirubrobacterales bacterium. Taxonomy (GTDB): domain Bacteria; phylum Actinomycetota; class Thermoleophilia; order Solirubrobacterales; family Solirubrobacteraceae; genus Palsa-744. The sequence goes on from CAVWAX010000001.1 coordinate 676,824, forward strand.
TGCCACGCCCAATAGGCCACGGCGGTAGCCAGGTCCTCCTCCGGGGGCTTGGGCAGCGCGGCACGAAACACAGGGTCAGACATGTAGCTGGCGTTGCCCTCGCCGCGCAGGAACGGCAGGAAGCCCTCGGTCAAGTCGGCCGGTCGCCAGCCGAGCAGCCACGTGTCGAGCGTCACCACGATCGCCTCGTAGCCGGACTTCTCCGCTCGGGATATGAAGCTACGCGCCAGCTCGCGATCGCGCGGCCAGTAGAGCTGATACCAGAAGCCGTGCTTGCGCTCGCCGGAGACGTCCTCGGTCGCATCTGTCGTCGCGGCGAGCCCCGCGTCGGCGATCTGCTCGATCGTGTGCGAGGCGGCGGTGCTTGCGATCAACGGCACTCCCACGTGCGCGCACGCACGCGCGCTTGCCAGCTCACCTTCGGGGTGGGCGACCGTTTGCACGCCGATCGGCGCCAGCAGGACGGGCGCGGGCAGCTTGGCGCCGAGGACAGTTCGCTCCAGGGAGCGCTCGGACACGTCGCGCAACATGCGCGGCACGATGCGCCACTCGTCGAAGGCCTCGCGATTGGCCCTGATCGTGTGTCCGCGCCCGGCGCCGCCCTGGATGTAGCCGCGCGGCCCGCGCGAGAGCATCGCGTAGGCGTCGCGCTCCAGCTCGCGCCAGTCCAAGCTTCGCGCGGGCTTGCGCCCGGCGAGCATGCCGGCGGCGTAGATCTCGTGCTCATAGGCCGAGAAGGGTGGGTCGATCGCCATCGAGCTGGATCGTATTCGCCGCCGCGAATCGCTGTCGCTGTGCTTTGCTTTATCGGGCGCGGACGCCACGCGAGACGGCGCTCGGCGACCAACCAACCCCAGGAGGCGGACATGGCTTTCGACCAATCGAAGATCGGACAGGTGGTGGCGGCCCAGATGGAGGCGCTCGAGGACCGCTACGGCGAGGACTGCGAAATCGGCAACGTCTGCACGATCGTCGAGGTGCTCGGCCCCCACGGCTCCGACGTCTCCGTCCGCTCCAGCGAAGCCCGCCCCCACACCACGATCGGGCTGCTCCGCATGGCCGAGGCAATGCTCCTCAACCGGCTCGGGTCCTCGCCGCGGGGGGATGAGGAGTAGCAGGGTCAGCCCGACCCGCTTTGGCGCGCTGAGGAGCTGGATTCCATCCGCGCAAGCCGCGATACTCGCTTGTGTGTAAACACAGGTGTTGTGAGGGTCGGAGTGGCCTTGACGGATGACTCCAGCGTTGCCTACGATGTCTTTGACTTTCGACCCCGGCATCCTCCTTTGTGGGGCGATGTCCGGGGCTTTTTGTAGGTAGGCCGAGGGTTCTATGGCCCGCAACGGTCGTGTCCGTTAGTTCATTCCCGCGCCACGTGAACTCATTCAAATAGCCGTGGAGCCACTTGTGGGACACCTTCCTGCAGGTCCCCTTGATTGACGGTTACCGACGCATAGATGCTTGTCAAGGAGCCTTACGTGGTGGTGCCCTCTTTGGGGGATGTAGGAAACAGCGAACGAGTGATGACCACTCCCACGGCGATGACTTGCACGACTGTCGCGCCGAGCCACGCGCTTATCGTGCTTCCTGGGATTTCCCAACCATTCCAAAAGCCATATGTGAGGAAGGCGAAGTCCGCTATGGCCACCTGCACGCTGATGGCCCAAAAGACGCGCCCGGCGATCATCCTCCTGAGCTTGCGATCATCGTCGGCTTGTTCTGCGTGAGTCTCGCGCTCCTTGACTGCCGCCTCATGTAGGCGCTTTCTGTGGTCTGCGCCGAGGTCGTATAGCGGAGTGGGTCGGAGGTCGGCGCGAGCTAACTCCTCCGACGCAGTTGGCAAAGGCGGAACTGGCTCGGGAAGCTCCGACGAATCGACGGGATTCGTCGGTTGCTGACCCCCATCTTCAGGCATCACTCCAACCCGAGGTTTACAAGGCGATAGTGCATGGCGTCAGCCGATACCCCAAACTCGTAGGCGAGCGCGGCAGGCCCAAGCTTCTCATGCAACTCTTCGACGGCCTCCCTGGGCATAAGAAGGCTAGCGGCGAATTGGTTGGCGTAGATCTCTTCTTGGTCGGTGCCTTGTGATGTCAATAGGTCTCTATGCTCTACGTACTCCCAAGCGACATCTCCGGTGGCGCTGCGCTTGACGTAATGGCCAAGCTCGTGGGCACACGTAAAGCGTTGGCGATTCGCGCTATCCGAAACATGAACGTAGATCTCGGGGTCTTCGCCCGCTCTCTTGATGAGCATGCCTGAAATGCCCTGGTCAAGACCAGCCGCAAACGCCTTGATGCCGAGCTTCTGCGCGATCACAAACGGGTCCACGGGCAGCGGGATATCGGCCCCGCTGCTATTCGGGGCCCAAACCGTGCTCAAGATCTCCCGTGCATCGTCCTCTGCAGACATGAGAGCGATGGTAGACGACGGTGGGGATGGCTGAGCGTGACTAGCGCTATACGGCACATGTGAAATGAGCCTCAATTGCAGCTCCGTTGCCTCCGCCGCAAGTGCCGCCCGCGTAGCCCAGACGAACTCTCCGCAGCGATGGATCAACCAGATCGCACGGAGCCCCGTCAAATGCACTATGTGCGCACGATCACAGTTTGCGCACGGGGGCGTGGACTAGCGTTTTTTGGGATCGATTGATTTCTGCCGAGTCGTCTCCGTGGATGGAGGCGAGCGGGGGACCCACTGCCGGGCTCGAGGAGAGGGCTCGGATGGGGCGAATCGGCCGCCGTTGGATGCGGCCGTAACGCCCGGCCGGCGCGCGTAGGACGCGTGTCGCCGGCGGGACGTGAGCCCGACAGCTAACCCCGTAGGCGGCTACCCAGGAGGACTCTTTGCTAGTCATGCTTGCGGGAATTCCCGCAACGCCGGTCGCTGGACCGGTTGCCCAGCTGATCGATCCCGCGCCCCCGTCTGTGCCACTCGCGCGGGTCAAGCTGAGGCTTCGCAGGATCGACCTGGACGTGCTCGCCGGCGCCACAGCCACCGTTGCCGGTACGCTGCGTCCGATGCCCACAGGCGCTTGGAGGGCGACGCTCCCAGAAGCGTCGCGAGCAACGCCGGCCGGGGCTTCGACACCGACAGCGTCCGCCGGTCAGCGTGTGTCGCTCGGCGGTCGTGAGGTCGAGCTGCAGCGCCTCGGGCGCCACGGCTGGCGTGTCCTCACCCGCGCCGCGACCGGCGCAAGGGGACGCTTCGTGTTGCGCTACCGGACGCACCGGCTGCTCAGCGAGAGCGTCCGGATCGTGTTCGCCGGCGACGCCCACGATCGCGCCGTCAAGCGCGACATCGGACGGCTGCGCTCCTATCGGTTGGCCGGAGCATCCTGGTACGGCGGCGGCGGCAGTCTCGCCTGCGGCGGGCAGCTGACGAGCTCCACGATGGGGGTGGCCAACAAGACGCTTCCCTGCGGCACGCTCGTGCGGCTGCGCTACGGCGGGCGCGAAGTGACCGTGCCCGTGGTTGACCGCGGCCCCTATGTGGCGGGTCGCGAATTCGACCTGACCGAAGCGACCAAGCGTGCGCTCGGCTTCGAAGGAGTGGGGGACGTTTGGAGCACGCGCTAGCCTGATGGCAGCGATGAGCAGATCGGTGGGGAAGAGCAAGTCGGCCAAACAGCGCGAGCGAGCGTGTCGCCGCGCCAAGCACAATCGCCCGGCGCGGCGCAAAGCCGTCGCCGCGGCGCTCGTGGCGGTGCGCTTCGCTCGTCTCTCCCGCAGGCTGGGCAAGGCCAATCGCAAGGCGCGCAAGGCCCGCCGTGGCGCGGCCCTGGCGAGCGGAGCCGCGTCGCTCGGCGCGCTTGCCCTCGGTGCGTTCGCGATCGGGGCTCTGGCGATCGGGGCGCTTGCGATTCGTCGCCTCGCGATCAAGCGCGCCGCCGTCGGGCGGCTCGACGTGGGTGAGCTGAAAGTCGCCCGCCTGGAGGTCGACGAGCTGGTCGTGCACACCAGGAACGTGCATGGATCTGACGTTTAGCGAGCGCGAGCTCGCGTTTCGCGAAGAACTGCGCGGTTGGCTCGCCGAGAACGAGCCCGCACCAGAGCCCAGCGAGGGCGGCGAAGACGCGCACTACGCCTGGCGTCGAGACTGGCAGCGGCGCCTGTATGACGCGGGCTGGGCGGCGCCCGCGTGGCCGGTCGAGTACGGCGGCCGCGGCGCCTCGCTGAGCGAGTCGGCGATCTACTTCGAGGAGCTGGGCCGCGCGCGCGTGCCTTTGCCCGCAAACGTACTGGGCCTGCTCTTGGGTGGACCGACGTTGATGGTGTGGGGCACCGACGCACAGAAGGAGCGCTACCTGGCGCCGATCCTCTCCGCCGAGGAGATCTGGTGCCAAGGATTCTCAGAGCCCGACGCCGGTTCGGACCTGGCGTCGTTGAAGACGCGCGCCGTGCGCGATCCGGACCGCCCCGACGAATGGATCGTCACCGGCCAGAAGGTGTGGACGAGCGGCGCCCAATACTCCAAGTGGTGCATGCTCGTCGCCCGCACCGATCTCGACGCCGCAAAGCACAAGGGCTTGACCTACTTCCTGATGGACATGGACCAGGCCGCCGTCCAGATCCGCCCCCTGCGCCAGATCACCGGCGAGGCCGAGTTCAACGAGCTGTTCATCGAGCAGGCCCGCATCCCCGAGGAGAACGTCATCGGCGGCGTCGGAAACGGCTGGAAGGTGGCCTTGACGACGCTCATGAACGAGCGGGCCGGGCTCGGCTTCCTGCTTCAGGTGCGCCTGCGCCAGCTGCTCGACGACACGATCGCCGCCGCGCGCGAGCGTGGCCTGCTCGACGGATCCACCAGGCCGGGCGGCTCCGCGATCGCCGACGCGCTCGCCGATCTGCACATCCGCTGCGAACAGATCCGTCTGCTTGCATGGAAGGGCCTGACCGACATCGAACGCTACGGTCAGCCCGGCCCCGAGGGCTCGCTTGTGAAGTGGTTGTGGTCTGAAACCAATCAGCGCCTGACCGAGCTGGCAGCCGAGATCGTCGGCGCCGAGGCGCTCACGAGCGGAAGCTCGTGGAGCTATGAGCTGTTGCGCGCCCGCGGCAACACGATCGAGGGAGGCACCACCGAGGTGCTCAAGAACATCGTCGCCGAGCGCGTGCTCGGCTTGCCGCGACTGAAGGTCGGTTGATGGACTTCGGCTTGAGCGAGGACCAGCGCGAGATCCAGCGCACGGCGCGCGAGCTGCTGGCGGAGCGAGCCCGGCCCGAGCGGGTGCGCTCGTGCGCGGAGGCGGGCTTGCTCGACGAGGAGCTTTGGAGCGAGCTGTGCGATCTGGGCTGGCCGGGCATCGCGGTCGCCGAGCGCTACGGCGGACAGGGCCTTGGCCTCGTCGAGCTCGCGATCCTGTGCGAGGAGTTGGGTCGCGTGGTCGCTCCCGTGGCCTTCTTGCCGACCGCGCTTGCGGCCTTGGCGATCGAGCGCGCCGGCTCGTCCGAGCAGCGAGAGCGCTGGCTGCCCGGCCTGGCGAGCGGTGAGTGTCTGGGCGCGCTCGCGATCGAGTGCGACGGCGTCGCCGAGTTCGCGCTCGGCGCCCCGCGGGCCGACGTTGTGGTGATTGTCGGCGACGGCTCCGAGCCGGCGCATGGGCGACCCCCGCGTGCGCGCGTGTGCGACCGCGAAGCGCTCACCGAGCGCGCCGGTGCGATGGTGGCGATCGACGCGATCGACCCGACCAGGCCCACGGCCCGCATCGCACTTGCCGAGGAGGCGGGCGACCCGCTCGAGGGCGACATTCGCGCCGGCTTGGATCGCGGCCTCGTTGCCGTTTCCTGCGAGCTGGTCGGCGTGTGCGAGCGGGCGCTGGAGATGACCGTGGCCTACGTCAAGGAGCGCAAGCAGTTCGGCGTTCCGGTCGGCTCCTTCCAGGCGGTCTCGCACCGCTGCGCGCAGATGCTGCTGGACACCGAGCGTGCCCGCTCGGCCGGCTCCTACGCCGCGTGGGCAGCCGACGCCGACCCCGAGCGCCTGCCGCAGGCCGCCGCGATGGCCAAGGCCTCGGCGTCTCAGGCCGGTGTCGAGGTGACAGCCTCGGCGATCCAGGCCCACGGTGGCATCGGCTTCACCTGGGAGGCCGACGTCCACTGGCTCTACAAGCGGGCTTTGCTCGACGCTGCGCTACTGGGTGGCGCCAAGTACCATCGGGGGTGCCTTGCGAGCCTGATCTGATCCATCCGTCGGCCGGTCGGTGACTGCGTCGGCGCGCATGTCGATTCCCGCGTGTGGCGACGGCCATACGTGATAACGTACATCCGTATGCCAGCGGCGCGTGAGTGGGACGGGGCCAGCTATGACCGCATCTCCGGTCCGATGGAGTCGCTTGGCCTTGGTGTGTTGGACCGGCTCGAGCTGAACGGGGACGAGACCGTGCTGGACGCCGGCTGCGGATCGGGGCGGATCACCCAGGCCCTGATCGAGCGGTTGCCTCAGGGCAGGGTGATTGCGGTGGACCAGTCGCCCTCGATGGTCGAGGCGGCCAAACAGCGGCTCGGCGCCGCGGCCGACGTGCGCGTGGTGGACTTGCTCGAGCTCGAGCTGGGGGAGCCGCTGGACGCGATCTTCTCGACGGCGACCTTCCACTGGATCGCCGACCACGACCGTCTGTTCGCTCGCCTGCGCGCCGCCTTGCGTCCAGGCGGGCAACTCGTCGCGCAGTGTGGGGGAGAGGGCAACATCACCGTGCTGCGCGGCAAGGTGCTGCCGCTGCTCTCACAGGAGCCCTACGCCATCCACTTCAGGGACTGGACGCCGCCCTGGAACTACGCGGGTGCCGAGGAGACCCACGAGAGGCTGATCGCCGCCGGCTTCGCCTCGGCGCGCTGCGCGCTTGCGCCCGCCCCGCAACAGCCCGAGCACCCCCGCGAGTTCCTCTCCACGATCGTGCTCGGTCCGCACGTCCAACAACTCCCCAAGGACTTGCGCGAGCGCTTCATGGATGACGTCATGCGGGTCCTCGATGAGCCCGTCGTGGTGGACTACGTGCGCCTGAACATCGACGCTGTCGCCTAGCTGCGTGGCCGCCTCGCGGCCGCCGTCACCCGCGCTAGATTCGCATAGTGTCTGTACCCACTTGCGTCGCCCATCTCGACGCCGACGCCTTCTACGTTTCGATCGAGTTGAACCGTCGGCCTGAGCTGCGGGGCATGCCGGTCGTCGTCGCGGGGACTGGACCCAGGGCGGTGGTCACGACCGCGAGCTATGAGGCGCGGCGCTTTGGCGTGGGGTCGGCGATGCCCGCCTCGCGCGCGCGGCGGCTCTGCCCGCAAGCGGTCTTCCTGCCGCCCGACTTCACCCACTACCGCGAGGTGTCGCGGCGCGTGATGGGGATCGTGCGAGAGAACGTCGAGCGGGTGGAGGCGGTCGGCCTCGACGAGGCCTATCTCGACCTCACCGGGCTGTTCTCTCCTCGCGCGGCGATGCGCCGGATCGTCGAGCTGATCCGTCGCGAGACACAGCTGGTCTGCTCGGTCGGGATCGGTCCCAACAAGCTCGTCGCCAAGGTCGCCTCCGACGCCGAGAAGCCGGCTGGCTTCGTTGTGCTCACGCGCGAGCAGGCGTGCGCGCGCTTTGCCTCCGCATCGCCCGGTCTGATCCCCGGGATCGGGCCGAAGACGACGCTCAAGCTCGAACGACTTGGCTTGCGCACGCTGGGCGATCTGGCGCGGGCCCCCGAGCCGATGCTGGCCGAGCGCTTCGGCCCGAACCTCGGCCGCGACCTGGCGCGCAGGGCACGCTTCGAACACGACGGCGCCGTCAGCCAGGAGCGCAAGGTCGTCTCAGAGTCGCGCGAGCGCACCTTCGACCACGACATCCACGATCCGGCCCGTCTGCGCGAAGCGCTCGCGCAGATGGCCGTCGAGCTGTGCCGCAGCCTCGCCGAGCACGACAACCACGGCCGCACGATCGCCATCAAGGTGCGCCTGGACGACTTCTCTACGGTCACGCGCGCGCGCACGCTTCCCGCGCCGACGTGCGACGCCGAGCGGGTCAAGTCCGTGGCGCTTGCCCTGCTCGAGGAGTACGCGCCGCCGCGACCGGTGCGGCTGCTTGGCGTGCGCGTGGCTGGGCTCGTCTCGCGCGAGCGCGGAACGCACGAGCCCGAGCCCCAAGCGCGCGTGGCCCAGATGGCCCTGCCGATGTAGTCTTACTCCACGATGGCGCTCGCCAAAGCGGGACAGATCGAGCTCAGCTACGACCGCGCCGGCGAGGGGCCGGCGCTGCTGATGATCATGGGCATGAGCGGCACCAAGCACCACTGGGGCGCCGGCGTGCTCGAAGCGCTGCAAAGCGACTTCGAGACGATCGTCTACGACCACCGCGACGCGGGCGACTCGACCAGGACCGGTGAGCCGTTCACGATCGCCGATCTGGCCGGCGACGCCGCCGGCTTGCTCGACTCGCTAGGGATCGACTCCGCGCACGTGATCGGCATCTCGATGGGCGGCATGGTCGCCCAGGAGCTCGCGCTGGCCCAACCCGAGCGCATAGCCTCGCTCACGCTCGGCTGCACCTACTGCGGCGGCGAGGGCAGCGTGCTCGCAAGCGAAGGCGTCATGCGCAAGCTCGCCGAAGCGCTGTCCTCGGGCGACCGCGCGACGGCGATCCGGGCCTCGTGGGAGGTCAACGTCTCGCCGAGCTTCGCCGCCGACGACGAGGCGTATGACAAGTTCCTGAAGACCGGCATGAAATATGGCCTGCCCGTCGAGGTGATCATGCGCCAGATGCAAGCGATCGCGGCCCACGACACCAGCGCGCGCCTACCCGGCCTCGTACCGCCCGCGTTGGTCGTGCACGGCACGCTCGACGAACTGCTCCCCGTTCAAAACGGGCAGATGATCGCTGGGCTCATACCCGACTCGCGCCTTGAGATCCTCGAGGGGGTCGGGCACCTGTTCTTTTGGGAGCAGCCGCAGCGAACGGCCGAGCTCGTGCGCGAGCACGCCGCCGCGGCCGTCGATGCCTGACGGCAAGCCGCGCCCATTCGAGGTTCGCGGCGCCGGCGCCGTTCGACTCGCCGGCGAGCAGAGCGGAGACGGCGCGCCGATCGTCCTGCTGCACGGGCTGACCGCGACCCGCCGCTACGTGCTGATGGGCTCGCGCGCGCTGGAGCGCTCCGGTCATCGCACGATCGCCTACGACGCGCGCGGCCACGGCCGATCGGACCCCGCGCCAGACCCCGGCGCCTACACCTACGAGTTGCTCGCCGCCGACCTCTGCGCGGTGCTCGATCGGCTCGAGATCCAACAGGCCGTGCTGGCCGGCGCCTCGATGGGCGCCCATACCGCGCTGCGCTTCGCCCTCGACCATCCCCAGCGCGTGCAGGCCCTCGGCCTGATCACGCCCGCGTTCGACCCCGACGCGAGCGGCGACTACCGCGGTTGGGATCGCCTGGCGAGCGGCCTGCGGGAGGGTGGGGTGGAGGGCTTCGTGGCCGCCTACGAGCTCGATACGGTCCCGCCGGGCTGGCGTGAGACGGTCCTCAAGGTGCTCCACCAGCGGCTCGCCTCCCACGAGCATCCGCTCGCCGTCGCCGACGCTTTGCAGGCGATACCGCGCTCGCGACCCTTTGGCGGTTGGGATGAGCTCGAACACATTGCGGCGCCCACACTCGTCATCGCGAGTCGCGACGAAGCCGACTCGGGTCATCCGCTCGCTGTGGCCGAACGATACGCCGCCTCAATCACCGGGGCCAGCTTCGTGGTAGAGGAGCCGGGAAGCTCTCCGATCGCGTGGAGTGGTGGGCGCCTGTCGCGCGCTCTGGAGCGGCTAAGCGTCGAGAGCTCCGCGGATCGTCCTTAGGGCCACCTGAGCCGGCTTACGCGCGGACGCGCTTCTTGCTTGCGCGCCTAGTGCTTGGGGCGATGGCGATTGCGCCGGCGCGCCGGTCCTCTGATGGTGAACGGATAGGCGGCTATGAGGATTCCGCTGCGCTTTGCATGGGGGCTGTAGTTGACGATCCCGAGCGTCCATCGGCCGGGCGTCATCTTGGCCGGCATCTTGGCGCAGCCTCCGCCTACGCCCATGCGTGTGTGAATCAGCGCCTGGCCGCGATAGCCCGGTCCGGTGAGCTCGACGTTTGCGATGCCCGCCGAGCTGAGCCGGCCGGCGGCAAAGCAGACGGAGTGTTTTGCCCTGGGCGCGAGATCGTTGACCAGCAGCGGGCGGACAGTCGCGCGCGCAAAGCCATACTTCGCCAGGGCGTGAGCCAGGATGCGCGACTCCTCACGCGTCAACGGTCGGGGGCCGAACGCCAGGCCTCGCTTGGAGCGTAGCCTGGTTACCGCCAATGGAACGATCGGCAGAGCTTCGAAGGTGGCAGACAGCGACAATGGTCTGTGTGCACTCAGCAGGCCCGTGACGACGTGCCAGCCTTTGCTGACGAGGTGCCCGGCGCCGGCGATGACGTGGCCGCCGCTTTTCACGACCCAGACCCCGCCGTCGTAGATGCCCGACACCACGTGGGCCACTCCTTTGGAGACCCACTTCACCGCCTGCTTGAGCTTGCTCGAGATGTAGGTCGCCACCTGGCCCAGTAGCTGCGGAGCCTCGGTCGCTATGAGTTGGCCCAGCAGCTCGGCCAACGGAATGCCCTGGTTCACGGCCAGGTTCCAATATTTTTGCGCACGGATGGTGAGCTGCACATACTTCTCGGTGGTGAGCGCTATTTCGGCGGCCTGGAGCGCCTCCAAGGCACCGACGACCAGGGGAGTGTCGAGTCCCCCGCTGAGCACGTCCGAGAGCGATCCCACGGCGCCCTCGGCGAGCTTCTCGCCTGCATAGGCCACCGCCTGGGTTATATAGAGCTTGACATTCAGGGTCACCCCTCCGCTGATCTGGGCCTGGGGCACAACGGGTCCGGTCGTTGGCAGACTGATCGGCGGCAGCTTTGCTTCGAGGGTCGCCACCGGGGCGGAGAAGGAGGTTTCGAGTGGCTTGTTTTCGCCGTCGTCTACGGTGGGTGTTCCCAGGAGTCCGACCTGGGCCTCGAATCCGATCTTCGAGCTGTCGAACAGGCCTGTGGCCGGCGCTGGCCCAATCGAGGAACCTCCATGCCATTTGAAGTCGGCGAGACTGAACGACAACGGTCCGAAGGTGAGAAAGCTCGCGGCCTGCGTCTCGTCGAGAGCAGGCTGGGGATCGGTCGGTTGGAAGCGGGCACTGATGCTCAAGGTGGGAGTCAGTTCTACGCCGAGCGGGATCTGTAGGAGGCCTGGGGTGGGCGTCTGCAGGCGGAACGCACGTGGTACGGGTGCGCTGTAGAGATTGATGAATGCGTTACTAGGCGCGCGGCGCGCGCCTTCCTCAGCAAGCGTTGTGAGCTTGCCGGCGAGTTCACCCGTGTTGGCTTCGAGAGCTTGACCACCGGAGATTTCAGCCCAGTGTTCCCAGTAGGCCAGGTAGTTGACGCCGGTGTCGTGATAGGAGACCATCTCCAGTGGCTTGCCGTCGTTCTTCAATTGCTGCAACACCGATTGGAAGTCGAGATTGTCGCCCTGGCTCCAGGTGCTCGACGGTATGTTCCATCCTCCAGCGAGTTCTTCTCCGGTGTCCCACGGTTCCGGTTCGACGCGATCTGCTTCGGGGATGCCTTCGTCGAGATTGTTGTCATGTGGCACGTTGTCGGCGACCAGCACGATTACGTGGCTTGCTTCCGGGCGCCAGTCCACCGACGGGTTGGTGTCGGTCTCCCACAGGGCTCGTCCATAGGCTTCGGGGCTGTCTCCGCCTCCTTCGGCGGAAAGCCCAGAGATCGCTTGGGTCACGGACGCCACGTTGGAGGTGACAGGCACGTCCAGTCGCCATGGCTCGTCGTTGGGTTCAGGGTCATAGCCAGAACCACCGTAGTCGCGAACCTCGGCCAACCCGAACTCCGCGTCGGGTAGCGAGCCGTCGATGCTTTCGATAACCGAAGTAATTTCAGCCTTAGCTTCTTCAAGTGCTCCGGTCATCGATCCGCTCGTGTCGAAGACGAACACTACGTCGGTGTGTGGAGGTGTGACGGCGGCGCCTGCCGCGGCACAGCCAAGGAGCGAGATCAGCCCTGTCAGGGCACAGATCAAAACCATGCTGCGAGCGATTGAACCCGTGCTGCTCCGGGCGAGCCGACCCGGCCGGTCTGTGCGCCCGACGCCTTCCGCGCGTGCGTGCGCGGAGTCCACGCGAAGGCGATACAAAGGAATCCTACGTGACTTGACCGGTTCCACGAGTCCGGCAACATACCAGAGTTCGGAATTAACGCAAATGCCGGGCGGCGCGCTCGCCGAGAGAATGACTACGCGGTGAGCGCCGCACCGGCTTCGTCGTCTGTCACGGCGTCGCTGAGCAAGGCGGCATAACGCCCCCCCAAATCCAAAAGCTCGCGATGGGCGCCCCGTTCGACGATGCGCCCCGCGTCGAGCACGAGGATCTGGTCGGCGTCGCGGATCGTCGAGAGGCGGTGGGCGATCGCGATCGTGGTGCGCCCGCGCGAGAGGTCGTCCAGAGCTCGCTGGACAGCCCGCTCGGTTTCGGTGTCAAGCGCCGAGGTCGCCTCGTCGAGGATCAACACCGGCGGGTTGCGCAAGACCGTGCGCGCGATCGCCATGCGCTGCTTCTCACCGCCGGAGAAGCGATAGCCCCGCTCGCCCACCGGAGTGTCATAGCCCTCAGGCAGCGAAGCGATCAGCTCGTGGATCTGCGCCGCGCGCGCCGCGTCTTCGATCCGCTCGTCGCTCGCGTCCGGACAGGCGAACCTCAGGTTCTCGCGGATCGAAGCATGAAACAGATAGGTCTCCTGCGAGACGAGCCCCACCGTCGCGGCAAGCGAGCCAAGCGTCATGTCGCGGATGTCGACTCCGTCGATCTCCACCCGCCCGCGCTGAGGCTCGTACAGGCGCGCCACCAGATAGGCGAGCGTGGTCTTGCCGGAGCCCGTCTCTCCGACCAGCGCCGTGCGCGTGCCCGCCGGGATCTCGGCGGAGATTTCGCGCAGCGTCCACTTGCCGGGCGCGTACTCGAACCAGACATCCTCGAGCCTCACATCGCCCCGCACCCCGCTCATCGCGCGCGCGTCGACGCGCTCCTCGATGTCCACCGGCAGGTCCAGGTACTCGAAGATGCGCCCGAACAGCGCGAGCGAGGTCTGCACTTCCAAACCGACCGACAGCAGCGACTGGATCGGGAAGAGCACCCTCGTCTGAAGCGTCGTGAAAGCGATCACCGTGCCGATCGAGATCGCGGCGCTGCTGTGGGCGATCGAATAGCCGGCAAACCAATACACCGCGGCCGGCATGATCGCGAAGCTCATCTGCACCGAGGCCATGCGCCAGCGCCCCGCCATGCGCGCGCGCACCTCCAGGTCGGCCAGTTCGCCCGACTCCTCGCTGAAGCGCCGCACCAGCTCCGGCGAGCGCCCCATCGTCTTGCCGAGCAGGATGCCCGACACCGACAGGGACTCCTCGACAAGCGTCGACATGTCGGCCAAGCGCCCCTGGCGCACCGATTGGATGCGTCTGCGCTCCTCGCCCACGCGCCGCGTCAACCACACGAAGAAGGGCAGCAAGAACAGCGAGAACGCCGCCAAGCGCCAGTCGAGCAGGACCATCGCCACGACGACCGCCACGACCGTCGTCACGTTCTGCACGATCGAAGTCGCCGTCGAGGTCACGACCGAGTCGATCCCGCCGATGTCGTTGGCGATCCGCGACTGGACCTCACCGGTGCGCGTGTGGGTGAAGAAGGACAGCGACATGCGCTGAAGGTGCGCATACACCGAAGCCCGCAGGTCGTGCATGACGCGCTGTCCGACCTGGTTTGAGATCCAGGTCTGGGCCACCCCGATCACACCCCCCACGATCGACAGCGCGATCATCCCGCCGACGAGCAGGCTCAACAGCTGAGTGTCGTGCTCGGGGATCGCCACATCGATCACTTCGCGCAGCAGGAACGGACTCACGACGCCCAGCCCGGCCGATACGAAGATCAACGTCAGCAGGCCCGTCAGGCGCAGCCGGTAGGGGCGAAACAGCGAGGCGATGCGCCGTAGCGACACGTGTCCCGCGGCGCGATCCTCAGGCGCCGGCTCGGTGCGGGCCCGCGCTGAGCCGCGCCCGCCGCCGGCGCCATGGCGCCCATCGCCAAAGGGCTGGTTGCTCATGGCGCGCTCGCTTCGCTCACCCAGCGAGCTTATCGTCGGCTCAAATCGCCGCCCGCGGCGCTCCGGATCGCCGCTCGCGCGGCTCCGGGATCGTAGGATTGGGGAATGGACCTATCCGATACCGAGATCAGGGTGCTCGGCTGTCTGCTCGAGAAGCAGCGCACCACCCCCGATCACTACCCGCTCTCGCTCAACTCGCTGCGCCTGGCCTGCAACCAGTCGACCAACCGCGACCCTGTCGTCCAGTACGACGAGAACACGATCCGCGACGCCCTGCACCGGCTCGGGCGCCGCGGCTACATCCGTCTGGCCGGCGCGGCTCGCGCCGCCAAGTATCGCCACCTGCTCTCCGAAGCCCTACCGATGAGCGACGCCGAACAGGCGCTCATGTGCGTCCTGATGCTGCGCGGCGCCCAGACCCCGGGGGAGCTCAAGCAGCGCACCGAGCGCATCCACGGCTTCGCCGGCCTGCAGGAGGTCAACGAGACCCTCTCCGCTTTGATCGAGCGCGAGCTGGTCGCCCGCCTGGACCGGCGCCCCGGCCAGAAGGAGGAGCGCTACGCCCAGCTGCTCGGAGAGGACGCCGAGAGCTCTGACGGCGTGCCCGCAGCCGCGGGACCGGTCGTGCAAGCGTCGCACGGCGATCTCGCACAAGCCTCACACGGCGATCTCGGGCAAGCGGCGCCCGCCCCGGCGCCCGCAGCGGCTGCGGCTCCAGCTCTCGCTCCCGCCTCAGAGGATCTGCGTGGGCGCGTCGAGCGCCTGGAGCGCGAAGTGGCGGAGCTGCGCGCCGCAGTCGCGACGCCATGAACGCGGCGCACCTGATCCTCGCCGCGTCGAGCTCCGATGCCGCCAGCGGCGTCGGCATACCGGTGGCGATCGCCGCCGGCCTGGTGTCCTTTCTCTCGCCCTGCGTCCTGCCGCTCGTGCCCGGCTACCTATCGACGGTGATCGGCGTCGCGCCCGCCGACATCCAGCACGCCGGTGCGCGCAAGGTGCTCGGCCCGAGCCTGCTGTTCATCGCGAGCTTCTCGCTGATCTTCATCCTTCTCGGGCTGACCGCCACCCAGGTCGGATCGCTGCTCACCGACAACATCGAAACGCTGCGCACCGCCGGCGGCGTCTTGATCGTGATCATGGGCCTCGTCTTCCTGGCCACCCCGTTCGTGGACGCGCTCAACTTCCAGTGGCACTCCGAGTCGCTCACGCGCCTGGCCGGACGCGGCGGCCCGCTGCTCGCCGGCGCCGCGTTCGCGATCGCCTGGACTCCGTGCACCAGCATCACGCTGGGGGCGATCATCACCGAGGCCGCGGTCTCCAGTTCCGCCCTGCACGGCGCGATCCTGCTCGCCTTCTACTCGGCCGGCCTGGCGATCCCGTTCCTGGCGATCGCGCTCGCCTTCGAGCGCATGAGCGGTGCGCTACAGCTCGTCAAGCGCCACTATGGCGTGATCGTCGGCGCCGGCGGCCTGGTCATGATCGGGCTCGGCCTGCTGATCCTGACGGGAGAGTTCACCACGCTCAACTCCCAAGCGAACAGCTGGCTGCACGGCACGGGCCTCGACGTCTCCAAAATCTGAAGGTTCTCCGATCGTTGGCCGTCGCATCCGACGGCTAGGCTCGCGTGTGTCATGAACGACGCAAAGACGCCATCCGCGCAGCGCATCGCATTGGCTTCGGTCATCGCCGCCGGCGTGCTCGTCGCGATCAAGCTGCTCGTCGGCCTGCTCTCCAACAGCCTCGGAGTGCTGGCCGAGGCGATCCACTCCGCCACCGACCTGGCCGCGGCCCTGCTCACCCTGTTCGCGGTGCGCGTCGCCGTCAGGCCCGCCGACCGCGAGCACCCCTACGGCCACGGCAAGGCCGAGCACCTCTCGGCGCTCGGCGAGAGCGTGATCCTGATCGCCGCCAGCATCGGCATCGTCACCGAGTCGGTGATCAGGCTGAGCGGTCACGGCGGCAAGGTCGATCTGCACTGGTACACGTTCGCCGTGCTCGTCGTCGTGATCGCGATCGACAGCACCCGCTCGATCGCCTCCCATCGCGGCGCCCACCACCACGACAGCGCCGCGCTCGGCGCCAACGCGCTGCACTTCACGCTCGATTTGATCGGCTCCGTTGCCGTCCTGATCGGCCTCGTGCTGGTCAAGGCCGGCTACCCCGACGCCGATTCGATCGCCGCGCTCTTGGTGGCGGGCCTCGCGCTGTTCTCCGCCGGGCGCCTGATGCGCCGCAGCGTGCACGCGCTGATGGACCGCCTCCCGCCCGAGCGGCAAGGCGACGCCTGCGCTCAGCTTGTGCTCCGCCTCGCGCCCGATTCCACCCAGATCGAGGCCGAAGCGCTCGCCCGACACCTGCGCGCCGAGCACCCAGAGGTCGCCGACATCACCGTGTGGGCGCCCACCAAGCTATTCGACCAGTGACGCCCGCTCGCCCGCTGTCGGCCGCGCGGTGGGCGGCGTCGGCGTAGGGCCCACGCCACCCGCCGCCTTGCGCTCGAGAAAGCGCGCTTCCCAAGCTTCCTGGTTGCGCTTGGCGTCCAGCACGAACGGCGAATACCCGATCGCCTTGACGATCGCCCGGTTGATCTGCGACCAGGGGGAGGGGAGGGGCCGCAGCACGTCCACGAACAGGACCACGCGCGTCTCCTCGGTGTCGTTCCAGACCTCGTGGTTGAAGGTGTCGTCGAACATCAGGCTCTTGCCCTCTTCCCAGTGGCGGATGTCCTCGCCGACTCTGATCCTGCACCGCTCGGCATCCTCGGGCACGATCAACCCGAGGTGGTAGCGCAACACGCCCTTGTAGGGGCCACGGTGGTCGAGGATGTGCTTGTGAGGCGAGAGGATCGAGAACATCGCCGTCGTCATCCCGGGGATTTCGCGCATCAAGGCCGCTGTGCGAGGGCACGTCTGCACCCCCAGCTTGGCCGCGAAGCCGTACCCATACAGGAAGTAGGTCTTCCAATCGTCATCGTCGGTGATCTCGATCTGGTCCTTGGAGATGTCCTGGAAGTTGGGCAGCGCCTCGCGGTCGCCCAGCACGCCCGCGAGCTCCTCGCGGATCGTCTCCCAGTTGGCCTCCACGTGCTCGATCCACGGGAAGCGCTCGTTCTCGAAGAACGTAGCGTCGCCGACCAGCGAGCGCGTGCCGATGAAGCGCTCCACGGGCGCCAAGATGCGTTCGCCGAGCGCGATCGTCAGCTCGACCGTGCGCTCCCACAGCGACCTGTCCATGCCTGCCTCCTTAGATCAGCCTCTGGTGGACAAATGTTGGCACACCTCAGCGCCCCCGCCGCTTGAGACCCAGCGCATGGGGGTGGGCCGGAGCGTGGGAAGGAATCGGACCGGGCAGTGTCATAACGTGAAGCGACCCCAACGGAAAAGAGGACACACCGTGAAGCCCCCAACGGCAGGCCACGCCAAACGATGGCGCATCTCGACGCTCCCGCTGCCGGCCCTCCTCGTCGCGGCGCTCGCCGTCGGCGGCTGCGGAAGCACCAAAGGCACCACCACCGCGACCACCGAATCGACGCCCGCGACAAGCTCGTCTCAGGCCGCCGCCACAACGACCGGCGCGGCCGCCCCGACCGCGACCACCGACCTCAGCCTCGAAGCCAACCCCGAAGGCCAGCTCAAATACAACACCAGCACGCTCACGGCCAAAGCCGGCAAGGTCACGATCGACTTCAAGAACATGAGCCCGCTCGGCCACAACGTCACCGTCGAAGCCCCAGGCGGCAAGACGCTAGGCGCCACGCCGACGTTCCAAGGCGCCAGCAAGAGCCTCACCTTGGATCTCAAACCAGGCACCTACAAGTTCTACTGCTCTGTCCCCGGCCACCGCATGGCCGGCATGGAAGGCACGCTCGTCGTCAGATAGGCCGCGCCGCGCCAGGCGAGGGAGACCCCCGGCTCGCCGAGCTCCTCGCCAACCTTGCCCGGCGTAGAACGGCAAAACAAAGGGCGCCCGCACGCACACGGGGCGCCCTTCGCGAATGCTTTTGCTCTTAGGCCGCCTCGCGCAGGGCCGCCAGCTCGGGCGACTCGGCCAGCTTCTTCAGCGCGCGCTGCTCCAGCTGGGAGGCCCGCTCGGCGGAGAACCCCAAACGCTTGCCGATCGCGGTCAAGGTCTGCGGCTCCTCGCGCCCGGTCCCGAAGCGCAGCGTCAACACGGTGCGCTCGGTTTCGGGCAGCTTGGCGATCGCCGAATGCACGATCCGCTCGCGCTCGTTATCCCAGGCGGTGTCCTCCGGAGCCTCGGCGTCGGAGGGCAGCAGATCGCCGAGCGCCGTGTCGCCGTCGTCGCCGACCTGCTGGTCGAGCGACACGAGCGCCGCACGCTGGTGGCGTACCTCTTCGACCTGCTCGATCGGCAAACCGGTCTCCTCGGCCAACTCCTCGAGCGTAGGCTCGCGGCCGAGCCTGACCGACAGCTCACGCTCGACGCGTCCGACCTTGCGCGAGCGCTGAGCTACATGAACCGGCAGCCTGATGGTGCGTCCCGAGTTCTCCAGGCCGCGCTGGATGGCCTGGCGGATCCACAGCGTCGCGTAAGTGGAGAACCTGAATCCCTTGCGCCAATCGAACTTCTCCGAGGCCCTGATCAACCCGAGCATGCCCTCCTGGACCAAATCGGCCAGGGGCAGCCCTTGGTTCTGGTAGCGCCGCGCGTTCGACGCCACCAAGCGCAGGTTGGAGTTGATCAGCTTTTCCTTGGCCGTCAGATCGCCGCGCTCGATTTCCTGCGCCAGCTCGATCTCCTGATCGGGCGTCAGCAGGGGGTAGCGGCGCGAATGCGCAAGCAGCTGGTCCACCGACTCCGGGATGAACGAATCGGCGGTCATGTCTATCGTGGGGGTGGGCTTCTTGGTGTCTGGCATGGGGGGGATCTCTCTACGATTGGAAATGTCGAGGGCATTTTGCGCCCCTACGTGGGCCAACCCTCGTAATCCGATGCTTGGAGTCGGAATTATACGCCTCGATAGTTGCGTTGTCAATCATTCCTACCCGATTCATACGCTCGACCTGGTTCGACGCCGCCGATAGCTCACCTGCCCCCGCCACAGATAACCCACGAGCGGCCCAAAAAGTCCGCAAATACCGCGATCGGATGCGAAATCGGCGCAATCCGGCTCTACCCGCTATCGGGCCTCGCGTATCAAGCATCGGCCGCTCGACCGCTTTGCCCAAGGATATCCGGCTCCTCCTGGCCGCCTCGTCGGGCCCCGCGCGGCGGGCTCACCTCGTAAGCTGGGCGCCGTGCCCGACGCAGATCGCACCGCTCCATCCGCTGCGCCCGAGCCCGCCCCGGCGAGCGCCGACGCGACCCCGCAGAGCCCCGGCGGCGCCTCGGCGAGCCCCGGCGACACTCCCGGCGAGGCCCCCCGGGAGCGCTCGCATCTGTTCTCCGCCTCGCTCCTGGCCGGCCAGGTCGCGATAGTCACCGGCGCCGGCTCGGGCCTCGGACGCGCCACCGCGCTCGAGCTGGCCCGCTGCGGCGCCCACGTGGCCATCTGCGGAAGGCGCCCCGAGCCGCTCGCCGAGACCGTCGCGCTCGACCCGCACGGCCTGATCGAAGCCCACACCTGCGACATCCGCGAGGAGGACCAGGTCGATGCCATGGTCAGCGCCGTGCTCGACAACCACGGACAGATCGACCTGCTCGTCAACAACGCCGGCGGCCAGTTCCTGGCGCCCGCCGAGTCGATCACCCCGAAGGGCTTCCGCACCGTCATCCGCCTCAACGTCGAGGGCACCTGGCTGCTCACCCACGCCGTCGCCACCCGCGCGATGATCCCCTCCGGTCGTGGCGGCAAGGTGTTCTCCGTGACCCTCTCGCCGCACAACGGCATGCCCGGCATGGCCCACTCCGGCGCCGCCCGGGCCGCCGTCGAGAACCTAATGCGCACACTCTCGGTCGAGTGGGCCCGCTTCGACATCCGCCTGCTCGCGCTCGCCGCCGGCCAGTTCGAGACCCACACGCTGCTCACCAAGTACCCGCCGGAGATCGTCGAGCGCATCGCCTCCACGATCCCGCTCGGGCGCCTCGGCACCGAGCAGGAGTTCGCCTGGCTCGTCGCCTTCCTGGCCTCGCCCGCCGGAGACTTCTTCTCCGGCACCACGATCACCATGGACGGAGCCCGCGACGATTGGCTAGGCGCGTGGCCACCGGCTCAGGCCGCTGACGCCCAGGGCACCCCCCTGAGCGAGCAGAGACGCGGCTGAAACGACCCGTACGAACTACGGATCAAAAAACAGGTTGGCAGAGGAGCGCGCGGGTCGAGCTCGCGCCGGCCTAAACGCTCGCCAACAAATCGCTCACCCCCGCTCAACACGGATGCGGCTACGGTTTTACCCGTCCCGCTCGGGCAAGGCGTTTGACTGACGCCGCCGCTCCCGCGAGAATGGGCCTCTCAAACGCATCGATGTCAGAGTCACAGCCACAACCTCCCAAGTCCGAGCCCTCCGAGCCCGCGCCCGCGCCCTCCTCCCGGGTGATCGACCGGCGCACCCTGCTCAAGAGCGGCCTGCTCGCCGGCGGCGCCCTGGCCGGCGGGGGTGCGGCCCTCGCCGACCTCGTCTCGAAGACCGACCCCGACCCGCCCGCCGCCCGCGCGGCGAGCGTCGCCGGCGCGGCGCGCCATAGCGCCAAGCCCTCTCACGGCAAGCAACCCGACGCTGCCCGCCAACCCGGCCCCGCGCCCGGCTATCGACCGCCCAACATCCTCATCGTCATGGTCGACCAGCTGCGCACCCCCCAATGGTTCTCGGCGACCCCTCAAGCGCTCGCCAACATGCCCAACCTCGCGCGCCTGCGCAAGGGCGGCGTGTCCTTCGACAACCACTACACCGCCGCCAACGACTGCACTCCCGCCCGCGCCGCGCTGCTCACGGGCCTGCACACCCACCAGACCGGCTGCATGATCACCGGCGGCTCCACCCTGGACCCCGGCTTTCCCACCTGGGGCACGATGCTGCGCGAGCTCGGCTACCGCACCTACTGGTACGGCAAGTGGCACCTCACCCACGGCGACAACCTCTGGGACTCCTACGAAAACGCCGGCGCCCTGGAGCCCTACGGCTTCGCGGGAGGCACCTACCCCTCGCCCGACGGGGCCCCCGGCCAAGGCTGGCGCGTGGACCCCCACATCGTCTCCCAGTTCGAAACCTGGTTCGCCCGCGACGGCGGCGGCCTCAAATCAAAACAGCCCTGGTGCACCACAGTCTCGTTCGTCAACCCCCACGACATCGCCTGGTGGTACCACTGGAGCGACCGCTTCGCCGCCGAGGCCCTGGCGCCCAGCATGGTCGGCGAACTGCCCCCCAACTTCGAGACCCCCGAAGAGATGCTCGCGCGCGGCAAGCCCCAATTGCAGCGCTCCCTCCAAGACACCGCCCAGGCCTCCTTCGGCAAAGTCCCCTACAGCGGCCCCGACATCGAGTCCACCTGGCTGCCCTTCCTCGACCTCTACCTGAAGCTGCTCGGCGAGGTGGACGGTCATATCGGCTCGATCCTCAACACGCTCGCCTCGCGCCCCGACGTCGCCGCCAACACGGTCGTCGTGTTCACCTCAGACCACGGCGAGTACGGCTCCTCCCACGGCATGCGCGGCAAGGGCGGCGGCGCCTACGAGGAGGCGATCCGCGTCCCCCTGATCGTGCGCGACCTGCGCTCCAAGCTCACCGCCGCTCCGGCCCAGCCGCGCACCGGGCTCACCTCAAGCGTCGACGTCGCTCCCCTGCTGCTCGACGTGGCCACCGGCTCATCCACCTGGCGCAACGACAGCAACTACTCCCACCTCGCCTCGCGCCACGACGTCGCCGCGATGCTCGCCGACCCCACCGCGCCCGGGCGCGACTACGTCCTGCACGCCACGGATGAGACCGTCACCGAGTTCGCGATCGAACCCTACGCCTCCGAAGCCCCGCTCCACGTCGTGGCCCTGCGCACCCCCGCCGCCAAGTACGCGACCTACTCCAACTTCGCCCCCGGCACGCTCGACGCCGTGTCAGCCGGTCGCGAAGTCGAGCTGTATGACTACTCCACCCCCGAAGGTCGCATGGAGCTCCCCAACGAAGCCGGCTCCAGCGCCCTGGAGCCCCACCTGAACGCGCTCATGCAGCGCGCCGTCCGCGACGAGCTGCACGAGCCCCTGCCTGGGCGCCTGCACCGAGCCCGCCGCCACGGCCTGCGCGACTACTTCAAGACCGCCGCGCGCGCCGCCGAAAAGGCCACCGAACGCCGCCGCGAACGCGCCGAACGCGAATTCGCCGAAGAAGCCCCCTTCTCCGAAGAACCCGACTTCTCAGGCAGCGAAGCCAACGCCACCAGCCTGCGCCACCGTCGCCGGCGGCGCCGGCGCGGCCGGCGGCGCGCCCCCCGCGGCCTGGGCTGATCCGCCGTCCTTCGCGTGCGCGCGGGGGAGGGGCACGCGCCTGTCGTGGCGGCTCGCGAGGCTCGAGTGACCGGCTAAGTCGAGCGTTCCGCGGCGCGCAAGCCCAGCAACGTCCAAACCCCAAACACCAAGATCAGCCCCCCCGCGCACGCGAAAGCCAGTCCCGTGTGTTCCTGGGCGCCCGAGATCAAGCCGCGCCCCGCGCCCAAGAACGCCGTCGCCGGGTTGACGCTCGCGACGGTGTGAATCCAGCCCTTCAACAGCTCCAGCGGCACATACACCGGAGCCAAGAACAAGATCAAGAACACCGGCGTCTGCATCAGCGGCCCCGCCTGGATCGAGCGAAAGCGGAAAGCCACGCCGGCCGCCCACCCATAGCCGACCAGCACCAGCAGCGCCGCCAACCCATACAGCCCCCCCAGTTCCACGCCCGCGCCCGTCATCCGCATGCCCGAGATCAACGCCACCCCGGTGACCACGCTCAGCGTGATCGCCGCCCTGCTCAACGCCACGAACGCATAGCCCAAGACGATCCCGCGCCGATCCTCGGCCGCCAGCATCAAACGGCGGGCAAACCCGCTTTCGAAATCGACCGCCAGCGTGAAGCCCGTGAACAGCCCCGAGAACATCGCCGACTGCAACATCACGAACACGAACTGAAACGCCGTATAACCCGCCGGGAAGTGAAACCCCGGGATCGACCCGAGCGCCGACAGGCCGCCCGCGAAGCTCGCGAAGAACACCAGCGGGAACACCAGCGACGGGATGAACAAGTCGGGCCTGCGGGTATAGGTGTGAATCCCCCGCCAAGCGATCGCCCGCGCCACGCTCCACATGCCCCCATGCGAGGCCCGCTCGCTCATGTGCGTCGCAGCCTCGCACGCAAAGCAGCCCCCACGAGCGCCAACCCGATCGCAAGCAGGCCGCCCGCGACCGCAAAGCCGCGTACCAGCGCCGTCGTGTCCCAGCCATAGATGTAAAGGCTCCTGAAGCCCTCGATCAGATAGGAGATCGGGTTCCAAGTCGCGACCGTGTGAAACCAGCCCGTCTTCAGCAGATTGCGCGGCAGATTGCTCGAAGACAAGAAGATGAACACGAAGAACAGCGGGAACAGCCCCTGCACCGCCTCGCCCGAGCCCGTCCGCAAAGCGGCCACGCAGCCAAGCGCCCCAAACGCGGTCGCCGCCAGCGCCCCGAGCGCGATCAACACCGGCACGCCCCACGCGCCCGCCGCGATGTGGGCGCCCGCGAGCACCCCCAACAGCACATAGATCGCCGACTGAAGCGCACCCATCGCCGCGACCCCCACGAGCATGCCGCCGATCAGCGAGACCCTCCGCATCGGCGTCAGAGCGAGCCTGTTGAAGAAGCCGCTCTCGATGTCCTCCGCAAGGTTCGTGCCCGTGTTGATCAACGAGAACATGCCCCCTTGGATGAAGGCCACAGCGATCGCGAACGACACATACGAGCTGGTCGGAAAGCCCGGCAGCCGCGTCGCCGCGCGCAACCCGCTCGCGTTCACCGCCAACAGCAAAGCCGGAAAGAAGATCACCGGGAACATCTGAAACGGCTGGCGCAAAGTCTTCAGCAGCGAGCGCCGAGCCAAGACCTGGATCTGCGTCGAGGTGGTCGAGCTCA
This sequence comes from uncultured Solirubrobacterales bacterium, assembly GCA_963753145.1. Classification (GTDB taxonomy): domain Bacteria; phylum Actinomycetota; class Thermoleophilia; order Solirubrobacterales; family Solirubrobacteraceae; genus Palsa-744. The sequence goes on from CAVWAX010000001.1 coordinate 701,003, forward strand.
CGCCACCACAGACTCGGCCGCCTGCTCTCCGTCCGCGCCCTCCGCGCCCTGCTCGGCGGCGCCCTCCAGCGAACGTCCCGTCTTGGCCAAGAACACGTCGTCGAGCGTCGGCGCGTGCAAGCGCAGATCCGCCACCCCGATCCCTTCCGCGTCAAGCGCCCGCACCACCTCGGCCAGGTCGCCAACGCCCTCGGCCAGCTGCACCGCCACCCCGCCCGCCGAAGCGGCCGTGTCCTCGCCGAAGCGGTGCAACACGCCGGCCAAGCGCTCGCGATCGCTCCGATCGTGCGGGATCGCCTCCACCGTCTGGCGCCCGATCTCGGCCTTGAGCGCGCTCGGCGTGCCCTCCGCCACGATCCGGCCGTGGTCGATAATCCCGACCCGGTCGGCAAGCACGTCCGCCTCCTCCAGATACTGGGTCGTCAAGAACACCGTCACGCCCTCGCCCGCCAAGCGGCGCACCTCATCCCAAAGCGCCGCCCTGCTCTGCGGATCGAGCCCCGTCGTCGGCTCGTCCAAGAACAGCAGCCTCGGGCGGTGCAGCAAAGCCAAAGCCAGGTCCAACCGGCGCTTCATCCCGCCCGAATAGCCGCCCACCTTGCGATCGGCCGCTTCGGTCAACCCCACGCGAGCCAGCAGTTCGACGCCGCGATCCTCACGCTCGTCCTTGCCGAGTCCGTGCAGCGCCCCCTGCAAGCGCATGTGCTCGCGGCCGGTCAAGAACGGGTCCAGCGCCGACTCCTGCAGCGAGGCCCCGATCGCCCTGCGCACCTCGGGGCCCTCGTGGACCACATCGAGCCCCGCCACCTTCGCGCTGCCCGAAGTCGGCGGCAGCAGGGTCGTAAGCACCAGTACCGTCGTCGACTTGCCCGCCCCGTTGGGCCCCAAGAAACCGTAGATCTCGCCCGGCGCCACGCGCAAATCGATCCCGTCCACCGCGCGCACATCGCCCTTGAAGACCTTCACCAGCCCTTCGACCTCGATGCCGTTGCGCAAGTCCCCCATAGACAGCGCGCTAGACCATCAGGTCGTCGGGCGAGCCCACGATGCGCAGGTGCTCGCTCACCCCGGCGATCGTAAACAGGCGCTGCACCTGCTCTGAGCCCTGCGTGAGCGCGAACTCACGGCCCTCGCGACGCGCGCGCTCGTGCGCGGCGAGGATCACGCGCAGGCCGGCCGAATCGACGAACTGCAACTCGCGCAGATCGAGCACCACGAGCCCCGCCGTGTCTGCCTCAGCCTTGGCGATCTGCTCTTCGAGCAGCGGCGCTCCGAGCAGATCGAGTTCGCCGGCAAGTCCCAGGACCACGCGATCCTCTCCCCGGCGCACGTCCACGCTCAAATGCTCCCCTACGCTCGCCACAGCTCAATGTTATCGCCGGCCGGCCCTCCAGGGGAGAGGCGCCGCGCAAGCAGGGCCAAGTCGTCGCGCAAACCGCGCCGCCCGCGCGAGCACCGCTCCCGCGTCGATCAACAGACCCGTGGCGACATTGTCGTCTGGGTCGAGGGCGGGCCCTCTCACCAGCGGCCGTACCAGCGGCGTCCGCCGCCGCCTACCGGGGCTCCTCCGATGAAGAAGCCGATCGCCCACAGCAGCAGAGCCACGATCAGCACGTACCAGAGAACGTGCACCGCGAAGCCCAGTCCGCCGAGCAGCGCCAAGATGAGCACAAGAGCGATAAGGGCAACCATGTCAATCCTCCATTTTGTAAGCACTGACGCGTGATGCGCCCGTGCTGTCTGATTACCCCGCCCAAGCGGCTCTAACCTCGCCGGCGGCGCTCGCAGGCGAAGCTCAACGACGATCGCGCAAGCCCAGGGCGAGCGTCTCGTGCGAGTCGCGCGTGGCGACTGCGTGGGAGTCGGCGATCTTCTCGACGACGCTCCCGACGCCGTCGAGGGCGGTGTCTGCCAATAGGCGCTCGGCGCTGCCTGCTCGCAGTGGGCCGATGCGCAGATCCAGCGTACGCCCCCCGGCGTCGATCTCGACCTCCAGGCGCTCGCCCTGCAGCGCCCCTTCGGTGTGGGCGGCCAACGCATCGGCCAGCAGCTGCACGTCGGAGAGCCGATCGGTCGAGAAATGGGCGCGCGCCGCCAGCAGGACGGCCATCCGCGGCAGCGTCGTGCGCGCGAGAGTTAGCGGGGCGACGCTGAAATGTGCGCTCGAAGGGCCCGGACACGGCTCGGCGGGCGCCGCGGCCCCGACGCTCTCGGCGTGGCCGCCCAAGGCGCCGGTGGGCAGCGCGAACCACATCCGCACCTCGGCGCCACCGCCCTCGGGTTGTCCGTAGGCGACCTCGTGGGCGAGTGTCTCGATCACGTGCAGGCCGATGCCGCCCGACGGCAGCTCGTTCTCGATCGCGCCCCCGTCGCCTTCCCGCTCACCGGGCCCTTCCCGCTCAGCGGGCCCTTCCCGAGCGCGCTCGAGTGGCCGCGCCATACCGGCGCCCCGGTCTCGCACGGTCACCTCGATCGAAGCCTCGGCCAGCTCGACCTCGACCTCCATCGGCCCGACCTCGCCCGCATAGGCATGCAGCACGACGTTGTTGCAAGCCTCGGTCACGGCGGTGCGGATGTCGTTGACGTCGGTCTCGCCCAGGGCTAGCGCTTCGGCAACGCCGCTCAGCATCCCTCGTACGAGCACCACGTTCTCTGGGCTGTTGAGGACTTGCAGGCGAACGTTCGGGCGTGACTTGGGCATGGCGAGCGGTCCTTCGGAGGAATCGCCTGGATTTTATTGTTCGCCTCTGAGACCGCGAATAAGACGATGGGGTGCGCCGATCGGTGTGGGCCGGCCTGAGTCGCTCAGCTTGGGGTGCCCTCGCCGACTCCGTCGCGGGTCAGCGCGCGCAACTGCTCCAGCGAGCGGCGCAACAGCCGCGAGACCTGCATCTGGGAGATGCCGACACGAGCCGCGATCTCAGTCTGGGTCAGCTCCTCGACGAAGCGCATGTGCAGCATCGCGCGCTCGCGCGCCGGCACGTGCTCCAAGGCGGCGACCACCGTCGCGTCGAGCTCCACCAGCTCGTAGCGCTCATCCTCGCCGCCGACCGATTCGCCATAGCTCGAGCCCTCCTCATCGCCGCCGCCAGGGCGGGGAGCGTCGAGCGACATCGTTTCGTAGGCCTCGGTCGCCTGCAGCGCCTCGATCACCTGCTCGGCGTCCATCTCCAGATACACGGCCAGCTGGTTCACCGTCGGCGCGTGCCCCCGTTCGTTGGTCAACGTCTCCTGGGCGCTGCGCACCCTCAGCGCGCGCTCCTGGTCGCCGCGCGGCACGTGCACCGACCAGCCGCAATCGCGGAAGTAGCGGCGCATCTCACCCAGGATTGTGGGCACCGCGAAAGAGGGGAAGGAGTGCCCGCGCTCGGCCTCGAAGCGGTCGAGCGCCTTGAGCAGTCCCACAGAGGCGACCTGGAGCAGATCCTCGAAGGGCTCAGACGAGCGGTCGTAGCGACGCGCCAAGCTGCGCGTCAGCGGCATGAAACGATGCACCAATGCCTCGTGGGCGGCCTGGTCGCGCTCGTTCTGCCAGCGCTTGAACAGCATCGTCACGTCGTCGTCGCTGCCGCGGTCAAAGCGCAGACTGGGCTTGGCTGTCGAAGCTGACACCATCTCAATCTCCTCCGTCGACTCTCCCCGGGTATAGCACTCTTCCCGGCTCGGCATCGAGCGCCCTTCGATTCGAGCGCTCGAATCGGCCTCTACCCGCTCGGGTGCGATCTAACCCCGAATCGGAGTTGGCAGGTCGCTTGCAGCTTTTCTCGATCGAGACATGCGCTGGCATACTGCGGGTAGGTCGATAACGATGCCCCGTTCTATCTGGAATGGCACCGTCGCCTTCGGGCTCGTGCGCGTGCCGGTCAAGCTGTATTCGGCTACCGAGTCCAAGCGGATCGCGCTGCGCGAGCGCCACGCCGAGGACGGCGCCGCGATCGAGCACCGGCGCGTGTGCTCGAAGGAGGACCGCGAGGTCCCCTACAGCGAGGTCGTCAAGGGCTACGAAGTCAGCGAAGGCAGCTATGTGGTGCTCACCAAGGAGGAGCTCGCCGCCGCCGAGGGGCCCGAGGCGCACGTGGTCGAGATCGAGCACTTCGTCGACCGCGCGCAGATCGACCCCGCCTACTACGAGCGCTCCTACTACCTGGGGCCCGGCAAGCTGGGGGAGGAGGCCTACCTCCTGTTGCGCGCGGCCCTGGAGCGCTCCGGGCGCGCCGGGATCGGACGCTTCGTGTTCCACAACAAGGCCCACCTCGTCGCGATCCGCACGGTCGGGGAGGCGATCGTGCTGCACACGATGCGCTTCGCCGACGAGCTCTCCTGGGGGCAGGACCTCGAGCTGCCCAAAGCCGAGAAGCAGCCGAGCAAGCTCGAGCTCGACACCGCCCAGTTGTTGCTTGCCCAGCTCGACGCCCCGTTTGAGCCCGAGGGCTACGCCAACACCTACCGCGACGCGGTCATGGCGATGATCGAGAAGAAGGCCAAGGGCGAAGCGATCCTCGCGCCCGAAAGCATGCCCGCCGCGCCGTCCGGGGACCTGCTCGGCGCGCTCGAAGCGAGCTTGGCGGCAGCCTGATGGCGCGCTCGCTCTGGAGCGGCTCGCTCAGCTTCGGCCTGGTCACGGTGCCGGTCTCGCTGCACAGCGCGGTGCGCGACCGCGACATCCACTTCAACCTGCTGCACGGCCCCGACAACGCGCCGATCGAGACGCGCAGGGTGTGCGCGCACGAGCAGCGCGAGGTGCCCTGGTCGGAGATCGTCAAGGGCTACGAGCTCGACGATGGGCGCTGGGTGCTGCTCAGCGACGCCGACCTGGAGGCGGCGGCGCCACGCAAGAGCCACACGATCGACATCGAGGCGTTCGTGCAGGAGAGCGAGATCGACCCGCTCTACCTCGACCGGCCCTACCTGCTCGTGCCCGAGAACGAGGCCGCCGCCCGCGCCTACGCGCTGCTCGCCGAGGCGATGGCGGCCGCGGGCAAGGTCGCGCTCGGACGCTTTGTGATGCGGGCCAAGGAGAACCTGGTCAGCATCCGCCCGCGCGATGGGCTGCTCGCCTTGACGACGATGCGCTTCGCCGACGAAGTGCGCTCCAGCGCGGAGATCGTCGCCGGCCTGGAGTCGGCGCGCGCGCCCAGCGAGGAGGAGATCGCCGGCGCGATGGCGATCGTCGCCGAGCTGGAGGTCCCCTTCAAACCGGAGGGCTATCGCGACGAGCACCGGGCCCACCTGGAAGCGATCGTCAAGCGCAAGAGCAAGGGCCAGAAGGTCTCGGCGCCCAAGCCCAAGCCCGCCAAGGCGGCCGAGCCTGCGCCGAAGGCGCCCGACCTGATGGGCGCCCTGGAGGAGAGCCTCGCGCGGATCCGGGGCGAGGCGGCGAGCGCCGGCAAGGGTAAGCCGGCGGCGGCGAAGCGCAAGCCCGCGGCGAAGCGCAAGCCGGCGGCCAAGCGCGAGCCGGCGGCGGCAGCAGCGGCAAAGCGCAAGGCGAGCGTCGAGGGCAAGGCGCCGGCCAAGGGCGAGACGAAGGCCAAGCGCAAGCCCGCCGCGCCCAAGCGCCCGAGCGGCGCCAAGCGAGCTTGAGTCGCTGAGTGAGCGTCGCCGAACTGGTCGCGATCGCCGCGGCGGGCTTTGCTGCGGGGACGATCAACACGGTCGTCGGCAGCGGCACCTTGATCACCTTTCCGGTGCTGCTCGCGTTCGGCTACGCGCCGGTCACCGCGAACGTGTCCAACAACGTCGGGCTCGTGCCCGGGTCGATCTCGGGCGCCCTGGGCTACCGCCGCGAGCTGGCCGGCCAGCGCGGGCGGGCCTTGCGCCTGGGCACGATGTCCGTGCTCGGGGGCCTCACGGGAGCGATCCTGCTGCTGGCGCTCCCAGCCTCCGCGTTCGCCGCGATCGTGCCCGCGTTCATCGCCCTGGCGCTCGTGCTGGTAGTTCTCCAACCTTGGTTGGCGGCGCGGCTGGCGCGCCACGGCGAGCCCCACCGCGGCCGGCTCTGGTGGGCGCTGACGATGGGCGCGGTGTACGGGACCGGGGTCTACGGCGGCTACTTCGGCGCGGCCCAGGGGATCCTGCTGCTGGGGATCCTCGGTCTGGCGCTCGACCAGGACCTGCACCGCACCAACGCGCTGAAGAATGTCCTGGCGGGCCTGGTCAACGGCGTGGCGGCCGTGTTCTTCATCCTCGCCACCCACATCGATTGGGGGCCCGCCGCTGTCATCGCCGGCGCCTCGATCCTCGGAGCCCAGGTGGGCGCGCGCTACGGTCGTCGCCTACCGCCGCGCGTGCTCAGGGGTCTGATCGTGATCGTCGGGCTGAGCGCGATCGTGCGACTGATCGGGTGAGACGATACGTACGAACAACGATCCATGCATTAATCGGTCTGGACACCTCGCCGACTCTCGGGCGTGCGCGGATGTAGGCTTTGCGTCGCACGAGGCGATTTGGGCATGAGCGATGCGACCACCTACGAGCTCGACGGACGCATCGCGCGGATCGCGATCGACGACGGCAAGGTCAACGCGTTCTCGATCGAGACACTGACGGCGATCCATGGGGCCTTGGATCGGGCCGAGGCGGACGGCGCGGTGGTCGTGTTGAGCGGTCGCGAGGGCTACTTCTCGGCGGGGTTCGACCTGAAGGTGTTCTCCTCGGGCGACGGCGCGGCGGTCGTCGAGATGCTGCGGCTCGGAGCGACGCTGGCCGAGCGGGTGCTCTCGTTCGCTCATCCCGTGCTCGTCGCGTGCACCGGTCACGCGATCGCCGCGGGCAGCTTCCTGCCGTTGGCGGCCGACGTGCGGATCGGCGTCGAAGGGCCCTACAGGATCGGGCTAAACGAGGTCAAGATCGGCTTGACCGTGCCCTGGTTCGCGGTCGAGCTGGCGCGCCAGCGGTTGTCCCCAGCGGCGTTTGACCGCACCGTCGTCGGAGCGGTCATGCACACCCCAGAAGAGGCGGTGGAGGCCGGCTTCCTCGACCGCGTCGTGCCGGCGTCTGAGCTCGAGCAGATCGGCATGGAGGCGGCCGCCCAGCTCGCCGAGCTCAATCCCGCCGCACACGCCGCGACCAAGCTGCGCGCACGCGGCGCCGCGCTGAAGGCTGTGCGCGCGGCGATCGAGAGCGAGTTGACACTCGAGGCTTTGACGGGCGCTCAGGAGTAGCCTTCGATTTCATGCAAGCCGACGCTTCAGCCCACTTCGAGCGCAAGCGTCCCGGCTGGTTCACCAGTCACGTATTCAACCCCTGCGTCGCCCTGCTCACCCGCATGGGGATCAGTCTGTTCGGCTCGCGCGTGCTCGAGGTGCGCGGGCGCAAGAGTGGTGAGCCCAGACGCACGCCCGTGAACCTGCTCAGCTTCCAGGGCGCGCGCTACCTGGTCGCGCCGCGCGGGGACACCCAGTGGGCGCGCAATCTTCGCGCGGCGGGGGAGGGGAGACTGCTCGTTGGCTCCCGCTCCGAGCCCTTCACCGCCGTCGAGCTGGGAGACCAGGACAAGCCCGAGATCCTCCGCGCCTACCTCAAGCGCTGGAAGTTCGAGGTCGGCGTCTTCTTTGACGGCGTTGGACCGGAGTCATCCGAGCAAGAGCTGCTCGCCGCGGCGCCCAAGCATCCGGTGTTCAGGCTGAGTTAGATTCTGTTGTTGACTCCTCGCCGAGTCAGTACGTGTGCAGCGTGGAAGCACCGGTCGCCGGACCACCGACCGCTGGACCACCTGCATTTCAGCTGCATCTATGCTAAAGTAGCTGCATGAGTGTCGCCATCACGGTTCGCGAGGTGCCGGACGAGGTTCGAGACGAGCTTGCCGCGCGTGCCGCAAGGGCCGGCAAGTCGTTGCAGGAGTATCTCCGTGGAATGTTGCTCGAGGCCGCGGCCCGTCCACCTGTGGGAGACGTGATCGCGCGCGCGCGAGCCCGGGTCCAAGCGACCGGCGCGACCGTAGACGCCGAGACGATTCTGTCCGCGCGCGACGCTGACAGGCGGTGAGTGAGAGCGTCGTCTGCGATGCTTCGGCGCTGGTAGCGCTGTTGCTGGACGGCGGCCCGGACGGCCGTTGGGTCGCCGAAACGGTTACAGGTCGCGATCTCGTGGCTCCGAACCTGGTTGTGATGGAGGCGGCGAACATCGTGCGTCGCCACGAGCTCGCGGGGATCGTCAGCGCCGATCAGGCGGCCCAGGCTCACGCCGACCTGATGGATCTCGCCATAGAACAGTGGCCGTATGAGCTCTTGTCCGCCCGCTCGTGGGAGCTGCGCCACAACCTGTCGATTTACGACGCGACCTATGTGGCGCTGGCCGAGGCGATACGAGTGAAGCTCGTGACGCTCGACAGGCGCATCGCCGGCGCCCCCGGTTTGCGGTGCCCAATTGAGACACCGCCGGAGTCATAGACGCTGACGCTACGGCCCGGTCCGAGCGCCGAACCAGGCGGTCAGTGCCTCGGGGAGCCCGCGTTGGTCGTGCTCGCCGCTGCTCGGCGAGGACTGCCTCACCTGTCATGTGCACCTGGCGGCCCAAGCTCGGCCAGTAGGCGAGTAGCGACACGCGCGGGTTGGCGGCGATCTCGCGCGCCTTGCGCGTCCACAGCGCGGAGGTGAACACAAATGCGTCGTCCTCGACCCGCTTGAGCTGCACGATACGCGTCGAGGGCTGTCCGTCCGCCCCTGCCGTTGCCAGCGCCACCGCGTCAGGCTCGGCCAGCCCCGCCGCGCGAGCGTCGGCGAGCCAGTCGCGCACGAGCGCAATCGGGTCGGCGTCCATGGGGTCAACCTGCGAACCGCCGTCGAGCTTCATCGCCGACACGATAGTGCCACGACCGTCATGGGGGAGGGGGGCGGGGCCGGAGTCCTCGGAGGAGGAGTTGCCGTTGGTGTGGGTCAGCCGAGCTCTTGGGCCAGCTCGACGATGATCCCGGCCGGGCCGCGCAAATAACAGAGCTTGTAGCTGTCCCGGTAGCGAACGACCTCGCCGATGAGCTCAGCGCCGTGCTCGTCTCGCAGGCGAGCGAGGATGGGGTCGATGTCCTCGACGACGAACGAGAGGTGACGGATGCCTGGAGCGTTCGCCAGGGCCGGCTCGCCTCCGATATGGCTGGGCGGCGCAAGAAACTGGGAGAGCTCGACGCATCGTTGTCCCTCCGGCGTCTGCAGCATGGCGATCTTCGCCCGCACCCCCTCGAGCCCGATGACGCGGCCGACCCAATCGCCCTCAACCGTCGTTTCGCCCTCTGTTTCCAGCCCGAGCGCGAGGAAGAACGCCACGGCCTGCGCGAGGTCTTCGACGACGACGCCTGTGTGGTCCATGCGCTTGACGGTCATCGAGCCGATGGTAGGGGCTGCGGCGGCGTGCCGGACTAGATCAGCATTGCGATCGGCGGCCGAAGGTGAGGTCGGTGACGTCGCTGGGGGTCGAGACCGGGTCAGTCGTCTGAACCTGAGTCATGGTTATCAGCTTAATGATCGCGATTCCGTTCTCGCTGGAATGACTTGGAGCATCCCTTTCTGCCCTGCTAACCGCATGGTTTTAGAGCTTCTGGTGCCCCTAGCGCTAAAGAAGTGGTCCTATCAGTCGATATTTGGGGTACTATGAGCGCGAGGGGTTGAAGGCCGAGCAATGTTCTGCTAGCAGCGCCGACCCACCTTTGGAGATGACTATGTTGAGCATTCAAGATCACGTGAGGGCCGAGGAACAGCTCGGATTGGACCTGATCCAATATGCTGGACGTTGGGTCGCGGTCGAAGATCACAAGGTCGTAGCAGACAACGAGAATCTGGAGCATCTAGTTGCGGGACTTAATGGACAGGGAGACACGGCCAAAATCTTCAGAGTCCGAGAGGATCCGGCCGCCCCGGCCTGCTACTGGTCTGGCCCTGCTCAGGAGTGCGGAACTAGCCCCGACGGTCCGTGAGTTTGGGTATGCCGCTGCCGGCGACCTAGCCGGCCCCAACAATCGACCCATTCTGCGTCCGGTTCTTGAGATCCGGCTCTCACGTCCAGACGGTCATCCGCTGCTCGTAGACGCTCTAGTCGATAGTGGTGCGGATCACACCACACTCTCGGCGGAGTGGGCCAAGCTTCTCGGCATAGGGCTCTATCGGGATTGCACCGAAATGGAGGTGGCTGTCGCTGATGGGCGTCCCTCTACCCGCTACTGCTACACCGAGGGCCTTACGATCGAGGTGGCTGGCGAGAGCATGTTTCTGCCGGTAGTCATGTTCTGTGAAGGCCTACCGATAGCGCTACTCGGCCGCAAAGATTTCTTCGACCGCTATCTCGTGCTCTTCGATCACCGCAAACTACGGTTCTTCCTTGAACGGTTACCAGACCCCGAAACCGAAGATGACGATCCAGACGACGATCCAGAGATAGACCGCGCTCTGGCCCTGCGCTAAGGGCTTGCGACTCAGTAATTGCAGGATAGTTGGGTTGTGTGTTGAATAGGGTGGTGTGATTGATGAGCCGGCGATTGCGGAGCGGTATCGGCTGTTGAAGGACGCGGGTGTGTTGAATGAGCGTACGCGGCGCCTGTGGGCGGCGGCGGAGGCGCGTTCGCATGGGCGGGGTGGGATCTCGGCGGTGGCGCGGGCGACGGGGATCGATCAGGAGACGATTCGTCGCGGGGTGCGTGATCTGGGGTCTGGTGAGGTGCTGGCGGATGGTCGGGTGCGTCGTGTGGGGGCGGGCAACAAGCCGATCTCTGAGACGTATCCGAAGATCGAGGAGGAGCTCGAGCGGCTGGTTGCCCCGGAGACGCGTGGTGATCCGGAGTCCCCTTTGCGGTGGACCTCCAAGAGCGCGGCGAAGCTCGCGGGCGCCTTGGCCAAGCGTGGATATGAGGTTTCCGATCGCACCGTGTCGCGCCTGTTGAAGGGGATGGGCTACAGCCTGCAGGCCAACCGCAAGACGCGCGAGGGGACCGATCATCCCGACCGCGACGCGCAGTTCAAGCACATCAACGACACCGTTGCTCATGCGCTGGCGCGCGGTCAGCCGGCGATCAGCGTGGACACCAAGAAGCGCGAGCTGGTCGGGGATTTCAAGGCGGTTGGGCGGGAGCTTGAGCCCAAGGGCAAGCCCGTTGAGGTTCGCACGCACGACTTCAAGGACAAGGATCTCGGGCACGCGATCCCCTACGGCGTCTATGACCTGCAAAACGACGAGGGTTGGGTCAACGTCGGCATCGACCGCGATACCGCGCAGTTCGCCGCCGCGAGCATCCGTGGCTGGTGGGAAAGCCTAGGCAAGCAGCGCTACCCGCACGCCAAAGAGCTCGTCATCACCGCCGACGCAGGCGGCTCCAACAGCTACCGCATCAAGCTCTGGAAGGTCGAGTTGCAGAAGCTCGCCAACGCCACCGGCCTGCGGATCACGGTCTGTCATTTCCCGCCCGGCACAAGCAAGTGGAACAAAATCGAGCACCGCCTATTCAGCTTCATCTCCACCAACTGGCGCGGCAAGCCACTCGTCAGCCACAAGGTCATCATCAACCTGATCGCAGCCACCACGACCAGCACCGGACTGAAGGTCTACGCCCGACTCGACGACCGCCCCTACCCCAAGGGGGTCGAAGTCTCAAACGAGGAACTCGCGGCCGTGAACATCACGCGCCACCCATTCCACGGCGAATGGAACTACAGCATCGACCCGGCAATAACTCAGTCGTGAACCCTAAAGGCTCTGCGCCCAAGATCACGTAGCCCTTCATCTGCGACGTCTCGCCGATGTGAGACAGCCGATCTCAGTCATGTGAGACCGCAGGCGTCTCATCCAAATGAGATCGGTATCGCGGCTGCTCGGTGCGAAAGCGCTCCAAGCCGCACTCGCGCGCCGTCCACTGCGCCTCGACGATCTGACCGGCCGAGAACGAGGAGGAGCCGATGTAGCGGACCTTGCCCTGACGGACGAGATCGGTCAGCGCCCCGAGCGTCTCCTCGACGTCGGTGTCCGGGTCGGGGCGGTGGATCTGGTAGAGGTCGATCCAGTCGGTGTTCAGGCGTCGCAGCGAGTTCTCGACCTCGGTGACGATCCAGCGGCGTGAGTTGCCGCGGTGGTTGCGCTCCTCGTCCATCGCCACGTTGACCTTCGTCGCCAGCACGACGTCGTCGCGACGCCCCTTCAGCGCCTTGCCGACGATCTGCTCGGACTCGCCGGTCGAGTAGACGTCGGCGGTGTCGATGAAGTTGACTCCGGCATCGAGGGCTCGGTGGATGATGCGAACCGAGTCCTCGTGATCGGCGTTGCCCCAGGCGCCGAACATCATCGTGCCGAGGCAGAGCTTTGAGACCTGGACGCCGGTGCGTCCGAGTGGGCGGTATTCCATGGTGATCTCCTATGAGTCGTCGACGACTTGCGAGTCGGGCGCGGGGCGATCGAGGTGGCCTGCTCAGTCCTCTGGGATCTCCCGCCCGAAGGCCTCCAGGGTGATCGCGTCCGGCTCAGGGCCGCCGCGGCGGCCGGTGTCCAAGCCGTCGATCGCGGCCATCTCCTCAGCGGACAGCTCGAAGTCGAACACGTCGATGTTCTCGGCTATGCGGCCGGGCTTTGTGGACTTCGGTATGACCGAGCGGCCGTGCTGCAGACCCCACCGCAGCATCGCCTGCGCAGGGGTCTTGCCGTGGGCTCCGGCAACGTCCCCGATGACCGGGTCGTCGAGCGTGCTGCCGTGGCTGCCGTCGCGGTAGAAGGTGATGCCGCCGATCGGTGACCAGGCCTGCGTGAGAATGCCATGCGCGTCCCCAAGCTCCTGCACCTCTCGCTGCGCGAAGTAGGGGTGGCACTCGATCTGGTTGACCGCCGGCGTGACCGTCGCGCGATCGAGGAGCCGCACGAGATGCTCGGGCATGAAGTTGCTCACTCCGATCGCGCGGACCTTGCCATCGGCGAGCAAGGTCTCGAGCGCGCGGTAGGCCTCGAGCGTGCGGTCGAACGCCGACGGCAGCGCCTGGTGCAGGATGAGCAGATCGATCTGCTCGACGCCCAGCTTTCGGGCGCTCTTCTCGAAGCCGTGCAGCGTCTCGTCGTATCCGTAGTCGCTGATCCAGATCTTCGTCTCCAGGAAGATCGCCGACCGGTCGACGCCAGAGCCGTGCACGGCCTCACCGACCTGGCGCTCGTTGCCGTAGGCCGCCGCGGTATCGACGTGCCGGTAGCCGGCGGCGAGTGCGGTCCGTACAGCGTCGCGCGTCTCGTCAGGAGGCGTCTGGAAGACACCGAGTCCGAGGGCGGGCAGCTCGACGCCGTTGTTCAGTGTCAGGGTCGGTGTCATGGCGGGGCGCTTGTGGTCAATCGCCGGGGCCCGGGGCAGCGGCGTACTCCTCGTCGGTGACGTGCCGACCCCAGGTGACTGGGCTGCCGGACTCGTCGTTCTGCTGCATCGCGATGTGGAGCATGAAGCGATTCGGCGCAGCGCCGTGCCAGTGGTTCTCACCCGGCTCGAAGAACACCCGATCGCCGGGACGGATCACCTCGACCGGTCCGCCTTCGCGCTGGCACAGGCCGAGACCCTCGGTGACGTAGATGGTCTGACCGTGCGGGTGGGTGTGCCACGCGGTGCGAGCGCCCGGCGTGAAATGGACGAGCGCGGCGGCGAACGTGGAGCTGCCCGCGGGCGCGGCGACTGCGTCGACGTAGACGTCTCCGGTGAACCAGTCGGCCGGGCCTTGGGTGGTGTCGATGCTGCTGCGGGTGATCTGCATAAACGGTCCTATTCGTCGGCGTGGGTGCCCGCGGGCTCGGGGGTGGCGCTCCAGCTGGCGAGCAGGTCGAGCGCCTCCGCCGAGCGGCTGCCCGGCTCGGCGCTATAGGCGGCGATCGTCAGCCCCTCGTCAGCGGAGACATCCATGACCTCGAAAGCGAGCTCGAGCTCACCGACGACCGGGTGGCGCAGGCGCTTGGTGCCGCTGCGGTGATAGCGGACGTTATGCGCCGCCCACCATGCACGGAACGGCTCGCTGCGTGTCGAGAGCTCGCCGACCAGGTCTGAGAGGCCGCGGTCGTAGGGGTTGCGGCCGGCCTCAGAGCGCAGGTGGGCGACCAGATCTTTCGCGGTGCGCTCCCAGTTGACGTAGAACTCATGCGCGGCCGGATCCAGGAACGTGAAGCGGGCGCTGTTGGCCGGCTGCTCACGGCTGTCGAACAGCGGCGCGTAGAGCGCACGGCCGAGCGGGTTCGCGGCGATGTAGTCAACGCGGCTGTTGCGCACGATCGCCGGTGCGGTGATCGATTCGAGGATTCGCAGCACCGCTGGCCGGACTCGCTGCTGCGCCGGTCGCCGGCGCTTGGGGGAAACCATTCCCGCCCGCCCGGCGGCGCGCGCGAGGTCGAACAGGTGCGCGCGCTCGGCATCGTCGAGCTGCAGCGCTCGCGCAAGCGCCTCGAGCACACCGTCCGAGACGCCGCTGGCGTTGCCGCGCTCCAAGCGCTTGTAGTACTCGATGCTGACGCCGGCCAGCGAAGCGACCTCCTCGCGGCGCAGCCCCTTCACGCGGCGCGCACCATAGCTCGGCAGCCCGACCTGCTCTGGCGTGACTCGGGCGCGGCGGCTGCTGAGAAACTCGGCAATGTCGTTGGTGGTGTCCACGAAGCTCAACATACCCCCACGGGAGCCGAACAAAGGTGCCCTGTCGGTACCCCTTTGACAGGGCCTCCCAGGTTCGCCACAAGCGTGCCATGGTGGGGAGGTGACCGAACCGAAAGCCAACTGAGGAGGCGTTAGCCAGTGCGCGCTGCGATCTTCAACGAACCCCGCAACATCACCGTCGGCGACCGGCCGGACGCCGCTATCAGAGAGCCTCCCGACGCCGTCGTGCGCGTCGTGCTGGCGTGCGTCTGCGGGTCCGATCTCTGGTACTACCGTGGCGACTCCCCGTTCGAGCCCGGGCCGATCGGCCACGAGTTCATCGGCGTGATCGAGGACGTCGGCGCCGACGTGACCAGGCTCCGCAAGGGCGATCTCGTGATCTCGCCGTTCGCGTTCAGCGACGGCACCTGTCCGAACTGCCAGAACGGCATCACGACCGCTTGCATGAACGGCGGCTTCTTCCCGATGAACGGCGACGGCGGCCAGGGCGAAGCGGTCCGCGTGCCGCTCGCCGACACCACCCTCGTGGTTGTTCCCGGCTCTGGCCACTCCGAGCAGATGATGCGCTCGCTGCTCACGCTCTCAGACGTGTTCGCCACCGGCCACCACGCCGCCGTGTGCGCCCAGGTCAAGCCCGGCCACACCGTCGCGGTCGTCGGCGACGGCGCCGTCGGACTCTCCGGCGTGCTCGCCGCCAAGCGCCTCGGCGCCGAGCGGATCATCGCCCTCTCACGCCACGCCGACCGCCAGCGGCTCGCCCGGGCGTTCGGCGCCACCGACGTCGTCGCCGAGCGCGGCGAGCAGGCCGTCGCCGCGATCAAGGAAATGACCGACGGTGTCGGCGTCGACGCCACGCTCGAGTGCGTCGGCACCGGCCAGTCGATGCAGACCGCGATCGACATCGCCCGCGCCGGCTCGATGGTCGGGTTCGTCGGCGTCCCGCACGGCGTCGAGCTGCCGATCGGGCAGATGTTCCGCCAGACGGTCGGTGTCCGCGGCGGAGGAGCCCCCGTGCGCGTCTACCTGCCGGAGCTGCTCGACGACGTCCTCGCCGAGCGCATCGACCCAGGCCGCGTCCTTGACTACGAAACCGACCTCGACGGGATCGCCGAGGCGTACGCCGCGATGGACGAGCGCCGCGCGATCAAGTCGCTGCTGCGGTTCGGGAGTCTCTGATGCCTGTATTCGGTGAGCAACCAGGTAGCAAAACTATGTTATAGTTGTGCTATGGCAAGGCTTGGGATGCGACCGCTGCGGATGACGCGGGCTGACGAGGGGCTCTACGTGGAACGTTCGCACGATCTCGCGCAGATCGAGGCAGGCATCTCCAACGGCTTCAACGTGATCGTGCTCGGCGAGCGAGGGGGAGGGAAGACCACCCTTTTGAACGCGTTCGAGCGTCGTGTGATGGACGAGAATCTCGCCAATTTTGGGATAGTGTTCGTCACCGGTGGAGCAATGTCGAGCGCCACCGACGCGCTCGACCGGATAGCTCGGGCGCTCGACCCGTCGGGCGCCGCCCTTGCGGACATCCCGGCTTGGGCGCTTTCGCAGCCGGCGTCGGACCCGCTGATGGCAGCGTACGATCGGCTCGCTCATGTCGTCGCACGACGTGGTGAGAACAAGCCGATCATTCTGCTCGACCACCTTCCCGCGCCTCTGTGCTGGGAGATCTTCGGGCGACTTCGCGACGAGCTTTGGACGCTTGAGCTGCGGTGGGTTCTCGCCGGCAATCTCGACGATCAGGCGCGTCTGCTCGCGCCGCCCGCCGACGCCTTTTTCGAACACACGATTTATCTGAGCCCCTTCGATAGGGGGGAGATCGTCGATCTGCTCGCCCGACGCGACTTCGACGGTCAAATCGCCGACGAGGTGCGGTGGTCGATCGCCGAGCGTTGTGAAGGCAATCCCTCGCGCGCGCTCGCGCTGGCGCGGCGCGCGGTGCTGGCCGAGGATCCGCTCGCGGCGGTGCTGCGTGGCACGATTGTCGAGCAGATCGAGCGCGAGCTGGGCAGGCCGGCGGGGCGCCTCGCCGACGACCTCGCTCGTAACGGCCCGGCCGGCGCATCTGACCAGGACCTGCTGCGCCGCCTCGGTTGGTCGCGACCACGCGCCTACCAGGTCTTCGAGCAGCTCGAGCGCGCCGGCCACGTTGAGATCTCCGCCGAGCGCACCGGTCAACCCGGACGCCCGCGCAATACCTACCGGCTCAGGGAGGATCGAGCATGAGTCGTGAAGCGTTGCTGGCGGCCGCGGCGGCACCGCAGGTCTTCGATCCCACGCCACCACCCGACACCCTCGGCGCCTGTCTGGCGCCATACGAGTCATTGATCGACGGTTGCCGGCTGGAGAGCGACCTCCGTGAGAGGTTGCGGGCGTACGCCCGGATTGCGCTTATTGGTTCTCGCGGTTGTGGGAAGACTAGTGTGGCGCGCTACGCGCTGGACGCCGACGGCGTTGCGATGATCCTGATCAATGTCGTCACCGAGAAGCAGAAGGACATTTCGAGTGTCCGTGGTTTTCTGCGTATCCTCGTCAGCCAGCTGGTCAACCGTGCCGAGACGGCCGGTAAGATCGGGGGATCACAACGACAGAAGCTGTTGGCGGCCGCGCAGCCGACGCTGCCGCTCGACCGTCAGTTGATCAGCTACCGTGCCGCGCTCTCCGGTGGACATTGGATACTGCGCGGCGGCATCGCCCGCGAGATGACCAAGACGATTGGCGGCGGCCGCACCTACAACACGACGCAGGCGTTGCGTGAAGCCGCCGCCGAGGCGCTCGATGTCGTCGGGAGCCACGGTCTCGTTCCCGTGCTCGTCGCCGATGACACAGACCGCCTTGGCCGCGTGGCCGGCAACGCCTCGGGCAGGGTGCTCACTGGCTTCTTCGGAGAGGTGCTGCGCGAGCTCGCCGACAACCTGGACTGCGGGCTACTCGTGGCCATCCACGACGACTACCTCAGCCGCGACGACTTCGACTACCGCGACCTTACCCACGGCCTGCTCGAGAACGTGCGAATGCCTAAGCTGGCCAACGCGGAGCAACTCGCCGCGATCGTTTCGCGCCGAGCGGAGTTTCTGACGCCGTCGTGCTCGGCGCACGACCTGGTCGCGACAGACGCACTCCAAGCCTTGATGCGCCTGCACCGCAACGAGCACGCAGGCAGTGTGCGACGCACGCTTGGCGTGCTCGCGCCGGCGCTCAAGCTCGCGCTGGACGACGACGCCACCGAGCACGTTTGTGCGCGTCACGTCGCCGCCGTCGATTAGAGCCGGATGCTACGCCTGGATCTCGCCATCGTCGATGGTGAAAGGCACAGATAAGAAATCCTCGATGGTTGCGCTCTCAAACTGATGCACCACCGATTAACGCCCGATAATGTATGTTATGTAAACCTAGAAATGTCGATGCTCCTTCGTGCCCGATGGGATCCCTGTCCCCGCGGGCACGTCACCGCAGATGATGCGCTGAAGCGGCGACAAGAAGCGTGACGGCGACGGCCAGGCTGCCGACGATGAGGATCATGAGCAATCGAAACGCTTGGTTCGCGATGCGTGCTCGTGCCTGACGCTCCAAAGCGCCTTGTGACCATACAAAGCCCGTGGCGGTTGGTTGAGGTCGCCGGGCGGCGTTCTGGCTTGACGGTCGCGAGGCATGAGACCGGGCGTGGCCTTCGAGTGCGCGGCGATCGCGTTCCCAAGGCTCTTCGCGAAATGTGGGCATTTGCACATATTCGGCGATGCGGACTCGGATCTTGAGGTGTGGGCGGCCATCGAGGACCCATGGTCAGGGGCAGGGCAGAACCAACGGCCAGCTATCCCCCAGTCGGCTTGGTCAGACACGAGCGACGGTAGTAGCATCGGTGGCAATGTCTCTTTGGGTGCTGTTGGCGGCTATGGGGCTGGTGAAGCTGGTGGTGGCTTCGCTGATGCTTTGGGTTCCGTTCCGAAGCGATGCGGCGATGGTGTCTCGCGTCGAGGACGAGGGCGCCGGCGGCGAAGACGAAGGCGGGACGAAGACGGAGCCGGGGGCTCCTTGGGAGCCACACCCGCGGCGGCCGCTTACGCCCAGGCCGCGGCGTGGGCCGCATGGGTCTCCGGGAGCGCCTTCCCCCGCTCGGGTGCGCGGGCGGGCCTCACGCGTGCGCGCACGCGCGCGAGTCCACCCCTAGAGAGACAACGACAACGCCGGTCTGGACGTCGACAAAGCCGGTCTGGACGGGCGAGGAGCGCAGCTAGCGGTTGCGCTTGCGCTGACGGCGCGCGGCCTTGGCCTTGGCGCGGCGCTTGCGCAGGCGGGCCGCTCTTTCTTGGGCGGAGCCGGGAGTGCCGAGGCCGTCGACGACGGGCGCCACGCCGCGGGCGTCGCGGACGATGAAGAACGCGATGCCGCCGAGCAGGAGGGCGCCGACGATGAAGATCGGCAACAGGACGCTGGTGGAGACGGCGCTCGAGCTCGAGGACGTCGAGGAGGTGGAGGTTTTGAGGGCGCTTTCTTCTTCGGCCCCTTCCCCACTGGTGAGATTGGAGAGCGCGCCGGAGGTCCCTAGGCCTTCGCTGGAGGCGGCCGATCCAGATCCGGTGGAGCCGACACCGGCCGAGCCGGCCGATCCGCCGGCCGCGCCCGCCGAGCCCGTTTGTTTGGCGAGCGCTTCTTGGACCGCTTGGTTGAGCTGGGCCTTGTTGATCGTCGGCGTGGCGGCGGCGCCGGCGGAGGCGAGCAGCGCAGGGGTTTGACCCGCAAGCAGGCTGAGCAGCAAGGTCGCTAGTAGCCGGTTGTAGGAGATCCGAAGCATCGAGACGAAAAAGGGTTGGGACAGCGAGAATAGCGGGTGCGCTTGGGCGCGCGAGCGCCCGAGGAGCGAGCTCCATAGAATGGCTGGCGATGGCACCCAAGCAGCGACAGGTACGGATCGAGCAGCGCGGCGCGCAGCAGGCTATTGAAGCTCTGGAGCAGCGCAGCGACGAGGAGCTGGAGTCCGAGACAAAGTACAAGTCGGCGGCTCTGGCGATCCTGGGCGCGCGCGCCTCGGAGCGTTTCGACGCCGAGCAGGCGCGCGCTTACTTCCAGCGCGCGATCGCGGCGGCGCGGCCACAGGAACGGATGCAGATCAGGCGCATGGCCGACGCTTCGCTTGCGTTGGCCGAACGGAGGGCGGGCGATTTGAAGGACGCGGTGGAGCGTCTGGGCCATACCCCGCCCAGCGGTCGCCAGATGTTTGCATTGCGGGCGATGGGGCTGTTGATCCCCCCCGCGAGCGCTGGAATCGTGGCTCGCGTGCGCGGCATCTTGTTGATCGTCGCGCTCGTCTTGTTGCTGCTCGCGCTCGGCCTGGGCGTGGTCGAGCTGATCGCGCTTCCCTTCGGCGGCTTGGGGCTGGCCCCCGGCATCCTGCTCGGCCTCTTCTTGGCGATCGCCGTGGTGGCGATCGCGGCGATGATCGGACGCAGACGACGCGACCGAGCCAAGGCCGGCGCGCAAGCTTCCAAGTAAGCGCGGCCGTCTAGCTCGAGGAGAGCGTGGCGTGGCTGATCACGACCGGCGTGCGGGGCGCTCCGTCTTGGGGCGGGTCGGTAGGCAGCTTGGAGATGCGGGTGACGCCGGCGAAACTGCCGATGACGTTTCCGACTAGCGCGTATTGAGGTGGGAGCGGCGCTTCGGTGGCGGTGACGATGAAGAACTGGCTGCCGGAGGCGCCGGGCGGGTCGCTGGAGGTCTTGGCCATCGCGACGGTGCCGCGCGTGTAGCGCGTGCTGGACGGCGGCGCTTCGACGATCTTGTAGCCGGGACCGCCCGAGCCGTCGCCGTTGGGGTCTCCCCCTTGAATCACGAACCCGGCCGCGACACGGTGGAAGGTGAGGTCGTTGTAGAAGCCGCTCTTGACCAGGTAGGCAAACGAGGCGGTTGTGCGCGGAGCGGCGCGCACGTCGAGCTGGATCTGGATCGGGCCGCAGTTGGTGCTCAGTTCGACGACGTAGCGTCGCGCGGGATCGAGCCGCAGCTTGGGCGGGGCGACGTTTTGGGTGCCCTTGGGCGCGGGGGCCGAGACCGAACGACACTTGCCGCCGGCCGATCCCGAGGCGGTCTTCGATGCGAGCAGGTTTTCAGATTTGGATTTAAGCGTCGTACCGGTCGTGCTGCCGGCGGTAGGGTTGGTCCCGCCGCAGGCGGCCAGGAGGACGCTTAGAGCCGTGGCTCCGACGCAGACCGGCAGGCGCGGAGCGGTGAGGCGAGCGGGCATCTTGGGCAGCATAGTCGCGCTGTTGGGCGCCGGGGCGATGTTCGCACGTTCTTAAGCGGGTCTTCGCGATTCCCAATAGAGGGCGGGGGGTGCCGGCCCAATAGGCTTGCGGGGTGAGCGAGCGTTTGTGTTTGATCGTGAACCCGGCCGCGGGCGGGGGCAAAGCGGGGCGCGTATTGCCCGCCGTGGCCGCGGCGCTGGAGGGCCATGGCTTTGCGCTGCACAGCGAGTTGACGCGCAGCCTCGACCATGCGCGCGAGCTGGCGCGCATGGCGGCCGGGCGGGGTGAGACGGTGGTTTGCTTGAGCGGCGACGGGATGGTGGGCGCGGTGGCCGAAGCGCTGCGCGAGACTCCGGGCGCTCTGTTGGGTGTGTTGCCGGGTGGCAGGGGCAACGATTTGGCGCGGGTGTTGGGGATCCCGGCCGATCCGGTCCTGGCCTGCGAGGTGATCGCGGGGGGTTTTTCGCGGGCGATGGACTTGGGCGAGGTGGAAGCCTTGGGTGGCGGTGGCGCCGCCAAGACGTTCGTGGGGATCGCGAGCGTCGGCTTCGACAGCGACGCCAACCGCATCGCCAACGAAGCGCCAGCTTGGTTGGGCGGGCTGGTGTACGCGTATGGGGCTTTGCGCGCGCTGATCTCTTGGCGCGCGGCCCGTTTTACGATCGAGCTCGATCCGCCGTCGGGCGAACGCTTGAGCTTCGAGGCCTACAGCGTGGGCGCGGCCAACTCGAAGACCTACGGTGGCGGGATGAAGGCCGCGCCGGGCGCTTTGCTCGACGACGGGCTGCTCGAGGTCCCGTTGCTTGAGAACGTGAGCAAGCTGACGTTCGTGAGCAAGATCCTGCCGAAAGTCTTCAAGGGCGATCACGTGGACGATCCGGGGGTGAGGATGTATCGGGCGCGCGAGGTTTTGATCGAAGCCGATCGGGCGTTCACGATGTACGCGGACGGCGATCCGATCGGCGATTTGCCGGTGTTGGTGAGGGCCGTGGAGGGCGCGGTCAGAGTGTTGGTGCCGGCGAGCGGTGCGGGGCAGGACGCTTGGCGGGCCGGCGCCGAAGGCGGGCAGCAGGCTGACGGCGGCCCCTCCCCCATCTCCGATTCGGCGGTGGCGCGGCCTTGAGCGGGCTGCTTGGCCCAAAGCTCGCTTTGGCCAAAGGTGCGGGCGCGGTGTCGCGGTTGCGCGGCGGCGGCGGGACGAGCCTGCCGGGCAAGCTGCTGATGCGCTTGGAGCCGGACGCGATCGAGGCTTTGGCGGGAAGGCTGAGGCTCGGCAGCGTGGTGGTGAGTGCGACGAACGGGAAGACGACCACCGCGGCTCTGGCGGCCGGCGTTTTGGAGCGCGGCGGGCTCTCCTTGGTGCACAACCAAGCGGGGGCGAACATGGCGGGTGGGATCGCCTCGACACTGATGGAAGCGGCCGCGGGCAAAGGCGCGATGGCGGGCGAGCTGGGTCTGTTCGAGGTCGATGAGATGTGGCTCGATCGCCTCTCAGCGCAGCTGCATCCGAGGATGGTGGTGTTGGGAAACCTGTTCAGGGACCAGCTCGACCGCTACGGCGAGCTCGACGCGATCGCCGAGCGCTGGGCGGCGGCGCTCGCGCCGGGCGGGCCGGCGGGCGAGGCGCGGCTGGTTTGCAACGCCGACGATCCGCTGCTCGCGGACCTTGCGCGGGAGCGCGAGGGGACGATCTTCTACGGCGTCGAGGACGACACCTTGGCGCTCGAGGGGATGGCGCACGCAGCCGACGCCAAGCACTGTCGTCGCTGCGGCGCGCCGTATGTGTTCGACGCCGTGTACCTGGGGCACCTGGGCCACTACCACTGCGAGTCGTGCGGTGCGCGGCGACCCTGCCCCACCGTCGTCGCTCGCGACGTTACGCTCGAAGGGGTGCGGGCGGCTCGCTTCACGCTTTGCGTGCCGGCGGGGCACGCAGAGGTGAAACTGGGGCTGCCGGGCCTTTACAACGTGTACAACGCCTTGGCGGCTGCGGCGATCGGGGTCGCGATGGACGTTGGGCTCGAGCAGATCGTGGCGGGCTTGGAGGCCGGCGAGGCTGCGTTTGGGCGCGCGGAGACGGTGCGTGTCGAGGGCCGTGAGACGCGGATCCTGCTGGTCAAGAATCCGGCGGGCGCCAACGAGGTGTTGCGCACGCTGGCGCTGGAGGCGGGCGAGCACGACTTGTTGGGGGTGCTCAACGACAAGACGGCGGATGGGCATGACGTGTCGTGGATCTGGGACGCGGACTTCGAGCTGCTGGCCGGGCGGGTGCGGGCGGTGCGCTGCTCGGGCACGCGGGCGGCGGAGCTGGCGTTGCGATTGAAGTACGCGGGGGTCGAGCCCGAGCGAATCGAGGTGATCGAGGATCTTGCCGGTGCGGTCGAGGCGGCCGTTCGCGACGGCGAGGGCGAGCGGCCCCTTTATGTGCTGCCCACCTATACGGCGATGTTGGCTTTGCGCGAGCTGCTGGTGAGACGCGGGGAGGCGAGCAGCTCTTGGCGGTGAACGCTTCGGCGCGGCGCACCTTGCGGGTGTGCGCGTTGTATCCGGATTTGATGAACATCTACGCAGACAGGGGCAACCTGTTCGTGCTGAAGCGTCGCTGCGAGTGGCGCGGGATCGGCTTCGAGCTGACGGGCAGCGGGCTCGGCCAGGCGCTCGAGGGCGGCGCGCACGACCTCTATTACATCGGCGGCGGCCAGGATCGCGACCAGCTGCTCTGCGCCGAGGACCTGGTGGCGAGCAAGCGCACGGCGTTGCACGAAGCGGCGGCGCGGGACGCCGTGGTGTTGGGTGTGTGCGGCGGTTATCAATTGCTCGGCGAGTCCTACACCGTCGGGGATGAGCGCCTGGAGGGCGTCGGCCTGCTCGATGTGCGCACGGTCCGCGAGCCGGGCCCAAGGCTGATCGGCAACGTGGCGATCGAAGTGGACCTCGATGGCTACGCTGGGCGCGTGCTCGCGGGCTTTGAGAACCACGGCGGGCGCACCTACCTGGGAGCGTCCGCGCAGCCGCTCGGACGCGTGCTCAAAGGCCACGGCAACGACGGCAGGAGCGGCCAGGAGGGCGCAAAGGCGGCCAACACGATCGGGACCTACCTGCACGGCCCGCTACTCCCAAAGAACGCATGGTTCGCCGATTGGCTGATCGCTACAGCGCTCGGCGTCGAAATCGATGCACTCGCGCCGCTTGACGACGAGCTCGAGCGCTCAGCCCACGCGAGCGCCCGGCGCGCCGCGGGGCTCGCGGCGGCGTAGGATCACGGTTATGGATCTGTCCGAGTATCAGCGCAAGTCACGCACCACCGCCGAGTATCCGCGCGAGTCATGGCTGGCCTATCCAGCGCTTGGCCTGGCCGGCGAGGCGGGCGAGGTGGCCGAGCACGCCAAGAAGGCGATTCGCGACGACGCCGGCAAAGTCAGCGAGGAGCGCAAGGCCGCGATGAGCAAGGAGCTGGGCGACGTGCTCTGGTACGTGGCGCAGCTCGCCACCGAGCTGGAGCTCGATTTGGAGAAGATCGCCGCCGAGAACCTGGAGAAGCTTTTCTCGCGCCAAGCGCGAGGGGTCCTCTCAGGTAGCGGCGATAACCGTTGAGCCGTTGGGGCTCCCGTTGCTGACAGCGAACTTGGCGTAGCGCTCGGCCAGGCGGGCCGGCACCAGGGCCTTGACGCGGACGCCCTCAGGGGTGTCCAGGCGCTCGAGGTCGCCGACGGCGTCGTGGAGCTCGGCGAGCGAGCCTCCTTGGGAGTAGGGCACCAGCAGCTCCATCGGGCGCAGGGTGTGGCGCAGCTCGTGCTCGATGCGTCCCTCGAGCTCTTCTAGTCCGTCGCCGCCGGCGCCGCTGGCGAGCACCGCCTCGGGGTGGGCCAGGCGCAGCTCCTCG
This sequence comes from uncultured Solirubrobacterales bacterium, assembly GCA_963753145.1. Taxonomy (GTDB): domain Bacteria; phylum Actinomycetota; class Thermoleophilia; order Solirubrobacterales; family Solirubrobacteraceae; genus Palsa-744. The sequence goes on from CAVWAX010000001.1 coordinate 725,703, forward strand.
CGCTCGTCCTCAGAGAGCAGGTCGGCCTTGTTGAGGACGAGCACGCGCGGGCGATCACCGGCGCCGATCTCGTCGAGCACCTGCTCGACGGCCTTGCGCATCGCTTCTTGGTCGTGCTCGGGCGCGGAGGCGTCGAGCACGTGCAACAGCAGGTCGGCCAGGCGGGTCTCCTCCAGGGTCGTCCCGAAGGCGTCGACCACCTGGTGGGGCAGCTTGCGGATGAAGCCGACGGTGTCGGTCAACAGGTGGGGACGCCCGGCGATTCGCAGCATGCGCGTGCTCGGGTCCAGGGTGTGAAAGAGACGGTCGCGCACGCCGACCTCGGCTCCGGTCATGGCGTTCAGGAGGGTGCTCTTGCCCGCGTTGGTGTAGCCGACGAGCGCGATGCTGGGCAGCGCCGCGCGCTCGCGCTCGGCGCGCATAACCGAGCGGGTGCCCTTGACGTGCTCCAGGCGGCGGCGCAGGGCGGCGATGCGGTTGCGGGCAAGGCGGCGATCGGTCTCGATCTGGGTCTCCCCCGGTCCGCGCGTGCCGATACCGCCGCCGAGGCGCTCGAGGTGGGTCCACAGGCCGCGCATGCGCGCGAGGTTGTACTCGAGCTGGGCCAGCTCGACCTGCAGCTTGCCCTCGGCCGAGGAGGCGTGGGTGGCGAAGATGTCGAGGATCACCGTCGTGCGATCGACCACGGGCATCCCCAAGGCGTCCTCGAGGTTGCGCTCTTGGCGGGCGCTCAGCTCGTCGTCGCAGGCGATCACGTTCGCGTCGCATTCCTGGGCGAGGCGCTTGGCCTCGGTGACCTTGCCGGGGCCGAGATAGGAGTTGGGGTGCGGCGCGTCGCGGCGTTGGATCAGCTCGCCGACCACCGCGACGCCGGCGGTGAGCAACAGCTCTCGCAGCTCGTCAAGTTTCTCGTCGTCGGGAAGCGCGCCTATGCAAAGAGCGCGCTGGCGAGCGCGCTGTGGGGGTTGGTTCATTCCCTTCGAGTGTAGATCAGCCTCCCGGCCGATCAAAATGTCGAATCTGGCGGTGCCGCCCGGACGGGCGTCAAGCCCCCAAGGATGCCTCGGCGACGGCGCTCCGCCGTCACGCCCCCAACGAGGCCAACCGCTCGACCGCCTCGCTCAGCTGCTCGTCGGGTGTGGTGAGCGCGATCCTGAACCATCCCTCGCCGCTCGGACCGTAGGCGCTGCCGGGCGAGACCACGACGGCGGCATGCTCGAGGACGTGCTCGCAGTAGGCGACCGAGCTCTCGAAACCGTCTGGGATGGGCGCCCACACATAGATCGTGCCCTTCGGCGGATTGACGTGCACCCCGGCCTTTGCGAGCGCATCGCAGACCAGGTCGCGGCGGATCCGGTAGAGCTCGTTCATCGAGCCCACCTCGGCGTCGGCGTCGGGCGAGAGCGCCGCGATGCCGGCCAGTTGGACGGCCTCGAACAGGCCGGAGTCGATGTTGGTCTTCAGCCGCCAGTAGTGTTCGATCGCCTCTGCGTTGCCGAGCACCGCGGCGCAGCGCCAGCCGGTCATGTTGTAGCCCTTGGACAGCGAGAACACCTCGACCCCAACGTCCTTGGCGCCCGGCGTCTGCAGGAAGGACGGGGCGCGATAGCCGTCGTAGGTCGTCTCCGAGTAGGCGTTGTCGTGCACCACGAGGATGTCGTAGGTCTTGGCGAAGTCGACCACCAGCTCGAAGAAGCCGTTCGGCACGATCGCGCCGGTGGGGTTGTTGGGGTAGTTGAGGAACATCAACTTGGCGCGGCTGGCGGTCCGTTCGTCGATCGTGTCGAGGTCGGGCACGAAGCCGAGCGAGGGGGCGAGCGGCATAACAATCGGCTCGCCGCCGGCCATCAGCGGACCGCCGGTGTAGACGGGGTAGCCGGGGTCGGAGGCGAGCGCCACGTCGCCCTGGTCTAGGAAGGCCAGATTGAGGTTGAAGATCGCCTCCTTGGCGCCGATCGCGGGGATGATCTCGTTGTCGGGATCGAGGCTCACGTCGAAACGACGCGCATAGAAGTCGCCGAAGGCCTGGCGGAAGTCCTGGCGGCCGCGGTTTGAGGGGTAGCGGTGTGTCTCGGGCTCTGTCACCGCCTCTTGCATCGCCTCGACGATGAGGGCTGGTGTGGGTCGATCGGGGTCGCCGATGCCGAGGCTGATCACGTCCACACCGGCCGCCTTCTTGGCTGCGATCTTGCGCTCCAGTTCGGCGAACAGGTAGGGCGGGATGCGATTCAGTCGCTCACTCGGTCTCATACGGCTCCTTGATCTTTTGGCCTTCTTAGTTGGTCTCGCGCAGCTCTTCTACGAACGTTTCGCTCAAGCTTCCCGCAAACACGGGGCGCGCCCAACCTGTCAGGTTGACACGCAGATCCTCGCCGATCTCCACGCTCAGGTCTCCCCCGTCAAGCGACACCGCGACTCGGGCCGCGTGCTCCAGCTCGCCGACCGCTGGCGAATCGTCGCGCGTGTCGCCGCGCGCCGGGCGCTCGCCGGTACGCAGGCAGTGGGCGACCGCTGCGCCGGTGGCGCCGGTGCCCGAGGACAGGGTCTCGCCTACTCCCCGCTCGAAGATGCGTGCGCGGATCTCCCCGGGTCCGAGCTCGGTGTACCAAGACACGTTGGTGCGGTTGGGAAACAGCTCGTGCGCTTCGATCGCGCCTCCGATCGCGGGCAGGTCGAGCGCTTGCAGGGTGGCGAGGTCGGCGACATGGATCGCGCACTGGGGATTGCCGATCGAGACGTGTTGAAAGGCCCACTCGCGACCGTCGGCGACGAGCTCGCCACGACCGTCGGGTGCCCCGCTTGGATAGTCCTTGGAGCTGAGCGAAGCCCGGCCCATGTCCACACGACACGTGTCCGGCCCGGTGATCGTCGGGCGAATCTCGCCCGCCGCGGTCGCGATCGAGAAGCTGTCGAGCTCGGTCCAGTCACGCTGGCGCAAATACAAGATCGCCTCGCGCGCCCCGTTGCCCGATAGCTCGGCTTCGGAGCCGTCGGGGTTGTAGATGCGCAGCTCGGCCACCAAGCTCGGGTCATTGGCGGCGCAGAGCAGCAGGACGCCGTCGGCGAACACGCCGAAGTGTCCGGCGCACAGCTTGCGGATGCGCGCGGGGGTCAGCTCGAACGGGAGCTCCGCGCGCTCGAGGATGATGTAGTCGTTGCCGAGGGCCTGCCACTTCTCGAATCTCATCGGCGCAGCAGTCTAGGCGCTCGGTCGAGTCGCATGCGACTCGGGCCGGTCGAGCATTTGGAGGATCTCTGTGGCCGTGCCTTCGGGCGAGAGCTTGGTCACGTCGATGAGACGCACCGCGGCGAGCTTGCGCATCCAGGTGAGCTGCCGTCTGGCGTAGTTGCGAGTGTGGCGCTTCATCGCCTCCACATCGCCCGCGAGCAACTCCTCGAAGCCGAGCGCCTTGCGCGCCGTGGCGCTCGCGCCGGCCGCGTTGGCTGCTCTCACCTCCGCTTGGACGCCTGCCGCCAACATCGCGTCGACGCGCGCGTCGATGCGTCCATACAGCGCCTCGCGCTCCATCGTGAGCCCGACCAGCAACGTCGGGCGGCGAGTCTCCTCGGTCCAAAGCTGCGACGGTCCGCTTGGGGGCTCCAGCTCGCCGGCCTCGAGCAGCTCCAGCGAGCGCACGATGCGCTGCTGGTCGTTCGGCTCGATCTCGCTCGCCGCCCAGGGAGCGCGCTGGGCCAGCTGGGCGTGCAAGGCAGGCGCGCCGCGGCGCTCCAGTTCGGCTGTCAGGCGCTCGCGCACACCCTCTGGCGGTGGGGGTCGCAGTTCAAGCTCACACAGCGCAGCGCGCAAATATAGGCCCGTGCCCCCCACCACGATCGGGCGCCTGCCTTCGGCGAGCGCGTCGTCGATCTCGGCGTGCGCCAGCTCTGCGTACTGGCCGGCGCTGAAGCTCGAGTCAATCGGCAGGAACGACACGAGCCGGTGCTCGAGCTCGCGCTGCTCGTGCTCGCCGGCGACACCTGTGAGCGTCTCGATCCCGCGATAAACCTGCATCGCGTCAGCCGACACCGCCACTGGCCGCTCGCCGCGTTCCCGTAGTTGGCGGGCGATCGCGATCGCGACAGCGGTCTTGCCGATCCCGGTCGGCCCGAACAGCGCAAGGACTTGCGCTTGCCGGTCGCGCGAGGAGCCCGCCGCTGGCGCGCTCAAGGGGTTTCCTGCGAAGAGGAGGACATTGGCGTAGGCTTGCAGCTAATGCAGATCTCCGGCTCCAAAGTCCTCCTCACCGGCGCGACCGGTGGCCTCGGCCAAGCGATCGCGCGCGCTCTCTCGGCGAAGGGAGCCCAACTGGTGCTCACCGGACGCCGCGTCGACGTGCTCGAACCGTTGGCCTCCGAGCTTGGAGCTCGCGCTTTGGCGGTGGACCTCAGCGAGGCCGCCGAAGTCGATCGCCTGCTCGCCGAGGCGGGCGAGGTTGACATCCTCGTCGCCAACGCCGCCTTGCCCGGCGCCGGCCGGCTGGACGACCTCACGATGGAGCAGATCGACCGCGCGCTCGAGGTCAACCTGCGCGCCCCCATAGCGATGGCCCATGCGCTCGCGCCCGCGATGGTCAAGCGCGGTCGCGGCCAGCTCGTGTTCATGTCATCTTTGTCTGGCAAGGCCGCCACGGCGGGCAGCTCGATCTATAACGCCACCAAGTTCGGTCTGCGAGGTTTCGCCGGCGCCATGCGCGCCGAGCTGCACGGCACGGGCGTCGGCGTATCCACGGTCTTCCCAGGCTTCATCCGCGAAGCCGGCATGTTCGCCGAGGCCGAAGTCGAATTGCCCAAAGGCGTCGGCACGCGAAGCCCCGAGGACGTCGCCAAGGCAGTCGTAGACGCGATCGAGCGCAACCGCGGCGAGGTGGACGTCGCCCCGATGACCTTGCGCATCGGCTCAGCCTTCGCCGGGATAGCCCCCGAGCTCTCGGCCACCATCACCCGCAAGTCCGGCAGCGACAAGATCGCCTACGACCTAGCGGACGGCCACAAGGCCAAGCAAAAGCTCTAGGACGTCCGCTGGGCGGTAGGCGTGAATCTGGTGGGCTAAGTCAGGGCTAAGTCGCGTTACGCCGCGCGCGTGTCTGCCTCCGCCGGCTCCGGTGCCACCGACAACGGCGTCTCGGTGCCCTGGATCGGCCTGACTTTGTCCGCCCCGATCCCCAGCGCCGCATAGACCTTGCGCTCGATCTCCTTGGCGATCTCCGTGTGCTCGTCGAGGTAGGTCTTCGCGTTGCCCCTGCCTTGACCGAGACGCTCGTTGCCGTAGGAGAAGAACGAGCCCGACTTCGTCACGATGCCGTGCTCGATTCCCAAGTCCACGAGACAGCCCGAAGTCGAGATGCCCTTGCCGAACTCGATGTCGAACTCCGCCTGCCTGAAGGGAGCGGCGAGCTTGTTCTTGACGACCTTCACCCGCACCCGGTTGCCGACCGCCTCGGTGCCGTCCTTGAGCGTCTCGATCCGCCTGATGTCAAGGCGCTGCGAGGCATAGAACTTCAGCGCGCGTCCGCCCGGCTGGGTCTCCGGCGAGCCGAACATGACCCCCACCTTTTCGCGGATCTGGTTGGTCAAGATGCACAGCGTGCCCGTGCGGTTCAGATTGCCCGCGATCTTGCGCATCGCCTGGCTCATCATGCGCGCCTGAGCCCCCACGGTCTGATCGCCCATCTGGCCCTCGAGCTCGACCTTGGGCGTGAGCGCCGCCACCGAATCGATCGCGACCACGTCCACGGCCGCCGAGCGCACGAGCATGTCGGCGATCTCCAGCGCCTGCTCGCCATAGTCGGGCTGAGAGACCAGCAACTCGTCGATGTCCACCCCGATCTCCTTGGCATACAGCGGGTCCATCGCGTGCTCGGCGTCGATGAACGCGCACACCCCGCCAAGCTTCTGAGCCTGGGCCAAGATGTGGTAGATCAGCGTCGTCTTGCCCGAGGACTCCGGGCCGAACACCTCCACGATGCGTCCCTTGGGCACCCCGCCGATGCCGAGCGCCAGATCGAGCGACAGCGCGCCCGTCGGGATCGCGTCCACACGCACCTGAGCGCCCTCGTCGCCCATGCGCATGACAGAGCCCTTGCCGAACTCGCGCTCGATCTGCGTCAGCGCTCCCTGCAGAGCCGCGTCGCGCGCCTTTGCGGCCTTCTCCTCATCGGTCACGGGCATCGTCTTGCTCCTCCTGTCGAAAAGTTGATGCTGAAAATGTATGGGTCGCCCCGGACGGAACTTTGGGAACGTATGTTCGCCTCGACGATCGCAAGTCCTCCATCGGCCCACGCCGCGCCTGCGCGCCGAGCACCGCCGGCAAGTCCGGTCGTGCGTGGCGCGGTAGCTAGGCCTGAGCGGCGCGAGCCACGAGGGTCTCCTCGCCGGAGAGCGTCTGGCTGGTGGCCTTGGCGATCCGCACGTGCGTCAGCTCGCCCGCGCTCGCAAGGCCCGTGAAGTTCACGACCTTGTTGTGGCGCGTGCGCCCCCGCATGCGCTCGGGATCCGTCCGCGACGGGCCTTCGACGAGAACCTCCAGATCGCGGCCCACGAAACGCTGCGCGCGCTCCAGCGCCCTTCGCTGCACGACCTCCACGAGCCTTTCCATGCGCTCCACCTTCACCGGGTGAGGCACCACGCCGTCCGAGAGATCCGCCGCCTCGGTGCCCCGTCTGGGCGAGAAGACGAACGTGAAAGCGCTGTCATAGCCCACCTGCTCGGCCACCTCGAGGGTCTCTTCGAAGTCCTTCTCGCTCTCTCCCGGAAAGCCCACGATGATGTCGGTCGTGATCGCCGCGTCGGGCACGTGCTTGCGGATCAAGGCGACCCGGTCCAGGTAGCGCTCGCGATCGTAGGTGCGGCGCATCGCCTTCAAGATGCGACTGGAGCCCGATTGCAGCGGCAGGTGGATGTGCTCGCAAACGCTCCCAAGCTCCGCGTGCGCAAGGATCACGTCCTCCTTCATGTCCTTCGGGTGCGGGCTCGTGTAGCGGATCCGATCGATCCCCTCGATCTCATCGAGCCGGCGCAACAGGTTGGCAAACGTCTGCGCCTTGCCCTCCACACGCAGATCGCGCCCGTAGGAGTTCACGTTCTGACCGAGCAGCGTCACCTCGCGCACCCCCTCGCGCGCCATCGCCTCGACCTCGACCACCAGCTCCTGCAGTGGGCGCGAGACCTCACGCCCACGCGTGCTCGGCACGATGCAATACGAGCAGCGGCAGTTGCACCCGACGCTGATCTGAAGCCAGCCCTGGAAAGCGCGCGCACGCTTGGCGGGCAGATGCCCGGTGAAGCCCTCGAACTCGAAGTACCCCTGCGCGGTCAGCGAGTCGCTGGTCAAGAACTCCGCCAGCTTGTGCGTCTGCCCCGGGCCAAACGCCACATCCACGAACGGGAAGCGCTCGAACACCTCCTCCTTGACCGACTGCGCCCAACAGCCGCCCACCCCCACCACGCGGTCTGGCTGTTCGCGCTTCAGCCGCTTTGCCTCGCCCAGATGAGCCACGAAGCGCGAGTCCGCCGTCTCGCGGATCGAGCACGTGTTGAACAGGATCAGATCCGCCTCGCCACGCTCGTCCGCCTCGTCATAGCCGAGCGACTCGAGCATCCCCTTCATCCGCTCCGAGTCGTGCTCGTTCATCTGACAGCCGAATGTGGTCAGGTGGTAGCGCTTTGCCATAGCTTCACGAAGAGTAGCCCCGATCGGCTCCCCTCGACGGCGCTCACGCTCAACCGATCGTGTGGGCGGCGATCCGCTCGTAGCTCGCGCCCTCAGGCGCCAGCCACGAGCGGTACAGGATCAGCTCGCTCGGCACGAACGACAGCGCCGGCGTGGGCGGCAACTCGCGTCCAGCCTCCTTCGAACGTGTAGCCGCGCGGTCGAAGCCCGAGCGCAGGCGAGCGACCGTGACGTGCGGGCGAAAGCGCCGATGCTTGGCCGCGCCCGCGTGCCGCGCCGCCGCCGTCTCGGGGTCCGAGAGCTCCCCGCAGGCCGCCACGACCGAGCGTTGCAGGCTCCCAAGCAGCTCCCGCTCGTCGTGCAGCTCGACCGCCAGGGCTCGCGGCCGGCGCGGCGGCAGCCACAGCGGCGCACCGACCGACAGCTCGCCAACCGGCCCATCGCACACCGCGAGCGCCGCCGCCAGCGAATCGATCTCCTCCGTTGGACGATTGCCCAGAAAGCAAAGCGTCACATGCAACAGCTCGGCGTCCAACACGCGCGCCTGCGGCCCAGAGCCGCGCGCAGTGGTCCGCAGCGCCGTGCGCGCCCACGCGGCAAGCTCTTCGCATACATAGGCCGGCGGGTCGACCGCGACGAACAAGCGCGCTGTGGGATGTCTGTGCACCAGCCCAGCCTACGCCGCACCGGCGTCGAGCTCCCAGCCGTCGTCGAGCTCGACGTGCCCGCCCACCTACGCTACGTCGCGCTCGCCTTCGAGCACTCGTCGAATCATGTGCATGGCTACCAGGGCCGCCCGCTCGCGCACGTCGCTGCGGCCGCCCGGGAGTCGCACCGAGCGGGTCAGCGTCGCTCCGTCGGGCCCCTCCACGCAAAGCCACACCAACCCAACCGGCTTCTCCTCGCTGCCCCCGCCTGGTCCGGCGATGCCCGTCAAACCGACCCCCAGCTCGGCGCCCAGCCGCGAGCGCGCTCCCTTGGCAAGCGCCCGCGCGACCTCCTCGGAGACAGCGCCGTGCGCCTCGATCGCCTCCGCCGGCACGTCCGCACTGGCGATCTTCACCTCATTCGCATAAGCCACGATCCCACCGAGCACATACTCAGAAGCGCCAGGCGGATCGATCAGGCGTGCCGCCAGCAGCCCGCCGGTGCAAGACTCGGCCACCGCGATCGAGCGCCTCGGGCCGCCCGCTCGCCCGCTCAGAAGCGAGGCGACCCGCTCGTCCACGGTCGTGCCGTCGGTCGAATACAACGTGTCGCCGTGGCGTTCGGCCACGACCCGAGCAAAGGCCTCATACACCGAGTCGGCATGAGGCTCATAGCGGGTCACCACCTCGATCTCCCCCCCGCGCATGCACGTCGTGATCTCCAGCCGCTCGAGCTCCAGACCCTCGCGCTCCGCATGGCGCAGCGTCTCAGCGATCTCAGACTCAGGGATCCCAAACAGGCGCAGCATCTCCTGGCGGTATTCGCGCGCGCCCACCACCGCCTCGCGCCAAGCATCGGTGGCCACCGCCTGCCTCCACATCGGCTGTAGCTCGCGCGGCGGTCCCGGCAAGACCACCACCGTCGGTCCCGCACGGCCCTCCCCTGGCGCCACGACCAGCCCCGGCGCGGTGCCCACCGGCTCGAGGATGCTCGCCCCGCGCGGAACCGTCGCCTGCTTGCGATTTCCGTGCTCGATCGCCCCGCGATCCAGGTCCGGGTAGCGCGCCGCCAAAGGGCGCAGGATCTCCGCGATGCGCTCCCTCAGCGCCTCGTCGAGCTCCATCGCGCGACCCTGAAAACGCCCCACGACCTCGGCGGTCAAATCGTCGGCCGTGGGCCCCAGACCGCCACTTGTTATCACCAGGTCGAGGCCCGCCTCGGCCATCGCGCCGAGCGCGTCCTGCAGGTCGCCCGGCCTGTCCCCCACGATCGAGATCTGAGCCAGATCGACGCCTTCTTCGAGTAGACGCTCGGCCAGCCAAGGGCCATTGCGGTCGCGTACCCGACCCGTCAGCACCTCGGTGCCGGTCACCAAGATGCCGGCGCGCGGCACCCTAGGGCGATCCTCGCTCATTGGCACGTCGGTTGCTGGCTGGCGCTCAGCGTGCGGCGTCCCTGGCTGGTGATCGAGTAAGCGATCGGCTTGCTCGACGGCGGCACGACCTGCGCTTTGCCATCCACATACAAAGTCACCGCGTTGTTGCCAAGCAGCAGCTCGAAGCGCGAGGAGTGATAGGTGCGCGAAGTGTAGGAGCCAGGTTCGAGCGTCAAGCCGGGGATGCGCTTCGCGCCCGCCGCGTCGATCAGGCAAACATAGACCGCCGCGCTCGGCTTCAAAGAAAGCGCCACGCGACTGCTCGCCAAAGAGCTCGACGTCGTCGAACGCAAGGCGTGGTGGGCATGGTGTCGCGTGCCGTGAGTTTCACGGCTCGTGCTCGAGCTCGCCTGAGAGGGAGGATTGGCGCCTTTTTTGCCCGCGACCAGGCCCACGATCAAAAGCAGGATCAGCAAGCTCAACACGCCCAGCGCGATCGCGTAGCCGCGCGAGAATCCGCCACCACCACTCGGGGCTGAGCGCCGATCGCCAAGCGGCCGCGCGCGCGCGCCGCGCGTCGAGGACATCACCGGCTGGTGCTCGAGCTCGCTCGGCTGTTCGTACTGGCGCCGGTATTCGTCAAGCAACGCCTTGTCGTCGAGTCCAAGCGCCTGAGCGTAGGTGCGCAAGAAGCTACGCACAAAAGTGGGCCCCGGCAACAGGTCCCACTCCTCGTTCTCCAGCGCCCGCAAATACTTCGCGCGGATCTTCGTCTGCGCCTCGATCTCGGACACGTCGATGCGAGCGCTCATGCGCGCTTCTCGCAGTGTCGCTCCGATTTCCGCCATCTCAGCGCAACAGGCTAGTGACTATCGCGCACAAAGGAGTTACGTCGATATGGAGTTGCGCCATCGACTCACACCAGGCGCGCCGGTTCCTCGGCGGTCTCCTCGCTCGGCGCCGCAAGCATCGCGAGGACCCTGGGCACGTCAGACTCTCCAATCAAAACCTGACGAGGCTTCGAACCCTCATAACCCGAAATGACTCCGCGGCGCTCGAGCATGTCGATCAAACGCCCCGCTCGCGTGTAGCCGAGACGCAGCCGCCGCTGCAACATCGAAGTGGACGCCGTCTGCATTTCCGCCACAAGCCGGATCGCGTCGCTCAACAGCGGATCCTCATCCGGATCGAACTCGTCATCGGAGCCCTTCTCCGCCTCCGCCGGCTCGACCTCCTCAAGCAACTCCTCGCGCAACTCCGGCTCGCCCTGCTTGCGCCACATCTCCGTCAACTTCGCGATCTGGGACTCGTCGATGTAGGCGCCCTGGATGCGCTGCAGCCGCGAAGACCCGACCGGACTGAACAACATGTCGCCCTGGCCGAGCAGCGACTCCGCGCCGTTCTGGTCGAGGATCACCCGCGAATCGGTTTGGCTGGAAACCGAAAAAGCGATCCGCGAAGGCACATTGGCCTTGATCATCCCCGTAATCACATCCACTCTCGGACTCTGGGTCGCAAGCACCAGGTGAATCCCCACCGCGCGCGCCTTCTGCGCAAGGCGGATGATCGAATCCTCCACGTCCGCCGGCGCGACCATCATCAAATCCGCGAGCTCGTCGATCACGCACAGGATGTACGGCAACGGAGCTTCGTTTCGAGCAGCGCGCGCCTTGTTCAGCTCCACCAGGCTGCGCGTGCGCGAAAGCGACATCACGCTATAGCGCTGCTCCATCTCCCTCACCAGGTTCTGCAGCGCGTTGGCGGCCATCCGCGGGCTCGTGATCACCGGCGTCAACAAATGCGGGATCGACTCGTAGTGGTTGAGCTCCACCTGCTTGGGATCGACCAACACCAGCCGCAGATCATGCGGCGTCGCGCGCAACAACACGCTGCACAACATCGCGTTGATCGCACCCGACTTGCCCGCGCCGGTCGTGCCCGCGACCAGCAGGTGAGGCATCTTCGCCAGATCCGCCCCGATCGCCTTGCCCGCCACGTCCTTGCCCAGCCACACCGTCAGCGGCGACCAGTCCGCCGGCGGCTGCTGGAAGACGTCGCCCAGGCGCACCATGCGCCGCTTGGTGTTCGGCACCTCCACGCCCACCGCCTGCTTGCCCGGGATCGGCGCCAAGATCCTGATGTCAGTCGCCGCCAACGCATACGCCAAGTCATCCTTCAGCTGGGCCACCTTGCCGACCTTCGTGCCCGGCGCCAGGCGCAGCTCATAGCGCGTGATGTGCGGTCCCGCGACCGTCCCGATCACCTTCGCCTGCACGCCAAAATGCCCAAGCGCCTCGACCAAGCTGGCGGCCGTGCGCTCCTGCCCCGCCGTGTCCGGGCGAGCCTGCTCAGCGGTCGAGCGCGTCAAGATCCGCTCCGCGCCCGGCAGCTCCCACGCGAAGTTCGGGTCCTCTGTCACCGAATCGCGCAACCGCCCCTGCGGCGTCAACGCACCTGCGCCCTCGAGGGTGTCCGGGTCGAGCTGCGCCACGCCCGCCAGCACCTCTTCGGGCTCGTCTTCGGGCTCATCGTCGATCTCATCCTCGGATTGGCTGTCTTGTGCCGTCGGTTCGACCGGCGGCTCCGGCTCATCGACCATGTCGGTATCCCAAGGCTCCGCCTCCGCGTCGCGACTTGGAGCCTCCACATGAGTCGCCCTCACGATCAACTCATCCGGCTCCGGCTCCGGCGGCAGCACCGCTTCGCGCTCGGCCCGCTGGGTGCCCTGCGTCGCTCGCTCGAGCGCGCCCGCACGCTCGCGGATCACGCGGCTGGTATCGACCAACCCGTTGCCCGTCGCGCGCAACACCGCCGCCAGCGAAGCGCCCGTCAACAGCACCGCCCCGACGACGAGCAAGAACAAGATCAAGATGTCAACGCCCGCGCTCTGCACCAGCCTGTGGCTCACCCAATACAAACCCTGCCCCAAGATCCCGCCATGGCTCTCCAGGTGCGCCGCCTTCCACTGGGCGCTCTCTGGCGCCCCGCCGGCAGTGCCGCTGCTGACGCCAAGCACCCCCGCCGCGAGCGCGAGCGTAACCGCCGCGAATATGCAAGCGCCGCCCGTGCGCAAAGGTCGCGGCGCCGCGATCAACTGGTCGAGCAGCAGCGCCCCGCCGCCGATCACCAGCGCAATCGGCGCCAGCACCCTCGCTTCGCCCACCGCCCAGCCAAGCGCCGTCGCCAAACCCCTGCCCACCTTGCCGCCGTCCCCGTCGCCATACAAGACGACCGCCATGAACACCCCCAGCGCGATCAGCGCAAGTCCCAGCACGTCGCGCTGGCTCTGACTGAGCACCGGCCACTGCAGCCTCACGCCGTCGAGCAGCCCCTTGCCGCCACGTCCGCGTCCCTTCCGCGCCCGTCCCCGGGAGCTGGTCGAGCCGCGCCGACGCGCGCTCTGCTTGCGTGCGGGCTGGCGCTTCGGGCTCTTGCGGGTGGTCGGCATCAAGCCGGGCTTCGACACCAAAGGCCCAGCCCCTGCCTCCGACCGGCTCGAAGAAGACGCTTTTCTTTGCGTGCACCCCTTACCATCGCTTTAGTGCAACTCGATACACAGTGCTTGATATGAGCGAATTCACCCGTGCCCCCCGCGTGCTCGTCGTCGAGGACGACGAGGATATCGCCCAAGCCCTGCAGCGCTCCCTGCGCATGGAGGGCTATGAGGTGCGCGCCGCCGCCGACGGAGCCGCGGCGCTCGAGCACGGGCGCAGCTTCGCTCCCGACCTCGTCATCCTCGACCTCGGCCTGCCCGAGATCGACGGCATCGAGGTCGCCAAGCGCCTGCGCGACGACGACGACGTGCCGATCCTGATCCTCACCGCCCGCGACGCCTTGGAGTCGCGCGTAGAGGGCCTGGACGCCGGCGCCGACGACTACCTCGTCAAGCCCTTCGAGCGCCAAGAGCTGCTTGCTCGCATGCGCGCCCTGTTGCGCCGCCGCCCCCCACGCGGCTCCGCCCCCCTGCGCGTCGGCGACCTCTCCCTGAACGTCGACACCCACGAGATCGCCCGCGGCGAGCGCTCCATCGAGCTGACCCAACGCGAGTTCGAGCTGCTCGAGTACCTCATGCGCAACGAGCGCATAGTCATCTCCCGCCAGCGCCTGCTCGACGAGGTCTGGGGCTATGACCCCTTCTCCACGACCAACACGATCGAGGTGTTCGTCTCCAACCTCCGTCGCAAGCTAGAGGCCGAGGGCGAGCCGCGCCTGTTGCACACGATCCGGGGGGCGGGCTACGTCCTCCGTGCGTGACCGCGTCTCCGCCGCGTTCGACCGCCTGCCGATCCGCACCCGCCTGGCCGGCGTCTCGGCGCTGCTCACGTTCACGATCCTGTGCGCCTTCGCGATCGTCGTCGGCTCGCTCACGGTGCACCGCATCAGGACAAACTTCGACCGCGAAGTGGCGGTCGCCGGCGACAACCTCGCGGGACTGCTCCAGGTCGAAGTGACCGGCAGCTACATCGAAGGCTTCAAGCTCAAGATCGTCAACCCACCCGACCTCAACAAATTCGCCGCCTCCGAGGACGCGACCGTGCGCATCCTCAGCGACGCCGGCAACGTCCTCGCAGCCACCGGCGGCGCCCCCGCGGCCCTGGGGCTGTCCACCGAAGCGAACGTCGCCGGCTACCGCGTCCACACGAGGCCCGTCGCGCTCGGCGGCCCCGTCGGGGGCAGCGTGATCGTCCAATACGGCCGGCGCCTCTCAGACCTGGACGCCACGATCGCCCGCGTCGAGCTCCTGCTCCTACTGGGCGTCATGGCCGGCACCGCCCTAGCCCTGCTGGCCGGCATCACGATCGCCCGCCGCGCGATGGCCCCGATCGCCGAGCTCACCAACACAGCGCGCGAGATCGCCCGCACGCGCGACCCCAGCCGCAGCGTGCCCGAGCCGCTCGCCGACGACGAGGTCGCCCAACTCGCGCGCACGCTCGGCGGCATGTTGCGCGAGCTCGACGCCGCGCACACCGAGACCGAGGCCACGCTCGCCCGCCAGCGCCAGTTCGTCGCCGACGCCTCACACGAGCTGCGCACCCCCCTGACCTCCGTGCTCGCCAACCTCGAGCTGCTCGCCGAATCGCTTCACGGCGAAGAGGCCGACGCCGCGCGCTCTGCCCTGCGCTCCTCCCAGCGGATGCGCCGCCTCGTCGCCGACCTGTTGCTCCTGGCGCGCACCGACGTCGGGCGCATAGTGCGCCGCGAGCCGTGCGACCTCGGTCAGATCGTCGTCGAAGCCGCCGCCGAGCTCGGGCCGGTCAGCGCCGAGCACGAGATCTCGCTCGACATCCATCCAGCTCCCGTACAGGCCTCGCGTGACGAGCTGCACCGGGTCGCGCTCAACCTGCTCGAGAACGCCCTCCGCCACACCCCCCCCGGGACCGAGATCCGGGTCAGCACCGGTGTGTCCTCCGAAGGGCACCCCACGCGCGCGGGGGGCGCCGGCGGCGGGACGCATCCGCTCACTGGCGGCGATGCGTACCTGATCGTCGAGGACGACGGCCCCGGCGTGCCCGAGCGCCTGTCCGCCACCCTGTTCGAGCGCTTCGTCCGCGGCGCCGGCGACCGCGGCGGCTCCTTCGGCCTCGGCCTCGCGATAGTGCGCGCCGTAGCCGAATCCCACGGTGGGACCGTCAAGCTCGAGCAAACGCATCCGGGCGCCGAGCATCCCGGCGCGCGCTTCGTGGTGAGCCTGCCGGCGCTGGAGGAGCCGCTAGACCTCCACCACGACGGGGAGCACCATCGGACGCCGTCGGAGCCGGTCATAGACTAGTTTCGCCAGGTCGTCGTGCAGCATCTGCTGGAGCAGGTCCACCTCGCGAATCTCCTCCTTGGCGGCGCGCCCCAGGGTCGTGTCCACGGTGCCCTTGATCTCCTCGATCAAGTCCTCCGCATCCACCGGGAACGGCACGCCCCTGAAGATCACCTCCGGGTCGGCGACCGAGCGCCCGTCCTGCTCGGCGATCGTCACGACCACGATGAAGATCCCATCCGCGGAGAGCATCCTGCGGTCGCGCAACGCGACGTCGGCCATGTCGCCGATCTCCACCCCGTCGACGAACACCATGCCCGACTGCTCGTGCTCTTTGAAGCGGGCCCCGCGCTCTGTTATGTCAAGCGGCAGCCCGTTCTCGCCCTGGAAGACGTCCTCCGGCTCGATCCCCACCGCCTCGGCCAGTTGGGCGTGCAGGCGCAAGCGCTTGAAGTCGCCGTGGAACGGCATCACATATCGCGGTTTGACGAGGTTGAGCATCAGCTTGATCTCCTCGGCGTACCCGTGCCCGGAGGCGTGCACCGGCGCGTCGCGTGCGGTGACCACGTCGCAGCCGATGTGGTAGAGCCGGTCGATCGTCTCGTTGACCGCCCGCTCGTTGCCGGGCACCGGGGTGGCGCTGAAGACGACCGTGTCGCCGTGGCGCAGCTTGACCTGCGGATGGTCCCTGTAGGCCATGCGCCGCAGCGCCGAGAGCGGCTCGCCCTGGGACCCGGTCGAGATGATCACGATGCGCTCGTCGGGGAAGTCTTCGATCTCGCGCGTGCCCACCAGGATCCCCTCCGGCACGTCCACGTGTCCGAGCGTGCGCCCGATGCCCACGTTCTTGCGCATCGAGCGGCCCACCAGCGAGACCTTGCGCCCAAGCGCGGCGGCCGCGTCGATCACCTGCTGCACGCGGTGGATGTTCGAAGCGAAGCTGGTCACCACGATGCGCCCCTCGCAGCGCGCGAACGCTTCCTCCAGGTGGGGCCCGACCAGCGACTCCGAGGGCGAGAAGCCCTCCCGGTCGACGTTGGTCGAGTCCCCGCACAACAGCAACACGCCCTCGCGCCCCAGTTCGGCCAAACGCGAGACGTCGGCCGGCGGACCGTCCACCGGCGTCTGGTCGAACTTGTAGTCGCCGGTGATCAACACGGTCCCCAAATCGGTCCCAAGCGCGACCGCGCTCGAGTCGGGGATCGAGTGGGTCATGTGGATCATCTCGAGCGAGAACGGCCCCAGCTCAAGCGCTTCGCCGGGCGCCACGTCGCACAACTCGACGTCGCGCAGCTTGTGCTCTTCGAGCTTGGAGCGCGCCATCGCGATCGTCAGCGGGCCGCCGTAGACGGGCGGCGCGTCCTCCTCGGCCATCAGCTCGCGCAACACCCACGGCAGCGCGCCGAGATGATCCTCGTGGCCGTGCGTCACGACGATCGCCTCGATGTCGCGCGCCCGTTCGCGCAGGTAGGTGAAGTCCGGCAGCACCAGATCGATGCCCACCATCTCCGGCGTCGGGAAGCGCAAGCCCACGTCCACGACGACGATGCGACCGTCGTGCTCGACGACGCTCATGTTCTTGCCGATCTCCCCGAGCCCGCCCAGGGGCAGGACGCGCAGTGTACTCACGCGGGTGTGCTCGCAAGCAGGTTGTGGCGCACAAGCATCTCGCGCACCGCCGCGAGCTCCTCCTCGGAGGCCTCGACCATCGGCAGTCGCAAGCCGCCGACTTTGTGCCCCAGCATGTTCAGTGCCGCCTTCGTGCAGGTCGGGCTGGCGGTCATGAACAGCGTCTCGTACACGTCGCGCAGCGACGCGTCGATCTCCGCGCGATGCTCGGGCTCGTCGACCATGCGGCGCATCTCATCGCCCACGATGTGGCTGGCCACGCAGATGCCGCCAGCCCCGCCGATGTCGAGCGTGCGCGCGAACGTGGCGTCGTCGCCGGTGTAGAGCGCCAGGCCGTCGATCAGTCGAAGCTCGTCCTGGTTTGACTGCTTGACGCCTTCGATGTGCTCGATCTGGGCGAGTCGCGCAAGCAGGTCCGGTCCGATGTTGACCACGCAGCGACCGGGGATGTTGTAGAGCAGGATCGGCCGGTCGGTGGCCTTTGCGATCTCTTCGTAGTGGCGCACGATGCCACGCGCGTTTGGCTTGTTGTAGTAGGGCGTCACGCTGAGCGTCGCGTCCACGCCGAGCTCTGTCGCGGCCTCGGTCAGATGCACGGCGTGGCGGGTGTCGTTGGAGCCGGTCCCCCCCACGATCGTCGTGCCCGCCGGCCGCTCGCGCACCGCAAGCCCGATCACGCCGAGGTGTTCCTCGTCGGTCAGCGTCGCCGCCTCGCCCGTGGTCCCGCACACCACGAACCCGTCCGAGCCGTGTTCGGCGAGATGGCCCATCAGCGCGACGAACGACTCCTCGTCCACCCGGCCGCGCTCGTCGAACGGGGTCACGATCGCAGTAAGGATCGTGCCCAGGCCCGTCTGTCCCGCGCCGCGAGAGATGCCCTCCAGGGTGCTCATCGAATGCAGTATTCCACTTGGCTCGGAGGATGCGCCCAGCGTCTCACGCGCGTTCACTGCCCTCGAAGAGAACGTGCTCCAGGCCCACCACCGGCTTGCCCCCAAGGGCTCGAACGCGGCGAACAGCCAGTAGCACGCCCGGCATGAACGACTCGCGGCCGGTCGTGTCGTGGCGGATCGCAAGCGTCTGGCCGACATCGCCGAGGATGACTTCCTGGTTTGCCACGAGGCCCGGCAGGCGCACCGAATGGATCGGCGGCGGCTCGCCCCCGCTCGCCTCGGCCATCAGGCGCGCCGTGCGCGCGGCGGTCCCGCTGGGCGCGTCGAGCTTGCCGTCGTGGTGCAGCTCGACGATCTCGGCCTTGGCCATGTGCTTGGCCGCCTCGGCCGCGAAGCGCATCATCAGGACCGCGCCGATCGCGAAATTGGGCGCGACCAGCAGGTTTGCCGGCCGATCGCCCTGCGTCGCGGCGACCGCCTCCGCTTGCTCGGTCAGAGCTTGCAAGTCAAAGCCGGTCGTCCCGAGCACCACGTGGACCCCAGCGCGCAGACACCGCAAGGCGTTCTCGAGCGCCGTGTCTGGACGGGTGAAATCGACCACGACCTCGGGCGAGTCCTGCTCGAGCATGTCCTGCAGCGCCCGCCCGAGCGTCGGGTCGGCGCGCCCCACGAGCTGCATGTCGTCCGCTGCCTCGACCGCATCGCAGACGGTCGCGCCCATGCGTCCATTCGCGCCGGCCACGCCTACGCGGATCACGAGACCGCCGCCTCAAGCGGCGCCAGGGCCTCGCGAAAGAGCTCCTCCTCGGCGCCCACGCCCGCGACAGACAGGCGATCGGCGGCCAGCAATTCAGCGGCCAGCGCGTGCAGCTCATCGGCCCGCACCGCCTCGATGCGCGCCACGATCTCGTCGATCGAGAGGATCGGCAGATCGCCGAGCAGTGAGGAGCCGAGCCGGTTCATGCGCGCCGCGGTGGACTCGAGCGACAGCGCCACGCGCCCCTTGACGTTCTCGCGCGAGCGAACCAGCTCCTGCTCTGAGATCGGCTCGGAGACGAAGCGCTGCAGCTCGGTCGCGATCGTGGCGATCGCCTCGCGCAGGTTCTCGGGCCGCGTGCCGACGTACAGGCCGACCTCGCCCGTGTGCGCGTGCAGGTTGGCGAAGGAGAAGATCGAATACGCAAGGCCCCGTTTCTCGCGAACCTCCTGGAACAAACGCGAGGAGGAAGTGCCGCCAAGCACCCCTTCGAGCACGCGCAGCGCGAAGCGCCGCTCGTCGTGGCGCGAAATGCCGAGGCCGCCCAGGCACACGTGGTACTGCTCGGTGTCCTTGCGCAGAAAGCGCACGCGCCGCTCGAAGCTGACCTCGCCCCCGACCTCCTGGCCGGCGGCTGCCCGCGCGCCGCCGTTCTGTCCTTGCGCGCTCACGCCGGCGCTGCCGTTTGCGCTCGCGTCGACGCTCGCGCTCGCGCGCTCGACGAGCTCGACGAGTCGATCGTGCTCCAGCGAGCCGGCCGCGGCCACCACGATCCGATCGGCCGGGTAGCGCTCGCGATGGAACGCACGCAGCCCCCCGAGCTCGACCGCGCCGACGACCTCGGCGCGTCCGATCACCGCTCGACCCAGGGGATGCTCACCGAAGACTGCCTCGCCGAGCAAATCGAAGACGCGGTCCTGGGGGTCGTCTTCGTACATCGCGATCTCCTCGAGCACGACCTCGCGCTCGGCCGAAAGATCTTCGAAGCGCGGCTTCCAGATCATCTCGCCCATCACGCTCAGCGCGCGCGGCAGATGGCCGTCGAGCACGCGCGTGAACAGCGACGTCGTTTCGCGGTCGGTGCCGGCGTTGATCTCCGCGCCCATCGCGTCGAAGATCTCGTCGATCTCCTGCGAGCGGTAGCTCTCGGTGCCGCGGAACAGCATGTGCTCGAGCAGGTGCGAGAGCCCGGCCTGGTCCTCCGACTCCATCGCGGAGCCGGTGCCGATCCAGAAGCCGAGCGCCACCGAGCGCACGTTCTCCATGCGCTCGGTGATGACCCGCACGCCGCTGTCCAGCGTGCTTGTCCTGTGCTCGCTCACCCTGAAAGCTCGCCGGGCCGCTCGGGAGATGCGCTCCCGAGCCTGCCCGACGCGTCAGTCGCGATCGCGATCCCTGCCGCCATGGCGAGGCCGGCCCGAGCCGCGCTCGCCGCCGGATCGGCCGCCACCGGAGCGACCGTCGCGGCCGTTGCGCGAGCCTCCCTCGCGAGGCGGACGACCGCCGCCGCCGCCACCGCCGCCGGAGCCGACCGAGGCCAACTCCTCGACGCTCTTGCCGGCTACCTCCGGGTCCTCGGCGAGGCGCAGGCCGATGCGACCGCGCTCGCGATCCACCTCGACGACGCGCACGTTGATCTCATCGCCCTTGTTGAGCACGTCCTCGACCGTGTCCACGCGCTGGCCGGGCGACACGTTTGAGATGTGCAGCAGCCCGTCGGTGCCCTTGGTCAGCTCGACGAAAGCGCCGAAGGTCGTCGTCTTGACGACCTTGCCGGCGAACTCGTCGCCGACCTCGACCTCCTTCATCATCGTCCTGATGCGCTCCACCAAGGCATCGCCGAGCGTGCCGTTGGCCGAGTAGACGAGCACCTGACCCTCGTCGTTGACGTCGATCTGGGACTCGAACTCCTCGGAGAGGCCCCTGATCGTTTCGCCGCCCTTGCCGATCAGCATGCCGATCTGCGACGGGTCGATCTGGATCGTTTGGATGCGTGGAGCGTGCTGGGAGAGCTCCGCGCGCGGACCCTCGATCGTGTCAGCCATCTTGCCGAGGATGAACGTGCGCGCCTTGTGTGCCTGAGTGAGCGCGTCTTTGAGGATCTCGAACGTTACGCCCGAGATCTTGATGTCCATCTGCAGGGCGGTGATGCCCTGGTCGGTTCCGGCCACCTTGAAGTCCATGTCTCCGAGGTGGTCCTCGACGCCCGCGATGTCGGTGAGCACGATGTAATCGTCGCCCTCCTTGATCAAGCCCATCGCGATGCCGGCGACCGGGCGCTTGATCGGCACGCCCGCGTCCATCAACGACAGCGAGGAGCCGCACACCGAGGCCATCGAGGAGGAGCCGTTGGACTCGAAGATGTCCGAGACCACACGGATCGTGTAGGGGAACTCCTCGATCGAGGGGATCACCGGCACGAGCGCGCGCTCAGCCAAGGCGCCGTGACCGATGTCGCGGCGCTTGGGGCCAAGCCGGCCCGCCTCGCCCACCGAGAACGGCGGGAAGTTGTAGTGGTGGAAGTAGTACTTCTTGGTCTGCAACCCGAGCGTGTCCAGGCGCATCTCCTCCTTGAGCGTGCCCAGGGCGGCGGCGCTCAGGGCCTGGGTCTGCCCGCGCGTGAACAGCGCCGAGCCGTGCGTGCGCGGGGTGACGCCCACTTCGATCGTGATGTCCCTGATCTCATCCTCCGCGCGGCCGTCGGGGCGCTTCTTGTGCACCGCGATGCGCTCGCGGATGATCGACTTCTCCAGCTTGTCGAACGCCAGCTGCGCTTCGCCGCGGCGCTCCTTGGCCTGGGCCAGCGCTTCCTCGCCGGCGCCCTCGGGCGCGGCCGGGCCGTACTGGGCGAGAATCGCCTCCTCGACCGCTTTGCACGCGTCCTGGCGCTCCAGCTTGTCCTCGACCTGGGTGGCCTCGTCGAGCGCCGCGCCATGCGAGCTCTTGACCTGAGCCATCAGGTCCGCGTCGACCGTCGGCGCGCTGACCGGCGTCTTGTCCTTGCCGACCTTCTCGGCCAGCTCGCGCTGCAGCGCGCACAGCTTCTTGATCGCGCTGTGAGCGATGTCGAGTGCATCGAGGATCTCCGCCTCGGAGATCTCCTTCGCGCCCGCCTCGACCATCAGGATTGCCTCCTCGGAGCCGGCCACGACGAGGTCGAGGTCCGAGTTCTCCAGCAGATCCTCCTCGGAGGGGTTCACGACGAAGTTGCCCTCGATCTTGCCGATCCGCACCGCGCCGACAGGGCCGGCGAAGGGGACGTTGGAGATCATCAGCGCGGCTGAGGCCCCGTTCATCGCGAGGATGTCATAGGGGTTGACGTGGTCCACCGAGATCGGGATCGCCACGAGATGCGTCTCGTAGTTCCAACCCTTGGTGAACAGGGGGCGCAAGGGCCGGTCGATCATGCGCGCGGTGAGCGTCGCCTTCTCGCCGGAGCGACCCTCGCGCTTGAAGAACGAGCCGGGGATCTTGCCGGCCGCGTACATCCGCTCCTCGACATCCACGGTCAGCGGCAGGAAATCCACATCGCGCTGTCCGCCCGCGGTGGCGGTTGAAAGAACCATCGTGTCGCCCTGGCGGACGACCACTGCGCCGGAGGCCTGCTTGGCCATCCTGCCGGTCTCGAACGAGATCTCGCTACCTGCGATCTCCACGGAGACCCGCGTAACGGCGTTGCTACTCATATTGACTACCTTCCCTCTCCACCCTTCGGTCGGTGGAGCTCTTTTCTTTTAACCTTGTATCCGAACGCAGAGCAGCTTAGCGGACGCTAGGCGTTCTTAAGGCCTCCGAGAATCATGTGCACCGGGGGAAGGTCGGCCGGTGAGGGCGCCTGGTAGCTCCAGCGCACGACGCCGTCGGGGCCGACGATGACGAGCGCTCGTTGGGGAAAGCCGCCGGGGTGAAGGACCCCGAACGCGGCGCAGGCCGCGCCCTTGGGCTCGAAGTCAGAGAGCTGAGCGATGCTCACGCCGAGCTTCTCGCGAAACGCTTTCTGAGCCCAGGTCGAGTCGCACGAGACGCCGTAGATCTCAGCCCCCTGCGCGGTGATCTCGGCTAGCGACTTCTCATAGACCTGCAGCTGATCGGTGCACACCGGGCTGAACGCGAACGGGTAGAAGACGAATACCGTCGTCTTGCCGAGCAGGTTCGCCTGGGTGAAGTCCTCGCCGCTTTCGCTTGCCAGCTTGAAGTCGGGCACCTTCGCGCCGGGGGCCAGCACGGTGGTGTTTGCGTCGGTGGCGCTCATCTTCCGAGAGCCCCGTCTACTTGCGTAGACCCAGCTCCTTAATCAATGCCCGGTAGCCCTCGAGGTCGGTGCGCTGCAGGTAGTCCAGGAACCGGCGGCGACGGCCTACGAGCATGAGCAGGCCGCGGCGCGAGTGGTGGTCCTTCTTCTGCTCGCGCAGGTGCTCGGTGAGGTGGTTGATGCGCTCGGTCAGCAAGGCAACCTGGACCCTGGTGTTGCCGGTGTCCTGCTCCCCGGAGCCGAACTTGGCGGCGATCTCGCGCTTGCGCTCTGTGGTAATCGTCATAGCGGCCGCACAGGGTAGCAGTCGGCGACGATCTCACGCGTGCGCGCCACGTCACGATGCATCTGCTCGACCAGCTCCTCGGCCGAGGCGAAGCGCCGCTCGCCGCGCAGACGAGCCAGAAAGTCGAGCCGCAGAGACTTCCCGTAAAGGTCCCCGTCGAAGTCGAGGATGTACGCCTCCACCAGCTCGCCACGACCCGTATCGAACGTTGGGCGCACGCCGACGTTGACGGAGGCGGGCATTCCGCCTGTGCCCGTTAGGGTATTGGCAAGGCACGCGTAGACCCCGTGGCCCGGGCACACCAGGGCGTCCTCGGGGACGAGGTTGGCGGTCGGGAAGCCGAGCTCGCGTCCGCGACGGTCCCCGCCGACGACCTCGCCGCGCATCTGAAACGGGGCGCCGAGAAAGCGCGTGGCCTGACCGACCTCGCCGGCGAGCACCAGACCGCGGATGTGGCTCGAGGAGACGACTTCACCGTCGATTTCCAGCAAGGGCACCACCCGCGTGGAGAAGCGTTCGTCTTCGGAGAGCATGTGCGGGTCGCCCTTGGCGCGGTTGCCGAAGCGGAAGTTCTCGCCGACGGAGACGTGCGTCGCGCCGAGAGCGCCGACGAGCACGTCCTCGATGAACTCCTCGGCGCTGTGTTTGGCGAATTCGGCGTCGAATCCGATCACGATCAGCTCTCCCACCCCCAACTGCTCCACGAGTTCGGCCTTCACTTCCAGCGGCGTGAGCAGCTTGGGCGTGTGCTGGGGCGCCACCACCGCCGAGGGGTGGGGGTCGAACGTGAGCACACTGTCCGAGCCACGGATCACCTCGCGGTGGCCGAGGTGTACGCCGTCGAACGAGCCCACCGCCACGCGCCGCTCTGCGCTCTTTACGTCGGGCAGCCGAGTGATCCTCACGGTCGCACAGCCTATGGCAGACGAGCGAGTGTCTGCTCGACGCTCAGCAATGGAGGGTCCGTCCACGTGGTGTTGCGGGCGGGCGGCGCAACGGCTTCGCTCAGCTCGAATGGGCCTATCGCGGTCCGCTTGAGCTCCTCGCAATAGGCGTCCTCCAAGTCGGCGATCAGGGAGCGCACATAGGTGCCCGAGGAGCACTCGATCGCATAACCGGCGCGCGTTGGCTCTCGCCAGAGCTGCTCGAAGCTGTACACGGTCACGATTCGCGGAGGCATCTGGAAGGACTCGCCTCGGCGAGCCTTGCGATAAGCGCGCTCGCCTTTGATCTTGATCGCCGAGTAGATCGGAGGCGTCTGGCGGATCTCGCCGACCGGCAGCGGCGGCGGGTCCGGCGGCAGCTTGCCGGTCTCGGTTATCTCTCCCTCCGGATCCCCCGTGCTCGACAGCGCTCCGAGGCGCGCCACGGTCTCATAGCGCTTGGGCAGCTCCATGATGCGGGCTTGCAGCTTGGTTGCCCGGCCCACAAGCACTACGAGCAACCCGCTCGCAAACGGGTCCAGGGTGCCCGCGTGACCGGTCTTGACCCCGCCCAGCGAACGGCGCACTCGCGCGACGACATCGTGCGAGGTGATCCCCACCGGCTTGTCGATCAGAAGGACGCCGTCGCTCAAGGCCCTCAAGCCGGTGCGGGCACGGCCGGCCCGTTGGGCGCGGGGTGCAGCTGGAGGGCCAACTCGTGGCGCAGCAGCTCGATCAGCTCGGCGGGCTGCAGCGTCGTCGAGAAGCCCGCGGCGCGCCGGTGTCCCCCACCGCCCTGGGTGCGCGCGATCGCGGAGACGTCGACGTCATCGCCGGTCGCACGCAGCGAGACCTTGCGCTTGCCCCTGTTCTCCGGTGCGGTCAGCTCGCGGATGAGGACGGCGACCTTGGTCGCGGCGATCGAGCGCAGGTGATCGACGATTCCCTCGGAGAGGCTTTCTTCGGCGCCGGCCTGCGCGAAGTCCTCGGCGTCCAG
Organism: uncultured Solirubrobacterales bacterium; assembly: GCA_963753145.1. GTDB lineage: Bacteria > Actinomycetota > Thermoleophilia > Solirubrobacterales > Solirubrobacteraceae > Palsa-744. Next base: position 750,881 of record CAVWAX010000001.1, read on the forward strand.
CGCGACCAGGGTCAGCTCGCCGGCGTCGAAGCGCTGGACGCGCCCCAGCGCGATCCCGAGCAGCGTGAGCTTGGCTGCGGGCATCTCCTCATACAGCCGGGCGTTGACGGCTGTCACGTTGACGCCGGCGGCGATCAGCTCGGCCGCCATGCGGTGGGCGCGCGGACCGGTGTTCTCGTACATGAAACGCCCGGTGTCGGTGACAAGCCCGACGTACAGGGCCTCGGCCATGACCGCCGTGGGAGCGACGTGCAGGCCGTGCATCAGGTCCCACACGATCTCCGCGGTGCACGAGGCGCCGGGGTCGATCAGGTTGAGCGTGCCGAAGTGCGTGTTGTCGTGGTGGTGGTCGATGTTGAGCAGGTGCGAGCCGTGCTGCAAGACCGCCGCCGGGTTGCGGTCGATGTTGCCGCAGTCGAGCATCACGACCGTGCGCTCGCCGATGTCCGCGGGCGCCGATTGCAGCGCGTGCTCCAGCGCCGGGCAGCGGTACTCGCGCGGGAGCGGAAGGTCGCTCTCGGAGATGAACATCTCAGAGCTCTTGCCGAGCGCGGTGAGCAGCCCGTGCATGCCCAGCAGCGAGCCGAGCGCGTCGCCGTCGGGGTTCTCGTGGGTGGCCACCACGAAGCTCGCGTCGGCGCGGATGCGCTCAAGCACGAGCTCGCGCGTGCGCTCGATCGAAGCGATCTCGCTCATGCCTGCCTGTCCCCCTCCGCGCCAGGCGCCGCGCCAGGCGCCGCGGGATCCTCGCCGGCGGCGTGGGCGAGCCCAGGGCCTTCGATCTCGGTCTCGATCAGCGCGTCCAAGCGCATCGCCCGGTCGGTCGTGTCGTCGTAGGCGAAGGCGAGCGTGGGCGTGCGCTTGAGCTTCAGCTCGCGCGCGATGCGGCCCTGCAGGTAGCCGTGTGCGCTGTCCAGTCCCGCCAGCGTGTCCGCGCGCGCCTCGGCCTCGCCGAGCACGCTCACGTACACGCGAGCATGGCTCAAATCGGCGCTTGTCCTCACATCGGTCACGGTCACGAATCCCACCCTCGGGTCCTTCAAGTCTGAGGCGAGCGCGTCGCCGATCACCTGCCTGATCGCCTCGTCCACGCGGCGCATCCGCTCCGTGCTCATCCTACTGGTCCGTGTCCCTCGAAAGATCCCACTTGCCCCAAAGCTTGCATGAGCAACCCCTTATTTGAGGAGGGCCTCAGGCCAGTTGACGCTCTTGCAGGCGCGTCTCGTACGTCTCCAAGACGTCGCCCTCCTTGAGGTCCTGGAAGTTGGTGAGCACGATGCCGCACTCATAGCCCGCGGAGACCTCGCGCGCGTCCTCGTTGAAGCGGCGCAGGGAGGCGATCGTCGTGTCGTAGATGACGGTGCCCTCGCGCACCACGCGTACGCGCGCGCCGCGCGTGACCTTGCCCTCGCTGACGTGCGAGCCGGCGATCGTGCCGATGCGCGAGGCCCGGAACAGTTGGCGCACCTCGGCCTGGCCGAGCGGCGTCTCGACCTCGGTCGGCTCGAGCATGCCCTGCATCGCCGCGCGCAGCTCTTCGATCGCGCGGTAGATCACCGAGTAGGAGCGGATCTCCACGCCCTCGCGGTCGGCTATCTGGCGGGCGTCGCCGACGGGGCGCACGTTGAAGGCGAGGATCAAGCCGGAGGAGGCCGAGGCGAGCATCACGTCGGACTCGTTGATGCCGCCGACGCCGCGGTGGATGATGTTGACCGAGACCTCGTCCTGGGGGAGCTTTGCGATCTCGTCCTCGATCGCCTCCAGCGACCCGGCCACGTCCGCCTTGATGACGAGGCTGAGCTCCTTGACGGTGCCTTCTTGGGCGAGCTTGAAGACGTCCTCGAGGGAGACCTTGCGCCCGGAGCGACGGGCGAGCGCCTCGGTCTTCAGCCGGTTGGCACGCTCGCCCGCGAGCTGGCGCGCGCGACGCTCGTTCTCGACGGCCCGCACGAATTCGCCGGCCTCGGGCACACCGTCGAAGCCGAGCACCTCGACCGGCTCGCCGGGCTCGGCGCGCTTGACCCGGACGCCGTTGAAGTCGTGCATCGCCCGCACCCGGCCGAAGTGGGCGCCGGCGACGAGCGCGTCGCCCACTTCGAGGGTGCCGCGCTGGATCAAGATGCTCACGACCGGGCCGCGGCCCGGGTCTAGCTTTGACTCGATCACCGTGCCCGAGGCCATCGCGTCGCGGTTGGCCTTGAGCTCCTCGAGGTCTGTGACGAGCTGGATCGTGTCGAGCAAGCCCTCCAGGTTCTGGCGCGTCTTGGCGCTGACGTCCACGAACTCGATCTCCCCACCCCACTCTGAGGGTTGCAGTCCGTGTTGGGTCAGTTCGGTGCGCACCCGCTCGGGCTGGGCGCCCTCCTTGTCGATCTTGTTGACCGCGACCACGATCGGCACCTGGGCCGCCTTGGCGTGATCGATCGCCTCCTCGGTCTGCGGCTTGACGCCGTCGTCGGCGGCCACCACGATCACCGCCAGGTCGGTGACGCGGGCGCCGCGCGCGCGCATGGCGGTGAAGGCCTCGTGGCCGGGCGTGTCCAGGAAGGTGATCGGCTTGCCCGCGTGGCGCACCTGGTAGGCGCCGATGTGCTGGGTGATCCCGCCGGCCTCGCCGGCCGCGACCTCGGTCTGGCGGATCGCGTCGAGCAAGGAGGTCTTGCCGTGATCGACGTGGCCCATGATCGTGACCACGGGCGGACGGTCGACGAGGTCCTCCTCGACGTCCTCGAAGACGGGCTCCACCTCGACGTCGTCGGCGGCGTGGGCGATCTCGATCTGCTTCTCGAATTCGTCGGCGAGCACCTGGATCGCGTCGTCTGAGAGGGTCTGGGTGAGCGTCGCCATCTCGCCGAGCATCATCAGCTTCTTGATGACCTCCGGCACGGGAACGCCTAGATACTCGGCCACGTCCTTGACCGTAGAGCCGGAGTTGACGCGGATCAGGTCGGTGGCCTCCATCGCGGTGTTGTCGATCGGGGCGATCGTCTCGTCGTAGGTGCCCCTGCGCCTGCGCCCGCGCCGGGGACGGCGCACCGGCTGGTTGGCGGGGCCGCCCTGTTGGCGGCGCGAAGCCTGGGAGTCGATCACCACGCGCCTGCGTCCGCCCGCGCCGCCACTGGTCGGCGCGCGCTCTCCGGTACGCGAATCGCGGGTCGGGCGCACGCGATCGCCGGCCGCGTCGGGCGTCGAGGCCGGTGCCGTGGCAGATGGCGCAGGCGTTGTTGCCGGCGGCGCCGGTGATGCCGAGACAGCGCGTGGATGGTGTGGGCGTCGGCGGTGCGACAGACTTGGCAGGGGCAGCCGTCGATGAGGCGCCGTTGGAACCCAGGACGCGCAAGGCGTCGGCCTCCTCTACGGAGGAAGCGGCGGCCTTGACCGCGATGCCGGCGGCGCCGAGCTTCTCCAGCAGCTCCTTGCTTGAGATGCCTTGCTCCTTGGCTATTTCGTGTACGCGCTTCTTGCTCATTGATGTTCCGATTCTACGAGTTCGGCGGGGACGTCCACCGCGCGACGAAAAGCGCGTTGCAAAACCCCCCGTGCGGTCATGCGCTTGAGGCAATCGCGCCTAGGAATGCCATCGCTACAACACACGTATGCCCCGCGGCCGGGCATCGTGTTCGCTGGATCGAATTTGGCGACCGGCCGATCGTTCCCATTCTTTGCAGTCGCTGCCACTCGCACAAGCTCGGGCTTCGGCGCTACGCGCCCGCACCCGACGCAACGGCGCCGGGGAACATGCGCGGCTATGACGCTTGCTCCTCGGCAGCCTCGACGGCCTCGGCCTCCGCCTCGGCGAGGGCCTCGACTGGGGCGTCCTCGACCGGCGGGGCGTGTTCGGCGGCGTCGGGGCCGCCCTGGGGCGAGAGGTCGGCGACGTTGTCGCTGTCGATCTCGGCGAGCGCTTGGTGTGACTCGAGGCCGCAGTAGCGCGAGCCGGGCAGGGACGCGTTGGGGCAGCGGCGGCCGTTTGAGAGGATCGCGGCGCAGCGGCCCTGCAGCTCCTCCTCCTCGTAGCCGTGCTCGGCCTCCTCGGCGGCGAACTCGGTCTCAGAGCGGATGTCAACGCGCCAGCCGGTCAGGCGCGCGGCCAGGCGCGCGTTCTGGCCCTCACGGCCGATCGCCAGGGAGAGCTGGTCGTCGGGCACGATCACCGTGGCCTGCTTGGCCTCGTCGTCGACCAGGACCTCACGCACACGCGCGGGAGAAAGGGCCTTGGCGACGAAGCGCGCGGGCTCTTCGTTGAAGGGGATGATGTCGATCTTCTCGCCGCGCAGCTCGGAGACCACCATGCGAACGCGCGAGCCGCGCGGGCCGACGCACGCGCCGACCGGGTCGACGCCGTCGGCGTGGGAGACGACGGCGATCTTCGAGCGGTAGCCGGGCTCGCGCGCGACGTTGGCGATTTCGACGAGGCCGTCGGCGATCTCGGGGACCTCAAGCTCGAACAGCTTCTTGATCAGCTCGGGGTCGCGCCTGGAGACGATGATCGAGGGGCCCTTGGTGGAAGGTGAGACCTCCTTGATGACGGCCTTGATCCGCTGCGAGTGGTCATAGCGCTCGCCATCGACCTGCTCTGACTTGGGCAGCAGCGCCTCGACGCGCTCGCGCAGCTGCACCAGGGTGTAGCGCGAGTCGGACTGCTGCACGATGCCGGTGATCAGCTCGCCGACGCGGTCGCGGTATTCCTCGAACATCATGTCTCGCTCGGCCTCGCGGATACGCTGCAGGATCACCTGCTTGGCGGTCTGGGCTGCGATGCGACCGAAGTCCTCGGGCGTGACGTCGCGTTCGTCGATCTGGTCGCGGTACTGCTCGAACTTGGCGGGGTCGATTTCGGGCTCCTCCGGTTCGCGCAGCTCGCCCGTCTCGGGATCGACGGTGGTGCCCTCGTCGATCGTCTCGACGATCAGGTGGGCCTCCAAGCGCTCGGGGATGATCAGTTCGATTACGCGGAAGTCGGCGGTTTCGCGGTCCATTTCGACGCGCGCGTACTTGGCCGAGCCGGGCTGCTTCTTATAGGCGGAGAGCAGCGCGTCCTCCAGGGCGATCATCAGCTTCTCGGGCTCAATCCCCTTCTCCCTTGCCAGGGCGTGCATTGCTTCAAGGATCTCGCGTGACATAGGTTGTCTCTCCTACTCCTCGACGAGGTTCGAACGACGGATCTCCGAGTAGGGGATCGCTACGACTCCCCCGTCGGCGGCCAGGGTTATCTCGCTGTCGGTCGCGCCGACCAGCTCGCCCGTGAAGCTCTTGGCGCGCCGCGCGCCGGCGTCGGCGCTCGCCACCGGGTGCGGCTCGCGGGTGCGTACACGCGCGCGGCGACCGACGAAGCGACGGAAGTGGGTGGGCTTGGTCAGCGGGCGTTCGCTGCCGGGCGAGGAGACCTCCAGGGCGTAGCGCTCGCGCAGGTCTGAGAGCAGCGCGCTGACGCGCTCGCACAGGTCCAGGGTGACGCCGTCGGGGTGGTCGATGTAGATGCGCAGGGTCGCGTCGGAGACGACCTCGGCGAGCAGCACCTCGACCTCCGGCTCGGCGCCGGCCAGGCGCTCTTCTATCTCGGACTGCATCGGTGACATCTACTGAAAAGAACTCTCTTCCCGGGACGAGGCGTAAAAAAAAGCGGGCGGGCGCCCACTTTCGGTGCTGCCAGCCGTCGTATGTGCGACGGCTCGAAAGTTGTCCGCCGAGCATAGCAGTGGCTTTCCGTGCGTGGCCGCCGGCGAGCGGGCCGGCGGGCGGCTTGCAAGCGAGTTCACGAGCGGGCGGCGTCGCGTCGAGCGCGGTCGCGGTAGAGGCGATAGTCGGCGCGCGCCGGCTGCATGGAACAGGCGATCGCCAGCGGGCGGGAGGCCTCGCGGTGGCGTCCCAAGAGCTGCATCGTGCGTCCCAAGCAGAACAGCGCGTAGTCGTTGGTGGGCGCGGCGGTGGCGATCGCCTGGAACTCCTCCGCGGCGCGCTCGTAGTGCTGGGCGTGGAACAGGGCTCGTCCGAGCGCCTCGCGGATCGACGTCTTGCCAGGCTCCAGCTCGCGCGCTCGCGTGAGGGGGACGATCGCGGCCAGGTGGTCGCCGTGGTCGAGCAGATCGCATCCACGCGTGTAGAGCTCGTAGACGCTGTCCATGCGCCTACTTTAGCTCTGGCCGCGGGCTCCGTTCAAGCGGGTCGGCGCAGGCTTTGCACGGCGTCGAGGATCGATTCGGCGACGACGTGCTTGGTGGCGCGCGGGACTCGGCGGTCCTCCTCACGCGTGACGATCGTGACCTCGTTGAGCTCTGAATCGAAGCCGATGTCTGGGCGCGAGATGTCGTTGAAGACGACCGCGTCGACCGCCTTGGCGGAGAGCTTGGAGCGAGCCTGCTCGACGCCTCCTGGGCCGTGCTCGGCGGCGAACGCGACGAGGGTCTGCGTGGTTCGCCTTCGGGCCGCGAGCCCGCTGACGATGTCGACCGTCGGCTCCAGCTCGATCGTGAGGTGCCGGCGTCCGGCCTTCTTGATCTTGCCCTCGGCGCGCTCGGTGGGACGGAAGTCGGCGACGGCGGCGGCCATGAGCAAGACGTCGCAGTCGGGGAACTCGCGCTCGCAGGCCGCGAGCAACTCGGCCGCGGTGCCGACGCGCTGCACGCGCACGCCGGTTGGGAGCGGCAGCGAGACGTTGGCCGCCAGCAGCGTCACCTGCGCTCCACGCCGCGCCGCGGCTTCGGCCAGGGCGAGGCCCATGCGCCCCGAGGAGCTGTTGCCGAGGAAGCGCACGGAGTCGATCGGCTCGCGCGTGCCGCCGGCGCTGACGAGCACGCGCACCCCGCTCAAAGGCCCCCCGCGCGCGCGTAGGGCACCCTCAGCGGAGTCACTTGCACCCTCCCCGTCGGCGCCAACCCCACCATCCCTGGGGAGGCCCAGCTCGGCCAACATCCGCTCGCACTCGGCGAGCAGCCGCGCGGGCTCGGCCAGGCGCCCTATGCCTTGCTCGCCGCGCGAGGCCAGGCGGCCGCTGTCGGGCTCGATCATCCTTACGCCACGGGTACGCAAGAGCTCGATGTTGGCCTGGGTCGCTGGATGCTCGTACATGTGGTTGTTCATCGCCGGCGCCACCACCAGCGGACAGGTGGCCGCCAGGGCACAACTGGTGAGCAGGTTGTTGGCTAGCCCGCCCGCGAGCTTGGCCAGTGTGTTGGCGGAGGCGGGGGCGATCAGATAGAGGTCGGCGCCCGCCACGAGCTGGAGGTGGCTGAGCGGCTGGTGGGCTGGGGGCTGCTCGCCGGGGAAGGCGCCGCGCGCGGGGTCGGGCTCGAACTCGTCGAGCAGCACGGGCGCCCCGGTGAGCGCGGCGAAGGAGGCCTGCCCGACGAAGCGGGTGCTGGTCGGGGTTTGCACGACGCGAAGCGAATGCCCTGCAGCGCTCGCGAGGCGTACGAACTCGAGCGCCTTGTAGGCGGCGATGCCGCCGCTCACACCGAGCAGGATGCGTGCCATGGTGACTTCTTAGGCGCCGAGCGGCTCAAGCTCAAGCGCTGGTCGTGCGCTTGCGCGCCGAGACTACCTGTAGTGGTACTTGATCTTGCCTGACGCCACTTCCTCCAAGGCAATCGTGAGGTAGTTCTTGGAGGCGGTCTCGATCATCGGCGGCGGGAATTCCTCGAAGGCTCCTTCGCCGAGGTTGTGGTAGTAGCTGTTGATCTGGCGGGCGCGCTTGGCGGCCACGAGGACGCTCGCGTAGTTGGAGTCGACGTTCTCGAGCAGGCGGTCGATGCGGGGTGAGGTCATCATGGTCGGAGAGACACCTTTCCTTGTGGACTTGGCAGTGTAGTGGCTTGGCGCGCTTCTTCTCCGCCGAGCCGGGCGCGGCGGCTCTCAGCCGAGCTCGGCGGCGACGATCGAGGCGAGCGCGTCGAGCGCGTCGTCGAGGCGGTCGTTGACTACGACGTGGGCGAACTCGTCGCGGGCGGCCAGCTCTTGCTCGGCGACTCCAAGGCGACGCTCGACCTCGGCGCTGCCGTCTGTGCCGCGCCCGATCAGGCGTGTGCGCAAGGCCTCGAGGGACGGCGGGGCGATGAAGACCTGCACCGCCTCGGCCATCGCGGCGCGTACCTGGCGGGCGCCTTGGACCTCGATCTCGAGCACCACGGGGACGCCCTGGGCGACTCGGCCTTCGAGCTCGCTGCGCAGGGTCCCGTAGCGGCGCCCGGCGTAGTCGGCGTGCTCGACGAAATCGCCGGCTTGCACGCGGCGCTCGAACTCCTCGGCGGAGAGGAAGTGATAGTCGGTGCCGTCGCGCTCCCCCGGCCTGGGCGCGCGTGTGGTGGCCGAGACCGAGAGCTCCAGTTGGGGCAGGCGCTCCATGAGGCCGCGGATCAGGGTGCCCTTGCCCACGCCCGAGGGGCCGGTGATCACAAATACGCACGCCACGCGCGAAGACCCTAGTGTCGGGGTCGGCGGAGCGGCGTTAACGACGCAGCAGGGATACGAGCTCTGAGCGTTGGCGCTCGGAGAGGCCGCCGATCGTCTTGCTCGGCGAGATGCGGCAGAGCGCGAGGATCTTGTTGACCTTGACGCGGCCGTACTTGGGGACGGCCAGGAGCATGTCGAAGACCTTGGCGGTCTCGACGTACTCGGGTGGGTTGGCCAGGAGCGTGTGGATGGACAGGCGCCCGGCCTTGAGGTCACGCTTGAGCGCGGCGCGCTCGGTGCGGATGCGGTTGGCGCGGGCGAGCGCGTCCATGCGCTGGTTGAGGGAGCGCTCGGGGGCCGCGGAGGGCTTGGGGGTCATGGTCGAGGACATCGGGCCCGTCGCGGTTGGCATGGGCGGCGAGTCTACACACCCACGCGCGGCGTTCAAGGCAAACCCGCTTAATTCGTGTGAAGCTCAGGTTGAGCTTCAGGTATGTCGAGGATGGTGGATGGTGGTGTGGTCGGTTTGCAGGGATTTTCCAGCCTCAACTCGGCCGGCTGCTTCCAATTGATGGGCGATGCTCGCGCCCACAGTGGGATCGCGGAAGCTCTCGGTGCCGACGGCGATGAGCTGTGCGCCGACATCGAGGAATTCGCGGGCGTGGGCGGCCGTCTGGATGCCGCCCATGCCGATCACGGGGATCGCTACGCGGGCCGCTACGGCGGCGACCTGCGCGAGGGCGACCGGGCGGATCGCGGCGCCGGAGAGACCGCCGGTGCGCCCGCCCAGCCAGGGGCGCGCCGCGGCGGCTGGCGAGGACGGGCGTGTGGGCGGCGCCAGGGCGAGCGCGCGCAGCGTGTTGATCAAGGACAGCGCGTCGGCGCCGCCCGCCTCGGCAGCAGCGGCGCACTCGGCGACGCTTGCGCAGTTGGGTGTGAGCTTGACGATCAGTGGCTTGGCGGTGGCGGGGCGGACTTGGGTCAGGACTCGCTGCAGTTGGACGGGGTCGGCGCCGATGTCGAGGCCGGTTTGGACGTTGGGGCAGGAGACGTTGAGCTCGAAGGCGGCGATCTCGGGGCGCTCGGCGCAGGCGCGCAGGAGCTCGGCGATCTCCTCGGCGCTCGAGCCCATGACGTTGGTGATCAAGGGGACGGGCAGGCGCGCCAGTTCGGGCAGGTCCTCTGACAGGTAGCCCTGGAGACCCCGGTTTGGCAGGCCGATCGAGTTGATCATGCCGGCCTGGGCCTCCCACAGGCGCGGCGGGGGGTTGCCGGCGCGCGGGGAGAGCGTGATCGTCTTCGAGACGAAGGCGGCGAAGGGGAAGTCGCGCTCGAGGGCCTCGCCGAACGCGCGGCGGGCGGCGATCGCGTCGAAGGTGCCGGAGCCGTTGATCACGGGGTGGGCCAGGCGAAGGCCACAGAAATCGACGCTCACGCGGGCACCCCCTCCCCCGGCTCGACTACGCGCTCCAGCAGGTCGGCGTCGATCACGGGGCCGTCGACGCAGACGCGTAGGTAGCCGGAGCGGGCGGGCACGACGCAGCCGTAGCAGGCGCCGAAGCCGCAGGCCATGCCGGCCTCCAAGGCCAGTTGGGCGGGGACGGAGCGCTCGGCGCAGAGGGCGCGTACGGCCTCGAGCATCGCGGGCGGGCCGCAGGCGTAGACGAGCGCGTCGGGGTCGCGGTCGAGCTCCTCGCTGAGCAGGTCGGTGACTCGACCGTGGTGGCCGGTCGAGCCGTCGTCGGTCGCTATGCGAGGGTCGCGCAGCAGCTCGGCGCCTTGGGCGTGGGCGCGGTCGCGAAAGCCGAGCAGGGCGCTCGCGCGTGCGTGGGTTGGGAGCTCCTCCTGGAGGATCGCAAGCGGGGCGATGCCGACGCCGCCCCCGACCAGCAGCGCGCGACGGTCGCGGGCGGGCAGGGTGAAGCCGTGGCCCAGCGGGCCCAACAGCCAGAGGTCCTCGCCGGGGCGCGGCTCGCACAGGCGGCGCGTGCCGGGACCGACGTCCTCCAGCAGGAAGACTGCCTCGCCGTCGGTGAAGCGCGCGTAGGAGAAGGCGCGCGGCAGATAGGGGCGCTCGTCCTCGCCGGCGCCCCAGCGCTCGGCGGCGGCCAGCATCGCGAATTGGCCGGGGCGCGGCGCGGCGCCGGAGGGGTCGGCGGCGCGCAGCACTCGATAGGCGCCGAGCTGATCGTTGGCGGTGACCTGGAGCAAGCGCCGCCCGAAGGGGGCGAGCGCGCGCTCGCTTAGACCTTGGTCGCCTGCTCGCCCGGAGTGTTCGCCTCGGGTGGCGCTCACGCCAGGGCGGCGCGTTGGGAGGGCTTGGTGGCGGGTGCGCCCTGGTGGAGCTCCTGCAGGGAGAGCACGTCGGGCTCGCCCAGCTTGATCGCCTGGGCGATCGCGCGTGCGGCGGAGACGCCGGCGGAGAGCGTGGTGAGGCAGGGGATCGAATGGGCTATCGCGGCGCGGCGGATCTCCCAGCCGTCTGAGCGCGCGCCCGAGCCGGTGGGGGTGTTGACGATCAGGTCGACGTCGCCGCGCTCGATCCAGTCGACCACGTGGGGGGAGCCGTCGCCGATCTTGTTGATCGTCTGGACGGGCACGCCCATGCGCGCGATCGCCTCGGCGGTGCCGCGCGTGGCGAGGATGCGAAAGCCGTTGTCGTGCAGGATCTGGGCGACGGCGAAGACGCCGGGCTTGTCGGAGTCGGTGACCGTGATGAAGGCGGTGCCGCTCATCGGCAGGGGCGAGCCGGCGGCCGCCTGGGCCTTGGCGAACGCGGTCGGAAAGTCACGCGCGATGCCCATCACCTCGCCGGTGGAGCGCATCTCGGGGCCGAGCAGGGAATCGGCGCCATCGAAGCGGTCGAAGGGCAGGACGGCCTCCTTGACCGAGACGTGCTCGCCGCACGCCACACCCTGCGGGCCGGCGGGCAACTCGAGCTCGGCGATGCGCTCGCCGAGCATGACGCGACAGGCGAGCTTGGCGAGCGGCAGGCCGATCGCCTTGGAGACGAAGGGGACGGTGCGCGAGGCGCGCGGGTTGGCCTCAATCACGTAGAGGCGGGCCTCGTGGACGGCGTATTGGACGTTGAGCAGGCCGACTACGCCGACGCCGAGGGCGATGTCGCGCGTCGCGGCGCGGATCTGCTCGAGCATGTCCTCGCCTAGCGAGTGGGGCGGCAGGACGCAGGCCGAGTCGCCGGAGTGCACGCCGGCCTCCTCGACGTGCTGCATGATGCCGGCGATCCATACCTCGTGACCGTCACAGAGGGCGTCTACATCGACCTCTACAGCGTTCTCGAGGAAGCGATCGAGGAAGATCGTGGGGCGGGTGTCTGGCGGGGGCTTTTTATTTGGAGGGATTGATGTTCGTGGCGGTCGCGGAGCGGCGGCTGGTGTCTCGCGGCGGAGGTAGTCGGCTAGCCCGTCGTTTGAGTAGACGATCTCCATGGCGCGGCCGCCCAGGACGTAGGAGGGGCGCACCAGCAGCGGGTAGCCGACGGACTCGGCCTTGGTTAGGGCTTCCCCCACCGAGCATGCGGTCGCGTATGGGGGGGCGTGGTAGCCGAGGCGGGCCAGGAGCTCGCCGAAGCGGGCGCGATCCTCGGCGAGGTCGATCGCGTCTACCGATGTGCCGAGGATCGGGACGCCGGCCTCGAGCAGGCCGGCGGCGAGCTTGAGGGGGGTTTGTCCGCCGAACTGGACGATCACTCCGAGCAGGTTGCCGGTGGCGCGCTCCAATTCGATCACGCCGAGCACGTCCTCGAGCGTGAGCGGCTCGAAGTAGAGCCGGTCGGAGGTGTCGTAGTCGGTGGAGACGGTCTCGGGGTTGCAGTTGACGATGACCGCGTCGCGACCGGACTCGCGCACGGTCATGGCGGCGTGGACACAGCAGTAGTCGAACTCGATGCCTTGGCCGATGCGGTTGGGGCCGCCGCCCAGGATCACGACCGAGGGGCGACCGCTCAGCTCGACCTCGTGGGCGGCTTGGCGCTCCCAGCCGGAGTAGTAGTAGGGGGTGCGCGCGGGGAACTCGGCGGCACAGGTGTCTACCGACTTGAAGGAGCGCTCACCGGCGAAGGGAGACTCGGGGTCGATCGCGATTTGGGCCAGCTCGCCGAGGAACCATGGGTCGATGGAGGTGCGCTCGCGGATCGCGGCGATCGCGGCGTCGAGCGCTTTGGGGTCGGCGGCCTGGGCGCGACCGGCGCGGGCGAGCAGCTCGAGGATCGTCTCGTAGCGGTCGGCGGTGGGCGTGGTGAGCGCGTCGAGCAGCTCGTCCTCGGTGCGCTCGTGCGGGCGCGGCGGCTTGTCGAGCTCGCGCGAGCGCAGGGCCTTGGCGAACGCTTGGGAGAAGGTGCGTCCGAGCGCCATCGCCTCGCCGACGGACTTCATGTGCGTAGAGAGCGTGGGCACGGCGCCGGGGAACTTCTCGAAGGCGAAGCGCGGCCACTTGACGACTACGTAGTCGATCGTCGGCTCGAACGAGGCCGGGGTGACGCCGGTGATGTCGTTGGTGATCTCCTCGAGCAGGTAGCCGACGGCGAGGCGCGCGGCGATCTTGGCGATCGGGAAGCCGGTCGCCTTCGAGGCCAGGGCCGAGGAGCGCGAGACGCGCGGGTTCATCTCGATCACGAGGATCTCCTCGGTGGCGGGGTTGACCGCGAACTGGACGTTGGAGCCGCCGGTCTCGACGCCGACCGCCCGGATCACCTCGATGGCCTGGTCGCGCAGCTGTTGGTAGAGGGCGTCGGTGAGCGTTTGTTGGGGGGCGACGGTGACCGAGTCGCCGGTGTGGACGCCCATCGGGTCGATGTTCTCGATCGAGCAGACGATCACGACGTTGTCCGCTTTGTCGCGCATCACCTCCAGCTCGAACTCGCCCCAGCCGAGCACGGACTGGTCGAGCAGCACCTGGCCGATCGGGCTGGCCTCGATGCCGCGAGTGGCGATCGTGTCGAACTCGGCCTCGGTGCGCGCGATACCGCCACCGCGGCCGCCCAAGGTAAAGGCGGGGCGCACGATGCACGGCAATCCCAGGCGGGGCAGCGCCTCGCGCGCCTCGGCGAGCGTGGTGGCGATTGCGCTGTTGGGCATGCGCAGGCCCGCCTTGGCCATCGCGGCGGCGAACAGGTCGCGGTCCTCGGCGCAGGCGATCGCGTCGTAGTTGGCGCCGATCAACTCGACGCCGAGGCGGGCGAGCGTGCCGTCGTCGTGAAGCGCCTTGGCGAGATTGAGCGCGGTCTGTCCGCCCAAGGTCGGCAGCAGCGCGTCGGGGCGCTCGCGTTCGATGATCTTGGTGACGGGGCCGACACGCAAGGGCTCGACATAGGTGGCGTCGGCGAACTCGGGGTCGGTCATGATCGTGGCCGGGTTGGAATTGACCAGCACGACCCTATATCCCTCCTCCCTCAAGACCTTGCAGGCTTGAACGCCGGAGTAGTCGAACTCGGCGGCTTGCCCGATGACGATCGGGCCCGAGCCGAGGATCAGGATCGTGTGGATGTCGTCGCGGCGGGGCATCAGGCGGCGGCGACGCGCTCCAGGAAGCGGTCGAACAGGTGCAGGCTGTCGTGCGGTCCGGGGCCGGCCTCGGGGTGGTATTGGACTGCTCCCCCGGGCACGTCGAGCAGCTCGAAGCCCTCGACGGTGCGGTCGTAGAGGTTGACGTGGGTGAGCTGGGCGAGGCCGAAGTCGGTCTCCCAGCGCACGGGCTCGTCGGTTTCCAGGGTCCGCGCACCACCTGGTCCGAGCACGGCGAAGCCGTGATTTTGCGAGGTGATCTCGACATGACCGGTTTGGAGGTCCTTGACCGGGTGGTTGGCGCCGCGGTGGCCGAAGGGCAGCTTGTAGGTCTGAAGGCCGAGGGCTCGACACAAGAGCTGGTGGCCGAGGCAGATGCCCCAGACTGGCTTCTGGCCGATCAGCTCGCGGATCGTGGCGACGACGTAGTCGAGCGCGGCGGGATCGCCGGGACCGTTGGCGACGAACACGGCGTCGGGCTCTTCGGATAGCAGTTGCTCGGGGGTGCTGGTGCAGGGATGCAGGGCGACCCGGGCACCGCGCTGAACGAGGTTGCGCACGATGGAGAGCTTGATCCCGGTGTCGAGGACGGCGATCAATGGCGCTGGCGAGCGCTCGCTGGCCCCGACCTGGGAGAGCGCGGGCGCGCCATTGCCGAGGCTGTAGGGCTCGTGGACGGTGACGCGTTCGGGGGTGACGAGGGCCGCCAGGTCAAGGCCCTTCATGGAGGGCTCGGCCTCGATCAGGGCGCGGGCCTCGGACTCGGAGACGCGCTGCGGGAAGATGCCACCGCGCATCGCTCCGGCCTCACGGATGTGGCGCACCAGCGCGCGCGTGTCGACGCCGCTGATCGCGGGGATCCCGCAGTCGCCGAGCCAGTCAAGCCAGCCGCGCTCGGCCTCGGGTGCGTCTTCGCGGTTGCAGGCCTCGCGCATGATCGCCGCGCGCGCCCAGATCTGCTCGGACTCCATGGCGCGTTGGCTGATGCCGTAGTTGCCGATGTGGGGGTAGGTGAAGGTGATCAGTTGGCCGGCGAAGGAGGGGTCGGTGACGGACTCTTGGTAGCCGGACATGCCGGTCGTGAAGACGACCTCCCCCACCGCGTGGGCGTCGGCCCCGCATCCTTCGCCCTCGAAGCGGGTGCCGTCCTCCAGCAATACATACGCCCCGCCGGCCATCAGATTATGAGCCTCTGCACTTCCTTGAACTCCGGGGTGCCGGCGCGCTCGAGCAGCTCGAAGAGGACCGCCTCCACCGTGCTGA
Organism: uncultured Solirubrobacterales bacterium; assembly: GCA_963753145.1. GTDB lineage: Bacteria > Actinomycetota > Thermoleophilia > Solirubrobacterales > Solirubrobacteraceae > Palsa-744. The sequence continues at coordinate 766,054 of CAVWAX010000001.1, forward strand.
CGGCGGCGCCGGCGCGCTCGAGGCGGTGAAGGCCGCGCTCGTAGTCGAGCTGGTGGCGCGATCCGACGGCGTCGGCGGGCACTTGCACTTCGATCCCTTGGGCGAGCAGGTCCTGGACGGTCTGAGATACGCATACGTGCGTCTCGATGCCGCACACGACCGCCTGGCTGCGCCCAGCTAGGTCAAAGCCCTCGGCGCGGGCGGCTGAGAAGACGGTCTTCTCGAGGATCGGCTCGTCTGTGAGCGACACCTCTGGCGCGGTGTGGCCCAGTCCCTTGGGGTATTGCTCGCTGACGATGAGCGGCAGGCCGAGGATGCGCGCGCCGCGCACGAGCTTGGAGCAGGCCCGCGCGACGGTCTGGAAGGAGTCATAGGAGCGAAAGCCCTCCTGGACGTCGACCACGACGAGGGCGGTTCGGTCGCGCTCGAGCAGACTCATGCGGCCACCACGGAGAAGGCTCGCTCGCGGTAGGCGACGGCGCCGGCGGCGATCGTCATGAGCACGCGGCCGGTGAGCCGGCGCCCGGCAAAGCAACAGTTCTCCGAGCGGCTCTCCCAGCCGTTCTCGCCGGCGACCCACTCGGCGCGGAGATCCAGGAGCGTGAGGTTGGCCTGCTCGCCGACGGCGATCTGGGGCGTGGGCAGGTCGAACAGGGCGGCGCCGGCGCTCATGCGCTCGACGAGCAGGCCGAGGCTGAGCGTGCCGGGCTGGACCAGCTCGGTGTGGAGCGCGGCGAACGCTGTCTCGAGGCCGGTCGTGCCCATCGGCGCCTGCTCGAAGGGGACTTCCTTCTCGTGGCGGGCGTGCGGGGCGTGGTCGGTGGCTACGCAGTCGATCGTGCCGCTGCGCAGACCTTCGATCAGCGCGTCGCGGTCGGCGGGGCTCGCCAGCGGCGGGTTCATCTTCAGGCGCGTGTCCATCGAGCGGACATCCTCGTCGCAAAGCAGTAGATGATGCGGCGTGGCCTCAGCGCTGACCCTGAAGCCGCGCTGCTTGGCGGCGGCTACGGCGTGCACCGAGGCGGCGCAGGAGAGGTGTTGGAAGTGCACGCGCCCATCCTCATAGCCGGCCAGCTCGGCGTCGCGCGCGATCATCGTCGACTCGCTCACGCTGGGGACGGCGCCGATGCCGAGCAGGGCGCTGACGGTGCCCTCGTGCATCGAGCCGCCTCGCGAGAGCGAGGGGTCCTCCTCGTGCAGGGTCAAGACGCCGCCGCACAGGCGTTGGTATTGGAGTGCCTTGCGCAGGACCCCGGCGCTTGCGACGGGGCGCCCGTCGTCGGTGAAGCCGAGCGCCCCCTCCCCCATCAGCTCGGCCATCTCGGTCAGCTCCTCGCCCTGCAGGCCGCGCGTGATCGCGGCGAGAAAGCCGACGGGGACGCGCGCCTGGCGCGCGGCGGCCTCGCGCAGCGAGCGAAGCAGCGGCGCTGAGTCGAGCACCGGGTCGGTGTTGGGCATCGCTATGACCGCGCAAAAGCCGCCGGCGGCCGCGGCTCGCGTTCCGGTTTCGAGGTCCTCCTTGTGCTCCTGGCCGGGGCTGCGCAGGTGCACGTGGGGGTCGACGAACGCGGGGAACAGGTGCTTGCCTTGACCCTGCACGACCTCGGCGCCCTCGCCGCCGAGTGTGCCGGGCTCGGCCAGCTCGACGATTTGGCCGGCGCGCACGAGCACGTCGGCGGGGCCGTCGAGCCCGGTGCGGGGGTCGAGCAGGTGGGCGCCGGCGATCAACAGGTCGCGCTCTGGTGGCTGGCCGCCGCCGGCCAGGGCGGCGTCGGAGCTGTCGTGTACGAGCGAAGGGGCGGCCATCACGCGAGCTGGGGCTCGGGGGCGGGACGGAACGCGCGCGAGCCGGAGAGCAGCTCGTAGAGGACGGCCATGCGCACCACTACGCCGGCCTCCACCTGGGCGGTGATCAACGCTTGGGGCGAGTCGGCGACCTCGCCGGAGAGCTCGACGCCGCGGTTGACGGGTCCGGGGTGCATGAGCAGCTGGCGCGGGGAGAGCCGGCGCGCGCCGATCTGAAAGCAGCTTGCGTACTCGCGCAGCGAGGGCACCAGGGCGTCGTTCATGCGCTCGTGTTGCATGCGCAAGGCATACACGACGTCCGCACTGCTGAGTTCGTCGAGGTCGAAGCGGGTCTCGCAGCCAAGCGACTCGATGCCGCGCGGGATCAGGGTCGGCGGGCCGGCGACGGTGACGCGGGCGCCGAGCTTTCCGAAAGCGAGGATGTTCGAGCGCGCGACCCGCGAGTGGGCGACGTCGCCGACGATCCAGATCGAGCAGCCGTCGAGCGAACCCAGGCGACGCTTGAGCGTGTAGACGTCGAGCAAGGCTTGGGTCGGGTGCTCGTGCTTGCCGTCGCCGGCGTTGACGATCGAGGCGCTGGTCCACCCGGAGACGAGCTCGGCGGCGCCGGCCCAAGGGGTCCGAATCACGATCGCGTCGGGCTTGTGGGCCGAGAGCGTGAGCACGGTGTCCTTGAGCGACTCGCCCTTCTCCACCGAGGAGCCGCTTGAGACGAAGTTCACGACGTCGGCGGAGAGGCGCTTGGCGGCCAGCTCGAAGGAGGAGCGGGTGCGGGTCGAGGCCTCGTAGAACAGGTTGAGCACCATCCGTCCGCGCAGGGCCGGGACCTTCTTGATCTCGCGGTCTGAGACCTCGGCGAAGCGAGCGGCCTGCTCGACTATGCGCTCGATCGCCGCGCGGTCGAGATCCTCGATCGAGAGGAGGTGGTTCATGCTGTGTGGCTCCCGCTTACGCGAAGGGCCTTTGCGCGGGGGTTGGACCGCGGGCGTGGCGCTGAGACCTGGCGGCTCACGACGCGGCCCTCGCGGCTACGCGTTCTATGGCGACCTCGTCGAGGCCGTCCAGCTCGAGGACGCGAACGCTGACGTGCTCGGCGCGCGAGGTGGGCAGGTTCTTGCCGACGTAGTCCGGTCGGATCGGCAGCTCGCGGTGGCCGCGGTCGGCGAGCACGGCGAGCTGGACCTTGGCGGGGCGGCCGTAGTCGAACAGGGCCTCGATCGCGGCCCTGACCGTGCGGCCGGTGTAGAGGACGTCGTCGACGATCACGATCGTGCGCTCGGCGATGTCGAAGTCGATGTGCGACGCGTGCACGACGGGCGCTTGCGGGCGCGAGGCGACGTCGTCGCGGTAGAAGCCGATGTCCAGGTCGCCGAGCGGCACTTCGGCGTCGAGCAAGTCGCTCAGCAATGCCTGGAGGCGCTTGGCGAGGATGGCGCCGCGACGATGGATGCCGATCAGGGCGACCTCGGAGGCGCTCGTGTTGCGCTCGGCTATCTCGTGGGCGATGCGGACCAAAGCCCGCGCCACTTCGTCCTCGGCGAGGACGATCTTGGGGTCTTGCATGTTTCCTTCCTGGCCTCTCGGGACCGGGTTAAAGGAGCACGGCGACTGTATCAAGGCGCGGCGACGGGTTCCGTGGGAGCGGGCTCGCGGCGCGCCGACCAGCGGATCAAGTGGGCGGGACCCCTCTCGGGGAAGGGCACCTCGATCGTGTCGAAGTCGCGCGGGGCCTCGGTGGCCGCGAACACGGCGCGCGCCTCTTCGCGCAGATCACCGCCGGGGTAGCGCGTGGAGATGTGGGTGATGGCCAGCAGTCGAGCCTGCGCGTCGCGCGCCACGATCGCGGCTTGCAGGGCGGTGGAGTGGCCCGTTTGGCGGGCTCGCTCGGCGTCCTCCTCGGAGAAGGTGGACTCGTGTACGAGCACGTCGGCTTGGTGAGCGGCGATCGTGAGCAGCTCACACGGTGAGGTGTCGCCCGAGATGACGATCTTGCGGCCCTCGCGGGTGGGGCCCATGACCTGTGCGGGCGATACCCCGGCGACGGTTTCTCCGCGCGTGAGCCGGCCGAAGTCCGGTCCGGGGGTGACGCCGAGGCGCTCGGCGAGCTCGGGGTCGAGATGGCCGGCTCGCGGCTCCTCGACCAAGGCATAGCCGTAGGCGCGGTTGTTGCGATGGGCGACTGGGATGGCGGAGACCTCGAAGCCGTCGAAGGCGACGCTCTCCCCCGGGTCGAGCTCGGTCACACGCAACTCGTAGGGCAGGCGTCCGTAGATGAAGTGGGCATCGTCCATCAGCCTGTGGAGCCCCGGCGGCCCGTACACCGAGAACGGGGTCTCGCGTTCGCGCAACCCAAAGGACTTGAGCATGCCCGGCAAGCCGAGCCAGTGGTCGGCGTGGAAGTGGGTGACGAAGACGCAATCGAGGTCGGCCAACCCGACCGAGCGCATCAACTGACGCTGTGTCCCTTCGCCGCAGTCGAACAAGAGCCGCTGCGCCCCGCGGCGCACCAGGATCGCGGGCAGCCCCCGCCTCGGGCTCGGCACCGACCCGCCGGTGCCGGCGAAGAAGATCGACATGTCCATGGGGGCAACGGTAGCGGGAGCGGGTGCCTGCCGATTGCCGGACCCATCCGCCTGCTGGACCCCGCAGCGCGCCGCGGCGAGTGAGCTAACGACGCGAGTCCTATCCTGGGATGGGTGTGCGGACGCTATGCAAACACGAAGCGTCCCCAGGAGATAGACGAGCATTTCGGTGTGCCGATACGCGGGGAGATCGGTACAGGGCGCTTCAACATCGCACCCACCGAAGAGGTGCTTGCGATCGTCGCTCCGCATGGGCAGCCCGAGGCCGACGTTTTGCGCTGGGGCTTGATCCCCTCGTGGGCGAAAGACACGAAGGGCGCATACAAGATGATCAATGCGCGCATGGAGAACGTCGCCACCGCGCCGGCTTACCGAACGCTCATCCCAAAGGGGTCGCGACGAGCGTTGCAGGTCGCCGATGGCTACTTCGAGTGGCTGAAGCCGGAGAAGCGCGGCGAGCCGCGCCAGCCGTTCTTCTTTCAGGTGGACGGGGGCGCGCTGTTCGCGTTCGCGGCTCTGTGGGCGCCGGCGAAGATAGACGGCGAGTGGATCCACAGCATCGCGATGCTCACCTGCGCGGCCTCCTCGAATCGGGTCGCGGCCGCGATCCACGACCGGATGCCGGTGATCCTCGCCGACCGAGACGTTCAGGACGCCTGGCTATCGGCTGACCTCGGCGCCGAGGAGGCCCTGGCGCTCTGCGGCCCGCTCGCCGGCGAGCGACTGTCCGCACAGCCGGCCAATCCCGCGCTCAATCGTGCGGGCGCGGCGCCCGAGGGACCGGAGCTGCTCGTGGCGCCGACGTAGGCCGCCCGGCGAGAAGCGTGGTCAACGCGAGCGATTCAGGCTAAGCTCAGAACCCAGCACGGCGCCGTTCGACGGCGCTCGTTGCGCCCGTAGCTCAGTGGATAGAGCGCTCGCCTCCGGAGCGAGAGGTCGCAAGTTCGAATCTTGCCGGGCGCGTGTTTGATCCGCTCAAAGGTGCGCGGCCTCTGGTGGTTCGGCGTGGGCTTGTGCCACGAAACGCCTCTTTGCCCTAACTGGCGGCAAACGTTAGAATGCCGTATATGCCGTCTATCGCTGATCTTCCCGATGCCCTCGTCTCTGAGGGTCGTTACTGGCTGACCGCAGCCGAGGCAGCCGAGCTTGCCGATGTGCCTCTCGCGCACGTATACCCGGGACTTGCTCGTCTGCGCCGCCGAGATGCTCTGTTTTCTCCTGCTCGCGGCTTCTATGTCGTGGTGCCCCCCGAGTACAGGTCGTGGGGAGTGCTCCCGGGCGAACTGTTCATCGACGGGATGATGCACGCCCTCGGGCGCGGCTATTACGTGAGCCTGCTCACCGCCGCCGCGATGCACGGAGCATCCCACCAAGCGCCACAGGTCTTCCAGGTGATGGTCGATCGGCATGTGCCCAATCGGGACATAAGGCGAGTTCGTCTGCGCTTCTACGTAAACGAGCACCTCGGCCAAATGCCGGTCGAAGAGCGCCAGGTCGATACTGGACGCGTGCGGCTTGCGACCCGTGAGACAACGCTTGTCGATCTGATCGCCCACCCCGACGAGGCCGGCGGGCTGAACAACCTCGCCACCGTTATCGTTGCGATCGGCGATATAGACGTGGCCGAGCTGGCACGGCTGGCGGTGATACGCTCCCGTTCTGTCGCCCGACGGCTGGGATGGCTGCTCGACCAGTTCCGCGACGACCTCGACCTTCGGCCGCTGCGCGAGGCTGCGCTTGCGCCCGACACCTATCCAACGCGACTTGTCCGTGCCCTGCCCGCACGCGGCCCGCTAGACCAACGCTGGAACTTGCAGGTCAACACCAGCGTAGAGCCCGATCTGCAGAGATGAGTCCCCTGGCGGACAGGCTGTCAACGAACACCTGGCAGAGCTTGAGAACGAGCAACGAACATGAACCCCAAGACACGAAACTTCAAAGAGTTGCGTGAACAGGCGCGCCGCGTCGATTCCGGATGGGATGAGCAGGTAGCCGAGCGTCGGCGCGCGATGGAGGACGCGTTGGCGCTCGCCGATCTGCGTCGCTCTCGGCACGTCGCGGTTCGGGCCCTGTGGGCGCCAGAGCATCCAGACTGAGCGGCAGAGATGGCCACCCGTTGGTGAAGTCCTCCGCGTGCCTCTAGTGTCCCGCGCCGTTAATTCGTTTTAGAAGTCGTGAAATCGACTCCAGGATTTGCTCTGCGGTCTTGGTCCAGATGAATGGCTTGGGGTTTTCGTTCCATGCGGCTATCCAGTTGCGGATGTCTTTCTCGAGCGCTTGGACTGAGCGGTGGTCGGAGCGGCGCAGGAGGTCGTTGGTGAGGTAGGCGAACCATCGCTCGACCTGGTTGATCCAGCTGGAGTACGTAGGGGTGTAGTGCATGTGGAACCGTGGGTGAGCATCGAGCCAGCGCTGAATTGCGGGGCTCTTGTGCGTGCCGTAGTTGTCACAGACGAGGTGCACGTCCAGGTGCTCGGGAACCTGACTGTCGATCTTCTGCAGGAACTTCTTGAACTCGATCGTGCGGTGGCGGCGGTGCGTTGAGCTGATCACCGTCCCGTCGGCGGTATTGAACGCCGCGAACAGGCTCGTGGTTCCGTGGCGTAGGTAGTCGTGGGTGCGCTTCTCCGGCATCCCGGGCATCATCGGAAACGCCGGTTGAGAGCGCGCGAGCGCTTGGACCTGGCTCTTCTCATCCACCGAGAGCACCACGGCCGCTTCGGGCGGGTTCAAATACAGGCCGCAGATGTCGTACACCTTCTCCACGAACAACGGGTCGTTTGAGAGCTTGAACGTGTCGGCGCGGTGCGGCTTGAGATCAAACGCCTTCCAGATCCGTCCGATCGTCGACTTTGACAATCCCGAGCGCTCGGCCATCTTCGCGCGCGACCAGTGCGTCGCGTTCTCCGGTGTGCTCTCCAGCGTGTCAACGACCACCCGCTCGACCTGCTCCGCCGTGATCGTCGCGGGACGCCCCGGACGCGGATCGTCCGAAAGACCGTCCAACCGCAGCTCACAAAACCGTCGGCGCCACTTCCCGACCGTCGGCGTCGAAACCCCACAAGCCGCCGCGACATCCTTGTTGGAATGCCCCGCAGCGCACTGCAAAACGATCCGCGAGCGCAACGCCAACGCCTGGGAGGACTTACGCCGACGCTCCCACCGCACCAACTGATCGCGCTCAGCGTCAGTCAACTCCAACACCTGCTTGGGCCGTCCAGTTCTTGGCATACCACAACATACCACACTTACCAAACAAACTTAAGGCGCGGTACACTAGCCAGGTTCGGGACCAATCTGCTCGATGAACGCGGCGAGCGCTTCGATTTGTTGTGGATGGCTGGGCAGGTGTCTTCGCCTGAGCGCTTCGAGCATCAGCGAGGGGTCGTATCCCTTGATCGTTGTTCGGCCGGGGTGTCGCAGCGCCTCCCGTATGAAGCGTTCGCTGACCACCGCGCGGCGTCCGTCGGCGAGCGTGACGCGGTGTCCGGCGAAGCTCGCAAAGCTCGGGGCGATTCTGCGTCCCGCCTGAGAGAGATGACAGGCTGAGCAGCCGTCGGTAACGACAAGCCTGGCGCCCTGCTCGACGAGCTGTTGCTCGTGGGTGAAAGGCTCCGACACGTACGCCGGTTCGGTCGAGGTGGGCGACGCCTCGCCGGTCGTTGCGCGATCCGTGCCGCAGCCGGCGAGCACGAGCGCCACCGCCATCGCCATCCCCGGCACCGCCCTTTGCGCCCGTGCCGTTGCCGCTATGCGCGTCCGCGTCACCACGATCAAGGTCGATCTGAGCGAATCGATGAACGCGACAAGAGCGCGGCATGCCGACCCGCACCCACCGGCCACGCTGGGCAGTGGCGCACGTGAGCACAGGATCGACATCCGCTTCACCGCGGGGCGGGCTACACGGCGCTCTTGCGACGCGACGCCGCAAGCGCGGCCAGGCCCGCGATCAAGCCGAGCGCGCCAAAGATCAGCGCGGCGATGCCGAGGCCCTTGCTCGCGCCTTTGCTGGAGGTGGTGGCGCTCGGCGTCGGCGCGGCGGTGGAGGAGCTTGTGCCCGTTTGACCCGCTTGCGGACCGGCCTCGTCGCCCGCGACGTCTTGAATCACGCCGCCCTTTGCCGTCACGTTGATCCTCGGAGAGGGATGTTCCGCGGTCAGCGAGGGCGAGATCCAATGGACGACCTGGCCGTTGCTGTATGTCTGGACGGTCCTGAATTCCAGCGCCTTGCCCGTCGCGTTGGCGGGGATCGCGAGCGACAACGGGAACTGGACGAACTGTCCGTTGTCGACCTTGCCGAGCGGGCCCGTCCACGTCCACACGATCTGCGAGACCTCGGTGTCGATCGTTTCGCCGTCTTCCACGATCGGTGTCGCGAGCTTGGTTTCGATGACCTTAGTGCTCCAACCGGGCACGTTTTCGTAATCGACGCCGGTGAACCCCTGGGGGAACAGCACGTCGACCTTCTTCACATAGGCGCCTTCCTGCTCCCCCGGAACTCGCACGTCGAGCGTCGCGAACGCCCCGGCGGGGATCGTGTTGGGGTGCAGGCTGATGTGAGCCTGTGCGGCGGCGGGGACGAACAGCGTGCCCGCGAGGAGCAGCGCCGCGATCTTCGTGGATTTCATGCTCGAACTACCTCCTGGATAAGTGCTTGTGGGAAAACCTGGACGAGCGACTCAAGAGGTGGCGCTCGCCCGATGGGCGCGATACGGTCGCGTCTTCGATGCGCGGGGTTCATCTGATCGGCACCCGCACCGTGTGAGCGAACTGTTCGAATTCAGAGACGCGATCGACGACTTCGATTTCCCACGTGCCGCCGGGACTGAGCACCGCCGAGTTCAGGATGTAGTGGCCAGGGCCCGCCAAGGTTGGCCCCAGCACAAGCGGCCCGATCCCCTTGGAGGGCAGCTTGGCGGTGGCCGTGAGTTCCTTGGTCGCGGTGAACTGAGCGCCGGTCTTGGCGTCGATCAGGTACAGGTGGATCGTGTTCAACCCGACCTTTGCCGGTTCCACGGTCATCTCGAGCTCGGCCGGGCCGATCGAGGTATTGATCGAGAACGGCCCTCGCGCGGAGTCGATCGGCGGCGCGTAGCTGATCAGCGCGGCGGTGACTCCGAAGACGCACAGCATCAAAGCGAACTCGCCGCGCATGGTGCGCCGCGCGAGCACCCCGATCCCGCCGGGCGGGCGGTCCTCGCCGACCAAGCGCTCCAGCGCCGGAATCACCCTTTGGCGGTTTACGAAGCCAAAGCCGATCAGGCAGAGCAAGAGCACGGTCTTTGCGATAATCAGCGCCCCATAGGTGGTGTGTAGCAAGCCTTCGAGGCTGCGCACATCGATGTAGGCCTGGATCACACCGGTCAGCGCGATCGCGACCACCGCACCCAAGGCGAGCGGAGAGAAGCGCGCGAGCACAGCGAGCAAAAGACGGCTGCGCTCAACGTCCTGCAAGCGGCGTGTCGCCACGGGCAGCGCGATCAAAAGGCAGGCGATGCCTCCGACCCATACGCTTCCCGCCAACACGTGAAGGGCGTCTGAGGGGAAGAACACCGCGACCGGGCTCTCGATGCTCGCGTGGCCGGCCAGCGCCGGCGTGATCGCCAAATACAGAGCGCCCAGGCCAAGCAGAGCGAGAACGATGCGCGGTGGGCGGGGCGTGAGCGCCAAGGAGTCTGTGTCCGGCGAGCCGGCTCGCAACGTGGGGACCGCGTCCCGGCCGAGCGCTCTGGCGAGGAGCAACACCACGCCGAGCAGCGCCCAATCAATCGCGCGCAGGCCCCAAACCCAACCAAAGCGGCTTTCCAGCGTGTTTTCGAGGATCGCCGCTTTCAAGGAAGTCCACAGCGACACTCCCGCCGCGCTAGCCCCCTGCAGCAGCACACCGAGCACGCTCACAAGCAGACCGAACGCGATCGCGATGCCAAGCAGCCACCTCAGTCGGGAAGCGAAAGCCCTGGATGCCGCCGACCAGCGCGCCTGCGGTCCCGCTACGCCCGCAAGGCCAGGCGCCCAAGCGATGAACAGGAAGGCCAGACCACCCACCATCAGCGCAAGCGTGAGGTAATTGAGGGCTCGCACCACACCGAAGGCGAGCTTGGTCGCCTCGCCGCTCTCGTTCTTGCCGATCAGGCCCGCCACCGTCACCTTCGAAGAGGCGCTCGGGTGACCGATGCTGAAAACCAACCCGCCGTAGACGATGTGTGTGTCGGCGGAGACCACGCGATAGGTGCCCGTGTAGGTGCCGGCCGGCAGCCCGGGCTTCAACCCGACGCCCATCCAGTGCTCGTTGCCCTCAGGGTGAGACACGTTCAGGTCGTCCACCTCCGCACCCTGTGCGTTGTAGACCCGTACCGCGCCGAGCGTCCCACCGACGTCCTGGTTGAACTTGAAAATCACCTGCTTGGGCTGGACCTTGAGCGTCGAGCCCGACACGGGCGAGGTGCCAAGCAACTGAGCGTGCGCCCACGCCGCCGGCGCGCTCACAAGCAGAGCCACGAGAGCGAGCGCAAGTGTCAGCGCTCCACCAAGGCGCCGAGCGTGGCGCCGACTGCTTTTTGGGTTCAAGTTTTTGTGGCTGTATGACTGCGCCAAGGTGCACAGCCCCGGTCGCGGGGTTGTGAGCGTGGCCGCGTCCAAAAGCGACATCGAAGCTCCTCGCATAGTGCCGACACGGACCGCCCAAAAGTCCCCGAGGCACGATGCGACGGGTTCAGCTTTGGGCGGACTGCTGCGCGAACGAGCGGTTGGCGCCCCGAAGCCGGAGCACGGGTCGCTAGCTCGCCGCGAGTGCCGCGGGTGGCGGACGCACCGCCAAAGAGAAGCCCATCAGGCGACTGCCACGCACAGCTGAAGCGGCCACGCGGCGTCTTGGCGTGGCGCTCGAGCGTGGACGCGGCCACACGTGCGGATCGATGCGACGTAGGGCCAGCAGCACCCGCTCGCCCGGGTAGCGTCGCGCCAGCAACGCAGTCGCGAGCGCCACGGCGGGCAGCAAACAAAGGATCGCGTGAAGCACGAGCGCCAAACACTACTCCACCGCTCACGCGCCCAGCGCGGCAGATTCAGGAGGATTTGACCGCGTAGCGCGACGGCACGAGCCGCTCGGTGCGCCTGGGCGGGCGCAGGTACTTGCGCTCTTGGCGCTTGGGCAGCTTGACGGTCTTGTCCTCGTCGAGGTGCTCGTAGGGGACGAGCGAGAGCAGATGGCTGATCAGGTTCAGTCGAGCTGTGCGCTTGTCGTCGGCCTCAACGACCCACCACGGGCTGAACTCGGTGTCGGTGTAGGTGAACATGCGGTCCTTGGCTTCGGCGTAGTCCACCCAGCGCGCGCGCGCCTCCAGGTCGATGCGGCTGAACTTCCAGCGCTTGCGTGGGTCCGACAACCGTTTCTCAAAGCGCCGCTCCTGCTCGGCGTCGCTGACCGACAACCAGTACTTGACGAGCATGATCCCTTCGTTTTGCAGAGCCTGCTCGAACAGCGGGCAGAAGCGCAGGAACTCTTCGTACTCCGCCTCCGTGCAGAACCCCATCACCCGCTCGACCCCCGCGCGGTTGTACCAGCTGCGATCGAACAGCGTGATTTCCCCGGCGGCCGGCAGATGCGCCACGTAGCGCTGGAAGTACCACTGCGTGCGCTCGCGCTCGCTCGGCGTCGGCACGGCCACGACGCGGCATGCGCGCGGGTTGAGGAAGTCCACGATTCGCTTGATCACTCCATCCTTGCCGGCCGTGTCGCGCCCCTCGAACAGCACCACCAGCCGCTTGCGCTTGGCGACGATCCACTCCTGCATGTACACGAGCTCGGTCTGCAGCCGCAACAGCTCGCGCTCGTACTGTTTGGCGCTCAGCTCGCGGGTCTCAGCCATCCGCCCATCTTCCCAAGTCCGAGCTTCGCCAGCGCCGCGCCGCCGCGTTCCGGGTGCGGCCCGCGCCGGCGGCTCGCCGACCTGCGCAGCGAGGCGCCCAGAATCGCTACGATCGAGCGATGTGCGTCGGATGCGCCATGGCAGCCGCCTCAGCAGCGAGCGGGCTGCGAACCTGGCTGCAAACCCACAACGTCGCTTGGCTCACGCCAAAACGCCTGCGCGCGATCACGATCGGCGTGATGTGCGCGGCGGGTTTGGTCTCGACAGTGGGTGTGAGCGGATCAACGCCCCCGACACGGCACTCGCCCACAGGGCGCGCCGCCCACTCCACTCACCCCTAGCGAGCTTCTGCCGAGAGGCTACCCGCCGGCGACGGCTGGAAGGATGGTCAATTCCGCCCCGTCGTCCACGGGCGTGTCGAGCCCGTCGAGGAAGCGGATGTCCTCGCCGCTGAGATACACGTTGACGAAGCGCCGCAACGAGCCGGTCTCGTCCGCCAGGCGCTCGCCGAGCCCGTCGTAGCGCTCGTACAGGCTGTCGAGCACCTCGCCCACGGTGGCGCCCTCCAGCTCCGCTTCGCTCTCCCCGCCGGCGGCGGCCCTCAGCTGCGTGGGAATCTTGACTGTGACTGCCATCCCGATCAGCTCCCCGCGGCGAAGCCCGCCAGTGCGGCCGGGGCCCCGCCGGCGTCCACCGGAGCGTGCTCGACGAGCGTCTCGAACTGCTCGACCGACGGCTCTATTTCGTGCGCCTCGAATGAGCCGCGCACCGCGTCGAGCGTCTTCAGGCCGTCGCCGGTGATCACGAGCACGACGCGCTCCTGCGGGTCGATGTCGCCGCGCGTCGCGAGCTTCGCGAGCGTCGCGGTCGTCACGCCCCCCGCGGTCTCGGTGAAGATCCCGGTGGTCTGGGCTAGCAGCGCGATGCCGGCGCGGATCTCCTCGTCGCTTACCGAGTCGATCGAGCCGCCGGTGGCGCGCGCCACCTCGATCGCGTAGGGGCCGTCGGCGGGGTTGCCGATCGCGAGCGACTTCGCGATCGTGTTGGGCTTGACGGGCTTGCAGATGTCGTGTCCAGCGGCGTAGGCGCTGGCGATCGGCGAGCAACCGTCGGCCTGCGCGCCGTTCATCCGCGGCACGCGCGCGGGAGACCCGGCCGGCGCGCTCACGAGCCCGAGCTCGATCCACTCCTCAAAGCCCTTGGCGATCTTCGTGAACAGCGAGCCCGAGGCTTGGGGCGCGATCACGCGGTCGGGCAGCTCGAAGCCGAGCTGCTCGGCGATCTCATACGCGAGGGTCTTCGAGCCCTCCGCGTAGTAGGGCCGCAGGTTGACGTTCACAAAAGCCCAGTCGCGCTCGGCCGAGAGCTCGGTGCAGAGCCGGTTGACGTCGTCATAGTTGCCTTTCACGGCGACGAGCTTGGTCCCGTAGATGCCGGTGGCGAGCACCTTCTGCTCCTCCAGGTCGGCCGGGATGAACACGTATGAGTCGAGGCCGAGCGCCGCGCCGTGCGCCGCCACCGAGTTGGCCAGGTTGCCCGTAGAGGCGCACGCGATCGTCTGAAAGCCGAGCTCGCGAGCGCGGGCGGTGGCCACCGAGACGACCCGGTCCTTGAAGGAGTGGGTCGGGTTGGCGGCGTCGTTCTTGACCCACACCTCGCGCAGGCCCAGGCGCTCAGCCAAGCGATCGGCCTTGATCAAAGGCGTGCAGCCCGCGGGCAGGCCCGTGCGCGAAGCCAGGCGACCGGAGGGCCCGGGGGGACCGTCGACGACCGGCAGGAAGTCCGCGTAGCGCCAGATGTTCTGAGGCCCCGCCTGGATGCGCCTGCGCAGCTGCTCGGCGTCGGAGCCGAGCGCCGAATGGTCGTATGCGACCTCCAGCGGCCCGAAGCAGCGGTCGCAGACATACAAAGCCTCCAGCGGATACTCAGCCTTGCACTCTCGGCATCTCAGGTGTGTCACAGCCATGTCGGGACTCCTTCTATCGATCTTCGCCGGTAACCCGTGTGGCAAAGAGCAGGAAGCCCGCCACACATCTCTCAGGAATTGGCACCTTTCCGTCGTTAGACAGCGGTTGCCGGGGTTTCGTCGGGCCAGTCCCTCCACCCCTCTGGATGTGTCCAGCTATGTGGGTGGCAAGTATAGGAAGCTTCTGGACGGAACGCAAGGCCTGCCCCGCGGGCGCCAAATCGGCGCCCCGGTAACGCATCGCCAGGCGTGGTGTAGGGCCTATCGATGAGCACCGGCCCCACCGCCTCCGAGCGCCTCCCCACCGACTCGCCGGAGGTCTTCGAGCCGCTCGACCCGGCAACAAAGAAGCGGATGCTGATCATCGTCAACCCCTACGCCACGACCGTCTCCGATCGCCTGCGCCACCTGGTCGTATACGCCTTGCAGGGGCGCTACGAGGTGGACGCGGTGGACACCGAGGCGCGCGGCCACGCGATCGAGCTGTGTCGCGAGGCCGCCCACGAGGGCTATGACGTGGTCGTCGCCTTCGGCGGGGACGGCACCGTCAACGAAGCGGCCAACGGCCTGCGCGGCTCCCCCACCCCGCTCACCTGCCTGCCGGGCGGCTCGGCCAACGTGTACGGCAAGATCCTCGGCATCCCCGGCGAGCTCGTGGACGCCACCGAGCACCTGCTCGGCATCGCCGACGACTGGCGTCCGCGCAAGGTCGATCTCGGCGTCGTCAACGAGCGCTGCTTCACGTTCGCCTCCGGGCTCGGCCTAGACGCGAGCGTGGTCAAGCGAGTGGACGCCAACCCGCACCTGAAGGCCCGCTTCGGCGCCTACTACTTCACGTGGGCGGCGATCAGCACCTTCGCCCGCCGCTACATCCTCAAAGCTCCCCGGCTCACGGTCGAGCTGGGCGGCGAGCGCCACAGCGGCGTCACCGCGATCGTTCAGAACGGCTCGCCCTTCACCTATTTCAAGGACCGCCCGATCGAGGTCGCCGAGGCCTCCGAGCTCGATTCGGGCACGCTGCAGACCAGCGTGCTGCGCCGCGCCCGAGCGCTCGACATGCCCTCGATCGCCTTTCGCGCCTTCTCAAAGCGCGCGCGCGTGACGCGCCACCGCCAGGTGCTTTCCCTCGCCGAGGCCAGCGAGCTGACGGTCTCCTCGAGCGACGGCAAGCCGTTGCCGCTGCAGGTCGACGGCGACTATCTCGGCGACGTTACGCAAGCCACCTATTCGGTGCTGCCGCGCGCTCTCAGCGTGATCTCCTAGCGGCTCAGAGCGCGCCTCAGCCCGCGCCGCCCGGGGTGACGCGGTAGGCGTCGAACACGGCCTCGGTGTTGCGCAGGCGGGAGATCGCGCCCTTCAGGCTTTGCGTGTCGGCCAGCTCGACCACGAAGCGGTTCTTGACCATCGGCGGGCTCGACAGGCAGCGCGCTTCGAGGATGTTGGCGCCCGACTCCGAGAAGGCCCTCGAGAGATCCTCGAGCAGGCGGTGGCGATCCCAAGCGTCGATGTGGATTTCCACGACGAACGAGGTCGCCTGATCGCCTTCCCAGCTGACGTCTGTGAAGCGTTCGGGGTTGCGCTGCAACAGCTTTGCGTTGGGGCAGTCCTTGCGGTGGATCGTGATCCCGCGGCCAAGCGAGATGTAGCCGATGATCGGGTCTCCCGGAACGGGACGACAGCACTTCGCCAAGCGCAGCATCACGTCCTCCACCCCATCGACCCTGATCCCATACTGGCCGGAGGAGCTGGTCGGGCGCTGGCGCGGACGACCCACCTTGAGCAGGTCGGTGGCGCTCGCCTCGCCGTCGGCCGCCTCGCCCTGCTTGAGGCGCTGAAGCACTTTATTGACGACAACTTTGGGTGAGATCTTGGCGGCGCCAAGCGCGATGTAGAAATCGTCGGCCTTGCGATAGCCCATCTCCCTGATCACGTCGGCGAGCAGCGCCGAGCCAGTGATCTTCTGCGCGGGAAGCCCCTGCTTCTTGAGGTGTTCCTGGAGCAGCTCGCGGCCGGTGTGCTCGGTGCCCTCGCGCGACTCGGCCTTGAACCACTGCTTGATCTTGTTGCGCGCCCTGGTCGTCTTGACCATCGCCAGCCAGTCGCGCGAGGGCCCGCGCTCGCGCTTGGCGGTCAGGATCTCGACGATGTCGCCTGAGCGCAGCTCGTAGTGCAGCGGCACGATCTTGCCGTTCACGCGCGCGCCGACGCAGCGGTGGCCGATCTCGGTGTGCACCTCATAGGCGAAGTCCAAGGGGGTTGCGCCGGCCGCGAGGGACTTGACCTCGCCCTTGGGCGTGAACACGTACACCTCGTCCTCGAACAGGTCGATCTTCAGGCTCTCCATGAACTCCTGGGGGTCTGACATCTCCTTCTGCCAGTCGAGCATCGAGCGCAGCCACTTCATCTTGGCGTCCTCGCCCTCGCCCGCGCCGTCCTTGCTCTGGGGGCGCTGCTTGTACATCCAGTGCGCGGCCACCCCGAACTCGGCCATCTCGTGCATGTCCTGGGTGCGGATCTGGATCTCCAGGGGACGACCCTCCGGCCCGATCACGGTCGTGTGCAGCGACTGGTACATGTTGAACTTGGGCATAGCCACGAAGTCCTTGAAGCGCCCGGGCAGCGGCTTCCAGAGCGAGTGGATCACGCCTATGGCGCCGTAGCAGTCCTTGACCGACTCCACGATCACCCGCATCGCGGTGAGGTCATAGATCTCGTTGAACTCCCTGCCCTTCTTGGTCATCTTCGAGTAGATCGAGTAGAAGTGCTTGGCTCGCCCCGCGATCTGAGCGGAGATTCCGACCGCGTCCAGTTCGCGCGCCAGGTAGTCGCCGGCCTCGGCGACGTAGCGCTCTCGATCCTCGCGCTGTTGGGAGACGAGCTCCTTGATCTCCTTGTACTTGCGCGGATGCAGCGTCGCGAACGCGAGATCCTCCAGCTCCCACTTGATCGCGTGGATCCCCAGTCGATGGGCGATCGGGGCGTAGATCTCTAGCGTCTCGCGCGACTTCTCCAGCTGCTTTTGCTTGGGCATCGCGTCGATCGTGCGCATGTTGTGCAGGCGATCGGCGAGCTTGATCAGGATGACCCGCACGTCGCTTGCCATCGCGACCATCATCTTGCGGTAGTTCTCCGCCTGCGCCTCATCGCGCGACTGGAAGATGATCCCCGTCAGCTTGGTCACCCCGTCGACGATCTGGGCGATCTCCTGGCCGAAGCGCTCGCGCACCTCCTCCAAGGAGGCGGAGGTGTCCTCGACGGTGTCGTGCAGCAGGGCCGCGCACAGCGTCTCTGTGTCGAGGCGCATGCCCGCGCAGATGCGCGCCACCCCGACGGGGTGCACGATGAAGTCCTCGCCAGACTTGCGTCGCTGCGCGGCGTGGTGCTCGCAGGCGAACACGAACGCCTCTTCGACGCGCCCGCGATCGATCTCGACGACCGCGTCGGCGGCGTGCTCTGAGACGATCGCGAACAGATCGTCGAGCAGGCGTCGCTCGAGCTCGCTCAGCTCCGCGCGGCGTCCGCGGCGATCGGCGTCGGCAGGGGAAACAGTGTGGACTGAGCTGGGCCTGCTTTCGGGCATTGCTTAAGGGTAGCCTCCTCGGGAGCTGGTTGGGCATGGCGGAGCACCAAGCGGGGCTCGACGGCACCCCTCCATTCGTTCACCTCCAGGGCAAACGTAGCCTGTACGGGTTCTCCTTCGGCGACGCCGAGGCGCCCACCGTTGCCGAAGGCGACCGCGCGAGCGTGCGCGCCACCGGACTCGACCGTGAAGCGAGCGTGCTTGCCTTCTCCCATCGGTCGCACGTCGCTCAGCACGGCGTCGGCGAGCATCAGCGAGACGGTCGGGTTGCCGCGCCCGAAGGGCGCCAGGCGCGCGAGCTCTTCGGCGAGCTCCATGTCGAGCTGCGGGCCCGCCAGCACGGCGTCGACGCGCTCGCGCGGGAGCAGATCCTCGGCAAGCAGTGTGCGCGCCGCGTGCGCGTCGAGCGCTAGGGCGAAGCGCTCCAGATCGCATCGCTGAAGCTCCACGCCGGCAGCGGCGCTGTGTCCGCCGTACTGCGCGAGGTGCTCGGAGCACGCGCTCAAGCCGGCGAGCAGGTCATATCCCTCGATGCTGCGCCC
This sequence comes from uncultured Solirubrobacterales bacterium, assembly GCA_963753145.1. Lineage (GTDB taxonomy): Bacteria > Actinomycetota > Thermoleophilia > Solirubrobacterales > Solirubrobacteraceae > Palsa-744. Next base: position 784,398 of record CAVWAX010000001.1, read on the forward strand.
CGACCCTCGCGCGCGCTGCCCTTCCAGGGCGATCAGCACGACCGGGCGGCAGTGGCGCTCGGCCAAACGCGAAGCGACGATCCCGATCACGCCCGGATGCCAACCCTCGCCCGCGAGCACATAGGCCGAACGTGACCCCTGCCCGCCCAGCGCGGCGATCTGCGCTTCGGCCTGGATGCGGATCGTCTGCTCGGTGTGGCGGCGCTCGCTGTTGGCGCTGTCGAGCTCCTGGGCGATCTGGGCGGCGCGCAGCGAGTCCTCGGTGAGGATCAGCTCGAGCGCGGCGTCCGCTCTGTAGAGACGCCCTGCGGCGTTGATGCGCGGCGCGAGGCCGAAGCCGACGGCGCGCTCGTCGAGCTTGCCGGGTGCGACGCGCGCGACCGCCATCAGCGCGCGCAAGCCCGGCTTGGTCGTACTGGCGAGCGCTCGAAGGCCGGCGCGCGCGAGGCTGCGGTTCTCGCCGAGCAGCGGCACCACGTCGGCGATCGTCGCCAGGGCGACCAGATCGAGATCGCGCTCGAGCCGGCCCTCGTCGTGCCCGGCGGCCCGCAGAACCGCATGGGCAAGCTTGTGAGCCACGGCCGCCGCGCATAGATCCGGGCAGGGGTAGCCACACAGCGCGGGGTGCACGATCGCGGCGTCCGGCAACGCGCCGTCAGCGCGCGGCAGATGGTGATCGCTGACGATCGTCTCGATGCCAAGCGAACGAGCCAAAGCGACCTGCTCGATCGCGGTGATCCCACAATCGACGGTGATCAGCAGCTGTGTGCCGCGCTCGGCCAATCGCCTGACGGTGGCCTCGCTCAGGCCGTAGCCCTCGGCGCGGTCGGGCAGAAACCAATCGACGTTCGCGCCCAGCGTGCGCAGCGCGCGTACGAGGATCGCCGTCGAGCAGACGCCATCGACGTCGTAGTCGCCGTGAATCGTGATCCTGCGTCCCGCGCGCGCGCTTTCGAGCACCGCCTCGCCGGCCTCGCGCAGGCCGGCGAAGGCGTCAAGCTCGTGGTGCTCGTCGGCCGCCAGAAAAGCGCTCGCCCGTAGGGGGTCGTCGTAGCCGCGGCGGACGAGCGTTTGCGCGAGAGCGTTGCTCACGCCCAGTCGCTCGCACAGCACCGCTACCTCGGCGTCGTCGCAGGTGGGGATCTCGAAGCGAACCATCGCCCCGCACACTACGGTGCCGACTAGACGGATGACGATGCGTTCAGGCGCGCAGTTCTTCGACGGGCGCCGATTCGCGGCGGGCGCCCTCGAAGTAGACGGCGGCGATACCCAACAGAGCGCCCGGCACCGCGTAGAGAACCACGGCGATATCGGTTGCTTTGAGTCCTGGCACGCCGAAGGAGGAGCTCTTGATCGAGTAGATCAACAGCCCCGAGAGGATCGCCCCGACGAGCGATCCGACGAACGCCCCCACGATCCCGCCCCAGAAGCGGTCGGGCAGGAAGATCGTGAAGTGCCAGATCGACAGGCCCATCATCACCCAGCCAAGCATGCCCATCAGCGGCTCCTCCCGTGTCGGCGGTTTCGCGGCCTGCGAGATTTGGGGCGCTGGGGGGAGTCCTGCTTGAGCACGAGATCCTCGGGCGTCAGGTCCGCCGCCGGGTCGCGCGCGGGCCCGGGCTGCTCAGCGCCGTGGACCGTGGCCTGACCGTTGGTCTTGACGTCCGGGACGCTTGGGGCGGCCGACGGCTTGCCGGCGCGGGCGCCGCGACCGCGCTTGGCCCCGCCGGCGCGCGCAACCCGCTGCTGCTCGGCGAGCTCGGGGCCAATCTCGGCTACCAGCTCGTCGAATTCGTCCTTGGAGAGCTGCTCGCCAGGCTCATCGCTGGTGAGCGTCGCGCCGGAGCGGCCGCGCTTGCGCGAGGGCTTGGCCGCCGGCTCCACGTCGACCGGCGCGTCGCCGATGGCCGTCGCATAGGCCGGCACGTGGCCGAGATCGCGCACGATCCGCGCGCGGCGGTTGCGGTAGACGCCCTCGCGCTCCTTCCAGTGCGTGAGCACAGGCGATGCGATGAAGATCGAGGAGTACGCGCCCGAGGCGATGCCGACCATCATCGCGAAGGCGAAGTCCTTGAGCGTCGAGCCGCCGAACAGCAGGATCGCGGTGACCGGCAGCAGCGTGCAGAAGCTGGTGGCCAGCGATCGGGTCAGGACCTCTGACATCGAGCGGTTGACGATCTGTGAGAACGCCGCTCGCGGCATGCGTGGAACGTTCTCGCGCACGCGGTCGAACACGATGATCGTGTCATACATCGAATACCCCAGGATCGTCAGCAGCGCCGCTACTGTGGAAGTGGTCACTTCACGCCCGGTCAGCGCGTACACGCCCGAGGTGATCAAGAGGTCGTGCATCAGGGCGATCAGTACCGGCACGGCGTACTTCCACTCGAATCGCAGCGCGATATAGGCGGAGATCACCAGCAGCGAGGCGATGATCGCGATGATCGCGCTTTTCGCCACCGTCTGGCCGAATGTAGGCCCGATCGAGGTGTTCGAGAAGTTCTTGGTACCCGGCGAGCTTGGGCCAGAGCCGAACTTCTTGTCGAGCGCTTCCTTGACTTTCACGACCTCTTCGGGCTTGAGCTTTTTTAGGGAGATCTGATAGCCCTGACCGCCGATGCTCTTGTTCGAGAAGCCCTGCACCTCGGCGCTCGGGTAGCCCGCTGCGGCGATGGCCGACTGCACCTGGCTCTCGCTGACGTGCTTGACGAACGCGGTCTGGATGCGAGTGCCGGATGTGAAGTCGATACCGAGATTCAAGCCCCTGCCGCCGATCGCGAGCGCACCGATCATGAGGATGCAGCCCGACAGCGAGAAGAACCAGCGCGAGGCGCCCATGAAGTCGAAGGTCCATTTGCGGTTGCGCTTGCTCGCGCCCAGAAGCGCTGGGTGGGAGACCGCGCGCGAACGCCCCATCGCCCCGAGCGCCGCCTGCGTCGCGAGCACCGCGGTGAACAGCGTCAAGAGCGTGCCGATGCCGAGCGTGAACGCGAAGCCCTGCACTTCGGAGGTCGCAAGCGCGAACAGGATGAACGCCGTCATGAAGGTCACCACGTTTGCGTCCACGATCGCCGCGAAGCCGCGCTTGTAGCCGGTCGCGATCCCGGCCGCGATCGATCGTCCCCCTCGGATCTCCTCCTTGACGCGCTCGAAGATCACGATGTTGGCGTCCGCCGCGATGCCGATCGTGAGGATCAAGCCCGCGATCCCGGGCAGTGTCATGGTGATCGGGATCAGCTTGATCAGCGCGTAGAAGTAGATCCCGTAGATGATCAGACCGCCCACCGCGATCGCCCCCAGGACGCGGTAGAAGGCGAGCAGGAACAGACACACCACTAGCAGGCCGACCAGCCCCGCGACGAGGCCCTGTTTGAGCGCGGTCTTGCCAAGCGTCGCCGACACCTGGGACTGGGAGATCAGTTCGAGCTTGATCGGCAGCGCGCCGGACTGGAGCTCGTCGGCGAGGTTCTGGGCGGAGGTGAGCGTGAAGCCGCCCGATATCTGGGAGCCGGTGGTCGGGTCGATGCCTTCTGGGTTTTCGGTGTAGTTGATGAAGGGCGCGGTGATGATCTGGTTGTCGAGTACGACCGCGAAGTGCTGCTGGGCCGCTTCTTTGGAGATGCCGGGCAGCTGTTCGCGCTGGCCGCGTTCGGCGATTTCACGGGTCACGCGCTTGAACGTCGAGATGCCTTTCGAGTCGAATTCGAACGTGACGTTCGGGGCGCCCGAGCCGCCGTTGTCAAAGCTCTGGCGGGGGTTCTTGATTTCCTGGCCGTTGAGCACCGGGTTGTCGTTGAGCACGTAATAGCTTTCCGGCGAGGGCTGGGTGACTTTGCCTTCCTTGCCGGTGACCGGCTGTGCCTGGGCGAGCACCGTGCCGGGATTGACGCGTACCGCCTTGGCCTTGACGCCCTTGGGGACTTTGTAGCCGTCGGCGTAGAGGTCCTGTTCGGTGTCCTCGGGTCCTTTGAGGACCTTTTTGTGGGTTTCGTCGAGCAGGTACCACTGCCCGTAGATGCACCCGTTGACCTGCGCGGGCGTGCAGCCCTGCTCGTAGGTCGTGTCGTTTTTGCGGATGATCGCCGGGCGCTTGATCGCGCGCTGCACCGCTTCGTACTCGGGGACCCCGGTTTCGGCCTGCGCCGGCGAGGGGCCGCCGGTCACCTTCGGTTCGAGGCCCTGCGGCGTCTTGCCGTTGGGGCCGACCACGTTGGGCTCCCAGTCATAGAAGAACAGCTGGGCGGTCTTTCCGACCTGCTGCTGGGCGCGCGCCGCGTTGCTGACGTCCGGCAGGGCCACGTCGATTTCGCTTGAGCCGGTGCGCTGGATTTCCGGCTGGGCCACGCCGAGCTGATCGACGCGCTTGCGCATGATGTCGATCGCGCGGTTCAGCGATTCGGTGTCGACCTTCGCTTCAGCGGTGGCGCGGCCCTGGTAGATCAGCTGCACGCCGCCCTTCAGATCGAGCCCGAGGCGGGTCGGCTTCGTAGCGATGACCGCCAGCGAGGCAGCCACCAGCCCGGCGACGATCAACAGTACGAGTGCGTTTCGGCGGCGACTGCCCATGGCTTGTGAGACTACTTGTCCGGGGTGAGCACGAGCAAGAGCCCACCGTCATCGTCGTATGCCGGGAACATGTCGGCCTTGGCGCCCGCGTCCACGTCGCGCTCGCCGCTCACCTGGACTGGCACGTCAAGCGCGCGCACCCCCCACTCGAGCACCGTTTCGACGGGATCGTCGCCGTTTTGGAAGCTCAGGCCGAGGACCTGCTCGACGCGCTGGCCGATCACTTCCTCCTCCTCCAGTCCGGTGAACGCGAACGAGTTGCGCCCGCAACCGATCACGCGGCCCTCGCCGTCGCACACGAAGAACGCGGCGTCGGGCGCCGGGTAGTAATCGTCGAGCAACTCGAACAGGAAGGCAAAGCCGCACTTCTCACAGCCCTTGGGTTGGCGCGTGAAGCCGATGTTGCGGTCGATCTCTCGGGTGCGGTGCCCGCAGTTGGGGCAGATGAAGGGATGGGCCATGTCTCTCCACAGAGTAGGGAAGCCGGCTTATCGGCGTGTAAACGAGATGCGAGCGTCCCTCTGACGGGATCTCGAGCGCCGGCTCAGAACAGTCCGCTGGGTCCCGAGGCCTCCGCGGGCGGCTCGATCTGCAGGTGCTCGAAGGCCGAGATGGTCGCTGTCCTACCGCGCGCGGTGCGCTTGAGCAGGCCCTGTTGCAGCAGGTAGGGCTCATACACGTCCTCGATCGTGTCGCGCTCCTCGCCGACCGCGATCGCGAGCGTCGAGAGCCCGACAGGGCCGCCGCCGAACTTCAGGCATATCGCCTTGAGGATGTCCCTGTCCAGGCGGTCCAAGCCGCGCTCGTCGACCTCCAGCAAGCGCAGCGCCCCGGCGGCTGTCTCGGCGCTGACGACCCCGTCGCCGCGCACCTCGGCGTAGTCGCGCGCGCGCTTGAGCAGGCGGTTGGCCACGCGCGGCGTGCCGCGGCTGCGAGCGGCGATCGCGCGGGCTCCTTCGGGGTCGATCGAGATCTGCAGGATCTCCGCGGAGCGGACCACGATCTCCGAGAGCTCCTCCACGGCGTAGTGCTCCAAGCGCGCCTGGATGCCGAAGCGGTCTCGCAGCGGCGTCGTCAGCAGCCCGGCCCGGGTGGTCGCACCGACCAACGTGAACTGGGGCAGCTCGAGCGTGACCACTCGCGCGCCCGCCCCCTGGCCGACGGTGATCGGCAGGCGCCGGTCCTCCATCGCCGGATAGAACGTCTCCTCCAACGTGCGCGGCAGTCGGTGGATCTCATCGACGAAGAACACGCTGCGCGGCTCAAGGGCAGTCAGAAACGCCGCGATGTCTCCCTTGCGCTCCAAGGCCGGCCCGGCCGTTTGCACGAACGGGACCTCGAGCTCTGAGGCGACGATCTGGGCAAGCGATGTCTTGCCGAGGCCCGGCGGTCCGGAGAGCAGCAGATGGTCGAGCGCCTCGCCGCGCGCCGCCGCCGCCTCGATCGCGACCGCGAGTTGCTCGCGCAAGATCGGCTGGCCGACGAACTCGTCCAGCGCGCGTGGGCGTAGCGAGCGGTCGAGCTCGTCCTCGGAGGTGAGGTAGGGCGTCTGGATGCGCTCCGGCGGCGTTCGTATCTGTTCGGCCTGGGTCATCTATCCGCTCGCCTCACGCCGCCTTGCGCGCGCTTCGCAGAGCGCCGGCGATCAACTCCTCGGGGCTCTCGCCCTCCAGATCGCGCAGAAGTCGCTCGCTCTCCGGCGCGCTGTAGCCGAGCGCCACGAGCCCCTCCTGGGCGAGCGCTCGCGCGTTCGAGCCGGTGGACGGCGCTCCTGGGCCGGGCAGCTCGATATCTGGCGCCACCTTCTCGCGCAACTCGACGATGATGCGCTCGGCGGTGCGCTTGCCGATTCCCGGCACCGCCTGAAAGCGAGCGCTGTCGGCGGCCGCGATCGAGCCGAGCAGCTCGCGCGGCGGGCCGCTCGAGAGCACGGCAAGCGCCACCTTCGGGCCGACTGCCTGCACCGAGAGGAGCATCAGGAACAGGTCGCGCTCCTGCTCTGAGTGAAAGCCATGCAGGAGCAAGGCGTCGTCGCGCACGACCAGGTGCGTGTGCAGCGTCGTCTGCTCGCCGACGGGCGGCACGTGGCGCAGCGTCTCGCTGGAGACAGCCATGCGATAGCCGACCCCGGCGCACAGCACGATCACGTGATCGGCCCGGCGGATCGCGACCTCGCCTCGTACGAGCGCGATCACGCCGGGGCTCCGGCGGTCAGAGTGGCCTTGGCGAGCGCGTCGGCCAAGGGGGCGCCGTTGAGGTGACACAGAGCCACGGCGAGCGCGTCGGAGGCGTGCTCGCTTGCGGGCACACGCTCCAGCGCGAGCAAACTCTGGACCATGCGCGCGACCTGGTCCTTGTCTGCGCGCCCGTGCCCACACACCGAGGACTTGATCTTCTGGGGGGTGTAGGAGAAGCACGGGAGGCCGTGCTCACCGGCTATCAGCATCGTCACGCCCCGCGCGTGCCCGACCGCGAAGGCGCTGCGCACGTTCTGGCCGAAGTAGAGCTCCTCGATCGCGACCGCCTCGCACTCGTATTCGCCCAGGATCGCTCGCACTCGCTCGGCGATCTGAGCGAGCCGGTGCTCGATTGCAAGCCCCGCGCGAGTCTCGATCACGCCGCCGTCGAGCGCCGCGAAGCGACCGCTCGCGCGCTGGACCACGCCGTAGCCGGTGTTGGCGAGCCCCGGGTCTATGCCTAGAACGATCATCGCTTGAAGGATTCTGCGTGCAGGCCCGGACGCCTGCCCCTATCCGGCTGGGCGTCCCGGAGCGGAAAGGCACAGCCCAACACCCCCCGCGCGCGTAGGGCACCCCAAAACGGACAGTCACAGCCCCCAACACCCCCCGCGCGCGCGGGGCACCCTCAGCCGGACCACAGACGCCAAGGCGCCGCGCCCGAATCCCACAGGTCGTTGAGGGCGACGGCGTCCTTGTAGGTGTCCATGCACTCCCAGAAGTCCTCGTGACGGTGCGCCCGCAACTCGCGGAGCTCGGCCAGGCGCTCCAAGGGCTCGCGCTCGAGCACGCTGTCGCGCTCCACATGCTCGAGCACGCCGGGCTCAAAGCAGAAGAAGCCTCCGTTGATCCAGTGCTCGGAGCGGGGCTTCTCGTGAAAGGCAAGCACCCGTGCACCGTCGGGCTCGAGCTCGGTGACGCCGAACTGCAGGCGCGGACGCACCACCGTCATCGTCGCGAGCGCCCCGTGGCCGGCATGGAACTCCAGCAGACGAGTCAGATCCAGGCGCGCGACGCCGTCGGCGTAGGTAGCGCAGAAGCGCCCTCCCGCCAGGTGCTCCTCGAGCAGCTTCAGGCGCCCCCCGGTCGGCGTATCGAGTCCGGTGTCCACACAGCGCACCTCGACGCCCTGCGGCCAGCGCGTTTGGGCGGCGAAGCGCTCGATCAGCTCGCCCTTGTAGCCGGTCGCGAGCAGGAACCGTGTGAAGCCGTGCACCGCATAGAGCTGGATCACGTGCCAGACGATCGGCAGGCCGCCGATCTCCACCAGGGGCTTGGGGATCTCCTGAGCACCGCCTTCGGCGGCGCTGCCCTGCACGCGCAGACGCGTGCCGCGCCCACCGCAGAGGATCGCCACCGGCGGCCGGCCGGAGGTGCCTGTCATGAGGGTCCGCTGCAGGAGCGGGAGCGGCTCATCCGGCGACGCGCTCGAGCACCTCGGCGGGGGCGTCGAAGTTGGCGTAGACCTCGTCGACGTCGTCGAGCTCGTCGAGCACCTCGATCAGCTTCATCAAGCGCACCGTCTGAGACTCGTCGATCGGCACCAGGCTCTTTGGCCTGTAGGCGAGCTCGGCGCTTTGGATCTCGATGCCGGCGGCTTCCATCGCTTCGCGCACCGCAGTGAAGTCGGCGAGCTGGGTGATCACCTCGAACACGTTCTCGTCGATCGAGATGTCCTGCGCCCCAGCCTCCACGGCAGGCATCAAATCGTCCTCGGAATAGGCGTCGGCGTCAACGGCGATCGCGCCCTGCTTCTCGAACAGGTAGGCCACCGAGCCGGGCTCGCCGAGGTTGCCGCCGTGCTTGGAGAACGCGTGCCTCACATCGGCGCCGGTGCGGTTGCGGTTGTCGGTCAGCGCCTCAACGAGAACCGCGACGCCGCCCGGCCCGTATCCCTCATACAGGACCGTCTCGATCGCGTCGGCCTCGCCGCCCTCCCCCGTGCCTTTGGCGATCGCGCGCTCGATGTTGTCCTTGGGCATCGAGGCCGCCTTGGCCTTGGCGATCGCCAAAGCCAAGGGCGCGTTGCCGGTGGGGTCGCCGCCGCCGTCGCGCGCGGCGACGGTCACCGCTCGCGCGAGCTTCGTGAACTGCTGGCCGCGACGAGAGTCGACGATCGCCTTCTTGTGCTTGATCGAGGCCCACTTGGAATGTCCGGACATGGCGGAGAGGATAGTGGGGCCCCGACCCGCGCGGCGACCTGTGGGCCGATCCACGACTAGGATGGGCGCCTCATGAACATCGACCCGGGCATCTTCAAGGCGTATGACATCAGGGGCCTGTACGGCGAGCAGATCGACGGCGAGGTCGCTTTGGCGATCGGCCGCGGCTTCGCGCGCGTACTGAGTGCGCTCTCGGGCAAGCCCACCACCGAGTTGAAGGTCGGCTTGGGTCGCGACATGCGACTCACCGCACCCGAGCTCGCGGCGCGCTATCGCGAGGGGATCCTGATGGAGGGCGCTCATGTGCTCGACGCGGGCCAGGTCGGCACCGAGATGCTCTATTACCTGGTCGGCTCGCGCGAGCTGGACGGCGGGCTGATGTGCACCGCCTCGCACAACCCCAAGGCATACACGGGCGCCAAGCTCGTGCGCGAAGGCGCGATCGCGTTGTCGGGGGACGAGGGCATCCAGGACATCCGCCGCGCCGTCGAAGCCGGGTTTGAGGCGCCCGAGGGCCCGAGCGGCGGCGATTTGCCGCTCGGCACGCTGCAGGAGGTCGATGTCTACGAGGAGTTCCAGGCCGCGGCGCTGGCGATGATCGACCCCGCGGCGATCAGGCCGCTCAAGGTCGTGGTGGACGGTGGCAACGGGATGGCCGGACCGATGGTCGGGCCGATCCTCGAGCGCCTGGGGCTCGAGTTGATCGAGACCTATTGGACGCCCGACGGCAACTTCCCCGACCACGAGCCCAATCCGCTGCTGCCGGAGAACAGGACGTTCATCATCGAGAAGGTGCGCGAGAGTGGCGCCGACCTGGGGATCGCCTGGGACGGCGACGCGGACCGCTGCTTCTTCATCGACGATACCGGCGAGTTCGTGGACGGCGACTTCCTGACGGCACTCTTGGCGCAGTCGCTGCTGGGCAAGAACCCAGGCTCAGCCATCCTGTATGACGTGCGAGCCAGCTGGGCCGTGCCAGACACGGTCAAGCGTGCGGGCGGCACGGCACACATCAACAGAGTGGGCCACGCCTTCTTCAAGACGAGGATGCGCAAGGAGGGCTCGCTGTTCGGCGGCGAGGTCTCGGGGCACTACTACTTCAGGGACTTCTACTGCGCGGACTCGGGCACGATTCCGGCTCTGCTGATCCTCGAGCAGCTCTCCAAGCAGGGCAAGCGGCTCTCGGAGCTGCTCGCGCCCTATCGCGAGCGGTATTTCATCTCCGGTGAGATCAACTCCGAGGTCTCAGACCAGGACGCCAAGATGAGGGAGATCTCCGAGCGCTACGCCGACGCCACGCAGGATTGGCTCGACGGCGTGTCGATCGACTATGAGGACTGGCACTTCAACGTGCGCCCGTCCAACACCGAGCCACTGCTGAGGCTGTGCTTGGAGTCGCTGCGCTCGCGCGAGCACATGCAAGAGGCTCGCGACGAGGTGCTCGAGCTGATCCGCTCGGACGCCCAAGCCCGGTCGTGAGCTCCGCCTCCACGCCGCGCTCGCGTGCGCGGGGTGTCCACTGCCTGGCGATCCCGACGCCGTTTGCGGTGGGTCGCGTCAACTGCTATCTGATCGAGGACGAACCGCTCACGCTGCTCGACGCGGGGCCCAACTCGGGCACGTCGCTGACCGCGCTCGAAGCGGCGCTCGGCGAGCACGGGCGCAGGGTCGAGGAGTTGGAGCGGATCGTTGTCACCCACCAGCACATCGATCACATCGGGCTCGTGGACATCCTCGCCAAGCGCTCGGGCGCCGAGGTGTGCGCACTGGAGAAGCTCGCGCCCTGGCTCTCCAATTACAAGCGGGAGATGGAGGCGGGCGACGAGTTCTCGGTGGAGATCATGTTGCGCAACGGCATCCCCGAGGACGTCGTACACGCGCTGAGGGCGGTGTCGGCCAGCTTCCGCGGGTGGGGCGCCGCCGCGCAAGTCAATAGGCCGTTGGCCGAGGGCGACTCGCTCCAGTTCGCGGAGCGCAGCTGGCGGGTGCTCTATCGCCCGGGGCACTCCCCGTCGGACACGGTGTTCTTCGACGAAGCCGCCGGCGAGCTGTTCGGAGGCGACCATTTGATCAAGCACATCTCCTCCAACCCGCTGATCGCACGCCCTTTGGAGCCGCTGCCGGACGGCGGTGAGGGCAGCGAGGCCGGGGTTCGCTCGCGGCGCGACGCGCCGGAGCGCCCGAAGGCGCTCATGATCTACATGGACTCGCTGCGCAAGACGCGCGCGATGGAGCTCGACGTCGTTTACGCGGGGCACGGCGATCCGGTCGAGGATCATCGCGGGCTGATCGACGAGCGGATGAGGATGCACGAGCGCCGCGCCAACCGGCTCCATAAGCTGATCGCCGAGCAGCCGCGCAACGCCTATGAGCTGGCTCAGGCGATGTGGGGCAATGTGGCCGTGACGCAGGCTTTCTTGACGCTCTCGGAGGTGCTCGGGCACGTGGATCTGCTGATCGACGAAGCCCGCGTGCGCGAGCGCGAGGCGGGCGGCGTGACGAGCTTCGAAGCCACTTGAAACAGTAGAGTACAATAAACTCCATGACTGTTGGCCCGGGAGGAGGGGTCGTGGAGAGCGCCACATCCAATCCGCACCTGAACGTGTTCGAGCCCTATCGCGAGCTGGGGCGCGGCCACGAGGATCAGCTGACGCGCGCGGCGATGATCGTGTTGCGACTCGTGCCGATGGCGCGCGAGGCTCTGCTGCAGGCGATCGGCGAGCCTTCGCAGAGCCGGTTGCCCGACTGCGTGGTTGACATGCAGGCGACCAACCTGGTCGATCCCTCCGAGGAAAACGCAAGTGGCGGCGAGGTCGAGCGAGAGCGGCTGGTGAGCGTGTTCTTGACCCCCGACACCGAGCCGGTGGACGTCTCGCCCGAGATCACCGAGATCGACCGCGGCCAGCGCTTCGACGGGGTGCTTCGCTTCGACCCCGAGCTTGTGGTCGTGCTGGAGAGCAAGGTTTGCAGGCGCTGGGCGCGCCGCGACGGCAAGCGCGTGGCAGAGCTGAACCTCGGCGGCACCCGCTTTGCCCAGCGGCGCACGCAGGTATTGCGCTGGCACGATCTGCTGGAGGCGTGGTGGCGACTGGTCGAGCTCGACGTGCTCGCGCCCGCCGAGAAGGCGATCGTCGGCGACGTGCTCTCCTACGCCCACCAGGACTTCGGCGAGCTGCTTCCCTACGGCACGTTGCGCCGCGTCGGCACCGATCCGGTCAGGCGCAAGTGGCGGTTGCGCTCGCTGCTCAGCGAAGCGAGCGGGGTCACGACCGAGCGTGCCGGGCTCGTGCACGTGCGCCTGGACACTTCACTAGGCGCGGAGACGCTGCAGCGCGCGGCGCTGGAGGCGCGCTCGGTCCAGAACGGCGCGAGCGTGCGCAGCGGGCCGCTCAGCGACCGCGAGCAGGGCGGCGAGCGGCTGATCCTGCATCTGTGGCCGGCCGAGCTCAAGCCGCAGGCCGAAGCGCTGTATGCCGCCGGGCGCGCCGAGCGGCTGTGCGAGCTGCTCGAGGAGGATGGCTGGCAGGTGCGCCCCCAGCCGCTGCTTGGGTTTCGCAACGCGCCGGTGCGCACGCGCCTGTATTTGACGTGTGAGCTGGATCCCGACGAATACGCGCGGCGCTGGCAGGGCGAGGACTGGAAGAAGGTGGGCGCCCACCACCGCAACCACATCCTGCCCGAGCTGTGGCCGTGGCTGCTCGAGCGCGGCTACGCCTCAGAGCAGGATCGCGAGCGGCTCGATCCGTTCCTGCACGCCTTGGGGCGACGCTTCGCGCACCTGCGCCCGACGATCCACGTGTCGCGATCGTGGGACTGGAGCGAAGCCGAGCGCCTCGACGACGAGGGGCTGCTGGCCGGCGAGATCCACGATGCGCTGGGCCGCGTGCTCGAGGTGCTCGGCGAGCCGCAGCTGGCGCTCGCGCCTCAAGCGGCCGAGGCGACGCTCTCATCGGAGCCCGAGCTCGCCGCGACGTCGTCCAAGAACAGTCGGTGAAGGCGCGCGTCGGAGCCAAGCTCGGTGTGGAAGGCCACTGCCGTGAGGCGTCCTTGGCGCGCCGCGACGGGGTGCCCGTCGACTTGCGCGAGGACCTCCACGTCGGGACCGTGCTCGGCGATCCAAGGCGCGCGGATGAAGACTCCCCTGAGCGGCCCGCCGCTCAGACCCTTTACATCCAGGTCGGCCTCGAAGGAGCGCAGCTGGCGCCCGAACGCGTTGCGCTCGGCGCGGATGTCCATGATCGCAAGGTGCTCACGGTCGAGCATGATCAGCCCCGCGCACGATCCGAGCACAGGCACGCCATGCGCAGCGCCGGCGCCCGCCAGACGACGTAGGGGCTCGGCCAGGCCCTCGCGCTCGATCCCCAAAGTCATCGTGGTGGACTCCCCTCCCGGGATTACGAGTCCTTCCAGTCCCTCGAGGTCCGCAGGCACCCGAACCTCGCGCACTCGCGCGTCCAGATCTTCCAAGACACGCCGATGCGCCTCGAAGTCGCCCTGCAGGGCGAGCACCCCAATCAGAGGCGCTGTTACCAACCTCTTTGAGCGAGGAGTTGCTCGTCGGCGAGCTTGGAGCTCTCCAGGCTCACCATCGCCGGTCCGAGGCCCCGCGAGGCGGCGGCGACGCGCTCGGGGTCTTGCCAGTGGGTTGTCGCCTCGACGATGGCCCTTGCGCGCGCGGGAGGGTCCTCGGACTTGAAGATTCCCGAGCCCACGAACACGCCTTCGGCGCCAAGAGCCATCATCAGAGCGGCGTCGGCGGGCGTGGCGATGCCACCCGCGCAGAACAGGACTACAGGCAGGCGTCCGGCGGCGGCGACCGAGCGGACCAAGTCGAGCGGAGCGGCGTGCTGCTTGGCGGCGCTAGCCAGCTCGCTCTCCTGCAAGGCGCCCAGGCGACGGATCTCGCCGGTTATGCCGCGCATGTGGCGCACAGCCTCCACGATGTCGCCGGTGCCGGCCTCGCCCTTGGAGCGAATCATGGCGGCTCCCTCCCCGATCCGCCGCAGGGCCTCGCCCAGGTTGGTGGCGCCGCACACGAAGGGCACCTTGAAGGCCCACTTGTCGATGTGGTTGGACTCGTCCGCAGGCGTCAGGACCTCGGACTCGTCGATGTAGTCGACCTCCAACGCCTCCAAGACCTGAGCCTCGACGAAGTGGCCGATCCGCGCCTTGGCCATCACCGGGATCGTGACGGCCTCCTGGATGCCCGAGATCATCTCTGGGTCGGACATGCGCGCGACTCCCCCGTCGCGCCTGATGTCGGCGGGCACCCGCTCCAAGGCCATGACGGCCGCGGCGCCCGCGTCCTCGGCGACCTTGGCCTGCTCGGGGGTGACGACGTCCATGATGACCCCGCCCTTGAGCATCTCGGCCAGGCCGCTCTTGACTGTGAATGTGGCTTCGTCGCGCATGTACATGATCTTATCCGCGCCGGCACATGAAGCGGTCGCCCATCCGTCATGCGCTTATGAGCTACCGACCGGCGCATGCGCCGGTCGGCGGGGAGGTGCATGCACCTCCCCGGACAGGGCCGCATGCGGCCCTGTCTTCCTGAAATGGAAATGAAGAGGACGACTACTTGAGCCGGAAAGCCTTGATGCGATCGTCGTACTGGGCGGTGTCCTTCGCGTAGACACCGTAGGCAAGCGCCTGGATCAAGCTGAGCAAAGCCGTGTGCGAGCGCACGTAGGCCGGGCTGTTCGAGGAGTAGTAGAGCTTGATCTGCGCGAGCTTGGCCACCTCGGAGAGGGTCGCGTCGGTGACCGCCGCCGTGCGTGCCTTGCGGTGGCGGGCGAGCTTCATCGCGCGCACCACCAACGGATGGGGACGGCCCGCGGAGAGTCCGATCACGAGCGTCGTCGAGTCGATCCTGCCGAGTCGGCTGAGCGCCTCCTGGGAGGGGCTGGCGACCACATCGACGCGCAGGTCCAACAACATCAACAGGTGCCTCAGGTAGCTGGCAAAGAAAGCCATCTGGTCCGTGCCCGCCACGAGCACCTTCTCGGCGCTGACGATCGCGTCTGTCAGTTCCTCGACCGCGGGCCTTGAGACCTTGCGAGCGGTCTCCTCCACGTTCAGGTGATCGGCGGCCAACGCCGTCTCGAACTCGTTCTGGTCGAGCGAGAACAGCGGCGCCGAGGGGTCCCCGCCCGTGCCCGTGGGCGCCGGTTGGGCGTGCACCCGCCGATACTCTTCGCGGGCCGCCGCCTGTAGCTCGGGGAAGCCCTCGAAGCCGAGCGCTTGGGAGAAGCGCACCACGGTCGAGCTCGAAGTGTTGGCCCTGCGCGCGAGCTCCTCCGCGGTCTGGAAGGCAGCCTCGTCGAGATGGTCGACGATGTATTGGGCGACATCCTTCTGCGAGCGCGAGCACTCGTCGAAGCGGGACTGGATGTAGAGCGAAAGACTCTGGTGCTCGGCTTGGCCTGTGTTGTGGGGTGCGCCCTTGCGGGAGCCGGCGCCGGCCACAGACGGCTTCTCGGGTGGGGTAGCTAGTCGTCTCACGGCGCATTTGTTCGACGGCCGCGCCCCACACTCCTTTACGTGGTTTCCAACTGAGTGGCCAAATCGACGAAATAGTCGAGCGAGTGCGGGTTGGCAAGCGACTCGACGCTCGCCGCCTCGCTCGGGACCGCTCCCATCAGGATGCGCTTGACCGGCACCTCCAAGACCTTCCCCGAAAGGGTGCGCGGCACCTCGTCGATCTGCAATATCTGGTTGGGCACATGACGCGGCGAGCAGTCCTCGCGGATGCGCTGCTTGATCCTCACCTCGAGTTCCGCGTCCAGGCGAAGCCCCTCGCGCAGCACCACGAACAGGATCATCCACAACTCCTCGCCGCCCGGCCCCTCCGCGGACACGCGCGGCGCCGAGCCACGCGTGCTCGGGATGTCCACGACAAGCGCGTCCGTGACCTCATCGATCGCCGACGTCGCCCGGTAGATCTCGCTCGTGCCCATGCGCACGCCCTGGCGGTTGATCGTCGAGTCCGAGCGCCCATAGATGACAGCGCCGCCACGAGGGGTGATGCGGATCCAATCCCCGTGTCGCCAGATCCCCGGGTACATGTCGAAGTAGCTCTCGCGCAGCCGCTCCCCGTTCTCGTCGCCCCACAGGAAGAGCGGCATCGAGGGCAGCGGCTCGGTCAAGACCAGCTCGCCGAGTTCGTCGCTGAGCGAGCGTCCACCTTCGTCCCACGCCTCCACCGCGCAGCCGAGCGCGCGCGCCTGGATCTCACCCTCATACACGGGCAGCAGGGGACAGCCGCCCACGAATGCCGTGCACACGTCGGTGCCCCCACTGGTCGAGAACAGCCAGATGTGGGGTCCGACGTGCTCGTAGACCCAGCGAAAGCCCTCGGGCGCCAGCGGCGAGCCGGTCGAGCCGATGCCGCGCAGCGATCGCAGGTCATGGTCGCGGGAGGGCTCCACGCCGGCCTTCTCGCAGCTCGCCAGAAAGCCGGCGCTCACACCCATGCAGGTGATCTCCGCCTGCTCCACCAAGCGCCACAGCGCGCCCAGGTCCGGGTGGCCGGGGCTGCCGTCGAACAGCACGATCGCCGCGTCTGCGAACAGGCAGCCGACGAGGAAGTTCCACATCATCCAGCCGGTCGTCGTGAACCAGAACATGCGGTCGCCGGAGCGCAGATCGAGGTGCAATTGGCTCTTCTTTATCTGCTCCACCAACATGCCGCCATGCCCGTGCACGATCGCCTTGGGCAGGCCGGTCGTGCCCGAGGAATAGAGCACCCACAGCGGATGGTCGAACGGCACCTGCTCGTAGTCGGGACGCGCTCCGGCGCCACGCTCGGCGACTTCGCTCCAGGAGAGCCCACCCGGCAACTCCTCTGCGCTCGCCTCGCCATCCAGATAGGGCAGCATCACGCCGTGCTCGACCGTGGGCAACCCTGAGAGGATCGTGCGGAGCGCCTCGCCGCGGTCGAAGTCCTTGCCCCCGTGGCGATAGCCGTCGATCACGAACAGCACCTTCGGCTCGATCTGGGCGAAGCGATCGACCACGCTGCGAGCCCCGAACTCAGGCGCCGCACACGACCAGATCGCCCCGATGCTCGCGCTCGCCAAAAACGCGATCAAGGTCTCGGGGATATTCGGCATGTAGGCCGCCACGCGATCGCCGCGCCCCACCCCCAGCGAGCGCAGACCCGCGGCCAGCGCCGCCACCCGCTCGCTCAGCTCACCCCAAGCGATCTCCTGCAGCGGGCGCAGCTCCGAGGCGTGCAAGATCGCCGTCTCGGCGCGATCGCGCTCGCGCTCGAGCAGGTTCTCCGCGTAGTTCAGCCGCGCGCCCTCGAACCATTTCGCGCCGGGCATCGTGCGCGAGGCGAGCACCCGCTCATAGGGCGCCGAGGCGCGCACGCCGCAGTACTCCCAGATGTCACCCCAGAACTGCTCGATCTCCTCCACCGACCAGCGCCACAGCTCGCCGTAGTCGGCGAAGTCGCGCCCACGACGATCGCGCTCCCAGCGCATGAAGTCGCTCATGCGAGCGCCCTTGACCATCTCTACGGACGGCGTCCACAGGGGCATCTGCTGGTGCGCGTCCGCCATCTCGATCCCTATCCTGCCATGCCTGTGAACATCGACGCACTACGCGACGCCTTTCCCGTCTTCGAAGAGCTCGCCTACCTGAACGCGGGCACCGACGGCCCCCTGCCGGCGGCCGCCGCGCAGGCGGGCGCCGAGGAGCTCCGCGGCGAGGCCTTGCGAGGTCGAGCGGCAACGCACTTCGAACGGCGCCACGAGCTGGCCGAGCTGCTGCGCGGCGCCTACGCCCGCGCGCTCGCCTGCGAACCCGCCGAAGTGGCACTCACCACGTGCACGAGCGAGGGCCTGGCCGCCGTCATCGACGGCCTCGACCTGCGCTCCGGCGAGGAGATCCTGACAAGCGACGAGGAGCACCCCGGCCTGCTCGGCGCGCTCACCGCGGCGCGCGACCTGTACGGGGTCACAATCAGGACCGCCCCCTTCGAGCAGGTCGCCGAGGCGGTCGGAGACAACACGCGCCTGATTGCCTGCTCGCACGTCAGCTGGATGACCGGACGAGTCGCTCCACGCGAGCTCGGCCGGCTCGATGTGCCCGTCCTGCTCGACGGCGCCCAAGGCGTCGGCGCGGTGCCCGTCGACGTGGCCGAGCTCGGCTGCGCCGCCTATGCGGGCGCCGGGCAGAAGTGGCTGTGCGGCCCTGACGGGCTCGGGATGCTCTACCTCACGCCGGCCCTGCGCGAGCGCCTGAAGGTCACTCGCCGCGGCTACGGCACGCTGCTCGATCCCGGCGCCGGTCTCGACGCGCGCCTGCACGAGGACGCCCGGCGCTTTGACACCTTCGCGCTCTCCGCCGAGGCGCTCGCCACGGCGCTGGCCGCGGTCGAGACGCTCGAGCGGGTCGGTTGGGCAGCCGTGCACGAGCGCGCGATCGAACTGGCCGAGCGCTTCGCCGAGGAGCTCGAAGGCGCCGGTCGCGAGGTCTCCCCGCGCGGGGCCAGCACGCTCGTGTCCTTCTCCAGCCCCGATCCCGTCGCCGAGCGTGGCCGGCTCGCCGAGCGGGGCATCGTCCTGCGCGACATCCCCAACCAGCCGCGCCTGCGCGCCTCCGTCGGGGCGTGGAACGACGAAGGCGACCTCGAACGCTTGCTGGCCGGGTTGCTCGGTTGAAGCACGCATAGCAGTGCTTAACGCTCCCTTAGCACGGTTTTGCGGTTTGCTTGTGGACGGTCCCGCCGATTCTCGCCGGCGAGCACCATGGTTCTCATGAGCGCCACCAATCGCACAACCGCCGCCGCTCCTCGCTCTGAGACAGAGCCGCTCGAACGCGCCTCGATCGCCGATAAAGCAACCTCCGCGTGGGCCAAGCCAGGGACCCTGCCCTCGGGTGTGGCGCTCTCACGCGCTATGCCGCGCTACGCCGCGCTCGGTGCGATTCTCGCGCTGTCGGCGATCTTGAACACGCACCGTTTGGCCCAGAATGGGTACGCCAACACGTTCTACTCGGCGGGCGTGCAGTCGATGTTGAAGTCCTGGCACAACTTCTTCTTCGTGTCCTTCGACCCCGCCGGGCTCGTCACGATCGACAAGCCCCCGCTCGGTGTGTGGTTTCAGGCGGCCAGCGCTCAGGCGTTCGGCTTCGGCCCGCTCAGCCTGCTTCTGCCCGAGGCGATCATCTCGACGCTCGCCGTTGCGTTGCTCTATCGCGTGATCGCGCGGCGGCTCGGGCCGGCCGCCGGCTTGGCCTCGGCCTTGGCGCTTGCCGTATTTCCCTCGTTCGTGGCGGTGGCGCGCGACAACGGCGTCGATCCTCTGCTGATCTTCCTCATGATCCTCGCCTGCGGCGCCGCTTTGAGGGCGATCGAAGACGGCCGTTGGCGCTGGCTGATCGCTTGCTCTGTCCTGGTCGGCTTGGCCTTCAACACCAAGACCTTGGCGGCCTATCTAATCGTGCCTGGGATCGCCCTCGCCTACTTCGCGTGCGCGCCCGGCTCCTGGCGCCGGCGCATGGGAATGCTCGGCGTGGCGGCGCTCGCGATGTTGGTCTGCTCGTTCGCCTGGATCGCCGCCGTCGAACTGACCCCTGCTTCACAGCGCCCCTACGTGGGCAGCTCCACCAACAACACCGAGCTCGGCCTCACCTTCAGCTACAACGGCTTCGGCCGCGTCGAAGGCGAGCAGGGCGGGCCCGGCGACGTGCACGCGCTGCCCGGCGGCATGGTCCCGGCGGCGCCAGGCCACTCCTCGCCGCTACACCCAACCGCCGCGGCGATCTTGCACACCGCAAAACTCTCGCCGACGCTGCCCAACGGCCGCCTGCGCGACCCGATCTCCTTTGGCGGCGCCACCGGGCCGCTGCGCCTGTTCGAAGGCCGCCTCGCCGATCAAGGCTCGTGGATGTTGCCGTTCGCGCTGTTCGGCCTGCTCGCGTTCGCGCTGCTGTTGGCGCGCTACCCGGCTGCGGCCGGAGCGAACGCGGACATCGAGAGCGAGCCGGACACGGCGGGAGGCGGCGACCCCGAGGCACACGGCACCGTCGGATCGGGTCAGCCCGCGGCGGGGAGCGCCGAGCCGAGCGGGCACGCTGCCAGGCGCCGCGATCCGCGCCTGGCGACGCTGATCGTGTTCGGCGGCTGGTTCCTGGTGGAGCTCGTGATCCTGAGCTTCTCCAAAGGGATCGTCCATCCCTATTACATCTCCGCGCTCGGTCCTGGCGTCGCCGCGATGGTCGGCGCCGGCGCGGTTGCCCTCGCCCGGTTCGCGCGCGAGCGCGACTGGCGACTGATCCTGCTCCCCTTGGCGGTGGTGGCGACCGTGGCGGCGCAGATCGCGATCGTCGACTACCAGGACTACATGCACTGGATCCTCCCGTTCCTGATCGCCGGCGCCGCGCTCGCGGTGTGCGCGACCCTCGTGCGCCGCCTCGCGGGCGTCGCTGTCGCCGCATTGGTGTGCGTGCTGCTGGTAGCGCCAGCGGTCTACGCACGCACGACCTGGCTTGCGCGCGTGGAGGGCACCTTCCCCGCCGCCGGACCCCACCAGGCGACCGGCAGCGGCGTGTACGGCTCAAGCGAACGCTCGATGCAGATCTATCGCGACCTGATGCGCTACGTCGCCACTCACCATCCTGGCTCCAGCTGGGCGGTGCTCACCGTCGCCGCGCCAACAGCCGCGCCGATGATGCTGCTCGGCCTGCCCGCCGGCGCCCTCGCCGGCTACAGCGGCACCGACCCCGTCCTCGACGGCCCCGGCCTGGCGCGACTGGTGGCGAGCGGACGGGCCCGCTACGTGGCACTCGGCGGCGCCTACGCGTCGCGCGGCGGCAACGCCGCGACCAAGGCCGTCCTGCGAGCCTGCCCCCAGGTGCCCTACAAGGCCTGGCACGGCCCCAAACCGTCGCCCTACGAGATCGTCCTGTTCGACTGCGCCGGGCGCGAGCGCTCGCTGTCGGGTGGCGCCGTCGCCAAGCCTTCAGGCCGCGCGAGCGTTGGGCTTCATCGCGCGCGCGTCGGGTGAGGCGATCACCGCGTCGAGTTGCTGGCGCGCGAGCTGGCGCTCGAAGAAGATGCCCTCTCGCAAACCGGCTCCCGTCACCTCGAGTGTGTCGAAGTCGCCCGCGTCCATCACTCCCTGGATAACGATCGCCCCGGCCAACACGATGTCCGCGCGCGCCGGTTTGATCCCCGGCACGCGACCTCGCTCGCAGGGCGCGAGCGCGGCGAGGCGCTCGGTCAGCTCGTCCAGCGCCTGCCGCTCGATCACAAACCCCTGAACCTCCTCGGCCGGTAGCCCGGCTGCGCGCTCGGCCGCGCTTGCCAGGTTGCGCACGGTGCCGCCGAGGCCGATCAGCCGAGGTCCGGTGCTTGTAAGCCAAGGCGCGCGCTCCAGCTTGCGCGCGACGTGCGCTTGCAACGCCTTGCGCTGACCGCGCTTGGCGGGCCCGTCGCCGAGCATGAAGCGCTCGGTCATCCTCACGGCGCCCATCCGCCAGGAGCCGGACTCGCGCGCGAGGCGACCCGCGACCCGCACGAGCTGCAGCGAACCGCCACCCAGGTCCAGCACGCAACCGTCGCTCAGCGTGGTCGAATTGACCGCCGCCAGGTAGCCATAGCGGGCCTCCTGCTCGCGACTGAGCACCCGAACCTCCAGGCCCGTGCGCCCGCGAACCGCTTCGAGGAACTCCTGGCCGTTCTCGGCGTCACGGATCGCGCTCGTTGCCACCGCGTCGATCGAGTGCTCCTCAAGCCCCCGCTGCTCGCACACCGCCGTGAACCCTTCCAGGGTGTCCATCGCGCTCTCCATCGCGGCCTCGCCCAAACGCCCGCTCCCGGCAAGCCCCGCGCCGATGCGCACGGCCGCGGAGCGTTCCCCGGCGCGCTCCCAAGAGTCGCCCCGACGCTCGAACAGGACCATCCTGAACGAGTTGGAGCCAAGGTCGATCACAGCCACGCTCTGCTCGGGCTCTGGGGCCATGCGCAAAGCGTAGTGGGCGGACCGGATCTCTCGGGTTGACATCCCGCCCGGTATCTGACACGTTCGATGCCGAGATGGAGCGCCTGCGGGCCAGCATGAGCGGCGACGACGAGCCGGTGGTCGAGGCCCGCCTTGCGTGATCGACAGGCGGCGATCCTGCGACGGGTACGCGCGATACCGCCCGGGTACGTGCGCACGTACGGCGACGTCTCGCCGGGAGCGCCTCGTTTGGCCGGGCGGGTCTTGAGTGAGGTCGGCGATCCCGATTTGCCCTGGCATCGAGTTGTCCGGGCCGACGGGTCGCTGGCGAAGGGGGCACGTCAGAGGAGGTTGCTCGAAGCGGAGTCGGTGCCGTTCCGAGGGGAGCGGGTCTTGCTTTCGCGGGCTCGGCTTGACGAGTTGGATGTGGGGTGACGGCCGCGAGCCTGAGTTCTCGGAGCGTTACGCAGCTCGGCTGACGGACGCCGCGGTGGAGTCGGCGACCACCGGACTGTAGTCGCCGTGCAGAAGCTCCGGCGCAGGATCGAGCCCGTTGGGCCACACAACCGTTCGTGCCTCCTCGTCGATCCGAACCTGGCGGAAGTACTCAGGATCGCGCAAGGGCTCGCCGAGCGTCCCCCGCAACAGGAAGGCACAATCGACATCGCGCTCGACGCCGTCGTTGAACGCAACTCGCAGGCGATAGCCGTCCAGCGGCTCGACACTCGTCACTTGAAGCATCACGACTCCATGCTAGGGCAGAGGCTCAATTGACGCCAGGGGCTCCAGCGCCTGCGCGCGCTTCCAATTTTCGGCGAGCTCGTCGGTATGGAGGCGCGCCCACGTCCGGACAAGCCGCAGCGCACGCGGCGGCAGCGATCCATTGAGAACACTCAGGGTCGCAAGCTCAATCTGCGCGACCTCATCGCCGTACTGGGCATGGAAGTGAGGCGGCGGATGATCGGGTCTGTACATCCATAGGGCGATCCCGTAGAACGTGGCAAGACGAGGCACCAGGCCATTGTCGGCCATGGCCCGGCGATACTCGCGGCCTAAACGCTGCCAGAACACAGGCCACGGGCCCGTACGATAGGCGGGTGGATTTCGTACGCATCACCTCTGTAAAGGTTCTGGGGCACTACAAGCTAGCGCTTGGCTTCAGCGATGACAGCACGCGCGATGTCGATCTCACCGGCGAGCTGCATGGCCCGGTCTTCGTGCCTCTGGCCGATCCCGGCTACTTCGCGCAGGTGCGCGTGGACGACGAATTGGGGACCGTCGTGTGGCCCAACGGAGCCGACCTCGATCCCCTCGTGATGCACGGCGACTTCGAGCCGGCGCAGCGCCTGGTCCGATAATGGCGGCAATGACAGGTCTCACACACTACGTCACCTCCGTCACCGTGCTTGGCTACGGCGTCCTGCGCTTGACGTTTGCCGATGGCACGACCGGCGAGATCTACGTCCTGGACCGGACGCACGGGCCCGTGTTCGAGCGCGCGATCACGCCGGAGGGCTTCGCTGAGGCCCACGTCGATAGCGAGACCGGGACGGTATGTTGGTCCGGTGGCGCCGATCTCGCACCGGACACGCTCTACCTGCGCGTTATGACCGGCGTGTGGCCTGCTGAGGGCCAGATCGCATAACGCCGATGGGTTGCGCTTGCCGACGATCGCCTACGTATTGCGCGCGATCGCCGATGAGGATAACGTGGATCGTGGCTAGCACGGACGCGCGTTCAGCGCAGCGACTCGAGCCCGCTCTGACCCAGCCGTAGCAGCATTGCGAGATCCTCAACGTGGACGTTCGCACGGTCGAGCTCACCGGCGGTATAAGCACGGACGAACTCCGCCCGACTCATGCCGACCCCACGACGAACCTCACGTTCGAGAAAGTCGTCGTACTCCTCGGGAGTGAACTCGATGATCGGGGTGCCAGCCTCGGTTTCGCTGCGCTTCATTACTTTCTTTCGTCGCGGTTAGTGGGTTGCTTCGGGCAGCATGACAGACACGTCTGCGCCTACGACGGCGACGACATACTTCTGAGATTCCACAGCGGTCGTTCGCAAACTGGAATCATGTTGCCAGACGGTCAGTACGATGTCCGAAGCAGTAGATTTCTCGAGATAGGGAGACGGGTTCGCATGGAGCCGCGCTGGGACGACCGCCTGATGGAGCGTTTGGCCCGCCAGTCGTGGGAGGCCGCGAACAATCCGACGATACGCACCAACCCTTCGTTCAGGGCGCAAATTAGATCGCCTTACTACTGGTTGGCGGTCCTCGCGTTCGGAGGAGCTGTTGTGCTTTGGCTTGTGGCCGACCCCCGGTGGCTCCGGGCGCTCGCAGCGATTCTATACATCGGCTCGCTGCTGGCGACTTCGCTCTCACGCCGAGACGCTCGCGCAAAGGATTTGCGCCGCAGTGCCGTGGGAGAGCAATGATCGACTCCAAGCCGCTCGCCGATACTCGCGCAGTGCGGCTGACGCTGCCGATCAGGGTTGACAACCCACCACGATGAACGGACGTCTACTGAGCGGATGGCGCGAGTTGGCACTACCGGTCCGTCTGTTCTGCGCGCTCGTGGTCCTGAACGATGTCGTGTCGGTGATTTCTGACGCTGGTTCTCTACGTTAACATCCAGCTGCAGGCGCGGTGTGGGTGGCAGCGAGCCTGGGGCTGCTCGCAGCCGTTGTCATCTGGCATCAAACATGGGCATGGTGGGCGGCCACGGTGCTGCCGATCGTTTATGTCGTCGGATCGATTGCGACGGCGCATGTCCGTGTAGCCGCCACTTTGATCGAGCTGGCATTCGTGGGGCTCTTGCTTACATCCCCGATGCGCAAACACGTCGGGGGAATATTTGGCCGTGACCGTCCTAGTGTCCCGCGCCGTAAGTTTGTTTGTTAAGTGTGGTATGTTGTGGTATGCCAAGAACTGGACGGCCCAAGCAGGTGTTGGAGTTGACTGACGCTGAGCGCGATCAGTTGGTGCGGTGGGAGCGTCGGCGTAAGTCCTCCCAGGCGTTGGCGTTGCGCTCGCGGATCGTTTTGCAGTGCGCTGCGGGGCATTCCAACAAGGATGTCGCGGCGGCTTGTGGGGTTTCGACGCCGACGGTCGGGAAGTGGCGCCGACGGTTTTGTGAGCTGCGGTTGGACGGTCTTTCGGACGATCCGCGTCCGGGGCGTCCCGCGACGATCACGGCGGAGCAGGTCGAGCGGGTGGTCGTTGACACGCTGGAGAGCACACCGGAGAACGCGACGCACTGGTCGCGCGCGAAGATGGCCGAGCGCTCGGGATTGTCAAAGTCGACGATCGGACGGATCTGGAAGGCGTTTGATCTCAAGCCGCACCGCGCCGACACGTTCAAGCTCTCAAACGACCCGTTGTTCGTGGAGAAGGTGTACGACATCTGCGGCCTGTATTTGAACCCGCCCGAAGCGGCCGTGGTGCTCTCGGTGGATGAGAAGAGCCAGGTCCAAGCGCTCGCGCGCTCTCAACCGGCGTTTCCGATGATGCCCGGGATGCCGGAGAAGCGCACCCACGACTACCTGCGCCACGGAACCACGAGCCTGTTCGCGGCGTTCAATACCGCCGACGGGACGGTGATCAGCTCAACGCACCGCCGCCACCGCACGATCGAGTTCAAGAAGTTCCTGCAGAAGATCGACAGTCAGGTTCCCGAGCACCTGGACGTGCACCTCGTCTGTGACAACTACGGCACGCACAAGAGCCCCGCAATTCAGCGCTGGCTCGATGCTCACCCACGGTTCCACATGCACTACACCCCTACGTACTCCAGCTGGATCAACCAGGTCGAGCGATGGTTCGCCTACCTCACCAACGACCTCCTGCGCCGCTCCGACCACCGCTCAGTCCAAGCGCTCGAGAAAGACATCCGCAACTGGATAGCCGCATGGAACGAAAACCCCAAGCCATTCATCTGGACCAAGACCGCAGAGCAAATCCTGGAGTCGATTTCACGACTTCTAAAACGAATTAACGGCGCGGGACACTAGTGGTGGTTCCGCTTAATTCGCGGTTTGTTGGAGGGCTCCTTTGATGTTTGCCGAACTCGTTGCTGATTGTTCAGCGATGATGGGGGTTCGGTATGGCTGCGCCAGCGAAGCAAATCGAGGTTCCGGAGGATGATCGCGCGGAGCTTGAGCGGATCGTGCGTTCCTCGACGGAGGAGGTTCGGATGGTCGAGCGCGCGCAGATCGTGCTCTGTGCCGCTGAAGGTCACTCGGCTGTGCGGATCGGGCAGATCTTGGGGTGTGCGACGGTCACAGCGCAGAAGTGGCGGTCGCGTTATGAGCGCGAGGGGATCGTGGGGCTGCGGGATCTCCCGCGGCCTGGCAAGCCGCTCGTGTACTCCTCTGAAGAGCGGGCGCGGTTGATCGCCAAGGCGTGTACCCGTCCGCCGGATACGCCGGAGGGTCAGCGTCGTGAGCGTTGGACCTACGAGGAGCTCGCGGCGGAGGTCGGGATGTCCTCCTCGCACGCGTACACGATCCTCGCCCGCGCTGACGTCAAGCCGCACCGTACCGACTACTGGGTGATGAGCGAGTTCACCGATCCGCGGTTCGAGGAGCGCCTGAAAGATGTTTGTGGCCTATACGTAGACCCGCCGGAGAACGTGCTGGTCGTCTCGATCGACGAGAAGACCGGGATTCAGGCCAAGGCGCCGACCAAGCCCGACACGATGCCGGCTCCGGGCAAGCCAGCCAGACGCGAGCACGAATATGTCCGCAACGGCACGCAGTGCCTGTTCGCGTGCCTGAACGTCAAAGACGGTGAGGTGATCGGTATGCCCTCAAAGACGCGAAACCAGTTCGACCTGATGCGCTTCCTCGACCGCTGCGAGGAGCAGATCCCACAAGTCCCGGGACAGAAGATCGTTGCGGTCAGCGACAACCTATCCACCCGCAACACCGAGAACGTCAAGAAATGGCTCGAGGAGCACCCGCGCTGGAGCTTTCAATTCACCCCGACGCACGCCTCGTGGCTGAACCAGGTCGAGATCTTCTTCTCAATCCTGCACAAGCGATTGATCAAGCACGGCGCCTTCATCTCCGAGGAAGACCTCGCCGAGCAGATGCTCGCATTCATCGAGACCTACAACCAAACCGCCAAACCATTCAAGTGGACCTACACCGGCAAGGTACTCGCAGCATGAACCAGCGAATTAAGCGGAACCACCACTAGGACGGCCTCATATCTGTCACCACCGTCGGCCTGGGCTGTCGCGTTCGGCATGAGCGCATTGTTCGTCGTGACCGCCAAAATCGAACGTCACAGCCCCACCACTAGCGTTTTAAGCTCGGTGATCGCCTGGTTGCTCCTAGCTTCCGCGATACGGTTGATCGTGATGGTCGCTGGGTTAGTAGGCCGTCTGGTGCAAAGTCGCGATGCGCCGACTGGGCCGCCTGTCTAGCGTTGGCAAACAGGCGCACGGTGCCTACCTGGCCTGGATTGCATTGCAAGTCCGCCTCAAAGCCAATTTTGGTCGGCGCGCCCAGAACCCTAAACCAAGCCTTCAGCTAACCAAGTGAGATTCTAAAAAATGGGCCCGGTAGGACTCGAACCTACGACCAACCGATTATGAGTCGGCGGCTCTAACCAACTGAGCTACGGGCCCGCGTCGCGAAGAGACGCGACAAGCAGACGCTACCAGCGCGAGGCGCATAAGCGCCCGCGGCGCAGGGGTGGTTTGATTCAGTCGGTCAACCAACGAGAGGAGCGGGGCAATGGCGGGGAAGGCGGCGATCGTTACGGGGGCGTCGAGTGGGATCGGGTTGGCTATTGCGCGGGTGCTCGGCGAAGAGGGGTTTGGGGTCACGATGGCGGCGCGGCGCGCGGAGAAGCTGCAGGCCGCCGCCGACGGGCTTGCCGGCGAGGGCTTTGACGTGCACGCCGTGGCGGCCGCGCTGTCGGAGGAGAGCGAGATCCAAAAGGTCGTCGCGGCGCATCGCGAGCGCTACGGGCGCCTGGACGTGCTCGTCAACAACGCCGGGGTCGGCGTCGGAGCGCCCGTCGGAGACATCCAGACCAAGCACCTCGACATGCAGCTCTCCGTCAACCTGCGCTCGATCGTGTTGTTCTACCGCGAGTGCCTGGAGATGCTCAAAGAGGCCGGCGCCGAGCATTCCAATGCGCTCGTCGTCAACACCTCCTCGATCTCCGGCAAGCGCGCGGAGGCGTGGCTGTCGATCTACTCGGCGACCAAGCACGGCGTCGTCGGCTGGACCGAAGCGATGAACAAGGAGCTCGGCTCCGCCGGCATCAAGTCGACCGCCCTGTGCCCGGCCTTCGTGGACACCCCGATGACCGATTTCGCCAAGGGCCAGGTGCCGGCCGAGGAGATGATCCGCCCCCACGACATCGCCGAGTCGGTGCGCTTCATGTTGCGCGTCTCCCCCGCCTGTGTCGTGCCTGAGATCATGTTCGTGCGTCCCGGCGACGCGCTCTAGGCCGACCGAGGCCAAACCACACCAACTCCATCGCTGGAGCGAAAGGACCGAGAGATGAAGCTAGGCGTGCACATCGGCTATTGGGGCCTCGGCCTCTCCTCCCAGGATCAGCTGGAGATCGTCCAGGAAGCTGAGCAGCTCGGCTACGACTCGGTGTGGGCGGCCGAGGCCTACGGCTCTGACACCGCAACCGTGCTCGCCTGGCTCGCCGGGCAGACCAGCAAGATTCGCCTCGGCGCCGGGATCTTCCAGATGCCGGCGCGCTCCGCGGCGATGACCGCGATGACCGCCGCCACGATCGATCAGCTCTCCGGCGGGCGCATGATCATCGGGATCGGCTCCTCCGGGCCGCAGGTGGCCGAGGGTTGGCACGGTCAGCGCTTCGCCAAGCAGCTCCAGCGCACGCGCGAGTACGTAGCGGTGGTGCGTATGGCGCTGGCGCGCGAACGCGTCGAATTCAAGGGTGAGACCTTGGAGCTGCCGCTACCCGACGGGCCCGGCAAGGCGCTCAAGCTCACGATCGCTCCGGTCCAAGAGCAGATCCCGATCTACCTCGCCGCGATCGGGCCGAAGAACACGGCGCTTGCCGGCGAGATCGCCGACGGTTGGATCCCAACCCTGTTCAGCCCCGAGCACGTCTCCGAGCTGCGCCCCCTCCTGCAGGAAGGCGCCGACCGGTCCGGACGCTCGCTCGACGGGTTCGACATCGCGCCCACGGTCAACGTGTTCGTGACCGACGACCTCAAGGCCGCGCGCGACGCGATGCGTCCCTTCATCGCACTGTACGTCGGCGGCATGGGCTCGCGCAAGCAGAACTTCTACAACAACCTCGTCTGCCGCTACGGCTTCGAGGAGCAGGCCAAAGTCATCCAGGACTTCTATCTGGAAGGAAAGCGCGAGGAGGCGATGGCCGCGATCCCCGACGCCCTGATCGACATGGTCTCGCTGTGCGGCCCCAAGGACGTCGTGCGCGAGCGTCTCGCGATCTACCGCGACGCCGGCGTCGGCACACTCGGGATCACGCCGATCGCCTTCACCAAGGACGACCGCCTCGAGCAGCTCCGGCTCGTCGCCGAGCTCGCCGCCTAACGTCTCTCGCCAACTCGGCGTCGCTCGCAAAGCCACACGATGGTCCAGCCAGTGTCCGTCTCATTTCCGCCAACCGTCTCGGCCGACCCGGTCGAGACGGCACCTCGGCCTCGCCTGCGCCTGCTGCTGGGCGCCTTCGGCGACCCCGGCCACGCCTTTCCCATGATCGCGCTCGGGCGCGCCCTGCTCGAGCGTGGCCACGAGGTCACCTTGCAGACATGGGAGCGCTGGCGCGAACCGATCGAAGAGGAGGGCATCGCCTTCACACCCGCACCCGAGTACAGCGCCTTTCCGATCGGCGACCATCCGCTCGATTTCTACGAGGCCGTCGTCTATGCCACGCGCGACACGCTCCCGCTGGTCGAGGAGTTGCGGCCCGACATCGTCGTCCACGACATCCTCACGCTCGGCCCGTCGCTCGCCGGCGAGCTGCTCGGGCTCCCCAGCGCCACGCTCATCCCCCACGTCTTCCCCGAGGCCGGACCAGGCTTTCCGATCTACTCCTTCGGCGCGCTCTTGCCACGCACCGCGCTGGGCCGAGTCTTCTGGGAGCGGGCCCACCTACCTGTTCGCCGCGGCCTGAAGAGCGGGCGCGAAGCGCTCAACCGCACCCGCGCCCAGGTCGGCCTGCCCGCGCTCGACCATGTCCACGGTGGCACCTCCCGCGAGCTCGCTCTCGTCGCCACGTTCCCCCAACTCGAGTACCCGCGCCCCTGGCCCTCCCACGTCCAGGTCGTCGGCCCGTTGACCTGGGAGCCCCCCGCCCGGGACATCGCCCCGCCTCCTGGCGATGGTCCGCTTGTGCTCGTCGCTCCCTCGACCTCCCAGGACCCCGACCATCGGCTCTTGCACGCCGCCCTGCGCGGCCTTGCGGGTGCGCCCGTGCGCGTGCTGGCCACCTACAATCGGCGTCTGCCATCCCGTCCGCTCTCGGTCCCCGACAACGCCCGCGTCGTCGACTGGGTCTCCTACGCCCGCACCATCCCTCACTGCGACGCGATCGTCTGTCACGCCGGTCACGGCACCCTGGTGCGGGCGCTCTCCTGCGGCGTCCCCGTCGTCGCGTGTCCCGTCGCCGGCGACATGAACGAGAACGCCGCCCGGCTCGCATGGGCGGGCGCCGGTCTCCGCCTCCCCCGTCGCTTCATCTCACCGCGTCCCCTCCGCCGCGCCGTCGAGCAAGTCGTCTCCGACCCTTCGATCCGTGCCCGTGCCCGCGAGCTAGCCGCCTGGGCTGCCACACACGACCCCGGGACCCGCGCCGCCACGCTGATCGAGGACCTCGCCTCAGGAGACTCTGGGAGTGAGACTGTTTTCCAGTCCCACCAGGGATCCCGCCCCAGTGTGGGGGCGGGTTTTTGAGGCTCCGGGGGCGGGACTCGAACCCGCAACCTTGATCTTAACAGGATCCCGCGCTGCCAATTGCGCCACCCCGGATCGTGATACTTCAGAAATGCAGCTTCGATATGCATTCTACGGCAGCTTGACGAAACCCGCCTCCACCTCCGCGTGGCAGTTCGAACAGAGCAGCACGCACTTGCGGACCTCGGCACGCAGCGTGGCGATGCTGCCCCACGCCGAGATAGGGTGAACTCCTTCGTGCTCGGATCCAGGTGGTGGAACTCGAGCGCCGCGACACAGCGGTCATACCCGCAGAGACGGCAACGACCGCCCGACTCCGCGACGAGCGTCGCCTTGACACGGCGGCGGCGGCGTACTACCGCGTCCGCTCGACATTGACGACACCTGTACGACCCGCGTGGGTCCCTTACGTGCCCCACCATGCCATGTCGTGGACACGCGACTATCGCCTCACGGAGTCCGGCGGCACGAGCCTGCTGCACGCCGGATCGCCTTGGCCCGGCGGGACAGTTTGTGCGCAAGTCGTACTTCCTGAGCCAATGTCGAACGGTTCCGAGACTGCGCCCGACAGCGTCCGCAATCTGCGTGAGTGATGCGCCATCGGCGACGAGGGATTCCAGATCCTCTCTACAAAGCCCTCCCTTTGGCGCGTACTTCTCTCTTCCGTGGGCTTTGAGCCCGTACTTGTTTACCCAGTATCCGACGGTTGAAGGGTCTCTATCGAGTCGTCGCCCGATCTCGATGAGCGACAGTCCCTCGTCCAGTAGGTCTTCCAACAGTGCACGATCCATGCACTGTATTGTCTACTATAGCCCGGACGGAAAAGCAGGAGGATGCGTTCGTGCCGGTGGATCTAGACACGTGCCTTGGCGTCCACGTGGCAGGCGTGAGCGCTAAACCTCCGCTCCCGTCTTCGCCAAAGCCCGCTCCTGCGCCCGGTCAAACTCGCGCTTGAGCTCGCCGCGCGCGCGCGCTAGATCACTCACCGAGCCACCGCCCCCCGCGCGCGCGGCGTGGATCTGGCGGTCGATCGCAGCCAGGCGCAATTGCAGTTGCTGGACCTCGAGCATCGGCGGCCTGCCGGACCCCTCGTGTGCCGGCCAGCGGCCCGCTTCGACGATCAACTCGGCCAGCAGGCTCACCAATTCGCGGTCCTCGGCGTCCACGCCCTTCAGCGGTTCGTCCAACCCGTCCCGCTTCAGGTGAGCCGCCGCCCTGCGCAACATCTCGCTGGTGAATACCTCCCCGATCTCCACCTCCCCCAAAGCTTCCTGCCCGTGCGCGCCCGTCGCCATGCAAAGCGCCAAGAAGGCCCGCTCGGTGTCCTCCCGTGCGGAGAGGACCTGGGTGCTGGCCACCGCCGCCGGCTGGCCTGCACGAGCCGCCAGGAGCGACTCGGCCAAGCCCTCGCTCAACCCCAAACGGCCCGACACCGAGCGCGTCAGCTCCATCCGCATCGCGCTCGGCGCCAAGCCTTCGAAGACCGGGCGCAGCTCGCCGATCATGCGATCGCGCCCCTCCGGGCTCGAATCGTCGCCCGCCGCCAACACCCGCTCGACGCGAAAACGCACGAACGGAGCCGCCGCCTCGATCGCCGCCTCGATCGCCTTCGCCCCCTCGCGCTGGACCAGCTCCGCCGGGTCGGCGCCCGCCGGCAGCTCGACCACCTTCAACTCGAGCTTGCGCCGCGCCGCCAACCGCGAAGCCTTCAACATCGCCTCCTGCCCCGCCTTGTCCGCGTCCAGCGCCAGCAGCACCGTCTGTGCCATGCGCCCAAGCTCCCCGACCTGCTCGTCGGTCAGCGCGGTGCCCATCAACCCGACCGCGTTCTGAAACCCCGCCTGGTGCAACGCGATCACGTCCGTATACCCCTCGCACAAGATCACCTCTCCGGCCTTCGCCGCCGCCGAGCGCGCCATGTCCGCCCCATACAGGTGCCTGCCCTTGTGGTAGATCTCGTTGTCCGAGGTGTTCAGGTACTTCGGCTTCTGCCCCTCCCGCATCGCGCGCGCGCCGAAGCCGAGCACGCGTCCCCTGATGTCGGCCAACGGAAACATGATCCGCGCCCTGAAGCGGTCATACAGCCCGCCCCGCTCCTGCGAGCGCTGCGCGAGCCCCGTCTCATACAGCTCCCGCTCGCTGAACCCGCCCCTCCGCGAAGCCAGCAGCACCCGGTCCCAAGCGCTGGGCGCATAGCCCACGCGAAACGCCCTCAGGATCTCCGCGCCGAGCCCGCGCCCCTCCAGATAAGCCCGAGCGGGCGCCGCCTCCGCGGACTCCCACAGGTAGCGCTCGTAATAGGAGCTGGTGCGAGCCAACAGCTCCAAGAGGCGCTCGCGACGAATCCTGCGCTCCGCTTCGCGCGCGTCCTCCTGCTCGCGCTCGAGCTCGATCCCCGCCCTGTCGGCCAGCAGCTCCAAGGCCCCCTTGAAATCGACGCCCTCGGTCTCCTGCACGAACGTGAACACGTCGCCCGAGGCCTGACAGCCGAAGCAGTAATAGACCTTCTCGACCGGCTCCACGCTGAACGACGGGCTGCGCTCGTCATGAAACGGGCACAACCCCTCATAGCTGCGCGCCCCCGCGCGTCGCAGCTCGGTGCGCGTGCCCACGAGCTCCACGAAGTCGATCGCGTCGCGCACCCTGTCGCGCGAATCGGCGGTATATCTGGCCATCGCCCAAGCACGCTAGCGCGCCGGGCCGGCCGCGGTCACGCCAAGCGCTCTGAGCGCGTGTCGAGCGTCAAGCGATCGCGCGGCACTTCCAGTTCGGTGTACTCCCTGATGCAGTAGCGGTCTGTCATCCCCGCCACATAGTCGGTGACCCGCCGCGCAAGGTCTCCGGCCTCGCCCGCTTGCGCACCGGCCTCGTCCGCCACGCCCCCCGCGGGCTGCGCCGGCCCCTCCGGCAACAACTCCGGGTGCTCCACATAGTGTCTGAACAGCGCGCTCACCACGTTGACGATCCGCCTGCGCTCGGCCCGCACCGCCGGCCCCAGGTAGACCCGCTCGAACATGAACGTCCTCAGCTCGTCCATCGCCGCCCCGGCCTGCGGCCCCTGCACGATGTCCCCCGCGCGCGCCGAGTGCTCGACCATGTCGTGCACCAGCGCGTCGATCCGCCGTGAGCCCGTATCCCCGAGCGCCGCGATCGGCCCCCCCGGAAGATCGCTCTCGCTCAACAGCCCCGCCCTGATCGCGTCGTCGATGTCATGGTTGATGTAGGCGACCCTGTCGATCGTCCTCACGATCCGCCCCTCGAGCGTCTGTGGCAAGGGAGCGCGCCCCGAGTGCCTGGCGATGCCTTCGCGCACCTGCTCGCACAGGTTCAGCCCCACGCCCTGCGCCCCGTCGCGGCGAGGCCCCGGCTCCAGGCTGTCCACGACCCGCAGCGAGTGCTCGTAGTGGCGGAACTCGCCGCCAAAGCGCTCTTTCAAGCAAGCGTCGAGCGCTTCCTCGCCGATGTGCCCAAACGGAGCATGCCCCAAGTCGTGGGCCAGCCCGATCGCCTCGACCAGGTCCTCGTTCAGCGCCAAGGCCCGCGCCACCGTGCGCGAGATCGAGGTCACCTCCAGCGTGTGCGTCAAGCGCGTGCGGTAGTGGTCGCCCAACGGCGCCACGAACACCTGCGTCTTGTGCGTCAAGCGCCGAAACGCCTTGCAGTGCACGATCCGGTCGCGATCGCGCTGAAAGGGGGTGCGCAGCCCACAATCGTCCTCCGCCAGCCGCCGGCGCGCCGGATAGGAGCGCGTCGCCAGCGGCGAGAGCGCGCGCTCCTCCAGTTCCATGCGAGCCCGCGCGAAGCCCCTCGCGATCGGCTCGGTGTCGTCTGTGGTGCTCACCCAACCGATTGTGGCAGCGCCTGCGGTTGGCTCCCGTCGAGTCCGCCCCGCAACGCCCGGCGGCTGGTGGCCGCCATCAAGCGCAGATGCGCGTGGTGCTCGAGCGTCTCGTTGACCGCGCGCTCGACCTGTCCCAACACGCGCTCCTCGGCCCCCGGCACCTCGCTCAAAGGCCCTCCCAAAGCCTGCGCCATGAACTCGTGCGCCTGCTCGCCCATCGGAAACGCGCCCGCCTCACAAGCTCCGCATACGACTCCCCCCGCTGCTCCCGAGAAGCCGACCAGATGCTCGCGCTCGCCACAGCCCGCGCAAGCCCCCAACTGGGGCGCCAGGCCCGCCGCGACCAGCAGCTTCAAGCGAAACGCAAGCGCGCCCGCCCGCGTCGCGCGCCCCGCGTCCTCGTCGAGCAAGGCCAGCTTGCGGCACAACAGGTTGAACACCCCCGGGTGGGGCTCCGAGGTCTCGAACAGGCGCCCCACCGCGTCGCAAGCCCGCGCGGCCGCGTCGAGCGCGTGCGCGTCCCCGCGCAGCCGCGCGTAACCGTCCACCGTCTGGGCCCCCGTCACCGTCATCAGCTCGCCGCGGCCTTCGTGCAGCTCGATGCGCAAGCGAAAGAACGGCTCCAAGCGCCCCCCGAAGCGGCTGCGAGCCCTGCGCACCCCCTTTGCGATCGCGCTCACCCGCCCCCGCTGCGGGGTGTACACGTGCAGGATGCGATCCGCCTCGCCGTACCTTATCGAGCGCAGCACCACCGCCTCTGTCTTGAGCAGCCCGGCCATCGGCCCTCCGAGTCTAAGATCGCTCCCGGCGGGCTCCCCGTGGATTCCCGACCAGAGCTAGCTATACTTTATGAAGTAATGAGCGATACCAGCCAAATAACGGTCTACACGACCGAGCCCTGCTCCTACTGCGCGCGCGTCAAGGGTCTGCTCAAGGCGCGCGGACTGGAGTTCTCCGAGGTCAACCTCTCCAAGGACCTCCCCGGGCGCGTCGAGCTGGCCGGACGCACAGGCATGATGACCTTCCCCCAGGTGCTCGTCGGCGACAGTCTCGTCGGCGGCTTCGACGAAACGCTCAGCGCCCTTCAGAGCGGGCGCCTGGACGAGCTGCTCGCGGCCTAGGGTCCTTTGCGTCGCGCGGGCGCGGCTGGCAGCGCTCGCACACGTAGGTCCCCCGCCCGCCAACGACCATCTTCACGATCCGCCGCCCGCACGTGGCGCAAGGCTCGCCCTCGCGACGGTGCACCGCAAAGCGATCCTGAAAAGAGCCCCACACCCCATCGACGTGGCGGAAATCGTCGATCGTCGCTCCCCTCGCCTCGATGCCCGCCTGTAGCGCCCACACCAAAGCCTCCCGCAACCGCTCGCACTGCGCGCCCGTCAAGCGCCCGGCCTCCCGCAACGGGTGGATGCCCGCACGGTGCAGGGCCTCATCCGCATAGATGTTCCCCACCCCCGCCATCCGCCGCTGGTCGAGCAAGAAACGCCTTCACCGGTGTCCTGCGCCCACGTGCCAGCCCCCGCAGGTGCGCGGCGGTGAAGCGCTCGTCGAGCGGCTCCAAGCCCAACCGAGCCGCGAAGAACTCGTCGAGCGCCGCCTGGCCCAGCAACAGCTCGCCAGTGCCGAAGCGGCGCGGATCGACGATCGCCAAGTGGCTGCCCCCCAGATCGATCCGCACCCGCACGTGCGTCGGCTCGGGACTCGGATCGCACAACACCGTCCCGGTCATGCGCAGGTGCTGAGCCAAAAAGAACTCATCGCCAAGCTCCCACACCAGATACTTGCCGCGCCGCCCCAAGCGTTCCACCGTGCGTCCGCTCAAGGCGTCCTGCATTTCGATCGGCGCCAGCGGCCGGCACCAGCGCGAGTCCAGGACCTCCACGCGCTCGAACGTGCGCCCCTCCACGAGCGGCGCCAATTGGCGTCTGATCGTCTCGACCTCGGGAAGCTCGGGCATCGCGCGCCCAGCATAGGCGTTCGACGGGGGCCGCCCGTAGAGACCGCGCCGGCGCGGGTGGCGATCAGAGCGCTCTGCGCATCGTGCGCGCCTGCGCGCGCGGGTGGGCGCCGAAATAGGCGTCCTTGAGACGGTCGGCCGAGAGGTGCGTATAGATCTGGGTCGTCGCCAGATCGGCGTGGCCCAGCATCTCCTGCAGCGAGCGCAAGTCGCAGCCGCCGGCGAGCAGGTGCGTGGCAAACGTGTGGCGCAGCGTGTGCGGTGTCATCCGCTCGGCCAAGCCGGCGCTCGAGGCATAGCTCTGGATGATCTTGTAGACGCCCTGGCGCGTGAGGCGCGCGCCGCGATGGTTGACGAACAGGCTGCTCTCCATCCGCGCCCCCACCAGAGCGGGACGCCCACGCGCCAGATAGCGCTCCAGCGCCACGACCG
Source organism: uncultured Solirubrobacterales bacterium (assembly GCA_963753145.1). Taxonomy (GTDB): domain Bacteria; phylum Actinomycetota; class Thermoleophilia; order Solirubrobacterales; family Solirubrobacteraceae; genus Palsa-744. The sequence continues at coordinate 821,462 of CAVWAX010000001.1, forward strand.
CGCTTGAGCCGACCGGCACGATCCGCTCCTTGGAGCCCTTGCCGCGCGCGCGCAACATACCCTCCTCCAGATCTACGTCGCCGACCTCCAGCGAGATCGCCTCAGAGACGCGCAACCCACACGCGTACATCAACTCCAGCAGCGCCCGGTCGCGCAACGCGAGCGGCTCGGTGCCCTTCGGCTGCTCCAGCAGCTCAGCGACCTGCTCGCGCGAGAGCACCTTCGGCAGGCGCATCAGCTTCGGCGGCCCGCGCAGGTCGGTCGTGGGATCGTGCGCGAGCAGCTCTTCGCGGCGCAGGTACCGGTAGAACGAGCGCAGACACGCGGCCTTTCGCTGCAGGGTCGCCGCCGAGGCGGGCGCGCGCTTCTCCCCGCCTTCGGCAAGCTGCGCCAGGAAGCCCGCGAGATCGCTGTGGGAGACCTTCAGCGGCGAGACGCCACGCCCATCCAGGTAGCGCCCGAACTGGGCCAGGTCGGACTGGTAGGCGTGCAGCGTGTTGCGCGACAGACCCCGCTCGAGCTCCAGGTGGGCGAGAAAATCAAGCGTCAGCTGCGCCATGCGCTCGCCGTCCGCGTCTCCCCCTGGCTCCGTTTCGCCCACGCCCGCAGATTCGCCCCAAAGCGCCCGGCTCCTTGACATGCAACCGCTTTCTCAACTATGGCCCTCGATCGCTCCGGGGGTCTCGCCCAAGCAGGCAAGCGCCGAACCCGCGGCGAGCGCGGCGCCGAAGAACAGCGGGTCCTGCAACAGCGAGCGACCCATCGTCTGCGCGGGCAAGCCGCCCGCGAGATACCCAGGCAGGTCAACCGGGGCGTGGCGCCACTCGTGGCGTGCCATGCGCGCCGGGCGATCGACGTCGAGCTCCAACTGGGGCTTGGACGGCGCGCGCGCCGATCCGAAGACCGACCCGAGGCTCGCCCGCAGCTCCGCGCCCGCCGGCGAGCGAATCCCCGCGGGCAGCGCCACGGCGACCGGTTCGAGCAGCATGTCGAGCACCGTGAGCGTGTGGTGTGAGAGCCCGCGGTGGCGCGGTCGCTCATCGCCCGAGGACATGCGCGCGACCAGCAGCGTGCTCGCCCCCAGCGCTAGCGCCGTGTGGGCCGAGTCGAGCGCGTTCATCCCGCCGTGGCCGAGCGGGGAGCTCGACCCCACGATCCCCGGCCCCGGCCCGCACACCGCGGCGTCCCAGCCGAGCGCGTGAAAGCCGTGGTGCAAGGCGCCCGCCGTCGTGATCGCCTCGAGCTCGCCGCCGTAGGCCGGCCCCGCGGTGATGTGGGAGGCGAGCAGCCCGCGCTCGCGCAGCGCGCGCACGACCCGCGAATGCCCGCCCGGCAGAGCCCCGCCCGGGGTCTGCACGTAGCCCAGGCGAGCCCCCGGCCTGCCTTGCGCGTAAGCCCACGCGACCGGCGCGAGCTGACCGTGCAGCGCCAGCACCCCGACGGCGCGCCCGAGGGGCAGCTCCAGCTCGGCGTCCTCGATCGGCGCGACCGCGTGCTGCAGGCTCGTGTAGTTGAGCTTCATCACGTGCGCCCCCGCCAGGCCCTCGCCGGCTAGACCGCGCGTGAGGTTGGCGTGGACGAGGTCAAAACCGCCCGAGCCGAGGCCCAGGTCGCGCGCCTGGGTGTTGACGATCAGCTCGTCGCCCACCTCGCTTGGGCCAACCAAGCCGAGCTCGGCGATCGCGGCGCGCTGCTCGCCCTCCAGGGAGATGGAGAGCTCCTGCTCGGCGCCCTCGGCGGCGCCCACCCGGATGACGGTGGCTCGGCGAAGCTTGAGCATTGCGCGTGCGGCTAGACGGCGGCGGGTGGGGCCGGCGGCGGCGAGAGGCGCTCGATCGAGACGTCCACGTCGCATTCGCACTCGGGCAGGTTGGCGATCTCGTGCGCGCGGTCGACCATCCTCGCGGCCACGGCCTGCGCCTGGGCATCGCTTGAGACGTGGAAGACCGCCTGCACGCGCACCGCTGCCTGCGCGCCCGCCTCCTCGCCGCCGAGCAACTCGCTCACGAGCGGCCGGCGAGCCGGCGCTCGCCGTCGTGCTGTGCGCCGAGCTTTTCAAGCGCCGCGGCCACGAAGCCTTCGAACAGCGGCGCCGGGCGCTCGGGGCGCGACTTGAACTCGGGGTGGAACTGGGACGCGACGAAGAACGGGTGCTCCTCGAGCTCCACTACCTCGACCAGGCGCTCGTCCGGAGAGGTGCCCGACACGCACAGACCGGCGCTCTGCAAGCGCTTGCGCAGCAGGTTGTTGACCTCGTAGCGGTGGCGATGGCGCTCGTAGACGACCGCTTCGCCGTAAGCCTCGCGCACACGGGTCCCCTCGTGCAACTTGATCGGATCGGCGCCGAGGCGCATCGTGCCTCCCAGGTCGGCGACCTCCTTCTGCTCGGGCAGCAGGTCGATCACCGGATAGGGCGTCTCGATGTCGAACTCGGTCGAGTTGGCGCCCTCCATGCCCGCGACGTGGCGCGCGAACTCAGCCACCGCGATCTGCATCCCCAGACAGATGCCCAGGTAGGGGATGCCCTGCTCGCGCGCGATCCGAGCCGCCTCGATCTTGCCCGCGATCCCGCGTCCCCCGAAGCCCCCCGGGATCAGGATGCCGTCGGCCGCTTCGAGCACTGCGCGCGCCGAGCGCCGGTCGCCCTGGTCCTCGGCGCCGGCCCGCTCCGGCGAGGAGTCCGCGTGCTGCGCACGCTCGGGCGCCTCCAGGCGCTCGGAGTCGATCCAGTCGATCTGGATCTTGGTCCCCTGCAGGGCGCCCGCGTGGCGCAGGGCTTCGGAGACCGACAGGTAGGCGTCCTCCAGCTGGATGTACTTGCCGACCAGCGCGATCCGCACCGTGCGATCAGCGCGTTCGGCGCGTTCGATCGGCTCCTTCCATCTGGCGAGCTCGGGCGGGGGCGCCTGCACGCCGAAGTGCTCGAGGATGAAGTCGTCAACGCCTTGATCGCGAAAGACGAGCGGGACCTTGTAGATGTTGTCCACGTCGCGCGCGCTCACGATCGCGTCGGGCGGAAGGCTCGCAAACAGCGCGATCTTCTTGCGGATCTCCTGGGAGAGCGGCCCCTCCGAGCGACACATGAGCATGTCCGGCGCGATGCCGATGCGGCGCAGCTCGTTGACCGAATGCTGGGTCGGCTTGGTCTTCAGCTCGCCGGCGTGGCCGATGTAGGGGACGAGCGTGAGATGGATGAACATGCAGCGCCTGCGACCGACATCGACCGGGAACTGACGGATCGCCTCCAGGAACGGCAGCGACTCGATGTCGCCGACGGTGCCGCCGATCTCGGTGATCACGAAGTCCACGTCGGCCGACTCGGCGATCAGCGAGATGCGCTGCTTGATCTCATCGGTGATGTGCGGGACGACCTGCACCGTGCCGCCGAGGTAGTCGCCGCGACGCTCGCGGCGTATGACCGTGTCATAGATGCCGCCCGCCGTGACGTTGGAGGCGCGCGAGGTGTTCGCGTCGGTGAAGCGCTCGTAGTGGCCGAGGTCCAGGTCGGTCTCGGCGCCATCCTCGGTGACGAACACCTCCCCGTGCTGGTAGGGCGACATCGTGCCCGGGTCCACGTTGATGTAGGGATCGAACTTCTGTAGGCCCACCGTGAGCCCGCGCGAGACGAGCAGGCGCCCGATCGAAGCCGCCGCGATGCCCTTGCCCAACGAGGACACGACGCCGCCGGTCACGAATATGAACCGAGTCTTGGCCGGAGCCTGTGCGTGGCGGTCAGAGTGAGGCGAGTTCATCGAGGTACGCCCCAGGAGTCTAGCCTCCGCAGCAGCGGCACCCGCGCGACGAGCTCGGTGATCGAGCGCAGCTCCCCGTAAAGCGTGATCGCCACAAGCAATGCGAGCGCGATCGCCTGTCCGAGAGCGGACAGCGAGAGCACCAGCCACAGGCCCGCGAGCGCTCCCAACAGGTTTGCGCCCGTGTCGCCGAGCATGGCTCGCTCGCGCAGGTCATACACCCCGGCCACCAGCGCGGGCCCGACGAACAGTCCGAGCGCCCACAGGGGGCGCACGCCCGCGCCGATCGTGAGGCCCGCTCCGAGCACGACGAACACCTTGGTGGCGCGGCCGGGTCGCAGGTCGAGCAGGTTGAAGGCGTTGGTGGCGAGCACCAGCACCGCGCTTGCCAGAAGCCAGCGGGAGGTGGAGGGCTCCAGGTAGCTGGTCACATACAGCGCGAGCCCCAGCGAGCCGACCGCCTTGAGCGCGCCGCTGGAGAAGCGCAGGCCGAGCACCGCGCGCGCGTGCCCGCGCCAGCCGCGCGGCTCGCCCCCGAGCGTGTCGTCGAGGAGGCCTAGGAAGGCAACCCCGAGCACGTAGACGGCGGCGGCAAGCGTCTCGGGGTGAAACACGCGCGTGACTTCCAAGCGTTGCAACGCCACCAAGGGGATCAGGGCCACCATCGCGCCCGCCACGCTGAGCACGCCGAACGGGAACACGACCGGGCGCTCGCGGAAATTGGGCCGCACGTGGCCCGCCTCGCTGAGCGCATGCATCAAGGGCGGCGCCAGCAGCGCCGCCGCCAGCGAGGCCAGCACGAAAGGGAGCGCGTGCACGCGGGGAAGTTAGCGGGCGCGCGCGAGAAGAGCGGTCTCGCGCGAGGCGCGCGGCGTCGAGGCGGGCCCGCCGCGGCGGAGCCGTCGGACGGGCGGCCTGGGATCAGTGCTGGGAGAAGACCGTGTTGGCCGAGGGCAAGAGCGCTTCGGCGGTCGGCTTGACACCGTAGGCGCCTCGGTCGCCGGCCAGCGCGAAGGCGAGCGCGGCGCGGCCGGCGACACTTTCGATGTCATCGACGCTCGCGAGCTGTTCGGCCTTGTACCAGGGCACCTGCGACGGTTCGGTGGCGCTCTGCTCGACCCCCACCACCGGAATACCGGTGGACAGCGCACCGGCGATCACGCCCGACTCGAATTCGGCTGTGCGTTTGGCCGCTTCGGGACTCATGCCGGTCGGGTCTGAGCGCACCACGACGAGCCCTTCGAGCTTGCCCAGTTCACCGTCGTTGGAGCTGAGCAGGCGGCCCTGAACGTGTTCGAGCAGCTGTCCGCCCTGCACCAGCTGCTTGCCGACTCGCACCCCGAACTGGCGCACCAGCGTAGGTTCGGAGGCGAGCGCGCTGTAGCGATAGCCGCTCGCCTCCGAGGCCAAGCCGCCGAGGTCCAGCGGCTCGCGGATCGCGGCGACGCCCTTCACGCTGCCGCCGGCCTCCCCCACCCCGTCGCGTACATAGGTGTCGATCGTGTCTGAGGATTCGCCCAGGAAGACGAGCCCGATGCGCCTTTCGCTGAGCAGGTTGTGCACCGCGAAGGGCCACAGGTCGGTGTCGAGCTGTTCGGCTTCTGAGAGCTTGGAGCCGACCTGTTCGAGGCTGTGCTGGGAGGCGCTCACTTCCGAGCGCAGGTTGTGCACGATCCCGTTTTGGGCGGAGGAGACGAGGTTGGAGTCGCCGATCGCCACGCCGATCAGGACGCCGACGGCGAGCGCGAACAGGACGGCGGCAAGCGAAAGCGCGTGATAGCGATAGTCGAACATCGAGGTTTGGGCTCAGCTGCCGCCGGCGCCGAACAGGAGCTGGAGCTTGAGCCATAGTAGATCGACCACGTCGCGCAGCGCCGGGGTCAGCGCGACGACCGCGACCAGAGCAATCAACCCCGCCACGATCACGACCACGAGCGGCGCGAGCCCGGGCATCGGCCGGTAGAGGCGGCTCACGCCCTTGGCGTCCACGAGGATCTCACCGATGCGCAGGCGCGTCAGGAACGTCGAGGACATGCCCTCGCGGTTGCGATCGAGGAACTCGACAAGGTTGAACTGGGAGCCGACCGTGACGATCAGCCGCGCCCCCTTCTCGGCGGCCAGCAGCATCGCCACGTCCTGGCTCGTGCCGGGCGCGGGGACGAGCTTGAAGGGCACCCCCAGCTCCTCCAGGCGCGCGCGCCCCGGCGCGCGACCGTCCGGATAGGAGTGGACGACCAGCTCGGTCTTGCCTTGGTGGGCGCCCAGCAGGGCCGCCTCACCGGCCGAATCCATGTCGCCGACGATCATGTCTGGCGTCAGCCCTGCCTCGAGCAGCGCGTCGGCGCCACCGTCGACGGCCACGAGCACCGGTTTGGTGTCCCTGATGAACCATCTGAGCGCGCGCAGGTCGCGTTGGTGGTCCACGCCCCGGACGACCACGAGCGCGGAGCGGTCGCGGAAGTCGGTGCGAAAGCGCGGCAGATCGAGGCGCCCGGCGAGCAGTTCGCGCTCCTCGCGCATGTGCTCGATCGTGTTGTGAGCAAAGCGCTCCAGGGCGGCGCCGACCTCCAGGCGTCGCGCCTCGGTCTCGGCCCGCACGCGCTCCAGGTCGAGCACGTCGCCGGAGGCGATCGCGCGCCCCCTGTAGAGCACCTCGCCGAGGCCCCGTTCGGGGAGCACGCCGACCGTGATCGGGTCTCCGTCTGAGAGAGAATTGAAGATCGAATCGTCGTGCAGGTCTAGGAGCAGGACGCCCGCCTCCACCAACAATTGCGGGCCAAGGTTGGGGTAGGTACCACTTGTCGAGGACTTGCAATTGAGCACCGCGAGCGCCCCGGCGGCGATCAGCTCCTCGGCGGAGACGCGATCGATGTCCAGGTGATCGATCACGGCTATCTCACCGGCGCGCAGGTGTCTGACCATGAGCTTGGTCCGACGCCCCAGGCGCACGCACCCGCCAAGCTCGAATCGAGGCGCGGGCGAAGACCCGTAGACGGGCTCAATCGGGCCAGCCGGCTGGCGGGTCGCGGCCATGTGTCAATCGAGGGTAACGCTTGAAACTGTCAGGCGGCTCGGCGTAGATCCTCGGCGTGCTGTCGTGCCGCCCTGTCCTGGTCCTCTGCGCCGAGCATCCGCACCAGCTCGCTCACCACCTCGGGCTCGCTCAGCTCAGAGACGGTGGTCAAGGTGGGCTCGGCGGAGGTGTCCTTGGCGATCGAGAAATGACGCGCGGCCAGCGAGGCGATCTGGGGCAGGTGGGTGATGCACAGCACCTGGCGCTCGCCCGCGAGGTTGCGCAGCCGCTCGCCCACCGCGCGCGCGGTGTGACCGCCGATGCCGGCGTCGATCTCGTCGAACACGAGCGTTGACTTCGCACCGGCGCCTTGACCCTGCTGAATCGCGCTGCTGAGCGCGAGCATCACGCGCGAGAGCTCCCCTCCGGAGGCGATCTCGCGCAGCGGGGCCGGCGCGACGCCGGGGTTGGGCGCGATCGTGAACTCGGCCGCATCCGCGCCGTTGGCTTTTGGCTCGCTTTCGTGCAGCGCGATCTCGAAGCTGGCCTCGCCCATCGCCAGCGCGCCGAGCTGTTCGCGCACGGCGCTCGCCAGGCGCTTGGCGGCCTTCTTGCGGTTGGTACGCAGCGCGTCGATGTGGCCGCTTAGCGCTGTGCGCTCGGTGCGAAGCGCGGCAAGCGTGTGCTCCTGGGCCAGCGTGGCGGCCAGCAGCTCGTCTCGGCGCCGCGCGGCCGTCAGGGCGTATTGGCGCACCGCCTCGATTGAGCCGCCGTGCTTTCGCATCAGGCGCTCCAGTGTCGCGAGCCGGCCTTCGACTTGCTCGAGCGTGCCGTCCTCGGCAAGCGCCTGTTCGCGGTAGGCGAGCAGATCGCCCGCGATGTCGTGCGCCTCGATCGCGAGCGCCGCGCAGCGCGCGCCGTGGGCGTCGAGGTCGGCGTCGATCGACGCCACGGCGTCGAGCTTGGCGGCGGCGGTGGCGAGCAGGTGCGCCGCGCCGGCCTGCTCTGAAGCTTCGGGGGCGAGCGCCTCGCACGCCGCGGCCGCGGCCGCCTGTAGGGCCTCCAGGCTGCGCAGGCGCTCGCGGGCGGCCAGCAGCGTCCGGTGCTCGCGCTCCTCGGGCGCGGCGGCCTCGATCTCGGCCAGCTCGTGCTCGAGTAGGTCGAGCTCGCGCTCGCGTGCGACCCCCAGCTCGGCCAGGCGCTCGAGCTCGGCTTCGTGGCCGCGGATTGCTCGATATGAGGAGGCGCAGGCCCGTAGACGCTTGGCGTGGGCGGGCGGGCAGACGGCGTCGAGCATTTCCAGCTGGGCGCCCGCGAGGACGAGCTTGCGGTGCTCGTGCTGGCCGTAGAAGGAGATCAACAGGGCGCCCAGATCGCGCAGATCTCCGACCGACGCGGAGCGTCCGGCCACATAAGCGCGCGTGCGCCCGTCGGCGAACACCCGCCTGGCCAATGTCAGCTCCCGCAGGTCCTCCTCGCCGCGCAAGCTCTCGGGCAGCCGCTGGAGGAGCTCCTCACGCAGCTCCTCGGGCAGCGAGAAGATGCCCTCGACGTATGCCTCGCCGGCGCCTGGTCTGACGATCGCTGCGCGCGAGCGCCCGCCCATCAATAGGTCGAGCGCATGGGCCAGCACCGTCTTGCCGGCCCCGGTCTCGCCGGTCAGGACGTTCAGGCCGGGCGCGAACGCCAGCTCGGTGCGCTCGATCAGGAGCAGGTTCTCGACGCGTAGCTCGCAAAGCACGCGCACAGGTGTACCAGCGCGCACCGACGGAATCCGGTGTCGGGCAGGCAATTCGCCGTGCGCGACGCGGCGCGCGGGGCGCGGCGGGGGCGCGGCGGGGTCATCGCACCGGGCCAAAAGGACGTTCGCGGGCTCGAAGGAGTGCATATATCGTGGATCCAGCGCAAAAGATCTGTCGTGGACGGCGGGTTGACTGAACAGGACCATCGGTATGGCGGCCAGGGATGCCCAACACTCAGAGCGAGCCCAAGCGGCTCCACGCGAATGCCTCTCCTCGGTGGAGCTCGAGGCGCGCCTGCAGGAGGAGGTCGACCGGGCCGCCCGCCAGGGCACTCGGCTCGGCTGCCTGTCAGTGAGCCTTCAGGACACAGAGCATCTTGAGCAAGCCTACGGAGAGGAGCTTCCGCGCCAGGCGCTCTCCTACATCGCGAGCGCCCTGATTCGTCAGTTGCGCCGCTTCGATCGCGTCGGGCGCGCCGGGGAGGGCGAGCTGGTGGTGATCCTGCCTGGCGCCGACGAGCGCCGCGCCGAGATCGTCGCGCGACGCGCGCTCGGGCGTGTGCACTCGGTCAAGGTCGAAGTCTCGGGTCGTCGCGAGGCGCTACGGGTCGCGGTGGGAATCGCCGCTTGGCGTGAGGGGCTCGGCGCGGCCGAGCTGCTCTCCCAGACGCGACTTGCGGCGCAGCGAGGAGAGCTGCGGCACGCTTCGCAGAACGGTGTCTTCGAGGTCGCGGGCGACGGCGCGCCAGAGCTGCCGCTGAGGGGTTCATAATCCCAGCCCGTGCTTTCCGGGTCTGAGCTGTGGTTGCTGCGTCTGATGGCCGATCGAGGCCTCGCGCTGCTCGACGCCTCAACGCTGGTGATGATCGTCGAGGAGCGCAACGAGCTGCGCGTGGCGGCCGCCAGCGGGCGCGTTTCGGTGCGCGTCAGGGTGCTCCCGCTCGAGGGCAGCGCGCTCGGCGCCCTGTACACGGCCGGCAAGTCGCTGTCGCTCGATAAACCGCGCGGCCAGGAAGCGACCTGGCTGCACGAACTCGGCTTGGAAGTCAGGGCCGTGCTGGTGGAGCCGTTCAACATGGACGGGCAGGGCGGCGGCCTTGTCATCGCCGGGCGCGAGGACGGCGGCTTTCGCGAGCCTGACCGTCGCGCCCTGAGCGCGTTCGCGGCCAGCGTCGCACAGCGCCTGGCGGCCGAGCGCTCGGTGGAGATCGAGCGTTTGCGTTTCGGCATGGAGGCTCGCGAGCGCGAGCGCACGCGCTGGGCTCGAGAGATCCACGACGAAACCGTGCAGGGGCTCGGAGCGCTGCGCATGAAGCTCGCCACCGCGCGCGACCAGAGCGATCAGGAGACCTTGCGCGAGGCCGTCGACGGGACGCTCGAGGGATTGGCGCTGGAGATCGAAGGACTGCGCCACCTGATCACCGAGCTTCGGCCCGCCGCCCTGGACGATCTGGGCCTGGTGCCTGCACTGGAGGCGCTCGCCAGGCGCGCACAGGCGATCGACGGGCTGGAGATCGAGACGGATTTCGATCCGGAGCTCTCCAACGGCTCGCGACGGCTCGATCCGGAGCTCGAGAGCACGATCTACCGCGTCATGCAGGAGGCCCTGACCAACGTCAGCAAACACGCCAAAGCAACGCGCGCGGTGATCAGCATCGTCGAACGCGAAGGCCGGCTGACGGCCGCGGTGACCGACGATGGCGAGGGACTGCCCGAGGGCGGGCCCTCGCGCACGCGCACGCCCGAGGAAGAATTGAAGGGCGGCTTCGGGGTCTCGGGGATGCGCGAGCGAGCGGAGCTGGTCGGCGGCGAGCTGGAACTTGTGCCGGCGCCCGGCAGCGGCGCGACGATGCGCCTCACCGTGCCGATGGCGAGCCGCAAAACAGCCGTCTAAGGACGACCGGTCCTAGGCTTGGCTACTCGACGAGCCCGAGCTTGCGCGCGTAGGCGGTGATCTCCGCCCGCGAGGAGAAGCCGAGCTTCTCGATAGCGCGTGCGCGATAGGTCTTGACTGTGCGCTCCGCGACGTGCAACTGCTCGGCGATCTCAGGATTGGTGTAGCCGTTGGCGATCAGGCGCACCACCTCGCGCTCGCGCTCGCTCAAAGCCGGGCCCTCCTGTTGGGCCCCGTCGCCGGCCACCATCAGGGCGCCCAGGCGCGGGTGCAAATAGTTCTGGCCGGCCACCGCTAGGCGGAACGCTTGCAGCAACTCGGCCGGCTCGGCCTCCTTGAGCACATAGCTGCGAGCGCCGGCGCGCAAGGCTTGACGCGCGTACTCGGGGTCCTCGCGCATCGTCAGGATCGCCACCGCGAGCGATGGATGGGCCACGAAGCAGGTTGGCAGCGCCGCGAGGCTCGATCCGCCCGGCATCGTGAGATCCAGCGTGAGCAGGTCCGGCTTGAACTCGCGCACCGCGCGGATCGTGGCGGGCACGTCGGCGGCCTCGGCGACGACCCTGAACTCGCCCGTCTCGCGCTCGAGCACGGCCCGGATCCCGTCGCGCACGACCGTATGGTCGTCGGCGATGATCACGTCTATCGGGCGGTCCACCCCGGGCGCTTCGCTTGCCATACACGCACACGGTACCGGCTCGTCGGGACGACTCGCCGCTTTGAGAGCTGGATCGCCGGGCGTCGACCCGATGCTCGACCGGTTGCTCAGGGCCCACGGGCGGGCCCCGAAACGGTTGCGCGAGAGGGGGTGCTTGCCCGCGAGGGACTACACGAATCGGCACCTTTGGGACGACACGATCGGCACCTCCTGCCCTACAGACAAGCGACCATAGGGACACCATCATTTGGGACGTGTTCGCAAGGTCCGCTTTTCCGCACACATGGATCGGCGCTGCGCTACGCCATCTGACTCCGCGCAGAGGAGCGCGGCGATGATCGCGCTGTCCGTCGTGGCCGTGTGGGTCGCCATCTCGATCGTGGGCGCCAAGGGGCTCGCGCTGTTCGCGCGCGCCGCGTCCAGCGGGCTCGAGCTGGACGCCCAGCCGGGGCCTGGCGAGTGCGGTCTGCCCGGTGCGGCGGCCGATCTGGCGCGCGCCTCCCGTCCGGGGGAGTCCTCTTGAACGGGTTGCTTTCAGGCGGCGAGCTTACCGACGCTTCACAGGCGCGCGGCCAGGCGCGACTGCGTCTCGTCGCGGAGCCGCCACCGACGCCCGGCCAGAGCTCGGGCGACCCTGGGCGCTCCGACGCGGGCCACGCCCGGTCAGGCCGCCGCGGTCACGGCTACGTGCTCGTCGCCGGCGTCGAGGGCGCGGCGCGTGCGCGGATGCTTTGCGAGCTGCGCGAAGTGTTGCCGGCGGACACCCGCTTCGTGGAGACCGACCAGACCTGGCGCGCCCTGGCGCTCGCCGAGGACAGCCAAATGGTCGTGCTGGTGGGCGATCTGCCCGAGCTATCCGGCGCGGCGACGGTCCGTCTGCTGGCCCGCAGGCAGCCCTCCCTGCCGGTGCTCGCGGTCCGCGGCGAGGCTACATCGGTCCACGCCGAGGCCGCGCTCGGATAGGACGATCACGAGCGTCGCGCGCGCCCATATGCCGCGGCGTTGTGGCGTACCGTCGGCACCGCGCCGTAGACTGCTGCGCACCCGGCGAGAAACAGTCGACCCACCGCGAGCCTCGAGGGGCGTCCTTGCTTCCCAAGTCTTCCCGACTGCGGAGAATACTGCTTGCCTACACGGTCAACGAACTGGGGACCTGGTTCGGCTATGTCGCGCTGGCTCTAGGCGTATACGACCACACCCACAGCGCGCTTGCGACAGCCGGCCTGTTCATCGCGCGGGGGCTCTTGCCGGCGTTGCTCGCGCCGGTGTTGGTGGCTCGCGTGGAGCGCTTCGACAGGCGCTGGATGCTCGCCGGGCTGTACACGATCGAGGCTTTGCTCACCCTGGCGTTGGCGGCGCTGCTGTGGCGCTTCTCCTTTGCCGGTGTGCTGGTGGTCGTGGCGATCGACGGGATCGTGGCTGTTGCCGCGACCGCACTCGTGCGCGCATGCACCGCGCGCGCGGCGGCGGCTACGGTGCTGTCGCCGGAGCCCGGGGCCCACTCCAGCGATGGCGGCGACCCGGTCGCCGAGGCCCAGAGACAGGCCAACGCGGCACTCAACGTCGCGTTCATGGTCTCGCTTTGGCTCGGGCCGGCCATCGGCGGGGCTGTCGTGCACTGGTGGGGCGGGCCGATCGCGCTGGTGCTCGACGCCGCCAGCTTCCTGCTGTGCGGGGCGCTCATGCTCGGCCTGCGCACACAGGCCGACGGCGCGGAGGGCTCGACGCTCTCGCGCCTGCGCGCGGCGTGGTGGCATCTGCGCGCGGTTGGAGCGCTGCGGGTCCTGTTGATCACCGAGGCGATCGCGGTCGTCGTGTTCGCCTCGGTCGAGCCGGTCGAGGTGGTCTACGCCAAGTCATCGCTGCACGCGGGCGATCTGGGCTTTGGCCTGCTGGTAGCCGCTTGGGGATTCGGGGCGGCGTTCGGGGCTGTCCTGTTCTCACGCTCGGCTCGCAGGCCCTTGGGCGGGATGCTGAGCGGCGGCGCGTTCCTGGTGGGCCTCGCCTACCTCGGTTTCGCGGCGGCTCCGGCGTTGGCCGCCGCGTGCGTGGCGGCCGTGGTCGGAGGCGCCGGCAACGGGATCCAGTGGCCCTCGTTCATCAGCGCCGTGCAGCAGCTCACGCCGGGGGAACTGCACGGGCGCCTGATGAGCGTGATCGGCTCGCTCAACGCGCTCTGCCCCGCGCTCGGGTTCGCGCTCGGCGGCACGATCGCGGCGCTGGCCTCGCCGCGCGTAGCGATGCTCGTGGCGGGCGTTGTCGCCGCCTGCGCGACCGTGGCTTTCATGCGTTTGCGCTTGGGCGACATGCACGCGGGCAGCTCCGAGGCGCCCGCGGCCAACCCCGAGCCGGGCTTTCTGTCCAGCGTCCCTTAAGTCGGACGGCTTGTCGGCCGTTAAGTACGACAGAGCGCTAAGGGCGTAGCAATGGGCATCTCACAAAGACATCTCTCGCGGCTTTATCTGGCTAGCCAGGTGGTGCTCCTGTTTGGAGCGCTGTGGATCGCCGTGCTCAGCTCCACCGCGAGCGACTGGCAACCGCCAGAACTGCTCGCGCTGCTGTTCGTGCTGAGCGTGGTCGGTGAGTGGATGACGATCACGATCGGCAACCAGAGCCTGTCGGCTTCGTTCATCGCGCTCGTGTTGGCGATGATCCTGCTCGGCCCGGCGCCGGCCGCCGCGATCGGGATCGTGGCGGTGATCGCCGATTCCGCGCACCGCCGCCCGCCGCTCACTGTGTGCGTGGCCAACCTCGCCGCCTATACCGTGTATCTCGTCGCCGGCGGCCTGTTGGCGCGAGCGATGATCGGAGACGCGCACGCCGTCGGCAACCAGCAGCTGATCAAGAGCCCCACGTTTGCGCTGGTCGTGTTCGTGGTGTTCATCGCCGCCAACCTCCTGAACTTCGCCCAGATCGCGATCCAGAAGCGAGTCCTGGACGGTCGCGGCGTGATCAACCAGGTGCGCACGCTGCTGGTGCCGATGCTGCCCGGACAGCTCGCCGCGGCGGTGTTGGCGGCCCTGCTGGCGGCCTCCTACACGAACCTTGGCTACCCGGTCCTGCTCGGCGTGGTGATCGTGATCGTGATCTTCCAGTATCTGGCTATGGCGTTGTTGCGCTCGGAGGATCGCGCCGAGCAGCTGGAGGCCCGCTCGGTGAGGCTCGCCTCGATGCAGCTGGGGATGTTGGCGACTCTTGTAGAGACGCTTGCTTTGCGAGATCGCACGACCGCCAGGCACGCCGCCGCGGTGGCACGCTACGCGCGGGCGCTGGCGCGCGAGATGGGCTGCAGCGACGCCGACCAAGAGCTCGTGCACACCGCCGGGCTGTTGCACGACATCGGCAAGTTCGCGCTCCCGGATCGCATCCTGCACGCGGAGATCCTCTCCGACGAGGACTGGGCGCTGGTGCGCCGTCACCCCCAAGACGGCGCCACGCTGGTCGGGCGCCTCGACGGCTACGGGCCGGTGGCAGACGCGATTCTCTATCACCACGAGCATGTCGACGGCAGCGGCTACCCGGCTGGGCTGATCGGCAGCGAGATCCCATTCGCCTCGCGAATAGTGGCGGTGTGCAGCGTTTATGACACGCTCACCGCACGCGACTCCTACCGCTCGCCGATGATCCCCCAGGACGCCATCGCCGAGCTGCGTCGCGTCGCGGGACGCCAGCTCGACGCCGAGATCGTGGACGCCTTCATCGCCATGCTCGAGCGCGACGGACCGGTCACGATCGCCCACGGCGACGACGCCAACTTCGAGGCCGAGCTCGGCTTCGAGCGTCGCGCACGCGCGCTGGCCGCGCCCTGAGTCGCGCTGCGCCGGCGTATCCGGCGACGCCGTTAACGAACGAAGGCGCCCACTTTGGGCGCCTTCTTTAGTTCGGCGGTCAAGTTGCGGACCGCTCAAGTAATCAGCCTTTCCAGGACATCGGCTTGCGCTCCTTCCGTCGTTCAGGCGGATCAACACCACCGAGCGACGGCCTCCATCCTCAGCCAAAGCACGATGAGCGTTGAGTAGGTTTGCACAGCATAATATAGAGATTGGACGAATTGTCCAATTCGCCAAGTGTTTGCACGACGGCTTGCAGAAAGAGGGGTTTTAGCGCCGCGAACGACGGCTTTTCCGCTGCAAAGCGGCGCCTTTCTTCGCTTGGTCCGCGAGGCTCGGCCTGCCCGACCGAGCCGGCCGGCCCTGTCAAGGAGCCGACAGTGCCCGCTGGGTCAAACGTCCACAAAGGTGCTTGACCCTCAACCTTTGGGCTTGCCCAGCCGAAACTCTAGACAGGCATCTCGCGACCGCAGAAGGCACACGCGGGAGGCCGCCGGGCGGGCGCGCATGTGGCGGCCGCCGGCGAGAACATCCGCCAAAACCGCAGAAAGAGGATCGAAATGCCCGACACGCAGAGCACCGCACACGAGCACCAGCTCGTCTTCACAAGCTCACAGGCCGCGCGGTACCTGGGCGTGTCGCTGGCGACGATCCGTCGCTGGACCGACGCCGGGTATCTGAGCGGTTACCGGACGCCGGGCGGGCAGCGACGCTTCTCGCGCGAGCAGCTCGACGGCTTCGTGGAGTCGCTGCAGCGGACCGATGGCGCTCCCAAGCGGCGCACGCAGGTCGCCTGAGACCCCCCCCCGAGGAGCCCTGGGCTCCACCAAGGCGCGGCGGGCGGACAGGCGTTTCCCGGTGCCCGGCGCGGCTGGGGAGCGCGCTCAGCGCGCGAGGCGACCGAACTTCTCGCGCAGGCGCAAGTAGAACGAGGAGCCCGGCAGCTGGGCGATCGTGCCGGCGTCGTCGGCGAAGCGAGCCTCGATGCTCGCGCCGGGCGCGAGCTCGCCGACAGGGCGCCCGTCGACCGAGAGGTCCAGCGACTCGCGCGATCTGTTTTGGATCTCCAGGCGGTCTTTGGGGGCCGCCACCAGCGTGCGCGCCGTCAGCGAGTGGGGAGCGATGAAAGACACGACGAAACCCTCGACGCCCCAAGCCATGACGGGCCCGCCGTTGGCGAGGTTGTAGCCGGTGGAGCCGGCCGGGGTCGCCACGACCAGGCCGTCGCAACGCACGTTGCCGAGCTCGTGACCGTCCAGCACGTAGGCGATCTCGGCGACGCGCTCGCCCACCTTGCGGTGGATCGCCACGTCGTTGAAGGCTCGCTCGTTGGCGCCGAGCCCGACCTGTCCGGCGCCGACCCCGCCGAGCACGATCGCCGGCAGCCGCAGCAGCTCGAAATCGCCACTCAGGGCTCGTTGCACGCCCTGGGCGAGCTCGTCGGGCTCAATCGTGGCCAGAAAGCCGATGTCGCCGAAGTTGACGGCGAACACCGGGACCCGGGTGCCGGCATGGCGACGCAGAGCACGCAGAATCGTGCCATCCCCGCCAAGCACTATGCACAGGTCGACGGGATCGTCCTCGGACACGTTGACGCTCACCGACTCGCGCTCGGCGAGCCCGTGCTTGGCGGTCTCCTCGGCGTCGAAACGCAGCTGCACGCCGGCTTGGCGTGCCCTTTCGATTAGCGTGTCGAGCGCCGCGGAGGTTTGGGCGGGACGACTGTGGGTCAGGACCGAGACGACTCGCACCGGCCCCTCCTGCGAGGCGTTCACGGCTCCACCTCGAGTGCCATCGCTTCGAGGCGCTCGCGACTGGACGCGGCGCCGGGCCTGCCGGGCTCGGCCAGCCAGACGAACGTCTCCAGGTTGCCCTTCGGTCCGGGCAGGCCAGATGAGGCGTAGCCGAGCACGCTCGCTCCGAGCTCGCGGGCGCTCTCCCCCACGTCGAGCAGCGCCGAGCGGCGATCCTCTGCGGAGCGCACCACTCCGCCCTTGCCGACGCGCTCGCGGCCGACCTCGAACTGGGGCTTGACCAGCGCGAGGACGTCGTAGCGGTCGGCCAGGCAGCCGAGCACGGCCGGCAGGACCTTGGAGAGAGAGATGAAGGACACGTCGATCGCCACGAGCTCTGGAGGGTAGGGCAGCATCGCCGCGAGCAGCGTGCGAGCGTTGGTGCGCTCGAGCAGGGTCACGCGCGGATCGGAGCGCAGGCCGTAGTCGAAGTCTCCGTAGCCGACGTCCACGGCGATCACCCGACCGGCGCCGTGGGAGAGCAGGCAATCGGTGAATCCGCCCGTGGAGGCGCCCACGTCCAGAGCCAGGCGAGCGGTGCAGTCCAGGCCGAACGCGTCCAACGCGTTGGCCAACTTGATCCCGCCGCGCGAGACGTAGGGCGGCGGCGCGCGCACGCTCAAGTCCGCGTCGATCGAGACCATTTCGCCGGGCTTGAGCGCGGTCGGGCCGCCCTCGCCGAAGCTGACCTCGCCGGCCATGACCGAGGCCGCCGCGCGGCTACGCGAGGGGAACAGGCCGCGCTCTGCGAGCAGCGTATCGAGGCGTTGCTTAGGCACGTGGGAGCCGCTCAGGCTCGAACATCGGTTCGATCAAATCCCAAAGATTCGGCCGTCTGTGATGGACGTCACACAAACATGCGTTCGGCTGGTGCATCATTCTTTTCGACCCGAAGTACAGCAGCATCCCTCCTCCCCTCGAAACGGCCCGCCTCCCCAGCGGGCCGTTTCATTTAAGGACTTCCGAGAAGCTGCGGTCTCCGATCGCGGCCAGCACACGCTCGGCGATGCGCTCGCCGGTGAAGCCGACCTCCTCGTGGAGCAGGGCAGGCTTGCCATGGGTGATGTAGCGGTCGGGCAGGCCGACGCGCAAGATGCGGATCCCGCCCGCCGCGGCGCCCGCTTCGTTGAGGGTCTCCCATACCGCCGAGCCGAAACCGCCCGCGAGCACGCCCTCCTCGACGGTTACGAGCAGGTCGTGCTCGGCGGCCAACTGAGCCATCAGGCCGGCGTCGATCGGCTTGGCGAAGCGAGCGTCGACGACCGTCACCGCCAGATCTTCACCAGCGAGCAGGTCCGCCGCCCGCAGGGCCTTGGCGACGCCGCTGCCGTAGCCGATCAACGCCACACGCCTGCCGCCAGGCGCGGCGGCTCCGCCTTCGCGCAAGATCTCCCCCGTGCCGATCCCGAGCGAGATGGGCTCTGAGGGCAATGGCACGCCGAGGCCCTCCCCACGCGGGTAGCGCAGGGCGACCGGGCCGTCGTCGTAGCGCAGCGCGGTATGGAGCATGTGCACGAGCATCGCCTCGTCGCGGGGCGCCATCAGGACCATGTTCGGCAGGCAGCGCAAATAGGCGATGTCGAACGCGCCATGGTGGGTTGGGCCGTCGTCGCCGACCAGACCGGCGCGGTCCATCGCGAACACTACGTTCAGCTTCTGTAGACACACGTCGTGGACGATCTGATCGAAGGCGCGCTGCAGGAAGGTGGAGTAGATCGCGGCGACCGGCTTTACGCCCTGCAAGGCCAGCCCTGAGGCGAACAGGATCGCCTGTTGCTCGGCGATCCCGACGTCGAAGTAGCGCTCGGGCAGGGCCTCCTGCAGGATGTTGAGCCCGGTGCCGGAGTTCATCGCGGCGGTGATCCCCACCACGCGCTCGTCGCGGCGAGCCTCGCGCACCAGGGCATCTCCGAAGACCTGGGTGTATTGGGGCGCTTTTGCGCTCGCGGCCTGCTTTCCGGCGCCCCGAGCGGCGTCCGCGACGACGGGCGGCGGGGCGGGCACGCCGTTGAGGATCGAGTTGGGCTTGGCCGCGTGCCACTTCTCCATGCCCTCCAGGCCTCCGTCCTCGGCCGGCGCGAAGCCCTTGCCCTTGACGGTGGCGATATGGACGACGACGGGGCGTTCGGCCGCCAAGGCCTCGCGCAAGGCCTCGCGCAGAGCCGCCACGTCATGGCCGTCGATCACGCCCATGTAGGCCCAGTCGAGCTCCTCCCACCACAGTCCGGGCGCCCAGAAGGCCTTGATCGACTCCTTCAGCTGCGGGCCGAGCCGTTCGAAGGCCGAGCCGATCCCGCCCGGCAGGCGCGTCAAACCACCCTCGACGCCCGAGCGCGCGTGCCACAGCTTGGGGTTCAGCCTGACCCGGTTGAAGTAGCGCGAGAGCGCGCCGACGTTCGGCGCGATCGACATGCCGTTGTCGTTGAGGACCACCACGATCGGCGTGCCCAAGCCGCCGGCCTGGCCGATCGCCTCGAGCGCGACGCCGCCGGTCATGGCGCCGTCACCGATCACCGCGACGACCTTGCCGTCGGCGGCCTCGTCGCCGAGATGGCGCATGGCCTCCTTGATCCCGACCGCGTATCCGATCGAGGTGGACGCGTGACCGGCGCCCATGATGTCGTGCTCGGACTCTCCGATCGAGCAGAACGGGGCCAAACCGCCGTATTGGCGGATCGTGTGCAGGCGCTCGCGGCGGCCGGTGAGGATCTTGTGCGGGTAGGCCTGGTGGCCGACGTCCCACAGGATCTTGTCCTTTGGGGACTCCAGCAGCGAGTGCAAGGCGACCGCGAGCTCGCACGTGCCGAGGTTGGCGCCGAAGTGACCGCCGATCTCGCCGACGGTGTCGATGATGTCCGCGCGGACCTCTTGAGCCAGCTGTGCCAAGTCCTCATCGGAGAGGTCCTTGAGGTCCTCGGGACCTTGGATGGAATCGATGATGCTCAAGATGTGCGTGTGTAGATGAAGTCGGTGACCTGCTCGAGCTCGTCCGTCTCTGCCGGGCCGACGCCGCCGTCGCTTGCGCCGGTGGCTTCGGCCAGTGCCGCGCGCGCGGTCCGGTGGGACTCCGCGGCGAGCGCCTTGGCCCGGTCGATCCCGAACTCGCTCACGTATGTTCGCTTGCCGTGTCTCTCATCGCTGCCCTGCGGCTTGCCGAGCGCTTGGTCGGTGCCGGTCACATCCAGGATGTCGTCAACGATTTGAAATAGCACTCCCAGCTCCGCAGCAAAACGCTGGAAGGCAATTGTCGCAGGTCCGTGCACGTCAGCCAAGGACAATGCGCATACCACCGACGCGGCGATCAACCGGCCCGTCTTCAGCTCGTGCAGGCGACGCAAGCCCTCGGGGCCGGCCGGGGCGCTCCCGCTGACGTCCGCGTACTGGCCTCCGACCATGCCGTTGACGCCGGTGGCGCGCGCCAACTCTAGCGCGGCCTTGAGCACCAACTGGGGCGGCGAGGAGGCGCTTGCGAGCAGGTGGTGGAAAGCCTCGGCGTAGAGACCGTCGCCGGCCAGGATCGCGACGTCCTCGCCGAACGCGACATGGCACGTGGGCCGCCCCCGCCTGAGCTCGTCGTCGTCCATCGCGGGGAGGTCGTCGTGGATCAGCGAATAGGTGTGGATCAGCTCCAGGGACACGGCGAGAGGCATCGCCCGCTCGCGCGAGAGGCCGACGGCCTGTGCGGTCGCGAGCGCCAGGACGGGCCGGATGCGCTTGCCGGAAGCCAGCAACGAGTAGCGCATCGCCTCCTCCAGGCCGGCGGTGAGCGCGGCCTCGGAGAAGCGCATCGTCTCCAGCTGACGCTCGACCTCCTCGCGCAAGTGCTCCGGGTAGGCGGCTCGCACCGGCGCAACGCCCGCGATCAAAGCAACGAGTCTTGGCCCGGGGCGACCTGGGAGACCTCGGCGCGCGCCTGGCGCTCTAGCTCGGCGCTCGCTTGCGTGGCCAGCGAGGCGCAATCCTCGACCATCGTGGCCGCGGCGTCGGGCGAGAGCTCGCCGGAGCGCAACTGCTCGGCGGCACGCTCCAACTGCTCGATCAACTCGTCGATCCGCTCCAGGCTCATGACTGTGCAGCATTCTGGCGCAAGTCGCGCAATACCGCAGCCAGCACCCCGTTGACGAACCCGGGAGCGTCGCTGCCGCAGAACGTCTTGGCGCTCTCCACAGCCTCCTCGATGGCCCCTTCGGCGGGGATCGGGGTCTCCCCCGGCGCGACGTCGGGGTGGAGCATCTCGATCAGGGCGACGCGCATGATCGAGCGCTCCAAGGGCTGGATGCGTTGCACCGACCAGCCGTGAGCGTGGAGGTCGATCGTGGCGTCGAGCTCCTCGGCCTTGTCCGCCGCCGCGTGGGCGAGCGCCAGCGTGAACGCGGACGCGTTCGGGCCGAGGGCGTCGGTCAAGGGCTTTCCGGTGAGGTCGTGCTGGTAGAGCGCGAACACGGCTGCTTGGCGCTGCTCGGAGCGGCGCACTGCGCTAAACCACGACGGCGCCGCGGCGGCGTGGAGCGCCGCTCACGACCGTGACATGTATTCGCCCGAGCGCGTGTCCACCCTGACCCGCTCTCCCACCTCGATGAACAGCGGTACCTGGATCACCGCGCCGGTCTCCAGGGTCGCCGGCTTGTTGCCGCCGCCGGAGGCCGTATCTCCGCGCAAACCGGGCTCGGTCTCGCTCACCGTCAGATCGACCGCGCTCGGCAACTGGATGTCCGAGGGCTGATCGTCGATGAACAGCACGTCAACCTCGCTGCTGGGGATCGTCCAACGCAAGGCCTCGGCGAACGTGGCTTCGGGCACGGCGATCTGCTCGAAGGACTGGGTGTCCATGAAGTGCGCGTCGGTGCCGTCCGCGTACAGGTACTGCATACGACGCGCCTCGGTGCGCACCGCCCGGAACTTCTCACCGGCTTTGAACGTCCTGTCGATCACCGCCCCATCGCTCGCGCGCCGCAGCTTCGTCCGCACAAAGGCCCCGCCCTTGCCCGGCTTGACGTGCTGGAACTCGACGATCTTGAAGATCGTGCCTTCCACGTCGATGTGGTTGCCGTTCTTGAACTGGTTGGTTGTCAGAGCCACATTGTCTACCCTTGATCTGGAGTCCGATGCCTACACCTAAACGCTTCGACGGATACATACGAGTCAGCCGCAGAATGGGCCGCAAGGGACCCGGCTACATATCGCCAACCGTGCAGAGAGAGGCTATCGCCCGTTGGGCAGAGTACCGGGGCGTGGAGATCGCGGCTTGGCACGTCGACGAGGACGAGTCGGGAGGCACCCAGGATCGGCCCGGTCTGCGCGCGGCGATCGAGCGCATCGAGAGCGGCGAGACCGAAGGCATCGCGTGCTGGCGGCTCAATCGCTTTGCTCGTAACGTCGCGGGCGCGATCGACGACGTGCAGCGCATCCAGGCGCTCGGCGGACATCTCGCGTTCGTGGAGGAGGACATCGACCCCACCGGCCCATTCGGCTCGTTCATCCTGACCGTGCTGCTGGCCGTGGCCACGCTTGAGCGCGACAACATGGTCGCCGGCTGGCAGACCGCCAAGCGCCATGCGATCGAGCGCGGGGCAAAGATCAGCCCGACGCCTTACGGCTACGAGCGCCAGGAGGACGGAACGTTGAGCCCGCATCCCCAACAGGCTCCGCATGTGGTGGAGGCGTATCGGATCGCCGCCGCACAGGACGTGAGCGCCGCGTGCATCTACCTGGTGGAGAACGCACCGGGACGCACTTGGACGACGGCGACCGTACGACGGATGCTCGCCAACCGAAGCTACCTCGGCGAGAGCCACAACGGCTCGGTGGTCAACCTGGACGCGCACGACTCACTCGTGTCCCTGTCGGAGTGGACGGCCGCACAGCGCGAGCCACGCCGCAGACGAGCCGCCGCCACCTTTCCGCTTTCGGGTTTGGCTCGCTGCGGAACCTGCGGGAGCGCGTTGGTTGGCAGTCGTGGCGGACCAATGATCCGCACATACCGCTGCGCCGCCACGCAGAGCCGCTACAGAGGCGAACGCTGCCCGCGCGCGGCGTTCGTGAACGCGGAGCCGTTGGAGGAATACGTGCGCGAGCAATTGCGGGCCTTCCTGGCCGATCTGGATGTGGAGATAGGCGAGGAGACCTCCGAGGACCTGCGAGCGCTTGAGAAGAGCGTTCTGGAGGCCGAGAGCGAGCTTGATGCGTTCGCCGCCGACATAACCTTGCGGCGGGTGCTCGGAGACCGCTACCACACGCATCTCGATGCTCGCGTGCAAGCGCTTGAGCAGGCGAAGGCCGACTTCAAGGACTTCGCGCGGGATGTCCAGGTGCGGGAGCGGATCAGCGCCGCCGATCTGCTCAACAGCGAGGACCCGTTGATACTGCCCGAGTTGCTAGGCGGCATCTTGGCCTCGATCGACGTTCAGCCGGGGCGTGGGAATCTCGCGAGCCGCGTCACGCTCGTTCCAGTGGGCGGCGATGCGCCTGCCGGGGTAGCGGCGGCGCATGATGCGTAGGACGGCAGCCTTGGCCGCCACCCGAGCGGCTGGGCTCCATTCGACCTCCTGACGGTCTGGTGCGGGTGATCTTTTTGTGCTTCCCACATGGTCATTGACCGTGAGCACGCGAAAACGGCCAACGAATTGTCGGCCGCACTCCGCGAACACGTTCTTCTGAGGTCGAGCAACTGCGTTCCTAATCGGTAGGCGCAGCCTCCCGATTAGAGTCCGGCGCTCTGCCTTCAGCATTGGCAAGCGCCAACCAGAGCCGTGCGAACAGCGCTGAAAGTGCCTCTGCGCGCGCGATCGTGGCGGGACCCTTCGGCGGCTTGCCCTGCTTCGCCCGCTCTCGATCGACCGACTCCGCCTCCGCGACCATGTCCCGATGGACGCATACCTGGCTGCGCAGTGCGCTGAGCACCGGGCGCTCGTACTTGGTCAGATCGACGTCGATCTCGATTGGCTCTGGTGGTTCGCCCCAGCCGATCTCATCGAGCAGCGCACGAATAGTGTCGAAATAAGCCAACGGCTCCTCGTACCACTCGGGATGCCGATGGCGACCGTACCTGTCGCTGACCCGTTCAATCTCCTGGGCTGCGCTGCCAAGCTCGCCGTGGAGGCCGATACGCAGCGGTCGCACCAGTTCGGCGGGGATTCTGAATATGCGGCTCATCTCGGTTCCTCCTTGTGTTGGAGGCCCGAGAG
Organism: uncultured Solirubrobacterales bacterium; assembly: GCA_963753145.1. Classification (GTDB taxonomy): domain Bacteria; phylum Actinomycetota; class Thermoleophilia; order Solirubrobacterales; family Solirubrobacteraceae; genus Palsa-744. The sequence goes on from CAVWAX010000001.1 coordinate 845,327, forward strand.
ACGATTGGCCCAGGCAGCCACGCCTAGCTTGGTAGCGTGACCCGCGCGCCGGGAGTTCGTGCTCTCGGAGCCACGCCCCCGGCAGCTCCAACTGCGCGGGGGCACTTGATTTGTGCAACAGGGGCTAGCACGAGAACCGGACCATAAATACCCTGGCGCTTTGGACCGCGCGCCGTGAGTGTTCCCGCCGTGAAGCGCAACTCCGAACCGACCGCCGAGCAAGACCAGATCATCTTGGGCGGCGCGCTACGTGCTCTGCGCAAGGGCGCGGGGATGACCCAGGAACAACTCGCCGAACGCTTGGGCGTCGATCCAACGTTCGTCGGCCGTCTCGAGCGCGGCCAGCGCGGCGCGCACTGGCGGACCATCCGTCGCATCCTCGCCGCGCTCGACGCAAGCGTTAGCGACTTCGCCGCCGCCATCGACGCCGCCGAGCGCACGCAGCGGCTGTAGCAAGCTCCGCGAGACTCCCGCCGCAGCCAACGTCTCCCCGTCGCCGTTTACGAAGTTGCTCCTATGTCAAGTCAGCTCCGCATTTTGCGAAGATATGTGATCGCGCTCCTGCGGTCCTAGACAGCCACTTCTGACCTGCTCTCCAAGCGAGCTTCTGGGCCAATACTGGCCCGAGCGTCACCGAGCTGACCAGTGATACCCGTGGCATGCGCCACCGTTTTCGCACTGGTAGCTAGAGGCGTCGAGGGACCGAACTCTCGATCCCCCACATCTTGGGCAATTCGGGATGGGGTCGCCAGCTGGCGTGTTTAGTCGCTCGTTTGATAGAGACGCCCGGTGCTCCGCCAGCTGTTGGTTCTGCAAGGCTTCCCAAGTGTGCGGATCCATACTCAATCCTCTCGTGCGTGTTTTGCCCACGGAGCTGCCAATGTCGAGTATCCGGCACGATCAACGATAGGTCAAGCCCACCCGCGCACATCGTCCCGAGGTTCGTTTGGCTCTCGCGACGATGGCCCAAGGATGAGCGGGAACGACCTCCTCGGACCTGATCGAGCCGCCGCTTCTATGCAACGTGGGTCGTTCTGCGAGCGGGGTTTTGCACTCAGGGGGTGGAGCCTGCTGGTGGCTGTAGGAGGAGGGTGTCGAAGTGGCGTGCGAGGAGGCGCTTGAGGCATCTGAGGGCCTCCGTGCGGTTCTTGCCTTCGGCTTCCTTGCGTTGCAGGTAAGCGCGTGTGGCGGGGTCCCAGCGTCCGCGGGTGACCGCGATGACGTGCAGCGCGCGGTTGATGCGACGGTTGCCGCCGCGGTGTAGGCGATGGCGGTCGGTTCTGCCGGAGGACACCGGGATCGGGGCCACGGCGGCCATACGGGCGAAGTGCGAGTCGGTGGGGAATCGCTCGGCGCCGGCGGTCTGGCCGATGAGGATCGCGGCGGTGATCGTGCTGCACCCGGTCTCAGCGAGCAGGTCGGGGCGGTGCGCGGCTACGAGGGCGTTCAGCTCGCGCTTGAGGCGTGTCGCCTCGCGTGAGAGCTCACGGATACGCCGGACGTGCTCCTTGGCGATCCTGACCCTCGCGGAGGCGTCCATGCTGCGTAGGCGCCTGGCGACCTTTTCGAGCTGTCCGGGGTAGTCCATCTTGCGTGGGGGGATGCTTGCCTCCAGTGCGGGGTCGAGGATCACAAGGTGCCAGCGCAGCTGGTTGGTGAGCCGGGTGATCTCCTGGACGTGCCCTTCGCGATGGTCGCAGAGCAGCCGGATCTCCATCGCGGCCTCGTCCAGGAACGCACCGGGGAACCTATCGATGCCCTCTCGCAGGACGGCGCGTGCGACTGAACGTGCGTCGATCTGGTCGGACTTCCCGGCCTCGCGCTCCCCGCGGCGTGAGACGCCCATCAGCTTCGGTGGGACCCTCACAACGCGCTCGCCGGAGGTCACAAGCGCGCGCTCGAGATGGTGGGATACATGCCGACAGTCCTCCAGCGCCCACACCACATCCGCGTCGAGCTGGCGCGACCATTGCAGCGCCTGTCGGTGCCCGTTGTCGTCCGCGGTGATCTCACGCTCATCGAGGACTTGGCCGGTTCCGGCGTCGACGGCGGCGAGTGCGTGGGTGCTCTTGTGGGTGTCCGCTCCGATCACGATCATCTTGTTTGGTCCCTTCGTTGGAGGTGATGAATGTGGACCTCCGGCGGACAGTTCTGAGTTGGGGCGGTTGCCACGCTCCTATTAGGTCACGCCGGTGATCCCAGGCTGGCGGTGGGCGACACAACGGCATTGAGGTCAGGTACTTCGCCGACAAACAGACTATGAGTCAGCCCACCGCCGGCCCGGACCTAACCCGGCCGATCGGACGCCAGCACCACGGCTCAGAAAGCACGGTCTCAGCAAGCTGAGACGACACGAATCTGAGCGCCAGTGCACGACGCCGCCACCCGGCATCTGCACCTTCACACTCACACAGACTAGATGCACGCCCCCAAAGGGGGCCAGCTTTGGGTCCCAAAATTCGTTGGCCGCTTTGGGCCGCTCACGGTCATTAACACCGAGGGCGCAAACAGCGTCCAAGACCAACGAGATGGGAGACGACACGATGAGCCGACGAATCAAGATGACCCTGCCGGACCCACTGGTGGCCCAACTCGAAGCACTGGCCGAGGAGCGCGGCGAGCCGACCTCGCGCGTCGCTGCGCAGCTCGTCTGCGCTGAGATCGAGAAGCGCATCGGAGAGCAAACCGGCCAAGCGATCGTGCCCTTCGCGGGGTCCGTTGCGAACCCTGACTTGGATCGACGCGCGCCCTGGATCGAGCCGTTCTACGACCAGCAGGAGTGGCGGACCCAGATGTGGGGCTCGATCGTCGCTCTATACGGGCGCTATCCGAGAGCGCTTCAACACCTGAAAGATGGCTGGTGGGAAGACGCCGCCCACGTCGAGACGTTGTGCGCGCTTGTCATTTGGCGCGATTGGATCGACCAGGAGGCGGACGATCCTCGGCATGAGCTGGCGTTTCAGGCGCAGCTTGCCGACTACGAGAGGGAGCTTCGACAGGAAGGTGGTGGGGTTACGCGGGCTTGGCGGCCTGGTGCTCCACCTACGGACTGGATTCTCTAGTCCGCCGAACCGAAAATGTCCTCGTGCAGTTCCTCATACGTTTGCATACCAGGCTTAAGCACAGGTGCCACGGTATCGCGGAGAAATCTGTCGGTGTTGTTACCACCTTGGGTAATTGCGAGTAGCCGTCGGGCTGCGGTGACCGTTTCGTTGCGTGCCATCTTGAAGTCGTCTACGGGCACAGCCCTCTCCTCGACGGCGTAAGCCATCGCTTCGTCCCGAGCCAGCTTGAGCGCGTCCACCTTCTCGGGGCGGCCGTATTGAGTACAAAGTGCCTCTAGGACGTCATCTGCAAGCAGGTAGCACTCAAGATTGCGATGTCGTAGGACACGTAGACCAGTAGCGCGTGCTGCGGCGACCTCATCCCCGCTCTTGGCATCCCGATCGACAAGCCGCACCGTTTCGACGCCATCGACCAACGCCGTGATCCGATCACTTAGTTGAAGCCGATCATGTTCTACATCTTCTGAGCTCCCAACCGACATAAAGCTTGTGTCGGGCATTGGATCCCCGAAGATTGCGCTGTAGCAATGCGCGTCAAACGACGCGCGCGCACTGTTTCTGATCAAAGGCTCCCCCTCGCACAAGACCACACGCGACGGCGCAAGCAGATCAGCAAAACCTCCAAAAGCTATTGCGAGTTGGCGTCGCCAAAACGCTCTATCAGGAACCGACGGACGGAGGTCAACGGGACTCTCGAAGTCCAGATTGTCGAAATCGAGAAAAGCCACACTGCCGGGCTCAGCGGCCGCGATCGCGCGAGCCTGAGCCAACATTCCTGCCGAGTGCGTGGTTATCACGAGTTGGCAATTCTCTGGCAGGAGTGCCAGCATCTCATCGAGCAAGGCACCGTGAATTGCGGCGTTGACATGAAGCTCTGGCTCGTCCACACAATACACCGTGTCCGTAAACGTTGACGACTTGACGGCAAAGTCGATGAGAAGGTCGAAGACTGCCTTCTCTCCGCCAGAAAGCAACTTGTATGAGTAACGCTGCACGGTTCCCTTCGTGAACTCGAAGGTACCGTTCGCCAGCGGGTCAATACTGGGTCCCTCGAACACAAAACCGGGTAGCAATCGACCGAGCGGCTCTGCAATCGATCCCACAAGACTATCAATTATCTCGTCGGACATTCGCGGATTACTTCGGTCCCACAGCGCCCGTACCGATTCACCCATTAGCCTTCTATAGTTCTGTTCGACCCTTGTGTCTAGATCGATGCTTCGGCGCGGACCTGGGTCTGTCAACAAGTCTTCGGGTTGACCAATGCTACCGATGCTGAAATCGACGGTTACTCGCTGTGCGGTCCTAACATTGACAGCCACACGGCGATCAGCAGGCTGATCGCCGTGAAACTCAAGATCGACCATCCCGCCAGGAGGAGAAGAAGACCTTCCGCCCCTGGAGTAATACGTCGGGTCATTTATTCCCCAGTGCTGCTGCTGGCGCCAGAGACTGATTGCGTCGATAAATGAAGACTTCCCGCTGCCATTCATCCCACAAGCTATAACGAGTCTCGGTGACTCATCGATCCTGACAGTTAGAGCCGAGAATGGCTTAAACGGTGCAGCATGAAGTCGGCTAATAAACATTACTCAATTACTCTATACATAGATGGTTTTGTTTCGGAGAGACATAGCGAAACACTTCCCCCACAATATCTCCTCACCTCTCCGGCCTGTGGCCTTCCCACGTGAAGAGCCAGCATTGCCTAGCAGCGTCAAAATGGCGTTGTCGCAGTTCGGTGGTTCCAATGGACACCTCCGGTTAATGAACAGGGACTATGGTCGCCCGCGTGAACTCGTTCTGCATCAGATCTACGCGCCGGCGGCGAGCGGTCGCTCAAGCGGCGCACCCGGCAGTTCGGTCGGCGTGGCAGTAAGCAGTTGCCGGGTGTACAGCTCAAGCTCATCCTCGACACGCCACGCGGAACCTTCGCACTCGATGCGGAACCGCCCCAGACGGACTCGCTCGTCAGCGCAGATCCGGAGTCCCCACAGTTGTTCGACGCCCAACTTTAAATGCTCGGTCGGGTGCATCAGGATCGCCTTAGCTGGCACCCCGCATGTCCGGTTGTGATGCTGAATACCAGCCTGGATATTGCGAATGTTCTTGCCGAGAAAATCCACGTCTTACGCAACCTCCCCGGCCACCAACGTAATCGTGAAAGCCACTTCGTCCGGCTCGAGGTCACGCGACGGCATTCGACCGACCATCTCCCACTTGCCACACGTGAGCGATTGCAGCAGCACCTGCCCTTGCTCGAACGTCACCGCCGTGAGCGGTTCGCCCCCAGCGGGTTTAAACGCCACGGTGATCGACGTTGCCTCCAACTCCTCGACGACCTCAATAGCAAGTCCCGCTCCAAGCTCGCCACCGATCGTACAGCGGTACTCCCCCTCCTTCTCGCGCGCAGCCTTTAGCGCCTGCGGCGCCTCGATTGTCACGGCCTCAACGAACCGTTTATCGCGATCCCGATACATGCGCGCGATGTCCGCCTGGACCGGGAGTAGCCGCCCCTCCGCGTCAAGCTTCTTGCAGCGCGGGAAGAAGTCATCCGGGGCGCCCGAGCGGTGGCGGCCATACGCCACGAGCCAAACCACATCCTCGTCCGCATCGTAAAAGGTCGCACCACGATGGTCGTGCCCGTACGCCAACCGCCAGATATCCTGGCCCGACGACAATGGTCTGATCTGCTTCGAGGCGGTGGTCTCCGTGGTGCGGTCTTTGACGAACGCCTTGATGATCTCAAGGCCCAGTATCGACTCGAAGCTCGTCACCGCATCGGCATTCAGATCCTCGTCGAGGCAACGTGCTGTCACGCGCAGTTCCCAGTCCTTGCAGATGTAGGCGCCCGCGACAGCACGGCCGATGAGCGAGTCGGGACGATCCATGAACTTTTCATCCTAAACCTCGCCCCAGACCGACTCCCGGATAGTGAACCGCTACGCGCTCACTGGCTTCCTCTCGCCTGTTGACTCGCTCGCGGTGCGCTTCGAGTTCAACCGCTCCACGGCCTCTGCCGCGCGGGCGTCCGCGTTGCGACTCGTGAACTCCGCTAGCTTCTCGAGCGTCCCGTCGCGCAGTAGCTTCGCCGTCTTCTCGAGATCCTTTGCGAACTCCTCGCGGTGATTCTCCATGTACTCGCGCCAAGCGTCGGCGAGCAGCTCGCCTGCCTGGGCCTGCCGCAGCGCGGCGACCTGCGTAGCCTCGTTATGGGTGTCCTCCGGTACGCGCACGACGCGTGTGCTCGTGGTGGCGCTCATTGTTTCCTCCTGAGGTGGCCCGGCCATCACACCGGGCTGGCTTGATCTCTTGCCGGTTCCATCCGGCAAATCTATCGTTCGGTTGCTGTAACACCGTAACACAGTTATCGACCGACTACCAGAACTTCCTTAGCGCGACTTCCCGGTCGGCGAGAGCCAAGGTGGCGCACGAAAGGTCACGTGTACAGAGCGTCGCCTCGCAAGTGCCCCACGACCGAGCCCAGAGTCGATCGTCTCCTCAGCTATGCCGGGTCGAAACCGCCACGGTTTCCCGCCTGGCCATCCGTCCGAATGCGATGCCAAACTCTATGTGGCTCAATCACGCACCTGAATTGGTTCGTCGTTACGATGATCGATCAGCTCCTTCTAGAGCCGGGTCGGGACGGTGGACGGGCGTCGGGAACGAGTTGCGGCTGGGTCACGATAGCGGTTGGTGCGGTAGGCAAGACGGTGGCGGCGGTGGGCGAAAGGGGCTTGCCGAGCGCCTCGACCGCATAGCGACCAGCCCCTATGATCGGCGTAACCGACCAAGGGAGCCTGTGATGAAGGATTTGAGCGGCCGTACTGCGCTGGTGACCGGCGCGTCCGGGGGGCTGGGGACGCATATCGCCAAGCGGCTGGCGCGGGAGGGCATGGACGTGGCTATCTCGGGGCGGCGGGAGGACGCGCTTGCTGAGGTCGTGCGCGAACTGGAGGCGCTGGGCGTGAAAGCGAGCGCGGTGCCGGCGGACCTTTGCGAGCTGAGCACGATCGACATGCTGGTGGATGGCGCGGAAGCGGCGCTGGGGCCGATCGATGTGCTCGTGAACAACGCGGGCGTGGAGTCGGTGGGGGCTTTTACGTCCTACACACCGGAGGAGCTGGGCTCGATGGTCAACGTGAACTTGACCGCGCCGCTGCTTTTGACGCACCGGCTCGTGCCGGGGATGCTCGAACGGGGGCGCGGGCACGTGGTGTTCATCTCCTCGATGGCGGGCAAGGTGGGTCCCGCGTTCAGCGAGCCTTACGCGGCCACGAAGGCCGGCTTGGTCGGGTTGACGCAGTCTTTGCGGGCCGAGTACCTGGACGCGCCGGTCGGGTTCTCGGTCGTGTGCCCTGGGTTCATCGCGGGCGACGGGATGTATGAGCGGATGGTCCAGGAAGGGCATCGCTCCAACCGGCTGATGGGCGAGACGACGACGGAGAAGATCTCGGACGCGGTCGTGCGGGCGATCCGCGAGGACAAGCCGGAGATCCTCGAGAGTGGGGCGCCGGTGCGTCCGATGCTCGCGGTCGCCCAGGTCGCCCCGGGGCTGGTCGAGCGAGTCGCGCCGAAGTTCGGCATCACCGAGCTGTTTCGCGAGGTGGCCGTGGCGCGCGGGCGCGCTTAGCCCGCCGCACACACCCCCCGCGCGCGCGTAGGGCACCCCAAAACGCATAACCACCCCCGCCCGACACACCCCCTGCGCGCGCGCGTAGGGCACCCGTTGGGGGAACGGGAACCAGCCGCCCCCGCTTCAAGCGGACGACTATTTGGGTCGATGTGAGACAGATGAGGCGGGTGATGCGCGAGAACGCGCTGTGTGTGGCTATCGCCGGGGTGGCTAGCGCGGCGATGGGCTGGCTTGGGCTGTATGGCTTCGCGTGGAACGACTATGAAACCGAGGCGCGGCCGGCTTTCGATGCGCTGGCTCACGGACACGTGGGCGAATTCCTGCGCCTGGCGCCGGCCTATGGGGGATCGCTCGTGGAGCGGGCTCCGTTTGCGCTGCTTCCAGGACTGTGGGGCGGCGGTTCGCTGGCGGTGTACAGGATGGTGGCGCTGCCCTGCCTGCTGGCGGCGGCGGCGCTCGGCGTGTGGCTAGTGGCGCGGATGCGTGGCGAAGGCAGGCCGACGCTTGCGAAGGCCGTCGTGTTGGGGTTGTGCGTGGCCAACCCGCTGACGCTGCAGGCGCTTGAAATCGGCCATCCGGAGGAGCTGCTGGGCGCTTGCATGTGCGTGGCGGCGGTCCTGCTGGCCAGCCGAGGGAAGGCGCTCGCGGCCGGGGTCATGCTTGGCCTTGCGATCGCGAACAAGGAGTGGGCGATTCTCGCAGTGGGGCCGGTCGTGATGGCCCAGCCGGCGCGCAGGGCCGTGTGCTTGGCGCTGGCGGGGACGGTTGCGGCGGCGATCTTGGCGCCGCTGACATTGGTGAGCTCGGGCGGCTTTCTGGTGGGGACGCGCGCGCTGGCGGCGCCGCCCGCGCAGATCTTCCAGCCGTGGCAGATTTGGTGGTTCTTGGGACATCATGGGGCGCTCGTGCATGGGTTGTACGGGTCGCCCAAGGTGGGCTATCGCATCGCTCCGGGCTGGGTGGGACTTGTGAGCCATCCGGCGATCCTGCTGGTCGGCGCGGCGCTGACGGGCGCGCTTTGGGTCGTGGCCAAGCGCGGCGGTGCGCGGCGCGAGGCCCTGCTGTCCGAGCGGACTGCTCTGCTGGCGCTCGCGCTGTTGTTGCTTTTGCGCTGTGTGTTGGACACTTGGGACACCGACTATTACCCGCTGCCGTTCGTGTTCGCGCTCATCGCTTGGGAGGCCGGGGCGCCCGATCTGGGGCGGTTGCCGCTACTGGCGTTGGGCGCGACGGTGATGGTGTGGCTGAACTTCCAGTGGGCGCCAAGCCATATCTCCGCCGACGCTCAGGCCGCGCTGTTCCTGGCCTGGTCGCTGCCGCTCGCCGGCATGCTGGCGGTGGCGCTGTTCAGGCCAGGCGCGCTAGGCAAGCGCGATCAGCTGCTTGGGCAGGCTCGTGAGCAGCTCGGGCCCGTGCTCGCACACCAGCGCTAGGTCCTCGATGCGTACGCCCAGCCGTTCGGGCACGTAGACGCCGGGCTCGACGGTGACTATGTTGCCGGCGCGCAGCGGCTCGTCGCCGGCGGTGCGCGAGAGGCGGGGGGCCTCGTGGACATCGAGGCCGACGCCGTGGCCGAGGCCGTGGCCGAAGTGCTCGCCGTGGCCGGCCTGTTCGATGATCTCGCGCGCTACGGCGTCCAGGTCGCGTCCGCCGATCCCGGCGCGAACGGCGGAGAGGGCGGTTTCTTGGGCGAGCAAGACGAGCTCGTAGACCTCGCGGGCCTGCTCGTCGATCGCGCCGGTGGCGTAGGTGCGGGTGCAGTCAGAGCAGTAGCCGTCCAGGCGGGCGCCCCAGTCGATTGTGACGAGGACGTCGCGTGGGATCGGCTCGTCGCGCGGTTCGGCGTGCGGCAGGGCGCCGTGCGCGCCGCAGGCGACGATCGAGGGGAAGCTGGGGGCCTCGGCGCCGAGGCGGCGCATGCGCAGCTCCAGGTCGATCGCGAGCTCGCGCTCGGTGCGTCCGACGAGCCCGTCTTCGAGCAGACCGCTCAGCGCCTCGTCGGCGAGTTCGCTGGCGGCGCGGATCGCGGCCACCTCGCGGGGGTCCTTGACCTCGCGTAGGTGCTCGACGAGGCCGGCGCAGGGCACGAGCTCCCAGCTGTCCTCCAGCAGCTCGCGCAGGCGGGTGTATTGCTTGACGCTGAGCGCGGCGTCGTCGAAGCCGAGCCGACGCTCCTCCCCCCCGCTCTGCTCCTCGAGCGCGTCCGCCAGGGCCTGGTAGAGGTCGGGGGCGATCTCGCGCTCGATCGGCGCGGGCACCTGTTGCGCGGCCTGGGTGAGATAGCGGAAATCGGTGAAGAACCGATGCGCGAGGCGATCGTCGGCAGATATTAGGAGGAGTCCGTTCGTGCCCGTGTAGGAGCACAGATAGCGGACGTTAATGGGGTCGCTGACGAGCAGACGGTTGACGTGTCTCGTGCCGAGCTCGCGAGCGAGGCTCGTGACACGGTCCAAGCCGCTCACACCCGCGCCTTGCTGAGGCTCGCTTGCCTCCCGGCGAGCAGCGGCCGGCCGAGCCTCCACCCGGGCGGCCGGCTCACGCACGGGCTCCTTCACCCAGCTCCTCGCGCAGGTGCGCGAGCGCGGCGCGGTAGCCCTCGACGCCCTGGCCGAGGATCGAGGCGACGCACAGATCCTCGATCACCGAGAGCGCGCGCCACGGCTCGCGCGCCTTGACGTTCGATAGGTGCACCTCGACAGCCGGCAGCGCGGCGGTCGCCAGCGCGTCGTGGATCGCCCAGGAGTAGTGCGTCCAGGCGCCGGGGTTGAGGATGACCGCGTCGACTAGCTCGCCGAGGTTGTGCAGGTGCTCGACGTACTCGCCCTCGAAGTTGGTGCGAAAGAAGCGTGTCTCCATGCCCAGCTCCTCGGCGAAGCCTTCGACCTGGCGCTCCAGCTCGTCGAGGGTGAGCGTGCCGTAGTGCTCGGGCTCGCGGCGGCCGAGCATGTCGAGGTTGACGCCGTGCATCACCTCTATGCGCAACGCGGCGGCCACGGAGGGAGCCTACCCGCCGGCCCGCAGCTCGGTCACGGCGGCGCGCAGGTCCTGCTCGGGGACGTGGCAGCCGGTGCGGACCTCGCCGGGGGCGCTCAGGAGCACGAACGGGACGTGGGCGCCGGTGCGCTTCTTGTCGCGCATGGTCGCCTGAAGAATCTGCTCGACGTCCTCGCCGTCGAGTGTGACCGGCAGGCCGCGCGCGGCGAGCAGGTCGGTTACCTGGGCGCGCAGGTCTCCCAGGCCCGAGAGGCGCAGCGCCGCTAGCAGGCCGAGCCCGACGGCTTCGCCGTGGCGGTAGCGCTCGTATCCGGTGACGGTCTCAAGGGCGTGGCCGACGGTGTGTCCGAGGTTGAGCGCCTGGCGGCGGCCGGCGTCGCGTTCGTCTTCGCCGACGACGGCGAGCTTGGTGCGCGCACAGGCGAAGATCGTGCGCTCGTCGAGCGCCTCGTCGGCGGCCACGGCACGCCATAGCTCACCGCCGGCGATCAGCGCGGTCTTGAGCACCTCGACGTATCCGGCGGCCAGCTCGGCGGCGGGCAGGCTTGAGAGCGTGTCTGGGTCGACGAGCACGCCGGCGGGTTGGTGGTAGGCGCCGACGTAGTTCTTGGCGTGGGCGAGGTTGACGCCGGTCTTGCCGCCGTAGGCTGAGTCGACCTGGGCGACGAGGCTCGTGGGGACGTGCACGACGGGCACGCCGCGCTGGTAGGTGGCGGCGCAGAAGCCGGCGAGGTCGCCGACGACGCCGCCGCCGAGCGCGACGATGTGATCGGCGCGGGTCATGCCGCCGGCGACGAGGGCTTCCCAGACCAGCTCGGCGCTCGTGAGCGTCTTGTGGGGCTCGCCTGGGGAGATCTCGATCAACTCCTGCACGCCGCCGAGGCGCTCGGCGTAGAGCGGCGCGACGTTGCGGTCGGACACGCAGAAGGGGCGCGAGTCGGAGCGCTCGCAAGGCCAGATGCCGGGGAGCGAGCAAAACTCGGGCGCGAGCAGCCCGCGACCGACCAGGACCGGGTACTCGCCGGCGGCCGAGGCGGCCCACAACAGACGCGTGCCGGCGGGCGCTTCGCTCAGGCCGCGCAGCGCGGGCAGGGCGCGTTGGCCGATGCGCGGCGCGGGCGCCGGCAGGATCGCGTCGGCCAGCTGCTCGTAGAGGCCGGCGCGCGAGTCGTACAGCGCTAAGAACGCAGTCCGGTCGCCGGCGAGCGGTCGCTTCTCCTGGCCGGCGCCGCCGCCGTTGACGCGCTTCCAGGCGACCTCGGCGGAGATGTCGAGCATGATCGTGAGGTGGGGTTCGAGCGCCGCGCGCACCTTGGGCGAGAGCACGCTGCCGCCGCCGAGCGCGATCACCGCATCCGGAGCGGCGTCGGCGAGCAGGCGGCAGACGAGCCGCTCCTCGGCTTCCCTGAAGGAGGCCTCGCCGGCGCGGGCGAACTCTTCGGCGATCGTGTGACCGAGCTCGGCTTCGAGCAGGCTGTCGCTGTCGAGCGCGGTGGCGCCCAGGCGGGTGGCGACTTCGGCGGCGACGGTGCTCTTGCCCGCCCCCATGAAGCCTATGAAGACGAGCGCCATCCGATTCGCCGGCGGTAGGCCGCGAGCGCGTCGCGCACGTCGTCGATGTGGTCGCCGCCGAACTTCTCGCGGTAGGCCGCGGCGAGCACGAGCGCGACCATCGCCTCGCCGACGACGCCCGCGGCGGGCACGGTGCAGGAATCGGTGCGCTCGCGCAGAGCCTCGGCCGGCTCGTGCGTGTCGATGTCGACCGAGCGCAGCGGCTTGGTGAGGGTCGGCAGCGGCTTCATCGCGCCGCGCACGACGAGCGGCTCGCCTGTCGTCATGCCACCCTCCAGGCCCCCGGAGCGGTTGGTCTCGCGGTAGTAGCCGCGCTCGGGCGAGTAGAAGATCTCGTCGTGGGCTTGAGAGCCGGGGACGCCGGCGATACTGAAGCCGTCGCCGACGGAGACGCCCTTCATCGCTTGGATCGAGAGGATCGCCATCGCCAGGCGCCCGTCCAGGCGCTCCTCCCAGGAGATGTGCGAGCCGAGGCCGGGCACGAGGCCGAAGACCTGCACCTCGAACACCCCGCCGAGCGACTCGTTGGCCTTGCGCAGGGCGTTGATCTCGGCGACCATCTCGCGCGTGGCCTGCTCGTCCAGGCAGCGTACGGGCGAGGCGTCGACCTGCGCGAAATCCTCGACGCCGAGCGCGCGCTGTTGCGCTGGCGCGTGCACCGAGGCGATCTGGATGACGTGCGAGCGCACCTGCACGCCGAGCTCGGCCAGGAACGCCTTGCACAGCGCGCCGCCGGCCACCCGCGCGGCGGTCTCACGCGCGGAGGCGCGCTCGAGGATGTTGCGCACGTCGCTCTGCTTGTACTTCCAGGTGCCCACGAGGTCGGCGTGGCCGGGCCGGGGCAGGTGCACCTCGGCGATCTCGGCGCCGTCGGGCAAGGGCCAGGGCGACATGCGCTCTTCCCAGTTGGCGTAGTCGCGGTTCTCGACCTGCAGCGCGATCGGGCCGCCGAGCGTGAGGCCGTGGCGCACCCCGGCGGTGACGAGGGCTTTGTCGCGCTCGATCTTCATGCGCCCGCCGCGGCCGTGTCCGAGCTGGCGGCGCGCCATGTCGAGGTCGAGCTCCTCTTGGCGCAGCGGCAAGCCGGCGGGCAGGCCCTCGACGAGGCATGTGAGGCCGGGTCCGTGGGACTCGCCGGCGGTGATCAGGCGGAGCGTCATCTTCGCGTTAGCTTATTTGCTCGGGCGCTCGGGCCTCAGCCGCGCCCGGCCTTGCGGCCGATCCGCAACGCTCGCGCGAGCCTTCAGTCGCGTGCGTGCAGCGCGGTGCGCGCCGCCCGTGCGGCTTTGGCGCGAGCGGCCTTGGCCCTACGCGTGGCGGCCTTGGCCCTACGCGCGGCGCGCGCGGCGGCGGCGCTGTTCTTCTTGGCGATGCTGACGACCTTCAGTTCGTAGACCGCGACCTGACCGCTGGCTTCGAGGTATTCGAGTTCCTCGACGTGACCGGCTTCGAGGTCGATCGTCTCGCATTCGGAGTTGCTCGGCAGGCAGAAGCCGTTGCCGTGCAGGATTGGCGGGAGCACGAGCTTGAAGATGGCTCCCTTGCCGTTGACGCTGACGCGCTGGAAGCTGATGCGCACGTCCTGCTTGGACGGGAACGGTTCGCCCAGTTTCAGGCTCTGATACGGGGTGAGCGTGGCGGGCTGGCCCGGCGTGGTGGAGGCGGGGCCGAACAGGACCGAGACGTCGTATTCGAGCTTGGGCTTTGAGGATTTCTTCGGCGCGGGCGCGGGCGCGGGCGCCGGTTCGGTCGGGGCGCCACCGGAACCCGAGCCGCCGGAGGACCCACCCTGGGAGGAGCCGCCCGAGGTCGAGCCGCCTGTGGAGGGACCGGAGGAGGGGTTTGCGCCGGTGGCGTTTTCGGTCTTGGCCGGTGGGGACGGCAGCGGCACGAACGGGTCGCGTGTCGGGCCCTGGCTCTGGTAGCGCGAGCCGCCGGGCGTCTCGGAGACAGCCTCGTTGGGGTTGGCGGGCGCGACCGCGACGGCCAGGGTGCCGGCGCCGCCGATTGGCACGTTGGGGACGTTGACGCTCGGCGCCGGGGGGGTGCTGGAGGATCCTCCGCCGACGGTGAACGCGACAGCGGCGATGAGGGCGATCGCGGCGAGCGCCACGAACGGCAGCAGGCGCCGCGAGAGCAGGTCCGACTTGATCGATCGCAGGAACTCGTTCATGGCGCCTTCACCACCGCGGGCGCCGGGGCGCCGGAGGATCCGCTCGTGCTGGCCGCCTCGGTCGCCGTGCTCGTCGCGGGCCCGGAGGGACTCGCCCCGGCGAGCGTCGAGGCGCCCGCTGGCAACACGTACGCGGTCGCCGAGACGGTCACGGTCAGTTGGGTCGCTTTGGCTTTGGCGCCGAGCTGAGCGGCGTTGGCGGTGGGCGCGAGGTTGACGTCGTTGATCGTCAGCAGCGGCCCGTTGACGTGCAGCTTGCCGTTCGGCGTCTGCGCGGTGAAGCCTTCGAGCTGGTCGAGCAGCTTGTAGAGGTCCACGAAGCTGCCTTCGAACACGAACGTGAACGGCATCTGCGTGAAGGTCGAGAAGGCGGCGGTGGCCGTCGTCGCGCTCGAGCTGGAGGACGCCGAGCCGCCGGAGCCGCTTGCGATCGAGTTGAACTGCACGTCGCGATGATGGGTGACGCGGTCGAGCGTGTAGATCAAGGAGGGGGTTTCGGGGGTCGAGGGGACGGCCTGTCCGAGGCTCACCAGCGAGGTGTAAGCGGCCGAGTACTGGTCGCGCGCGCTGACGGCGCTGTCGGCCTGCGATTCGGCGCTTTCCACCTGCGAGCGCGCGGACTGGACTTCGGCGTCCACCTTGGCGGCGCGCTGGCGCTCGGGCGCGACGGTCGTAAACCAGACGCCGCCGAGGATCGCGAGCGCGACTATTCCCATCAGCATGAGGCGATCGCGGACGGTCATGGCGCCAGCGATTTCCCGGGTGAGGCGACCTGCACGCTCGTGCCGGCGCCCTGCGCGCTCGCGGGGGTCGCCGTGGCGCCGACTCGCGGCAGCGGTCCGGCGGGCAGCTCGGTGAAGGTCATTTGCACGGAGAAGCTGGGGTCGTTGCCGGGGCAGCTGCCGCCACCGCCCGAGCCGCCGGAGCTGCCGGACTTGGTGGAGCTCTGCAGCTGCACTTCACCGGCGCCGTCCATCAGCTTCAGGCGTTGCAGGGTCTGCGCGACCACCGACTGGCTGATCGCGCAGCCGGTGAGCGTGAAGGCGGGAGTGCTGCCGGGAGGCGTGCTCGACGCGGGCGTGGCGCCGGCGGACGCGCTGGAGGAGGAACTCGAGGAGCTGGAGGCGCCGGCCGGGCCGACCTCGCCGTGCATCGCCGACAGCGAGGCGCCGGCGGGCAGCACGCGGCCGAGCTCGTGCAGCGCGTGTGACCAGTCGAAGCGGGCCTGCACGAGTTGCGCAACGGTCTGGGTGCGCTGGTTGGCCATCGAGACGAAGTCGGTGTAGGGGGTGAGCCGCCCGGCGCGCGCACGGATCGCGCTGGCCTGGGCTTCGAGCGCGGCGACCTCGCCCTTTTGGCTCGAGATCGAGTGGCTGGCCGACCCGTACATCAGGATCAGCGCCGCCAGGCCGCCGACCACGCCCAGCACGATCAGGGCGGCCCCGCCGGAGCGTCCGGTGAGCGTGCCCGAGCCTTGGCGTTGTTCGCCGGGGATCAGGTTGACTGCCCTCATCGGGGCGCCTCCTCGACGGCCAGGCCGGTCGCCACAGCCAGGCGCTCGGGCGCGATGTCGCCGACGCTGGCCTGCTCGGCGAGCCCTACGCAGAGGGGTGTCAGCGGCACTCGCAGCTCATTTTGCAGAGCCGCCGAGAAGCCCTTGATCTGCAGAGCCGGTCCGCTGACAACGACGCTTGAGACCTCGCCGCCACCCTCTTGGGAGCGGTGGAAGTCGAGCGAGTTGCGCACCTCGCCGGCGATTTCGCGCACTCCGGCGACCATGATCGGACGCACGTCGATGCGGGGCTTCTCGGCGGGCGCTTCGGCGCTCGGTTGGTCGGGCTGAGCTTGTACGTTCGGCGGCTCGACCGTATCCCCCTCGGGCTGGGCGTCGGCGCCCGGCTGCGCGAGCGTGTCCCCCTCGGGTTGGCTTTGGAAGTCGTCATAGGTCGGCGCGGCTCCGATCGCGGGAGCGGGCACGGCCTGCTCGAGGTCCACGGCGGCGAGCAGCTCGCGCGCCTCGGCGAGCTTGACGCCGTTGCGCTCGGCGACCTCGATCGCCATCGACTCAAGGCCACCGCTGACGACGCGCGTGAAGCGGCACACCTTGCCCTCGGCGATCGCCATGTTGGTGAGCCCGCCCACGTTCAGGTACAGGACCCGCCCGGACTGCTCCTGCTCGGCGCGGTGCAGTGAGCGGATCAAGGCGAACGCCGACAGGTCGATCCCTTCGGGGCGCAGGCCGGCGCCGCGCACGGCGCTGAGCAGGCGTTCGACCATGTCCTTTTGCGCGGCCACCACGATCACGCGCTGGCGTGGGCCGGCGGGCGTGTCGATCACGCCGAGCGGGTGGAAGTCGAGCACCGCGTTATCCATCGGCATCGGCATCTGGTCCTCGGCCTGGAAGCGCACCGCCGTCGCGAGCTCCTTGCGGTCGGTCAGGGGCGGCAGCTCCATCGTGCGCAGCACGGTGCGTTGGTTGGCCACGCCGACGCGCACGCGCTTGTCCATGCGCGATTGCTCGAACAGCTCGCGCAAGGTCTCGGAGAGCGTGGCGCCGTCGAGCACCTCGCCCTCTCGCACCACGTCGGGGGCCAGCGCTGCGCCGGCGGCGCGCTGGACGAGGATCGAGCCCTCGACGCGCGCCTGCACCGCGCTGACATAGCCGGGCTGGATGTCCAGGCCGACGAGCGTCGAGCCGCGCGAGCGGCCGCGGCTCAGTTTGAGCTCGGGGTTGGCCAGAGCAAGCCGCTTGCGCTTGACCGGCGCGGCGCTAGCGATCTCACCGGCCGCGGGTTGCGGCGGCGCGTCGACCACGATCGAGGTGGGCCTGGCCAGGCTGAGGTTCTCGTTGGGCATCGGAGGCGTCCTTGCGGGCTCTAGTTGAGGAAGTTGGTCGTGTAGAGGTGGATCAGGGGCTCGCCCGCGAAGATCGCGACGATTGAGCCCAAGGCCAGGAACGGGCCGAACGGGACCGCCGTCTTGCGCGCCGCGAGCGTTCCCTTGCGGGCGATCACGACGCCGCCGAAGAGGACGCCGGCGAGCAGGGCGATCAGCATGGCGGGGGCCACCGCGCTGCCGAGGAACAGGCCCATGACACCGGCGAGCTTCACGTCGCCCATGCCCATCCCGCCCGGGTAGGCCATCGCCGCGATCAGCAAGGCGCCGCCCGCGACGGCGCCGGCGATCAGGCGGGCCGGCTCGCCGCTCGGGTCCAGCGCGGTGCCGAGGCCGAGCGCGAGGATCGCGCCGAGCGCGGTCAGCTTGTTGGGGATTACGCGGTGCTCGGCGTCGATCAACGCGATCGGCACGAGCAACAGGATGAAGGCCACGTTGAGCGCGATCGTCGCGGGGCTGCCGCCGGCCAGGACGGCGCCGACGCACAGCAGCGCGGCGAGCGCCTCGACGAGCGGGTAGCGCCCGGAGATCGCGGCCTTGCAGTTGCGACAGCGCCCGCGCAAGAGCAACCACGAGAGCACCGGAATGTTGTCGTAGGGCTTGATCGCGCTCCCGCACGAGGTGCAGTGGGAGGCCGGGCGCACGAGCGACTCGCGGCGCGGCAGGCGATACACGACGACGTTGAGGAACGATCCGATCATCGCTCCGAACACGCCTGCGAAGGTTGCGCTCTCCATGGGGCGATGATCGGCGTGTGGGGCCTCGCACTTGAGCGCCCGTTGCAATAGCTCGCCCAATGTCGGCCTCGCGAGCTGACAAGCGCCGATCGCTCGCCCAATGTCGGCCTCGCGCGAGGCGACGAGCGCCCCGCGCGAGGTCCTCTACCAATCGCCGGTGGGACAGCCGCCCGGGTTACTCGGGCTTGCCGCGGTGCACGTGTGGGTGATCGTGCCCGCTTTGTTGACGATCTTGAACGTGTCTTTGGTCGAAGGCGCTTCGGCTTCGAGTTCGTAGCCGATCCCGCTTTCGATTTCCCTGGCGCCCTTCAGATACGCCGCTTTGCTCGAGCCTTCGGCGATCAGGATGCCTTTGTCGTATTCGTTGATCTTGGTGGTCGTGACTTCTGTGTAGGTGCCGTTGTAATCGGTCGCGATCGTCTCGGCCGCGGTCTGCGCGTTGTGCACGACTTCCTTGGCCGAGGCGTCGCTGGCCTTGCTCTTCTGGTTGAGGAACGAGGGAATCGCGATCGCGGCCAGGATGCCGATGATCAAGATCACAACGAGCAGCTCGATCAGCGTGAAGCCCGACTCCCCTTTTATTCGCAAGTGTCGTCGGTGTGACATCGTCAGCTCCCGGATAGGACGCGAGGGGCGACCGCCGGCCGCCCCTCGCGTTTGTTCAACCGGATCTCAACGCGTTAAGCGTTGGCGCGGCTTCTACCAGTCGCCGGTCGGGCAGCCGCCCTTGTTCGATTCGTTCTTAGCTTTGCACGTACGAGTGATTTCACCCGCATTGTTGACGATCTTGAACGTGTCTTCCGTGCCGTTGGCGGTGGATTCGAGTTCATAGCCGGTCGCCGTCGGCGTCCCGACGACAGCGAACGTCGCCGTCGTTTTGTCCTTGAGCGTGGGCTCGATCGCCTGCAGCTTTTCGGTGGTGGCACCGACGTAGCTGCCGTTGTTTTCGGTCGAGTACGTCTCCATCGTGGTCTGACCGGTCTTCACCTGTTCCTTGGCCGACGCGTCGCTGGCCTTGCTCTTCTGGTTCAGGAACGACGGAATGGCGATCGCGGCCAGGATGCCGATGATCAGGATTACCACCAGGAGCTCGATAAGGGTGAAGCCACCCTCGTCTTTCGAGCGCTGGCGCAGTCGATTTAGCATTTGAATCCTCCTGGATTCTGTTTTCTTGGGGGCGCCAGCCCTCGAAGCAACCGTCTCCCGCGACGGTACGTCCCCTGACGAATCGTGAGATTCGCCGTCGGAGCCGCCGGCTTTGCCTTACACCCTCATGGGCGCTTGCCTTGTCCCGCGGTCTGGCTTGTCAGCGCGTACATCGACTGTTCGAGTTGAGCGCTTTAGCCATGCACGCCGTTTGGACGATTGTCTTTTTATCGACGCTTTACCAGTCGGCGACGTTCATCGCATGAACGCTCGATCGACGCGTCTCGCGACTGCGCTCAGCGGCGTTTGGCGGCAGCCTGCTCGCGCTGGAACTCCTGCGCGTCCATCCCGGTCAAACGCTCCCCCCCGCCGCGACACCACGGGCAGGTGATCTTGCTCGTCAATCCACCCAGGTTGGAGATCACCTTGCCGCTCCCGTGACAGGCCATGCACTCCTTGGCGTCCTCGCCGCCCGGAGTCTGCTCGCCGCTCTTCTCGTCGTCCGCGTCGCTCATCGTCCACCACCCTACCTACCCGTCCCCCGGTCCACACGCCCGGTGCGCCGGCCCAGCGAGCGGCTACGCCCGCCCCGCGCCTGCTCTAGCGTTCGTGTCCGTGCGCCCGCCCAGATCATCGCTGCCGTGGCTGGCGCTCGCCCTGATCACCGCCCTGGCGGCGGCTCTGCGGTTGGTTGATCTCGGCGCGGTGCGGCTCGACCCCTTCTATGACGCGGCCGTGCGCTCGATGGGCCTCTCCTGGCACAACTTCTTCTTCGGCGCGTATGAGCCCGGGGGCAGCGTCTCGATCGACAAGCCCCCGATCGACCTGTGGCTGCAGGTCGCGAGCGTCAAGCTGTTCGGCTGGGGCTCGGTCTCGCTGAAGCTGCCCCAAGCGCTCGCCGGCACCGCGGCCGTGCCGCTGCTCTACCTCGCGCTCGCGCGCACCTTCGGCGCGCTGGCCGGCCTGCTCTCCGCCGCCGCGCTGGCGGTGCTGCCGATCGAGGTCATCACCGCGCGCTCGGACACGATGGACGCCGTCATGATGCTCCTGCTCGTGCTCGCGCTGCTTGCCGCGATGCGCGCCCGCGAGCGCGACAGCACCGCCTGGCTGCTCGCCGCCGCCGCGGCTCTCGGGATCGCCTTCAACGTCAAGCTGCTCGAGTCGGTAGTCGCCGCGCCGGGACTGCTGGTGCTCGTGACGCTCGGCGCCAGTTCCCAGTCACGCACGAGGCTGATGGGCCGCCTCGCCGCGGCGGGCGCCGTATATGCCCTGATCGCCCTTTCCTGGCTGGGCGCGACACTGCTTTTTCCTGCACACGAGCGCCCCTACGCGATCGGATCGACCAACGGCAGCGCCTGGAACGCGGCCTTCGTCTTCAACGGCAGCGAACGCCTCAGCGGTAAAACGGTCGAAGTGGGCCAGGTTGCCGCGCCCGCCGCCGGTCAGGTTCGGGCCGGCCGCGTGACCACGACCGGAACGCAAATCGCTCCTCCCTCCCCTACACGCCTACTCGCACGCAAAGGTCAGCTGCCAGCCAAGTGGCTCGGTTGGGAGGCGCTCCTGGCCCTGTTGCTCGGAGCCTTCGCGGTCGTCCTGACCGTCCGCCGACGGGTACGAGGCGTCCCGCAAGCGGCCACGATCGGGCTGTTCGTGTGGCTCGCCACGGGCCTCGTCCTGTTCAGCGCGATGGCGCGCCTTCACCCCCGCTACGTCGAGAGCTTCACCCCAGCCGTGGCCGCCATGTTCGGCATCGGCGCCGCCATGCTCGCCCACCTGCCCGGCCGCTCACGGCTGCTCGCCGTGCCCGTCCTCGCGCTGCTCGGCGTCTCGCTCGTGGCGAGCGTCGAAGCGGTGGCCGACCACACCTCCGACGCCGGCAACGTCGGCGCGCTCGCCCCCGCCGAGCAGCGCGCGCTCAGCGCCTACCTGCTCGCCCACCAAGGCCGCGCCCGCTACGAGCTGGCTGCGGCATCTTCGACCGGCGTCGCCTCCCTGATCGTCAAGGACGGCCGCCCCGTCCTGATGCTCACCACCTACAACGGCCTGCCCTTCACGAGCGTCGCCCAGCTCCGCTCGCTGATCGCCCGAGGCGCCGTGCGCTACGCCTTCCTGAACTCCACCTGCCCCCGCACCGCCCCCTCGCCCACGATCGCCGGCTGCGCCCCCGCCGCGCTGTGGATCCGCGCCCACGCCACCGACGTCTCCCACCAGGCGGGCCTGCACGCCGGCTTGCTGTGGCGACTACCGGGCCTTGTACCGTGAGCAGCGTGGAGACACCCGCATCGATGCGCATCCTCGTCGTCGACGACGAGGCCTCCCTGCGCGACACGCTCACCCGCTCCTTCACCAAGGAGGGCCACACCGTCGAGGCCGTCGCCGACGGCGCCGAGGCGATCGCGCGTGCCGGCGCCGAGCCCTTCGACGTGATCCTGCTCGACGTCGCGCTCGGCTCCGGCCCCAACGGCTATGACGTCTGCCGCACCCTGCGCGAGCAACGCAACATCGTCCCGATCATCATGCTCACTGCCCTCGACACCGAGGCCGACGCCGTCCAGGGTCTCGAGGCCGGCGCCGACGACTACGTCACCAAGCCCTTCGGCCTGGCCGAGCTGCGCAGCCGCATCCGCGCCGTCCTGCGCCGCTCGGGCCCGCGCGCGATGGGCCGCGAGCTGCTCTCCATCGGCCCCGTCACGCTCGACCGCTCCCACCGCGAGACCACAGTCGAAGGCGAGCAGGTCAAGCTCACTTTCTCCGAGTTCGAGCTGCTCGGCCAACTGATGAGCGAACCCGGCCGCCTGTTCAACCGCCAAGAGCTCCTGCGCGCGATCTGGGGCGACTCCGCCTACCGCGACCCGCGCGCGATCGACGTCCACATCCGCCACCTGCGCGAGAAGATCGAGCAACAACCCGAGGAGCCCAAGCTGATCCTCACCGTGCGGGGCGCCGGATACCGCTTCCAGGAGCCGTGAACACCCGCCCCGGCCCGCGTGCGCGCCGCCGGCTGACGGGCCTGCGCCCACGCGTCTTCGCCGCGCTGCTGCTCTCGAGCGCCGTCACGCTCGCCGTCGCCGCCCTCACGCTGCTCTCACCCCTGGAGCACCGCCTGCGCGCCGACGGCGAACGGGCCGTCTACACAGCCATCTCCGCCTCGCGCCCCGAGCTCTCCGAGCTGCCCCTCGACGCGCGCGGGCGGCCCAACGCGCCCGAACTGGCCGCCTCGATCGCGCTCCTGCGACGCCGCTCGGGAGCGCAGGTCACGGTGCTCGACCGCAAACTCGAAACCGTCTTCGCCCCCAGCAACCAGGATCTCGACGTCCCCGACTACTACGCCCAAGTCCGCCGCGCCCTGCGCACCGGCCGCGGCGTGCACAGCCTGATCGGCGACGAGCTGCTGGCCGCCGAGCCGATGCAGATCGGCAAGAACGGCCCGATCGACGCCGTCGTGCTCGTGCGCCGCCTGGAATACCTCAGCTCGGCCGTGCGCGTCGTCAAAAACGCCTTCATCGACGCCGCCGCCGTCGGCTTCGCCGTCGCCTTGCTGCTCGGCCTGGCGCTCACCACCACGCTCCTGCGCCGCCTCGAGCGCCTGCGCGAAG
Organism: uncultured Solirubrobacterales bacterium; assembly: GCA_963753145.1. Taxonomy (GTDB): domain Bacteria; phylum Actinomycetota; class Thermoleophilia; order Solirubrobacterales; family Solirubrobacteraceae; genus Palsa-744. The sequence continues at coordinate 868,141 of CAVWAX010000001.1, forward strand.
CCGCCGGCGAGCTCGAGCGCCGCGGCCTCGAAGCCCCGATCCACGTCGACGAGCGCCACGACGAGATCGGCGACCTGACCCGAGCGTTCGCCAGCGTGCAAGCTCGCCTGCGCCGCCAGGAAGAGGCCCGCCAAGCCTTCGTCGCGACCGCCTCGCACGAGCTCCGCACCCCCCTAGCCTCGCTCGACGGGACCTTGGAGCTGCTCGAAGATGACCTCCAAGCCGACCGGCTCGACCTGCAGGACGCCCGTGAGCGCGCCGTCCGCGCGCGCGAGCAGTCGCGCCGCCTCTCAAGCCTCGCCACCGACCTGCTCGACCTCTCGCGCCTCGACGCCGAGCTGCCGCTGCGCAGCGAGCCCGTCGAGCTCGGCGAGCTGTGCCGCGCCGTCGCCGCCGAATTCGAACGCCGCGCCCTCGCCCAGCAGGTGCGCATCCAAGCCGGCCCGCCCGCCGGGGCCTGCTGGGCGCTGGGCGACCCCGGCGCGCTCGCGCGCATCGCCCGCATCCTGCTCGACAACGCGATAGGCGTCGCGCCCGCCGACTCCACGATTCTGATCGCCGCGTCCCGCCAAGACGATTGTGCTCAGCTGACCGTCAGCGACCGCGGCCCCGGCGTCCCCCCCGGCGAGCGCGAGCGCATCTTCGAGCGCTTCCAGCGCGGCTCCACCTCCGGCGGGCGCTCCGGCTTCGGCCTGGGCCTCGCGATCGGTCGCGAGCTCGCCACGCGCATGGGCGGCTCGCTGGAGCTGAGTCCCGACGCCTCTCCCGCGCCGAGCGCCTCCGCCACCGCCCCGATCCAGGATGCTCCCGGCGCCAGCTTTACACTGCGCCTCCCCGCGTGTGCCCCCGATGGCATCGCCAACCCCGACCAGGAAGACCGATGACGCAGCTCGCCGCCACGCTCGAATCCATCGCCGCGCTGGCGCGCGCCCGCGGACGCATCTCGCTCGACACCGAGTTCATGGGCGAGGGTCGCTACCGCACGCTGCTGTGCCTGATCCAGATCGCCGTCGCCGACCCCGCCGCCGAGGGCGAGCGCATCGAGATCGTCGATCCGCTTGCCGCCAATGGCTCGGCCGATCCGGGATCGCGGCCGCTGGGGGACGCCGGCGAGCCGCTCGCCGAAATGCTCGCCGATCCCGCCGTCGAGGTCGTCGTGCACGCCGGGCGCCAGGACATCGCGCTGCTGCGTCGCGCGCTCGGCTGCGAAGTGCGCAACGTGTTCGACACCCAGATCGCCGCCGGCTTCGTCGGCCTGCCCGCCCAATGCTCCTACGACACGCTCCTCTCCGAACTGCTCGGCGTGCGCCTCGCCAAGAGCGCCTCCTTCACCCGCTGGGACACGCGCCCACTCTCCCCCGAGCAGCTCTCCTACGCGCGCGAGGATGTCATCCACCTCTCAGAGCTCGCCACAGAGCTCGAGCGCCGCCTGGAGCGCGCCGGTCGCCTGGACTGGGCGCGCGAGGAGTGCCTGTTCCTTCAGAGCGTCAGCGACGAGCGCGACCTCGACACCGTCTTCTCGCGCCTGCCCCGCATCCGCGGCATGAACGCCCCCTCCCAGGGCGTCGCCCGCGAGCTCGTCGCCTGGCGCGAGCACACCGCCGCCACCCGCGACCGCCCCGTCCAAAGCGTCCTCGGCGACGCCGCTCTCGTCGAGATCGCCAAGCGCAAGCCCACCTCCCCCCGCAAGCTCGCCGACATCCGCGGCGTCGGCCAATCCAGCCTGCGCAAGGGCGGCGAGGAGCTCCTGGCCGCCGTCCAACGAGGCCTGGCGCGCGCCGAGGAGCCGCTCGCCTCCGGCCCCCGACCGGCGCCACCGCGCCCCGAGGACGCCCCCCTGATCGCCCTCTCCGAGGCCTTGGTCCGAGCCCGAGCCCACGAGGCCGACCTAGCCTACGAGCTACTCGCCTCGCGTGCCGATCTGCAAGCGATAGTCGGCTCCCACCGTGCTGGTGAGCGGGCCGATGTGCGCACGCTGCGCGGCTGGCGCTCAGAGCTGGTCGGCGATGAGCTTTTGGCGCTGCTTGATGGGCGTATCTCGCTGGCCGTCAAGGACCAGCGCGTAGCGGTAGCCACGCCCCCCAACGACTCGTAGCTGCGCAGCCGATATCCGCACGTTGCGGGGGGCGCGATCGTCGGATCGGCTGATAACAGTGATTGTGGCTGCCTACTAATACCCGGTGATGGTCCTCCATCGCCTGATTCCGCCGTGTTCAACTTGCAGCCAGGTACAAGTTCTTGCGGCCCGTGGCCTCGAACTCGGAGCGAGGCGGCCAAGACGTCCTATCGGCCAAGAACGCGCGCAATTCGGCCTCGATGTGTGCGTCGGTCCAGATGCTGGCGGGACCGCGCCGCTTGCCGTTGGGCTGTGTCGCCGTGCTTGTGCCCGCAAAGGCGTACCGGGTCTTCGTACCGCTGCCCCTCACCGTCAAGATGCCGTGCTTGACCAGGTCGCGGATGTCCTCGCCGGCGCTGGTACGCCCGAGGCGCGCGGAATCCTCATACTCACGTCGCGTGAACTCCTCGCGTCCGCGAAGGCGCAGCTGGGCGAGCGCGTTCTGCTGTGCAACGCTGAGCCTCAGCGCAGATGATCCGCCGCCCGTCGCAAGGGTGTCGAGGTCGGCGACCGTAACGGCTACCCGCTCATACTCCTCGACGAGACCACGTAGGAAATACTCAAGCCACCACTGCATGTTCATGGTGCGCTCGCGAACGGACCGCAGGGCCGCGTAGTACGCGGCGCGGTCGTCGGCGTAGTATCGCTCGAACGAAAACATCCGCTCGGGCATCATCCCTGCCTTCATCAAAACCGCCGCTGTGAGCAGGCGCGCGACGCGTCCATTGCCGTCGGCGAAGGGATGGATATCGGTGATTCCATAGTGGACGACCCCCGCGACGATGTACGGCGGCTCGCCCGACCGGAGCTTGCGCTCCATCCAGTCGAAGAGACTCATGACGCGAGGCTCAACCTCGTCGGGCGGCGGACCTTCGTGCATGACCTTGCCGCTGATGCGGTCAACAACGAGCGCCACGCCGTCGCGCCATTCGCCCTCGTGGTGGGGCTTGAAGTGCGGGTCTTGCGTGCGACCCAGCCCGCTCGTGGTGGCGCCGTGGAGTTCCTTTAGGAATCCTGGAGTCAGGACCGTCGCGGCGCGATCAAGGTTGGCATCGATCAGGTCGAGCGCCGCGACGTAGTTGATCAACTCGATCTTCGCGCGGCTGTCCGGCGCCAGCTTGCCGCGCGCAGCGCGCTCAGCCGCGAGCAGCGGCAGCTCGTTGCCCTCGATCAACGTCGAGTAATGCACGGTCCCCACCCTGGCCGACACCCGCAGCTGGTCGGAGATCGCTGGGAGGATGCGGGCGCCACGAATCGCGCCCAGTGCCTGCGCGATGCGTCCCAGCGAGTCGGTCATCTCGGGCGTGAACCGCGGATAGTTCGCCCGGAACTCCAGGTGGTATGGAATCTCGGCCATCACCCCCATACTACCGCTCAGTCGCAGGATATTAGGCGCTATTTCCAGGGCTTTTGGCGCTATCTACCGCTGTATGCCAATAGCATCGACCGCGCGTCACCCGGGCGACCGTGTGACGGTCCTATTCAATGTGGTTATAAACCGTAAACATCGGCATGTACATCGAGATGACGATGAAGCCGACGATTGAGCCGATGACGATGATCATGATCGGCTCGAGGATCGAGGTGAGCGCTTTGACCGACGCTTCGACCTGGTCCTCGTAGAAGTCCGCGACCTTGCCCAGCATCTCATCGAGGGCGCCGGTCTCCTCGCCGACGCCGACCATGTGCGTGACCATCGTCGGGAAGATCGAGGTTTTCGAGAGCGGCTCTGAGATCGTGCCGCCGCGCTTGACCGAGGCGATCACGCCGTCCATCGCCTCCTCCACGACGATGTTGCCGCCCGTCTTGCCGACGATCTCAAGCGCCAGCAGCAGCGGCACGCCCGCGCTCATCAGCGAGGACAGTGTGCGCGACCAGCGCGCGACCGCGACCTGCTGGACGATCGCGCCGATCTTCATCGGCACGCGCAGGCGGAAGCGATCCCACTGTGGGCGGCCGATCTTCGATTTCTTCCACTTGACGAAACTGAACGCGAGCAATCCGGCGCCGCCGAACATCGCCCACCAGTAGCCCACGACCGCGTGTGACATGGTCACCGACACCTGCGTGATGGCGGGCAGTTCGCCGCCGAACTGCTTGAACACGCCGACGAATACCGGCACCAGGAAGGCGACGAGCGCCATCATCACGCCCACCGCGAAGGTGATCACCAGCACCGGGTAGATCATCGCCGAGCGGATCTGGCGGCGCAGCGAGGCTTCCTTCTCCAGCTGATCCGCCACCTGCATCAATGCGCCCTCCAACAGGCCGCCCGCCTCGCCGGCGCGTGTCATCGCCACGAACAGCGGGTTGAAGACCTTCGGGTGCGATTCCATCGCCCCGCTCAGCGAAAGGCCCGCCTCGACGTCCTTGCGCACCTGCACGACCGTTTCCTTGAGGAACTTGTTCTCGGTCTGTTCCTCCAATACGTAGAGCGCCCGCAGGATCGACAGGCCCGAGCTGATCATCGTCGCCAGCTGGCGTGAGAACACGGCCAGCTCCGCGGCGGTGACGCGCTTCATGAAGCTCAGCTCGATCTCGCGCGAAGCGTGCTTGTCGGCGATGTCGAGCACGATCATGCCGCGCGACTTCAGCTGGTTTGAGACCGCCTCCTTGGAGTCCGCTTCGATCTCCCCGCGCGCCTTCACGCCGGCGAGATCCATCGCCTTGAAGACGTACGTACTCATGCGGCCATCGCCCCGGCGCCGAGCAGGCGACGCAGCTCCTCGGGAGCCTGCGAGCGCGATTCGGCCTGCTTCTGGGAGACCTTGCCGGTGCGGATCAGCTGCACGAGCGCGGCGTCCATCGTCTGCATCCCCTGCGCCGAGCCGGTCTGCAGCACCGAGTAGATCTGGTGGGTCTTGCCCTCGCGGATCAGATTGCGCACCGCCGGGTTGGGCACCAGCACCTCGCAAGCCGCGACGCGGCCCGCACCGTCGGCCGTCGGCAACAGCTGCTGGGTGACGACGCCCTGCAGCGCTACCGAGAGCTGCACCCGCACCTGCCCCTGCTGCTCGGGCGGGAACACGTCGATGATGCGATCGATCGTCTGGGCGGTGTCCTGGGTGTGCAGCGTCGCGAACACCAGGTGGCCTGTCTCAGCAGCCGTCAAAGCGGTGGAGATCGTCTCCAGGTCGCGCATCTCGCCGACCAGGATCACGTCGGGGTCCTGGCGCAGCGCGGCCTTCAGCGCGTCGGCGAAGGACTGCGCGTCGGAGCCCAGCTCGCGCTGGTTGACCAGGCACTTCTTGTGCGCGTGCAAGAACTCGATCGGGTCCTCGATCGTCATGATGTGCTCCTCGCGCGTCATGTTGATCTCATCCAGCATCGCCGCCAGCGACGTTGACTTGCCCGAGCCCGTCGGCCCCGTCACGAGCACGAAGCCGCGCGGCTTGCGCGTCAGCTCGTGCACCACCGGCGGCAACCCGAGCTGATCGATCGAGGTCAACCCAAATGGGATCAGGCGAAAGGCCGCGCCGATCGCGCCGCGCTGGTAGTAGGCGTTGACCCTGAAGCGCGCATGGCCCGGGATCGAGTAGGCGAAGTCCAGCTGCCAGTTGGTCTCAAGGCGCTGGCGCTGGTCGCCGGAGAGGATCGAGTAGACGATCTCGCGCGTGTCGGTGTCGCTGAGCAGCGGATAGCCCTCCAGCTGCGTCAGGCGACCGCGCACGCGCACCGTCGGCGGCGCGCCGGCGGACAGGTGCAGGTCGGAGGCTCGACGCGAGACGACCTCCATCAACAGCTCGGCGAAATCGATGTTCATGCGTGCTCCTTGGACCCGCGGCGCGCGCCGGGGACGTGCGGATGGGCTCTCATGGGCGACTTATCGGCAGACTCGCCCCGCACCTCAACTGCTGCCGATCACGCGTGCTATCTCGGCGATCGAGGTCAACCCCTGGCGCACCTTCTCGAGGCCGTCGTCGCGCAACAGGCGCATCCCCTGGCGCACCGCCACGTCGCGGATCTCCTCGGCCGGGCGCCGTTCGAGCGCCATCGAACGGATCTCCGAGGACACGCTCATCACCTCATACAGCCCCAGACGACCGCGATAGCCGCTCCCGTTGCAGCGCCGACAGCCGTTGGGCTCATAGGCCTCCAGATCGACGATCGCCTTGTACCCGTTCTCGCGCAACACCTCCGCGGAGACGATCGTGCGCTGCTTGCAGTTCGCGCACAACATGCGCGCCAAGCGCTGGGCCAGCACGCAGTCGAGCGCCGAGGCGACCAGGAACGGCTCGATCCCCATCTCCACCAGGCGCGTGATCGCCGACGCCGCGTCGTTGGTGTGAAGCGTCGAGAGCACCAGGTGCCCCGTCAAGGCCGACTCGACCGCGATCTGAGCGGTCTCGCGGTCGCGGATCTCCCCCACCATGATTACGTCCGGGTCGGCACGCACCATCGCGCGCAGCCCCGTCGCGAAGTTCAGGCCAACCTTGGAGGAGACCTGCACCTGGGTGATCCCCGACAGTTCGTACTCGACGGGATCCTCGACGGTGATGATGTTCTTCTCGGGCGTGTTCAGCGCCATCAGAGCCGCATACAGCGTCGTCGACTTGCCCGAGCCCGTCGGGCCGGTCACGAGCACCGCCCCGTGCGTCTCGTGGAAAGCCTTCTCGAAGCGCTCGCGCTCGGCATCGGCCATGCCGAGCTTCTCGAGCTTCATCACGACCGAGTCCTTGTCGAGGATCCTCATCACGATCGACTCGCCGTGCACGCTCGGCAGCGTCACCACGCGCAGATCGATGTGGCGCCCTTCGACGCTCAGGCTCACGCGACCGTCCTGGGGCAGGCGCCGCTCGGCGATGTCGAGCTCGGCCATGATCTTCACGCGCGAGACGACGCCCGCCGCCATGCGCCTGGGCACCGTGGTTATGTCCTGCATGATCCCGTCCACGCGCACCCGCACCCGCACCTCGTTGCCGTCGGGCGCCAGATGCACGTCGGAGGCGCCGCGCTCGACCGCCTGGGCGACGATCTGGTTGACGAGCTTGACGACCGGCGCGTCGTCGGCGGTCTCGCGCAGGTTGACGATCTCCGCCTGGGCGTCCTCGACCTCCTCGACGGCGCTCTCGCCGGAGACCACGTCCTCCATGCGCGCCATGCGCGAGATCAAGTCGCCGATCGCCTCGGGCGAGGCGACCGCCACGCGCACCTCGTAGCCCGTCATGATCGCCACGTCGTCGACCGCCAGCACGTTGGAGGGATCGGCCATCGCCAGCAGCAGCGTGCGCTTGTCCACGAACGCCACCGGCACCGCCTGATAGCGCTTGGCGGCAGTGTTGACGACCAGGTTGGCCGCGCCCATGTCCACCGGGAAGGCTTCCAGGTCCAGGTGATCGAGCCCGTAGCGCTCGGCCAGCGCGCGCGAGAGGCCGTCCGGCGTGATCGCGCCGCTGGCGAGCAGCACCCGCTCGGGCGTCGTGCCTTCGTTGCGCGAGCTCTCGATCGCGAGGTCCACCCGCTCGCGCGGAGCCAAGCCCATTTCGACGATCACGTCGGTCAAGAAGCGCGAGGAGGAGCCCCGCCGGCTCGGCTGCGTCACCCCGGCGGGCGGCGCCGCGGCCTGCTCGAACGCGCCGTCTTCGCGCAACCCGTTGGGCGGCGTGCTCATCGACACCACCGCCCGCCTGGGAGGTCTAGGCTATATAGAGCCGCCGAGCCCCGCGCCGCGACGCATCGCCTCGAGCGGCGCCTCTCTGCCGGTCCACAGCTCGAAGCTGAGCGCCCCCTGTGCGAGCAGGACCTCGAGCCCATCGACCGTGCTCGCGCCCGCGCGGCGCGCCGCGGCCAGCAGAGGCGTCGAGCCCTCGCGGTAGACGAGATCGATGACATAGGCATACGTACCGAACAGATCGGCGCGCAGGTCGAGTTGGTTGAGCGCGTCATGCTCAGTGGCCGACCGTTGCAGGCCGACGGACGTGCAGTTGACGAGCAGATCCGCCGCCGCGGGACGCTCCACGGCGCGGGCGCCGAGCTCCTCGGCGAGGGCAAGCGCACGCTCGGGCGTGCGGTTCCAGATCGACACCTCGCTCGCGCCCGCGTGCAACAGCCCCCAGACCGCCGCGCGCGCGCTGCCGCCGGCGCCGAGCACGAGCGCGCTGAGGCCCTCCGGCGAGCGCCCGCTCTGAGCCAATGCCCCGATCAGACCCGGAGCGTCGGTGTTCTCGGCCTCGATCGTCCCCTCAGCGGCGAAGCTGAGCGTGTTCGCGGCCCCGATCGCACGCGCGGCCTCGCTTGCCCGGTCGGCCAGCGCGAGCGCGGCCTGCTTGTGAGGGATCGTCACGTTCGCGCCCACGAAGCCGCTCGCGCCAAGCGCGCGCGTCGTCTGCTCGAAGAGCTCGGGAGCGATCGGCAGACGCTGGTAGCTCCAGTCGTCCATCCCGAGCTCGGCGAAGGCGGCCGCGAACATCGCCGGCGAGCGGCTGTGAGCCACCGGCCAGCCGATCACCCCCAACCGCTTGAGCGCGTGCGTGTCGATCGCCTTCTCAGGTTGGCTTGCCGGGGCTCCGGGCGTCATTTCTTGTGGCATGACGGCACCCGGCCCCCGTTTTTGGCCACCGCTTCGCGGTAGGCCGCCGCGTTGCGTTCGAACTGCGCGTAGCTGGTGGAGAACACCTGCTCGCCACACCCGTCGGCGCCCGAGACGTAATACAGGTAGGACGCTTTTGCCGGGTGCGCAGCCGCGACGATCGCCGCCGCGCCCGGGTTTGAGATCGGCGTCGGCGGCAGGCCCTGGTGGGTGCGGGTGTTATACGGCGAGTTGCTGGCGAGCTCGGATTCGCTCAGCGGGCGGGTGAAGTCGTGCAGGGCATAGCGCAACGTCGAGTCCACGCCGAGCGTCATGTGCAAGCGCAGGCGGTTGTAGATGACCGCCGCCACGAGCGGGCGATCGTGCGCGATCGCGACCTCGCGTTCGATGATCGAGGCCACGACCAGCAGTTCGTAGGGCGTCACGCCGAGCGCCTTGGCGCGAGCGATCTGCTCGGCGCCGAAGTGTTCGCGAAAGGCCGCCAGCTGCTCGCCGACCAGTCGCGAAGCCGGCGTGCCCGCGTACAGTTCGTAGGTCGCCGGGAACAGGAAGCCTTCCAGGTTCGGGGTGCTCGCGGGCGCGCCGTAGTGCGCCGGGTCCAGTTCGGAGCTGCGCTTGGAGGCGAGCAGGTAGCTGCCCTTCAGCCCATCCGCGTGCGCGAGCGTCGCGATCTGCGTGCGCGTAAAGCCCTCCGGGATCGTCAGCTTGACCACGGCGATCGGCGGCGGTGGCTTCGGCGCCGGTTTGTGGCGCAACAGCAGCACCGCCGCGGCCGCGATCGCCCCGAGCACGAGGACCAAGATCGCGAGCGCCCCGAGGCGCTTTGCGAAGCTTCGGGGCGCGGACACGTGCGGCCTGTGCAGGTGCGGATGCGGGACGTGCGGGCGGTGGATGCGCGGCTCGCGGAGGCGCGGCAGCGGCGCCTCGACGCGCGCCGGGGCGGGCTCGGTGGCCACCGGGGGCGGCAGCGGCGGCTCGGGCTCGGGCGGCGGTCCGGCGCTCTGCCCACGCTCGCGGCGGCGGCGCTCGCGCTCCTGGCGCGCCAGCTCGCGCTCCTGCTCGGTGCGCTGCCCTCCCCCGTTTCCGTTGCGGTCGCTTGGCAAGCGGTTGACCCTACTAAGCGCCGATCTCAGATCGCGCCAACCATCCTTCGAGCATGACCGCGGCGGCGCGCGAATCCTCGCTGGCGCTCGCGTGGCCCATAGACGCGGCGATCTTGGTGGTGAAGCGCTCGTCGTGCAGCTCAACCGGCACACCCTCGCCCAGTCGTCGCCCGAGCTTCTCGGCAAACGCACGCGTCTCGCGCGTCTGTTCGGTGTCCTTGCCCTTCAGCGACAGCGGCAACCCAACCACGACGCGCTCGACCTCGCGCTCGCCGACGAGCTGCTCCAGCGCGGCAAGTCCGTGCCTGGCGCCCGGCTGGAGGACCGGCTCGATCGGGGTCACGATCGTGCCCGTCGGGTCGCTGAGCGCGCAACCGCAGCGCGCGCTGCCGTAGTCAAGCGCCAGGACGCGCATCGTCTCCGCGGGCGATCGTGCCGTGCCCGACGATCACGTCTCCCTCATACAGGCAGGCGACCTGACCCGGGGCGGTGCGCTCCACAAGCTCGTCCATGCACAGCTCGATGCGACTGTGCGTGCCGGCCCCGAGATCGCCCTGCACCGCACACGGGAGCCGCTGGCCGCGGTAGCGGACCTTGACGCGATCCACGCGCGAGGCGTCGCGATGCAGCGTGACGTCCCTGACGTTGACCGTGCGGGTGCGCAGGTGCTCGCGCGAGGCGACCGTGACGGTGTTGGCCTGGGCGTCGGTGGCGATCACATACACCGGCCCATCCACACCGCCGGTGGGGTTCACGCCACGCCCGTCGATGCCGAGTCCGTGGCGCTGGCCGACCGTGACCGTGTGCACGCCGCCGTGCTCTCCCAGCTTGCGCCCCTCCAGATCGACGATCGCGCCGGCGCGCCTCTGCAAGCCGCCATGACGTGCCAGGAAGTCGGCGCTGTTGGTCCCCGCCAGGAAGCACAGGTCCTGCGAGTCGGGGCGCCTCGCCACCTCGAGGCCTGCGGCGCCTGCCAGCTCGCGCACGCGCGGCTTGGTCAAATCGCCGAGCGGGAAGCGCATGCGCTCGAGCGAGTCTGGTGAGAGCGCCGCGAGCGCATAGCTCTGGTCCTTGCTCTCGTCCACCGCCATGCGCAGCAGCGGTGCTAGATCGTCCTCGGCCCGCCACACACGCGCGTAGTGGCCGGTGGCGAGCTTGCGTGCACCCAGCCGATCCGCCAGCCCGAGCATCGCGTCCAGGCGCACCTTGCCGTTACAGCGCACACACGGATTGGGGGTGAGCCCCGCGGCGTAGCCTTCGAGCCACCCGTCGACGACGCCCGCCTTGAACTCCTCGCGCAGGTCGATCGAGAAGTGCGCCATGCCCATGCCGTGGGCTATCTCGCGCGCGGAGCGCACCGCCTGCGCCGAGCAGCAGCTGCGCTCGCCATCGTTCTCGGGGTCTGCCCACAGCTCGAGCGTCACCGCCACCGCCTCGGCGCCGGCCTCGCCCACGAGCAACGCCGCCACCGCGCTGTCCACTCCCCCGCTCATCGCGACCAGCTCGCGGTTCGGCGCGAGATGGAGGGCGGCCTGCGTGCGAGCCGCCCAGCCGAGCGCCCTGTGCAGCGCGTCGGCGGCGAGTTCGGCCGCGTGCAGCTTGGCCGCGCTCAATCCGCCGAGCTCGGCTGAGATCTGTGCCGCGCCGATCCGCGCCGCGTCGAGCAGCTTTGCGCCCCGCACCAGCTCAACGGTGGCGCTGCCGGCCGCGATCGCAGCGCCGCAGCCACTCGCGTCAAAGCCCGCGTCGAGGATCTCCCCGTCGGGGCTCGCGCCGTCGAGTTCGAGCGAGATGCGGATCAAATCCCCACAAGCCGCGCCACCGGCCGCGCCCGTGCAGGCACGCGACGGCGTGTGGCCACGCCCCAACGGGCGTTCCATGTGCTGAGCGAGAGCCTCGACTGCCATTCAGTCGAGTGTAAGGACCCGCGGGGTCAGGCGGGGATCGTCAGCTCTTGGCTTCGCGAGCTTCGCTCACGGCCTGGCGCAACGAGAAGACGTCAGTCAGCCCGCTCAGGGTGCTCACGACGCCCTGACGGTTGACGATCAGGATCGTCGGGGTCTGGTAGACGTGCACGACTTCGGTGATCTTGCCGAACAGGCCGACCTGGTTCGCCAGAGCGGCGTGTACCGTTACGCCGCCTTTGGAGGCGCGGGCGAGCGCGTCGGCCTGGGCCAGATCCTCGCGGCTGACGCTCGAGCGCGGGTCCCAGAAGACGAGCATCACCGTCTTGCCGTGGGCGAGCTCGGCTTCAACGGCGACCTCTTGGGGGCTGCGTCCCGGGTTGGCTTTGACAGCCGGCCGCGGCGCGGCCTTGGTGACGTGGGTGTGCGTGGTCGTCATGGTCGTGTGGCTCGTCTTGTGTGTCGTGGTGGTCCGGTGCGCCACCGTGACCGGCCGCTGCGCGGCCTTGTGCGTAGCAGCCGTGCTCGCGCTCGAGGTCTGTGTCTGCGATTCGCCCGACAGCTGAGCAGCTTTGCTTTCCTGCGTCTGTACATTGCGCTGGGAGGCGGCGACGGCGCCGTGGGCTTTGGCGATCGCGCGTGTCAAGCCTTCGACGCCTGGAGCGGAGCCGTGATAGACCTGGGTCGGAGCTACCGCCGATCTGGCCTCGGCTGCGGGGCTAGGCGATGCCGAGGAGCCTGAGGCGCTCGCGCCGGAACTGGAGCCGGCGGCTGTCGTGGCGGTTTTTGCGGGCGCCGGTTCGCTCGGGCTGGACCCAGGACCGTGGGCGCGGAGGGCGACAGCCCACACGACTCCGAGCAGCGCCACGGCCGCCAGAGCGATCTGATAGGGGCGAGAAAGTTGAGCCATCGCCCTTCACTTCGGCAGATTCGCCCGCCGAGTTGAACGGGCCTCGCGCTCATGGACATCGCGCAAGCTCGATTTCACCGCCCGAGCAGGCGTTTTTTAGGCGAGATCCCTGATGCCGCGCAACGCCGCGTGCACGACCGTCTCGGTCTGCAGCGTCTGCTGGGTGCCGTCCTGCATGTCCTTGAGGACAGTCTCGCGCTCGCCGACGAGCCCGACGTAGCGGGCACCGAGCTTGTTGGCCTGGCTGAGCTGGCCCTTCAGCGAGCGGCCGGCCATCTCCATGACCGCGCGCAGCCCGGCCGAGCGCGCCTCGCTCAGCAGCGCAAACGCGGGGGCCTTGACCGCCAGCTCGGCGGCGTCCGCTCCCTCGGCGAAACCCACGTACAGGTCGAGCGCGTGTCCGCCGGCCGGCGGTGGGCTGCCCGCGAGCAGGATCCGCTCGATCCCCGCCGCCCAACCGATGCCCGCGGTCGGCGGCCCGCCGAGCTGCTCGACCAGGCCGTCGTAGCGCCCGCCGCCGCCGACGCCGCTCTGCGCGCCGAGCGCGTCGCTCGTGAACTCGAACACGGTGCGCGTGTAGTAGTCGAGGCCACGCACGAGCGTCGGGTCGACCTCGTAGAGCACGCCCGCTCGGTCGAGCAGCTCGCGCACCTCGGCGAAGTGCTCGAGGTCCTCTGGGTCGAGCTCCTCGAGCAGGCGCGGCGCCTCGGCCATGACGGCCACGGTGCCCTCATGGGCGGAATCGAAGGCGCGCAGAGGGTTCAGCTCGATGCGAGTTCTCACGTCCTCGGAGAGCTGTGTTTCGTTGGCGCGCAGGTGGGATTGCAGGCGCTCGCGATAGCGCTCCCTGCTCTGCTTGCCGCCAAGACTCGACAAGCGCAAGCGCACCTCGCGGACGCCCATCTCCTCCAGCAGCGCGCCGAGCAGCACGATCGACTCGGCGTCGAGCGCTGGATCCTCGGAGCCGAGCGCCTCTGCCCCGACCTGCCAGAACTGGCGATAGCGGCCCGACTGGGCGCGCTCGTAGCGAAAGAAGCTCGACAGGTACCACAGCTTCACCGGCTGGGGGCGCTTGTGCATGCCGTGCTCGACATAGGCCCGGCATACGGGCGCGGTCCCCTCGGGGCGCAGCGTCAACGAGCGCCCGCTGCCGTCGGTGAGCGTGTACATCTCCTTCTGCACGATGTCGGTCGAGTCGCCCACCCCGCGCGCGAACAGCTCGGTCGCCTCCAGGGCCGGCGTCTCGATCCGCTCATAGCCCGCACCCTGCAGGATCGAGCGCGCGCGCTCCTCCAGAGCGCCGCGCACCGCCGCCTGCTCGCCGATCACGTCGAAGGTGCCGCGCGGCGCCTTGATCCGCTGGCTCTTCAACTCTCGCGCACCGGCTGCGCGCCCTCGGGTTGGCGCGCGGCGGCGCGCAGCTCGCTCAGGAACGGGTTGGTGTCCAACTCGCGCCCGAGCGTCGTCACGCCCATGTGGCCCGGATGGACGACGGTGTCGCGCTCGAAGCGCGCCATCATCTCGCTGATCGAGCGCTCGAGCGTCGGCCAGTCGCCGCCCGGCAGATCGACGCGGCCGACCGAGCCCTGGAAGAGAACGTCGCCGGAGAGCAGGGCGCCGTCGAACGCATAGGTGACGTGGCCGGGGCTGTGGCCCGGCGTGAACAGGACGTCGATCTGAAGTCCGGCCAAGTGCAGACGCTCGCCGCCTTTGACGGTCCGCTCGGCCTGCCAGCTCTCAAGCGGTCCGAAGCCGGGCATCGTCCATTTCATGATGTCCGCCAGCACGACCGTCTCCATCTCCGGGCAGTAGACGGGGGCGCCCGTTGCCCGTGCCACCGGCGCCACCGCGCCGATGTGGTCGAAATGGCAGTGCGTAATCAGGATCGCCTCGATCTGCGTGTCGAGCTCGGCGGCGGCGTCGAGCAGGCGCTGGGGCTCCTCGCCGGGGTCGATCAGCACCGCGCTGTCGGCCTGCGCGGAGGAGCGCACGATGTACGCGTTCTCCTGGATCGGTCCGACCGAGAAGCAGCGCACGTCGATCATTTCGACCCCGCCCCACCCGCCTTGGCGTCACTCGCCTTTGCCTGGCCCGCCTTGGCCTTGCTGGCCTGCCGGCGTTTGTAGAGCCACGTGTCGGTGTAGTAGCTGATCGGCACGTACGCGATCAACACGATCGGGAACAGCGCGATCGCCTCGTTGGGCTTTTTCAAGAGCACGATGCTGATCAAAAGCATCACCACGGCCGCAGCCATCGCGCGGTAGAACGCGCCACGCCACGTGGGCGCTCGTTCGAGCCGCTCGATGCGCTTGTCCTTGGACGCCGACGCGCTCGCTTTGCCGGTCTTCTCCTCGACGGTGGGCTTGCGCCCGGTACGCCCGCGCGACTCCACCACGCCGGCCGCGTTGCCGCGGTGCTTGGTCTGTCGCTTGCGCTTCGTCTGGGCCATCTCGCGCCTGTCTACTCGTGGTTATCTCAAGGGATGTTCCAGCCCCTCGCGTGGATCGGGAGGCCGCGCCGCGCGCGAGCCCGCCGTGCGCGGGACACCTAGAACCCTAGTGCGTTCTCGATCGTTTGCGCCACAGGATCGCCACCGACGAAAGACAGCTCCGCGGGAAACCCCTCCAGAGCCGCGACAGGCGCAAGGCCGACCAGCTCGACACGAGCGATCTCCGCGTGGCGACACACCGCCTCGACGACCGTCCTCAACGGCACCTCGAGGGGTCGCTCGACGTTGGTCGAGACCTGGGGAGCGCTAGCGAGGGGAACGCCGATCGCGCGCACCCCGGGCAGACCTTCGGACCCCCCCTCCCTGATCGCCGCCGCGATCCGCCTGGCGTCCGCGAGCGTCGCGGGCGCCGCGAGCTCCAGGTTGAACGCCACCAGCGGCTCTCTGGCCGCCACGAGCGTCGCGCCGGCCGTCGGGTGGAGTTGGGCGGGGCCGAAGTCCGCGCCCAACTCGCCCGCTGCAAGGCGTCGCGCCAGGCCCGCCGTGCCGCCCAGGCGCAGCTCGGCCCGGGTGCGGCCCTGCGCCAGCTCCCCGTACAGGAACACCGGCACGCCGAGGTTCTCCCCGACCTCATGCGCGACGACCAACGCCTCCGCGCAAGCCGCCCCCCGTTGCGCCACGTCGAGATACACGAGCGGGATCACGTCCACCGCGCCCACGTGGGGGTGGGCGCCCACGTCCGCTGCTGCCCGTCCCTCCCCCACGTCCACGCGTTCCATCGCCGCCTTGACGCCCGCCACCAGCGCGCTGGATAGCTCGCGTTGGACGCCCGCCAGCGTGTACACCGAACGGTGATGGTCGCTGTCCGCGTGCACGTCGAGTAGCCGGGCCCTCGCGCCGCGCGTGAAGGCGCTTGCCACCGCGTCGATCGTCGTCCGCTCCCGACCCTCGCTTACGTTGGGGACGGCTAGCAGGGGCTTGGTCGGGGTCATCGGTCTCGCGTTCCGCGCTTGGCCAGGAGCGGTCATCTTGCCCGCGACAGGCTAAACTCCCCGCTCTCGCCGGAGTAGCTCAGTTGGTTAGAGCAGCGGAATCATAATCCGCGTGTCGGGGGTTCGAGTCCCTCCTCCGGCACCTCCTCCGACATCGGGTGTTTGGCCTGCAAAAGCGCCGCGTCTGCGCTGCAAGTTGCGCTCAAGCGCCTGAAAGGCCGTCAACGCTTGGTCGCAGATGCGAGACCAGATTCAGGTGCTGCGTGAGCGCTCGCGAGAGCGACTCGGGACCTGGGCGAATAGCGGCCCGTCGACTGGCATCCCGTCCTCGCCGTAGACCATTAGGGCGAGATCCTCGACCGCCTCCGGCTCGGCGTCGATGATGCGCTGTAGAGCCGCTCGCGCCAACGTCTCCTCCTCGAAGGAGTCAACCATCGTGCCGGTGCTGGTGAGCAAAACGTAATCCATCACTACGCCTCTATCGGCAGGATATCGACTACGCAGGCAAACAGCTGCTCCGGACGGCCCCAAACGGTGATATGTCCCGGCCGGACGGTGTGGGCCCAACAAAAGCCGTTGCCGGGCCCGAGCTCGACTTCGGCGAGATGGCGCCCCAAGCGGGGCCAGCGCCGCGCCGTCGCGACCGCCATCTTGCGCCTCAAGTGCATCGAGAGGCCGAGGTGGATTACTGCCATCTCGACCTCGATGCCGCGTGGCATTGCGTCGCGCTCGTAATTAGAACGGAAGGTCTCCAGCAATGAGGGATCGCCGCGATGAGCATCTTTTACGATGCGGTAGGCAATCAACGACTCGTGCGCGGCGTTGACGATCAAGCGCCGTGAGCCGGCGACGGTGCTCATAGGGGCAACCTCTGATCGTGACTTGTCAACGTCCACAGACTTGGATCCGACGGACAAGTCGTGGCGGGACAATCGAGGAAAATCCCCAGACGCCCAGAGTGGCGGCCCGGGCGCGATTACCCGACCATAGGGGCAAACCGGCTAGAGCCTCCTCGCGTCCGGGGCGGCGCCATCCTCAGCCAGCGCCTCACGCAGTGTCTGCTCGAACGGGGCGGGCTCGATGTCAAACAGACGGCGTGCGGAGTCGTCGGTGACGACCGTCTCGGTGCTGAGCCCCTCGATCAGCGGCCGGGCGATACTCGCGTCGACCGGCGTGACCAGTCCGACCCACAGCGACGACAGGCGGGGAGTGAGGAACGGAACGGGGATCTTCGGACGGGGACGCATGCCGAGGGCAAGCGCCATCTCGTCGAGCATCTCACCGTAGCTGAGCACGTCGGGACCGCCGATCTGCACCTCGGCGCCGGCCGAGTCGTCTACCTGGGCGGCGAGCGAGAGATAGCCGAGTACGTCCTCTATGCCGATCGGCTGGGTCATGGTCGAGAGCCATGCGGGCGCGATCATGGCGGGCAGCCGCTCAACTAGGTAGCGCAGCGTTCTGTAGGACTCGCTACCGGCGCCCACGATCATGCCTGCACGCATATAGGTGAGCGGTGGACCGGCGGCGCGTAGCTGCAGCGCCGTCTCGTGACGGCTGCGCAAGTGCTTTGAGCGAGGATGATCGCCCAGGCCACCGAGGTATATGACGCGCCCAACGCCTTCGGCGAGCGCCATCTGCGCGAACCCGCGGGCCGCCCATCGCTCGCGCACCGCGAAGTCGCCTTGATGCCCGCGGCCCATCGAGTGAACCAGGTAGTAGGCGATGTCAACTCCCGCGCCTGCGCCCGCGAGCGTGTCGGGGCGCAGGACGTCGGCGGTGTGGATCTCGAAGCCTTCGGCAGCCAGGGCACGGCCCGCGTCGCTGTTCGGGTTGCGCAGCATGCAGCGCACCTCGGCGCCTTGCTCGCGCAGCCGACGCGCCAGGCGGGAACCGACGAAGCCGCTTGCGCCTGTGACGAGTACCCGCATCTCATCCGAGCGGGTCAGGCCGCCGCCGCCTGTGCGGCGCTCACTGGGTTACTTTCGGCGCGCCACCGTGGCTTTGCGAGTAACAACTGGACAACGCCGATGCGCCGCTCCTCGAAGCCGGCCTCACAGTAGGCCAAGTAGAACCGCCACATTCGCCGGAAGGGCATGTCGTAGCCGAGGGCCTCGAGCTGTGTAGCGGCGCTCTCGAAGTTCGTGCGCCAGCGCCGCAGTGTCTCGCCGTAGTGCGGCGTAAGGTCGCTGAGTCCGACGGTCCGCATGTCGGTGTGCCGCGTGAGGCAGCGCGCTATCACTTCCTTGGACGGCAGGCAGCCATCGGGGAAGATGTGGGTGCGGATGAAGCTCCGCGATGCCTTCTCGACGTGGTAGGCACGGTCGTCGATCACGATCGATTGCAGGAGCATCGCCCCGCGGTCGTGGAGCAGCTGTGAGCATCGTTCGAAGAACGTTCCGAGGTCGCGCCACCCGACCGCCTCGATCATCTCGATCGAGACGAGCTTGTCATAGAGACCGGTCAGGTCGCGATAGTCCTCGCACAGCACGGTGACTTGGTCCTGCAGACCGGCCGCCAGCACGCGTGCCCGGACGTGCTCACACTGTTCACGCGAGATCGTCGTCGTCGTCACGCGACAGCCGCGAGTGTGCGCGGCGTGCAGCGCGAACCCACCCCAACCTGTGCCGATCTCAAGCACATGGTCGTCGGGTCCTAGCGCGAGCTGCTCGCAGACCAGCTCCAGCTTCGCCGCCTGCGCCTCGGCGAGTGTCATGTCCGCTTGCGGGAAATAGGCGCACGAGTACATCATGGTCTCGTCAAGCATCAGCTCGAAGAGCTCATTGCCGAGGTCGTAGTGGGCAGCTATGGCACGGCGGCTGCGCGCCGGCGTGTTGCGGACACGCACGCCGCGAAGCATCTGGAATGGGACACGCAGTGGCGTGAGTCGAGCTCGCCAGCGATCGAACCCTGAAACGTTCCGGGCGGCGAGTCGCACCACGGCCGTCAGGTCCGGCGACTCCCACAGCCCGTCCCTATATGCCTCTGCGAGACCCCGGCTGCCGTGCAGCAGCAAAGGCCACAACCGCCTGGAGCGGACCTGCACTACCGCGTGTTGATCGCCGCGCCCGATCACCCGGCGATCTGGGCCGTCGATCACCGTTAGCCGACCGCGATGCACGCGAGCTAGCAGGCCGAGCGCGACACGGCGCGCAATCCTTTGCCTGACGCTCATGTCTGCCCTTGTGGTCGCGGGTGCAGCGGCACACCCTTGAGCTTCAGGGCTAGCGCCTGTCCGTATATGAGCGCAAGCACGCGCAACGTGGCCGCGGGATAGCGGGCTGTGACGCGGCCGAGGGTGGAGCGCGTCAAGGGCTTTCGGCGGAGCGCGAGTGTCGCGTCGAAAACTCTTTGTCCGTGCTCGCTGCTCTCGATGTGTACGGACAGCGTCTGCGCGGGGGTGGCCGCACGCCATTGATATTCCTGTTGCATACCCATGAACGGTGAGACGTGCAGCCGCTTAGCGAACTGACCTGCGAGCACTTGACCGTCGGAGGTGCGCTCGAGCACGTAGACGTGGCGCTCCCCCCATGGTGTGTTGGTGACCTCCGCCACGAGTGCGTCCAGCCGCTCATCGGGGGTGAAGCAGTAGTAGAAGCTCACCGGGTTAAAGCAGTGCCCGAACGTTCGCAGATGCGTCAGCACGCGGACGGGCCCAGTTGGCGCGCTCCCGGTGTGTCCTCGCACGCAGGCGCGCACCGCCGCCGCCAGATCGACGGCGGAATCGCCCAGGTAGTCGCCGCGGCGAAAGCGCACAAGGCCCGGGCGCCCAGCAACCAAACGACCGTCGAGCAGTCCCTCCACCTCGTCGAGGTCGAGGTAGGCGAGCGCAATGCGGTGAGAGAACTCGTGCGAGCGCACGGCAAAGCGCCGGTGTCCGACCGTTCCTTCGTAGAGTGCGCTGGCGCTCATACACTCACCGGCAGCGCCCTCGAGACGCCGAGCTCGTTTGCAACACGTAGCGCGCTTTTGACGCCGTCCTCGTGAAAGCCCCATCCCCAGTAGGCGCCGCAGTAGTGGGTGCGGTTGTGTCCGCTGATCTCCTCGTGGCATGCTTGCGCGGCAACGCCCTCCGGGGTGTAAACGGGATGGGCGTACTGGAACGTCGCGATTATCTGCTCAGGGTCAATCGCCTCCGTACGGTTCAGGGTTACACAAAACTCGCGGTTGGCGTTCAGCGACTGCAGGCGATTCATGTGGTAGGTCACGGTGGCGCATCCGATACTGGTCGCGAGGAGGTGGTAGTTCCAGCTCGCCCACGCGCGGCGGCGACGCGGCAGCAACGAGCGGTCGGTGTGCAGCACAGCCTCGTTACGCTGGTATGGGATAGACCCAAGCAGCCGCGACTCGCGCTCGCTGGGGTCAACCAGGAGCGCGAGGGCCTCATCGGAATGCGTCGCGAAGATGACCGCGTCGAAACGCTCCGGCCCGTCGCCGTGCGCTGTCACCTCGACGCGATCTGGTTGTCGAGCGACTCGCGTGACCGGTGTCGAGAGCCTGATGCGCTCGCGCAAGGGCGCGATCAGCGCCTGAACGTATCTTTGTGAGCCGCCCGTGACCGTGCGCCAGCGTGGGCGGCGCCCGAAGGCGAGCATCCCGTGGTTCTCGAAGAACTCAAGCAGGAATCGTGCCGAGAACGACCACATCTGTCCTGGGTCCGCGGACCACACCGCGGACGCCTGCGGCACGATCAGGCGCTCGATGAACCCGCGCGAATAGCCCCGCTGCTCCAGCCACTGGCGAAGCGAGGGATCCTCATCACTGGCGAGCAGCTCGCGCGCATCGCGGTTGAAGCGCACCAGGTCGGCGAGCATTCTGTGAAAGCTCGGCGCAAACAGGTGCCTGCGAACCGCGAACAGCCCATTTAGCGACGCCCCGTTGTACTCGAAATCCTCGCCGTCGCTAACACCGAAGCTCATCTCCGAGGGCTGCGTCGCCACGCCAAGCTCGCCGAGCAGGCGTTCGAAGTTTGGATAGTTGCGGTCGTTGAACACGATGAAGCCGGTGTCGATGTCATAAGCGCCGCTGTCGGTCTGAAAGTGGACGGTGTTGGCGTGCCCGCCGGGTCGCTCTTGTGCCTCGAACACGGCGATCTCATGCTCGCGATGCAGCGCGTGCGCACATGCCAGGCCCGAGACGCCCGCGCCGATAATCGCGATCTTCATCTCAGCGCCGGTGTCGTCGAGCCGGTTTCGTTCGCGCAGCCCATCGACCACCAGCATAACGACTTCTGTCTAGCTTTCGTATAGATCCTGTCCGAATAGATAGACTGCTGGCATGACCAGCGGTCCGCGACTGCACATCGGCGAGTTCTCAAGACGCGTCGGAGTAAGCCCTGAGGTTCTCCGCGCGTGGGAGACGCGCTACGGACTGCTGCGGCCCGAGCGCTCCGGTGGTGGCCTGCGTCTCTTCTCGGAGCGAGACGAGCACCGGGTGGCGCTCATGATCGAGAACCTCGCGAGCGGCCTGCCGGCATCCGAGGCCGCCCGGCTCACCCTGCTCAGCCAGCGGCCGGCGGTCAATCATCCGACACAGGGGAGCGCAGAGATCGTGCGCGCGCTGGGCGAAGGCGTCGAGACGCTCGATGAGCCGAGGACCCAAGCAGCGCTCGACCGTCTGCTCGAGACGTTTGCGCTGCCACACGCCCTCTCCGAGGTGATCCTCCCTTTCCTGCACAGTCTCGGTAACCGCTGGGCCAAGGGGCAGATCGGTATCGCCCACGAGCACTTCGCGAGCAACGTGATCGGTGGGCGCCTGCGCGCACTTGCCCGCGGCTGGGGTGGGGGCGTCGGGCCGCGCGTCGTACTCGCGTGCCAGCCCGGCGAGCGCCACGACCTCGGCCTGCTGAGCTTCGGGCTCATACTCCGCGAACGCGGCTGGAGAATCACCTACCTCGGCGCGGACACGCCGCTGGGAGACGTCCTCGCGGTCTGCGGCGAGCTCGAGCCGGCGATGGTGGTGCTCTGTGCCGTCAACCGCGAGCGTTTCCGCAAATCCGCCGAGGAGATCGCCGCCCTCGGCAAGGGCCGGCGCGTGGCCATCGCGGGAGCCGGGGCCACCGCGGCGCTCGCCAGTCGATTGGGTGTAGAGCTGCTGGAAGGAGATGCCGTCAGTGAGGCTGCCGCGTTGACACCATGAAGGGGGTGGGCATCATCGACACGATCCTCGATCGCAGCCTGCTCGGGTACACAAGCGTCGGCTACCGAATCCGCGAGCACGCCTGGGAGCCACGCGAGCTCCCGCGCATGGACGGCCAAGTGGTCCTCATCACCGGAGCCACATCGGGCATCGGACAGGCGGCCGCAGAGGGCTTCGCCATGCTCGGAGCATCGGTCAAGCTGCTCGTGCGCGACCAGCGTCGTGGCGAGCGCAGCCGCACCGAGATCGTCGCGCGCTCAGGCAACGAGGACATTCAGATCGAGCTTTGCGACCTCAGCGAGCTTGCAGCTGTCCGAAAGTTCGCCGAACGCTTCAACGCTCAGACGCCGCGCCTGGACGTACTCGTCAACAACGCCGGCGTGCTGACGAGTGAGCGGACGCTCTCGGCCGAGGGAATCGAGCTGACGTTCGCCACCAACGTACTGGGACCATTCGTGCTGACAAACGCACTGATACCGCTACTGAAGCGCATCTCGCCCTCCCGCGTCGTCAACGTGTCCTCCGGCGGCATGTACACGCAGCGACTCCACGTCGATGACCTGCAGATGGCCCACGAGAAGTTCGACGGCCCTGTCGCCTACGCACGCAGCAAGCGAATCGAGGTGATCCTCACCGAACTGTGGGCTGAGCGGTTCAGGGACGCCGGTGTGGTCGTGCACGCGATGCACCCCGGCTGGGTAGACACTCCCGGACTGGCCACGTCGTTGCCGCGCTTTCACCGCCTCACACGCCCGCTCCTGCGCACACCACAGCAGGGCGCCGACACGATCGTCTGGCTCGGTACGGCCTCGGAGCCGGCACGCGGCTCCGGCGAGTTCTGGCACGACCGTCGGGTCCGACCTACGCACCGTCTCCCGTGGACGAAAGAGAGCGCGCAGGAGCGCGAGCGGCTGTGGATCGAGTGCGAGCAGCTAGTTGCCAGCATCGATCATGCCGCTCCGTTCGGCGCATGCTTCACAGAGCCATGACTCGCCAACGCGCTCAAGATCAGCGCCTATTGCTTAGCCCAGCAGACGCGTTCCTGCTGTTTGAGATCACAATTCGTGATCTCAAACACCTGGTGAAGTAAGTGCCTGCGACAGTCTCCAGGGCACTTTCAATGTCGAGTCCGCACCCACCGGCAAGAGTACGCCGAACAGCGAAACGCTCGATGTGATCCATTCACGCGCCAGGGAGTTCAGGCTTCACCTGCAAGCTGGTCCGCCACCAGCGCCGCCGCGCGCGGCTCAAACGCGCCGTAGCCGTACTCGCGCGAGAGTTCGAGCGCGCGGATGGCGTGCTCGCGTGCGCCTTCGTGCTCGCCACGAGCGGCGAGCGCCTCGGCCCAGCCGAGGTGAGCTCGGGCTGTCCACAGCGGCATGTCGTTGGCTTCGTGAAACTCGCAGGCGAAACGCAGGTGCTCATCGGAGCGCTGATGCTCAGCGAGGACCGACGCCAGCAGACCCAGATACAGTCGCGCGTGCCCAGAGCCAAATAGTGTGTTCCAGTCAACTTGGCTGGCGAATGGCTCGATGAGTTCGTGGAGGATCGCGGCTACCTCGCGGTTGCCGGTCTGGGCCGCCGCGTCGGCGTAGAGCACGAGCGCCGTCAACTGATCTGGTGCGGGCCGGACGTCCGCAAAGCGGTCGCTCGCCGCCCGCTTGAGCATCATCGCCGCCTCGTCGCGACGGTCAAGCCAGCAGAGATGGAGGCTAGGAGCGCGCACAAAGCGGGGATGGCCGGGTTGGCCTCCACACCCTGCTCGAGCGTGGCGATGATCTCCTCGCCGCGCCCTCCAAAGACGCGCAACTACTCCAGCCCCGCTCTGACCGCGAACGCTGCGGCCGCGGCTCGCGATGGCAGGTTGAGCTTGTTTCGGATGTTGGCGACGTGGCGATGAACGGTGTGGGTGCTGAGCACGAGTTGCTCGGCGATTGCGGAATCGCTGAAGCCGCGCGCGACGAGTGTGAGCACTTCGCGCTCGCGTGCCGTCAGCGATTGCCCCAGCGGCGCGGCGTGCGCGCCCTGTTCTGTGCCGAGACCGAGCGCGGCGAGAATCGCGGCGCCGGTGCCGCTCGCATCGCCGCGCCAGGGATGGTGAGCGTCGCCCGGGAGTGGCACCAGCCGCGCGTCGGGCGCGAGCGTGGCCACCTCGCGCCCCTGGGAGAAGGGGACCGTGCGATCCCCCGTCCGGTGGATTACGACGGTCGGCGCCCGCAACCCGACCAGGTCCTCGCGGATGTCGAGCGCGAAGATCAGCTCCAAAAGGTCGGCGGCCATGTCCGCGCTCGCGGAGGTTCGCTGGAACTCGACATATGCGCGTCGCTCGCGATCGTCGGCTCCGGTCATGAAGACCTCCGCGAGGATCCGCGAGCCGAACCCCCATGTGCCGCGCACGAGATCGATCATCGACGTCTGCGCCTGCGGCGGGGCGAGGGCTCGCCCGTCCGCCCAGCCTCCGTAGATCGCCAGCCGGTCCACGCGCTCTGGGTGGCGACGCGCGTAGGCGGCGGCGAAGCAACCGCCGCATGAGATGCCGACGAGCGAGCATCTGCCCACGTCTTGCTCGTCGAGCAGCGCGTGGAGCACGCGTAGCTCGGACTCAAGCGAGGTGTGGTGCGGCTCGCGCCGGCGATCGGACAGGCCGACGCCGAGCCTGTCGTAGCGCAGCACCGTGTGCGTTTCCGCGAAATCGCCGAAGAACGAGCGAAAACCGGGCTGCTGCCACTCGAGCTCGATGTGGCTGATCCACCACGGCGGAAACACGAGCACCGGCCCCTCCCCCACGAGCGAGTACGCGACCTTGCGTCCCTCGAAGTCAAAGAAACCGATCCGCTGATCCAGCATCATCGATGAGGCTACACGCCGTCGCTCGCCATCACGAGCGTTTGGGGTTGATGGCCGGGCGGGCCATCCCCGCGAGATGGCCCGTAATCGCGATGACAACCAAGGGCACGGTTGGGACGCTTTCCAAGCGCCATATCAACCACGAGGCCGGCTCGTCGCGAGCCGCGGGGAGTGTGACATGCCATTCATCAACGTGAAGCTGATCGAGGGAGTCTTTTCGGCAGAGCAAAAGCGCGAGATCGCCGAGCGCCTGAGCGAGACGATGATCGACATCGAGGGCGAGAGCATGCGCGAGGTGACGATGGTCGTGATCGACGAGACGAAGTCCGGAGACTGGGCGATCGGCGGTCGCTGTCTGAGCACTGAGGACGTCCGCGCGCTCGCGGCCCAGAGCCCGGGCGCAACGTCATGAGCTCGCGGCCCCAGACCACGTCGCGGGTCGCGCGCTCGAGCCGCTCACAGGTCGCCGCCCGTCAGGCGCCACTGCGGCGAGCCTATGAACAGGACTCCGCGCGGGCGCTCATCATCGACCGCGCCCACACGGTCGGATACGACCTGAATGATCCTGTTCACACCGCCGTCGTGCCGGGCGAGGAGTACCCGGCCGAGGATGTGACGATCGCGGTCGGCAATCATCGCGGCGTCGGCGGCCTGCACGAGGCGCCCAACTCCGGGGAGCTGTTGTGCGCGGCGCTCGCGGCCTGCCAGGACTCGACCATTCGCATGGTCGCCGATCTGTTGGGCGTCCGCCTGACCGCTCTTGTGGTCGAGGTCGAAGGCGAGGTGGACCTACGCGGCGCGCTCGCGGTGGACACATCGGTGCGCGTGGGCTTCCAATCGATGCGTTGTCGCACAAGCCTCGAAGTGGCGCCCGGCACCGATCCAAGGACGGTTGAGATGCTGCTCACCGCCGCCGAGCGATCGTGCGTGATCCTCGACACCCTCAAACACGGAGTGGATGTCACAACCGAGGTGGAGTTTGCACGCGTGGCGGACGGCTGATGCACTCGTCCACGCGTATGACGATGGAGTGCTCGTCTATATACGCGGCGCCATGCCGGTCACCCTACCGGCCAAGCCCGCGCGGTCCCGGTCGTTGACACCCAAACCTCCTGGCCGGGCGCCAACACAAGCTCCCCGGGCACCCTGGCCAACACGCTCTCGCCGCCAGACTCCCCCAGCACGAGCCGGGCGATCGCTTCGTGCCCGTGGTAGCGCAACTCGATCACGCTGGCTCGCACCGCGGCGCCGTCGGGCTGCAGCCAAAGCACAAGCTGCTCGGGACGCAGCAAGAGCCTCGCCGGCCCGCTCTCCAAGGCTCGCCCGTTGCGGCGCAGCGCGACCGTCCCTAGAACACACGAGGCGAGATCACCGTCGATCGTCGCCTCCAGGACATTGACGTCCCCTATCGAGGCAGCCGCCCGCAGGTCGGGCGGGTCTAGGTAGAGCGAGCGCGGATCGGCGCTGGCCAAAACCCGACCTTCGGCCAGCACAGCAATCCGTTGTGAGAGCGCAAGCGCCTCGTCCTGGTCGTGGGTGACGAGCACGGTCGTCGTGGCGGCCTCGGCGAGGATCCGCGCGACGTCGCGCCCGAGTTCGGCGCGCAGCGAGGCGTCGAGCGAGCTGAAGGGCTCGTCGAGCAGCACGACGCTCGGTCGAATCGCCAAGGCACGCGCGAGGGCGACGCGTTGCTGTTGGCCACCGGAGAGCTCGTGGGGGTAGCGGCGCTCCAATCCGCTCAGGCCGACGAGCTCGAGCAGCTCCCCCACGGCCCCGCGCTCGCCGCGGGCCAGGCCGAAGCCGACGTTGCGCGAGACGGTGAGGTGGGGAAACAGGGCGCCGTCCTGGGGCACGTAGCCGACCCCGCGGTGTTGGGGGCGCACGCTGCTGTGGGCGTTGGCGACCACGAGTCCGCCGATCGCGATCGTCCCACGGTCGAGCCGCTCGAAGCCGGCGATCAGACGCAGGAGCGTTGTCTTGCCGCTGCCCGAGGCCCCCAGCACGGCGGTGATCGAGCCGGCGGGCACGGTCAGGTCGATCTCGGCGAGGACCGGGGTGGCGCCGAAGCTCTTGGCGAGCCCGCGCAGCTGGATCTCGCTCATAGCGGCGCGAGCTGGGGTTGGTGCGCGCGATCACGGTCGAACCACAAAGCGAGCAGGGCGGCGGGGATCGAGGCGAGCACGATAATCGCCAGCGCGTAGGGCGCCGCCGCGCCATAGGCGACCTCGCTCTGGTAGGCCCAGAACTGGGTGGCGAGCGTTTGCACGCCGATCGGCGCGAGCAGCAGCGTCGCGGTGAGCTCGGTGACGGCGAACAGGAACACTAGGCAGAAGCCGGCGAGCAGTCCGGGCGCGAGCAACGGCAGCGTAACGCGCACGAACACACTGATCGGGCCGCGCCCCAAGGACTGCCCGACATCGACCAGGCGCACGGGCAGCTGGGCCACCGAGGCCCTGATGCAGACGAGCGCAAGCGGGAAGTGCATGATCGCGTAGGCGACGATCACGAGCAGGCTGGTTTGGTAGAGACCGAAGGCGTAGTGCGTCGCGAAGTAGACAAGGCTGAGCGCGACCACCACGCCGGGCAAGGCGAGCGGGATGTAGGTGCTTCGCTGGAGGTTCGCGCGCAGCGCGCTCGAGCGACGGAAGGCAAGCAGTGCCACGGGCAGCGCGAGGACTACGGCGGCGCTCGCGCCGAGCAGGCTGTAGATAAGCGAGTTCCAACCCGCCTGGCCGAGGGTGGCGGCCGCGGGCAGCGTGGTGTGCTGGCTTTGGGCCATCCAATAGATGACGGTCCCGACGGGGAAGCCGATCGCGAGCGCGACGAGCGCGAGCAGCCCGAGCAGCACGGGCACCGCGAACAGGCCGAGGGGGGCACGCGAGGGCTGGCGTGTGAGTGCAGAGGCCGTGCTCGCGCGCGAAGGTACGATCGCGTCAATCCCCAATACCAGCAGCGCGAGGCACACGAGCGGCACCGAGAGCGAAGCGGCGGCGCGGCTGTTGAGCTGGAACTCGGTGAAGATCTCGGTGGTGAACGTTTGGTAGCGGACGATCTCAAACGTCCCATACTCGGAGATCGTGGTCAGGGCCACGAGCACGCAACCGCCGAGGATCGCGGTGCGCACGAGCGGCAGGCTCACCTTGAAGAAGGTCTTCAGCGGTCCTGCGCCGAGGCTGTGGGAGGTATCGCGCATCGCTGGGTCGGCGCGGCGCAGGGCGGCGGCGACGGGCAGGTAGACAAGCGGATAGGTGCCGAGCGTCATCACCAGAGTCGCCGCGGCCAGTCCGCTCATAGACGGGAAAGCGGTGTGCCAGGCGTAACCGACGACGTCGTCGGGGATCGCCACCGGCAATACCAGGAGCACCGTCCACAGACGTCTGGCCGGCAGGCGCGTGCGCTCGGTACACCACGCCGTCGCTACGCCCAGGCTCACCGCGAGGACGGCCACGAGCAGCGTGAGCAGCACCGTGTGGCGCAACAAGAGCGCCGAGCGCGAGCGCAGCAGGACGTGGTGAATTTCACTCCACCCGGCGCCGCGGGCATCCAGCGCGAGCAGGACAAGCGGTGAGAGCAGCAGCGCCGCGATGAGCAGGCAGAGCACGACGGGCGCGCGTGCGCGAACGGCACCGGTGAGGCGCCCTTGGCCACGCGCGTGGCGCACGGGCGCGCGTGGCGCGGGCTCACCCAGGAGCGCCCGCTCGCCGGCCGAGTCAACGCTTGCGATCGGTGCGCCCACGAGCAGCGGACCTCAGATGAGCCCTGCTTCTTCGAGCAGGTTCTTGGCGTCGGTGCCGGTGCCAAGCCGCGCCGGGGAGAACGGGGAGGGTTGCAGGCTGGAGAGTGGCGTCAGCTCAGGATCGGCCGCCACGCCGGGGCGAATCGGATACTCGAAGCTGTCGCCTTGGGCGAGCACCCGTTGGCCGGCTTCGCTGGTAATGAAGCGCACGAGCTGCTGAGCGGCGGCTTGGTGCTTTGAGGACTTCAGCACGCCGACACCGGAAATGTCCTCGACGTAGCCGGGGTCGTGCGGCGCGAAGTAGGCGATGTTCGCTTTGACGGCGCCCTTGCCGATCTCGGCCAGCAGGCGGTAGTAGTAGTAATGGTTGATCAATCCCAGGGCGCTCACGCCTTGGGAGATGTCGCGGGTGACGGTCTCGTTGTCGGGGACGTTGTCGTTGCCGGCGGCGTTGGTCTCAAGGCCGATCAGCCAGCGCAGCGCCACCCTGTGCCCGTAGGCGTGGGCGATCGAGCTGACGATCGGCCACAGGTCTGTCTCGGTCGGGGCGATCTCGATCTTGCCCAGCCACTTCGGGCTTGCGAGTTCCAGCACCGACTTGGGCAGCTCTGAGGGCTTCAGCTTCGTGGTGTTGTAGATGAGCACGCTCACCCTGGCCGACACTCCCACCCAATCGCCGTTTGCGGCGCTGTCTCGCTTGGGCACACTGGCAAGCGCGGTCGGATCGGCTTTGACCAGCAGGCCCTGCCGGTTGAGCTGTTCGAGCCAGTTTGAGTTCTCCGTATAAAACACGTCAGCCGGCGAGAGGTCTCCCTCCTGGGTGATCTGGGCGGTGAGCACGTCCTCGTCGTTGTTGGCGACCCTCACCTTTATCCCCGTCTGCTTGGTGAAGGCGGCGATCAGCGCGTCTGTTGTCTGCTCGTGCTGGGCGCTGTAGAGGGTCAGCGTGGTGCCCGAGTCGTTGGAGCCGGCCGTGATCCCGCAGCTGCTTGCGATCGGAACCGCACACGCGAGCAGACAGGTGAGAAACAATCCTCGCCAAAGCGCCGCCGGGCGCCGTCGCGAAGGCGCCCTTATCGGCTGGGCGCACACGGCCGCCGCGTTCTCGCCCGCCACTGGTTTTGCCTGCCTTGCCGCATGCCAGCCCTCCAAAGACCGTGACCGTTCGATCCTTCCGATCCGATGCGCGAAAACCGTAGCATGACTTAGGCTTGCCTAAGTGCGGTAAGCCGCCGGCGCGCACGAGCGCCCAGCGTCGGCAAGAAACGTTGCAACCCTTCCCATGCGACACATATTGCAGGGGAACCTGATACTTTGACCCGCGTTCGTGCCGAATCCCTCTCCCCACGGGGCGAGGGAGCGGGGGACCCAAAGCAGCCGAATGGCTGCGGGGGCGAATCGTCACAGTTGTGGCGTAGCGCGCAAGCGCGAGCCCGACAGCTAACCCCGTAGGCGCCATGAGGAAAAACCGAAAGGACGCTTTTCAGATGTCGGGATCCCCGCGTGATCTTGCAGGTGTCGACCCCTGGGCCGCTTCGCTCGCCCGCTCGCGCGCGCGCCGTGAACGCGCCGGTGGCCGTTCGGCTATGCGGCTGGCCAACATGATGGATGCGCGTCGTCGGCTGCCCTCACCGCGCAACCTCGCCGAAGAGGAGCCTTGGGAGCTCTCGACCCTGCGCTCACGCACGCGCCGCAAAGCCGCGGATCTGCAGTTCGTGCCGACGGCGACTCGCGCGCGGCGCGTCTCGCTGGGCACCCTGATTGCGCTCGCGGCGGGACCCGCCGCCGGTTTGGCCGACGCCAACGGGGTGGCGCAGCCGGCTTCGGGGCCCCCGGCGCCGGAACCGCCGACCACGACCGAACACTATGTGTTGCTTGAAAACGGAAGCGAAGGTCGCCAGGTGCAACTGCTGCAGGAGAAGCTTGGGATCGTCGCCGACGGCGTCTTCGGGCCGCAGACCGAAGCCGCGGTGCGCAGCTTCCAGGGCTCGCATGGGCTCGAAGTGGATGGGATCGTGGGACCGCGCACCAGCGCGGCGCTGGCCGGCGAAAGCCCGTCGGTGGCGGCGCTCGCCGACACGGCGGAGACCGCGTTCAGCTCGAGCGTTCGCGAGGCGGTCAGCTATCCGGCCACCAGCGCGGGCGCAAGCCAAGCCGAAACGCACGCCAAGGGCACGAGCACGAACCCGGTGGTTCGTCTGCAGGAATCGCTTGGGGTGCAGGTCGATGGGACCTTCGGGCCGGAAACCGAGCGCGCGGTGCGCCATGCACAGGCGCTTCACCACCTGCACGTGGACGGTGTGGTGGGCCCGGAAACCTGGAGCGCGCTCGGCGTCAAGGAGCACACGGTCCTGCACCAACTGAAGCCGCGTACCCACGTGAGCCATCGCGTCGCGACCCACGCGAGCAGCCAACCCGCCGCAAGCCACAGCGAGACGAGCGCCTCGGCGCCGACGAGCCGCACCGATGCGGTCAGGCGCTTGCAGGAAGCTCTGCACGTGCAGGCCGACGGCACGTTCGGGCCCGAAACAGAGACGGCCGTCAAGCACATGCAGGCCGAGCGCGGGATCGCCGTCGATGGAGTCGTGGGACCGGAAACGTGGAGTGCGCTCGGGATCGACGAGCAGAGGACCCTGCATCCCCCCCATGCCGCGTCCGCGGGCGCCGGCGGCGAAGGAGGCAGCGCCTCTAGCAGCGATAGCGCAGGAGGAGAAGGATCGTCGGGCGTTGTTGCGCGTGTGATCGCGGCCGCGGATGAAATAGCGACCAGGCCCTATGTGTACGGCGGTGGGCACGGCTCGTTTGAGTCGACCGGCTATGACTGCTCGGGCTCCGTCTCCTACGCGCTGCACGGCGGCGGGCTGCTCAGCTCTCCGGAGGACTCATCCGCGCTGGAGTCATACGGCGAAGCGGGCCCGGGGCGCTACATCACGATCTACGCGAACGCCGAACACGCCTGGATGGTGATCGACGGGCGACGCTTTGACACGGTGGCCCAGCAGGAGACGGGGACACGCTGGTCGGATTCGATGACCTCGACCGCCGGCTACGTGGTGCGCCACCCCGCCGGGTACTGAGATTTCATCCCGCTGAGCCCCTCGCGGGAGGGCTCGCGCAAAATACCGTCGCAACTCGCCTTTAGCTTGGAGTGCCTCGCCTGACAACCGACACGGGAGGCACGAATGCTCGCTCGGGCGCGGACGTTCACAATCGAAGGGCTGGGCGCGCGGGCGGTCAGCGTGGAGGTCGACATCCGGGCCGGACTGCCGGCCTTTGCGATTGTCGGCCTGGCGGACGCGGCCGTGCGCGAGGCGCGCGACCGCGTGCACGCCGCGGTGCTCAACTCGGGCTTTGAGTTCCCGGCGCGCCGGATCACGGCCAACCTGGCGCCCGCGGACGTGCCGAAGGTCGGGCCCGGGTTCGACCTGGCGCTCGCCTGCGCGGTGCTGGCGGCGTCCGGGCAGATACCGGGCGATCTGCTCGATACGCACGCGCTGCTCGGAGAGCTCTCGCTCGATGGCGAGGTGCGTGCCTGTCACGGCACGCTCGCGGTCGCGGAGGCGTGCAGGAAGGCTGGCATGAAGACGCTGCTGGTGGGTCCCGGGAGGGCCGGCGAGGCGCTGCTCGTGGGCGAGCTGAGGGTCGCCGTCGTCGAGCGCTTGGGCAGCGCCGCGCGGGTGCTTGGCGGCGGCGCGCCGGACCCATTGCCCCGTCCGGACACCGAGAACCGCTTGGAGGATCGGCCGAGCGCGCCGGATCTGGCAGACGTGCGTGGGCAGCGCGAGGCGATCAATGCGTTGACGGTCGCCGCCGCGGGCGCTCACAACAGCCTGTTGAGTGGGCCACCGGGCACGGGCAAGACGATGCTGGCCCAGCGCCTGCCGTCGATCCTGCCGCCGCTGCGGCGCGAGGAGGCGATCGAAGTGATGCGCATCCACAGCGCTATGGGCAGGCTGAGCAGCCACGAGCTCCTGCGCGAGCGTCCGTTCAGGGCGCCTCACCACACGATCACCACGGCGGGGATGATCGGCGGGGCCCGGCGCGGGTGGGTCGGTGAGGTGGTCCTTGCTCACAACGGAGTCTTGTTCCTGGACGAGCTGTCCGAGTTCGCGCGTCCGACGCTCGAGGCGCTGCGCCAACCGCTCGAGGATGGACGGGTGGCGATCGTGCGCGCGCGCCACTCGGCGGTCTATCCGGCTCGTTTCATGCTGATCGCGGCGACGAACCCGTGCCCGTGCGGATACGCGGGCGAGCGGGAGCGGTGCAGGTGCAGCGAAGCCGAGCTGGCGCGCCACAAACGCCGTTTGAGCGGTCCGCTGCTCGACCGCGTCGACCTGCTGTTGGGGGTGGAGCGCTCGGGCTCGGACCAACTTGGCCAGAGCGCGGAGACCGACTCGGCGCAAGAGCGCGGGCGGGTGATCGAGGCGCGCGAGCGCCAAGCGGCGCGCTTTCGCGGCTCGGGGATCCTCGTGAATGCGCGAATGGATGCGGCGATGCTGCGCCGGTTCGTGGCGCTCGACGAGGACGGACACGCGTTGCTGCGGGGGGTGCGCGAGCGCGGAACGATGAGCGCGCGCGGCCAGCACCGGGCGCTGCGGGTGGCGCGGACGCTGGCCGACTTGGACGGCTGTAGGCGCGTCAAGGGCACGCATCTGGCGCGCGCGCTGGCCTGGCGCCCGGAGGCGGGCCTGAGCTCCCGCAGAGCGCAATGAAGGGCCTCTGCGCAGATTGCGAGCGGCGCGCCTGGCTGCTCGAGACACTTGGGGTGCGCCTGGAGTTCAGGGCCCGCGAGCTCGATTGCCTGTGGAGCTTGCTCGAACTTTCTGACAGCGACCTGATCGACGCCGTGGGCGGGCGCCGGCGCGACGAGTTGCGCGAGGCCTACGCGCGGTGGCAGAGCGCACGACAGCCAAGCCGCTCGCCGATCGAGCGAATTTGCCGCCACCACCCCGCTTATCCGAGTTGCCTGCGCGGCGATTCGCTGGCTCCGGCGACGCTTGGCGTGCGCGGTGGACTCGATCGCTTGGGGGCAAGCCTCGAACGCGACGTGGTCGCTGTCGTGGGTACGCGCAGAGCCAGCGACTATGGGATGGAGCTGGCGCGCAAGCTCGCTCGGGAGCTAGCCGCGTGCGGGCTGACGGTGGCGGGCGGCGTGGGCGAAGGGATCGCGAGCGCGGTCCAAGGCGGCGTGCTGGAAGCCGGAGCCATGCCGCTTGGGGTGATGGGAGCGGGCTTGGAAGCCTGCTCGCCGGCGTGCTTGCAGCCGCTCTATCGCCGAGTGCTCGAGCACGGTTGCGCGATCTCAGAGCAGGCGCTCCCCGCGCGGGCCCGGCCTCGGGGCTGGTGGCGCGTGGCGGGCGATCGCGTGTTGGCGCTGCTCTGTCAACTGACGATCGTGGTCGAGGCCGGCGAGCATCCGCGCGAGCTTGCGTGCGCGCGGGTGGCTTGGACGCGGGGCAAGTGTGTGGCGGCGGTACCGGGACGCGTTACCTCCGAGGCCTCGCGGGGCACCAACGCGCTACTGATGAACGGCGCGCGAATGGTGCGTTGCGCCGAGGACGCGCTGGAGGCTTTGTATGGGATGGATGGGAGCCGGCTGGAGAGACGCGAAGGCCTGAGCGCCGGAGAGCAGCCCGCCCTGGAGCCGAGACTCGCCGAAGTGCTGGGCGAAGTGGGTCGCGGGAGGGACACCTTGGCCAAGCTGGCGAGCGGGGACGTGGAGCCCGATGAACTCGCGCTGGCGCTGGCCGAATTGGAGCTGAAGGGGCTGCTGGTGCGCGGCGATGCGGGTCGATACGTGGTCGGCGGGCCGTAAGGTGCAGGCGTGCAAGCACGAGCGGACACACCCGAGCGACAGCCGATTGGGGGCCCCGAAGCCTCCCGGGCGGGCCGCTCGGATCCGGGCATCGATCGCTCGGAGCTATTGGCGATCGCCTGTGGCGGCGCGGTCGGAGCTTTGGCGCGGGTCGGCCTGGCCCAGCTGTTCGTGAGCGGCGCGGGTCAGTGGCCGTGGGCTACGTTCGCCGCGAACATGGCGGGCGCGCTGATGATCGGCTATTTCGTGACGCGCCTGCAGGAGAGGCTGCCGGTCTCCACGCTGCGCCGGCCGCTGTTGGGGACAGGCCTGTGCGGGGCCTTGACGACCTTCTCGACGATGCAGATCGAGCTGTTGCGGATGCTCGATCAGAACCGCGTCGGGCTCGCGTGCGGCTATCTTGCGGCCAGCCTGCTCGGCGGTTATGTCGCGGTGTTCACGTCCTCGGCGGCAGTGCGTCGCGTGAGGACGCTCGCGTGAGCGCCGCTGCTTGGATCGGCGTCGCGCTGCTCGGCGGCGCCGGCTCGATCGCACGCTTTCTGCTCGACGGCGCGGTCTCTTCGCGCAGCTCGACGGGCTTTCCGATCGGGACTTTGGCGGTGAACGCGAGCGGCGCGTTCGTGTTGGGATTGCTGAGCGGCCTCGCGCTGTCGGGCGAAGCGCTCGTGCTCGTGGGAACGGCGACGATCGGCTCCTACACGACGTTCTCGACCTGGATGCTCGAGACGCACAGGCTGGGCGAGGACGGTCAGGCGCGCGGCGCGGCGCTGAACATTGCGATCAGCGTGATCGTGGGTTTCGGGGCGGCGCTGATCGGCAAGTCGCTCGGCGGGGCGTTGTGATGCGGGAGGCGCTGAAGCTGACAACCTATTTCGGGGAGCGCAGCCGCGTGCGTGGTCGCCTGCTCGCCGACGAGCTGCTGGACATCCAGGCTCGCCGTGGGGTCCGTGCCGGCCTGTTGTTGCGCGGAGCGCAGGGCTTCGGCGCCAAGCACCGCAGGCGCAGCGACCGGCTATTGACGCTCTCCGAAGACCTGCCCTTGGTGTCGGTCGCGATCGACACGGCCGAGCGCATCGAGGCGCTGGCCGAGGAGGTCGGGACGATCGGCTATGAAGGCTTGATCTCCTTGGAGCGGGCCCGTCTGATCGGGGACGGCGCGCGCGGCTCTGGGCCCCACGCTCAGACGGTCGCGGAGCTCGCCAGCGGAGAACCAGGCGAGCTAGCGCGAGGAGGCAGCCTGAAGCTCGCGGATTCGCCCCAAGACACGGTCAAGCTGACCACCTACATCGGGCGCCACGAGCGCGCGAACGGAAAACCGGCGTTCGTTGAGGTCTGCCAAGCGCTGCGCGACCACGGCGTCGCCGGCGCCACGGTCCTGCTCGGAGTCGACGGCACGATGCACGGCGAGCGCCGGCGCGCTCGCTTCTTCGCGCGCAACGCGAACGTGCCGCTGATGGTGATCGCAATCGGGCAAGCCGAGCGCATCGAAGGCGCACTCGGGCATCTGCGAGGGCTGCTCGCAGAGCCGCTGTTCACCGTCGAGCTGGTGCGGGTCTGCAAGCGCGACGGCGAGCTCGCGCAGCATCCCGAGACACACGTCGCCGGCGGCGCCTCGTCGCAGCTGAGGCAAAAGCTCACGGTGATCGTCTCCGAGGCCGCGGGTCACGACGAGAAGCCGGTCTACCTGGAGCTCGTCAAGCGACTACGCGAAGCCAACGCCGCGGGCGCGACCGCGATGCGCGGAATCTGGGGATTTCACGGCGAGCACGCCCCCCACGGCGACCGCCTGCTGTCCCTACGTCGCCACGTCCCCATCGTGACCGAGACGATCGACACCCCCGAGCGCATCGCCAAGCTGTTCCCGATCGTCGACGAGCTGACCCGCGAGCGCGGCCTCGTCACAAGCGAGCTGGTTCCCGCCAGCTCCGCGCTACACGAAGCGCCCAAGCTGTAGGCCGGACGGATCGCCCGTGGCCGGGTAGCCCATGGCCCTCCAGCGGACCAGCTCGACCCTCTCCTGGTCTATAGTTAGCCGCCGCGCGGCTGTAGCTCAGTTGGCTAGAGCGTCTGCTTGCCATGCAGAAGGTCGAGGGTTCGAGTCCCTTCAGCCGCTTCGACGCGAATCCGGCGGCCCAAGACCGGAGGCTCGGTCAAGCGCCCTTCAACGAATACGCCGCGCGCCAGAACCGCAGCACCGGGCCGAGCATCGCCGCCAGTAAACCACCCGAGCTGAGCAGCATGCGACTCGTAGGCCCCATCTCACCCTCAAGTGCCGTGTCCTTGGACAGATACAAGGCCACCATGCACGAGACGATCACGGTGTGGCGTTGTCCGTTGCGCAACGCGTCCGCTTCGCGCGAGGCGCGGCTGACGATCTCCCGCGCACGCCCGATCCCGACCTCACGCGAGGGGTAGTGGCCGAAATAAGAGTGGTCGCCGTTGGCCAGGTCCTCGGCCTCGTCGACGAAGCTGTCGAGCACGGTGGCCGCCAAGCACACCCAGAAATACGCCGTATAAGTGCGCACCGCCTCCTCGGCGCGACGGTCCGGCTCAGCCGCCAACGCAAGCAAGGCGAGCACAGATATCCAAGTGCTGGCCGCACCCGAAAGCTCATACCAAGCCAGATCCGATCGACCCGCGAATTCGCGAGCGCTCCAATCGCGCAGTGTGCAATCACGCAGAACCGGGTCGAGCTCGTGGTTGAGGCCCTGCACCTGGGCCAGCGTCGCGGCGCGGATCAAGGTCGGACGGACCGCCTCATAGGAGGGCAACAAGACACAGGCGGCGCGGCATAACTCGACCAGCAGGCGCAAGTACCCGCCGTCTTCACTCCAGGGATGGTGACGGTAATAGTCGGAGATCGGCACGCGCGGGTCCAAGGCCTCGCTAAACGCCAGGTGCAATTGACGACCGTTGTCCAACCCCGCGGATGCGCCCCGCTCGCTCACACTGTCGAGAAAGTCGCACATGATCTCGTACGTCACGAGCAACCTGAGCAACCTTGGTTGGCGTAAATCCGGCAGGGTCCAGAACAGCGCCGCGCCGTCTGTGTTACCGCGCTTGAGCTCCAGCGAGCTGAGCGCGTCCTCGCGGATCGCACGATCGGGAATCAGCGCCGCGCGAGCCCGCCAATAATCGACCTCGCTCGCGACCGCCCGCAGGCCCCAGCAGAGCTCGCGCGTGACCGCCGCGATCAGAGCGCGGGCATGCCCCAAGCCGATCCCGCCCACTTCGCTGACTGCCTCCTGCATTTACTGGCTCGGGGGAGGCGGAGCGCGTGATCAGTCTTGGAGAGCGGGTTTCACCTGTGTCGCGAGGTAGCCGGGCAACGCCGCGATAGCGACCGCCACGGCGGTCACGATCGCGAATATCCCGATTGCGATCGGGATCCCCACCGAAAACACGACAGGGAATCCCGTGACGCTCACCAACGCGTGGCTCAACAAGAGCTGGCCGTAGAGGCCAAACACTGCACCGATAGAGCATCCTGCTCCGAGCAATAGCGCGCTCTCATACAACAGCGCGCGCCACAGCTCTCCTTGGTCGAATCCATCGACCTTCATTCCAGCGAGCCGCGAACGGCGTTGCCAGATCATCGCGCCCATCGCCGCGGCCATCGCCAGGGCCGCCGCGATCAGCACGAGCGCCGCGATCTCGCGCAGGCGCGAAAGTCCCTGGCGCTGGGTCGAGCGGTACACCTGTTCGCGGGTGTAGGCGCTCTGCACCATCAACGCCGAGCCTGGGCCGAGCGCCGCGCGGATCTCGCGCTCCACCGCCGCCAGCGACGCGCCCGAGCCGAGCTTCACCTCATAGGCGCTCGGTTGCGCGCTCGCCCACGCACGCGCGTAGTCGTCGGCGTTGAGGATCACCGACCCCGGTGGCCAGCCAAAGTTTGTCGTGATCGCCGCCAGCCTCAGGCTGGTCGGGTGCGGTGAGGGCAACGTCAGCAGAGCGCCCAGTTTGGCGTGATACTCATCGGCGATTGCCTGCGAGACCGCCACCCAACCCCCAGAGCGCAAAAGGCGATTCGCGCGCCCGTGCGCGCCGCTCACGATCTGGTTTGGTGGGATCAAGGTCGGACTGTCGCGCGGGGGCCCCAGCACGAGTGTGCGATGGTCGCCGATATCCAGGAACCCTCCCCGATAGAGGCTGACCGCCGCCACGCCGGACAGACCAGCGAGCTTGCGCTGGTAGACGTTTTCGAAAGGAGTCGTGCCGATCGTGTTCGCCTTGCCCGCGGGCGAGACCCAAATGTCTGTCACCCGGGTCACTTCGCGCGAGACGCGGTCCAGCCCGCTTTGCAGGTTCTGGCGGGCGCCCTCGATCGAGACGCTCCCGAAAACCGCGATCGCGCCCGTCGCGGCGATCGCCAGCGAGCGCGCCCTGGTCGAGCTCGACTGCAGCTCGATCACCGCGATCCGCGGCGATACGCCCATGATCGGACGCTGCAGCACGTCGAAGGCGGCCACCAGCCCGGTGAACGCGAGGGGCAAGATCAACAGCAGCGAGAGCACCAGGCAAACGAACGCCAGCACCGCCATCGCGATGTTCGTGACGCCGGCCACGAGGATCGCGCTCGTCACCGCCAACGCCAGCAGCCCGCCGAGCAGCGACAGCGCGAGGCGCCCCCGTTGCGAGGAGGAGGGCCTGCGCGGTCCTGAAGCCTGGCGCGCGAAGATCTCGTGGCGCAACGGCACCGTCACACCCACGATCGCCGCCAACAACCCACCGGCGCTCGCCAGGACGATGCTCTGCCAGCTGACTATCCGCAGCGTGCCTACCGGGAACGCGAACGACAGATATCCCGGATTGGTTTCGAGCAACCCGTGCGAAAGGACGTCTCCGAGCGCGAGTCCCACGATCGAGCCAACCAGACCGAGGACCAGCGCGTCGAACAACATCACCTCGACGATCTCCGTCGGCGGATACCCGTCGAGTCGCAGGTCGCCGATCAAGTTGCGTCGCTGCGGAACCGTCAGCAGCATCGCGTTGAACGCAAACAGAAAGCCCACCAGGGCGCTGATCGCCGAGAACAGCTCCGTCGATTGCGTTGTCGGACCCTCCGCCTGGGCGAACACGGTCGCCTCGAAATTGGCGGGACGCACGTTCAGTTCGCCGCGCGCGAGAACCTGCAACTCACGGCGAACCTGGGGCTCCTGTCCTGGACGCGGCTCCACGAGGATGCGACTGATTCGGCTCGGCATCCCGGCGAGGCTCTGCGCGAGGCTGAGCGGCGCGATCGCGAGCGGGCTTTCGACGAGCGCTCCGATGTCGCTCGACTGGAGCACCGTCACGACCAGCGTGTGCGCGCTGCGAGCGCCGACCTGCACCAACAGGGGTTGTAGCGGCCCTGCACCGATCCGTGCCGCGACCGACGCCGGCAGCGCGACGCCCTGCTGTCGCGAAAGCTGAGTCGTGCCCATGTGAGCCAAGAGTTGGCCCTCCAAGCCCACGAAGCGCGAGTCGATCCCGACAAGATCGACCGACTCGGCGCCGCGCGTGCCGATCGCGTCGATGCTGCGCTGCAACACGGGCGCCGCGAGCAGCACGCCCGGCAGCATCTCGACCTGTTGGAGTAAGCCCTGATCGAAGCCCTGCGGGTCGCGCGAGGTCAATTGCAGGCTGGACTTTCCGATCAACCCGTCGGTCAGATGCGTCACGGAACCCGCAAGGCTCGTGTTGGCGACCTGCGAGGCGAACAGCAACGCCACACCCACGGCGATGCCCGCGACGGCCAAGAGCTCCTGGACGAGGCGCGCCCGCAGGCGCACCCGGTACAGGTAGAAGATCGTGGAAAGCCTCATCGGGGCCCACGGGCGGGCGCGCCAACCCGCCCGCGCGGGCGACGGCGCCGGATCACCGGCGAACCGGGGACTCCCCACCGGTCATTTCGCATGAAACGGCGCATAGTCACGGTCGGGCTCGTACTCCACGAGCTGGCCGTCGCGCAAAGCGTGCACATGATCGGCGAACGCCGCGGCGCGCGGGTCGTGCGTGACGAGCAGCACCCCCACGCCCCGTTCGTGGCACACCTCGGCGAGCAGGCCCAGCACTTCGCGCCCGCGGTCGGTGTCCAGGCTACCGGTTGGCTCGTCCGCGAGCACCAGGCGCGGCTGCGTGGAGAGGGCGCGCGCGATCATCACGCGTTGGCGCTCCCCCATCGAGAGCTGCTCCGCGCGTTGCCGGGCGCGACCGTTCAAGCCGAGGCGCTCGAGCAGGGGCGCCACGTTGCGCTGGGCCTCGCGTCGGCCCGAGGTCGCGAACAGCTTGAGCGCCGCGTTGTCGTCGGCGCGCACCCCTGGTATCAGGTCCAAGGATTGGCGAATGAAGCCGAGCTCCGAGCGCCTGTAGTGCGCGCGTTCACGCTCGGACAGACCCGATACCTCGCGCCCGCCGACGATCACCCTGCCGGCGTCGGGGACGAGCAGACCGGCGATCAGCATCAGCAAGGTGGTCTTGCCCGAGCCGCTCGGACCGTACAGAGCCACCAGCTCGCCCTCGCCGACGGACAGGCTGACGCCGTCGACGGCCTTCACGGTCTCGCCATCGCCCACCTGGTAGTGCTTGACGACGTCTTCGAGCTCCAACATCAGCGCTCTGCCCCAGTCATGTCATCCAGTATCGCTCGCCGCCGAGGCTGTACGGCTAATACCGGCTTGGCTTGCTGCGTCGCGTCTCGCATTCGATGCCATCACCCCCGCGAGTTTCCATCTGACGGACTAGTCCCAGCTGCGGACAATACCCCATAACCTAGCCCCCCGCGGCCGGAAAGTCGAATAGTCAACTAAGAGCGCGCCCGCCGCCGCCAAGCCCTGTCCGCGCGCTCGCCGCACCGCGCCCAGCCGACGCGGATCTCCTGCACACGAGGGGCAAACAAGTCAGAGACATAGAACCGCCCGGCCTTGGGCGCCGGGCCGGCTCGCGACACGCCGGGCACACCCCGCCGCTCGGCTGCGTTAGGCTCCACCACCAATGGAGCCACCGCGATGAGCCTGCTGCGCGTCGAGCGCGAAGACCCCTTGGTCGTGCTCAGCATCGACAGCCCGCCGCTGAACCTGTTCGACCGCGCTTTGATGGGCGAGCTGGCCGAAGCGGTCGATCGACTGGTGGCCGAGCCGCCGCGCGGATTGTTGATCAGGGCCGAGGGGCGAGCGGTCAGCGGCGGTGTTGACGTGCACGTCTTCGACGGGCTCTCTCCCGAGCAGGCGGCGAGGATGTGGGTGGAGCTGCTCGAGCTGGTCCACCGCGTCGAGAGCCTTCCCCTGCCGACCGTGTTCGCCGCCCACGCCCTCTGCCTGACGGCGGCCTTCGAGCTCTCGCTCGGCTGCGACCTGCTGCTCGCCGCCGAGTCGGCGCGGTTCGGCCTGGTCGAGACGGTCGTCGGCCTGACCCCCGCCATGGGCGGCACCCAGCGTTTGGCCGAGCGCGCCGGGCCCGCGCGGGCGCGCGAGCTGGTGATGACCGGCGAGCTCTACGACGCGGCGACGCTGGAGCGTTGGAACGTGGTCAACCGGGTCTTGCCGGACGAGGGTTTCGACGAGGCCGCGCGCCGTTTCGCCCACAAGCTGGCCGCCGGGCCCACGCGCGCCCACGCCGCGACCAAGGCGATCGTCAGAGCTTGCTTGGACGAAGGCGGCGCCCATGGAGCCGATGCCCGGGTGCCGCGCCTGGCCGGCGACCTGTTCGCCACCGAGGACCTACAGGCCGCCGTGCGCTCGTTCCTCGAGCGGGGCCCGGGCCACGCCACCTACACCGGTCGCTGAGCGCGCTTCGGCGCTCCAGATCCTCACACGGCGACCGGCCGATATTCGCGCGTGGTCGGGTTTTGCTCGAGCAGCCCCACCGCTCGCAGCGTCTTCACATAGCGGTGGGTCGTCGACGGCGACATCTCCAGCTCTTTTGCCAGATCGATGATCGCGCGCCACGGCCTTTCCGGGCCGAAGCACGACAGGATCGCCAGCCCGCGCAACAGCGACTGTGAGAGCTGCGGATCGGCGAGCGCGCTCGACAGGGCGAGCTGTGTTGCGTCGTGCAGAGAACCATGTGCTTGGTCCCCGTAGGGAGTGGCATGGGCGTTGTCCAGCGCGGCCACCAGCAGGCTCGAGACGGTGCCGTTGCTGGTATAGCCGGCCGAGCGGATCACCTGCTCGATCTGTGCCGGAGACAGTGAGATCGCGATGTCTTGCTGCTGTGTCATAACTTTGACTCCCCAATCTAGTGCGACGTTACCAATAGCGCTTCAACCAACTTGGACGCTTCAACCAACTTGGACGACCTGACACTTGCTCCGAATATCGCAATCAGCCGATTTGACGACACGAAGCCACACACGAGCCACTCCCGGCCCACCGTCCCTAGCAATCCACTTTTCGATACTACCCAGACAGTTCAGTTAACAATCGTGTTCCGGTAGCTGAATGTTTTCTGATGCGTAGGCGAGGCTGAATTGGATCAATGATTAACAAAAAAAATGTCCACCCTCGCATTTAGGACAATCCGCATCCACGACCGAAGGTCCTCCGGTCCTCGCGCCCGCGCCGGTCCGGGGCGGGCTTTGATAGACCCCCTCGCATGGAGGCCGCCACAAGCAAGCGCCGCACCACGCGCAGAGTCGCGCTTGCGGTGCTGGCCCTGGTCGTGGCGGGCCTGCTCGCGTTCGCGCTCAGCCGCCTGAACCTCCCCCATGTCGCGAACGCGTTGATCTCGGCCAGCCCGGGATGGATCGTCGCGGCGCTTGCGTTGATGATGCTCTCGCTGCTGTTGCGCGCCCTCTCCTGGCGCGCGGTCCTGAGCGCCGCGCTGCCGCACACCGCGATCGGGCTGGGGCCGGTGGCGCGCGCGACGATGATCGGCGTGATGGCCTCCGCGGTGCTGCCCGGCAGGATCGGCGAGCCGACGCGCGTGGTCGTGCTCTCGCGACGGTTGCCCGGCCGGGCGACCCGCACCTACCCGGTCGTCGCCGGCACCGTGCTCTCGCAGACGCTCATCAACCTCGTCGCGCTCGGCGTGCTGGCGGCGGTTACGTTCACGAGCGTTCCCCTGCTGCACGGTCACGCCTCCGCCTTGGAGGCGGCCCTCGCGGTGCCCGTGTTCGTGGCGCTGTTCGTGTTCGGCGCGCCCGTCTTGCTGCGCGTCGCCCAGCGTTCGCGCAGCGTGCGCATCCGCGCCGGCGCGATCGCCTTCGCCGGCCTGCTTCGCTCGGCGCGGCGGGGACTTGTCGTGTTCGCGACCCCGCGCCACGGGATCCCAGCGGTCGGCTTTCAGCTGTTCGCGTGGGCTTTGCAGTGGGGCTCGTGCTACATGGTCGTGCTCGCGCTCGGACTCGACCCCAAGGCGACGCCCGTAACCGCCGCGGCGATCCTGCTCGCGGTCAACGTCACCGCAGTGGTGCCCGCCACGCCGTCGAACGTCGGCGTCTTTCAGGCGGCATGTCTGGTCGTCTTGTCGGCCTACGGCGTCGGCGCGGGACCGGCCTTGGCCTACGGGATCATTTTGCAGGCGATCGAGCTGATCACCGCGCTCGCGCTCGGCATCCCGGCGCTGCTGCGCGAGGGTATGACCTGGCAGGACATCAGGCGTGGCGCCGCCCAGGCGCCGGTGCGCAGCGCTCCCGAGGCCAAAGAACAGCCGCCGCCGCTCAGCTGACGAGCGCCCGCACCGACTGGCGCAGCGAGTGCGTCGTCTGCAGCACCGCCGTCGGCTCATACCCGCAGTGGGCCATGCAGTTTTCGCAGCGCTCGTCTTTGCCGCGACCGTACTTGCTCCAGTCGGTCGTCTCGAGCAGCTCCTTGTAGGTGGCGGCGTAGCCGTCTGACATGAGATAACAGGGGCGCTGCCAGCCAAACAGCGAATAGCTCGGGATCCCCCAAGCGGTGCAGTCAAATTCGGCCTTGCCTTCCAGGAAGTCGAGGAACAGGGGGCTGTGGTTCAGGCGCCAGCGCTTGCGCCTGCCTTCGGCGAACGCCTCGCCGAACAGCTCGCGCGTCTGGCGCACGCCGAGGAAATGCTCCTGGTCGGGCGCCTTCTCGTACGCGTAGGCGGGCGAGATCATCATTTCGTCGACGCCCAAGTCGTCGTTGAGGAAGTCCAACACGTCGCGCACCGTCCGCGGTGAATCGTGGGTGAAGAAGGTCGTGTTGGTGGTCA
Source organism: uncultured Solirubrobacterales bacterium (assembly GCA_963753145.1). Taxonomy (GTDB): domain Bacteria; phylum Actinomycetota; class Thermoleophilia; order Solirubrobacterales; family Solirubrobacteraceae; genus Palsa-744. The sequence goes on from CAVWAX010000001.1 coordinate 912,823, forward strand.
CGCGAAACCCGGCGGCCTTGGCGGCCTTGATCGCGGCCACAGCCTTGTCGAAGACGCCCTCGCGTTCGACCGAGGCGTCGTGGCGCTCGCGCAGCCCGTCCATGTGGACGGCCCAGGCGAAATAGGGGCTCGGGGTGAAGTTCTCGAGCTTGCGCTCGAGCAAGAGCGCGTTCGTGCACAGGTAGACGAAGCGCTTGCGCTTGACCAGCTCGCCCGCGATCAGGTGGATCTCGGGGTGGATCAACGGCTCGCCGCCCGCGATCGAGACCATCGGCGCGCCGCTCTCCTCGATCGCCCCGACGGCCTGCTCGACCGACATGCGCCGGCGCAGGACGTGCTCGGGGTGCTGGATCTTGCCGCACCCGGCGCACGCCAGGTTGCATTGGAACAGGGGCTCGAGCTCGACGATCAGCGGGAACTTCTCGCGCCGCGCCAAGCGCTGGCGCATCAAATACCAGCCCATCCGCGCGCCCTGTCTCATCGGAACAGCCAAAACGCCCTCGCTCGCTCGTTGGGAACCGTCAACACAGAATATCGACGCCGTGCTCGCCCACCAGACCCTCCAGAGCGCGCGCCACCCGACGCAGCGACACCGCCGCGCGGCCCGCGCCCGCCAGCGTCAACAGGGGACGCGTAACCTCGCGCGCAGGCGTGTCGGCGACGACCCTGATGACCGCGAATGGTCGCCCCGCGGCGCCGGGCGCAAGCCACGCCGACTCCATGTCAACCGCGATCGCGCCGCGCGCACGCAGCTCGACGCGCTTCTCGCCGTGAGCGATGCGCGCCACCGAGACAACCGCCCCCCGGCGCACCGCGACGCCGCGCCGCTCGAGCGCCCGGGCGAGCGGCTCTGCCGAGGCGCACGCGAGCCGCTCGTCGCTTGAGCCCTCGCCGTCGAGCAGCTCCGAGGCGACGATCACATCGCCGGGCTCGCACGCATGGTCGAGCCCGCCGCACACCCCCATCACGACCAGCGCCGCCGCGGGATCGCCGCGCAGGAGCCGGGCCGCCGCGTGGGAGCGCTCGCGCCCCATCCCCGTCTTGTGGATACGCAGCGTGCGCGCGCCCGCCCGGATCGCCAGCGCCTCCAAGCGCAGCGGGGCGGCGACCAGGGTGTCGCTCACCGCAGCGCCTCGCGCGCGGCCGCGTGACCGCTGAGCACCGCGCCCTCGAGTGTTGCCGGCCAGCCCGTGTCCGTCCACGCGCCCGCCATCGCCAAGCCCTCCACCTCGGTGCGGGGCCCCGGTCGCAACGCCTCCGCGCCGGGCCGCGCCGCGAACGTGGCCGCGTGCTCGCGGCTGACGTGCACGCTCAGGACTCGTGCGGAGCGCGCCGCGGGCAACAGCTCGCGCATCGCCTGAACGTAGGTCTCCCCCACCCGCTCGGCCGCGATCGCCATCTCGGCGCGCGCGCCGGAGATCGAGATCGCAAGGTACTGCCCCGCGCCGCCCAGCCCGGCCGCGTCGCCGCGATCGAACACGTACTGCACCGGCGTGCCCACGCCAGCCGCAAAATCCCACTCGCAAACACGCCGGTCATACACGATGTGCACGTTAACGATCGGCGAAGCGCCGAGCCCCCTCCAACACTCGGCGCGCTCGCCCAGCAGCGGCGCGAGCAGGTCGGCGGCGCGCTCGTGGGGCAGCGCACAGATGACCGCGTCGCCCGCCAGCCGCTGCCCGCCCGCGAGCACGCGCAGGCTCCCATGCGTTTCGCGCGCGTGGGGCGTGTTGGATTTTTTTGGACCGTTGTGCGTGCCTTGTGTGTTGACACCCGCCGCCGGCTCCTCGACACGCTCCACCGCCTCGGCGCGCACACCCAGCCTGACGTCTACGCCGGCTGCACGCAACGCACGCTCGGCTGGATCGCCCAAGGTCTCCTTGAGCGGACGCAGGTGAAAGCCGATGTCGCCCGCCGCGTTGCCCTCGAGCAGCCCGGTGCGCAGCACAAACGCGCCTAGCGCCAAGGACCCCTCGGCGGCCGGCAGGTTGAGCGTGGGCAAGGCGATCAGGTCCCACAAGGCCGCCACGCTGCGCGCGTCCTGGCCGTGTTCGGCCAGCCACTCCCCCAGCGTGCGGTCCGCCCGCGCAGCGTCTGAGAGCTTCAGCCGCCCGAGCGCAAGGGCCGCGCGCGCGGCGCCGAGGCGGGCGCGTGGGCGCAGATGGGGATAGCGCGCCAATGCCCCCGCGAGGTGCAGGGGCGCGGGCAGCCCCGAGCGTCGCAGCACAGCCGGTCGCGCGCCGGGACTGAGCACCGGTATCTCCAGACGCTCCTGGATCGCCACGCGCGAGGCGCTGCCCAAACGCTCCAACAGCGCCCGGTAGGCGACACAGCAGCGCAGGAACACGTGCTGGCCGTTGTCCAGCCACAGCCCGTCACGCTCGAACGAGTAGGCCGCGCCGCCGAGCCGCGGCCTGACCTCCAGCAGCGTCACGACGGCGCCCGCCTCGGCGCAGTCGAGCGCCGCCACGATCCCGGCGAGGCCGCCGCCGAGCACGAGCACTCGCCGCGCGCTCAACTAGGGCCTACCGGGATAGGGCCTTGATGCCGCCTTGATGATGCTGCGTGCCGCCAACCACAGCTTCTCCCAGATCGGCAACGACACGCGTTCCACGCTCGTACGCGCGGGGTCCTTCTCGATGCGCCTGAGCAGCCGGCTGTAGATGTTGGTCATCGCGAGCACGCACGCGCCGCTGCGCCGATCGAGCAGCGGCACCAGCTCCAAGCCGCGCTCGAACCATTCCCCGGCGCGGCGCACCTGAAAGCGCACGAACGCGTCGAGCTGGCCCTCCTCGCCCTCGAAGCGCCCGTCGGTGCTCAGGCTGTAGCGCACGAGGTCCTCGCGCGGCATGTACACGCGCCCGTTGCCGGCGTCTTCGCGCAGGTCGCGCAGGATGTTCGTCAACTGCATCGCCACGCCCAGATCGGCGGCGAGCGAGCGCGCCCGCTCGGGCTCGCGCGAGCCGAAGATCGCCAGGCACAACAGCCCGATCGTGCCCGCCACGCGCCGGCAGTAGCCGAGCAGATCGTCAAAGCTCTCGTACGTGGTGCCGCGCACGTCCATGCGCACCCCCTCGATCAGCTCGACCAAGGCCACCAGCGGCAGCGAGAAGCGCCGCTCGGCGTCTGCCAAGGCCACGATCACCGGGTCCGCGCTCTCCTGCGAGAGAGCCCCAAGCGATCGCTCGGCCGCGTCGAGCAGCGCGAGCTTCTCGCGCACGTCGAAGTCGCCGTCGCCGATATCGTCGATCCGCCGTGCGAACGCATACACCGCGCAGGTCGCCCGGCGCTTCTCGCGCGGCAGGAGCCCGATCCCGTAGTAGAAGTTCGCGGCCGCTTTGCGCGTGACCGCTTCACAGTGCGCGTATGCCTGGCGCGAGGTCACGAGCGAGCCCCCGCGCCGCCGTGCGCATTCGCCCACGGCCCTCCGCGAGCAGGCGAATAAGCACCCAAGCGCGCGCTCACCGCCGGCTCTCCGCGAGCACGCGGCCGAGCGCCCACACCCGCCGCGCCCGCCCCGCGCGCGGCGGGCCGCCAAGCACCTCGAAGTCCGCCCGCTCGATCGCGGCCGCCGCCGCCGCGCCGCCCGCGACGAATCCCGCCACCGCAAGCTTCGCCCGCCCCGGCACGCCGGCAACGAGCGGCACACCCGCCGCCAGCAGCTCACGCGCGCGCGCGGTCTCGAAGCGAACGGTCTGGCGCACTGCGGCTCGCGCGGCGTAGGGGTCAAAGCGCGGATTGGGCGCGTCGGCACGTACGACACTCCCATCCAAATCCTGACTGGCCCCCACCACGAGCGCGCCAAGCTGCTCGTGCGAGGCGCCGAATCGCGCCAAGTCCTCCGCCGGTAGGTAGAAGCGCCCGCGCGCCACGTCCTCGGCGAGATCCTGCACGTGCTCGATCAGCTGCAGGGCCGTACACACGCGGTCTGAGAGCGCCAGGCGCTCGGGCGTCAGCAGTCCGAACACGCGCAGCACGAGCTCGCCGACCGGGTTGGCCGACTGCGCGCAATAGCTCTGCAGCTGCTCCCAGGTCTCATAGTGCCCAACCCGCTGGTCGGTGCGGTTGGCCTCGATCAGCCGCGCCAGCGGCTCGCGCGGCAACTCGCACTGCGCGATCGTCGCCTGCAGCGCCCGCAACAGCGGATCGCGAGCCTCACCGGCGTAGGCGCGGTCGAGTTCGAGCTCCAGCCAATCGAGCGCCGCCGGCCGGTCGCCGCCGTACTCGTCGCCGAGCTCGTCGGCCAACCGAGCGAACCCGTACACCGCCAGCAGGTGCTCGCGGTCGCGACGCGCCAGCACGCGTGCGGCGACCGAAAAGTTCTCACCGCCGCTTCGCTCCATCACGCTCGCCACGTCGGGAACCTCCGCGCAACTCAGATGTAGCGACGCGCTCGCCATCAAGCGTCGCTCGCCCCCCGCGCCGCTCCCAGGCAGCGTCCCAAGGCCATCACCGGAAAGACCAAGCGGTACAGGTGATAGTTGATGTAGTAGTCCGAAGGGAAGCCGGTCCCCGTGTACTGGGGCTCATCCCAGCTCCCGTCCTCGCGCTGGGTCTCCACCAGCCAAGCGATGCCCCGCCGCAGCGCGTGCGAGCGAGCGCCGTCGCCGTTGGAGCTCTCCGCGAACGCGGCGCCCTCGCCCGCGACGGCATGCAGCGCAAGCAGAGCCCAAGCCGTTTGGGAGGCCGTGCTCTCGCCGCGTCCGACCCACTCGGGGCTGTCGTAGGAGCGCGGGTCCTCGCCCCAACCGCCGTCCTCGTTCTGGTGCTCGCACAGCCACTGCACCGCCCGTCGCACACACGGATCCGAAGGCTCGACCCCGGCGGCGATCAGCGCGGGCACGACCGCGCCCGTGCCGTAAACGTGGTTGACCCCCCAGCGACCCCACCAAGACCCGTCCTGCTCCTGGCGCGCGCGCAGCCAGCGCACTGCGGTCGCGATCCACGGCTCGGCGCCTCGCCCGAGCGCCGCCGCCATCTCCACGGCGTGCGCGGTCACATCGGCGCTCGGCTCGTCGATCACCTCGCCGAAATCGAGGAACGGCAACTCGCGCACAAGCGCCCGCGTGTTATCCGCATCGAAAGCCCCCCACCCTCCATCGCGGCTCTGCATCCCGTGCGTCCAAGCCGCCGCCCGCTGCACCGCCGCTCGCGCACGCTCGCGCAGGCCGGGAGCGCTGACGCGCAGCAGCGCCAAGACGACCTCGGCGGTGTCGTCCACGTCGGGGTAGTTGTCGTTGGCGAACTCGAACGCCCACCCGCCCGCCTTTAGGCCCGGTCTGGCCACGCGCCAGTCCCCGCCCGCTAACACCTCCTCGCCGAGCAGCCACTCGCCGCCGCGCACGATCGCCTCGTGATCGCCAGGCAGCCCCGCGTCGACAAGCGCCACGATCGCGAGCGCCGTGTCCCACACAGGCGATTGGCAGGCCTCGAGGCGGCGGCTCGCCTCGCCGCCGCTCGGACGCGACTCGATCGTGAACGCGTCGATCCCCTCGATTCCGCGCCGCATCACGGGATGCTCGAGCGGATAGCCGCCCAAACGCAGCGCCATCAGCGAATACACCCACGGCGGCTGGATCCCGCCCCACGACCCGTCGGCCTCCTGGCGGCGCACGATCCAACGCTCGGCGCGCCCGAGCGCGAGGCGGCGCAACAATCGCGGCGGGTGACGCTCATAGGCGCGCAGCACGCGATCCAATCGGGTCAGCCAGCGCCCCCGCGCGCTGCGCGGCACCGCCGGACGCCACGGCTCGCCGCCGTGCAGCTCATCGAGCGTAAACGGGAGCTCGTGGTGGGGACGGTGGGCGATCACGACCGACAGCGCAACGATCGTCTGGCGCGCCCAACAGGCGAAGTCATAGATGTTCAGCGGCACCCACGACGGCAACAAGACGATCTCCGGTGGCAATGCGGGGACCTGCTCCCAGGGCCACAACCCGAACAGCGCCAGCCAAACGTGGGTGAACACCCGTGCGCCCTGCAGGCCGCCCTGAGCGCGGATGAACTCGGCGGCGATCCGCATGTGCACCTCGCCCGGCTCGTCGCCGGCCAGGCGCAAAGCCCAGTAGGCCTCGATCGTCGTCGACAGATCGCCCGGCCCGCCGTAAAAGTTCGCCCAGGTCCCATCCGCGCGCTGCTGGGAGCGGATCCAAGCCGCCGAGCGCGCCGTCCCGTCTGGCTCGCGGATCCCCAGGAACTCACGCAACAACATGTCCTCGGCGTCCATCGTCACGTTCGTCTGCAGCTCCCCCTTCCACCAACCCCGATCGTCCTGCAGCGAGAGCAGATGCTCGCGGGCGCGCTCCAACGCCAACTGCGCCTCGCTGACCGTTTGGGCGATCCGCATCGACATGGGCCTGAAGGCTAGGTGGTTTTCCCTGGGGACACGGGCACGAGCACCTCCGGATGGGCGAGCGTTATCACGTGTTCCCTCAGCACTCGCTCAGGGATCGTGACAGGGACAGTGGATGTGAAGCGGTACACCACCAGCCCGTGAATGTCACGTCGTTCTCTCAGGTGAAAGCCGGCGGCCGGTGGGCTTTCGGCCGAGACGCGCAGTGGCGCATAGCCGGTCTCCTCCACTTCGCTGACCGTCACGCTGCCCCCGCGCGCGAGGTTCGCGAGCCCCGGGATGTAGTACTCAAGCGGCGCCGCCCCCAGCTCCACGGTCGTGATCGCGCGCGCTCCCGAGCCGCCCACGAGCGCACGCGCCACCCCGCTCCAGTCGCCGCGCTGCAGGCGCGGGCTGAGGTTCACATCGACGCTCAAGGCCAGGAACGCGACCGCCACCAGCACCGCCAGCAGCGCGCCGGCGCGCCCCGTGCGCCGCGCCACGATCACGATCGCCAGCAGCGCGCTGAGCGGCACCATCGCGGCCACCAGGTTGCGTGGCGCCAGATAATCCGCGCCGAAGAGCGCGAGCAGGACGGGGATCGATACCCCACACGCGCACACCACAAGCGCGATCAACGCGCCGCGCTCCTCGCGCGCGGTGAGCGTGCACCACAGCCCGTACACGACACCCGCGCCGATCGCCAACGCCACCAGCAGCTCGACCCCATGCCCGAGCGCCGAGCCGGTGTAGCCGGTCAGGTAGTACTGCGGGATCGCTTCCAGACGGCTCGCGAGCGCCCATTCGCCGATCCACTGCGTGCCGTGCCCACCCTGCGCCGCGATCAACGGAAGCAGAGCGCCGCCGGCCAGCGCGGGCGGGAGGAGCGCGTAGAGCACGCGCGGGAGTTTGCGGCGAAGGCCCACCCACAGCAGCCATGCGCCCATCGGCAAGAGCAGGAAGACCGCGAAGTAGTGCGTCGCCAAGGCCAGCGCGGCCACCGCGCCAAACTCGCCCAGGCGCCGGCTCGTGGGGTCGCTCAGAGCGCGCAGGAAGCACAGGAAGGCCGCCGCCGCCATGAACACGAACAGCCCGTAGGCGCGCGCCTCCTGGGAGTACCACACGAGCAGCGGGTTGACCGCGACGAAGGTAGCGGTCGCGGTGGCCGCGCGGCGCGTGCCGGGGCCTTGCAACTCGCGCCCGATCGCCCACGCCACCGGCACCGTCGCGATGCCGGCCAGCGCCGAGAGCAGCCGCAAAGCGACCGCGCCGCTCCCGAGCACCCGCACGATCGCCCACTCCAGCACATACCAAAGAGGCGGCGTGTTCTCGGTGTGCACCACGTTGTGCAAGGTGGTGGAAAGCGAGGCGCGCAACACGTGCACCGGGGTGAACGCCTCGTCGTACCACAGGCTCTGGTGGCCCAGGGTCGCCAGGCGCAGCACCGCCGCCAGCAAGGTGAGCGCCGCCAGCGGCCACCAGTCCGCTCCCACGCTTGCGCGAGCCGTCGAGGCCGATACGCGCTCCCGCGCCGCCCCCGCGCCCGTGCCGAGCGCCGCCGCCGCGCCCGCCGAGCCCTCGCTCACGGGCGCCCGACCGCCAGCGCCGGCGTCGGCGGCGAGCCCGCGGGCGGCGCGTGCAACCCGCACAGCCCGGCGCGCGCCGGCTCGCCGAAGCACGCGAAGCGGTGGCGCACGAGGTCCACCGTCTCCGGCGGCAGGTAGTAGCCGCCGCTGACTTCCCTATAGCCGCCGCGCACCGCCCCGACCATCACCAGGCAGACCTGGGTGTGTTCGTCGGGCCCGCCCGGTTCCACGTTGCCGCACACCACGTCGCGCGTCGTGTGCGTCTTGACGTCCTGCTCGGTGTTGATCTCGTGGTAGTCGTGGCGCGTCACCGCGCGCCAGGTCGCGTTGTCGGCGACGATCCTGTGGTTCACGTGGGTCTGCTGGACCAGATCGTTGACGGTCGCGACCGCCAGGAACACCCCGAGCAGGATCAGGATCGTGGTCTCGGCCAGGTGCAGGCTGCCGAGCCCGCGCTTTTCGCGATCGAGCGGGCGCGCCCACTCCGGCAGCCGGCCAAACGGCTGCTTGGCTGCGCTCGAGGTCGGCTCGCTCATGCGCGCCGCTCCCGCCACCGGTCGTGCGCCCGCGGTCTCACGAGGACACCGGCGCCAGCAGCGGCGCCAACTGGTGGACGACGAACAGGCCCTGCACCACGAGCGTCGCGACCAGCAGGCGGCGGTCGCGCCCGACGACCGCCAGCGGCAGCGACCACAGCGTGTACCACGCCAACAGCCAAGTGCTCGTGACAGCGATCGCGAGCAGCGTCCAACCGGAGGCCGCCACCCAGTCATAACCGCGCCACGTGCGCCACATCAAGTGCAACACGATCAGCACGAGCCCCACCTTCAGCAGGTCGTGATCGACGGGGAACACGCCGGGCTTCCCGAACAGGTGGGCGATCTCCGTCGGGAAGCTGTCGGTGGAGACGAACGCCGCGTCGCGGTTCAGCGCCGAGACGATGTTCACCCCGTGGATCCCAAACACGAGGTAGGCGATCAGCGCGCACCCGGCGGCCGCCGCCAACGCCCCCAAGATCGGCGCCAGGCGACGGCGCGCAATCACCATGAACGGCAGCAGCACGACCCCCGTCGCCTTCACCAGCGTCGCGCCGACGACCGCCGCGCCCGCCCAGCCTTCGCGCCGCGAGCCGCGCTCGCCGCTCAAGGTGAGCGCCACCGCCCCCATCATCAGCAGGGTCATGATCACGTCGTTGTGGGCGCCCCCCATCGCATAGATGACCCACAGGGGGTTCACGCCGACCGCGACCAGCGCGAACTTCGGGTCAAAGCCGCGCATGCGCGCACAGCGCCAGGTCAAATACAGCGTGCCGCCGCCCGCCAACAGCGCCTCGAGCTTCATCCCCCACAGCGCACCCGTCACGCCGAGCAGCGCCAGCGGATAGGACATCAGCGTGTACAGCGGCCCGTACGCGGTGGCCACCTTCTTCCAGTCGGGCCCGACGTAATGGAAGATCGGGTCGCCCGCGATCGCCTGCGGCCCGTGCAGGTAGGGATTGGCGCCATGCACGACCCCCATGCGCGCGTAGGCGATGTAGCTGAAGACGTCGGTTGAGAGCAGGATCGGACCGACGAACACGATCAGCTGCAGCGCCGCGGTGAGCGCGATCGCCCAGCGCGCGGAGACGCGCCGCGCGAGCACCAGCATGCCCGCGTAGGCGCCCGTGTAGGAGAGCAGGGCGATCAGAAAGACGCGGTAGCCGAGCCGCTCGCCGACGCCGCCGAGCCAACCCGCGATCGACGGCGTCTTGGGGATCAGCGGGGAGTGCCCGACCGCCGCGTCAAACACGATCTCAAGCGTCGCCGCGAGCAGGACCACCGTGAACGCCCCGGCCAGCACCGGGACCCAGGTGCGCGGACGCCCGTCCTCGCGCGCGCCGCTCACGCCCAGCGGGCGCTTGGCCGCGATCGAGCTCATGGGACGCGCCGAGCGCTCAACGCTCGAAGCTCAACACGTCGAGCGCGCCGGTCATCTCGAACACGCGCTGCACCGGCTCCTGGCCGGGGATCAGCACGAGCTCATAGCCATGCTCGCGCGCCCGCGTGTCGGCGAGCAGCAGCGCCCGCAGGCCGCTCGAATCGATGAACGCCAGGCCGCTCAGGTCGATCGTGACGCGCGCCGGCGCCTGCTCGTCGATCGCGGCCAGGCTCTCTTCGAGCCGGCGCGCCGAGGCGAGATCGAGCTCCCCGCGCAACGTCAACGTCGCGAGACCCTCGACCAGCTCGCTCGACACCTGAAAGCTCCCGGGCTTCGGAGGATGCCCGCTCATGACCGGGACTCTAATGCACCGAGTGGCCGGCGTCGCTCAGCTGAGCGACGCCCACACGGTCTTGGTCTCCAGATAGGCGTCGAGCCCGTCGTGGCCGTGCTCGCGTCCGATGCCCGAGGACTTGAAGCCGCCGAACGGAGCGGCGGCGTCAGAGCCGCCCCAATGGTTGATGTAGACCGAGCCGGCGCGCAGCAGAGCGGCGAGCCGGTGGGCGCTGCCCACGTCGCGCGTCCAGACGCCGGCGGCGAGGCCGTACTCGGTGTCGTTGGCGCGGCGCGCCACCTCCTCGAGCGTGTCATACGGAGAGGCCACCAGCACCGGTCCGAAGATCTCCTCCCTGGCGATCGTCAAATCGTCGGAGGTGGCGCTGAACAGCGTCGGCTCGACGAACCAGCCGCCGCTGTCGGCAAGCGCGGTCGAGCCGCCCGCGACGAGCTCGGCCCCCTGCTCGCGCCCGGCCTCGATATAGGACATCACGCGGTCGCGCTGCTCGGCGGAGACGAGCGGGCCGAGCTGGGTCGCGGGGTCCAGGCCCGCGCCGAGACGCGTCGCCTTGGCGCTCTCGGCGAGCGCGCTCACGACCTCGTCGAAGCGCTCGGCCGGCGCGAACAGGCGCGAGCCGGCGTTGCAGGCCTGGCCGGAGTTGAAGTAGATCGCCTGGTAGGAGCCCTTCACGGCGGCGTCGATGTCGGCGTCGGGCAGGATCACGTTGGGCGACTTGCCGCCCAGCTCCAGCGTCACCCGCTTGAGCGCGCGTCCGGCCTTGGCGCCGATCTCCCTGCCCACGGCGGTGGAGCCGGTGAAGGCGATCTTGTCCACGCCCGGATGCTCGACCAAGGCCGCGCCGGTCTCGCCGTCGCCGGTGAGCACGTTGACGACACCCGGCGGGAAGCCGACCTCCAGCGCCAGCTCGCCCAAGCGCAGGGCGCTCAGCGGCGTCTGCTCGGCGGGCTTGAGCACGACCGTGCAGCCGGCCGCCAGCGCGGGCCCGAGCTTCCAGCCGACCATCAGCATCGGGAAGTTCCACGGCACGATCTGGGCACACACGCCGACCGCTTCGCGACGGGTGTAGCAGAGCATGTTCGGCGCGGTGACCGGCAGCACGCTGCCCTCGATCTTCGTCGGCCAGCCGGCGTAGTAGCGAAGGTGGGCGATCGTGCCGCGCACGTCCACGTACTGGGCGAGCTTGACCGGCTTGCCGTTGTCCAGCGACTCGATCTGCGCCAGTTCCTCTTCGTGCGCCTCGATCGCCCCCGCGAACGCATACATCAGGCGCGCGCGCTCCGAAGGCGCCATCGACGCCCACGGTCCCTGCTCGAAAGCCTCTCGCGCCGCGGCGACCGCACGCGCGACGTCCTCGGCGCCGGCCTGCGCGACCGTCGCGATCTCGTTGCCGCTGGAGGGGTCGAGCGTCGCGAACGTGCGCCCGTCGGCAGCCGGCACGCGCTCTGCTCCGATCAACAGCTCGTGGCGCTTTGAGACGAATTCGCGCGCGGCGTCGCCGAGCGCGTCGGGAAGGGTCGGTTGGGCGACGGTGTTCATCGAAGCTCCTTGCAGGCTCTTAGGGCGTCAGGACGATCTTCAGCGCCTCGCGGCGGTCGTATAGAGCGTACGCCTCCGCGGCGTCATCGAGGGGCATGTGGTGGGTCACCAGCGGGGTCGGGTCGAGCAGACCGGCGGACATCAGCGCGAGCACGCGATCGACGTGGGCCAAGACGTTGGCGTGCCCCGCGCAGACGTGCAGCGACTTGATCCACAACAAGCCCATGTGCGTCTCGGCGCGCTCGGCGTACACGCCGACCGCCTGCACCGTGCCGCACTTGCGCGTCAGGCGCAATGCCATGTCGAACGCGCGCGGATCGCCGACGGCATCGATGCACACGTCCACGCCGCGTCCTTCGGTCGCCTCGCGCACCACCCCCCGCGGGTCTCCCTCGCTCAGATGGACCGCTTCGGCGCCGAATGTCTCGGCCATCGCCAAGCGCTCGGCAACCGTGTCGATTGCGATCACCTTGGCCGCGCCACACGCGCGCGCCGCCTGCACCGCGCACAGCCCGACCGGGCCGAGCCCGAGCACGGCCGCGACGTCGCCGGCGCGCAGCCCGCTGTCGATGACCGCGTGAAAGCCGGTGCCCATCACGTCGCCCGCGAACAGCGCGACCTCGTCGCTCATGCGGGGCGGGACCTTGCGCAGGACCAGGTCGGCGGCCGGGATCAGGGCGCGCTCGGCCTGGGTGCCCTGCAGCGAGCCGAGCGCCGCGCCGTGGCCGAACGTGCGCGAGGAGTCGCACTTGTGAAAGAGCCCTTGCCTGCAAAACCAGCAATGCCCGCAAGCGCTCTGAAAGCAGCCGAGCACCCTGTCGCCGACCGCCACGCTTTGCACGTCGGCACCGACCGCCAGCACCGTGCCGACGTACTCGTGGCCGATCGTGAAGCCCTGCTCGATCTGCACGCGACCGTGGTAGATGTGCAGGTCCGAGCCGCACACGCCGGTCGCCTCGACCGCCACGATCGCATCGCCAGGGTCTGAGATCTCAGGCTCGGGGACCTCGGTGACGAGGACTTCGCCGGGCGCTTGGAAGGTGACGGCACGCATCGAGGCCAAACCCTAGTCCGTATGCTGCGTGAATGTCCGACGTGTCCAAGGCGGTGCTGATAACGGGCTGCTCCTCGGGCATCGGCGAGGCCACGGCCAAGCGCCTGGCCGGCCACGGCTGGACGGTGTACGCGAGCGCGCGACGCCTGGAGTCGATCGAGCACCTCGCCGGCGCGGGCTGCAAGCTGTTGCGCCTGGACGTCTGCGATGAGGCCTCGATGCGCGCCGCGGTGGACACCGTCGAGCGCGAGCACGGCGCGGTCGGGGTGCTTGTCAACAACGCCGGCTACTCCCAGGGCGGGCCGATCGAGCAGGTGCCTTTGGAGTCGGTGCGCCGCCAGTTCGAGACCAACGTGTTCGGCTTGATCGCCCTCACCCAGATGGTGTTGGGAGCGATGCGCGCTCAGCGCTGGGGCCGGATCGTCAACATCGGCTCGATGGGCGGGCGCCTGACGCTGCCCGGCGGCGGGCTCTACCACGCCACCAAGCACTCCTTGGAGGCGATCAGCGACGCCCTGCGCTTCGAGGTCAGGGGCTTCGGCGTGGACGTGGTCCTCGTCGAGCCCGGGCTGATCACGACCGAGTTCGGGGCGACGGCGGTCGCGACCGTAAGCGAAGCGGGTGCTGGCGCCGAGAGCGAAGGCGCCGACCCGTACGAACGCTTCAACAGCAAGCTCGCCGCGATGACTGCCGGCGTCTACGAGGGCCCGATGCGCCACCTCGGCGGCGGCCCCGACGTCGTCGCCAAGGCGATCGAGAAGGCGATCTCCCGCCGCAAACCGCCCTCGCGCATGCTGCTCACCCCGTCCGCGCACCTGACCGTGTTTCAGCGCAAAATCCTGCCGGATCGGTTGTGGGACGCGATGCTGCGAACGCAAATACCGCAGCCCCGCTAGCGGGCGAACGTCTCGTGCTGGCCTCGCGGGCGGCCGACCTCGAAGCCCTGGGCGTAGTCGACGCCGTAGTCGCGCAACAGGGTCATCGTGGGCTCGTCGCCGACGTACTCGGCGATCGTCTGCTTGCCCATGCCACGGGCCACGCCGACGAGCGCCCGTACGACGAGGCGATCCTTGTGGGAGCTGGGCAGCGCCTTGATGAAGTCGCCGTCGATCTTCAGGTAGCGAAACGGGAGTTGCTTGAGGTATTGGAAGGAGCCGAAGCCTGCGCCGAAATCGTCGAGCGCGACCGAGCTGCCGAGCGTGTGGACGCCTTCGCAGAACGTCTGCGCTCGGCGCATGTCGCCGATCGCGGCGGTCTCGGTCACCTCGATCACGAGCCGCTCGGCGGCGACCTCGCGGCGGACGAGTTCGCGCTCGATGTGGGCGAGCATGCCGTGGTCTGTGATCGACAGCGCCGACAGGTTGACAGCGACGCGCGCGCCGCTGTCGGCCAGCTCGCCGCCCATCAAGGCGACGACCTTGGCGATCACCATGCGGTCGATGTCCTGGATCAGGCCGTAGCGCTCGGCCGCCGGCAGGAACGCGCACGGGGGCGTGAGCGTCTCCCCCGGCTCGTCGGCGAGACGGATCAGCGCCTCGTAGTGGGACACCGCGCCGCTCTGCAAGGAGACGATCGGCTGGTAGTGCAAGACGAACAGGTCCTCGCGCAGGGCGCGGCGCAGGCGCCTGAGCCACGGCCGCGGATGCAGGCCGGCGGGCGAGGACAGGTTGTTCAGGCGGTTCGGGTAGCGCCTGTGCGGCTGGGGCGAGCTGAGGCCCGCCTCCGCGGCGGCCGGACGTAGATCGCGCGCCTTGACGTGGAAGCTGGACGTGGCGTCTGTTGTGGAAGTTGGCATCGCGCTAAGTATTCGCGGTCCTCGCCCCAAATGCCGGTCGGCCTCCGGGATATGGAGGTTTTCGACCCAAAGCTGCCGCGAACCTCCCCAAAAGTGCGCAATCCGGCGCAAAAATCCTCACCGGAGACCGTCCTGAGGCGCTCAACGCGCCGGCGCGTAGGGTCTTCGCGCGCGGTCTGAGACGACCAGCAGCAACGCCAGCAGGACGAAGTTCATTACGACCGATGAGCCGCCGTAGGCGACGAACGGCAGCGTGACGCCGGTCAAGGGGATCACGCGGGTGACGCCGCCGACGATCACGAACACCTGCATCGCCACCACGAAGGACAGGCCGACGGCGAGCAGCTTGGAGAAGGAGTCGCGCGCCAGCATCGCGGTCTTCAGGCCGCGCGCGACGAACATCAGGTAGGTCAAAAGCAGCGCGGCGGCGCCGGCGAGCCCGAGCTCGTTGACGATGACCGCGTAGATCATGTCGCTTTCGGGGACCGGCAGGATCGGTTCGCGGTGGTGGGGCAGCACCAGCAGCGATTGATCGAAGCCGGTCCCGAGCAGGCCGCCGTCGGCTTGGGCGAACAGCGATTGGGCGAGCTGGTAGCTGCCGCCGCGCTGTTCGTAGAGCGACTTTTCGAAGGGGTGTTCCCAGGCGAGGACGCGACTGTGGACGTGACCGACGTGGTTGACGACGAACCAGGCGCCCACCCCGAACAGGACGAGACCGATCAACGGGAAGGAGAAGCGCCCGGTGGCCACGTACAGGAGCGCCAGGAACGCGCCGTAGAACATCAGCGAAGTGCCGAGCTCGCGCGTCAACAGCAAGGTGGCCATCGCCGCGCCCCAGATCACGAGCATCGGGCCGAACTGCTTCATCGGCGGCAGCGTCAGGCCCAGCACGCGCCTCCCGGCCGTCACGAGGATCTGGCGGTTGTCGCGCAGGTAGCTGGCCAGGAAGATCACGATCGCGACCTTGGCGAACTCGGCCGGCTGGAAGGAGACCGAGCCGAAGTGGATGTCCAGATACGCGCCGTTTACCTGCTCGCCGATCACCGGAAAGCGCGGCAGGACCGCCATCACGATCCCGACCGCGGCGATCGTGTAGCGGTAGCGCTCCAGCACCCCGATGCCCTCGCGCCGCAGCCACACGATCGTCGCGGCGAACAGGACCAGACCGAGCACCATCCATTGGGCCTGCTGGCGCGCCAGGGATGGGTTGATGCGATAGACCATCACGATCCCGACGCTCGAGAGCACCGCGGCCAGGGGGAACAGGTAGGGGTCGGCGTTCGGCAGGGCAAAGCGGATCACCAGGTGAGCGGCCAGGCACAGGCCCAGGAACAGCAGGCCGTAGGTGAGCGAGAGGCTCGAGGCGTGGTTGAGCGTCACGTTGGTGGAGGCGCCGGCGGAGCTGTGTTCCTCCTGGATGAAGATCGCCGTGAAGCCGGCGGTGACCAGCAGCGCGGCCGGGATCAGGCCGAGCAGCTCGCGGTTGCGGGGCTTGAGCACGCAATCGAGCGTATCGGGGTGCGCGGCGCGCCACGCCCATCCTGCGCGGGGCAGCCGCCGGCCCCGCTACGCTTCCGCGCAAGGGCGGTGGCGCGCGGGACGGCGCCTGCCCGCGATGCGCATGAGCTTCCTGCCAGCCACACCAATCGACGAAGAGCGACCGCCCTCTCCGGCCCGGAGGGTCCTGGTCCGCTTCGCGATCGCGGGCGTCTTGATCCTGTTGCTGAGCGGCGCCGCTACCGCCACGATCGCGCTCACCAAGCTCAACCACATCGCCGGCGAGGTGTTCCCCAAGGCGAACCAGCTGCACATCGCCAATGGCGTCGTGGAAACGGCCTACAGCGGCGAACCGCAGACGTTCATGATCCTCGGCTCCGACCGCAGGGCCGGCTCCAAAGACGCCTACGATCGCAACGACCCGCCACACAGCGACACGCTGCTGCTCGTGCACCTGGACCCCAACTACGGTCAGATCTCGGTGCTCTCGGTGCCGCGCGATCTGCTCGTGTCGATCACGACCCGCAGCGGCCAGATCTACTACCCGAGCAAGATCAACGCGGCTTACACGATCGGCAGCGCCGAAGGAGGCGCCAACCGCGGCGTGGAACTCACCGCGAAGACGATCGAGCGCCTGCTGCACATCAAGCTCAACGGGGTCATCGACGTGTCCTTCAAGGGCTTCAGGGACGTCGTGGACACGCTCGGCTGCGTGTACGTGAACGTGGACCACCGCTACCTGCACCAGAGCGAAGCCACCGAAGCGGGCAACTACTCCTCGATCAACCTGCAACCCGGCTACCAGAAGCTGTGCTACGAAAACGCGCTCAGCTACGTGCGCTACCGCCACGGAGACTCGGATTTCGTGCGCGTGGCGCGCCAGCAGGACTTCCTGCGCAACCTGCGCGAGCAGGTTCCGGTGGGCAACCTGGTCGGCGAGATCGACAAGGTCTCAAAGGCCGTCGGGCGCGCTGTGACGACGACCTTCCACTCCTCGGCGGGGCAGCTGATCGAACTGGCCAAGCTCGCCGCTTTCTCACAGCAAAAGCCGCTGCGCCAGGTCAAATTCCAGGTCGATAACGCAAACGCGATGATCAGCGGCAACAGCTACGTGACCGCCTCCCCAGCCCTGATCAAAGCGACGGTCGAGCGAATTCCTGCACGGCCACGAACAGTTGCACCTGCCGAGCTCGACGAGCGGCTCCTCCCACCACCACCACCACACGGCGCACGTGTCCAACGCCTCGCTGGACCTCTATCCGGTCGCGAGCTCGGCGAGCGCGATGGCTGTCACGGCGGCGCCGAACGTACCGTTCCCGCTGGAGTTCCCCTCGGTGCAGAGCGGCCCGGCGGTGCCACAGGAAGTGCACGTGTACACGCTGCCCGACGAGCACAAGCACATCCACCACGCCTACGTCGCCGTCTGGCAGCAGGACGCGCTCGGCGGCTACTACGACGTGGAGGGCATGGATTGGGTCAACATTCCCCTGTTCGCCCACGCCACGCAGCAGAGGATCGGCGGGCGCAACTACCTGATCGTGGACGACGGCTCGCACATCCACGACATCGGCTGGCGTACCGGGAAAGTCATCTATTTCGTGACCAACACGCTGCTCGAGGACCTCTCCAACGCGCAGATGATCGCGATCGCACGCGCCACCCACCGGCTGCAATAGCCGATCGGGACCTACCGGGGTAGGTCCTTTAGGCCGCCGGGGTTCTCGCGGCCCCGTCGAGGGCGGCGTTCACCAGAGCGTCGGCGTGGGCGTTCTGAGCGCGCGGGACGGTGCGCACCTTCCACGCGTCGAAGCCGCGCAAGGCGAGCTTGGCCTGTTCGTGGAGCGGGCGCATCGCGGCGTGCTTGACCTTGTAGAGGCCTTGGACCTGCTTGGCGATCAGCTCGGAGTCGTTGACGACCTCGACTTCGTTGGCGCCGAGCGCGTGGGCTCGCTGTAGACCGAGCAGCAGGGCGCGGTACTCGGCGACGTTGTTGGTGACCGTGCCGAGCAGCTCGGAGGCCTCGTCGAGCACCTCGCCGCCGGCGCCTGAGACGACACTCGCGGCCGCCGCTGGGCCGGGGTTGCCGCGCGAGCCGCCGTCCACGTGGACGATGACCTTCACTAGCGCGCCCGAACACGCCTTCGAACGAGCCCGGCAGCGGCGGAAGTCGCCGGGGACGCGGGCGCGGCGACGGTCGCGAATCACGCGACGCTGCAGGTCGCTCTCTGACGGGCGCGAGCCGCGCGCGCGCCGGTCGGACTCGCGCCGGTCGACGATCACGGTGACGTTGTCGTCGTTCTCGTAGCGCTCGACCAGCTTGGAGTAGAGCTCGTCGGCCAAGGGCTTGGGGACGACGCAGTAGATCATCGCTCAGATCGTAGCGAGCCGCCGGGCGTCAAGCGAGCGCAAGCGGTGCGAGCGAGCCGGTGGGCGTCAGGCGAGCGCGAGCGGTGCGAGCGCGCCGCGCTCGTCGGCGCCCGCGTTGACGAGCCGGTCCTGCTCGGGCAAGCTCCTCGAGTTCCATGCCCTGGCCGACCAGCTGAGCGCCGGCGGCCTCGTCGCCGAGATCGACCTCGTAGCGATACCAGCACAGCTCCCAGGCCACGACGATCGCGACCCTGCTGGAGAGTCCTCGAGCAAACGAACGCCCACCTGGGGCGCGCCCAGCGAGCGGGCCACGCCGGCGATCCGCCGCGGGCCCTCACCGGCGTTGAAGACCTCGATCGCGCGCGTCAGCTTCAGCTCGCCGCCGCTCGCGAAGTCCGGTTGGATCGGTGTTTGCGCCGCGGGGAGATCCTCGGACTCGAAGGAGAACTCTCCGTCTTGTTGGGCTTGGTCTTCGAGAGGGCCGGGCTCGCGCGGGTCGGCTTGCGGCGGGCCCCTGCGTTTGGACCGAGCCGATGTAGATGTCCTGCTCGAAGGCTTCCGAGCGCCCGATCGAGCCGCCCTCCAGGAAGTCGTAGAGGCCGTCCTCGGCGGGCGTCGCCTCGGCCGCGGGCTCGCCCGGCGCGGGAGGCGCTTGGCGGCGCAGGGGGCGATCGGAGGACTCGCGCAGCTGGCGCAGGCGCCCGAACAGAGAGCCGGCGCGGCGCGCTCGGGTGGGACGGACCGCGAGCGCGTGGTTGTCGGCCTCTCGCAGCCAGCCCTCGGCGGAGGCTCGGGGGGCGCACAGCTCGCAGACGGTGCGCCGCCGGCCACCGGCGAGGTAGACGTCGGGATTCTCGCCTCGCAACAGGCTGCGGCCGCACACATCGCAGGCGACCACGGGGTGCGAGGTGACGATTGCGCGGGTGGCCATCGGTCCATCAGAGTAGCGGCAGCGGCGCGAGCGCGCCGCGCGAGCGCATCGGGCGGGGCGCGTCGCGCGGGCCGCGGCCCGCGGCGCGAGCACCTCGTGCGCGAGCGCGTCAGGCGTGGGCGGCGGCCTGCTCGCCGTCGAGCTGCTCGAGCACCTTCTTGGCCAGCTGGGAGGGCGCCGGCTCGTAGCGCAGCAGCTCCAGCGTGTAGTCGCCCTGGCCTTGGGTGATCGAGCGCAAGTCGGGCGCGTAGGAGAGCATCTCGGCCATCGGGACCTCGGCTCTGATCTCGGTCAGGGCGCCGGCGGGCTCCATCCCCTGGGGGCGCCCGCGGCGGCTGTTGAGGTCGCCGATCGTCTCCCCCACGTGCTCGTCGGGCACGGACACGCTGACGAGCATGATCGGCTCCATCAGGACGGCTCTCGCATGGCTGAGCGCCTCCTTCATGGCGAGCGCGCCGGCCAGCTTGAAGGCGAGCTCTGAGGAGTCCACAGCGTGGAAGGAGCCGTCGAGCAGGGTGACCTGGAGGTCTTTGACCGGGTAGCCGGCGACCGGGCCCGCCGACATCGCGTCGAGCACGCCCTTCTCGACGGCGGGGATGAACTGGGCGGGGATCGCGCCGCCCTTGATGTGGTTGTGGAACTGGAAGCCGGCGCCTTGGGGCAGGGGCGCGATCTCGATCTCACAGGCCCCGAACTGGCCGCGGCCTCCGGTCTGCTTCTTGTGGCGCCCGCGCCCTTTGGCGGGGGCCCGGATCGTCTCCTGGTAGGGGACGCGCGGGGGCTTGAGCGAGACCTCGACGCCGAAGCGCGAGCGCAGGCGCTCGACGATCACTTCGACGTGGACCTGGGAGAGCCCGGCGACGATCTGCTCGCCGGTTTGGGGGTCGCGGTGCAGGTCGATCGTGGGGTCTTCCTCGCGCAGGCGCCGAAGCGAGCCGAAGACCTTGTCCTCCTCGCCCTTGGAGGCGGCTTGGACCGCGAAGGCCATCACGGGCAGGGGCAGGGCGAGACGCGGCATTTCCAGGGTCTCCTCGCGACCCGCGAGCCAGTCGCCGGCGCGAGTGTCCTTGAGCTTGGCCACGGCTCCCATGTCACCGGGGCCGATCTCGGGGACGTGCTCGGCGGTCTTGCCGGCGAAGACGATCGGCTGGCCGATGCGCTCGCGCGTATGCGAGCGGGTGTTGTGGGCTTGGGTGTCGTGGCCCAAGACTCCCTGATAGACGCGGAGGAGGTTCATGCGCCCGGCGTAGGGGTCGGCGCGGGTCTTGAAGGCGTAGGCGAACAGCTCGCCCTGCTCGACAGCCGAGAGCTCGACTTCGCCGACGCGCAGCGGGCCGTGCGAGACGGGCGAGGGCAGGTCCTCGACGATGGCGTCCAGCAGGCGCGAGGTGCCGAGGTTGCGAGTGGCCACGCCGCAGGTGACGGGGAACAGCTTGCCGTGGTTGGTGCCCTGCCCCAGCGCGGCGGCGATCTCGGGGTGGGAGATCGTCTCGCCGTCGAGGTAGCGCTCCATGAGGATGTCCGAGACTTCACAGACCTCGTCCATCAGGCGTTCGCGGTAGGAGACGGCCAACTCCATCTGATCGTCGGGGATCGGGACCTCTTCGAAGTCGGCGCGCGCGGCCGAGAGCTGACGGAAGGCGGTCATGTCGAGCAGGTCGATCACACCTTCGACCCGCTCAGAGCCGAGCGGGATCTCGGTGGCGATCGCGTGTGGGCCGAAGGCTTGCTTGAGCGAGGCCAAGGTCGCGAAGAAGTCGGCGCGGTCGCGGTCGAGCATGTTCACGAATACGAGCCGCGCGGCGTCGAGCTCGGCGGCGCGGGCCCACAGGCGGCTGGTCGTGACCTCCACCCCGGCGACGGCGCTGACGACGAAAACCGCGGACTCGCACACGCGCAGGGCCGCGAGCGCGTCGGCCACGAAGCTGGGCTCGCCGGGCGTGTCGAGCAGGTTGATCTTGTGGTCGCGCCAGGGCACGGCGCTGAGCGTCAGCGAGATCGACATCTGGCGCGCCTGCTCCTCGGCGTCGCTGTCGGACACGGTGCTCGCGTCGGGCACCGAGCCAAGCCGGTCGAGGACCGAGGCCTCGAACAGGAGCGCCTCGTGCAAGGAGGTCTTGCCCGAGCCGCGATGACCGACGAGGGCGACGTTGCGAATCCGATCGGGGGCCGGGCGCATGTCTGTCTCCTCCAGAGAGCTTCAGAGCACCATACCGCCAATTGGAACCCGTGCCAAGTGCGGGCGCGGGGCGCCGCAGCGCGAGGTTTGCGGTCCAGTGGCCGCGAGGTCGCGGGCGCGGTGAGGCCGCTAATCCTCGAAGGAGCCGTCTTGCATGCGCCCGCGCAGGCGCAGGACCGCCTTGGTGTGGAGCTGGGAGATGCGCGACTCGGTCACGCCGAGTACCTCGCCGATCTCGCGGAGCGTGAGGTTCTCGTAGTAGTAGAGGGCTATCACGAGCTTCTCGCGCTCGGGCAGGGAGGCGATCGCCTCGGCGATGCGGTCCTTCAAGTCGCCGACGTCCAGGGCGCGCGAGGGGTCGGGGGCGTTGGGGTCCTCGATCGTGTCCATCAGGGAGACCTGGTCGCCGCTTGAGTCCGAGACGCTCCAGAGCTCATCCAGCGCCGCCACCGAGGAGTGGGAGATCGCGAGCAGCGAGTCGTGGAACTCGGGGACCGTGAGCTCCAGCTCGGCGGCCATCTCCTCGTCGGTGGGGGTGCGCTGGAGGCGGTGCTCGAGCTTGGTGTTGGCGCGCTCGATTTCGCGTGCGCGGGCCCGCACCGAGCGGGGCACCCAGTCGATCGAGCGCAGCTCGTCGATGATGGCGCCCTTGATGCGGGTGATCGCGTAGGTCTCGAACTTGATCTCACGCGAAATGTCGAAGCGCTCGATCGCCGAGATCAGCCCCACGAGCCCGTAGGAGACCAGATCGGCCTCCTCGACGTGCGGCGGCAGGCCGGCGGCGGTGCGACCGGCGACGTACTTGACCAGCGGCGAGTACGCGACGACCAGCCGCTCGCGGGCGCGAGGGTCTGCTTCGTTCTTATAGCGCCGCCACAGTTCGCGCAGCTCGATCGCTTTGACGTTCGTCTCCAGGGTCTTCTCCCGCCGATCAGGCCCGAGGGTGACTGCGCGCATACGCGCGTCTGAGTCTGGCGGACTCTACCCGAGTGTAGACCTGGGTTGTCGAGATGCTGGAGTGGCCCAGCAACTCTTGGATCGTGCGCAGGTCGGCGCCGCCGTCCAGCAGGTGCGTCGCGAAGCTGTGGCGCAGGGTGTGCGGGGAGATCGCTCCAGCCACGCCGACGCGCCCGACCCAGGTGCGCAGGCGGCGGCGCACGTCGCTCGTGCCGAGGCGCCGCCCGGAGCGGCTCAGGAACAGCGGCTGCTCGCCGGGCGCGGAATCGTTGGAGCGGGGTTGGGCGAGCACCGGGCGAGCGCGGTCGAGGTAGTGGCGGAGCGCTCCGAGCGCGATCTCACCGGCAGGCACGAAGCGGGTCTTGGAGCCCTTGCCCTCGACGCGCAACTGCTCGGCTTCGTAGTCGACGTCCCCGACGTCGAGTGACACGATCTCCTCGGCGCGCAGACCGCACGCGTAGGCGAGCTCGAAAAGGGCGCGGTCGCGTATCTCAAGCGGCGCGCTGGAGAGACCCGAAGGGATCCCGTCGAGCAGGCGCGCGACCTCGGGCGCCTTGAGTACTTGCGGCAGGTGTGATCCGCGGCGTGGAGTGGAGAGCAGGTCGGCGGGGTTCTGCTCGATCAGGCCGTGCTCGCGCAGGCTGCGAAACAGGGCGCGAATCGAAGCCAGCTTGCGCGCGACCGTGGCGGGGCTCATGCCGAGGCTCGATAGATGGGAGATATAGCGTCGTAGCTCTCTCGAATCGACGGTGGTGGGAACGCGACCGCGAGGCTCGGCCCAAGACGCGAACTGGATCGTGTCGATCGAGTAGGCCCTGCGCGTGCGCGGGGCGGTGTTCGTGCGCAGCAGGTCCTGGTCGAGTTGCTCGAGCGCCGCTTGCCAGGGCTTGCCGAGGGTCGGCTGGCTGGGGGCCTCACCGGAGCTCATATCCGCTAATTCGCCGTGCGAAGCCGGCACCCTGCCAAGCGGGGAAAGCTCAGGCGGGCCTGAGCAGCGTTGGCGCGGACGCGGACAGCTTGGGGGCGAGCAGGGTGGCCAGCTCGGACCAGTCGCGAGCGCCGAGCACGTCCTCGACCTCGCACAGCTCGGCGTTCCAGGGGTGGACGATCGTGGCGGTGGCGATCCCACGCTCCAAGGCGGCGGCGATGTTCAGCGGCGAATCGTCGATCAACAGGTCGATTGCGAGCTCCTCGCAGCGAGACACCTTGTCATAGGAGCAGCACAGGTCGTCAAAGGGCAATCCTAGGCCGCGTAGCCAGCTCGCGGTGGCCGGCGCGCATCTGGTCGAACGGTGGGAGGTGATGTGGATGAAATGGCCCTGTTCGCTCCAGCCGCGAACCGTGTCCACGGCTCCGGGGTAGGGTGCGCCGGCGAGGATTAACTCGTCGCTGTGGCTCTCATCGATGCACAGTTCCAGCTGGTCGGGGCGCAGGCGGGTGATGCCCCAGGTGAACTGCTCCTCGTAGGGCAGCTCGATGCCGAAACGCCGGCGCGAGATCTCTGAGAGCACGTCCCAGTAGTGGTGCAGGGTCGAGTCGATGTCGATGGCGATACGCACTTGTGGGGTAGATTATTGCCTGATGCTCGGCGCCGACACGCTCCCGAGAACCGATCGCCGCCAGCCCTACGGGCCGACGGGACGCTCGGCCTGGTTGGAAGTCGACTGGCGCGAACATCAGCGCTGGGTTACGGTCGCGGGGACGCCGTTGAACGTGATCGAGTTGGGCGAGGGCGATCCGCTCTTGTTCGTGCACGGGCTGTCAGGCTCCTGGCCGAACTGGCTCGAGCAGCTGCCCGCGTTCGCGCGCGAGCACCGCGTGATCGCGATGGACCTGCCGGGCTTCGGTCACTCGCCGATGCCGAGGGCGCCGATCACGATCTCCGAGTACGCGCGCATCTTGGACGGCTTGTGCGACGCGCTTGGGGTCAGCGCGGCGACGGTCGTGGGCAACTCGATGGGCGGCTTCGTCTCGGCGGAGCTTGCGATCGCCTTTCCGCAGCGGGTGGAGCGCCTGGTGCTCGTATCGGCGGCCGGCATCAGCACGTATCGCCATCGCCGCGTCGAACGCGTGGAACCGTATTTGCGGCGCTTGGCCCCGATGCTCGCCGCCTACACGGGCTGGACGGCGGCTCGCTCGGATTGGATCACGCGCAGGCCGGGGCTGCGCAACATGACGCTCGGAACGGTGACGCGCCATCCGAGTCGCTTGCCGGCTGCTCTGGCGGCCGAGCAGTTGCGGGGCGCGGGCAAGCCGGGCTTCATGCAGGCCCTGCGCGCGAACATCGACTATCCGATCGCCGAGCGCCTGCCCGAGATCGCTTGCCCGACGTTGATCGTGTGGGGCGCCGAAGACATGGTGATCCCCGTCGAGGACGCGGATATGTTCGAGCGGTTGATCGGAAACTCGCGCAAGGTCGTCTTCGAGGGGACGGGACATATGGCGATGTTGGAGCGCCCGGCAGCGTTCAACGAGCTGCTCGGGGAGTTCATCGCCGAGGAGCCGGCGCTGCCCGAGCGCGTCTGAGGAGCAGGCCCCGCTCGTAGGACAGCCGCGGACGCCTACAGCGACGGCTGCGGGCGCTCTGCGCGGAGGCGCGCCGCCGCTGGTCAAGTGGGTCAGCTGGTGACGGCGCCTTCGGCGGCTGAGCCGACGAGCTTCGCGTACTTGCGGACTGCCACATCCACGTGATCGTCCGCGCGCTCGGGTTGCGCATAGGCGGCGATCCGCTGTGCGATCTGATCGTCGCTCGAGCGCCACGTCGATCCGTCGCTCGTCCACGTCGATCGTGATCTCGTCGCCGTCTGAGAGGGCGCGCGATCGGACCCCCGCGCACCGCCTCCGGCGCGACGTGCCCAGCCATGAAGCCGTGCGTAGCGCCTGAGAAGCGTCCGTCGGTGATCAGCGCGACGCTCTCCCCCAGGCCCTCGCCGACGATCGCGGCGGTGACAGCGAGCATCTCGCGCATGCCGGGCCCCCCGGCGGGACCCTCGCCGCGGATTACAACCACGTCGCCCGCCTCGATCTCGTGAGCGAGCACCGCCGCCATCGCGGCCTCCTCGCCCTCGAACACGCGGGCCGGCCCGACGTGGCGGCGGCGCTCGTGCCCGGCCAGCTTGACCACGCAGCCGTCGGGCGCGACGTTGCCGCGCAGGATCGCAAAGCCGCCTGTGGGCTTGATCGGATCGGAGACGGGCCTTACGACCGGCTGGCCCGGGGTCTCCTGCGCCGAGTCGGCGATCTCGCCGATCGTCTTGCCGGTGACGGTGATCGCCGCGCGCCGCAGGGCGCCGACTTCCTGCAGACGGCGGATCACCAGTGGCACACCGCCCGCCTCATACAGATCGGTCGCTACATACTTGCCGCCCGGCTGCAGGTCGCACAGCAGCGGCGTGGCCTCGGAGATGCGGTCGAACTCCTCGATAGAGAGCGGAACGCCCAGTTCGCGCGCCACCGCCAGCAGGTGCAGCACGATGTTGGTCGAGCCACCGCTCATCGCGCCCGCCGCTATCGCGTTCTCGAGCGCCGGCTTGCTCATCACCTCGCTCGGCCGCAGGCCCCGTCGCAGCACGTCCATCACCAGTTCGCCGCATTCGCTCGCGACGGCCAGCTTGCGCCCGTCCTCGGCCGGCACCATCGCCGATCCCGCCGGCGAGATGCCGAGCACCTCGAAGGCCATCGCCATCGTGTTGGCGGTGAACTGGCCGCCACAGGCGCCGGCGCCGGGCGAGGCGGCCTGCTCCAGCTCGTGCAGCTCCTGTTCTGTGATCTTGCCGGCCGCGAACTCGCCGACCGCCTCGAAGACCTGCTGGATCGTGACGTCTACGCCTTTGAAGTGCCCGGGCCGAATCGAGCCGCCGTAGAGCATCAGGCCGGGGATGTCCAAGCGGGCGAGCGCCATCACGGCGCCGGGGATCGTCTTGTCGCAGCCGGTGATGACGACCAGCGCGTCAAAGGCGTGAGCCGAGGCGACGAGCTCGATCGAGTCGGCGACGAGCTCGCGCGAGACCAGCGAGGCGCGCATCCCGGCGGTGCCCATCGTGATGCCGTCGGAGATCGCGATCGTGTTGAGCTCCATCGGCGTGCCGCCGGCGGCGCGGATGCCCTCCTTGACCTTGGCGGCGAGAATGCGGTTGTTGAAGTTGCACGGCATCGTCTCGATCCAGGAGTGGGCGACGCCGACGATCGGCTTGGCGAGGTCCTCGGCGGTGTAGCCGATCCCGTGCAGGTAGGCGCGCGCGGCGGCGCGCTCGGGGCCCTCGATGAGAGCGCGCGAGCGGTGCTTGAGGTCGAATGCGGGAGCGTCGCTCACAGCGCGAGAACACTACCGACGCGTGGGGGCGTTCGCGTGCGCGAGCGGTGGCGCTCGCGTTCCCAGAGCGCCAGGCGGGCCAGGTCGCGGCGGGCCTTGGCGATGCGGATCTGGCGACCGGGCAGGTGCATGTTGGCTTGGGCGATGAGACCCTGCTCGTCGGCGGTCAGCCTGATCCACTTGGCGAGCACGTCGTCGGAGTCGGGCAGTCTGGGGCTGCCGTAGGGGCGGGTGTGGTCGGGGAACTCGACGCAGTACTCGCCCACGATGCGAGCGTCGTGGGACCGGTAGGCGAGGATCGGCTTGTGGGGGTAGATGAGGTAGGCGTAGGTCTCAGTGGGGCTGGGGCTCTGGGACGGGGCGCCCCAGACGCGCATGAAGCCGAGCTCGCGGTACATCGCGAACTCCTCTTCGTTGACACACGAACGCAACAGCTCGCGTGCGCGCTGCTCGGCGCGCAGCTCACGCCCGGGGTCGTAGTCAGTGAGCGCTAGGGCCTCATGCTCGCGCAGACGATCGGGTAGCGAGCGCAACGCCGCCGGCAGGGGGCTGCGCCGTGCGCGCTGCAGGGCTAGCCCGGAGAGCAGCGCGAGGAGAACGATCGCGAGTGTTCCGAACGCGAGCACGAAGCGGGCCTCAGGCTGGGGGGAGCGGGCACATCAACTGCCGCCCGCGGCCCTGGGGAAGAAGATCACACGCTCGGCGCTGGGCGGAACCTCCTCGAAGCTGCGGACGAGCTCAGCTTCGCGCCGGCCGGCCTCGCTTGAGGTGGGGACGGCGGCCCACATGCCGGCGTCCAGCTCGCTTCGAAACGCGCGCAGCAGCTCGGCGTGTTGCTCGGGCACCTGCACGTCACCCTCGGCCAGCAAGACCTCGCCATGACCGGGCTTGACGCGCAACAGCCTCATGGCCGCGATTATGACAAACCGAGCCGGGCGCGCACGCGCGCGAGGCCGATCGCGTCGACCGGTCCGGGACCCTGGCCGACATCGCGCAGGCCCTGTGCGACAGCCTCGCCGGTCAGGGCGCGCGCGGCGAATGCGGCCTGCAGCGGGGCGCGCCCGAGCGCCAATTGGGCCGCTAGGACCGAGGAGTGGGTGCATCCGGAGCCGTGGGCGGCTCCGTCGGGATGGCGCCTGCCGGGGATGCTGACGATGCGATCGGGCTCGCGCGCGTCAAGGAACAGGTCAGTGGCCTGCTCGCAGTGGCCGCCTGTGAGGACGACGATCTGGGGACCCAGCTCGAGCAGGGCGCGGGCCAGCGCGGGGGCTCGATCGGCCTCGAAGGCGCGCGCTCGATCCGGCTCGAACGCGGGCGCCTGGTCCGGCTCGGATGCGGGCGCTCGATCCGGCTCGGAGTCGGAGACGGCGGCGATCGGGAGGGACCCGACCAAGGCGCTCGCCTCGGGGAGGTTGGGCGTAAGGACGGTCGCTCGTGGCAGGATTTCGGCGATCAGCGCACTCTCGGCGTCGGCGTCGAGCAGGCGAGCGCCTGACTCGCTGACCATTACGGGGTCGAGGACGACGGGGGTCTCGCGGGGCAGCTCCGCCAAGGCGGTGGCGACGGCGTGAACGGTCGGCGCGGAGCCGAGCATGCCGATCTTGACGGCGTCGGGCTCGATGTCGGCCAAGACCGAGCGAATCTGGGCGATCACGGTGTCGGGCGGGACAGCGTGTATCGCCTGCACACCGACCGTGTTTTGGGCGGTGATAGCGGTGATCGCGCTCGTGCCGTGGACTCCACAGCGGGCGAATGCCTTGAGGTCGGCCTGGATGCCGGCGCCCCCACCCGAGTCCGAGCCGGCGATCGTGAGCACGCTCGGGGTGCGAGCGACCCCAGACACACGCGGCGCAGCTGAGCCGGACACACGCGGAGCAGCTGAGCCGGGCGGGTGCGGACTATCGGCTGTGGGCGACACGCGTGCCTGCCGGCTCAGGCGGGGCGGGGCCGCGGGCGATGGGGGAAGATCGCGTAGCTGCCGATCGCGCTGACCAGCAGGCGACCGTCCTCGTGGCGCACCTCGCTGCGCAGGACCGCGTTGGTGCGGTTGCGTCGATCGAGCTCGGTGGTGCACACGATCTCGCCCTCGGTGGCGGTCTGGACGTAGTTGATCGAGATGTTGAGCGTCGCGATGCGCTCCTGCTCGCCGGTGTGCGGCCACAGGGTCGAGCCCATGCAGTAGTCAACGAGGGCGTAGGTGACGACGCCCGAGAGCAGACCTCCGGCGTTGATCAGCTCCGGGCGGATCGTGAGCCGAACGGTGTCCGGGCTGTCCCAGCGCATACCCATGAAGCCGCTGACGCCGTCGATCCCGAAACGCTTGCCGTCGGGACGGTTGACCCGGCCGGCTGGCGTGGCAGTGGGTTGGGGATCGGCACTGGACGCAAGGCCGCCAGGGGTCGCGACCGGATGCAGCGCCTCGGCGGCAGACGGGGCGCCCGCGCCGGCGGGTTCTGTGCGGCGGGGCGGCGCGGAGTCGCTTGCTGGATGGGGATGGTCGGAGGAGTCGCGCACGGGCTGTAGGGCCTTGCCACACCGTACGGGTGTGAGCGGGGGACGCCAGGATATCCCCAGCTTGGGCGCCGCCACCGCGAAGTACCGGCGCCGCCCGCTGGACCCGCGTCTTTCCCGGCAAACGTGCCTGCAAATCGGCACATTTGCGCGTCTTTCGTCACATTTTTGGCTCTACGGTCGGAGAATGCCGTCGGCTGGACCACCCCCAAATCCGCCCGGAGCACCCGTGCCACGCGACAGTCGGCGCGCGTTGGGCACGCTAGGCGAGGATCTCGCCGTCGCGCATTTTCGGCGGCTCGGCTTCGTGATCGTGGCGCGCAACGTGAGGACCCGCTACGGCGAGATCGACTTGATCGCGTTCGACAAGCGCGTGTTGGTGTTCGCCGAGGTCAAGACGCGCCGCGCGAGCAACCGTCGCCGCGGCCTGTGCCCCGAGGAGCAGCCGCTGGCATGGCTCAAGTTCAGCCAACGCACACGCCTGAAGCGCCTCGCGTGCGCGTGGCTGTACGAGAACACCGCGGCCCGCCCCAAGGCCCACACGATCCGCTTCGACGCAATCGGCGTGGTAGTAGACGGCGCAGACCGCCTCCTACGCCTAGATCACATCGAGGGGGCTTGGTAGCGCACTCGATCTAAAGCGCCAGCTGCTCGTAGGCGAGCGACTGGAAGGACATGCGGTGCAACGGCGAGACGCCTTGTCGTTCGATTGCTTCGCGGTGGACGGGGGTTGAGTAGCCGACGTGTTCGGCGAAGCTCCAGCCTGGATGGAGCTCGTC
Source organism: uncultured Solirubrobacterales bacterium (assembly GCA_963753145.1). Taxonomy (GTDB): domain Bacteria; phylum Actinomycetota; class Thermoleophilia; order Solirubrobacterales; family Solirubrobacteraceae; genus Palsa-744. Next base: position 942,933 of record CAVWAX010000001.1, read on the forward strand.
GGCGTGGTGCATGTAGCGGTCGCGTGTGACCTTGGCGACAATCGACGCCGCGGCGATCGCGGCGCTGGTGGCATCGCCGCCGACGACGGGGCGATGTGGGCGCTCGAACTCGGGTACGGCGAAGCCGTCGGTCAGACAGATCACCTCCTCGGCGATCCCGCTGGTGACGCCGCGGATCGCGTCGCGCAGCGCGGCCAGGTTGGTCTTGTGAAGACCACGTGAGTCGATCCCCTGGACGCAGCGGGACACCACCGTGACACGCGAGGCGGTGCTCAGAACGAGCGGATAGAGCTCCTCGCGGGCCTCGGCCTTGTGTTGCTTGGAGTCGTTCAGGCTGGCGAGAGCGCGAAGCTCGCGGGTGGTGAGGCGCTCGTAGTCGAACAGCACGCCGGCGGCGACGAGCGGACCGGCGAGGCAGCCGCGACCGGCCTCGTCCGCGCCTGCGACCAGTCGCACACCGAGGGCTCGATCGAAGGCGAACAGGCGCTGGCCGCTTTTGCGACGTGCGCGCCGGCGGGCGACGCGCTTGGAGTAAGGCGCGCGGGAGGAGGGACGCTTGGTCTGGGCGGCACCGCTCGCGGTGGGAAGGCTAGAGGAAGCCGATGCGGTCGGGAGGCCAGTAGGTGGCAAAGGCTCCACCGATGATCCAACTTGTGGGGACAGGTCCCCAGAACCTGCTGTCGTCGGACTCGCCACGATTGTCACCCATCATGAACCAATGACCGGCGGGAATCTTGATCGGCTTGGGGAAGTTGCACTCCGAGCCGCCTTCGCACGGATTGATGTAGGAGTCTTTCTCGCGCTTGCCGTTGACGTAGGCGTGGCCTTCCTTGATGTAGAGAGTGTCTCCCGGGCCGGCCACGATGCGCTTGATGAAGTTGACGCTCGCCTCCTGGGGCTCGGGGGAATCGCACGCCGCGCCGCCGGGCGTGACCATGTGTGGCTGGGGGCCGCAAATCTGCTGTTCGGCGTCCTTGGGCGGATGGAACACGACGATCTCGCCGATTTTCGGTCCGCTGAAATGCATGCCGACGCGATCCACGAGCACGCGCTGGCCCACCTGCAAGGTCGGTTCCATGGATCCGCTTGGAATCTTGTAAGGCTTGACGATCCAGGCTTGGATCGCGAGCGCCAAACCGATCGCCACCAGCACGATCACGATCAACTCTACGATCGAGTTGGTCTTGGACTTGGGCACCTCCGAGGCGGACTCGGCGCTCACGCCGCCGAGTCGTCGGCTTCGCCGGTGCCGGCATCAGAGGGAGCAGACTCGCCCGCGCCGTCCACGTCCGCGCCCGCCGGCTCCGCGACGGCCTGCGTGTCCGCGCCCTGGCCCTCGGGGGCCTGCGCCTCGGCAGATGCCTGTCCGCCCGCGTCCTGATCGCCGCCGGCCTGCTCGCTGGGCTCCTCCGCACCAGTTGCGCCGGTCGCGTCCTGGGCCTCCTGTACGCCATCGCTCTCCCCGGCCACGGCATCCGCGCCGGGCGCCTCCGAGAGGGTGTCCGTGGCGGTCGCGCCCTCGGCGTCGGTGGCCTCTTCGGTGCCATACAGCAGCCCCGATTCGACGGCCTGCTCGGGACCGGTGTAGCGACGCTCGCGCACACGCGCACGCTTGCCGACGCGGTCGCGCAGGTAGTAGAGCTTTGCTCGGCGCACATCGCCGCGAGCTGACACCTCGATGCGCTCGATCTTCGGCGAGTGGAGCGGGAACATACGCTCGACGCCGACGCCGAACGACTGCTTGCGCACCGTGAAGGTCTCGCGCGCACCGTGGCCCTGGCGCTTGATCACGACTCCCTCGAACACCTGGATGCGCCGACGCGTGCCCTCGATCACCTGGAAGTGCACCTTGACGCGATCGCCAGGCGCGAAGTCGGGGACGCGGCGCAGTTGCGCACGCTCGATGCTTTCGATGACTGTGCTCATAAGAAGAAGGCGTCGTGTGAGCGGAAACTGGCCACCCGCACCGACGCGACCGCGAATGGTAGCGAACGGCGCACACACAAGCGCAGGCAGCCACCCAACGACCATCCCGGTAGGCCCGCAAGCCCCTGTAGGGATAGGTCCTGAGCGATGGCACGACGGTCTCGGCACGCACCCCCGTGCGCCCGGGCGAAGAGGTTGCGACTCTCTAGGCGTCTCGGGCGCCGCGCTCGCGACTCTGCTGCAGGCGCCACTCGCGGATGTGCCCGTGGTGGCCCGAGAGCAGCACCTCGGGTACGCGCCAACCGCGGTACTCGACCGGTCGCGTGTAGTGCGGATACTCGGGATCGCCATCCAAGACCTCGCTGAAGGACTCCTCCACCGCCGAGTCGGCGTGACCGAGCGCTCCCGGCAGCTTGCGCATGACGGCGTCGCAGACCACCATCGCCGCGAGCTCTCCACCGGAGAGCACGTAGCGCCCGATCGAGAGCGTGTCGCTCGCGAAGTGCTCGACGATGCGCTCGTCAAAGCCCTCGTAGCGCCCGCACAGCAACGTCAGCGCGGGCTCGGCGGCGAGCTCTCGCACATACTGCTCGTCCAGTGCACGCCCGCCGGGGGTGAGCGCGATCACGCGACGATCGTCGCGGACTTTGGTCGCGTCGATCCCGTAGTGGGCGCTGAGCGCGGCGTCGAGCACGTCAACGCGCAACACCATGCCGGCGCCCCCGCCGCAGGGCGTGTCGTCAACCTGACCGGCGCCGAGCGGGGTGTGATCACGAGGGTTGACGCAGCTGAGCCGCGAACCGGCGTCGAGCACATTGCGCACGTGGCGCTGGTTCACAAACCAGTCAAACCACTCGGGAAACAGCGTGAAGACGTCAATGTCCATCGTCGTACCCCCTCCCCCGGCCGCCCGTGCGCCTCACAACAGCTCCTCCAGGAAGCCCATATCGACGTCGATGCGCCGCGCGGCGGGATCGACGCCACGGATCGCGTCACCGACCATCGGGACCAAGAGCACGGAGTCCTCGCCCCCGTCTTCCACCGGGCGAGCCGGCTCCAATCGCACTTCGAGGGCCTCGCAGGAGGGCAGCTCGACCAGGCGGAGCACGGTGCCGACGCGACGCTCCCCGTCGATCACCTCGCACCCCTCCAGTTCGCCGGCCCACCATTCGCCCGCCTGCAGCTCGGGCGCCCGCTCAAGATCGACCGTCAGCTCCGCTCCGCGCAACGCCTCGGCCGCATCGCGGCCCTCGGTTCCCTTTAGACGTATCAACGGATGCTCGTCGGTGCCCGCGCGCCTGACGATCTCGACCTCGCGACCGCCGACCTTCACCAGCGCGCCGAGCGCCAGCAGGCGGGGCTTGGGCGCGGTCACGTAGAAGCTTCCGTCCAAGCCGTGAGCGCGACCCACCCGACCGGCCGCCAGAGGCGCGCGCTGATCGTCCTTTGCGCCCAATGCGGGCGCCTCAATCGACGATGTCGAGGAGCACGCGGCGCTTCTCGTTGACCGCCGCGGCCTTCACGACGGTGCGCAAAGCCTGTGCGGTCCGTCCGCCGCGACCGATCACCTTGCCGTAATCGTCGTCAGCCACGCACAGCTCGAGCACGACAGTGCCGTCGTCCTCCTCGAACTGCTCGACCGACACCTCTTCGGGGCGGTCGACCAAGCCTTGGGCGAGATACTCGAGCAGCTCCCTCATGACCTCGCCAGACATCGACTCGCCTGTCAGCGCGCTAGGAGATGCCTTGGATTCGGAGCAGCTTGGCAACCGTGTTGGACGGTTGGGCGCCCCTGGCCAGCCAGCTTTTGGCTCGCTCCTCGTCGATCACGATCGTCGAGGGGTTGGTTTGGGCGTTGTAGTGGCCGATCGTCTCGATCACGCGCCCATCGCGGGGCGAGCGCTGGTCGGCGACGACGACACGCCAAATAGGGTTCTTCTTTGCGCCCACGCGCGTGAGCCTTAGCCTTACCGACACTTTGTCCTCTCTGAAGCGACGCTATTGAGCCAAGTAGCTTAGCTGACCGAGCAACGACCGCTGTTCCGAGAGTGGAGACTCACCTGGCCTGCCTCATCAGCGCGCCGATGTCAGGCATCTTGCCGCGGGTCATGCCGCGCATCATCTTGCGCATCTGGCCGAACTGCTTGACGAGCTGGTTGACCTGCTGCACGTTCGTGCCCGAGCCGCGTGCGATGCGCAGCCGGCGCGAACCCTTGATCAGCTCGGGGCGCGTGCGCTCCTCGGGGGTCATCGAGAGGATGATCGCCTGCACGCGATCCAGCTCGCGCTCGTCGATCTTCATCCCTTTGAGCTGGGCTCCGGCAAAACCGGGAATCATGCCGAGCACGTTTGCGAGCGGGCCCATGCGACGGATCGTCTTGAGCTGATCGAGGAAGTCGTCGAGCCCGAACTCGTTGCGCCGCAGCTTTCGCTCCAGCTCGGCCGCCTGCGCCTCGTCGAACTGGCGCTCGGCGGTCTCGATCAAGCTCATGACGTCGCCCATGCCGAGTATCCGCTGGGCGATGCGGTCGGGGTGGAAGCGCTCGAAGCGATCCAGCTTCTCTCCCGTGGAGGCGAACAGGATCGGCTTGCCGGTGACCGCGTTGACCGAAAGCGCGGCGCCGCCGCGAGCGTCGCCGTCGAGCTTGCTCATGATCACGCCGTCGAACTGGACCGCCTCGGCGAACTGCTCGGCCACGTTGACGGCGTCCTGGCCGGTCATCGCGTCGACGACGAGCAGCACGTCTGTGGGCTGCACCGCGTCGCGGATCTTGACCAGCTCGGCCATCAAGACCTCGTCAACGTGCAGGCGGCCGCTCGTGTCGACGATCAATACGTCCTTGCCCTCCTGCTTGGCCCGCTCCAAGGCCCACGCGGCGATGTCAACCGGGTCGCGATCTGTGCCTTGCTCGTACACGGCGGCGCCGGCCTGAGCGCCGACCTTCACGAGCTGCTCGACGGCGGCCGGGCGATACACGTCACACGCGGCCAGAGCGACCGAGGAGGAGTGCTCCTCGCGCAGGTAGCGCGCGAGCTTGGCCGAGGCGGTCGTCTTGCCCGAACCCTGCAGGCCCGCCATCAAGATCACGGTTGGCGGGCTCGGCGCGAAGCGCAGTGCGGCAGGCTCGTGCTCTGCCCCCTCCTCGTCGGCGCCGGCGGGCGGGCCTCCCATCAATTGGGTGAGCTCCTCGGCGACGATCTTCACCACCTGCTGGCCGGGGTTGAGCTTGCCGACGATGTCCGCGCCCGCGCAGCGCTCCTTCACATCGGCCGTGAAGCGCTTGACGACCTTGAAGTTGACGTCGGCCTCGAGCAGGGCGAGTCGGATCTCGCGCAGCGCCTGCTCGATGTCGCCGTCGGTCAGCGTGCCGCGCTGGCGCACATCGTCCAAGGTGGCCTGGAGCTTCTCCGCAAGCGAATCGAACATTGGGGTCATTCTCGCAGGCGGCGCGGGCCGCCAGTTGTAGGCCTTAGTCCTGGTCGCGCGGCGCCAGGCGCTGCTCGCCGCGCCGGGCTATGGCCTCGCCGATGCCGCCGAACGCCTCGGCGAACTCGGAGGGGATCACGAACACCTTGTTGGAGTCGCCTTCGGCCAGTTGCGGAAGCATCTGGAGGTATTCGTAGCTGAGCAGCTCGCGCGAGGGCTTGCCCTCGTGGATCGCGCTGAAGACCGTGTCGATCGCCTTCGCTTCGCCCTCGGCCCGCAGCACGGCGGCCTGCTTCTCGCCTTCGGCCTGCAGGACCGCGGCCTGCTTGGCGCCCTCGGCGGTCAGGATCTGGGCCTGCTTCTCGCCTTCGGCCTGCAGGATCGCGGCGCGACGGTCGCGCTCGGCGCGCATCTGCTTCTCCATCGCCGTGCGGATGTCTTGCGGCGGATCGACCGACTTGATCTCGACGCGGTTGATGCGTATCCCCCACTTGCCGGTCGCCTCGTCGAGCACGGTGCGCAGCTCGGCGTTCACGTTCTCGCGAGCGGTCAACGTAGCCTCCAGGGTGAGCCCGCCGATCACGTTGCGCAGCGTGGTCACCGTCAGCTGCTCGATCGCCTGCAGCGGGTTGGCTACTTCATAGGTCGCCGAGCGTGGATCGGTGATCGTGAAGTAGAGCACCGTTTCGATCGCCACGACCACATTGTCTTCGGTGATGACCGACTGGGGCGCGAAGTTCACGACCTGCTCGCGCAGATCGACGAGCGGCTTGACCCGGTCGATGAACGGCGTGACGATCGTCAGGCCCGGCTCGAGCGTTCTGCTGTAGCGACCGAGACGCTCGACCACGCCGGCACGGGCCTGAGGGATCACGCGGATGGTGCGCGCCGCGGCGAACAGCAAGAACAACAGGAAGGCGCCTACGACGATCAAAGCGACCATGGGAGTCGCCTCGCTTTCGTTCGAGTGGTCAGGGAGACTCTATTTTGACTCATCCTTGACGTGAGACGGTCGATGGTCGAGCGAGGCTAGGACGCAGACCGCGAAATGTGCTTCGCACATGAGTGGTCGAGGACGCCGCCTCGCGAAGCGCCAGCGACCGTCTCAATGCATGACGAGCGCCGTGGCGCCCCTGATTTCGACGACTTCGACGCGTTCGCCCGGATCGAACACCTGGTCTTCGTCGAAGCTGCGCGCCGTCCACACCTCGCCGTCGATCTTCACGCAGCCGACACCCTCGTCGTTGGCGATCCGCTCGAGCACTATGGCGCGGCGACCGATCAGCGCCGCGGCGCCGGTGCGGATCGAGGGCGGCATGCGCCGATGACGCCGCGCCACGGGGCGCAGCGTCGCGAACACGATGCCCGAGGCGAGCAGGAACACGACGGTCGCGAGCAGAACGCCAACGCCGGCCAAGCTGACGGCGGCGGCAAGCGCGGCGCCAAGCGCAAATGGAGCCAGGTAGAAGCCCCCCTGGTGCATCTCGCCGACACCGAGCGCGCAAGCCGCCAGCAACCATAGGATCCAAGCGCCCATCCTTTGATTATGCCTCGGCCACCAAGGCCCGGGCGAAATCGTCGGCGTCGAACGGCCGCAGGTCCTCGAGCTGCTCGCCGATCCCGATCAGCTTGACGGGCAACCCCAGCTCGCGGGCGATCGCGAGCGCGATGCCTCCGCGTGCGGTGCCGTCGAGCTTGGTGAGCACTATGCCGCTGACGCCGGCCGCCTGCGCAAACATGCGCGCTTGGCGCAAGCCATTCTGGCCAGTGGTCGCATCGACGGTGAGCAGGGTCTCGTGCGGGGCTCCCTCGAGCTGTCGCTCGAGCACTCGACGAACCTTGGCCAGCTCGTCCATCAGATCGTCTTGGGTGTGCAAACGCCCGGCGGTATCCACGATCACGACATCGATCTGCTTGGCGCGCGCTTGGGCCACGGCCTCGAATGCCACCGACCCGGGATCGCAGCCCTCTGGTCCGGTCACGATCTCACACTGCGCCCGCTTGGCCCACCCTTCCAATTGCTCGGTGGCCGCTGCCCTGAACGTGTCGGCCGAGCCGAGCAGCACACTCACCCCGAGCTCCTTGCGCAGATGCCAGGCGAGCTTGCCGATCGTGGTGGTCTTGCCGGTGCCGTTGACGCCGACGGCCATGATCACGGTCGGCTTGGCGCTGATGTCGATGCGATCGTCCTCGCTGCGAGCCGCTTGCGCGAGCAACTCGATCAACCGCTCCGAGAGCTCGGGTCCACTCGTCAGACGGTCTTCGCTCGCTTCGCGCTCCAGCTGCTCGACGACCGCCGCGGTGGTGGACGCCCCGACGTCGGCCATGATCAAGGCCTCCTCGAGGCGCTCCCAGGTGTGCTCGTCGAGCGTGGTGAACAGCGTCGCCTGGATCTCCGAGCCGAGCGCTTGGCGAGTCTTCGACAGGTTTTCGCGCAGGCGCTTGAACAGGCCCCGGCGACGCTCGCCACCCTGCTCGGGCGAAGCCTCGCTCGACTCCCGCGGGGGCCCGACGCCCACGAACAGCTCAGACCAATCTCGTGGCATTTACGCGACGGGCGCTATGTGCGGCTCGCCCTCGACAGCCGCGACCGGGCTCTCCTCGACGGCGGCGATGCGCGCCTCTCGCTCCACCGGCGCGACCTGGGCCTCTTCTTTGGGCAAGCGCCGCGAGAGCACCTTCGATACGCCGTTGTCGGCCATCGAGACGCCATACAGCCAGTCGGCGGCCTCCATCGTGCGCTTCTGGTGGGTGATCACGATGAACTGGGCACGACCCGCGTAGCGGCGCAACAGCGTCAGGAAACGGTCGAGGTTGAGATCGTCGAGCGCAGCCTCGACCTCGTCCAGCACGTAGAAGGGACAGGGCCGCGCGAGGAACACCGAGAACATGAAGGCCAGCGCGGTCATCGACTTCTCGCCACCGGAGAGCAGCGAGAGGCGCTTGGTGGACTTGCCGGCCGGGGTGATCTCGATCTCCACGCCCAGCATCTCCTCCCCTTCCTGCTCGTGGGCCTCGGCCTCCAGCTCGGCGTCCGCCTCGGAGTCGCCCTGCCCCTCCTCGCCCGGCGCGGGCTGGCCGCCCAGTACGGGGCGCGGAGCCTGCTCGTCTTTGACCAAGCGCAGCCGCCCGCTGCCGCCGGGAAACACGTCGCCGACGAGCTCCTCGAAGTTGCGCGCGGCAGCCTCGAAGGTTGCGTTGAACGTCTCGTGTATCTGGCGATCGGTTTCCCGGATCACGGCCTTCAGCTCGCGCAAGGCGGTCTCCAGGTCGGTGCGCCGCTCCTCCAGCTCCTCCACATGGGCGATCGCCTCGGCGTACTCCTGGCCGGCCAGCGGGTTGACCGGGCCGAGTTGCTCACGGCGTCGCGCCAAGCGCTCCAGACGCGCACGCAAGGCCTGTTCTTGCTCTTCGCCCAGCGGCTCGACCTCGACCGTCTCGGGCTGCTCGATCGCGGCGTCGGGTCGCTCCGTCGCGGACGCCACTTGCTCGGTCTCGCCATCGGGCTGCTCGGACTCGCCATCGAGCCCGACGGTGGCGTCCGGAGCAGGCAGCTCCAGGCGCGCTGAGACCTCGCGCAGCTCCTCGATCGCCTCGGCGGCCTGGTCTCGCAGACGCTGGGCGGCCACCTCGGCGCCGGTCACCGCCTCGCCCTCGGTGCGTAGCGCCGCCTGGATCTCCGCCTCCTCCTGGGCGCACGCGCGCAGCTCGGTCGAGACCTGCTCGCCGGCCGCCTTGTCCTGGGCCAGCAGCTCCTCCACCTGCGCCATGACCGCTTCCATCGCCTCGCACGCGCCAGCGCACGCGGCGGCCAGTCGCTCGGCATAGGGCGCCAGGCGCAGGTCGGCCTCTCGCTGGGCGCGCAGCCGCGCGATACGCGCGGCGCGCTCGGCTTCCTCGGCGCGACGACGCTCAAGCGCGCGCCGCTCGGCGGCCAGCTCGCCCTCCAGCTGCGCCCGCTTGACCGCGAGCGGGCCCTGCTCGGGCGCGGCTCGGCGCTGCTCGATCAGCCAGCCGGCCTTGCGCTGTTGCTCGGCGGCCTCGGACAGGCGCCGGTCGGACTCGCGCAAGGCACTGTCGGCGCTGTCGCGTTGCTGCTCTGCGCCACGCACCAGCTCCAGCGTCTGCTCGAGCTCGGCTTGGGCGGCGTGCTCGGCGGCGATCGCGCGCTCGCTCTCGCCGATCAAGCCGTCGCGTTCGTTGCGCCGCGCCAGCACCCTCTCGGAGCCGCCGGCGGCGAGTTGGCGCACCTCGCCCCAGCCCGCGAACAGGACGCGTCCGTCGCGTGTGGCGGCGATACCGGTGAAGTCAGGGCGCACGCGCTGAAGATCCTCGACCACCCACGCATCGGCCAATAGGCGGTGCGCCAGCTCGACCGCAGACCCCGCGCCGGAGAGCAGATCGGTCAGCGCGACGGCCTCTCGCGCGGGGGGCTCGCCGACACTTGCGCCGGTGGAGCGCGCCGCGTCGGTCCCGCCGGCCGCTTCGCTCGCGGGCCGTGCAGCAGCGCCACCCTCGCCCTCGCCGCCCTCAACCGCATCGTCAGTCAGCTGTGAGCCCGAGCCCTCCTCCTCCGCCGCGTCGCCTGCCAGCAGCGCGACCGCGCCGTCCTGGCCGGCACGGTCCAACAGCGCCTTGGCTGCATCCATGTCGCGTACGAGCGCGGCATCGAGGCGACCGCCGAGCGCCGCGGCGAGCGCCAGCTCATAGCCGGGCTTGACTTCGAGTGCATCGCTGAGCGCGCGCGGCGACGTGCCTGAAGCGCTCGCTACACCCGCATGACTGCGCAGGAATTGGTTGGCGGCGGCAAGCTGGGCACCGATACGCGCGGCCTCGCGCCGCGCCGCCTCAGCGGCGGTCTCGGCCTCGCGCATCTGCGAGCGCGCCCGTTGCGCCGCGCTGTCGGCCTGCTCGCGCGCCTCGCGCGCGCCCTGCAGCTCGAGCTTCAGCTCCTCGGCGCGCGCGGCTGCCTGGGTCTGCTCGGCGCGCAGACCCTCGATCTCGCGCTCGAGCTCGACCTCGCGCTCGCTCTCGAGCTCGGCAAGCGCCGCCTGCAACGCTTGCACGCGCTCCTCGCCGGCCTGGGCCGACTCGGGTGCCCCTTGCTCGCCGGCCCCTGCCGGCTCGAGCGCGCCCTGCTCGTGGTTGCCCTCCTGCGCCGCGGCTTGCGGCTCGAGCGCTCCCAGCTCGATCTCGATGCGACCGGCCCGTGCGGCCACGGTGGCCGCCGTCGCGGCTGCTTGCTCGCCGCGCATCTGCAACCGCTCGCGCGCCGAGCGAGCCTCATACGCACGCTTGGCGATCGCGTCGTGGCGCTCTGTGCGCTCGGCCAGCGCCTGCTCAGCCGCGGCGCGCCGCGCCACGATGGCGCGCAGGCGCGTCTCGATCTGCTCGCGCGCCGCGCGTGCCGCCTGGACCCCTTCCTCGGCCTGGGCCAGCTCTTCGCCGCGCGCCCTGACCGCCTCGCGCGCCAGCTCATAGCGAGCCTGGAGCATCTGGTGCTCCAGGCGCTCATGCAACTCGGCGGCCTCGGCCTGGCGCTTGAGCGGACGCAGGCGCGTGCGCGCCTCGCGCTCTACGTCAAGCGCTCGATCGAGATTCTCTTGCGTGCGCTCCAGCTTGAGCTGGGCACGGCGACGGCGCTTTCGGTGCTTGCCCAGGCCGGCGGCCTCCTCGATCAGCAGGCGCCGATCGCGCGGCTTGGAGGTCACGATCGCCTCGACGCGCCCTTGCGAGATGACCGAATGGGTCTCCTTGCCGAGGCCCGTGTCTGAGAGCACCTCGATCACGTCAACCAGGCGGCAGCGTGCCCCGTTGAGCCGATACTCGCCCTCGCCCGAGCGATCGAGGCGGCGGACTATCGAGATCTCAGACAGGGGCAGCTCGACGGTGCCATCCGAGTTGTCGAGCACCAGCTCGACTTCGGCCGCGCTGCGTGCCTGCACGCCGCGACCGCCACCGAAGATGACGTCCTGCATAGAGGAGCCGCGCACGGCCAGGGGCGATTGCTCACCCATCGCCCACAGCAAAGCATCGGTGACGTTTGACTTGCCCGAGCCGTTGGGGCCGACGACGACGCTGACGCCCGGGCCGAAGTCGAGCTTGGTGCGGTCGGGGAAGGACTTGAAGCCCTTCAGGGTGAGCGACTTCAGGTGCATCAGGCCTCCACGCCTCCAGCGGCGAGACTCTCCAGCGCCTCGCCGGCGGCCTGCTGCTCGGCGTGCTTCTTGCTGCGCCCGCGCCCTTTGCCCATGGGACGGCCGTCCACGAGGGCTACGACGACGAAGGTGCGGTCGTGCGGAGGCCCGTGCTCGTCGGTGACCTCATAGGCGATCGTCTCGCCGCGCCTGGCCAGCTGCTCCTGCAGCGCCGACTTGAAGTCGAGGGGATGCTCCAAGGCGTTCTCGATCTCGGGCGCGAACGCTTGGACGACCGCCTCGGCGGTGCGCTCGTAGCCGACCTGCAGATAGCACGCGCCGATCACGGCCTCGATGACCGAGGCGAGCACGCGCTCGGTCTCCAGCAGCCCGACCAGGCGGCCCTCGCCGTTCTCGGGCGCCACGGCGCGCAGGCGCTCTGCCACTCCAAGCCGTTCGGCGACAGCCCTGCAGGAGCGCCCCGAGACCGCTTGGGCGCGGATCTTGGTGAGCCGGCCCGCTCCGAAGCGCTCGGCTTCCAGGCGCGGGTAGAGGTGGGTGGTGACGGCCAGGCCGAGCACGCTGTCGCCCAGGAATGCCAGGCGCGTGTAGGAGTCGCTGCGCCGCTCGGTCCAGGAGGCGTGCGTGAAGACTTGGCGCGCCGGCTCCTCGGGGAGCGCGTCGAGCAGCGAGGTCAACAGCTCAACCGAGCCCTCCGTGTGCTCAGACATCGTCGCCTGAGTTTGCCACGACGAAGTCCACGGCCTGGCCCACTGTGAGGATCTCGGCGGCGCGCTCCTCGGGGATGCGCACGCCGTAGCTGTCCTCGAGCTCTTGGACGAGCGTGTAGAGGTCCAGCGAGTCGGCCGCGAGGTCCTCCTTGAAGCGCGTCGAATCCTCGATTTGGGCGGGGTCCAAATCGAGCTCGTCGGCCAGATGGGCCTGTATCAGGACGAACACCTCCTCGCGCGTCATTCGGACGTGAGGCTAGCCGGATCGGCGGACACAGGGACACTTCGCAGCGCGCCGGCCGCGGCGAGCGCCGCGTGGGTGGCGCCGGCCACGTCTTCGCTGGCGCCGCGCTGCGCGCGCAAGATCGCTTGGGCAAAGCCGCGAGCGCCAAAGCGCCCGTGCGGGACCACGGCCAGGCGCCGCAGCCCGAGCAGGTAGGCGCCGCCCTGCGCTTCGGGGTCGATGCGGTCGCGAAAGGCACGCAGGCTCGGACGCAACAACATCCCGCCCAGCTTGCCGCGTGGTGAGGAGAGCGCCGCGTCGCGAACCGCGGCGAGCACCGTTTGCGAGACGCCCTCGATCAGCTTGAGGGCGATGTTGCCGGTGAAGCCGTCGCACACGATCACCTCGGCGGCGCCGCTGAGGAGATCGTTGCCCTCGACGTTGCCGACCCACTCCAGGTTGCGATCGCGAGCGAGCGCGGCGAGCTGGGCGCCGGCCGCGACCACCACCTCGCTGCCGCGCTCGGCCTCCTCTCCGTTTGAGAGCAGTGCGACGCGCGGCTCGGCCACCCCCAAGACGGTGCGTGCGAAGGCGGCGCCCATGAAGGCGAACTGGACGAGATGCTCGGGCCGGGCCTGCACGGAGGCGCCGACGTCGAGCAGGGTCACCGGGTGCTCCAGCCGCGGGACCGGGATCGGCAGCGCCAGCGCGGGGCGGTGAATACCGCGCGCGCGCTTGATGTTGAACAGCCCGGCCGCCAAGGCCGCCCCGGTTCCGCCGGCGCAAACGAGCGCGTGGGCACGACCCTCGCCGACGGCGCGGGCCGCCTGGACTATCGAGGCGTCGGGCGCCGCCCTGACCGCGCGGGCCGGGTCCGGGCTCTTGGCGATCGACAGCGGCGCATCCACGACCTCCACGCCGGGGCCGAGCGGCGCGAGCGCTTCGATCTCGCGGGCAGGCCCGAACAGCAGGACGTGGGCGCCCTGGCGCGCGGCCTCGCGCACGCCGACCACGACCTCGGAGACGCCCAGGTCGGCACCATTGGCGTTGACCGCCACGACTGTCTGCTCGGCTTGAGCGGAACCGCCGCTCACCCGCGACTCAGTCGTGGTCGTGATCGTGGTCGTGGTCGTGCGCCTCGGGGGCCACAACCTCGCGACCTGCATAGGTGCCGCACACCGGGCACACCCGGTGGGGACGGCGGGGGCTGTGGCAACGCGGGCACTCGTTCAGAGCCGGCGCGTCGATCCGGTGGTTGGCGCGGCGCAGGGCCGTGCGACTGTGCGACTGCTTTTTCTTGGGGACTGCCATCGGCGGGGAAGGCTACCAGGAGCGAAGGCCTAAACGCGGGGTCACACCGGGTTTGCGCGCGAGCGAGGCACGCGCGGAGGGGGTGGGTGAGGTCAGGCGAGGGGAGTTGGTGAGATCAAATTTACGATTCCTTCCAGGATTGAACTATTTCATGCCGTAAGGAACTCGCATTTTCAATACAACATCTCCCGCCCCGCATCCCACCAGCTCTCCCGCCCCCGCATCCCACCAGCGCCCCGCGGGCGACAGCCACGCTAGTCCTCGAGCTTGAGCTCGCTCAGCTTCGACCAGCGTGGATCGGGACCGCGCTCGTGCGCGTGCTCGGGTCCAGCCTCGTTGAGGTCCACCGCGCAGACGGGGCACAGCCCGGCGCAGTCCTCGCGACAGAGCACCTGCGTGGGCAGCGCCAGGACGAACGCGTCGCGCGCCCACGCGGCCAGGTCCAGCCGCTCCTCGTGCACGTAGGGGCTGGAGAGTTCCTCGCCGCCGCCGGGACGGTCCACCTCGCGCGCGTCGAGTTCGATCGACGGAGACGCCTCGCGCAAGCAGCGCATGCAGACCCCCACCACGATTCGCGGCGAAGGACAATCGCAGCGCGTACCCGTTGCCCATCATGCGCGAGACCTCCAAACGCACCGGGATCGCGCTCGGCTGCACCCGATAGGTCTCACCGCCAAGGTCGATCGGGTCGACGTGCACCGCCAACTCGAAGCGCCGACCCTCCCCCGCGCTCAAGCGCAGGCCACCAAGATCGAGAATGTCCGTCACCGCGGGCACCCTCCCAGATTAGGACCTCTGGAGCAGGGCCGATCGCGACGGCCGGTCGCCAAGGACAAGGACCCCAGACCGGGGGACTTCAGGAGGAGGGCACCCTCAGGCGGGCTGGTAGAGCTCGCGCTTGAGCACCTTGCCGGTCGCGTTGCGCGGCAACTCATCCATGAACACGACTTCGCGCGGCACCTTGTAGCGGGCGAGGTTGTGCTTGACGTACTCCTTGACCGCTTCCTCATCCAGGTCCGAGCCCTCGCGCGCGACGACGAACGCCTTCAGGCGCTGACCGAACTTGGCATCCTCGACTCCGATCACCGCCGCCTCTTCGACGGCTTGGTGATTGGCCAGCAGATCCTCGACCTCACGCGGAAACACATTCTCACCGCCCGAGACGATCATTTCGTCGTCGCGCCCGTCCACGAACAGGCGCCCCGCGGAATCGATGTGGCCCATGTCCCCGGTGCTCATCAAGCCGCCGATGATCTCCTTGCCACCGCCACCGGTGTAGCCCTCGAAGACCATCTCGTTCGCGGCGAAGATGCGCCCGCGGCCGCCCTGGGGGACCTCCCGGCCCTGCTCGTCGAGCAGCTTCACGACGGTGCCCAGGGGCGGCTTGCCGGCGGTGCCCGGCGCCGAGCGCAGATCCTCGGGCGTGGCGATCGTCGCCCACGCAACCTCGGTGGAGCCGTACAGGTTGTAGAGCACGTCGCCGAAGGTGTCCATCACGCGCGTCGCCAGCTCGCCCGGCAAAGCGGAGCCGCTCGCGGCGATGATCTGCAAACAGCTCGTGTCGTACTGGGCGATCGTCTCCGGTGGCAGCTCGAGGATGCGCTGCAGCATGACCGGCACAACCGCCAGCGCGGTGGCGCGGTGCTGGGAGATCGCCCGCAAGGTCTCCTCGGGGTCGAAGCGCCGGCGCAACACGATCGTCGAGGACAGCGGCAGCGCCAGGGTGAAGTGGGCAAAGCCCCACGAGTGGAACATCGGCGCGGCGATCACGGTCCGCTCGCGCGCCTTGAGCGGGATCTTCGAGAACAGAGACGCGAGCGGCTCAACCGAGTCCGGCTGTTTGCGCGCCGCGCCCTTGGGGGTGCCGGTCGTACCGGAGGTGAGGATCACCACGCGGCCCGGCTCGCCCGGTGGGCTCAGCTCGGCGGTGCTGCCTTTGGCGATCAAATCGTCGAGCAGCGGGTCCGCCGGCTCACTGCCCGGCTCGGCCCAAGCGACAAAGCGCTTGCGCCCCTCGCCGCCCTCGCCGACGAGGTTCGCGAAGTCAGCGTCATAGACGAGACCGACCGGGTCCTCGCGACGCATCACATCGGTGATCTGGGGGCCCGCGAAGGCAGTGTTCAAATACAGCGCCGAGGCCCCCAGCTTCGCGCAAGCAACCGTGGCCTCGATGAAACCGCGGTGGTTGCGACACATGATCGCCACACCGTCGCCTTCTTTGATGCCCGCGGCCCTCATTTCGCGGGCAAGCGCGTTGGTGCGCAGGTGGAGCTCTTCGAATGTGAGCGTGCCCCGCTCGTCCACCAAAGCCTCACGGTCGGGGAAGCGGGCCGCGGAGCCTGTGTAGGCGGCCGCGGGCGTCGGTCCCCAGCGCTTCAGCGCGACGATCGACTTGACCGCGCGATCGGGCCTCACGGGCGTGAGGATGCCGGTGCCCAAGAACACCTTGGCGACTTCCATTCGATGCTTCAGAGGCGAGCTCACCGCGGGCACCCTACCCAAAAACCATTGTTTTGCTGTTCCGGTCGGTGCATGCACCGACCGGCCGGACCGTACATGTACGGTCCGGGGCCATGCCGCATGCGGCATGGCCTTCCCGGATATTAGGGCTCACAAGTCCGCTAGGAGACTTCGGCCGGCTCGTCCTTGCCCTGCAAGCGCTCGCGCCCGCGCTGCACGGCGGCGATGAACTTCGAGAGGTTGACCTCCAGGGTGCCCAAGATCTCATCCGCGTAGTCCTCGGCGCCAAGCCTGATCTCGCGCTCGCGGGCCTGGGCGTCCTCCACGATGTCCTCGGCGGCGCGCTCGGCCTGCTTGGTGACCTCCTCCTCGCTGAGCAGCTTCTCCTGGCGCTCGCGGGCCTCCTTGACGATCCGCTCGGCCTCCTTCTTGGCCTCGGCGAGCATCTCTTGGCGCTCCTTGACGATCCAGCGAGCCTGCTTGATCTCCTCGGGGATCGTGGCCCGCATCTGGTCGAGGATGTCGTAGATCTCCTCCTTGTCGACCCTCACCTGGTCGGTGAGGGGCACCGGCTTGGCGTTGTGGACCAAGTCGTCGAGCTTGTCGATCAAGACCAACACGTCCATCAGCTCTCACCTCCGTGGAGCACCGCAGACCACGACACACGACCAGATTCGTCTCTCAAGATGGGCTTCACGTGAGCAAAGTTCGTCAACGTCGCAACTCTTCCTGCAAGCGCTCCGCCACCCGGGGCGGCACCAAGTCGTCGATCCGCCCGCCAAAGGTGGCGAGCTCCTTGACGCCGCTGGAGGACAGGAAGCTGTATTGGGGCGAGGCCATTAGGTATACCGACTCTATCTCCGGATCCTGGCGGCGGTTGAGCTGGTTCATCTCGAACTCGTACTCGAAGTCCGAGATCGCGCGCAATCCCTTGACGATCGCCTTGGCCCCGACCCGCCTGGCGAAGTCGACGACGAGCGTGTTGAACGGCTCAGCGCGCACCCCCGGCTCGTCCGACAGCGCCGCTTCGATGAACGCCATCCGCTCCTCGATGCCAAACAAGGTCTCGTTCTTGCGCACCGAGCGATTCACGACCGCCACCACCACCTCGTCATACAGCTGAGCCGCCCGGCGGATCACATCGAGGTGCCCGTTGGTGATCGGATCGTAGGATCCCGGGCAAACGGCTATCGACTTGTCAACGCTCATCCTGGCTCCCGCTTTCTCGCCGCTCACCGGCTCCGCCGCGAATCTCAACGCTCATCGTGATCCTCTGTGACGTGGATTGTGATCGTAGTGTCTCCATAGCGTCTGCTGCGAGCCACAGCGAAAGGCAGCTCGGCGGGCGCGCGCCGATCGCTCTCGACCGCCACGCGCGCGCCCGGGGCGAGAACCGGCGGCAGCAGCCGCCCCAGCTCGCCCCCCCACGCCCGCGCACGATCGTACGGAGGATCCACGAACACGAGATCGTACGTTTCGCCGGCCTCGCGTGCGGCGCGCAACGCTCCGCGCGCATCCCCAACCCACAACTCGGCAACCGGTTGATCGAGCCCCAGCGAGTCCAGATTGGCCCTGATCGCCGCCACCGCATCGCTGTCGCGCTCGACGAGAAGCGCGCGCTCCGCGCCGCGCGAGAGTGCCTCGATGCCGAGCGCTCCCGTACCGGCGAACAGATCCAGCACAACCGCGCCCCCGACCTCACCGAGCATCGAGAACAGCGCCTCCTTCACGCGATCTGACGTCGGCCTGGTCTTCGCCCGGCCCTTTGGGGCCCGCAAGCGGCGACCGCCCAGGCGCCCGGCGATCACCCTCACGCGGGAATCGGCCGCAGAGCGTCGGCGCCGAAGGATTCGTGCAGCTTGGCGCCCAGCAATCCGTGCAAAGGACCACCCAGCTCAGGGTCGAGCGCCAGGATCTCCCGCGCCCGCCTGCGCGCCTGCTCGAGCAGGTCGCCGTCCTCGGGAAGGCTCGCGAACTTGAACTGTCCCATCCCGGACTGCTTGGTGCCGACCAGCTCGCCCTCCTTGCGCATTCGCAAGTCGATCTCGGCGAGCTTGAAACCGTCGCCGTGCTCGGCCAGCGCGCGCAATCGAAGCGAGTCGCCAGAGCCGGCCAGCAAGCAGGTGGAAGCGTGCTCGCCGCGCCCCACGCGCCCGCGCAACTGGTGCAGCTGGGAGATGCCAAAGCGCTCGGCGTTCTCCACCAGCATGACCGTCGCGTTGGGCACGTCCACGCCCACCTCGATCACCGTCGTCGCAACCAGAGCCTGGGCGCTCCCCGACGCGAAGGCCTCCATCGCCGCCTGCTTCTCGCGCGGGCGCATCTGGCCGTGCAACAGCTCCACCTCGAAGCCCTCCAGCTCCCCCGTGCGCAGCCGCTCGAACTCGGCGCTCGCCGCGCGCAAGTCGCCCGCGCCCGTCCCGGTGCCGCCACCACGCCCGTTCTCCCCCGGGGAGGCTTGCGCCCCTGACTCCTCCTCGTCCTCCTGCACGAGCGGGCACACCACATAGGCCTGGCGCCCGCGCGCGAGCTGGTCGCGCAACAGGCGATAGGCCTCCTCGCGACCCCTCTCGCCCGTCACGATGCGCGTCTCGATCGGCCTGCGTTCGCGCGGCAACTCGCGCAGCATCGTCCGGTCGAGATCCCCGTAGCGAGCGAGCGCGAGCGTGCGCGGGATCGGGGTGGCCGTCATGTGCAGCTCGTGGGGACGCCGCGCGATGTCCGCCCCGCCCTCCAAGCCCGGGTCACGGTCGAGTCCCGGCTCCTGGCCCGGCGAGCCGCTTTGGCCGAGCGCCGCTCGTTGGCGCACTCCGAAGCGGTGCTGCTCGTCGATCACGGCCACCGCCAGCGCGCGGAAGCGCACGTCGGGCTCGATCAACGCATGCGTGCCCACCACCAGGCGAAGCTCGCCGCTGTGCAGCTTGGCGAGCGTGTCCGCGCGCCGGCGCCGCCGGCGTCGAGCCCGTCAACAGCGCGACCGCAAGCGACTCGTCGCCGAGCAGCTTCTGGACGGTCGCGAAGTGCTGTTCGGCGAGCGTCTCGGTTGGCGCCATCAGGGCCGCCTGAGCACCGTGCTCGACGGCGCGCAGCATCGCGTGCAGCGCGACCACGGTCTTGCCGCTGCCGACCTCCCCCATCAAGAGCCGCTGCATCGGACGCTCGCCCGCCAGCTCTCCTTCGATCTGCGCGATCGCCGTGCGCTGGTCGCCGGTCAGCTCGAACGGCAGCCCCCGCGCCAACCAGCGCGCGCTCAAACTGGGCGCTTCACGCAACGCGATCGCGCGCGCCTGTCCGGCGCGGCGCTCGCGACGGGTCAAGAACACGAGCTGGGCAACCAGCAGCTCGTCGAAAGCCAACCGCCTGCGCCCCTGCTCGCTCGCGTCGGCGCCGCCCCCGAAGTGCAGGGCCGCAAGCGCGCCCGCGCGCCCGGGCAAGCCTTCGGCCACGCGCAGCCGCGCGGCCAGCGGCTCCACGACCTCGCCGAAAGCATCGCCGTGCTCTTGGACGAGCGCCAAGATCTGGGTGGAGCTGACGCCCTCGGCGGCCGGATAGTGGGCGACGGACACCGGGCCCGTCGCTCCCGCGGCCGACCCAGGCTGAGTGGAGCCGAGCGCGTGATGGGAGACCTTGAAGCGCCCACCCCGCTCGGCCTTGCCGTGCAACACGAGGTTGGTGCCCGCCGGGTAGCGAGTCGCGAGCCAAGGCTGGTTGAAGAAAGTGACCCGCATCGACCCCGTCTCGTCGAACACGACCGCCTCGACGAGCCCGCGCATCCCCCGACGGTTCGTCCCCGAGCGGGGGCGAACCTGGCGGGTGGCGATCGAGCGGACCTGAACCAGCACGGTCGCCTGCTCGTCCAGGCGCAGCTCGGCGATCGCGCGCGCCTCTCGCCTATCGCGGGGCATGTGCTCGAGCAGGTCGCCGATCGTCTCCAAGCCAAGCGCCGCCAACCCGTCCCTGGTCTTGGCGGACCTGTGCTCGAGCGGCTCGGCCAAGCGCGACGGCCGGGGCCAGCGCACCGGTGCAGCCAGCATCTGAGCGCGGCTCAGAGGCTGCACCGCCGCGAAGCCGACGGGAGCCCAGTCCTGTGCGCTACTCGGCGGCGAGCAGCCACCAATAGGCGGGCTGGCCGCCGTCGCGAAGCTCGAGCTCGACATGACCGTCCATGATGCCCTCCAGCTCAGACAACTCAAGCGGCGCGCCCGCGCCCGCGAGCACGCTGACGAGCTCGGCCTTGCTGGACAGCTCGACCAGCACCGCCGCCAAGGTCTCGCGCGGCTCACCCCAAGCGACGACCCGCTCTTCGACGAAGCCGACCGCCTCGCCCTCGCTGAAGCGTCCCTGGGCGTCCGCTCGCGCCGCCTGAGCGACCGCGCCGGTGCGAAGCGCCGCGAGCGCTTCGTTCATGGCCTGCGCGTTTTGATGCACATCGCGGTCGCTCTCCAAGGCAACCGCCACAGCCAGACCGCTCTGCTGCGTCGTCGCCGCCACGACCACCACCTGCTTGTCCGACAATTCCGCCGCACGTTCGGCCGCCATCACCACGTTGGCGCTCCCAGGCAGCACCACGACCTCCTCCGCCGGCACCTCGTGGATGCCCGCCAACAGCTCGTAGGTCGATGGATTGAGGGTCGGGCCCCCATCGATCGTGTGGATCCCCATTTCGCGATACATCTCGGTGAGCCCGGCGCCGCTCACGACCGCCAGAGCGCCACAGCGCACCCGCCCCGCCCGCGCGCCGTCCGAGCCGTCGCCGCGATCGCCGTTTTGCCCGCCCCGCGGCTCCCTAGAAGCGCCGTCTTCGGCGAGGCGCTGCTCGCGCTCGGCGACCTGGACGCGCATGTCGGCCACGTCCAGGTGCGACACCTCGCCGACCCCCTCGAACAGTGCCGTGGCGCGCTCGGGCTCGTCGGTGTGCAGGTGCACCTTGAGCGTGCTCGGATCGCCCACCACGAGCACCGAGTCGCCGATCCGCTCCAACTGGGCGCTGAAGCCCGAGGGCTGTAGGCCCTCGCCGGTGACGGCGAAGTTGGTGCAATAG
Source organism: uncultured Solirubrobacterales bacterium (assembly GCA_963753145.1). Lineage (GTDB taxonomy): Bacteria > Actinomycetota > Thermoleophilia > Solirubrobacterales > Solirubrobacteraceae > Palsa-744. Next base: position 964,189 of record CAVWAX010000001.1, read on the forward strand.
CGGTAGGTGCTAGAGCTGTGCTCGGGGTGGGTGATCTTGGCCGGCGCGTAGTGCTCGAGTTCGGGGGGCGCCTCCTCGCGCAAGGCCGCCACGACGCCCGCGAAGATCACCGTGAGCGCGTGCCCGCCCGCGTCCACCACGCCCGCTTCGCGCAGCGCCGCGAGCATGTCGGGCCCGCGCTTGACCGAGTCGGTGCCGGCCTGCACCGCCCGCTCCAAGGTCTTCGCGATCGCCAGATCCTGCTCGCGCGGCTCGGTGCCGGGACCGAGCCGTCCCGCATCCTCGCTGTGAGCCACATCGGCCATGATCCCGTGCGCCATCTCGCGCGCCACCGTCAGGATCGTGCCCTCGGCCGGTTCGCGCACCGACGCGTAGGCCCTGTCGGCCGCCTTGGCCAAGGCCGCTCCGATCAAGGTCGCGTCGATCAGCTGCCCGGGCCTGCTCACAAGCTCCTCGGCAGCTCCCCTGATCAGCTGCGAGAGGATCACCCCCGAGTTGCCCCTGGCGCCCAGCAGGGCCGCCCGCGCGACCGACTGCACGATCTCCTCCCTGCCGATCTCATCGATCGTCTTGGCCGAATTGCCCGCCTGCAAACGGTCGAGCTCCTCGAGCACGGCCTTCAACGTCAGCACCATGTTGTCCCCCGTGTCCCCATCCGCGACCGGGAACACGTTCAGGTCGTTGACCTCCTTGCGGCGGGACTCCAGGTGCGCCAGAGCGCCGGCTACCGCCGCCCTGAACCGGATTAGGTTCGTATCACTCAAAAAGCCACTCCTCGCCGACACAGACTATCCCCTGTCGGGGACGGTCTTGGAGACTGCTCAGAGGGCCTTGGTTACCTTGCCGGCCTTCAGGCAACGGGTGCAGACGTAGACACGACGTGGCGCCTTGCCGATCAGGATCTTGACCTTTTGCAGGTTGGGATCGAAGCGGCGCTTGGTGGCGACCATCGAGTGACTGCGGCTGTTGCCGAACGAGGGACCCTTCCCGCAGCTGTGACATACCTTGGCCATGAGGCTCGCCAGTCTAGCCGCTCGCGCCGAGCTGTGCCCGCAGCGCCGCCATCCTCATGACCGCCTCGGCCGCGTGGCGACCCTGGTCGCGCTCCTCGCCGCCGGAGCGTGCGAGCGCTTGGGCCATCGTCTCGCAGGTCAAAACGCCGAACGCGCACGGCACGCTCGTCTCCAGTGAGACCTGTTGGATCCCGCGCGCGGCCTCGGCGCACACGTAGTCGTAGTGGTCGGTCTCGCCCCTTATGACCGCGCCGAGGCAGGCGACCCCGTCGAAGCGTCCCGACCTTGCCGCGTAGGAGGCCGCCAGCGGCAGCTCGAAGGCGCCGGGCACCTCGAAGACCTCGACGTGCTCATGTCCGGCCTCCAGGAACGCGGCGCGCGCACCGGCCTCCAAGCGCTCGGCCAGCTCCTCATAGAAGCGCCCGATCGCGATCGCGTATCTCATTTGCCGCGCTCGCGATCGTGGCGCTGCTCGGCGTGCAAGAGCTCGGCGTCCAGGTTGAGCCCTTGGTGGTGCAGGATGTGGCCCATGCGCTGGGCCTTCGTGCGCAGGTAGGCCTCGTTGTGCTCGTTGGGGGCGTGCTCGATCGGGATCTGGGCGCTGACCGACAGACCGTAGCCCTCCAGGCCCTTGATCTTCTTGGGGTTGTTGGTGAGGATCCGGATCGAGCCGAGCCCGAGATCGACAAGGATCTGGGCCCCGATGCCATAGTCGCGCAGGTCGGCCGGCAGGCCGAGACGCTCGTTGGCTTCCACGGTGTCCAGGCCCTCCTCCTGCAGGCGGTAGGCGCGCAGCTTGTTGAGCAGGCCGATGCCGCGTCCCTCCTGGGAGAGATAGAGCAAGACCCCCTCCCCCTCGCGCTCGATCATCGCGAGCGCGGAGGCCGAGCTGCTCGCCACAGTCGCAGCGCAGCGAGTGGAACACGTCGCCGGTGAGGCACTCCGAGTGCACGCGCACGAGCACATCCTCGCGCCCGGCGACCTCGCCCTTGACGAGCGCCACGTGGTGCTTGTCGTCAACCAGCGAGCGGTAGCCGACCGCCTCGAAGTCGCCGAAAGCGGTGGGCAGACGAGTCGATACGACGCGTTCCACCAAGCGGTCGTTGCGCCGGCGATAGGCGATCAGGTCGGCGATCGTGATCATCTTCAGGCCGTGGCGCTCGCAATAGCTCGTCAGGTCGGCGACGCGAGCCATAGAGCCGTCCTCGTTCATCACCTCGCAGATCACCCCCGCCGGGATCAGGCCGGCCAGGCGCGCCAGATCGACGCTCGCCTCGGTGTGGCCGGTGCGCTCGAGCACGCCGCCGGCCTTGGCCTTCAGCGGCGAGACGTGCCCCGGCTGCACGAGGTCCTCAGGCTTGCTGGCGGGGTCGGTCGCGACCTGCATCGTGCGTGCGCGGTCGTGTGCGGAGACGCCCGTGGTGACGCCGTCGCGCGCCTCGATCGTGACGGTGAAGGGCGTTTGCAGGGCCGACTCGTTCTTGGCGGTCATCAGCTCCAGTTGCCAGCTCCTCGCAGCGCTCGGGCGTCAGCGCCAGGCAGATCCAGCCGCGCGCCTCCTTGGCCATGAAATTGATCGCCTCGGGCGTAACGAACTGGGCGGCCATCACGACATCGCCCTCGTTCTCGCGATCCTCGTCGTCGCAGACGACGACCATCTTGCCCTGTCTGATCTCCTCTATCGCTTCCTCGACGGTCGCAAACGGCGTCTTCGTCTTCGACTGGGTCATGCGCGAGCCTCCATCAGTTTCTCTACATGCTTGGCGAGGATGTCCGCCTCCAGGTTGACCCGATCCCCGATTTTCGCTCTCCCAAGACTGGTGCGGGCAAGCGTCTCGGGTATCAGCGACACCGAGAAGCCGCCGGCGCCCAGCGCGCTCACCGTCAGGCTGACGCCGTCCACCGTGACCGAGCCCTTCTCCACCAGATAGCGCTCCAAGCCCGCGGTGGACGCCCCGTCGAGCGCGATGTCGAGCACCCGCGCGAACCCATCCTCGCGGATATCCGCAACCGTGCCTGTGCCGTCGACGTGACCCTGCACGATATGTCCACCGAGGCGCCCGTCGGCGCGCAAAGCGAGCTCCAGGTTGACCGGCGAGCCGGCCCGCAACCGCTCGAGCGAGGAGCGCCTGAGCGTCTCGGCCATCGCCTGGGCCTTGAAGCTGTCGCGCCCGAGCTGGGTCGCGGTCAGACAGACGCCGTTGACCGCGACCGAGTCCCCCTCGCCGAGCTCGCCGGCGAGTCGTGTCTCGATCTCGAGCATCGCTCCGTCAGAGCCCACCTGCACCTCGCGCACGCTGCCAAGATCGGCGATCAGACCGGTGAACACAGGCGCCCCTTACCACTCACGTAGGCGCGCCGATATCAAGAGATCCTCGCCAACCCGCGTCGCAGTCCAAGGTGAGCGCCCTCAAGGCCTCTGAGATGCGCTCCACGCCCTCGCCCTCCAGGGGGTCGCGCGCGCTGCGCCCGCCGAGCAGGATCGGAGCGAGAAACAGCCGGATCTCGTCGATCTCACCGGCGTCCAGAAAGGCTCCGGCGAGATGGGGGCCTCCCTCCAGGAGCACCGAGGCGACCCCCTCGCCGCCCAGCTGGTCCAGGGCCGAGCGCACACGCGCCGGCTCGTTCTCGCCGGTCGCCACGAGCACCTGCACGCCGGCCGCCTCGAGCGCGTCGGTGTCGGCCCTGGCGGCGGCCCGCGAGACCACCACGGTCAGGGGGATGCGATCGACCGCGCTGACAAGCTGGGAGGAGATCGGCAGGCGCGCGAGCGAGTCGAACACGACGCGACGCGGCTGGCGCGGCAGCTCGGCGAGGATCCCGTCGGGGCGGGCGGTCAACTGGGGATCGTCGGCCAGGGCGGTGCCGATGCCCACCACCACCGCGTCAACCGAGGCGCGCCAGGTGTGCGCGATCAGACGGCTTTCCTCGCCGCTGATCCACTGGGAGTCGCCGGCCCTGGTCGCGACCTTGCCGTCCAGGGTCATCGCCGACTTGAACAGCACCCACGGGCGCGCGACACGCGCGTGCTTGCGAAAGGCCTGGTTGAGCAGGCGCGCGCGCGCCGCCAGCTCGCCGTCGGCGACGAGCACCTCGACGCCTTCGTCGCGCAGGATGCCAAGGCCACGACCGGACGCCTTCTCGGTGGGGTCATCGGAGGCGACGACGACGCGTCCGATCCCCGCCTGCATGATCGCGTCGGTGCAGGGCGGCGTCTTGCCCTCATGGCAGCACGGCTCGAGCGACACGTACAAGGTGGCGCCCGTCAGGTCGACCGCGCCGCACGCCTCGATCGCGTTGACCTCGGCGTGCGGGCCACCGAAGCGTTCGTGGCGCCCCTCGCCGAGGACTTCCTCCTCGCGCGCCACGACGGCCCCGACGACGGGGTTGGGCTTGACGTCATGCGCGCCCTGCTCGGCCAGCTCGATGGCTCGCCGCAGGTGCGCTCGGTCGGTGTCGGTCGTGATCGCCATGCCCGATCAGGATAGGCCCTCGGGCCTCAGAGCCCACCTGCGCAGCGTCCGCCCCGCAAGCGATAGACGGTCATTTGCGGACCGGGTCGCTCGAACGAGAGCGGGTAGTAGTCAAAGCTCCAGTCGAAGTTGAATCCCGGCGCTTTGGCGCCCGGCGAGTAGGGCGAAGCTCGGTAGAGGACCTGGGCCTGGGCGGCGAGCGCACGGTAGTAGGCGACCGCCAAGGGCGCCGCCGCTGGATCGGCAAAGGCGCGCCCGGACTCAGTCGAGCCGGTGATGACCCAGCAGTAGCCCTGGCGCTCATACCAACCGATCAGCGCGGGCGCGAGCGTCGTCTCGTAGTTCTCCAGGGCCACCGAGTGCGCGGTCTGCGGCGAGAGCGTCCCGTCGGGGGCGATCACCGATTCCAGCGAGACGTACTTCTGCCAGCGCCGCGCGCCCGCGCCTTCCCCTAGCCAGGAGTCGAGCACCACCGGCTCGAGCACGATCCGCGCGCCGCGCGGGACGTGGGCGACCATCCATGCGCGGGTCAGGTTGCGCGTGTCGGCGCGCGCCAAGACGAGATCGTTGTGGACGCTGTAGAGCAGGCCTTGGGCGAGCAACAGGATCGCCAGAGCGATGCCAACCGCGACCGCGCCCACCCGCGAGCGCGCCGGGCGGCCCTGCTCGCGAGCGAGAAGCGCGAGGAGCACGAACGCGAAATACGCGGCGAGCAGACAGGCGATCGGGAAGATCGGCAGCAGCCAGCGCCCGAAGTAGCGGTCCTGCAGGCCCATGAAGGCCAGGAACAGAATCGGCGCCGGCACGAGCAGCCACGCCACACGCGCGCGGCGCACGCAGAGCGCGATCGCCCCGCCCAGCGCCGCGAGCGCAGGGATCCAACCGAGACCCCAGGTAAACGACCACAGGTAGTAGAGAACTCCCCCGTTGCGAGGCGCCCCCAGCTTGCCCTGGGCTTCCTCGGAGAGACTCGACTGGTGCACCAGTTCGGAGTGAAAGCGGTGGAAATCCAGCAGCGCGTAGGGGTTGGCGAGTAGGAAGGCGCCCAGGGCGCACGCGCCGGCGCTCGCCAGCCCGAGCAGCACGCGCCGGCCGTGGCCACTCGCCGCCTGCGGCGGGCTCGCCCCGTCGAGGTAGTGCAAAGCGGCGGCGGCGGCCAACGGGAGCACCGCGATCCCGGCCGTGTACTTGAAGGCGCAGGCGAAACCGAGGCCAAGGCCCGCGATCGCGTAGTCGCGCACGCGGCCATGACGGAGAACGCCGGCGCTCCCGAGCAGCGAAAGCGTGAGCGGCAGCAGCGTGGCGGCATCGTTGAGCGCGAGGTGCCCGTAGTAGACCGGCAGGAAGGCGACCGCCTCAAGGGCCGCGGCCAGAAGCCCGACACGACGGTCGAACAGGCGCGCGCCGAGCAGGTAGAGCAGCCACACAGCTCCGCTCCCAAGCACAGCCACAACCACGCGCGAGAGCAGGAACACCCGGTCCGGATGCAAAGCGTATTCGTGGGTTAGCGAGTGGCCGGCCCCGAACCACAGCACGAGCACGAGATGCAGCACGTAGGTGAGCCCAGGCGGATTGACGAAGTAGTGCGGGTTCAGGCCGTGAGCGGACATCGCGACCGCCTTGGGCACGAAATGGCCGGCTTCGTCGATGTTGTAGACGTAGGGCAAGCCCTGCTCGATACCCCACAAGCGCAGGCCCAGCGCCGCGAGCAGGATCGCAGCGAGGACGGGCCACGCCCAGCGCCGGGCGTCGGGTCGGTGCACGCCCGAAACGGGAACGTCCGTCGACTCAGCAGTTGCCATAGACCGCGTAGTAGCGGCTGGTGTAGATGCGATGGAAGCCCTTGAGTGGTACCTGGTCGCGCGGATCGTCGCCGAGGTCCACGATCGCCTCGACGAACACCGCTTCGCCGAGCGGATAGACGGCGACGCTGCCCGCTTCGATGCGGCGCTTGAGCCGATCGGCGCCCTTGAGCGCGTCGGCGCTGGCCTGGCTGCGCGCGACGATGTCGCGTTGGCCGGTGCTGTCGAGGATCCAGCGGGCGTCGGGGATCAGCTTGTTGTTGGGCAAGGACAGCAGCGGACAGCGCCGCAACTGCGCTTTGACCGCCGGATTGTGCAGCGCGGCGACGAGCCCCTCGTGGAAGTCCTCGTGGTCGGCGAGCGTGGTGCGCAGGCTGGAGAGGCTGAGCGTTCGGGCCGCGGAGACGCCGCCGTAGAGCACGAGCAGCGCGGCCGCCACCATCCAGACGCGCCGCGCCACGGTTCCGGGCCGCAGCATCGACCAGCCGCCGATCGCAAGCGCGCAGAAGACGAGCATCACCACCGAGGCGCCGATCATGTAGCGGTCGACGACCGACGCTCCGGCCGCGCCCTCGGCGATGAACACGAACAGGAGACTCGCGAGCACCACGAGCAGCACGAGCACGCGCTTGGGCGCGAGCCAGATCGCAAGCAGGGCGCCGGCGAGGGAGCCGAGTACGACCGGCAGCTTGTCGATCCGCACCGCGTATGACCACGTCGAGGAGAGCACTTCGGAGAATTTCTCGGTGCGGCCCAGTTCGGCCGCCAGACCGGACGTTGAGTGCAGCGAGTACAGGGGGTTGCCCGTGACTATCGCGTCCACGCCGATCCAGACGACGGGGCCGATCGCGGCCAGGCCCAGATAGCGCAGACGGGTAGCGTTGTCGGCCGGCCACGCGCACCACACCCAGTAGACGCCGCTCAACAGCCAAGCGTCGGGGCGCAGCAGCCCGGCGGCGGCGAGCAGCAGGAACACCGATGGCCCTCGACGGGGACGCTCGATCTCAAGGGCGGTGGCCCACACCACGAGCGCGACGTAGGAGATGTCGAGATAGCCCTGTGCGGCGAGGTTCTCGACGAAGAAGCGACTCAGCACAAGCAGGCCCGCGAGAGCCCCTACGATCGGTCCGAAGCAGAGCCGCCCGACCCGATAGACCCCCGCGACGAGCGCTACGAAGGAAGCGATCGAGCCGAACACCATCAGGCGCGCGCCACCCTGACCGAAGATCGAGCAGAACGCGCCGAATGCGATCGCCAGCGGATGCTCGGTGGGGCCGCGATAGACGCTGAAGTCGGGCATGTGCAGGTGCAGCACGTCGCGTCCCCACAAAAGCGCGTAGAAGGAGTCATACGTGGGGTAGGTCGGGAAGGCGAAGTAGCCGACGAGCGCCAGCACGCACATCGCGGCGAACGCCAAGACCGCCCAGCGCGAAGCCGGGATCGCGCGCAGCCTGTGGCTCATCGGTATCCGCCCGCCCCGGCCGCCCGGATCGGTACGCGTCAAAGTCGCGCTTGCCATTCGGCCGTAGAGCCTAGACGGGATAGGCTTGCGCGTGATGAAGCTCATCATCCAGATCCCCTGCTTCAACGAGGCGGAGCAGCTGCCGGCGACGCTCGCCGACCTGCCGCGCGAGGTCGAGGGCTTTCAGAGCGTGGAGTGGTTGATCGTCAACGACGGTTCGACCGATGAGACGGTCGCTGTGGCGCGTGCGCATGGGGTCGATCACATCGTGCGGCTGACCAACAACAAGGGTCTCGCGGCCGGCTTTCAGGCGGGTCTGGACGCCTGCTTGAAGCTGGGGGCCGACGTGGTCGTGAACACGGACGCCGACAACCAGTACTACGGCCCGGACATCGTCAAGCTGGTCGGGCCGATCCTCAGGGGCGACGCGGACATGGTGGTGGGCGACCGGGAGGTCACCAACATCGAGCACTTCTCGGGATTGAAGAAGCGACTGCAACGCCTGGGTTCGTGGGTGGTGCGCCAGGCCTCCTCGACCTCGGTGCCGGATACGACATCGGGCTTTAGGGCCTACAACCGCGAGGCCGCGATCCAGATCTTGGTGGTCTCCAAATTCACCTACACCTTGGAGACGATCATCCAAGCGGGCAAGCAGCTGGTGGCGATCGACCACGTCCCGATCAGGACCAACCCGAAGACGCGCGAGTCGCGCCTGTTTCCCTCGATGGGCGCCTATGTGCGCCGCAATTCGATCTCGATCTTCAGGATCTATGCGCAGTACGAGCCTTTGCGGGTGTTCTGGAGCCTGGCGGCGGTCATCGGCATTGGCGCGCTGGCGGTGTGGATCCGTTTTGTGGTCGCCTACGCGGAAGGCAACGGCAAGGGGCACGTGCAGTCGCTGATACTGGGCGCGGTGCTGTTCATCGCGGCGGTCGTGCTGTGGGCGCTGGGGGTGATCGGCGACCTGTTGGCGGCGCAGCGGGTGATGACGCAGAAGACCTTCGAGCGAGTGCGCCGGATCGAGCTGCAGCTGGGAGTCGAGCCCTCGCACTACGAATCGAGCCAAGTCGAACCACAAGCTGAGAGGATCGAGGTATGAGCGGCGGCGTCACGGTATCCGAGGACGGGATCGTCACCGGCAACACTTATGACAAGTACGGCTCGACCAATCCCCTGGTCAGGCGGATGATGGCGGGCTTCGAGCGCTCGCTTGACGACCTGCTCGACGCCGCCAGCCCGATCTCGCTGCTTGACGTGGGCTGCGGCGAGGGCGTGCTCGTACACGAGTGGGCCCAGCGTCTGGCGCCCGCGCGGGTGGTCGGCATCGACCTAGAGGAGCCCTCGATCCAGGCCGGCTGGGCTCAGCGGGAGGCACCCAACCTCGAGTACAAGGTGATGAAGGCAGAGAACCTGCCGTTCGCGGATGACGAGTTCGACATGGCTTGCGCGATCGAGGTGCTCGAGCACGTGCCCGACCCCGAGCACACGCTCGCCGAGATGGCCCGTTGCGCCGAGCACCGGCTGCTCGTGTCGGTGCCCAGGGAGCCGTTGTGGCGGATGCTCAACATGGCGCGCGGGGCCTACCTGAGGGACTTGGGCAACACGCCGGGGCACCTGAACCACTGGTCCAAGCGCTCGTTCGTGAAGCTGCTCTCGCGCTACGGCAAGGTCGTGGAGGCGCGCTCGCCGTTCCCCTGGACGATGCTGCTTGTCCGCCTCTGAGCGAGTCTCTGGCCGATTCTCGGCGCGCAAGGGCGACGATCCGAAGACCAAGGGAGAGCGCTCCTATGGCAGTGGGGCGCGGCTGCTCTCGATCGGAATTGCCAGCACCGGGCTGCTGACGTTCGCTTACTTCTCGATCGCGAGCCACGTACTCGGCGAAGTGCAGGCCAAGCGACTGGACCTGTTGTGGTCGATCATGTTCGTGATCATCTCGGTCATTTACCGGCCGATCGAACAGCTGCTCAGCCGCACTATCGCCGACCGCAGGGCGCGTGGACACGAGCAGCATTCGGTGAAGGTTCCGATCGCGATCCAGACCAGTTTCGCGCTGGCCTTCTTGATCGTGGCATTGGCTTTGCACGAAGTCTTGATCGACGACGTGTTTGGCCACTACGCGGCGCTCTATTGGGTGCTGGTCGTGGGCACGATGGCCTATGCCGCGAGCTATTTCGCGCGCGGCTGGCTGGCCGGACACGAGTACTTCGGGCTGTTCGGCGGGCTGGTGTTGATGGAGTCGATCTCGCGCCTTTGCTTCGCGCTGGCGGTCGTGGTCGGCCTGACAGACGGCCAGACCGCCGTCGCGCTCGGGATCGCGGCCGCCCCGTTCGTGTCGCTCGTGGTGGTGCCGGCGGCGTTCGCGAGGCGCGGCGCGGAGGCCGAGGAGCCGCGGGGAGCGCCGGAGATGGAGGAGCTTGACGCCGCGCTGGCGGGGCCGGCGACCGAGGGTATCGAGGAGGCCGTGGCCGCCGATGAGCTCTCGCTGCGCAGCGGATCGGGCTTCGCCTTCGCGGTGTCGGGGGTGATGCTCTCAGAGCAGACTCTGCTCAACGCGGCCGTGTTGACAGTGGACATCACCTCGACCAACGCGGCTCTCGCGGGGATCGTGTTCAACGTGCTGTTGATCGCGCGCGCGCCGCTACAGCTCTTTCAGGCGATCCAGACTTCGCTGTTGCCGCACCTGACGGGCCTGGAGGCGACCGAGGGGCACGAGGCGTTTGCAAAGGCGATCCGGCTGACGGTGATGGCGATCGCCGCGTTTGCCCTGGCGGTCGCGCTCGGGCTGCTTGCGATCGGGCCGCCGGTGATGAAAGCGCTGTTCGGCCAGAGCTTCGAATACGGCCGCGTGGGTTTGGCCTTGATCGGACTTGGCATGGGCATGCACCTGACCTCGGGCGCGCTCAACCAGGCGGCGCTGGCGCGCAACCAGGCGCGCGCCGCCGCCTATTGCTGGATCGCGGCGGCCGTCCTGTTCGTCGCTTGGATGTTGACGCCGCTGATCGGCGAAGAACTGCTGCGCACCGAGGTCGGCTACCTCGGCGCTACCAGCCTGCTTGCCCTGATGCTGGGCGTCGTCTACCGACGGGGCTCACCGGCAGCCCATCAGACGGCGCCGGCAGCCTCGACGATCGCACGATAGGCAGCCGCGGGATCCGGCTCACCGAAGATCGCAGAGCCGGCCACGAACAGGTTGGCACCGGCGGCGCGACAGCGGGGAGCCGTCTGAGGATCCACGCCGCCATCGACTTGCAGCGCCACGTCCTCTGGTAGCAGCTCGCGCAAGCGCTTCACCTTGTCAAGCGTGTGCTCAATCAACCGCTGACCCGCCCAACCTGGATTGATCGTCATGCACAACACGAGGTCGATCTCGCGAGCGATCTCCGAGACGGCGTCGACCGGTGTGGCGGGGTTGATCGCGACGCCGACGCTCGCGCCTCCCTCGCGCGCCAGACTCGCTGCGTAGGCAACGTGCGGCGTCGCCTCGTCGTGAATGGTGATCGAGTGGGCGCCGGCCTTGACGAACTCGGCTACCTGGCGCTCGGGCCGCTCGATCATTAGGTGTACGTCCAGCAGCGCACCGGCCGCGTCCGCCTGTTCGCGTAGCGCTGAGACGACGATCGGACCCAGCGTGATCTGCGGCACGAAGTGACCGTCCATCACATCGACGTGGATCACGCGCGCGCCAGCGTCCAGCACTTCCTGAACCTGAGAGCCCAACCGTGCGAAGTCCGCCGAGAGGATCGACGGCTCCACACGCACACTGCGCAAGAGATCTGTATTCACGCGTGAATCCTCGCCGATCGGCCGGACAACGCTATATCGGCATCAACATCGAGTCGCCGCAGTTATTGCACTTCAGGATCGCGGTGGAGGACATGCGCACGATCGTCGAGTGCTCGCCGCAGTTTGGGCAGACGGAGGACAGCTCGAAGCGGTGCAGGCAGTACACGCAGCGGTAGCGGCCGGGCAGGTTGGTGGGGCGCAGCCAGGGCTCCGAGCAGTTGGGGCACAGCGGCCCCAGGTTGACCTGGTCTTTGGCCGGAGTGGGATGCTCGCCCTCCATTCTCAGAGCCTACCCGCGGAGGCATCCGCTACTCGCCGCATTCGCGCAATGAAGAACCCGGCCGTGTGGTCGCGGTGGGGCAGCGTGAGGGCGGCGTTTGGCATGTGGGGATGGGGATAGGACCGTTGTGCGTGCGTAGCGTCTTCGAGCACGAATTCAGAGTTACGATCGAGAAACGATTCTATTTGTCGCTCGTTCTCGGTGGCGGAGATCGTGCACGTGGAATAGACCAGCACGCCTCCCGGACGGAGCGCGCCTGCGCCGGCCGCGAGGATCGCGGCCTGGATCTGGGCCAGCTCGTCGAGCTTGGCGGGGGTCACGCGCCAGCGCAAGTCCGGACGGGCCTGCAGGGTACCGAGGCCCGAGCAGGGCGGATCGACGAGCACGCGGTCAAAGCGCTCGCCCTGCGACCTGGCAAGCGCGGCGTCGGCGAGCTCGACGCGGATATTGGTCGCGTTCAGGCGCTGGGCCGTTTCGGCCAGCTGCGTGGCACGCGCGGGGTTGCGCTCGACCGCGACGATCTCGCCCTCGCCACCCATGAGGGCCGCGATGTGGGTGCTCTTGCCGCCGGGCGCCGCGCACAGGTCGAGCACACGCTCGCCAGGCTGGGGGTCGAGCACGCGCGCTACGAGCATCGCCGCGCGCGATTGGGCCAGCAGCTTGCCTTCGCGCCACGCCGCCGACGCGTGCAGGTCAAACGGGGCGTCGAGCACGAACGCTTCGGGGAGCATCGCATCGAGGTGTCCCGCGAGCGCCAGTTCGCGCACGAGACTCGGCGGGTCGGCCACGAGCGTGTTGAGGCGCAGCGCGAGCTCGCTCGGCTCGTTGTCGGCCGCCATCAGGGCACGCGCCTGCTCAGGGCCGAGCTGCTCCCACCACAGTCGCGCGATCCAGGCGGGATGGGAGTGGGCGAGGGCGGCGTGCTCGGCTGTGTCTTCGCGCAGCTCGCCGAGCAACGCGGAGGCGCCTTCGCGCGCGGCGCGGCGCAGCACGGCGTTCACCAGGCCGTGGCCGGCTTGGCCGGAACGACTGTGCAGCTTGGCGAGCTCGACGCTGTCGGCGACGATCGCGTGGTCGGGCGCGCCGCTCAGGTAGAGGAGCTCATACAGGCCGAGGCGCAAGGCCGCGAGCAGCGGGCGATCGAGGCGCTCGGCGGGGCGGTTGGCCAGGCGCTGCAGAACGTCGTCGAGGGTGAGCCGGCGTTGGATCGTGCCGTAGGCCAGCCTCATCGCCAGAGCACGGTCGCGCGAGTCCAGTGAGCGGGCCTCGGCCTGCAGGGCTTGGTCGGCGTAGGCCCCCTGCTCGAAGACGCGGCGGATGACCTCATACGCACATGCGCGCGCGGGCGCGACGCGGGCCATCAGCTCACCGGCAAGCCGTGGCCGCGCAGGAACGCCCTGGCGTCCATCGGACGCTTGCCCGGGGCTTGCACCTCGCGCAGCTCCAGCACGCCGTCGGCGCAGCCGAGCAAGAGGCGCTCGCCGTCCGCATAGACACCGCGACGCGTCGGGGCATCAGGGACCAGGGCGGCTTGCCCGACGCCAATCAGCGTGCCCTCGGTGAGCGCCACGCGCGCGCCGATGTGGGGGTGCAGGGCGCGTACTCGGCGCTCCAGCTCGACCGCGGAGCGTTCCGGGTCCAGCAGGCGGTCCTCGGGGCCGATCTTCTCGGCGTAGCTGACCAGTCGCTCGTCCTGCTCTGAGAAGCGCAGCGGCTCGCCTGCTTGGAGTGTGTCGAGTGCCCGAAGCAAGAGCTCCGCACCGAGCTCGCGCAGACGTGCCGAGAGCGTGCCAAAGTCGTCTTGAGGAGCGATCGGCTCGCATTGGGCCATGCACACGGGACCGCTGTCGAGGCCCGCGGTCAGCCGCATGATCGAGACCCCGGTTTGCTCTTCGCCTGCCATGATCGCGCGCTCGATCGGCGCCGCTCCGCGCCAGCGCGGCAGCAACGAAGGGTGCACGTTGAGCATCTCATAGGCCGACAACAGGGGCTCCTTGACGAGGGCGCCAAACGCGCACACGAGCACCGCGTCCGGGGCCACGCTCGCGATCAGCTCGAGGGTTTGAGCGTCGTTGACGCTCTCCGGCTGGGCCAGGCGCAGATCCAGCGCGCGTGCGGCGTCGGCGACCGGCGGCGCGGTGAGCTTGCGCCCACGCCCGGCCGGCCGGTCGGGGCGCGTGATGACAAGCGCCGGGCGGTGGGGGCCCGCATCGGCCGCCAATCGAGCCAGAACGGCCGCGGCAAACTCCGAGGTGCCGAGGAAGACGGTGCGCATGGTCCGGCCAGCCTATCCGCGCAGGCCGCCGCGGCCCGAACTACGCGGCGCTGGGGGCGCTGACGGCTTCGCGCATGGCGCGCATCGCCTGCTTGCGCAGCTCGCGCGGCACCCGGTCGAGGATCAGGATGCCGTCGAGGTGGTCGATCTCGTGCTGGATCACGCGCGCCTCCAGCCCCTCCGCTTCGACGCGCAACTCGTTGCCCGACGCGTCGCGCGCGCGCACCCGCACGCGGGCGGGTCGTTCCACCTCGACGTGCACGCCCGGCAGGCTGAGGCAACCCTCCTCGAGCGCTTCGAGCTCCTCGTCGGCCCACTCGATCTCGGGGTTGACCAGGGCGGTGAGCGGATCGTCGCTGTAGGCGCGATAGACCAGAACCCTGTGCAAGACCCCAAGCTGGGTGGCGGCCAAGCCGATGCCGAGCGCGTCGTGCATCAGCTTGCCCATGCGCTCGATCTCACCGGCCAGGGCCTCGTCGAAGCGATCGACGGGCAGGGCGCTGGCGCGCAGAACCGGGTCGCCGAACTTGCGCACGTGGCGCAGCGCGGCGTCGCGCCGCGCGCGAACCTCGGGATCGAGTTCGGCTACGCTCGCCACGCCCTCCTCGGGCTCAACCTCTGAGTCCATCACCTCTTCGTCGCTCATGTCTCAAAGTCTAGGGGGAGCCCGTCGAGGCGACTACTGCGGATCGACATCCACGGAGATCGCGACGTCCTTGTGGGCGCGGGCTTTGGCGACGTTCTGCACCGCCGCGCCCAGCACGGCGATCGTCGCGGCGCGTCTGGCCGGTGCGCTCTTGAGCACCAATACCTGGCGCTCGCGTCCGCGCAGGCGAAAAAGGGAGGCTGGGCCGAGCACCTTGCACGGCGTGCGCTCGAGCGCCACACGGATCGCCTCGGCGGCGGCGTAGGCGCGCGGCGCGCTCTCGGCCGCGCAGACCACGCGGATCAGGCTGGCGAACGGCGGATAGTCAAGCGCCCGGCGTCGCTTCAGCTCTCCCGCGAGGAAGCCGTCGCTGTCGTGGGCGGCGGCGTGCAGGATCGAACGCGCCTCGGGAGCCATCGTTTGGACCAGGACCTGACCTTCCCCCCCACGCCCGACACGGCCGGCGAGCTGGCAGACAAGCGCGAACGTGCGCTCCTCGGCGCGAAAGTCGGGGAAGCGCAGCGTGGCGTCGGCGTCGAGCACGACGCCGAGCGCCACATCGGGGAAGTCGTGCCCCTTGGCGACCATCTGGGTCCCGATCAAGACGCCGGCCGGAGCGTCCTGGAAACCGGCCAGCAGGCGCGCGACGCCGTCCCGGGCGCCTTCGCCCGCCACGCTGTCAGCGTCGAGGCGGAAGATGGGGAACTCGCCGTCGTCGAGGGCCGCGGAGAGCTCGTGTTGCAGGCGCTCTGTGCCGGTCCCGTGCCGCGCCACCGAGGTGGAGCCGCAGCTGCAGCGGCGGGGAGCGAGTTCGCGGTGGCCGCAGTGATGACAGGCTATGTAGTCGGCGCCGGCCGAGCGGTGCAGGACAAGCGCGACGTCGCACTGCGGACAGCCCCATACGCGCCCGCAGGAGCGACAGGTCAGGAAGTTTGACCAGCCACGACGGTTGAGCAGCACGATCGCCTTGCCTCGCGCCTGGCGCACCTCGGCAAGCGCGCGCGAGGTGAGCGGGTGAAGAGCAGAGTCCTGCCGGCGCATGTCGAGCACCTCCACGCGCGGCAGGGGACGCCCGTCGACCCGCTCGGACAACCGCAGCAGCCGCTCGCCGGAGGGCGCCGAGACGGGGGCCTGCGCCCGCTCGCCGTCGGCGCGAAGCGAGCTCGCCTCCTCACGTTGCCCGCCGGAGCTGACGGCGTGAACGCTCTCCGGGCGGGGAGTGGCGCTACCGAGCACGAGCAGGGCGGCGCAATCGCTTGCTCGCCGAGCGGCCACGGTGCGCGCGTCGTAGCGGGGATCGCCCTCGTGCTTGTAGGAGGAGTCGTGCTCCTCGTCGAGCACGATCAGCCCGAGACGCTCGATCGGCGCGAAGATCGCCGAGCGCGGCCCGACGCACACGCGCGCCTCGCCCACGCGCAGGCGACGCCACTGCTCGCGGCGCTGAGCGACCGTCAAGCGCGAGTGAAGCACCGCCACGGTGTCTCCGAAGCGCTCGACGAAGCGCCCGACGATCTGTGGCGTGAGCGCTATCTCGGGGACCAGCACGATCGCCCCCTGCCCGCCCGCCAGGGCATCGGCGGCGATGCGCAAATAGACCTCGGTCTTGCCCGAGCCGGTGATGCCCGCGAGCAGCCTGGTCTGGGGCTCGCTGGAGGCCAGCGCGTCGCGCAGGTCAGCCAACGCGAGGTCCTGTTCGGCAGTCAGGGCAGGCGGATCGGGCATGCGCGCGCCCACCTGTATGTGCGCCGGTCCGGTTGGAGCGGCGCGCCGTTTGCGCCCGCTAAGCCGCCTCGTGGCGGCTGGCGGCAACACCAAGGCGAACGCGCGGGCGAGTGTGGAGCAGTACTCCTCGGCCAGCCACGATGCCAGCCCGAGCAGGTCGGGCGGCAGCGTCGGCGCGCCTTGATCCAAGACTCGCACGGGGTCGAGCAGCTTCTGCTCTGAGACTTCGCTGCGCTCGCCGATCGCTGTGACCACACCCAGGATCTGACGCCGGCCGAAGGGCACGACCAGGAGCGATCCGACGCCCACGCTCGCCTGCATCTCGGGAGGCAGGCGGTAGTCGAATGGCCCGCGCAGAGCGCGAGCCGTGGTCATCGGCTCGACCTGCACGATCCTCGCTCGCGCCGTGCCCTCTAGCTCGAGCGGGTCGAGCAGCGGTGGGTTTGGCGGGGGCGCGATCGAGGAGGCGGACACCTCACAAAGCTACGGGCGCCCCCGGTCAGACAGCCGCGCTCGAGGCCTGCAGGCCGGCCGCGCTGCGTAGAGCCTCGGCCTTGTCGGTCTTCTCCCAGGTGAAGTCGTGATCCTCACGACCGAAGTGTCCGTAGGCCGCTGTCTTCTGGTAGATCGGCCGATGCAGCTTGAGCTCCTCCCGGAACGCGCCCGGGCGCAGGTCGAAGTGCTCGTCGACGAGCTTTGCGATCTGGCCGCGACCGATCTTCTCGGTGCCGAACGTCTCGACCATGACCGACACGGGGTGCGCGACGCCGATCGCGTAGGCGACCTGCACCTCGGCGCGGTCGGCCAGCCCGGCGGCGACCACGTTCTTGGCCACCCAGCGCGCGGCGTAGGCCGCGGAGCGATCCACCTTGGAGGGATCCTTGCCCGAGAAGGCGCCGCCGCCGTGGCGCGCCATGCCGCCGTATGTGTCCACGATGATCTTGCGCCCGGTCAGCCCGCAATCGCCCATCGGACCGCCGATCACGAAGCGGCCCGTCGGGTTGACCAGGAAGTTCTTCATCAGCTTCTTCTCGTCGTAGAGCTCGTCCGGCAGGACCGGGCGCAGCACGTGCTCGAACAGGTCGGGCTTGATAAGCGTGTCGGAGTCGATCCCGTCGGCGTGCTGGGTGGAGATCAAGATCTTTTCGATCTCGACCGGCCGGCCGTCCTTGTAGCGGACCGTGACCTGGGTCTTGCCGTCGGGGCGCAGGTAGGGCAGCACCTCGCCCTTGCGTACCTCGGCCAGGCGCTTTGAGAGCTTGTGGGCGAGGGAGATCGGCAGCGGCATCAGCTCGTCGGTCTCGTTCGAGGCGTAGCCGAACATCATCCCCTGATCGCCTGCCCCGGCGACGTCGAGCTCGTCCTCATCGGCCGGGTCGTGGCGCGTCTCATACGCCGCGTCGACGCCCTGGGCGATGTCGGGGGATTGCTTGTCGATCGCGTTGATGACCGCGCACGTGTCGCAGTCGAAGCCGAAGGCGGCGTTGTCGTAGCCGATCTTGCGCACCGTCTCGCGCGCGATTTCCTGGATGTCGACGTAGGTGTTCGTGGAGATCTCTCCCGAGACGACGATCAGGCCCGTGTTGACGAGCGTCTCGCAGGCGACGCGGCCGTAGGGGTCGTCGGTGAGCACGGCGTCGAGCACCCCGTCGGAGATCTGATCGGCGATCTTGTCGGGGTGGCCCTCCGTGACCGACTCGGAGGTGAACAGGAACTCGGTATCGGAATGTTGGCTCATGGCTTGGGGATCGGCTCCACGGGTCTCGCTTGACGAAGTGCCAGAAGTCTATTGACGGCGCCGTCAGGCAGCCTGCACACGCGTACGGGTGCCGCGCTCGACGAAGTCGATGATCAGCGGAACGCCGTCCATGCCGTAGCGGGCGCGTAGGCGGTTCTCGATGAAATAGGCGTAGTCGCGGGTGACCCGTGCGCGCGAGTTGACCTGGATCGCAAAGCGCGGCGGGCTCTCGCCGATCTGGGTCATGTAGATCAGCTTCAGACGGTGCTGACTCGATCCTCGGCGCGTGCCGACGGGCGGTTGGCGCGCCTGCACCGTCTCGGCCAGGAAGCGGTTGAGCTCGGGCGTGGGTATCCGCCCGCGCCGGCGATCACCGAGCGCGATCGCCTCGACGAGCAGGCGCTGCGCGTTGCGGCCCGTCTTCGCGCTGGCGGTGAGCACGCGCGGGCGCAGCCGCAGCTTCGCCGCCACGACCGCGCGTTCGTGGTCGAGCTCTGCCTCGCTGGGAGGTTGGGAAGCTGTGGGTGTGCGGGAATCTGACTCTGAGTCCCACTTGTTGAGCACGACGGCGGTCGCGCAGCCGGCCTTCATCGCAAGCTCGGCTATGCGCAGGTCCTGCGCGGTGACGCCGTCGGCGGCGTCGCACACGACGAGCGCCACGTCGGCGCGCTCGGCCGCGCGCTGCGAGCGAAGCGCGGTGTAATACTCGACCGAGTCGGCGACCTTCGACTGGCGGCGCATCCCGGCGGTGTCGATCAGGATCAGCTCGCGTGCCTCGGTGCCCGCGCCCGGGGGCTTGAACGTCAACGGCGTGTCGATCGCGTCGCGTGTGGTGCCGGCGATCTCCGAGACGATCACCCGATCTTCGCCCAGAAAACGGTTGACCAGGGAGGACTTGCCCACGTTGGGACGACCGATCAGCGCGAGGCGGATCGGGTCCTCGGCGGCGCTGTGGTCCTGTTCGGCGGGCAGCAGCTCGACGATCCGATCGAGCAGATCGCCGGTGCCGAGTCCTTGGGCGGCCGACACAGGCATCGGCTCGCCCAGGCCGAGCCGATGAAAATCGGCCGCCGAGGGGATATCGGAGACCCCGTCGCACTTGTTGGCGGCCACGACCGTGGGCAGCGGCGCGCGGCGCAGCAAATCGGCCATCTCCTCGTCTCCGGGCCGCACCCCGGCGCCGGCGTCGACGACGAGGACAGCGACCTGGGCGTCGGCCAAACCGGCGCGCGCCTGCTCGCGAATCGATCCGGACAGCGGATCCTCGTCTTGGAAGTCCACGCCGCCCGTGTCGATCAAGACGAAGCTGCGGCCGTTCCACTCGCACTCGATCTCGTTGCGATCGCGCGTGATCCCAGCGCGCTCGTGGACGACTGCCTCGCGCGATCCGGCCAGGCGGTTCACGAGCGAGGACTTGCCGACATTGGGATAGCCGACTATGGCGACCTTTTGCATCAGCAGAGTATGACCGGCCGCGCAGCGATTCCCGCGCGCTCTCCCAGCGGCACTCAGCCTGAGACCCGTGCGCGTTGCGCGAGCTCGGCGAGACGCTCGACCACCTGCTCGACGCTCTGGCCGGTCGTATCGAGCTCGACCGCGCCCGGCGCGCGTTGGAGGGGGCTGTGGGCGCGGGTCGCGTCGCGCTCGTCGCGCAGCGCCTGCTCGGCGAGGACCGTGTGCTGATCGGCGTCCAGCTCCACCGCTCGGCGGCGCGCGCGCTCGGCGGGGTCGGCCGTCAGGAATACCTTCAACTCGGCCTCGGGCGCCACGACGGTGCCGATGTCGCGCCCCTCGGCCACCCAGTCGCCCGAGGCGATGAGTTCGCGCTGCTTGGCGACCAAGGCCTCGCGCACGCCGGGGTCGGCGGCAACCGTGGAGGCGGCCTCTGAGACCTCGGGGGTTCGGATCGCGGCGCTCACCTCGCGTCCGTCGAGCAAGATGCGCTCCGCCGTGCTCGCGCCTGTCGAATCGGCGGCGGTCAGCTCGATACGCGCCGAGCGGGCAAGCGACGCCGGCGCGGCGTGGGGCTCCTCGAGCGCGAGCAGCCCGACACAGCGATACATCGCGCCGCTGTCGAGGTAGGTGAAGCCGAGCCGGCGCGCGAGCGCGCGCGCCACCGTGGACTTGCCGGCGCCTGCGGGTCCGTCGATCGCGATCAGCATCTCGCGTTCAGCCTCCGAGCGCGCCAATGTCGCCGATGAAGCCCGGATAGGAGACCGCCGCCGCCTCCATGCCTCGCACCAGGACACCCTCGCGCGAGGCCAAGCCGGCGACTGCCCCCATCATCGCCATGCGGTGATCGCCGGCGGCGTCGATTTCTCCACCCTTGAGCCCACCGCTGCCGCTGACGACGAAGCCGTCCTCGAGCGCCTCGATCTGCGCACCCAAACCCCGCAGACCGTGCACTACCGTGGCGATGCGGTCGGACTCCTTCAGGCGCAGCTCGTGGGCGCCTCGCACCACCGTCTCGCCCTCGGCAAAACAGCCGAGCAGAGCCACCAAGGGCAGCTCGTCGATCGCCAGCGGGACCTCGTCGGCCTCGACGGTCGTTGCCTCAAGCGCGCCGTGGGCGACGTCGAGGTCGCAGATCGGCTCCTCGGCCACCAACTCGCCGCTCTCCCCCTCGAGGTCGCCGAAGACGATGCCGCGCATCCGCTTGAGGATGCGCAGAAAGCCGGTCCGGGTCCAGTTGGCGCCCAGGTCGCGGACCAGCAGACGCGAGCCGGGGACGAGGACCGCGGCGGCGATCGCGAACGCCGCCGAGGAGGGGTCGCTGGGCACCACCACGCGCTCGAGCACCGAGCTCGTCGGCGTTGACGACGGTGACGTGGCGACCGTTGCGATGGATGTTGACGCCGGCGCGCAGCAGCATGCGCTCGGTGTGGTCGCGGCTGCGCGCGGGCTCTCCCACCGTGGTCGCTCCGTCGGCCGCCAGGGCCGCGAGCAGGATGCAGGACTTGACCTGGGCGCTCGCGACGGGCAGCTCGTAGGAGATCGAGCGCAGCCGCGCGCCCGTGATCGTGAACGGCGGGAAGCGATCCTCGCGCGCGCTCAGCTCGGCGCCCATGAAGCGCAGCGGCTCGGCCACCCGATCGACGGGACGGCGGCGGATCGACTCGTCGCCGTCGAGCGTGAAGGAGCGGCCCTCCTGCGCGGCAAGCCAGCCCGGCAGCAGGCGCATAAGCGTGCCGGCGTTGCCCACGTCGATCGCAGTGGCGGGCACGCGCGCCTCGCGCAGCCCGGTGCCGCGCAGCGTGAGCACCCCGTCGCGCTCGTCCACGAGCGCACCCAGGGCTTGCACCGCCGCCAATGTGGAGTCGGTGTCGGCCGCGTGCAGATAATTCTCGATCCTGGTCGGCTCGGAGGCCATCGCTCCGAGCAGGGCAGCACGGTGGGAGATCGACTTGTCCGCGGGAGCCCTCAGCTCGCCGTGTAGCCCACTGGAGGGCTCGAAGCGCACGTCCATAGCGACCCTAACCTTACGAGCCGGCCAAGCGCTCGCGCTCTTCGCGCGCGCGCTCGTTCCAGGCGACCAGCGCGTCGGCGTCCTCGGCGTCGAGCGCGTCGCGCACACCGCTCAATTCCCTGATCGCCTCGTCGAGCGCCTCGGCGAGCATGTCCGCGTTTGACAGGTAGATGTCCTTCCAGATCGCGGTGTTCGCGCCCGCCACGCGCGTGGCGTCGCGAAAGCTCGGATTGGAGCCCACCGCCTCGATCCCGGGAACGGCCCCCGTCGAGAAGCTCGCGCGGGCCGAAGGCTCTCCGACGACGGGCGGCGCGGATCGCAGGGCCTGGGCAACGAGAACGTTGGCCAGCACGTGAGGCAGGTGCGAGACGCTCGCCATCAGGCGATCGTGGGCATCGGCGGCGATCACCACCGGCCGCGCCCCGATTTGCTCGATCAGCGCGGAGATGCGCGCCAGAGCCGGCGCCGTATCGGCGAGCTCGCTCGACTCGGCATCGGCCATGGGGGCGAGGTACCAGACAGCGTCGTCGAACAGATCCTCGCGCGCGCCCTCCACGCCCGCGGTCTCGGCGCCGGCGAGCGGATGGCCCGGGATGAAGCGCCCATCTGAGATCTCGCGGGCGACATGGCGCTTGGTCGAGCCGACGTCGCTGACCACACAGCCAGCGCTCGCCGCCGCCAGCGCGCCACGCACGACCTCGACCGTCTGGCCCACGGGGGTCGCGACGAACGCGTAGTCGGCCCCGTCCACCGCACTCGCCACGCTGTCGGTGGCCCGCTCGATCGCCCCCAACGCTTGCGCTTGGGCGAGCGCTCGAGCGTCGGGGTCATAGCCGACGACCTCGGCGCCAAGCCGACGTCGGGCGGCCAGGCCGATCGATCCGCCGATCAGCCCGACCCCGATCACCGCGACCCTGAGAGGCCGACCCTCGCTGCGGCCTCTCAGATCGTTCACGCGGCGCTGAACGCCTTTCCAGCTATCGCCGCGACCTGCTCGACCGCCGTGACGTAGTCGGCGAAGTCCTCCGCCAGGAGTGCCTGCGGACCGTCGCACAGCGCCTCGTCCGGATTGGGGTGCACCTCGACGATGATCCCGTCCGCGCCGGCCGCGGCGGCCGCCAGGGACATCGGCGCCACCAGCGATCGCCGTCCGGCCGCGTGGCTGGGGTCGACCACCACCGGCAGGTGTGTGAGCTCTTTGAGCACCGGCACAGCCTGAAGGTCGAGCGTCGTGCGGTAGTTGGTCTCGAACGTGCGGATGCCTCGCTCGCACAGCATTACGTTGGGGTTGCCTTCCTTGAGCACGTACTCGGCCGCCATCAAGAGCTCATCCAGCGTCGCCGAGAGCCCGCGCTTGAGCAGTACCGGCCGCCCGGCGCGGCCGAGCTCGGCCAGCAGCGGGAAGTTCTGCATGTTGCGCGCCCCGACCTGGATCACGTCGGCCACCTCCAGCACGGGCTCCAGATCGCGAGCGTCCATCAGCTCGGTGACGATCGGCAGACCCGTGCGCTGCTTGGCCTCGGCGAGCAGCTTCAGGCCCTCGGTGCCGAGCCCCTGGAAGGCGTAGGGGCTGGTGCGCGGCTTGTAGGCGCCGCCGCGCAGCATCGCCACGCCCGCGTCCTTGACGACCTCTGCGGTTTCCAGCAGCTGCTCGCGCGATTCCACCGTGCAGGGCCCCGCGATCAGCGCGAAATGCCCGCCGCCGATCTTGCGTCCCTCGATCTCCAGCGTGCTCGGCTCGCCGTGGCGAATCTGGGACGAGGCAAGCTTGTAGGGCTTGAGGATCGGCATAACCCGATCGACCCCCGACTGGGCCTCCAGGCCAAGGTTGGCGACGCCCACGTCCTGCTCGACGTCGCCGATCGCGCCGATCACCGTGAGGCGCGCGCCTTTGATCGGGTGCGCGATCGCGCCCGCGCCCTCGATCTTCTCGATCACCGCGCCGATGTCCTCATCGGTCGCGTCCTCCTTCATGACGATCATCATTGCTTCATCCTTTCAAAGTGTGGGTTGGTTGCGTGGCCGTGTGCTCTGCTTGTGAGCTGGGCGTCGGGAGCGGCGCTCGGTTCCTGAGAACCCGGATGCGGCCTTGCGGGTCTCCGCTCACAGATGGAGACCAGGCCGAAGCGCCTAGCTAAATCGCCAGGCGCAGCGAAACGACCAATAGGACACGCGAGCACTCGCTGGCGCGAGCGCGGAGGCGGATGTCGAGTCGGTCGTGTTCATGATCGTCTACGAAGCTTTGTAGCAGACGCCATCCGTCCCGTCCAGGCCTGAACGACGACGGTCTCTGACTTTTTACAGCGCCCGCGCGAGCGCGTCCAAGAAGATCTCGTTCTCCTCGGGAGTCCCATAGGTGACGCGCAGCGCTCCGGGCCGGCCGAGCGCGCCGCCGCCGCGCACGAGCACGCCGCGCTCGCCAAGCCCGCGCATGACCTGCGCCTCGCGCTCCTCGGGCCGCTCGGGATCCGCGCCGGGGAGATCGAACCAGCAGAAGTTGGCTTGGGAGTCGGCCGGCTCGATGCCGAACGCGCGCAGACGCTCGTCAACCGAAATGCGCTCGGCGATCGTGCGCGTGACTCGGTCGGTGACGGCGTCCTGGTGAGAGAGCGCCTCGACGGCGGCCACCTGGGCGACCGCGTTGCAGAAGAACGGCTGGCGCACCTGATCGACAGCACGCGGCACCGCCTCAGAGCCGCACAGCGCGAAGCCGACGCGCAGCCCGCACAGGCCGTAGACCTTGGAGAAGGTGCGCAGCAGGACGAGATTGGGGTGTTCTGAGAGCAGCTCGATCGAGGCGTCGGGGTCCTCCAGCAGGTTGAACTCGCAGTAGGCCTCGTCGAGGACTACGCAGACGTGCTCGGGCACGCGCGCGAGGAAGTCGGCTATTTCCGCCAGCGGCAGAGCGGTGCTCGTCGGATTGTTGGGGTTGCACACGATCGCAAGGCGCGTCGCGACCGTGATCTCGCGCAACATCGCCTCGAGGTCGTGGCGGTGATCGCCGTCGAGCGCGACCGTCACCGCGCGAGCCCCCGAGGCGGCGCTCAGGTGCGGATAGACAGAGAACGACGGCCACGCGTACACCAGCTCGGCACCCGGCTCAAGCAGGGCCTCTCCGAGCGCGAGCAGGACGTCGCAGGAGCCGTTGCCAATCGCGATGCGCGCGACGGGCACGCCGTAGCGCTCGGCGAGGCGCTCGCGCAGGAGCGAGTTGGTCGGGTCGGGATAGCGGTTGAGCGTGGGCAGCGCCCCCTGGATCGCCTCGAGCACCGCCGGCAGGGGCGGCCACGGCGACTCGTTGGAGGCGAGCTTGACGCTGGGGGCACGCTGGGCGTAGCCACCGGCCGCCGGGTAGGTGGGGATGCGCGCGATGCGCGCTGAGAACTCGATCGCCACGGTCCTATTGTGCCGCCATCAGGTCCGCGCGCAGGTCCGCCGCCTCGCGCAGGTACACGTGCTTGGCCTCGTGCCCCTCGTCGGCGTAGTAGTGGATCAGGACACGGATCACGCGCGCTAAGGAGCCGGGCACCGGGATCTCACGCGCGCAGAGCAGAGGCACGCGCTCGAAGCCGAGCGCACGCGCGGCGACGGCCGGGAACTCGGCGCTGAGGTCGTCGGTCACGGTGAAGATGCAGCTCACGACTTGATCGGGCGCGAGCGAGTTGCGCAGCGCGATCTCCCGCATCAGCTCGCTCGTGGCGCTCAGAATCTCCTGCGCGTCGTCTCGGGGCACCGAGATCGCGCCGCGCAGGGCGTACAGGCGTTGCGGCATCGCGGCGATTCTTTCAGAGAGCCGCGAGCTCGGCGTCGCTGAGCAGTCGTGAGGCGCCGGGCGCCAGCTCGCCGAGCTTCAGCGGCCCAAACGCCACGCGCTCGAGCGCGATCACGCGGTGGCCGACGGCCTCGCACATGCGCCGCACCTGACGGTTGCGGCCCTCGTGGATCGTCACCTCCAGTACTCCCTGCCCCATGCGCCGAACCTGCGCGGGAGCGGTCATGCCGTCCTCCAGGCGCACCCCGGCGCGCAGCTTGCTCATGGCCGTCTCGCCGACGGGCCCGCCGGCCACGCGCACGCGGTAGGTCTTGGGCACTTCAAAGCTTGGGTGCGTCAGACGCTGGGCCAGGGCGCCGTCGTTGGTGAGCAGAATCAAGCCGCTCGAGTCGGCGTCGAGTCGCCCCACGGGGTAGAGCCGGCGCGAGTCGCCCGCCACAAGCGATACGACCGTGGGGCGGCCGTGAGTGTCCTGTGCGGTGCTGAGCACTCCGCGGGGCTTGTTGACCGCGTACACGACGGATTGCTCGGGACCCGCGACCGGGCGACCGTCGACGGCGAGCGCGCAGCGCTCCTCGACGTCTCGCGCGGGATCGAGCACCACCTGCCCGGCGAGGCTGACGCGTCCTTCGGCGATCATCGCCTCCGCGGCGCGGCGCGAAGCGACGCCCGCGTGGGCCAGGTACTTGGCGAGCCGCATAAGCCTGCAACGATAGGGGCCATGGACCTGCAGCTCCTCGACTGCGCCTTGGCCGCAAACGACCAACCGGCGTTCCGTGCGCGCCAAGTATGGGAATGGGCGGCGCGGGGCGCCCGCGATTACGAGCAGATGACCAATCTGCCCGGGCAGCTGCGCGAATGGCTGAGCGAGCACGTGCCGTTCTCGAGCCTCCAGGAGCGTGAGCAGCGCACGGCAAGCGACGGCACCGTGAAGGCGTTGTTCGCGACAGCCGACGGGCGCGCGCTGGAGGCGGTGCTGATGCGCTACCGCGATGGGCGCAACTCGATCTGCGTCTCCTCGCAATCGGGCTGTCCTTTGACGTGCACGTTTTGCGCGACGGGCCAGATGAAATTCGCCCGCAACCTGACAGCCTCGGAGATCCTGGAGCAGGCGCTCTATTTCAGGCGCATGAGCGCGATCGATCACTGCGTGTTCATGGGCATGGGCGAGCCGATGCTCAACCTCGAGAACGTGCTCGCCGCGTGCGAGCGGCTGCCGGACCTGGGGATCACCCATCGCCGTACCGCGATCTCCACGGTGGGATGGATCCCTGGGATCGAAACGCTTGGCGCCCAGGAGCTGCCGTTGCGCTTGGCGCTCTCGCTGCACGCGGCCGACGAAGCGCTGCGCAGCGAGCTGATGCCCGTCAACGAGCGCTATCCATTGAGCGAGGTGATCGAAGCGTGTAGGGCGTTCTATGAGCGCAAGCGCAGGCGCGTCTTCGTCGAGTACGTGATGCTCGCCGGCGTCAACGACCGCTACGAGCAGGCCGTCGCGCTCGCGAAGCTGCTCGGCCCGCGCAAGCAGGACGAGCAACCGCGCATGTTCAAGGTCAACCTGATCCCCTATAACCCGACGGACTCGGTGTATCAAGGTTCGAGCCGCGAGTCGATCGCGGCGTTCAAGGCCGCCTTGGAGGCTCGTGGGATCGAGGCGACGGTACGCCTGACCCGTGGGCGCGACATAGACGCGGCATGCGGACAGCTGGCCGCGCGCGCCGCCTAGGACGCTGCTTACAGTTCGGGCTGGGAGGCGCCGCCCGCGCGGGCCTCGCCGGCTCGTAGCAGACGGTCGCGCAGCTCGGATTCCTCCTCGGGGGTGGGGTCCCACTGTCCGATGTCGGGCAGCTCCTCCAGCGAGCGCAGTCCGAACAGCTTGAGGAATTGAGTGGTGGTGCGGTACATGACCGCTCCGAATTGCGAGCGCCCGGACTCTTCGACGAGTCCACGCTCCAACAGGGTAGAAGCCGCCGAGTCCGCGCTCACGCCGCGAATCCGCGTTATCTCGGGGCGCGAGACCGGCTGCAGATAGGCCACGATCGCGAGCGTCTCGGCCTGCGCGGCGGTTAGCGCCGAGGCGCGGGGGCGGCTGAACAGGCGTCGAGCCGCGTCCTCGGTCTCGGGGTCGCTCGCGAAGGTGAAGCCACCGCCCAACTCACGCAGATGAATGCCGCTGTGACCTGGCGCGTAGCGTTCGGCGAGCGCGGCGAGCGCGGCGATCACGTCGAGCTCCTCGGCGGCGGCCGCGTCGGCTAGCTCCTGCGGGCTAAGCGGATCGGGGGCAAGGAACAGCAGCGCTTCGACAGTGCGCACCAAAACAGGGTCGGCCTCAGGCAGGCCCTCGATGTCCAGAGCACTGACCGGCGCGGTCTCTGACTCCTCAGCGCTTGGGAGGACATCGCTTGGCTCGAGGTTGTGCGCACCGCCGAACTGCTCCTCTGGCGCCGGGCCCTCAGCCTGCTCTGACTCGACATCGATGACAGACATGCCGTCTTGATCGGCAGATGGCTGCTGATCCTCAAGCGCCGAATCCTCAGGCCCACTCTCGCCGCCTGCGCCCTTCAGGGTGTCACTCATCCGGCGCGGGCCTGTCGCGCCTCGCCGCCGGCGGCGTGTACTGCGATCTCGCCGAAGTTCTCACCCTGCTCCCACCACGCCTCGCCGCGCTTGTAGAGCTCGAGTAGCGCGAACACGGTGACAGCGACCGTCATGCGATCCTCGCCCTTGACGGCCTCATCGAAGGAGAAGTGACCGCGTCGCAACAGGTCGCGCAGCCGCTGCAAACGCTCGGCGACGGTGACACGCGGGACCCCTATATGACGCAGGTTGATCGTCGGCGGCATCCGCAACAGACGCCCGATCGCCTGGCCCAGCACCGCGGGGTCCTGAGAGGCGTCCCGCGGCGGCGCCGCCGCCTTGCGCAGGTGGAGTGGCAGCGGCGCGCTGCGAAAGCGGACGCCCTCCTCGCCTTTGAAGAGCTCCAGCAGATGACTCGATGCCGAGCGAAAGCGGCGAGCTTGAAGCATTCGTTCGAGCAGCTCCTCGGCCGCCTCGCCGGGCTCGATGTCGAGCAGCTCCTCACCGTCCTCGGCCAGCATCAGACGCGACTTCAGTTCCAGCAGCGCGGCGATCAGGACGATGAACTCCGTGGCCGTCTCCAGGTCGAGCTCGCCACGCCCCTCCAGGTGATCGAGGTAGGCGAGGACCACATCGGCCAGCTCGAGCTCGAGCAGATCCACCTCCTCGCGCAGAACCAGCGCAAGCAAGAGGTCGAAGGGACCGTTGAAGATCTCCAGGTCGAGGTCGAGCGCGGGGAGCGTCACGCGGCTACCGTATCGTGCGCGGCGGACCCACACCCATGCATTCGCGCACGTCGCGCAGCGTCTCGACGGCGATCGCGCGGGCGGCCTCGGCGCCGCGCGCCAGGACTTCCTCCAGAGCCGGTTCGTCGGCGCGCAGCTCCACGTAGCGCTCGCGCACCGGCGCGAGCATGGCGGTGACCGCCTCGGCCACCGCGATCTTCAGGTCGCCGTAGCCGCGTGCCTCGCGCATGTCCTCTTCGACGCGCTCGGGCGTGCTCTCGCGGGCGACCGCGAGGATCTCGATCAGATTGGAGACGCCCGGCTTCTCGGGCGAGCGCTCGATCTCCCGGCCGGAGTCGGTCACAGCGGACTTGAACTTCTTGAGGATCGCGGCGGGCTCGTCGAGCACGTAGACGGTACCGAGCTCAGAGCCGCCGGTGGTGGACATCTTGCGGGTCGGCTCCTGCAGGTCCATGATCCGCGCGCCGACCGCCGGAATACGGTGCTCGGGCACGACCAGCACGTCCTTGCCGGCGCCGAAGCGCGCGTTGAAGCGAATCGCGATGTCGCGCATCAGCTCGACGTGCTGGCGCTGATCGTCACCGACCGGAACGTCAGCCGCCCGGTAGGCGAGCACGTCGGCCGCCATCAACACCGGATAAAAGAAAAGTCCGGCCGAGACGAGCTCGCGCTGGCCGGCCGACTTGTCCTTGAACTGGTGCATGCGTTGTAGATCGCCGTAGGCGGTCACGCTCGAGAGCAGCCAGGTCAACTCGGCGTGCTCGAGCACGTCGCTTTGGCGGAACAGCACGCAGCGCTCCGGGTCGAGCCCCGAGGCGAGTAGCAAGGCCAACAGGTCATACAGGCTGCGCCGCAGATCCGCGGGCTCGTACGCGACGGTGATCGCGTGCAGATCGACGATGCAGTAGAGCGCCTCGCCGCGATCCTGGCCGGCCACGAGCTGGCGTATCGCGCCGATGTAGTTGCCCAGGTGCTTGGTGCCCGTGGGCTGGATGCCGGAGAAGATGCGCACGCTAGAGAGCTTGCCGGATGACCGGACGCTTGGCCGCGCCGACCTCATCCAAACGCCGCACCGGGGTGGTGTAGGGCGCGTTCTGGGCGATCTCGGGGTCCTCGGCCGCCTCACGCAGGATCTCGGCCAGAGCCTCGGCGAAGGCGTCGAGCGTCTCCTTGGTCTCGGTCTCGGTCGGCTCGACCATCAGCGCCTCCTCGACGAGCAGCGGGAAATACACGGTGGGCGGGTGGTAGCCGTGATCGAGCAAGCGCTTGGCGAGGTCGAGCGTCTTGAGTCCCAAGGTGCGCTTCATTGGCCCGCCCGAAAGCACGAACTCATGCAGGCAGAGCTCGCCGTAGGCCAACGGCAGCTGCTCCAACACCCCAAGCTCGCGCAGGCGGGCAAGCAGGTAATTGGCGTTCAACACGGCCGTCTCGGAGGCGTCCTTCAGGCCGGGCGCGCCGAGCGAGCAGATGTAGGCGTAGGAGCGCACGAAGCAGCCGTAGTTGCCTTGAAAGCCGCGCAGGCGACCGATCGATTTGGCGCCGGGCCAGTCTTCGACCAGATCGAAGCTCGCGCCCGCGCCCTCGGCGCCCGCCGCCTCGGACGCCTCGCGGCGCACGATGCGGGGCACCGGCAGAAACGGCTCGATCCGCTCGGAAACCGCGATCGGGCCCGAGCCCGGTCCCCCTCCCCCGTGCGGCTGGGTGAAGGACTTGTGCAGGTTGAAGTGCACGATGTCAAAGCCCATGTCGCCGGGCCGCGACAGGCCCATGACGGCGTTGAGGTTGGCGCCGTCGTAGTAGAGCGTCGCGCCCACCTCGTGCACGACCCGTGCGATCTCCTGGATGTTGGGGTCGAACAGGCCGAGCGTGTTGGGGTTGGTGAGCATCAGGCACGCCACGTCGGGGTCGGCCTTGGCGCGCAGGTCCTCCAGATCGACGCCGCCCTCGGGATTCGTGGCGACCTTGACGACCTCGAAGCCCGCCATCGTGACGGTCGCCGGGTTGGTGCCGTGGGCGGTGTCGGGAGTGAGCACCTTGTGGCGCGTCTCGCCGCGCGCCTCGTGGTAGGCGCGGGTCAGCAGCACGCCGGCGAGCTCGCCGTGGGAGCCGGCGGAGGGCTGCAGGCACACGTGCGGCAGGCCCGAGACCTCGGCCAGAGCGCGCTCCAGGTTCCACATCAGCTCCAGCGCGCCCTGCGCCCGCTCCGGATCCTGCAGCGGGTGCAGGCGGGCGTGGCCCGGCAGCGCCGCGACCCGCTCGTGCAGGCGCGGATTGTGCTTCATCGTGCACGAGCCGAGCGGGTAGAAGCCGGAGTCCAGGTCGAAGTTGCGCTTGGACAGGCGCACGTAGTGGCGCACGATCTCTGGCTCTGAGACCTCGGGCAGGCGCGGCGGCTCGCGCCGACGCGCGTGGTCGGGCAGGAGCTCCTCGAGCGGCACATCGGGGACGTCGAGCTCAGGGCATTGGAAGGCGCGGCGCCCGGACGCGCCGCGCTCGAAGATCGTCGTGGCGGCTTCGAGCTGAAGCGGCGTGTCCGCCACGCGGGAAGGTGCTCGGCTCACGCGTGCGCTCCCACCTTGGCCGCCGCGCTTGTGTCCACGACCGTTCGGCTCGGCCTCGCCAAAAGCCATCCCCTCGGCCGCCACGACCGCAGCCCAGCACCTCGACCAAGCGATCGATATCGGCGCGCGAGCGCCGCTCGGTGATCGCCACGAGCAGACCGCCGCGATCCTGCTCGCGGCCGGTCAAGGCGTACAGGTCGGCGCCCGGGTTGACGCCCTGGGCGGCGCAGCGAGCGCGCACGGCCGCCACGTCCGCGTCGAGGCGCACCGCGAACTCGCGCACCACGGGCTGTGCGTGCAGCGGCCGAGACGCCGTCGAGCGCGCACAGCGCCTCGCGCGCATAGTGGGTGCGCCGCAGCAGCAGCTCGCCCAGCTCCACGAAAGCCGCGCCGGCCGAGCCACGACAGGTAGACGACCCCGGCCAGCGCGTTGAGCGCCTGGGCGGTACAGATGTTCGAGGTCGCCTTCTCGCGACGAATGTGCTGCTCGCGCGTCTGCAGCGTGAGCACGAAGCCGCGGCGGCCGTCCACGTCAACCGTCTCCCCCGCGATCCGGCCGGGCATGCGTCGCAGATACGCCTCTCGAGCCGCGAAGAAGCCGAACGAGGGACCCCCGAAGTCGAGGCGATTGCCGAGCGCTTGGCCCTCCCCCACCGCGACGTCCACGCCGCACTCCCCTGGCGGGGCGAGCACCGAGAGTGAAATCGGGTCGACCTGCGCGATCGTCACGAGCTGCTCTCCGCCAGCGCGCTTGGCGGCCGCGCGTCAGGGCGGCCGCGTCCTCGACGGCGCCGTAGAAGTTCGGCTGGGCGAAGATCGCGGCCGAGACGTCCTCGTCGATCGCCTGCGCCCACGCGTCTCGGGTCGGTGACGCCCGCGTCCTCGCCACCTGAGAGCAACGGCACCTCGACCAGCTCGATGCCGTAGCCGTGAGCGTAAGTGCGAAGGGTGGCGAGCGTATGTGGGTGCAGGCCCGCGGAGGCGACGAAGCGCGAGCGACCGTTGTGCAGCTTGGCCAGGTAGCCGGCCGAGGCGACCGCGCTCGGACCCTCGTACACCGAGGCGTTCGAGACGGGCAGGCCGGTCAGCTCGCAGATCGCGGTCTGGTACTCGAACATGACCTGCAGGCCGCCCTGGGAGATCTCGGGCTGGTAGGGCGTGTAGGGGGTCAGGAACTCCGAGCGCTCCATCAGCATGTCCACGATCGCGGGCACGTAGTGGTCGTAGAACCCGGCTCCCAGGAAGCACAGCTCGTCCTCGGCGCCGGTGTTGCGCGCGGCGAGCTCGCGCAGATGCTCGTACACGTCCTGCTCGCTCTTTGGCTCGGGCAGGCCCAGGGGGCGGGCAAGCCGTACGGCCTCGGGAATCTGGCGCTCGAAGATCTCCCCCACGGAGGAGACCCCGATCGCCGCGAGCATCGCGGCCAGGTCGCTGTCGGTGACTGAGGTGTAGGCGGTCAAACTGGCTCTGAGCCTAGCCGCTCGACGCGACGACTCCGCTAAGCAAGGCTCGCGCTGTAGGCCGCGGCGTCCAGCAGGGCCTCGCGCTCGGCGGGGTCGGACATGCGCACCTTGACCAGCCAGCCCTCGCCGTAGGGGTCCTCGTTGATCGCGTGGGGCGCGTCGGCCAGGGTGTCGTTGACCTCTACGATCTCGCCCGAGAGGGGCGCGACGACGTCGGACACCGCCTTGACCGACTCGACCTCGGCGTAGGGCTCGTCCTTGACCAGTTGGGTGCCGGGCGCCGGCGGTTCGAAGAAGACGACCTCGCCGAGCGCGTCCTGGGCGAACCAGGTTATGCCGAGAACGGCCACGTCGGGCTCGGAGGGGTCGATGCGGGCCCAGTCGTGTTCGGGGTGGTAGAGAAGGTCCTCTGGATAGCTCGGCATTCACGTGCCCTTTCGATAGAGCGGCTTGCGCTTGACGGTCGCCGCGCGAATCTTGCCACGGACGTCGAGCTGGAGCTCAGAGCCGACGGCTGCGCGCTCGGCGGGCACGTAGGCCATGCCGATGCCGACTCCCAGGCACGGCGAGAGCGTGCCGCTGGTGACCACGCCCCCGCCGATCACCGGATTGCTCTGGCGGGCGATGCCCGGGCCGTCGAGCTCGAACGCGACCAACTTCTCGGCCGGGCCGGCGGCGCGTACGGCGGCGATGGCCTCGGAGCCGATGAAGCCGGTGTCCTCGCGAGAGCACCAGCCGAGACCCGCTTCGATCGGGTTGCGCTCGGGCGAGAGCTCATGGCCGTACAGGTGAAAGCAGGCCTCCAGGCGCAGCGTGTCGCGCGCGCCGAGCCCGGCCGGAGCGGCGCCGCGGCGGCAGAGCTCGTCCCACAGAGCGGGAGCCTCGGCCGGCGCTAGCAGCAGCTCGACCCCGTCCTCGCCGGTGTAGCCGGTGCCGCAGACCAACACCTCGGCGCCCGCGAGCCGGCGTGGGGCCACGGTCATGCGCGGCGGGAGCGGCGTGTCGGAGATCGCCTGCACGATCTCGCGCGCGAGCGGGCCCTGGACGGCGAGCATCGCGTAATCGTCGATCCGGTCGCGCACCTCGGCCTGGAAATCGCCGGCGTGCGCTTCGAAACCAAGCCAGGTCGCGCTCGTGGTTGGAAGCGTTGGTGACCGTCAGGTAGCGATCGGGTTCCAGGCGATAGGTGAACAGATCGTCCAAGGCGCCCCCCTGCTCGTCGCAGAGCACGCTGAATATTGAGCGCCGCCGACGGGGATCTTCGCGACGTCGTTCGAGAGCAATCGCTGCAGCAAGGCCTCGGCCTGCGGGCCGGAGGTCTCGATCTCGCCCATGTGCGACACGTCGAAGACCCCACAGCGCTCGCGCACCGCGATGTGCTCGGCGCGCACCCCCGCAGGATACTGGACCGGCATCTCCCAGCCGGCGAAATCGACCAGCTTGGCGCCAGCGGCTACGTGGCGGTCGTACAAAGCGGTGCGGCGCACCGCGCGCAGGCTAGCGCAGGAACGGCGGGACGTCGATGTCGTCGTCGGAGATCTCAAGCGCCGAGCGCTGGCGATCGTCTATGCGCGGGCCGCGATCCGGACGCCCGGACTCGCGCCGCTTGCGATCACCGCGCACGGCGCGACCCGGCCGATGGTCGAAGCCGGTGCCGATCACGGTGACCCGCACCTCGTCGCCCATCGCCTCGTCGATCACGGCGCCGAAGATGATGTTGGCGTTCGGGTCGGCCGCATTCTGGATGATCTCGGCGGCGTCGTTGACCTCGAACAGGCCGAGGTCTTTGCCGCCGGTGATGTTCAAGAGGATGCCGGTCGCGCCGTCGACGGACTCTTCGAGCAGCGGCGAGGAGATCGCCGCGCGGGCCGCGTCGGCGCAGCGCGCCTCGCCCCCGGCGGTGCCGATGCCCATCAGGGCCGAGCCGGCGTCGTGCATGATCGTGCGCACGTCGGCGAAGTCGAGGTTGATCAAGCCCGGGATCGTGATCAGGTCGGTAATGCCCTGTACGCCCTGGCGCAGCACGTTGTCGGCCTCGCGGAAAGCGTCGAGCATCGAGGTGCGCCGCTCGACCACGGCGAGCAGCTTCTCGTTGGGGATCACGATCAGCGTGTCCACGACCTCGCGCAGGCGCTCGATCCCTTCGACCGCCTGGCGCCCGCGCTGGGTGCCCTCGAACTCGAACGGCCGCGTGACCACGCCCACGGTGAGCGCGCCGATCTCGGTCTTTGCGATCTCGGCGATCACCGGTGCGGCGCCGGTGCCGGTGCCGCCACCCTCGCCCGCGGTGACGAACACCATGTCCGCGCCCTTCAATGCCTCCTTGATGTCATCGCGCGACTCGGCCGCCGAGGCGAAGCCGACCTCGGGGTTGGCGCCCGCGCCGAGGCCGTGCGTGGACTCGTGTCCGATGTTCAGCTTGATGTCGGCGTCGCACATCGCGAGCGCCTGGGCGTCGGTGTTGGCGGCGATGAACTCGACGCCCCTGAGTCCAGCGTCGACCATGCGGCGAGACCGCGTTGGTACCGCCTCCGCCGACTCCCACGACCTTGATGACCGCCAGGTAGCTGCCGCCGCTCTCCATGATGTCCGAGCCCTCAAGTAGTTGTTTAAGGTTTGTCCCGCACTGCGGGTCAAGCCGTCAGAATACGCAAGTTATGCAGGGAACTTCGCCCTGTCAACGCCAACCCTCACTCTCGCAACATTCGTTGCAGAACCGCGAAGTCTCAACCAGCCCTCGAGAATCGTCCCGGCGAGGGCATAACCCTCAAGCCCAGGTTCAGCCTGTGGGGGCGGCTTCGCCGCCGGTGGGAGAGGCCGTTTCAGAGGGGGCCGAGGCCGCTTCGCCTTCGCGAGTCCCGCCCGCTTCGCCCGCGCCTGTGGTGCTCACTTCGCTGCTCGCCGACCCGCCGGTGGCCGACGCTTCGCGTGCGCCGGCGCCCGTCGCGGACGAGCCAGAACCCGAGGACGCTTCTTCCGATTCCTGGGAGCCGCTCGCCGGTGAGCTCGAGACCGCTTCCCCCCGGCCGCTTCGGAGAGCCTTGTGGCCAGCGCCGCGGCGGTCGGATCGACGCCCGCGCCGACCGCGGAGGCGCCGGCGGCCGAAGCGCTCGCGCCGGCCGCGCTCGCGGAGCTCGTCGAGGCGGAGGCGACCGAGGAGGAGCTGGTGGGAGCCGTGAACCCGGCGGCCGGGCGTTCGGGCAGGCGCACGTCGATATACAAGGCGCCGGCCGCGCCCGGCGAGGCGAGCACGCGGGCGAGCGACATCCACTTGGCGTGCGGACGCCTCGCGTCGCCGAAATACGCGAGCAGCCCGTTGCCCATCGCCACGGTCAACCCTTCCGGGCCGGCGTAGACGCGCGTCACGTGCTTGGCGAGCGACGCCGGAGCCGCGCCCAGCACCGTGACCGCTTCAAGCGCGAAACCTTCGCGCAGGCGAGCGCCAGCGGCCGGCTCGAGCGCGGAGGAAACCAGCGGCAGCGCGCTGGAGAGCCAGGCCGGCCCGAGCACTGTCCCGTCGGCGGCCACCGCGGTCCGCTGCCCCGCGCTCTGCAAGGCCGCGACAGGTGGGCGCTCGGTGACGGAGATCCTGACCGTGTGCGGCAGCTCGGTCTTCACCTGTATCGCACCGACGATCGCAAACGAGGAGACCGCCGAGCGCAGCGCCGCCTCTTTGAAGTCCATCGTGCTCATCCGCTCGGCGGCGTCGGCCAGTGCGCGCCTGATCTCGATCGCCTCGGGCCCGTGCACTCCGCTTATGTGAACGTGGCGGACGGCCACGAACGAGGAGTCGCGCAACCACATCCAGCCCCCGCCGAGCAACGGCAGCGCGACAGCCACAGCCAGGCTCACGCGCAAAGCCACGCGGTTGGCCCGCAGCGCTCGCAGCCCACGGCGGGCCCACGCCGAAGCGCCGCGAGTCCCGCGCGCGCCGCGATAGGCACCGCGACGCGAAAGCGGCAAGGAGAGTTCCATGCGAGCTTGTTCGACCCGCCCGCGCAAACCCCTTGTCCACGCCTGGGGTTTGCCTGTTTGAACCGTCCCGCAAGGGGGGTACACTGGGGCAGTCCGGGCTCCCGACGAGGATGAGACGATGAGCGCGATCACAGTCGCCAAGCGTTTGGGGCTGGTTGCCCTGCTGGCGATCGGCCTGTTGGCCGTGGGCTTCGGCGTCGGCCTGGGCAGCCTCGAATCGCACCTCTCCACCGCCTCGGACTCGCGCGGGATACTGCCCGCGACCAGGCTCACAGCACTCCCCCACCACACGATCTCAGACGGCACGCTCGCGATCCGCGTAAGACTCTCGGGTCGCCCCGCCTCGTTCTCGCCGCGCCCCAGCTTCGAGCCCGCGGTGGCGGGCACATGGACTGTCCGCGGCGACTCGGAGATCTTCACCCCAGCCTCCACACTCGACCCGTGCGCGAGCTACACGCTCACGGTACCGGCGGCGAGCACGGCCGTCTCGCACTCCCCGCTGGGCGCGACCCGCAGGATCAGCGTGAGCGTGGCGTGCCCGTCCGTGCGCGGGCTGCAACAGATCCTCGCGCGACTGGACTACCTCCCGTATGAGTCACACTCATCCGAGCGCGCCCGCGCGCTGCAGGACGCCTCGGCGGAAATCTCCCGCGCGCGCCTGGACCGGCGCGTGGCCGCGATCGACGCGTTCGACCCCACCTCGCGGACCCCGCGCTCGCGCATCTCAGGCGCGCCACCGCTCGAATACGGCCAGCTCGACGAGACGACCAAGGGTGCATTGATGGTGTTCCAGAGCAACCACGAACTGGAACCGACGGGAGAACCCGACAAGGCCACTTGGTCGGAACTGCTCAGGGCCGCCGAGAAGCACGAACGGGATCCATCCCAATATACGTTCGTGACGGTGAGCGAGTCTCTCCCGGAGACCCTGGAGGTCCACAAGGGCAGTCGCGTCGTACTCACCACGCCCGCCAACACCGGCGTGACGGGCGCCGAAACGGCGCAGGGCGTCTTTCCGATCTTCTCGCGCTTCACCTCGACCACGATGGTCGGCACCAACCCGGACGGCTCCAAATACAGCGACCCTGGCGTGCCGTGGGTCAACTACTTCAACGGCGGCGACGCCGTCCACGGCTTCCCGCGCGGCTCCTACGGCACCCCCCAGTCAAACGGCTGCGTCGAGCTGCCGATCGAAACGGCGCACACCGTCTACGACATGCTGCAAATCGGGGACATCGTCGTTGTCAGCTGACAAACGCCAACCTCAAGATCGGCCGAGAACGGAGCTTGCGTGACACACCTGGGAGGCGCCGCGTGCGCTGACATAGACGCTCCTTTGCGCGAGGTGTGGGAGGCCGTGCAGGACGTTCTAGCCGCACCCTCCTGGCAGGGCGGGCTCGACGCGATGAGCGCGCTCGAGCACGACTCGCACGGGCGCGCGACCCTGGTCGAAACCGAGAACGACATCAAGGTCAGACGCATCAAGGCGCAAGTGCGCTTCCACTATGAAGGACCGCACCGGCTGGCGTGGACCCAGGAGCGCGGAGACATGAAATCGGTCGAGGGCTCCTGGGAGCTCGAGGATCTCGGTGAGGGACGCACGCGCGCCACCTACAACCTCGACGCCGACCCGGGCCGCGTGCTGGGGATGTTGATCCGCGGACCGGTCGAGGCCGCCACGCGCGCGATCTTCGTAAACGGGCGCCCCGGCGAGCTCAAGCGCTACGTAGAGCAGGGCTCGCGCTGAGCGAGCCGCACCACGCTCAGAGCAAGTCGCACACAAGTACGTAGTCCCCTCCGCAATCAGGACCGATGACTTTCAGTGAGCGGGAGCTTACGGTCATCCTGTGCTTCGCTTGGCCGCTCTCTCGATCCGCAGGCCCGGGCCGGCATTGATCGCCAGCCTGGCGGTGGCCGTGGTCCTGGGGGCGATCGGCTTTGGCGTCTCGCACTCGCTCTCACCCTCGATCGTGATCGTGCCCGGCAGCGAGAGCTCGCGCGCACAGTCGCTCGCCAACGCCCAATTCGGCCCCACCCAGCTAGTCCCGATCCTGTTGCGCGGACCCCAAGCCGCGCTCGACCGCCAGGGCCCGCGTCTGGTGCGCGACCTGGTCAAGCTGCCAAAGACGCGCGCGCTGAGCGCCTGGGACGCTGGCGCGGCCTCCCAGGGCCTGCGCCCAAGCGCGGGCGCCGGCATGATCGTCGTGTCGGTGGACCGCCCCGAAGCCGACGTCGTGAACACCGCACAGCCCCAGATCGATGCGCTCGTCGCGCGCGACGTCAAAGCGCCGGTGCGCGCCAGCGTGACCGGACAGCCCTCGATCGATCGCGCGCTGAAGGACGAAGCGCTCGCCACGACGCGCCGCTCGGAGCTGATCGCGCTGGGGATCCTGTTCGTACTGCTGCTCGTCGGGCTGCGCGCGCCGCTCGCCGCTGCGATCGTCACCTTGACCGGTCTGGCCGTGACGCTGTC
This sequence comes from uncultured Solirubrobacterales bacterium, assembly GCA_963753145.1. GTDB lineage: Bacteria > Actinomycetota > Thermoleophilia > Solirubrobacterales > Solirubrobacteraceae > Palsa-744. Next base: position 1,003,416 of record CAVWAX010000001.1, read on the forward strand.
GGCGTTCGGCCTGATGGCGCTGCTCGGCAAGCTCGTCGCGACCGACCCCCTGGCGGTCGCGCTCGGCTCGATGACGGGACTAGTCCTGAGTGTCGGCTACGGCCTGCTGATCCTCGACCGCTTCCACCAGGAGGAGCTCGGGGGCGAGCGCGCGGCGCGCGCCGCCGAGAAGGCGGTTGCGGGCAGCGGGCGCGCCGTCCTGTTCGCCGGCGGCGCGCTGATACTGGCGCTGCTGCTCGCGAGCGCGATCGCGCCCACAAAGATCCTCACCTCGCTCGGCATCGGCGTGCTGCTGTGCGCGGCACTCGCGGTCGGGGCGGCGGTCGTGACGATGCCCGCCGCGCTCGTACTGTTCGATCGCAGCGCCGCGATCGGCTGGCTCGCGCCCAAGAGCTTGACACGCGACTGGGACCGGCTCGTCGGCGCCGGCGCCTGGGTGCGCCGCCGCGCGGTGCTCGCGGGCGCGCTCGCCACCGCGGTGCTCGTGGCGCTGGCGGTCCCCGTATTCGCCCTGAAAACGGGCCCTCCCGACGTGAGCCAGCTGCCGGCCGGCAACAGCGCTCGACAGGCCTTCGAACAGGTCGCGCGCACGATGGGCCCGGGCTGGCCCACCCCTTACAACATGATCGTGGTCAGCCCAAGCGGCCCGATCACGACCGCAGCGACGCTCGCCAAGCTCGACACCTTCCAAGAACAGATCGCCCGCGACCCGGCGGTCGCCTCCGTCGCCGGACCGGGAGCGCTCAGCCCCCAGACCAAGGCGCTCGGCAAGCTGCCCAAGTCGCTCAGCGAATCGGGCAAGCTGCTGAGCGGCGGCAAGACCGACCTTGGCAAGCTCGTCGCCGGGCTCGGGCTCGCCGGCAGCGGCGCCCAGGAACTGCAGAGCGGGCTGCGCACCGCCACCGTCGGAGCAGGTGCGCTGCACAGCGGCGCGGGCCAAGCCCAGGCCGGCTCGGCCAAGCTGCACGCCGGCCTGAGCGCCGCACGCAGCGGCTCGGCCAAGCTCTCGGGCGGACTCGACCAGGCGCTCTCCGGCGCCAACGCGCTGAAGCGGGGCGCCAGCCAGGCGCTCGCAGGATCGGTCGAAATCACGAGCGGCATCAGCTCGGTAGGCGCGCCCGCCAGCGCCGCGGTGCCCTCCACCAAGCAGTTGGCGGGCTTGACGGCGAGCACGAGCGACGCGCTCGGGGGCCTGCAATCGCAATCGCGGAGCGCGGCCTCGGAGCTCGACAGCGCGCGGGCGGCGCTGCAAGGGTTGAGCGCCGGCAAGGGAGACCCCGCCTACGAGGAAGCGCTGTCTGCGATCGACCGCGCCTCGAGCGACGTAAGCGGCGTGTCGGGCGGGCTCGCCGCCACGAGCCCCGGCGCCAAGGAAGCCGCCGGGATCGCCTCCACGGTCGCCACCCAAGGGGCGTTCCTCTCGCGCGCCCTGACCGAACTGCACACCGGCGCCGGCAAGCTCCAGGCCGGGCTCTACAAGCTGCAGCGCGGCAACGCCCAGCTCGCGGCCGGCATGGTCAAGCTCTCAGGCGGCGGCGGCCAGCTGACGAGCGGGCTCACCCAGCTTCGCGACGGCGCGGGCGCGCTGCAAACGGGCCTCGGACAGCTCACGAGCGGCGCCGGGCAGCTGGAAAGCGGCCTCGCAGGAGGCGTCTCCCCCACCGGCCAGCTCGTCAACGGGCTCGGCGTGATGCAGGCGGGCGTCGCCAAGTTCCGCGGCCAACTGCCCTCGCCCAAGGACCTCGAAGAACTGCACGCCCAGTCGCCCGGCTTGTTCAACTCGGGCTACTTCCTGCTCGCCGCCGTCGCGGGCGCACAACCCGCGGCGAGCAACGCGGCCGGGTTCACCGTGAACGTGAACCGCGGCGGCTCAGCCGGACAGATCGTCGTCGTCTCCGAATACCCCGCCAGCGCTTCTGAGACCGCCGCGCTCGGCGAACGACTCGACCGCCAAGCCGCCCGCTTCGCCGCCGCCAACCACCTGCAACTGGCCGTCGGTGGTCCCGCGGGCAACCTGGCCGACTACACGAGCGCCACCAACTCGCGCCTGCCCTGGGTGATCCTCGCGCTGGCGCTCGGCGTGGCGATCGTGCTCGGTCTGGCCCTGCGCGCCGTCGCGCTGCCGGTGGTGGCGGTGCTGTTCAACCTGCTCGCGGCCGCCGCCACGTTCGGCGTGATGAGCCTGCTGTTCAGCGGGCCGAACCCACCCCTGGGCGGCCCCGGCTACATCGACCCGATGTCGATCGTGGGGATCTTCACGATCGTCTTCGGAGTATCGCTGATCTACCTCGTGGTGCTGCTACAGCGCACGCGCGAAGAGCTCGTGGCGGGCGAAAGCGTCGATGGCGCGCTCGACATCGCCCTGCGCAAGACCGCCGCCGCGAGCACCGGCTCGGCGCTGTTGATGATCGCCGCGCTGATCCCGTTCGCGACGACCGATCTCTTGACCGTGCGCGAGCTTGGCGTGGGTCTGGCGGTGGCCGTGGCGATCGACGCCTTCATCGTGCGCCCGGTGCTGTTGCCGGCCGCCGTCGAGCTGATGGGCCACTGGAGACTGGTGGCCCACGCAAATCACCGAGGAGGGAGCGCCAAAGCCTCCTCGACAGCGGCACAAATGGCACATGCCGCAATTCCCCGGGACGTGGCGACACCCCCGGTCACGTCCAACGCACTAGGAGATAGAGATGACACGCTTGAAGATCGCAGCACTCACGACCCTCGCCCTGGCGATGCTCGCAATGGCATCGGTGGCCCTGGCAAGCAGCCAGTTCACGCAGACCGCGAAGGTCACGCTGAGCGCAACCAAGGAAGGCAAGCCGACCGGATTCAGCGCCGCTCTGCAGTCGAGCGATCCCGGCGAACCGGGCGGCAAGCCGCAGGCGCTGAAGACGCTCACGATCACGCTCCCGAGCGCGACCAAGTTCAACTTCAAAAGCAAAGCGCTCGCGTTGTGCAAGGCGAGCGACACCGAAATCAAGGGCACGGGCGGCGCCGTGTGTCCCGCCAAGAGCAAGATCGGAAGCGGCAGCGCGCAGGCCAACGGGGCGCCCGTGTTTCCCATGATCCCCGAGAGCGCCACGGCGTACGCGGGCAACGGCAACATCATCTTCTTGCTCTCCCCCACGGGCCCGGCGGGAACGGTGCTGGTGCTGCACGGCGTGGTCTCGGCCAACAGGGTGACTACCTCTGTACCGGCGATCTCGGCCGGCGGGCTGACGATCGTGATCACTGAACTGAACCTCAAGATCAAAGCCCTCGGCTCCGCCAAGAACGCGTTCATCACCGCGGGCAAGTGCAGCGGCGGGAAGTTCAACGTGAAGTCCAACTTCCTCTACTACACAGGCGCGACGCTGAACGTGGCGAGCTCCTCGAAATGCAGCAAGTGAGCTGAGAGCGATGACCGCCACGACGACGACGCAACCGGGCTCCGCGACGCTGGCGCCGCTGGCCGAGCGGATCACCGGCGCGACCACGTTGGGGCGACTCGTGCTCTCGGCGGCGCAGCGCGGAGAGGCGCCCGCGCTGCGCTACCCGACGCCCGAGGGCAGGCGCACGATCACCTACGCCGAGCTTGGCGAGCACAGTCGCGAACTGGCGCTCGGCTTGGCGGCGCTTGGGATCGAGCGCGGCGAGGTCGTCTCGATCCTGTGCGCAACCAGCGCGCAATGGACGCTGTGCGAGCTGGGCGCGGTCTGCGCGGGCGCGGTCGTGGCCCCGATCTACAGCACCAACTCCCCCGAGGAGTGCCGCCACGTGCTCGCCGACTCCGAAGCCAAGCTCGTGTTCTGCGAGGACGCGGCCCAGGTCGCGAAGATCGCGCGCGTGCGCGCCGATCTGCCGAAGCTCGAGCACGTGGTCGTGATCGAAGGCGAAGCCGAGGGCGCGCTCACGCTCGCCGAGCTGCGAAGCCGTGCCGCCGAGGTCGAGCCACAGCTCGTGGACGAGCGCGTGCAGGCGGTCGCCCCGCGCGACCTCGCGACCCTTGTCTACACCTCGGGCACCACCGGCCCGCCGAAGGGGTGCATGCTGAGCCACGCCAACTTCCTGGCCGCCACCGCGATGTATCGCAGCCGTCTGGAACTCGACGACGTGCAACCCACGATCTACATGTTCCTGCCACTCGCGCACGTCCTAGCGCGCCTCGCGCAGGTCGTGGTGCTCGACGTGGGCGGCACGCTCGAGTACTGGTCTGGCGACCCGAGCAAGATCCTCGAGGAGGTGCGAGCGACCGCCCCGACGCACTTCGTGGCGGTGCCTCGCATCTACGAGAAGCTGCACACCGGCGTGCTGAGCGCCGTGGAGAGCGGCGCGGCGCCCAAGCGCGCGCTGTTCGCGTGGGCGCTGGAGGTCGGCAGGCGCGCCCACGGCGCCGAGCGCGCCGGCAAGCAGCTCGGGCGCCTGGGCCGGACGCGCCTGGCGCTGGCCGACCGCCTCGCGCTGGCGAAGGTGCGCGCACTGTTCGGCGAGCGACTGCAGATGGCGCTCGTCGGGGCCGCGCCGATCGACAGAGAGCTGCTGGAGTTCTTCGACGCCTGCGGCGTGCGGGTGATCGAGGGCTACGGGATGACCGAGAGCTGCGCCGCGGCCACGCTCAACCCGCCGCGCACGCCGCGCTACGGCACGGTCGGGCGCGCGCTGCCCGACAGCGAGGTGATGATCGGCCGGGAGGGCGAGATCTTGATGCGCGGCCCGCACGTGTTCGCCGGCTACCACAACGACCCCGAGGCCACCGACGCGACGTTCACCGAAGGGTGGCTGCGCAGCGGCGATCTCGGCGAGCTCTCGCCGGACGGCTATCTGAGCGTGACTGGGCGCAAGAAGGACCTGATCATCACCTCCAGCGGCAAGAACGTGACCCCCGTCAACATCGAGAACGCGCTGCGCGACACGCGCTGGATCTCAGAGGCGGTCGTCTACGGCGACCGCAGGCCCTACCTGGTGTGCCTCGTCACGCTCGACGCCGACGAGGCGCCCAAGCTGGCCGAGCAAGTCGGGGTCGCCGCCGCCCTTCAGACGATGGCCGGCGAGGAGCGTGTCCGGGCCGCGATCGGAAGCGACATCGACGCGGTCAACGCGCGCTTTGCGCGGATCGAGCAGATCAAGCGCTTCGCGATCCTCGATCACGAGCTCACCCAGGAGGCGGGCGAGCTGACACCGACGTTGAAGGTCAAGCGCGCGCTCGTCTACGAGCGCTACGGCGAGCTGTTCCGGGGCCTGTACGAGCAGCGGGACGGGTGAGCGTGGCGGCCGACGCGCATCGGGTCGAGCGCCACCGTCTGCCCCACGCCGACGCGGCGTGGCTGCACATGGACCGGCCGACGAACCTGATGGTGATCAACTCGGTGATGCTGTTCGACGAGCGCGTCGACGAGACGCGACTGCGCGAGGTGATCCGTACGCGCCTGGTGGAGCGCTACCCGCGCTTTCGCGAGCGGATCGTCGAGAGCCGGGCGCCGCTCGGCGGACCGTCGTTCGAGAGCGATCCACACTTCGACCTGACCCGCCACATGCACCGCCGGGGACTCCCCGGGCCAGCGCGCCCGGCGGGCACGCGGCGAGCGAGCCGCGACGGGCGAAGAGCCGGCACGGACCGGCGAGAGGCCGGCGCGCGGAGAGCGCGCGAGGCGCAGGCCGACCAGGCGGCGCTCCGCGAGCTCGTGGGCGACCTGATCGCGACGCCGCTGGATCGAGCCAAGCCACTGTGGGACATGTACCTGATCGACCTGCCCCACGGCGGGCAGGCCCTGGTCGTGCGCATGCACCACTGCATCGCCGACGGCATCGCGCTGGCGCGCGTGATGCTCTCGCTGACCGACGGGGCACCGAGCGGCGACGGGTTCGCCCAGCCGGCGCCGGCGCCGGACCAGGTGACGTCGAGGGGAACGCTTGGACGGGCGCTCGGCGCGGTATTCGCGCCCGTGGGGGCCACCACGAAACTTGCGCGCTCGGCGCTGGGCGCGGGCGGGCGCGTCGCGGGCGGGCTCGCCCACGAGGGCATCGAGCTCGTCTCCCACCCGATCGGCCGCGAGCGCGAGCTGATCGACCAAGCCTCAGCCGACGCGCAGGCGTTGGCGAAGCTGCTGTTCAGCCCCGCCGACGCTCAGACGGGATTGCGCGGCGAGCTTGGGGTGACGAGGAGCGTGGCGTGGACAGGCCAGCTCGACCTGGCCGGCGTCAAGCGGGCCGCGCACGCACAGAACGCGACCGTGAACGACATCCTGCTCGCGTCGGTGACGGGCGCGCTGCGCCGACACATGCGCGAGCGTGGCGAGCAGCCACGCGAGATCAGGACGTTCGTGCCTTTCAACCTGCGCCCGCTCGAGGAGCCTGTGCCACGCGAGCTGGGCAACCGCTTCGGGCTCGTGTTCCTGAGCCTGCCGGTTAACGTGGCGGGCAGGCGCGCGCGCCTTGCGGAGCTGGCGCGAAGGATGACCGCGATCAAGCACTCGCCCGAGGGGCCGATCTCCTACGCGATCCTGCAGGCGGTCGGCCGGACGCCGAACTCGGTCGAGAGTCGCGTGGTGGACATCTTCACCGCCAAGGCGAGCGCGGTGATGACCAACGTGCCCGGCCCCTCAGAGATCGTCTACCTAGCCGGCAGCCCCGTGCGCGCGGTGCTGGTGTGGGCGCCCACCTCGGGCAGCGTGGGTCTCAGCGTGAGCATCTTCAGCTATCGCGGCGAGGTCACGATCGGCCTGCTCGCCGACCGCGGCCTGGTGGCCGACCCGCAGCGGATCATGCGCCACACAGAACAGGAGTTCGCGGCGCTCGCGCGCCTGAAGCCGGCGGCCCGCCGGGGCGCGGCCGAGCCTTGGACCGAGCGACCGCCCGGGTGGGCGAACGCGTAGCTTCAGCGCGGACCGTCCGCGTTCTCTACGGATGCTCGGATTGGAGCTCGAACCTATGGTCAAGTGCACACCCCGATCTTGCGAAGGAGCACTCAGATGCCAGCGACAAAGACACCGCGCAGCACCACACCGCGCAAGGCCTCGACCCCGCGCGCGGCTTCGACCTCACGCGCGACCCCGCGCAAGCGCACCACCGCCCCGCACGCGCGGGAGTCGGCACAGGCCAAGGCCGCCGAGCGCACCAAGGACTTCTCCGACGAGGTCCTCAAGTCGCTCGAGACCGGCCAGCGCGCCGCCATCGACGCGGTCCGCAAGTTCATCGACACGGTCGACGAGAAGCTGCCCCCGATCGCCGATCGCCCAGCCCGCCGCCAAGATGTCGTGGACGCCGCGATGGAGATGGCCGACCGCTTGGTGCACACCCAGTACGACTTCATCCGCGAGGTCGTCCAGAGCGCGGGCAAGGCGCTGGGGATCGACGGGCGGGGGAAGTAGGCGTCGAGACCCGCCGGGCCGGCGCGGTGCGAGCCGCGAGCGTCGCGACCTACGTGCACCGAACCGGCTCCGACGGCAACCGGCGCGTAAGACCGGCACCGGCCGAAAATCCTCACTTGCGGCTGTTTCGCCGCCGTGCGGTGGTCTAGACTGGCTGTTGGGCGTCACCCTCGCCCACCCTTCCCACGACCCGGTTGTCCGCCGGGTCGTGGTCGTTTATGGGGTCGATCAAGGCCGCGACGTCGGCGGCCCGGAATCGGATGCTCTTGGGCGCAAGCCGCACGCGTTAGATGCGGCCTTCATCGGCCCACCGATCAACGGTGCGAACGGAAACTCGGAGTTTCTGTGCGACCTCCGCCCGCTTCAGCAGGATGGTGGTCGGGTCGATCCTGTGGGAAATGCGAAAGTGCGCGTGTGGGTTCGCCAGTAGACATAGAAGCATCTTTCCCGCCCTCCCCCTCCGCTTTGGCGACCGTTACTGACGCGGAGAGGATTCGGCGCGCAAAGAGGGATCGCCGCCGCTCCGGCTGGCCCCCGATCACCGGCAGAGATGAAGCCGTGACGTGGGTCTCTAATCGCGTGGCGAAGGAGCTATTGGCGATGCCCGAGGTTCAAGTGCGACTTGCGACGGCGGCCAAGTGGCGCGCTCTCACCCTCGCTGAGCGGGACCGACTGCCCGCTCACTTCACTATGGCCGCGTGGCGGCGCTACTACATCGCCACGGAACGCTTGGCAGCCGACTGCGATGGGGCGCTCCGGGACGCGGCCCAGATCAGGGCATGGGTAGCCGACTGGCCCAGCACGTTCGCCAGGATCAAGATGGGAGCGCCGCCCGTAGCGATCGCCACATGGGTAGGCCGCGCTGGACGTGAACGCACGATGACAGCCGGGAGCATCCATCTCGCGGCGCGGTCGCTGGCGCTGCGGCCGAAGGCCCGCGAAGAACTCAACCGGATGCGCGCCGCAGGGTACCGTGGATGCGGCCAGCGCGGCCACGAGCACTCGCAGAAGGCGCGGGCTCGGGGCGCGACGAGAGCCGACGAGCTGGCCGCGATAGAGGCTTACGGAGATCACAGCACGGCGGAAGATCCTTCTCGCGCACGCCAGCAGGCGCGAGCTGTCGCCAAGGCCCGGCGCGACCTCAAGCGTATCCTCGACGAACTCGACGGGATGGCAGCTTCTAAAGCCGGTCGGACTCGCGCTTGAGGAGCTAGAGAAGCCCAAGGCGAGGGACCGTCGAACGGCGAACCTACCGGGCCAAACGGGGCCCCGGGTCCCACTTGGATAAGGAGCGGGTCCGCGATGTCGTCGGTGATGCGGTCGGCATGACGAGACGTACATACGAGCGTGCCCTCGGAACGAAAGAGCCCCCCCCCCTCCGCCATGAAACGAAGAGGGCTCGTAGAGCTGCTTGGGTCGTCGGTGCTACTTCGCGAGCAGGTCGAGCGCCTCCTGGTTACGCTCGACGGCACGCCTAAGGCGGTCCTGGAAGTCCTTGTCGGCGCGTCGCTCCTCGATACGCTCGGCGACGCTGCGGTCATCTGAACCGGCGCGCGCCTGGATAGGACGGCTCATGCTAAGGAAGGATATCCATGTCGGCGCGACTGAGCCAGAGTGTCAACCCGGCCGGCCCGTCCCCTCGGAGCACTAATTCGACCTCATCCCAATGCGTGACAAGACACCTCAGCTTCTGCCATGTGTCGTACTGGGCATTCCCGAGGGCTACGACACGCGCTGCGCTATCGATCACAGTCTGGCGCTCCCCATCAAGGGATAGGATCACGCGATCCTGTGTGAGTATGGTCATCCCGCGCTTGGTGATGTCCTTGATCCACCACTCATCACCCTTCTGGGGACGTTGCATCTCGGGATGAACATCAGCCTGAAAGACAGCCCGCACGTCGTGCTTGGGCGTGAACAGGTTGATCGCCTTAGCGATCGAACGACCAACGCCGTTCTCGACATAGAGTTCGTGCTTCACGCGGCTAGGCGAAGAACGCTCTCAACCTCGTGTGCTGTGGCTCCAGTGTCCTGCTCGATCTCGACCTGCGAATAGCCAGATTCCGAGCGCGACATGATCGCGTCGACACGAACTCCGGTGTCAGCTGTGATCGGATGGCCAGCCGCGACACGCGTATCAACGATGATCGGCTCCTCGCGCGTCCGATACCACCAGCGATAGGCCGTCTCTTTCTCATAATCCAGGTCGCCAGTCGTAGCTTCGAGACTCTCGATCAGGGTTTCTAGCGTCGTCTGACCATGCCGCGAGGCGTTGACGAGCAGCTGCTTACCGTCCTGCGTTTCCGCGAACTTCGTGAACAAATCGCCACCCAACACATGGAAACGCCTGGAGAGCAACGGGCGTGGTTCTTTGAGCTGCTTCCCAGCGAAGTCAAGAGCCGGCCGGATCGCCTGTAGAGCCGCCTCGTCACGGTAAGACGAGAGCATCCGCAGCTCGAGCAGATTCAGGAACGACAGGACCACCTTGCCTTCGGTTGGATCCCCATCGACGGAGATCAGCGGTGCATCCTCTTTAGGCTGGTCGTTGTAACGACGTCGATGACCGAGACTCCAACGGCGCACAGTCTCGGCGGGACGGCCAACTAGCGGTCCCGCTTCAACCATTGTGTATCGCGGCGTCCGCGCACGCTGAGCCAGTCGCTCATCCATAGCCTGTCCCTTCAGTATCGGCAGATCCAGCACGAGGGATGATACAGACGGTCGTGAACGACGAAACGCCCCCAACCCACAAGGGAAGCCACTGCACTGGACAGAGATCCGTGCATCCGAGCATCGCTCGCAGATGCGGGTGAGGTCGAAGATCCTTCCGGGCACGTAGGATCCTGAGTCCTCGCGATACCCGAACACCCGTACCGCCGATGCACGACTGGCGCGAATACTGGCGCGCACCCAGCCCTGAGACACGAAAGGCCCCATGTATACGGGGCCAGACGCCTATACCGCCAACGGGATTCGAACCCGTGTTACCGCCGTGAGAGGGCGGCGTCCTAGTCCCCTAGACGATGGCGGCTTGTCTAGTCGTCGTCGAGGCTAGCAAAGCGGGGCGCGGAACGGGAGTCTTGAGGGTGGTGGCGCCTGCGCCACCCTCGGCCGTCGGCCACCCTGGGCCGGGTCGGGGGCGGGTCATCGTCTGACACGGATACACCCAAATCCAATGCGGCTGAGAGGACTCGAACCTCCACGCCCAGAAGGGCACGGCGACCTGAACGCCGCGCGTCTACCAATTCCGCCACAGCCGCGGGTCGGAGCAACTTAGCAGGACCGTGCTCAAGCGGGGGCGAACCGTCTTCTGCGAGACTCCCGTCCCCGGCTACTCATATCGTGGGGCGTGTGGACGAACACGAGCAGGCAGCAATTGATCCGCACGGCCGGCGAGCTGTTTTTGACGCCGGCTCGCACCTTCATCTCGCCAGCGGGCGCCGAGTTTGGCTGCTCGACCACATCGACTCGATCCTCGCAACCATCGAGCGGCCCGACCATCACGAAGAGGACCCTCGCCCGGGCCGGGAGCGGTTCTACCGTCAGAACGCGCTCAATCCCGGGCGCTGGTTGCGGGTTGTCGTAGACTTCAACGACCAGCCTGGGTGGGTCGTGACCGTCCTCGTCCAGGATGACGATCCCCGACCAAATACCCCATGAGCGTCACGATCGCCGGCACCACCTTCGAGCAGCACCACTACGACGAGCGTGGTGATGTGCTGTATCTCAGCGTGGCGAGACACGAGGGTCCGCCGGCGCGGGCGCTATCGACGCCAGAGGGCCACAACGTCGAATACGACGTCGAGGGACGCATCGTGGGCATGACCCTCACCAACGTCCGCTGGCTGCTGGATCGCGACGGACAGCTGACCGTCACGCTGCCCGCCGGTCACGCGGGACCTGAAGACCTCGCTGCCGCGCTCAAGCCGGCCGCCTGACACAGCCCTCGCGAACAGCAGCCGAGCTCGGGCATGGACGCGCAACAAAACGACCCCAGGGCACACCGTGCGCCCCGGGGTCGCGTACGGCTACCTACGACCTACACCCCGCGACAGAGACCGCTGCCCTTGTCGCTGTAGCTCGCGGGTGTGCCGGCGGGGGCCTTGGGACTCCTGATGGCTGACTCGTAGTCCCATTCGTAGCCGAAGGGCTGGAGGGTGAGCTTCATGACGCCGTAGTACTGGTCCGCCCACGCCTTCAGGTTGGGCGTGTTGGGGAGCACCGTGTCGAGCGCCTCGCCGCCGGTGCCGACGATGAACTCGCGGATGCCGTGGCGAGGATCGGATTCGCCGGCCGGGTTCATCGGGGCAAAGCGCGAGTAGACGTGGTCGTGCCCGTTGAGGACGAGCGTCGCGCGGTGCGCGTAGAGCAGCTTCCACCACGCGTCCGCGGCCTGTCCCTCGGCGCTATCGGAGGTGAACGGTTCCGCGGTCGAGCTGAACGTCGGCTGGTGCCAGTAAGCCAGCGTGCAGCGGCTGTGGTCCTCGTTCAGGTCCTGTTCGAGCCACTTGGTCTCGCTCGCGAGCCATGAGCCACCAGGTTCGCAACCGCCGGGCTCATCCGCGCACTCGATGTTCAGCGAGATCAGGTGCCACGAACCGAGGTCATAGGAGTACCACCCGTTGCCGGTCTGGCCGAATTCGCCGGCCTGACCCGCTGGCTGGGGGGCCGGCTGGGAAACAACGACGCCCGTCTTCGGGTTCGTCACCGTGTCGCTGACTTCGCCGCCTTCGGAGTTGTGTTGGATGCCGTTGTAGTAGTCGAAGTAGCCGAGTCCGCGCACACCCGTCTGGCCGTGGTTGTCGTAGAACTCGTGGTTGCCCGGAGCGGGCCGCTGGATGAACTTGAACGCGCCCCAGTACTTGTCGAAGGAGTTCTCGAAGTCCGAGTAGTAGCCGTTCTGGTACTGCTCGTCGCCGAGGATCGCCACGAGCGCCGGTTTCATCGCCTCGACCTGCTCGGCGGTCGCCTCCTGCGCGGTGTCGCGTTCGGTCGAGCCGACACCCTGATCGCAAGTGTCGGTCGTCTTCTCGCCCTCCTCGGGAGCGCCGGGCTGGCAGGAGATGTCGCCCACCGTCGCCAGCACTGGGCTCGGGCCCGGCTGGTTGTAGGGCCAGGGGTTGTCGTTGCCGCCGCCGAACCATCCTCCCGCGTCTGCTAGCACCGTGCCCGCCACCGCGAGTATCGCCAGCAGCGAAGCCGCGATCGCGACAGTCGCAAGCCTTGACCGTTGTTTGCCCTTCCATAGCCTCTTCATCGAGCGCTCCCGTCGTTTGGATTGCAGAAACACAAACGCCGCGAAGCTAGCCCCACGCCCGCCGCGGGAAGTGTCCGTCGCGTGACGTGCGTGTTGCAAGTTTGTGACCGCCTCACGGCGATCGTCCCGTCCAGGCTCGCCAGTCGGAATAGAAGACGGGATGCCATCCTCCGACCAGCCCCAGCGCTACCCTCAAACCAATGCGCACTCTCCTCGTCGACCCACTGCCCGTCGAGCTCGAAGCCCTCTTGGAGCGCCGCAAACGGCTCGGCCTGGACCGCAAAGACGAGACTTGGGAGGGGGTGCTGCACGTGGTTCCCGCTCCGAGTCATAACCACTCCACGCTCGGCGCGCAGGTCAAGCGGCTGCTGGCGCCGGCCGCCGCGGCGGCGGGGCTGCAAGTCACCGACGAGTTCAACCTCGGTGACTCCAAGGAGGACTTTCGCGTGCCTGACGGCGGGCTGCACCGTCCCGGAGCCGCGGAGATGTGGCACCCGACGGCGGCGCTGGTGCTCGAGATCCTCTCGCCCGGGGATGAGACCTGGCGGAAGCTCACCTTCTACGCCGCCCACATGGTTGACGAGCTGTTGATCGTGGACCCTGACACCCACACCGTGCACTGGCTCGCGCTGAGCAACGGACGCTACGAGCCGATCGAGAGCAGCGGCGTGATCGAGCTCGGGCCGACCGAGTTGGCTCGGCAGATCGACTGGCCCTAGCCACCACTCGGCCGGGCGCCATCCACGCCGGCCTCCGCACCGGCGAGCGCGCACCGCCATGCCGGTCGCCTGCAAGCGAGCGCTCAACCGGCGAGGAGCGCCGCGCTGCTGGCTAGGCTTCACGGCTGTGAATCACAAGAACCTCATCGCGATGGGCTGTGCACTGGCGAGCGTCGCCTGGCCGAGCGCCGCTTTGGCCGGCCAACCCGCCTCCGGTGGCGCCGCTGCCCAGACGGCCGCGCCGAGCACCACGAGCACCACGACGGCGCCGACGCCCACCGGCACGACGACCGCGCCCCCCGCCTCCACACCGCCGAGCACGCCCCCCGCCCCCACGCCGGCGAAGCCGACGGTGCGCACGCGCGTGACCGCCCTGCCCCACTCGACGATCCCGGATGGCACCGCGCCGCTGCGGGTCAGGCTGTCGGGCCCGCCCGCGCCCGGCTCGCCGGTGCCGATGCTGACGCCGGCCGTCGCCGGCAGGTGGAGCACAGAGGGCAACTACGTCTCCTTCCAGCCCAAGTCCACGCTGGAGCCGTGCTCCAACTACACCTTGACGGTGTGGGCCGGCACCACCGCGAGCGGCGATCTGCCGATCGGCGGGAAGCGCCGCCAATACAAACTGAGCGTGCCCTGTCCGGGCCTAAAGGGCCTGCAGCAAGCGTTGGCGCGATTGAACTACCTGCCCTACACGATCGACGCGGCGCACGGGCGCAACAGCGGCGACAAAGCCGAGGCGCGCGCGCTGGCCGCCCGCTACGCATTCGACCCGCCGGCGGCGAGGCTCTCGCCGAACGTGCGCGACGCCCCAGGCCTGCGCTACGGCTCGCTTGACCCGACCACGCGCGGCGCGCTGATGGTCTTCCAGGAGAACCACGGCATGAGCCCGAGCGGCTCGCCCGAACCCGCCACCTGGGCCTCGCTCCTGGCCGCCGAGACGCTCGGCCACGGCGACCCAGAGCCCTACACGTTCGTGACGGTGAGCGAGTCGATCCCCGAGACGCTCGAGGTCCACCGCGGCAGCCGCGTGGTCATCACCACGCCCGCCAACACCGGCGTCGCGGGCGCGACCACCGAACAGGGCACGTTCCCGATCTACGCGCGCTACACCTCGACGACGATGACGGGCACCAACCCGGACGGCTCGAAATACAGCGATCCGGGCGTGCCTTGGGTCAACTACTTCAACGGCGGCGACGCGGTCCACGGCTTCCCGCGCGCCTCCTACGGCACACCCCAGTCCAACGGCTGCGTCGAGTTGCCGATCGGAACGGCGGGTCAGGTCTACCCGCTGCTCGCGATCGGCGATCTCGTGATCGTCAGCTAACGGCGCGCGCTGCCGCGACCGCGCCCGACCAGCACGATCGAGGCGCCCATCCCTACCAGCAGCACGCCGGCGAGGATCACCCAACGCAGGTCCAGACCCGTAAAGGGCAGCGTGCTCGCTTTGGTGGTGCTCGTAGCGGTCGGTTCAACGCCCGAGCTCGGCGTTTCCGCTTTCGTTTCTTTGCTCGGAGTGCTCGACGTGTTCGTCGGCGCCGCTTCGCCTTTGGGCGTGGGCGTCGTTTTCGGAGCGGGCGAGGTCTGGCTATAGCCGCTCGTCGGTTCGGCGGCCAGAGCCGTGCCGGCTCCGCCCACCATCAGGACGAGCGCGAGCGGGAGTGCGAGCAGCCCGCGGCGCATCGTCCGACGCCGGCGTGCGCGGCCGACCTCGGCCGCTGCCTTTGTCGTGATTGGGCCATCGCAGGCCTTGAAGTCGTTTCGCATGTTGCTATCTCCCGCGTCCGGTGGTTCGCCTGGGCTCCGCGAAGAGCCCCTCATTTCCTTTGAGAGTCCTGCCAATCGCTTGGCGCTGGCGCGATCGCGTCAGTCTACCCGAGAACCCTTTTTGCTTGGTGTCGCATTCTCCTGCATGTGTTCCGCAAATCCCGTGGTCGCAAACACCGCGGCGCTCAGCCGCCACGCACGATCGAGCCGGGCGGCGGGCGGCCTTCGATCTCGGCTTCGCCGCAATCGCGCCGGCAGCGCTCGTAGATCGTGCGCATCCCGAGCAGTTGGGGCACCGTTACGAAGCGGTAGCCCCGCGCGCACAACGCCGCGATGATGCGCGGATAGGCGGCCAGGGTTTGCGTGCGCGGCCCGCCCCCGTCGTGGGAGAGCACGATCGAGCCGGGCTGGACCTGGGCGAGCACGCGCTGCACGATCGCGCTGACCCCCGGAAGCGCGTAGTCGGAAGGATCGACGTCCCAGGTGATCGTGGCCAGGCCCAGGCCGCGCGCGGTGCGCAAGACCGAGCTGTCGTAGTCGCCGTAGGGCGGGCGAAACACGCACGGCGTGTAGCCGCTCATCGCGGCGATGGCGTTCTTGGTGCGCGCCAAGCTGGCTCTCTACGCCGCCCGTGATCACCAGGTCCGGGTGGCTCCAGGTGTGATCGCCGAGCGCGTCGCCATCTCTGAGCTCTTCGCGCAGGGTGCTCGAATAGCCGCCGAGCTGCTCGCCGATCATGAAGAAGGTCGCCACGGCGCCGTTCGCGCGCAACATCTGCACGAAGCGGCGCGTGTAGATCGAGGGCCCGTCGTCGAAGCTGAGCGCGACCTCGCGCCGGCGCGAACCGTTGGTGCGCGCCGCGAGCGGACCCGAGGCAACGCAGCCGACCGGCCGGTAGCGCACGGGCGCGGGCGCGGCCTGGGCGCCAACGAACCCCGACAGGCCGCCGAGCAGCGCGAGCGCACCAACCACCGCGATGCCTGCCCGCGCCCTCAAGGCGCCACCTTGACGCGTCCCTCCAGGGTTCCCTCTTGCAGGTGGGCGCGGAGCACCTTCTTGTCGAACTTGCCGACGCTCGTCTTGGGCACCTCGGCGACGAAGGCGAACTCGTCGGGCAGCCACCACTTGGCGACCCGGTCGCGCAGGTGCTCGGTCAGCTGCTCGGCCGACAAGGTCGAGCCCTCGCGTAGGACCACGCAGCACAGCGGCCGCTCGGCCCAGCGCTCGTCGGGCTTGGCGATCACCGCCGCCTCGATCACGTCGGGGTGGGCCATCACCTCGTTCTCGAGCTCGACCGAGGAGATCCACTCGCCGCCGGACTTGATCACGTCCTTGGAGCGGTCGGTGATCTGGATGAACGCGTGCTCGTCGATCGAGGCGATGTCGCCGGTGCGAAGCCAGCCGTCGTGGAAGCGCTCGGCGCCTGTCGGGTCCTCGAAGTAGGAGGCCGCGATCCACGGACCGCGCACCTCGAGCTCGCCGGTTGACTGCCCATCCCAGGCGACCTCCTGGCCATCGTCGCCGACGAGCCTGGCCTGCACCCAAGGCAGCGGCTTGCCCTGCTTGGCGCGCATCCGCCAGTACGCCTCGTCGTGCCCGGCGCTCTCATCGGGGCGCGAATAGGAGGCGACGGGGCTCGTCTCGGTCATGCCCCACGCCTGATAGACGCCCACGTCGTGACGTTCCTCGAAATCTCGCATCAGCTGCAGCGGCACCGCCGAGCCTCCACAGGCGGCGTTCTTCAGGGAGGAGATATCGACGTCGTGCGTATCTGCATACCGCAGCAGATCGCCAAAAATAGTCGGCACGCAACCCATGATCGTCGGGCGCTCCGCCTCGATCAGCTTGGCCAAGGGCTCCGCTTGCAAGAAGCGGTCGGGCATCACGAGATCCGCGCCGGCCAGCGCCGCGGCGTGGGGAATGCCCCAGGCGTTGACATGGAACATCGGCACCACCAGCAGCGCGCGATCGCGCTGGGAGAGGCCGAGCGCGTCCTTCATCAGCGACGCGGTCGAATGCAGGGAGATCGAGCGGTGCGAGTAGAGCACGCCCTTGGGGTTGCCGGTCGTGCCGCTCGTGTAACACAGCGCCGCCGCTTGGCGCTCGTCGAGCTGCGGGTACTCGTAGGAGCCCGCGCCGGCTTCCTCGAGCAGCTGCTCGTAGCGCAGCACGTTCGGCAGCGAGCCGCCGTCGCCGTCGCCCATCAATATGAAGTTTCGAACGCCCTCGAACGTCGGCGCGAGCGGCTCCAGCAGTGGGACAACGGAATCGTCGACGAAGACCACCCCGTCCTCGGCGTGGTTGACGATGTAGGTGATCTGCTCGGCGAACAGGCGGATGTTGAGCGTGTGCAGGACCGCGCCGATGCAGGGCACCGCCATGTAGAGCTCGAGGTGGCGCTGGTTGTTCCACGCGAACGTGCCCACGCGCTCGCCCTGGCGTACGCCCAGGCGCTCGAGCACGCGCGCGAGGCGATCGACGCGCTCGGCGACCTCGCCGTAGCTGGCGCGCTGCGTGCCCGTGTCGGTGAGCGTGACCACCTCCGCCCCCGGGTGGACCGAGCGCATGCGGTGCAGGGGATGCTGGAGCGTGAGCGGGAAGTCGTCCTGCATCAACCCTGCGAGCATCTCACTGCCTCCTGGTCGTGTGTACGCGTGGCGTCAACTCCGCGTAGACGCTACTCGTGCGCTGCGCCACATCGGTCCAGTCAAAGGACAGCACATGCTCGGAGGCCTCGGTCACGAGCCGGTCTCGCAGCTGCTCGTCCACGAGCAGGCGTTCGATCATCACGCCGAGGTGCTCGGCGTCGCCGCCGTTGAAGCGCAACCCGACCCGCTCCCCGGCGGGCACGACCTCGCGCAGCCCGCCGGTGTCGGCCACGATGCAAGGACAGCCGGAGGCCATCGCCTCGAGCGCGACCAAGCCGAACGGCTCGTACAGGGACGGCACCACGCAGAGGTCGGCGATCCGATACAGCGAGTGCAGCGCGTCGTCGCCGATCCAGCCCAGGAACACGCCGCGATCGCTGAGCCCGAGGCGCTCGGCCTGGGCCTTCAGCTCGGCCTCGTGGGTGCCCGAGCCGGCGACCAGAAAGCGCACGCCCGGGACCTGCTCGATCACCTTGGGCAGCGCGTCGAAGGCGAGCTGGAAGCCCTTCTCATAGACCAGGCGCCCGACGAGCAGGACGAGCTTCTCCTCGGGCTTTGCGAACTGCAGGCGCAGCGAGCCGAGATCGTCGACCGGCCGCAGGTCGGCGGGATCGATGCCGTTGGGGATCACGGTGATGCGCCGCTCGTCGATGTCATAGATGTCGGCCGCGTGGCCGCGCATGTAGTGCGAGCAGGCGATCACCGAATCGGCGCGGTTTGCCATCCAGCGCTCGATCGCGTGGATTTCCGATTGCGGCGGTTTGTCCACCCAGCCCTGGTGGCGACCGTGCTCGGTCGCGTGGATCGTCGTCACATAGGGGATCCCGAGCGTGTCCGACAGCGCCGCCGAGGCGTGCGCGACAAGCCAGTCGTGACCGTGCACCAGCTCGTAGCCATGCTCCTCGGCAAGCGCCAGGCCGGCGGCCAGCATGTCTTGGTTCATGCGCTCGACCCAAGCCAGGAAGCGGTCGAGGTCCTGCGGGAAGCGCGGCTCGCACACGCGGTGCACATGAACGCCGTTTTGCAGTTCGCTGGAGGGCGACTCTTCGCGCCCGCGCGTCAGCACGTCCACGACGCTGCCCTGCGCGACAAGCTCCTCGGCGAGCTTGCGCACGTGACGCGCAAGGCCCCCCTCGATCACAGGGGGATACTCCCAGGTGAGGATCAAAAGACGGCCAGACACGGCCTAGACCCTACCTAGCCGTCCCATCCGCCGCCTGCGCCGCCCGGCGCGCCGCGCGCGCGCGGGCTTCTACCTGGAGCCGGCGAGAAGCTCGACCCATTGCGCCGGGCGCCGGCAAAGCGAGCGCGCGCGGGCCGGCAATGCCTCGATCAGGCGCGGCGAGCCTCGCGGGCCGGCGGGCGCGAACATGACCCCCGAGAGGACCGCAGCGCCACCGTCGCCCGGCGCGAGGCCCCCGCCAGAGCGGGCGATCGTGACTGTGTGCGGTCCGGCCGCGAGACTCGCCGTGAGCGGTGAGAGCGTGTTGGCGACCAGCGTGTTGCCGCCGAGCTGGGCGCCCACCGAGCCGAGCGGGCGGCCGTCGACGGCGACGTTCAAGGGGCGCATGGCATCGCCCTGCAACCACACCTGCCACAACCCCCCGCGCGGCAGCACGAAGGCAAGTTTCAGGCTGCCCGGCTCGGTCATCAGGATGCGCTCCCCCGCGCGCTGCCAACCGGCGGGGCGGCGCAGGTGCGAGCGCGGGATCGGCACGTTCACGATCGTCGGTTCGAGCGCCGCCGCGAAGCGCACTCCGCGCATACGGCGCCTGAGCGCGGGCGAGCGCAGCAGGGTCTCGACAGCGCGCGTACAACGCGTGCGGGCCACCGCCGCACGCACCGCGGGACGCGATCCGCGCGCAAGGCCCGGCTTGGGCGTCAAAAGCGCGGCCGGCGGCGGCGCCACATCGACGTGCGCGAGCGCCGGGCGCGCCCCCGGCCGCCGGCCCCACACCTGGTAGTAGACCCCCTGCCACAACAACCTGTAGGCGGCAGGCGGGCGCACGGCATCGGGTTCGCGACGGGTCACGATCGTCGGGTAGGCGCGCAGCGCCGCTGGAACAATCAGGTTCAGCTCCACCGGGCGCCCATGACCCCCGGCCGCGCCCGCCAGCGCGGGCGGCGGATACACGAAATTGGGGCCCCCCACGTCCATGTCGCGCAGCAGGTAGAGCGAGTATTCGTCGAAGTCGGTGAAGAGGGTCGGACCGCGCCCGCCGAAGCGCGCGTCGATCGAGGCCAGCTCGTCAAAGCGCGCGGTCGGCGCCAGGTTCGAGGCGTTGTACTGGAGCGCGTCGGAGGCCGCCACACCGCCCACCAGCGCAACAGCGAGCGCGACCGCGAGCACGCGCGGGCCGACCGCGCCGGCCGACCTGAGCGCCGCGAGCCCGGCCCACGCCATCAGCACGACCGCGGGCGAGGTGAGCATCAAAGCCTTCGCGTCCGCCCACGTGGTGGCCGAAACGCGCACGGCCACCCAAACGATCACCATCGACACCGACCACAGGCCCAGGGCATAACGACCCGTACGAACAACGGTCCAAAAACCCAGCAACGCGAGCAACAACACGACCGCCACGATCGCCGCCGTGAGCACCAGTCCAACGCCGGTGGGCGTGAGCTTGTAGCTGCCGCCGATCCACACTCCCAACAGCTGCGCGGGGTGAAGCGGCGCGCGCAGGTTGCCCGGGTTCGACGTCGAGGCGATCCCTCGCGCCACTTCGACCGAGCCGCCCACGTTCGTCCACGTCGGCCACGCGCCGATCAGCAACACGAGCACGCCGCCCGCAAGCAGCGATGCCAGGCGCCGCGGCCCGTTGCCTGCCCCCCGCCGGCGCACCAGCTCGCGCAGCGCCACCACGACCAAGACCGCCGCCGCCGCGAGCGCCCAGGCGCCGAACGCGACCCCCAGCGCGCCCACGCCGGCTGCCACGAGCAGTCCGAACGGGACCGCGCCGCGCGCCCCGCTCCACAACCACCGGCGGTGCTCGACGACCAGCGCGCCCATGCCCAAGATGAGTGCGAGCGAGGCGATCTCCTTGATCGAGCCGATCAGCTCGTATGCGTACACGAGCGCCGGCAATGTCACCGTGAGCGCCGCCACCGCCACCCACGCGTGCGCGCGCACGCCGGCGCGCCGCACCAGCACCCACGCGGGACCGGTGGCCGTGGCGAGCATGAACGCGGTGAACGGCTGGAAGCTCCAGATCAGCGGCAATCCGAGCAGCGCCGAGGAGCCGCCGAACAGGGTGTCCGCGCCGGAGGGATAGCTCTCGGCGTAGTAGTCGTGGATCGTCCTCCCGTAGGAGTTGCTCAGGTCCAGGTGCGCGAAGTTCTGGCCATGGCGGATCAGGAAGTCGGCGCCCACCATGTGCACCGCCGAGTCGGCCAGAGCCAGGTAGGAGGAGAAGCTGGGCCTGCCCGCCAGCAGCACCGGAGCCAGCGCGAGCGCGTACGCGATCGGCCCGATCGCGAGATGCCACAGCGAGCCGCTCCATGCGCGCGTGAGCGCGAGAGCGCGCCTCCACCCCACGATCGCGCCCGCCACCGCGACCGCGACCAGCACATACGGCGTCGCCGGCGCGATCGGCGACACATAAGTCGTCAGCTGGGAGACCACGATCAGCGCCGCCGCGCCACACACCACCAACAGCATCCCCGGCACCACGCCACCGCTCGCCCGATCCACGAGCAGCCCCGCGCCCCCGCACAGCACGGCAAGCACGAGCGGGTAAACCAATACGGTCTGTAGGAACATCGGCGGCGGCCGATGCTACAGGCGGGGAGCGCGCGCCCCGCCGGCGTGCGGCGCGGCAACTCTTGTGCGTGCGTGTGGTCGCGAGCCCCGGCCCGCGACCACACGCTTGCTCACCCGACGGTGACCGTCTGCCTAGCCGCGCTCCGGCCCGAACCGAGCACCAGCGTGTAGCGCCCGCGCGCAATCTTGCGGCTCGCCGTGAGGCGCAAGCCGCCCGCGTGCGCGGACGCCGCGGCGAACGTCCCGCTCGCGTACACGACGCCGTCGCGCTCCAAGGTCGCCTTCTTGGCGGACGCGGACGCCGAGCGCACGCTCACATAGCAGGCCTCGCGAAAGCTGCCGTGGCGCCTGCGCGGGTGACACACGTAGGTGGCGGTCAAGCCTTGCGGCCCCTGTGCGCCCCTCGGTCCCACACGGCCCCGCGAGCCCTTCGCGCCCTTCGCCCCCGGTTCGCCCTTCGCGCCGCTCGTCCCCGGATCGCCCTTCGCGCCGCTCGTCCCCGGATCGCCCTGGGGACCCTGCGGCAAATCTCCACCGGTCCCGCTCAGCGCGATCGTGGTCGGCCCGGCGCCCATGTCGCCGGCGATCCGCAACGTCGCCGTACGCGTGCCCGTGCCCTGTGGCGCGAAGCGGACCGTCAACTCACAACTGGCTTCAAAGGCGACCTCGCCCAGGCAGCCTGATGAGTCGATCATGAAGTCTTCGGGATGGTCGCTTTCCAGGGCCGGGCTCGAGTCGCCAAACGTCGCCGCCGAAATCGCCAGCGGATTGCCGCCGGTGTTCGTCAGCACGATCGTTTGCGGCGCGCTCACCGTCGAGAGCGGCTGCGTCCCCGGGAAGACGACCGTGTTCGATTCGGGAGTCGCTGTGGCCGGTGTCTCGTATGTAATCGACACCGACGGTTCAGTCGAGGGCGAAGCCAAGCCGAACGACGCCGACGTGGCTTCTTCGGATACGTAACTGGAGCCGCCGCCGCCGCCCGCGCCACCGATCGGGTCGGGCCCAGCGAAGTCGCACGAACCTTCACCACCGCCCCCACCCCAATAGCCGGCTCCGCCGCCACCACCGCCGGTCAGCGGCGCGTTGCCCTCCTCGCCGCCTTCTCCGCCGATGCCAAGCAGACCTTCATGACCCGACCACGGCGCCGGAGCCTCGCAGCGCGCGCCTCCGGCGCCAGCGCCCGTAAGCGTGCCCGCTCCGCCTCCCGCACTGTGCTGGGAGCCCTCGCCGCAACAGCCACCGTATTCCGTCGTCGAACCTTCCCATCCCGGGCTGCCGGCGTCACCGCCACGACCGCCCTCGCCTTCGTCGAAGCTCCCGCCGCCACCACCGCCTCCGGCCGCGACCAGCAGACGCGACTGAAGCGATTCGGCTTCTGTTTCGGAGACTGTGCGCACGTCGCTGGCGCCGCCGCCCACACCGCCACCATCAAAACCGCCCACGCCACCGCCGTTGAAGCCGCGCGCGGCCACCTCCACGTACAGGGTCTCGCCTGGCGTCACCGGCAGCGAGCCCGTCACGGCGGCGCCGGCGCCGCCGGCGGCCGCTCCCACGAAGGGACTGTCCGCCACGCCCGCTTCACCCGCCTCGCCAACCGCCCGCACCCGCACGCTCGTCACACCCGCCGGCACCACGAACGACTGCTCGGCGCCCGTGGAAGAGAACGTTTCGGTGACCTTCGACGCAGCGAACGCCGAGCTTGCCAGGAGGGCGCCGATCGCGAGCGCCGCCACCAACGCGCCCGCCGCGACTTGCACGCCCAGGCGCGCCGCCCCGCTCGGATTCATAGCGCGCCTGAGCGCCTGGGAGAGAGAGGCGCCGCTCTTGCGCGAGCGACCAGCGAAGGCTTCAAACATCGGACATGCTCCTCAGATGGGATACGAAACGCGAATTGGA
Organism: uncultured Solirubrobacterales bacterium; assembly: GCA_963753145.1. Classification (GTDB taxonomy): domain Bacteria; phylum Actinomycetota; class Thermoleophilia; order Solirubrobacterales; family Solirubrobacteraceae; genus Palsa-744. The sequence goes on from CAVWAX010000001.1 coordinate 1,026,806, forward strand.
TCGCTCCCAATGCTTCGACCGCGGCGGTCGGGCACTTGAGGGGTGGCAGAGCTTTGGCTGAGCTCCTGTCAGGGCCCGCCGCCGAGGCGTTCCACCTGTTGATCAAGCACGCCTTTGACGACCTCGGCTATCGACGCGTCGAGTGGAAGTGCAACTCACTCAACGCCCCTTCTCGAAGCGCGGCCGAGCGGTTCGGCTTCTCATTCGAGGGCGTCTTCCGCAAGCATCAGATCGTCAAGGGCCGCAACCGCGACACCGCGTGGTACGCGATCACCGACGATCGCTGGCCCGCGATCCGCGCGGGATTTCAAGCATGGCTATCGCCGGAGAACTTCGACATCGGCGGCCGGCAGATTCGTTCGCTCGGTGAGTTGACCGCGCCGGGGCAAGCGTAAGAAGGCGACGAACCGGAGTTCGACTTTACGCGGCCTTCGGTGCACTCGCCGGTCTGCGGGGCTCCACAATCCGCTCCTCCCCGTCCGGGTAAACGAGCACTACTGCTCGATCTTCGCGCGCGTTGCGCGCAAGGATCTCGCCAAGGCCTGGAAGATCGGCGCCGACAAAGGCAGCCCCATGGGGATACCGAGCCGCACGTTCGGCGATGCCGTCCTCGATTGCGGCGTCGAACCGCTGCGAGGCGAGGATGCTGCCAGGTGTCCGAGCGTCTTTGCTTATCGTCGCCATGATTCGATCACCTCTATATAGCCGCTACGCACCGCCTCGATCGCGAGACTGCAAAGCCTCGCTTGCAGAGCCATCGCTGAATGTCTCAGCGGGCTGCTTTTCGCCCTCTCGATTGTATCGGTGCATGTCGTTGATCTCGTGTGCATTGTCGTAGACACGAACCGCGTGCCAGGCGCTTTGCTCCTGGACGAGCAGCAGCACCGTATAGGCAACAACCTTCCCGTTCCGCGTGAAGAAGCGAACGTCAATTGCGACATCCGTGTCGATTTCTTCGCGATAGCTCGTGTCTCGGGTCCGCACCATCCCGTTGCTACTCCGCCGCGGAAGCTCGAACGGGACGATCTCTCCAAAAACCGAGACATCCGAGCCGTCGCGCGGTGCGCCGACCCCCGCAGCAATGCGATTCTCAGCGCCCCCGCCAGGATTCGAACCTGGGACCCTCGGATTAGAAGTCCGATGCTCTATCCAGCTGAGCTACGGGGGCAGTGTCTCTGTCTACGTTACGCGACGGGGATGACCGGCACGCACGTGCGCGGCCACGGGAAGCGCGTTGTCTGCGGCGACGCGAGGCCCGGTCCGGCCGAGCCGCGACCAGGCCCGAGCCGATCCTTAAGCAATCTTGAGGCGAAGTGTGCAAAAGTTGGGACATGAGCCCAGTCGAGCCCGAGTCCGATCTGACCCGCAAGCAGCGTCGCGAACAGGCACGCGAGGAACGCAAGGCGATCGAGGAAGCCAGCGCGGCGCAGTCGGCGCAGCGCAAGCGCCTGATCCAGCTCGGCGGCGTGGCGGCCGTGGTGGTGGTGATCATCGTGATCATCCTGGTCGCGACCGGCAGCGGCAAAAGCAATCCGCCGACCTCGACCAGCCCGGCGGCCAAAACGGCTCAGACCGAAGTCGTGAGCCTGCTGCAGGGCATCCCCCAGCACACGATCACGCTGGGCAACCCGAACGCTCCGATCACGCTCCAGTATTTCGGCGACCTGGAGTGCCCGTTCTGCAAGCAGTTCACGGTCAGCGCGCTGCCGACCGTGATCAAGAAGTACGTGCGCACCGGCAAGGTCAAGATCGAGTATCACTCGATGCAGACCGCGACGCGCGAACGCGAAACCTTCCAAACCCAGCAGGTCGCGGCCCTGGCCGCCGGCAAGCAGAACCTGATGTGGGACTACCTGGAGCTCTTCTACCACGAGCAGGGAGAAGAGGACAGCGGCTACGTCACCGAAAGCTACCTGCAGGGCTTGGCCTCACAGGTTCCGGGCCTGAACCTCTCCGAATGGAGCTCGGCGCGCAACGATCCGGAATACCCCAACCAGGTCATCGCCGACGCCCAGGCGGCCAACCAGAACGGCTTCACCGGCACCCCCTCGTTCATGATCGGCAAGACCGGCGGGACCTTGAAGAAGCTGGAAGTGTCCGGCTTCACGGACGCCAGCCAGTTCGAAACCGCGATCGAAAAGCTCTCAAAAGAATGAGCCGGCGCACGATCCGCATCGCGATGATCGTGCTCACCGTCATCGGCGTGGGGATCGCGACGTACGTGACCTACGTCCACTACGCCGGGATCAAGCCGGCGTGCACCGCGGGCGAAAGCTGCACCAAGGTCCAGACCTCCGTCTACTCCGAGCTGCTCGGCGTGCCGGTCGCGCTGATGGGCCTGATCGGCTACATCGCGATCCTGGCGTCCCTGCTCCTGCCCGAGACCGAGCAGACGCGCTTCGCGACGCTCATCCTGACGATCGGCGGCTTCGGCTTCTCGGCCTATCTCACCTACCGGGAGCTGTTCTCGATCCACGCGATCTGCGAGTGGTGCGTGACGAGCGCCGGCGTGATGACGATCCTGATGTTGCTCTCGGTGTGGCGGTTCTTGCGCGGCGACGGCGTGGCGCAAGCGCCCCGCGTCGACGCCGGCGAAGCGCCAAGGGCCGCACAGGTGAGCGCCAACTAGAAAATCCGTCCATTGGAATATAATGTGGTGCGGTTCGGCGGGGACGCGGCCGACTACGCCATGTGAGTTACGCACTGCCCACGCGTGAACCGATCAGCGATATGCCCCACGAGCAAGAGCAGATCCAGCGCCTGTTCGAAAGCGCCGGCGACCTGCTTGCGGCGATCACGCCCGATGGTCGCCTCTCGCTGTTGAACCCCGCCTGGGAGGAGCTCCTGGGCTGGACCCGCGAGGAACTGCTCGCCCGCTCGATGCGCGAGCTCGTGCACCCCGACGACCTCGAGCAGACCGCCGCCGTATTGCTGGCCGGGCGCGATCACCCCGCGCAGCTGGCGAGCTTCACCAACCGCTGTCGCCACCGCGACGGCTCCTGGCGCTGGCTCATGTGGAGCGCGCGCTCCGACGGCGCCGTTTGGTACGCCGCCGCCAAGGACGTGACCGACCGCATGTGGCTCGAGCGCCAAGCCCTGCACGATCCGCTCACCAAGCTGCCCAACCGCCTGCTGTTGATGGACCGCGCCCACCAGGCGCTCACGCGCCTGCACCGCAGCAGCGGGCTGGTGGCCCTGCTGTTTGTGGATCTCGACCACTTCAAGGCGATCAACGACAACCTCGGTCACGCGCTAGGGGATCACCTGCTCGCCTCGGTCGCCGCGCGGCTGGAGCAGATGATGCGCGACAGCGACACGGTCGCCCGCCTCGGCGGCGACGAGTTCGTGGTGCTCGCCGAGGATCTGCAAAGCGACGCCGAGGCGCTGGCGGTCGCCGAGCGCGTCTTGCACGCTTTGCAAGAGCCGTTCGTCGTCGGCTCGGCCGAGGTCTCGATGCTCGCCTCGGTCGGAGTCGCCGTCTCCCACGATCCCGACGCCGACCCGCAGGTGCTGCTGCGCGAGGCCGATGTGGCGATGTACCGCGCCAAGAGCTCCGGCGGCCACCGCCTGGAGCTGTTCGACGAGAGCCTGCGCCGCGAGATGACCACCCACCTCGAGATCGAGCGCCGGCTACGCGACGCCCTGCCGCGCGAGGAGCTCTCGCTGGCCTACCAGCCCCTGTTCCCGCTGAATGGAGAGCGCGCCGTCGCGTGTGAGGCGCTCGTGCGCTGGAGCCCGACCGACGGCGATCCGGTGGCGCCGGCCCTGTTCCTGGCGCGCGCCCAGGAGAGCGGCTTGATCGTGCAGATCGGCGACTGGGTGCTGGAGAACGCATGCGCCCAAGCGGCGGCGTGGCGCGCCGCCGGCGAGGAGCTGTCGGTCTCGATCAACGTGTCCGCGCGCGGCTTGACCGAGCTCGATCTCGCCGAGCGCGCCAAGCAGACCTTGCAGCGCCACGGCCTGCCGCCGGCGAGCCTGTGGTTTGAGGTGCGCGAGAGCGCGGTCCTGCGCGACCCCGAGCGCGCGCAGGCCGCCCTGAGCGACGTGCGCCGCCTCGGCGTGCGCGTCGCCCTCGACGGCTTCGGCTCTGACGAGTCGCGCCTGACGCTGCCTTTGAGCCTGCCGCTCGACATGCTCAAGCTGGACCGCGGCCTGATCGCCGGATTGCCGCACGACAGGCACAGCCGGGCGATCGTCGAGGCGCTCGTGGCGCTCGCCCACGCCGCGAACCTGCAGACGGTCGCGGTCGGCGTCGAGAACCACGACCAGTTGCGCCTGGTCGCCGAGCTCGGCTGCTCTTTGGCCCAGGGCTTCCTCCTGCAGGCCCCCGCCCCGCCCGAGCAGGTGACGCTCACAGTCCCCGCCACTGTAGGCTCGCTGGCGACATGGGATCCACGCGTGCGCCTTCACCAGCGTCCCTAAGCGAAGTAGAAGCGTTCAAGCGCGCGGCCGCTCAGGCGGCCGCCGAGCTCGTGCGCGAGGGACAACGGGTCGGCCTCGGCACCGGCACAACCGTCGCCCATCTGCTGCCGGCGCTCGCCGCTCGCCGCCTGAGCATTCGCTGCGCGGCCACCTCCCCCGCCACCGAGCGAGCCGCCCGCGAGCTCGGCTTGGAGATCGCCGAGCTCGACGAGCTGGCGCCGCTTGATATCGCGATCGACGGCGCCGACCAGATCGATCCCCACGGCTGGCTGGTCAAGGGCGGCGGCGGAGCTCACACGCGCGAGAAGATCGTCGCGGCCGCGGCCGCCCGCTTCGTGGTGATCGCCTCGGCCGAGAAGGCCGTATCGGCGCTGGAGCCGCCGGTGCCGATCGAGCTGCTGCGCTTCGGGGCGCACACGACCCTCACCGCGCTCGGCGACGCCAAGCTGCGCGATGCGCCGCCCAGCCCCGAGGACAACCTGATCGCCGACTACTTCGGCCCGATCGGCGACCCACACGCGCTGGCAGCGCGCCTGTCGGACACGCCGGGCATCGTCGGCCACGGGCTGTTCGCGCCCGAGCTTGTCCACGACATCCTCATCGCCGGCCCTTCCGGCGTCGAGCACCGCGGCGTCGGTGAGGCGGGCCGGCGATGAGCGAAAATCCGCCCGGAGCGCACGACCCGCACCCCTACGTCATCGTCGTGACCGGCGCCTCGAGCGGCATCGGCGAGGCCGCCGCACGGCGGCTCGCGCTCGTGCCGAACGCCGCCGTCGTACTCGTGGCGCGTCGCGAAGATCGACTGCGCGCGCTTGCCGCCTCGCTCGGGGAGCGCGTCGATTTCGTGGCCGTGGACCTGCTCGAGCAGGACGCCCCCGAACGAATCCGCTCCCACGTGGCCGAGCGCTACGGGCGCCTCGACCTGCTCGTCAACAACGCCGGCGCGGCCTGGCGCGCCACGTTCGCCGACGGTGGCTATGAGAACGTCAGGCGCACGATGGCGATCAACTTCGACGCCCAGTTGCGCCTCACCGAGGCGCTGCTCCCGCTGCTGCGCCAAAGCGCGCCCAGCGCGATCGTCAACGTGGCCAGCACCGCCGCGCGCGTCGCGCGAGCCGGCACCGGCGCCTACAGCGCCTCCAAGTACGCGCTCGCCGGCTGGTCGGATTCCCTGCGCGCCGAGGAGCAGCCCTACGGAGTCCACGTCGGCGTGGTGTTGCCCGGCTTCATCTCAACCGAGGGCTTTCCCCAGGCCGAGTTGACAGGTCGGGCGCTGACCCGCTGGATCGTCTCGACCCCGGAGAAGGCGGCCGAGGCGATCTACCAGACCGGGGTGGAGCGCCGCGCCGAGCGCTACGTGCCGCGTCCCTACGCGCTCGCCGCCACCCTGCGGATCCTCGCTCCCGGATTGGTGCGCCGCGCGATCGGCGGCTCGGCGGCCAAGGTCATGACCACGACGACCGGAGCCGACCTGCGTGAAAACCCGTAGCGGCGCCTCGGCCTTACCCGGTTATAGCCTCGCCGCGCCGCCACGTAGAGTGCAATGCGTGAGCGTCTCAGTCCGTAATCGCCCGCAGGCCCCAGTCCGACCGACGCCCGGGCGGAAGGCAGAGCGGTGAACGCCACCCTCCCCCAGCCGCACCGCTGGCTGGTGCGTTCGCTGATCGGCGTTGCCACCGTGCTGGGCGTGGTCGCCATCTTCGCGGTCTGGGCCAATCGCCAGCTGCTCGACACGAGCTACTGGACCTCCACCAACACCAAGCTGATCGAGAGTCCGCCGATCCGCGAAGCGGTGTCGGTCTACCTCACCGAACAGCTCTACGCCAACGTGGACGTGTCCGCCGAACTGGGCAAGGAGCTGCCCAGCGAACTGCAACCGCTCGCCGCGCCGGTCGCGGGCGCGCTCAAAGACGTCGTCCAGAAGGGCATCAACCTGCTGCTCGAACGCCCCCAGGTCCAGGAACTGTGGAGCAAGGCCAACCAGGTCACCCACAAAGAGTTCGTGCGCCTGATCGAGAACGAAGGCAGCGTCGTCAAGCTGCCCGGCGGCGGCGCGGTCGTGCTCGACCTACGCCCGATGCTCGGCGAAGTCGCCCAAAAGGTGGGCGCGCCCACCAGTATCGTCAACAAGATCCCCCCGAAAGTGGCCCAGCTGCGAGTCGTCACCTCAAAGCAGCTCAACACGATGCAGAAGGCGGTCAATCTCCTGCGCAGCCTCGCCCTGGTGTTGCCGCTGCTCGTGTTCGCCCTGTTCGCGCTGGCCGTCTACCTGGCGCGCGGACGACGCCGCCAGACCCTGATCGCGGTCGGCGCGGCCTTCATCGGCGCGGGCCTCGTGGTTGTGGTCTTGCGCGGAGTGATCGGCTCCAAGGTGGTCGATTCGCTGGCCACCACGGAAGCCGTCCGGCCCGCCGCGCAGGCGGCGTGGTCGATCGGCACGAGCGTGCTCTCGGACATCGCCTGGTCAACCGTGCTGCTCGGCGTCCCGCTGATCCTCGCCGGCCTGCTCGGCGGACCTTCGCGCCTCGCCACCCGCGTACGCGAACTGCTGGCCCCTTACCTGCGCGACCGGCCCGACATCACCTTCGGCGCGGTTGCCCTCCTGCTTCTGCTGCTGATCGCGTGGGGCCCGATCGTCGCCACCAAGACGTTCACCGGCATCCTGATCATCATCGTGCTGGCCGTGTTCGGCACACAGGTGCTCAGGCGCGAGACCGCCAAGGAGTTCCCCGAGGCGCACACCAAGGCCTTCCTTGCGGGCGCGGGGCCGGCCGGCGCGGGCGCGCCCACCACCGAGCCCTCCACACAGCCGACCGAGCCACACCAGCCGGCGCCGGCGCCCGAGCAGCCGACCCACGAGGACCCGGGTCCGGGCACGTGAGCGACGCCGAGACTGTCAGGCGCCGCGAAGCCGAAGGCAAGGACGCACGCGCGCACACCCCGCGCTCCAGCCATGCCGAGTGGAGCGCGCCGAAGGACCGCAAGGACCCAGTCCAGATCCTGCAAGAGCAGGCCGAGAGCCGCGTGGCCGAGCTGGTGCCGATCCGTTACGGGCGCATGCTCGTCTCGCCATTCACCTTCTACAGGGGCGCGGCCGCGATCATGGCCGCCGACCTGGCGCCGACACCGGCCTCGGGCATCCGCGTGCAGCTGTGCGGCGACGCGCACCTTTCCAACTTCGGCGTGTTCGCCTCGCCCGAGCGCGAGATGCTGTTCGACATCAACGACTTCGACGAGACCCTCCCGGGACCGTGGGAGTGGGATCTCAAGCGCTTGGCGGTCAGCCTGTGCGTGGCCGGGCGCGACCGCAACCTGAGCAAGCAGGAGATCGCCGACATCCTCGTTTGGACGACCCAAACCTATAGGCAGTCGATGCGCGGCTTTGCCCAGATGAGCAACCTCGACGTTTGGTACGCGCGCCTGAACGCCGAGAATGTCATGGACGTAGTTCGCGCCCAGCAACTGGTCAAGGGCAAGCGCCTGGCACAGATGGAAAAGCGCCTCGGCAAGGCGCGCGCGAAGAACAGCACGCGCGCGGTGCTCAAGCTGACCGAAGCCGTCGACGGCGAACTGCGCTTCATCAGCGAACCGCCCCTGATCGTGCCGGTCCAGGAACTTCTTGGCGAAAACGAGAGCGAGGAACTGCGCGCGCGCCTGGCGGACATGCTCGCCGATTACCGGGCGAGTCTCAGCGACGAGTACGGGGTACTGCTCGGCGACTACACCTTCAAGAGCATCGCACGCAAGGTGGTGGGAGTCGGCAGCGTGGGAACACGCGCGTGGGTACTGCTGTTCATGGGCCGTGACGAGCAGGACCCACTCGTACTGCAGGCCAAGGAAGCCCAAGCATCGGTACTGGAGCCCTACGCGGGCGCCTCCCAGTACGCCAACCACGGCCAGCGGGTGGTGGAGGGCCAGCGCCTGATGCAGGCATCCGGCGACATCCTCTTGGGCTGGCTGCCCGCCAGGGGCATCGACGAAGTGACGCGCGACTTTTATGTGCGCCAGCTATGGGACGGCAAGCTGAGCGTGGAAGTCGACACGATGGACCATCGCATGCTGCGCGCCTATGGAGCACTGTGCGCATGGACGCTCGCGCGCGCCCACGCCCGTACCGGCGACCGCATCGCAATTGCCTCCTACCTCGGCGCCGGAGGCGTATTCGACCAGGCGATCGCCGACTTCTCCCAGGCCTACGCCGACCAGAACGAACGCGACTACGACGCTCTCGTTCAGGCGGTAAAGTCGGGGCGCGTACAGGCAGAGAGCGCCTGAGTGGAGAACCGCCACAAGCCGACAGAAGGAGATGTGAGCATGAGCGAGATGGTCACGCGGGTGGACTTCGTGGCGCTGCCCACCAAGGATCTACCCAAAGCGGTCGAGTTCTACGGCGAGACGCTTGGTTTGGAGCGCTCGGTTTATCTGGAAGAGCGCAGTTATGCCGAGTTCGAGACATCCAACCTCACGATCAGCTTGATCGATGCCGCCAAGATGGGCCTCGAGCACGTGCCGATGCGCAGTGGCATCACCCTGCACGTGGAGGATGTGGCAAGCGCACGCAAGACCCTCGAAGAGCGCGGCGTGAGCTTCGCCCAGGACACCTTCGACACCGGCGTCTGTCACATGGCCGTGTTCGACGATCCCGACGGCAACCTGCTGATCTTGCACAACCGTTACGCGCCGCACCCGCCTCGATCCTAGGCCCTGAGCCAAACCGGGCGATCTGTCCGGGCGATGGCCCAGGATGCCGGACTCTTGTCCGCGGCCCCATCGACATCCCTGCGCGCCTGGCAGCGCGACGCGCTCGAACGTCTGCACGGCTGGCGGGAGGGCCCATTCCTGATCTCAGCGGCCCCGGGCGCGGGCAAGACCCGCCCGGCCCTGGAGCTCGCCGGGCGGATGCTCGCAAGCGGCGAGATCGGTCGCGTGGCCGTCCTGTGCCCGACAACGCCGCTCACGCGTCAATGGGCCGCCGCGGCCTCGCCGCTGGGAGTGCAGCTACAGCCCGACGCGCCCGGCGCCGCGCCGCCACGCGACTTCCACGGCGTGGCGGTGACCTACGCGCGCGTGGCCAGCGACCCGCGCGCGTGGGCGAGCGGGGTCGCCCAAGACACGCTCGTGATCGTCAACGAGGCCCACCACCTCGGCGAGGAGCTCGCCTGGGGGGTCGCCTTCCAGCAGGCCTTCGCGCGGGCTCCGCTGTGGCTACTGCTCTCGGGCACCCCGTTTCGCTCTGACGCCACGCCGATCCCGGGCGTCAGCTACGACGCGGAAGGGGTCGCCGAACCGGATGTCTCCTACACCTACGCCCAGGCCGTCGCGGACGGCATCTGCCGTCCCGTGGCGTTCGTGACCTTCGACGGCACGCTCTCCTGGCGCAGCGGCGAGGATGTAATCGAGTCCTCGTTTGAGACAGTGCTGAGCGCCCGCGAGGCGAGCCGGCGCTATCGCACCGCAATTTCCACCGAGCTGCCCGACGGGCTGCCGCGCATCCTCGGCGAGGCCCACGAGAAGCTGCGCTCGTTGCGCGAGCAGGGCCACCGCGACGCGGGCGCCTTGGCGGTCGCCGCCGACGCGACCCACGCCAGACGCATCGCCAAGCTGCTCGGCGAGCTGACCGGCAAGGCGCCGGTCGTCGTGCTGCACACCGAGGCCCGCGCCGCACAGAAGCTCGCCGCCTTCAGGGCTTCGCGCGAGCCCTGGATCGTGGCCGTGAACATGGTCTCCGAGGGCGTCGACATTCCCCGCTTGCGCGTCGGGGTCTATGCGACCGCCGCCAAGACGCCGATGATCTTCCGCCAGATCGTGGGACGCTTCGTGCGCACGATCCCCGGCCGGGCGCCCGAGCCGAGCTGGGTCTACCTGCCGGCCGATCCGGTGCTGCGCGGACACGCATCCCAGGTCGAGAGCGAGCTGCGCCACGCGTTGCGCGAGCGTGAGCCCGACGAGGGCCTCGACGAGCCGCGCGAGCGGCGCGCGAGCGAGCCGACGCCCGCGATGGAGTTCGTGCCGCTGAGCGCCGACGTGGCGCCCCAGATGACGCTGTTCGGCCCCGCACCCAAAGCCGAGCCCACGCAAATCAAGCCGCCAAAGCCCGCCGAGTCCGAGCCCGTCCCGCTCGCGGCCTTCGAGCGGCGCGCGCACCTGCGAGAGGAGCGCCGCCGGCTCGTCGCGGACCTGGTCAAGCGCGGCGGTGGCAGCCACCGCGAGGTCAACGCTTGGATCAACCGCGAGGTCGGCGTCGGGCGTGTGGAGGCGGCCAGCATCGGCCAGCTCGAACGCACCGTGGAGCGGCTCGTGCGCGAGCTCACCCGCCACAGCCGTCGCGCGGCCTCGGGCTGAGCCGAGCGGCAACGGCGCGAGCCCGAGCGCCCGTGCGCAGGGACCCCCCGTGCGCGCTTCAGGCCTCGGAGTAGACGGGCTCCGGCAGAGCGTGCTCGCTGTCCCCCGCGCCCGCCTCTTCCATCGCGGCGTGAGCCGGCATCGGGCCGAGCTTCGGCACGACGGTCAAGGCCAGCACGATCCCCAGCAGCACCAACCCGACCGCGATCCAGAAGGCGACGTGATAGCCGCCGGTCAGGGCCGCCGCCTGCGAGTGCCCGCTCGCGAGCAGGTGTTTGGTGTGGGAGGCCGCGACCGTCGCGAGCACGGCCAAGCCGAGCGCGCCGCCGACCTGGGCCGAGGTGTTGACAAGGCCCGAGGCGAGCCCGGCGTCCTCGGGCGTCGAGCCCGCCATCGCGATCGTCATCAACGCCGGGAAGCAGCCGCCCATGCCGATCCCGATCAGGATCAAGGCCGGCATCACTTCGGTGAAGTAGTTGGCGTGCACGCCGGCGCTGGCGAACAGCGCGAGCCCGGCCGCGGCCAGGCCGAGACCCGGCGGCAACGTGGCGCGAGCGCCGAAGCGGCTGATGATCGGCTCTGAGAAGCGGATCGACATCGTGCCCATCGCGATCGTCGTCGGCAGGAACGCAAGGCCGATCTTCAGCGCGTCATAGCCCAAGACCAGGCGCAGGTAAAGCGCGCCGAGGAAGAAAACGCCGAACATCCCGGCGATCGAGAAGATCTGGATCAGGTTTGCTCCCGTCAGCGAGCGCGAGCGGAAGATGCGCAGCGGCACCAGCGGGTGCTTGGCCGTGGCCTCGCGCGCCACGAACGCCGCCAGCAGCACGAGCGAGCCGGCGCCGAGCAGCAGCGTCTCCGAGGCGCCCCAGCCCTTTTCCGCGGCGGGCTTGACGATCGTGTAGACGCCTAGCATCAGCGCGCCGGTGATCAGCACGGCGCCCGGGATGTCGGCGCCTTGGGCGAAGCCGATGCCCTGATCGCGCTCGAGCAGCCGCCGCGCGAAGAGGATCGTGGCGATCCCGATCGGGATGTTGACGAAGAAGATCCAGTGCCAGTCGAGCGCCTGGGTCAGCACGCCGCCCGCCAGCAGGCCGACCGAACCGCCGGCCGAGGCGACGAACGCGTAGACACCGAGCGCCTTGGCCTGCTCGCGCGGCTTGGGGAACATCGTCACGATCATCCCGAGGATCACCGCCGAGGTCAGCGCGCCGCCGATCCCCTGGATGAAGCGGGCCGCGACCAGCGCCGTCTGACTCCAGGCCAGACCGCACATAGCCGAGGCCACCGTGAACAAGGCGACGCCGATCAGGAAGATGCGGCTGCGCCCGAACAGGTCGCCGAAGCGCCCGGCCAGCAGCAGCAGGCCGCCGAAGGCGATCAGGTAGGCGTTGACGACCCAGGCGAGGCTGGAGGCGGAGAAGTGCAGGTCTTCCTGGATCGTCGGCAGCGCGACGTTGACCACGGTCACGTCGAGCACGATCATCAGCATCCCCACGCACAGGACGTAGAGCGTGAGCCAGCGGGCGCGGTCGTCGTGTGTCTGCATTTTGGCCCCCATTCGCTCGCAGGTTATAGACGGTTGCGGAGGTTCTGAAGCTGAGACCGGCCGGGCCGGGCTTTCTCATCGCGGGCCCCGCGATCCTGCGGGGAGACGCGGATCAGACGGCGACCGGCTCGCGCTCGCGCTGCGAAGCGCGGGCGCGCGAGAACTCCATCGCCTCGTCCTGCACCGAGCCGAAGCGCAGGTTGAGGATGTCCATCGGGTAGTTCTGGTGCAGACGCCACGGGGCCTTTGAGCCCTGCTTGGGGAAATCCTCGATCGAGCGCTGAACGTACCCGGATGAAAAGTCGATGAAGGGCAGCTCGCGCACGGTCGGGTCGCGGCGCACCGGCGTGCACGTGTCGAAGCCACCCGCCTGCATGTGGTTCAACAGGCGGCACACGTACTCGCACACGAGGTCCGCCTTGAGCGTCCACGAGGCGTTCGTGTAGCCGAGCGTGAAGGCCATGTTGGGTACGCCCGAGAGCATCATGCCCTTGTAGCCCATCGTCTCAGAGAGCACCACCTCGCGGCCGTCGATCGAAAATTGCAGGCCTCCCAGGGCAAGCAGGTTCAGCCCGGTGGCGGTCACGATCACGTCCGCCTCAAGCTCGGCGCCCGAGACGAGCCGGATGCCGGTCTCGGTGAACGTCTCGATGCGGTCGGTCACGACCGAGGCGCGCCCAGCTGAGATCGCCTCGAACAGGTCGCCGTTGGGGACGAGGCACAGGCGCTGGTCCCAAGGGTTGTAGCTGGGGCTGAAGTGCCGATCGATGTCATAGCCGGCGGGCAACTGGCGCTCCAGGCCCTTGCGGATCAAGCTCTTCATCGCGCGGGGACGCCGGCGCGAGAGCTGGAAGCTCGCCATCGTCAAGAGCACGTTCTTCCAGCGCAGGATCGGCGCGGAGAGCTTGGAGGGAAGGAAGCGACGCAGCTGCCTCGCGATCGGGTCTTCGGCCGGCAGGGAGACGATGTAGGTGGGCGAGCGTTGCAGCATCGTCACGTGCGCGGCGGTCTGCGCCATCGATGGCACGAGCGTGACCGCGGTGGCACCGCTGCCGATCACGACGACGCGCTTGCCGGCGTAGTCGAGCTGCTCGTCCCAGTGCTGAGGGTGCACGATTCGCCCCGCGAAACGCTCGCTGCCGCGAAACTCGGGCGCGTAGCCTTCGTCGTAGCGGTAGTAGCCGCTGCACAAGAACAGGAAATCGCAGGTCAAACGGACCGTCTCCCCCACCCCGTCTTGGCCTCCGCGAATCGCCTCCACGCTCCAGCGCGCCTCGGCGCTCGAGAACTCTGCGCGCACGACACGATGGTCGAAGCGGATCCGGCTGTCCACGCCGTGCTCGGTTGCGACATCGCGCACGTACTGGAGGATCGAGGGCCCGTCGGCGATCGACTTGGGGCTGCTCCACGGCCGGAAGGAATAGCCGAGCGTGTACATGTCCGAGTCCGAGCGAATCCCCGGATATTTGAAGAGATCCCAAGTGCCGCCGCTGCGCTCGCGCCCCTCGAGGATCGCGTAGCTCTTGCCGGGACAGTTGGCCTGCAGGTGGCAGGCGGCGCCGATGCCCGATAGGCCGGCGCCGACGATCAGAACATCGACATGCTCATTGGCCATGGAGCCAAAGTGTAGTTGTATCGATGTCGATGCGGAGTTCCAAGATTTTGTGCGTCAGTCGATGGTCCTCTACGGGCACGGCGGGCAGCATGTCGGTATGCGTCCCAGAACCCCCCAGATCGTGGCCCTCGGCGGTGGCGGCTTCTCGATGGAGAAGGACAGCACGCTGCTCGACGACTACATCCTCGCGCTCACCAAAGCTCGCCGGCCGCGCGTCTGCTTCCTGCCGACCGCCTCCGGCGACGCCGACCACTACGTCGTGCGCTTCTACCGGCGCTTCTCCGCCTCCTGCGAGGCGAGCCATATCTCGATGTTCAGGCGCGACCAGGGCGGACGCGGTGTTGAGGACGACCTCGCCTCGCACCTGCTTGCGCAGGATCTGATCTATGTGGGCGGCGGCAACGTCGTGTCGATGCTCGGCGTTTGGCGCGCGCACCGCCTGGACGCGGTGCTGCGCGAGGCGTGGCGTCGTGGGATCGTTCTGTGCGGCCCCTCGGCCGGCTCGTTGTGCTGGTTCGCCGAGGCGCTGTCGGCTTTCCACGGGCCGCCGCGGCGCGTCGGAGGCCTCGGCCTGTTGCCCTATTCCAACTGCGTCCACTACGACGCCGAGCCCGCACGACGCGCGGAGTATCACACGCTCGTCGGCGAGGGCATGCGCGCCGGCTACGCCGCTGACGACGGGGTGGCGCTGCACTTCAAGGACACCAAGCTCGCGCATGTCGTCAGCTCGCGCGAGCGCGCCGGCGCCTTTCACGTGCGTCGCGGGGGCGGTCAGGTGCGAGAGACGGCGCTTGAGGTTTCATACCTCGGCGAGCGCCCCGGGGCACCCAAGCGAGGCGGCAGGGCCGGCGGCGCCGCCAAGCAGCCGGGCCGCGCCGCCTCGAGGACGGTCGCACTCGCGTGAGCGCCGCCGGGGCGGAGCACCGCCTGATCTTCGCGATGGGCGGGGGCGGCTTCACGATGGAGCCCGCCAACCCACTACTCGACGACTACGTGCTCACGCTTGCCCGGGCGCCAGAGCCGCGCATCCTGTTCTTGCCGACCGCCTCGGGCGACACGACGACCCAGATCAACGCCTTCTACGCGCGCTTCGGCGGGCGCTCGTGCGTGCCGCGCTACGTCTCCCTGTTTCGCCTCGGCGAGCTCGATCGGCCCCTGGAGGAGGTCGTGCTCGAACAGGACATCGTTTACGTCGGCGGCGGCTCGATGCGCAACCTGCTCGCGATCTGGCAAGCCCACCGCCTCGACGACATCCTGGTGCGGGCGTGGCGCCGCGGCACCGTCCTTGCGGGCATCAGCGCCGGCGCCATGTGCTGGTTTGCCGGCGGCGTCACATGCTCCACCGGCACGCCCGAGCCGATGGCCGGCCTCGGCCTGTTGGAGGGCTCCTTGACGGTGCACGCCGACGGCGAGCCCGAGCGCCTGCCGGTCTGGCTGGCGAGCCTGCGCTCCGGTGAGCTGCCGGGAGGTTGGGCCGCGGACGACGGCGTCGGCTTGCTGTTTCGCGGCGAGGAGCTCGAGCGAGTCGTCAGCTCGCGTCCCGGCGCCGGCGCCCAGCGCGTGGACGCGATCGCGGGCGAGCTGGTGCGCCATCGCCTGGAGCCCGACCTGCTCGGCGGCGCCCCCTCCCCGCTCGCGCCCGCGCTCGACGACGACGTCCGCGAGCTACGTCGCGTACGTCGCCTGCGCAGCGAGATGACCGGCCGCTCGCATCGCTTCGACGACCTCTGAGCCGCCGCCGGTATCCACGTGGGCAGGCTCGCTGCTCAGCGCAACGCGAGATCGGCGATTATGGGCCGACCAGCCGGGAAAGGGCCGGTGAAACGCCCACGACGGACAGGAGCGAGATGAAGACACGCACGCTTGGAAACCAGGGACTCCAGGTATCCGCCGAGGGACTCGGCTGCATGGGCATGTCGGAGTTCTATGGCCGCTCGGACGAGGACGAGGCGATCGCAACGATTCATCGAGCGCTGGATCTGGGCGTCAACTTCCTGGACACCGCCGACATGTATGGGCCGTTCACCAACGAGAAGCTTGTAGGCCACGCGATCGCCGACCGGCGCGAGCGGGTCGTGCTGGCCACCAAGTTCGGCAACGAGCGTCGCGAGGACGGCAGTTGGGTAGGGATCAACGGCAAGCCCGAGTACGTGCGCTCAGCTTGCGAGGCGTCGCTGCGGCGCCTCGGCGTCGATCACATCGACCTCTACTACCAGCACCGCGTCGATCAGACCGTCCCGATCGAGGACACGGTCGGCGCGATGGCCGAACTGGTCGCCGAGGGCAAGGTTCGCTATCTCGGGCTCTCAGAGGCCGCCCCGCAAACGATCCGCCGCGCCCATGCGGTTCATCCGATCTCCGCGCTGCAAACCGAGTATTCGCTGTGGACGCGCGACCCCGAGGATCAGATCCTGCCGGCGGTGCGCGAGCTCGAGATCGGCTTCGTCGCCTACTCGCCGCTCGGACGCGGCTTCCTCTCGGGCAAGTACAAGAAACCGGAGGACTTGCCCGAGGACGACTTCCGCCGCCACCATCCCCGCTTCCAGGGCGAGAACTTCCAAAAGAACCTGGAGCTGGTCGAGCGCATCGAGCAGCTCGCCGTCGAGAAGGACGTCAGCGCCGGCCGGCTCGCGCTGGCGTGGGTGCTGGCCCAAGGCGATGACATCGTGCCGATCCCAGGCACCAAGCGCCGCTCCTACCTGGAGGAGAACATCGCCGCAGCCGAGATCGAGCTCTCCACGGACGATCTAGCCCGGATCGACGACGCCCTGCCCGTCGGCGCCACAGCCGGCGACCGCTACGCCAACATGCAGACGATCGACCGGTAGGCGGAGGGTACAACGACCGTTATGGAGCCAGTCGAGATCTGGAGTCGACCAAGAACTAGTCGTTGAGCTGTGCGCGAACGAACTCACCGATAGCCCTGCGAATCATTGATCGCCGGGGTAGATCAACGCGACGTCGCCGCGCAGGCGCTTCAGAGTCGGGGCTTTCAGAGTCGGGCCTGTTTAGGGTCGTGAAGGAGCCAGCGGGCCGCACGTCTCCGGGCAACCCATATACCGCGTGATGCAGCCGGTGGCACCTACGACAAAGTACGATCAAATCGGCCGGACGCTCAGCACCTCGGTTTTCATAGCTGCGATGGTGCACCTCTAGATCCTCTTTGTGACTGACATCCATAGAGCAGGCGTAACCGTTTTCCAGTAGAGCCGCATCGCGCACACGTTTCCACTCCGGGGTTCTCAGGTAGAGCCGATAAGGCATCTTGCGCAGTTCGGCCAGACGCTCGGAACTTGGCGCGGTGCGCGCACTGGAGGTTCTCTTGGGCTTTGCCGGGGGAGCCAAGCACCACGTACTCCACTTTGGGTTGGTGACCAAACCTTCGCGCTTGAGATTGGTGAGCACCCACGCAAGCTGATGATCGAGGGCGTTTGTGTACTTGTGCGTAGCCTTCGGCGGCGCCGACGCCGTACGCTCGCGCTCGGTAAATCGACCATGCGACGAGGCCCAGGTGAGGATATCGCGTCGCTTGGCCTCGCCACCCAGTGCCCTGAGCGCTTCAAGTGTCGCCCCACGAGTCTTGAGTCGAAGCACACGCCGCTCATTGTCGTCGAGAGGGCTGGACACATACGCCTAATCGGACCGCGCGTCGAAAGTCTTGAGCATCCGGATCGGACCGGTAAATGGATAGTCGAGTGGATCGACCCTCAGGCCACGACAGGCTAGGGAATGCCGGGACGCCTGCCTCCTCTTCAGAGCAGGCCTTGCAACCGCTGACCGCTGACGACCGACTCCGGCCGCTCGGCGGCGATGTCAGAGCCGGCGCGCGCATACTCGTCGCGGCGCTTGATTAGCAGCCATTGCGCCTTTGGGCCGGGGCGGGTGCGCTGTAGGGCAAAGCCTCCGCGAAGCTTCTCTCCGTGAAGAACGAACACGGCGTGGCCGCGTTCCAGCGCCTCGGGCCAGGCGACGCGTCCGCCCTGCTCGTAGTGGCCCCGATCCCACACAATCACGGCTCCATCCTCAGTTCGGCCCTCGAAGGAGTTGTAGGCCAGGTTGTGGTCCTCGACCTGGACCGCGAGGCGCTTGACCGACGGATCCTGCGACGGCCCCTTGGGGACCGCCCAGGAACGCATCGTGCCTTCGACCTCCAGGCGCAGGTCGAAGTGATGGGCAGTGGCCTGGTGCTCTTGGACGACGAAGGCGCCCCCAATCACGCCGTCTACCCGTTCGTCCCTAGCTCGCGCGCGGTAGATCGCGCCGGCGGGAGCCGCGGTCCTCTCGGCGTTGTGACTGGATCTCGCGATAGATCTCGATTCGGTGAACCGAGACATCGGAGGGCGCCTGAATGCCGAGACGCACTTTTTCGCCATCGCTGGAGAGGACCGTGACCTCGATGTCGTCGCCGATCATGATGCTCTCTTTGTCCTTGCGCGTCAAAACGAGCATGAGCCTCGATTCCCTGGCTACAGCCAGGTTGATCGGATTTCAAAGACCTGCGCATCATGGGCCACGTCGGCGTCCGGGTGCGAGGCCAACTCTCCTGAAAGCTTAGCGCTGGAATGATGATCTGGAGCCAAAAGCTCGTTATCGTTAGAGAAGCGCACATGATCGCACCGATCAAGAGTCCTACGACGCGAGTTCTCTCCAAAGGTCGCCTTGCTCTTTGGCTGGCTGCCTCACTCGCGTTCGCGGCGCTGCTCTTCGCGACCGCCGCCCGGGCGGACCTCCCCGAAGACACTGGCGAAGCGCCGATGAGCGAAGCCGCAACGACGAGCAACGCCGCCGAAGAAACCGGCTCTGCGAGCGAACAAGCGCCGAGCGTCGCCGCCGAAGTCGTCCCTCCCGCGGAAGCACAGCCGCCGCTCCCAACCGAACAGGAACCCTCCCCCGAACAGACGACACCCCTGCCGGAAGAAGCTCCTACTTCCATTGAACAGGCACCACCGGCCGAACAGTCACCACCCGGGGAACCGTCCCCACCGTCGGAACAGACCCCACCCACAGAACAAGCGCCACCGGCGGAACAGACTCCACCACCTCTCGAAACAGCGCCGCCGGCCACCGAGGAAGGGTCCGCAACCGAAAAGAAGCCTGTCGAACAGATCGCCGAAAAGCCGATCGCCGAAACGGACTCCACCGCGACACAGGGGTCTGGGGAAGTCGCGCAAGAGCCCGCCGTCATCTCGGCGGCGACACACAGGGAAGCGACAGGCGAAACCCCGCCGGAAATGTCGATCGCCGTGACGGCTGGTGTCCTCCCCGCAATCTCGACGGACTCCGCGCCACTCCAGACCCCCCTCGCGCTTAGGCGACAGGGGGTCGCGGCACGCGCGAACGGACAACAGACCAGCTGTGTCAGCGCATCGGCGACGGCAGGCTACGCCGGTAGCTGGCTGGACATATCGGCGGGTGCACCTGCCTCGAGCGCGATACTCGGCGTCGGCGGCGGCCCCTCGACAGCGAACAGATCGGGTGCCCCGCCTGGTGGCCTGGGCGGCGGCCCTACGACTGAGAATCGTCCCTCAGCGCCCGGATCGGGGTTTGGCGGAGGCGGTGGCGGATCCACCGCCGGCGGCGGTGCGGGCTCCGCGTCCTCGTCATCCTCCACGCTCGTCAACGGTTTGCGCCAAGCGGCGCCCAACGCGATGCGTCGGTTGCGCCTTGCGCAATGGTCTTGGCGCACCGCGTTCTTCGTTCTGATCCCAGAGCGACCGGACTAGCTCCTTCCGGTCTCTCCACCCCGGCCGTGGATCGCACTCGATCCGCGGCGATCGACAATCAGAGCGAAGTTCTGCTGAAAGGAGCTGTATCGAAATGACGACTCACCTGACGTTCCCCACCGTAAGCCCGGACGCCGCCGATCCAGGCACCGCTGCGGCGCAAGCAACCTCAGACCGAATCCGCACCGGCGACGGCGAGGCCGGACTGTCGTTTGCCGCGCACTCACAGCCGCGCCCCGCGCTCGCGAACCCGCTCGTCTGGAGGCACAGGCTCGTCTTGACGGGCAAGTTGGACTGTCGTTCAGCCGCTGAGCTGGAGGACGAGGTCGAATGCCTCTGCCAAGAAGGCGTCACGAATCTCACGCTCGACCTGGGCCCGCTCGAGGCGATCGACGCGACCGGCGCCACGGCGATCGTGTTCTGCGGCGTCGCTTGCAGGCAGCGAGGACGCGAGCTTGCGGTCATCCCGGGCTCACGCGCAACCGAGCGCGCCTTGACCGAGGCGGGCGCCGAGGACCTGATGGCGGACGAACCGAGCGGTGGCGTCGTTCACAGCCACCGGACGCCTTATTCGGAGGCGGGCGACGCGGAGAGGTCGACTACCACCCTCAACAACCTCTGAGCACAGGAGGACGAAGCTAGGACATCCGTCGATAGCCCGCCGCAGCACAACCTCATCGAGCCGGCGTCGCCGACGCACACCCAAGCCAGATCCGCAGGGGCGATCGGCTACGAGCCGGTCGATTAGCCCAGACCGTGCAGTAAGCACCGCGCCCCCGGGGTGAGCGGGGGCGCGGAAACGTCCGGTGGAGCAGGGATTCTTGGGGTGTTCAGTTCCCGAATCCCGAGCTTTGGAGGTTCACCTTGAGGGTGATGCGTGATGGACGCCCGGTTACCGTAGATGTCACGTCGGACGGAGCGGGGTTGGTGTCGCACGCGGGCAGCGCGCTGCTGGTCGGGGTGGCCGACCGGCTCGGCCTCACGCGAGCGCTCTCGTCGAGCCTGGCCGTCCTGAAGCAGCGGCGTCGCGGCCACGATCCGGGCCGGGTGATCCGGGATCTCGCGGTGATGCTCGCCGATGGCGGGGAGTGCGTGTCCGACCTCGGCACGGTGCGCGACCAGGAGGAGCTGTTCGGCTCTGTGGCGTCGGATTCCACGGCGTTTCGGATGATCGACCGGGTCGCGGGTGAGCCTGGCTCCTTGGAGGAGCTGCGTGCTGCTCACGCACAGGCGCGCGAGCGGTTCTGGGAGCTTTCCAATGTTCCTGAGCGGTTGACGATCGACGTCGACGCGACGCTCATCACAGCGCATTCCGAGAAGGAGAAGGCCGCCGGCAACTACAAGGGCGGTTTCGGGTTTCATCCGCTTCAGGCATACGCGCAGGAGACCCGTGAGGCGCTGGGTGGCGTGTTGCGGCCGGGGAACGCTGGCGCGAACACAGCTGAGGATCACAAGATGGTGCTGGACCGAGCGCTCGCGCAGATCCCGGCCAGACACATCGAGAACATGGAAATCCTGGTGCGCTGCGATTCCGCGGGCGCCACGCACGGCCTGGCTGATCATTGCCGCGAACACGCGATGCGGTTCTCCGTCGGCTACGAGCTGACCGAGCCGGTCAGGGCTGCGATCCTCGCGCTTGGCGAGACCGCTTGGGTCCAGGCGCTCGACCAGGACGGCAGCGAGCGCAAGAACGGGCAGGTCACAGAGATCACCAGCAGCGTCAATCTTTCCTCGTGGCCGGAGGGATCGAGGCTGATCGTCAGGCGTGAGCGTCCTCATCCCGGCGCGCAGCTCTCCTTCACCGACCACGACGGGCACCGTTTCCAGGCGATCCTCACCGACCAGACCGACCAGAACATCGCGATCGTCGAGTGTCGCCACCGCCAGCATGCTCATGTCGAGGACCGCATCCGCGACGACAAGGACACCGGTCTCTCAAAGTTCCCGTTCAAAGAGTTCGCGCTCAACGAGGTGTGGTTGGAGATCGTGATGCTCGCGCACGACTTGATCGTCTGGACCCAAGCACTGCTGCTTACCGGAGCACTCGCAAAGGCCGAGCCCAAGCGGCTGCGCTACCAGCTCCTGCACGTCGCCGGTCGTCTCGCGTTCCACGGCCGCAAAGCGAAGCTTCACCTGCAGAACACCTGGCCCTGGGCAGACGAACTCGTCGCTGCCTTCCAGAAACTGCGAGCGCTCTCAGCGCCCGCCGGCTGACACCGGCAAACGGCCACCACCAACATCGAGCCGTCCCACGGCCACGGCCGCGATCACCGCTGGGCGCACACCAGCCAAGCACGCCCCTCGCAAACACGCTGAGCCACCCTCCAGCAGCCGCTCCAGGGCCAACACCACCCTCAACGACCACGCTCAACCCCGAAAGCGGATCTACGGCCAGATTCAGACCGCTACTGCACGATCCGGGTTAGAGCCACTGAAGCCGGGCAGCTACACGCTGTTCTGCTAGATTCCGGGCCACGCGGCAAAGGGCATGAAAGCGACGCTCACCGTCGAATGAGCCGCGCGGACGCGTGGCGCTAGGGTGTGGGCATGCAGCAGCGAACGCTTGGCCGTACCGGGGTGCATGTCAGCCCGCTTTGCCTTGGCGCGATGATGTTCGGGGCTTGGGGTGAGACCGATCACGACGCCTGCGTGCGGATCATCCACCGGGCGCTGGACGGGGGGATCAACTTCATCGACACCGCCGATGTGTATGCACGCGGAGAGTCAGAGCGGATCGTGGGCAAGGCGCTGGCGGACGGCAAGCGCGAGAACGTGGTGCTGGCGACCAAGTTCCACGGCACGATGGGCGACGATCCAAACGAGGCCGGCAACTCCAGGCGCTGGATCTTCCGCGAGGTCGAGGCTTCTTTGAAGCGCTTGCAGACCGATTGGATCGACCTCTACCAGGTCCACCGCTGGGACCCTTGGACCGACCACGACGAGACGCTTGGCGCGCTCTCAGACCTGGTGGCGCAGGGCAAGGTGCGCTACGTCGGCTCCTCGACCTACCCGGCGGCGCAGATCGTCAAGGCGCAGTGGGTGGCGCGCGACAGGGGCCACGCGCGTTTCGTTTGCGAGCAGCCGCCTTATTCGATGCTAGTGAGGGGGATCGAGGCCGACGTGTTGCCGACTTGCCGCGAATTCGGGATGGGCGTGATCCCTTGGAGCCCGCTCGCCGGGGGATGGCTGTCGGGTCGCTGGCGCAAGGGCGCCGATGACCTGGAGTCGCGCCGCTCGGCGATGATCCCGCAGCGCTATGACCTGTCGATCCCGGCCAACCAGGCCAAGCTCGATGCCGCCGACGCGCTCGGGAGGCTCGCCGATGAGACGGGCATCTCGCTGATCCACATGGCGCTTGCGTTCGTGATCCGCCATCCGGCGGTCACGGCCGCGATCATCGGGCCGCGGACAATCGAGCACCTGGAGTCGCAGTTGGGCGCGGCCGAGGTCGAGCTCGAGCCGGCGGTGCTCGACCGGATCGATGAGATCGTGGCGCCGGGACGAACGATCAACCCGACCGACGCGGGTTGGACCAATCCGGCGCTGGACGCCGCCGCGCGCCGCAGGTAGGCTTCGCTCGTGGTCCTCTACGTCTGCGATAGCGGCACCTCAATGGGCGATCTGCCGGCGCCACTTGCCCACCCGTGCGGACGGGCGGCGAAAGCGCTCGACAAGGCGGGCCTCGAGTACGAGCTCGAGCAGGTCAAAGGCGGTCTGATGAAGATCTGGACATTGCCCAAACGCGCCGAGGATCGCGCCGAGATCGAGCGCCTCAGCGGGCAGC
The DNA here is from genome assembly GCA_963753145.1 of uncultured Solirubrobacterales bacterium. Lineage (GTDB taxonomy): Bacteria > Actinomycetota > Thermoleophilia > Solirubrobacterales > Solirubrobacteraceae > Palsa-744. The sequence continues at coordinate 1,050,241 of CAVWAX010000001.1, forward strand.
GGGGCGTGCCGATCCTGGTGCTCGACGACGGCCAGGTCATCTCCGGCTCCGGCGAGATCGTGCGCTGGGCAGAGTCTCACCCGCAGGGCTGAGCTACCCCGAACGTCAGGCGCGCCGAAGCGCGTCGGCGAGGATTGCGGCGTGATCGAAAGCCAGGTCGGGGAGCGCGTCGACGGCGAACCAACGCGCGTCGCCCGCGTCGTCGCCACCCTTCACCTCCAAGCGATGGGGAACCGTCGCGAGATAGACGACCGAGACGGTCCAGCCACGCGGATCGCGCCCGGGAGTGTCATAGACGCCGAGCATCTGTAGCGAGCCGACCCGCAACCCGGTCTCCTCGACAAGCTCGCGCGGAGCCGCCTCGATGACCGTCTCGCCCTCCTCGACGAACCCGCCGGGCAGCGCCCAGCCGCCCACGAAGGGAGAGTGGGCGCGCTGGATCAACAGCACGCTCGGGGTCGGCTCGTCCGTCAGGACGACCGTGTTGACGGTGAGCATTGGGCGGGGGTAGTCGGCCATGATCGATCGGTGCGACCATACAGCGCGTATGAGCGCAACCCCCGAGAAGCCGACCGCGCTGGAGGACCTGCGCGGCCGCCTCGCCGAGCTGGCCGACCTCGAGGGGATCGGGGCGCTGATGGAGTGGGATCAGCTGGTGACGATGCCGGCGGGGGGCGGCGAGGCTCGGGCCCACCAAGTGGCGGCGCTAACGCGGATCGCGCACGATCGGGCGACGGCCGCAGAGATCGGGGAGTGCCTGGCGGAGATCGAGGGAACGAGCCCCGACGGAGCGGGCTTGGGGGCGGTGGATCGCGACATGGTGCGGGTGGCTCGCCGCGATTGGGAGCGCGCGCAGCGCATTCCGGGGGAGCTGGCCGCGGAGAGCGCGAAGGCGAGCGCCGAGGGACAGGAGGTTTGGCAGCAGGCCCGCGCGAATGACGACTTCGCGATGTTCGCGCCGGCGCTCGAGCGCAACGTGGCGCTTGCTCGCGAGCGCGGGGCTTGCATGGCCGAAGCGGGTCAGAGCTCGTACGAGGCGCTGCTGAGCGATTTCGACTTTGGCCTGAAGGTCGCCGAGCTCGAGCGCGTACTCGGCGGGCTTGCCGAGCAGCTGCCGAGTCTGATCGACGACGCCGAGCGCCATTCCCCCGTCCGGCCGCTGACGGTTCCCGAGGACGCACAGCGGGCGGCGGTCGCGGCACTCATGCGACGGCTGGGCGTGGAGCAGGAGAGCTGGCGCGTGGATGTGTCCGCGCACCCGTTCAGCACCTCGATCGGGCGCGGGGACTCGCGCATCACGACGCGCTACGTGGACGGCGACGTGGAGTCGCTGCTCAGCTCGCTGCACGAGTATGGGCACTCGCTGTATGAGCGCCAAATCGATGAGACATTGGCCCGTACCAACCTGGGCGCCGGCACATCGATGTCGATTCATGAGTCCCAGAGCAAGTTTTGGGAGAATCATGTGGCGCGCAATGCGGCGTTTGCGGGCGTAATGGCTAACGAGCTGGCCAAGGGCGGCTTTGCCGTGAGCGCCGCCGATTTGCACGCGAGCCTGGTGGGAGTGAAGCGCTCGCCGATCCGTGTCTCAGCGGACCCGCTCACCTATCCGCTGCACATCGTGGCGCGCTTCGAGCTCGAGTTGGCGTTGATCGACGGCGAACTGGCGGTCGCCGACCTGCCGGACGCTTGGCGGGAGACGATGAGAAGGCTGCTCGGCATCGCGATCGGCTCCGACGCGGAGGGTTGCCTGCAGGACGTGCACTGGAGCTCGGGCGCGTTCGGCTATTTCCCGAGCTACGCGCTCGGCTGTTTGATCGCCGCGCAGATGTGGGAGGCGATGGAGGCCGAGTTGGGCTCGCAGGAGGAGAACCTGGGGGCTTGCCGCGTGGAGCCGATCCAGGCGTGGCTCGGCGAGCGGGTGCATCGCTACGGGCGCCGGGTGGACACGATGGAGCTGGTGGAGCGGGCGACCGGCAAGCCATTGGGGATCGAGTCGTTTCTGGGCTACGTGGCGCCGCTGGCTGGGCGATAGTGCTCAGGCGCAGGCAGGCCGGAGCCTCACCCGGCTCGACGTGGGCTCGCGCGCAAGTCACCGCACGCGCCCATCCGCCCCAAGCGCGAACCCGGGCAGGCCGAAGCGCTCGGCCAGCAATTGCGGGATAGCTTCGCGCGGCAGCTCCGATACACGGGTCTCAGTCGGCTCGCGGACGCTGAGCACGAGCTGTCCGCTCCAATCGTCGATCGATTCGCGCACACCGTCGGGGCGATGAACAGCGGCCACCAGACCGGACACGAACGGCGATTGGGGGTGCGTGGAGGTCCACCAGTTACTCATCTCGATGTCGACGCGCGGGACGGGGTGCGCGGCGAACGCGTAGAGGTCGGCCCAGGCGTCGTCGGCGAGCGTTTGGAGTACGAGCTCTGGGCCCTCATCGATCACGCTGAAGCTCCAGCCGGACTGCTCGTGGACGCCGCCGTCCGGACCAAACGGGATCGGGTCGAGCAGCGTCCCCAAGCCGAAGCCGACGTCGGCGAGCCACAGGCCGCCATCCTCGTCTGCGACGCGCAGCACGAGGTGGCTGCGCGGCCGGATGACACCGGGCGGCGCTCCCCGGCGCACCCGCGCGAGCATCGGATCGACCTGAAGACCGAGATGCTCGAGCGCCGAGGCCAAGAGCAGGTTCTGCTCGAAGCAGTATCCCCCACGCCGCTCTGAGACCAGCTTGCGCTCCAGATCCTCCTGGGCAAGCGACACCGGCATCCCACGATGTGGGTCGAGGTTCTCGAACGGGATCGAGGTCGCGTGGGCTCGGTGAATGGCGTGCAGGCTTGGCCGCGGGTCGCCTGGGTCGAGGCCGATGCGAACGAGGTAGGCGGGAAAGTCGCGCACACCGGCGAGCATAGAAGCGGAGAGCTCGCGGCGGGAGCGCCGCTTCGACCTCGCGCCGAACGGAGGCGAATCGTTCGTGGCACTTGGCCGAGCAGCGCCGAAATGTGGACTATGCACAGCGCTCGCCGGCGACTACCATCCGAGCGGACGTGAGTACGAGAATGGTTGACATCGAGCAATGGGCGGGCCAAGCGCCACGAGTAGAACCTTGAAGCTGAACCTTGGGATCGCGTCGCGTCGCGCGATAGGCGTCTATGTAGAGCAGGCACGAGCGCTGCTGTTGGCAGCCGTTGCGATCGACGGCATTGCGCTGCTCGACAGGCTCCAAAAGAAGAGCTCCCCGGCACTGGCGATCGTCGCCGTCATTCTCAACGTCGTGGTGAGTGGTCTTTTCGTCGCGGCGGTCGTCCTGATCAGTGCAGATGCGTATGAGGGTCGAGCGAGGCGAGGCCCGCGCGAGCTCGTCGCGGGCGCGTGGGCGGCGCTCGGCCCGCTGCTGGCGGTGGGCCTGATCGCCGGTCTTACCATCGCGCTCTTGAGCGGCGCCAGCTCGCTGATACTGACGGTGCTCTTCGCCAGCCTTGTGTTGAGCACCCGTGTCGGTGGTCCGGGGTTGATCGTCGGCCTGCTCGTCGTTCCGGTCCTCGTGCTGTTGTGTGAGCTGTTTTTGATCACCATCTGGTCGGTGATAGCGCCGGTCGTCGTGGTCGAGCGTCCCGGTGGCCTGCGAGCATTGGGTCGCAGCCATCAACTGATTCGAGACAATCGATGGCGCGTGCTCGCACTGATCCTGATGTTCGCGCTCCCGTTGGGCCTCGCCCTGGGTGAGATCCAGCGGGCTGCGAGCAGCGTAGGCAGCGCGCCCGCGACCGCCATCCAGTTGTTTGCTTTGACCCTAATCGCCCCGATCCCGGCGATCGTAGCGACAGTCCTCTACTTCGAACTGCGTCGCGAAGAGCCCAGACTGGCCAGCCTCGACCCGACAGGGCCGTTTGAAGCCCCACCCAATGGAACCGCACCCTCGGTCGTGTCGTCCGAGTAAAGCGATAACAGGGACGCAACGTACAGCAATGTCAGAGTTCGGAGAAGAACTCCGGCGAGACCTCGACGTCCTCGACCAGGCGGACGCCGACGCCCATTTTGTGCTCCTTGAGCAGATCGCACAACCGTTCGCCGTCGATGAGGTCGATCGGCGGCGCGCCATCGCGCGTCGCCTCCTGCTTGGCGTCGGCCGTGAATGAGCCGGTGGTGATCAGCAGGCCCTTGTCGCCGCGCCCGCTCATCGCGCCACGAAAGTCCCTCACGGCGCCAGCACCTACGCTGCCCTTGTAGCGCTTGCACTGGAAGAAGACCGGGAAGCTCACGAGCGACAGGCGATAGACCCCGATACCGTCGATCCCGCCGTCTCCGGTCTTGCCCGTGACCGTGGCCGACACGAAACCCGCCTCGCGGAGTAGTCGCTGAGCCAGGCGCTCGAACCCGTCAGGCGGCATCTGGAGCAACACCTCCAGCAAGCGCTCCTTCCAGTCGCGACGATCGGACCGATCCTCGTCGATTTCTTCGTCCTGTTCGGCTCTCGTAGCTTGCTTGGCCTTGCGTGCGACCCTGAGCGACGCGAGATAAGCGGAGTGCCGGCTGGCGACATCCTCGCGCGTCATCGCGCGGCCTGCCTCTGTCGTGCTCCACACGCCGCGCTCGCTGTTGTTGAGGGCACCCATCCCCTTCAGGTAGCTGCGTGCCCACGCCAAGCGGTACTCGAGCTTGGTCAAAGGCCCATCGCCGTGCAGGACCCCCTGCTGCTCCTCGGTGAAGCCCTCGAGCTCGATCGCCTTTTCGACGATCTCCTCGTTCGTCCCCGAGTCGCCGATCTCGCGCACCGCACGCAGCGTCGGCCAGAGCAGTTTTCCGACAGACGGGATAGGAGGAGTCGAATTCACGGGGACCACCGTATCCGACATCGTTGGAATGTGCCGAACTCGGTGCCGATCAAACCATGACTGACGTCAAGATCGTACGCTCATCTTGTGATCTGCGGGGAGATAGGCGCTGGATCGCGCGGTTGAGCAGGATTCTCGGGGGCGTGGGCGGATTCGTGGGCGGTCGGGCTCCACTTACGCCGAGCAGCGCGTCGGGCTCAGGGACGCGGCGGGGCTGGCCCGTCAGCACCGCCGATCTGCCGCGGAGCCCAGGACCGAACTCAAGGACGATCCCCGCCGGGCTGACCAACTCCCAGTTCGGCGGATCGTCCGCCGCTTCGACGGCGGCAGGCATTACGTCGAGCACCCGAACCGTCAGAAAGCGTGCAACGCAGCTCTCCTGTCTCCCCGTCAATGGCGACGTCATCGATAGAGCGCCCGACCAGCTGACCTGGGTCGGCTGGCGACCACTCGGCATCTTGTGTGGCAAGACGCCAGAGTTCACTGCGCGAATCGCGAACCTCAACATGAAGCACCTCGGGATAGGCGATACGTGCGTCGACTATCCACCCGCGCAGAGAGCGCATGACATTCGCGATTTCGTCTTCGGTCATGGGCATAGTGACCAGATGGTTGCAGACGAGGTCATGCATTTCCTACGGACAATTCGCGGCGTCCGCAGGCTAGGCAACGCGAGTCTTCATTTTGGGCGAGCAGAGATCACGGCGATCTATCTCTGTTCGTAGATAAAGACTTATAGAGCGGACAATCCCGCTAGGTGTTCGCCTGGCTACGGGTCATCGCAGTCGTCGGGCATCTACCGCTACGAGCTCAGGAAACGACCGACCGGCGCGCCCTGTGGGAGACGGCCCGCACTCGGTTGCGTCTGTCTGCCTTCAGACGTTGATCTAGAAGTGTCTGCATTTGCGGATAGCGACGATCCCGAAACGCAGCCGGCAGTCTCCCGTCCCCGATGAGTACCGCATCGAAGGGATCAACACCATAGTCCAAAACCACATCCCTGAATGGCTTCTCGCGGTGACAACGGCGGAAGATCCGCTCATTGATTCGAAGTACCGCCCGCACACGCTCGGGCAACGACAACTCCTCATTGTCGAGAACGTACCGCGACCACAGGCGGGCGCACAATATCGATGCCTTCAGCTGCCGCATAGCCAGCTTATTCGTCTTGCCAAGGATGGCGGCATTCGCAACTCGGCTCTCCATGCAACGCTCTGGATGCATGATCCATACCTGTGCGGCCGGTACGGCGCCTCGCCGTGGCATCTCGACCAGCACCGCTGTATCGCGGACATCGCGCCCGCGAAGTCCAAGCGGCTGATCGAGGAAGTCAATCTGGCGATCGACACCGTCGGCATCCTTGAACATCACCAGACCCGTATTCGGCGTGTGGTCGTCCATGGTGGGGAGCTTCGGCTCACCGGCAATCAACTCCGCAGCAAGCGAGACCGTGCGGGAAGCCCCCTCGAAGTCGATGTCCTTGCTCGCGAGCGGTTCAACATTCGCAGCCTCGACATAGATGGACGCCAGATATCGCAACCAGAAGGCAACCGCCTGTCCGCCAATCAGGACGATGCGCCGCTCGCCGATCAGCGACTGCAACAACCCGACGATCCGCTGCGCCTCCTCGGGCCGCAACGGTGGCTTCTCAGGTGATCGCTTAGCCGAGCGACCGCGAGGCGAGGATCCGGACCCTCGCCGAGGAGGCAAGCTCGCCGAAGACCTCATTCTCGCGCCTCAACTGCGCCGCTGACTTGCGGCCGGATGCGAGATCTCTCTCGTCGCGGCGCCGTGAAGCTTCCTTTTCCTCAGCGCGAGCACTTACGGAGATCTTTGCATCTTGACGAGACATCAAACGTGATCGTAGCTGAACGAACCCAGACGCACCAAGAGCGATAGTACGCTGCACACATGATGCCGACAGAAAAACTCAATATCGAGCAGTGGCATCGAGAAGCGCCCGGGCTGCGTGTCAAGAGCGAGAAGGCGCTGGAGCGATTCGAGCCTCCCCGCAGACAGAAGCCCCGCCATCCGGCTGAGGCAGAGTTCCTGCGCCGTATCGGCACACCCGAGCGCCTTATCGGACCTACCACAGCCGAGCCTGCTAAAGGCCGCCGTCTGCTCGTAGGCAGCGGTCACGCGGTCCAGGGCGCGCTCGTGGTCGCGGTGGCCGTAGAGGCGGCGGACCAGCTCGCCGCCGTCGGTGTGGCCGAGCGCGATCGCCACGTCCTCAGAGGGCAGGTCGAGGACGTTGACCATGTACCAACCGGCGAAATGGCGCGTGGCAAGGTAGAGGCTGCCGGACCAGCCGGCCGCGCCTCTCACAGCCTTCCAGTGGTAGGCCCGACCAGGATGCGAGAACGACCGAGATCGACGTTTTCGCGACGGAGCGCGTCCAGCTCGCCGGGCCGAAGGCCGGTGAACGCGGCGACCTGCAGCCAAGCGGCAAACGAGGGGCTGGCAAGTTCGCGCGCACAACGGATCAGCTTCCAGACCTGCTCCTCGCTCGGCGGCTGCTCGTGACGACGACCCGGACCCTTCGAGATCCCAAGCCGCGCAAACGGGTTATGACGAACGACCCGCCCCGCCTTCGCCGACGCGGCATCGTTGAACATCGCTCGCAGCGCGGGGACGGTCCCGTTGTGCTTGCCGCCCGCAAGCCACTCGCCGACAACCCCGCCGTCCACTGGGGGGCGGGAGGCGGTTCGCCGATACCCGCCGCTGTTCGACGGTGACCGCAAACGAACCGCAGCCCAGCGCAGTCGAATCCAATCGTCAGCCAATCGACGTCAACCCGGCGCGCCGCCGGTACATCTCCGGCTACTCGTCACTCAGCCAGTGGCAGGACAGGCAACGTTCGGCGCTATCTCGACCGACGCCGCTTCCGCAGCGCGGACACGCCTCGACGCCGCCGGCCCCGGATGCAATCCTGGCCGCCGGAACCAACCGCGGCTGCGCATGCAGATGCGTGAGCACCTCCCGCATGGTCCAGCGGAGCTTCGGCTCGTACGCTGCGGCACCTTCGATCAGCCGCTGCCACCAGCCAGTCAGCTGGTCGTCCCCCTGACCACCCAAGCTCCCGAGGAGACCCGTCCCCCATGCCGCGATCCGCCCGATCGAGAACACGTCAGCAGGCGGTTTGGCATCACGCGGGTCAAGCAGCAACTCGGGTGCCATGAACTCAGGGGTCCCGAAGCGCTCAAGCGGCTGGGTCATCCGCTGCGCAGGCCGAAAGGGCTCGCATACGAACCCCCAGTCCGCCACGACCCAGCGGTCCGGATATACGAGAATGTTCGCCGGGCTCAGATCGCGGTGGACATAGCCGTGCTCGTGGGCGTGGGTGACGGCCTGAGCGACGGCGAGCAGGCCTACGCGCAGACGGGTCCATTCGTAGCGGCGAAACGGCCCGAGGTCTTCGAGGCTCCCCTGCGCCCTACTCATTGAGTACCAACCGTTCTCGGCGTCGTGGCGAATGATCTTCAGCACGTTGGGGTGATCGAGGCGGCTCTGCACCGCGATCTCGCGCTTCATTCGCTGCTGTGACCAATTCGATGGACGCGCGACCTTCACCGCGATCTGATGATCCCCGCCCGCACCGAAGTAGACGAACGCCTGGCCGCCTTCCTTGCGGTGCTCCGCGTTGACCAAGTATGGATGGCGTGACCCCCTGAGTTCGGTCCGGCCCTTGTGGGAGTTTCTTGCGCTCGCGATGATGGGCGAGAAAGGAACTCTGATGAAGCGACGCAGGCATACGCCGGAGCAGATCATCCGCAAGTTGCGGGAGGCCGAGCGGCTGCTCGGGGAGGGCAAGCTGATCCCCGAGGTCGCCAAGACCCTGGAGATCAGCGAGCAGACCTTCCATCGCTGGCGTAACCAGTACGGCGGGATGAAGGCCGATGACGTCAAGCGGTTGAAGGAGCTGGAGCGCGAGAACGGCCGTTTGAAGGCGATCGTGGCCGATCAGGCGCTTGAGAATCGCGCGTTGAAGGAGATCGCGTCGGGAAATTGGTAGGCCCAGTCCGTCGGCGTCGGGCGGTCGCGATGCTTCGTGACCGTCTCGGCGTCAGCGAGCGCTGGGCATGCCGGGTGGTGGGGCAGCATCGCTCGACGGAGCGCTACGAGCCCAAGCGAGCCGAGGACGACCAGGCACTGCGTGCCGAGCTGCGGAAGTTCTCCGCCGAGCGGCCGCGGTGGGGTTATCGGCGTGCGCACCATCATCTGCGCGAGCTGGGGTGGGACGTGAACCGCAAGCGGGTGCAGCGGTTGTGGCGCGAGGAGGGGTTGCGGGTGCCCGTGCGCAAGCGCAAGCGCCGGCGGCTCGGGGACTCGACGGTCCCAGCGAAGCGGTTGCGGGCCGAGCAACCGAATCATGTGTGGGCGTTCGATTTCCAGTTCGACCAGACCGCTGACGGCAGGATCCTGAAGCTGTTGAACATCGTCGATGAGTTCACGCGTGAGTCGCTGGTCATGCGCGTAGAGCGCAACATCGACGCTGACACGGTCGTATCGACGCTGGAGACGCTACTCGCCGAGCGTGGCGCCCCCGAGCTGCTGCGCTGCGACAACGGGCCGGAGATGACCGCACACACACTCAAAGACTGGTGCGTGCTCTCTGACACCGGGACAGTGTTCATCGAGCCGGGCTCCCCCTGGCAGAACCCGTTCGTCGAGTCCTTTCACTCCCGTGTCCGCGACGAGCTCCTGGATATCGAGGAGTTCTCCTGCCTGGCCGAGGCCAGGGTCGTGATCGAGGATTGGCGCGAGGACTACAACCAGCGCAGACCACACTCCGCGCTGGGCATGCGCGCACCAGCAGTGTTCGCAGCCGAGTGGACCACCGCACCCACACCGCTCGCAGCATGACCAAGGTCATCAGGCGACGCCCCACGAACAATCTCAGCGTGAGCATCCATCCGCCCCGAGCACTACCGTCCCGCCCGTCATATCCACCACCCTCTCACTCGTGGTGGACCGACAAACGGGGTCCAGCCAAAACCAGCAAGGAGTCAGCCTACGTCCAAGCCACCCGAGCCCGAAACGGCACCGACTGGCACATCGCCCGCGACCAACTCGGCCAAGAAGGACAAGACCCCAACAGGATCACCCGCCTCGCCGAACGCATGAGCCAAAGCCAAGAACACACACCATCCATCGCCTACCAAGAGACACCCGACCCCGCGTGGGACCCCACACGCGACCCGCTACGCACCGACGAGATGACCCCACACATGGACTGGCTCAACCGGGAACAGGAGCGCGACACGCGACACGTCGGATTGGAGCGTTAGCCGAGTCCCCGGCGTGACAGCCGCCACACCGTCAACGGAGACCAACTGGGATCGCCCTGCTACCCGGCGAGCCCCTTCGCCCAAGGATCGCTGGCCCCCTCGGCCACCCTGGACTACCAGACGAACCGCCTGCCAACTGGCAAGTCACAACCGTTCCTGAAGGAACGGCCCATTCGGAGCCCTTCCCGCACGAAACGGGGGAACGATCTCCGAGAAGCCCCACGGCTCGCGGTCCGTCGCACCAAAAGGGAACCTCATTGGAACCTTGACGGCGCTCCAGAGGCTCCAAGCCCTGTGAATGGAGCGTTCACGGAGCGGGGACCTCTACGGGTCCGGCGCAACCAAAGATCCCAAGAGATTCCGTTTGGTCAAACATCCGACATATGCGCCATGCATGCGCCAAGTCGAGGCTGTAAGATCCTCCGCGATGTCGGAAGGGGGACGCGAGGTACCAAAGACGGTTCGGCCGCTTCCTGTATGGGTGCCAGCTGGCTGGTACCCGGACCCGCTCGATCAAGGCGCGGCCCGCTACTGGGACGGCAAGCGGTGGACGCTCGAATACCGCGACTCTCCGCCGCCGGACCCCGTTCCGGCCAGTCCATCCGATGTCCCCGCACCCTCACCGCCATCAACGGGGGCGGGAGGCACCTCCCCGGCCGAGCGCCCGCCGGGGTTCCGAGACCGGTGGAGAGAAATACCGAAGGGCGCTCGCATAGCCATCTGGGTGGTAGGAGTCATTGTGCTCATCAGCGTCATCGGGGCAATCGCCGGGGGAGGAAACAACAAGAAGGCGGCTAGCTCCGAACCATCTACCTCTGCCCAGGCCTCCCACCAAGCGCCCACGACTCCGCCCGTCGCGCTCAAGCTCGACACTGGCGACTACGCAGTCACGAGTTCACACACAACGCTTCATGGGAGAGTCACAGCAGGCGCTTCAGTCACCGTCGAAGGCGGTCAGGCGCACGTCCGCGGGACTCATTGGAGCAAGACTGTCGCCTTGGAAATCGGCTCGAACGTCGTGAACGTGGAAGCGACCATGGCGGGCCGCGAACCGGGAAGCCAGACGATCACGGTGACCAGGCATCACACCCAAGCAGAACTAGAAGCGAGAGCTCGTGCCAGAAGAGAAAGGGAACAGCGGGAAAAGGAAGCGGACGAACGAAGAGAACGCGAAGAACGAGAACAGAACGAAATCGAAGATGCCAGTGTGTCTCAGCAGAATGCGCTGCGCTCAGCCGAAAGCTACCTCGAAACGAGCGCGTTCTCAAAGGCGGGACTGATCGAGCAGCTGTCCTCCGAAGCGGGAGAGGGATTCCCGTACGAAGACGCCGTCTGGGCCGTGGATCACCTAAAAAATGTCGACTGGAACGAGCAGGCGGCAAAGTCTGCCAAGAGTTATCTGGAAACGTCATCGTTCTCATGCCAGGGAATGATCGAACAGCTCTCCTCCGAAGCGGGAGAGAAATTTACCCTGGCGCAAGCGGAATACGGTGCCCGTCAAGTCGGCTTGTGCTGAAAGACTGAGTGCAACACGATGAGGGCGTGGCTGCACCGCTCAAATCGGAACAAGGATCAGGAAACGCAATGGCGCTAGTCTCGAAAAAGACCCCCGAGCAGAAGGCTATTGAGGCGGGGATCAAGGAACAGGAACGCGAAACTAGGGAACGGCAGCAAGCGCAGGCTGCGGCCGAAAAAGTCGAGCGAGAGCGCGCCGAGCGCTGCGAGAAAGTGCGCCAGGCCTTCTTCGCTACGCCAGCCGGTCGTGCGCGCCTAGCGTTTGACGCCGGAGATGAGCTGTTTCAGTTCTCGATCGACGTGATGAACCAGAAGGCGATCGTCGTGGCGATGGTAGGTGCTAATACGTCCAAGAAGGTCACGGATCCGTCTGCGGTTCTCAACTCGGTGAGCAACGAGGGATGGGAGCTGGTCACGGGCTCATTCGTCTTTGTCGAGGAGGGCCAAGAGAGCCGCGACAAGTTCGCGTCATCCGGCCAAAACGTGGCGACGAAGGGGACAACGGTGGGCTATTACGTATTCCGTCGTTGTGAAGAGCTCCGGGGCGACACGCCTGAGCCGTGGAACGAAATATAGGATCGCCGACCGCAAGCTGCACAAGGCGCACTCGTGGAGTTGGCGGGGAGCGGTAACGGGTAGGCCGCCAGGAGGAGCAGAACACGTCGGGAAGCCCGCCGACTACGCTCGGCCCTCCCGCAGCCAGCCGCAGACTTGCGCGGCGCGGCGCGCCGGTAGCGCTCGCTCGGCGAGGCAGCCGAAACAAGAGAGGGTGTTCTCAGCCCCTCGTCGATCTTCCCATCCCGGACGCCTCCGCCACCTCCTTCGGGGTCACTTCTCAACCGGCCTCGACGCTGCCCGGCCCGATGTCCGTCAAAACCTCGACTGTATTTACATACTGACGATCCTGAAAGTTGGCAAGAAACCGTTGCGCTCTGGCACGCCTCGCCGAACTCTGCAATGTAGACCGATCGTACGATGGCTCAACGAGACGCGAGAGAGGCTCAAGCGTGCCTGTGGCGATCTCGGGCTCGTCTCCCGGTCGGTGCATCCATTCTCGGTCGGCCTGGGCCACCGTGAAGGCATTGAACTCAGACGCTGCCGACATTTCAAGCGAGATGTTGTGCTGGTCTGAGCGGTCGATCCAACCCATCAGCAAGGCTACGGTGGGCGCGAGAGGAACGCGCACCTCTCGCGCCGAAAGAGGGTCGAACTGCCGATTGCTCAGCGCCTGGGTCTTCGCCAGGTCCATCGGCCACATGGCCACGGGATGATCGGAGTACGCGAGCGCGGGTTGATCGAATCGAACGACACTCCAGCGCATGACTCCTAGAACACTTGCGAGCTTGACCGATTCGACAAGCATCGAATGCAGACGCAGGGTCGGATCGAGGTATATGTCAATCGCCCGCTTGCGCACAACCCCAACGTCACCGCCAGCGGCAGAAAGCTCCTCGGGCGTGAAGTACCTAGTGGTGGTTCCGCTTAATTCGCTGGTTCATGCTGCGAGTACCTTGCCGGTGTAGGTCCACTTGAATGGTTTGGCGGTTTGGTTGTAGGTCTCGATGAATGCGAGCATCTGCTCGGCGAGGTCTTCCTCGGAGATGAAGGCGCCGTGCTTGATCAATCGCTTGTGCAGGATTGAGAAGAAGATCTCGACCTGGTTCAGCCACGAGGCGTGCGTCGGGGTGAATTGAAAGCTCCAGCGCGGGTGCTCCTTCGAGCCATTTCTTGACGTTCTCGGTGTTGCGGGTGGATAGGTTGTCGCTGACCGCAACGATCTTCTGTCCCGGGACTTGTGGGATCTGCTCCTCGCAGCGGTCGAGGAAGCGCATCAGGTCGAACTGGTTTCGCGTCTTTGAGGGCATACCGATCACCTCACCGTCTTTGACGTTCAGGCACGCGAACAGGCACTGCGTGCCGTTGCGGACATATTCGTGCTCGCGTCTGGCTGGCTTGCCCGGAGCCGGCATCGTGTCGGGCTTGGTCGGCGCCTTGGCCTGAATCCCGGTCTTCTCGTCGATCGAGACGACCAGCACGTTCTCCGGCGGGTCTACGTATAGGCCACAAACATCTTTCAGGCGCTCCTCGAACCGCGGATCGGTGAACTCGCTCATCACCCAGTAGTCGGTACGGTGCGGCTTGACGTCAGCGCGGGCGAGGATCGTGTACGCGTGCGAGGAGGACATCCCGACCTCCGCCGCGAGCTCCTCGTAGGTCCAACGCTCACGACGCTGACCCTCCGGCGTATCCGGCGGACGGGTACACGCCTTGGCGATCAACCGCGCCCGCTCTTCAGAGGAGTACACGAGCGGCTTGCCAGGCCGCGGGAGATCCCGCAGCCCCACGATCCCCTCGCGCTCATAACGCGACCGCCACTTCTGCGCTGTGACCGTCGCACACCCCAAGATCTGCCCGATCCGCACAGCCGAGTGACCTTCAGCGGCACAGAGCACGATCTGCGCGCGCTCGACCATCCGAACCTCCTCCGTCGAGGAACGCACGATCCGCTCAAGCTCCGCGCGATCATCCTCCGGAACCTCGATTTGCTTCGCTGGCGCAGCCATACCGAACCCCCATCATCGCTGAACAATCAGCAACGAGTTCGGCAAACATCAAAGGAGCCCTCCAACAAACCGCGAATTAAGCGGAACCACCACTAGCATCCAGTTCTTCAATCATCGGCACGAGTATCTGCGCACGCTTCTCGACGAAGGCCGGTCCGCGCAGCATCTGCGCCGCGATGAACTGCGCGACGATGCCCTTACGCTCAGCACTAATGGGCTCATTCGCAATCAAATCCCTCAGAGGCTCCGTCGCCTTGTCCTCCATGACCGACAGCGAAGCCTCCACGTCGTCTATCGGCTCACCATCCGGGCGAACACGCCGGTAGTAGTCGGGACGCGTCCCGGCGGTCTTGGTTGACGTGAGGACGCACTCAGGATTGCTGTCCGTGTGTACGGCGACCTTGCCGTTCACCGCGAACGCCTTTTGGTACATGCGCGGGACGATGTGCGCCTTTTTGACCTGCGGATAGCTGGCCCGTTTGAGCACGAAGCTAGGCCGGTCAGGTTGGGCGTCGTGGCTCGCTTCTGTCTCGTCAGGCATTGAGATAGGACATCACGGATTGCCGAACGGCGTGGCGTGGCCACGCGTTGCGCTCAGCGAACGCACCTTGATCTCCAAGATTTGTTCCCCAATTGTTCCCCAGGGGATGCTCGACATATCTGCCGATCCCCCCAAAACCAGACTATTTCCAGGCCTTTCCTATGATCGGGGAGACAGGATTTGAACCTGCGACCGCCCGGCCCCCAGCCTGCATGTTTCAGCGCCGCTGGGTTCTCGGAGCCCGTGTTTACTGGGTTTCAGTGCTTCTGAGTGCTCCTGAGTTGCGCTCACTTTGGACCCCAAATTGGACCCCAGAATCCTGCGTCGGACACTCGCTGCTTGCTACCGACGACATGTGCTCTATCGAGGGTCGGCCGGCGTGACGGCGGGAGCTGGCTGCAAGTCGAGATGCCACGGCGCGACGACCTTGAGTAGCGCCGTTGGCGGAGGGTCGGTGAGCGACAGAATCTCACCAGCGAGTTCAAGCGCTCCACGCCCCTCGAATATCGCGACGCAAGGATTGCCGTCTAGGCATGAGGGGAAGCGAATCGCGGCGGCGCCGTCGTCGTAGATGTCTGCGGCGACGGTTTGCGTCACGACCCGGCGGTTCGTGGTGATCTCGTGTAGGTCCAGGTGCCGCATGTCGTGCTCGAGCAGGAGATCGACGTGTCGCTCCTCGACACCTTGACGCTGAGTCACGTCTGTGAGATCACAGATCCCGCCGTCCAACTGCAGTCGGACCGGCGCGAGAACATTTTCGCGACGCCAAGCCGGCGTAATCGGCTGGACGGCAAGCTCCTGCGCAGCCTCGGCCCCCATCTCCTGCTGGAACCGGCGAATCGCGCCAAGATTGGGACGGAAGTCGGCGAGCACCTCCCGGAGACAGGTCTCGGCGAGCTCGGCTACGTAGACGGTGCGAAAGCGGCGGCGAAGATCGTCGAAGCGGTGGCTCCACTCGCAGATCTCCGATGGGACGAAGCCGAGCGGATCGCCGTGATAGCCGACACGCCAATACACCCGCTCCGCCGGAGCGTCGCTCACGTCTGAAAGCTCGCCAACTGACGAGCGGCGCGAACGACAGCCGTGAACTGCTCAGGCGACTCCGCCACACGCAACAACTCGATCGGCGCCTGGTCATCCAAACGGGTGTTCGTGCCGAACAGCCACGCCTTGGCCGTCTCAGCGTCATAAGCATCGCTGATCATCCGCACGATCTTGTAGCCATGCCGCAAACGACGCGCCACAGCCGCCCGCGGCTCAGGCCCATCCTCATGGGCATAGCGACCGATCTGCTTCGCATCGGATAGGCCAGCTAGGAAGGCCGCCATACGCTGGCCGAGGCTTCCCTGCAGGTAGACCGCGATCTCCGCGATAGGGAGCGTCGCCGCGTCGTGATCCAGTCGCTCGGCCTCGGGCACAGTCAATATCGACATCTCGATGCTCCTTTCTGACAGGACATCACAGAAACTCCAAGCAAAGAGTACCATAAACTACACCAATAACTCCACCTTGACCTGTCTCGCTCTGCGATATCCCTACGCCGCGCGCGAAAGCAGAGCTGAGAACGGCAGGTAAATCTCGCCTGTCAGCGCTGCATGTTGACGCTTGCATTGAAGAAGCTGCACAAGATCGATCCCGCGACCATCGACGACACCGAGCAGGTCGGCGCCGTCCATCAACACGATCGGCGACCGACGACCGTTGTGATACGCGACGCCGCCCGCCTCGAAACCGTTGATGGCGATGAACACGCCAAGTGTCGTGTCTGCCTTGCGCCGAACCTTCTGCTCGAATGAGCCGATCTGGTCGCGATCGCTGGCGCCTTTCCGCCACCGCGCCTCCAGAAGCCAATGATGGTCACCAAACTCAAAGGCGCCGTCGATCTGCTCACCGACAATTCGGTACGGCGCGCATGGCCGAAGGTCGAACACATCGAACAGGTCTGTTAGCCAAGACTCGAACGCCAGTCCCCGCCTCACGGCATCCGATTCGGCGACCAAGGCGAAGTAGCGCTCGCGAAGCTCCTCAACGGCGGCACGCGTTGCTGCCGTCACCTCGCTTTTGCGCCGTTGCTGAGCAATCCGATCGCGGGCGCGCTCGGCCTCAAGGAGTTCGGCCTCATACGGCACGATGTATTGCCGAAGCGCATCGCGTGAAGCACGTGCCTTCGCGATCAACCGCTCGGCATCCTCGTGCCAAGCAAGCTCTCGAAAGTCCTCCTTGTGAGCGACGTCTGACATCAGTCGGACCAGGCGGTCCTTATGAAGGTCCTGACGAGCGGCAAGACGATCGACGAACTGCAAAACAGTGTCGCGCTTGTACGCTGGCCCGAGCCAGTCATACGGGTCCAGCAGACGCTGATCGTCGATCGCCGCGACGAGAAATGCACGCAAATCCTTCTTCGTCCAGAACACCGACGCAAGCGCGTCCTTGAGCGCAAGCAATGCATTCGGCGAGATCCGTTCAGGCATTCCCCAGAATTCTAATGAGCACACCGGCGAGGAGCAGGCGTTAGCAAGCAGGACAGCAGGTCGAGGTCGAGAGCTCGGCGGAGCTCCCGCGGACGATCGCGCCGAGCGCTCAGAGGCCCGCAAGACCTTCTCTGGGGCACATGCCTACGTCGTCGCAGAAAATTTTGCGGCGTCCAGCTACTCCCAGCCAACCGGCATCCAAGAGAAGCTTAGTCGGAAAGGCGGAATCTAAACCTGCGACCACCCGGTCCCTACAGCCGAGTTCCAGTGTTGACCGCACTTTTGGATCCCAAATTGGACCCCAAGCCTATATAGTGCCGTACCGCACAATCCTCAAAACCTGACTCTATGCAGGGATTTTTCTATCGGGGAGACAGGATTTGAACCTGCGACCGCCCGGCCCCCAGCCTGAGCGTTCTGGCGTCGCTGGGTGCTCGGAGCCCGTGTTTACTGGGTTTGAGTGCTTCTGAGTGCTTCTGAGTTGCGCTCACTTTGGACCCCAAATTGGACCCCAAAACATAAGCCTTGACTTCTACAAGTTATGGTTTATACTTACGGAGTGTGGGAAGTCGAGTACACCGACACGTTTGGATCGTGGTGGGATGAGCTCACCGAAGACGAGCAGGAGCGCGTCACCGCCGCGGTCGAGCTGCTTGAGCAGGGCGGCCCTGCGCTGGGACGACCTCTCGTGGACACCCTCAAGGGCTCGCGCCATCCGAACATGAAGGAGCTGCGCCCCCACGGCGGACACATGCGCGTGCTGTTCGCCTTCGACCCTCGCCGCATGGCGATCCTGCTCATGGGCGGCGACAAGCGCCACCGCTGGAGCAGCTGGTACGCCGAAGCAATCCCAGCCGCCGACGCACTCTACGACACCCATCTCCAAGAACTTCGCGATGAAGGAGCGATCCCATGACCCCCGCCAAGACCACAAAGAACCGCAAAGGATTCGACGAGCTACGCAAGCAGATCGACACCAAGCCAGCACGCCGCGCAAAGGTCGATGAGCACAAGACCATGATGCTCAACGAACTGCGTCGCAAGCTCGACCTCACCCAGGCCATCGTCGCCGACCGACTCGACGTCACCCAGGAGAACGTCTCCCAGATCGAGCGCGGAGAGGCCGACGTTCGGCTATCCACGCTGAGCCGATACGTCGAGGCCCTCGGTGGACACCTGGAGGTTCAAGCCGCGTTCCCAGAGGAAACCGTCGCGCTCAGCGTGGGGACAGCCGCGACAATGCGTCGCCGGCGAACGCGCAGATGATCCGACGCTGCAGCTAAGGGTTCACGACTGAGTTATTGCCGGGTCGATGCTGTAGTTCCATTCGCCGTGGAATGGGTGGCGCGTGATGTTCACGGCCGCGAGTTCCTCGTTTGAGACTTCGACCCCCTTGGGGTAGGGGCGGTCGTCGAGTCGGGCGTAGACCTTCAGTCCGGTGCTGGTCGTGGTGGCTGCGATCAGGTTGATGATGACCTTGTGGCTGACGAGTGGCTTGCCGCGCCAGTTGGTGGAGATGAAGCTGAATAGGCGGTGCTCGATTTTGTTCCACTTGCTTGTGCCGGGCGGGAAATGACAGACCGTGATCCGCAGGCCGGTGGCGTTGGCGAGCTTCTGCAACTCGACCTTCCAGAGCTTGATGCGGTAGCTGTTGGAGCCGCCTGCGTCGGCGGTGATGACGAGCTCTTTGGCGTGCGGGTAGCGCTGCTTGCCTAGGCTTTCCCACCAGCCACGGATGCTCGCGGCGGCGAACTGCGCGGTATCGCGGTCGATGCCGACGTTGACCCAACCCTCGTCGTTTTGCAGGTCATAGACGCCGTAGGGGATCGCGTGCCCGAGATCCTTGTCCTTGAAGTCGTGCGTGCGAACCTCAACGGGCTTGCCCTTGGGCTCAAGCTCCCGCCCAACCGCCTTGAAATCCCCGACCAAGCTCGCGCTTCTTGGTGTCCACGCTGATCGCCGGCTGACCGCGCGCCAGCGCATGAGCAACGGTGTCGTTGATGTGCTTGAACTGCGCGTCGCGGTCGGGATGATCGGTCCCCTCGCGCGTCTTGCGGTTGGCCTGCAGGCTGTAGCCCATCCCCTTCAACAGGCGCGACACGGTGCGATCGGAAACCTCATATCCACGCTTGGCCAAGGCGCCCGCGAGCTTCGCCGCGCTCTTGGAGGTCCACCGCAAAGGGGACTCCGGATCACCACGCGTCTCCGGGGCAACCAGCCGCTCGAGCTCCTCCTCGATCTTCGGATACGTCTCAGAGATCGGCTTGTTGCCCGCCCCCACACGACGCACCCGACCATCCGCCAGCACCTCACCAGACCCCAGATCACGCACCCCGCGACGAATCGTCTCCTGATCGATCCCCGTCGCCCGCGCCACCGCCGAGATCCCACCCCGCCCATGCGAACGCGCCTCCGCCGCCGCCCACAGGCGCCGCGTACGCTCATTCAACACACCCGCGTCCTTCAACAGCCGATACCGCTCCGCAATCGCCGGCTCATCAATCACACCACCCTATTCAACACACAACCCAACTATCCTGCAATTACTGAGTCGCAAGCCCTAAGGCATCTCATAACCCCAAGAACAAAGACAACGCCGGCAGCAGGCGACGCCTGACGGCGGACGGGGGCACACTCCACAGTGAGCGGCGACCGAGCGCAGGTAGGTCGATCCGGCGTGCCAACTGCGTCACGTCTGAAAGCTCAGCTGGCCAGCAGCACGAACGACACGATGCTGCGCGCAATCGCGGAGGCTTCAATGCTCTCTACACGACGCCAAGCCTCGCAAGGGCGAGCGCATGAGGACGTTGGTCGTGTCGGCTAGCAGCTAGTTCCGGAATCGCACGGGTCACGCAGGCAGGGGTTGGGCTTGGACGTCCACGGGCTGCTCCGACTCCGCGATCCGTAGTAGATCGCCTACCACAAGGTAGGTCTGGATGATGCATTGATCGACCTCAGGCGACGACACCTCGTCGTGGACGCCCTTGCTGCTCAGCGAGTTGAGCGCGTCCAGACGCTCGGAAAGGGACCGGACCTGCGCTGACAAGAGCGCTTGCGAGGACGAACCGCTGCCTTCGCTGGCGAACTGGCAAAGCCGGGAGATGAACTTGTCGTCGGTCATCTTCCGAACCCGTCCATCGATTCCCTCCACGATGGCGTTCGATGCCGGGTAAAGAACGTCGGCCACCGTCTTCAACACGCGGCGACACGAGGTTAGTGCGTGCGTGCGCGCCTCTGCGTCTCCCTCAGCTTGTCGTCGGTGTGCCGCTGCGAACTGCTCCAGAGCCTGCGGAGCTATCTGAGCGAGATGCTCATCGACGTATGCCCGGTTGCGCGCCCAGACATCTTCGCTGACCTCGCCGAGCACCAGCCGACGCTCTACATCGCTCAAGTAGACACAAATCTCATTCCTTAGCCGCGCGAGAAGGGATTCGGTTTCGCGCTGATCCACCCTGAGTTGTGCAGTCGCGAGGAGCATCTCGCGGCTGCTCCCAAAGCTAGTCTGGGCCAAGCGGTCGATCTGCTCCCGCAGCGTGCCCGCTTGAATCTCTGCGTCCGCGATCCCAAGATGCTGTAGAGCCTCGTTGCTGACCTTGCGACCGCCGATCCAACGTTGTGCGACGGCGTGGCCGATCGATTCGAACGCAGCGTCGGAGAGGTGCCCCCTGACCTCAGCCGACGCACGCTGGGCATACCCATCGGAGGTCAGCCCATCGACGCCACCCTGCGGCACCTTGATCGTCTGCATCTCAAGCTGTAGCCACCACACGATTTCCCAGTCGCTTCGCATCCGTGCGATCCGGAGGGCTTTCCGCGCAATCGTGGCTAGCGAAACCGATGAGTCGTCAGCATCGTCCAGAGCCGCCCCCACGAGAGATCGGAGATGACTGCGCGCTGAGTTTTGAATGTCCACGCCCTGAGGATAGGGCCTATGCACGACCCTCGAAGCTCCCGGACTCACCATCCCAGGATCATCTCGCTGGCCGGCAGCTGGCCTTTCAGCCGGTTCAAGCGGCGGTAGACTGTATACCGATGGAAAGCACAGATCGCACCGTCCACGTGGGCCAGCGAACCTACGCGCTACTGCGCGCCGAGGCCGAGCGTCGCCATCGCGATGTCGATGCGACCGCCGACGATCTGCTGGCCGAGCAGCTGTCGTCCGCCGTAGTTGACACGACGGGACTGCAGGGCACGCTGGAGCGTGCAGCCAGATTGCGAGCCGGACTTCCCAGGACCGATCGAGCCGTCTACTTGGTGCGCGAGGGCCGCGAGGAGCTTGAAACACGAGCAATGCGCCGGTGAGCGTCGTCATCGACGCCAGCGCGTTGGTCGCGTTCGTGACCAACGAGCCTGCGGCTCCCGAGGTCGCAGAGCTGCTTCAGCGCTGGGGCTCGGAGGGTGCCGATTTGAACGCACCAGCGCTAGCTCGCTACGAGATCGCCAACGCCCTGGCCAAGCAGGCCGCCGCAGGAAATCTCTGCAACAAGGCGATCGACGAGGCGTGGGAAATACTCGATGACCTGCCGATCATCTACCACCCCTTGAGCAACGGCCCGAGCGTGGTGCGTGCGACACTCGATCTCCAGCGACGCTCCGCCTACGACGCCGCATATCTTGCCCTCGCCGAAGACCTGGGTGCCGACCTATGGACACTCGACGGACCACTCGCGCGCAACGCGAGCGCGCGCGGATACCAAATCCATCTGATCGAGCCACACACGGCCGAGGAAAGGGAGCGATCCTAACTACTGGATGTCGGTGAGCGTGTAATCGAGAGCGTGGTAGACCTTCAGGCACCTCGCGAACATGCGACGCAGCACGGGCAGCTTGGCGTCTGCATAGTCGTAACATGTTCTGCTTGCCACAGTGCGATCTATGACATTCGTCCTGCGTATTGCACGACGAATGTCATCAGCCATCAGCGGATAGGGGTGCCGGTCTAATGAATTCGGACAAGCCGGACAACGAGCTAACGCTGTACCTCCGGATTGGTGAGGAACAGTTTCCCCTAACGGGAGGAACCCTCACGAGCTCCATCCGGGAACTCTCGCATGCCCAGATCAAGGTCAGCGCACATCAACTCGCGGCCGGCGATGCAGACTATCTACTGCCTGTCGAGATAGGTCCGGCTGTTGGAGATCCGGTGCAGGCGGGCTCAGTGCTTGCGGCAGAGCCCGATGGAGAGGATGTCGCGATCCGCATCCGCACAGGCGTCTCGCTCACCGAGACTCTTGCACCCGATGGTGATGCTCAGGATGTTCACCACACCGAGCTCGTCTACGCGATGGCTCGTGGTGCGGGGTTCCCGCCAGAGAGAATCGTCATCCAAGACCTAGACAAGATCCTTTCGGAGGCGATCGAAGTTGCGGTTCCCTTGATCGGCGTAGAGGTCGAACGCGAAGTCTCGATCGGGCTTGTCAAGCTCGCTCCACAGCAAGCCGCGAGGGACATCATTTCTCGATTCCATCCAATACCTTCCCTCGCGGACGAGTTCATCAGTGGGCTCACAGTCGCGCGCTTCTACTCAACAAAACCGCTGCTTTACGAGGCTGAGCAGGAAGGCCTTGAGCACATTGACACTGCGCTTAGCTGGCTTGTGGTGCGCGCGAATTACGGCCGCGTCACGTTGCCGGGTGGCGACCTCGTTAGATTCGACCGTGCGAATGCGATAGCGCGTCCCCGTCAGCTTTCGGTAATCGCTGCCACTGGCCTAACGACGGGCCGCCGCTGGCTCCGCCGTCCGCCTGGCGCGAGGGTCGAGAGCAGAATCGTGTTCGACACAAGATCTCGTCTAAACGACCCTCAAGTCCCCGCGGATCTGCCGGCCTCAGACGCAAACGCTTTGTCTGCCGCTCGACGTGCAATCACACCTGGCGATATTGCCCTACGGACCCATGCGCTCTGGGAGGCCTTTGAGTTCTACATCGCGCAGAGGCCATCGGTACGCCTGTTCACCAAAGGGGATCGCGAGGCGATACTCGCCGCGTCGGAGGCGTCCTTGTCGGAGGAGCAGCTGGCGCGCCTTCGACAAGTCGTATACGGGCCACTGAACGAGCTCCCGCTAATGGACATACTCGTCGCGACGCTCGCAGACGAAGGAATCGTGCTCACCGGCACCGACCGAGCGGTCCTTGCACGGCTCCGCAAAGTGCGGAATCAGACGATGCATGGTCGCCCGGCCGAGGGGGTCGGAGACGACCTAGAGCATGGCTGTTCGATCCTCACAAGGGCTCTCGTGACGCGCCTGCACGCCCTCAAGGCCGGTTAGCGCGCGCAGTCCCGACAGCGCGCCGTGGACTCAAACACACGGCGCAGGCCAAAACATGCCGCAATCCCGGCAAGCGATCAGGAGACGCTGAGACGCATCATTCGATACCAATCTCCCGAATTTAGAACCTGCAACCACCCGGTCCCCGCAGCCAACTTCCAGCGCCGATCGCACTTTGGACCCCAAATTGGACCCCAACCCAAAACCTGGCCACCTAGCCAAACTCCCAAAACCAGCCAATTTGCAGGGATTTTCTAATCGGGGAGACAGGATTTGAACCTGCGACCGCCCGGCCCCCAGCCCGGGTGCGCTACCAGACTGCGCCACTCCCCGTGGTGCTCTTCGATTCTACGCGACGAAGGCTCGACGCCTCGCCGAGGCCATCAGGCTTGGGACGGCAGCCTCACCCGCAGCGCCGGCAGAAGCACCCCGAGCAGGCCCCGCACGAGCCCCTTGTTGACGTCGAGGAAATCGAAGTAGTCGCGCCACAACACGATCTGGCCATCCCGCACGTCGAAGCGCCCGCAAACCCAGAGCCGAGCGTGCAACCTGCGGAACGTCAGGTAGTCCGTGCGCTCGGTGAGGACCGAGGCGCCGTCGGCGCAGATCGTGTGGATCGTCACATCGAAGCCGCCTCCAGCGGCGTATGCCCTCGCGAACAGGCGCCGCACCCGCTCGCGGCCGCGGACCGTCGGCAAGCCGACGTTCTCGTAGCGCACATCCTCCGCCAGGAGCGCCACCGCCTCGTCAACTTCCCCACGGCGCAAGCAGTCCATGAAGCGCTCGACGACCCACACAGGAGAGCCGCTACCAGCGCTCCCGCCCTCCGCGTTACCACTTGATGTCGATGGCTCGGCCACCCCCTCAGCATAGGGACATCGCGACCCGAGATTCCGTCCGCCCGATATGGGAACATACGTTCGTGCCAATCAAGCTGGACACCAAAGTTTGCACCCGCTGTCGTGAGCGCAAGCCGGCCTCGAACTTCGCCTGGCATCGCAAGACCCGCGGCCAGCGGGACACCTACTGTCGCCCTTGCCGAGCGGCCTACAAACGAGAACACTACGCCGCCAACAAGCAGCTCTACATAGCCAAGGCCCACCGCCGCAAGCAGGCGATCGCGCTGGAGCGCGCCGGCCTGCTCGTCGAGTTCTTTCGCGGGCGGCCATGCGTGGATTGCGGCGAGAGCGATCCTATGGTGCTCGAGTTCGACCACCTTGGCGAGAAGAGCTTCAACATCGCCAAGGGCCTGCGTAGCCATAGCTGGCAAGCCATACTCGACGAGATCGCCAAGTGCGAGGTAGTCTGTGCCAACTGTCATCGTCAACGGACCGCCCATCGTGGCGGGTTCGCACGCGCGGCGGTAGCTCAACGGTAGAGCCTCGCCCTTCCAAGGCGATGACGCGGGTTCAAGTCCCGTCCGCCGCTTCAACCGCAACATTCGGTCCTCGCCCTCAGGGCGAGCGGCCGACTGGCCAAAGGGATCGCCGCCCGGCCGACGGCTCGGCTCGGCTCGGCTCGTGCCAGCTCTACGTGGCCAGAGACCAGGCCCAAGGCCGCACGGATAGCACAGCCCGAGCGTACCGTCCCAACCCCCCTATAACCTACGCCCCGTGCGCCTTCGAGCCCTGGTGCCCCTGCTCGTGCTGACCGGCTTCGACTACGCCCTGTGGGACTGGTCGATCGAAAGCGGGCACGACATCGTCTCGCTCGTGGCCGGCCTCACGCTGCTGCCGCTGGCCGCGCTCAGCGTCGGCGGGCTCGTGCTCGCCGTGGCGCGGCTGGGCGGACGGCTGCTCGGCAAATCGGGCGCCTCGCGCTCCCGCGCGCACACGCGCGGCGCACCCACCTCGCAAAGCACCACAACCAATCCCGCCGAGCGTCCAGAGTCCTCCTCCCGCAAGCTCGCCGCCTGAGCACCGCCACGTGAGGACCGCGCGATGAGCGAGCAACCCCGTCGCCTGCCGCCACGCTCCAAGCGAGGCCGCCTCCTCCTCGCCATCGCGCTGCTCGCCCTGGCCGCCGTAGTCCTCGCCGGCTACCTGTACGAGAAGCACCGCACCGGCAACATCTACCACCCGCACGCCGTGTTCGTGCCCCAGCCGACGCCGACCCTGCCCAAGGTCAAAGGCCAAGACCACTTCGCCTGGCCCTTGTACGGCTACACCAAGAACCACACCCGCTTCTTCCCCGCCTCCCCAACGATGCGCCCCCCCTACCGCACGGTCTGGGCGCGCGGCGGCAACTCCCTGCTCGAGTTCCCGCCCGTCATGTGGGGCAACCGCATCTTCCAGCTTGCCGACGACGCCACCCTGAACGCGATCGACAAGTACACCGGCCAGACCCTCTGGAGCCGGCGGCTCGGCGCGCTATCCGCATCCACCCCCGCCGTCGCCGGCGACACCGTCTATGCGACCATCCTCTCGCGCTCGCCCGGCTCGCAGGCAGGGCGCGTCGTCGCGCTGAACACGCTCAACGGTCACTACCGCTGGCAGCGCGACCTGCCAAGCCGCGCCGAGTCCTCTCCCCTGCTCGACAAAGGCAAGCTCTTCTTCGGCTCCCAGAGCGGCACCGTCTATGCCTTGAGCGCCCACGACGGCAAAGTCCTGTGGACCTACCACGCCCCCGGCGCGGTCAAGGCCAGCCCCAGCCTCTCGGGCGGCGTGCTCTATTTCGGCGACTACTCCGGCGACCTGCAAGCCGTCGGCGAGGCCCACGGCCACCTCCTGTGGCGCTCAGGCTCCGGTGGCGCCCTGCTAGGCAGCGGCACCTTCTACTCCACCCCCGCCGTCGTCTACGGGCGCGTTTTTCTCGGCAACACCGACGGGCGCGTCTACGCCTACGACGCCTCCTCGGGCGCGCTCGACTGGGCCGTGCAAACAGGCGCCTACGTCTACGCCTCGCCCGCCGTCACCAACGCCCCCGGCCTCGGCCCCACGATCTACCTCGGCTCCTACGACGGCACCTTCTACGCGCTCAACGCACGCTCCGGGCACATCGATTGGCGCTACCACGCCGGCGGCAAGATCTCAGGCTCAGCCACGATCATCGGCAACATCGTCTACTTCGCCGACCTCGGCACCCACCGCACCTACGGCCTGGGCATCTCCACCGGCAAAGTCGTCTTCGCAAAGCCCACCGGCTCCTTCGACCCCGCCATCAGCGACAACCACTACCTCTACCTGTCCGGCATCACCGGCCTCTACGCGCTCGCGCCTCTCGACGCGCCTCCCCAAAGGGCCGCGGTCAGTCACACGCCCCGGCCAGCCCCAAAGCGCGCGCCGGCGAAAAGCGCGCCGCAACACGCACCACCCCAGCGGACCTCACACTGACCGCGGTCCAACCGTTGTGCACCCTGACGCAAGCGTGCCCCGAAACCGCGGTCCAGTACCGCGTGTAGTGCAACCTCACAAGCGAGGTGCCCGCACGCGCGAATCGCAAGCTGAACCAATCGTGGCCCAGCCCCGTCAGCTGCCCCGGCGCCGAAGCCAGCGGCCGTGAGCCAAGCACCGCGAACACGCGCCAATGAGCGCTCCTGAACACTTCGCGCAGATAGGGCTGTCCCGCGCGGATCAGAGCCGCCTCTTCGTCGCTCGAGCCGTCCAAGCGCACGTCGGGCAGCGCCACATAGCTGACCGCGTTGTTTGACAGCCAAGCGTGATAGGCACCGGCCGTGAGCCCTTCTTTGAAGAAGATCGGGTCGTACTTGGTGTCCAGCTGGCGCTCCCAGCCGCGCGCCAACACGAACTTGGGCGCCAGCAGCGCCGCCTCCCAGTGCGAATGAGTGAACGGAACCTCGACCCGCACGAGCCTGCCCCCATGCGCGTCCAAGAAGCGTTCCACAGGCACGTAATAGGCGGCTTGCGTCGAGGGATCGCCAGCGATCCCCGAGCTCTCGCGCACCGGCCCCCACGCGGTCCACACCACGATCAGCCCGACCGCAGCCACGACCGCCGCGAGCGGCCGACCCGGTCTGCGAAAGCCGTCGCGCCCCAGAGCACACAGAGCCAGCGGCCCCGCCAACAGCACCGCGTAGCGGTCCACGTTGCTGCCCATCGGCGTCGGCGCGATCGACAGAATCGTCACCCCCAAGTACACCCACCCGCCGATCCAAAGCAACCGCTCCTCGCGCCCCACCACATAAAGGAACGCCAGCGTCACCGCGATCGTCGCCGTCACCGAGCTGGCGGCGAACGGCTCCCAACCGCCCTCCGGGAACAGCAGCTCCAACGGCACCGCCACTACCAACACCGGCAAGACCAACGCCCACCCGCTGCGCGCGCGGCGCGTCACGAGCACGTGCGTCGCCCCCGCCAAAGCCAACAAGAGCCCCGCGACCGGGCTGGTCGCGGCGCAGACGGCGGCCAGCAATCCTGCCGGCCAAGCCCGCCCGCTCACGAGCGCCCAAACCGCGAGCACCGCGAACGTCACCCCCAGCGCGAACGTCACCCGACCGATCCACAAGTCGCCCGCGGCCGCCAGCGCAAAGCAAACAGCGCCCCACCGCGCCCCTTCCCCATACACGCGCAAAGCGACTCGCTCGAAGGCGAACGTGGAGACCAGCACCGCGACAGCACCCACCGCCTTGATCCCCAGCAGGAGCGCAAGCCAAGGGAACACGAGGCTGTAGCCCGGCAGGTGATGCCCCCCGTACCAATTGTTATCCCAGATGCTGAAGCCCGAGCTTTCAAACAGCCAGGCCCGATAGGTCTGCGCCGCCAGGTCCGGCGAGCGCGGCGCCACCACCAGCCAAGCCACGACGAGCACCGCCGCAAACGGCAGCGCAAGCGAGAACCCACGATCGGCCGGCGACTGGCGCACGCGCCCACGCGCCGGCACGCGCTCGCTCAAAGCCTGGCTCTCCACGCGCCCCAGTATGGCGAGCGGATTCGTGCGCCGAGCAACCCCAATTCTTCATTGCTCCGGCAAAAAGGCCGATAGGTTGGCTGAGGCTCGGTGTGCTACCCCACCGAGCCTCAGCACCCGCGCGAGTCGAACTCAAATGGACGAGTCGCGCCTATGCCCTTACCAACAGATGGACCCGCCCGAAGTCGCGCTGCGCACCAAGCGCCCGCGTCGCCGATAATCAGCGCCGATGAGAACGCCCCCCACGAGCGCCCGCCGCCTGCTCGCGCTCGCCTCGGCGGGCCTGGCCATCCTGCTCGCGGGCTGCGGCACCACCCACCCGACGCCCGTCGAAGCCAAAGCGCTCGCCGAAGCCCAAACCTTCCCCTACTTCCGCCTCTACTGGGCCGGCCCCCGCTTCCTCGGCAAGCCCCTGGCCGCGGTGGACGGGCTCAAGAGCTACAGCGCCGGCATCGGCGACAGCGTCTACTACGGCGACTGCGTCAACGGCAAGGGCCTGCTCGGCGGCGGCGGCAGCTGCCTGCTGCCCCTGCAGGTGAGCACCGTGATCTACGGCCTTCACTCCAACGCCGCCCTGGGCCCCCAACGAAACGCCCTGATCCGAGGCGTGCCGGCCACGATCTATGACGAAGAACACTCGATCGAGCTCTACTCCGGGCGCCTGGCGATCGACGTGTTCTCCGACAGCCCCGCCGACGCGCTCGCCGCGACCGCCCAGCTGCGCCCCGTCAACGCCCCCGGCACAGCCGCCGAAGAGCTCCCGCCGCCCGCCTACTGCCCAGGGCTCTCAGGACCCGTCCCGAAGCGCCTTCAGGCGACCATGAACACGCTCCCCGGTCGCCCCTGCCAGAAGGCCGCCGCCGCCCTCGCGGCCACAGAACGCCTCGCGGGCTAGCCCCCTGGCGCCGGCTCCGGCGAGGCCGCGACGACCGGCTCGCCGATCTCGCGGCGAAGACTGAAGAACGCCGCCGAACCGATCAGCGCCGGCAGCCACAGCGAGATCGCGCGATAGGTCACGACCGCCGCCACGACCGAGGCGACCGGGCGCACATGAAACAGCACGAGCATCCCGATCAGCCCGCCTTCCACCGCGACCAGGCCCGCCGGGATCGGGATCGAGTTGGCCATCAGGCCGACCAAGTAGGCCATCGCGACCGCCCAAAACGCGGGTGTTGGGCCATAAGCGAGCAGGCACACATACAGCACCATCGTGTCGAACAGCCAGTACCCGATCGCCCCCAACAGGCGCGGCTCGCGCCTGCCGATCAGGCGCAAAGCGCCGCGCACCCCGTCGCTGATCGCCACGAGCCCCACATGGATGCGCCCTGAGCTCAGGCGTCCGCGCCCCGCAAGGCGACTCGCGAGCGCCGCCGCCGCGAGCGTCGCGGCGATCGTCGCGAGCGCAAGCGCCGCCGGCAACAGCGTCAGCAGCGCGTCTTGTGAGCCCGGCAACAACCCCAACCACATCGGGATCCCGATCAAAGCCACCGCCCCCACGTTCACGGCGCTCGTCACCACGAACAGCAACACCGAGCGCCGCGCGATGCGCTCGACCGAGACACCCTTCGTGCGAAGCACCCAAGCGCCGAGCGCAAGCCCCCCGATCCCGCTCACCGACACGACCGAGTTGACCGCAAGCTCCGACAGCGCCAAGCGGCGGCTGAAGCGCCGCTCCATCTTGAAGATCAACTCGAACAGCACCACGTAGCCCGCGCAAGAGAGCAGCTCGAAACCGACCCCCGCCGCGACCCAGCCGAGCTCGGCGTCTGTGATCTTCTCCCCCGCCGAGCGCAACCCCGGCACCGCCAACAGCAGCGCCGCGACCAGCGCAAAGAAGATCCCCAAGCTGATCAAACCGTTGCGCAAGCGCCGCGACTGCGCCCCCATCACGCCCGCGTCGCTCACGTTCACCGACCTGCCGGCCGCGCCCCCGCCGGCGCCCGAGACCTCGGTGCCCGCCCGCACCCCAGCGCGATCCCCAGGAATCGCCGCCTGCGTGTCGTGATCGACGATTCTTCGCATCCTCTTCGGCCTCTGATCTAGCTTCTTTGGCGCTACCGTCACCTTAGCCTCACCTCCACCCGGACCAGCTGCCCGGCCGAGGAGCGGCCCAACCCATGGCAGAGCCCGCCCGCATACTGGTAGTAGACGACGAGCCCGCGGTCCAGCACGCGCTCTCGCGCGCGCTCACCCTCGAACGCTACGAGGTGGCACTGTCCGGCGACGGCGGCGATGCCCTGGAGCGGATGGTCGACGGCAACTACGACGCCGTCATCCTCGACGTCTCGATGCCCGTGCTCGACGGCCTCGAAGTGTGCCGCCGCGTGCGCGAAAGCGGCGATCGCACACCGGTGCTGATGCTCACCGCGCGCGAGCAGGTCGACGATCGCGTCGCCGGCCTCGACGCCGGCGCCGATGACTACCTCGTCAAGCCGTTCGCCCTGCGCGAGCTGATGGCGCGCGTGCGCGCGCTGCTCAGAAGGGCCGATGAGATCGACCAGGAGGAGACGCTCGCCTTCGAGGACCTCCACCTGGACAGGCTCGCCCACGAGGCATGGCGCGGCGAGCGCAGCCTCAACCTGACGCGCACCGAGTTCCTCTTGCTGGAGCTGTTCCTGCGCCACCCCAAACAGGTGCTCACCCGCTCGATCATCTTCGAGCACGTATGGGGCTATGACTTCGGCTCGAGCTCCAACTCGCTCGGCGTATACATGGGCTACCTGCGCCGCAAGACCGAGGCCGGCGGCGAGTCTCGACTGCTGCACACCGTGCGCGGCGTCGGCTACGTGCTCAAGGAGCGCTGATGCGCCACGCGCCCCTCATCGGCGCCCCGGGAGCGCCAAAGTGAGCTTTCGCCGGCGCATCACCCTCGCCTCGGCCGCCGCGGTAGCGATCGCGGTCGTGCTCGCCTCGGCGCTCACCTACCTACTCTCCGCGCGCGAGCTCTACGGCCAGATCGACAGCCAGCTGCGCGGGCGCGCCCACCCACTCCTCGCGCGCCTTGACCGCGTGCCGAGCCCCACCAACCTGCCGCGCGAGCGCCACCGCGCGTTCCCCGGGCTCCCGCCAAGCCCAAACCAGGTGCGCGGCTACCAGCAGGTGATCGACTCCAGCGGCCACATCTGGTTCGACTCGACCCCCCACATGCAGCTCCCCGTCAGCGCCGCCGCGCGCAAGCTCGCGGCCCAAGGCGGCAAATCGTTCTTCAGCGACGCCCACGCGGGCGGCATCCATCTGCGCGTCCTTACCGAGGCCTTGCCGCCCGGCTACGCCGTGCAGCTCGCCCAACCGCTCACCGACGTCGACTCCGCGCTGGCGCGCCTGCGCCTGATCCTGATCCTGCTCGACATCGGCGGCATCGCCCTGGCCGCCCTGCTCGGCCGGCTCGTCGCCGGCGCCGCCGTGGCGCCCGTCAAGCGGCTCACCGAGGCGACCGAGCACGTCACCCATACCCAGGACCTCTCAAACCGGATCGAGCCGGCCGGCGAGGATGAGATCGGGCGCCTCGCCGTCAGCTTCAACGCGATGCTCGACGCGCTCGAGAGCTCGATGAGCGCGCTCGACGCCTCCGTCCACGCCCAACGCCAGCTCGTCGCCGACGCCTCGCACGAGTTGCGCACACCCGTCACCAGCCTGCGCACCAACATCGAAATCCTCAAGCAGGCGCACGACATGCCCATCCCCGAGCGCCAGCGCCTGCTCGACGACGTAGTCGAGCAGATCGAGGAGCTCACGCTGCTGATGAACGACCTGATCGAGCTCGGCCGCGGCGAGCGCCCGCGCGCCGGCACCGAGGACGTGCGCCTCGACCAGCTCGTCGAAGAGGCGCTCGAGCGCGCCCAGCGCCACTCGCCCGAGACCCCGTTGCACGTCGAGCTCGAGCCCGTGGTGCTCACCGGCGAGCCCGTGCGCCTCGCGCGCGCCGTCAACAACCTGCTCGACAACGCCGTCAACTACAGCCCGCCCGGCAGCCCTGTGGAGATCGTGCTGCACGGCGCAGAGCTGACGGTGCGCGACCACGGCCCCGGCATCTCAGGCGCCGACCTCCCGCACGTCTTCGACCGCTTCTACCGCGGCGCCGAGGCGCGCGGGCGCCCCGGCTCCGGGCTCGGTCTGGCGATCGTGCGCCAGGTCGCCGAACAGCACGGCGGCTCGGTCAGCGCCCAAGCGGCGCCCGGGGGCGGCACCCTGATGCGCCTACGCCTGCCCGGCGCGGGTCCGGTCGAGTCGCTGAGCCCGCTCGACACCCCAATTCCCGCCCCATCTTAGGCGCCTGCCCACCCGCCACCGCCCGCGCCGTCCGGGCCGCGGCGTCGCGCGACTCGGCATCCGCCCGGCGCCGCACGCCCCGCGCATAGGCCCTGCCCTCCGCGCGAAACGCGGCTGGAGTAAGGCCATAGCGCCCCCGAAACGCACGCGCGAAATGCGAAGCCTGGCGATAGCCGACCAGCCGCGCCACGTCGCGCACCGCGATCGCCGGCTGCTCGACCAACAGCTGCGCCGCCACATTCAGCCTGCGCGTGCTGAGCTCCTCCTGAAAGCCGATCTCCCCACACTGCGCAAACGCACGCCCCAACTGACGCGGCGAACTGGCCAGCGCCCGAGCAACCGCGTCCAACGTCAACGGCCGTCGGTAGTGACGGCTTATGACAACTCGCGCCTGCAGGTACAAGCGTCGCCGTTGTTCGAGCGTAGAGGGCCGCATACCCCCTTATCCGACCCTCGTGTCCGCTCGGGACACCCCGACCCCAACACCTACTCCTCCCCGATCTCGAGCACAGCCAGGAACGCCTCTTGGGGCACCTCGACGCGACCGACCTGCTTCATGCGCTTCTTGCCCTCCTTCTGCTTGCCGAGGAGCTTCTTCTTGCGGCTGATGTCGCCGCCGTAGCACTTGGCGATCACGTCCTTGCGGAACGCCTTGACGGTCTCGCGCGCGATGATGTGCGAGCCGATCGCCGCCTGGATCGGCACGTCGTACTGCTGGCGCGGGATCCGCTTGCGCAGCTTTTCGGTCAGCGTGCGCCCCATGTCATACGCCTTGTCCTTGTGCACGACCATCGACAGCGCATCGACCGTGTCGCCCGCCAGCAACACGTCGAGCTTGACCAGGTTCGCCGGCTTCATGTCGCTCAGCTCGTAGTCGAGCGAGGCGTAGCCCCGCGTGCGCGACTTCAGTTGGTCGAAGAAGTCCAGCACGATTTCCGCCAGCGGCAGGTCGTATGACATCTGCACCCGCTCGGGCGAGAGATAGTGGATGCCCGCCGGCTCGCCTCGTCGTTCCTGGCAGAGCTCCATCACCGCGCCCACGAACTCGCGGGGGGCGATCACCTGCGCCTTGATGAACGGCTCCCTGATCTCCGCGATCGTGCCCGGATCGGGCATGTCCGAGGGGTTGTGCACCTCCATCTCCTGGCCGTTCGTCAGCGTCACGTCGAACTCGACCGAGGGCATCGTCGCGAGCAGCTCCAGGTCGTACTCGCGCTCGAGGCGCTCCCTCACGATGTCCATGTGAAGCAGACCCAAGAAGCCGCACCTGAAGCCGAAGCCGAGCGCGTCAGAGGTCTCAGGCTCCCAAGAGAGCGCCGCGTCGTTGAGCGTCAGCTTCTCAAGCGCGTCCCTCAGGTCCGGATAGCGGTCCGAGTCGATCGGGAACAAGCCGCAAAAGACCATCGGCTTGACCTCCCTATAGCCCGGCAGCGGCTCGCTCGCGCTCTGTCCGCCGCGCGTCGCCGTCGTCAGCGTGTCGCCGACGCGCAGGTGCGTCACGTCCTTGATGCCCGTGATCAGATAGCCCACCTCGCCCGCGCCCAGCTCCTTGACCGGCGTCATCGTCGGCGAGAAGAAGCCGATGTCGTCGATCTCCGCATGCGTGCCCGCCGCCATCGCCCTGATCGCCTCGCCCTTCTTGAAGACCCCGTCCACGACCCTGATGTAGGCGATCACGCCCCGGTACTGGTCGAACTCCGAATCGAAGATCAGCGCTCGCGGCGGCGCCAGCGGATCGCCCGAGGGCGGCGGCACGCGCTTGACCAGCTCGTCCAAAACCTCTTTGACCCCCTCCCCCGTCTTGCCGCTGATCTTCAGGATCGCCTCCTCCGGCTCTCCGATCAGCTCCGCCACTTCGCCCGCCACCCGCTCGGGCTCGGCCCCCGGCAGGTCGATCTTGTTCAGGCAAGGGATCAGCTCCAGCCCCGCCTCGACCGCCAGATACGTGTTCGCCACCGTCTGCGCCTCCACGCCCTGGGAGGCATCCACCACCAGCAGGGCCCCCTCGCAAGCCGCGAGCGAGCGCGACACCTCATACGTGAAGTCCACATGCCCCGGTGTGTCGATCAGGTGCAGCTGGTAGGTCTCCCCATCGGAGGCCGTGTAGGCGACCTTCACGGCCTGCGCCTTGATCGTGATCCCTCGCTCGCGCTCCAGGTCCATCGAGTCCAGCACCTGCGCCCGCATCGCCCGCTCGTCCACCGCGTGCGTCAGCTCGAGGATCCGGTCGGCCAGCGTCGACTTGCCGTGGTCGATGTGGGCGATGATCGAAAAGTTGCGGATCTTGTCCTGTTGCATGGCGTCCACACTGTAGAAGGCGCTAGCCTTCAACGTGTTCGGCAGATCGCCCACTCGGCCCGAGCTTCGGCTCAGCCGGCAACGCACCCTCGGGTGGCCAGTCCGGTGGTCGGGAGTGTCATAGCCGCCCAGGCATACGACACAAGTCCTGGGACGTAGTAGTTCAGTGGTGATCTATGACCGGACCAGGGCCGGGAGGGCGCAAGCTTTCCCGGCCCTTCTTATGCACGGCCGAACTGGGCCATGATCAGCTGGCGCACCTGATGCGCCTCGGGAATGCGCATCGCGAACACCGCGCGCACATACACGAGCACCCCGGCAAGCCCAGCGCCGCCGACGCTAACCAGTTGCGCGATAAAAGAATCGCCGAACAAACGGTGCAGCAGGCTCCACACCAGCCAGGACACGCCCGCAAGCAGCGCCGACGCCACAGCGATACGAGCAGTGATCATCGTCGTCTGCCTACCTTCCAAGCGCCCGTTGAAGCCGATCCGCAGGCGATGCAACTGCAGCGCCGTCATCACCGCGTTTGCCACCACGGTGCCGATTATCAGCCCGGCGATCCCCAACGGCTTGTACAGCCCCACGCTCACGATGATGTCCACGACGATGTTCATCGCCGCGAGCCGCGTCGGGATCCACGGGCGCTGCACCGCGAAGAACGTGCGCGTCAGCAGAAGATTGACGCCTCCGAACGGAAGGCTGAAGGCGAACCAAAACAGTGCGATCGACACGATGTGGGTGGACTGCGGGCCGAATTTGCCTCGTTCGAAGACGAGCTGGACGATCGGCGTCGTGAGCACGACGATGAACGCCGAGGCCGGGATCAGGAGCAGGTTGATCTGGCGCATCCCGACGCCCACCGTCTTGCGCATCGAGGACACGTCGCGCATCGAGGCCATCCGGCTGAGCGTCGGAAACAACACCGTCGCCACAGCCACACTGAAGAGGCCCTGCGGCAGCATGTAGATGCGGAAGGCATTGTTGATCGCTCGCGGCGCTTCGGCGGAGACGAGCGTGCCGAACACCGAGTTGATGAGCTGGTCCAGGTTGACGATGCCAAGGCCGATCGTCACCGGCAACATCAACGTGAAGACCTGACGGACGCGCGGGTCGTGCCAATCGATCGACATCTGCAGCCTAAAGTCGATTCGACCGAGCGCCCCGAAGGCCATCAGCATCTGCACGAACGTCGCCACCAAGATCGCGATGGCGTAGGCGTAGAGCTCGTTGCCGTTTTCGTATCCGCCCGTGAAATGCGGCCGCAGGACCACCAACAGCACGATGATCACGACGTTCCAGACCGCCGGTGAGATCGCAGGGATCGTGAAATGGTCATAGGACTGCAGGATCCCCACGAGCAGCCCAGTGAGGCCAAGCAGCAACACGACCGGGAACAGCACTTGCGAGAGTCCAGCCGTGAGCGCGTCGAGCTCCGGCCCGAATGTGGGGCCGGTGAACAGCGGCACGATCACGCCGGCGGCCATCACGAAGAACGCGGTGATCGCCCCGAGCACGATCAGGATGATCCAGAACAAGGTCGAGGCCAATCGGAACGCCTCCTGCTTCTTGCCTTGCTGGAGCAGATCCGTGAACACCGGCACGAACGCCGCCGAGAGGGCGGCGTTGGCGAACAGGGCGCTCACGAGGTTTGGGACTTCGAAGGCGATCGTGAACGCCGAAGCGGGCCCGCTCGTGCCGAAGAAACTCGCGGCCACCACTTCGCGCCCCAGGCCCACCACACGCGAGACGCCGGTGGCGATCGAGAAGATCGCGGTGTTGCGCGCCACCTTCTCGGCGGAGGCATACCCCGGTCGCCGCTCCTCGTCCTCTCCGGCGCTCACAGACACGGGGCGCTATAGTACGGCGCTGCGCGGCGCGCCCCGGCAGTCCGAGCGGGGCGCGAGGCGCCTACATCGAGGGTGGCGCAGGCGGACGGCAGGTCCGCCGAGCCGGGCCCCTCGTTTTAATAACTTATGGCCAACATCGCATCCCAAAAGAAGCGCATCCTCCGCTCCGAGCGCGAGCGTCTCGAGAACCGCCAATACACCTCGGCGATCAAGACCTACTTCCGTCGTCTCGAAGCGCTGGCCAAGGAGAGCGACGCCGAGGCCACCGAGGCCGAGCACCGCCGCCTCGTGCGCACGATCGACAAGGCCGTCAAGCGCGGCGCCCTGCACCGCAACACCGGCGCTCGCAAGAAGTCCCGCGCGGCGCGTGTTGCCGCCGGCAAGTCCTAGTTCGAGACGGCCAAGATCGCTCGCATCGCGAGCGTGTCTTCTTCGAGCGATGAGAGCGGGGTGCGCGAGGCGCTCAGGGGCGCGCCACCACGCGTGTCTAGTTCCAGGTCGGCGATGCGTGCCACAGCGGCGCGCAGGCGCTCGGGCTCGGTGCGCGCCACGTCGGCGATGAAACGGTCGGCGGCCCTCGGCGGCATCCGCAAGCCGCGCTTGATCTCGGCCGGCGGGGCGCCCGCCTGCAGGCGCACCGAGACCGCCTCGGCGTCGCGCAGGCGCTGGGCCATCAGGTAGACGAGGCCACCCAACCGCTCGCCCTGCGCGCGCAGGCGCATGTAGGAGCGCACCGCTTCGGCCCCGTCGGCGCCCACAAGCGAGTCGGCCAGCGAGAACGCGCGCCACGCGGTCGAGTACGCGGCCTGCGCTTCGATCTCCTCGGCGCTCACCGTGATCGGGCCCTCGGTCTCATCCGCGGCGAGGGCGAGCTTCTCCAGCTCGCGCAACAGGCGCTGCTGGCGCTCGCCGACCTGCGCCACCAATGTCTTCGCCGCGAACGCGTCGAGCGAGATGCCCATCCGCTTGGCCTGCTCGCGCACCCAGCCCGCCAGCTCCCACGGCTTGATCGTGACCTCCGCGACGATCTGCCCCTTCGCCTTCTTGACCGCCTCGTGCAGCGCCGCCGGGGCCTTCGTCCGCCCCTCCTCGCGAGCGAAGAAAGCGATCGTCGTATCGGGCGGCATCTCCGCCATCGCCGGCGCGATCTGCGCGGCCACCTCCGCCTCCTTGAATCGCTCCGCCCCATCTACCACGATCACCCGCTGCCCGATGGCAAACGTCATCGTCGACAGCACCAACGCCACCCCTTCGGGCGTCCCCGCCTCGCCGCTCAGCACCTCCACGCTCGCCGCGTCGCCTTCGGATTCGGCCAGCGTCTTGAGTCGAGAGCGCCGCTCCCCCACGGCGCCATGGTCGTCTCCATGGATCAGGTAGGCGGGCTTTAGGGCGGGCATTCGAAGCCGAGTTTAGTCCCCACACGGGACGCTCTAGCTGGCTCCGCGCCCACCCACCCTTCCCTTTTGCCTGGCTGAGGGCGGTAGTACAGTTCGAGGGAGACGTGGACCGGCTCATCACCGCATTCGGACAGGACAACGAACCGGACGGGCTACCAAGATGACCATCACCATCGGCATGATCGAGTTCGACCACGTCGAGTACGACGCCGACGGCGACGTGCTCTATCTCAGCGTCGGGGAGCCGCGCGAGGCCGCGGAATCCATCGGCACGGTCGAGGGGCACAACGTGCGCTACGACGAGACCGGGCAGGTCATCGGACTCACGCTCGTCAACGCCAAGTGGATCCTGGAGCGCGACGGCGAAGTCCAGGTCACGATCCCCAACCGGGTCTCGGCTGACGCGTTGGCACCGGCTATGGCTGCTTGAGCGGAGGCAGCGCCTCAACGTACCTAGGCGCATGTCCGGGCCTCCATCCCATCGCGTTGCCCTAAGGGCATTCCATCGACCGGAAATCCTCGGCACCGCCTACTTGATCGAGCAGCGCAGCGTCAGATGCCTAACCCGATAGTGCGGGACATGAGGAACGTCTACCGATCGAACCTGACAGAGGCGCTGCGGCACACTCGGTTCACCCTTCAACGCAGCCGTAACGACGTATCGTCCTGGCTTGAGTCGGATGTCCAACCGTCCAGTCGTGCTCTGGGCGACTTGTTCGACCTGCTTGCCGCGACCCACCGTAACGATGGCGTTCGACAGCTTCGACGGCGGATGACCATGTGGGCCACCCACCCCGAGGACCATAACTATCAGCAGCAGCGTTTTCATGTTGCCCTTTCTCGACAGATATCAGCTCCGCGCTGGAACGTTGGCACGCACTTGAATCGTTTCATAATTCGTCTTGTACGCAGACAACCACGCTTCAGCGCGGTCACGAGGGCCGGGCCTCCCACTATCCGATGGCACCGGTCTGTGTCCCCCGTCACACTCCGTAAACTCCCGAAGCGAAAGACTGGCCAGGCAGCCAAACAGACCAGCGGGAGGCCCCGATGCAGAACTTCATGCTGAAACTCGACCGCGTCTTGAACCGTCAACGCCGGGTCGTGATCGGGGCTTGGCTCATGCTTCTGCTCGTCGCGCTGCCGTTCGCGGCCAAACAGAGCGATCACCTCTCAAGCGGCGGCTACGCGATTCCCGGCTCGCAGTCGCAGCGCTTCGTGGCGCAGTTGCCAAAGATCGCGCCAGGCGCGCAGCATGGGGTGCTTGCCGGGGTGCTGGCGGCGAAAGCGGGCGCCGACACGGCCGCGATGACGGCCGCACTCGACAAGCTCGACACGGCGGCGGCCACCGCTCACAACGTGAGCCTGTCCCCAGCCGTTCGCGCACGGGCACAGCAGGCGATCGACGCGGCCGGCGCCCACCAGCGGACGCTGGTAGTCCCGCTGACGTTGACCGTCAACGAAGAAGGCGCGGGCAACGTGGCGAGCGAACTGCGGCGACTGCTGGACCTGAACGGCCCCGACAGAGGGCCGGTGGAGCTGCATCTGGTCGGCCAGAACGCGCTTTGGGCCGGGCTGCAAGACCTCTCAAAGAAGGACCTGGCGCAGGCCGAGGAGATCGGCTTTCCGATCGTGGCGTTGATCCTCGTGGCGGTGTTTGGCTCGCTGGTCGCGGCGACGCTGCCGCTTGCGTTGGGGGCGGTGTCGGTGCTGATCACGGGCGCGATCATCTACTTCCTGTCACTGACGATGGAAATGTCGGTATTCGTGACGAACATGGCTTCGATGATCGGCATCGGCGTCGCGGTGGACTATTCGCTGTTCGTGCTCGCTCGCTACCGGCAAGAGATCGCGGCTGGGGTCGAGCCCGAGCAGGCCCGCGCGACGGCGCTCGCTACCTCGGGCGTGGCGGTGATCTTCTCGGGAGCCACGGTGGTGACGGCGTTGCTCGGGCTGTACATCGTGCATGCGGGAGCGATCCGCTCGATGGCGCTTGGCGCGATCGTTGTCGTGGCGGTCTCGGTGCTTGCGGCGGCGACGCTGCTACCGACGATCATCTCGCTGCTTGGCGAGCGCACGCACGGTCGCGGGCGCTTCTTCGCCAGGGTGTCCGCTGCGATCCCCGCCCCCAAGGACTTCTGGGCGCGCTGGACGGCATTCGTTACGCGCCGCCCCGCGCCGACGGCCGCCGCGGCGGCTGTCGCGATGCTCGCGCTGGCGATGCCGGCGCTGAAATTGCACACCGCCGACGGAGCGTTGCGCCAATTCCCCAAGGGCAACGAGACTTTGCGCGGCTTCCAGCAGGCGGCGGCTGTCGAGGGTCCGGGGGCGAGCAGCCCGATCGAAGCGATCGTGCCCGCGAGCGCCGCCGCGCGGGCGAAGGCCGTGTTCGCGGCAGACCCCGAGATCCGCGATGTCGCTTCGACGACCGTCTCGACGAACGGCCGCGAAGTCCTGATCAGGGCGATCGCGCGCCACGACAGCGAGTCGGCGCAGGGGCAGGCGGCGGTCAAGCGGCTGCGCGCGCAGCTGCCCGCGGGCTCGCTGGTCGGCGGGACCCCGGCCTTCCTGTACGACTACCACGCCGAGGTGATCGGCTCGCTGTGGAAGGTCGCGCTGTTCGTGATGGGCGTGACGTTCGTCGTGCTGATGCTCTTGCTGCGCTCGATCGTGTTGCCGTTGAAGGCGGTGGTGATGAATCTGTTGAGCGTGAGCGCCGCCTATGGCGTCTTGACGCTCGTATTCGGGACGGTCGAAACCCTGATCCCGCCGCTCGTGTTGGCGGTCGTGTTCGGCCTCTCGATGGACTACGAGGTGTTTCTGCTGAGCCGCATCAGGGAGCGCTACGCGGTCCACGGCGACACCC
This sequence comes from uncultured Solirubrobacterales bacterium, assembly GCA_963753145.1. Taxonomy (GTDB): domain Bacteria; phylum Actinomycetota; class Thermoleophilia; order Solirubrobacterales; family Solirubrobacteraceae; genus Palsa-744. Next base: position 1,091,264 of record CAVWAX010000001.1, read on the forward strand.
GCCGGGCGGTCGCCGAGGGACTGTCGTCGAGCGCCTCGACGATCACCAGCGCGGCTTTGATCATGGTGTGTGTGTTCAGCGTGTTCGCGCTGACGGGCGTGCCTTCGATCAAAGAGCTGGGCCTCGGCTGTGCGCTGGCGATCGCGATCGACGCGACGATCGTGCGCCTGGTGCTGGTGCCTACCGCGATGGAGCTGCTGGGCAAGTGGAACTGGTGGTTGCCGCGCGGGCTGGCCGAGCGGCTGCCGGACACATCGATCGAGGCGCTCGGCGAGGCCGCAAGCATCTAGACGGACGATGCGCACGCCACGGCTGAAGCGCTAGCGCTTCAGCGTGAGAGTGCGTGACTGCACGGTCTTCGCATGACCGCCCGTCGCCTGGCTCACGCTCAGCGCGACTTTCACCGAGCGGCGCGCTTTGAGCAGCTTCTTGCCGGCGCTGTTGAGCGTGAGGGTCACGATCTTGCTCTGTCCCGCCGCCACGCTGGCTTTGACGCTCGCGATCGTGACGACACGCGTCACGATCGCCGGCTTGCCGTGCTTGCCCGTGCGCGCGCCGATCGCGATCAGTTTGCCGTGGCGCAGCTTCTCGCGCACGCTCAGCTTCAGCGAGAGGGCGCACGTCGCGCCGGCTTTGCCGGCGCACGCGAGCCGCAGCTTCACCGCACCGGCCTTGCCGAGCACGACGCCGCTCACGCTCGCGCTTGCCGTTACTTCGACTGGCTGACTGGTCCCGATCGCGGTGCCGGCCGCGTCGGCGTAGGCGACCTGGCACTGCAGCTTGTGTCCCGCGTTGACGTCGGCCACGACATAGCTCGACGCACTCGCGCCCGCGATCGGCGCGCCGTCGCGCAGCCACTTGTAGCTGACCGTGTACTGAGCTCCGTTGGATGGCCCCGGATCGCAGGTGAGCGTGTTGCCGACGAATGGTTCGCCGTTGATCACGGGCTGGGGCGTCAGCAGTTCGGCGGGCGGGATGTCTTCTTTGGGCGGCTCGATCGATTTCTCGTCGTAGCCGATTTCGACCGCGCCGACACCGGCCCCGCCGCCCTGCAGCGGTTCGATCGCCGCGGGATCTATGTAGTAGCTCCCGCCGCCCCCGCCGCCAGCAGACCCGGTGCCGCCTGTGCCGCCTGTGCCGCCTGTGCCACCGCCACCGTAGCCGCCGCCACCGCCGCCGACGCCCAGATGCACGCCGGGCGCGCCGCCGGAGCCGCCGTTTCCGCACACGGCGCCGAGCGCTTCTTCGCCCTCCACGCCGTTGGGAGCGCCCGCCGAGCCGGGCGCGTTGGTGGCGGGCGTCCCACCGCCCCCGCCGGCGCTGCCGGCCTTACCCGCTTCGCCACCCACACCCCCGGCGCCGCCTTTCGCGCCACCCTGCACACCACCGCCCCCTCCCCCGCCGCCGGGAGCCACAAGCAGCAGCGTGGAGCCTTCGTCGTCTTCGAGCGTCACCGCCGAGCATCCGCCGCCCGCGCCGCCGCCGCCGAGCGAGGGCTTGGATTCGCCTTCGCGGTTCAGGCCGGATGCTCCCGGCCCGCCGCCGAGGAAGCTGAACAGCGGCCCGCCGCCCCCGAAATACTCCTTTTTCTTGACGCCGAATTCTTCTTCTTCGGCCGAATACCCGTCCGGCCCGTTGTTCCCCACCACGATCTGCAGTTTCTCTCCACCTTTGACGGCGAAGTTGGCGCGCACGCCACCGCCGGTCCCGCCGGCGCCGCCGTTGAGGTCGCCCGCCCCGCCGGCCGCCCCGTCCACGTACAACGTGATTTCTTCGATCCCTGGAGGAATGGTCCACGACTGGTAGGCCACGCCCTCTTCGACGAAGCTCATGACCGGCGCGTAGTGCTCGGCTTCGTTGGCGCCGGCGGCCACGGGCGCGCACGCGAGCAACGAGACACCGATCGCCACCAGCAGGCCCATCGCTCCTTGCCACGGACCGACCTGCGTCCCCCTTTTCAACCTCAGTGCCCGATCCTCGCGCCCTAACATCAGATGTCGAGGCTAGCGCACGACGATGTTCACCAGCTTGCCGGGCACGACGATCTGCTTGACGATCTCGTGGCCGTCGATGTGTGCCTGGACGTTGGAAGCGGCCAGACACATCGCCTTCAGTTCATCCGCCGAGGCGTCGCTCGGCGCCTGGACCCGGTCGCGGAGCTTCCCGTTGACCTGGCAGACGAGCTCGTAGGCGTCGCGCTCGAGCATCTCGGGGTCGGCGTGCGGCCACGGTTGCTCCCAGACGCGCTCGCCGCAGAGCATCTCGTACACCTCGCTGGAGACGTGCGGCGCAAACGGGAACAGCAGCGAGGCCGCGGTGGCCAAGCCAAAGCGCAGGCTGTCGAGGTGCAGCTGCTCGCGCAGGCGGGAGCACTCGTTGAGTAGCTCCATGACGGCGGCTATGCAGGTGTTGAAGGCGAAGCGGCGCATGTCTTCGGAGACCTTGTCGATCGCCCAGTGGGCCTTGCGCGCTAGCTCCAGGTCGTCGCCGTCGAGCGAGCCGTTTTCGCCGAAGGCGTCGAGCGAGGGCAGCGTGCCGCCCTGGCCGCGCTCGCCGGTGTCGGCCGCGAGGCGGTACAGGCGGGTGAGGAAACGGTGGACGCCCTCGACGCCCTCGTCCGACCAGTCGGCGTCCTGGTCGGGCGGGCCGACGAACAGGATGTAACAGCGGGCGGTGTCGGCGCCGTAGCGCTCGACGATCGAGGCGGGCGAGACGACGTTGCCCTTGGACTTGGACATCTTGGCCCCGTCCTTGGTGACCATGCCCTGGGTGAACAGGGCCTTGAAGGGCTCTTGGAAGTCGAGCTGACCCAAATCCGCCAGGGCCTTACAGAAGAATCGCGCGTACATGAGGTGCAGGATCGCGTGCTCTACGCCACCGATGTATTGGTTGACGGGCATCCACAGGCGCAGCGCGGCGGGGTCCCAGGCGGCGTGGTCGTTGCGGGCGTCGCAGTAGCGCAGGAAGTACCACGAGGAGTCAACAAACGTGTCCATCGTGTCGGTCTCGCGCCGGGCGGGACCACCACAGGAGGGACACTGGGTGGCGACCCAGTCCTCGGCGGCGGCGAGCGGCGAGCGACCCTGGGGGGCGTAGTCCTCGATGTCTGGCAGGACGACCGGCAGCTGGTCAGCGGGCACGGGCTGCATACCGCAGCTCTCGCAATAGACGATCGGGATCGGGCAGCCCCAGTAGCGCTGGCGCGAGACGAGCCAGTCGCGCAGGCGATAGTTGACCGAGGCGTGACCCTTGCCTTCGCGGTCCAGCCAGGCGACGATCGCGGTGAGCGCGTCGCGGTTGTGCATGCCGTCGAAGTCGGGATGGCTGTTGACGAGCGGACCGTCACCCGTGTACGGCAGCTCCCCCTCCCAGGCGTGAGTGTCTGCCCCATCGTCGGGGACCTCATCGATCACGCGGCGAATCGGCAGGTCATACGCGCGCGCGAAGGCGTGGTCGCGCTCGTCGTGGCCGGGCACCGCCATGATCGCGCCGGTGCCGTACTCCATGAGCACGTAGTCGGCGACGTACATGGGGATCGCCTCGCCGTTGACGGGGTTGACGACCGAGCGGCCGAGGGCGACGCCGGTCTTGGGCTTCTCCAACGAGCCGCGTTCCTCGCCGGACTCGGTGAGGGCTTGGTTTATGTAGTCGCGCACGGGCTGCTCTTGGGGGGTGCCTTCGACGAGGCGCAGGACGTCGGGGTGCTCGGGCGCCATCACGAAGAAGGTGGCGCCGAACAGGGTGTCGGGCCGGGTGGTGAAGACGGGATAGTCGATCGAGAGCTCCTCGCAGCGGAACGTCACCTCGGCGCCCTCGGAGCGCCCGATCCAGTTGCGCTGCATCGTCTTTACGTGCTCGGGCCAGGCAATCCCGTCGAGGTCTGAGAGCAGGCGCTCGGCGTAGTCGGTGATCCTGAAGAACCATTGCTCGAGCTGCTTGACTTCGACGACCGCGCCGCAGCGCTCACAGCAGCCGTCGACGACTTGCTCGTTGGCAAGCACGGTTTGGTCGTTGGGGCACCACTTGACCGCGGCCTCGCGACGGTAGGCGAGGCCCGCCTCATAGAGCTGCAGGAAGATCCATTGGGTCCAGCGGTAGTAGGAGGGTTCGTGCGTGCCAAGCTCGCGCGACCAGTCGATCGAGATGCCCCACGAGCGGAACTGGCGTTGGAACGAGGCAATCGACGCGGCGGTGGAGTCGCGCGGGTGAACGCCGGTCTTGATCGCGTGGTTCTCGGCGGGCAGGCCGAAGGCGTCGTAGCCCATCGGGTGAAGGACGCGGTGGCCGGTGCGGCGGTGGAAGTGCGCGATGGCGTCGCCGACGGCGTATTTCTTGAGGTGGCCGATGTGGGGCTCGCCCGAGGGGTAGGGCAGCATCTCCAAGACATACGAGTTTGTATTGAGGTCCCGCCCCCCCGCCTCGCCGGGGACAGGCTGGTTTGAGACCTCCCAGGTGTGCTCGCGCGCCCAGACCTCCTGCCAGCGGGGCTCTATCTCGGACGGGTCATAGCGGCGCTCTGCCATGGGACAGCGCAGGTTAGCGAGCAGCTCATCGCGGGACCTGCTCGAAGCGCGAGTGGGCACGCACCGCTTCGACGATCTCGGCGGGCGCCTTCTGGGGCGAGCCCGCGTCGAACGGCGGCTCGGGGTCGTACTCGAGGCCGAGCTGAATCGCCTGGGCGGTCTGCTCGCCGGCGATCTTGGCCGCCAAGGCCAAGGCCATGTCCAGGCCGGCGGTGACGCCGGCGGCGGTTGCGTACTTGCCGTCGAACACGACCCGCTCGGGCACCACCTCGGCGCCAAGGCCGGCCAGCTGCTCGAGCGCCTGCCAGTTGGAGGTCGCACGCTTGCCGGCCAGTAGTCCGGCGGCGGCGAGGATCAGCGAGCCGGTGCAGACGGAGACGGTCCAGGTGGAAGTGGCGTCGGCGGCGCGCAGCCAGGCGTGTAGGGGGCCGTCGTCCATGAGCGCGGCTTGCCCGGGTCCGCCGGGCACGAGCAGGATGTCGGGGTTGGGCGTGTCCTTGAGGGTGGCGTCGACGAGCAGCCCGAGCTGATCGGTGTCGGTGCGGCACGGACCCGGCTGCTCGGCCACGAAGGAGACGCGCGCGCCGGGGAGCCGACTGAGCACCTCATAGGGACCGACGGCGTCGAGCGCGGTGAAACGTGGGTAAAGGAGGATCGCTATGTCCATGTGGTGTCAGCTCCAGAAGTAGGGATTGGATCGTTGTGCGTACGGGTCGGGCGATCGACGGTCGTCGTGGTCAGGCGGCGGCGGTCTCAACGGACGGCGAACCGGCTGGGTGAAAGCGGCGGCGATACTCGGAGGGCGCGACGCCGAGCGAGCGCAGGAAGGCGCGTCGCAGGGTCTCGGGGTTGGAGAAGCCGCATGTGAGCGCGATGGCGCTGACCGCCAGCGAGGTGTCCTCCAGGGCGCGGCGGGCGGCCTCGAGGCGGACGGATTCGACGTAGCGTGCGGGTGTGACGCCGGTCTCGGCGCGGAAGGAGCGAGCGAAGTGGCGCGGGCTCATGTGGGCTTGGGCGGCGAGCTGTTCGACGGAGAGGTCGCGGGCGAGGTTCTCGAGGATGTGGCGGCGCACTTCGCGCAACGGCTCGCGGATGGGCTCTTGGGCGGCGAGTGTGGCGCTGAACTGGGCTTGGTTGCCGGGCCGGCGCAGGAACAGAACGAGGTGGCGCGCGATCTCCAGCGCGGCGTCACGGTCTAGGTCTTCCTCCACCAGCGCGAGAGCCAAGTCCATGCCGGCGGTGACTCCGGCGGAGGTCCAGACGTCACCGTCGCGCAGGTAGATCGGCTCGGGGTCCACACGCACCGCGGGATAACGGCGCGCGAGCTCGGACGCGGAGGCCCAATGGGTGGTGGCGCGGCGCCCGTCGAGCAAGCCGGCCGCCGCGAGCAGGAAGGCTCCGGTACAAACCGAGGCGGTGCGCCGCGAGCGCTTTGAGGCCGCGCGGATCCACTCGAGCGTGGCGGCATCGGCGCTGGCCGCGCGCGAGCCGTGGCCGCCGGCGAGCACCAAGGTGTCCAGCCGAGAAGGCGTCTGCTCGAAGGAGAGGTGAGGCACGATCTGAAGCCCGCTCGAAGCACGCAACGCGGCCCCATCAGAGCTGACGATCTGCACCTCGTACCCGCGGTCCTCGCGCCCGGTGCGCCCGATCAACTCATGCGCAGCGGCAAACACCTCCAGCGGACCGGTGACATCAAGGCTCTGAACGCCGGGAAAGACGAGAATCGCGATTTGCCGGGGAGCACGTGCTGCCATCGCTCGATCATGCCCGAGCGAGCGCCTGTCCGCAAGGACGCATTTCCCACGTTTTCTGCCATCCTGCGCGCCACGTACGCGGGACCCAGTGGGTCTGCGTCAACGGGCCAGAGAGCGCTTAGGACCTGGCCGTCGCGGAAGCGCTCAACACTTGGCCCTGCGAGCCGAGCGCCTGCACGGCGAGGTAGCGCGGAGCGCTCGTTATCGAGATCGCGGTCTCGAAGCCACTGCGCCCGACGGTGGCCAGCGGTGTGAGGGCATGAGAAGTCGATCCGCCGAGCAGGCGCCATTGGGCGACGGCTGTGGCTCCGTTCCAACTGGCGTAGGCAACCACACCGCCGTGGGAGCCTGGCCGCACGGCGAGGCTGGGGGGCTGCGGGGGGCTGGCGCTCCAGGGGAACTTGAGGACCGTGTAGGACTGGTAGAGCGGGGGAAGGTGGGCGTCGAAGAGGTCGGCGCCGGAGGGGGTGAGTTCTGAGAAGTACGGTTCTTGGCCCCAACCGACGAACCAGTCGCCGCCCGCCAAGGGCTGGAAGTCGCCCTGGCTTGGGGCCAGCAGCGGCTTTGGGTGGGTGAAGCTCGAGACCAGGTTGGCGGTCATGACTTGCGTGTTGAGCGACAGCACGATCACGCGCGATTGGGAGTGAACCGCGGGGGTGCCGCCGTTGTCGAAGAACGAGATCGTGCCGGAGGGGTCCTCGCGCGCGTCGTGCTGGTAGGCGGGGCTTGCTTCGGGGCCCATCTTGAAGCTGGAATGCTTGCCGCCGAGGGTCCAGACGATCTGGCCGCCGCTGGGATCGACGTCGTAGGCGGCCCACATGTTGCGAGAATCGATCAGGAGCATGTTGGGGTGTTCTGAGATTGCGTTGATGTGGAACCAGTCCCACGGAGATCTCGGAGTGCCACCGTGGCCGATCGGCATGTAGGAGTTGGTCAGCGGCACGTGGTCGAGCGAGTGCCACTCGAAGCGCACGAGGCCGGTCTTGAGGTCGATCTCCTGGATCAGCGTGTCGGCGATCGCCCCGTCGGAAGGGCCGCCCTCGGCCGAGAGGTTGCAGCGGATCGCGTCATACACGGTGAAAAAGGCGGTGCCTTGGGGTGTGATTTCAAAGGCGTGGAGGTCGGGCTGGTAGCCGTTGCCCGCACGGACGATGTCGATGTCTTTGTAGGTGTCATCGGCTATGACGACGCCGGCGTCGCGGCGGCCGCCGGAGACGAGCGGGTCTTGCCACCACGTCAGGACGGGCTTGTTCTCATATTGCTGCACGCGCAGGTCGGCGGCACGCTCGCCTGCGGGGATCGGCTTGAACCAGAGCAGGTTGCCGGCGGGATCGAGGACCATCGGGCCGTACTGGCCGGGACCGGCGTAGGGCGCGAGGAAGATGTCGCCGGGGGCCTGGGCGCCGGTGTTGGTCGTCACCGAGACGGTCGGCGGGCGAAGATCGGGACGGGAGACGAACTGCTGCAGTTCGCTTGCCTTGGGCGGCGGGGGCGGCGGCGGGGGCGTCTCCAAGGAGCGGCTGACCGAGTCGACGACGGCGGTAGTGAAGCGCCAGGCGAAAGGCGTCGTGGCCGAGCCGCGGCGCAGAGCCCCGTGGATCGTGACGGTCTCGCCTTGGGCGAAGGGGTGAGTAGGCAGGAAGCTGGCGCCGTCGCCTTGGGAGTAGGCGATGAGCTTGCCCGAATGGGCACCGGAGCGCGAGCCAGACACCCTGATGTCCAGGAGGTCGGCGGCGGGCTCACCCATGAAGCTGATCTGGGTGAGGTAGGAGGCGTCGAGCGTGTCCGGCGCCGGGGAGACGGTGAGCGCGCCGCCGGCCAAGGCGGCCGAGATGTTGAGCTTGGTCGGCGCACACGTCGGCGACCGCGCGGCCACGGCGTCGCGGGCGCCTAGCGCCGCGAAAAGCGCAGCCAGAAGCAGCAGGGCCGCCGCCAGATAGGCGCGTGAGGTGGAGGCTGGATCGGAGTTGGGCAAGCGCGTGAGAATACGCGGGCGCGACGCGGATGGCGCCAGACGGGAGCCCGTACCATTGCAAGCGTGGAGGTGGGCGAGACAAGCGAGCGGGTCAAGGGCATCGTTGACGCGGCCGAGCGCGCCGCGCGCGAATTGCGCGAGCGAGCCGAGGAGCGCGCGACGCAGCGAATCGCGGAGGCCGACCGGGCGGCGGACAACCGCGTGGCGGCCGCCGAAGAGGAGGCCGCGGAGATCCTGGCGCAAGCGCGAGGACAGGCCGAGCAGGCCCGCAACGACGCGGTGGCGGCGGTGGGAGCGATCCACGCCGAGGCGGACACACGATTGCGCGAGGCCGAGCGGGTGCGGGTCGAGACCGACGAGCAGGCCGAGCGCAGGCTGGCGCAGGCGCGCGAGGAGGCCGAGGGCGCGGTGGCACGCGCTCGCGAGCAGGTCGAGGCGATGCTCGCAGAGGCTCACGGTCAAGCCGAGGCGGCGCTCGCGGCGGCTCAAGGCGAGGCCGAGGCGACACTGGCCGACGCTCGCGCGCGGGCCGAGATGGAGTTGGCGGCGGCTCACGAGCAGGCGGGACGCGTGCTGTCAGAGGCGCTGGAGGACGCAAAGCGCCAAGCCGCCGTGAAGCGCGCGGAGGCCGAGGAGAAGGCGAACGAGCTGCGCGCCCGTGCGCGCGAGGAGGCGCGGACACTCGTGGGCGACGCGCACGAGGCCGCACGCGAGGTGATGCGCGACGGCGCTGAGGTCTCCCAGAACCTGCGCGACCTGTCGGCCTCCCTGCGAGCCAACGCCGAGCGCCTACTGCGCGACGTGCGCCTAACCCACGGCAGCATGACCGCCCGCCTGGATCAGGCCGCGCCGGGCGGCTCCGGCGACTCCCACCGCACCCCGCCTCTCCCCCGCTCGCGTCGGGATCTGCGCGAGGACCCGGGAGACGATCTGGACGTGCCGGAGTTCATCCCGCGGGATTGAGGGCGGTCCCATCGCCGAAGCCGGTCCCGGCTGAAACAGGCCGAGAACTGGGTGCACACTTGACGCAAAGTAGGGCTGTTTTGTGGCATTTGCCCGGGCAGAATGGACCCATGCAGACATGGAGCACCGCCCGCAAGGGCGCAGTGGCGGAGGCGGAGATCGCAGCAGCGGCGATACGGCTCGAACTACCCGTTCTCCGACCAATTGCCGAGGGTGGCCGCTACGACATCGTGATCGACGTGGGGACGCGGTTGTTGCGCGTTCAGTGTAAGTGGGCCTCCCGCCTGGGCGACGTATTGAATATTCGCTGCGCCAAAAGCCGCTATACGCCGCACGGTTACGTGAAAACAACCTATTCGACCGAGGAGATCGACGCGATCGCCGCCTACGCTCCCGAGACGGACCGCTGCTACCTGATCCCGATCGAGCAGGCCGCGCGGATGGCAACGCTGAGCCTACGCCTCGCCCCCACCCGCAACAACCAGGCCACCAACATCCGCTGGGCACGCGACTACGAGCTCGAGACAGCACTACGTCGAGATTGGGGCGTGACCACGGCCATCGGGGGCGTCGGGCGACGCCTCGTCGTCGCCGGTCAACGTGGACCAGGGCGGCGCGACTCGATAACATGAGCCACCTCGGGGCTATAGCTCGAGCTGGAAGAGCGCTACCGTGGCACGGTAGAGGTCGTCGGTTCGAGCCCGACTAGCTCCACTGAAGTAGCTGTACGCGCGCCGCATGCGCGGCAACTCGATGTGCGGACCGACGCGCAGGCGACGGCTGCAACCCGCGGTGGGCACTTGGCCCAATCTGGCGTGCGAAGACTTGGCCGTGGAGTGCTGGCCCGGCTGATCCTAGATGCGCTCGCACTGTCAGGACTCCGGATTGATTCGGAAAGCGATAGCTTGCCAACAAATGCCTGCCCCCACCGAGCAGATCGTACAAAACCTCAACGAGTTCATCGACGCCGCTCGCAAAATAGGCACGACATCAGCTACTGGAACACTCTGGTACCGCGGTGCTAGCAGCGCATCGTACGGGCTACTTCCGCGACTCTACCGATCCGACGGTACAGTTGGCGATCTAGTCCAAACAGAGCGCGAGATGCTCGCGCAGTTCCGATCGCGAAGTCAACCTTACCTTGACGCAAGCGGACATACACCTTGGGGATATCTTTTCATCATGCAACATTATGGCGTGCCAACCAGGCTTCTCGACTGGTCCGAGAACGCACTGATCGCGCTTTATTTTGCACTGTCAGCATCCGCCTCAAAAGGCTTCCAGACCGATGCCGCCGTCTGGGTTCTGGATGCATGCGGCTGGAACGTCGCCACTTTCCCGGGTATGGATAAGCCTGGAATGGCGCTCCACGCCGACAACAATGCTCTGCTGAACTACGCTCCCGACAGAGAGCTAAATCAGATGGCAGGGGGAATCGCCGCAATGCATGCGCTTTACAACAATCCGCGCATAGCCGCACAACGAGGTGTATTCACCGTGTTTGGTCGCGAGAAGGAGACTATGGAGACGGTCTTTGAGAGCGGTGAATTCGATGGAACGCTCCTTACTAGATTGCGCATCCCACAAGCCTTACTTGACGATATGTACAGGGAACTGCGCCTTCTCGGATTTCGCGAGTCAATGATTTACCCGGATCTCAGCGGTCTAGCTATAGAGATTCGCACCGATCAGGGACTCCAGTGATTCGCATCGACACTTCAGAACTCGGCGCTGCGTACGATTGGTACAAGCGTCGACACGCCCTCGACCTTGAACCTCCGTACCAACGAAGGGGAGGACTTTGGAACGAAAGCGCGAAGGCGTACCTAATCGATTCCATGATCAATCGGTTCGACGTACCTAAGTTTTACGTCGCTGACATGGCACTCTTGCCACAATCACTATTTTCAAAAGGCAAGACACATGCCGTCATCGACGGCAAGCAGCGATTTGAGGCATTGTTCGAATGGTTTGGTGGGACCCTCAAGCTCAATGACGATTTTGTCTATCTCGAGGAACCTCTTATTAATGCAGCAGGCCTAAATCGTACTGAGCTGAGCGAAGCCTATCCCGACCTGGCAGCTCGAGTCGAGAATTTTCCCCTAGCTGTAATGAATGTCGTCGCCGATGACCAAGAGCAGATCGATCAACTGTTTATAAGACTCAACCAAAGCCAGCCACTCACTGGCGCCGAGACGCGCAACGCGATGGAGGGCGAAGCTCCCGGCGTCATTCGTGATCTTGCGGGCCATCGGTTCTTTAAGGAGACGATCAGATTCTCCGTCAAGCGAGGCGGAGATCTAAACACCGCCGCTAAGGTACTTCTGCTTGAGGTCACAGGAGACTTCGTTGATATGAAGCGTCGTCCACTCGACGCATTTGTAAAGGAGATCGCAAAGGAGGGGCAACTAGCGACCGGACAGCCGGATGCGTTGAAAATCGCGGCCGGGCGGGCCACGAAGGTCTTTGATCGGATGGCAGACATTTTTTATCGACGCGACTCGCTTCTTGCAACCCAAGGCCAAGTGCCCGTCTATTACTGGCTCGTTCGCAATGCTAGTACCGGCCCCGATATCCGCGAATTTCTCGGCATGTTTGAGTCTCAACGGGAGGCGAACAGACAGCTAGTCAAGGAAACGGGAACCTCCGGACCGATCGACCTCGAACTACTCCAGTACGACCAGTTCAATCGGAGCGTCAATGACCGACAAAGTCTTCACGGTAGGTACCAAATTTTGAAGCGTCGATATGAGTACGCCACCGACAGATGAGCCCGAATCGCGACGACCATTATTCATGGTGTCGCCTACTCGACGGGAGCCCGAAGTGATCGAGGCGAGCGCCCGGGTCATGTTTGCCTGATCCGAGATCGACAGGACTATCCTAAATGGAGTCCCAAATCCATTCCATGGCCCATCACTCCTCCCCCATGACGACGCTCGCCGTCAGCATGCACCTCAACTGATCGTCCGCAGCCCAAGCTTGCGTGCCGCCTTGATCACGCCCGCGTCGAAGCTTGCCACCGCGCCTGTGTGCTCCTGCGCGGCAAGCAACACGCAGCAATCGGGGAGCTTGACGCCGAGGTCGGCCCGCAGACGCGCGAGGCGCGATGACGCGTGATCGCCGAGGGTCAACTCTTGCACGCCAAGGCGACTGAGCGCTGCCTGTGCCTCGGCGAGCCTGCCCGTCCGTGTCGGGGCGACCAGCGTCTCTGCGAGCGTGATCGGGCTTGCGCCCAACGTCTGCCCGCCGGTGGCTTCGAGCAGGCTGACCGCCCTGGCGTGGTGCGGATCGTTGTTGTCGAGGTGAGCGATCAGGACACTCGCGTCGAGCACGACCATCTCGGCAGGTCCCGGCGCGGGCTCAGAACTCGCGCCTTGTCTTTGAGGCTCCGCTTTGGCCTTCTGAGACTCAGCTTCCGCCGGATCGCTCACGCCGGCCAGTCTTCGCGCAGCCTGGCGAGTTCACCCGGCTGGTAGATGCCGGTAAGTAGACCGGCCGTCTCGCTTACCGCAGTGCTTCGCTCGACCGCTTCCCGCTCGATCGACTCCTGTCCGGCCTCCACGAGGCGAAGCAGCAACTGCTTGCGATCGCGTACGTCGGGCCAGCGACGCTGCGCTTGATCGAGTTGTTCGCGAAGGTTGCCGGTGTCGGTGACGGTGTAGCGGGGGCGGGTCGTCGGCATAGACGACAGTGTAGCACCACGATAGTGAGGTGCTACACCGACGGCCTCAGAGTCTCGCGCGAGGAGCGGCGTCCGTCGCCAATCGCGCCCGGGTTCGCAAGATCCGACTTTCGTGCCGCCCGTTCAAGATCGCCCGCGGGATTGCCGATTCCCTAGGTGCCTCCGGTCTATACGAACGGGGGCAGCTGAGACTATGACCTCGATCGAGCCAAAGCAACCGGCGCAGGGCGCCAGCGGTGATTCGCTTCCGTTGGAGCCCCCATCGCCGGAGATCTCGCCGCTGCGCGTGTTCGTGCTGCTGGTCGTGCTCGTGGGAGTCGCGGTCGGCGTGTGGCGCTTGACGGGAGCTCAGAGCTCGGCCGCCGACGCGAGATCGGGCGCGGCTCCCGTGTATGCGCCCTACGTGGACGTCACCCAGACGCCCACCTATCCCTTCCAGTTGCCCGCCGCGAACCCGGTCGCGGGCGTGTATCTCGCTTTCGTGGTGAGCGATCCTGGGCAGCCGTGCACGCCTTCGTGGGGCGGCTATTACACGCTCGACCAGGCCGAGCAGTCGCTCGACCTCGACGCCCGCGCGGCGCAATTGCGCGGGCAGGGCGGCGACGTGATGATCTCCTATGGCGGGCGCGATAACAGCGAGCTCGCGGTCGGCTGCACCGATGCGAGCCGCCTGCTGGATGCCTACCTGGCTCCGGTCGAGCGCTACCACGCCAGCGCGATCGATCTCGACATCGAGGGTCAAACCCTCGCGGACACCGCAGCCAACACGCGTCGAGCGCAAGCGCTCGCCACGCTTCAGCGCCGCATGGCGGCCCGCCACCAACAGCTCGCCGTATGGATGACGCTGCCAGTCTCGAGCCGCGGCCTCACCGCGCAAGGCATCGCGGCCGTTCAAGCGATGCTCACCGCGCACGTCAAGCTCGCAGGAGTCAACGCGATGGCGATGGACTTCGGTCCGGGCGAAGGCGCCGAACGCGACATGCTCGCCACGGTCGAGCGCTCGCTCTACGCGACTCATGCGCAGGTCCAGTCGCTGTGGCGCTCGGCCAAGCTGGCGAGCGGCGCCGCCGCGATCTGGGGCCACATCGGGGTGACGACGATGTTGGGCGTCAACGACACCGCCGGCCAACGCTTCACCGTTGCCGACGCCCACGGGCTGGCTACGTTCGTCGACGCTCACGGAATCCCCCGCGTCTCGGTGTGGTCGCTCAACCGCGACACCGCTTGCGGCGGCGCGTTCGTGCAGACCGAAGTCCTCTCCAACACCTGCAGCGGAGTCACCCAGACGCCGCTCCAGTTCACCGGCATCTTCGGCAACCTGAGGGGCACCAAGACCGCACACCCCCAGAGCGAATCTCTCTCCTCCGTGGCCCAGGCAGCCGCGCCCGACACGATCGACGATCCCGCGCACAGCCCCTATCCGATCTGGCGCTCCACAGCCGCGTACGTGGCCGGCTACAAGGTCGTCTGGGAGGGTGAGATCTACCAGGCAACTTGGTGGACCCAAGGCACGCCGCCCGGCTCTGTGGCCGCCGACTCCCCCACCGGACCGTGGCAGCCGATCGGGCCGGTGCCCGCCGGAAGCCACGCGCCCAAGCCGGTGAAGCTCGCCTCGGGCACGCTACCGGCCTGGTCCGCGACCACCGTCTACCACCAGGGCGAGCGCGTGAGCTTCGCCGGGCTGCCCTACCGGGCGCGCTGGTACACCCACGGCGAACAGCCCCGCCTCGAACTACCCTCGGACCCGAGCGCGCCGTGGCAGCCGCTGTTCAACTATCCCGGCGAGCCGCCCGCCTCAGCGGGCGAAGGGGGCACAGGATGATTTCCGTCAAACGCAGCCAGGATGCCGACTCCACCAAACGGCGCCTGTGGCGCGCCGAGACGCAGGCCAACCCGATGCCGGCCGTGCCGCGCATCGCCGGAGACTGGGCGATGGCCTTCGGCCGCGCCGCGGTCGTGTTCACCGTCGCCGCCTGGATCGCATTGGTGGTGACGGTGCTAAACGGCCAGGTGATCGAAGGCGTCACCGGTCACGCCAGCCTGCTCGAGACGATCGGCTTCCTGGTCGCGGTCAGCACGCTGGCGGCCTCGGCCACCGCCTACCTGTTCGGGCGCCTCGGCTTCTACTACCGCGCCAAGCAGCACCGCCGCACCCCGAGGGCGCGCATCGACGAGTTCTTCGCACACCGCCAGCCGACGATGACCGCGCTGGTCCCCTCCTACCAGGAGGAGCCGGGTGTGATCCTGATGACGCTGCTCTCCACCGCCCTGCAGGAGTACCCAGACCTGCGCGTCGTGCTGCTCATCGACGACCCGCCCAACCCGCGCTATAGCGCGCCGCGACAGTTGCTCGACAGCGCGCTCGCGTTGCCGGCCGAAGTCGAGCGACTGCTGTCCGAGCCCCGCGGTCGCTTCGACGCTGCGCTCGAGCGCTTCACCGAGAGCTTCGACCCCAACGCCAAGACGAGCGCCCAGGACGCGCTCACGCTGGCGGGCGAATACGACTACGCGGCCGCTTGGATCGACTCGCTGGCCCATCAGTACCAGGTGGCCGACCACAACGAGCGCTTCTTCGCGATCCACGTCCTCGGCCAGCTCGCCGCCGACCTGGCGCTCACCGGCCAGGCCTTGCGCGCCGCCGCCGACGACGACCCCGCCAAGCTGCCGGGCGAGCGCGTCGCTCAGCTCTATCGCCGGCTGGCATGGACCTTCAGAGCCGAGCTCTCGAGCTTCCAGCGCAAGCGCTACGCCTCGCTCTCGGCCGAGGCCAACAAGGCGATGAACCTGAACAGCTACATCGGGCTGATGGGCGGGCGCTACAACGAGGTGCAAACGCCCGCCGGCCTACAACTGTTGCCAACCAACGAGCCCGACGCGGACCTCGTCGTGCCCGACTGCGATTACGTGCTCACGATCGACGCCGACAGCGTGATCATGCCCGAGTACTGCCTGCGCCTGGTCCACCTGCTCGAGCGCGAGGAGCACAGTCGCGTCGCTGTCGCCCAATCGCCCTACAGCGCGTTCCCCGGCGCGGCCACCCGCATCGAGCGGATCGCGGGCGCGACAACCGACCTGCAGCACATCATCCACCAGGGCATGACCTACCACTCGGCGTCGTTCTGGGTCGGAGCCAACGCGATCCTGCGCAAGCGCGCACTCGAGGACATCGAGGAGACCGAATACAAGGGCGAGTTCAAGATCTATCGCTACATCTCAGACCGCACCGTGATCGAGGACACCGAGTCCACGATCGACCTCGCCGCACACGGCTGGACGCTGCACAACTACCCCGAGCGCCTGGCCTACAGCGCCACACCGCCCGATTTCGGATCGCTTTGCATCCAGCGCCACCGCTGGGCCAACGGCGGGTTGCTGATCATCCCCAAGCTCGTACGCGCCGTGCGCAGCCGGCGCAAGCGCGGCGAGCGCACCAGCATCGGCGAGCTGCTCTTGCGCCTGAACTACATGGCCTCGATCTTTTGGAGCTCGCTGTTCGTGCTCTGCCTGATGGTGATCCCCTTCAGCGGCCACCTGATCTCACCCCTGACATATGCGATCGCCGCGCCCTACTTCGTGGCGATGGCGCTCGACCTGCACTACTGCGGTTATCGCCGACTCGACGCGGCCCGCATCTATGGGTTCAACCTGTTGCTGCTGCCCGTCAACCTGGCGGGCAGCCTCAGCTCGATCGTCCAATCCCTGACGGGCGCCAAGGGCAAGTTCATGCGCACCCCGAAGGTCCGCGACCGCACCATCCCGGCGCTCGTCTATGTCGTGCTGCCCTACCTGCTGGTGGGCTTCTCGGCCTACACGTTCAAGCTCGCCTGGGACAGGGGCCTGTGGGCAAACGCCATCTTCGCCGCGATCAACGGCGTGCTCGGGACCTACGCGATCGTCGCGTTCATCGGCCTGCGCAACTCGCTCGTAGACATCTGGACCAACGTCGTCTCCTGGCTGTACAAGCCGCAGAACTTCAAGCCGGCACCGGCCCGCACGCCTGGACCGGCGGGCGCCGCCGACGCGCGCGAAGTGGCCAACTGGGAGCTCGTGCTCTACATGGGCTTTCCCGATCGCCGCCGCCGCGCCCGCCCGCCCAGCCCGGACACCGCCGATCCCGACCGTGCTCCACTGCCGCTGCCGGTGTCCGCTCCGGTCGTCAACCTGCGCCAGATCCAGGCCGAACCGGCGCCCGCGCCGCGACGCCCGGCCAGGGACAGGGCGAGAGCCAGGGCCAAGACCAAAGCCTGAACGGACGACCTCAGCGGGGCGAGCCGAGCACGAAGCGCTCGATCGCCTTGGCGAAGCCCTCCTGCTCGTTTGAGGCGGTCACACGACGGGCGGCGCGCTGGACCTGCGGGCCCGCGTTGCCCATCGCGATGCTGAGACCCGAACGAGCGAACATGAGCACGTCGTTGGGCATGTCCCCGATCGTCGCGAACTGGGCTTTTGGGATCTCCAGCTGAGCGGACAGGTAGTCAACGACCTCCCCCTTGTTGGCGCGAGGATGGGTGATGTCCAAGTAATAGGGCTGGGATTGGGCGGCCGAGACGTGCTCGCCGAAGCTCTCGCGGGCCTGTTCGGTGGTGGCCGCCACCAGATCGTGATCGTCTGAGACCCCCACGATCTTGGCTACGTCGCTTATGCCCTCGAAGCCCGACACGACCGTCGGTTCGAACTCGACCGTGCTCGCCTCGCGATCCACGTGAGGCGCCTTCGCGTCGCGGATCAGCCAGTCGGCGCCGCTGTACAGCCACACGTCGAGCCCTGCCTTCACCAGCAGCTCGATCGCGGGCCCGACGACCGCCTGGGGCAGGGTCTTCTGCTCGAGCACCGACATGTCCTGGCGCACGATCAGCCCCCCGTTGAAGGCCGAGATCGGCGTGCTCAGACCGAGCGGCTCGATCAGCATCGACATCCCGCGCGGCGGGCGCCCGCTGGTGACCGCGAACTCGATACCCCGCTCGCGCAAGCCGGCGACAGCCGCGATCGCCCGCTCGCTCAACAGCTTCTGCTGCGTCACCAGCGTGCCGTCCACGTCGGCGAGCACAGCCCTGATCGCCGGCTCGGTCGTCTCCATGCCCAGAGACTACCCACTGAGCCAGATCGCAACGAAGCGACTAGGATCGGTCCGTGACCCGTAGGTTCGCGATCACCTGGGCCTTCAACACCGTCGCGCTGTTCGTCGCGACCTGGCTGCTGTCCGGGCTGAGCTATGGCAGCGAGTGGTGGGCACTGTTGATCGCCGGTTTCGTGTTCACGACGGTCAACTTCTTCCTCAAGCCGGTGCTCGCGATCCTCTCGATCCCGTTCATCATCGTCACGCTCGGCATCTTCTACTTCTTGCTCAACGTCCTGATGCTCTACCTGACGAGCTGGATCGTGCCCCAGTTCACGATCGCCACGTTCTGGTGGGCGGTGCTCGCGTCGATCATCATCAGCTTCGTCAACTGGTGCCTGCGCGTCGCCTTCGAACGGCCCTCCGCCGAGCCGCGCTACGGCCGGCTCGCCTGAGCGCTCTCCCCAATCGGCGCGGACAACCCCGACTCAGCCGGCAGGCCGGCTCGGCGCGCCGCCGATCGCGTTCATCAGCCTACGCCTGCGCTCGCGCACCCGCGCGTAGCGGGCCTGTGAGCGCCTCATGCGGTGACCGTCGGGCCGCGCCGTCGGCGGCCGGCCACGTAACGGAACGGGTCCTCGACGGACTGAAGGTAAAAGCGCCAATCCTCGAGATCCAGGAGAGACCGACATGCAACAACTCAAGCGCCTCGGCGCGAGCCTCGCCACCGCCGCGCTGGTGCTCAGCGCCGCCGCCGGCTCGGCAAGCGCGTTCGGCGGAGACTTCGGCGGCCCCGGCGGGCCGCCCAACCGCTTCGGCTCACAACCCGTGTTCGTGCAAACCGACAACCCCGCCGGCAACCAGGTCGTCGTCTATGACCGCGCCCCCAACGGCACGCTCACCGAAGCCGGCGCCTACAACACGGGTGGCCTGGGCGGCGTCCTCGAAGGCTCGGTCGTCGACCACCTGGCCTCCCAAGGCTCGCTCGCCTACGATCGCGAGGACGGCTTGCTCTACGCGGTCAACGCCGCCTCCAACACGATCTCCGTGTTCTCAGTCTTCGGCGACCGCCTGGCCTTGCGTCAGGTGCTCAGCTCGGGAGGCTCCTTCCCGGTCAGCATCGCGGTGCGCGACGGCTCGGTGTATGTGCTCAACGCCTTGGAAGGCGGCGTGCTGCAGGGCTTCAGGGAGCTGTTCGGCCACCTCGTGCCGGTCCCCGGATCCGCGCGCCCGCTCGGCCTGAACCCGACCGCCACACCCCAGTTCACCAACACGCCCGGGCAGGTCGCGTTCTCCGCCGACGGTACGCAGCTGCTCGTGACGACCAAGGCCAACGGCAGCGACATCGACGTCTTTCGCGTCGGCCCGTTCGGGCGCCTGTCGAGCTCACCCACCGTCAACTCGCTGCCGGGAGCGGTTCCCTTCGCGCTTGAAACTGACCGCTTCGGCCGTCTGATCGTCGCCGAGGCGGGCACCGACGCGCTGGCCAGTTTCCAGCTGCGCTGGGACGGCACGCTTGTGGCGCTCGGATCGGCCGCGACCGGAGCGCAGGCCACATGCTGGGTAGTTGGCGCCGACGGACGCTTCTACGCCTCAAACGCCGGCAGCGCCACGCTCGGCGGCTTCCAGCCCCAACCGGGTGGAGCGCTCGCGCTGTTCTCCACGACGGCGACCGACGCTGGCACCGTGGACGCGGCCGCCTCCAGCGACGGGCGCTTCCTCTACGTCCAGGCGGGCGCCGCCGGGATCGTCGACGAGTACGCGATCGCGCCCTCAGGCGCGCTCAGCCAGATCGGCGCGATCACGGTCCCCGGAGCCGCCGGCGGGGAGGGCATAGTCGCGGGCTAAGCCGCCCCGGGCCGCGGCGTCCAGCGAGGCGCCGCGGCCCGCGCGGCTACCGTTACCGGCGCATGAGCCAGTCCACCCCGATCCAGCGCGCTCCCCGCGCCGCGTGAGCCACGCGTGGCGATCTCGACGATGAGCTGGCGCCGGCGCGCCACCCGGCCGGTCGGCGAGGAGAGCGAGCTGCTGGAGCGCCTGCGCGGCGGAGACCAGCAGGCTTTCCTTGAACTGGTCGCGCGCCACCAGGACATGCTGCTGCGCTTGGCCTGCTCGTTCGTGCCCAACCGGGCGATCGCCGAGGAGGTCGTACAGGACACCTGGCTCGGCGTATTGCGCGGACTCGACGGCTTCATGGAACGCTCATCTTTCAAGACCTGGCTGCTGCGCATCCTCGTCAATCGCGCCAGAAGCGCAGGGGCGTTGGAGAGCAGGAGCGTCGCCATCGGCGACGCCGCCCCGGCGGTTGACAACGCTCGCTTCGACGTCTCAGGAGCCTGGATGTCCCCGCCCCAACACTGGATCGAGGACCTCGAGGACCGCATCTTCGCCGCGAGCGCCACCGATCGCATCCGCGCCGCCCTGGAGCAGTTGCCGGCGCGCCAACGCGAGGTTGTCATGCTGCGCGACGTGGACGGCCTGGAAAGCGAGGAGGTGTGCGAGGTGCTCGAGATCAGCGACGCCAACCAACGTGTCCTTTTGCACCGTGGGCGCAGCCGCCTGCGCCAATCCCTCGAAGCCGAGTTGGGGAGCGCGTGAGCATGTTCTGGCAACGAAACCAGCTGGTCTGCCAACAGGTCGTCGAGCTGATCACCGATTACCTGGAGGACGCCCTTCCCCGCGCCCAGCGCCGGCGCCTGGAGGCCCACCTGAAGGGTTGCGAGCACTGCACCGAGTACCTCGAGCAGATCCGCGCCACGATCAAGCTCACGGGCACCCTGCGCGCGGAGGACCTGAGCCCGCAGATGAGCGCCGAGTTCAGCGCGCTGTATGAGCGCTGGCGGGCCGATCAAGCCTAGTGACGATAGGCGTTGCTAGCTTCGACCTGTCAGGCGAGCGCCACATAGCGTTGTCCCGCGCTCAACACGTGTGTGGCGTTGTGAATCAAGTCGCGCACCCGTACTCGACCGGCGGCAACCCGAACTTCTGAGCTTCGGCAGCGGTCGGCCGTCTTCCAGCGGGTACCCTCGACCGTCGTGCTCACGTAGCGGCCGTTGGTCGCCCAGCTGCCACCTTTCTCTGAGACCCAAATCCGACGCGAGGCAGCCCCCGCATGCCCTCGCGTCGCCTCGCCTGTGGAGGAATGCGCGGCCCGACCGCAACCGTCCAAGGGCAGCGTGAGCTTCAAATGCGTGCGCCCGTTGTTGGCGTGTTCTTGGTCAAATTCGAAGACGCCACCGTAGACTTCGGCGTGGACGACACGTTTCGACTTGCCCACAGCCACTGCGAGCACGATCCGTCCATTGGTGGTATCGAGTTCGCTGCCATTCGGAATGCTCGCCGAAGCTGACAGGGTCACGAACTTGGATGCTCCCTTGATGCGGATCCTGACGCGCCCCGCCACGACTGTCGCGACCCCGCGACTACCATCGACCGGCTTCGGAACAATCGGCGTCGGTTGGTTACGCACAATCGCGGTTTGCGCCGACGTGCTTGAGCTTTGACCGCTTTGATTCCCGACCGTTTCCTGTACGCGCAGCGTCGAGCCGACATCGGCGGACGTCAGAAGATAGCTCTGCGCCGCCATGCCTTGAACTGCTTGACACGAGCCACCCGCGCCGTCGCAGCGCTCCCACTGATAGCTGTAGCTCGTCGGACTCCCCGACCATACTCCGGAACTATCGCTCAACTGCTGGCCCACTTCAGGCGCCCCAACGATCGAGGGAGGCGAGGAGTTTGTGGGCGCTGGAACGTACACCGCCGTCCGGTTGGACGTCGGCACGCCGATCTGTGCTTTCGCCACTGGGCGACGGATCGACGGTGACGCGATCACGGGCGAGACCGCCGCGATGCGCCTGTGAGCGACAGCAGACGGCGGCGAGGATTTGACCAGCGATGCCAGCGCTATCCCCGAAAGCATTAGCACCACCGCACACGCCACGATTAGTGCGCGTGCCGACAGCCAACGACGCCTACCCTTTCCCTCCACCGTACCCCCCAATCGGTCCTACTCCATATATTGAGATTTTGTAAGGTACCAGCTTTGCACGCCGAGCACCTTCCACCTTGCGGTTTCGTTCATCACCCATCTTTCAAACAGTTAGGGCCAATGATGAAGGTCAGGCGATGGACCAAAGGCATGATCCGGCAGCCGACTCGCACAGCGGCATCCCTCCGTGTTGGTGCCCAGACGCTCTGTGGCGCCTGCCTTAGCTTGACTGTGGGCGTGACCGTCCTCGACGGCGGAGGCTTCAGCAATGCCTCACGCTTGGTGTTTATCGCGATGTCAGGGGCGACTCTGTTGGCGAGCGTCCTGTGTGAGCCTCAAGCGACGATCGGCCTCCTGCGCTCGCCACCCATCTGCACACTAGTGGTGGTTCCGCTTAATTCGCTGGTTCATGCTGCGAGTACCTTGCCGGTGTAGGTCCACTTGAATGGTTTGGCGGTTTGGTTGTAGGTCTCGATGAATGCGAGCATCTGCTCGGCGAGGTCTTCCTCGGAGATGAAGGCGCCGTGCTTGATCAATCGCTTGTGCAGGATTGAGAAGAAGATCTCGACCTGGTTCAGCCACGAGGCGTGCGTCGGGGTGAATTGAAAGCTCCAGCGCGGGTGCTCCTCGAGCCATTTCTTGACGTTCTCGGTGTTGCGGGTGGATAGGTTGTCGCTGACCGCAACGATCTTCTGTCCCGGGACTTGTGGGATCTGCTCCTCGCAGCGGTCGAGGAAGCGCATCAGGTCGAACTGGTTTCGCGTCTTTGAGGGCATACCGATCACCTCACCGTCTTTGACGTTCAGGCACGCGAACAGGCACTGCGTGCCGTTGCGGACATATTCGTGCTCGCGTCTGGCTGGCTTGCCCGGAGCCGGCATCGTGTCGGGCTTGGTCGGCGCCTTGGCCTGAATCCCGGTCTTCTCGTCGATCGAGACGACCAGCACGTTCTCCGGCGGGTCTACGTATAGGCCACAAACATCTTTCAGGCGCTCCTCGAACCGCGGATCGGTGAACTCGCTCATCACCCAGTAGTCGGTACGGTGCGGCTTGACGTCAGCGCGGGCGAGGATCGTGTACGCGTGCGAGGAGGACATCCCGACCTCCGCCGCGAGCTCCTCGTAGGTCCAACGCTCACGACGCTGACCCTCCGGCGTATCCGGCGGACGGGTACACGCCTTGGCGATCAACCGCGCCCGCTCTTCAGAGGAGTACACGAGCGGCTTGCCAGGCCGCGGGAGATCCCGCAGCCCCACGATCCCCTCGCGCTCATAACGCGACCGCCACTTCTGCGCTGTGACCGTCGCACACCCCAAGATCTGCCCGATCCGCACAGCCGAGTGACCTTCAGCGGCACAGAGCACGATCTGCGCGCGCTCGACCATCCGAACCTCCTCCGTCGAGGAACGCACGATCCGCTCAAGCTCCGCGCGATCATCCTCCGGAACCTCGATTTGCTTCGCTGGCGCAGCCATACCGAACCCCCATCATCGCTGAACAATCAGCAACGAGTTCGGCAAACATCAAAGGAGCCCTCCAACAAACCGCGAATTAAGCGGAACCACCACTAGGCGCCCTGGGCCTCCTCTCGATCGCGAGCATCGTCTGGACGGTCGGCAAGCCTTACGATGCGCTTCTGTCTGGATTGACAACCGCCGGTTACTGCGCGATCGCGATCTCAGCCGGGGCGTTCACTCGTCTATCGGGCCCGGGACCGCTTGCGGCCGGCCTCCTAGTCCTCGCGAGCATCGAGGCGATCCTCGCAATCTCGGCCCTGGCCTTCCATGCCCAGCCCGACGCTCAGTTCATCGGCAGCACCTGGCGAGCGTCGGGCACGTTTCAGTATCCACCCGCTCTCGGTGTACTGGAGCTGGGGGCGCTTCCTATCGCGACCGACGCCATGAGGCGCACCACGGGTCTCATGAGCTCTGCGTCAGCCGCGAGCGCCGTACTGGCCGGGAGCGCAATCCTGCTCACCGAAAGCCGGCTCGCGCTCGTACTCGCGCTGATTTTCCTGGCTACCTTGATCGTCGCGACTCCAAGCGGCCCCTCCAAATCGACGACGATCATGGCAGTGGCACTTATCCTTGGAGGAGCCGTCCTGACGCGGACCGCAGCTGCCGCACATATCTCTAGCGCCGCGAGCGACGGGAGATGGGGTTTGCTCGTCCAGATCGCCGTGATCGTTTCTGGTTGTGCCATGGCTTGGGCGCTCTACCGCTTCAACCCTCAATGGAACCGGTTCGCGGTCGTGGCGACGGCTTGCTTGGCGGCGACGCTCGCATTGACCCATCTCAGCGAGACGCAATCCGCCTCCGCACAGCACTCGAGCCCGCGTCCAACACTGACCAGCCGCTCAGCCCCTGACCTACTTCACGGCCGTTCCCGTGAGTGGCGCGCCGCTGTTCAGACTTGGTTTCGGCGCCCTGTCCTTGGCTACGGCGCCGGTTCTTATTATGCCGCCTCACTTGCCGTTCAGGGCGAGTCTCCAGTCCTCTACGCGCACGAGCTGACATTGGAATCTGCCGCCGAGCTCGGCACTCCAGGCTTGTTGCTTGCTCTCGCCCTATATCTGAGCTGTGCCTTGACTGTCGCGGCATCCCGCGCCCGTCGCACGTTGACGCTGCTCGCCCCTATGGCCATAGCGTTTCTCATATCCAACGCGTTCGACTGGACATGGCACCTGACCGGGCTAAGCGCCGTATGGGCTCTCGCGCTCGGCGGGTTGGCCCAAACCGCACGCGATACGAGCGCCAAAGCGCAGGTGGGCAAAACCAACACCTTGGGTGTCTGGCCGATCATACACTCGCCGAGGAGGATGTACCCATGACAAACCTCCTCAAACCTCCACGAAGGGAAAACTATGAGCATGCCCAATAGCGTCACCGGGATCGACCGGCCGCTGAGGCGAGGTGCCCCAACCCTGCCCCCAAGGCACAGTCAGCCGCACAGCCCTCCAGAGAACTATTTCCGCACCGATCGAACGGTGCGGCGCGAAACCGTTGGCCCAGACACCGAACGGCTAAAGCCACATCCGAACGCAACAGGTGCCCGACCGCAACCCAGCAAGGCGCACCGCAGCCTGCTGGAGCGTGCCGAAGACATCGTACATTACGTAGTTGCGGGCATCCTGATGGCAGTGGCGATCTACATGCTTATCGACACAATGCGCACCCTCACCGTCTCAATGACGAAGGCCTCATTCCCAGCCGCCGCCACTAACGCTGTAAACGGTGTGCTGTTCGCCGTGATCATCGTCGAGATCACCCGCACAGTGCTGTCGCATTTCGATAATAAGGGCCTGCAACTCCAGCCGTTTCTGATCATCGGGATAGTCAGCGCCGTACGTGGTGTGCTGTCGGTAGGTGCGCGGCTATCGCTAAACGATATGGGCGCGAAGCAGGTGGATACCTCCCTTCTGGAGCTCGGTATCAACGCGGCCGTGGTGCTCGGCCTCGCCGCATCGCTGGTGCTCATCCGCCGCTACGGATCGTCTCCCGCCACCGAGGGCGCAACACCAGCGGGCGGCTCAGATGCAATCCTTCCGGGAACATTCCTGCAGACCTAAGAGTTCCATTTCCCCATCTTGGAGGCGCAATGTCTTCTACCACCGCGGGCGATCCGCTGGCCAAACATTCGTTCTCTGCCGATGAGCTCAGGCGGCTACTGTCCGCTGAGCGCTCCGGTCACGCCTTCCTGGCGTTTCGAGACGACCATGAGGCCCTCGCCATCTTCGAGCTGAGGCCCGAGCGAGGAGCCCAAACGATCGGACGCAGAATAGAGATGGACCTTGCGATCGAATGGGATGGCGAGGTCTCCGGTCTGCACGCCGGTCTGGAATGCCTCGGCGGCGAGTGGACGATCGCCGACGACGGGCTCTCCACCAACGGGACATTTGTCAACGGAAAGCGTATCCGTGGGCGCCAACGCCTACGGCACTCAGATCGGATTCTGCTGGGCCGCACTCTGCTCGCCTACAACGCGTCCCAACCCAGCCAACCGCAGGCCACTGTCATCGCGGGCGATCTTCCCAGTCTGCAACCGCTCAGCGATGTCCAACGACGAGTCCTCGTCGCTCTATGCCGACCGTATGGCAACGGCACATCTTTTGCCAGCCCAGCCCCCAATCAACAAATCGCCGACGAACTCTATTTGAGCTTGGACGCCGTCAAGATGCACCTGCGTGCCCTATTCGCCAAGTTCGAGCTGAGCGAGCTACCACAGAACCAGAAGCGCACACGCCTCGCCGAGTGCGCCCTCCATTTCGGCCTCGTCTCACTACGTGAGATCGGCTGATCCGCTGACGATTGTAGCGCCGGACGGCTGCGTTGGGGAGTTTCGCACGAATGTAAGCTCCTCGCCCGATCCCCCAATTGCCGACTCCAAACCAAGCGCCCGAGCGCACGCCGCGGCCAACTCGGCGGCGCTTTGAAATCGCGCGTCGGGGTCCTTTGCCAAGCCACGCCTGACGACATCGTCCAAGGCACCCGGCAATTCAGGCCTTATACGACTCGGCGCCGGGGGGTCGGCGTTGAGGTGGGCCCATAGCTTGGCCCCCTCGTGCTCACGAGCGAACGGCGCTTGGCCGGTCAAACAGTGGTGGAGAACGCAGGCAAGGGCATAGATATCCGCGCCAGGCCCCACCACGTTTCCTTGAATCTGCTCGGGGGCCAGATAGTCGAAGGTGCCCACAATGCGCTCGCGGCGGTCGATCTCAACACTTTTCTCCGCCCTCATCGCTACGCCGAAATCGGTCAGATAGAGATGCTGAGGACGGTCGAAGGTGAGTAGCAGGTTGGCTGGCTTGACATCCCTGTGAACCAAGCCATGCGCATGGGCGGCGTCCAACGCTGCTGCCAGCTGTCCAATCAATTCTGCGCCCCGGACCGGCTCGAGCGGTCCCTGAAGCGCCAATAGTTGAGCCAGGTCGATCCCATCGACGAGCCGCATCGCGATGAAGAGCAATCCGTCGTCCTCGCCAGCCTCATAGACAGGGATCACATTGGCGTGCTCGATAGACGCCGCCACGCGCGACTCAAACTTGAATCTGTCGCGAAACAGCTCGTCGTGGGCGCGCTCAGGGGTGATCAGCTTGATCGCGACGAGCCGCCCAAGCGAAAGCTGTTCGGCGCGATAAACGATTCCCATGCCGCCCCGCCCCACGGCTTGCACGAGCCGGTAACCGGCGATGATCCCGGTCGGCTTCAGCGGATGCGCGCCGTCGGAAGCCAACACCTGTGTGACGACCGGCGCCGCGCCCGCCGCAAACAGCGCCCGCAGCCTCGACTGCTCGCGACGCTCGAGCCACAGTCCCAAAGCCATTGCCCCGGCCGCACTTAGCAGAAGCCCTGCGAGCGGTGCGCTGTAATCGAGCACCCAGCCGTCATCGAACCCGACTTGGCTTACCAGGGACCACAGCGCAAAAGCACCCATGGCCACCAACCCCATCCCTAGGCTGCCGAGCCATAGACCTGCCAGCGGCACGAGCGCAGCGAGAACGACGATTGACACGATCGTGAAGACGAGCGTAGGCGAACGCAAACGGAATCCGCCAAGCACGGTTGCGATCGCGTCAGCCTGTACTTCCGGGCCGCTCATAGGACTTCCCACAGGCGTGCTGTGTAGATCTTGAAGCACCGAAGCAGTCGCGCCTACCACCACCACTCGACCGCGGACAGCCGAGCGATCGAAATCGTTACGCACCACATTAATGAAAGGGATCGTTCTTACCGTGCCGGGTGGACCCGGATAATCGATCCAACCAC
Organism: uncultured Solirubrobacterales bacterium; assembly: GCA_963753145.1. Lineage (GTDB taxonomy): Bacteria > Actinomycetota > Thermoleophilia > Solirubrobacterales > Solirubrobacteraceae > Palsa-744. The sequence goes on from CAVWAX010000001.1 coordinate 1,118,973, forward strand.
CGCGTAGCTCAGCCGTAGGATGGATCCGCAGTGCCAGCGCAACAGCGCGCGCCACGGTCGGCAACCGGCTGACCTGGTCCAGCAGGTGCCGGATCGTCCCATCGGCGTCGGGCGCGAGGTCGGCCGCGGCAACCCTATCGTCGAGCGAGTGCAGGACTTGGTTGCCACCGAGGGTCTCCGTGGCGCCCGACGGGGAGATGAGCGAGGTGGCGAACACGATCGGCGCTCCCCTCCCAGCGGCACGCAAGAGGGCGTCGTCCGCCGCTGGGCTCGTCGGACGGTCGAAGGAGATGTCATAGACGATCAGTCGAGCCCCCGCCGCGTGCAGGTTTTCTATTGCGCGTGCGTGATAGCGACGAGAGAATGGATAACGCGGCAGAACGGCGAGACTGCTGTTGTCGATCCCTACGATCGTCACGCTAGCGGGCGGTGCGTGACGGTCGCGCAACGAAAAGCGAGCGTCGACCGTCTCGCGCTCCAGCCAACCAAGCGGACGGCCGCCACGCGCCGCCATCGCCAGGCCCGAGGCAAACAAAGCAACCACCAGGAGAATCACCGCCCGTGCTCTGGTCGAAGCTACCGACATGCGCCTATCAGCGATACGGCCTAATCAGAATGCCAGGTACGATTACTTTGTCCCACATTGACGCATTGTTGCAGCAAGTGGATATCCGCGCCTAAAGCGCCCCAATCGCTCGATCAGCGATGGAAGCCTCGTGCTCGAGCAGCCACACCTTGCGCTCAAGTCCTCCCCCGTAGCCGGTGAGCGAGCCGTCGGCGCCGATCACGCGGTGACAGGGGACCACAATCGCGACCGGGTTGCGGCCGTTTGCAAGGCCGACGGCGCGCGAGGCTTTGGGGTTGCCGACCCAGCGCGCCAGCTCGCCGTAGCTGATCGTCTCGCCATAGGGGATCTCACGCAGGGCGCCCCACACGCGACGCTGAAACTCGGTTCCGCGCAGCGTGACGGGCAGCTCGAAATCGCGCAGCTCGCCCGCAAAGTAGGCGTTCAGTTGCTCGATCGCATACGCCAAGCCCGGCTCGTCGTGCCGATGGTCCGCCGGGATCTCGCGGCGGTGGCGCTGCTCGTGCATCTGCACGCCGGTCAGTGAGCCGTCCTGCGAGGTCAGCGTCAAGACCCCGATCGGACTGTCGATCGTGGCGTAAATGGTCCTCTGCGATACGACGGTCGCGGTCATGCGGCCTCCTGGAGTGGTCGGGTTGTGTCGCTGGAGCTCGGCCAGCGGTTGATCGCGTGGGGTGTCAAGGCCCACAGGTACTGCACCGCGTAGGCCCTCCACGGCCGCCAACGCTCCGAATAAGCGCCGAGCGCAGCCGGCGCGGCGGCCAAGCCCAACGCTTCGGCGGCGCGCCGCACGCCGAGGTCGGCGACCGGAAAGGCGTCGGGATCGCCGAGCGCGCGCATCGCCACCACATGGGTCGTCCACGGCCCAAACCCGGGCAGCTCCGCGAGGACAGCCAGCGCGCGCTCGCGGTCACACCCCGGATCGAGCGACAGGCTCCCGTCCGACAGCGCGCCCACCAGCGCGCACAGCGTGCGCTTGCGCGTCGCCGGCATCGCAAGGCTTGCCTCGTCGATCGCGTGTGGCTGGGGGAACAGGTGCCTCAGCCCACCGCCGCGGTCCTCGATCGGCTCGCCGTGACCGGCCACGATGCGAGCCGCGTGCGTGCGGGCCGCGGCCGTTGAGACCTGCTGGCCGAGCACCGCTCGCACGGCCATCTCGGCTCCATCGACACAGCGCGGCACGCGCCGCCCGGGAGCCGCCGCCACAGTTGCCGCCAACGCCTCGTCCGCGCCAAGCCGCTCGTCGATCGCCTGCGGATCGGCGTCGAGGTCCAGCAGCCAGCGACAACGCGCGATCGCCGCCGTCAGGTCGCGCAGATCGCCGAGCGTCATGCGACAGCTCACATAATCGGCGCCGGGCGTGAGCTCGACGATGCCCGGCCCGTTAGCCAAGCGCAGGGTGCGCCTGTAGGTATCCCCCACCACCTCCTCCACACCCGGCACGGCCGTCGCCGCGAGATGTCCGAACAGGTTGTCCGGGCAAAGCGGCTTGCGAAACGGCAAGCGCAACACGATCGACCCATGAGCTCCCGCATCCGGGCCCGCGCCCACCTCGGCGCCCGTGCCCGGCGCGCGCGTCTGACCGGCGCGAGCGCCCCGCCCACGCGCGCCGCCGCCAGCCGCGCCCCGCGGCCGCGCGCGCCTGCGCAGCTCCGAGGGGGCCGTCGCGAACACGGCTCTGATCGTCTCGTTGAACTGCCTCACGCTCGAAAAGCCCGCCGCAAACGCGACTTCGGTCATCGTCAGATCGCTCGTCTCGATCAACACGCGCGCCGTCTGCGCGCGCTGGGCGCGCGCGATAGCGACCGGTCCCGCCCCCAACTCGGCCAGCAGCACGCGTTGCAATTGGCGCACGCTATAGCCGACCTTCGCCGCCAGCCCAGGCACCCCCTCGCGGTCGACCACACCGTCGCCGATCATCCGCATCGCGCGCGCCACCACATCGGCGCGCCCATCCCACTGCGGCGAGCCCGGCGCCGCGTCCGGCCGGCATCGCTTGCAAGCCCTGAAGCCCGCCTGCTGGGCCGCGGCGGCCGATGGATAGAAGCGCACGTGCTCGCGCTTGGGCGTCATCGCCGGACAGCTCGGCCGACAATAGATGCCGGTCGAGGTGACAGCGATGAAGAACCACCCGTCAAAGCGCGGATCGCGCGAGCTGGCGGCTTGGTAGCAAAGCTCGAAGTCCTCGATCACGCCACTCAGTCTGACCTACCCGCAGGCGAAAGTCTGGCGGAATTGCGACATCACCGTCGCGGTACCGGGCGCGCGGTATAACCCGTACATGGGCTCACCCGATGCGCCACCCGCAGACGAATCGCCGCCAGGCACGCACCTTTCATCCAAATCAAATCTGCCCAGCGACCCACGCGAGGCGGCAGAACACGAGCTCGGCGCCCTCTCCCAGACGCTCGCCGAAGCGTTCATGGAGGACCCGGTCTTCAGCTGGCTGATGCCCAATCGCGCACGCCGGCCCGGCAGGCTACGCCGCTTCTTCGCCTTCGAGCTGCGCCACCTGGTGCTCCCGCGCGGCGCCGCCTGGACGCTCGACGGCACGCAAGGCGGCGCGCTCGTGCTGCCGCCCAAAGCGTGGAGCTCGCCTGTACGCCTGGTGGCGCTTCAGGGTCTTTGCTTCGGGGCGCGCGTGGACCGGCCCGCCGGTCTGCTCGCCCAGATCGAGCGGCTGCATCTGCGCGAACCGCATTACTACTTCGCCTACATCGGCGTATCCCCCACCGCCCAAGGCCAGGGCCTCGGCAGCCGCCTGATGGCGCCCACCCTGGAGCGCTGCGACGCCGAAGGCCTGCCCGCCTACCTGGAGGCATCCAGCGAGCGCAACGCCGCCCTGTACGAGCGGCTCGGGTTCGAGCACCGGCGCGAAGTCCGCTTCGCCGGCAGCCCGCCCCTGCGCCTGATGGTGCGCCCGCCGCGATGACCGTCGAGCTGCTCTTCTGGGCGGGCTGCCCCTCCCACCCCCAGGCGCTTGGTGACCTGCGCGAGGCGATGCTCGCCGCGGGACTTGACCCTGGCACCGTCGAGGTGCGCGAGGTGCACGACCAAGCCGAGGTCGAGCGCGAGCGCTTCGTCGGCTCACCCACGATCCGCATCGACGGCCGCGACATCGAGCCGCCACCCGCCGATGAGCCCTACAGCCTCAGCTGCCGCGTCTACCACCGCCGCGACGGGCGCATCTCCGCGACGCCCGACCCCGCGGCAATCAGCAAGGCGCTACTCGCCGCGCGCGACGCACAAGCCACACGCGCAAACCAGGACTCGACCGCTACGGCCGGGCCCCCGACCAGATAAGGACGACCCATGCCCCAGATCGGCGAGCCCGCCCCCAGCTTCAGCCTGCCCGACACCGACGGCGCGATGCACAGCCCCGACGCCGCCCCGGCCACGGTGGTCGTTTTCACCTGCAACCACTGCCCCTACGCCCTCGCGTGGCACGAGCGCCTCGGAGCCGTCGCCCTCGACTACGCGCCTCTAGGAGTCCAGATGCTCGCGATCAACCCCAACGACGCCGAGCGCTACCCCCGCGACTCGCCCGAAGCGATGCGCGCCCGCGTGCAGGCCGGCGAATTCGAAAGCGTCCCCTACCTACGCGACGAGACCCAATCCGTCGCTCACTCCTACGACGCCAAGACCACGCCCGACGTGTTCGTGCTCGACGCTTCGGGCACTTTGCGCTACCGCGGCGCGCCCGACGCCGACTACGAAGACCCTTCCCAGAACGCCGCCTACCTGCGCTCCGCGCTCGACGCCGTGCTCGCCTCCCGTGAGCCCGAGACCCCGGAAACCACGCCGGTCGGCTGCTCGATCAAGTGGAAGGCCTGAGTACGATCCCGCCGACAAGTTGGGTACGATCCCGCTGACAAATCGGGTACAATCCCATTGCTGAATTGAGTACGATCCCTCTGTCGCAGAGTGCGTCCACCAGCAACACGGGAAGCCAGACATGAGCGACCATCGCGCGAGAATTGTCGAGAGCCTCGTCGAGACACGTCTGCGCACCAACGGCGCCGTGCTGCTCACGGGCCCTAAGGCCGTCGGCAAGACAACCACAGCCCGTCGTTTCGCAGCCTCAGAAGTACGCCTGGACCAGGACCCTGCGGCCCTGGCCGCCGCGCAAACCGATCCGAGGCTCGTGCTCGACGGAGAGTATCCACGGTTGATCGACGAGTACCAGCTCGCGGGAGGGCTCTGGAACGCGGTTCGCGGGAGAGTGGATGACCTCGGCGGCAAGGGACTGTTCCTGCTCACCGGTTCCTCGACGCCGGACAGCGAGCAGGCCGACCACACCGGCGCCCGCAGGATCGCACCGGTGCGGATGCGCACCATGACGCTCGCCGAGCGCGGGCTGTCCTCTAGTGCGATATCGATCGGTTCGCTGCTCGATGGAGGCCCGATCGCCTCCGAGCAACACCGGATCAGCGTGAGTGCCGCGATCGAGGCACTCGCGGTCGGGGGATGGCCAGACAACCTGGGACTCGCACTCGACGACGCACTCGACGCCAACGCCGATTACCTCGAAGTGATAGCGGGGACCGACATCAACCGCGTGGACGGCGCCACGCGCGATCCCGACGGAGTGCGCCGCCTGCTTGCCTCCTACGCTCGCAACGTAGCAACCGACGCAAGCCTGCGAACGATCGCCCGCACCGCGGAGCAGCCACTAGCCGAGTTGACTTTGCACGACTACACGCACGCACTCAGACGCCTTTTTCTGATCGAGGATCAGGAAAACTGGAAGCCCGCCCTGCGCTCCCGGGTGCGTATCGCGGCCACACCAAAGCGCCACCTGGCCGACCCTTCTCTTGCCGTAGCGGCCCTGGGCGCCACGCCGGGACGTCTGCTCGGACCGGAGATCGAGCTCGCGGGATTCCTGTTCGAGTCGCAAGCGATCCACGATCTGCGTGTCTACGCCCAACCACGCCGCGGGCAAGTCCGCTTCTATCGCGACAATAAGGGATTGGAGGTCGATGCGATCGTCGAGACCCCAGACGGCCGCTGGATCGCCGCTGAGGTCAAGCTGGGCCATAACCGCGTCGACGAAGGCGCCCACAACCTACTCGCGCTCAAGGACAAGCTTTCCGACGCGACCAACGCCGCATGCGGCGCGTTGGTGGTGATCGTCGCCGACAGTCCAACCTACACACGCCCCGACGGAGTGATCGTCACCTCGATCGCCGCCCTCGGTCCTTGACCCGTCGCAGTCAGCGCCGCTGCGCCACCACCTTCGCCCCCTTCGAAGGCACCAGTACGATCGCGCGGCGGCTGGTGCGCTCGGGGCGGGACTCGACGGGGCTCAGCTGGAGCGCTTTGGTCAGCTCTTCCAGGACGATTTTCGCCTCGAACTGAGCGAACGACGCGCCGATGCAGCGGCGCACCGAGCCGCCGAACGGGAACCACCCGCCCGCCGGGGGGCGCGAGTCCAGGAAGCGCTCCGGCTTGAACGTCCACGGGTCCTCGTACAGATCGGCTCGACGATGCACCAGCAGCGTCACCGGGACGAGATCGGTCCCCGCAGGCAGCGCGTAGCCGCCGATCGTCAGCGGCTCGCGCAACCTGCGCGCCAAACCGCCCGTGGGCGGGTGCAGCCGCAGCTCCTCACTCACGACCGCATCACAAAAAGCGCCCCCCTCCGTGGCCAAGCGTCGCTGAGCGCCCTGATCGCGCGCGAGGTCGTGGATCGCCCAGGAGAGCAGCGTCGCGGTCGTCTCGTGCCCGGCGATCAGCAGCGTCATCAGTTCGTCGCGCAGCTCCGCGTCGCTCAGGTGCTCGCCATCCTCGTCGGTCGCCTGTACCAACATCGAAAGGATGTCCTCGCGCTCCTCCAGGTCGGGCAGGGCTCGCCGCCGTGCGATCTCGGCGAGGATCTCACGATCGACGCGCGCCACCTGACGGCGAAAGGCAGGCACCCTGTCCAAGCGCTCGGGACCCACGATGAAGAAGAACAACACGCGCCTGGTGTCGGTGACCCAAGAGACCATGCCTCGCAACGCCTCGCCCAGCTCCCCCACGCGCTCGCCGTCCTGCACGCCGAACACGCAGCGCATGATCACCCCGAAAGTGAGCGCCTGCATGCGCGCCAAAGCCGCCACCGGCTCCCCCAGCGGCCATTGCTCGATCTGCCTGGCGGCCGCCGCACGGATCGTCTGCTCATAGGCACGCATCCGCTCACCATGAAACGACGGCAACACGATGCGACGACGGTGCAGGTGCTCCTCGCCGTCGAGCAACAACAGGTTGCGCGCACCCAGCACCGGGCTGAGCGCCTCGTTGGCCTCGCCCGAGTTCAGCTGCTCCGGGCCATGCGAGAACACTTCCTTGACCGCCTCCGGATGCGCGATCGCGACCCACTCCTGCCCCAAGATGCGCAGCTTGAAGATGTCGCCGTAGCGACGGTAGGCAGACCAAAAGAAGCCCTCCGGATCGACTGTGAAACGCAGCGTGCGCCAAAGCATCGAGCCGCCCATGACCGGCAGCTCGTCGCTCCCTCGCACGCGTCTCTGGGTCGCTTGCCGGTCGGCCGACTCGGAGCTCGCGACGCTGGCCACGCTCAAGCCGCGACGCCGCTCAACCGGCGCTCGAGCGTCGAGTGCCTGGAGAGCAGCGCGCCCCACTCGGCGTCGTCCATCTCGCACGGCTCGGTCGCTTCGATGAACTCGCGCAGCACACCCGCCAAGGCCGCCGGATCTTCCAGATGCGGAAAGTGGGCGCTCTTGGCCAGCGTACGGAAGTGGCTGTGCGCGATCGCTTCGTGGGCCTTGCGCCCATGTTCGAGCGGGATCGTGTTATCGCGCTCGCCCCACACGATCATCGTCGGCATCGACTCCAACAGATACAACCTGTCGGTGGCGCTCACCCGCTGTCCACGCACGTCGATCACCGCGCGCAGCGTCTGCAAGAACGCCTCGCGCGCCTGCGGGCGCTCCAACGGACGCAGCGCACGCGCGACGGCCTGCACGTAGGCGCCGTGGCGCACACCCATCCCGCGCAAACGCCCCCCCGTCCCCCAAAGTGCGCCCAGCAAGCGCGGATGGGCCGCCAGAGAGAGGGCCGCGGAGACCCCCGGCAGGGCGGCGGTGCGCAACATCGGGCTGACCTCGTGCCCAAGGCCGCCGCTGGAGACCAGCACAAGGCGCTGCACGCGCGCCGGGAACTGGTAGAAGAACTGCATCGCCACCCCGCCGCCCAGCGAGTGCCCGACGATCGTCGCGCGCTCAATCCCTAGCGCAGTCAACAGGTCGCGGATGCTCGCCGCGTGCGCCCCCAGCGAATAGTCACCGCGCGGCGCCGCCGAGTCGCCGTGGCCGATCAGATCCGGCGCGATCACCGTATGCTCGGCGGCCAGGTTCATCGCGACCGCCTGCCAGTGACTCGAAGAGTTCAGCATCCCGTGCACCAGCACCACGGGCGGCCCCTCGCCGGCGATCCGATAGACCGCCCGGCGTCCGTGCAACTCGATCTGCCACTCGTCGAAGTTGGGCACCTGACGCCAACACTAGCAATGCCATCCGATCCTCACTCCAGCGTCTGTCGCAACCGCCCGTTCCGCCCGACCCTCGCGTTAATGTGCACGAAACGATGCCTTGCAATCGAAAGCCCAAAACCGCAAAGGGAATCGTGGCGGCGGCCGCGATCGGCGCGGTGGCGTTCTCGCTCGGCGCTTGCGGAGGCTCCAAAGGCACAAGCTCTAGCGCCACGACCGCGACCAGCGCAACCACGGCGACGAGTCAGACCGGCTCCACCAAGACAACATCTCCTGGATCGAGCGAAATCGCGCCGGGCGTGGTCAGCGGCTCATCCGGCGCGCTCGCAGCCACGATGCACGCGGCCGGCCACCATCCTCGCGTCAACAAGCCCTGGCCGATCTCCTTCATCGCGACCGACGCCGGCAAGCCCGCGCACGCCGAAGTCGCCTACGAGTACCTGTTCGGCGGACAGGTCGTGGCGCACCGCTCCCACTACAAGTTCACCGGCCACTTCCACGACGTCTTCAAGTGGCCCGCCTCCGCGGTCGGCTTCCCGCTCACCTTCAGGGCGGTCATCAAGAGCGCGGGCGCCACGCTCAACCTGGACTACCCCGTTCAGGTCGTCGGCTGAGCGCAGCGCCCGCCCCAGGGGCGCTGCCCAGCGGGTCACACCCACCGGTCAGGCCCTGGGTCCTAGCTCTATTTGAGCGTCATGTTGGGCTCGCCGGCCCCGTTCAGCCCTTCGCCGGAGATCGTGCACGTCCCGCTCTTGGGCGTGCCCGCGTTATAGGCCTGGGTCAAGCAGTTGCGCAACGCCAGTTGGGCCCAGTAGTTGGGGTGCAGGTCTTCCTGGATTTCATAGGGCGGGAACAGGCCCGTGACCGTGCGCACCTGGTTGATCCACTCGGTCTTGTTCTCCGCACCGCTCGTTTTCCAGGACGCAAGGCCCTCTTCCTCGAGCAGCCCCACGCCTTTTTCGCAAAGGCGCCGGCCGTTGAAGGCCGATGAGATGTTCATCGTCTTCAGGTTGCTCAGTTTCGCTTCTTCGGCGCCTTTGAAGACGGCGCTGTCGATCGTCGGCAGCATCGTCGCGTTGGCTTCGTTGGCGTCGTGGTTCCAGAAGCCACAGCCGCCCACTTCCTGGCGCGTATAGCCTTTCTGGGGGTAGCGGAAGCCTTCCCCATTGGGAATCGGCGAGGGATAGTTCTGCATCAGGATCGTGTACTGGGTCGCGGAATAGCCCGCATTGCTCATCGCTTTCGCCACGTTCAGGACCGCTTCCTTGATCGCCGTGCGTTGTTTGGCGACATTGCTTTCGGTGAAGTTTTCAGTCACCGATTTTTCTTCGCTGCAGTAGGAGGGCCACCATTCGGGGGTGAACAAGAAGTCTTCGATGCAGGTCTGCACAATGCTCGCGAAGTTGAAGTTGTTGCCACCGATCGAGATCGGCACCAGTTTCACGTTGTGTGTTTTGGCGAATTTTTCGAGCATCAAAGCCTGGCCTTCGTGGCCTCCCGAGTTGTAGAAGTCAAGGCCCGGCTTGAAGTCTTCTTCCTCGGTGAAGGACGATGTCTTGGCGCCCGAGCAAGCCAGGTTCTCGCCGTCCACGCCGCCGCCGATGTAGGCCTCCGCCGACTGCGAACGGTGGCAGCCGGGAATCAGTTCGGCGGTATGCCCAGCGTTGTCGTAGTAGGCGCTTTCGCCGAGCGCATCGATCTTGGAGGAGCTTTCGTTGGTGTTGCCAGCCCAGCGTCCGGCCTCGCCGGAGATGTAGGAATCGCCGAGCGTCACGACCCAAGGCGTGCCTTCGCCGGGCCCTTCGGCGTGCGCCGGCGGACTGACCGCGAGCGCGAGCAGTCCGATCAGAAACGTCGCTGCGGCCGCCGCGAGCAACGCATAAGGCGCCCGCCGACCGCTGGTGAGGGTGGTTGAAGCGTGCATCCGAACTCCCTTTCAATGACCCGCACGGCGCCCGTTGCGCCGCGCTATGCGCCGACACTAGCGCCGCGCCAAAGTCAGTGCAATAAAACTAGACGGATGGACGGCCCTTCGGCTCCCACCCGAACGCTTGCGCTCAGGCGCCGGCGCCCTGTGCCTTGCGCGTCGGCACCTCGCCCCACAATTGCTCCAGGCGATAGAACTCGCGCGTGGCGGGCGTGAAGATGTGCACGACCACGTCCAGGTAGTCCATCAGGATCCAATCAGCGCCGGCGAGCCCCTCGACGCGACGCGGCAACACGTCGTGCTCGTGCTTGAGGCCCTCCAAGATGCCGTCGTGGATCGCCTTGGTCTGGCGCTCGGTGTTGCCCGAGCAGATCACGAACCAGTCGGTGTAGCCGAGCACCTCGCGCAGGTCGAGCTGGACCAGCTCGCCGGCCTTCTTGTCCTCGGCGTAGCGGCAGATCTCGCCGAGCAACTCCTCGGAGGTCATCGCCCCGCCCCCGCTCGCGCAGCGGGCCGCCGCCCGTAGAGCTCGTGCTCGGCGATATAAGCCGCGACCTCACCGCCCACGAGCCCGTCGATCGGCTCGCCCGAGGTGAGCCGGCGACGCACGAGCGAGGAGGACACCGCAAGCGGCTCCATCGCCAAGAAAACCAGGCTCGCCGAGCTATCGAGCGCCGAGATCGCCTCGCTGACCTGCTCGCGACCGAGGCCGTCACGCTCGGCCACAGCGACGCGCGCCAAGCCGAGGATCTCACGCGGGGCCCGCCAGGAGCCGAGCGTACAAGCCATGTCGGCGCCCACGATCAGGGTCAGCCGTGCATCGGGATTGCTCTCATGGATGCTTCTCAGGGTATCGACCGTGTAGGACGGGCCCGGACGTTCGAGCTCGAGCGTACACACGCCCAGACACGGCTCCCCCTCGATCGCCAGTCGACACATCGCCAGGCGGTGCTCGGCGCCAGGGTCCCACTTGGCCGGCTTGTGCGGGGGCACGAGCACCGGCGTGAGCAAGACCCGGTCGAGCCCCAGCTGGCTGGCGGCGGCCCGCGCCAGCGCGAGATGCCCGAGATGAGGCGGGTTGAACATCCCTCCCAGGATGCCGATCGACTCGCCGCTGTCAGACGCGGACGTGGCCGTCGCCTTCGATCAAGTACTTGAACGTGCACAGCTCGCGCAGGCCGATCGGACCGCGCGCGTGGAGCTTCTGCGTCGAGTTGCCGATCTCGGCGCCCATCCCGAACTCGCCGCCGTCGGTGAAGCGCGTCGAAGCGTTCACATACACGCAGGCGGCGTCCACCCCGAGCTGGAACGCACGCGCGCTGCCGGTGTCCCTGGTGAGGATCGCCTCCGAATGCCCCGAGCCGTGGCGGACGATGTGCTCGATCGCCTGCTCGGTGCTGTCGACCACCGCCACGGCCAAGGTCAACGCCAGATACTCGGTGTCCCAATCCTCCTCGACCGCGGCCTCGAGCGGTATGCCGAGCCCGGCCGCAGCCGCGGCGACGCGCTCGTCCACCCGCAACTCGACGCCCGCCTCGCTCAGCTTGTCAAGCGCACGCCTGAGGAATTCGTCCGCGATCGCCTCGTGCACGAGCAACGTCTCGGCCGCGTTGCAAACACCGGGCCGCTGGGTCTTCGCGTTCAGCACGATCGCAAGCGCCTGCTCGACGTCGGCCGAGGCATCCACGTAGACGTGACAGTTGCCCGACGCCGCGTAGATCACGGGCACGCTGGCCGAGTCCTTCAGCGCCGCCTTCAGGCCCTCGCCGCCGCGCGGTATCAGCAGGTCGATCGTCTCGTCCTGGGTGGCCAGCTCGGCCAGCTCGCCGCGCCCGCCGCCGGCCACAAGCCCGACCGAGCCCTCCGGCAAGCCGGCCTCGGTGGCGGCCCGCGCGGCGATCGCGCACAGCACCGCGTTGGAGTGCGCGGCGCTCGAGGAGCCGCGCAACACGATCGCGTTTCCCGACTTCAGGCACAGCGCCGTCGCGTCGATCGTGACGTTCGGGCGCGCCTCGTAGACGACCGCGATCACGCCCAACGGGACGCGCACCTTGCGCACGTCCATCCCGTTGGGCAACCTGTGGCCGTCGATCGTCTCCCCCACGGGGTCGCCGAGCGCCGCCACCTGCTCGACAGCGGCCGCGATCGACTCGATGCGGCCCTGGTCGAGCGCCAGGCGGTCGAGCAGCGCCGCGCCGATGTCGGCCTCGCGCCCGGCGATCAGGTCGAGCTCATTGGCCGCCAGGATCTCCTCGGAGCGCTCGCGCAAGGCGCGCGCGATCGCATGCAGAGCGGCGTTCTTGGTGGCGGTGTCGGTTTGGGCGAGGGTCCTGGATGCCTCGCGCGCTCGTGCGCAAACGTCGGCCACGGATGAGACGGTCACTGCCATAGCACTACAGAGTACGACAGGCCCCTACGCACGCGATGACGCTCGGACGGGCGCCGTCCATTACACCGACGCCCCGCGCCGTGCGAGCGCTCGCAAGACGCCGCTCAGGCAAGCACCAGATAGTCGCGGTGCACCGCCTCCTCGGTGGCTCGCGGCAAGATCTCCTGGACGGCCTTGGACTTCAAGCCCATCACTCGCCGCAGCTCCTCAGCCGAGTAGCTGCAGATGCCCTTGCCGAGCGGCTCACCAGAAGCCAAGCCACCCCCTTCCGGCGTGGGTCCGCGCCCGAGGATTTCGACCGCGTCGCCCGCCTCGAAGGATCCCAGCACGTCCACTATCCCGACCGGGAGCAGACTCGTACCCTCCTCGCGCAACGCACGAGCGGCGCCAGCGTCCACGACGAGAGTCCCGCGGCTCGGCTTGGCATAGCGCAACCACAGCTTGAAGGAAGAGTGACGCGCTGCACGTGGAGGAAAATTGGTCCCCTCCATATGCCCCGCCAGCACCGCCTCCAAGGCGCCGGCGCGCACCCCGTTGCAGATCACCGCTCGAATCCCCGCTGCGGTTGCCATATCGGCCGCAATCACCTTCGAGCGCATGCCGCCCGAGCCCAATGGCGAGGTGCCGTGACCAACCTCGATCCCCTCGACCGCCTCGAAGTCGGTGATCTCATGCACGAGACGCGCCTCAGGATTCCGGCGCGGATCCGCGGTGTACAGACCATCGATGTCCGTCAGCAAAACGAGCAAGTCGGCGGCAAGGAGGATCGCCACCTGGGCGGCCAAGAAGTCGTTGTCGCCAAAGGAGATCTCGTCGGTGGCGGTCGTGTCGTTCTCGTTGATGACCGGCACCACTCTCCAGTCGAGCAGCTTGCGCAAGGTTTGGCGCGCGTTGAGGTAGTGGGTGCGCTCGCTTATGTCCGCGAACGTAAGCAACAGCTGCGCGGAGAGCAACTCGCGCTCGCGCAGAAGCTCGTCATAGACGCGATACAGCTTGCCCTGGCCCACCGCGCTGGCGGCCTGCAACTCCTCGACGGCGCCTGGGCGCGCCGGCAGGCCCATGATGCGCACGCCGCGCGCGATCGCACCGGAGGAGACGATCACGACCTCCTTGTCCTCGCCGTGCAGGGACGCGACGACGTCGCAGATGCGCCGCAGCACCTCCTCACGCAGCTCGCCGCGCTCGTCGGCGACGATGCTCGAGCCGAGCTTGATGACCACCCGCTTCATGCTTGGAGCTTATGCGCCACGCCGCCCGGCGCGCGAGCTGGGGCGGGACTCAGGCCGGCTGATCGGGGTCGAGCTCGAACGCCACACCCGCGATCTCCAGGTCGTCGCCCGCCCGAAAGCCCTCGGCCTCCAGCGCGCGCAGCACGCCGATCTTGCGCAGGCGGCCCTCCAGGTAGGCCATGGCGTCCTCGTTGTCGATGTCATAGCGCGCCAGCAACCGCTCGATCCCCCTCCCCGTCACTGCAAACGAGCCGGGCGCAACCCGCTCGACGGCAAAGCCGCTGGTGCCCGTCGGGCGAAAGACCATGTGCTCGGCCAGATGCTCCTCGTCCTCGGCGCTGGCTCCATTGGCGGCGTCGTGGCCGCTCTCAGCGGGATCGCCAGCGCCGGCCGGCACACGATGCAACAGCTCGGCGCCCAGCTCCACCACGCCCGCCCCGGTCGCGCTCGAGGTGGCGATCACAGGCACATCCTCGCCGAGTCGCCGCGACCAGAGCGCAACCGCCTCGGCGACCCGCTCGGCCGGCACGAGGTCGCACTTGGAGAGCGCCAGCACGCGCGGAAGCCGCGCCAAGCGCTCGTCGTGGGCGAGCAGCTCGCGCTCGATCGTGGCGTGGTTTTCCAGCGCGTCGCTGTGCCCATCTGAGCTCAGCTCGGGAGCGATGTCGAACACGTGCACGAGCAGTCTCGTGCGCTCCACGTGAGCCAGGAAGTCGTGGCCGAGTCCGGCCCCTTCGCTGGCGCCTTCGATCAGCCCCGGGATATCGGCGATCACGAGCTGGCGCTCGTCTCCCTCGAGCACGCCCAAAACCGGCGAGAGCGTCGTGAACGGATAGCTTGCGACCTTGGGTGCTGCGCGCGTGAGGCGGGCCAGCAGCGAGGACTTGCCCGCGTTTGGCAAGCCCACGAGCCCCACGTCGGCAAGCAGCTTCAACTGCAATGCCAGCCAACCCTCCTCGCCGGAGAGGCCCCGCTCGGCAAAGCGCGGCGCCTGGCGCGTGGGCGTCGCAAAGCGCTTGTTGCCCCGCCCGCCCGAGCCACCCCGTGCCACCAGGGCCTGCTGTCCGGCGGCGAGCAGATCCCAGCGACGCCCTTGCACGTCGCCCTCGACGCCTTCGATCTGGGTGCCCGGCGGCACCCTCACCAGCAGCGTCTCGCCGTCCGCGCCGTGGCGCAGAGCCCCTTCGCCGCGCCCGCCGCGCCCGGCTCTGTAGTGCGCCGTGCGCCTGAAGCTCTGCAGGTCGCGCAGCGAGTCGTCGCACACCAGCACGACGTCTCCCCCGCGACCCCCGTCACCGCCGTCGGGCCCTCCGCGCGGCACGTGCGCTTCGCGGCGAAAGCCCGCAGAGCCGTCGCCGCCGGCGCCGGCCCTGACTTCGATCTTCGCGCGGTCGTGGAGCATCCCGCAATGGTGGCAGCCCGGCGCGCCCGGGCGCGGGCGTCAGCTGTTCTCTGAGACCACGTTCACGACACGCCCGCGACGACCCACCGTGAACTGGACGGTGCCCGCGGCACGCGCGTAGAGCGTGTCGTCCTTGCCGATCCCAACGCCGGTGCCTGGCTTGAAGCGAGTGCCGCGCTGGCGCACGATGATCTCCCCGCCGGTCACGGCCTGCCCGGCGAAAGTCTTCACACCGAGGCGCTGAGCGTTGGAGTCGCGACCGTTGCGGCTTGAGCCGAGTCCCTTCTTATGAGCCATCTGATGCCTCCTCGGACTTGGATGGGGCCGCCTTCGCCGCCACCGGCTTGGCCGCCACCGGCTCGCTCTTTGCCGCGGACTGCTTGGCGGCGGCGCCCATCGAAATGTCGGTGACCTCGATGCGCGTGAGCTCCTGGCGGTGACCCGTACGGCGCTTGTAGCCGCGCTTGGGCTTGAACTTGAACACGCGCAGCTTCTCGCCGCGCTCGTGCGCGAGGATCTTGGCGGTGACCTTGACCTTCTTCAGCGAGGCCGCGTCGAACACGGCGTCCTCGGAGCGGTAGAGGATCGGCTCGAGCGCAACGCTCGTTCCCTGCTCGGCGGCAAGGCGCTCTACGAGCAGGGTCTGACCCCGCTCGACGCGGTATTGCTTTCCGCCTGTCTTGACGATCGCGTACATGTCTACTCCGAGGTTGCCTGGGCCTTTGCAGCCGAACGGCGCCGTCCGCCTCTACGGCCGCGGCGCCGAGGCTTTGATTGTAGGTCATCCTGCTCGGCCCCGTCCTCAGCCTGCTCGGCGTCCTCCGCGGAGCCCGCCGGCACGGGCTCGCGCTCGGCCTCCCCGTCGCCTTGCTGGAGCTCGACCTCGGGCTTGGCCTCAGCCCCTGAGGCGTCCTCTGAGCCGCTCACGAGCGCCGCCGATCGCTCGGCCGGTTTGCGCCGGCGCGAACGTTTTGCCGCTGGGCGCGCCGCCGGGCGCGGAGCCGGACGGATGATCTCGCCGTCCTCGTCGAGCAGGAACGCGCTCGCCGCCGTGCGCCCGACGGTGTCGATGCGCACCATGCGCTTCTCGCCCACATGGCGAGCCGCGCCGGCGATCGAGATGATGTAGCCGTCGAGCTTGGCCACGGCGTCGTCCACGTCGTACATGTGCGGCTCGACGATGTCCACCAGCACCTCATCGCCCTCGCGGAACGGGAGCGCACGTTCTTCGACCTCCTCGCGGGTGCCCTGGAAGCTGACCGCGAAATGGTCGAGCGCAAGCCCTTCGGAGCCCTCGAAGTGAAACGAGCGCTCGGTCTGTGCCTCCAGCGCGTGCAGCACGCGCGAGCCCTGGCCCGTGAACTGAGTGCTCACGCGCGGATTGATCTGGACCAGGAACGCCTCGGCGTCCGGATACTCGAGCGCCAGGTCGCGCAGCTTGCGCTCGAATTCGATCGCGATCGTCTCCTCGGAGCGGATCACGCCCTCCCCCTCGCAGGTCGGGCACGGGCGCGACATGATCTCTCGCACACCCTCGGTCACGTTCTGGCGGGTCATCTCGACCAAGCCCAGACGCGAGATCTCGGCCGTGAAGGTCTTGGTGCGGTCCTCGTCAAGCGCCTTGCGCAGCGTCTTCATCACGGCGTCGCGGTTGCGCGCGCGCGCCATGTCGATGAAGTCGATCACGATGATGCCGCCGATGTCGCGCAGCCGCAGCTGGTTGACGACCTCCTCGGCGGCCTCCAGGTTGGTCTTGGTGATCGTTTCCTCAAGACCCGCACCCTTGCCACGCCCGATGAAGCTGCCGGAGTTGACGTCGATAACCGTCAGGGCCTCGGCGTAGTCGATCATCAAATAGCCGCCGCTGGGCAGATCCACGCGCCGCGATAGCACCCCGTCGATTGCCTCGGTCACCTTGTAGGCGTCGAGCAGCGGCTCGGGCCCCTCCCACAGCTCGACACGCTCGACCAGCTCCGGTGCGGTGCGCGCGAAGAAGGACACCAGGCGCCTGTGCTGCTGCTCGTCATCGACGATCGCGCGCTCGAAGTGCTCGGAGAAGATGTCCCTGACGACCCGCACCGAGAGATCGGCCTCCTGGAAGACCATTGCCGGCGCCTGCGTTTCCTGCACGCGCTTCATCAAGACCTCGTGCAGCTTGTGCAGGTAGAGCAGCTCTCGTTCGAAGTCCTCGCGCTGGGCGCCGTGGGCGGCCGTCCTGATGATCGCCCCGCCCTGCCCGATCTCAAGCTTGGCCGTCTGGCGGCGCAGGCGCTCGCGCTCTTTGTCTTCAAGGCGCCTGGACACGCCGATGCCCTCGCCGGTCGGCGCATAGACCATGTAGCGCCCGGCGATCGTCAGCTCCATCGACAGGCGCGCCCCCTTTGTTTTGAGGGGATCCTTGACGACCTGCACGACGATCTCCTGGCCGGGCTGGAGCAGCTCGGCGATCTTGCGCCCGCCGCCGCGCCCGCGCTTGGGCGCCTCGACACCGGGGAGCACGATCTCATCGACGTGCAAAAAGCCGTTCTTCTCGAGGCCGATGTCGACGAACGCGGCCTCCAGTCCGGGCAGGACGTTGTCGACCTTGCCCTTGTAGATGTTGCCGACGATCGAGCGCCCGCCGCGGCGCTCGATGTAGAGCTCAGCTATCCGATAGCCGGCTCCCGGCCGAGTGCCGGCGCGCTTGCGCGAACGACCCGCCGAACGTGAGGCGCCGGGGGTGCCGGCCGCCTCCAAGAGCGCCACGCGCGTCTCGGCGCGATCGACGCTTACAAGTACTTGCTTTCTCAATTTGATCCAGTCTTTCGATAGCTGTAGTTGGCGAGGAGCGAGTCCTCGCGGAGCGCGTACCGGCCGAGTCCCGTGTGGGTGAGCGCCGCGGCGATGTGGCCAGCGACAATGCCCAGGCTGGTTGTTGGGGATCGGTGTGCATCTGCTAGTAGCGGTAAACGCGGCCCTTCATGGCTTGTGAGGCGCCTGCTTGAACGTAGATCGACTGCAACAGGCCGATGGCCAGCAGAGTCGTTATGACCGACGATCCGCCGTAGCTCATGAGCGGCAGCGTGACGCCGGTGATGGGCATTATCCCAACCGCCATCCCCACATTCACAAACACCTGGAACATCAGCATAGCCACAACGCCCCCGGCAACCAGCGAGCCGAACAGGTCCTTGGACATGACGAGGATGCGAAGCGTGCGCCATATCAGCAGCGCGTAGAGCGAGAGGACCAGGGCAGCGCCGACGAAACCGTACTGCTCGCCCACCGCGGCGAAGATGAAATCGGTGTCGTCCTCCGGTACATAGCTACCCTTGATCTGCGTCGAGTTCACGCCGCGCCCGGTCTTCTGCCCGGCTCCTATCGCCACCTTCGACTCCTCCTGCTGGTAGCCCTGCTTTTTGACGTCGGTCGATGGGTGCAGGAAGGCCGTCAGGCGTTCCACCTGGTAGGTCTTGATCACGTGCACACCCGCCGCCGGGGCGACCACGAGCATGAACGCGCCCGCCACCGCTACCAGCGCGACCAAGCCCGCCATCTGCCGCCAGGAGGTGCCGGCGACGAACAGCAGCATGAAGGCGATCGCCATGTAGACCAAGCCCGATCCGAGATCCGGCTGGATCACCACGAACATCGCCGGCACGAGCGCGGCCGCCATCACCTTGGCGGTGGTCTCCAGCTCGCGTAGGCGCCTGGAGCGACTGACGACGAAAGCCGACAGCGCGAGGATCAGGAGTACCTTGCCGATCTCCGAGGCCTGGAAGGAGAACAGCGGGAATTCGATCGCGCGCTGGGCTCCCAAGGCCGTCTTGTGGCCGAGCGCGAGCACCGCCAGGATGCTCAAGAGCAGCACCCCATAGATCGGGTACATCAGCTGGCGCAGGCGCGAGTAGTCAAATCGCGAGAGCCCGAGCATCAGCACGAAGCCCACGATCAGGTAGATCGCCTGGCGGTCCACGTAGTAGTGGGGGCTGCCCGGGACGAATTCGCGCGTGGCCACGCCCAGGGTCAGGATCGAGCAGATCCCAAGCCCGATCGTGGCGAGCGTGAGCAAAGGATCGAGCGGCAGGCGCAACTGCCGGGGCGCGCCACCGGGGCGGCCGTGCGGCTCCTCGGGCACCTCGATCGGACTTGTCGTGCCGCTGGGCGTCATGCACTCATCAATAGGTCTTTGAGGAGCCGGCCACGAACTTCTCTGGCTGGTTGAACCACTTCGAGGCGATCAGGCGGGCGATCGGGGCCGCCGTTTCGGCGCCGAAGCCGCCCTGTTCGACGGTGACCGCGATCACGATCGGCCGGCTTGGATCGGCGATGTAGCACATGTACCACGACTGGTCTTCCTTGCCGGTGTGCTGGGCGGTGCCCGTCTTGCCGTAGACCGGATGGGCGGCCTGGTTCCAGCCCGCCCACACCGCGGCCGAGGTCCCGCCCGGGGCGCTCGCGGCCTCGTGGATCCCCTGCATCACGAGGCTCAGGTCGCTGTAGCTCAGCTTGACGTGGCGAGCCGGCGGCGTAGCGAGCTCCTGCACGAGGCCGCCTTTGGATTCGTCGATCTCGACACCCAGGTGCGGGCGCACCACGGTGCCGTTGCCTTCGTGCATATAGGCGTTGGCGAGCGTCGAGTAGACCACCGCCATCTGCAGCGGGTCGGTGAGCAGGTCGCCCTGGCCGACCGCCAGCTGCATGTTGTCGCCCACGCTCCACGGCCTGACTTCGGCCACCAAACCGCACGAGGGCACGTGGCGGGCGTGCTCGCATTGGATCTCTTCACGGTCGCGCTGGGCCCTCCACTTGCGATCGGGCACCACGCCCTGGAACTCTTTGGGCAGATCGATGCCCGTTTCCTGGCCCACGCCGAGGCGGTGAGCCATGTCCTGGATGACGTTGCCGTGAGCGTTGGCGCGCTCGCCGACTTCGAAGAAGTAGGTGTCAGAGGAGACCTTCAGCGCTTCGACCAGCCCGACGGCGCCGTAGTCGGCGTGTCCGGCGTTGCAGAACTGCTCTTTGCCGGCTTCGATGCACGACCCCGGACCCAGGCCCTCTGTGGGCGTGATCACGCCGCCTTCCAAGGCCGCCATGGCGGTGATCGGCTTGAACGTCGATCCAGTCGGGTAGGCGCCTTCGGTTGCGCGATCGAACAGCGGACCGCCACCGGCTTCGTTGCCGCCGATCAACGCTTCGTACTGGGAGGGCGTCAGCGGTTTGGCGAACACGTTCGGGTTGAAGCTCGGGTTCGAGCCGATCGCGAGGATCTGCCCGTTGCGCGGATCCATCGCGACGTAGGCGCCGCCGTTGGCCGGCTTGCCCGCCGCGCGGGCCATTTCGATGCCTTCGCGCAGCGCCTTTTCGCCCTCCTGCTCAAGGCCCAAATCGAGCGAGAGCCTGAGGTTGTGCCCGGCGGCCGGAGGCGTGAGCGGCAGCGCGATCGGTTCGGGTTCGCCGAACGCGTTGACCTGGACCTTGCGTTCGCCCGGTCGTCCGCGCAGGTAGCGGTCGTAGTAGAACTCGAGGCCTTCCTGGCCGACGATCGTGCCCGGCTGCACACCCCGGAACGAAGACTGCTTGAGCTGTTCTTTGCCGATCGAGCCGACGTAACCGAGCACCTGGGCGGCCATTTCCCCATACGGGTAGTGCCTGATCGAGACCGGTTCCTGGCGCACCCCCGGGAAGTCGTTGTGGCGCTCGCCAAGCACCGTCAGAGCCGCCCGCCCCGCGTCGGTCTTGATCGTCACCGGGGCATAGGGCAACGCGACGATGCCCGCGATCACGCGTTCGTCGATCAAACGCGGGCTCAGGCCGATCACCGGCGCCAAGCGGTCATACAGGTGACGCAGCCCCACCGCCGAGGCGGGCAGGCGCGGAATCGGCACGTGGCGCAGGTGCGCTTCGGCGCGAAGTCGGCGCAGCTCCGAGCGCTCGCCCGGAGTCGCGTGGTGTTTGGCGTCGCGCAGATCCTCCTCATAGGCTTTGAGCCGTTCCTTGGCCTGCGCGTATTCGCTCGCCGCCGTTGCGACTGCCTTCTGATAGTCGGCGGCCTCGAGCTTGACCGAGGCCGGCAGCGCGCTCGGCAGGATCTGCACGGCGTTGGTCACCGTGCTCGTAACGATCGGGGCGCCCGAACGATCGACGATCTCCCCGCGCGGAGCGGCGATCGGCAGGGTGCGCTGGTCGTTGGCCTGGGCCTGCTTTACGTACTGTTCGCCGGTCAGCACCTGCAGATACCAGAGGCGAAAGAAGATGATCCCGAACATCACCAGCGCGAAGCTGCCGAGGATCGCCACGCGCAACGCCAGCTGAGGCGAGACCGGCCCGCCGCGGGGCTCGCTGGGCGTCAGCCGCTCGATACTGCTCATCGCGCCGTCCTGCTCTGAGAGAGCGGGCTCAGCCCGCCGGTCGTATAGGCGCGACGGCGACGGCGACGCGGATCGTCGGGCAGCCCGCCGACCAGACAGCGCCGCACCAGCGCCCACATCGGCAGGGCCAGCACCGTGTCAAGCAGCACGCCGACCACGATCTCACGAAGCAGCTCGAAGCTGACCGGAGCATCGACGCCCAGCGAGAACTCGATCACCGAGTAGCCAATCATCGCCGTGGCCGCCGCCGCCGCGCCCACGAACAGTGGCGTGAGCGCCGCCTGCGGGTCGCGCAGCTCGCGCAGACGCCCGGCCCAATAGCCGATGATCGTGAACGTCAGCGAGGTCACCCCCAGCATCTGCATCAAGGCCAGATCGATCAGCAGACCGACGCAGAACCCAGCCACGGCCCCCACCGTGGACCCGCACAAGAGCCCGATGAAGGCGACCAGCAGCGGCGAGAGATCGACGCTGACGCCGAACACGGGAACCTCCGAGACGACGCTGATCTGAAGGAAAACGACGACCACCGAGAGCAGCGCCACGCGCCACAGCAGCGAGCCCGGCAGCCAGGCCGAATCTGGCCTCATCCCCCGCCCCCGGCCTGCGCGACCTGGCCGCCCTGCGCTTCTTCTTCGGGTCCCAGCTGATGGGCCGGCGTCAGGCTCGCCGCCGCTCCGCTCAGCGTTTCCGCGCGTGAGCCGGCGCGATAGGTGAGCACCTGAACGACATCCAGGCCGTGCAGGTCGGCGAGCGGGCTGACCTCCACCGACTTAAAGCCGCTCTGTTCGCTGGTCGAGGTCACCTGGCCGATCGGGATGCCCTTGGGGAACAGCGATTCGCCCTTGCTGGAGATCGTCCCCGAGGTGACCACGTAGTCGCCGGGCATGACCGAACTCGTCGAGGGCAGATATTGCATCAGCAGGCGACCCGGTTCGCCGACCTCGGGCTGGACCATGCCGGGCTCGCCGGTAGCGCTGATCTTGGCGCTCACTTCGACTTCGCTGTCGGTGATCAGGCTCACGAGGGCGCCGTCTGAGACGACCCGCGTGACCTTGCCGATCAGCGCGCCGTCGGCAATCACCGGATCGTTGACGCGCACCCCGGCGGAGGAGCCGTGGTCGATCACGATCGTCGAGTACCACACGTTGGGCGACTGATAGATGACCGTGGCGGTCAACGGCCGGTAGTCGGACAGGCTCAGCGCGGTGTCCAGGTGGTAGAGCTTGATCAGTTCGCGATAGCCGCTTTCGTCTGACTGCTTGGTCGTAAGCTGCTGGCGCACGGTGGCCAGCTGCTTGCGCAGTTCGGCGTTCTGTTCCTTTGCTTTGAGCGTGCTCCCGAACCAGCCGAACAGGTCGCGCACCGGCTTCAGCGCCTTGTTGGCGCCGTCCTGGATCGGCGCGACGACCGTCAAGAAGCCGCGTTGTACCGAATGCAAGCCGCCGCTTGGAGCCTCGCCGAAATAAGCACTCAGCAGTATCAGGGAAAGCACGACGAGCAGTGCGAGCACCGCGCGCCTGCGCCGGACCGTCTTGTCATACACGAATGGGGACCTTCCGAAGCGTTCATCGACAGAGTACCCGCGGAACCCGCGGGCGGCAGCAGATCACCGCCGGCGACGACCGCGCGAGTTGCGGTTGGAGCGGTGGATCGCCTCGAACTCCTCGAGCGAACGCCCCGAGCCGACCGCCACGCAGGTGAGCGGCGACTCGGCCAGGTGCGCCGGCATCTGCGTCTCCTCGCGCAGCCGCTGGTCGAGGCCCTGCAGCAGAGCGCCGCCGCCGGCGAGCATGATCCCGCGGTCCATGATGTCCGAGGCGAGCTCAGGGGGGGTGCGGTCGAGCGTCTCCTTGACGGCCTCGATGATCTGCGAGAGCGGCTCCTCCAGCGCTTGGCGGATCTCCTCGCTGGTCAACACCACGGTCTTCGGCAGACCAGCGACCATGTCGCGCCCGCGGATCTCCGCCTGAAGCTCCTCCTCCATCGCGCAGGCCGAGCCGATCTCGAGCTTGAGCTCCTCGGCGGTCTGCTGTCCGATCAAGAGCTTGTACTCGCGCTTGGCGTAGTTGATGATCGCCTCGTCCATCTCATCTCCGCCGACCCTGATCGACTGCGAGACGACGATCCCGCCGAGTGAGATGACCGCGACCTCCGAGGTGCCGCCGCCGATGTCCACGACCATCGACCCGGTCGGCTCGCCCACGGGCAGACCCGCTCCGATCGCCGCCGCCATCGGCTCCTCGATCAGATACGCGGTGCGCGCGCCCGCCGACAGACACGCCTCCTCGACGGCGCGCTTCTCCACACCGGTCACGCCCGAGGGCACGCAGACGACCACGCGCGGGTGCGCCCAGCGGTTCTGGTGGACCTTTTGGATGAAGTGGCGCAACATCTCCTCGGTCACGTCGAAATCGGCGATCACGCCGTCCTTCAAAGGCCGAATCGCCTGAATCGTTCCGGGGGTGCGCCCGAGCATGCGCTTGGCCTCGATGCCAACCGCGTGCACCTCGCCGGTGCGCGAGTCGATCGCCACGACGCTCGGCTCAGACAGCACAATGCCGCGTCCGCGCACGTAAACGAGCGTGTTTGCCGTGCCGAGATCGACCGCCATGTCGCGGCCGCCGAATCCGGTCAGGTACGTGAGGATGCTCATCGTGAGAGTGGGAGCACGCTCAGTTTCGACCTGGCCTCGCCGACGCACCAGCCCCGGCGGGCAGCCGGGGCGTGCCCGGCGGGGAGTCTAGCGAACAGGATCGCTCAGCCTGCAAGCATGACAGCGTATTTGCAGGCCAAAGGCGCGCTCAGCCGGCCGGGCCGAGCAGCTCGGGGAGCAGGTCGAGCAAAGTCGCGAGCGGCAGGCCGACCACGTTCTCGTAATCGCCGCGGATCTCGCGCACCAGCATCGCGCCGAGACCCTGGATCGCGTAGCCCCCAGATTTCTCGCGCCACTCGCCGCTGGCCACGTAGCGATCGATCAAGTCCTCATCGCACGCGCGAAAGACGACCTCGGTGCGCGCCAGCGCGACTTGCTCTTGGCCGCCGCGCAGCAGCGCCACCCCGCTGAGGACTTCGTGGGTCGATCCGGCAAGCGCCGCGATCGTCTCGCGCGCCTGAGCCTCATCGGCCGGCTTGCCGTAGATGCGCCCTCCCAGGGCGACCAGCGTGTCCACGCCCAAGATCGTCTCGGGCACGTCGTCGCCGAGCGCCGCGCGCGCCTTGCGCAACGCGTTCTCGAGCGCCACCTCGGCCGGATCGCCGTGCTCGAGCTCGGCCACCCCGGTAGGCCGCAGCGCGAAGGACACGCCGATGCGCTCCAGCAGCTTGCGTCGCTGCGGCGAGGCGGAGGCCAGGACGAGCGGCGGGCTCAGCTGCACCGCGTGCCCCGCCGGCCCTCGCCCAGCCCGCGCCGCGCTGACCCGGTCAGCTGAGCTCGGGGAAGAACAGCGCGGCCTCGCGCGCGGCGGACTCCGCCGAATCGGAGCCGTGCACCATGTTCTGTCCCATCTCGATCGCAAAATCGCCGCGGATCGAGCCGGGCGCGGCCTCCAGCGGATTGGTCGCGCCGATCGCCTGGCGGGCCGCCTTGACGGCCTCGACGCCCTCCAGCACCATCGCCACGATAGGCCCCGAGGTGATGAAGTCGACCAGCTCGCCGAAAAACGGCTTCTCAGCGTGCTCGGCGTAGTGACGCTCGGCAAGCTCGCGCGAGACGCTCATATGACGCAGGGCGACGATGCGCAGGCCCTTGCGCTCGAAGCGGGCGATGATCTCGCCGCTCAGCGAGCGTGCGAAGGCGTCAGGCTTTACAAGGATCAGGGTACGGTCCATGGTGTCCTTTGGGTTGGGGAGATTTCAGGAGGTCTCGGGCGCCCGCACCGCGGCACGTTCGGCCGCGCGTTCGGCTGCCCGTTCGGCGGCGCTGGAGCGCGCCTGCGGGGTGCCCTCGACGGGCTCGCCCGCGTGCTCGACTTCGGTCGCGGCCCCAGCCCCGGCGCGCGCCGGCGTCGAGGCACGGCCACGGCGGCTCGCGCGCGCCGGCTTGGCCGCCGCGGGGACCTCGGTCTCGCAATATGGACAGATCGTCCACGCGCGATCGAGCGGACGCGAGCAGTTGGTGCAGCGCTCCTTGAGCTTGCGCAAGCAGCTCGGGCAGCGCACGAAGTCGCGCTCGATGCGATAGTCGCAGTGCGGGCACAGCCCGTTGTCGAGCTCGTGCAGCCTCGCTTCGGCGGCCTGCAGGTCAAGTTCGCGCTCGCGCACGTCCTCCAGGTACTCCGGCGGGCGCAGGATCATGTAGACGATCGTCCCGACGAAGGGGAACAGCGAGGCCAGCGTGGCGCAGCCGACCAGCATCGGATCGGCGATCCGCCGGCGGGCGTCGGCGTAGGTCCAGTAGATCAGCGACAGGTACAGGACGACGGCAAACAGGATCAACAGGTCGATGACCAGGCTGAGGCCGCTGCTTTCGATTCCGAAGTAGGCGATTGGTGGCATCGGGAGGCCGTTAGGAGATCGCGCCGTAATGGCCGCGCACGCGAACGAGCAAACCTGTGCGAATTGATACTAGGGGAAGCATTTGGGCGGCCGAGTTTAGAGCCTGGCCCGGCAGTAGGTTCCAAGTATCACAGGAAAAGCCGTCCGAACCCGTAACCGGCCGCGAAGAACACGAGGATGACCAGCGCCACGATCAACGCGACGGCGCCGATCATCATCAGCACGGAGGGGCCCTCGTCGTTCACAACGCTTCCCCGAGGACACTCGAGGCGTCGTGCTCCACGCACTCGCCCGACGGCTCCAAACTCGTGTTCAGGCCCAGCTCGCGACCGTGGGCGAGCAGCTCGCCGACGAGATAGACCGAGCCGGTCGCGAGCACGGCGGCGCCACCTTCGCGCGTGCGCGCCCAGCTCTGCGCCGCCGCCAGCGCACGGGCTGGAGCGGGCTCGCAAACGCCGTGCCCAAAGCCGGCTTGGCGCGCCAGCGCGAGCAGGCCGGCGGGCGCCAGCGCGCGCTGGCTCGGCGGCGTCGTAAACCACACCCGCTCGCACATCGGCAGCAGACGCGCAAGCATCGCCGGCGCGTCCTTGTCCTCGAGCACGCCCAACACCATGCCCAGCTTCCTGGGACCCAGCAACTCGGGCAGTGAAGCGGCCAGTGCGTCGGTGGCCGAGGGGTTGTGGGCGCTGTCGAGCACGGTCAGCGGATCGCGCGCCACCACCTGCATGCGGCCCGGGACCGCGGTCGCGCGGGCAGCCTCGCGCACCGCCTGCTCGCTCACGGCGAGCCCCGATGCGCGCAGGTAGGACTCAGCGGCCAGGCGCGCGAGCGCGAAGTTCGTGCGCTGGAAGGAGCCGCGCGCGCGCAACTCAAACTGCTCGGAGGGATCCTCGGCGAGCAGGAGCTCCGAGCCCTGTTGCTCGGCGAGGCGGCGCGCCAAATCAAGGACCTGCGGCTGAGGATTGGCGCCAAGCGCGAGCGTCGAGCCCTCCCCCAGCACCGCCAGCTTTTCGCCGGCGATGTCCACGATCGTCGGGCCGAGCCAGCGGGTGTGCTCCAGGCCGACATTCGTGAGCACGGCAACCGTCGAGTCGATCGTGTTCGTCGCGTCGTAGCGGCCACCCAAGCCGGCCTCGACGACGGCGACCTGCACCTCGCTGCGCGCCAGCTCGGAGAACGCCGCGGCGCTCAGCAGCTCGAACTGGGTCACCTGGTCGTCCTCGGCGAGCGTGCGGTTGACGCGCTCGGCCGCCTGAGCCGCTCGACCGACGGCGGCGGCGAAGGCGTCGCGCTCGACGTCGCGCTCGTCGATCTGGACCCGCTCGGTGTAGGAGACCAGGTGGGGCGAGAGAAAGCAGCCGGTGCGCAACCCATGGCGGGCCAGGATCGCCGCGATCATCCGCGTGGTCGAGCTCTTGCCGTTGGTGCCGACCACATGGATCGTCTGAAAGCCACGCTCGGGCGAGCCGAGCGCGGTCATCATGCGCCGCATGCGGTCCAGGCCGAAGCGCATCCCGAACAGCTCCAGCGAGCGCAGGTGACGCTCGGCGCGCTCGGGGCTCCATGCGCCGCTCACAGCGAGTCGAGCTCCCCGCGCAGGCGCTCCAGGCGCTCGCGCTCGCCGGCGACGACGCTGTGCGGCGCCTTCTCCACGAAGCCCGGCTTGGCGAGCTTTGCCTGCACGCGCTCGATCTCCGCGACGAGCTTCTCGCGGGCCGCGGCGCGCCGGCGCTCGGCGGCTTGCAGGTCCAGACCCTCGGCCGAGAGGATCTCCACGCTGCCGCCGGGGATAGCGATCGACACGACCGCCGCTTGCGGCACGGGCCCGTCGCCTTGGACGGACTCGCTCCAGCTGAGCCGCGCCATCCGCGCCACGCAGCTCCTTGGTCGACTCGTAGCAGGGCGCCGCCAGGCGGGCGGAGATAACCGCGCCCGCGCGCGCGCCGACCGAGTCGCGCCAGCCGCGCACCGCCACGACGGCCTCGATCGCGCGCTCGATCTCGACCTCGGCGTCGAGGTCGACGAAGTCTCCGTCCACGCGCGGATAGGAGCTGCCGGCCAGCAACTGGCCAGACCCGTCCAGATAGCGCCACAGCTCCTCGGTCACGAACGGAATCAGCGGGTGCGCGAGCGCAACCGTGCGCCGCAGCACGAACAGCAGCGTCGCGGCGAGCATTTCGCGCGGGCGCGCGTCCTCGCCGGCCGCGTCGGCCACAGCCAGATCGGGCAGCCGGTGCTTGACCAGCTCCAGATACCAGTCGCACAGCTCGCCGTAGACGAAGTCATACAGCCCGAGCGCCGCGTGTGAGAAGTCATAGTCCTCGATCCGATCGCACGTGTCGGTCTCGATCTGCGCCAGGCGCGAGAGGATCCAGCGGTCCTCGACCGTGCAGGGCATCGGCTCGGGCTCGAGCTCCTCGGCCGCCTGCGCCCCCAGGCTCGCGTGCACGCGCAGAAGCGCGAAGCGGGTGGCGTTGAAAAGCTTGTTGGCAAGCGCCTGGCCCTGCTGGATCTTCTCGGCCGAGTAGCGCACGTCCTGCGTCGAGGACATCGCCAGCAGGCCAAAGCGCACGGCGTCGGCGCCGTGGCGCTCGATCTCATCCAGCGGGTCGATGCCGGTGCCGAGCGACTTGGACATGCGCCGCCCGTCAGGCGCCTGGATGACCGAGTGGATGTAGACGTCTGAGAACGGCGCCTGGCCGGTCAGCTCGATGCCCATCATGATCATCCGCGCCACCCACAGGAACAGGATGTCGCGCGCCGTGGAGAGCACGTTGGTGGGATAGAAGGCCGCCAGCTCGGGCGTCTGATCGGGCCAGCCGAGCGTCGCGAACGGCCACAGCGCCGAGGAGAACCACGTGTCGAGCACGTCCTCCTCCTGGCGCAGATGCCCACCGCACTCCGAGCAGGCCGCCGGCGCGCTCGTAGCGACGTTGACGTGGCTGCACGTCTCGCAGTAGTAGACCGGCAGCCGGTGCCCCCACCACAGCTGGCGCGAGATGCACCACGGGCGGATGTTCTCCATCCAGTCGAGATACACGCGCCGGTGGTTCTCGGGCACGATCCGCACCTCACCGTCCCTCACCGCCGCGATCGCCGGCTTGGCAAGCTCGGTCATGTCCATGAACCACTGCAGCGAGATCAAGGGCTCGATCCGCTGGCCGGAGCGGTGCGAATAGGGGACTTCGTGCTCGTAGGGCTCCTCGGCGACGATCCGCCCTTCCTCGCGCAGCGCCGCGACGACAGCCTCGCGCGCCTCCATCACCGTGAGGCCCGCAAAGCGCTCTCCCGCCTCGGCGCTCATGCGGCCGTCCTCGCCGATCACCGAGACCTGGTCGAGCTCGTGGCGCGCGCCGATCTCGAAATCGTTGGGGTCGTGCGCCGGGGTGATCTTCAGCTGGCCGGTGCCGAAGTCCATCTTCACGTACTCGTCGGCGATCACCGGCAGGTGACGGCCGACCAGCGGCAGGATCGCGCTGCGGCCGACCAGCGCCCGGTAGCGCTCGTCCTCGGGGTGCACGGCGACGGCGGTGTCGCCGAGCATCGTCTCCGGGCGCACCGTGGCGATCGTCACATCGCCGCCGCCCTCCAGGTCGTAGCGGATCGAATACAGAGTGTCGGTCTCGCGGCGCTCCTCGACCTCCAGGTCTGAGATCGCCGAGCGGCTGCCCGGGTCCCAGTTGACGATGTAGCGGTCACGGTAGATCCACCCCTTCTCGTACATGCGCACGAACACCTCGGCGACCGCGCGGGCGTAGCCCTCATCGAGCGTGAAGCGCTCTTCGTCGTAGTCACAGGAGGCGCCCAGGCGCTTGAACTGCTCGACGATCGTGTGGCCGTAATGCTCGCGCCAGTCCCACACGCGCGCCACGAACTGCTCGCGACCGAGCTCGTGGCGGCTCGTGCCCTCCTTGGCGAGCGCCTTCTCGACCTGGGCCTGGGTGGCGATGCCGGCGTGGTCGGTGCCGAGGATCCACTTGGTGTAGGTGGGCGGCTCGGCGCCGACCGAGAGCATCCGGTGGTAGCGGATCAAGGCATCCTGGATCGAGCCGTTGAGCGCGTGGCCCATGTGCAGCGAGCCGGTCACGTTCGGCGGCGGGATCGCGATCGAGTAGTTGGCGGCGCCCTCGCCCTCGGCGGGCGGGTGAAACAGGCCGCTTGCGAGCCAGCGCTCGGTGATGCGTGACTCGACCTCCGCGGGCTCGAAGCGGGTCCGCTCGGTCAACTCTGCGATGCGCTCACTCATGGGAGCGTGAGTGTAAGGCCGGCCGGCGAGGAGCCGGCGGCCGGTCCTCCGAGCCGCGGCGGCTCAGTTGCCCATGCCGCCCAGATAGGCATAGGGGTGAAGCATGCGCCAGTACTGCAACCCGTTGCCCTGAGCGTGCAGCTCGCTGCCCGCCGGGGCCTCGCTGCGCAACCGCTCGGCGAGCGCCGCGGCGTCGTCCTCGTCGTTGGCGCCAACCAGCAGATGGCGCCAGCGCTGGTTGACGGGAATGCCCTCGCCGCGCAGACGCGCCGCGAACTCGCGCGCGTCATGGTGGGTGGGGACGGTGATGTACACCTCCCACTCCGGTTCGCCGGCCTGCTCGGACTCTTCGGTCTCGGTCTGCTCCAGGCGCGCGTGCTCGGCCTCGCGCTGCTGCGTGTCGGCGGGCAAGGGCGCCGCCGCGTCCTCCCAACGCTCCTCGAGCGGATGCCAGCGCCAGACGCTGACCTGTCCCTCGATCGAGTCCTCTGCCAGCGCGCGGCGCGCGAGATCGCTGCCGTGCTCGGCCGCCGCTTGCGAATCGGCATAGAGAAACACATGGTCGTGCTCGTGGGTCACCGCCAAGCGCGGCGCCGAAGCGCCCGGCTCGGCGGACTGCAGCTGCTTCATGGCGGAGATGAAGGCGCGCGCGGACTCCGTGCGCACCTGCACGCGGTACTCGTCGTGCATGGTCGCTACGCCGACTCCTCGCGCAGCGAGCGCTCGCTCGGCTCCTCGGCGACGGCTTCGGTGACGAGCGTCGGGGTCGTGCCTTTCTCGACCGTGTCGCGAGTCACGACGCACTTCTTGACGTCGCGACGCGAGGGCAGCTCGAACTGAACCTCGAGCAGGATCTCCTCGATGATCGAGCGCAATCCGCGCGCGCCCGTTTCCCGCTCCAGCCCCTTCTCGGCAACCGCCTGCAGCGAATCCTCAGCGAACACGAGCTCGATCCCGTCGAAGGAGAAGAAGCGCTGGAACTGCTTGACCAGGGCGTTGCGCGGCTCGGTGAGGATCGAGACGAGGTCCTCGCGTGTCAACTGGTGCACGGCACTCATCACCGGCAGGCGGCCGATGAACTCGGGGATCAAGCCGTACTCGATCAGGTCCTCGGGCAGACAGTTCTCGAAGATCTCCCCCGTGTCGCGTTCCTGTTTGGTCTTCATCGAGGCGGCGAAGCCGAGGCCGTTGTGGCCGATGCGCCGCTCGATCACCTTGTCCAGGTGAGCAAACGCGCCGCCGCAGATGAACAGGATGTTGGTCGTGTCGATCGTCAGGAACTCCTGGTGGGGATGCTTGCGCCCCCCCTGGGGCGGCACCGAGGCCTGGGTGCCCTCGAGGATCTTCAAGAGCGCCTGCTGGACGCCCTCGCCAGAGACGTCGCGGGTGATCGAGGGGTTATCGGCCTTGCGCGCGATCTTGTCGACCTCGTCGATGTAGATGATCCCGGTCTCGGCCTTCTTGACGTCGTAGTCGGCGGCCTGGATCAGCTTGAGCAGGATGTTCTCGACGTCCTCGCCGACGTAGCCGGCCTCGGTCAGCGCGGTGGCGTCGGCGATCGCGAACGGCACGTTCAGGATCCGCGCGAGCGTCTGCGCGAGCAGCGTCTTGCCGCAGCCGGTGGGGCCTAGCAGCAGGATGTTGGACTTCTGCAGCTCGATGTCCGATTCCTCGGACTGCATCATCTGCACGCGCTTGTAGTGGTTGTAGACCGCGACCGAAAGCGTACGCTTGGAAGCCTCCTGGCCGACGACGTACTCGTCGAGCACGTCGTAGATCGCGCGTGGCTTGGGCAGGTTCTCCAGGTCGAACGCGGGCGGGGCGGCGAGCTCCTCGTCGATGATCTCGTTGCAGAGATCGATGCACTCGTCGCAGATGTAGACGCCTGGCCCGGCGATCAGCTTCTTGACCTGGCGCTGGGACTTGCCACAGAAGCTGCACAGGAGCTGCTCGTTTGAGTCTGTCGGGCGGGCCATGGTGCTTAGTGCTCGGAGATGACCCTGTCGATGATGC
This sequence comes from uncultured Solirubrobacterales bacterium, assembly GCA_963753145.1. Lineage (GTDB taxonomy): Bacteria > Actinomycetota > Thermoleophilia > Solirubrobacterales > Solirubrobacteraceae > Palsa-744. Next base: position 1,151,104 of record CAVWAX010000001.1, read on the forward strand.
CGTACTCCTTGGCCTCCTCCGAGCTCATGAAGTAATCGCGCTCTGTGTCCTTGGAGACCTGCTCCAGCTTCTTGCCGGTGTGCTTGGCGATGATCTCATCGAGACGTTTGCGCACGTCGATGATCTCCTTGGCGTGGATCTCGATGTCGGTCGCCTGTCCCTGAAAGCTCGATGAGACCTGGTGGATCAGGATCTTCGCGTTGGGCAGCGCCATGCGCTTGCCCTGCGCGCCGCCGGCCAGCAGCAGCGCGCCCATCGACATCGCGATGCCGACGCAGATCGTCTGCACGTCGGGCTTGATGAACTGCATCGTGTCGTAGATCGCAAGGCCCGCGTAGACCGAGCCGCCCGGCGAGTTGATGTACAGCGAGACATCCTTGGTGGGGTCCTCGGACTCCAGGTGTAGGAGCTGCGCGACGATCAGGTTGGCGATCTGATCGTCGACCGGGGTGCCGAGAAAGATGATCCGCTCGTTGAGCAGACGGCTGTAGATGTCGAACGCGCGCTCGCCTCGCGAGGTCTGCTCAACCACCATTGGGACAAGTGGGCTCATGGTCCTCGCTTCAGTTTCGCTTTACGGGCCGGATTCCTTCACAAGAACTCCTCGAGTCAAGACCCGGGAGCCTTTGTGGGAGCGCACCCATAGGCTAGCGCTCCGGTGTCCAAAGTCGTGCCGCCGCCGGCTCGCCTCCGGCCGCCTCCTGCTCCTCGGACTCGGGCGTCCACAGCTTCTCGCGCGCCTGGGCCTGCTCCAAGGGGATCGGCTTGGCCTGCGCGGCGATCAACTCGACGGCCTTGCGCGCCGCCAGATCCTCGCGCACGTCCTCGATGCGCCCGGACTTCTGAAGCTCCGCCAGCATCTCGCTCGGCTCGCTGCCCTCGCGCGCGGCCGTCGGGGCGAGCGCCTCGAGCACGTCCTGCTCGCTCGCGCCGATCCCCTCGGCCTCGACGACAGCTGCGATCACCGCCTCGCGGCGCAGCGACTGCGCCGCCTCGGGTTCGAGCTCGGCGATCATCTCCTGCTCCTCGCGGCCGGTGATCTTCAGGTAAGCCTCACGCGAAATACCCCGGTGGGAGAGCGTGTGCAGCATCCGATCCCACATCTCTCGCGCCTTGGCCTGCACCAGCGTCTCGGGCGTCTGCACCTGAGCGGCGGCCACGGCGGCGTCGAGCGCGGCCTCGCGAAACTCAGAGTCCACGCGCCCCTCCTCGGCCTCGCTCAGGCGCGTCCTGATGTCCTCGCGCAACTCGTCCACCGAATCGAAGCCCATGTCGATCGCGAAGTCCTCGTCAACGTCGGGCAGGCGCTTGTGCTTGACCTCCTTGACGGTGACCTCAAAGCTCGCGTCCTTGCCGGCGAGCTCCTGGTTGGGATAGTCGACAGGGAAGGATAGGTCGATCGTGCGTGTCTCAGAAGCGCCGGCGCCGGCCAATCCCTCCTCGAAGCCGGGGATCAGGTTGCCCGAGCCGAGTTCCACGAGCTGGTCGCGTCCTTCGCCGCCCTGGAAGGGCTCGCCGCCGATCGATCCGACGTAATCGACCACCACGAAATCACCCGTCTCGGCGGCCCGCTCGACCGTCTCCAGGCGCGCGAGGCGCTCGCGCAGCCCGTCGATCTCCGCGTCGATCGCCTCCTGCGCGACCGTTGCCTCGCGCCTGCCGACCTCCAGGCCCTTGTAGTCGCCGAGCGTGGCCGAAGGCAGTACGCCGATCTCGATCGAGAACTCCAGCGCCGCGCCCTCCGCGGGCAGGTCTGAGAGGTCGAGCTTGGGGTCGCCGACCGGCACGATGCCGGCCGTGTCGATCGCGTCGGAATACCAGTTGCCGAGCGTGTCGCGGACGGCTTCCTCGAGCACGACCTCGCGACCCACCTTCTGGATCACCAGCGGCGCCGGCACCTTGCCGCGACGAAAGCCGGGGATCCTCATTTCGCGCCCCAGCTGGCGCGCCTTGCGCTCCAGGCGCAGCCTCGATCTCGGTGGGCGGTACTTCCACGAGCACGCGCACGCGCGACTCGGGCAGCTCGGTGACGGTTGTCTTCAGGGCCGCTGACACGGCTGCCACGATACCGTGCGCGGCGATGACTGCCCCCGCACGCCCAGCCCAGCGTCTGGAGCGCTGGCTTTGGACCGGCCCGCTCGGCCACCTGATCGGCGGCTCGCTCGACTTCGGGCAAGCCCTCGCGCGCTATGTGCGCGCGAGGTGGCTCACTCGATGAGCGCTACGCGCCGCCGCTAGGCGGCGAGGCTGGCGCCCGGGAAGGAGAGCGCCTTGCCGTGCGCGAGCACCAGCACGGGCGCGGCGGCGTTCTCGATCAGGTTCTCGCTCGCCGCGCTGATCGACACGCGACCCGGCTCGGCCTCCGGGCGCGAGCCGACGACCAGCAGCTCGACGCCGGAATCGCCGGCGCCACCCACCTCGGCGCCAAGCGCGCCCGCCAGCTCCTGGGCGGTCTGCGCGGCGCTGTCGTCGCCGACCACGCCGACGCGGCTGACCTGGCCGGCGCCGCTGAGAGCGAACCCGGCAGGCGCGATCGCTACGGCGACGCTACCGCCGCTCAGCAGTCGCTGCGCGGAGTTGCCGACGCCGATGTGACCGCGCGCCGTGTGCGAGTCCGAGCAGAACACGACCATGTCGGCGCCGTTCTGGGCGGCCAGCTTGCTGAGGCCCTCGGGCGTGGAGCGGTCGGTGATCACGTGGCGAGGCGCGTCTTGACCGAGCAGCTCGGCGCCGCGCCCCAATAGGACTTCGGCCTCGTGCTGGGCCAGGATCTCGCGGCTCGCCTCCTCCTCGGGGGCGTGGCGCACGTAGGCGAGGGACACCTCGGCGCCGGCGGCCGCGAACACCCGGCCGAGCGCGACAGCGTCGTCCTCGTTGTTGGTTCCGTCGTAGGAGATGATGATGTTGGCGGACATGCTCAGCTCTTTTCTGTTGTGCGTTTCGCTTGAAGTTCTCCAACAGGGTTCCACGCACCTGCCATCAGTACCAGTGAAATCCATTATCTGAGCTATAAGGACAGCTAATGTTGAACGTGGGACGACTCAGGGTGCTGGTCGAGGTGGCGCGGCAAGGGTCGTTCTCGGCCGCCGCCGACGCCCTCTCCTACACCCAGTCGGCGGTCTCACAGCAGGTCGCCACGCTCGAGGCCGAAACGGGGATGACGCTGCTCGAGCGCCACGCAAGGGGTGTGCGCGTGACGCCCGCCGGTCACGCCCTGGTCGAGCACGCCGAAGGGATCCTCGCGCGCCTGGAGGCCGCCGAGTCAGAGCTCTCGGCGATCGCCGGTCTACGCGCCGGGCGGCTGCGGATGGCCTCCTTCCCGACCGCCGGAGCGACGCTGATGCCGCTTGCGATCGCGACCTTCCGCGCCGCCTACCCCGACGTCGAGCTGACGCTCGCCGAGGGCGAGCCCGAGGAGATCGAGCCGCGCCTGCGCGCCGGGGAGTTCGACCTCGCGCTGCTGTTCGAGTTCGAGCGAGCCGGTCGGTCAGGAGGGGTTGGAGCGCGTCGAGCTGCTGGCCGACCCGATGTACCTGGCGCTCCCCGGCGCCCACCCACTGGCGCACAAGAGCGGGCTGCGGCTGGCCGACCTACGCGAGCGAGGCGTGGATCCAGACCTCGCGCGAGAGTCCATGCGCGCGCCACGTCGTGCGCAGTTGTCACGCCGCCGGCTTCGAGCCGAACGTGTCCTTCGAAAGCGACGACTACCAGACTGTCCAGGGCCTCGTCGCGGCCGGCGTCGGCGTCGCGCTGATCCCCGAGCTTGCCCTCTCGGTGGTGCGCGAGGACATCGCGATCCGCGCACTCGCGCCCAGCCCGCCGCTGCGCCAGGTCACAGCCGCGGCGCCCAGCGACGCGCGCCTCAGCCCCGCCACGCCGGCGATGCTCGCGATCTTGCGCGACGCCGCCGAGCGCTACGAGACCCAGGGGAAGCGCACGGCTCCGAGCGTCTGAACCTCGGGCTCCAGTTCCACGCCGAAGCGCTCTGAGACCAGGCGCCTGCCCTCGGCCATCAGTGCGATCACGTCCGCCGTCGTGGCCTCGCCGGTGTTCTCGATGAAGTTGGCGTGCTTGGGCGCAAAACGCGCGCCGCCCACGCTCAAGCCGTTGCAGCCCGCCTCGGAGAGCAGCAGGCCCGCGCTGCGCCCGCCGGCCGCCGGGTCATCGGGGTTCTTGAAGGTCGAGCCGAACGTCTTGATCCCCTGCGGTTGAGCTTCGTGGCGGGCCGTGCGCAGCTCGGCGATCCTCGCCTTGACCTGCTCCACCGGCGCCGGGGAGAGCAGGAACGAGGCGCGCGCCACGATCTCGCCCGCGCCGAGGTTGGAGTGGCGATAGCCGAAGCCGAGCTGCTCGGGCACACGACGCTCGCTGCCATGCGCGCTGACGATCTCGACCCACTCGAGCGTGTCCGCCAAGCGCCCGCCGTAGGCGTTGGCGTTCATCCTCACCGCGCCACCGACGCTGCCGGGGATGTTCACGCCGAACTCGATCCCCGAGAGCCCGGCCTGGGCGGCGCGAGCGCTGACCGAGGGCAGTCGTGCGCCGCCGCCGCACACCATGCGCTGGCCCTGATGGCCGATCAACGCCAGCTTGCGATCGAGCTTGAGCACCAGTCCCGCGACCCCCTCGTCGGCGATCAGCAGGTTCGAGCCCGAGCCGACGACCGCCACCGGAGCCTCGATCGCGCCGGCCCACGCCAGCAGCTCGCGCAACTGGGCGCCGGAGCCCGCGCGCGCGAAATACTCGGCATCGCCGCCGGTGCGGATCGTCGCCATCCGCCGCAACGGGAAATCGCGCTCCACGATCGAGGGCATCGTCTTCGGCGAGACCCGGCTCATGCGCTCACCAACGAGCGCGCGAGAAGATCGACATCGCCAGCGCCCATCACCACACACAGGTCGCCCTCTTCGAGCAACTCGCCCAGCGCCGCTTCGGCCTCTTCGAAGCCGGGCGCCCACAGCACCGGGCGCCCTTCGGCGTGTGCTTCGGCGGCGCGCACGAGCGTCAAGCCGCTCACGCCCGGATGGTCCTCGGCGCGCTCGCGCGCCGGATACACGTCGAGCACCACAACCACATCGGCTTGCGCGAGCGCCGCACCGAACTGATCGGCCAACAGCTCGGTGCGCGAGTACAGGTGCGGCTGGAACACCGCCACCAGGCGCTCGGGGCCAAGCGTGCGCGCGGCCGCGAGCGTCGCCGCGATCTCCGTCGGGTGGTGCGCGTAGTCCTCATACACCACCGCCCCGCCCGCGCTCTGGCCAAGGCGCTGAAAGCGCCGGCCCGCCCCGCCGAAGCCTGCGAGGCCCGCGATCGACAGCTCGGCATCTGCACCGGCGAGCTTGGCGGCCTCAAGCGCCCCGACCGCATTGAGCGCATTGTGAGCGCCCGGCACGCCCAACCGGACCTCGTGCCCGCGCCACGCAAACATGGAGCCCTCCGCGAACGGGCGCCAATCGGACAGGTCGTAGTAGACGGCGGGACCCTCGCGCAGCTCGCGCAGATCGGCTCGATCCCAGATCACCGCACGCGGCGCGCCCGCCAGGAACTCGCGGAACGCCTCGCGCAGCTCCTCCAGCGTCGCGAATGTCGCATGGTGGTCGAGCTCGACGTTGGTGAGCACCGCGATCTCCACCTCCAGGCTGAGCATCGAGCGGTCGGACTCGTCCGCCTCGATCACCAGCCACTCGCCCTCGCTCCAGTGCGAGTTCTCCAAGCCCGCGCCGACAGAGCTGCCCACCAGCCAACCCGGATCGAGGCCCGCGGCCCCGAGGATATGCACGAGCATCGCGGAGGTTGTCGTCTTGCCGTGCGCGCCGGCGACCGCGATCGTGCGGCGCATCGCGCTCAGTTCGCCGAGCAGCGCGGCGCGAGGACGGTCGGCCAAGCCCCGCTCGGCGGCCGCCACTGCGCTCGGGGTTCTCGGCCGCGATCGCGCTCGAATGGACCAGCTCGACATCGGCGCCCGGCGGGACGTTCGCGGCGGCGTGGCCGATCTGGGCATCGAGCACCCCTTCATCACGCAAGGCACGCAGATAGGACGACGAAGTTCTGTCCGAGCCCGACACGCTCGCCCCCAACGCGTGAGCGGCACGCGCATATCCACTCATACCCGCGCCCCCGACGCCGACGAAATGGATCCGCCGCCCAGCCCACGGTCGGGCGCTCATCGTGCCGCCGCCAACACGATCTCGGCGATCTCCCGCGCGGCCCCGGGTCGCGCCAGGCGCGCCGAGGCGCTCGCCATCGTCGCCAGGCGCGCCGGATTGGCCAGCAGCGCCGCGACCTCGCGCGCCAAGCGCGCCGGGCTCAGCTCGCCATCCTCGATCACGATCGCGGCGCCCGCGTCGGCCATCCAGCGCGCGTTGGTGCTCTGGTGGTCGGCCGCCGCATGGGGATAGGGAACGAGGATCGCCGGCAGGCCGTGCGCGGCGATCTCGAACACCGAGCCGCCCGCGCGCGCGACCGCCAGATCGCTGGCGGCGAGCGCCTGCCCGAACTCCTCCACGTCGAGATACTCGCGCAGGTCATACCCCGGCGGCAGCGGCCGCTGGGAGAGCTCGGGATAGTCGCGGCGCCCGCACACGTGCAGCACGTGAAAGGCGCCCGAGGCGAAAGCGCCAAGCGCCGCCTGGTTGACCGAGCGCGAACCCAACGAGCCGCCGAACACGAGCACGCAAAGCTCATCCGCGGCGATCCCGAACCGCTCGCGCGCGCCGGCGCGCTCGGCATTCGGCGGCGGCACCGGTCTGCCCGTCAAGCGGTAGCGCCCGCCCTCGCGGCCCTCGATCGGGAACGACAAGCACACGCGCCTTGGCCAGCGGCGCAAGCGCGCGATTGGTGAGACCCAGGTGGCTGTCGGCCTCGGTCAGCACAAGCGGCACGCGCCTGCTGAGCGCCGCCAGACCGACCGGCCCGGCCACGTAGCCGCCGCCCCCCATCACCGCGTCCGGGCGCGAGCTCGCCCAGCAGCGAGCGCGCCGTGAGCGTCGCGCGCGCGGCGCGCGCCAACCCGCGCGCAGCCTTGAGCGGGTTGGCCCGCGAGAGCCCTTCGACGCCGATCGCACGCAGCTCATAGCCGGCCTGCGGCACGAGCTGCGCCTCCGCGCGCTCGCCGCCTATGAACGTCACCTGCGCGCCCTCAGCGCGCAGCGCGTCGGCCACCATCAACGCCGGGATCACGTGCCCGGCCGTCCCTCCGGCGGCTATCGCGATCTTCTTGGCGGCTCGCGCTCACGGCCCCATCGTGCCTGTTCGCGCCCGCTCGCGTCGGCAACCCTTCGCGTCGGGCGCTCCGAGCCGCTCTCAGAGGTCTTCGCGCGCCTCCCCGCCGAGGAGCGCCGGCGCGTCGGAGCGTCCAGCGCGCGCATGTGCGCGGTCCCGCCGGCCGCCACGTTCATCAACAGCCCCATCGCGGCGAGCGTCACGATCATGCTGCTCGAGCCATAGGAGACCAGCGGCAGCGGCACCCCCGTCAGCGGCGCGAGCCCCAACACCGCGAACACGTTGAGCAGCGCCTGGGAGACGATCAAGCAAGTCATCCCGACCGCGATCAGCGCGCTGTGCAGGCTGCGGGCGGCCTTGGCCACGCGCAGGCCCGCGTAGGCGATCAGCCCGTACAGGAACAGCACCGCGAACATCCCCACCACGCCGAGCTCCTCGCCGATGACCGCCAGGATGAAGTCGGTGTGCGCCTCGGGCAGGTAGAAGATCTTCTGCACCGACTGCCCCGGGCCCGACGCCGAACAGCCCGCCCGAGCCGATCGCGATCTGCCCCTGGACCGCTTGAAAGCCGCTTCCCGACGCGTGCGCCCACGGGTTCACGAACGAGGTCAGGCGCGCGCGCTCATAGGGCCGCGCGATCGCATACAAGCGCCACCACCGCAAACGTGCAGCCGCCGATGATCGCCAGGTTGCGCGCCGGGATGCCCGCCGCCACCAGCAGCGCGCACGTCGTGAAAGCGATCACCATCGCGGTCCCCAGGTCCGGCTGGGTGGCGACCAGCACGCACCCTGCCCCCGCCACGTACAGCAGCGGCTTGAGCAGATCGCGCAGGTCGAGCACCCGTTGCGGGCGGCGCGCCAGCAGCGCGGCCGCATACAGCGCGAGCGAGAGCTTCAAGAGCTCCGAGGGCTGGAACTGCAGCGGCCCGCTGCCGATCCAGCGGCGCGCGCCGTTCACGCTCACACCCACGTGCGGGATGTGCACCGCCAGGACCAGCACGAAGGACACGGCGAGCATCGGCCCGACCAGGCTCTGCACGCGCGCGACCCCGTCGCGGGCCAGCCACTGCATCAAGCCCAACCCCAGCCCACCGTAGATCACGAACTTGATCAGATAGCTCGTGCCCGAGCCCCGGCCTTCAAGCAGCGTGCTCGCCGAGGAGGAGCTGTAGACCATGACCGCGCCGAACGCGAGCAGGCAAAGCGTCGCCGTCACGAGGATGCGCTGCTCGAGCGTCTGCGTCGCGGCCTTGGCGCGCGAAGAGGATTTGCGGTTAGCGGTAGCTGTAGAGCGCCGTGCGACTGCGGCCATCAGGGCTCACTTCGACGCGCTTGCACGGATGCCTGCACGCTTTCTCGCCGATCGCGCGGCCCGTGGGCGCCCGCACCGGCAGGCGGGGTCTACTCTCCGAGCACCAACTCGCGCAAGCGCTCGCCGCGCGCTTCGTAGTCGCGAAACTGATCGAAGCTCGCACACCCCGGCGAGAGCAGCACGATCTCGCCCGGCTTGGCCGCGGCGCTCGCCGCCGCCACGGCCCGCTCCAGATCCACGCACTCATGCACCGCGACGCCCGCGTCGCGCACGGCGGCGGCGATCACCGGAGCGTCCTCACCGATCAGATACACCGCCCTGCAGCCCCCCGCGAGCGCCGGGGCCAGCGCGGAGAAATCCTGGCCCTTGCCCTGTCCGCCCAGGATCAGGTGCACGCCCGGCGCCTTGCCGGCGCGCAGTTCGCCATCGCCGCGAGCGCCACGAGCGTGCTCGCGACGTTCGTGGCCTTGGAGTCGTTGACGTAGAGCACGCCATCGAGGCGCGCGATCTCCTCCAAGCGATGCGGCACGCCCGGGAAACTGCGCAGGCCGGCCGTCACCGCCTCGCGCATCGACGCCGCGCGCCAGGCACACCGCGGCGGCGGCCATCGCGTTCTGCACGTTGTGGCGCCCGCGCAGCGACAGCTCGCTCGCGGCGATCAGCGGTCGCTCTTCCCAGCAGAGCATGTCCGTCGCGCGCTGCGAGAGCTCCGACGCCCGGCTCGACGCCGAAGCTCACCCGCCGCGCCTCGCCCGGCAGCGTCGCCGACGCTCGAAGCCCGCAGCGGCACGACCGCGACATCCCCGGGTCCCTGGCGCGCGAAGAGCTCGCAGCTTCGCCGCTGGTAGGCCTCGAGCGTGCCGTGGCGATCGAGATGGTCGGGTGAGACGTTGAGCAGCACCGCCGCCTCGGGTCGCGAACGCGAGCGTGTCTTCGAGCTGAAAGGAGGACGCCTCGCACACGATCGTCACGCCGCGGCGATCTCGCCGACGAGCGAGCTGAGCGCCAAGCCGACGTTGCCGGCGACGACGACCGGCAGGCCGGCCTCGCGGTGGATGTGGCCGATCAGCTCGACCGTGGTCGTCTTGCCGTTGGTGCCCGTGACCGCGATGAATTCGTTCGCCAGCATGCGCCACGCCAGCTCCAGCTCGCCGATCACGCAGACGCCCCGCGCGCGCGCCTGTGCCACGAGCGGCGCCTGGGCCGGCACACCAGGGCTCTTGACGAGCGCGCCGACGCCGTCGAGCAGGTCCAGCCCCGAATCGTTCAGATGCAGCTCGATCCCGGCGTCTCGCAGCGGCTCAAGGTCCCGCGGCTCGCCCGCGTCCACGCCGATCACCTGCTCGCCGCGGCGCGTGCAGCGCGAGCGCGGCCGCGACCCCCGAGCGCGCCAGGCCGACGACCAGATAGGGACCGGGCGGGATCTCGGGTCGGCTACTCACCTCGTCCGCCCCTCCCACGCGGGGCGGGCGCGATCAGCCAAGGCTCTGCCGGTAGATCGTGAAGCCGATCGCGCAACAGATCGCGGCGACGATCCAAAAGCGCAGGATGATCTTCGTCTCAGACCACCCCTTCAGCTCGAAATGGTGGTGGATCGGCGCCATCAGGAACACCCGCTTTCGCGTCATCTGAAAGGAGATCACCTGGATCACGACCGACAGCGCCTCGATCACGAAGATCCCGCCCAACAGGATCAGCAAGATCTCTGTCTTGGTCATCACGGCAAGGCCCGCGATCGCGCCGCCGATCCCCAGCGAGCCCGTGTCGCCCATGAAGATCGTGGCCGGGAACGCGTTGAACCACAGAAAGCCGATACAGCCCCCGACGAGCGCGCCGGCGAGCATCGCCATGTCGAAGTCTTCGGCGATGAAGGTGATGCCGATATAGGCGAGCAGCACGATCGCGCCGCACCCCGCCGCCAGGCCGTCCAGGCCGTCGGTGAGGTTGACCGCGTTGGTCGTGCCGGCCACCACCAGGTAGATCAGCACCGGATAGAAGATGCCCAGATCGACCTGGTAGTCGACGAAGCGCAAGCGCAACGTCGGCGCCAGATCGGCCTCGTGCCTGGCGATGTACCACAGGCCGAGCGAGATCGCGATCGTCACCGCCAGCTTGGTGCGCCCGCGCAGGCCGAGCGAGCGGCGCTTGACGAGCTTTGTGTAGTCGTCGGCGAAGCCCAGCAGCGCACACGCGATCGCGGTCCCGAACACCCCGACCGAGCGCCATTCGAAGTCGGTCAGGATCAGATACGGGATCGAGATCGCCAGGAAGATGATGATCCCGCCCATCGTCGGCGTCCCCGCCTTCTCGTGGTGGCCCTGGGGCCCGTCCTCGCGGATCTGCTGGCCGAACTCGCGGTTGCGCAGGAACTCGATGAACTTCGGGCTGAGGAAGATGCAGATGAGCAGAGCGGCCGTGCCGCCGATCAGGATGCGCCCCATCAGCCGACCCGCGCGCCCAGCGCTTCGCGAGCGACCGTCACATCGTCGAACGGCAGCTTCACGCCCCCGGCGAACTCCTGGCCCTGCTCGTGGCCCTTGCCCGCGATCACGAGCACGTCGCCCTCCTCGGCGAGCGCGACCGCGCGCTCGATGGCGGCGCGGCGATCGACCTCGCAGGCGACCGGCGGTGCACCGGGCGGGCGCGTAGCGGACTTCGCCCCGCGCATGATCTCGGCGATGATCGCCTCCGGGTCCTCAGAGCGTGGATTGTCGGAGGTGACGATCAGCACATCTGCCAGACGCGCGCCGATCTCCCCCATCAGCGGGCGCTTGCCGCGGTCGCGGTCTCCCCCCGCCCCGAACACGCAGATGACACGTCGCTCGCCGACTTCGTGCGCGGTGCCGAGCACGTTCGCCAAGGAGTCGGGGGTGTGGGCGTAGTCGACGAGCACCGCAAAGTCCTGGCCCGCGTCGACCCGCTCGACGCGACCGGGCACGCGGACCCCTCGCTCCAACGCTGCCACGAGCGTGTCCAGATCGACGCCCAGCGAGTGCACCGCCGCCAGCGCCGCCAAGCGCGTTTGCGACGTTGAAGCGCCCCGGCAGCGGCAGCGAGAGCGAGCGCTCGCCGGCCGGCGTGCACAGCCGAAAGCGCGAGCCGGCGAGATCGACGACGACATCCCGAGCCTGGTAGTCGGCGGGCGTGTCGATCGCAAAGGTGACGGCCCCCTCCAATTCGCCCGCCAGGCGCCTGCCGTAGGGGTCGTCGAGGTTTGATCGACCTTCGTCGCGGGCGACTCGAACAGGCGCCGCTTGGCCTGGAAGTAGTCCTCCATCGTCGGGTGGAAGTCGAGGTGATCCTGGGTGAGGTTGGTGAACACGGCGACGCTGAAACGCGTGCCGTCGGTGCGCCCGAGCGCGAGCGCGTGCGAGGAGACCTCCATCGCGCAATAACGCTCGCCGCCGTCGAGCATCGCCCTGAAGTCGGCCTGCAGGTCGATCGCCTCCGGGGTCGTGCGCAAGGCGGGCCGCTCCGAGCCGGCGACCAGCGAGCCGACCGTGCCGAGCAGCCCGCAACGCTCGCCGCCGGCCTGCAGCAGCGCGCGCACGAGATGGGCGGTGGTGGTCTTGCCGTTGGTGCCGGTCACGCCCACCACCTTCAGCTCGCGCGTGGGGTCGCCGTTGAAGCGCGCCGCCAAAGGACCCATCGCCGCGCGCGCGGACTCGACGACGATCTCCGGCGCGTGCAGGCCGAGCGGGCGCTCCACGACCAGCGCGAGCGCCCCCGCGGCAAGCGCGGCCGGCGGCGAACTCGTGACCGTCGCGCTCGTGGCCACTCACGCAGAAGAACAGGCTGCCGGGCGCGACCTCGCGGCTGTCGTAGGCGAGCGTGGAGATCTCAAGCCCCTCCGGGTACGGTGAGACCGACCGCAGTCCGGGGATCTCGGCGGCCGTCAACTCGTCGAACTTCATGGCTTTGCGCCCCGCGTTGGCAAGGACCGAGAGTCTAGGGCCCACGCCAGAGGGGACCGCCGCGCTGAGATTGGGATCCCCGCGTGCCTCACGCGCGAACCGCGGGGCAAGCGCGCCTAGCCGGGCCCGATGCCCAGGTAGGGCAGGGCGAATTCCATGATCTGGCCGAACGCGGGCGCCGCGACGACACCGCCGTAGATCGAGCCGGTCTGCGGTTCGTCGATGATCACCGCGCACAACAGCTTGGGGTCTGACGCAGGCGCGAAGCCCACGAAGGAGGCGACGTAGGCGCTTTTTGAGTATTCGCCGGTCTGCGGGTCGATCTTCGAAGCGGTGCCGGTCTTGCCCGCCAGCTGGTAGCCGGGAATCGAGACCTCGCTGGCGGTGCCGCCGGGCGCGAGCACGCCCTTGAGCATCTCGCGCAGATCGGCTGCGGTGCTCGGCGAGACGATCCGCTTGCCGGCCGGCCCTGGGACGCGGCGCCCGTCGACTTCGTCGACGATGTGCGGCGGGCGCAGGATGCCGCCGTTGGCGATCGCCGAGTACGCCGTGGCCATCTGGATCGGCGTGACCAGCTCGCCCTGGCCGATCGGCAGGTTGCCCATCGAGGAGCCCGAGTATTTGTCCAGCGGCAGCGTCGCGCCCCGTTCTTCGCCGGGCAGCTTGCTGCCGGTCGGCGCGCCGAAGCCGAAGCGGTGCACCCACGAGTTGAATTTTTCGCGACCCTCCAGCAGCCCGATCTTGATCGCCCCCACGTTGCTCGATTGGGCGAGGATCTGCGAGGTCGTCAGCGACTCGCCGGGGTGTTCTGTGTCGTCGTGGATCGTGCGCCCGCCCAGTTCGATCTGATCGGGGATTTCAAAGCCGGTCTGCGGCGTTATGCGGCCTTCCTGCAGCGCCCCGGAGACGACCACCGCCTTGAACGTGGAGCCCGGTTCGTAGTCGAAGCTGACAGCGCGGTTCTGCAGCGCTTCGACCGCTTTGGCGCCCGGATCGTTGGCGTTGACCAGCGGCCAGTTGGCCATCGCGAGGATCGCGCCCGTACGCGGATCCATCACGATCGCGGTGGAGTCCTTCGGCTGAAAGACCTTGCCGACCGCGCTGAGCACGTCTTCGGCGCGCTGCTGGATGTTGGCGTCGAGCGTCAGCGAGACCGTGGCGCCCGGGCGCTCGTGGCGCGTTTCGGCGATCGAGACCGGCTGTCCCTTGGCGTCGCTGACTACGTGCCTCTGCCCGGCCTGCCCGGCCAGCAGCGAGTTCAGCGAATACTCCAAGCCGAGGCGCCCGGCGCCTTCGTGTTCGGTGCCGACTGTCCCGAGCAGCTGGGCAGCGAGCGTGCCGCGCGGGTAGACGCGCCGCATCACCGGGGCGCCCTCGATGCCGGGCAGCCGCATCGCGAGGATCTTGTGGGCCGCCGCGTAGGGCAGCGCGTGGGAGAGATACACAAAGCCCGTGTGCTCGCTCAGCTTGGTCAAGACCTGGGCTTGGGTCAGGCCGAGCAGCGGCGCGAGCGCGTGCGCGGCGGCGAGCGGCTGTTTGAGCAGGTAGGGGTCGGCTGTGACTTCCTGGGCCGGTTCTGAGATGGCCAGCGCGACGCCGTTGCGGTCGGTGATCGTGCCGCGCTGAGCGGGCACCGTTTCGCTGGTCAGCTGCTGGGTGCGCGCCGCCCGGCGCAGCGCTCCGGCGTGCGGACCGCCCAAGTACAGGGCTCGCGCGGCGGCGAGCAGCGAGCAGCGCGAAGAACAGCGCAAACAGCATCCCCACCCTGCGCTGGACGACCGCCACCGGCTAACCGCCCGCGCTCGTGGTCGAGGGTTCGGAGGCTTCCGAGGGAGCGCTCGACGACGCTTCGGAGGAGCCGCTTTCGGTCGTGCTCGCCGGTTCGGTCATCGCCGCGGCGCTCGTCGTTTCGCCGGTCGCAGTTTCGCCGGTTGCGCTGGACGTTTCGCTCGTTTCGGGCGCAGCGCTCGCGGCTTCTTCGTGGGGCTGGATCGGCTGGGCGAGCGCGGCGGCCGCGCGGGCGATGTCGGCTGAGGCGGCCTGTACGAAGTGCACGCTGCCGGGAGGCGCAAGCGTCATGCCGGCTGCCGCCGCCAGCGGGGCCACGCGCGTTTCGGCGGAGTACATCGAGTCTTCGATCCCCAGCTGGGCGTTTTCGCGCTGCAGCGAGGCTTGGCGGGTCAAAGTGCGCCCGACGTCGGTTGTGAGCTTGAGCACGACCAGCTGCATCGCGACGATCCCGATCAGCGAGAAGGCGAGCAGTCCGATCCACAGGCGCCCGCGGATCAGACGGTCCAGCAGCGCCGCGGGCCTTGGCAGCGTATGGGCGAGCGCCCTGGCCGGGCGCGCGGCACGTGCCGCGCCGGTGGGTCGGGCGGGGCCTGATATCCGCCGCGGGTGACGCGCCGGAGCGCGCGAGGGAGCGGGCGCGCGGCGCGGTGCGGGCGCGCGCCTGGGCAGCGGGGCTGCACGGCCGACCGATGGGGCGACGGCCGAAGCGGGCGGGGTCATGCTTCACCTCCTGGTGGTTCTGTGCGGTCGCCGAGCAGCTTTTCCGCGGCGCGCAGACGAGCCGAGGACGCGCGCGGGTTGTGCGCGATCTCCTGTGCCGAGGGCACGATCGCGCCGCGCGTGAGTAGCGCCGCCTCGGGCACGCGCCCGCAACCGCACACCGGCAGGTCCGGCGGGCAGATGCAGCCGCGCGCACGCTCGGCCAGGAAGCGCTTGACGCGGCGGTCCTCGAGCGAGTGAAAGGCGATCGCGGCCAGCACGCCGCCCTCGCCCAGCAGCTCCCAGGCGAGCGGCAGCGCGCGATCGAGCTGTCCGAGCTCGTCGTTGACGGCGATGCGCAGCGCCTGGAAGGTGCGCTTGGCGGGGTGTCCGGCGCCGAAGCGCGCCGGGGCGGGGATCGCCGAGCCGATCAGCTCGACCAGCGCGAGAGTCGTCTCGATCGGCGTGCGCGAGCGCTCGCGCACGATCGCGCGCGCGATCTGGGAGGCGTGACGCTCCTCGCCGAGCTCGCGCAGCGTGGCCGCCAGGCGTCGCTCGTCCCACTCGGCCACGATCTCGCGCGCGCTGAGCTCCTGGCGCGGATCCATGCGCATGTCCAGCGGCGCGTCATAGGAGTAGGAGAAGCCGCGCTCGCGAGTGTCGATCTGCATCGAGGACATGCCGAGATCGAGGTAGACCATGTCGGCGCGCACGCCCTCGGCCGCCAGCAGCTGAAGACCCTCGGCGTAGCCGCCGCGCAGGAAGCGCGTCGCGCACGGGGCGTCCTCGGCCAGCTCGAGGAAGCGCTCCTCGGCGAGCGGGTCGCGGTCGATCGCGATCAGCGTGCCCTCGGGGCCGAGGCGCTCGGCGACCATGCGCGCGTGCCCGCCGCCACCGAAAGTGCAATCGACGGCGATCCGGCCGGGGCGCGGGTCGAGCAACTCGAGCAGCTCCTCGGCGAGCACCGGGATGTGGACGGAGGTCATGTCAAGCAGGATGGTCAACGCGCGCCGTGATCTCTGCGACGCTGCCGAGCAGCGCCGGTCGGTGTGCCTCCCAAGCGGCCTTGTCCCACAGCTCCAGGCGCTCGCCCGCGCCGACGACAACGACCTCCTTGCCGAGCTTGGCGTGCTCGCCAAGGAAGCCGGGCACCATGATCCGCCCAGCCGCGTCCAGCTCGACGTCGTGCGAGCTGCCGTAAAAGAAGCGCTCCAGCTCGGCCAGGCGCGGCGAGAGGGGCGGCAGCTCAGCCAAGGAGCGCTCGGTGTAGCGCTCGTACTCGGTGGGTCGCCACACGCCGACGTAGGGCTGCAGGTCCACGGGCATCGCCAGCACCACTCCCTCGGACAGCGCCGCGCGATAGCGGGCCGGAACGGTGAGCCGGTTCTTGGCGTCGAGGGTGTGGTCGAAGGTGCCGCGGAAAGCCATCGTGGGAGGCTCCAATCAAGTAGATCGAGCCGCGGTGGAGGAGTGGGAGGAGCTCCTCCACCACGGCTCGCTGCCGCGAAGTTACCCCACTTTCCCCCACAATGCAACCCCAACTGCACATTTTCTCCCACTTCGCCGCCCCAGAGGCCCAAAATCAAGCTCGCCAGCGTTGCGGTACGGGCAACTTCCGGGGCGCGCCGGTGTAACGTTGTGGTCATGAGCAAGGGGGTTTGCAGGGCGAGGGTCATCGCCGCTGCCGGGCTGTTCGCTGCGGTCGCGGCGCTCGCGGGCTGCGGCTCCTCGGGCTCCAAAGGCGACCCGTCGAGCCTCGTGCCGTCCTCGGCCCCGCTGTACGCGAGCTTCGCCGTCAAGCCGAGCGGCGGATCCTCAGGCGAAGCCTCGACGGCGGCCAAGAAGCTGACGCACTTGGCCGAACCGTACGGCAGCCTCGTCCAAGCGCTGCTCACAAGCGAAGGCGCGCACGTCGAATTCAAACGCGACATCGAGCCCTGGGTCGGCGATAACGCCGGTCTGTTCTTGACCTCGCTCGACACGAGCAAACTGCCACAGAGCTCAAGCTCGCTGCAGAGCCTGCTCGAAGGCGGCCTCGCCGGCGCGGCCTCCTCGCTCGGTGCCGACGCGTTCGGCTCCAGCGCTACGCAAGGAGCGATCGTGCTTGAAACCTCAGACGTCGGCGCGGCGCGCTCGTTCATCGAAAAACGCGCCCACGAACAGGGCGCGCACGCAGCCAGCTACAAGGGCGTCTCCTACCACGCCTCCGCCCAGGGAGCCGCCGAGGGCATCGTCAAGGACTTTGCGGTCATCGGCAGCGAAGGCGGCTTCAAGAGCGTCGTGGACACTTCGCTTGGGGGCGCCGCGATCACCAGCGCGAGCGGCTATGCCAAGCCGCCGTCGAACGCGATCGCCAGCGTCTACGTGCGCCCCGAAGAACTGACCAAGGCGATCCACACCCAGAGGGCGCACGGCGGCTCGGGCGGGGTCGCCGGCCAGGGCATCTCGTTGATCGGCCAACTGTTCACGGGCGCCGAATCGGCGTCGCTGTCGGTCACGCCCAACTCCAACTCGATCTCCATGCAGGGCGAAATCCACTCGGCGGGCAACTCCAAGCCGCTGTTCGGAGCCGAAGGCGCCAAGGCGCTCGGCGAAGTCCCGAGCGGGGCATGGCTGGCCGCCGGCGTGGGCAACGTCGGCGCCGATCTGCCGACGGCGCTCGCCCTGCTGCGCGGCGTCGCCTCGTTTGCGACCTCGACCGTGTTCGCCTCCTTCGGCGGCCCCAGCATCGAAAAGCTGTTCAAGGCGCTCGACTCGCCGAAGGCCAACCTGCAACAGGACTTCGGCACATGGGCAAGCAACGGCTCGATGTTCGTGAGCGGCACCGGCCTGTTCAACCTACAGGCGGGCCTGGTGATCGGATCGAACAACGCCAGCGCCTCCCAGGCGGCAGTCGGCAAGCTCGCAACACTGATGCGAAGCGCCGGCGCCGAAGTCTCCAGCGCCACGATCCCCGGCGCCGACGCCGCGGTAAGCGTCAAGCTCCAGGGCTTCCCCGCCGTCATCTTCGTCGCCAACGGCGTCGGCTCAAACGGCCAAGCCAAGTTCGTCCTCGGCCTCGGCCAGCAGTCCGTCCAGGGCGCCCTCTCCCCCACGAGCACCCTCTCCACCTCCCCCGCCTATTCGAGCGCCACCTCCTCCCTCGGCGGCGGCATCGAACCGAGCCTCCTCGTCGAATTCCCCACGATGCTCGGGTTCCTAGAAGGCCTGGGTTTGACCCAGAGCCCCGGAGTGTCGAACCTCGTGCCCTACTTCAAGTCGCTCGGGACGTTGACGGCCGGGGCGAGCAGCCAGGGCGGCGTGCAGCACTTCAAGCTGGTTGTTGGGCTGGCTTAGCGCCCGCCAACCGCTAGCGCCCGCCGCGTTCCAAGCGTTCGGCCATGCGGTACAACGCCTCCACGCCTTCTCGTGACTGACGCCTCAGCCGCGGAAGTTCCCGCTCCATTCGTTCCAGAATCTCACGCCTACGCGCCTGAACCGGTGTCAACTGCGCCAGCGGAGTAGTCGAGGAAGTTGTCTTTGGCAGATCCATCATCTTCAATCTGGACGAGATTTTAGGACATCGTCAGGCGCCTGAGCGGTACGCATGTATTCCTCCAATATGTCCAGTCGCTGAGCGTGGACATCGAGCGTTTGTGCCGAGCTCGTCAGCTCAGCGGCGTACTCAATGTTGCCGAAGCGCACTGGGAAGTGCCCATGCAACGCGCGCCATCCAACCAGCCACACGCCACTGCTCGCGCCAAGTGCGAGCGCGGCGCGCTCGACGTGCAATAGCCACACCGAGCCAAGTGCCGCGCCCGGCAGGTCGGCGGGCCTGCCCGACAGGACGCTCAACGCGAGTACAGCCGCAAAAACCAGCGTGGGAGCGATTGCCTTGGCAAGGCGCCCCGTACGCGACGGCTGTCGTCGAGTTGTAACGATCATCCACCATACGCTAGGGCTTGGTTGCGACGGGAAATTCCCAGCGAACCGTTTTCCGTCCCATCAGCGCCGAAGACGTGCCGCGCGGATGCCGCTCAAACCGAAGCCCCGCTCAACGCCTTCTCCCCTTCCCTCGGCCGCTCAGGCCGGTTCTCGGTCTCGATGATGACGCGGCAGGGGCGCTTGGCCAAGAGGTAGGTGGCGGTGGGGCCGATGCGTTGCTCGCCGACGGGGGCGTGGATGGTGGACCAGTAGATGACGTCGGCGCCGACGCGCTTGGCCTCTTCGACCAGGGCGGCGCCGGGGTTGCGGGTGCGGATCAGGCCGGTGCGGATCTTGATGTTCGAGCGCCGGGCCTTGATGCGGGCGGTCTCGAGCACCGAGCGACCCTCGGCCTCCTCTGCTTCCAGGCCCGCCTCCAAGGACAGCTGGGAGGGCACGGGCAGCACGAACACCGCGTACACGACGCCGTCTTCGCCGATCAGCTTGGCCGCGCTCGACAGGGCGCTGGCGGAGACGTCGCCTCCGAAGATCGGCACCAGGGCGGTGCGGTAGCCGAGCGCCTGGAAGTCCGCGGGGCGCTCGGCGCGCTCGATCTTGTAGGACTTGCGGGGGTCGAGTCCCTGGCGGTGGCGATACAGGAAATAGCCACCCAGCCCGACGATCATCCAGGGAATGCCGATCGTGCGGGCCTCCGGGTGCAGGGCCACGACGGCGCACCAGGCGCCGAATGTGCCGAGTGCGCCGAGCACCGCCATCAACGAGATCGACTTGCCGCGAATGCGCACGTTCCAAGGCATGCGGTAGGGGCGCTCGCGGTCGGGTTCCTTGATGCGCAGCGCCACCAGGGACACGTGGGCGGTGGTGAAGGACAGCATCGCCCCGAACGAGTAGAGGTTGCCGAGCAGCGTGGTTTCCCCGGGCAGGATCAACAGGGCGGCGAGGATCGAGAAGAACACGATCGTGAACCACGGTGTGCGGTAGCGGGGGTGCAGTTGGGAGAAGATGCTCGGCAACTGGCGGTGCTCGGCGAGCGACCACGACAGGCGTGAGATGCCGATCAGCCCCGCGTTGGTCGCGATGAACAGGATCGTGGCGGCCAGCACGCCGACGTAGTCCTGGGCCACGGTGAGGAGGGTGCCGTGCAGACCGAGGTGCTTGATGATGCCGAGCACCGGGTCGTTTTCGTAGACGCTGCTCAATTCGGTGGCGTATTTGCCGGCGTGCTCGACGACTGGAAGCGCCGACAGCGCGACAACGGAGATGCCGGCGTAGATGCCGAGCACCGCGATCAGCACGAGGTTGACGGCCTTGGGGATGTCGTGGCCGGGGTCGCGCGCCTCCTCGGCCATGTTCGAGACGGTCTCGATCCCTGTGTAGGCGACCATCGCGACCGACAGCGCGAACACGAGCTGAGTCCACGTCGGGGCGATGCCCAGATGAACCTGGTTCAGCAGCAGCGCGGGATTGAGCACAAGCGCCACGCCGAGGCCGACGAGCAGGACCTGGGTGCACAGGTCGGCCACCGCGAGCAGCAGGTTGAGGTTGGCCGACTCGCCGAGGCCGCGAATGTTGAGCGCGGCGAGCAGCACGATCGTGATCAGCCCGCCGAAGATGTCGCCCGGGTTGTGGGTGAGCGCTGGAAAGAACGCGCCCAGATAGTGGGGCACGAAGAACGCGGAGATCGCGATCGTGATGATGTAGTCGAGGCTGAGCGCCCAGCCGGCGAAGAAGGAGACGACGTCGTTGAAGGCGTGGCGCGCAAACGAGGAGGAGCCGCCGGCTTCGGGGAACATCGAGGCGCCCTCGGCGTAGGTCTTGGCGGTGAGCACGAACAGGCCGCCGGCGAACATGAAGACGAGCGGGGTCAAGCCGAGCGCGTGGGCGGCCACGAGGCCGAGCGCGTAGTAGATCGAGGAGCCGACGTTGCCGTAGGCGGTCGCGAACAGACCGGGGACCCCGACCGAGCGGCGCAAGCCGTGCTCTGTGAGACGTGCCATCTGCACGGAGCGTATACAGGCGACCCGCGGCATCGTTGCCGCCCACCGCCAGGAGAGCGAAGGCGGGCGCTCGCGATCACGCCGCCGGCGGGCACGGCCCGACCATCGTTCGGATCGCCTGAATGCAATATCGCGTGCAGGCACACCAGCAAGGCAGGAGGCGCGCTTATGATCTCGACGCCTGGCGCGACGCAAGGAGTGCGGGCGCCACTAGAGCACACCAACGACCCGGACCTCAAGTCATGGATAAGACCCGACGCGGCAACTACAACTCAGGCGAGGACTTCGTCCTGGAATACGGCGATCTGCGCTTCACCTTCAACGAACGGGACTTCGGCGAACGCTGCGAGCAGGCCGCGCTGAAGCTCGGCTTCGTGGGCGGGCGCCTGGGCGAGGACGAGCTCGAGGATCTCGTCAACCTGGCGGTCAACGGCGAGATCCAGGACCCGGCCTCCGCGCTGGGCGAGCACGTCAACGAATGCTGGCCCGAAATCGTTGGCCCCGCCGAGCGCTCGCTCGTGCACTGGCTGCGCCGACTCGTCTTCAGAGGCGCCTGGCTCGACCAGCGCGTCAACGAGGGCGAGCTGACGTTCTGCTTCGTCGAGGAGACCGGCAGCTTCGTCTACGTGCAACACGACGGCGGCGGCGAGCCGATCGAGCTCGCGCCAGAGCCGTCGTGGGGCCGCGTGGCTTACAGACGCTAGAGGGCCGCTGAGCGGCGCGATACGGCGTCCTCGCTCGCTTGTGTGCAGAGCACACGGCGCTCGCTGCGTCCCTGTCTCGCTTGCTCATCGACCCTCTAGAGGGCGCTGTTTACCCCTCGGCGGCGCTCTCGCGGGCCTTGCTAATCGCCTCGGCGCCGTCCTCGCCGACGAGCAGCTCGGGCTTGAGCGTGCCGCTGGCGATCAGGTCGAGGGCAGGGAAGCGGCCCATGCCGGCGCGGACCGGGTCGAGGGCGATCACGGTGGTCTCTCCGCCGAAGGCGTGCGCGGCGGTGGCGATCACGGTCAGCGAGCCGGCCTCGCTGAGGTTGCGCGCCGCGGCCAGGGCTTTGCGGGCGCTGTGGGGGTGCAGGCCGTCGAGGCCGTCGATCAGGACGACGGCGTCGCCGCCGCGCGAGGCGACGCGCTTGGCGGCCTCGACGGCCGCCTCGACCGCCTGGCCTTGAACGTCGGGTGAGGAGGCCAAGCCCACCGTGGCGGTGGGCTGGAGTGGGCCCTCGCGCCACTCGGCTACCTCCTCGGGGCGCACGCCGGCGAGCACCAGTGAGATCTCAAA
This sequence comes from uncultured Solirubrobacterales bacterium, assembly GCA_963753145.1. Lineage (GTDB taxonomy): Bacteria > Actinomycetota > Thermoleophilia > Solirubrobacterales > Solirubrobacteraceae > Palsa-744. Next base: position 1,173,240 of record CAVWAX010000001.1, read on the forward strand.
GCCCTCGCGCTCGGCCAGGGCGGCGAGGATGCGGCGCAGGGTGACCGTCTTGCCCGCGCGCGCGCCGCCGGCGATCACCGCTCGCGAGCCGCGGCCGAGCGGGGTCAGCCACTCGATCGCCTTCAAGGTCGGGTCCTCGGAGTCGAAGGCGAGGCGCTCGCTCGGGTAGGAGACGGGCAGGTCCTCGTAGCGGATGCCCTCGGAGACGGCGTCGGCGGGCTGGCCGTTGATCGTGTCGATGCGGACCAGCGAGGAGTAGCGCTCGGAGCGGCGCGGGGTTCGCACGGGGCCGCTGACCTCATCGCCGGAGGCGAGCTCGCAGCGGCGAACCTGGGCGGCTGAGATGTAGATGTCCTCGTCGGAGGGCTCTGGCGGATCGACGCGCAGGAAGGCCGAGCCGTTGCCGAGCACCTCGACGACGCCCTTTGCGGTGCGCTCGGACTCGGCCGGCTTCTCTCGCTCGCCGCGCGCGCGTCCGCCGGCGGAGCGCCCGCCGCGTCGCGTTGAGGGGGCGGGCTCGGCGGCGCGATCCTCCTTCTCATCCTCTTCGGAGTCCTGGTCCTCAGCGGCGGCCTTGCCGGCCGCGCCGCGCCGGGAGCGGGTGCCGCGGGAGCGCCGGGTGGAGGAGCGGCGTGGGGTCTCCTCCTCGGAGGTGTCCTTGGCGGCGTCGTCTTGCTTCTCGCCGAGGATGGCGTCGATCAGGTCGGCCTTGCGCAGCCGACGAAAGCCCTCGAGCCCGATCTGGTCGGCGATCGAATGCAGGTCGGACAGCGGGCTTGCTTGCAGCTCGGAACGGTCGAGCACGGTCATTGAATCTCCTCTGGTGTGATGGTTGGGCGGTTGGCGTCCGGCCGCGTTGGACAGCGGCCGGCACCCCTTTGCGCAATAAAGCCTAGCTTGCCGCCCGGCTGTGAGCCCACAGCCTCCTCGTCAGCTAGACGGTGGCGTCGGCGGCGGGCGGGTCGTAGCGCAGTTCCTCGACGAGCGCCAGATCCCTGCTCGGGGCAAGATCGCCCGCGAGCGCGGCGCGCACGGTCAGGAAGTCCGCGGCCGCGGCGACGTCGTGGACGCGGAAGATGTGGGCTCCACTGTCGACACCGTGGGCGAGCGCCGCGAGCGTGCCGGGCAGGCGCTCACGCGGGGCGCGGCCGGTGAGCGCGCCGATGAAGTCCTTGCGCGAGATCGCCATCAGCAAGGGGCAGCCGAGCTCGTGCAGGCGCGAGACGCCGGCGAGCAGCTCGATGGTCTGGGCGGGCGTCTTTGCGAAGTCCGGTCCAGGATCGACGATCACGCGCTCGCGGGGCACGCCCGCAGCTTCGGCCAGGGCGATGCGCTGCGCCAGGAAAGCGAGCACCTCGGCGATGATGTCCCCGTAGAGGTCGGGGTCTTGTAGGCGCTGCTTGGGCGCGGCGCCGGTGTGCATCAGGACCAGGGCGGCGCCGCTCTGGGCGCACACCTCGGCCAGGGTGGGGTCGCGCAGGCCGCTGACGTCGTTGACGATCGACGCTCCGGCGGCCAGGGCGGCGCGGGCGACGGCGGGCTTGTAGGTGTCGATCGAGACGAGCGCGCCGAAGTCGCCTACCAAGCGCTCGATCAGGGGCACGACGCGCTCGATCTCCTCGTGGGCATCGACGGGGGGCCGGTTGGTGGCCGCCGACTCGCCGCCGACGTCGAGGATGTGGGCGCCCGCCTCCAAAAGCTCGCTCGCCAGGCGCAGCCGGTCGTCGAGCGTGCGGTAGCGAGCGCCGTCGGAGAACGAGTCGGGCGAGGCGTTGACGACGCCCATCAGGCAGGGCCGAGGGCCGAGCTCGAGCACGCGCCCGGCGATCTCGAGGCGGAGTGAGGGCGCCTGTGTCGTCAAGGCGAGCCGTCGCGCACGAGGATGCCCTCCTGGCGGGCCTCATCGAAGAAGCTGTCGCTCTCGCGCCCGATGCGCTCGGCGCTCCACCCCAGCTCGGCGCCCAGCAGCTCGGCGACCCGCTCGACGGCGGGCACCCGCTCGGGGGGATCGCCGACCAGCTCGCGCGCGGCGAGCAGGCCGAGACGGGTGCGTCGCAGCAGGACATCGCCGACACTGAGCGCCTGCTCGCGGCGGGCGGCCAGCGCGACCTCGGCCATCAGGTCGGGCAGCTCAGGCACGATCGGCTGAGCCAGCTCCTCGCGCTCGGCAGCCAAGGCGAGGACCTCGTGGGCGCCATAGCCGTAGCGGGCGGCCAGCGCGGCGCGGGCCTGCTCGGTGACACCGGGAACCTCGGGTAGCTCCTCGACGGGGACGGCTTGGCCGAGCGGGATCTCGGCGGTGCGACAGGGAGCGTCGCGGGCTTCGCGCTCGACGAGGCGGTCAACGGCGAGCTTGGCCATGCGCCGCCACGTGGTGAGCTTGCCGCCGGTGATCGTGATCATGCCGCTGGAGGTCTCATACAACTCGGCCTTGCGCGAGATGTCAACCGATTTCTTGGTGTCGCCGGTCGAGATCAGCGGCCGCACGCCGGCGTAGGCGCCGGCGATGTCGGACGGCGCCAGCTCGGTCGAGAAGAACTCGTTGACCGCGGCGAGCAGGTAGTCGATGTCCTCGGAGGAGGGCTCGATGTGGGCGAGCGGGCCTTCGTAGTCGTTGTCGGTGGTGCCCACCAGGGTGCGCCCGAGCCAGGGCAGCGCGAAGATCGTGCGCCCACCGCCGGCGGGCACGATCGCGCCCGCGACCAGGGGCAGGTCCTCTTGGCGCAGGGTGATGTGGGTGCCGCGACTTGGCCTGATGCGCGGCAGCTCGGCCTCGTCGTGGAGCTCTTCGGGGCGCAGCTCGTCCGCCCACACGCCGGTTGCGTTGACGACGTTGGCGGCGCGGATCTCAAAGCGCTCGGAGGACTCGCGGTCGCACACCTGGACACCCCGCGCGCGCCCGTCATGCTCGAGCAGCGAGACGGCGTCGAGCCGGTTGGCGCACACCGCGCCGAAGCGCTCGGCCTCGCCGAGCACCGTGAGCACGAGGCGGGCATCGTCGGTTTGGCAGTCGTAGAAGAGGTAGCCGCTGGTCGGCTCGCGCGCCGCCAGCGCGGGCAATAGCTCCAGGACGGCCTCACCGGTGATTACGCGATGGCGCTCGGGACTCCAGGACTCGCTCTCGCCTCGCCGCGAGCGCAAGCGGTCGCGGTCGACCGACATGACGTCATACAGGTTCAAACCGACGCCCATCAGCCGGTCGGGGCGGGCGCCATCGAAGGCGGGCACGACCAGCGGCAGCGGGCGCACCAAGTGCGGTGCGAGGGCGACCATCAATTGGCGCTCGAGCAGGGCCTCGCGTACGAGGCCGAGGTCGAAGTGCTGCAGATAGCGCAGGCCGCCGTGGACCAGCTTGGATGAGCGGCTGGAGGTGCCCGAGGCGTAGTCGGCACGCTCGACCAAGGCCACGCTATAGCCGCGCGCGGCCGCGTCGAGAGCCACGCCGGCGCCGGTGATGCCGCCACCGACGACTACCAGGTCGAACTCCTCGGAGGTGAGGGCGGCGAGCGCTTGGGGGCGGGAGATCACGCCCCCAGTGTTCCAGAGGGGGCGGGCGCTAGTGGGCCTTGTGGCGGTGGCGGTGGCGCTTCTTGTGCTTGCGGTGCTTGGCCAGCGTGCCTACGGGACCGCTGGCGCGACCGATGCCGGAGTTCACGAAGCCCAGGATCTGGGGATTGGAGATGCGCGTGTAGACGCCGGCATAGCCGGACTGGGCGCAGCCGTTGCCGAAGTCCACGAGGCCCGCCAGCACGTAGTCATAGGGGGGCCGCGCCGGGGTGTCGGCGTCCACCACGAGCGGGCCACCCGAGTCGCCGTAGCAGGTGTCCACGTGCGAGCGGCCGCCACCGGCGCAGAGCATCCGTGGCGTGATCGACTGTTCGATCGTGGCGTACTGTTCTTCGCACAGCGAGTCGGCCACGAGCGGCATGCGGACCGAGCGCAGAGCGCTTGGGTAGCCGGCGGCGTGACCGGGCGCGGGGTTGACGTCGCCCCAGCCGCTGGCGGTGGCGAGGATCGCGGGGCTGCGGTTGGGGTTGGCCGCGCCGGGACTCGCTTCTGGTTCGAGCGGCAGCGGGGCGATCGCGTCGGAGCCGTCGATCGCGGGTGCGGTGCCGGACCAGAGGGGGTGCGCGAGGGTCAGCAGGGCGACATCGTAGTCGCTGGTGATCGGGTTGTAGCGGGAGTCGAACGTGCTCGATGCGACAGGGTCGTGCACGGCGCTCGGTTCTGAGGCGACGAGCGAGCTGGAGCCGGCCAGCACCTCGATGTCGGCGGCGCCTGCGCTTTGACCGGAGCCGGTCACGCAGTGGGCTGCGGTGAGTACGTGCGTGGCGTCGATGATGACCCCGCCGCAGAAGAAGCCCGCCATCGGCGAGCCGGCGCGGGGATCGTAGAGGGCGACCTGGAAGGGGAAGCTCGCGATCGAGGCGGATGCCCCGCCGACGATGCTCGCTTTCGCGCGCGGGCCGGCGCCGACCCGCGCGCGAGCGCTCCTCCGCGCGCCTGTGAGCGCCACCTGCGCGCGGGCCCCCGACCCGGCCGCGCGCACGAGCGATTGACGCGCGCCACCCCGGAGCGACTCGGCCCCACCGCCAAAGGGACGAGCCGCCCCGGAGATCCACGCGAAGCACGCCAAGCCACCCACCAGCAAGAGCGTGAACCGCGTTTGACCCGAGACTATGAGGCGCTGCAACGAAATACTGACCCCTCAGATGACTTCGTTTCCTCCCCTCAGTTGAGTGTAAGATACGATGTACTTCATTGGCAATGCGTCTTTTGTCTGAACTGCGTACCAAATTGGCACGCACAGGGGTGCGCGGGCCAAAAAGCAGCAACTAGCAGGAGAACGCGGGTGCGCTTACAGCGCGGAGAGCTCGGCGGTGATCTCGCTCACCGCCGACTTGGCGTCGCCGAACAGCATCGAGGTCTTCGGGTCGAAGTACAGCTCGTTCTCGATGCCGGCGAAGCCGGGGTTCATGGAGCGCTTGATCACGATCACCGAGCGCGAGTCCGCGACCTCGAGGATCGGCATGCCGTAGATCGGCGAAGAAGGATTGCTCTTGGCGGCCGGGTTGGTCACGTCGTTGGCGCCGATCACCAACGACACGTCAGTGCGCTGGAACTCGGGGTTGGCGTCGTCCATCTCCTTGAGCTGGTCATAGGGGACGTCAGCCTCGGCCAAGAGCACGTTCATGTGCCCGGGCATGCGCCCCGCGACCGGATGGATCGCATAGCTGACCTCGACGCCGCGACCCTCGAGCTCCTTGGTCAGCTCGCGCACCGCGTGCTGGGCCTGGGCGACGGCCATGCCGTAGCCGGGGACGACCACCACGCGGTTGGCGTAGGCGAGCTGGATCGCCGCGTCGGCCGCACTGGTCGAGCGCACCGTGCCGTCGTGCGCACCGGCGCCCTGCGCGCCCTCGACCGCGCCGCCGCCGCCGAAGCCGCCCGCGACGATCGAGGGGATCGAGCGATTCATCGCAACCGCCATCAGGTTGGTCAAGATCGAGCCCGAGGCGCCGACGATCATGCCCGCGACGATCAGTGCGGGGTTATTGAGCGCCATCCCGGTCGCGGCCGCCGACAGGCCGGTGAAAGCGTTGAGCAGCGAGATCACGACCGGCATGTCCGCGCCGCCGATCGGCAGCACCACCGCGTTGCCGAGCAGCGCCGCGACGACCAGCATGCCGATGAACAGCAGTTCGGAGTGCGCGCCGGCGACCAGGTCCACACCGGCGGCGACAGCCAGAATGAGCAGCACCAGGTTGACGATCTGCTGGGCCGGGCCGAGCGAGATCGGGCGTCCGGGGATGATTTCCTGGAGCTTGCCGAACGCAATATTCGAGCCCCAGAAGGAGATCGATCCGACGATCGCCGCAAACACCGAGAAGATCGCGACATACGTCGGCAGCGCGCCGCCGAGGCGGATCGTTTCGCCGGCGATCTCGAACGTACGCCCGCCGTAGGTGGAGCCGTGGCTGCGGAACTCGACCCAAGAGATGATCGCCACCGCGCCGCCGCCGACGCCGTTGAACAGCGCCACCATCTGCGGCATCGCGGTCATCTTGACCTGACGCGCCGCGGGCACACCCACCGCCACGCCGAGCGCCAGACCGAGCGCGATCAAGCCCCAGTTGCCCTCGCCCGGGTTCAGCAGCGTCGCGATCACCGCGATCGCCATGCCGACCGCCGCGATGCGGTTGCCGCGCACCGCGGTGGTGGGCCCCGACAGGCCGCGCAGGCCCTGGATGAACAGGGCGAAAGCGATGATGTAGAGGACGTAGATGAAGCTTTCGCTCTGCACGAAGCTCGTGGCCAGGGGCGCCAGGGTCATGCGCCGCCCCCGTCGCTCTGTTCCTGCTCGCCGGCGCCGCTCTTGCCCGTAGCGCCCGCGCCGCCCCCGGCGGCGTCGTCAGCCTTTGGCTTGGGACGCGACTTGAACATGTCGAGCATCCGGTCGGTGACGAGGAAGCCGCCGACGATGTTGATCGTGCCGAACGCCACCGCGATCACGAGCAGCGCCTTGCTGAAGGCGTCGAGGCCGGTCAGGCCGAACAGCAGCAGCCCGCCGAGCAGCACGATCCCGTGGATCGCGTTGGTACCGCACATCAAGGGCGTGTGCAGCGTGTTGGGCACCTTGGAGATGACCACGAAGCCGATGAACCCGGCGAGCACGAGGATCGCGAGGTTGGTCGTGAGCACGCTTGCCAGGATCATGAGCTTGCCTCCACCGCGGCCTTGGCGCCCGCGCCGACGATCTCGCCGTCGCGCACGGTGCAGGCGCCCGCCACGATCTCATCCTCGAAGTCCAGTTTCAGCTCGACCTCGCCCTCGGCGCCGTCCTTCGGCGCGACCAGCAGGTCGAGCAGGGCCTGCACGTTGCGCGCGAACAGCTGCGAAGAATGCTCGGCCATGCTCGCCGGCAGGTTCAGCGGCGAGACGATCTTGACGTCGTGCTTGACTACCGTCTGCCCCGGCTCGGTCAGCTCGCAATTGCCGCCCGACTCGCCCGCCAGGTCGATGATCACCGAACCCGGCTTCATCCCTTCGACGGCCTCCGCGGTGACCAGCTTGGGCGCCGGGCGCCCGGGCACAAGCGCGGTCGTGATGACGACGTCAAAGCCCTTGATCGCGTCGGTCAAGCGCCTGCTGCTGGCGCGCGCGCTCGTCCTCGGTGAGCTCGCGCGCGTAGCCGCCCTCGCCGCTTGCCTCAAGGCCCAAGTCGAGCCACTGGGCGCCAAGCGAGGAGACCTGCTCGGCCACCTCCGGACGCACGTCATAGCCGGTCGTGCGCGCGCCCAGGCGCTTGGCGGTCGCCAGCGCCTGAAGTCCGGCCACGCCCGCGCCGAGCACGAGCACCTTGGCGGGCGGGATCGTGCCGGCCGCGGTCATCAGCATCGGGTAGAAGCGGCCCATGTTCTCCGCGCCGAGCAGCGCGGCCTTGTAGCCGGCGATGTTGCTCTGCGAGGACAGCGCGTCCATCGACTGGGCGCGCGAGATGCGCGGAATCGACTCCATCGCGAAAGCGGTCGCTTTGGCGGCGGCCAGCGCGCGCGTGGTCTGCGGGCTCGTGAGCGGCGCCAAAAAGCCGATCAGGATCGAGCCCTGCCCGAGCAGCCCGATCTCGGCCTCGCTCGGCGGAGAGATCTTGACGACGACCTCAGAGCGCCACACCTCGCCGGTGTCGGCGCTCAGCGTCGCTCCCGCCTCGGAGAAGGCGGCGTCGGGCAGCAGGGCGTCTGCGCCCGCGCCATTCTCGACCAGGACATCAATGCCCTTGGCCTTCAACTTGGCGACGACCTCCGGAACAAGCGCAACTCTGTGCTCGCCCGCGGCGGTCTCCTTCGGAACACCTACCCGCATGAAGGCCGGGAAAGTATCTGATCGTGGGGACGGTTCGCAGTCAGACCGCCCCACGAGTCTCCAAACAGGCCTCCGCGGCGCGCCAAAGCGGCGTCTTGAGGGGTCATCTGCCCCGCCGTCTGGCACACTCGATCTTCCATGACCGTCAACCTGACGCGCATCTACACCAAGACCGGAGACGGCGGCGAGACCCATCTCGGAGACATGAGCCGCGTCTCCAAGCTGCACCCGCGTGTGGAGGCCTACGGCACCGTGGACGAGCTCAACGCCGCGATCGGCCTCGCGCTGCTGGCGCCAGACATGCCGGCGAGCTTTGGGCCGTGGCTGCAGCGCGTGCAAAACGACCTGCTCGACGTCGGCGCCGACCTGTCGGTCCCGATCGCCCCGGGCGCGCCCGATGAGACGCGCAAGGGGCAAGCGCGCTTGCGCGTGAGCGCCGAGTACGCGGCGTGGCTGGAGCAGGTCTGCGACGAGCTCAACGCGACGCTGCAGCCGCTGCGCTCGTTTGTGATCCCGGGCGGCACGCCCGCCGCGGCCCACCTGCACGTGTGCCGCACCGTGTGCCGCCGTGCCGAGCGACGCGCGATCGCCGTCGAGGACTGCAACCCCGAGACGATCCGCTACCTGAACCGCCTCTCGGACATGCTGTTCATCCTCGCCCGCGCCGCCGGCGAGCACGAGCCCGGAGCCGAGCCGCTATGGGCTCCAGGCGCGCACGGCGCCGGCGACGCCCCGTCCGGCGCCTAGCCGCGCGCTCGTGGGCCTGAGCGCGCCGCCGTCCTTGCCGCTTGAGCGCAGCGCGGCGAACGCCAGCGCCGCCCAGAAGGTCGCCAGCAGATAGCCGCCGACCACATCGCTCGGCATGTGCCAAGCGAGCACGAGCAAGGCGCCGCCCACCGCGAGCGCGAACAGCGCCCCGACGATCGCCACCACGCGACGCTCCGAGGGCGGCGCGACCAGCAGGGCGCACCACACGAGCGTCGTCGCAGCGGTCGCGTGGCCGCTCGGCCAGGACGCGTTGGCGATGTATTTCGGGCCGATCTGATCGTGGTGGTGAGCCAGCAGCGGCTTGAGCAGCTCCGCGCTCCAGGGCGCGAGCGGCAACAGGATCGCCACCGCCAATGCCACCCAGGGCAGGCGCCGGTGCATCGCGATCGCGATCAACACAAGCCCCCACGCACCATAGAACGGCGGGTAGAGCAGGTCCAGCAACGCGTTCGCCGGCGCTTCGACGAGCGGCCGGTTCAACCGCGTCAAGTCATACAGCGCGACCGCGTCCTTGACGTGCGTGATCGGCACCAGCTCGGCCAGGATCCACGTGATCGCAAGCCCCACCACACACAGCCCCGCCACGAGCAGGCCCCGGCGCGCAAGACGCCGGTCGCCGAGCGGGGCACGCGCGATCGTGGACATCCATGCAGGGTAGGAGAGTCGCTTAACCCTTGCTCAAGCCGGGCCCACCGGGAACGGCTTGCCCGACAGCGCGGCGAGCGCCTCGGCGGTCACCCACACCGGGGTCTGCGCCGAGGTGCGCGAATATCTCACGCTGCCATTCGGGGCGGACAGGCTTTCCAGATAGCCGAGCGGCGAGCGCCCGCCGCCGCGTTTCAGCGAAGCCGCGCCGACCCCCGCCGCCGCGAGCCCCTGCACCGCCCAGGCGGTCGATTGCGCGTTGGATTCGCCGCCGGGCTGCTGGGGAAAGCCACCGTCCGGGTTCTGGGCGCGACGCAGATAAGCGACCGCCCGCGCCGTGACCCCGCTGTGGCGCCGGCCCGTCGCCGAGACCACCGCCTGAAGGGCCGCGGCCGTGTCGTCCACGTCCTCGCCGCCGCCGCGGCCGGCGAAGCCAAAGCCACCGTCCCGATCCTGCTGCGCGGCCAACCAGCGCCCCGCCGAGGCGACAACGCCATTGTCGGCCGCGCTGCCCGCCACGCGCACGGCGAAGATCGCAAACGCCGTGATGTTCACCAGCTGCTCGAACAAGCCATCGCTGGAGCGTTCCCGCAACAACCGCCCGAGCAGGCTCGGACCTCCGAACGAGGAGGCCGGCAGGCCGCAGGCGTGCAGGGCCAAGATCGTGCGCTCGTAGTCGCCCGCGCCTTCCAGCGTCCCCGCCTCGCCGCGCAACGCGTCGAGCACCGAGTGCCCCCCGCGGCGCACCTTCAAAGGGTCGCGGCCAGCCGCCGCCAGTCCGATCGCCGCCCACGCCGAATACAGCTCGCCGCTGCGCTGCCCCGCGGCCGCGCCGAAACCGCCGTCGCTGTTTTGCGCGCCCTGCAGATAGGCCACGCCGCGCGATAGCGTCGAAGCGGCCCGCGCGGCGCTCGGCGCGGAGACGAGCGCGCCGATCAGCGCCACCAGGATCAGCGCTGTCGCGGCCGGCGGGCGCGCCGGCCCCCAGTCGACCGTCATCCGCGCCCGCACGCGACCCAGCAGCCGCGCCAGCTCCGGACCGAACGCGAAGCCGAACAGAAAGCTCGCGACCGTGTCGGTGATGTCATACGGCAATGCCTGACCCGCCGTCAAGAAGAAGGCGGCCGGCGTATGACTGGCGCCCAGCGTCCACGTGTACACGTTCATGATCTCCTTTGCCACCAAAGCCATGACCGCACAAGCCAGCGCGATCCCAAAACGCCCGAGGCGCCGCCCGCTGAGCCGCCCGATCGCGGCGCCCGCCAGCCCCACGAGCCCCCACGCCGCCATCTGCCACGGCGTATAGGGCCCTTGTCCAAGCACAATGTTCGAAGCGAGCATCCCGATCGCGCCGACCGTGAACCCCGGGATCGGCCCGAGCGCGTAGCCGACCACCAACGTCATCGCGGTGATCGGCTTGACGTCCGGCAATGCCACGAACGCGTCGCGCCCAAGCGCCGCCACCGCCGCCAGCGTGCCCACCACCGCGGTCATGCGCGCCGAAGGACGCGAACGCTCATAGGCAAGCCAGCCCGCGACCAGCACGCCAAGCACGATCGCAAAGCTCGACAGCGGCCAGCTCACGACGCGCGCGCCTCCAACAACTCGGCGCCCGCCTCGGGCTCCAGCACACCGTCCACCCCGCCCAGCACGCGAGCCGTTTCCGTCGAGAAGTACCAGCCGCCCGCCAACAGTTCCGCCGCGGAGCCGTCGGCGATCACGCGCCCACCGGCCAGCAGGATCGCGCGCTGCGCGCAGGCCGCCGCGAACTCGGGGTCGTGCGTCGCCACGATCACCGCCTGGCCGCCCGCCGCGCGGCGGCGCAGCTCGCCGGCAAGCGCCGCTTTGGCCTCGCGATCCATCCCACGCGTCGGCTCGTCCAAAGCCAACACGACCGCCTTCGTCCCCTCGCCGACCTCATCGTCCTCGGGTGCGACGATCGCCAGCGCCAAGCGCTGGCGCTCCCCACCCGACAGATCCTTCGGGTTGCGCGCGCCCAAACCCTCGAGTCCCGCCGCCGCAAGCGCCCGCGGCGAGATTTCCTGGTCCACGCGTTCGCGCAAGAAATAGTCGTTCGGGTTCTGCAACAGGAGAGCGACCCGTCCCGTCGCCCGGACTCGCCCCCGCGTCGGCGCGAGCAGACCCGCCGCGTGGCGCAGCAAAGTCGACTTGCCCGCCCCGTTGCGTCCCATCAAAGCCACGCTCTCGCCGGCCCGCAATTCCAAATCGATCCCGCGCAGGATCGCCGGCCCGCGCGGTATCTCATGCCAAAGCCCCCGGATCGAGAGGGGCACGACGTCGTCTGCACCAAAACGACCCCAAACCCGGCGAGCACCTCGACTCGAATCCGCGCGTGCGCCCCTCTCGCGCGAGGAGCCCAACGGACCAGTCGGCGCCGTCGAAGGCTCCTCCTCGTCCGCCAGCAGGCCGCGCTCACGCAACGTGGCACGAGCCTGCTTGACGCCAACCGGGGCGGGAGCCAGCCCCGCCAGCGCAAACAGCTTCGCGCCCGGGGTCTGCAGCGCCGGCGCCTCGCTGCGCGCCCACTCCAAGAAGCCCTCCGCCTCCCCGTCGTGCGCGACCCGTCCCCCATGCATCGCGATCACCCGGTCGGCCACCGCCAGGCAGCGCTCCAAGCGGTGCTCGCACAGCAGGATCGTCATGTCCCACTCCTGATTGAGCCTGCGCAACAGACCGATCAACTCATCGCCCGCGACCGGGTCAAGCTGCGAGGTCGGCTCGTCGAGCAGCACCACCTTCGGGCGGCCCGCCAGCGCCGCACCAAGCGCCACCCGCTGCTGCTCGCCACCGGAGAGCTCCTGCGTCGAGCGCTCCATCAGCCGGTCGATCCCAAGCGCCAGCGCGACCTCCTCCACCCCGCGCGCCACCATCGCCGGGCTATGCCCCCGGTTTTCAAGCGCCAGCGCGAGCTCCGCGCGCACCGAGCCCATCACCAGCTGCGTCTCGGGATCCTGGAACAGCACGCCCGTGAGCGCCCCCATCCGCGCCGGGCCGTGCTCGCGCGTGTCCAGTCCCCCCACCGTCACCCTGCCCGCGAACGAGCCGCCATAGAAGTGCGGCGCCAACCCGCAAGCCGCCCGCAGCAGCGTCGACTTGCCGTGCCCCGAGAGCCCCGCCAACACGCACAGTTCTCCCGGCTCGATCGCCAAGCTCACCTCGTTCAGCGCCGGGACGCCTGCGCCCGGGTAGGTGTAGCTGACGCGCTCGAAGCGCACCATGCTCGTCTTGGTTGCTCGCGGCGCCCGGTCGGCGAGTGCCCGGCTCACGGCTCGATCCCCTTGCGATCGGCCAGCGGCGCCAGGATCGCCAGCGCCAGCGCCACGCTCAGCACGATCGTCTCGCCCGCGCCCGCCGCTTTGATTTCCGGGTACGCCTCAAACGCCGCGAACCCCGCCACACGGGCCCCCAGCGCCAGCGCCACGACCGCCACCGCCGAGCTCGCGAAGGCAAGGTCATGACGCGACCACGGGACCGCCCTGCGCTGGGCGCGCCTGGCCTCGGCGAAGCCCCTCAGCTCGAGCGTCGCCGCCACGTCCAGGGCACGGTCCAGGGAGGAGGACAATATTGCGCTCACAAGGGTGCCTTGCGCGCGCGCGTACGTGCCCGCGCGCGAGGCCCGCGCCCGCGCGCGCGTGTGTGGGCGTGTGCGTGTGGCCATCGCCGTCCCCGCCGGCACGCTCGACGCACGGCCCTTGCGCTGCGCCGGCACGGCACGCGTACGTTGCGCCTCGGCCAGGCGACGCGCGTCGCCCGCCAGCACCGGGACCATCCGCGTCGCCAGCGAAGCCGTCAACGCCGAGCGAAACGACAACCTGCGCACGAACCGCAACAGCTCATCGGGATCGACCGTCAAGCTGCCGAGCGTCGTCGCAAGCATCAGCAACGACACCTTCAGCGCGATCACCACCCCGTACACCAGCGCCTCGACCGTCAAGTTCCCCTCCCCGAAGGGGCCAAGATCGCCGAGCCGCAAGAACACCGTGAGACCGTCGCGCGAGACGATCACGTTGACCACCACGATCGGCAAAGCCACGATCGCCGCCATCCTCAGCGAGCGCACCACCTGGCGCCCCACACCCGACGCCGCACCCGCCGCCACGAGCGCCGCCACCAGCGCCGCCAGCACGACCGGGCTTTCGCAAGCAAGCGCGGCCACGACCAGCGCCGCCGTCCAGGCCGCCCCCACACCGGCGCGAGTGGCGTGCAGCGGGCTCGCCAAGCGCCGGTAGAAGAGCGTCTCGCCGATCATCTCGATCCGCGCTCCCGCCACCCGGCCGCCTCGCGCGCCGCTGGCCGCTCGCCCCTCACGGCGCCGCCGTAGGCAACTGGCGCGCCGTCCCATCCGCTTCGAGCGCCAGCGCGAACCGGTCGCGCAACGCCGCTTCGGAGAAGGCGCCCGCCGCCCTTTCCACGCCACGAGCATCGGTGCCCGTGACCACCCACAGTGGCTCCTCGTTCGCGTACCTGGTCGCCGCAACCAAGCCGGCGCCCGCGCCCAGCGTCTTCGTCGTGGCCCCGCCTTCGTCGAGCAGGCCCAGCGAACGCCCATCGCCCGCAAAGCGCGCATACACGCCGCTCGCGCTCGGCCCCCGCTCGATCGCCTCGCTGGCGGGCGTGCCCCGCACCGCCGGCCACGGCCCCACGAGGACCCTCAGCGTTTCCGGCTCATCGCCCGGCCCGATCGCCGCGATCGCCGCCGGCACGTTCACCGCCCGCAGGCGCGCCACCACCGTTTCGCAGGCCCGCCCGCCCACTTCCGCGCATTCCACGCGCACCGGCAAGCGCTTGCCTTCGCTGCCGTTCGTGAACGGCTCCGGGAACGACCCGACCACCGCCGGCACGTCCTCGGTCTGACTCCAGTCGTGCAGGTCCCACCAGATGCGATCGCCCGCATACACCTTCGTGCCGGCCCCGCCCTTCGCCGCCTCGATCCCGTTCACGTAATAAAACCAATCGACCGGTTCCCCGCCGCGTGTCGTTCCCGCGCGCCCGTCGATGCTCTGCACAAAGCCGCCCCCATACCTGGTCGTGACCGCGTAGTTGCGCATCAACAGACTCATCACCGTCTCTTCCCCGCGCACCTTCGACGCCCTCTGCCCGCCCAGGGCCTTGGCGCCGAAGTCTTCGGTCACAGTCAGATGGATCGCGGTGGGCGTAGCGCCCGGCCCGAGGCCGCAGCCCGCGAGCGCAAAAAGCGCCGCAAGCGCGACCACGAGGACCGATGAGCACCGAGGGCTCATGTCCCTAAGGGGTTACTGTGAGCGTCAACTCGTCGCGCACCGAGTCGGGCGCCGTCGCCACGATCTTGTAACTGCCCGCCTTGGCGAACGTGAGCTTGGCCTTGCCCGAGGAGTCGGTGGTTGCCGTGTGGCCGCCCCCGGAGAGCTTCACCCCGATACCTGGAGACGGCTTGCCCGTAAGGTTGTCGAGCGAGGACACTTTCAGCGCAACCGCCTTGCCCGCGCGAGCGCGGCGGAGGCGCACGATGGAAAGCACCGCCGGGTCGAACATACCCTGGGGGCAACTCGCCGCGCTTTCCTTCGAGCACTGCGGGAAGAAGAGCAAGCGCTCCCCCTTGTGCACGGTCGCTCCGCAGACGCCGGTGGTAGCGGGCTTGTCGTCGACCCAGAACGACCAGTAGTAGTCAGCGGTGAACGGGTAGGACTCGCCCTCGATCGACATCACGGGATAGCCGAGACCGGAAGAGAACGCGCCGGCAGTCCAGCGACCGCTCGTGGCGTCCTGTAGCGCGACGGCGGCTGTGTCGCCTTCGCAGACATCGGCCGGCTTGCCATCCTTGTCAATCGACGCAGGCTTGGTGCTGACGGCCGTTTCGGCGAGCAGGGTCTTTGCGATCCCCTCGACGCGAACGTCCACCTTGGATCCGGTGGTCTTCGCCCGAGTCGAACCGGCCGCCTCTGCGGCGGCGCCTCCCAACGACGCGGCCGACGGCGCGAAGGTCATCAGCGCCGCGGCAAACGTGCCGAGCGCGAGGATACGTGCGTGCTTCATGATGAGCCACCCCTTTCCACGAGGGCTTTGTGGGCTTGTGGTCGGAGGCAGGTCTCCTGGCTCCCGGGCCTACCCTCCGCGCCTTCCCGATCCGCCGAGCGGCCGATCAGTGGCTGCGCTTACGCGCCGCGATTGGCATCCCCGGTCACAGTGGCGGGTCCGCGCCGGATTCGCACCGGCTTCCCTTTCCACCGACCTTATGGACAGCTGGATCCTACAGCGTCGCCAAGTCGCCGTCGAGACCGGCGAGCGTGGCGCGCTGAGCGCCGTCGAGCGTGGTGCGCTCCACGATCAAGCGGCGCGCATGGTCGAGATCGTCCGAGCGCCCCCACGTGAGTGCCGCGCGCACGCGCCCGTCCTGCAGATAGAACGTCGTGAAGTTGCCGTCGTCGTAGGAACCGCGCACGACCTCCTGCTCCCACTCATACGCGGGACCGACGTACTCCAGCTCGCCCCAGTCGCCGAGCACCGAGTAGAAGTAGGGCACGACCTCATGGGGCACATCCCCGCCCAGCATGTTCAAAGCGGCCGTCTTGCCGTGGTTGAAAGCGACGTCCCAGTGCTCGATGCGCACCGGCGCACCGTGCACCGGGGAGTCGTACTCGGCGATGTCCCCGGCCGCGAACACGCCCGGCACCCCCGTCTCCAGGCGCGCCGAGCACACCACGCCGCCGCGCTCGCCAATCTCAAGCCCCGCGCGCTTGGCCAGCGCGACATCCGGGGTGACCCCCGCCCCGACGACCACCGCTTCGGCCGCCAGCTCCAGGCCGCCCGCCGTCACTACCTTGCCGACACGCCCCTCCCGGCCCGCGCGCTCGTCGGCCTCGAAGCGCTCCAGCTCATCGCCCGCGTGCACGACGACCCCATGCGATTCGAGCAGCTCCTGAAAGAAGCGCCCGGCGCGCTTGCCGAAGCCGCGTTCGAGCGTCGCCTGCTCCTGCATCACTATCGTCGCCTGCTTGCCCATCAAAGTCAACGAGGCGGCCACCTCGCAGCCGATGTAGGAGCCCCCGATCAGCACCACCCGCTCGGCGTCGGCCACCCCCTCGCGGATCGCGTCCGCGTTGCCGAGCGTGCGCAGGTAGTGGATCTGCTCGAGCTCGCAGCCCGGCACGTTCAAGCGGCGCACGTTCGCGCCGGTCGCGATCAACGCCTTCTCGAAGCTCAGCTCCTGCTTGTCCGACAGCTTGGCGCTACGCGCCTCCAAGTCCAAGGACATCACGCTGGTACGTCTCAGCAGCTCGACCCTCTGCTCCCCCCACCAAGCCTCCGGGCGAAACAGCGGCTCCTCGCGACTCTCCTCGCCGCGCAAGTAGCCCTTCGAGCAGTCCGGCCGGTTATAGGGCGAGTCCGGCTCACGCCCCACCAGCACGATCTCCCCCTCGGCGCCCGACTCGCGCAGCCACCGTGCGCAGTTGGCCGAAGCAAGCCCGCCGCCGACCAGCAGGAACTCCACCTTACGCGCGCTCATGCCAGCCACTTTACAGGCCCGGAGGATGCCTCACCGACCAATGGGCCCAGGTCGGGATGTGATCGAGGATGCGCCAGCGCGGCCCGTCTTCGCCGCGATTGGGACCCACATCGGTGCCGTTGTGCGAGGTGTCCAAGCGCAGTCCCGCGATCGTCATGAACACATGCGCCGTCGGCGTGTCCGTAGCGTAGATCGTGACCCACCGCCCCGGCCCCGGTGCGCCCCAGTGCACATAGTCCTGGGCGAGCGGGTTCTCGCGCACGATTTCACCGATCGGCCGCACCCCCGAGCGATACAGCACGTAGTTGACGGTGCTGGAGCAGTCCTCGTCAAGCGCTCCCCTCGGGTCTGGGTGACCGTCCGGTCCGTAGGGCAGGTCCTGCAACTCGTTGCCCGCGATCACCATCGCCTGGACGACCGCCGGCGCGCCTTCGGGCACCAACGCCACGTGACCGTCGCCGGGGGACAGCACCGCGCGATCGCCTGAGGTGAATTCGACCTGACCGACACCGGGCCATTCGGCGACCGAGATCCCCGGCGAGGAGCCGGCCACGCTCGCCTGCTCCGGGCCGCGATACAGCGCCGCCCAATGCTCGACCTCGCTTACGTACCAATCGGCGTGGTTGTAGGCAAAGATCGCCTTGCGGTAATCGCCCGGCGCGCCGGTGGCCCGGAGATAATTGGCCATCGAGAAGATCGCGTCGGCCGGATCCCAGCGGTCCGCGCGCCCGTCGCCGTCGCCGTCCACCCCGTACTGCTGCCAGGTCGAGGCCAGGAACTGCGCGGGCCCGCCCGCCCCGGCCGAATTGACGGCGCCCTCCTGTGTGCAGGCCGGATCCGGGTCGCGACCGTGGTCGCACTCGACCTTGCCGATCCCCGCCAAGATCGCCCAATCCAAGCCGTAGCGCGCCGCGGCTCGCAGATACAGATCGAGGTATCGCGCCGGTATTTCCGCGCGCGCCCGCGCCGATACCCCATACCCCTCGACGCCCCCGGCCGCCGAGCTCGACTCCAGGCCCATTGTTGCGCCGAGCAGAGCCGCGCAGGCGACCACCACCGCCAGACCCGCTACGGCCAGCAGCGCAAGCACCCCAAGCAAGCGCACCGGCAACGCCACGGCGCGACCCGCCAGATGCCTCGGGCCCGCGGCCAGCGTTTGTGCACTCACGCCGGCCCACCGTCCTTGCGCGGCTCGGTTGCCCAGCCCAGCTGGCGCTTGCGCCTGGCGGCAACCTCGCGCGCGTCATCCATCACGCTCATGCGCGGCGCGTCGCGCTCGCTCTGGGGGCCGCTTGCATCGGACACGCCCGAGACGCGATCAGCCGGGGCATCCGGAGGCCGCTGCCCAGTCCGCCCGAGGTGAGTCGCCCGCCCCACCCGAGAGGGCGGCGCGCCCGGCGAAAGCCCGGTCGGCGTTGCCGGTTGATCTCGCCCCGCTGGCGCACGGTGTCCGCGTTGCGCGACCGGTCTGCCCGACGCCGCTGGTTGCGCAGCCCCAGCCCCGCGCTTGGGCATACTCGCGACCGCCGCAAGCTCGACCACGTCCAGCTCCGGATCGACCAACCCCAACGCGAGCATGCGGTGGCGCGCCTGCTCGCGTTCGACGCGCTGTTGGCGCACACCCAGCCTTGTGGCCCTACGCGTGTCGCCGTTTGCGAGCGCCTTCTGGCGCTCGCGCTGCAAGCGCTCCAAGCGGTGCCCGTGAGCCATCGCGTCCGCTTCGCCAGAGGATCCAGGCTGCGCCAGCGCCGCTTCCACGCGACCTTGCGCCCCCTTTGCACGGCGCCCGCCTCGGAGTAGGCCACCCGCCGATCCCGGGGGCTTGCCCCGATGAGTGTCGCGTTCGCGCTTGGGCCGGCCGGGTTGCTCATCTTGGCCCCGCTCGCCGGAGTCCGGACTACTCGACGGATCGCTGCTCCCCGGCGGCGTCGTGATGGGCGGCTTGGTGCGGAACTTGCTCGCGGCCTCGACCTCGGGCGCGGGCTGCCTGCGCGCTCTGCGCTCCTTCAGCGGCTTGGTGAATCGGCTGTGTGTCTCGAGCGCCTCGCTCGCGCGCCGCGCGATCGAACGATGCGGCGCGTGCCCCTGTCCACGACCGGCGCCGTCGGCCCACCCGAGCATCTGATGGCGCTTGAGAAAGACACCCCACCAGAAGGCCGAGATCAACAGCCACTGCACCCACCACCCCAGGATCGTGAGACCCAACAGCAGCTTCATCATCATCAGCACGACGCCCAGCAGGAACGAGTAGGTGAGCTTGGCTATCACCGCCTCCAACAACTTCAGCGACCACCCACGAAAGGCCGAGCGGCCACCGTCGCCAAGCGCGGGCGCAAGTACGGCGGCGGGCGCCAGCAGCAGGAAGAACAGCCCCATCACCGCGGCGCCCAACAGCCTCAGCGCCAGGTAGCCCAACAGCAGCAACATCCCGAGCGCGCCAAGCCAGATCGCGAACAGCCCGATCACACGCGAACCGGTGCCCTTCTGGGAGCGAAATTCGGCCTGCGCCGAGGTCGGGCCTTTGCAGGCATCGGCCGAGCTGCCGCCGCCGCACAGGACGTTGAGCAACGTGCCCGTTTTGGTGGAGGAGTTGCGCGCCGCTTCGTTGGCGGGCAGCGCCAAGAACAGCTCCCCGTTGCTCTGCGCTTCGCGCAGCAGCGCCGCACTCGCATACAACGTTCGCGCCCCCGGCCCGGCGCCCGCCGGACAGCCACCCCGGCACCCGCTCCTGGCTTCCTCGTTCTTGGCGATCTTCAAGCCCGCGCTGCGCAACTCTCCGTCCAGCTGACCGGTGTCCTCACACCAAGCGACATCGCCGAACTCCAGGTAACACCACGGCGTGGCAACGACACTGCCGAAGACCACCTGCATACTGTCGGCCAGCGTGCGATCGGCATGGCTTGGGCTACCGCTCGCGACCGCCGCCATCGTGCCGAGACCAGCCTGGTTGCTCCACCGCTCGACCGCGCCGACGGTGCCCGCCGGGTCGGCCATCGCCCACAGGCCGCCAGCCATCATCGCGAGCATCGCCAGCGTCTGGCCGAGCGTGTCGGAGACCTGGCGCCTGACCAAGCCGTGATAGACGACCATGATCGAGGCGATCGCGAGGACGATCGCAAGCCACGGTTCGGTAAACGTCAAGCGGGCGCTGCGCAACGCTCCTGTCACCTGGCTCAGTAGCGCCCCGCTGAGCAGATCGAGTGAATAGCACCACTCGAACATCACCACCAATCCGTGCGTAGCGGCCACGAGCGCCAGCCAGCCGTACTGGGCGAAGTTGTCGATCGTCGCCGACATGTCGTTGCCCCACTTATCGACGCCGGTGTCGATGTTCACGTCGAACGCGTAATCGTTGGTGGGATCTGGAGCCGCCACGAAGCTGTCCGTTTCGCAGCTGCGCCGCTGCGCCGCCGAGAGGCCGCCCGGTGCGCGACACAGCGGACTGTCCAAGCCGTTGCCGACAAGCGCGTCGCCACCGCTCGCCGGCGCGGAGGCCGAGGCTTCGGCGGCGAGCGTGGCGCCACCGCCGAGCACCGGTCCGCTCGGGGCCCTCGGAGCACCACCGTGAGCGGTCGCGGTCGGGCGGGTGGCCGAACGCGCGCTGGCCGGTGCGCTGGTGGGCAGTCCCACGAGCGCCAGCCCGACCACCGCAACGACCACCCCCCCACGTGCGACGCACCGCGGGCGTTTGGCCGCCTGGACGCTCAAGGATCCCCACACGCTTGCGCTCCAGGCGCTTGCGGGGTGGTCGAGAAGGCGCGCAACAGCGCAGGCACCACAACCTCGACCTGAATCGCCTCGACCCGCCCGTGGTGATCGCGAAACAGACAACGGCCCGCCTCGAATTCGAGCAGGCGCTCGCGCGCGCGACGATCCTCAGGGTCCAAGCCCAGCAACGTCAAGGCCCTTGCGGCCTCATGCTCCGAGCGCATCCCAAACACGAACGTCGCCCCCAGCAGGTTCTCCAGCGACTCGCGCTCGCCCACCAGCGCGTCGGTGACGAGCTGCGTGCTGATGATCGGCACCGCGAGCTCAGAGCGACCCATGCGCTGTAGCGAGGCGAGCAGCGTGCGCCCGACCGGATCGCCCAGGAGCCGCCATCCCTCGTCGAATGAAGATGCTATATTGCGGCCCCATGAACCCCGATAAAATAAGGCTCGACGCCTATATTCGCGTCTCAAAAGTGGCCGGCAGGAGCGGCGAGAGCTTCATCTCACCCGAGGTCCAACGAGCCCAAATCGAGCGCTGGGCACAAGCCCACGGATACGAACTCACGTGGCACGAGCCCGAGCTGGACGTCTCCGGCGGCACCATGCGCAGACCCGTCTTCGACCAGATCGTGCAGCGCATCAGAGCCGGCGAGACCGACGGAGTGATCGTCGCCAAGCTCGACCGCTTCGCCCGCACCCTCGTCGGCGCCCTGAGCATCCTCGAAGAGTTCGAGCGCCACGGCGCCGTGCTCGTGTCCGTCACCGAGAACATCGACCTCTCCACCCCCATGGGCAAGGCATTCATGCGCATCCTGCTCGTCTTCGCCGAGCTCGAGCGCGACCGCATCTCAGAAAACTGGGACACCGCCACCAACAGCGCGATCGCCCGTGGCGTACACGTCGCCAAGTTCACGCCCATCGGCTACGACAAGGGCCCCGACAAGCGGCTCGTCCCCAACGCCGACGCGCCCGCCATCCGAGAAGCGTTCCTCATGCGCGGCGCCCATCAGACACGCACCGAGATCGCCCGCAAGCTCGACGAACTAGCCCCCCGCCCCAAAGACGGCCGCTGGACCACCTCCAACGTCGAGCGCATCATCAAAAACCGCGTCTACCTAGGCGAGGCCTACCGTGGCGACGCCGTCAACCCCAACGCCCACGAGCCCATCGTCAGCCTCGGCGAGTGGCAAGCCGCCAACCAAGCACCCGTCCGCGCCGCCCAGCGCGGCAAAACACCCAACCTGCTCGGCGGCATAGTCCGCTGCGCTGGCTGCCGCTACCTGCTCGCACCCCAAGTCTACGGTTGGGGCCGACGCAACCCCACACGCGCCTACCGCTGCCGCTCCATCCACAGCGCCGGCGAGTGCCCCGAGCCGGCCAACATCCCCCGCGACGACCTCGACGACTACGTCGAGCGTGTCTGGCGCGAGCAAATGCAAGACCAAGCTCTCGCTGTCAAACACGACACCCGCACCCTCCAAGCCGCCGCCGAGCAACTGCAAGCCGCCGAAGACGAGCTCGCCGCGTTCGCCTCGGACACCACCGCCCGCCGCCTGCTCGGCAGCGGCTACCACGCCGCGCTCGAAACACGCTCCACCGCGCTCGACAGCGCCCGCCTCGCACTACAACAAGCGAGCGCCGTGGCACCCGACGCACAAACGATCGAGACCTACGACGAGCTGCCGATCGAGGAGCGCAAGCGCATCCTCTCAAGCTCCATCGACGCCGTCATCGTCAAGCGCGCCGAGGCCCGCACGCCCATCGAGCAGCGAGTCACCATCCTCTGGCGCGGCGAAGGGCCTGAGGACCTGCCCCGCCGAGGCCGAGACAACGGCCCCGTCCGCCCCTACGCCCCCTAGCGGAACGAGCACGACTCCCGGATGGCGCTCGCGCGCGATCCGAGCAAACGTCTCAAGCGCCGCACGCGCCGCGGCCGGCGGCATCGGAGAGACCATCGATGTGCGCTCTACATATGACACCAACCTCTTATCCGACGTGCCCCTAAAAGCGGGACACCGGCCGCCGCGTGGGGCCCGCGCGCTCAGCCGTTGACCGGCGCCGGCAACCGCACACGCGTGCTGCCGTCGGCAGAGACCAGCACGACCGCGCGACCTTCGTCGAAAGCTCGCCTCATGGTCTTCTCGTTGCCCGGCGCACCGTCGTTCAGGAACGCAGCACGTTCGGGATAGGGCGAGCGTTCTTCGATCGCCAGTCTCGATCGCTTCGTCCATCACCCTCATCGCGGGGGTATCGCCTTTGCTGGTGCTCATCGCCAGGCCTCGATCATCGACTCGTAGGTGCTGCGAATTTGTCTCGTTGCCTCACGCATACCTTCACCCAGAGTACCGCTGTGGAAGATCTCAGCCGGCTGCTTGCCTGACGCCCTCCCATAACGGTGCATCTCGTTGACCGCATGAGCGCCGTCGTAGAGCCTCACCGTGTGAACCTCCTCCTCCAACTCGAATGTCAGCAGCACCGCGTAATCGACGACCTCGCGCCTCTCGGTCGCAAAGCTCACGCGCATCAGCTTCTCTGGCTCCCCGCCAAGCTCCACGACATACTCCGCGCTCATCGCCACGCTCGCGCCGGGTGCTTGATCGCCGTCGCCACAGGCCTGCACCCGCTGCCCGGCGTGACCACCAGCGCCTCGCCGGTCCGCAACCGCTGCACCCACTTGTGGTCGATGACATGGGACACCAACCTCTTATCCGACGAGCCCCCGCCAGCGGGACACGTCGGGGTCCCCCCTCACCAGCTCCACATGCCTTTCACAGAAATGGTGAGTCAAGACGCGCGTTGCTTACCTCGCAGCGACACATCTCCCAATAGCGTTTGTCGGCCAGCTTTCACGCAAACAAGCCAGATTCAGGCCCTCGCCCTTGACTTCCCCGCCCTCCGCCAGCTATAGCTGGCGGAGCAACCCATAAACGCTAGTGGCCCCGCGCGCGTCAACGCCGGGGCCGTGGCACGGAAAGGAGTACACCTTCCCATGCAAGGACAACGTATCGACTCAAGCATCCTCGCGAACGCGACAGAGGCGCCGGAGGACTCGAGATGCCCCTCGGCGCAGGCGGCGATCATCGGCCTGTTGCTCAGCAAAGAGCACCACGGCCTGTGGAGCACCGAGGAGCTGGTGCGCGAGCTGAGCGCACCACGCCTGGACGTGACGGACGCGATCGAGAACCTGAAGGCCACCGGCCTGGCGCACGAACTGGACGGGTTCGTGCTGGCCAGCAGAGCCGCGTGGAGCTTCGACCAGCTCGACCTGTAGCCAAACGAGACGACCGGCCCGTCACGGGTCGCAGTCGTCCTTCGACGGGGTCGGGTGGTGTGCAGCCTTGCCAATTTTGCCGCACAAGTGCGGCGGGGCTGCGGCATGCACACCACCCGACCCCTCGCCAAAGGAGGTTCCGATGCAGGACATGAGCTACGCCATGATGGAGCGTCTCGCAAGGCGGCACGCGAGCAAACGAGAGGCCTCGCAGGCCCTGTGGGCCATGAGCGTCGATCAGCGCGTGGTCGCGATGAGACGCGGTGAGCTGACGCGCAACCAGCTGTATGAGTGGGCGCGCCACGCCCCGCGCGAGGTTCCGTTGCTCAACGGCGAGTTCGAGTTCATCGCCGCGCTGACGCCGGAGGCGGCAGAGGCCGACGGGACGAAGTAGGGCCGAGAACAACCGCGCGGCGCCCACGCCTGCCCTTCGACACAGTCGGCCGAACTGATCGATAGCGTTACAACCAACGTGGCGCCGCGCAGAGAGATCCCAATCCCGGTTGAGATCGACGGAGAGACCGTGCGTACCGAGACCCTCGCGACCACGGTTGGCGCTTATGTCCTTGTGATCGAGACAACACTCGCGGACCAAGCAATTGAGCTGCACTCGATCTATACAGGTCACTCGAAGACCAATACGCAGGCCACCCACCTACGCTTGACCCCGACCACAAGCGAAGCGACGACCGTGGAGCACGAGCACGACGCAATCCCGGTTATTCACGCAAGGCGCAGATGCCTATACGACCACCTTCACCAAGTCCAAACCCTACTAGACGCAACTGGCATGGAAGCTCACATCCCGATCAACGACGAAGCAATCGAGGCGATTGAGCCTTGAGCGGCGCCGGCAATAGCCTTTTGTCATCTCAATGAACGCTGACCGTCCGGCCCGCCGCCTCGAAGACGATCTGCTCGAACGCGGACACCTGGTCGAGCTTGTTGCGCAATGGGTTCGCCAAGCGCCTTTGGACGAGGGATTCGTCATTGGCCTAACGGGATCTTGGGGCTCGGGCAAGACAACCATCCTCCACTTTCTTGAGGAGGTTCTAGAACCCGACGCGACGGTGGTCTGGTTTGAACCTTGGTTGTTCTCGAATGCCGACCAGCTTGTCACGCGGTTTTTCGATGAGCTCGCGACACGGCTGACCGGCGAAGGCGTAAAACGTCATATGCGAAAGGTCGGTAAGCAGCTGGCAAACTATGGAACAGCATTGAGTCCCGCCGCAAGCCTTTTGATGGGGCCTGCCGGAGGGCTCCTTGCGACTCCGAACCAGGTGGCGAACATCGGGGCGAACTCCGCCTCCGCTCAGCGACGCGCAATCAGAAGCTCGCTCCGCAGACATGCACAGCGGATCGTGGTGCTAATCGACGACCTCGATCGTCTCAATCCGCATGAGGTCGGCGAGGTGCTCCGCCTCGTCAAGCTCGTCGCAGATCTACCTGGAGTGGTACATATCCTTAGCTACGATCGCAGGCGAGTAGAGCGAAGTCTGAACACTCTTGGGAGCGACGACGGCAATGCTTATCTCCAAAAGATCGTACAAGCGTCGATTTGCGTTCCCCCAACTGGTCACGCATACTTGCTCAACATGAGCATGGATTGGTTGACGACATCACTCAATGACTGTCAACTTCAAATGTGGGATCGCAGCGTGTGGTCAGAGTTGGTCCGCGACGGTATAGGAGGCTACCTCAAGACGATACGCGACGGTCGCAGATTCGCAAATATGGCGCCCACGGCAATCCGACTCTGCGGTGACGAAGTCGCGAGCATGGATGTGCTTGCGCTTGAGGCTATGCGTATTTTCGACCCGACCATTCATGAAGCGCTGCCCTCCCTTGCTGACATTCTGGTACGCCACCAACAACAATTCTTCGAGTTTCGCAAACCCAAAGAAGTCGATGATGAACAACGATGCAAGCTCGAAGCGATACTCAGTGAGAGCGCCGCACGAGAGCCCACGACACACATACTGCGCGTCCTCTTCCCTGCAGCTGGCCATCTCCTTGGGGGCACACGAGCAGGTGTGGATCCAAGCTGGAGGAAGCAAAAGCGCGTGGCCTCGCGTTCGGTGCTCCTGCGCTACCTACACCACACACTGGAGCCATCCGATGCCGCCGCGAGAACAGTGGACGCAGCCTTGAGGGGGCTTGCCAATGCCAGCGATTTTGCAAAGGTACTCGCGTCCGTCGAGGACGCAAGGCTCGCTGATCTAATCGACCGCATTCGAGAACGGCTAGGCGAGCAGACAGACATCGACGTCCTCGGCTGCTCGCTCGTTCTACTGAACCAAAGGGACAGACTAGTGAGACGGCCGCGCGGATTCGAATTGGACCCGACGCGCCGTGCGACTTGGCTTATCAACCAACTCATCGCTTCACTGCCCGCCGACGAGCGACCCCAAGTCGTTCAAAGACTCATAGAGGCCGCCCCCACCCTTACGCTTCAAGCGCAGTCTCCTGTACCTCTATCGGAAGCGATCTGATGACAATAACCGGGAGCCTGAGCTAGAACTCTTGGTACCCAGTCAATTTGAAAAGCTTTCTACGCATCTCGTTGAGAAAGCTGTTTCTTGCCCAGCCGCTACCCTCGCAGGAGAACCCGATCTTCTCTTCTTGTTTGAAGTCGTTTACGAGAGCGCCGGGCAAGCATTAGTGTTGACCCTACTGAGGCAACCATCTATTTTGAGCGCCCTTCTGGAACAGGCCGGCACCGAAGTCAGACCATTTAGCGACTATGGCGTATCCTTGGACATTGATCCCCTTGTCAAGATCGCGGGCGAGGATATAATCGACCCGCTTGAAGCATTGGCGGAGTCGTCCGGATCGCTTGATTCCAAAGTGCAGGAGGCGCTTAAGCTAACGCTGCACGCTTACCACGACGCCAAATAGAGCCACGCTGCCGCGCTGACATCCTCCCCCTAGCCACTGGTCTCTTGGCCAGTCAAACCCACCTGCGTCTCGTCCCCTGCTGCCCGAACGCTCAAATATGACCCGCCCGGATCATGCAACTACGAGCCGCACCGACCAGGCCTGTCGCGGACCAAAGCTTCCTAAGTCACCCATCCGACCGTCTAGTATTTCGCTGAGCCGGAGGTGACGGCCCACATCTTTAGGGTGTTGCGGTTGATCGCGCCTCTGAATGCGAGTTGTCCGCTCGCGTGACGGTAGGTACCTGTGGCGCGGCTTACGTTCAAGGTGCCGTGGAAGTTGCCGACTTCGCCGCTGAACTTGAAGCTCGCGTCTGCGGTCGCGGTGATAGAACCGCTTTTTAGGAAGACCGTCACGATCGACGTGACCGAATGGGCGTGGATCGTCAGTCCTGCAAGCACCGGGGCATCGTATGTGCCGAGAGCCCGTCCACTCTCGGATAGTTCGGCTCCTGGCACTTCTCGCTTGGTCGGTTCTAGGTGCGCCGTCTCCGAGAGAGTTACAGTCCTCGCCGTTTTCGCTAGCGTCTTGTCGGTAGCGATCGAAGTGTCTGCGGCGGCTCCAAGGACTGCGACCGTCGGAACTATGGCGCAAGCAAGGATCAATAGTCCTCGGGGCGCGAAACGTAGCTTCTGTCGCATTGCATCCTCCTCACGATTGCCAGACCAGGCACGCCAACCCCGATGGTCCAGACGGACTCGGGTCTCCCAGCGTGCTCTGGCTTGTCTTGAATGCCCATTCAAGTGATGTGTGTGCGCTCCAGCGAGACAAATCTCGGGTTTGCTGATCGTTCGCTGGTGTGCCCAGTAGAGCATACCTGTTCGGATAAGTGGTGCATAGCGAGAGTTCGGCACTCGGTGATATCGCCCTGTCGGCGGCGTGCCGGGCTCAAGGTTGGGTGCGTTGGTGCCGAACATAGTGAGGACCCGGCTTTGACCCCGGGTCCTCGTGCTCCACACGCGAGGCTGAGTGTGCTACCTGATGGATGCCCCTCGGTATCGCCACCAAGCTCGGCTCGGCTCGCCCCCTCAGCTACCAACCTTGAGGGCGGGCCAAGTCTCGCTCGGCGATCGCCACTCTAATAACGCGTCCACCCATACGGAAGACCCGCGCCGGATGTTGCAACGGGGCGTGCAGCGGAATCCCTAGAGTGCCGTGTAGTTGGAACAAATATCGCTGATGTTGGAACAGTGCGAGCTTTACACAACAACCTGTTTTTATTCTCGTCGAATCGGTAGTGGCTCGGTCATGACCGGAGTGCTGGATGCCGATCTGAGCGCCATGAGCGTACGTTCCTGGCTCTTCGAGGACATCGACAATGCTCGCTGCCTGGACATGGAGATGCGTCTACGCCCGATCCGTCGCCGAACGTTCGCGGTCCTCGCACTCGGCCTGGTCTTGTGCGTGCCTTGGGTGGGTTGGTGGCCACTGGTCGCGATGGCCGGCGCGGCGGGCGTGTATTGGGTGGCCGAGCAGCTGCTACCGCGCGTTCAGAGCCCGCCCACCGTGTTCTTCGCGACATACTTGATCGTGGAGGCGATCACCGCCGTCAGCGTCGCGTTGACCGGACGGCTACGCGAGAGCGTCGTCTGCCTCTTGGCTATCCCCGCCATGACTCTCAACGCGCGTTTCTCGACGCGCGGCATCGCTGTCTGCGGCCTTCTCGCCGCGCTCGCGATGGCTGCGGTGCTGCTCGGTGGCGATGCGAGAGCGATAGTCGCCGAGCCTCCGCTGCTCGTAGCGCCGGTCATGCTGATCGTGGCGTGGGTGATGCTCTCGACGCCACTGATGCGGTCAGACATCGAGCACCGCCAGGGAATGCGGATCGACCCTTTGACCGGGATGCTCAACCGCAACGCGCTCGCGGGTCGCGTGGAGGACCTCTCAGAGCAATCCAGGATCAACGGTGGCACGGTCGGCGTCATTCATGGCGACATCGACCATTTCAAGAGCGTCAACGACACGCACGGGCACGCCGCCGGAGATGCCGTGCTCAAGGACATCGCCTACGCGCTGCGAAAGCACGTCCGCGCGTTCGAGTCCGTCTACAGGTCAGGAGGCGAGGAGTTCCTGATCCTGCTCCCCGGCGCCGACCTGCAACAGGCCGCCAAGCAAGCAGAACGTCTACGGCGAGCAATCGAACACGCCACCTTCGGCGACGGGCACACCGTCACGATGAGCTTCGGTGTCGCCGCGTCACGCGAAGGAGAGATCTTCGACTTCCCGACGGTGTTCGGCGAAGCCGACCAGGCACTCTATGACGCCAAGAAGGCAGGCCGCAACCGTGTGCAAACAACAGGCTCCACCAGCACGCCAAAACGGCCAGGCCAGCCACTACACGTACCAACGGTCGCGTATCCCTCACCTCGCCCATACGCGTGGGAGAGCATGTAGCGACTGCTACCCGGTCGGACAACCCGTCAGCGCTCTCCTTTCTGACGTTTCCCTGCACGCCGCTTGAGGACCTGATGGACGCATTGGCGTGAGACGCCGTAGCGCTCGCCAATCGCCTTGAGGGTCAGGTTCTCCTCCTCGCGCAGGCGAGCCATCTCCTCAGCCCGAGCGGCGCCCTCCTGCCTGCTCAACCGTTTGCGTGACACAGACACCCAGCGACCCCTATCTCTCTCACGTGTCGTGCCACCATCGCCGCGGTTCGTACTCGATATGTTCGCCGAGCTTGCTCGCCGTGGCTAGCAACGCCTCACTACATCTAGCGGCCAGCGCCTCCGCTCGCGCCACCTCGGTACTAGCCGCGACGCTGACCGCAGCGCTTGTCCCGTTGCCGCTGGGCACTAGCGCCGCGATAGCCACCAAGCCGTCAACTAGCTCCTCGTTGTTGATCGCAAAGCCGCGGTCGCGCACAAGCTCGAGCTCGCGCCGGAACTTTGTCTTGGTGACGATCGCATTTGGCGCGCACGGTTGAAGCTGCTCGTTGCCTATCCATGCGCGCTGTTCACGCGCCTGTAGACCAGCGATGATTGCCTTACCCAGCGCCGTGCAACTCGCTGGCACACGCGAACCCACGTGGCGATCCAAATCAGCCACGTACTGGCCTCGGCCGTGACTATGGACACGCGCAACATAAAGGACGCTCCCACCGTCAAGTATCGCGAGGCTCACAGTGTGCCCCACCTCATCTCGCAGTGACCGGAGAAAGGGCAGCGACACTCTGGGCAACCCAGTCGAATTGATCATCGCCATCCCAAAACGTCGAGACGCCTGCGCAAGCCGATACTTACGTTTAGAGCCCTGCTCAAGAAAGCCCAACTCACGCAGCGTAATCATGTATCTATGAGTCGTAGAGCGGCTCAGTTTCACCGCGTCGGCCACATCGGCGATCCCCAGCCACACCACTCCTGGGGCAAAGGCTTGTAGGATCAAAAGCCCGACCTCAAGCGACTGTGACAATTTTGGTTCACCTCGACTTAGGAGATCTGCCGCCAAAGGCCCATCGAGATCTGCCTCGCCGGTCACTGTTCGCCGCCTTGAGCATCCGACACACCGGCGCTGGCTAATTGCGATGATCTTGCAAACGGGCGCCTTGAGAGGGCATCTGCTACTCGATTGTGGCCTCTCTCCACGACCGCCAGTTGCCAGTCAGGATGACGCGCCAGTAGGTCAGCGATCCTGTTATGCAGTCTGACGTATTGCCCATCTTGTCCAGATCGCAGATTGACCACCGTGACCGAATCGGTGCGGAAGGCAACGCGACCTTCCAGTGCGTTGTCAGCGTCACTCATCGCCATCAATAGCGCCAGGTACTCAGCCTCGTGATTATCGCCACAGCGGACAAGCTCTATCCTTTGGCCAAGCGCCCCGCTGTCGTAGGCAATACCCGCCACCCCATCGCGCCAGGAGGCATCCGTGTTGACGTAGGCTGGTTTCGCTGCTTTACGGGCGCGACGGTTGGCGAGTATCACAGCCCGCCGTGCCAACAGCGTGTCGCGGGAAAGCGGCGCAAGCTCCGAGGCGTCGAGTATTGGGCGACGCCAGCTGTCGTCACATTCGCTGTAACTCATAGCGTGCCTCGCCGAGAGCGGCAAATGCATTCCAAGGCCGCGAGGTCGTATTCCAGTGACTGAGAATAACCTTGCACGGGTTTCGCAACGCTCTGCGGCTTGCCGTCGCGCTCGCAATCAGAAGCGGCTATTTCGTCTCGCTCGGGACTCATCGATCATCGAATCGATAAATATTGGGCACGGACGAGCTTTCGGCACCGAACATGAGGGGCGACAGTCGATAGGTGTGCTCGGGTAGCGATTCGATGTAACCCAAACGAGCTAGCTGCGTTAGCGCCCGACTGAGTCGTAACCAATCTAGCCGCGAGACGGCCACCAGCTCGCTGATCTCCAATTCGTAATTCTGCGCAATGTCAAAGCAACGAAGAAGCTGGAGGCCGTCACGAGCAGAGGTTACGGCGCGCCCTTCCTGTCGTCCGGCGACATGGCAAATGCCGTCCCCTTTATGTTTCAAAGGACGCATGTGATACCGGCCGCCTATGACGGAGCTCCCGTTGCCAGAAGTGTTCTCCACTCATGCGCCAGACGGTACCTTCGGTCGGGTAGCTGTTCTAGGACGCCGATAGCAAGCCACGTCCGCAAGTAACGCACCAGCGACGATGGGGATAGTTCGACGCTGCTGGCAAGAGACTTAACATGGTGCGCCTCGCTATCGTGAAACCGGGCGAGAATCATGAGCGCGATCACAACCGTTCGTGAGAGCTTTGAATCGTGGAAACGCTCGTCCGTCTCAAGGTCGCGCAATCCGAGCCTGTCGAGTCCGCCAAGTGCCAGAAGGACTCGGACGAGCGAAGTCGCCGGAGCTCCGCTCGCTGCGACTTGACGCAGCGCCTCCGCCGCCTGCGCGGCCGAAACAGGAACGAGAATCTGCGGTTCTTCCAGGCGTCGCGGCATGTCGGTCTCTACCCGCAGCTTCTCAGGGGCCGGTAGCGCTCGAGATGGCCGCTACGACTGAGGAGGGTGCCCTCTTGATTGTTAACGCCTAGCGCCATCGCGCGTTGCATCCTGGCGTACGGCTCTATAGAACTCCAGCTATTGCGTTTGGATCTTGCGTACGGCGTTCTGATCTGAACAATCGGCGCCAGAGACTCCACGGCGGAACGTCTTGCCGGTCGCTCTTAGCAACGGGCGAGCGGTGCGTGCGTGCAGTACGACGCGTCCGCCGGCGTGCGGCGTGACGATCACGCTGCGCCATCTTGCCCTCTCGATCCTCGGAGCCGCCGGCTTTATTTGGAGCTCGCGCAGGACATAACGAAGAATGGTTCGAATCTCCAGCAATGCAAGGTGCCGGCCTGGGCACCGTTGCTTTCCGCCGCCCCACGGCAACCATACGCGCGAGGCTCGCGAAGACGCATCCAGGAACCGTTCAGGCTGGAAGTTTTGCGGGTCTGCGAACAGAGCTGGGTCATGGTGCATGAGATAGATGCATCCCAGCAAGTGTGCTGGTGGACGGTAGATCCAGCCCCCTATCTCTATCGGCTTGACCACTGCTCTGGGAGATGCAAAGAGGAACACGGGTCGATGGCGCAGGACCTCGTTGACAGTTGCCTGCATGTACGCTTCGCCTTTGTCGTCCTCAATCTCGCTCGTGAGGCGGTGCTGTACCGTCTGATGATGAGCGAGCAGCTGCATAGCCCAAGCTACCGTTGAGGCGGTCGTCTCGTGACCCGCGATAATCACCGACACGAGATTGTCCCTCAATTCCTTTGAGGTCATCGGTAGCCCGTCGCCTCGCGTAGCGTCCAACAGCATGTCCAGCATATCTCTGCCGTTGCCACGAGCTTTTCGTCGCCGCGCAATCATCTCAGCAACCAACTCGTCCGCTCTTTCGCGATCTCGCAGGAACCTCGCCCAGGTGTGACGCCATCCGGGCACATAACGAAGACGTGGCTCCTGCAGCAAGAAGCTCGCAGTAACCGACAACATCGAGAGCATACGATCGCGTAGCAGTGCGATCGTACGGTCATTACCGGCACCGAACACTGTCCTGAGCATCACCGTCAGCGTCAGTAGGCACACCTGCGGATGAATTGGTAGTGGTATGTCTCGAGGCCACGACCACACCGCATCGCTCACTACGTCGTTGACCATGTCGGTGTAGCCGACGACCGCCTGTCTGTGAAATGCCGGCGCGATCGCTTCGCGTCCGTTGATTCGCTCGTCCTCCTCTCGAAGCATGAACGAGGTCTCGCCAAAGAGGGGAGTTGTCACGGCGGCTCCGACGCCGGCGTGCAGCGACGTAAGCGGTGCCGTAACGACTGCACGAATGTCCTTGGGATCGCTCAGGAACACTAGGGGTGGCATGTCGATCGGCTTCACAGTGAATCGCGGGCCTATCCGCTCTCTGCACCAGTCCAGATATTCCAAAGGGCGCCATCGACACGCGATAGTCTGGGCCACCGACGGGAACGGAGCCGCAGGCGGCAACGCCGCCGACTCATTACGGCGCGAGAGCCGATGATTCACGCGCATTGCTTATACGACGGACCTTACCCGCTCGTGATAGATCCGCCAAAGGCTCAGAAGCGGAAACAAGAGACGTGCCAACGGCCCACCCGCTCCGACGAGAGCGCGTGTCTGGTCGCGCATCTCCGTAGAATTGGCACTATCCTTCGATAGATACATCGCGGCCATGCTTGCGACGATCAACACGTGTCGCTCGCCATCGGGTAGCGCACCCGCCTCCGACATCGAGCGTCGCACAAGCCGACCGACATGAAGTGCAGGCTTCGCAGAGCGATAGTGAGCCACGTAGCTATGTTCACCATTTGCTTCGTCCTCATCTTGGTCAACATAGCTATCGAGCATAGTCGCCGTAGCTGAGATCCACGGACTGTAGGCTCGATGGACACGCTCGATTTCGGCTATACTGACTTGCGGCTTGGATGCGAGGATCAGCAGGGCGTAGATGGTGAGTCCGGCGCTCGCGGCCGCGCTCAACTCAAACCAGCTAACTCGACTCTCCGAAGGAAATTCGCGTAGCGCCCAGCGCTTTAGCTCCAGGTTGCGCTGCGTATGGTCAGGCTCGTGATTGAGTGCGAGGACCTGTGCGCGTTTGGCCTCGCTCAGTAGAAATGGACGCACCGCCCGATATGACGGCAGTCGAAGACATTCCCTGCGGCAGACCGAGACGAGCGAGCGTAGATAGCCACCGTCCTCGCGCCAAGGATGATAACGGTAGTAGTCAGAGACAGTCAGCTCTGGATCCAGCGCCTCCAAGAGGGCCGAGTGGAGCTGCAGGCCGTTGACGGTCCCTCGGTCCACCCCGTGCTCGTTCACGCTGTCAAGGAAGTCCCAAAGAGTCTGGTAGGCGACGAGAAGACGCAGAAGTCGTGGCGCACGTGCGGGCAGGAAGATGCAAAACAAAGCCGCGCCATCGGTGTGTCCTCGCTTGTGCGCGATCGATGCCAGGGCATCGCTACGGAGAGCAGGCTCAGGGATGCGGGAAGCTAAGTCTCGCCAACGACGAACCTCGACAGCTGTCTTCGGTAGCGTCCACGCCAGCTCGAACACGACTGCGTGAGCTAGAACCCATAGCTGGCGCGTGGAGAGCGAGATGGGTGCGGGCCAGATGCTGCGGCTAGGTGGCTGTGCGTGCCGCCCGGGGACGAACGCGCACCATGAGATATCCCGCCAGCGACACGACGACGATCGCACCCACGCCAACCAGTGCGAAGGTCCACAGCGCGACGAGTGCTTCAACGTTGAACGAGGTGGGGAACCCTGTGACGCTTGCCAGCGCATGGCTCATGAGAAGCTGTCCGTATACTCCGAATAGGGCACCAGTTGGGCAGCCTACACCCAGAAGGATTGCACCCTCCCAAAGCAGCCAATGGCGCAGGACAGGCCGCGTGAAGCCGAGCGAGCGAAGGCGCGCGACATACTCTCGCCGCTGCCAAATCAGCGACCCCAGAGCGCCGGCAATGGCGAGCATCGCGGCTATCAGCACGAGCACGCGAATCTGAGCCAGCCTCAACAAGCCCTGTCGCGCCACCAAAAAATGCCTCTGGTCTCGTTCTGCTCGTGTTTCGACGAGCAGTCCAGTTTTAGGGCCAAGCGTTCGCTGCAGCGCCGCGCGGACGGCAGCTGGATGCGCGCCCGCAACGGTATCGATCTCAAAGGCGCTCGGTTCGCCACTGCCCCACGCCGCAGCGTAGTCGGCAGCGTTTACGATGAGAGCACCCGGAGGCCATCCAAGATTTGTCGATAGGCCGGCGACGCGCAGCCGTGTCGGCACCGGCGAGGGCAGCGTGAAAACTTCTCCGACATGGAGATGATGTTCGGCAGCAAGCCCGCTGGACAGGACCGCCCAACCTCCCTCCCGCAGACGCGCGTCAGCGAGCTTCAGCTCGCTCGATCGAACCTCGCTCGGTGGGATGAGATTCCCGCTGCTCGAGGGCGGACCAAGGACCCAAAGACGCCTCTCGCCCCATGTGAGGAAGCTGCCTCGGTATTCGCTCACGCTCCTGACACCCGGTACACGAGCAAGCGCGGCGCGAGCTCCAGGATCAGAGAACGCCGTCGTCGCCAGAGAGTTCGATTCTCCTCTTGGGGTCACCCAAATCGCCGCACCGGAATCTATGCCGCTTGCTGACGCGTCAAGACCTCGCTGGAGATTGCGCTGAGCACCCTCGATAGAGACGACGCCAAAGCAGGCCACCGCAGCGGTAGCGACGATCGCCAGCGACCGAATCCTGGTCGTGGGTGCCCGCAGCTGGATAAGCGCGACGCGAGGCGAAGGGCGGTTGAGCGTCGGCTGCAAACGCTCAAATCCCCCGATTACCGCGTCGAACAAAAACGGCAGCGCACACAAGAGCGCGATCACGAGCGTAAGGTTGCCCAGGTTTGAGCCGGCCGGATGGACGAGCAAGATTACCGTCGTGCAAGTAAACGCGACGCAGCCAAGTACGGCGCGAGCGACTAAAAGCCGTCGGTGGCCGAACCTTCCCTTCCATGCCGGCGGTATGAGCATGTCGCGCAGCGGCAACAGGACACCGGCGTACGCGGCGGCCATGCCCGCAGCGAAGGCCTCGACGACGCACTGCCACGAAACGATCCGCGCAGAACCGACCGGGAAAGCAAACGACAGGTAGCCTGGGTCCTGACGGAACACGGAGATCGAGAGCAGATCCCCAATGACCAGTCCGAGTACGCACGCTATGACCCCGAGCACTGCAGCGTCGAAGAGCAGAAGCTGCAACGACATTCTGCGTGTAGCGCCCTGTTGGCGAAGGTGCGCGAGCAGTCGGCGGCGACGCGGCACGGTGATCAACATCGCGTTGGCGGCAAGCAGGAACCCAACGATCGCACTGATAATCGAGAACAACGTCTCGCCTTGGTTCTGCGGAAGAGCGGCCACGCTGAACAGCCGCGCGTCCCAGCCGGCAGGCTCGAGGTTCATATGCGCCGTTGACGCGACGTGCGCCAGACGCGCTCTCACTTCGCTCTCGCGTCCTTTTTCGGCCTGCACAAAGATGCGAGTTATCCGTCCCCTCATGCCCGTCAACTGCTGCGCATAGTCCACCGGGGCAAGCGCGACCGGACTATCGACCAAGTTCCCTATGTCTTCGACCCCGAGAGTCGCGCCGAGTAGAGTCGGGACCACCCTGGCACCGACCTGTATATCGATCGTTTCGAGCGCACCAGCGCCCAGGGCCTTTGCCGTGGGAGACGGGAGCGCGATCGCTCGCTGCGCCGCAAGCTGCTTGGCGCTAAAGCGACGCAACAGCGGTCCACCAAAATGGGCGAAGTGTGGGTCGGTGCCAATCAAATCCACAGATCGGGTTTGTCCATTAGGCCCAAGGAGCTGTGCTTGCAGATCGAGGACGGATAGCGCTACCTTGACGCCGTGAATCCGGCGCACCGTACTCAACCATTGTTCGCTGACACCGGCCGGACCTCGCGCGTCGAGCTGATATTGCGTGCTGCCGACGATCTGGCTGCTCAACTTTTGGACAGAGCGAGTGAGGCTCGTCGAGGCGACCTGTGACGCAAACAGCAGGCCGACCCCAACCGCGATTCCAAGTATCGCGAACGCATCCTGCACAGTGACGTTCCTGCTTCGCAGCCGAGCGCGATAGATGAACAGCAGGTTGGCGAAACTCAAGCGACGTCGCTTGCGATCGGCCCGCGTGGCGCTCGCCGGAGGACCAGTTTCGCTACCGCCCGGCGGCCGCGGCGCAGGCAGCGACACGCTCATGCGCGGCGCCCTGCCGATCCAGCGGGAACGAGGATATGCGACGGCTCGTAGTTGCGCAAGTGTCCATCGCGTAGTTCATAGACCCGCTCCGCGAACGCTGCGGCCTGTGGATCATGCGTAGTGAGCAACAGCGCCGCGCCGCGCTCGTCGCACGTCTCCCGTAGCAGTCGCAACACCATTTCTGAGTTCTCGGTATCGAGGTTCCCAGTCGGCTCATCGGCGAGAACCAGTCTGGGTTTGGTTGATAGGGCCATCGCAATCATTACTCGCTGTCGCTCTCCCATCGACAACTCCTCGGTGCGATGATGCAACCGATCACGCAAGCCGAGACGGTCCATCAGCTCGAGAATGCCGCTATTGGCGTTACGGGTATTGGTCAGCGCCAAACGAAGCGATGCCTCCTCGATCGCGTGGGCGCCCTCCGTCAGGTCGTTGGGCTGGCCGACGACTCCAAGCTTGGTCAGCCGATAGTCATCCAGTTCATCAACGGTCATGTCCGCCAGGTCTCTCTCGTCGAAGACAATCGCGCCCGAGTCGGGCGGCATCGCGCCTGCCACGAGGTCGATCAGCGTGGACTTGCCCGAGCCGCTAGGCCCATACATTGCGACGAATTCACCCAATCTGACGGCAAGGGTCACGCCGTCGATCGCTCGAATCGGCTCAGCCTTACCGACTTGGTAACTCTTGACTAGGTCGCGAATTTCGAGCAATGTCAGCGTGACCCTATCGGCTAACCGGCAGCGCGTCGCGGACCACGCAACGGAAACAGGTTGTCATGCGACCCGTTGTCTTTGTCTATGCCGCCTTCTCCGTTGAAGGTGTAGATGCGGTTCGCTGCCGCGAGTGAGGCGATGTCTGACGCGCCGGCCAGGATGGCGCAGTCCAGCTCGGCGGCGATCGCGAGCAGCAGCTCGCTCGCCTCGCGCGCCCCGCCGGCCCCTAGACCATCCAACAGATCGTCGATGACCATCAGTCGCGGGTGCGCAGCGTACCCCCTGGCGAGGGTCACCAACAGGCGCTCCCAGTCAGACAGTGCGCCGTAGGAGCGTCCTATGCAGTCCTTCGCTCCGACACGCTCCAGGGCCGCGCGAGCCCTGTCCTCGGCGCCATCCATCGGACGGCCCATCGCCAGCGGCAACGCCACGTACTCCAACACACCGAACTCCGCGAAGTCCTCTCGCGGCATCCAAGCGATGCGATCCCCCAAAAGTTCGGTCCGCTCATCCTCAGAGCACTTCGCCAGATCGCGACCCTCAAACCAAACCTCGCCAGACTCGGGGACAGCCAGCCCCGCAGCCACTTCGAGCAGCATCGTCTTGCCCTCGTGCGCGCTACCAAGCAACCCCACGAACTCGCCCGCCCCAACACTCAACGAGACATCCGAGAACACCTGCCACCACTCCCGCTCCCGCCGATACCCCTGCCCAACACCCACCAACCCCAACACAAACTCAGACACGGTCGCCCGCCGGACGGCGCTGGTGCAGCTCACGACTGCCACGTAGGTTCGCTCGCAGCGTCTTGAGCCGCTCGATTTCCTGATCCCAATGCTTCACCGCGTTAAAGAGCATCGCGAAGCGAAGGCGCCCCCGATGGTCGGAACCGTCCGCGGGGCCACACCTGCCCAGTTGCCTCTCCGAGTTGAGGTGGGCTTGGGCTTCGGATAGCTTGCCTCTCGCTTCAAGCTCGACTTCGCGGACGGTCGCGATAATCAACGGCAGTTCTTCGGGCTTTGAGTTCTCGATCCACATCTGCAACGGATCGCGCAAGGGGCCGATTAATCGAGACGACTCGCGCACCCAACGCCGAAACTCCGCGATGCCGACGTCGGTGATTTCATAGACATCTTCTTCGCGCCGTTCTCCCGTGCCGATGAGGACGATAAGGCCTTGTGCGACCAGCGCTGGAAGCGAAGAGTTGACGATCGACCGAGACCAGTTGGCATGCTGATAATCACGACGCAAGCGCTTCTTGATGCTCGCCTGCGTTTCTGGACCGTCAAGAAGGAGGCTCAGGACGGCCTTGATCGCAGCGAGATTGCCCTTGGGAGGGGCGGCCATGGAAGGACTCCTAGCGTGGCGTTTGGTTCGCACCATCCTAACCGAACCGCCCGCAAGATGTCACGTTCTACCGAATGGTTCCGGTCGGTCGGATCACCAAAGGAGGCGCACCCACACCATTATTGTCAAATCATTTGACATACGAAGGCCGTGCAATCAGGAACGAAGCCACGCGCTCCGGCAGACAGCTCAGCGAGCACAGAACGCGACCTCCCGTCCATCGCCATTAGGTGCGGCGGTGCGCGTCTACCGCCCGCCCAGCGGCGTAGATCGCCTGATGCAGGCCGACGGAGACCTTCAGCGCCGCACCAACGTCGATAACGAATGGCCCCTCGGTTATTTGCTCCGTGGCTGGGTCATACCAACCGCCCCAATACAACGATGCCGCATCGTACGCGTCAAGCCCGCGCTCGCGGATCGCTTGCTGCTGCAGCCTGCCCTCGCCGCGCGCATACTCGTCAAAGTGCTCAAGTATGTCTCGAGCAGCCTTGGCCCCGGGCGTCGCCTCATCAAACTCCTCGATCGCTCGGTCGAGGCGGTGGCGGTGAATGTCGCTGACGCCTGTGCGTACGAGCTCCTTGGCCTGCATCTCCGCACAGATGCGTAGTAGACGCAGCTGCCCGAATATCTGTCGCGCGTAGATTTGTTGCTCCTCGCCGAACTCGGAGCGCGCCTTGGAGGCGAACAGCAACAGCGCTTGAATCGTCCACCATGATTGCGACACGGCGATCGCATACGGGTTGTGCGCCGGGGACCATATGTCCTCTTGCTCGTCGCTCATACGGTGAAGCGCTATACGCTCATGCTCTGGCTGCTTGGTCAGGAGCTTCTTGGCCTTGCCGTTTGCACGGCGAACCGCATCTCCCTGAGAACGCGACCCGACCCGATGCTACCAATGTTGGCACTAATCGCGGAGGGCTGTACGCTCGCTGGGTGCGGGATGAGACAGCAACGAGAGAGGATTAGCGGTGACGCGCAGCAGCCGAAGCGTACGGCGCGAGACGCTGACTCGCGGCGAGCGCGTGGCCGCTTGGATGATGGTGTTCCTGAGCGTGGTCCTAGCGCCCGCAGGTGGCATTGTCCTGCTTGCCGGGGGCTCCCGCCTGCGCCCCGTGGGGATCGCATTGCTCGCCCTTGCACTTGTCGTGATGGCGGTGCCCATCTCGCCGATCTTTCAAGCGCGCGCGCATCGGCGCCAACGGGCGGGCAGGAATCGCTAGGAACCTCGCCCGGCGCCAAGTTGGATATGCGATATAGCTTACGTCGTGAGCGAGGTTGAGCACCGTGTCTGAGTTTGTGTTGGGGTTGGTGGGTGTTGGGCAGGGGTATCGGCGGGAGCGGGAGTGGTGGCAGGTGTTCTCGGATGTCTCGTTGAGTGTTGGGGCGGGCGAGTTCGTGGGGTTGCTTGGTAGCGCGCACGAGGGCAAGACGATGCTGCTCGAAGTGGCTGCGGGGCTGGCTGTCCCCGAGTCTGGCGAGGTTTGGTTTGAGGGTCGCGATCTGGCGAAGTGCTCTGAGGATGAGCGGACCGAACTTTTGGGGGATCGAATCGCTTGGATGCCGCGAGAGGACTTCGCGGAGTTCGGTGTGTTGGAGTACGTGGCGTTGCCGCTGGCGATGGGCCGTCCGATGGATGGCGCCGAGGACAGGGCTCGCGCGGCGTTGGAGCGTGTCGGAGCGAAGGACTGCATAGGACGCTCCTACGGCGCACTGTCTGACTGGGAGCGCCTGTTGGTGACCCTCGCCAGGGGGTACGCTGCGCACCCGCGACTGATGGTCATCGACGATCTGTTGGATGGTCTAGGGGCCGGCGGGGCGCGCGAGGCGAGCGAGCTGCTGCTCGCGATCGCCGCCGAGCTGGACTGCGCCATCCTGGCCGGCGCGTCAGACATCGCCTCACTCGCGGCAGCGAACCGCATCTACACCTTCAACGGAGAAGGCGGCATAGACAAGATCGTGGAGTCATCCCAGGCCGCGTCGCTGGATACTTTCGACGATTTTCGCGACGCGCAGGCGGGCTGACGGACAGTCTCGCTTGTCCCACGGGGTCGGGTCCGAGGCCGAGACGGCCCCGACCCCTCGGCTGCGCGGTTTGATCGGCGCTCGGGGACCTCGCGAAACGTGCAGTCGCCCGGCTTGTACCCCAATGGGCAAGGCCTTCATGCGCACCCTGCTCGTCTTCGTCGAGCTCGAGCGCGACCGCATCTCAGAATACTGGGACACCGCCACCAACAGCGCGATCGCGCGCGGCATCCACGTCGCCAAGTTCACGTCCATCGGCTACGACAAGGGCCTTCGCCCCAACACCGACGCACCCGCGATCCGCCAAGCCTTCCTCATGCGCGCCGCCACCAAACACGCACCGAGATCGCCCGCAAGCTCGACTAGATCGCCCCGTGCCCCAAAGACGGCCGCTGGACCACCCTCCAACGTCGAGCGCATCATCAAAAGCCGCATCGTCAAGCGCACCGAGGCGCGCACGCCCGTCGAGCGACGAGTCACCATCCTCTGGCGCGGCGAAGGGCCGGACGACCTGCCCCGCCGAGGCCGCGACAACGGCCCCGTTCGCCCCTACGCCCCCTAGCGGAACGAGCACGACGCCCGGACGGCGCTCGCGCGCGATCCGAGCAAACGTCTCAAGCGCCGCCCGCGCCGCGGCCGGCGGCATCGGAGAAACCGATCTTGTGCTGGAGACGCAGGTCATATCCTCTTAATCCGACGCCAGCGAGACTGCGGGACAGGATGCCCTGCTCGATCTCGCCAGCGCCAGCAGACCCCTCGCAACTCAGGCGTGACTTGTGTCCGATCTGAGCTTGTCGTTAGTGGGCACGCTCTTCGACCCCCTTCTGGGCGAGTCCTTGCGCTCGACCGCCGCTTGAGCTGCCTTGACAGACAGACCCGCCGCACGGGCGACGCTGGAAACCGTTGCCTGCGTGTTCTCAATTGTCCAGGAGATCTCCTGCTCGAGCGCCAGCCGCACGTCCGCGACATGCGCTTCAGCGCTCCGCAGGCGGCGGGCTCGCCGTTCGACGAGCTTCAGCGCCACTTGAGCGCCGGTGCCCGCGTTTGCGGTTTCGCGCTCTCCTGGCTGCGCACATCCCTCGCGCGTCCTGTCCTTCCCCGGCTCCAGTGTTGAGATTCGCTGCATGGTCCTTCCTTTCTATTGACAAAAACCAAAAAAAGGTCTCGCCCAAATCGGACCTTTTTTTGGTGTCAGTAACTTCTTATCGGCCTTTCACTCAACGCCTGCCTGGCTGACCGGCAGAGGCAAATGGTGGACATCCATCATCTCCGCGTTCCTGAGCTTGTCGATACGCAGCTCGGTGGATGGGTGCGTGTGTTCGGTGAGCCAGATGTATGGAATCGGGTGATCGTGAATGAGTGCGTGGTTTTCGAGAAAGTCCGCGAGATCGTCTGCCTGTCCCAGGCCGGCTGCGTACCTGTCGGCCTTGTACTCTCGTCCGCGCCAGTAGGCGCCGATCAGCGGCCCCACGAGCCGCAGGCCAAACCCCCCGTTTACGAATTTGAGGGTTTTGCGGACGAGCCAAAGGCATAGGCGGATACCCAGGATTGTGAGCAAGATCCGCTCGTTGAGGATTGCCTGTACCTTGGGTGCGGTGTCCTGCCCACCCTCGCCATCTTGCGTTGGCCGAGACGGTCGCGGCGGGATGAGTATGAGCCGGTTGATCGCGGCGATGAGCCTGCCATCCGGGGTGGCGAGATGCCCGAGCTCGTGCGCAAGCACGGCAGGCAGATGATCACTTTCCAAAAGGCCCCTGGAGAGCATCAACGTTTCACCGCAAACCGCCGCGTCAGGTGTCGGAGTGTCGATTACAAACCAGCTTGCCGGGCGCACCAGCGGCTCGCGAGTGTGGGCCTGCAGCAGCTGTGTCGCAT
This sequence comes from uncultured Solirubrobacterales bacterium, assembly GCA_963753145.1. GTDB lineage: Bacteria > Actinomycetota > Thermoleophilia > Solirubrobacterales > Solirubrobacteraceae > Palsa-744. The sequence continues at coordinate 1,216,113 of CAVWAX010000001.1, forward strand.
CCAGGTAAGCGAGCTTCTCGCGCTCAGAGGGCCTACGTCCACCTGTACGTTGCTTCCACCACCAGCCCGTCCCAAACGGGCTCGCGAGCGCGATGATCGACCACAATGTTGGTACGAGCGCGACTTCGAGCCAGACGGTCGTACCAGCCGTCGATTGACCATGGAGCATGAGCCAGATTGAAGCCAGTATGAGAACGAGCGTCGCTCGGGCAACGATCACAGGTAGTTCACTTGCGAGCGCCAGCGCGTACACCGCGAGCGCGTCGAGTGAGAACCGCGCGACGATCCTCCTGAGAATCACGACGGTTCGGGTGAGCAATCTTTGCAGTTGCATGTAATTCGCCTCCTTCAGCGTTAGAAGGGCAGTGCTGCCACCTCCTTCTCCGACAAGGTGCTTCTGACCGGGACACCCGACGCGCGAACCGGAGACGTGCTCGTTGACGAGCGGAGATGACCGTCGCTCGCTGCGGCTGCCACACCCGCCGACTGGACTGGAGTCGGCAAGGGCGCGTGTAGATCTGGCGCGGTGAGGACGGTCGCGCGCATCGCGCGACCACGACTGATCAGATACGCCTCGCCGGGCTGAAGCGATCTGACGGTGTTCGGCTCGACCTTGAACTGGTGTTGGATACGCACCGACCCTTCACCGTTTGCTCCTTCTTCGTCGTAGTGCATCGAATACTCAGGGCGCTGGCGCGTGCCGGCGAGCGCGGCGACGCGCTCGGGCGTATTCACGCGATGACAGACCACGGTCTCGACCGAGCCGAGTATGCGATCGACTTGCTGCTCATCACCCATGCCGGAGACGACCTGCGGCGCGAGTATCAGGCTCGTGTGAAATCCCCGGGCCTGCTCGACCCTTCCGGCCATGCTCGTGCCTGAAGCCAAAGCTGAGAACTCATCGACGATCAGCACGCAAAACTGGTCGTTTGGCTTGCGCGTAGCGAAGTAGTGCGCAAAGTCCTCGAACAGGAATCTCGCAAGACCCTCCGCCTCTTCGCGCAGCGTGAGCGTATCGAGCAGCAGGTAGGCGGCCAAGCCATCCTCCCACGCCCAAGATCCGTCCAGCATCCCACGGGCCTGAGCGAAGAACGCTTGGTAGCGCAACCTGACCTGGCGCACCTGGTCCTTGCTCAATGCCGCAAACGCGCTGGATCCCTCGTGTGCTGGCCGCAGAGCGTCAAGATCCATGCGCCCCAATGCCTCGGCGCTCGCGCGCGGCGGTCCGTCCGGATGCTCGCACACAAGGCCAAGCACGGTCTTGGCGATGTCGCGATACCAGGCCGCCGGACCGTCACTTGCGTAGTCGACGATCTCCATCAGCCGCCCATGGATCTCGTGCGCCTCTCCTCGCCACCCGTCGAACGGCTCATTCGGGAACACGCGACACTCGCGGTTCGCGTCAGCCATCAATCCGCGAAAACGTTGCGCCGTCCTACGATCGCCCTTCCCATCCAGGTAGAACACTGGCGTCGTTGACGTCTTGGCTATCGTCCACGCCAGCCGCAGCAACGTCTCGGTCTTGCCGGATCCCGTCGCGCCACACACCAGCATGTGTCGGCACAGGCGCTCCGGGGAGAGGGCCACAAATCCTTCACTTGTCGGCAGCGCACGCTCGCCGCCGACTCGCTTGGCGAGCACGAACCCCTGCTCACCATCGGCTTGTGTGATCAGAGGACCCCTCATTGCTGGACGTTGCGGGAACGGACGGGCAGTTGGCGAATGCCGAGCGATGGCCAAACTCCATCCGCCGCAAGCGCTGAGACCAGTCGAAGCGGGCCCGGGGCGCAGTAGTAGAGAACCGCGTCGTAGCGTCCGCTCAGCTCGTCGATAATCGCGCGCACGCGCCGCTTGCTCTTGACCGTCAGCTCCACCTCGATCGCGATTTGCCGGCCGTCGAGCAGCACAATCCCGTCGGCGAGATGCTCCTGTGGGGTCTGCTTCTCGCGCGCCAAAACGCGCTCGCACACCCATTCGCTCTCGCCCGCGCGTGACTGGATGTGCAGTCTGACCTCGGTGACGGCCGCCACATGCTCGAGCGATCCGAGTCGTGGTTGCCACGCACCGAACTGCAAGCCGCAAGCGCGCAAACCCCTGACCGTCGGTATGGCCCACGCGGGCTCGCCTACCAGCAACCGGCGTACATCGGCCAGACGCTGCTCGCGCAGGCGAGCAAGCAGGCGCTGCACAGTCCTCGGGTTGCAATCCAGCCACGCCACGAGTTGGTCCGCACGCACCGCGTACTGCTCACCGATCCAGCGCAACGCATCCAGATCACGGCGACTCACGACTGCGCTCTCAATGCTGGCGCCAGCCATCCTCACGGCTCCCAAAATCGGTTCGCTCGACAGATAAGTAGACGGCCCATCTTGCGTACTCCGACAGCAAACGGGAACCGGGACAATCGTCGCTCCGCCCCCGCTCGACGCTTCGACGTTCTTGCCGCGCCTTACGCGTGTCCTCAAGGAGAGAGACCCCGCTTCAAGGCTTCGCAGAACAGGAGCCCACCTAGAAACAAGCCGTCGCAGACGATAGGCCTCGCCACGAGACGGTCGCGGTCACAATCGTGCTCCACGCTTGCGACTGCAGTTTTTTACGGCTTCGGGAGGAACTGGGGCGCCAGCGACACGGACGGACAGCCACAGCGTCGCGGTCGTCGGGCCACGGGTACCGCGAGGGGGGACCCGTGGCCCGACGACCCGATCCGGCCGCTATGGAGCGCAGGGAACAAAAACAAACAACATCAAACACATCATGCCCTCACCACCGGTATCCATCACTTCCCATCCCGGTCCCACACCCCCAACAATCACACCCACTTGCCCTTGCCAGCCAACCACCACAACCATCCACAGGTGCTTGACCACCCACACTCGAAGTTGGGGGTGGGTGGTCAAGCACCGACCCTCACAGGCCTATCTTGCAGTTGGCTGGCACAAACCGGGCACTCAAGGCGAATCCCAACCGTGTGGGACCGGGCCCCACACAGCCCGTCCCTACACTCGCCGCGACACACCCAAGACAAGCAAACGACACCGCTCCGGCCAAGCGCTTACCCCTGCACACCCCGACTGCACGCCTCTCCCGCCCCGGAGAAGCCACATAGGACGATGGCTACGCGCCCAGCTACTACGGGCACGCCGTCAAATCACCGGGTCTGTCGGCGGCGGCTACCTGCTCGTCGCCGGCGACTGCCTGGCCGTGGGGATCGGCATCATCGCGCTGATTTTTGCGACGACCTGGACGGGCAACCGACGCCAGGGTGCGCTCGCCCAGCCAATCGCCGTTCGAGGTTGACCCGCGCTTCCTGCTCAAAAGACGACGTTGTGAGGTATATTGAGCATATGCCCACAGCACGATTCGCCGACCTGGCCGAGGCCGCCGCCGAAAAGTTCGGCCTGGTGACGCTTGATGACGCCAAGCAGGTTGGCTACCAGCCGAAGACGATCGTTACGCTAGCCGAGCGCGGGCAGCTGGAACGCGTAAGCCGGGGGGTCTACCGCGTTCCGTTTCTCCCCGGCGGCGAGATGCAGGCATACCTGGCGGCGGCGCTCTGGCCCCAGGGAGCGAACGGCGTGCTGACTCACGAGACGGCGCTCGACCTCTGGGACGTCAGCGACGTCAATCCGGCAAAGATCCACGTCACCGTCCCACACGCGCACCGTCCGCAGCGGGAAGTCCCGAGGACATACGTCATCCACCGTGAAGATGTCGATCCCGCAGACGTAGCGGCTATCGAGGGTGTGCCCGTCGTTCGACTCGCACGCGCGATACGCCAGTGCGCTCAGGCACACCTCGGTCGGGACCTGCTCGAGCAAGCCGTACGGCACGGCCGCGGCCGCGGGCTGCTGAGCACCGACGAGCACGACCAACTCGTCCGAGAGCTTGGCCTTCAGAACTTCGGCGGGCGCGCGTGAGCACGCCACCAAAGCGACCCAAGACAGTCAATCGGCTACAGCGACTGATCACCGACTGGGAGGGCTCCTCCGGGTTGCCGGTGCGGCGCCTGAACCTGCGCGTCGCGTCAATGATGCTCACCGGCGCTCTCGCACGCTCGATCGACAAGGACGGCGAGCCGGTCTTTCTCACGCGCGGTGGTATCTCCATGGAGTTGCGCGCAGGCGAGAAGGCACGCGGAACGCGCGATGTGAACTTCGTGCTGCGCGGCGACCCAGACTCTCTCATCGCGCACCTTGACAGCGCGTTCGCAGAAAACTACGAAGAGTTCTCCTTCGAGCGCGATGAGCCCGAAGCACTGGAGCTGCGACCACAGGTCCGCAGAGTGCGCGTCAAGACAGCGTTCCACGACAAGCCGTTCATGACCGTCGTCGTCGAGGTCGCCCCGGTCGAGGCAGGAGGCGAGGACTCAGAACACTTGCCGGCACACGATCTCGCCCCCGTCGGCCTGGACGGCCCCGACGCGATACCCGTGCTCGCGATGCCATGGCAAATCGCACAGAAGCTGCATGCGGTCACCGAGCCGCCGCTGCGGCCAGACGGTGAGAACCCACGCTACTGGGACCTAATCGACTTGCAGATCCTCGAAGCGATATCGAGCAGCCGCCTGGCGCCGGTCAAGGACGCGTGCGTGCGCACCTTCGACGTCCGCGCGCAGCAAGCGTGGCCACCACGCGTGACGATCTACGCCGACTGGCCCGAGCGCTACCACGCAATGGCAAGCAGCCTCGACATGCCGGTGACGAACTTGCACGAGGCCGTCACCATCGTCCACAACTTCATCCGCCTCATCGACGAAGCCGACTGACGCGCACCGCCGAACGGTGCCGGACAGCGGCCCGAACTTGGGGCCCGAAACGAGCGCTTCTGAGGCCACCTGAGCGGAACTAAAGCCCGCATTTACGGACTATAGACCTTAGAAGACCTTCATGGCCCGAGGATAGCGCGTGAGCGCGACGAGAACAGATCGGCGAGGCGTGCCGGGAGTTGCCCAGCGGCTGGTAGAGCAGCGAGAACTGTCCGTTGTTCGACTTCGAGGAGACCCCATGATTGTTTCCGCTGTTCTCGATTCCGCTGGCCGGCGTCGCTCACCGGCGACCCTGCCCGGTTTCCACGCCGGCCGGCCACCTCGCACAAGGGGTGCGCTACCTCGGCTCGCCAGCCAGGCAGGGGTGCGCCGCCGGTTCGCGTCACACCAGCTACGCCACGCTCATGCGGTCGAACTTGCCCGGGAGGGCGTACCGTTGAACATCATCCAACGGCAACTCGGCCACGCCAACCTCGGAACGACATCGGTCTACCTGCAAGGCATCGACACCGAGGAGATCATCGCCGCCGTCCATACACGACGGGCTCCGATGATGTCCGCCACCGCCGGCCTACGGCTCTGAGGGGCCGACGTCCAAGGGCGAGAGTTTCCCGAGTGCTCCCGCCCGAACCAGGCAACCGCGCCTTGACCGACCCAGACTCCCCAATCGTCCGATCCGGTCGTCTGCTGAGGGTCGATCGAGACGCCTGTCCCGCAACGCGGCGGTAGTCCGGCGTCCCAGCTGTCGGCGAACGCGATCGTCGCTCTGCTCAGCCGTGACGAGACCTGGTTTCGACACGCCGTAGGACGTCGGCTAGCTCTCCTACTGTGAGCGCAAGGAGGGCCGGGCCTCAAGCGTCCTGCTGCCGGTCGCAAGCAGACGGGTGACGAGGCGCGGGCGGGAACGCCGCATAACTTGCGGACAGGTGGAGTAGAGTCCCGGTCATGCGGCTCGACAAGCTCGGCCCGGCGATCTCGGAGATTGGCACAGTGCTCGACGAGGCCGAGGCGGCGCATGGCCCGGCCCGCGAACAGCTCCTGCGGCAGGGCGCCGTTAGGGCGTGCCGGGCCTTTAACGAGGCCGTCCCGTCCGAAGACTTGCGAGAGGCGACGACCGCGCTGCAGGAGGCAAGGGAGCGAGGCGGTGACCAGATGCGGCAGCTGCTCGACAGGGACAGCGAGTTCGCCGACCTCGTCGCCGCCGAGTGCCGTCTACTCGTCCTGATCGGCGTGAGGGCCGATTTGGTCGAGCGGATCGAGCGCGAGATGTGGTCCGTTGAGGCCCAACGAGGTTCCCCACTTCGTTGACGTGGCCGAGGCACTGCGGACGGCCGTCTGCGATCTGCCTGCCGCCCTGGCCGCCGCCGACTCGCACGGGCGGAAGAAGAGAAAGCTGTGGGGTGCCGCTATGGGCCTCGCCGCGCTTGCCTTGGGGGGTGGCAACACCCCGCTCATCGTCGTGTTCCCGCCGGGCGCCGCCGCGTCGGGCGTCCTGGCTGGGGGGCTCGCCGGGGAGGCGCTGAATCGTGTCCTCCGCGGCGAATGAGCTCCCGTCGAGGGCGGCACCGCCAAGCGTCTATTACACGTCTCCAGAGCTTCGATCGCGCAATGGGTGAAGGACCGGCCGCTGGGCCCGGACCTGGCGAAGCAGCCATTGGCACGAGCGTTATTGAGACGTGATGCAGCAGCGTGATCGAACGCGTTGACAGAGCGTGAGCTCTGCTCTGCTTCAGCCACCGGGCATCTGAGGCACAACGGCAACTTCACTCCTTGCGCGGAAAGCAGGCGCGCGCCGCGTTGGCGGCAAGACGCCCGAGTTGGACGAAAAGCGGGTGACGCCACCGGCAAACGGCCGAGCCAGCGCTGATCATCCTCTCCAATGACGGCGGGTGGTGCGGAGCAGGAGCGTTCGCGAGCGCGTGAACGCGGAGGACGGGCGGCTATGTCAGCAGCAAAGCTGCCGACCGCGTACATGATGGTGTGGGTGGCGGGCTCGGCGCCGCCGGCGTCAAAGACCTCCGGTCCTGGCTCCGTCGACTCTGCGACTCCAGCGAAAGCTCGGGCTCCCCCGCGTAAAGCCGGCCTTCTCCAGGTTGTTCTGCAAAGTGCGATACGCCTCCGGTGTCTCATCGCCCAGAGCCAAGCCGATCACGAGGTCCACATCCGTCGTGCCAACATGATCGCCTGGCCCATCTGGAATCTGGTTGACGAGGTAGCGAGGCGCAGGCCACCGCCAGATAAACCCGCTCACGCCACGGGCCAAGGTCCCCAAGCAGGGTGACCAGTGCGCGCTCGCACCGGGCGGTCGTCACCTCGTCATAGTCGCTGCGGTGCTCTTTGCTCAAAACCCGATCGCCTCGCTGCGCAGATGCTTTGCCTGCTCTGACCCACGACGCGGATCGCCAAGCAAGTCGGCGTACACCCGAAACCGGTTTGCCATCCGAACACCCTTACGCTCCTCGACGAACACGAGCGGGCTGTCGTTCTTTGCCTGCCGCAGGACGACGTTCTGCCCGTAGTGCACCGCCTCCGCGCCCGCTGCCGCAAGCAGCTCTCCAGGCGCCAGGCTCGACTCACCCAGACCTCTAGCACCGGCACCGCCGTGACAAACGGAGCTAGCATGCTTGCCGCTCCGGCCCCCGTCAAGGCGTACCCGACGCCACTCTCAGCAAGGTTGCCGGCCAGCTTCTTGACCAGTTGCCCTGGCGTCTGAGCGAGGATATGTCCAGAGATCCGAGTAGGACGCGGATCGTCCTCCTCCGCCCACAGGTCGAGCAGCGCCGTCGCGTTCATCACCTGCCGTACGCGCTGGGGACCCGCGCCCTCGGCGCGCGTCACCCCCTCGCGGTCCAAGCGCGCGAGGACGCGGTGCGCCAAGCCTGTTGACACACCGGCGCGCTCGGCGAGAATCCTTGACACGCCACTCGCGTCGCGGATCGAGCAGAAGCGCTTGCGCCAGGACTCCAGCCCTGCCGCTCAACCGGGCCGGTGCCGCTCTCCGGGGCCGTCGCCCCACTCCCTGCAGGTGCAGCAGCAACCCTGGGAAGCTCGAGGTGCGCGTTCCCGAGACCATCGATCACGGCGATGCCATGCTCCCTCAGGATCGCCCTCGCATCCGCAGTGCTCTCCCCGGCAATCAGCAACATGGGGGTATCCCCTGAGCAGGCCGGCATCGTGGACGAGCTGCCACGCGGTCGCGGCGTTAGCGCGGCTCTTGACCTGGACGGCCACCTCGACCTCCGCGCCGGCGAAGCGAACGATGGCCTCGGCGTCGCGGCGATCGCCCTGGCCCTCGCGGACGAAAACCGCGACGTTTGGGACACCCTGCAGAATACGCACGACCTCGGCTTCGAGGTCCCCCTTCTTATTCACGATATATCCTTTTTCATCGCAGGGATAAATATAGCATATATCGTGAAAATCAACCTAGGGCGCCAGCGCGACTTTCTGGAGCCGCCAGGGCTGTCGTTTCGGCCCTCCACGAGCCATGAGCGACGACAGCTCGGAGACCCGCGTTCCGCGTCCGACCAAACAGATATTTTGTTTGCGAAAAGGCCACTTCTCTTGTATTAGAGCCAGATTCGCGTGTATGCTAAAATACGTTGCTCAATGAGAACAACTTCAAGCGCTCGCGCTCGCTCGACATCAAGTGCGTGGCGAACATCGCGATCAAGCGCACTATCTGTTGCCCGACGCGCTCGGCCTGTGTGTACTCAGAGCGCGGAGTCCCGGGCTCCGGACCGGGCAGATCGCGGATCGGCAGGTAGGTCACCTGTGCCTGACCGACCGGTGCGAGCTTCGCGCCCGGGTCGGCAAAGCCGAGCTGGGTGAGCCCCGAGCGCGCATAGATCTCAAGTGTCTTTGCAACCTGAGAGTCCACCTCATCGCCCTCGGCGAGCGCCCGCACCACCTCGTGGGAGGTCGGCTGATCTGAGCGACCGATCACGCGATCGACGGCGCCGACGATCGCCGTCTCCCAGCTGGGATCGGCGCGCCCCGGCAGCAGGTCGCGCAGAAAGGAGACGGTCGCATCGTGGCGCAAGTGCTCGGGCGCGACGCGCAACGGATCGAGCATCCCGCGCAGGGCCGGATCGGGACGCAGCGCGATCGTCTCGGTGTGAGGCGCGACATCCTCGAGCAGGTGGAAGCGGTGGTCTCCCTTGGGATCGCAGTCGATCACGCGGGCCCCTTGCAGGAAGGCCTCGTACTTGAGCTTTTGGGCGAGCGTCGTCTTTCCCGACCCAAGCGCCCCGACGCTCAGGATGGTGGTGTTGCGATCGCTCTCCGAGCCCTCCCGCAGGTTGAAACGCACGGGATGGCGAGAGCCCGAGAGGGTGTGGCCGAGGTAGTAACCCCTGCGCGAGCCGACGGCGTGCGTGGCCGTCGGCATCGTCGCCGCCACCTGCTCGAGCGTGAGCGTGTCCTCGTAGCCGGCGACGCGCGTGCGCTGCGCCGGAAGGTGCTGCAGGAAGAGCCCGAGTTGGTCGCCCAACGGCCGGTGCAGGCGAACCTCGCCATAGGCACGCCGGCAAAGCTCGACCCGCTCGGCCAGCTCCTGCTCGCCGCTCGCGCCGATCGCGATCGTGAGCGTCGCCTTGAGCAATGGCGGACGGCTGGAAGCCTGCAGGTAGGCGAGCAGGTCGCGCGCCTCCTGCGTGCGCTGGTAGCCGAGGTCTGAGACGCCCTGCTCACCGTCTGACTCCGCACGCGCGATCTGATCGGCGTCCTGGACGCGCCGGCGCGCGAGGCGCAGCGCGAGCTCGTTGGGCAGAAAGCGCGCGTTGAGCGACAGGTCCACGCCGAAGGGCAGGCTTTCCACAGGGGCGAACATCAACTCGACGCGTGGCCCTGGAAAGGAGGCCTGCTCGGGCAGCGCGCCCAGCACCAACAGCGCCTGCCAACTCTCACCCACCTCTGACTCGACTCGCAACGAGCGCCCGCGGTGTTCGATGTAACCGTCCATCCAACGCGTCACATCGCCCTCCAGCGGAGCAAGCAGCGCCTCGCCGTTGCGTTCGAACACAAGCGCTCTCGGCTCATGCAGGCCGTCGATGACCGGCTCGCCGAGCCCGCGACAAAACGCGCGCCGGATCAGCCACTGCAGCTCCACCCCTCGCGCGGGGCGCACCCGCAAGAAGTCCTCCAGGCGAGCGTGCGCGCGGTCGGCGCGCACGCGCACCGCCTCGAGCTCGCTCGCCTTCAAGACTGCCCCCTCGCGGGCCGAGAAGGCTCGCTTCAGAGACTGAAGCCACTCGCGCGGGTGGCGCTCGGCGCTCTGCGACACGTAGGAGGCGACATCGCGTTCGGGTTCGCGCAGACTGACGAGCACAAACAACGACGGATCGGCTGCCCGCGCGGAGCCGAGGTGGCGCTCGTGTTCCTGCACGTAGTTCTCGCGCGCGCTCGCGTGCGAGCGCGCGCCCGGCGTCCGTTCCAAGTCCGCCAGATAGGAGGCCATGTCCCAGCTCTTGGCGACGCGCACAATCTGGACGTCGGCTTCGATTGCGTCGAGCGCGCCGAGCAACGCGAGCAAGCGACTGCGCTTGCCCTCATTTGAGAGCCACTCATACGAGGAGGTCTCGACCGCAAAGGCGGCCCACGGATCGTTCAGGCTCGAGCCGAACACACAGTTGCCGTAGACGAAGGAGATCGGAGGCCGCACCTTTCAACGCACTCCCAGCCGCGCCCCGCGACGCAGGGCGATCACCTGGCCTTTCCCGAGCGGACGGCCGCCGGGCAACTCGCCGATCGTCATGTCCGGCCGTCCGAAAACACGACCTACAGCGCCTACCCGCCACTCCACACCCCGGTGGGCGACCGTCACGAGCACCGCCCCGGGGCCGCTGTAGCGCAGTCGGCGCAAGCGCGCATCCGAGCCGTCGGGGACGCAGAGCAGCGGCGGTGGATACCACCGCTCTCCCCTGCTCGAGCACTCGCCCGGCCGGCAGGCTCGCGCGCCGACGAGGTGACGTGGACCGCCTGCAAACGCGAGCAGCGAGCGCAGCGTCAGGTGCGCTGGCCTACCCTCGATGCGGATCATCGTCAGCACCGCCGCGCCGGCGCCGGGCAGACCTACGTCGCGCATGTACCAAGGCATCGCCTTTGCGATCACACCGATCACAGGCAGGGATGCGACCGCCATCGTCAGCGCCGCGAGCGCGAGGAAATAGACGATCCCTCGTAGCGGCACACCGCCCGGATTGAGCCTCAAACGATCGATCCGATAGATGCGACGCTCGAGGTCGAACACCCTGCGGTAGGAGCGGATCTCCATATCGCTCGCAACCCCTATCCGTCAGTCGGTTCGACGCCCGGGCCGCAGTGCCGCTCAGGATCCGCCGAACAGTGAATTGACGGTGTCGTGCAACACGTTCACGCCGGCCGGGGTGGCGAGCAGGATCGCAACCAGGCCGATCGCGAAGATGCCCGCCGCCTCCTTGAAGTCCCGCTTGAAGGCGAGCACGATCGAGGCGATCGCAAAACCCAGCGCGATCAGGCTCATCGCCACCTTGCGGCCCGTCTCGCCGGCCTTGGTGGCGGCCGATTCAAGCGAGGCCCCTCCTTCGCTTGCCGCCATCAGTGCGTGGATCGTGTGCAGCGTGTGCAGCGTGTGCATTTTTGACTCCTTTGTTGTTGTGTCAGTCAGGGCGGCTGGGAGTTCGCATTCGCCGGCCGCCTGCTTGTCAGCTGTCCGGGTTGGTCTGGACTGCCGCGATCTCCCAGCGACCGGCTTGCAAGACGACGCTTAGTTCGTAGGCGAGCGTGTAGCGAGCGCCCTGCGCGTCGCGCGCACGCACGACCGCGACGACAGCACGGCCGCCGGGTGCCCAGGAAAGGCTGTCGAGCGTTTGCATCGCCAACGGGACCGCGGGCAGCGACACGCGAGCCCCGGCAAGCAGGTCGGCGTCGAGCTCGGATTCGGCGTCGTCCAAGTAGTTGCGCAGCGCCCGTTTGACGACGATGGCAAGCGCGGCGTTTTCGACTTCACGCGGATTGCCAACCGAGGCGGCCCCTGTAGACGCGGGCGCCCCCACCAGCGCCGGGTAGCCGGCCAGCGCCAGGCTGCCGTCGGAGGCCCGTACGACGCCGACGGTCAAATAGAGCAGGCCGCTTGCGTCGGTCTGTGCGGCCACCGTGTAAACGCGATCTCCGCTGGGGCCCGTATGTGCCTGGACGACTTCTGCCCACAGCACCCGCTGCTCGCCCCGTTCGGGTGGCTGCAGGCCCGCTTCGGCTTCCATCGAGGAGTTGAGGTACGGGGCGAGCGAGCTCCGGCGAGCTTCGAGGTCGTTCGAGTTCCAGCTCAGGTAGCGACGTGCGAACAGCGAAGCGAAGCCTTCGGCCGCACGATCCACCAAGGCGCTGCTCGCGAGAAACGCCCGGGCGGCGACGGGCCGCGGCGGGGCAAGCGCGTAACGACCACTCGCCAGCAGTCCCATAACAGCTGCGGCCTGCACCAAGATGCGTGGCAGCTTCTCGCCGAGGCGGATACGCCACAGCGGCCGCGACGCGACCGTGACCGACGCCCGTGGGGCGCTCATCGCCCTGGGCCCTCGAAGTCGAACTCCTCGCCGCCCGACGCCGCAGCTTCGGGCACTTCCATCTCGCCGGGTGGCGTCGTCTCGCCGCTTTGCGTGTCGGACATCCGTGCGATGGGCGTTGGCCCGGCCTCTGCCGGCCGTGCGTGCCGACCGCCGGTCGCGAGTCGCGCGGTCGCACCGGCCGCCCGCGGATCTTCGGATGCCGGCGTGAGGGCCGGCGCGCCACTCGATCCACTCGCGGCTGGATGGCTTCTTGCGGACCCAGCCGTCGCGGGTCGGGGCAACGGTCCCGAACTCGCCGGCGGCATGTGGCGAGTGGCGGCAAGCCCCGCCGCATCCCCGCGTGCCGGGGGTGTTTCGTGAGTCATGTGGGAGAGCACAAGCGCGATCGCGCCAACGGTGACGCCCAGCAACAACCCGACTCCGACCAGGCGCGGAGTCCGCGAGCCGATCGAGCGCTCCGGCCTCGGCCTGGGTCGGCTCTCGCGCTCTGCGCCCGCCGCGGAAAGCGACGGTCCGCGTTGGGGTCGAGTCTCGTGCGCGCCGACCTCCTCTTCATTACCAAGCGGCTGGGCCTCTTGGGCCCGAACCTCATCGGCGAGGTACTCGTCCTCCCCATAGACGCAGTAGACCTGCCGTGGGGCACGCCGCCAAAGGCTCATCGAGGAACCCCCAAGCGAGGAGCGCGCGCGACGCAGGGGGCCGCGACCACGCAGGCGACCGGGAGCAAGCACGGAGGTGAAACCCGCTCCCGGCCGCTTACGCGCGGATGGGAAGCGCTGGGCGATCGTGTCGCCAACCGATCTCCAGCGTCCCAAGGGACGTACCTATGTGGGGGGCGAGGGTTTTTCATAGGTTTGTCCCTGCTGTTTGATCCGACCGTCCCGCGCGAGCGGGACACGCGACCGCAAAAGATTTCTGGGGTTGGGTGAACTCGATCCGGCTGTGTTCGGCCAGCAGCGCGGCGAGCCGAGCGCGCCCGCGTTGGGCGACCTTGCGGTACTTCTCGCCCGACCATTTGTGCTCGCGGCAGAAGCCCTCGCAATCGGTCTCGCCCGCGAGTTGACTCTTGAGCACCAACAGCTGGTCGGCCGAGAGTCGGGGAGCCAGGCGACACATCAGCCCGAGGTCGTGGCGCGCCAGCGTGAGGCGCTCCAGATCGGCGCGTGGGTCGAGCACTTCCACCCCGCCGCCGTCCCAGGCGTCAAGCGGCAGCGCCGAGGCCACGGCGGCCTCGATCGGGCTACGGCCGCTCAGGGCGCGACGACGGTCGTGGATACGCGAGAGGAATCGCTGCTCGAGCGCGTTTGCGATGTGAGCGCGCCCAGAAAATGAGGCGTCGCGTCGCGCTCGGTTGAGCAGCTCGAGGGTCGCCTGGCTGTAGCAATCCTCCAAGTCCTCGCGGCTGAGCCGGTGCCGGTGCACGCCAAGCAGCGGCTCGCGCCGTGCTCGCGCCACGAGCGCGACGGTCTCGCTTCGGTCCTCCGGCGCCGCTGCGCCGATCGCGCCGAGTCGTTTGAAGCCCTGCTGTCGGGTAGACACGTAAGCATGTCGGTGCCGGTGGCCCCCACACCCCCCTCCCAATTTCTGCGCGCGCGACTGGACGCGCTCGACGCCTTTCAGCAACGCAGACCGCGGCTTGGTTTCGCGGTGGCCGTGATCAAGCGCTTCGACGACGATCAGGCAAGCCAGATGGGCGCCCTGATCGCCTACTACGGCTTCTTCTCGCTGTTCCCGCTGCTGCTCGTGTTCGTCACGGTGCTCGGGTTCGTGCTCGAAGGCAGCCCCAGCACCCAGGAGAGCGTGCTGCACTCAACCTTGAGCCAGTTCCCGATCATCGGGACGCAGCTACAGAACAATGTGCACTCGCTGAAAGGCAGTGTCCCAGTGCTCGTGATCGGACTCCTCGGCGCGACCCTGGCGGGCCTCGGCATCACCGGCGCCACGCAGAGCGCCTTCAACAAGGTGTGGGAGATCCCGCGCTCGCACCAGCTCGGTTTTCTCGCCTGGCGCGTGCGCGGCGTGGGGATGCTCGTCGTGTTCGGCACGCTGATGATCGTCTCGACAGTCGCGGCCGGCTACGTGACCGCCCAGACCACGGGCCTGTTCGCCGTGGTGGGCGGCGTCGTCGTCGCCCTCGCCGCCAACCTGCTGTTGTTCTTTGCGGTCTTCCGGCTGCTCACCTCAGAGGAGGTGATGACGCGCGATCTGATCCCGGGCGTGATCGTCGCCGCGATTCTGTGGCAGATCCTCCAACACGTCGGCGGCTTCTACGTCGAGCATGTCGTGCGCCACGCCAAGGAGACATCGGGGCTGTTTGCGTTCGTGCTCGGACTGCTCACGTGGCTTTACCTCGGCGGACAGGTGACTTTGATCGCGGCCGAGGTGAACGTCGTGCGCGCCCGCGGCCTGTGGCCGAGACGGCTGTTTTCCGGCCCTTGACGAGCACGGTCAGCGCGCTATACTAACTACACTTTCGTAAGCTTATATGGAGCGTATACCGATGGCTTCGACATCATCTTCACCCAGCGGCGGCGCGTCGCCAGAACAACAGCCAAAGCCTGTCCTGCGCCTGATCCCGCTCGACGACACGGTCGTGTTCCCCAGCATGGGCATCACGCTCACCGTTGACGTCGGCGATGACGAGCGCGTCGTGCTCGTGCCGCGCCACGAGAACGAGTTCTTGGAGGTCGGCACGATCGCCGAGGTTTCAGAGCAGTTGCGCCTGCCCGGCGGCGCCCACGCGGTTGCCCTCTCCGGCGAGCACCGCGCGCTGATCGGCGCTGCCCAAACGGGCCCCGAAGGCGAGCTGCGCGTCGAGGTGGACGAGCGACCCGACGACGTACCTGTGGACAAGCGCACCCGCGAGCTCGAGCGCGAGTACCGCGCCGTGGTCGAGGAGATCCTCGAGCTGCGCGGCGACGACGGGCGTATTGCGGCGTTCCTGCGCGCGATCGTCGAGCCCGGCCCACTGGCGGACTCCGCCGGCTACTCCCCCAACCTGACCTACGAGCAGAAGGTCGAGCTGCTGCGCACGCTTGGCGTCACCGACCGCCTCGAGCTCGCGGTGAAGCTGCAACGCGACTCACTCGCCGAGCTACAGGTGCGCAAGCGCATCCGCGAGGACGTGCAAGAGGGCGCCGACAAGCAGCAGCGCGAGTACTTCCTGCGCAAGCAGATGGAGTCGATCCGCAAGGAGCTGGGCGAGGACGAGGGCTCGATCGTGGAGGAGTACAAGGCCAAGATCGAGGCCGCCGAGATGCCCGAGGAGGTCCAGGAGCAGGCCCTGAAGGAGCTGGGACGCCTGGAGCGGATGGGCGAGCAGACCGGCGAGTCGAGCATGATCCGCACCTACCTGGACTGGCTGATCGCGGTGCCGTGGAGCAAGCGCTCGGATGAGCACCTGGACCCGGTGGGCGCACGCGAAGTGCTCGACGCCGACCACGAGGGCCTGGAAGACGTCAAGGACCGCATCACCGAGTACCTGGCGGTGCGCAAGCTGCGCCAAGATCGCGGTATCGAGGCCGATCCCAAGTCCGGCGCCATCTTGACCCTGATCGGACCCCCGGGAACCGGCAAGACATCGATCGGCGAGTCGATCGCGCGCGCCACCGGCCGCGAGTTCGTGCGCATGTCGCTGGGCGGCGTGCGCGACGAGGCTGAGATCCGCGGACACAGGCGCACCTACATCGGCGCGCTTCCCGGCCGCTTGGTGCGAGCTTTGCGCGACGCGGGCACGATGAACCCGGTGATCCTGCTCGACGAGGTCAACAAGGTCGGCGCCGACTGGCGGGGCGATCCCTCGGCCGCGCTCCTTGAGGTGCTCGACCCGGCTCAGAATCACTCGTTCCGCGACCACTACCTGGACGTGGAGCTCGACCTGAGCCAGGTCATGTTCATCGCCACGGCAAACGTCGCCGACACGATCCCCGGACCGCTGCTCGACCGCATGGAGGTGATCCGCTTCGACGGGTACACCTCCGAGGAGAAGCTCGCGATCGCCAAGGGCTACCTGTGGCCGCGCCAGCGCGACCGCAACGGCCTGCGCGAGGACGAGGTGAACGTCTCCGACGAGGTGCTGCGCACGATCGTCGCCGAGTACACGCGCGAGGCTGGAGTACGCAACCTGGAGCGCGAGCTGGGCACGGTGCTGCGCAAGACCGCCACTCGGATCGCGTCGGGCGAGGCGCAGGCGCCCGTGGAGATAACGCTTGAGACCGTCCGCGACGCGCTGGGCCGTCAGAAGTTCTTCCAGGAGTCGGCCGCCCGCACGGCGACACCGGGCGTGGCCACCGGTCTGGCTGTGACCGGCACCGGCGGCGACGTGCTGTTCGTCGAGGCGACCGCGATGAAGAGCGGCGGCTCCGGCGGCAACGGGCTCGTGCTGACCGGCCAGCTGGGCGACGTGATGAAGGAGTCCGCGCGGATCGCGCTCTCCTACGTGCGCGGCCACGCCGAGGAGCTTGGCATCGACGCCTCGGCGTTCGAGAACAGCGAGTTCCACGTGCACGTGCCGGCCGGAGCGATCCCCAAGGACGGGCCGAGCGCCGGCGTGACGATGGTCACCGCGCTTGCCTCGCTGCTCTCCCAGCGACCGGTCAAGCACACGGTGGGGATGACCGGCGAGGTCACCCTGCAGGGCCGCGTGCTGCCGATCGGCGGGCTCAAGCAGAAGGTGCTGGCGGCCCACGCCGCCGGCTTGACCGACGTGATCCTGCCGGAGCGCAACCGCGGCGACCTCGACGACATCCCCGAGGAGGTGCGCGAGCAGATGAGCTTCCACCCGGTGATGAGCATCGACGAAGTGCTCGACCTGGCTCTGGAGCCGGCGCCGACGGTCGCCCAGGTCTCCTGAGGAGCTCCGTGGCATGTCGCGCCCCGCTCGTAGATGCCAACCGGTGCCCGTGGAGGTCCGCCAGGCGGCGGACCTCCTGGAGCGCCGCTGGCAGCTTTCGATCATCTACGCGGCGCTGACCGGCGCCCTGCGCTTCAACGAATTCGCCGAGGCGATCGGCGGGATCTCGCCAAGGATGCTCTCCGAGCGCCTACGCGACCTCGAGCGGGCCGGGCTGTTGGAGCGCACGGTGCTACCCACGAGCCCGCCCACGGTCGAGTACCGACTGACCCCGCGCGGGCGGCGCCTGGCTCCCGTGATCGAAGCGATGCGCGCCTACGCTGAGGGCGTCGGCTGAGCGCTCAGATCGCCCTCGTGACAACCGGCGGCGTCAAGCGCGGCGCCGACGAGCTGGCCCCCCTCGCACTCCTCGGCGCTGACGACACGCTGAGGGTTGCGCACACCGATCGCGCCCGCCATGCCCCCGGCCGCCACGAGCAGCGCCGCGATCCCCATGCCCAGATGGAAGCTGTCGAGCGAGGCTTCGTCGGCTGCTTGTGTGATCGCTTGGGCCTGGACGCGAGGCAGGCCGCTGGTTTCCGGTCGTCCCAAAGGCAAGCGCTTGGCTTCGGCGACGGCGGCCTTGGCGGGCGGACCGAGCGGGCGGCCGCCAAGGTTGCTCTCCAAGCCAGACACGAACGAGGCGGCGACCGCGGCACCCACGGCCGCGGTGCCAAGCAGGCCGGCGACGCGCGCCACGGCATTGTTGACGGCCGAGGCGATGCCGGCTTGACCGCTCTGTACGCCTGCGAGCACCGCGGCCGTGAGCGGGGCGACAGTCATCGAGAGGCCGAGTGAGAACAGGAGCAGGCCCGGCAACACGTCGCTGAGGTAGTCAACGTGGACTCCGATCCGCTGGAACAGGAGCAGCCCGGCGGCGGCAACCAGCGGCCCGGCCCCCATGAAGAAGCGCGGCCCGTGGCGGTCGGCCAGCGCGCCGAAGCGCTTTGAGAAGGCGAACATCACAAGCGTGACCGGCAGGGTTGCCAAGCCGCTTTGCAGCGGCGTGTAGCCGCCGATCTGCTGCAAGAAGATCGTGAGGAAGAAGAACAGGATCGCCAGGCCCGCATACATCGCGAGCGTCTCGACGTTGCCGGCCGAGAAGTTGCGTCGGCGAAAGAGCCCGAGCGGCAACATCGGGTCACGGCTGCGCGACTCGTGCACGACAAAGCACACGAGCAACACGACGCCGATCGCGAACGAGAGGAAGACAGCAGGGCTGCTCCAGCCCAGGCGAGGCTGCTCGATCAGGGCGAACACCGGCCCGCCGAGACCCAGTGCACAGAGCAGGCCGCCGAGCACGTCGATCCGGCGGGCGCTCTCCCGGCGCGGCTCGGCCGCCGGGATCACCAACAAAATCAACGCAACGCAGATCGCGACGAAAGGCAGGTTGATGAGGAAGATCGCCCGCCAGGAGAACAGCTGGATCAGCTCGCCCCCCGCGAGCGGCCCGAGTACCGTGGCGATTCCGCCCCACGCTGTCCAACTGCCGATAGCGGGCCCGCGCTCAGACTCCGGGAAGGTGGCGACGATCACCGCAAGCGCGCTTGGCGTAAGCAGCGCGCTCGCCACACCCTGAAGGGCGCGCGCCGCGATCAGCGTGCCGATCGTTGGCGCCAACGCGCAGAGCAGCGAGGCCGCGCCGAAGCCACCCACACCGAGCGCGAAGATGCGCCGCTCGCCGTAGAGGTCGCCGAGCGAGCCGCCGATCAGGATCAGCGAGCCGAGTGTGAGCAGGTAGGCGTTGACGACCCACTGCTGGGCGGCCAGCCCGCCGCCGAGGTCGCGCTGAATCGTGGGTAGAGCAACGTTGACGACTGTGCTGTCGAGCAGCGCGATGCCGGAGCCCAGGATGCACGCCACGAGCGTCAGCCGCTTGCGCAGCGCGACGTCGGTGGCCAGCCGGCTCCCGATCGAGCTCATTGCTGCACGGTAGCCGCCCGGCGGGCGCTCTCAGGCGGCGGCGTCGCGCAGCGCCCAGGCGGCCTTGCCTTCGCGCTCGGCCTTCACCACGACGCCCTCGGCCCGCAGGCGACGCAGGTTGCCGTTGACGTTGGTTGTGCTCATCGCCGTGACCACGACCAGCTCGCCGACCGTGTGCGACCCGTGCTCCAGCGCTCCTAAGATCGCCTCGCGAGCAGCGCCACGCGCGGCGCGCTCGGGCTTTGCCGCAGCACGCGCAGGCGACTTGGACGCGGGCTTCGGGCTCTCCTCGACGAGCGCATCGGTCGCCACGAGCAGACGCTCTCGCTCGGCCAACAACGGCCGCAGCTCGTTCAGGCGCTCGTCGATTTCGCGGCAGATGGTGCTCAACAGGTCGGTGGCCATGCGTGTCCTTCCGGGGTCAGGTTGTCTTGGGCGTGGCATTCTCGCAGCGCAAGAGGCCTGACTCCTCTATGCCCGCCGGCCGGCAGAGCGACGACCCGCGTCTTGCCCGCCGCCCTAGCGATTTATCGTCGTAGCGAGATACTCGGCGTTGCCGATGAAGCCGTCGGCGCCACCGCTTGAATCGTGAGCCGCGGCGATCTCGCACAGTCGCTCGCGCAGCGCCGGCCAGCTGCCTCTGCCCTGAAGCGCGCGTCGCGCCGTGAGCAGCGGCCCGTAGCACTCCGCCATGAAGTCGACCCACGCGTGTGGGGATCTCGCCGCCATCTTTGCGTGACCGCGAGAAGAGGAAACCTCAGCCGCCGTCTCGAACCACGCCTCGAGCATCGTCTCACGGCCCCAGTCAAGCGGCGAGGGCCCGCCCGCCACGGCGCCGCTCGCGCGGGCGACGGCGGCGAGAACCTGGCCGATGAAGCCCTCGGGCGTCCAGGAGATCAGCGCGATGCGCCCACCGGGCCTGCACACACGCAACAGCTCCGCGACGGCCGCGGCTCGATCGGCGCAGAACTGCACCCCCACGCAGGAGAGCACACGATCGAAGCTCGCGTCGGCGAAGGGCAGGCACTGAGCGTTCCCTTGCACCCAGGCAACCTCGAGCTTCGACGCCGCCGCGCGCTCGGCGCCGATCTCCAGCAGCGCCGGGGTGATGTCGAGAGCCGTTACGGCCGCGCCCGCACGCGCCGCCGGCAGCGCCGCGTTGCCGCTCCCGGCGGCCACGTCCAACACGGCGAGGCCGCCTTCCACGCCCGCCAACTCCACGAGCCGCGCGCCGACGCCGGGGATCATCCGGTCGCAGACGCTCGCGTAGTCGCCCGCGGACCACACGTCCGCCGGAGATGGAGAGGCGTGATCGCCCATGTCGGCCATGCATGAAGCCTCGCCTCACAGTGCACGCTCCTCAAGTAGCAAAACACTACCGTCGAGCGGCCCCACCGGTACGATGTCCGCCATGGACGGATACAGACAATTCTGTCCGGTCTCGCTGGCGGCAGAAACATTCGCCCGTCGCTGGACTCCGCTGATCGTCCGCGAGCTGCTTGTCGGCAGCACGCGCTTCAACGATTTGCGTCGCGGGATTCCCGCGATCTCCGCCAGCGTGCTATCGCGCCGGCTGGACGAGCTGGAGCTCGCCGGGATCGTCGATCGCCGCGAGGACGAGCAGGGGACGCGTTACGTGCTCACCCCCGCCGGCGAGGAGCTGCGCCCGGTCGTCGAACAGCTCGGTCTGTGGGGCCGGCGCTGGCTGCCGACCGACTACCGCGAGCAAGATCTCGATCCACGGCTGCTGGTCTGGGACATCCACCGCAACATCCACCTCGAGCGGCTCCCCGGACGCGTGGTGATCGAGCTGTATTTCTCCGACGCACCGGCAAAGCAGCGCGGCTACTGGTTGATCCTCACACCGACCGGCGCCGATGTCTGCCTCACACATCCCGGTGACGAGATCGACCTGCGCCTGAGCTGCGCGGTGCGCACGCTGACCGAGATCTGGATGGGCAACACGACTTGGAACGCCGCGTTGCGATCGGGTTCGCTCGAGCTTACGGGACCGAGCCAGCTGCGGCGCGCTCTGCCACATTGGCTGAAGCTCAGCCCCTTTGCCGAGATCCCGGCCGGGGCGTCTCGATGACGTTTCCGACTCGACGGCATCCACGTGATTCATTGAGGCACTCTTCTACGCCGACACGGAACGCATCGTCAACCTCGACCGCAAGCTCGGCGAACTCGGTGTGGAGCCAGTTGCGTGAGCGGCGTTTCCGCAACACTCAGACGCCTCTCCTAACGAACCCGGTGCGGCCCCGTCGGCCTGAGACGCGCCCTCATTGAAGCGTGAAGACCTTTGTTATCGGGGCGGCCGGATTCGAACCGGCGGAACCTCCCGTCCCCAAAACGGGCGCTCTACCAGGCTGAGCTACGCCCCGTGACAGTCCAAGTCTAGCCACTCATTGCGAAGACAGTCGATCATGGGGGATTCCGGAGCCGCTCGGGGCGTTGAGCACACTTTAAGCGCGGTTTGAGCACGCTGGGCGGCGCCTTTAGCTTTCTCGGTGCTGCTCGGCCTCCAGGCTCGCGATCCCGAGCGCTTGTAGCTCGGAGATCAGCGCCTGCAGGCGGCGGTTGATCTCAAACCAGGGTTGGTAGCGCTCCAGCTGCTCTTTGCTGAGCCGGCGCGTGATGGTCTTGCCGTTGACCTTGCGTGTCCAAGTGATGTAGGGGCCGTGCAGCCGGGGCGGGTCCAGGCTGGCAGGCGCAGTTATTCTCGCCGAAGCGTGTCATCGCGATGTTGATGCTGCCGGGCAGGATGTGGTCGATCTCGGCGATCTGCGCGGTGAGCTTGGCTCGGCGCCGCTCAAGGGCCGATGGGCTGCGTGGTCTGCTCGTGGGCATGCGGAGATGATTGCAGGTTCTGTCCGAGAGTAGCAGTACTTTCGGATAAAGGTCCGAGCACTATGATCATCCAGAGTCGGCGGAAACCCTGATCCGCGGACGGCCGCCGTGATCGCCGCCTACTGTCCCTGCGCAGTCAGCGAGGCGGCGGCGGCCTTCGCGCGCGATGCGGTGGCTGGCGCCGCGCCGGTGGGGGCGGGGCGGGCCAAGGCGCTGCTGTTCGCGGCCTCTCGCCTAGCGGCGTTCGCTGAGCAGGTGGGGTCAGAGCTTGACGCGCAGGCGCTGCTGTGTGAGGCGGTGATCGAGCGGTTTGTCGCCCGCGGCACGTCCGGACTCTCGCCCGCCACCGTGCGCACGCTGAGAGCCAACCTGCGTGCGCTTTCCCGTGCGCTTGGCGCTCACCCTGAGCTGCGGTCGGCGCCGCTGCCCAGAGAGCGTGCGAAGGCGCCTTACAGCGAGGCGGAGATCGAGGGCTACCTGCGCCTTGGCGCCTGCCAGTCAACGGTGGCGGCCAGGATGCGCTGCCGGGCGCTGATCTGCCTGGGCGTGGGCGCAGGGATCGTCGCCGGGGAGCTTCGCCAGATCCGTGGCGGCGACAACGTCGAGGCTCACGGCGCGACGCTCGTGAAGCTGGCGGCGCCAGGGCGCGCACGGTGCCGGTGCGCGCTCGCTTCGCCGAGCCGCTCATGGCCGCCGCCACCTTCGCCGGGCAGGGCCTGATCTGCGGCGGGCGCAATCCCGGCCGGCGCAACATCACAGACGCGCTCTTCGTACGCTCTGTCCCGACGGGGCTGGCTTGAACCGTCGCTGCATCGCCGCGGTTGCCTCCGGCGGGCCGACTGTCTCCGGCGTCATGCGCTGCCTGGATCAGATGCAGCAGCGGCAGGGTGACATCGCGGCTAAGCTGCCCGCGATGACCGAGTAATAGATGGTGCTGCGGGGGATAGCGCGAGCCTTTCCGCAATCTTGCCCGCCTTGAGGCGATCATCGACGCCTCCGGGGTGGCCGCGCGGATCGAGGCGATGCTGCCGGTGGGCGTGCGTCCCCGCCAGCTTTCGGTGCGCAGCCTTCTTATCGGCATCCTGCTCTGCCTCTCAGATCAGCGTCCCGCGCACCTGGCAAGGATCCCTCAGGCGCTGATCGGCCTGCCCGAGGCCGATCAGCGGCGCCTTGGCGTGATCGTCTCCTGGAAGAGCGGCGAGCACGATCTCACCTACCGTCAAGTCGAGCGCACCTTCGGCCTGGTCGTCAAGGCGCTCGCCAAGGAGCACCCCGACGGGAAGCCCTCTGAGACCCTCAGCGAGGTGATCGACGCGCTGATCGAGGCCAGCGTCAGCGTGCTGGGACCCCCGCAGAGCTCATCGCTGCGTCGATGGTCAGCTCCTTCGCTCGCCCGGTGCGCAAGAAAGCCGAGGAGGACTGCCGGCAGGAGGACCTCCTCAGCGACGCCGATCACGCCATAGAGCAGACAGAGCAGCCGCAGGAGACCCGCTGCGCCGACAACGAGGCCGCCTGGGGGCACCGCAAAGCCAACCACCCCGGCAAGGCGCAGATGTTCTTCGGGTACTACGTGCAAGCGGCGACGATCGTTCGCGAGGAGAGCGGCCCGCAGGTGCCAGAGCTCGTGCGGCGCATCACCCTCGCCAGCTGCAAACACGACCCGCCGGAGCAGATCGTGCCCGTGATCGAGCGCATGGCCAAAGACGGCACAGAGATCGGCGACCTGATCGCCGACAGCGGCTACCCCTACCGGCAACCGGAGACCTTCGCCATGCCGATGCGCGCACTCGGCGCCAAGCTCGTGATCGACCTACACCCCAACGACCGCGGCATGAAGGGCAGCCACCAGGGCGCAATCTGCGCAAACGGCGGCCTCTACTGCCCAGCCACGCCCAAGGCGCTCCTGCAGCTCTCACCGCTTGCTCCCGGCGCCACACACGAGCAGACGGCCGACCACGAGGTCAAGGCTTCGAGCTCGCCCGCCACAAGCTCTCACCGATCAGCTCACCCGACCCCGACGGTTATCACCGCGTGGCCTGCCCGGCGGTGCGCGGCAAGCTCCGCTGCCCGCACAGGCCCACCTCGCTGAGCCTCCCCCACGAGCGTCCCACGATCACCGACCCGCCAGAGCACCCGCCGCCCTGCTGCACCCAGCAGACGATCACCGTGCCACCGAGCGTGAACAGCAAGACAAAGCAGAAGCACGACTACCCCTCCGCCTCCCACCGCGCCTCCTACGCCCGCCGCACCGCCGCAGAGCGCACCTTCTCGCAGGTCTGCGACCCCGCCTCAAACGACATCAAACGCGGATGGAGCCGGCTGATGGGCCTCACGCCAAACGCGCTCATGCTCTCCTGCGTCTTCATCGTGGCCAACATCCGCACAGCAGACGCCTTCGCCGCACGCCAAGCCGAGGAGCAGCGGCGCGCCGAGCGCGGACTGCCGCCGCGCAAACGGGCGAGGCGCCGACGCGGCCTGCAGGAGCTGATCGCCGCCGCCAACGCGCCGCCGACGATCACCGCCTAAACCCCCGAAAGCATCCAAGCAGACTCCCGGCGAGCGGATCAGAGACCGCCGCCCGAGACGCCCAACCAACCCCGTCCGAGCGGCCCGGGATCCTTCACAAAGACACCCGGCAGCTCCCCAGCGGCGCCCACCAACACACAACGGCCCGCCGACGACGCCACCAGCAAACCCCAAACGTGAACAAGAAGGCCTTCAAACGTGAAGACCTTGTTATCGGGGCGGCCGGATTCGAACCGGCGATCTCAGCTCCCCAAAAGCTGCGCGTTACCAGGCTTCGCTACGCCCCGAGTGCGCAGATTCTAGCGCCACTGGTCACGGATCAAGTCCATCCAGGCCTGGAGACGGGGCGCGTAGCATCGTGCGCCGGGCCTTCTCGCGTAGGTACGGTGCATGCGCCACAGTCGAACAGATGTTCGCACACGGTGCGGACGGCTGTCTGCATTTTGCGCGATGATCGTTCTGGGTGTTAAGGTCCCGCACGCCCATGGCCCAAATCCACCCCCTCCGCGCCCTCCACTACGACCCGGCGGTCGCCGGCCCCGTGCCCGACGTCACAGCCCCGCCCTACGACGTCATCGACGCCACCCAGCGCGCCGCGCTCCTGGAGCGCTCCCCCTTCAACGTGGTCGCCGTGGACCTCCCCCAGCCCGACCCGAACTCGGCCACCGACCAATACACCGCCGCGGGCGACCTGTTCGACGCCTGGCAAACCCAGGGCGTGGTGATCCGCGACCAGACGCCGGCCCTGTGGCCACACACCCAGACCTACACCGGCCCCGACGGCCAGACGCGTACCCGCAGCGGCTTCTTCTGCCGCGTGCGGATCGAGGGCTACGGCCCCGGCAAGGTCCGTCCCCACGAGCGCACGCATCCCGGACCCAAGGAAGACCGGCTGAAGCTGATGCGGGCCACGCGCGCGAACCTGTCGCCCATCTTCTCGCTGTTCTCAGACCCGACGAACGCGGCGTGGAGCGCGCTCGGGCCGACGACCGAGACGGAGCAGCCGTGGGGCGAGGTCACCGACGCCGACGGCACGATCCACCGCATCTGGCGCGCGATCGACCCGGACGTGATCGCAGCGGTAGAAAACGTCCTCGCGGGCGCCGAGCTGTTGATCGCCGACGGGCACCATCGCTACGAGACGGCGGCCGCCTACGCGGATGAGATCGGCGGCGAGGGCGAGCATCGTTACATGCTGATGTGCCTGGTCGCGCTCCAGGACCCGGGGCTGACCGTGTTCCCCACCCACCGCCTGATCCGTGACCTCGACCAGACCCGCCGCGAGGCGCTGCGCGACACGCTCAAGCACGACTTCGAGATGCGGGAGGTCCCGCTCGAGGAGCTCGCGCCGCCCCCGGCCAGCGGGCCGCTGGAGCTCGGCTACATCGACTCCCATCACCAGACCCCATACCGCCTGACGCTCAAGGACCAGGCGATCGCCGACGCCGCGCTGCCGGACTTCTCCGAGGCCTACCGCCGGCTCGACACGGGCGTGCTGGAGGCCCTGATACTCAAGGGCGCGCTTGGGCTCTCCGACGACGACATCTCCCACTTCAACGGTCTCTTCTACGCACGCAGCGACGAGGAGGCTGATCGAGCTGGTGCGCTCGGGCGAGTACGAAGGGGCGTTCTTGATGCGGCCCACGCCTGTACAGCAGGTCCAGGACATCGCCGCCTCCGGCGAGAACATGCCGCCCAAGTCGACGTTCTTCTACCCAAAGCTACTGACCGGCTTGCTCTTTAACCCCCTGTCCTAGCGCGATGCCGTCGATACCATGGAAGGAGAGGGTGCTGTGACAACCCGATCGGAAGGGGTTGCAGTGATGAAGGCAAGTGTCAGACGCAAGGATTCGGCGTTCAAACACACGGTGCAGGTGCGCGATCACCAGCTGACCGTCGACGAGCCGTTGGAGTCCGGCGGCGACGACGCCGGACCGGACCCTCAGGAGCTACTCGCGGTGAGCCTCGCTTCGTGCACCGCGATCACGATGGAGATGTATGCGGCGCGCAAGGGTTGGGACATCGGCAAGGTCGAGGTCGACGTCCAATACAGCCCCGCCGAGCGGGGCTGTCCGACGAAGTTCGACGTGGTTTTGCGCCTGCCCGAGGATCTGCCCGAGGAGCAGGTGGAGCGCCTGCAGGTGATCGCCGCCAAGTGCCCCGTGCACAGGACCTTGGACGGCGAGGTCATGTTCTTGGAGCGTGTCGAGCGGACCCACGCGGTCGCCGGAGCGTGAGCCTGGATCGAGCGCTCGGCGACGTCCTTCTGGACATCGACTCCCACGATGGCCCGGCCACCGACGCCCAGGTGGTGGCGGCGGTACTCGTCGCGCTCTACGAGGACGCCGAGGGAGCGCTGCGCGTGGTGCTAACCAAGCGCCGGGCGGACCTGCGCCGCCACGCCGGCGAGATCTCCTTTCCCGGCGGCCGGCGCGACCCCGATGACCGTTCCCTGAGCGACACGGCTCTGCGCGAGGCAGAAGAGGAGATCGGCCTCGCACGCGCCGATGTGGAGTTGGTGGGCGCGCTGGAGCGCACCTCGACGTTCGTCACCAACTATGCGATCCACCCGTTCGTGGGGCTGCTCGACGGCGCCAAGCCGTGGCGGGCCTCCGAACTGGAGGTCGACAGCGTGCTGGAGCCGCCGCTGCGCGTCGTGCAAGCAGGCGCAACCCGCGCGCGCGTGCAGCGACGGGGCATCGCCTTCGAAGCCGACGCCTACGTGTTCGACGGCGAGCTGGTGTGGGGCGCGACCGCGCGCATCCTCGAGGACCTGCTGGCGCGCACCGCGGCTCTGCTCGACCGCCGCGCCATCGGCTGACGCGGCGGTCGAGCCCGCGAGCCCAGAGGGGCGGGCCCGAAGCTGTTAGCTGGGCTGGGGAACGATCCGGATGTAGGGGCGCGGCTCCTCCCAGCCGTCCGGATAGGTCTCCTTGGCCTGCTCGTTGGAGACCGAGCCGGAGATGATCACGTGCTCGCCGGGCCGCCAATTGGCGGGCGTTGAGACCTGGTGCTTGGCCGTGAGCTGCAAGGAATCGATCACGCGCAGCACCTCGTCGAAGTTGCGACCGGTGCTCATCGGGTAGACGAGGATCAGCTTGACGCGCTTGTCCGGTCCGATCACGAACACGTTGCGAACCGTCTGGTTGTCGGCCGGCGTGCGAGCGAGCGGGTCGCCGTCGATGCCCGCCGGCAACATGCCGTAGAGCTTTGAGACGTTGAAGTCGCTATCGCTGATGATCGGGTAGTTCGGGGCCGTCCCCTGCGTGTCGGCGATGTCCTTCGCCCACTCCTCGTGACGATCGAGCGGGTCGACGGACAGCCCGATGATCTTGACGCCGCGAGCGTCGAACTCGGGCTTGGCGCTTGCCATATAGCCAAGCTCGGTGGTGCAGACGGGGGTGAAGTCCTTCGGGTGGGAGAACAGCACCGCCCACGAATCGCCGATCCAGTCGTGGAAAGAGATGCGACCCTCGGTCGTGTCGGCCTCGAAATCGGGGGCCTCCTCGCCAAGCTTCAGCGTCATTGCTCGTCCTTTCTCAAATGAACGGGAAGTGCCGACGAGATCCTCCCTCGGAGGGACCGCCGCCGACATCGTGAATCCTGATCGGCTTTACAGAGATTATCCACCAGCATAGCGCGTCGGCGCGACCGTTCCGGGCGCGTGGATGAGCGCGGCGACAGCCTCGCGAGCCTCGGCCAACCACGACTGGAGATCGCTCGGGTCTGCCCTCACCGCGACCGCTGGGATCGAGTTGCGCGCTGCTGTTTCCGACACCGAGCGATCCCACTCGCCGGACCGATAGACCAAGCCTCGCATCGAACTGTCGATCGAGCCGAGCAGGAAGCGCTCCGGCGAGGAGGGCTGCAACCAACAGACGATCGCCACGTGCTCGAGCGCTTGGCGCTCGAGGTGGGCGACGGTGCTCACGACGTTGCCTTCGCCCTCCAGCGCATCGGACAGCGCCGCCGCATTGGCACCCCCTCCGACGATCAGGAATCTCGCCACGGCCAAATCGTAGATGTACAGCGGGCGCCGCGGTCGGTGGGGACCGCGGCGCCCTGTCGAGGAGACCGGCAGGTCGATCGCGCGATGAGGCATGCGCGGGGCGCCGCGGGAGAGGTTGGGTAACGACGCCCTGGTGGACCCCTATGTGCGATCGTGCTCAGTCACTCACGCTCTTGCGATTTGTCATCACCTTTCGGGCGGAGAACCGTCCCCTCCGCCACCTTGTCAGCAAGAGAACACAACGTATGTAAACACATATTGAGAGATATGTCAAGGGCGGTCTCTTTGTGGCCTGTCGTCCTCGCTGGCAGCGCCTCCAATAGCATCCGAGCGCGATGACCGAGCAGCCCCCCGAGAACGCCGACGTCGTGACGATGGAGAAGATCGTCGCGCTTTGCAAGCGCCGCGGCTTCATCTTCCCCTCTTCGGAGATATACGGAGGAGTGGGCTCGACGTACGACTTCGGGCACTATGGAGTGCTGCTGAAGGGCAACGTCAAGGGCGAGTGGTGGCGCGCGATGCTGCAGCAGCGCGATGACATCGTGGCGCTCGACTCGGCGATCCTGCAGCACCCACGCGTGTGGGAGGCCTCAGGACACCTGGCTGGCTTCACCGACCCGCTCGTTGACTGCAAGACGTGCGGTCAGCGCTTCAGGGCCGATCACCTCGCCGACTTGCCGTGCGGGCGCAAGCCCTCGAAGCACCCCGGCGAGACCGACGAGTGCGAGCTGACCGAGGCGCGGGACTTCAACCTGATGTTCGAGACGACGATCGGGCCTGTCAAGGAGTCGGGCTCGGTCGCCTATCTGCGGCCCGAGACCGCCCAGGGCATCTTCGTCAACTTCAAGAACGTGCTCCAGTTCTCGCGCAAGAAGCCCCCCTTCGGGATCGCCCAGATCGGCAAGTCCTTCCGCAACGAGATCACGCCCGGCAACTTCATCTTCAGGACCCGCGAGTTCGAGCAGATGGAGATGGAGTTCTTCGTGCCACCGGCCGAAGCCGGCCAGTGGTTCGAGCATTGGCTGGGCGAGCGCATGCGTTGGTACACCTCGCTAGGCCTGCGCCCAAACCATCTGCGCCTGCGCGCACACGACGCGGACGAGCTCTCCCACTACTCCTCGGGCACCTCCGACGTCGAGTACCTGTTCCCGATCGGGTGGTCGGAGCTCGAGGGGATCGCCAACCGGGGCAACTTCGATCTCAAACAGCACGCCAAGTTCTCTGGGGAGAAGCTCGAGTACTTCGACCAGGGCTCGGGCGAGCGCTACGTGCCGTATGTGATCGAGCCCGCCGCCGGCGCCGATAGGGCTACCTTGGCTTTCCTGGTGGACGCGTACGACGAGGAAGTCGTACCCGCCACTGAGGAGGGCGGCAAGGGCGAGACGCGCACCGTGCTGCGCCTGCACCCTCGCCTGGCGCCCGTCAAGGTGGCCGTGATGCCGCTCGTCAAGAAGGACGGCCAGCCCGAGCTGGCGCGCTCCATCTATGAGCAGCTGCGCGGACGCATGCAGGCCGAATATGACGAGGGCGGCTCGATCGGCAAGCGCTACCGCCGCCAGGACGAAATCGGCACGCCGTGGGGCGTGACGGTCGATCACCAGTCGCTCGACGACCAAACCGTGACCCTGCGAGACCGCGACTCGCTCGCCCAGGAGCGCATCGACATCGACGCCCTCGCCCAGGAGCTCGAAAAACGGCTGGCGTCGCCGTGGCAAACCCCCAAGCTGAAGGCATAAGGAGTGAGATGGACTTCGACCTGACCGACGAGCAGCAGCTGATCAAGCAGACCGCGCGCGAATTCACCGAGAAGGAGATCGTGGAGCGCGCCAAGCAGAACGCGCGCAACCACCACTTCGACCTGGACCTGGTCAAGAAGATCGCCGATCAAGGCTATCTCGGCGCGATCGTGCCGCGCGAGTACGGCGGCGCCGGCCTCGGCTACCTTGACTACGGTCTCGTCGTCGAGGAGATCGGCAGGGGTTGCTCGTCGGTGCGCACCGTCATCTCGGTGCAGACTTCGCTCGTGTGCTCGGCCATCCTCAAGTGGGGCAGCGAGGAGCAGAAGCACCACTACCTGCCCAAGCTCTGCTCCGGCGAGTGGCTCGGCTGCTTCGGACTGACAGAGCCCGACACCGGATCGGACGCGGCCAAACAGAAGACGCGCGCCAAGAAGACCGACTCCGGTTGGGTCATCAACGGGTCGAAGATGTGGATCTCGATGGGCAACTACGCGAAGCTGGCGCTGATCTTCGCCCAAACCGACCCCGAGAAGGGCCACCGAGGCCTCGCCTGCTTTCTCGTGGACACCGATCAGCCGGGCTACCAGGCCAGCACGATCGAGCACAAGATGGGCTTGCACGCCTCCGACACCGCGTCGATCGCCCTGGAAGACGTCGAGGTCTCAGACGATCAGATGCTCGGCGAGATCGGCGACGGCTTCAAGGTTGCGATGTCGGCGCTCGACTCCGGCCGCTACTCGGTCGCGGCAGGTTGTGTGGGCATCTGCCAGGGTTGTGTCGAGGAGTCGGTCAAATACGCCACCGAGCGCGAGCAGTTCGGCAAGCCGATCGCCTCCTTCCAGCTCGTGCAGGCGATGATCGCCGACATGGTGCTCAAGACCGACGCCTCGCGCATGCTCGTCTGGCGCGCCGGCTTTCTCAAGGACAAGGGTCGCCCGAACACCCTGGAGACCTCGATCGCCAAGCTGCACGCGACCGAGGCGGCGGTCGAGTGCTCCAACACCGCGATCCAGGTCCACGGCGGCGCCGGCTACGTCGACGACCACCCGGTCGAGCGCTACTTCCGCGACGTCCGCGTCACCACCCTCTACGAGGGCACCTCACAGATCCAGAAGCTGATCATCGGTCGCGCGATGACCGGCATCAACGCGCTCGTGCCTTCCTGATGCGTTGACGCCTGGCGCAGCGCCCGCTGTCCACCTGGCCCGCTGTCCCGCCTAGCCTGCTGTCCCGCCCGAGATGGCACGGTCGGATGAACCTATGTGGCGGGCCATGGCCATCACACACACAACCAGGCGATCGACACCGCGAAGGAGGCTGTCGAGGCGGCTTGGCGTGCGCTGCCCGCCGAACACAGGGGCATCCTCGAGGAGGTCGGGGCGGCACAGCGCAAGATCGTCGATGTGGCGGTCGGCGAGGCGATCCACCAGTTGCTCCGATCGGCCGGCTCCCGCGGCTTGAGCAAGAAAGCCCAGGAGCACCTTTCCGCCGCCGTGGCCGCCTGGGTACCGAGCTTGCGTGTCGTGGTCCTGAACGCGGCGCACCCTGGCTTGAGCGAACTAAACGAGCGCACAAGAGCGCGCTTGCTCGCCGACACCGCGTGGCACGAGTGGGGGCACGCGCTGAGCATCGCGCGCTGCACCGCCGAAGACATTGCGGACGGTCGGCGACTACTTGATCTCGCTCCGACATCTGTCAGCAGCTACGTCCGCCGCGCAGGATATCGTCCTCGCGAATACACGTACGAGTTGATCGCGGAAATGTACGCGCTGCTGGTCAGACGCAGAGACGAAGGAAAGCGGGGACGACCGCAATGGATGAACCAAGAGATATACGAGCTCGTAAGCCGAGTAACCGCTTGGCCAGATTGAAGACGGTCTACGGCTACTGGCTGCCGCCGGGCGTCTCGGCCGAGCAACTGACGCGCGACCGTGATGAACTGCTTCGCAGCGAGGGTATCGACACGCATCAGCTCGCCGCCGGTGACGATCCAAACATGCCCTGAGCACCAGCTTCCAGCCGATGAGCAGCCAACGGACACGGGGAACAATCAGGCCAACGACGACAATGCGCGACTCACCGGCGGGCAAGCCCCAAGGGCCAGGCAAACTGGACAATCGTCGTCTTGTGCGAACGCAGGCGATGGACTACCGTCATGCCGGTCCGATCGACGATCGTCAGACCAGCTTTGGAGGTTGAGACAATGAGAAAGAGCTTGAGAGTCGCTCTTGCGGTCACCTTGTTGACCGCTACCCAGGCTGCGATTGGAGTCAATCCATCAGCCGCCACCGAAACGCCGGCGATGAGCTTCGAAGGCGGACCTGTGATGTCACGCTACGACACCGCCGAGGTGGTGTGGTCGCGCGAAGGGACGTCCGCCGAAGGAGCGATCGTTAGCGGCATC
Source organism: uncultured Solirubrobacterales bacterium (assembly GCA_963753145.1). GTDB lineage: Bacteria > Actinomycetota > Thermoleophilia > Solirubrobacterales > Solirubrobacteraceae > Palsa-744. The sequence continues at coordinate 1,248,764 of CAVWAX010000001.1, forward strand.
GGCGGCTTTCTCAGCGACGTGGCGGCCGCCAGTGGAGCCACGGACAATGTCTTCTCCACCTTCGCGCAGTACTCGACGGTCGGCCTGACCTCGAAAGGAAGCGTCACAGCGTACGACTCGAAATATCTGGGGAGCGCCTCGGTCGCACCGGTGACCGGCGAAGACGTCGAAGTGAGCACGATCGAGGCGACAATCGACAACACCATCGAAGCGAAAGCTCTGGCCGCGCCAACCGTCGATACGAACGGGATTGCCCAAACCAACTATGTGCTTGTGATGCCGCCAAACGTCGTCGTGTGCTTGCAGGGCACCTGCTCGGGGCCCAAACACGCGGAAGGATTCTGCAGCTTCCACGACTCAAGCCACTACGGCGCCACGCCCTACACGTTCGATGTGATTCTCGATCTCAGTGGAGGTCTGGCCGGCGGATGTGGCAACTCCCCGAGCCAGCTGAACAACGAGACGAGCAACGTCACTCACCAGATCTCGGAGTCGGTCACCGATCCGATGGTCGGCGAAGAACTGCTCGGCTGGTACAAACAGGGCTCCGGCATCGACGCCGGCGAGGTCGCCGACTACTGCGACAGCGCGGGCGGCGAGGCCACCAACACGATCAACGGCCACACCTGGACCGTGCAGAAGATCTGGAGCAACGTGGACGGCGCCTGCGTCGCCAGCGACTCGTTCTTCAAAGCTCCAAGCGCCGCCTTTACCGCAAGAGAGGCGGCCAATGTGGCTGAACTCTCAGCCTCTGCGGAAAGCACCAACAAACTAGCCCACGTGCCCGCTGAAATCGCGAGCTACTCGTGGGACTTCGGCGACGGGCAGACCGGCAGCGGCGCCACGCCCTCTCACAGCTACGCTGCGGCTGGTACCTACACCGTCACGCTCACGGCCACCGACTCGCTCGGCTTCACAGCCCACCTCTCCCATCAGGTGACCGTCTCCGAACCGGCTTCCACAGGTGGTGGTGGTGGTAGCGGCGGCGGCGGGACGAATGGCGGTGCCACCAACACCCCATCCGGTGGTGGGACGGTGAGCAGCGCCATCTTGACGCTGACCCCGAGCGACATCTCCACCGCGGGCCCAACCAAGACGAGCCCGAGCGGTGCGGTGACCAGCGGGCAGACCATCACCTGCCCCCCCGGCGGCGGCCTGTGCGTGGTGAGCCTGAAGGGCGAAATCGAATCGCCCCCAGCAAAGCACAAAGGAAAGAAGCGCAAAGTCACCGTTGCAAGCACCACGCTCACGATCTCTCCTGGCGCCACACTCAAGATCGTCTTCAAGCTGAACGGCACCGGCAGGACCCGAGCTGCTTGCACGCGGCCGCCTGCTCGTAAAGCTGACGTTGACGGTCCGGCAGGGAAGCGGCAAGCCGATCGTGTCATCGCGGACGCTCAACCTCAAGGCGCCGAAGCTCCACGGGCACAAGCGATAGTCTGCCGCCTCGATGAGCGAGCAGCCAGCCCGAACGATCGGCGTGGTCGGCGCCGGCACGATGGGTGCCGGGATCGCGCAACTCGCTTGCAAGAGCGGCGCGAGGACGATCCTGCACGACCCGTTCGCGCAGGCGCTCGAGCGGGGAGCGGAGAACGTCCGCTCCGGCCTGGAGAAGGAAGCCGCCAAGGGCAAGCTGAGCGCCGATGAGGCACGCGCCGCGTCGGCACGCCTGCAGAGCGCGGAGAGCCTGGAGGATCTCGCACCGTGTGAGCTCGTGATCGAGGCGGCGCCCGAGCGACTTGACATAAAGCACGAGCTGTATGGGCGCCTCTCGCAGATCGTGAGCGAGCAGTGCGTCTTGGCCAGCAACACCTCGTCCCTACCGATCACCGCGATCGCCGCGGGCGCCACGCACCCCGAGCGGGTCGTCGGGATGCACTTCTTCAACCCGGCGCCCCTCATGCGCCTGCTCGAGGTCATCGCCGGCGTCCTCTCTGAGGATCGTTCGCTCGCACTGGCGGAAGCGACCGGGCTGGCGATGGGCAAGGACGTGATCAGGGCCACCGACGTGCCGGGCTTCATCGTCAACCGGTGCAACCGGCCGTTCGGGCTGGAAGCATTGCGCCTCCTGCAAGAGCGCGTTGCGGATATCGAGACTATCGACCGCATCGTGAGGATCGGCGGCGGCTTTCGCATGGGTCCCTTCGAGCTGAGCGATCTCGTCGGCGTGGACACCGGCTTCGACGTCTCCAAGAGCTTCTATGAGCTGAGTTTCGGCGAGCCGCGCTGGCGCCCCTCCCCGATCCAGGCCCAACGCGTCGCGGCGGGCCTGCACGGACGCAAGACGGGACGCGGCTACTACGACTACACAGGCGAGGAGCCGTACCGACCGGCAGATCCCGACCCCCCGCCGCCAAGCGCCGGCGCGGTTGTGCGTGGAGACGGTCCTGTCGCAGATGCCCTACGCGCGATCGCCGGCGACGCCTCAGGACCGCACATCGCCGTGGACGGACTTGGCGGGACCGTCGAGGGCGAGCCCTTCTATGCGATCGCACCGTTGAAGCTGGTCGAGGTGACCGGCGAGGCCGCCGAAGCGGCGTTCAGCGGCCTGGGCCTGCACACCGAGCGCGTCAAAGCCGCTCCGGCCGGCGTGCTGGCTCGGATCGTGTGCCAGCTCATCAACGAGGCCGCGTTTGCGCTCGGCGAAGGCGTGGGTTCGGCCGGGGACATCGACAAGGGGATGATGCTCGGCCTGAGCCATCCCCGCGGACCGTTTGCCTGGATGGAGCAGATCGGCGCGGAGCACGTGCTCGGCACCCTCGAGGACCTGTGCGAGGCCTACCGCGAGGAGCGTTTTCGCCCAGCGCCGGCCTTGCGGGGTCTGCTCAGAGCGTAGGCTCGGCGGCGGGCGCGGCCCACTGGGCCTCGGCCAAATCGCCCTCAGGCAAGCCCTCGGGTGTGGGCACCTCGGGCGTGTCGCGCAAATACCACTCGGCGTCGAGCGCGGCCTGACAGCCCGATCCGGCGGCGGTGATCGCCTGCCGGTAGGTGTGGTCGACGAGATCTCCGGCAGCGAACACGCCGGGTCGATTGGTGCGGGTCGAGCGGCCGTCGACCTTGACGTAGCCGTTCTCGTCTAGGTCGATCTGGCCTTCTACGAGTGAGGATTGAGGTTCGTGCCCGACGGCGATAAAGGCGCCTGTGATCGACAGGTCGCGATGCTCCCCGGTCTGGGTGTTCAGAAGCTTGGCGACACTCAGCGCTCCGTTCTCGCCCGGCTCGAAGCGCTCGACCGTATAGGGCGTGAGCAGCTCGATGTTGGCCTGCTCGCGCGCCCGCTCGAGCATGATCTTCGAGGCTCTGAACTCCTCGCGCCGGTGTACAACCGTCACCTTGGAGGCGAACTTCGAGAGGAATATGGCCTCCTCCATGGCGGAGTCTCCGCCACCCACGATGATCGTGTGGGCGTCCTTGAAGAACGCCGCGTCGCAGGTCGCGCAATAGGAGACGCCTCGGCCTGAGAGCTCCTCCTCCCCGGGGACCCCGAGCTTCTTGTGCTCTGCGCCCATCGCGAGGATGACGGTGCGCGCCTGGTGCTCCACGTCGCCGACCCACACCTTGTGCACGCCGCCCGGCTCATGCGCAAGCTCGACGCGCTCGACCTGGTCGGTCTCGAGCTTGGCCCCGAAGCGCTCGGCCTGGGCGCGCAGCTTGCCCATCAACTCGGGCCCCATGATCCCGTCGGGAAAACCCGGATAGTTCTCCACATCGGTGGTCTGCTGAAGCAGCCCGCCCCAGGCGAATCCCTCGACGACAAAAGGCGCGAGATTGGCGCGCGAGGTGTAGAGGGCAGCCGTGTATCCGGCCGGCCCGCTGCCGATGATGATCGTGTTCTCGACGTCCGCCATCCGATTTGCCGTCCCTTGGGTTGTTTTCGCCCAGACCTGGGGCACTGTCACCTTCAAAGTAGCCAATCGCGCGATCTTCCGCCGAGCGCCAGCTCACCTCGCGGATGCGCTTTACTTTGTAAAGTATAGCATCGTTGCTAGACGTGTAGCGGACCGGCAGCTTCTATGGCTTTGCCGGGTGAGTTCACGGCAGGCGCGCTGGAGGCCTGCTCGACACGCCAGCGAGCGACGGTTTTGCGCAGCTGGAAATAGGCGATCGCGCCGGGCACCGTGGGCAGCCAGAAGGAGATCGCCCGGTAGGAAAGCACGGCCAACACGGCCAGGTTGAAATCCACGCCGAAGGCGACAAGCGCGCCGATCATGCCGCCCTCGACACCCCCCAGGCCGCCGGGCAGCGGCAGCAGGTTGCCGGCCATCCCGATGAAGTAGGCCATCAGGATCACCGTGAAGGGCGGGGGCGAGCCGAAGGCGTGAAAGCAGGCCCACAGGACGCTGATGTCGAAGCCCCACCAGGCAAGGCCGCCGAGCAGCCCGACGTCGCGCGAGCGAATCAACTCGATCGCGGTGCGCACGCCGCTGGCGGCCAGAGCCGGGATCGTGGCCGCGCGCGCCACCCAATGGGCCAGGCGCCCCGAGCCCACCGCCCAGCGCGCTAGGCGCCGCTCGATGTCTCCGGGTAGCAGGGCCATCGCCGCGACGATCGTAAACAGGATGCCGGCGACGGCCGCGGGGACGATCGTGATCGCAAACGACCCGCCTCCGGGGAACAGGCCAATGCCCAGGCCGAGCCCGTCCAGCAGCACGGCGGCCGCATAGATCACATACAGGAGCACCATGAAGGCGACCATGCGACAGGCCACCAGTCGTGGCTCCATGCCCGAGCGGCGCAGGGCCCAGGCCGTCAGCGCGATCCCTCCCGCGCCGGCGGCCGCGAACAGGCGTGTGGCGGCGAGCCCGGCCATCGTGATCTGATAGCTCTCACGCCAGCCGATCGGACTGCCCTCACTTACGAAGACTGCGCGGAAGAGCACGACGTAGCCGCCGAACGAGCAGATCTCGAGCAGCACCCCGACCACGATCCACCACGTGTCGCCGCTCTCGATGCGATGCGCCGTGCCGCTTAGGCCGGCCAGCTTGGGGAGCACAAAATAGAGGAAGGCGACCGCCGAGAGGACGAACAGGCCAAAGGCGATGGCGCGGCGCCGCGTGACCGGCACGCGCGGCATCTGCTCCTCGCCGTGGACGTCTCGCAGATCGATCGGCTGACTCCCCTGCTCGTGCGCGGGCGAACTCACGGGGCCTCCTGCGCACACGCCTCGATCGCCGCGATGGCGCCTGAGATTCGCTTCAGGGCGGGCGTCACCGCCGGCGCGCCGCCGCGGATCGCGCTGGCGAGCGCGGCGCCGGCGATCAAGTCGACAACGTAGTGCTCACCGAGGTAGACCAGCGCGAAGCCGAGCGTCGCGGTGTAGCCCCAGCCAACGGCACCGACGAGCGGCCCCGTCTCGGCGAGAAGCTGGGCGGCCATCATCGAAGTGGCGAAGTGCAAAGAGGGCATCGCAGCCAATGGATTGCCTCCAAGAACACTGTAAAGGGGGCCCCAGCCGTCCCTCCAAAAGAACTCGCCGTATTCGACCATCATGCGCCGCACAGCCACCTCGTGGCGATCGCCGTCGAATTCTTCTCGGCGCGCCGCGTCGCTTGCCGCGTACCAGGGCGGCGCGGTCGGCAGCACCCAATAGATCATCGCCCCGATGTCGAACACCGCGTAGGTCAGGACCGCCGAGCGGTCGAACCGGCGCGGGTGGCGCAGCATCACGTAGACGAGGGCCCCGTGGGGCACCATGAACCAGATCCAGTGCGCCCACACGAGCACCTTGTCACCGAGGCGCCACTGCCCTCGCGCCAGACGCCGCTGCAGGCGAACCGTGGGCAACTCGCCGAGGCCAAGCACGCGATCGATGGCGATCGGATAGTCGACCAGGACCCTCTCGTTCTGGGCCTGCTCGTCGTCGTGAGGGGTCTTGTAGGCCGCCAGATAGGCCCACATCTGCAGCGCGCACACGGCCACGTCGCGCGTGCGGGTACGCGGCACCGCGACGCACAGGCCCACCGGCGCGGCAAACGCGACTGTTTGCGCGACCAAAGGAGGCGTGGAGAGGCGCTTGCGCACGAGCGGCGCCATCACCCCCGCGGCCACGACACCCCACGCGGCTGTCCTGATGACCCTCGACCGCACGGGGCGCTGAGTATATGACGCCGTCCGGCAGCCCCCTACGCGCGCCCGGGGGGCCGTGCCGGCCCGGCACCCAAGAGCCTCGCCCACAGCGACCTACCGCGCGAAGGCAACACCCCCCGCGCGCGTAGGGCACCCATTACGAGCCAGGACCTATCCGGTCCTAAGCCGCTGTTCCCGCCTCGGAGCGCTCACGCATGTAACGCTCGGCCTCGAGCACCAGCGCTCGCACCACCTGACTGCGCTCGTCGGCCTCCGGGTGCCATTGGACGCCCAGCACGAAGCGCCGGTCCGCAAGCTCGATCGCCTCGGTGAGGCCGTCCATTGCCGAGCATCCGCTGATCTGAAGACCCTCTCCAAGCCGGTCTACGCCCTGATGGTGGTGGGACTTGGTGGCGTGGTGGAGCTCGCCGGCCGCGCGGGCGGCGAGCGTGCCGTCGAGGAGCTCGACATCGTGGTCGGCCCCGTCGAAGGTGCCGGGAAAGCGCAGGTGATCGTTGTGGCCGAAGTGCTCGGGCAGGTGCTGGATCAGTGTGCCGCCGAGCGCCACGTTGATCAGCTGCATCCCGCGACAGATGCCGAGCACCGGCAGGTCGCGCGAGATCGCGCCGCGCGCCAGGGCGATCTCGAAGCGGTCGCGCTCGGGCACGATCTCGACTGTCTCGGGGTGCGCCTGCTCGCCGTAGCTGGCCGGGTCGATGTCCACGCCTCCGGCGAGCACCAGTCCGTCGAGCAGGTCGAGCGCTTCCGCGGGCCGCTCCAAGAGGACGGGGTCGGGAGCCAGCATCAGCACGAGCGCGCCAGCGCGCTGGACGGCTTGGACATAGCTGCGCGCGAGCAGCGCCGCCTCCTGGTCCCAGGTGCCCCAGCGGGCTCGCTCCAGAGCGGTGCAGATGCCGATAACGGGCCGTCGCATCGCCCCACACCATAAACTCCCGGCGCGATGCGATTGGACACCGTCAATATGACGATCGAGCAGGGCGCGGCGACGATCGAGCTGAACCGGCCCGAGGCGCTCAACGCCTGGAACAAGCAGCTCGGCCAGGATCTACTCGCCGCGCTCGGCCACGCGGCCGAGTCAGAGGAGGTGCGCGCCGTGCGCATCACCGGCGCGGGACGCGCGTTCTCCTCGGGCGCCGACCTGAGAGACATAAGCGGCGATGACCTGACGCCGGAGGGCAGGCCGAACGTGTACGGGGTGCTGACCGAGCGCTATCACCCGATCATGCACGCGATCCGCGAGATGGAGAAGCCCGTGGTGGGCGCCGTCAACGGCGGCGCGGTCGGCATCGGCTGCTCGCTGGCCCTTTGCTGTGACTTGGTGGTTGCGGCCGAGAGCTCCTATTTCTTGCTGGCCTTCGTCAACATCGGCCTGGCGCCCGACGGCGGCTCCTCGCTGTTCGTGCCGGCCCGCGTCGGGATGGCACGGGCGGCGGAGATGGCGATGCTGGGCGAGCGCGTGAGCGCCGTCCAGGCACTCGAGTGGGGACTGGTCAATCGCGTGTTCGCCGACGATGACTTCGAGCGCGACAGCGCGGCGCTCACGGCGCGCCTGGCGCTCGGGCCGACGCGTTCCTACGCGGCGTGCAAGCGCCTGCTCAACGAGCGCGTCTACGCAGACATGGAGCAGCAGCTGGAGCTGGAGGCCACCTTGCAGCAGGAGATGGCCGGCAGCGATGACTTCATTGAGGGCGTCAGCGCCTTCTTGGCCAAGCGCCCGGCGCGTTTTGCGGGACGTTGAGGCCCTGCTCGTCTCTTCGATCGGCCCGACAGACCGGGCTCTGGAGCGCGTTCCGGTGGTTGGGCACGCGCGTTCCGTGCCGGCCTGAATAGAATCCCGCCCGCCTTGCTCCACCTGCTCGCCACACCCCTCGCGTTCTTCACCCCCCAGTCGGGCGGGTCGCCCAACGCGGACAAAATCGACGACCTCTACAAGATCACGCTGTACGCGGCGCTCGTGATCTTCGCGCTGGTCGAGGGGGCGCTCGTGTACGCGCTGTGGCGCTTCCGTGCCCGCAAGGGCGCGGTCGCGGCGCAGATCCACGGCAACACGCGCTTGGAGATCGGCTGGACGGTGGGCGCCGCGGTGATCCTGCTGGCGCTCGCGGTCTTGACGCTGGCCAAGCTGTCCTCGATCCAAAATCCGGTGGACTCCAGCGCAGAAGGCGAACACCTGGTGAGCGACAGCTCGCGGCTCTACGCGAGCAACACACCGAGGCTCCCGCCCAATGGCAAGTCCTTGAAAATCACGGTGGTCGGGCGCCAGTTCGTGTGGCAGTACGTGTATCCGGGCGCAAGCGAAGCGGACGGCCTGGGCGCGCCGTACTCCTACCAGGAGATGGTGGTGCCCACGAAAACGACGGTCACGCTCGACATCGTCTCCGCCGACGTGGTCCACTCCTGGTGGGTGCCACAGCTGGGCGGCAAGTTCCAGGCCGTGCCGGGCTACCACAACTACACGTGGTTCAAGATCGAAAAACCAGGCATCTTCCGGGGCCAGTGCGCGCTCATTTGCGGTCGCGGCCACGCACGCATGACCGCCACCGTCAAGGCTGTGCCCCCGGCCCAGTTCGAAGCTTGGCTTGCCTACCAGAAGAAGCTGATCGCCGAAGCCAACGCCGAAGCCAAGGTCGCGCGCGCCAAGCTGCGCACGCAGATCGGCGCCGGTCAGGTGGAGAACCCATGACCCGCGATCGCGGCCCGAGCGCCCTGACGGACCCCCGTCCCCACCGAATCTCCGACTCCGCAAACTAGGAGCCCGCCAGATGGCCACCTACGCAGCCCCAGTACCCCAGATCGTCGCCCACGAGGCCAAGCCCGAGCCCAAGAGCTGGGCCAGCTGGATCACGACGACCGATCACAAGCGGATCGGGATCATGTACATGGTCACGACTTTCGTGTTCTTCATCCTGGGCGGCGTCGAGGCCTTGATGATCCGCCTGCAGCTGGGCCTGCCCAACAACACGCTGGTCTCCCCGCAGATCTACAACCAGCTATTCACGATGCACGGCACCACGATGATCTTCTTGTTCGTGGTGCCGATGATGGCGGGCCTTGCCAACTACTTCGTGCCACTCATGATCGGCGCGCGGGACATGGCCTATCCGCGCTTGAACGCGCTCTCTTACTGGCTGCTGCTGGCGGGTGGGCTCGTGTTCTACGCCTCGATCTTCTGGAACCCGCCGGAAGCGGGCTGGACCAGCTATGTGCCGCTCTCGGGCATCAACTACTCGCCGGGCGGCGGCCAGGACGCGTGGATCTACTTGATCCACCTGACCGGACTGTCTTCGATCATCGGCGCGATCAACTTCTACGCGACGATCGCCAACATGCGGGCCAAGGGCATGAGCTGGGGACGCCTGCCGCTGTTCATCTGGGCGATCCTGACCTACTCGATCCTGCTCATCTTCGCGCTGCCGGTGATCGCCGCGGCCGTGACGATGCTGCTCACCGATCGCCACTTCGGCACCCACTTCTTCGACCCAGCCAACGGCGGCTCGGCGCTGCTTTGGCAGCACCTGTTCTGGTTCTTTGGGCACCCCGAGGTCTACATCATGGTCTTGCCCGGCTTCGGCATCGTCTCAGAGATCCTGCCTGTGTTCGCGCGCAAGCCAATCTTCGGCTACAAGGCAATCGCGGCATCAACGGTGGCGATCGCCTTCCTGGGCTTCTTGACCTGGGCGCACCACATGTTCACGGCGCCGATCCCCGAGGCGATCTTGATCTTCGTGATGATGAGCTCATTCCTGATCGCGGTGCCGACGGGCGTGAAGATCTTCAACTGGATCGCCACTCTGTGGGAGGGGACGATCGAATTCAAGACGCCGCTGTTGTTTTGCGTGGGCTTCATCGCGCTGTTCATCATCGGCGGCATCTCGGGCGTGTTCTTGGCGGTGTTCCCGGTCGACTGGCAGCTCAACGAAACCTATTTCGTGGTGGCCCACATCCATTTCGTGCTGATGGGCGGCGCGGTGTTCACGATCTTCGCGGCGATCTACTACTGGTTCCCCAAGATCACCGGGCGGATGATGAGCGAGGGTCTGGGCAAATTGAGCTTCTGGCTGATGTTCTTCGGCTTCCTGGCGACGTTCTTGATCCAGCACGTGATCGGCCTCGACGGCATGCCCAGGCGCGTGTACGAGTACGACAACGTGGGCAACCTGGCCCTCTACAACCTGATCTCCACGATCGGCTCGTTCATCCTGGCCGCGGGCATCTTGGTCACGATCGTCAATGTGGTGCGCAGCCTGAAGCACGGCGCGGTCGCGGGGCCGGACCCGTGGAAGGCGAACAGCTTGGAGTGGTTCACGCAATCTCCGCCTCCCACCAACAACTTCGACGTGGTCCCGCTGGTGCGCTCCTACGAGCCTATGAAGGACATCCGCAGGGAGATCGAGCAGCGCACCTCGGGCGGACCGGAGTGGGCCGGTCAGGCCTCGCCGACTGTGCCGACGGGCGCCACCCAAGTCGGCGTCTGAGTTTTGCCGCGTGGCGCGTGGCCCGCAGCGGTAGAGTTCGCGTTGTGATGTCGGGTTCTCGCGGTCTGGGGCAGCGCTGATGGAGGGTGCCCGTTCCCCTGCATACGTCCCGCAGAGCGGTGGCGCGGTCGCGGCGCCGCTGAGCAGCCGACGCTCGAGGACGCGCCGGCTGATCGGCGATTACGTCGAGCTGACCAAGCCGAAGGTGCAGTCGCTGCTGTTGTTGACGACGATCACGACGATGCTCGTCGCGGGCGAACCGTCGGTCGCGTTGATCGCGCTGACTTGCCTCGGCGGCTACCTCTCGGCGGGTGGGGCGGGGGCGGTGAACCACTGGTTCGATCGCGACATCGACGCGAGCATGGCGCGTACGGCCAACCGGCCGGTGCCAGCGGGGCGGGTACCCCCCACCGCGGCGCTCGCGTTCGGATGCGGCTTGGCGATGCTTTCCTTCCTGGAGCTCTCGCTGACCGTGAACGTGCTCGCCGCGAGTCTGTCCTTGGCGGGCTTCTTGGGCTACGTCTTCGTGTACACGGTTTGGCTGAAGCGGCGCACGCCGCAAAACATCGTGATCGGCGGCGCCGCGGGGGCTGTTCCGCCCCTGGTGGGCTGGGCCGCTGTGACGGGCTCCGTGAACGGGATCGCGGTGCTGTTGTTCTTCATCGTGTTCTTTTGGACCCCACCCCACTTCTGGGCGCTGTCGCTGCTGATGAAGGGCGAGTACGAGAAGGTGGGCGTGCCGATGATGCCGGTCGTGCGCGGCGAGGCCGAGACGCGCCGACAGATCCTGCTCTACACGGTGCTGCTCTACGCCGTGACCCAGCTCCCGTTCTGCGCGGGTGGCTTCGGCGACATCTATCTGGTTGCCTCGCTGGTGCTCGGTCTGGGCTTCATCGCGGGCGCCGTGCGCCTGTACCGTCGCGCGGACCGGCGCAGCGCGCTGCAGCTGTATCTGTTCTCGCTGGCCTACCTGGCGCTGCTGTTCTGCTCGATGGTCGCAGACGCCAAGCTGTAGACTTCCGCACCGATGGATCGTCGCCTCGCCAAGAAGAACATCCGTACCGGCCTGATCGTGGCGGCGATCTGCATGTTCATGTTCGGCATCTCCTTCGTCGTGGCGGCGGCTTACATCTCGTGAGCCCGCTCGACCCTGAGATACCGCCAGCGGGCGAGGAGGTCCACCTCCCCGGTCCTACGATCCTGCCGCTGCTGACGGCCGCCGGGATCACCTTGGCGGTGGTCGGGATCACGATCAGCCCGATCCTCTTGATCGGCGGCTCGATCTTGACGATCGTGTGCGTGATCCGCTGGATCATGGACACGCGTCGCGAAATCGACGAGCTTCCGCTCGACCACCACTAGCCAGGCGTCCTGCGCCGCACGGGCGCGGGCGCAGTGGGCACATCGGCCGACCAGCGACCCCAGACGGTCGCTTGGCCCGCGATGAGGTGAGGTGAGGCGCCGCGCGCGGTTCGCCTGCCACGCGCGGCCCCGACGAAAGGCGACGCCCGCATCCCCTACGGGCGCGCGGCCTTTCCCTCTCTCACCCCACGGCTGCGCTCGCCGGGACGGGGCAGATGGCTCCCTCGTCCGTCCAGCAGCGCACGACGTCGCGCACGGAGAGGATCCCCATTGTCTCTCCATGCTCGACGACGATTAGATGGCGAAAGCCCCCGCGCACCATCGCGGCGGCGGCTTGCTCCAAAGACCAGCTGGGCTCGGCAAAGACGACGTCGCGCGTGAGATGGTCGGCGACCAGCTCGACGTCGGGGTCCTCGCCCGCCCCGATCGAGCTGAGCACGTCGCGCTCGGTGAGGATCCCCGGACCGGCGGCATCGGGGTCGATCACGACAGCGGCGCCGACGTGGCGCTCGGACATGGAGCGCGCGGCGTCGCGCAAGGTGTGGCCGGGACCCACCGTCAGGACCATCGGGCTCATGCCGTCTCGCACCTGCATCGTGTCTGCCTCCTTCCTTTCCTCGATCGTCGTTTGCAACGATTGCCTCAATGTATTGCGAAACGCGCTCCTCGTCAAGCGCGGATCGCGCACCCTCGAATTACCCGCCGAGCGCCGGCCAAACCCCGCGCAGGGCATTCATCGTCGCCAGGCATTAGGATCACGCCTCCGATGCCTAGGTTCACTTCAGAGGGGCACGCGACAAACACACGGGGAGGTGTGCGCGGTGGTCTCTAGGCGCTCCATCATGGGTGCTGTGGTAGCTGGTCTGATCGCCACCGCGATCGGGATCGCGCTCAGCTATGCAATCCACTGGTTCCCGGTGCAGGCCTCCAGCCAGGCCCACAACACCGACGCCTTCTACCACGTGCTGGTGATCGCCTCGGTGCCGATCTTCGTGCTCGTCGTGGCGGTGATCCTGTATTCGGTCTGGAAGTTCCGCATGCGGCCCGGCCAGGAGCTTCAGGACGGACCGCCGATCCACGGCAACACGCGGCTGGAGGTCCTGTGGACGGCGATCCCGGCGGCGCTGCTGCTCGGACTCGTCTCCTACTCCTTCGTGGTCTTGCACGACAACGAAAAGAAGCCGGCCGGCCCGCAGATGATCGTCAACGTGACCGGGCAGCAGTTCGCGTGGTCTTATGAATACCCGCGGTCGGTGACCGGAGGGGCGCCGCTGAAGAGCACCAAGCTGTTCGTGCCCGACAACGAGTCGGTCAAGTTCGAGATCAAATCGCTGGATGTGATCCATGCCTTCTGGATCCCGGCCTTCCGGCTGCAGATCGACGCGGTCCCTGGGATCACGACCAGCTATCGCGCTACCCCCGACAGGCTGGGCTCCTATCCGGTCGTTTGCAACCTGCTGTGCGGGGTGGGTCACGGCCTGATGCGCTCGACGATTCACGTCGTGACGCCAAGCGCCTTCCAACTCTGGCTCAAAACCCAGACAAGCGCTCCTTCGAGCGGGGCCTGAATGTAAGGTGGAGAGTGCAATGGGGAGAAGCACACCGATGACCGGGAGAGCGCGCTGATGGTCGCCAAGCTGCGCGCACCGGGCCTGTACAGGGCGTTCTTTGGGTTCCTGCTGGGGATCGCCTTCGCGGCCGGGCTGACCTGGCTCGTGCGGATGGCCACGGGCCACGCCACCTATCACCACTTCTTCAGCGAGGAACCGATCATGGCCGTGTCGCTGATCAGCGCGCCGATCTTCTTCCTGGTCGGCCTCGGCGGCTTCGACTACTGGATCTACTGGGCCTCGGGCCGCCCGACGCGCCCCGAGGATCACTCCAGCCACGGCGCCACCAGCTGGAAGGACTACTTCAGGATCAACACCGACCACAAGGTGATCGGCATCCAGTACACGGTGACGGCCTTCTTCTTCCTGTTCGTGGGCGGGCTGATGGCGATGCTGATGCGCATCCAGCTGGCCCAGCCGGGCGCGGAGTTCGTGAGCGCGAACACCTACAACGGGCTCTTCTCGGTGCACGCCTCGCTGCTCATCTTCCTGTTCGTGATACCGGTGTTCGCGGGCCTGGCCAACTACGTGCTGCCGTTGATGATCGGCGCGCCGGACATGGCCTTCCCACGCCTGAACGCGCTGTCCTACTGGCTCTTGCCGCTGGCGGGGCTGATGATGCTGTCGAGCTTCGCGGCGCCCGGAGGCGCCTTCGCCGACGGCTGGACCGCGTATGCGCCGCTTTCGATCGACGCGCCGATCGGCCAGGACTTCTTCTCGGTGGGCGTCCAGCTCGCGGGCGCCTCCTCGATCATGACGGCGCTGAACTTCCTGGTCACGATCATCACGATGAGGGCGCCGGGGATGAGCTTCTTCAGGATGCCCTTGCTCGTGTGGGCCAACTTCGCGACCTCGCTGCTGGTCGTGATCGCGACCCCGTTCATCGCGGCCTCGCAGTTCTTCGTGCTGCTCGACAGGGGGTTGGGCTTCAACTTCTTCGACGCGGCCAAGGGCGGGGACGTGCTCATGTACCAGCACGTGTTCTGGTTCTACTCGCACCCGGCCGTCTACATCATGATGCTGCCGGGCTTCGGCATCATCAGCGAAATCATCGCCGTGAAGGCGCGCAAGCCGATCTTCGGCTACCGCATGATGGCCTTCTCCTTGCTGGCGATCGTGGGCCTCGGTTTCACCGTGTGGGCGCACCACATGTTTACTTCGGGAATGGCCGCCTGGATCAGGATCCCGATGGCGATCACGACCTGCATCATCGCGGTGCCGACCGGGATCAAGATCTTCTCCTGGCTTGCGACGCTTTGGCGCGGGATCCTGCACCTGGACACGCCGATGCTGTTCTCACTCGGCTTCCTCGTGACGTTCACGCTTGGCGGCATCAGCGGCGTGATGCTGGCGATGGTGGTGTTCGACATCCACGTGAGCGCCAGCTACTTCATCGTCGCCCACATCCACTACGTGCTGTTCGGCGGCTCCTTGATGACGATCTTCGCGGGCGTGTATTACTGGTTCCCGAAGATGACCGGGCGGATGTACGACGAGCGCCTCGGCAAGTGGCACTTCTGGACCACATTCGTGTTCTTCAACCTGACCTTCGGCCCGATGCACGTCCTCGGCCTGCAGGGGATGCCGCGCAGGGTGCCCACCTATGCCGCCAAGTTCGCCGACCTCAACCTGTTGATCTCGATCGCCAGCTTTGGGTTGGGGCTGACGACGCTGATCTTCCTCTACAACATGGTCACCAGCTGGCGCGGCGGCCCGCGCGCGGTCAGCAACCCGTGGCGGGGCATGACGATCGAGTGGCAGGTGTCCTCGCCCCCGCCGGTGTTCAACTTCGACCGCATCCCGACCGTCGTAGGCGGACCGTATGAGTACGGAGTGCCGGGCGCGGTCCACGGAACCTTCGCTCCAGCCCCGGTGCCGGCGACTGTCGGCGGGGCCGCGGGCGGCTCAGGCGTCGTCCACAGGCACACCGAGTGAGAGGGATGAGTCGATGAGGGAAATCTTGGTAGTCGCCAACCGGACGCTCGGCGGTGAGAAGCTGCTGGCTGCCGTGCGCGAGCACGCCGCGGCCGGCGATGTGCGCTTCCGACTCGTCGTTCCCCAGACAAAGCCCTCGGCGGGCTTGATCTTCCACGACGAGACCGTGCGCGAATCGGCCCAGGTGCGCGTCGACCTCGCGACCTCGCTACTCGCCAGCGAGCGCATCGCCGCCACCGGCGAAGTGGGCGATGCCGACCCGTTTCTGGCGACGATGGACGCGATCGCCCAGAGGCGCCCCAGCGAGGTGATCGTCTCCACCCACCCGGCGACCCAGTCGGGCTGGCTGCGCAGGGACTTGATCGAGCGGATCGAGCGCGCCTCGGCGTTGCCGGTCGAGCACATCGTGGTCGACCTCGCGCAGGAAGGGCTGCCGTTTGGGGTGACCTTGGTGGTCGCGCACAAGACCTCCAGCGGCGACGAGCTGATCGAGCGCCTGCAGGGCAAGGCCGGCGGTGAGGAGCGCCACCTGTTCATCGCGGTGGTGCCCCAGCAGGACCGCAGCGGCGCCGCCCATCGCGAGGCGCGCATCCGGCTTGCCGCGATGCTCGAACGACTGGACGCGGCGGGGCTGTTGAGCGCCGGGATGATCGGCGACCCGGATCCGTATACGGCCGTGATGAACGCGTTGGAGCTCTTCCAGGTCGATGACATCGTCATCTCGACGCTGCCCAAAGAGCGCTCGGGCTGGCTGCGCAGCGATCTGATCGAGCGGGTCAAGCACGCGACGTCCGCGCCAGTCGAGCACGTGGTGGTCGACGTCAACGCAACCGCGGCCGCCGCCGCAGGGGGACCGGCCTGATGGAGGCTGCGAGCATCGCCCACGCGCCTGGGCACGACGCCCACGATGGCCATCACGGTCCGCCCACCGCCAACCGCAGCTCTCGTGTGGAGCCGCAGCTGCTCGGGATGCTGCTTTTCATCATCTCCGAGATCATGGTGTTCGGTGCGTTCTTCACGGCCTACTTCTTCATCAGAGTCGCCCAAGGAGACCCGTGGCCCGCGCCGGGAACGCACCTGCCGCTCGAAGTCGCGGGCGTGAACACGGCGATCCTCATCTCCTCCTCCTTCACGCTGCACTGGGCCGAGCAGGCGCTCAAGAAAGGCAACCACTTCGGCTTGAAGGCTGGGATGTTGACGACGTTCCTGCTGGGCTGCGCGTTCCTGTTTATCCAGATCAACGAGTACGCCAACATCGGCTTCGCCCCCCAGGATCAGGCCCAGGCGACGATCTTCTACTCGCTGACGGGCCTGCACGGCGCGCACGTGTTCATCGGGCTGGTGCTGCTCTTGATCGTCACGATCAGGGCCTTCAGAGGCCACTACTCGCCGGAGGAGCGCCGCGGCGTCGAAATCCCGGGCATCTACTGGCATTTCGTGGACATCATGTGGATCGTGGTTTACACCACGGTGTATGTGATCTGACGGCTGTGGACGCTGCGCGCTGCTGCGTCCTCGGTCGCTCATGTGCAAAGCACATTTCGCTCCCTGCGTCCTTGCATCGCTTGATCCACAACCGTCAGACGCTTTCCTGGGAGCAGCTGTGCTGAATCCTTTGCGCAGTGAGGATGAGGCGTTTCGCTTCCTGCTCTATGCGATCGCGGTGATCGGCGCGATCGTCGTGATCGTGCTCGTGGCGCGCGCGATTTTCTGATCGGAATGGGGATCGGACTGGCGCATGCGCCAGTCCGCCTGCCCGCACATGTGCGGGCAGGGCCAGCGGCGCATGCGCCGCTGGCTACTGAATTACTTGACGGTAATGGTTCCGTACATCCCGGCCGCGCGGTGACCGGGCGCCTGGCAGAAGAATGTGTAGGTGCCCGGCTTGAGGCTGACTTTGATCGAGGCCGTGCCCTTGGTGACGAACTGGCTGGCGGCCAGGACCGAGCCTTTGGCGGTGGCGCCGTTGTTGCCCGCTTCGATCGCGATGTTGTGAGAGACGCCGGACATGTTGGGCATCGAGATCGACACCGAGCCGGCTTCGGCGCTGGCCTTGTTGGTGAGGTAGGAGAGCTGGCCGGTCGGGTCGGCGGGGATTTCGAGCTTGCCGCCCTTCTCGACCGCGGGCTTGCCCGAGCCGGGCGCCTTGACCGCGCTGGCCAGCAGACCGGTGTCCTGGCCGGGCCGATCGACCGATTGGGCCACGTAGGCAGCGATGCTGGCGAGCTCGGTTCCGCTGGCCAAGCCGCTCGGCATGGCGCCGAAGCGGTTGGGGTTCTGGACCTGACCTTCGACGGCCGTCTGCACCGAGCTGCGCCGCAAGCCTTCGTTGAGGCTGGCCCTGAAAGCTTCGTCCAGGTTGGGGCCTACGGTGCCCTTGGTGTTGGCGCGCGCGAGCGTGTGGCAGGCGCCGCACTTGGCCACGAACTGCTGCTTGCCGACGATCAGGTCGGCGTCTTCGCCGCGCTTGGCGGCGCCGCAACCATAAACGCCGACAAGCAGGCAACCGGCGCCCAGCAGGGCGCCGACGCGACGGGCGCGTGACCCACGATGACTCGTCCCCAAAGGCATCAGCGCCGAAACTCTATCCGAAGGGCCGGGCGACGGGCTCGCCGAGCGCGGCCGCGATCGCGCCGCGCGCCACCCCCTGCCAGGACCAGCGCTCGCGCGCGGTGCGCACAAGGGCCTCGCGCGTCTGAGCCTTGAGCTCGGCCTCGGCCGACAGCCAGGCGACGATGCGCTCGGCGATCGCGCCCGCCGCATCGTCGTCGACCCCAAACGAGAGCCAATCCGCGGCCTGTGGGGGCACCTGTTCGGCGAGCGTGTTGCTCACCTCCGCCAGGCCCGAGTGGGCGGCGCTGATCGGCAAGACCCCGCAGGCCGCCGCCTCGGCCGCGACCATCCCGAAGGCCTCGGGGAAGATGCTGGGGACAACGAGCGCCTCGCACAAGGGCAGCAGGTGGCACAGCTCGTCGTGTTCGAGGCGCCCGGTGAAGATGACACGCTCGCCGAGCGGCGCCGCCTGCGCTTGAAAGTGCGCGCCGTCTGAACCGAAGCCAACCACCACGAGACTCGCGCTTGGACGACGGGCGAGCACGAGTGGCCAGGCGTCGAGCAGCAGCCCTACGCCCTTGGCGGCAATCAGCTTGCCGACGAAGGCGACCAGTTCGCCCTCCTGCCCAGCGGGGGATCGACGAGCGGCAAGCACGCGCTCGAGCGCCTGCGCGATCGCCGGCTCGTCGCGCGCGAAGGCGTCCTCTCCCCCGCGACCGTCCTCGCCCCCGTCGGCGCGAAGGCGCTCGATCAAGTCGCCCAGCTCAGCCGCGGCCTGCGCGGGCTCGCGCGGGGCGAAGCTCTCGACCTCAACGCCAGGCGGACCGAGCCGAGTGCGCGCCCTGATCGAGCCGTCGCTATCGCCCAAGGCCGCCCATAGGCTCTCGGCGGTGTGCCGCGAGCCGACGAGCACCGTGCGCGCCTGCGCGATGCCCTCCTGGGCGTATCCAAGAAAGCGCTCGGGCTGGGGCTTGACGGTGTACTCGAGCGCGCTGCCGTGCACCTTCACGGCGTAGGGCACCGAGCCGGCCAGCCCCCGAGCGAGGATCGCCGAGCCCATCACCAGATGATTGGCGAGGGCCACGTCTGGGCTGAGGAGCTCGACCAGCTCGCGCACGGCGTCCACGTTCGCCTGAACGTAGGCAGCGACCTCCTCTTCGCCGCACTGGGCGAACGTCTTGGCCTCGGTGCCCTCGTAGCGATCCTCCACATACAGAGGCAGCAGGCCGCCTATGTCGGGGCGATAGACCGTGCAGCGAGCTTCCTCGACGCCGTGCCCGCGCAGCGACCGCAGCTCGAGTCGCCCACCATCCCAGTCGCCCGCGACATCCACGAACGAGTGGCGCTCTGGGTGGCGCTCCTGGCAGAGCAGGTGCACCTCGTGGCCGAGCCGCACCATGGCCTCGGCGAGACGGGCGTTGTAGACGTTGGAACCGGTCCCGCTGAGCAGGTAGCCGTGGAAGATCAGCACGCGCAAGCCCGTGAGCCTATCCGGCTGACGCCTCCGCTAAAGTGCCCGGTCGTGAGCGTCAATCAGCTATATCGCCTGCGCACCCCTTCGACGGGCCGTGAGATCCTGCTCGAGGCGCTGCCGGGCGAGATCTATCGCGATCGCGACACCGGCGAGCAGATGGAGATCGTGGGCAAGGTGCTGCCGCTCGCTCCCGACCCCTCCAATCTGCCTTGGGCGGTCGAGAACCTGCGCTTCTGCCCGTGGTGCGAGCAACTGGCTCAGAAGGACCTCAACGACTGTCCGACCTGCGGCCGGCGCATGGGCCCCTTGGGCGCGTGAGCGGCGCGCCTCGACGCAGCCGCCTGATAGCGCTCGGCGCGAGCGCCCTGATCCTTCTCTGCGGCCTCGGACTTTCGGCCTGCGGCGGCAGCAGCGTCTCCGAAGCGGTGCCCAAGAGCACCCCCGAAATCACGCCGCCCAACGACACCTCGGCCGAAAAGGAAGCGACCGAGACGACCTCCACGTCGACCACATCGACGAGCTCGACCACGCCGACGAGCACCGGAAGCGAAGAATCGTCTGGCTCGAGCGGCGAATCGGGCGGGACCGGCTCTGAAGAAAGCTCGGAATCCTCGGAAAGCAGCGCCGCGGGAGGCACTTCGGCGGGCGAATCGGAAAAAGCGGCCTCCGAAAAAACCTCGGAAAGCACAGAAAAAGCCTCGTCCGAAGGCAGCGTTGGCTCAAGCGGCGGCGCCAGCGCGCCCTAGGGCGTGGAGATCAAGGTCGCGCTGTAGGTCAGGCGCGCGGTCTGGTAGAGGCAGTAGTACTGGATGTTCGAGCCGACCGTGACATGAGAGGTTTGGGTCCCGGTGGTCGTGCACTGCCCCTTGCCGCGGCTGGCGCGCCAAGAGGTGGCCTTGCCGAAGCCGAGCGCCAGGGCCGGCGCCCAAGAGGGCACGGTGAGCGCGACGATGTCGCCCTTCTTGACCGGCAAGGTCGTGGCGAGCGGGAACTGAGCGGTCTTGCCGAAGTACGGTTCGAGCGGGACCACGGGGCTTTGGCTGATCAGCTTGTAGGTCAGTTTCGGGCTCTTCTGGGCCCTCAAGATCGCGATCCCGGCCGAAGCGGGCCCGCCCTCGTTGGCGTTGAAGTACTTGATCTGGGTGGCCGTGGGCTTGCCCAGGCTGATCGTCCACGCCACGACCGTACCCGCGCGCGGGGCCGACTCCAGATTGTTGTTGGTTTCCACCTTGACCTGAAAGCCGGTCGTCCGGCTCACCGCCAGGCACGAGGGCGTGGGACAGCTGGGAACCGTCGCCGGGGTCGTTTCGGGGATGACGCCGACTTCGGTGAGCGTCGCGAGCGAGCCCGCAGGCAGTATCAGGGCCAGCCCGCAGCCGGCGACGATCGTTGTGATGAGGCGCTTTAGGTAGACCATTTCAACAAGAACACGCACGGGGCGACTAGGTAGCGGTTCGACGCCCGTGCCCGTTTTCCCCCCCAACGCGGCCCAACGTTCTTCAGGAGCGCTCGTCCCGCAGGAGGGCAGCCGCGGAGGCTATCTCACCTGGGTCGCCCGGCGCGGGCACCCAGGGCAGCTTCAGCGGATCGTCCAGGTAGCGCGGAATCACGTGGATGTGGAAGTGGAACACGGTCTGCCAGGCCGCCGCGCCGCACGAGTTGATCAGACTGACCCCATCGGCGCCGAGGCTCTGCTTGGCGCGCGAGGCCAAGCGCTGAGCGGCCGCGGCGACCGCCGCGAGCTCGCTGGGGTCGATGCTAAGCAGGTCGGTGGTGTGCTCGCGCGGGATCGCGAGCGCGTGCCCGCGTGTGGCCGGGTTGATGTCCATGAAGGAGATCGTGCGCTCGTCTTCGGCGACGATGCTCGCCGGCAGCTCGCCCGCCACGATCTTGCAGAAGATGCAATCCGGGTCGTTCATCGAGGCAATCCTACTAGCGCCTTCCCGCCCGCCGGCGCTCGTAAGCGCGCACGAATGCGAGCGCCTGCTCGCGCGTCGAGACGACGCCCGCGTACTGGGCGCACGCGAGCTCCTCCAACAGCTCGCCCACGCGCGGCCCCAGAGCGATGCCCAAGGCCTCGGCCAGCTCGTCGCCGCGCAGCACGGGCTGGGGCGGGCCCGCCCGGCGCCAGCGCAGTGCGTCTGTGAGCATCGCGCGCGCCAGACCCATGTGCGCGGCGATCGCCTGCTCGGACTTGGCCCCACGTGTGGCCAGCCGGTCGCACACCGACAGCAGCGTCACGTCCACCTCGACCGGATCGCAGGCGCGCAGATACGCGTACACCGTGGCGCGCGCCAAGGGCTGGGGCTCGTGCACGAGAAAGCCGAGGCGCAGATGGTGGCGCACGAGACCCGCGACGTGCTCGCGCAGGCGCACGCTTGTGCGCAGCCGGGCCAGCACTTCGCGGGCCAGATCGGCTCCGCGCACGTCGTGCCCCATGAACGTGACCCTACGATCCAGCGGGCGCACGGCCCGCGTGGCCGGCTTGGCGGCGTCGTGTAGCAAGGCGCCCCAGCGCAGCGCCTCGCCGCGAGTCATCTCATCGGCGAGCGGCTCGGCCAGCAACTCGAGCACGGGCTCGCGAAAATCGCGGCCGAGCGAAGCGCCCGGCTCTGCCTGGTCCCAGCGGTCGGGCGTCGTGAGGGCCACCGCGCGCTCGAAGACCGCGAGCGTGTGCCCGTGGACGTCGAGATGATGAAAACGGCTTTGCTCGACGCCGCGCATCGCTTCGAGCTCGGGCAACACAACCGCGGTGGCGCCCAAGCGGCTCATCGACTCGATGCCCTCCAAGGCGCCCGGCGAGGCGACGATGCGTCGCAGCTCCAAGAACACGCGCTCGGGCGATACCTCAGCCAGACGAGGCGCCTGCTCGCGCGCGGCGGCTAGCGCATCGGGGTCGGGTGTGAGGCCGAGCTCGGCGACGACTCGCACGAGACGCAGCACGCGCAACGGGTCTTCGGCGAAAGCCGCCGGCCCGGCGCGGCGCAGGCGGCCGGCCCGCAAATCGTCGAGCCCGCCGAGCGGGTCGATCGGCTCGCCGCCGCTCAGCGGCTGGGCGATCGCGTTGACGGTGAAGTCTCGCAGCGCGAGATCCGCATCCAGCGATCCGCCGCGCATCCCCTCCACGTCGATCTGCCACGCGCCCCCACGCGCGACCACCCGCCACGCCCCGAACTCCTCGGAGAGGGGAAAGCAGGCCGCGCCCGGCCCCACCCGCTTGGCCTGGCGCGCGATCGCGCGCGCGGCCCCCGCCGGGTCGCCGTCGATCACCACGTCGACGTCCCCGACAGGCCTGCCGAGCAGACGATCGCGCACCGCACCGCCCACGATCCAGGCGCGCTCACCGGCCAGCGCCGCGGCGGCCACCTCCAGCGCCTCGGCGCTCATCGAGCGGAGGCGGCCGTCGAGTCCCCGTCCAGGCCCGGCGCGGACTCGACCGGTCCGGAGGCGCGGCCCACCGAGCCATCGCCGCTGGGCTCGCCGTCGCGGTGATACACGCGCTCGACCCGCGCGGTGAGCCCGCATGTGATCTCGTAGTTGATCGTGCCGATCCGCCGCGCCAGCTCCTCGGCGGTCAGGCGCTCTGCGCCCCGCGCGCCGATCAAAACCGCCTCCTCGCCGCGCAGCTCCCACGGATCGGGCGCACCGCTCAGATCGACGGTGAGGTTGTCCATGCTGACGGTCCCCACGATCGGCGCGCGCCGCCCGGCGATCAGCACCTCGCCCTCATCCGAGAAGGCGCGGCGCCAGCCGTCGCCGTAGCCGATCGGAAGCACGCCCAGAGTCGTGTCCCGGGCAGCGACGAAGCGCCGGCCGTAGCCCGCGCTCTGGCCGCGGGCGCAAGCCTTGACCTCGGCGAGATAGGAGACCAGCTCGAGCGCCGGCTCCAGACGGGCGGCCGCGGGATCGTCTCCATAGGGGTCCATCCCGTAGACGGCGATGCCACAGCGCACCATGTCGAAATGGGAGCGCGGCTCGCGCAACACCGCGGCGCTGTTGGCCGCATGCACGAGCAGCCGCGGGTGGGCAGCCTTGACCTCGCGCGCCCACGCCTCGAAAACGTCGAGCTGGCGCGCAAAGAACGGATCGTCGAGCTCGTCGGCGGTCGCGAAGTGCGTCATCGCGCCGGCCAAGTCCACGCCGGGAGTGCTCGCCGCGGCGGCCACCGTTCGCGAGGCTTGCTCGGGGTCGCGCGTGCCGAGCCGCCCCATGCCGCTGTCGAGCTTCACGTGCACAGCGCCGCCACCCGCGGCTGCGACCGCTTGGACGTCCTGCTCGCGCCAGACGACGACCTCGGCGCGCGCCCGCAACGCTTCGCCAAGCTCGACCGGGCTGAGGGCTCCCATCACGAGGACCGGGATGTCGCTGAGCCCGCCCGCACGCAACTGGACAGCCTCGCGCGCGCCGGCCACGGCCAGGCGACTCGCGCCGCCCGCGAGCGCGGCTCGAGCGCTCGCCAGCGCGCCGTGCCCGTAGCCATCGGCCTTTACGACCGCACACAGCTCGCAGCCGTCGCGCAGCTCTGAGCGCAGGCGCTCACAGTTGCGCTCGATCGCCGCCAGGTTCACGCGCGCGAGGGCCCTACGAGCGGTCATATCCACCCCGCCTCGAGCAGGCCCCGGGCCGCCGACGCGAGGACGCTGTGCGCGGTCATGCCCACCCCGCCTCGAGCAGGCCCCGGGCCGCCGACGCGAGGACGCTGTGCGCGGTCATGCCCAACCCGCCTCGGGCAGGCGCCGGGCCGCCGGCAGCGCCGCGATCACGTCGGTCGCGATCACGCCCTCGGACGATCCCTGCCGGCGCGCGGCCTCGCGCCCGGCTCGGGCGTGCAGATAGGCGCCACAGGCCGCCGCCGCGAACGCGTCGAGCCCCTGGGCCAGCAGCGCGGCGATCGTGCCCGAGAGCACGTCGCCGGTGCCGGCCGTCGCGAGAGCCGGGCTCCGGCCCGGGTTCACAGCGACCCTCCCGTCCGCGGCCGCCACAAGCGTGTCGTCTCCCTTGAGCAGGACCACGGCGCCGGACTGTTGTGCGGCGGCGCGAACGTGACGCAGGCGCGCCCGCCCGACCTGCTCGCTGTCGATGCCCAACAGGCGGCCCAGCTCGCCCGCGTGCGGCGTGAGCACCGTCGGCGCCCGGCGCTGGGCCAGATCGGAGATGTGGCCGCCGTGTGCGTTAAGGCCGTCCGCGTCGAGCACCATCGCCACATCGGCCTCGCGCGCTAGATCCCGCGCGAGGGCGAGCGCTCCCCGCTCGCGACCCAGGCCAGGGCCGAGCACCAGGGCGCGCGCTCGCTCGATGGCCGCCAAGGCACTGTCGAGGCCGTCCGGCGCAAGCGCACCGTCGCTGTCGGGCAGCGCGAGCGTCATTACCTCCATCAACTGGACAT
Organism: uncultured Solirubrobacterales bacterium; assembly: GCA_963753145.1. Lineage (GTDB taxonomy): Bacteria > Actinomycetota > Thermoleophilia > Solirubrobacterales > Solirubrobacteraceae > Palsa-744. Next base: position 1,273,646 of record CAVWAX010000001.1, read on the forward strand.
CGAGAATCTGGGCCTGCGAACGCGGGACGCACGCGGTGACGTAGCCGCCGCCGGCCCTCATGCACGCGAGCGAGGCCATCGCGGGCGCCCCCATCAGACCGGCCGCGCCGCCGACCACGACCACGTGCCCACTCGTGAACTTGGTCGAGCCGGCCGCTCGGCGCGGCAGCGTAGCGAGCACACCCGGCCCTACCAGCCCGATGTCACTCTCCAGCGGAGCGCCGCGCGGGATGCCGATGTCGATCGCGACTGACTCGCCCGCGCAACGCTTGCCGGGATGAATCCACAGGCCCGGCTTGGCCGTGTGGAAGGTGACGGTGCGCTCCGCCCGCACGGCCTCGCCCGCGACCTCGCCCGTGGAGGCATCCACACCACTCGGCACGTCCACGCTTATTACGGGCGCGTCAGACTTGTTGATGGCCGCGATGGCTTCGGCGACCAGGCCCCGTGGAGCGCCTTCGAAGCCCGTGCCAAGCAGCGCGTCCACGACCGCCGCGGCTCGCCCGATAGCTTGCTGGGCGCTCGCGTCCTCGAGCGCCAGCGGCGCCGGCCCAGGCAGCCGCTCGAAGTTGGCGCGCGCATCCCCGGAGAGCTCCTCGGCGGCGGCCGTGCAGATGACCTCCACATCGCGTCCGGCTTGGCGCAGCAGCCGCGCGACCACGAAACCGTCGCCGCCGTTGTTGCCTTTGCCGCACACCACCGCCACCGGCCCGTCGGGCGCAAGCTGCTCGACGGCGCGCGCCACGCCTTCGCCGGCCCGCTCCATCAGATCGAGTGACGGCACTCCCCGATCCTCGATCGCCCAGCGATCCACCGCACGCATCCTGGGAGCGTCCAGCAGAGGCTCACACCAGTCGGGAAGCGCGCTCATGGAGAGCGATCTTAAGCGCTTACTCGACCGTTACGGTCTTGGCCAGGTTCCGCGGCTGATCCACGTTGAGTCCGCGCCGGCGCGCGATCTCATAGGCGAGCATCTGCAGCGGGATGACCGCGAGCATCGGCTGTAGCATCCAGTCGACCGCCGGCACCGGGATCGCCACGTCGACCTGGCCCGCCAGGCGCTCGCCGCTGCCCGCGCTCGTGACAGCGATCACGTGGGCCCCGCGCGCGCGAACCTCCTGCATGTTGGAGACCATCTTCTCGAGCACCGGCGAGTCGATCGCGATCGAGACAACCGGCGTTGAGTCATCCAGCAGGGCGATCGGCCCGTGCTTCATCTCGCCGGCCGCGTAGGCGTCGGTGGCGATATAGGAGATCTCCTTGAGCTTGAGCGCGCCCTCCAGAGCGACCGGCAGGCCGACGTGACGGCCGATGTAGAGGAAGAACTCCTTGCGCCAATGCTCCTCGGCGACGCTCGCCACAGCCTGCTCGGCTTCCTCGATGACCGCTTCGATGCAGTGCGGCAGACGCTTGACCTCGCTGACCAGCTCGGCGATGCGCTCGGGCGCCAGGGTGCCGCGCAGCTCCGCCAGGCGCAGCCCGAGCAGATAGATGACCGCCACCTGACACACGAACGTCTTGGTCGCCGCGACCCCGATCTCCAGGCCCGCGCGCGTGAACAGGACGCCGTCGGCGTCGCGCGTGGCCTGTGAGCCCATCACGTTGGTGATCGCGAGCACGGTGGCGCCGCGCTCGCGCGCCTTGCGCATCGCCGCCAGCGTGTCGGCGGTCTCACCCGATTGGGAGATCCCGATCACCAGGTCGCCCGGCCCGACGACCGGGTTGCGGTAGCGGTACTCCGAGGCCACGTCCATCTCGACGGGCACGCGCGCCCATTCCTCGATTGCGTAGCGCCCGATCAGCCCGGCGTGGTAGGAGGTCCCGCAGGCGACGATCACGATCCGCTTGACGTCCGCGAGGATCGCCTCGTCAAGCGCGCCATGCTCGTCGAGGTCGACGCCGTCGCCGCGCGCCACACGGTCGGCGATCGTCTCGGCCACCGCGTCGGCCTGTTCGTGGATCTCCTTGAGCATGAACGTCTCATAGCCGCCCTTCTCGGCGGTGTCCTCGTCCCAGTCGATCCGCTCCACCGCCCGCTCCACGGTCTGGCCGTCGAGCGTCATCAGCTCCACCGAGTCCGCTCGCAGGACCACGATCTCGCCGTTCTCGATGTATTGCACGGCGCGGGTGTGCGCGAGGAAGGCCGGCACGGCGGAGGCCACGAACTGCTCCCCCTCTCCCCTGCCGATGACCAGCGGACACTCCTTGCGCGCTCCGACCAGCGTGTCGGGCTCCTCCAAGCTCATCGCCACGAACGCGAAGTGGCCCTCCAGTTCCCCGAACGCCTCGCGCACGGCGCTCGCGAGATCGCCGTCGTAGTGGGCGGCGATCAGGTGCGCGATCACCTCGGCATCGGTCTCGGAGGTGAACTCGTTGCCTTCGCCGGTGAGACGCTGCTTGAGCTCCATGTAGTTCTCGACGATCCCGTTCACGACCACGTGCAGGCGGTCCTCGGGGTCGTAGTGAGGATGAGCGTTCTCCTCGCTCACGCGCCCGTGGGTCGCCCAGCGTGTGTGTCCGATCCCCGTGCCGCGGGGCGGCCGGCGCCGCCACGGCCACCGAGCCGCCCGTCTCCTCGCCGGCGGGCACGCTCGCGTCGAGCTTTGCCTGTAGGGCACTCAGGTTGCCGACCGAGCGCACCGCCTCGATGCGCTCGCCCGCGATCAGCGAGATCCCGGCGCTGTCATAGCCGCGGTACTCGAGCTTCTTGAGCCCGGCGAGCAGTATCTCCCGGGCGGGGCGCTTGCCTACGTAGCCGACGATGCCACACATCGCGACGACGATATCAGCGGCATATCGCGACAGCCAGGCCCGCAAGCGAGCCGCCGACCGTGCTCGCCGGCGCCGCGGCGGCCCCGAGGCTGGCTAGGCGAGTTCGCGCTCGACAAGGCTGACCAGACGCGAGCAGGTCGCGTCCGCCTCCTCGTCGGTGGGCGCCTCGACCATCACGCGCACCAACGGCTCGGTGCCGCTGGGCCGCACGAGCACGCGCCCCCGCCCTGACAGGGCGCTGTCCTCGGCCTGGATCGCGTCGGCCACCTTGTCGGCGTGCGCGAAGGCGCCCTTGTCGCGCACCCTGACGTTGACCAGGCGCTGAGGCAGCTTGTGCATCGCGTCGCGTTCGCTCAGATCCCGTCCGGCGAGCGCCTCCAGCGTGAGCAGGGCGCCGGCGATCCCATCGCCGGTGCTGTTGAAGCCCATCTCGATGATGTGCCCGGACTGCTCTCCGCCGAGCGCCCACTCGCGGCGGCGCAACTCCTCAAGGACATAGCGGTCGCCCACGTTGGTGCAGGCGACGGCGATGCCGGCGTCGGACATGGCGGTGTGGAAGCCGTAGTTGGTCATCACCGTGACCACGACGCCGTCCCCGGCCAGGCGCTCGCGCGAGCGCAGATGCAGCGCGGCGAGCGCGATCAGCTCGTCGCCGTCCACCACGGCACCGGTACGGTCGACCGCGAGCACGCGGTCTCCGTCACCGTCGAACGCCAGCCCCACCGCGTGGCCGCCGGCGCGCACCCGCTCGCCCAGCGCGGCGATGTGGGTCGAGCCGCAGCCCTCGTTGATGTTGCGCCCGTCCGGCGTGTCGGCCACGACCGTGACCTGGGCGCCCAGACGCCTGAAGATCTCCGGCGCAACCTTGTAGGTGGCGCCGTTGGCGCAGTCGAGCAGGATGTCGAGCCCGTCCAGGCGCAGCTCGGCGAAGCGGCTCTCCAGCTCGCGCAAGTAGTCCTCGTGGGTGCCCCTCAGCTCGCGCACGCGACCGATGTGCACGACTCCGGCGCCCTCATCGCCCGAGGCGCGGCTTGCAGCGCGACGCTCGGAACCGGGGAGCCCCGCCACGAGCTCGGCGTCGATCTCCGCTTCGATCGCCTGCTCGTCCTCGTCGGAGAGCTTGAAGCCGTCGGCGGCAAAGAACTTCAGGCCGTTGTCGCGATAGGGGTTGTGCGAGGCGGAGATCACGACCGCCATGTCCAGGCCGTAGCGTTTGAGTAGCAGCGGGGCCGCCGGGGTCGGCAACACTCCGCCAAGCAGCGCTTCGCCGCCCGCCGAACTGACGCCCGCCGCGAGCGCCGCCTGGAGCATCTCGCCGGACTCGCGCGTGTCGCGCACGATCAGCACCCTGGGGTGCTCGGCGTGGGCGTGTCCCGCTGCGGCCCTTCCGAGCGCCAAGGTCAGTTCAGCGCTCAGCAACCCTCCGGCGACGCCGCGGACCCCGTCGGTCCCGAACAGCCTGGTCATGGCGCCGGATTAACGCTTGGAGAACTGCGGCCGCTTGCGCGCCTTCTTCAGGCCGGCCTTCTTGCGCTCCTTGGCGCGCGAGTCGCGCGTCAGGAAGCCGCGGCGCTTGAGCTCGCCGCGCAGATTCGGGTCGGCCTCGAGCAGGGCGCGCGAGATGCCGTGGCGCAGCGCGCCCGCCTGAGCTGAGATGCCGCCGCCGTGCAGGCGAGCGACCACGTCCATGCGCTCCTGGTAGCCGACGGTCTCCAGCGGCTGGCGGATATTGCGCTGCAGCGTGATCCTCGGGAAGTGCTCATCCAGGGCGCGCCCGTTGACGAGATAGGTGCCGCTGCCCGGGCGCAGCACGACGCGGGCGATCGCCGTCTTGCGCTTGCCGGTCGCCTTGTAGCGGGCGCCGGCGGCCAGGTCGATCGCGGCGCTCGAGATCGGCTCGGCCAGCGGAGCGTCCTCGGCCTCCTCGGCGGGCGGCTCCTCTTCGTCCTCGATCGCATACGGATCGGCGGGCTGCTCAGGTGCAAGCGGATCGACGCCTTCGGGCACGATGTCCACTTCCAGGTGCGCTCCCGGCACGCTCGGCTTGACGCGCGGAGCGGGCTCCTCTTCCTCCTCGGCCTCGACCTCGGCGAGCACCTCCTCCGCCGCGGCCTCGACGATCGCCTCTTCGACGGCCTCCTCGACAAGCTCCTCGGCCACGGCCTCGACGACAGCCTCCTCTATGGCCTCCTCCACAAGCTCCTCCGCGGCGGCCTCGACGATGGCCTCGGCCTCTGCCTCGACAATCAGCTCCTCAGCCTCCTCGGTGGCGGGTGTCTCGGCGGCCACCTCGTCGCTCGTCGCCTCGATCTTCGTCTCCTCGGGCTGCTCGGGAGTGTCTGCGTCGTGCTCGTCGGCCATCAGGCCTCGATCTCCATCGGTTGCGGTTTCTGGGCTACGTGAGGGTGCTCGGGACCGGCGTAGACCTTGAGCTTGGTGATCTGCTTACGAGCCAAGCGGTTGCGAGGCAACATGCCCTTGACGGCGAGCCGGATGATCTCCTCGGGACGGCGCTCGACCATCTCCTCGAAGGTGCGCGAGCGCAGCCCTCCCGGATAGCCGGAGTGGCGGTAGTAGCGCTTGTCCTGGCGCTTTTTGCCACTGACCGAGACCTTCTCGGCGTTGACCACGACGACGAAGTCGCCGGTGTCGATGTGGGGCGTGTACTCGGGCTTGCGCTTGCCCCTCAAGGCATCGGCGATCTGCGTCGCGAGGCGCCCCAGCGTCTTGCCGTTGGCGTCTACGACGAGCCAGTTGCGCTCGCGATCTGTGGGCTTGGCGACGTAGGTCTTCATGACGTGAAAAAGGCCGCGCGAGGACGCCGCGCGGCGCGAGGGCGCAATGATAGCTACTCCCACTCGATAGTGCCGGGGGGCTTCGACGTGATGTCCAAAACCACCCGGTTCACCTCGCGCAACTCGTTGATCATGCGCGAGGCGATCGTCTCCAGCAGGTCGTATGGCAGGCGCGCCCAATCGGCCGTCATCGCGTCGTCGGAGGTGACAGCTCGGATCACCACCACGTACCCATACGTGCGCTCGTCGCCCTGCACGCCAACGGTGCGCACGTCGGGCAGCACGCAGAAGGATTGCCACAGCTCTCGGTAGAGGCCCGCCTTGCGGATCTCCTCCTGCAGGATGTGGTCGGCCTCGCGCAGCACGTCCAGGCGCTCCTTGGTGGCTTCGCCTCCGACTATGCGGATCGCGAGGCCCGGCCCAGGGAACGGTTGGCGCCAGACCAGTCGCTCGGGCAAGCCCAGCTCGGCGCCGACGGCCCTGACCTCGTCCTTGAACAGAGCCCGCAATGGCTCGACGAGCTCGAACCGCATGTCCTCGGGCAGCCCGCCCACGTTGTGATGGGACTTGATCGTCGCCGCGCCGGTGCCACCGCCGGACTCGATCACGTCCGAGTAGAGCGTTCCCTGGACCAGGTACTTAACCCCCTCGCCTCCGGGGTCCCCGTCGCTGCCCACGGAGATCTTGGCGGCCTCCTCCTCGAATACGCGAATGAACTCAGCGCCGATCGCCTTGCGCTTGGCCTCGGGCTCGGTGACGCCTTTGAGCTTCTCCAAGAAGCGCCGCTCGGCATCGACCGCGACGAGCGGCACCTTGAAGGTGTCCCTGAAGGCGCTGATGACCTGCTCGCCCTCTTCCTTTCGCATCAGACCGTGATCGACGAACACGCAGGTGAGCTGCTCGCCGACGGCCCGGTGCACGAGCAGCGCGGCGACCGAGGAGTCAACGCCACCTGAGAGGCCGCAGATGACGCGACCCTCTCCGACCTGGCGGCGGATGCGGGCGATCTGTTCTTCGGCGATCGAGGCCGGCGACCAGGTCAGCTCACAACCGCAGACCTCGGTGAGAAAGCGGGTCAGGATCTCCTGGCCGTAAGGGGTGTGGACGACCTCGGGATGAAACTGGATTCCATAGATCCCACGCCTCGGATCCTCCACCGCAGCGACCGGCGAGGCGGTCGAGGAGGCCAACGCGGTGAAGCCGCCGGGCGCCTCGAAGACGGTGTCCCGATGGGACATCCAGCAGGTCTGCTGCTTGGGCATCCCGGCCAGCAGCACGCCCGGCTCTGAGACGCTCAGCTCGGAGCGGCCGAACTCGCCCACCTCGGCCTGCTCGACGCGGCCGCCCAGCTCGTGCACCAGCAGCTGCATGCCATAGCAAATGCCCAACACCGGCACCCCGAGCTCCAGCAGCTCGCGCTCGAGCTTCGGCGCCCCGGGCGCGTACACCGAGGCAGGCCCGCCCGAGAGCACGATCCCGCGCGGTTTGCGCTTGCGTACCTCCTCGATCGGGACGTGGTGCGGCAGCAACTCGCTAAACACGCCGCAGTCGCGGATCCGGCGGGCGATCAGCTGCGAATACTGACCGCCGTAGTCGAGGACCACCACCTCTTCACGCGCCGTGGCCAGCCCGCCGGGGCGCTCGGCGTCCTCGGCGGGCGCCGGGGCGGCCGCGTCAGTCATTTACCAGCTCGGCCGCCTTGCCGTTGGAGCCCATGCCCACCGACTGATCGCGCTGGAGCTGCTTGCCCTCGGTTTGCAGCGAAGGCGCGATCACGACCTCGGCGCGGTTGAACTCGGCGAGATCCTTGTGACCGCAGGTGGCCATCGAGGTGCGCAGGCCGCCGAACAGGTTGAAGGTGCCGTCGTTCTCGCGCGCGGGACCAACGAGGATCTCCTCCAGGCTGCCGTTGCGCGTGGTGGCCACGCGGGCGCCGCGCGGCAGGCTGGGATGAAACGTGGCCATGCCCCAATGAAAGCCCCGTCCAGGCGCTTCGTGGGCGCGCGCCAAGGGCGAGCCGATCATGACCGCGTCGGCCCCGAGCGCGATCGCCTTGGAGACGTCGCCCCCGTTGCGCATCCCGCCGTCGGCGATCACCTGGCAGTACTCGCCGGTCTCGAGCATGTGCGTCGAGCGGGCGTGCGCCACGTCTGCGATCGCTGTCGCCTGTGGGACGCCGATGCCGAGCACCCCGCGGGTGGTGCAAGCCGCGCCGGGCCCGACGCCGACGAGCACGCCGGCGGCGCCGGTGCGCATCAGGTGAAGGCCCGTCTGATAGGAGGCGCAGCCCCCGACGACCACGGGCACATCCAGCGAGGGAATGAACTCCTTGAGGTTCAGCGGCTCGGAGACCGTGGACACGTGTTCTCCGGACACCACCGTGCCTTGGATCACGAGCACGTCGAGCCCGGCCTCAAGCGCAAGCTCGTGGTAGTCGAGCACACGCTGGGGTGTCAGCGAAGCCGCGCACACCACCTTCTGCTCCTTGATCTCGCGGATCCGCTGGGCGATCAGCTCAGGGATCACCGGCTGGGCGTAGATCTCTTGCATCTCGCGCGTGGCCACATCCTTGGGCAGGCCCGCGATCCGCTCCAACTGGGCGTCGGCGTCCTCGTAGCGGGTGAATATGCCCTCGAGGTTGAGGACCGCCAGGCCACCTAGCCGGCCGACGATCGCGGCGGTCTGCGGAGAGACGACGCCGTCCATCGCGGAGGCCATCATCGGCAGCTCGAACTGGTAGGGCCCCAGCTTCCAGGAGATGTCGATGTCGTCAGGGTCGCGCGTGCGCCGGGAGGGCACGATCGCGATGTCGTCGAAGCCGTATGCGCGGCGGCCGCTCTTGCCGCGGCCAATCTCTACTTCCATCTAAGAATCCTTGCAGTCGTGGCGGACGAGCATAGCAACGGTCCAGGCGCTTGCAGACGGCCTGTGCCACAGCCGGGGCTTGGGTATTCTCGACCTGATGAGCAACGGCGATCGGCCCAGCTACGAGCCCCATGCGATCGAGGCCGCCCGCCAGCGGGCGTGGCGCGCAAACGACGCTTTTCGCACACCCGAGCCGACCGCCGAGCGACCGCGCAAGTACATAAAGCCCTCGGCTCCGTTCACCTCGGGCAACATCCACATCGGGCATGTGCGCAGCTATTCGATCGGCGACGCCTACGCGCGCTTCTGCCGAGCGCGCGGCGAGGACGTGCTGTTCGCCTTCGGCTTCGATTCCTTTGGCCTGCCCGCCGAGCTCGGAGCGATCGCCGGCAAAGAGCCGCCAAGCGCGTGGGTCGCGCGCTGCGCCGAGCACATGATCGGCCAGCTCCACAGGCTCGGCTTCTCCTTCGATTGGGAGCGCACGTTCATGAGCTCGGACGCGATCATGTACCGCTGGTCGCAGTGGCTGTTCCTGACTCTGCTGGAGGCCGGGCTCGTCTACAGGGGCTCGGGCAGCGTGGATTGGTGTGACACCTGCCAGACCACGCTCGCCACGATCCAGGTCGAGAACGGCACCTGCTGGCGCTGCCACAACCCGGTGCGCCTGATCCAACAGCCGCAGTGGTACTTGCGCATCAGCGCGTACCTGCAGGAGAACGACAGCCGGCTCGAGGAGCTGTCCTGCAGCGGCATATGGGATGAGAACGCGCTCGGCTCCCAGCGCTTCGTCCTCGGCCGAGTGGACGGGGTCGAGCTCGACCTGCAGGCCCCCGAGGGGGACAGCTTGACGGTGTTCACGCCGCACGCCCACGCGCTGTCCCAGGCGCGCTTCGTCGCGATCTCGCCGAAGCACCCCGAGGTCGAGCGCTGGATCGGCGGCGCCGATGTCGCCGAGCAGCTGGAGGAGCTGCGCTCGGGCGGGCTCGATCGCAGCGCGCGCGAGGCCGACACGATGCCCTTGGTACAGACAGGACGCACGCTGCTCTCCCCCACCGGCGGCGATCCGTTGCCGCTCGTGCTCTCGCCGATGGTCGACGGCCGCTTTGGCGCCACCGCCGTGCTCGGCATCCCACAGGAGGACCGCACCGACGCGGTCATCGCCGAGCGCCTGTTCGGAGCGCCGGACAGCGCTTCTCAGGAGGAAGATCGAGACGGAGCCGCCGAGAGCGAGCGGCCCGCCGGAGCGCGCGAGGCGGTGCGCTACAAGGCCAACGACTTCACCATCTCGCGACAGCGCTCCTGGGGCACGCCGATTCCGATCGTCTATTGCGAGAGCTGCGGCGCGGTGCCGGTGCCCAAGGCAGAGCTGCCCGTGCTCCTGCCCTTGGACCTCACGCCCACAGGCACCGGCAACCCACTGGCCGAGCGCGAGGACTTCGTGCGTGCTAGCTGCCCGACCTGCGGCGGCGAGGCCCGGCGCGAGACCGACACGCTGGACTGCCATTTCGACGCCCTGTGGCTGTGGGTGCCGGTGTGCGTACCGCCATCGGAGCGCGAGCAGAGCTTGGAGCACATCCTGGCGCTCGAGGATCTGCGCGCGTGGCTGCCATGCGAGCGAGTCGTGGCGGGCTCTGACAGCGGCAACTTCGTGTTCGATCAGCGCACCGTGACCAAGGCCCTGCGCGATATAGGCCCGCTCGAGTTCCTGGGCGACGGGGAGCCGTTTGCGGGCTGCCTGTTTCACGAGATGGTAATACGCGACGGGCGCAAGATGAGCAAGCATCTGGGCAACGTGGTCGACCCAGACGAGCTTGTTGATCGATATGGCGCCGACACGATCCGTCTGGCGGTGCTCTTCGCGGCACGACCGCAACGCTCGCTGAACTGGAGCGACAGCGACGTCAAGCGCTGCCATCGCTTTCTGCGCCAGGTATGGGACTACTCCCAGGCGCGCTTCGCGCTCGACCCGAGCGCGGGTGCGCAGAGCGTGCCCGATAGCGAGACGCCCGCGATGGGTGCGGACAAGACCGAGCACCTGCGCAAGCGCCTGAGCCAGTGGTGTGAGACCGCGGTGGAGAAGATCACCGAGGACACGCGCGAGCTGGAGATGCACAGCGCCGTACGCAACGTGATGCGCCTGTTCGACCGCGTCCGCGACTACGAGAAGCGGGTGATCGCCAAGCGCGGATCTCTGTGCACCGAGGACCACGAGGCACTGGTGGCGGCGCTCGAGATGCTGGCAAGGGTGCTGATGCCCTTCGCTCCGCACATCGCCGAGGAGCTCCTGCTCGCCTCCCCCGGCGCCCAGGAGGAGATCGACAGATCGTGGCCGACGGCGGAGCTTGTGCCACGATGATCCTTAGACACACAAGCCAACCAACCCAAAACCGAAGGGGTGAGACCCGATGAGCACCGCAATGGGGCGCGCGGATGACGCTGGAGCGACACGCTCGTGCGCGACCGAACTGGTGTGCCACAGATGCAATGTCAAGCTCGCGCTCAGCGAAAGCGAGGCGTTCTGCCCGGAATGCGGCAAGTGCCTGGATGTGAGCTACGACTACGAGAAGGCCAAGACCCGCCTTCGGGAGCTCGCGATCTCAGAGCGCCCACTGAACATCTGGCGCCTCTCAGAGCTGCTGCCGATCCGCGACGCCGAGGCACAGGCCCGCGTGGGCCAGTATTCAGGGCAGACGCCGCTGATCGAAGCCGACAGGCTGGGCGCCGAAGTGGGCTTGAAAAAACTGTATTTGAAGGACGACAGCACCTCCCGACCGAGCCTCTCCTACAAGGACCGCGTCGTCTCCACGGCGATCGCGCGGGCGCTCGAATTGGGCAAGAAGGAGATCGGCTGCGTATCCACAGGCAACGTCGGCACCGCGGTCGCCTCACTCGGCGCCAAGGCGGGACTGATCCCCTACGTGTTCTATCCAAATCGCCTGGAGCGCACCAAGGCGAAGGCGTGTAGGGCGCTTGGCGCCAAGGTCTGCCAGGTCAGCGGCAACTACGACGAAGCCAACCGCGCGTGCAAGCAGGTCGCTGCCGCCAGCGGCCTGGAGTTCGCGAACATCACGCTGCGCCCGTTCTATGCGGAGGGCGCCAAGACCGCGGCGTTTGAGATCGTCGAGCAGCTCGGCTGGAAGGCGCCCGACAACATCGTCTCGGCGACCGCCGGGGGGACGCTCTCATCGCGCCTGCACAAGGGCCTCGTCGAGCTCGAAACGGTGGGCTTGGCGCAGACCAAGGACACCAAGATGCACATCGCCCAGCCGGCCGGTTGCTCGCCGATCGCAAGCGCGATCGGCGCGGGCGACGCCGAGATCCATCCGTGCACGCCGGAGACGGTGGCGCACTCCCTGGCGATCGGCACGCCCGGCGACGGCTATCTGGTGATCGACGCGGTGCGCTCGCGCCACGGCAGCGCAGGCTCGGCGAGCGACGAGGAGATCTTCGCGGGCATCGACCTGCTGGCCGCCACCGAGGGGATCCTCACCGAGCCGGCCGGAGGCACCACGATCGCCGTGCTCAGAAAGCTGGCGCAGGCCGGCGAGCTCGACCCGGACGCGACGGTCGTGGCGATCATCACCGGCAACGGGCTGAAGACGCTCGAGGACCACCCCGAGAAGCCATGGCCACTGGCCGAGTGCGAGGTGGACGCGATGCTCGCGGCGCTGAGCGAGCTCCAGCAGGAAGCGGTAGGTCAGCCGCTGCCGGCGTAGAGCACCGGGGGGCCTGCCGCGCGCGCAGGGCGCCGCCACAAAGGCGATCGTACACTCGAAATCAGGCGCCGGCAGCAGCAGCGTCTGCGAGGACGGTGGCGTGCTCGGCGGGCACACGGCCGGCCGGGATCGAGGGGTCGTGAGCGCGCAAGCGCCGCAGAGCCTGCACCTTTTCAGAGCCTGTCACCAGCCAAAGCAACTCGCGGGCGCGCTCGAGCACCGGGTAGGTGAGGGTCATGCGAGCCAACCCTTGGTAGGGACCGGTGAGCGCGACGTCGCGGTCGCGAACCTCGAGCACCGGATCGCCCGGCACCAGCGAAGCGGTATGGCCATCTGGGCCGAGCCCGAGGTGAACGAGGTCCAAGCGCTCTGGCAGCAAACGCGCGTAGGCAGCCGCGGCGGAGTCCAGATCGGGCTCGTTGACCGGCATCGGGCGCACGTCGGCGGAGGCGACGGCGCCGAGGCTCTCACGCAACATCGTCAGGTTGCGCTTGGGGTCCCCCTCGGGCGCAACGCGCTCGTCCACCTGATAGATCGAGGTCTGGGCCCATGGGAAGTCCTCGCCCGCGAGCTCGGCGAACATGAGCCAAGGCGAGCGTCCACCGGACACCGCGAAGCTGAACTCGCCCCGCTGTGCGACCGCGAGGATCGCGTGCTGGTGGACCAGCTCGGCGGCGCGCTTGGCCACCGCGTGCGCGTCAGGCAGGACCTCAAGCGGCAATGCGCCCGCTTGCTCCTCGGGCACGCGCGTTCCTTCGTCGCTCACGTGGGTTCCCGCATCGCCCGGTAGCGGCGGATCAAAGCGTTGGTCGAGCTGTCGTGCTCGAGCTTGGGCTCAGCATCGCCTACGAGCTCAGGCACGATGCGCTTGGCCAAAGCCTTGCCCAGCTCGACACCCCACTGGTCGAAGGAATCGATCCCCCACACGACGCCTTGGGTGAACACAGAGTGCTCGTACAGCGCCACCAGCGAGCCAAGTGAGTGCGGTGTGAGTAGATCCGCGAACAGTACGCTGGTCGGCCTATTTCCGAGCATCACCTTGTGAGCGACGACGGCCTCGGGGGTACCCTCGGCACGAACCTGATCCTCTCCCTTCCCAAAAGCAAGCGCCTCGGCTTGCGCAAAGACGTTGGATGTGAGCAGGTCGTGGTGGTCGCGCAAAGGGTTCAGCGAGCGCGCGAAACCGATCAGGTCCAACGGGATCAGCCGCGTGCCCTGGTGGATCAGCTGGTAGAAGGAGTGCTGTCCGTTGGTGCCAGGCTCGCCCCAATAGATCGCGCCCGTGTCGTAGTCGACGGGCACCCCGGCGAGCGTGACGTGCTTGCCGTTTGACTCCATCGCGAGCTGCTGCAGGTAGGCGGGAAAGCGCGCCAGGTATTGGCTGTAGGGCATGACGCCAAGCGTCTGAGCGCCAAAGAAGTTCGCGTACCAAACCGCGAGCAGGCCCATCAGCACCGGCAGGTTGCGCTCCAGCGGGGTCGTGCGGAAGTGCTCGTCCATCGCGTGAAAGCCCGCCAGCATCTCGCCGAAGCGCTCGGGGCCGATCGCGAGCATCGTCGAGAGGCCGATCGCCGAGTCCATCGAGTAGCGCCCGCCAACCCAGTCCCAGAAGCCGAACATGTTCTCGGTGTCGATCCCGAATTGGGAGACCAGCTCCGCATTGGTGGAGACCGCCACGAAGTGCTTGGCCACAGCCTCCTGCTCGCCGAGCGCAGCCAGCGACCAATCGCGCGCCGAGCGCGCGTTGGTCATCGTCTCGAGCGTCGTGAACGTCTTGGAGGCCACGATGAACAGCGTCTCGGCGGGGTCGAGATCGCGGGTGGCCTCGACGAAGTCGGTGGAGTCCACGTTCGAGACGAAGCGAAAGGTGAGCTCGCGCGCGCTGTAGTGGCGCAGCGCCTCGTAGGCCATCACCGGGCCGAGGTCGGAGCCGCCGATGCCGATGTTCACGACGTTGCGGATCGGTCTGCCGGTGTGACCCCTCCAGGCGCCGCTACGGACCTGCTCGCTGAAACGCGCCATGCGGTCGAGCACGCCGTGCACCTTGGCCACCACATCGACGCCGTCCACCACCAGGGAGCGCGTGCGGGGCATGCGCAGCGCGACGTGCAGCACCGAGCGGTCCTCGGAGACGTTGATGCGCTCCCCGGCGAACATTGCCTCGGCGTGCCGGGCAAGGCCGGACTGCTCGGCCAAGGCGAGGAGCAGGCGGATCGTCTCATCGGTGATGCGGTGCTTTGAGTAGTCCAGATACAGCCCCACGCCCTCGGCGCTCAGCCGCTCGCCACGCTGCGGATCGCGCGCGAACAGCTCACGCAGATGCGTGTCGGCGATCTCGCGATGGTGCGCTTCCAGCGCCGCCCAAGCGGGGCGCTGCCTCAGGGGTGGGAATGAATCGCTCGAGCGCAATGGTCGCTACAGAAATAGAGGGCTTTGCCGTCCACGTCTACCCGGATCGCCCGTGCCTTATCGACCTTCATACCGCATACGGGGTCGGTCGCGCCGCGACGCATCGTCAAGGCGAACAGCGCGGCGAAGACGGCGAAGCCAAGCACGTTGGTGAACAGCTTGTAGTTGACCTTGACTTGCGAGAACACATCCGCGCGCGAGGGATGCGCCGAGGGGATCAGCCCGAAGAGACTGAACAGCCCAGTCACGCACAGCGCGGCGATGACGATCGTTACGAACATCAGCGCCACGATCCTGGTCGCGAAGGCCGCGCCGTAGTACTTGCGATAGATCAGCACGATCGGCACGACGATCAAATCGGCGAACAAGAACGAGACGACGCCCGCAAAGCCGATGCCGCCCGACCACAGCACCGCGGCCAAGGGGACGTTGCCGACAGAGCACACGAAGCTCAACACCGCGATCAACGGTCCCACGAGAACGTTCTCGATCAGCTTGAGCGGGCCCGGCGCTTCGCTGATGAACAGGGCGTGAAAGAAGCTGTCGGGCAACTGGCCGATGAAGCCGGCCAGCAGGAAGCCGAGCGCGATCTCCTTGTAGAGCATCGCCCAGTCGTTGCGGAAGTTGTGCGCCACGTCCGACCACGCCTCGACCGAGCCGAGCCGCTGCCTCACCGACATGTGCGTTCCCGCCGAGTGGTGCTGGTGGCCGGAGTCGGCCTTTACCGCGTGCGCCCTCGCCTGCTCCTCCAAACGCCTTGACACGAACAAGCGCAGCAACAAGCTCATGATCACGATCAGGATCAGGCCACCGACGAACTCGGCAAGCGTGAACTGCCAGCCGAGCAGGACCCAGATCACGATGCCCAACTCGACCACCAGGTTCGTCGAAGCGAACTGGAAGGCGAGGGCGGAGGCGGCGGAAGAGCCCTTCTGGAAGAGGCTCTTGGCGATCGCTATCGCGGCGTACGAGCACGAGGAGGACGCGGCGCCGAGCCCGGTCGCCCACCCGACCGAACGCGCGCCGGACCCGCCCAGGGCGCGCTCGATGCGCTCGCGCGGGACCCACGCCTGGACGATCGCGGAGATCGCAAAGCCCAGCACGAGCGCCCACCACACGGCCCAGGCCATGAGGAAGGCGTCCTTGAAGCCGTTGGCGATGGTGGTGAGCACGGGGATCACGATAGGAAGGCCCCGCCGGAGCGGGGCCTTCCCTTAGCGGGTCGATAAGCCGGATTCTGTCGTTGAGCAGCCATCCATCTGTGCGGCCTACCTGGATCTTGGCGGGCAACCTGCAAACGATCCGCTTTGGCCTTGCATCGGGTGGGGTTTGCCCAGCCGCCGCGTCGCCGCGACGCTGGTGCGCTCTTACCGCACCATTTCACCCTTGCCGGTCCGCCGTTCACGTGGGACGGCGGACTTAGGCGGTTTGTTTCTGTGGCACTTTCCCGCGGGTTTCCCCGGGTCGATAGCTCGACCACCCTGCCCTTTGATGTCCGGACTTTCCTCGAACGCCCCGAAGGGCCTCCGCGGCTGCTTGACCTGCCCTCTCACCGTAGCGCGCTAGGCGCGCTGTGGGAAGGCCCGTTAGGAGAGTTGCGAGCCGCAGCCGAGGCAGGCGGCGGTCGGCGGTTCGTCCTCGCGCCGCGATTCTCGCGCGGTCATCGGGCCCGAGCAAACTGGACAAGTCACGGCGCCGCGCACGGCCAGGCCCTCCCACGCGCTGGTGATCAACTCATCCAGCGTCAGCCTGCCGTGCGCGTGCGTGGTCCCCGCGAACAGCGTCTCCTCCAGCCGAGGGGACGCGTCGCGCTCGAAGCCCTCGTCAAGGGCCGGGGACCGCTCGAGCAAGAGGGTGCTCATCACATGCTCCTGAGCAATCCGACCACGCGTCCGAGCACCTTGACCTCCTTGGTGCGGATCGGCTCCATGGTCTCGTTCTCGGGCTGCAGGCGAATGTGGTCCGATTCGCGGAAGTAGCGCTTGACGGTCGCCTCCTCGCCGAGCAGAGCCACGACGATGTCGCCCTGCTGGGCCGTGTCCTGTTGATGGACCACGACGAGATCGTCTTCGACGATGCCCGCGTTCTTCATCGATTCGCCCCTGATGCGCAGCAGATAGTCGCCGTCTCCCCCACCCGCAAGCGTGGGGACTGGCACGTACTCCTCGACGTTCTCTTCGGCGAGGATCGGCTGCCCGGCGGCCACCGACCCAAGCAGGGGCAGGCTGTCGGGCCGCACGATGTTGCGAACGCCCTCCACGGCGCTGCCGACGGCCCGATCGAACAGCTCGATCGCGCGCGGCTTGGACGGGTCGCGGCGCAACAGCCCGATCTTCTCGAGGTTGGCCAGATGGGCGTGGACCGTCGAGGACGAAGCCAAGCCGACCGCCTTGCCGATGTCGCGTACCGTCGGCGGGTAGCCGTACTTGGCCGAGTATTTGCGGATGAAGTCGAAAATCTCCTGCTGACGCTTGGTCAGATCCATGTGGGCACGGCTCCCGTGTCGATTGGATTGAGCGATGAAACGAACATGTGTTCGCACAGTAGCGCGGCGCGTGGACGGAATCAAGGGCGCGACGTCCCGCGCCGGTCCCGGCGGGCTATACTCGCCCGCTCTGCGCTCGTGGCGGAATTGGTAGACGCGCAAGGTTGAGGGCCTTGTCCTGTGTATACGGGGTGGTGGTTCGAGTCCACTCGAGCGCATAGAAAAAGTCCTGCAAAGCAGGACTTTTTCTCGTTTCAGGGCTCCCATCTCGAGGATCGCGCACCACTACTCGGTTTGGGCCCCTGGCCCAGCCGAACAATTTGCCGAACATTTTGGCCCGCCCGCGTGCGACGGTTTCGCGACGTAATCGCGATTGTGCACTACAGTTGTCGTCATGAGTTCGTTGCTCGAAGAGGTCCAACAAGTTCACGATATGGCCGGTCTCTCCGACCGAATGATCGCCACTGCCACCGGCGCGAAGCCGAGCACCGTACGCGGCTGGCTCGCCGGACGCAGCGAGCCGACAGGCGCACGCGCCGAACGACTGATCGAGCTGGCCGAGATGATCAAACGGCTTGCCCTCGTCTTGCGACCGGAGTCGATCCCGGTCTGGCTGCAGCGTCCAATCCTCGCGTTGGATGACGAGAAGCCAATCGCGCTGATCGCCCGCGGCGAATACCGCAGAGTCGCCAAGCTGATCGCCGAGATCGAATACCCCGGCGTCTCCTGACGTGAAGCCGTTGCCGGCTGCTCCTCGCAGCGTGGAGGGCACCTGGATCAGGCACGTACCGCACAGAGCCGACCTGCTCGGACGACCCGTCGGATGGGCGCTGGCAGCGAGGCGACGTCGCACGCACCAAGGCCGGGAGCCCCAAGGCCGGACGGCCGAGCGGGGCGCGGATCGACGGGCCGACCTGCACCAGCCTTCCTTGCGGCGCCGTGCGGCATCCGCGACACTGCGCGGTGACAGTGGACACATTTATCGTCTCCGTGGAGGGCGGGTTCCTCAAGCGCGGCTTTTGGCTATACGTGTGGGAGGCCACCTGCTCTGATGGTCGAAAGCTCGTGTATGTAGGGCGGACGGGCGACAGCTCGTCCCCGAACGCGCAATCACCATTCGTACGGATGGGTCAGCATCTCGGCCATGCGCCGAACAGCAACATGCTGCGCAAGCACCTCGAAGGGCATGACGTTCAGCCAGAGACCTGCAGCTTCCGCATAATCGCCCACGGCCCAATTCTCCCGCAGGCGGTCGGCGGCATGAATGCGCACGCGGGCCCCCGCGACGTCATCGCTGCGATGGAGAAGCAGCTCGCCGACGATCTAGCCGCAGCGGGCTATGAGGTCATGAACGACGTCAAGTGCAGGAAGCCGCTCGACGAGGTCGCCTACTCGGAGGTGCGTAGGGCCTTTGCCGTCGAGCTGCCGGGGCTGCAATCCACCGGCGGGTAATCCCAGTCTCGACGGAATGGATCGAAGCGCCTGCTTTCGTACAGAGGGAAGACTAGGCGGGTCGCCCGGTTAGCAGGAGCCAACCGAAGTCAATGCGAACCACTGCGCGCGGCTTCCGGGCGGTCGGATGTCGCTTGACGACGCAGAGCCTCTTGCACGATGCCGCTGAACCCCGCGTAGAAATGGGCGAGAACGTTAACGTCGCTGCGCATTTGTAGCTCCATCTCGGCAGATCCGCGCTCTGTCTGAGCCCAGCGGTCCAAGAGGTCACGTCCCTCACCCCAGTGGAGCATGTCCCCGTGGAGGAAGACCTCCAAGAGTTGTTCTGGCGCTATTTCTTCGACCGTCCCGATCCGGCGCCCGCCATCGTCATGCTCAGCGGGCACGAGCCCTGCCTCACGAGCCAGCTCGTGCATGAGCAATCGCAGGTGCTTCTTCCGAATCGTTTGGTGAGCTCGCTTCCAGGCGCCGAGGACAAGGCAGGCATTGTCTGCATCTGCGGCGTGGGCCACTTTCGAGAGCGTATTGCGAACTCGGTCAAATGAAGCCTCTTCAGTTCCCTTGAACATCTGCCGTAGCAAGGCGCTGAATCCCACCGTCACATCGTCGGCGGGGACGGCCTTCTCCACTGCGCCGTTCAAGAGACCTATCCGTAGCGCGGCACCGCTATTCATCACCGTTGTTGCGATGAGGCGGTCTGCCGTTGACACGTAGCGTTCGAACATGGTCCGCTCGTCGCTTTCTAGGTAGAGGTCAAACCAAGGAAAAGCAGCGGGGTTGGGAAGCTCGCATACCTCTTGGACCACGGGCCACACCCACATCGCGCCCTCGATTTGCTCAAGGCGGCTCAGGTACCAGGGGGGCCACGCAAGCGGCAGGACTTGGTTGGCAGTCAGCCATTCGCCTGCTTGAGCCGCGTTCGTCCCGCCAGCAAACCGGCCATCGCGCTCTCGCTCGTGCATAGCGAGTAATGATACCAGAATCGATAGCTAATTCGCAGGCATTTCTCAAGTATCAGACACCATCGACTCTGCTATCGTCGTGGCATGCCAAACATTACGTTTCGCCCCGATGACGACCGGGTTAATGAGCAACTGGCGACACTGGCGCAGGACAACCGACGTCCCGTCGCAGCCGAACTCAGGGCTGCCGTGTACGTCTATCTTGGACTCCAAGACCTTGTTCGCCTCCGGGAGCAAGTCAACCGTGGGCTTGGCACGGCTGAGCGAGAAGATCTGGAAAGGCGAATCAAGGACGACATAGGCCGAGTGCTGCTGGCGGCGATCTCTCGCGAGGCTCACTCTCTATTCGAGGACGCCACGGGCGTTGAGTATCCGCATAACAGGATCGGCCATATCCCGATCCATTTTGAGAAGCTGATCGACTGGGTAGTGACCGGGCTCCCGCAGGGAGCATAGGGACGACGAGACCTGTCGCGCTGGAAGGCATCTATGTCCTCAGCATCTGATCGCAGCCCGTTCGATCTCGCAATAAGCAACGCCGTCAAGCGGGCAGATCGACTGCCGTCGGCAGACCTCGGCACCACCCTCGTGCTGGCCCTCTCGAACCTCCAAGGCGTAGGGATGCTCTTTCGCATGTCGGACTACCAAGTCGCATACGAGGAGCAACCGCTGGAGACCTTTCAGGACCTGTCTTCACGTACTGACGCTGTGTACCAGCAGGTGCATGCTTTGAGCGAGAGCATCGCGCGCCTCCTCGCCGACACAGCGTCTCCTCCATTGCGGGCGACCGGGTTTACCGCGTTGATTGACCGCGCAGCGACTGACGGGCACCAACTCGCAGGGCAGCTACGAACCCGCAGTCGTGAGGTGCAACTGCTGCGCTGGCTGGCGACCGTGCGCAACAAGGCGGTCCAGCATCGCGCCCAAAACGGCTACATCGACAACAAGGCGATCGTACTGACCGACGGATTCGTGCTCATCCGCAAGCCTACGCCGCCCGCTTCGACCCTGGTTCACAAGGCGCGCAGCGCACTAATTGGGCTAGTGCGAGAGTTCAGCCTCGACCTAGAAACCGACGCCGGTGCGGATGAAACCATCGCCTATCTCGATCTCGTCACCCACGGAATCCTCCGTTCGCACCCCGGACGTGCCGACCCAGCGCGAGCCATTATCGAACAGGCAGGCATTCACAACGTTGTCATGTCGGCTGCGGTACTCGACAACATCGCGTGGGCAATCGGACGGTTGATTGAACTCGTGCCCGAGCACCCCAATGCCGTCAAATGCAATACGAGCAGCTCAATACCGGTCTGACTGTCGGATGAGGCAGGCTGCCGTATCTAGCGGGACTACAACTAACGGTGGCACAAATCGGCTTCTTCCATAGGACATCAGGGGAGCGTCCTAACGAGGTTTTCGTGCGGTCCGAATCGATCGATCGGGTAGTTCTCCAGCCCTAGAGAGACGCCAATCACAGTATAGGTGGTGATTACAGTCTCATGTCGGAACCGCTGCGTCTCGGGCATGTCGAACCATTCGGATTCGGCCCCGCCACCATCTGGCTGCGGCCACTCTTTACCTTTGATCTCCTGAGCAACGGCCATGCCTTTACCGAATCGGCCTTGACGCGCCGCATCGCTGGCTGTCCAGACAAACGTCTGGTAATAGCCTGGGTTTCCCTTGTACACCATCTCGGAGTAGGCGTGGTTATGGGCGCCCATCATGATCCGGAAATGCGGCGGTGAGAACGATTCGGGATCGGGAGAGTCGCGATCGGCGAAGCTCGTACGCCCCAACTTCACATAGACGGGGGCACGATACGGCTGCCCATGCGCTCGCCGCCACCTCCACCGAGCAAGCGGTCCCGGGGGTTGAGGAACTTGGAGTACGGGCTGAAACCGTTTAGATCGAGTCGTGACCGAAAAAGCAAGCACAGTGCCGTCGTCGTCGGAGATCGTCTGCACGTAGTAGTCGCGGTCAATGAAGGTGGAGACGAGGAACGCTCTGCTGACGCGACGTACCTGACTGTCCGGCGACTCGGGGTTCCAGTCCCTCCGGGCCGGACGTACTCGATGTAGTCGTCCTTGCTAACGGTGCCACTCATCGCTGGGGGCTCGCCCAACACGGCAACGAAGAATGACAGGTGCGCACCTGTCCCGAGGCGCGCGAGACGTGTGTAGCGATCCGCGCGGCGGCCAAGCGTTCTTCCCCACCACGCCCGCGCCGCACCTCCGGTTGCTAGGAGCCCAGCCAAGCCACCAAGAAGCACGGCAACGAGTCCGACATCGGACGAGCTGATTGTTGCGACGGTCATGTCGATCATTGTCTCAGCATGGCTCGACAGCAGGCCAGGTTAAGAGCCGTGGGGTTTCGCCGCGCACGCCGCTCTGCTGGCTGATCTCAAGTCGAACCACTCCGCGCAGCTATCTGCCGATACCACGGCTGCCTGGGTCGTGAGCTGCGCGCGAATACTGGGAAGCTGAATGAAGAACGCGATCATGCACGCGGACACCGACCCAGACACCGTCTCCGAACGACACAAAGCTCACGTCGCCCCGCAGATGCAACTTTTACGACCAGGAGGGCGGAGTCAACTGCACCCTGCTGTCAAGCGGCATGGCAGAATGGGTTACCGTGTGGAGGGCATGCCCGGTCTGATAAGACTTCAGCCAGAGACGTTCTCGCGGCTCGTCGAGGAGGGCAGTCAGCGCCACGAGACCGTCGACACCGCCGCCGACCGCATCCTGCGCGAGCAGTTGCCTGTGATTCGCGACACGAATAGCACGCTTGCGACCTTGGGTCGTCTGAAGCAGCTACGGGCTCGGATGAAGCCCGGCAAAGGAGCAGTCCAGATTGTCCATGAAGGACGGCGGGAACTCGACCGGCGCCAGCCTTGAACAACACCGCGGTCGAAGTGCTCACCGTGCTTGCCCTGTCTAGACGATGCCGAGGCTCGCTGCCAGCCGTCCTGGTCCGATGACCTGTAGGTTGCCTGCGAGCAGTCCTTCGGGCATGTGGGCGCGGTCGGCGCTGCAGATCACGTCGGCCTCGCGTGCGACCGCGGCAGCGACGAGGTGTACGTCGTACGCGTCGAACTCTCCCGCGGTCAGCCTCAGCTGCTGTGGCAAGCCATCGAGCAGGTCCTCGCGTGTGCGTCCGGTCAGCTCATAGACGATCTCGCCGATCGGCCGGTTGTGAAGGGACGTCTGCGCCGGCAGCGCCCTCCCGATCGGCGAGGACTCGACGTTGTCCGGATTGAACAGCGGAGCGAAGTGATCGAGGAACGCTTCGATCAGCTTCATGTCGTAGCTCGCGCCGCCCAGCCCGTCGAGGGCGTTGCGGACGAACTCCATCCCGGCGATATCGGTCGTGAAGCCTTGGAGGAGCACCCCGTCCGCGGCGAGCTCCAGCAGCTTGAAGTTGTAGCCCGTCGGCTTTCTCAGGGCGCCACAGAGCACCGTGGCGTCAAAGGCGACGAGCACTCAGGAGCGGCGTCGAGCGACGATCTCGGACGCCAGGTCCTCATCGGAGGGACCGGCCGCGCTCCCAGCGCGTTCGACCAACTTCGCCTTGAGCTCCGCGGCGGCGTCCTGTCCGCCACGGTGGCGCTCGAACTGGTCGGCGGCCAGGCGCCAGGAGCCGCCCGGTGTTCGCTCCGCGCTTACACGCCCGGCATCTATCCATTTGTAGACGGCCTGCGGCGTGACGCCGTACCGCGCAGCCACCTGAGCCGCGGACAACCACTCCGGTTCCTCGCGTACTCGATCTTGGACGTGCCCCCGCCAGACACCGGCGAGACGAAGCGCCTTTATGCGGACGTCAACGCCAAGTCGCTCGATCTCCGCCGTAGCATCCAAGTGGCTGGCCAGAAGCGCAGCGAAGGTCTGCGCTCGATCGTCGTCCTCGTCGGCATCCTCGAACGCCTCGCGCAGATCATCGCGCCCAAGGAGCCCGGAGGCGTCGAGGATCTCGACGGTCTCGACGACCTCCTCGTGATGGTCGCTGTAGAGGTCCAAGCGACGGCCCGCACTCTCAAGGATCTCCGAAGCGAGGATCTTCAGCCGCGATGCACGCTCCTCGCTTCCGCTCGTAACGGTCATGCGCCAAAGTACGGCCCGGTCGGTTGGCGAAAGGATGCTCATAGAACCACGATACACCATCGGCACAACAATAGAAAATCTTGAAAGAATATAAACAAGCGGTCTGGCCGCCGCTCGGCGTGACCCATCTCTGGCCCAAGTCAGTTTGTCCGATGCGTCCCATGCGTCCAGGAATCCGCACAAAAAGGACGATCTGTACACTGGCGGACGTATCTTGCGCCCGTGAATAAGGTTGAGGGCCTTGTGGACCGTATGGTCTGTGGTGGTTCGAGTCCACTCGAGCGCATGGGGAGAGCCCTGCAAATGCGGGGCTTTCTTGGTTTTGGGGGGTCGTATCGGGCGGTTCTGTCCGTGTGCACAGTATTCTCACGTGAGAACTATGCACTCCTTTGTGCACACCCATGTCAGTGGTAGGAGCGGGCTGTGAGCGTTCAAGAGGATCGTGGGCGCTGGGCGGTTCGCTGGCGCGACGGATCGGGCCAGCAACGCGGTAAGCGCTTCGACAACGAGGCGGCGGCGCGGGAGTTCGACAGTGCGTTGGTGGACGTTGCACAGCGTGAGCGTCGCTCCGACAGCCGTCAGCGCTCAGGCGGCGTCTACCCATACCTCACAGCGCGCGGGACGCGCTGGTAATTCAAGGCACGCGGCAGCGACGGCGTGCAGGTGACCCGGCGCGGGTTCACGAGCGAACGAGCGGCGCGGGACGCGAAGCGGCGGCTGGTGGAGCAGGTGGAGCGCGGCGAGGTACGCCACACCAAGCAGTCATTCGGCGAGCACTGGGAGCGCTGACTGGCGCGGCGCAAGCCTTACTTGGAGCCTGGAACCTGGCGGGCGTATGACGTCGATGGGCGTAAGCGGCTGCTGCCCGCGTTCGCGTCAGTGCTGCTCGGGCGACTTGGCGTAGATCAGGTACGCGCGTGGGTGGAAGCGATGGCCGGAGGCCGTGGACTCCTAGGAGATCGCTCCGAAGACGGTCAACAACACGCTCGGGACGCTCGTGGTTCGGCCCCATCCACCGCACCAACGACGGTCTGATCTTCCCCACCCGCGCCGCATTGCACTACGACATCATCGCAGCCTAACCCGATGTCTGCCTGATCGCCGCGCCGCTCGCGCTGGGCGCCGCGTCATAACGTCTCCCCGCCACGGCACTGGTTATCATCTGTTCGTGCGCCTCCAGCGAGTCGAACTACGAGGATTCCAGAGTTATCGAGAAACACAGGTTCTGGACCTGGACTCACACCTAACGTTCTTGGCTGGCCTCAATGATGTAGGCAAGTCCGCGCTGTTGCGTGCCCTGAGAATGATGGTTGACCAGCAGCAGGGGTTCGAGGATGATTTCGCGATTACGTTTTCCTGGCGTGGCCCATCAGATGAACTAACCTCCATCCTTTCCGAAGAACAGGGGTCCGAGAACCTCATAAATGAGCTGCAACGGACGCCGGAACAGACATTCGTTGCTCAGTTCAACCGGGCAGGGGAAGCAGAGTTCCATTGCAACGAACTTGCGTTGCCAAACGCGGGGATGAGCACAGGCCCTATGCGGCCGAACGTCCAAGCGGGATGGGCTAGTGGCCCATTTGCCAAGAACGTACTGGGAATCAAGCGGCTTATTGAGCTTTCCCAGAGGCAATTGCGGCAAGTTAAGTTCATTACACCTCGACGGGTAGAATTGGGTGAACGCTCCCTCCTCACGCAGACTCAAATTGACGCAGATGGCCGTAATCTCACAGACGTTTTGCTGTACATGCGCAACAATGAGATCGAACGGTTTGCCCAGCTTGAGCAGTTCATCACTGATGCTTTTCCTAACATCCGGAGCATTACTGTCCGCCAAAACTCGCAGCAATCGCAGATTACGGGTGAGCCAGCACTCATATATCGGGACCGCCAACAACCCATCCCATTGCGTCTTTGCGGTTCAGGTATTGAGCAGATGCTTGTGCTTGGCATTTCTGTCCTTACCGCAGGAGCCGAGACCCTGCTCCTCATAGATGAGCCACAGGCGTACCTACACCCACACGCCGAGCGTAGTCTTCTTACTCTCTTGGATTTACACCCTGAGCATCAGTACGTCATTGCAACCCATTCGCATCAACTACTTCGATCAAAGCCTCTGCGACAGGCACGTTTGATTTCGTCACAGAATGGTTCAAGCTCCATAGGGTCACCAACAGAAAGTGCGGCGGTTCTTGAATCGCTTGGAGTTACGGCAGCCGACCTTTGGCTCGCAGATACAGTGCTATGGGTCGAGGGCGCTTCCGAGGAGGCGGCATTTGAGCAGCTAATCGCAATGCTTCCCAATAGGGACGAATATAAGGCTATCGAGATCAGGGGGATGCCTGGTGACGCTTCGCGGTTTGCTGGACGCAACGAGAAGCAGGCAATTGCGGCGTATCGATTTTGTGAGCAGGTAAGTAAAGCCATCTCGCCCTTGCCAGTCACTATGCGCTTTCTGTTTGACACAGACGAGAAGCCTCCCGAGTTCCGACAGACAATGCAGGAGCGCAGCAACAGTCGGGCTATATTTCTTCCATGCAGAGAGCTAGAGAATCTCTTTCTAAACCCGGTAGCTATTGCATCCGCCCTGGAAGAGCGATGCTCCCAAGTGGGCCAGTCACCCCCGAGTCATGATGAGATCGCAAGATATCTTCAAGACAAGCTTGCAGAAGCAGACAACCAGGATCTTTTGCCCGAAAGCAACGATTTAGAACGCGCGGAACGCGATCGCGTGAGAGGATCACGAGTACTGAAGGCGATCTACTGGAAGTTCAGCACCAGCGAATACGATAAGGTCAAGGATGCCCCGACACTGGTGCGTCATACGCATTCTGCGGACTCCACAGCATTGCAGCCACTCGTTGATATTTTGGAAGCTCTAAAGAGTGGGGACAATTCCGCGCAGGTGAATCTGCATACTCCAAGTGCGCCCGTAGCTTAAGGCCTACTCGCCAGAAGTCGTGAAACCCTACAGAGATCGTCAAGCCAAATTGCCGCCTCCGGATCGATCCATCTAGTGTCCCGCGCCGTTAATTCGTTTTAGAAGTCGTGAAATCGACTCCAGGATTTGCTCTGCGGTCTTGGTCCAGATGAATGGCTTGGGGTTTTCGTTCCATGCGGCTATCCAGTTGCGGATGTCTTTCTCGAGCGCTTGGACTGAGCGGTGGTCGGAGCGGCGCAGGAGGTCGTTGGTGAGGTAGGCGAACCATCGCTCGACCTGGTTGATCCAGCTGGAGTACGTAGGGGTGTAGTGCATGTGGAACCGTGGGTGAGCATCGAGCCAGCGCTGAATTGCGGGGCTCTTGTGCGTGCCGTAGTTGTCACAGACGAGGTGCACGTCCAGGTGCTCGGGAACCTGACTGTCGATCTTCTGCAGGAACTTCTTGAACTCGATCGTGCGGTGGCGGCGGTGCGTTGAGCTGATCACCGTCCCGTCGGCGGTATTGAACGCCGCGAACAGGCTCGTGGTTCCGTGGCGTAGGTAGTCGTGGGTGCGCTTCTCCGGCATCCCGGGCATCATCGGAAACGCCGGTTGAGAGCGCGCGAGCGCTTGGACCTGGCTCTTCTCATCCACCGAGAGCACCACGGCCGCTTCGGGCGGGTTCAAATACAGGCCGCAGATGTCGTACACCTTCTCCACGAACAACGGGTCGTTTGAGAGCTTGAACGTGTCGGCGCGGTGCGGCTTGAGATCAAACGCCTTCCAGATCCGTCCGATCGTCGACTTTGACAATCCCGAGCGCTCGGCCATCTTCGCGCGCGACCAGTGCGTCGCGTTCTCCGGTGTGCTCTCCAGCGTGTCAACGACCACCCGCTCGACCTGCTCCGCCGTGATCGTCGCGGGACGCCCCGGACGCGGATCGTCCGAAAGACCGTCCAACCGCAGCTCACAAAACCGTCGGCGCCACTTCCCGACCGTCGGCGTCGAAACCCCACAAGCCGCCGCGACATCCTTGTTGGAATGCCCCGCAGCGCACTGCAAAACGATCCGCGAGCGCAACGCCAACGCCTGGGAGGACTTACGCCGACGCTCCCACCGCACCAACTGATCGCGCTCAGCGTCAGTCAACTCCAACACCTGCTTGGGCCGTCCAGTTCTTGGCATACCACAACATACCACACTTACCAAACAAACTTAAGGCGCGGTACACTAGCGATGCGCTTCATTTCGTCAACCCTGTCGGCGACAGGCTGGAAAAGCAGACAATCATGGTGAGCGACTCGGTTGCGGAATGTTTGGATCGATCTCATCGACTGAGTGAGATCCTTCCGAGTAATCGCACCACCTGGAAACGCGCTGCGAAGCCGATGACGCCACAGCTCCTCATAACCCTTGCTGAACAGGCCAGCCCAGAAGCCGAACGAGACGCCCGCGACAACGCGACTGCGGGTGATGTCCTTGCCCTTCTCAAGGCGCTCGACGGCGACGATGACTTGCTTGACCCCGTTTGGCTGCAAGACGCTGAAATCCATGAGCCACGTATCCCGAATCGGAGTCTGAGGTTGGCCTCGACCAAGCTCTGCGTCGATAGCGTTACAGACCAACACCTCGAAGCCGTGGATCGTGGCAAAGCAGGCTGCGGCGAGACGCACATGCCATTCGTAGACAGCCGCAGCGCGTGCGTGATCGCCCTTTGCCTCTGTCAGGAAAGGCTGGAATCTTGCGTCTGAGATCCAGGCTGTTGCTTGCTTAGCGTCCATTCGCTCGCTAAGCTACATGAGACGCCCCGGTACCGCCTAGGACTCCCTTCGGGAGTTATGCGGCCGGGGCTTTGCTGTTCTTGGACTATCGCGACCTACAGCCTACGGATCGGTCGCCGTTCCTCGATGCTTGCCCTGGGTCCGCCTCGGCCACCTGAACACTTTGAGAACATCCGCCCCGCCAGACCCATCTAATGGGTCCCGCCAATCCCCGCAAAACGGACGATCTGGACGCCCTCGGACCCATCTACACCCCCCGTATCCGGTTGAGGGCCTTGTGGACCGTATGGTCCGTGGTGGTTCGAGTCCACTCGAGCGCATGGCAGGGACGCCGCTCATTGCGGGCTGGCACACCGCAGGTCTGCGTCGAAGTCGCCGATCTTGTACTGCGCGAGGGTGGGCGCCACGCCGGTGAAATCACCGCTCGCACAGTTCTGCCGCGCTTGTGCTTGCGTCGCCCCGGTTCCGGCGATCCACTCGGGAAGCGGCCTGCTGAACGCAGTCGGCGTGGTCTGAGCAGTCAGCCCGGTGATCTCCCTCCACTGCGCGCTGGTGGAGTAGAGCCCGATCGGGCCGATGGCCCCAGCGTTCCGAAGGCCGGCGAGGAAACCCCGGAGCGCGGCGATGTTGAGCTGGTATGTGCCAGCCCAACTCGCCTGCAGCTCGACGTCCAGCCACCACGGCGCCTTCCTGGCCGCGAGCGGTTCGAGCGCGGCGACGATGCCGTATGAATAGGCGGCGCGCTGCTCGCCGTAGATGAACGAGCAGGCGTTCGTGAGCCGGCCGTTGCATGTTCCGTAGGACGGCGCGGTGCCGCTTCGGGGCCAATCGCCGACACGGTGCGCGCCTGGATTGCCCGTGTCGATGTACAGCGACACGGACGGCTGTCTCGGGCGCTTCTGCCCCGGTGCGGCGCGCGCCCAGCTCAGCTCAGCGCCGACGCAAGGATTCGAGTTGTTGGCGAGACCACCGTTGACTCCGATGACAGCGAACAGCGGATTCGCCGGGTAGGACCCGGCGCACTGCGGATAGGAGAGGTCGTAACCGGTAGTCGGCGACGCGCTGCCGCCGAGCGCGATGACCAGCACCACAGCAACGATCGCGACAGGCGCGAGGAGAAGGATCCATCGCGCTCGGTAACGGGGACGGCTCGCACGCGACACGGAGCGTCAAGCTACCAGCGGGCCGGGCGCAATCCTCAAAAGAGCTTCGCGCGTCCTGGGCAGGCCTCTCCAGTGGTTGGCGCTCTGAGAGCTCGTCCGACGCGGGCGGGTTCGCGGTCGGGTTCGCCCGCGAATCCGAAGGCGAGATCGCAGCGATCTTCGACAGACACGACATGTCGCTCCTCGGCCCGCCGCTAAGCGCCGACTGAGCTTCATCCCCAGATGAGGGGACGGCTTGAACCGTTCTCGGCTCGGCGCGCCCTTGCAAGCGCCGAGCGAAGCGCTGCCGCTCAGGGCGTAAGCGGCCTCACGTTCAACGTGGTATACGAGGATGCTGCCCAACTCCCCAGCTCCCGCGCCAGCCCTCCCCCGGCTCCAACCGCACCAACCCGTCTCCGCTGACGAACGCATTGGGGGCGCAGCTCATCGGCTCGATCGCAAGCCCGCGGCGCGCTCGGGCGGGGGCCAAGGTGTCAGCGGTGAACACCTCGAGGAACGGGTAGGCCTCGTCGACCCATAGCGCCACGCGCGAACCGTCGGGGCGCGCGAGCGTGACGACGGCACGCCCGGAGGACTCGCGGGTGAGGTCGGTAAAGGCCGAGTCGATCCTGATCGCGCCAAGCAGGCGCTCCGTGCGGTAGTCGTACGCAGTGCCCTCGACGGGCTCGCGCCCGACCGGAAGCTGGCGATCGGCGTTGACAAGGATGCGCATGGCCGCGGGCAGCTGCAGCGAGCACTCGTCGATCGAGCCCTCACCCGGCGAGAGGTAGGGGTGCTGCCCGGTCCCGAACGGGCACGCACGCTCACCGACGTTGAGCGCGCTTGTAGTGACAGTCAGGCCGGCCTCGCTGAGTTCATAGGCGACCGATACGTCGAGCATGAACGGATAGCCCGGCGCGGGGTGAAGCCGCGTGCCGAGCACCACCCGACTCGGCTCGCGCTCCTCACAGCGCCACGCGCGCCAGCGCAACAGCCCGTGGATCGCGTTGTGCTTGGGGGGCTCGTTCAAGGCCAGCTGGTGGCGCTCGCCGTCGAACTCGTAGCTGCCGTCGGCCAGGCGATTGGGCCAGGGAATGAGCGGCGTGCCGTGGGCGCCGTCGCACATCTCATGCAATCCGTATGGGTGCAGCACGGCTTGCCCGGCAAGCGTGTATTCGCGCACGCCGCCCCCCACCTCGACGACGACGGCGCGCTGGTCGCCAAGGACTATCTCGAACTGCTCGCCTGACGGTACGCTTGCCATGCGACTCCCTTCCCATGAACGCCACCCCGGAATCCCCTGTCGAAGCGGTCGTGTGCCTGGTGACCGCGCCCCAGCCTAACGCCCACGCGATCGCCGCCGCGCTCGTCGAGCGCGAACTGGCGGCTTGCGTGAACATCGTGGCGCTGGTCCAGTCGATCTATCGCTGGGAGGGCCAGGTCAAGGAGGACGACGAGGCGCTGTTGATCGTCAAGACCACGCGCGCGGCCGTGGAGCCACTGGAGCGCCTGCTGGAGACGATCCACCCATACGACACGTTCGAGCTCGTCGCGCTGGACGCCGTGGGCGGCGCGCGGGCCTACCTGGACTGGATCGAGGAGTCGGTCGGAAAAATCTGATCCGCCGCGTGAGTAATCGCCACGAGCGGTGTCTATAGGGGCAGTCCGCCAAACCAGGCGCTCGTGCGCCACCGAAGGAGGAATGCCATATGAGACGAAGCATCCTGACCGCGATCGGGCTCCTGGCGCTGGTGCTCGCGGCGCCAAGCGCGGCGCTCGCCCACCACGGCCACGGCCACCACCATCACCATCACCATCACCACAAGGCCCACCACGCCCAGATCCGCTTCATGCACATCGGCTCCGGCGGCGAGCGCGTGACCGCCTCGCCCAACTCGGCGACCCCCACCGTGCCGACCACCCCCACCACCCCCACGCCGCCGAACGCGGGTACGGTCGCCTCCTATACGGGCGGCGTGCTCACCCTGACGCTCAACGACGGCTCGAGTGTGAGCGGCAAGGTCACCGAAGACACCAAGATCGAGTGCGCCCCCGAACCCCCGACGACGCCGCCAAGCGGCGCCCCGGGACCGCCCACCGACGGCGAACCCGGCGATGACAACGGTCAGGGCGACGATCAGAGCCGCGGCGATATGAACCAGCAGGGCGAAAAAGGCCCCGGCGAATGGCCGCACGGCAACCAGGGCTCAGACGACGGCGAAGAAGTCAAGGCCGGCTCTGAACCGCCCTGTGACAGCTCGCTGCTCGTCGCCGGCACGGCGGTGCGCGCGGCGGAGTTGCGCATCGGCCCGAGCGGCAACGAATTCGAGAACGTCCTGCTGGTGAGGTAAGGGCTCACCGCGCGTGTGCCCTCGGCAGGCGACGCGCTCGACCCGGGGAGCGGCGTACTGCCCGTCCGTCGCTCCCCGCGCGTTGCCGCGCCCGCGCGGCCTACCATGACCGCATACCACTATGAGACCCTCGATTTCGATCAGGTTGCTGCTCACCCAGAGCGACGCCCGCCTGGCCGAGTTCGCGCGGGCCGGCCACGAGCGCGCATTCGAAGCCCTGGCGCAGCGCTATCGGCGCCCGCTGCTCGCCTACTGCCGCAGACTGCTGCTCTCCGAGGAGCGAGCCGAGGACGCGCTGCAACAGGCGCTGTTGCAGGCTTGGCTCGCGCTGCGCAACGGCACGCAGGTGGGAGATGTCAAGCCGTGGCTCTACCGCATCGTCCACAACACGGCGCTCAACGCGGTGCGATCCTCACGCTACGACTACGCCCAACTCAACGAGAGCCTCACCGGCTCAGGCGCGCCGCAGGAGGACTTGGATCGCAGGATCGCGGTGCGCGAGGCACTGGCGGGCCTGGCGGCGCTACCGGAGATGCAGCGCGAGGCGCTGTTGCGCACCGCCGTGGACGGTGGCAGTCACCGCGAGGTGGCGCGCGAGCTTGGACTCAGCGAGCACGCTCTGCGTGGCCTCGTCTACAGAGCCCGCGCCACGCTGCGCGCGGCCGCCGGCGCGATCGTGCCGCCGCAACTGGTGAGTTGGGCGCTCGGCTCGGGGACCCGCGGGACCCCGGTCATCGGGCGCTTGGCGGAAGTGGGCGCCGGCGGCGGCTCGGCGGGCGTGGCGGGCGTGTTGATGAAGGGCGGGGCGGTCGCCGTCACCGCAAGCGTGCTCGCCGGCGGGATCGTCGCCGTGCACGATCGTTCCAGTGTCAGGCACACGCGCTCGGGCAGATCGGCCCAGCGCCACGCACTCAGGCCCCCACCGCGCGGCGCGCGGGTGACGGTGGCAAGCGCGCGGACGCCGATCTCGACGCCACCGCTCCACGCGAACTTGCACGCCACTGGCGGCTCGGCCAGGCGAGCCAACCCGTGGCGCCATAGGCCGTCCCACTCGACCGTGCCGTTCACGACGAAGATCACGCCCTCGGGCACCCAACAGGCGAGCGTCATAGCCGACGAACGCCCACAACAGGATCGTCGTGAAGGCGGCGCCGGTGAGCAGAGCGGCACGGGCGAACCGCACGCCCCCGCGAGCACGACACGCGCCGGCGGCAGCCCGAGCGAAGCAAGCGGGGGACGCGGCTCGGACGCTGGACAGCACGGTGAAACGATCGACCAGGGCAACGAATCCGGGCGTGGAGCCGACAAAGGTGGCTCGGCCCCGGGAGCTTCCTCATCCGACGGGCACGCCCAGGCAGGCCAGGACAACAAGAGCGAAAGCCCGACCGAAGGTGCAGGCCAGGCCGGGAAATCAGAAGGGCACGAAGACTCCTCCAAATCCAACACCGCGGGCTCCTCCAAAGACCAGCCCAACGAATTGGACGGCGGCGCGGTGACAAACCCCTAACACTGACGCGGACAACCGGTCATCTGAGACCCCGCCGAAGGGCGCCTTCTATGCTGGAGGAATGACGCGCCTGCTCCTCGCGGGCCGCGCCACATTCAAGGCGTTCGGGGTCCCCAACTACCGCCGCTACTTCGCCGGGCAGGCGATTTCGCTGAGCGGCACGTGGATGCAGATGGCGGCGCAGGCGTGGCTCGTGCTCACACTCACCGGCTCTGCCACCACGCTCGGGCTGATCGTGGCGCTGCAGACCCTGCCGATCCTGCTGCTCGGCCCCTACGGCGGGGTGATCGCCGACAGGGTGGACAAGCGGCGCACGATGATCTTGTTGCAGGGGTTGATGGGGGTGCAGGCGCTGGTGCTGGGCGTGCTGACGGTGACGGGCGAGGTGAAGGTCTGGCAGATCGGGGTGTTGGCTGCGCTGCTCGGACTCAACAACGCGTTTGAGAACCCGGCCAGACAGTCGTTCATGCTGGAGATGGTCGGCCCGGAGCATTTGCGCAACGCGGTCAGTTTGAACTCGGTGCTGGTCAACGTGGCGCGCACGATCGGGCCGGCGGTCGCGGGGATCCTGATCGCGACCGTGGGCGAGGGGGTTTGCTTCCTGGTCAACGCGGCGAGCTTCGGCGCCGTGATCTTTTCGCTGATGACGCTCGACCTCGCCGCGATCCAACCGTCTCCCCCGACCGAGCGCGCGCCTGGGCAGTTGCGCGAGGGACTCCGCTACATGAGGGGCGAGCGCGAACTGGCGATCCCGCTGTTGATGATGGCTCTGGTGGGGACGCTGGCCTACGAGTTCCAGGTGACCTTGCCGGTGATGGCCCGCCAAGGGCTGCACGTGGGCGCGACCGGCTACGGCTTCATGACGGCCGCGATGGGCGCCGGGGCCGTCGCGGGCGGCCTGCTGGTGGCGGCGATCGGACGTACCGGGTTGCGCCCGCTGGTGCTGGCGGCGGGCGCGTTCGGCACCGTGATCGCCCTTGCCGCGCTCGCGCCGACATTGCCGGTCGAGCTCGCCGCCCTGGCGCTCGTGGGCTGGGCGAGCATCTCGTTCATGGCCACGGGCAACTCGACCTTGCAGCTCACGGCGGAGCCCTCGATGAGGGGGCGGGTGATGAGCCTTTGGTTCGTGGCCTTCCAGGGCTCGACGCCGATCGGCGGGCCGATCGTCGGTTGGGTGATGGCTTGGGCCGGCGCGCGCGCGGGCCTGGGCGTGGGTGCGGTTACGTGCCTGCTGGTATCTGGCTTGGGCTTGATGACTCTGCGGCGAAGAACTCGAGCAGCAGCTCATTCACCCGCTGTGGAGCATCGTGCTGCACCCAGTGCGTAGCCTCGGAGATCGGCTCGAAGCGCACGTCGGGCACCCACTCGGGCGCGGGCACTGCCAGCTCGCTGCCGAGGTGACGGTCAAGCATGCCCCAGATCACCAAGGTGGGCGCCGGGATCGGGCGCATCCGCGACAGCGCCTTGCGGGGCGAGCGGCGCAGAGCCGCCCGGTAGTAGTTGATCATCCCCGTCAGCGCGCCCGGCTGCGACCACGCTTCGACGTAGCGTTCGAGGTCCTCGTCGGTGAAGGCGTCTTTGGAGTCCGCCCGCAACGAGCGCTTCGCGAAGGAGAAATCGTCGCGCGCAAGCAGGCGCTCGGGCAGGCGGGGGATCTGGAAGAAGAACATGTACCAGCTCTTGCGCAGCTGCTTGAGCGTGCGCAAGCCTTCGGCCATGCGCGCCGGGTGGGGCACGTTGAGGATCGCCAGGCGGCGCACGACCTCGGGGTGGGCCATCGCGACGGTGTAGGCGATCGCGGCGCCCCAGTCGTGCCCGACGAGGTATGCCTGCTCCTCCCCCAGGCCGCGGATCAGGCCGGCGATGTCGTCAGCCACCAGGCCTGCGTCGTAGGAGCGCCAGCTTTGGGGACGGTCAGAGAGGTCATAGCCGCGCATGTCGGGCGCCACGACACGGTAGCCGGCCTGCGCGAGCGGCCCGATCTGGTGGCGCCAGGAGTACCAGAACTCGGGGAAGCCGTGCAGCAGGATCACGAGCGGACCGGAGCCCGCTTCGACGTAGTGCAGGCGGATGCCGGCGCCGACGTCGGCCTTTCCGTGCGTGATCTGAGCCTCGAGGGTGCTCATCGCGGACATCGTAGAGCCAACCGTCCGAAACCGATGTCACGGTATAGGGTCGCTGACCGATTTTTTGGAGGA
Source organism: uncultured Solirubrobacterales bacterium (assembly GCA_963753145.1). Lineage (GTDB taxonomy): Bacteria > Actinomycetota > Thermoleophilia > Solirubrobacterales > Solirubrobacteraceae > Palsa-744. Next base: position 1,309,101 of record CAVWAX010000001.1, read on the forward strand.
CCGTTGTTCGTACTTGTCTTGATAGTGGGGCTGGCGCTCGCGAAGGTTGGGCGTCAGCTCGGCTCGGCGGTCAGCGCCTACAACGAAGCGGTCGGCTCGTTCGACAGTCGCTTGATGCCTCAACTGCGTCGCGTCGAGGAGGCGGGCGCCAAGTCTGAGCGCGACTTGAGCGCTCCGGCGCCGGTCGAGGCCAACCCGCGCGGGCTCGCCTCCCAGGCGCCGGCGCTTGAGGACTTGCCCGAGGGCGAGCCGATCTTCAAGAGGATCACGAGGGCCGCCGCCACCGGCACGGTCGCGGGCAGCTCTTCGACGGCGAAGAACAGCGTGTCGAATGCGATCGCCAACAGCGCGGCCAGCAACGCTCCCCAGGATTGACGGGCGCGCGCGCCGGTCATGGCCAGCAGCCCGCCGAACACCCCGGCTACGAACAGGTCTCCATAACCCATCACCGCCGAGCCGAACACCTCCGCCTGCAGACGCGGCAGGCCGCCCACCGGATGGGCGACGTTGAGGGCGTTGTTGGGTGCCTGGAGCAGGTCTGAGACGACCAAGGCCGAGTCGGCGAGCGCCATCGCGACGATCCCGAACGCGAGCCAGCGCGCGGGCGTGACGCCCGCGATCAAGGCGCCCAGGGAAACGCAGGAGAGCGCCGACAGAACCACGGCCGCGCTCTGGCCGGCAAGCGCGGTGCGGTCGGCCCAGGCCAGCGCGAACAGGGGCGCCACGAGCAGGGCAAGCGCGGGTCGCGCGCCGTGCATGAGCCGGCCGAGCGCCAGCGCGGCCAGCACGGGCACACCGACGAGCGCGATATATGTGAGGGCTTGTGCGCTTGCGCGTTCGGCGAAGAGACCGACGGCGACGAAGCCGATCACCGAGAGGGCGGGCACCAGCGCCCACAGGCGGCTGTGCAGGCGCGCCATCCAGGCCGGCGACCATGCTCTGGGCAGCGCGACGACGAGGCCTTGGCAGAGCGAGAGCACGCCGATGGAGAGCCAAAACGGAATCACATAGTCAAAATAGAGGCCAGTGACCCGCTGGGACTGGACATGGGAGGAGCGCTCCCAAGCTAATCGCACCCCGACGGTCGATCCCGAGGCGGGCGGCGAGGAGCCGGGCTTCGGCTCGGGCGGCGCGCCGGGACCCGGGAGACACCAGGTCTTTCGCCGTCGCCGCGCGGGCGCGGGGATCGTCGCGATCGCGCTGGTCGCGCTGCTGATCGCGGCGCTCACTTCACACAAAAGCCCTGCGGCGGCCCCGCATGTGAACCACCCGCCGCTCGCCGCGAGTGGGCCCGACGCGGCGCAGCGCGCGGCGGCCGCATTCAGCGCCGAACAGAAGGCCATCAATGCCGTGCTGGCCTACACCCCCGCGGTCACGAGCGGCGGTTCGAAGGGCAACGAGGTGGCGCTCACGTTCGACGACGGGCCCGGCCCCTACACCCAGCAATTGGTGGCGGAGCTGAACCGGTTGCACGTGCACGCGACGTTCTTTGCGATCGGCAACCAGGAGCAGTATTTCTCGGCGGGCACCGCCGCGGAGGTCGCCTCGGGCGATGTGGTCGGCGATCACACCGAGACCCATCCGATGATGGCGAGCCTCTCCCCGCACGACCAGTACGAGGAGCTCTTCGAACAGATGGTCCAAGTCGAGGTGCAAGGGGCCAAGCGTCCGCGCCTGTTCAGGCCGCCGTACGGCTCGTTTGACCGGACCACCTTCAAGGAGCTGCGCCACCTGCACCTGTTGATGATCCTGTGGTCGGTGGATACCGCCGATTACACCTTGCCGGGAACGCAGGCGATCGTGCAGCGGGCCTTGGCGGGCGCCAAGCCGGGCGCGATCATCCTGATGCACGACGCGGGCGGCAACCGCGCCGAGACGATCGCGGCGCTGCCGGCGATCGTGAAGGGGCTGCGCAAGCGGGGTTTGCGCCCGGTGACGATCCCCAAGCTGTTGGAGGACGACCCGCCGCCGCACGGCCAGCCGATCCCGACGAGCCTGACCGGCGGCTGAGAGCCTGTCTCAGTAGGCCCATAGCGGGCGCGGGTAGGATGGGGGCGTGAGCGCGTCCGCGCTGAAGGCGCCGCCGATCCTGCACCTGTCCGCCTTGGTGGGCAGCCCGTTGCGTGACAGCGACGGCGAGCGCTTGGGACGCGTCGAAGACGTGATCGTGCGCCTCGGCGGTGTCGGCTATCCCCCGATCACGGGCTTCCTTGTGAAGGTCGCGGGGCGCACCTCCTATCTCGGCGCCGACCGTGTGTCGGCGATCGCCGACGGCGTGATCTTGCGCAAGGCCAAGCTCGATCTGCGCCGCTTCGAGCGCCGCGAGGAGGAGGTGTTGCTGGGGCGCGACGTGCTCGACCGTCAGCTGATCAACGTCGAGGGCGCTCGATTGGTGCGCGCGAACGAGATCGAGCTGGCCGACATCGCGGGATCGTGGCGTGTCGTGGGCGTTGACACGGGACCGAGGGGGGGCCTGCGCCGGTTGTTGCCGAGGCCCCTCGGCCAGCGCATCGCGACAGGTGACTTCTTGGATTGGGCCAGCGTCGAGCCGTTCGTCGGGCACGTGCCGACGGTGCGCCTGAGGGTCCCCCACCCCAAGCTCGCAAAGCTCCACCCGGCCCAGATCGCCGACCTGGTCGAGGCGGCGTCCAGGCGCGAGGGCGAGGAGATCATCCAGGCCGTCGGCGAGGACGATCGCGAGCTGGAGGCCGACGTGTTCGAGGAGCTCGACGAGCACCACCAGCGCGAGTTCTTGGAGGACCGCAGCGACGAGCAGGTCGCGGAGATCCTCAGCCGGATGGCGCCCGACGACGCCGCCGACGCGGCGGGCGAGCTGGAGGAGGAGCACCGCGAACGCGTGCTGGCGCTCCTGCCGGCGAGCCACCGGATCAAGGTGCGCAAGCTGCTCGGCTACGACCCGGCCGAGGCGGGCGGTTTGATGAGCCCCGAATTCGTGTCGCTGCGGCGCACCACGAGCGCCGGCGAAGCGCTCGAGGCGGTGCGCCTGTCGAAGATCGCCCCGGAGCTGCTGACCGCGGTGTTCGTCTGCTCGCCCGAGGGCGTCTTGGAGGGCAGTGTGCCGGTGGCGGCGCTGGTGCGCACCGAGCCCGAGAAGCGCCTGAGCGCGCTCGTCAAACACGAGCTGCCTTCGCTGCGCACCGACGCCTCCTTCGAAGAGGTGGCGCGGGTGATGGCCGACTACAACCTCACCTGCGTGCCGGTCGTCGACGAGCACGAGCACCCGCTTGGGATCGTGACCGTGGACGACGTGCTCGAGGAGATGCTGCCGCGCGGCTGGCGCCGGCGTTTCGGTCTGCTCGGCGAGGACTGACCCGCGGGGCGCATCGAGGGCAGCCGCGGCCGATTGCCCGCACCCGTGCCCGTCGGCGGCCGCTGGACGGAGGCGCCCGCCGAAGCGAGGCGCAGACAACTAGACTCTGCGCCGTGAACGGCTCCAGCACCCAGTTCGATGGCGGTCCGAGTACCGGCCGTCATTCGCCGTGTCCGCTCGGCCACTCTTGGCCGGCCGCGACTGCCTGCCCGATTTAACCCTCGCCGAGCCCGCCTCTTCGCCCTGCTGGCCCTGCTCGGGCCGGGCCTGATCGCCGCCAACGCGGGCAACGACGCGGGCGGCATCGCGACCTACTCCTCGGTGGGCGCCAAGTACGGCTACCAGCTGCTGTGGGTGATGGTCTTGATCACCGTGTCGCTTGCGATCGTGCAGAAGCTCGCGGCGCGCATGGGTGTGGTGACCGGCAAGGGCCTGGCGGAGCTGATCCGCGAGGAGTACGGGATCCGCTGGTCGGTGCTCGCGACGACCGCTGTGTTGGTGGCCAACATGGGAATCTGCATCTCCGATTTCGTGGGTGTCGGCGCGGCGCTCGGGTTGGCCGGCATCCCGGTGCAGATCTCGGTGCCGATCGCGGCGGTCGGGATCTGGGCGATCATCGTGCGCGGCTCCTACCGCTCGGCGGAGCGCACGTTCATCTGGCTGACACTGCCGTTCTTCGCCTACCCGATCGCGGCGATCCTGGCTCACCCGGACTGGGGCGAAGTGGGCAAGGCGATCGTGTCCCCGAAAATCCAGACGGGCGGCACCTATCTGCTGCTGGTGATCGCCACGGCGGGCACCACGATCACGCCCTATATGCAGCTGTATCTGCAGTCGGCCGTGGTCGAGCGGGGCGCGCGCGAGGAGGATCTCCCCCACGAGGAACGCGAGGCCGTGGCGGGGGCGATCTTCGCGAACCTGGTAGCGGGCTTCATCATCATCGCGACCGGCGCGACCCTGTTCAAGCATGGCATCCACGAAATCGGCTCGGCCGCCGACGCGGCGCGTGCGCTGAGCCCGTTCGCGGGCTCCTACGCAGAGGTCCTGTTCGCGGTCGGCCTGCTCGGCGCGAGCCTGCTGGCGTGCGCGATCCTGCCGATCGCGACCTCCTATGTCGTCTCGGAGTCGCTGGGCTATGAAAAGGGGATCGGCCGCCGCCGCGAGGAGGCGCCGGTGTTCATGTCGTTGATCACCGGCATGATCGCGCTTTCCGCCTTGGTGGCGATGGTCCCGGGGGTGCCTGTCATCTCGCTGCTTGTGGGCGTGCAGGTGGTCAACGGCTTGCTGTTGCCGATCAATCTGTTCTTCATCTGGCGCCTCTCGCGCTCGCGCCGGGTGATGGGCGAGCGGCGCAGTCGCGGCATGCTCGACGGGGTGGCCGGTATCACGGTGGCGATCACCTCGACCCTGTCGATCGTGCTCGTCGGGATCACGCTGGCGGGGATCTAGCCGTCACACAGCAGAGCAGCGCCGATCGCGCCGCCGAGATCGCCGAGGCTCGCCATACGCAGGGCGGGCGGGCGATCGTCCTTGAACAGGTGCGGCTTCATCGCGGCGAGGATCCGCTCGAGCATCGGCTCACCAAAGCGCGTGCCCAGCCCGCCGCCGATGAGCACGAGTTCCACGTCGAGCAGGTTCACGGCCGAGGCCACGCCGCTGCCGAGCGCCTGCACCGCGCGCTCGATCAGGCGCTCGGCGAGTTTGTCTTTGTGGCGCAGCGCGTGCTCCCACACGCCGCTCGAGAGCGTGGAGCGCCCGCGCTCGCGCATGATCTCGAACAGGTCGGTGTGGTGGCCGCTCTCCACCAGGCGCCTGGCCTTGGCTTCCATCGAGCGCCGGCCCGCGTATGCCTCCAGGCACCCGCGCCGCCCGCAGCCGCAGCGCGCGCCGCCCTGCTTGACGACCATGTGGCCGATCTCCCCGGCGTCGCCGCGACCGTGCCACAGCTCTCCCCCGAAGGCCACGCCGCCACCGACGCCGGTGCCCCAGAAGACCGCGAGCAGCGAATCCGCCCCGCGGCCGGCGCCCAGCGCGAGCTCGGCCTGGACGGCGACCGAAACGTCGTTGCCGAGCTTGACCTGCGGACCCAAGCGCTCGGAGAGGATCTCCGCGAGTGGAACCGGATGCTCCCATTCGGACAGGTTGGGCGCCCGCGCCAGACTGCCCGCGGCGAGATCGACTTCGCCGGGAACACCGACGCCGATGCCGTCGAGCTGGGCCACATCGACGCCCGAGGAGGCGGCCGCCTCGGAGAGACACGCCACGAGCGCGTCGATCACCGCGGGCGGGCCGCCCTCGTGCGGGGTCGGCCTGCGCGCCTGTCCGAGTACCGAGCGATCGTCGCCGCGCGTGACGATCGTCTGTATCTTCGTCCCCCCGAGGTCGATCCCGCCGTAAGTGGGCATCGACGTGACTTTATCCACACTTATCGGCTTCTTCGCCCCTTCTTACCCGCCCAACCCAAGATCGAAGGTGGCGATGACCGAGCACACAGGACGTCCCTGGCTGAACTACCTGCTGGGCCTGCTGTGCGTGGGAGCGATCGTGGTCGCCATTCTCGTGGTCGGCCCGGCCTCCGGTAGCCAGACCGCGGTTACGCGCACCGCCAAGGCAACGCTTGGCGTGGTACAGGCGACGGTCTCGGGCGCCGGCAACCTGGAGCCCGCCTCGCAACTGAACCTGGGCTTCAAGACCGCGGGCACCGTCACCCATATCTATGTCGCGCAGGGCGAGCACGTGACCGAGGGTAAGCTCCTCGCCGAACTAGATCCTTCCAGCACTGAAGTGACGTTGGAACAGGCCAAGGCGACCCTGCTCTCGCTGAAGGCGACCCTGGCCAAAGAAGAAGAAACAGGCGGCGAAGGCGCGAGCGTCGCCCGTGGGGAATCGACCCAGTCGCCGAAGTCGGTGGCAAAAACCGCGAGCGCCCCCACAATCAGCGCCGCTACGCGGGAAGCAAACCTGGCGTCGGCGCGGGCAGCTGTGAAAAGCCAAGAACTGACGGTGCACGGCGACGAAGAAGCGGTGGCCAACACCAAGCTGCTGGCTCCCCAAGACGGCACGATCGTGACCCTCTCGGGTCAGGTGGGAGAAGTCGTGTCGGCTACCGGTACAACGAGAGCATCGAGCGCGAGCAGCTCCGCCGCGTCCTCCGGCTCGAACTCGAGCGGCGCCACCTCGGCGCGCGGGCTCGCGGGGCCGGGTACGAGCTCGAGCGGATCTAACGGTTCCTCGGGCTCCTCGGGGTCTTCGAGCACCGCGTTTGCGGTGCTGAGCGATCTGTCCTCGATGCACCTGGTCGTGGCTCTCAGCGAATCGGAAATCGGCAACGTGAAAGTCGGGCAGATCGCCACCGTGACGGTCGAAGCGCTCAACGGACAGAAGCTGGCGGCGCACGTCAGCGAAGTGGCGACTCTTTCGACGAGCAGCAGCGGAGTGGTCAGCTATGACGTGACCTTCCAGCTGGACCAGATGACCGCGGGCCTGAAGCCGGGCATGAGCGCGACTGCTGAAGTTGTCGTCAAACAGGCCGAAGGCGTCAGCGTGCCCACGAGCGCCATCTCGGCCGGCTCGGTGACGGTGGTGCGCGGCGGCAAGGACGTGCGCCGGCGGGTCGTTACCGGCCTGGCGGGCAACACCTCGACGATCCTCCTCAGCGGCGTGCGGGCAGGAGAAACGGTGGTGTTGCCGGCGGCCCAGAGCACCAGCTCGGCGACCAGCCTGACCTCGCGCCTGGGTCGTCTCGCGGGTGGTGCCGGCCTCGGTGGTGGTGGCGGCGGCGTGTTCTTCAGGGGTGGCGGCTGATGGGACCCGTGATCGAGGTACGCGGGGTATCGAAGGTGTTCGAGCTCGGCCAGATCCGCGTCCAGGCGCTGCGCGACGTGTCGTTGCGCATCGAGAGGGGCGACTTCGTGGGGATCATGGGCAGCTCGGGCAGCGGCAAGAGCACGCTGATGAACATCATGGGATGCCTGGATGTCCCGTCGAGCGGGCGCTATGAGGTCGACGGCGTCGACGTCGGGCGGATGGACGAGGACGATCTGGCCGACCTGCGCAATCGCAAGATCGGCTTCGTCTTTCAGAGCTTCAACCTGGTGCCTCGCACCAGCGCGCTCGACAACGTGGAGCTGCCGCTCGCCTACGCGGGGCTGGGCCGGGGCGAGCGCCGACAACGATCCGAAGCGGCCCTGCGGTCGATGGGCATGGGCAATCGCATGCACCACCAGCCTTCAGAGCTCTCCGGCGGCCAGCAGCAGCGCGTGGCGGTGGCGCGCGCGATCGTGACAAATCCTTCGCTGATCTTGGCCGACGAGCCGACCGGCAACCTCGACTCGCACTCGACTGAGGACGTATTGCGGATCTTCAGTCGCCTCAACGAGCAGGGACGCACCGTCGTGCTGATCACCCACGAGCCCGACGTCGCCGCGCAGACCAAGCGCGTGGTGCGCTTGAGCGACGGCGAGGTCGTCGAGGACGAGCGCACTCTGGGCGTGCACGATGCACCGCCGGTCGTGCACGCCCAGAAGTCATCCCATCCCCTCGGCCACGCTCCAGCGCGGGCAAGCCGATGATCGGGACGGGCACCCTGCGGATCGCTTGGAGCGGCATCACCACGAACAAGCTGCGCTCAGGCTTGACGATCCTCGGCATGACGATCGGGGTGGCCTCGGTGATCGTTCTGATCGCGGTCGGCAACGGATCCTCGCAGGCCGTGCAGTCTCGCATCCAGAGCCTCGGCACGAACGTCTTGATCGTGATGCCCAGCGGCGGCGGCTTCCGAGTTGGGGCACGCGCCGGCACAGGGACGGGCGTTTCCCTGACCAAGCAGGACGCCGAAGCGCTTCAGGATCCGAGCCTCGCCCCGGACGTCAAGAGCGCCTCGCCGGTCGTCAATGCGAGCGGCGTGACGCTGGTGTCGGGAAGCTCCAGCTACGAACCGTCTTCGTTCGTCGGCACCACCCCCGCCTATTTGGGCGCGCACAGCTACAAGATCGCCGAAGGCTCGTCCTTCGGCGAAGCTGACGTGCGAGAGCACAGGCGTGTGATCGTGCTCGGCCAGAGCGTCGTCGAAGAACTGTTCCCCGGCCAGAGCGCGGTCGGTCAGACGATCAAGGTCAACGGCAGCAACTTCGAAGTCGTGGGCGTCCTCGCCTCCAAGGGCACGAGTGGCCTGACCAACGAGGACGACGTCGCGATGGCGCCGATCACGACCACCCAGAGCATGCTGAGCGGCGTCGGGCCGATCGATTCGATCACCGTCCAGGCGACCTCGGAGTCCGCCCTGAACGCCGCCGAAGCGCAGGTGAGCACGATCGTCGAGGAACGCCACAAAATCACCGACACCGCCGAACCGGGTTTTCAGGTCCTCAACCAGGGCTCGCTGCTGGAAACGTCCAATTCGACCAGCAGCGTCTTTACGACGCTGCTCGGAGAGGTCGCCGCGATCTCCCTGCTGGTGGGAGGGATCGGCGTGATGAACATCATGCTCGTGAGCGTCACCGAGCGCACCCGCGAGATCGGCATCCGCAAGGCGATCGGCGCTCGGCGCAGCGACATCCTGACGCAGTTCTTGAGCGAGGCGGTGCTCGTGTCCTTGATCGGCGGCCTCGCCGGGGTGCTGCTTGGCGTGGTGGGCAGCCAGTTCGAAATCGCCGGCGTGCATCCTGAGATCGCCACCTATTCGATCTTTCTCGCGTTCGGCGCCGGCGCCCTGTCGGGCCTGTTCTTTGGCACCTATCCGGCCGCGCGCGCGGCTTCGCTGCGACCGATAGAGGCGCTTCGTTTTGAGTGACGGCCATTCCCCCCAAGAGGAGTCTGCGATGTCTGCGGATCAAGCCACAGTCGAACAGGAGCAGTGGCTGGTGCAACCGGGCGAGTCCGACTTGCCCCGGCGTCCACGCCGCAAGTTGCTGACCCCGGTCCCGCTCGCGTTGACGGCCGTGCTCTTGATCGCGTGCGGGTTCATCGCGGGCGTGCTGGTGCAGAAGGGCCAGAGCTCCTCAAGCGCCTCGACGAGTGGGGGTGCCGGCCTGGCTTCGCGCTTCGCCGCGCTGCGGGCGGCGGCCGGCGGCTCAGGCGCCGCCACGGGCGCGACGGGAGGAGCCGGCGCGGGCACGAGCGCGGCGAGCGGGGGACGTGGAGCCGGCCTGTTCGGTGCGGCGGGCACGGGCGGCGCCGGCTCGCTGGGCGCAACCGTCGGGCATGTCGCCTACGTTTCGGGCTCGACGATATATGTGACGAGCAGCGAAGGCAACACGGTCAAGGTCAAGACCTCGGACGCCTCGACGGTGAGCAAGACGGTCAAATCGGACGTCAAAGGAATCCACCCCGGGGAAACGGTGATCGTCACCGGGAGCGCGGGCGCCGGCGGCGCTGTGCAGGCCGAATCGATTCGCGTGAGCGAAGCCGGTGCGAGCGGCGGCTTGGGCGGCCTGTTCGGTGGCGCTCTGCGCGGCGGCGGCGGCTCGCGCGGCGCGGCGAGCGGATCCAGCGGCGCGAGCTCCGGCGGAGGAGGCGAACCAGCGCTGTTTGGCAAGTAGACGTGCGAGAGTTCACCAACCAATAGATCGGAAATAAGGAGCTAGATGCCCAACTTCGACCGCGTCGCGCGCCACCCAAGCAGCGCGGACACCACGCACAGCACACCTTGGCGGGATCCCTCGGCACGCAGGCGACCGCGTCGAGCCCCGACGCGCAAGCAGGTCGTCGGGATGCTCGCGATCTTGGCGCTCGCGTGCCTTGGCTTGAGTGCGTGTGGCGGCTCCTCGGGCAGCTCCTCCAACGCGGCCGCCACCACCGCGGCCACGTCGGGCTCGACGGGAACCACCTCCACGGGCGCAGCTTCGACGGCCGGCTCGACGACGCCAAGCGGCGCGTCGGGCGCCGGACGGGCTCGCTTCGGGGCGATGCGCGAATGTCTGCAAAAGAACGGCGTCACGCTGCCGCAGCGCGCGCCGGGCTCGGGCGCCCCGGGCGGCTTTGCGGGTGGCGCGCCCGGTCTGCCCAAGGGCGTGACGCGCGCTCAGTTCGAAGCCGCGCTGAAGAAGTGTGGCGGCGGCCAAGGGCACTACTTTCGCCGGGGCGGCGCTCGCCGGTTGCAGAGCCCCGCCTTCAAGGCTGCGCTCACCGCGTACGCCTCATGCCTGCGTCAGAACGGGATCGACATCCCAGCTCCCAACACCTCGGGCAAGGGGCCGATCTTCAGCACGAAGGGGATCGACACCACCAGCGCCAAGTTCAGGCAAGCCACGATGAAGTGTCGCGCGAGTCTCGCCGGCGCGTTCCGCCGCCCGCAGGGCGCCCCGGGCGCGAGCGGGGAATCCTCGCCGCAGACGGGCACGACGACGAAGAGTCCCGAAGCCTCGCGTTAGGTCGCGGGGAAGCCCTTTCCTACGCTCGGGCCTAACGCGGTAGGCCCTTAGGGCAGCGTGCGGGTCTGGGACCCGCCGCTGCCCGCGGCGGGCTTGTCGCTAATCGCCGAAGAGGTCGGCTTGTGGGGCACGTGGGGCTGCTGCAACGCGCCCACCTGGCTGATGAGACGCTGCCATTCGACCGAGTCGAGCACGAGGTTCGCCGGCGTGGTCGGGCTCGCGGAGCGCGCCTTGGCCGAGCCGCTCGGCGTCGCGCCCGCGGTGCTTGAGAGCTTGGCTTTGGCGATGTGGCGCGGCAGCTCGACCTGGATGTAGGTGGAGTGATCGGGCAGGGCCTCCGTGCTCGGCGCGCCGGGGTACTTCATCAGGCTGACGATCCGTTTGGGCGCGAACTTGTGGCCGAGGGTGAGCAGTGTGCGGATCGTGATGTCGGTGACGGTGCCGGCGCCCTGGTGGCCGGCGATCGGGATGCCGTTGATCGCCGCAATGTCGAGCGTGCCAGCCGGCGGGAACACCGTGCGGGGACCGCGCGGTGTCGATTCGAGGTGACCGCACCTCAACTCGCCAACCGTAGGCTTTAGCCCACTGCGCGAAAGGAACACCAGCAGGGCAAGCGCCTGACGGCTCACTTTGCCCGCCGCAACCTGTGTGCGGTCGCAATGCCCGAGCTCGATGCCTGGGTCCGCCAGCACCGCGCGCTCCAGTTCGGGCAAGGACAGCAGGAAGGCGTCGCTCGCGGTCGCCCCATCGAGCACCGGACCGTCTTTGGCGCCCTGCGGATGGAGCGCGAGATCGAGCTGGCGCCAGTTTGCGAGGATCGGGGTGGGATCGATCGCGCTCTGGGCGCCGGCCGGACGAATCGCGAAGCGCATGCTCGCCTGCTTGCTTTCGTCGCCGGGGCCAAGGTGGCCGAGCACGGTGCCCTGCGCCACGACCGCTCCGCGCGCGAGCTTCATCAAGCCGTGGGTGTCGGGACTGCGATTTGCCCTGATCCGGGCGGCCGCGACCGCGTCGGGGTTGCCGGGATGCGCGAACACTCGCACCTTGCCGGCGGCTGCGCTTTCTTCACCGCCGGCTTCCTGTCCCATCGCCGAGGGCTGCTTGAGCTTGGCCGCGCCGGCCTTCTGCTTGGTGGCCACGTGTAGCGTGAGCGGCAGTTGCCGTCCCGCGCTCGCGGCCTGCTTGGGCGTCGGGTCGCTGGACGCTTCGCCGCTTGGCAGCGAGCCCGTCGGGACGCGGACCTGGGTGGGCTTGGGCAGGCGGTAGTGCGCCGCGATCGAGCCGAGGCCGGCGTAGGTGAACAGGTCGCCGTAGGTGTCGCGCAGGACCACGTAGTGGCCGAGCTTGCGCGAGGAACCGACCCCCACGATGCGGCCGTCCTCGACGGCGACGACGGGAGCTTTTTCGTGGGCGAGCAACTCGGAGAGCTGTGACGGCGGCGCGGCGGCGTTCAGGGCCCGTTCGGCGCGGGCCGCGCTGGCGGCGGGCGAGGGCGCCGGGGTGGAACCGGGCAGCTTCGCGGCGTGAGCGCTGGTGCTGCTCGCGGCGGAAGCCTTGGCGCCGTTGGTCGGGCCCGCCGCGCCCGCCGTGCCGCTCGCGGCGCCGGCGGTGTTGCTCGCGGCCCCTTCGGGCGAGGGCGCGAGGACGCCCTGGGAGATGTTGGAGGTCGAACTCAAGGTCGCTCCCGGGACCGGCAGGCTGCCCTCGGTGAGCCCGGTCAGGGTGGCGATCACCGAAGGCGGATAGCTGGCGAACAGACGCGCGCGCAGCAGCACCGATTCGACGTAGGCTTCGGAGTGGTTGTAGGCGAGGATCGCGGCTCGAAGGTTCGTGGAGGCGCCGGCGGCGTGCAGGTAGCGCGCGGCGGCAAAGATCGCGTCGACCGGGTTGTAGGGGTCGGCGTAGCCGGCGCCGAGCGCGTCCACGCCGTATTGGAGCCAGGTTTCGGGCATGAACTGCATCCACCCGACCGCGCCGGCCGTGGAGATCGAGAGGTCGGTGCCGAAATTGGTCTCCACTTCGTTGATCGCCGCCAAGACCGGCCACGGCACGCCGTACTGGACCGCGGCGGCCTGGTAGATCGGCAGCAAGAACAGAGGGATGCGGTAGAAGTCGAGCGCTCGCGCGGAGGCCGCCGACCCGGCGATGGCGGCGGCGAGCGCGCTCTGCTGTTCGGCGGCCAGCTGCGGCGCGACGGCGATGTTGCCCGAGCCGTTGGCGCCCGCGGGCGCCGGGGTGGTTGTGCTGGTGGCGCCGGTCGTGGTGGAGGTCGGGGTGGCTTCGCTGTCCTGTTGTGTGTGCTGGACGAGCACTTGCGGCGCATCGACACGGTGCTTGGGCGCCGGTGTGGCGGTGGATGTCGTCTGGGTGCCGGTGGTAGTCGTGGTGGTCGTGCTTGGGGCGGTTGCGGTTTGAGTCGAGGTGCTTTGCGTCGTGGTTGGGGGGCTCGCGACCGGTGTGGTCGCGGTCGTCGTTTCGGCTGGGACGGGCGTCGTGCTCGTCGGCGTGGTGGCGGTCTGCGTGGGTGTTTCCGGCGCCTGCGTGCTCGTCGTTTCCGTCGAGGAGCCGGTGGTGGTCTGTGGTTCGGCGGCAAGCGCGCCCGCCGACAGCGGCCCGCCGAGGCCGGCGACCGTCAGGCCGCCGCCCGCCAAGGCGGAGAGGATCGCTCGACGCATCCACGGGGGCGCGCCCGCGGGAACGCGGGCATCCGTGTGCGGGCGAGCGTCATTCACACCTGACATGCCTGGCCCCTACTCATCGTTGGTCTCGTCCCATGGTCGCGTTGGAGCAGGGCACCCAAAAGGCCCGAGCGCCCCCTGACGCAATTCATATCGGCAGAGAAGCACGCCTTGGTAAAGGATTCGTAATCGGAGTTGCGATCGAGCGGTGCGATCGCGGGATTTGTACGCATGGAAGCCACCACAGCGGGAGAGCGACCGGACTGTACCGATGCGCGAGGCGTCAGCCTCAAACCTGGCCGAATTGGCCGACTTGACGCACGGTCGCTTGCAAAAGCAGCTACGCTTGGCGGGTGGAAGCGATCTTCTCGGTCATCCAGGTGTTCATAGCGGTCGGGCTCATCTTCCTGGTGCTGATGCACTCGGGCAAGGATTCCGGGCTCTCGGGCGCTTTCGGCGTCGGCAGCGGACAGGGTCCGCTCGGCGGCGGCTCGATGGTCGAGCGCAACCTCAACCGCTGGACGGTCGGCTTCGCGATCCTGTTCGCGCTGAACACGATCCTCCTGCTGAAGAAACCCTGGTAGGAAGCTCGCCCGCCGGCAAGCGGCGTGCGAGGGAGGGTGGATGGGCCGGCGCAACCCTGGTGGAGGACTCACCGAACCTAATTCGGCGGGTCTGAGTCTGGCTCCTGCCGGTCTAGCGCTTCGATCCGGTCGAGGATCGACACCGCCTCGGCGCGCAGCGTGGCGTTGACGGCCTGGTAGTCCTCGGAGGAGAGCTTGCCGGTGCGGTAGTCGAGCTCGGCGTCGCGGATCTCGCGGTACTTGGCCTCTCGCTCGACCTCGAGCTCGCCGCGGGCGGGCTGGGTGGAATCGGAGGACTCCCCCGCCTCAGCGGCCCCGCGCGCGGTCAAGAGGGGCCTGCTCACGACCGCAATCACGGCGGCGAGCAGGAGGAGCGTGAGAACGGCGATCAGGGCGCTCATCCACCTTTCAGGCGCGAGCCAGGTCCCGTGCGGCGCGCCGGGCGGCTCCTACCCTGACGCGCTGGCGCACCGTGCTCGGCGCGGGCCAGAGCGCGATCAGGCTGCCCCCGATGACGATGGCGCCGCCGATCCAGATCCACAGGACCAGGGGCGAGACGATCAGCTTGAACTCGGCCGGCGGCGGCGCCTTGAGGTATTCGCGCTCGAGCACGGCCAGAGCGATCATGCCCTCGTCGGGACGGATGTAGGGGATCGTCTTGTTGGCGATCGTCAGCACGCGCTGCAGCCGCGGCGTGTTGATGTCGGGCGCGACCGCGCTCCACACGTCGCGCGTGACGCCGGAGTTCATGCTCACGTGGCTGACCGCCTGGCCGCCGATCAGGTGGCTGACCGAGCCTTCGCTGGGGTCGCCCGAATCGTAGAAGCCCTCGCTCGGGGAGAGCGTGGCGACGTGCTTGCCGGCCTTGGTCACGGAGAGCACGGCGCCGAGGCTCATCGTGGCGCCGGTGTGGGCCGTGTCGGATTGGGCGGTGATCGTGGCGGTTGGATGCACGTAGCGGACGGTGTAGGCGCCCACCTTGGTCGCTTGGCCGGGCGAGAGGTTCAGCTCGGATACGTGCTGAAAGGAAGAGGAGGCGGCGACGCCGACGAACAGCACCGCGATGCCGACGTGCACGATGTAGCCGCCGTAGCGTCTGCGGTTGCGCTTGACGAGCGCCACCAGCGCGGTGGGGGCCGGCTCGCCGGCGATCGAGCGGCGTACTCGCACGCCGCGCCAGTACTCCTGAGCGACGCTGCCCAGAACGAAGGCGGAGCAGCAGAACATCGCGATGGCGAGCGGTTTGCCGGCGCTGACTCCCGCTACCAAGAGCACGGCCAAAGTCACGAGAGCCGCGAGCACGGGCACCATGAAGTTGCGCTTGGCGTTGGCCAGGGTCGCCCTGCGCCAGGCGATCACCGGTCCGATCCCGCTCAGCAACACGAGAATGAGCGCCAGCGGAACGGTGTAGCGGTCAAACCAAGGCGGCCCGACCGACGACTCGTGGCCGGTGAGGGCTTCTGAGATGAGCGGGAAGTAGGTGCCCCAGAAGATCACGAAGCACAGGCCGACGAGCACCAGGTTGTTGGCCATGAAGACCGCCTCGCGCGAGAGCAGCGAGTCCAGGCGGTGCTCGCTGCGCAGCATCTCTCGACGCGAGCTGACCAGGTAGATCGACCCGACGATGAGCACACCGATCAGGACGACGAAGGGCACGCCGAGCGTGGCGCCGCCGAAAGCGTGGATGGAGCTGAGGATGCCGCTGCGCACCAGGAAGGTGCCCATGATCGCGAGCGTGCCGGTGGCCAGCACGAGCGACACGTTCCAGACCTTGAGCATCCCTCGCTTCTCTTGGATCATCAGCGAGTGCAGGAACGCCGTCCCGGTGAGCCAGGGCATCAGTGAGGCGTTCTCGACCGCGTCCCAGCCCCAGTAGCCGCCCCAGCCGAGCTCAGAGTAGGACCAGCGCGCGCCGAGCATGATGCCGACGCCCAGGAACAGCCAGGCCGCGAATGCGAAGCGGCGCGTGGCGCGGATCCACTCGGCGTCGACTTTGCGCGCGAGCAGGGCGCCCATGCCAAACGCGAGCGGCACGATGCACAGCGTGTAGCCCGAGTAGAGCATCGGCGGGTGGATCATCATGCTGGGATGTCTCAGCAGTGGGTCCAAGCCAACCCCGTCGGCGGGCGCGGGGTTGGTCGTCGCGAACGGTGTGGCGTAGAAGATCATCAGCGAGATGAAAAAGCCGCCGAAACCGAGCAGGATCGCCGTGGCGTAGGCGCTGACCTCGCGCATCCGCTTGCGCGTCAAGAACAGCACGAGGCTCGACCACAGCGAGAGCAACCACGCCCACAGGAGCAGCGAGCCTTCCTGGGATGACCACACCGCCGCGGCCCGGTAGAAGGTGGGAGTGGTTGTGCTCGAGGTGTCGGCGACGGTGTTGAAGCTGAAGTCGTTGCGCAGGAACGCCAACTCCAGCACCAGGAAGGCCACCGTCAGCGTGCCCGCCAGCGCGTACACCGAGCGCCGGCCCGACTCCGAGAACTCGGGCCGGTGGGCCCTTACCCCGTAGATCGAGGCGCAGATCCCGTACACGCACACGCCAAGCGCCAGGATCAGACAGGCACCGCCGAGCTGGGCCATCAGGAGCTCGTGGTGTTGCTAGGCGTTTCCTTGTACTTGGAGGGGCACTTCGTGATCAACGAGTCTCGCTGGCCCACGTAGTGCGTGCCCTGCTTTTCGACGGTCACGATCACCTCGCGTCCTTCGCGGAAAGGACCGGGCACCTCGCCGGTATAGCTGAGCGGCACCGACGCTTCGCCGGCGCGATCCTGGATCGAGAAGTAGAGCGTCTGTTCTTGGTGGCGCACAGAGCCGGGCTTGACCTTGCCGGTGAGCTGATAGGAGTGCCCCGCCATCGCTGCGCGCATGAGCTGGCTCGGCGTGACGGTGGGGCTGGCGGCGCTGAAGCTGGTGTAGATCAGGGCGCTCGCCAGGATCACGGCCGCGCTGAGGGCCACCACCAACCGCACCGTTCGCTTGCGCGCGGGGTTCATCGCGGCTGATTATCACAGAAGCGCCCGAACGCCAGTCCCAGCAGGAGCCGATTCGCGTCGCTCGGCAACCAGGAAATATCGCTTGGACACCGAAACCTTTGGGCATCCGGCGCGTCATATGAGATAGAGACCGATGAGAGCAAGCCTCCTACATCCACTGACAGCTTGGCGCCAACACGAGCAGGCGACCGCCGGGGCGAGCGCACCGGACATCGCGGTGCGACGCAACCGAGACGCCGGCGGACCGGTCGACGAAGCGTGCTACCCGTGCTCGTGCGGCTTCTTCTTCATCGCGCCGGTCTCCACCAGCGTGCGCTGCCCGCATTGCGGCGTCACGCAGGCCTGGTAGCCCGCCTTCGCGCCTCACCCGCGTCGCCTTCGCGCGTCACACGCTTCATCTTCGCGCGCCGGCGGCTAACAACCCGCTCGATCAGCCTGCGGACACCTGCCCTCCGAGGCGCCCCGCGGCCTCCTTGAGCCGATCGTCGCCCCAGAACAGCTCTCCGGCGACGACGATAGTCGGGACACCGAACACGCCCAGGGCGTGGGCGGCGTCCGTCGCTTCGCGCAGGGCGAGCTTGACCGCCGAGTCCTGGGTCGCCGCCTCCACCTCCCCCGGGTCGAGGCCGGCGTCCGTGGCCGCCTGGAGAACGTTGGCGGGCACGCTGAGATCCGCACCCCGCTGAAAAGCCAGGCGAAACGCCGCGAGCGTGAAGTCGCGGCCGCGCCCGACATCGAACGCAAACGTGGCGGCGCGCATCGCCATCAGGTAGTTGCTCGGCCAGGGGTCCGGCCATGCGAGCGCCGGCAGACCATATGTATGCGCCCGACGCTCGACCTCGGCCATGCCCGCCTGGCGACGCTCGAGATCGCCTAGCGACCAGGACGATCGTTCGCTGAGCTTGAAGAGCGCGCCGAGCGACACGGGCTGCCAGGCGACCGATCCGGGCAAGACTTGCTCGACACGTTCGGCCGTCAGGTACGCGAACGGCGATCCAAGATCGAAATAGAACGTCGCTCCAGCCATCGATGCCTCCTTCCGTCGGGCGCTTGCGCTCGAAGATACCGGTCGGTCGCCGAGCCCCGGTCAGCCTAGACTCGCCCGTCGGTCGCCGAGCCCCCACTCAGCCCAGCCTCGCCCCCCGATCAAGCGAGCGTTAGGACACGCGACAGTTCGCTCATCGAGTGCAGAATCTCTGCTGCGCCTGCGTCGCGGAGCGCGCGTTCGTCGCTGTCAGCGGTGAATCCGAGCACTCGCATGTCGGCAGCGACCGCAGCGGTGACGCCCGACGCGCTGTCCTCGACCACTACACATCCCGTCGGCTGTACGCCCATCGAGCGGGCGGCGTGGAGAAACACATCGGGCGCCGGCTTGCCGCGTTCGACCGAATAGCTGGAGAAGCGGGCGCTCTCGGGGAAGAAGCGGTCGAGCTGGGTGAGCGCGAGGGACAGACCGATCTTCGCAAGCTTGCCTTGCGAGGCCACGCACACACTGACGCCGGCGTCGATGACTTGCCCGATCGCCTCGGCCACGCCGTTCACGGGCTGGAGTTCGCTCCGAAACGCGTCGTCGCGCTCGGTCTCGTAGCGAGCGAGCCAATCCTCGGGCAGACGACGGCCAAGCTTGTGCTCAGCGTGCGCACGGATGTCGGCCAGCAACATCCCTTGATATTCGCGCCGCGACTGCGCCAGCGTGGTCGCCAGCCCCTCGACGCTCAGCATCTCGGCGAGCACGCGATTCGAGATCGTCTCGCTGTCAACCAGCACGCCGTCGCAGTCGAAGATGACCAGCTGTGGCGCGGGCGGCACGGCCGGCGAAGATAGCGGACTGGCAAACAGGCGGGTCGATGCTTAGCGGCCCGGCCGCGAGGGCTATCCCGGGCGCATTGCGCCGGGGTATACTGCAGGTATGACCGTACAGATAGCCGTCAAGCTGCCGGACACGCTCGCGAGCGAACTCGACCGGCTCGTACGACGCGGCGAGTTCGAGAACCGCTCACAAGCACTGCGAGAAGGCCTTCAGACGATCCTTGCGGCCCGCGAGCGGGATCGACTTCGAGATCGCTATCGCAAGGCGATAGCCGACCACCCCGAAACGGCGGGAGAGATCTCCGATGCCACCCGGCTCGCAGTCGAGTCGATCGAGGAGGAGCCGTGGGAGCGGTGGTGGTAGCACGTGGAGAGGTCTGGTGGGGCGAGACCCCGCAGGAGAAGGGCAGACCATTTCTCGTTGTCAGCCGCGACATCGCCAACGAAGTGATGCAACGTGTGCTCGTCGCGCCGGTCAGCACCCGCATCCGTGGCCTCCCCAGCGAGCTGACGCTTGGCCCCGCGGAGGGACTGCCGGCTGAGTGCGTGGCGTCGTTTGACAATCTGCGACCGTTCCCCAAGGCGATGCTCGTACACCGACTCGGCGAGCTTGGATCGCGTTCACACGAGATCTGCGCCACCGCAGACGCCACGCTCGACTGCTGACGACCCCTGCGTGCTCGCAGCGCAGGCATCGAGGACGTCAGGTTGGGCAGAATCAAAATCGCATTTTGATTCTGCCCACACCTCCGACAGGGGTCTACGTGGCTACTTAATGTGCATCCCCGAGATCGCGCGCGAGATCACGAGCTGCTGGATCTCGGCGGTTCCCTCGAAGATGTCGTAGATCTTGGCGTCGCGGTGGAAGCGCTCGACGGGGAACTCGCGCGTGTAGCCGTTGCCGCCGAGGATCTGGATAGCGCGCTCGGTCACCCAGACGGCGACCTCGCCGGCCTTGAGCTTTGACATCGAGCCCTCGGCGTTTTCGAAGGGGACCTGGTTGCGGCCCATCCAGGAGGCGCGCCAGACGAGCAGGCGCGAGGCGTCGATCTCCATCTTCATGCGCGCGAGCGTGAAGGCGATCGACTGGTTCTCGACGATCTTCTTGCCGAACTGTTCGCGCTCCTTGGCGTAGTCGAGCGCGTACTCGTAGGCCGCGCGGGCGATGCCGAGCGCCTGCGAGCCGACCGTGGGGCGCGATGCCTCGAACGTCGCCATGGAGGCGTTTGACTTGTTCTTCTTGCCCTCCTTCGCGCGGGCGAGACGTTCGTCGAGCTTCTCCTTGCCGCCGAGCACGTAGTTCTCGGGGATGCGACAGTCGTCGAGATAGACGTCGGCGGTGTGGGAAGCGCGCAGGCCGTGCTTTGAGACCTTCGCGCCTTCGGAAATGCCCTTGGCTTCGCTCATGGGCACGACAAAGGCGGCGTGGCCGCGCGAGTTCAGCTCGCGGTCGACGGTGGCGATCACGACGTGCACATCGGCGATCCCACCGTTGGTGGCCCATGCCTTCTGGCCGTTGAGGATCCACTCTTTGGTGGCCTCGTCAAACTTCGCGGTCGTTCTGATGGCGCTCACGTCAGAGCCCGCGTTGGGCTCAGAGGAGCAGAAGGCGGCAACCTTGATGTCCTCGGGCGTGCCGAAGCAACGCGGGATCCACTCGCCGATCTGCTCGCCGCTGCCCTGGCCGAAGATGGCCGCAACCGCAAGCGAGGTGCCCATTATGGCCATACCCATGCCGGCGTCGCCCCAGAAAAGCTCCTCGTTGACGATCGGCAGGGTCAGGCCGGTGGGGTCGGCGAAGAACTGGGCCAGGCCCTCGAAGCCGTACAGGCCGATCTTGGCGGCCTCTTCGATGATCGGCCAGGGGGTCTTCTCCCTCTCGTCCCACTCGTGCGCGGCTGGGCGCATGACGTCGGCGGCGAAGCCATGAACCCAATCGCGGATGTCCTTCTGGTCCTGGCTGAGAGCCATCGAAAAGGCGACCTCTTTGCCGGCAGAGCTCGTGATCGCCTCGACGGCGGCCTCTGCGGCCTCGGTCGCCTCGCTGGCGGTTACGTCGGTTGCTGACATGGGACGGAAGCTCCTTTGCTGGCTCGGTGACTTGTGGGGCTGAAAATCGAACGATCGAGCGGCGCTCCGATCCCCCTAGCGGAGGCGCCACCGGGCGGTGCGTACGCACGCCGAGCCCGGGTCGGGCGCAAACGGCCGGCCACGCTCGACGGGTTCATGCTAGCAAAGCGTAAACGGTTGTCAAATGCGAGATTGAACGCCGTTTACATTCGCGATATAGTCAGCCCGGATGGCCAGCGCCCCCAGCTATCAAGAGTTGCGCCCCAGCCGCGCCTCACGGCGGCGCGAGCGCGAGCGCGAGATCATCGCGGCGACGCGTCTGTTGTTCGACGAACGCGGCCTGCAGGACGCCCCGATCGAGAGCATCGCGCGTGCGGTGGGCATCAACAAGGCGCTGATCTACAGGTACTTCTCCTCCAAGGAGGAGCTCTACGTGCTGACGCTGTCGAGCTACCTGGCCGACCTGACCCAGCTCCTGGACGACGTCCCGGCCGAGCTCGAGCCGGCGGCGCGCTTGGAGGATGGTTTGGTGCGCTACACCGAGTTCTGCCTCGAGCATCCGGCGTTCCTCGATTGCGGGCTGTCCTTGATGCGCCGCTCGGGCGACGAGCTGCGCGAGACGATCTCCGACGCCATCTGGATCCGCCTTGGCCAGAACATGGCAGGCTGCCTGAGCAAGCTGTCGAAGATCCTCGCGGAGGGCGCCGCCGAGGGCGTGTTCTCGGTCGAGGACCCGGATTTCACGGCCAACCAGCTGTACGCGCAAACGCTCGGCACGATGCAACTTGCGCGCATCGGCGTGGGCGTGCGCACCACCGACGGCGGCATTCCCGAGCCGTTTGCGATCGATCCGAAGCGCGTGCAGCAGGGATGCATCGACGCGGTGCTGGCCTCGGTCGGCGCGCGTCGCGACCGCTGAACGACGCGTCGGGGCTTTCGAGAAGGCCCTCAGCCCGCCTGCCCGCCCCGCGCATCCGAGGGGTGCTCCGGTGGGCCCTACCTTGTCTCCCAGGCTTGCTCTTGCTTGGTCAAAGCCGTGATCTCCTTGGGCAGCTTGCCGGAGGCGATGTCGGCGATGGTGACGTGCTCCAAGACCTTGCGCAGGTTGGCGCGCAGCGCGATCCAGACCTGCTGTAGAGACTCGGCCGAACCCGTGTACTCGATCTCCTCGGGGCGTTGCCCACGGACGCCGACCAAGGGCCCGTCGACGGCGCGGATGACCTGTGCCAGGTTGACCTGCTCGGGCGGCTGGGCGAGCCAGTAGCCGCCCTCGGGGCCGCGCTGTGAGCGGACCAGGCCGGAGGAGCGAAGCTGGGTGAGGATGTTCTCCAGGAAGGAGAGCGGGATCTGCTGGGCCTGGGCGAGCTGGTCGACCTTGCGCGGCGCCTGTTGGCTTGAGCCGGCGAGCTCGACGACCGCCCGGACGGCGTAATCGGCCTTGGCGGTTACGTGCATCGGTGGGGATTCTCTACTAAACGGAGGCGCCAAGCGTCGTCGCCCTGCATCGCGGCGTCGAGCAGTCCCTATTTGAAGGCGAGGTTTGCCAGCAGCCGACCTCTAGGACGCGGGCGTGTAGACGAGCGTGGCGATGCCCTCGCCGACGACCGCGGAGTCCGCGAGCTGCATGCGCTTGAGATCGCTTGTCGGGCCGAACAGCCGCTTGCCTTCGCCGAGCACGACGGGGAACACCATCAGGCGCAGTTCGTCGATGAGGTCGTTCTCCAAGAGGCCTTGGACGAGCTGGGCGCTGCCCGCGACGAGGATGTCTCCGTCGAGGCGCTCGCGCAGCCCGGCGACCTCTGAGGCCATCTCGCCGGCGAGCACGATCGAGTTGGTCCACTCTGGATCCTCGAGTGTCTTTGAGACGACGTACTTGGGCATCGAGTTGAACCGGTCGGCGAACGGGCCTTTCATCGACGGCCAGGCGGCCGCGAAGCCTTCGTAGGTGACGCGCCCGAGCAGTTGCGCCTGCGCGCGCTCGAGCTCATCCACCTTGAACTTGTCGCCTTCCTCGCCGCGTGGGATCGCAAAAGTCCAACCCCCGTACTTGAATCCCTCGGCGCCGCCGGGGTCCTGCATGACGCCGTCCAGGGAGACGAACTCGCTCACCACGATTCTTGCCATTGCGCGCCTCCCCTCAGCCGCGCTGGACGATCAGGAGGCGGTTGCCGTCCTGGTCGCGAAAGAAGAACATCGGCGGCACGGGGTCGCCCATGCGCATGACCTGCTCGTCAACGTCAACGCCACGCGAGAGCAGATCGGCGTGGTCGGCGTCAACGTCGTCGCTGGCGAATGCGATTCGCGTCGAGATTCCGACCTGTTCGCCCTCCTGGGGAAGCACCAGAGCCAGGGAGGTCTGGCCGCCGCGCGGGGTGACTTCGACCCAGCGATCGCCCCGACCGAAGGGCGTGTCTGAGGTCTTCTGGAGACCCAGCTTACCGACGTAGAAGTCGAGCGCCTTGTCTTGGTCGCTGACGGGGACCATCACGGTGCCGACTTGGGCGATGTGGGTATCGGTCGTGGTGTCGCTCATGTTGTCCTCCTGGGTAGTTGGCTTTGCGGGTACAGACCGCGGCGCGGCAGGAACTCATCGCACAGCACGAAAATCTGGGGGCTTATCCCTATAGATGCTCTGGTTTCATGTATTGGGAGATCACTGCCGGTAGCATCGTGGCATGGCCGGCTGGTTAGGCGCGAGGCCTTCTTTGGCGTATCCACGCGTCGCGCTGGACGGCCCACGCCGGACAGCGCCCCGCATCCGGATCAATCGTCGCAGAGCGGCGATCGCCGGGCTCGGCGCTTACATGATCGTGTATTTGAGCTGGCAGCTGTTTCATTGGCTGCCGGGCAAGCAGCAGCTGGGCCAAGCCTTTCTGATTCCAGCCGATCTGGCGGCTTTGGCGGCTGCGCTGCTGGCCGCTCGCCGCTGCCGGGCCGCAGCACGACTGCGCACGTTCTGGCTGCTGATGAGCTTGGCGATCGCCTCGCAAACGATCGCCGACGTGCTGCTGTTGCGGACCGATATCCAGTACAGCGTCGCTCCCTTTCCAACCGCGGCGGACGCCTTCTTTCTTGCCTTCTACGTTCTCTTGTTCTTTGCGCTGTTGCGCGTGCCGGTCGCTCCGGTGAGCGCCCAGAAGCGGCTGCGCATCTTGCTCGACGGGGCAGTCATCGTGCTCGGGGGAGGAATCGTGGTGTGGTATTTCGTGCTCGGCCCGACCGCCAAGGCAGGTGGCAAGGATCCTTTGGCGATGGCGGTGTCGATCGCCTATCCGGTCGGTGACTTGATCTTGCTTGCCGGCCTGGCGGCTGTGCTGCTGCGCCAAAGCCACCCGCTGTTGCGCAGCTCTCTGCTTTTGATCGCGGCCGGCATGCTGGCCTCGATCGTGGCCGACGTGGTCTATGGCAACGGAGTCTTGAACGACACCTACACCGGCGGCGATCCGATCGACACGCTGTATGTGCTCGAGTTCGTTCTGTTTGCGCTGGCTGGGATCTGCCAGCCAGCGGTCGAGCCCGGCGAGCAGGCGAGCGTAACGCCGACATGGTCCCAACCGTCTCCGCGCGCGAGCTGGCTACCGTACGTGACCGCGCCGATCGGGTTCGCGCTGCTGATCGGGGTCGAGGCCGACCGGCCGTTCTTCCCGGACCTCAGCTTGGTCTTGATCTTGACCGTGATCGGGGGGCTGGTCGTGGCCAGGCAGTACCTGTCGCTGCGCGAGCTTGCGAGCGCGGAGGCGCGGCTGCGCCAAAGCGAGGCGGTCAAGGACGAGTTCATCTCGATCGTTGGTCACGAGCTGCGCACGCCCTTGACCTCGATCCGCGGCTCGCTGGGGCTGCTCGAGGGTGGCGTGTTCGGGGAGTTGCCTGTGGAAGCCAAGGGCATGGTCTCGCTTGCGGTGAGCAACACCGATCGGCTGGTGAAGCTGGTCAACGACGTGCTCGACATCGAGCGCATCGACGCGGGGCGGATGCGCTTCGAGCCAGCGCCGGTGCCGGTGGCGAGTTTGGTGCGCAACGCGATGCAGATCGTGCAGATGGCCGCCACGGAGGCCGATGTGAGCTTGCATGCCGACCTCGTGGCCGAGCCCACCGTGCGGGCGGACGCGGACGCGATCGTGCAGGTGCTGGTCAACCTGCTGGGCAACGCGATCAAGTTCTCGCCGCCCTGGAGCACCGTGACCGTAACCGTCACCGAGGAGCGCGAGCGCGCGAGGATCGCCGTGAGCGACACGGGTCGCGGCATTCCACGCGACCAGCTGGATGCGATCTTCGAGCGTTTTCACCAGGTCAACTCCTCCGACGCGCGCGAGAAGGGGGGCAGTGGCCTGGGGTTGTCGATCGTGCGCGACATAGTGGATCTCCACGCAGGCCGGGTGAGCGTGCAGAGCGAGCTCGGCCGTGGCAGCACTTTCAGCTTCACCCTTCCAATGGCGCCATGAGCCCGCGCGTGCTGGTCATCGACGACGAGGATGCGATCCGCACGATCGCGGCGATCAGCCTCGAGCGCGTCGGGGGCTGGACGGTGGTCGATGCCCGCTCGGGTCAGGAGGGACTGGGGGCGCTCCAAGGCGACGGCCCGTTCGACGCGGTCCTGATGGACGTCATGATGCCGGGACTGGACGGCCCAACGACACTTGCGCGCATGCGCGAGGAGACGCTCGGCACACAGGTACCGGTGGTGTTCATGACCGCCAAGGCGGGCGAGGGCGAACGCAGGCGTCTCTTGGAACAGGGCGCGGCGGGCGTGATCGCCAAGCCGTTCGATCCGATGAACCTGGACCAGCAGCTGCGAGACATACTCAGCTCGAGCGGCGGGGCCGCCGAATAAGCCGGCGCACCGAGTTCGGTGCGCCGGCTAGATGGACGCTGCAGTCGCGGACCCAGGGATTCGCGCGCGTAGATGCTCAGGCGGTCTCCGGCTCGCCGAGCACGGCCAGTCCGTGGATGACGATCAGGCAGATGGCGAAGATGCCAAGCGACCAGAAGGGATAGGCCCCGCCGACCGAGAGCAACGCCTCGACGGCCCCGATAGTGGCGGCGACGATCCCGATGACGCGACCGTAGGCGCCACCGCCGAACAGGGACAGACCGGCGGTGAGCTGGATGACACCCAGGATGATCGTGATCCACCCCCACGTGTGCAGGTGCGCGAACACATAGTGGTTGTCGTTGACGAAGAAACTCGCGTTTCCGACCGCGGCGATGCCGTAAATGATGTTGAGCGTGCCCGCGACCAGCAACAGGATGCCCGCGAACAACGCACTACCTACCCCTCGCATATGCACTCCTTCCGTTAAGGTGCTTTGTGACAGCTGTCACATGTTCGAGGCGAGCGGCCGGAATCCTGTCGGCTCTCCGCGGACGTGGGCGGTTACCCAGCGAGCGCTCTGCGCAACGGCCAACCCAGGCGGACCCGCTGGCAGGTCGCTCAATATCCGGTTTTCGTCTTGACCCGTTTGCGGTCGGACTCGTGCAGACGACCCTTCTTCTCCAGGGTGGCGCACGCTTCGACGATGTCGTTGCCGAGCGTGGCGACAAGCGAATGGCCTAGCGTCTGCTTGACCAGAGCGCGCATGATCTTGACGTGCTCGGCGTTGGGCGGCAGCGTGTAGGCGGGCACCATCCAGCCCCGCTCGGCGGCCAGTTGAGCAGCGACATCGAACTCGTCGTAGTCGTGCTCGCCTTCTAGCTGGAAGGCGACAAGCGGCAACTGCTCCTCCTCCGCCGAGCCGATCAACTTGAACTTGCCGCAGTCGGCGATCTCTTTGGTGAGCAGGCGCGCGTTGTGCTGCATCGTCTCCATGATGTAGCGGTAACCGTCGTGGCCGAAGCGCACGAAGTTGTAGTACTGCGCCAGCACCATCGCCGAGCCGGTCGAGAAGTTGAGCGTGAAGGTGGCGTCGCGCTTGCCGAGGTAGTTCTCATAGAAAACGAGGTCCTCGGGCAGATCGCTGCTCTGCCTGAAGATGAGCCAACCGATACCCGGATAGACGAGCCCGAACTTGTGGCCCGAAACGTTGATCGAGTGGACTTGCTCCAGGCGGAAGTCCCACTCGGTGTGGGGGTAGAGGAACGGCCACACGAAGCCACCGCTGGCGGCGTCAACGTGCAGGGGAATGTCAAGGCCCTTCTCCTCCTTGAGCGCCAACAGGTAGTCGTTGATCCCGCGTATGTCGTCGGCGTGCCCGGTGAACGTGGTCCCGAGCACAGCCGCTACGCCGATCGTGTTCTCGTCCAGGTGCGGCTCGATGTCCTGCGCGCCGATCGTGTACTTGTCTGGCTGCAGCGGCACGATGCGCGGCTCGACGTCGAAGTAGCGACAGAACTTCTCCCACACGACGTGCACGTCGCCGCCGAACACCAGGTTGGGCCGATCGACCGCCTTGCCTTCGGATTGGCGCCGATCGCGCCACTTCCACTTCAGCGAGAGGGCGCCGAGCATGATCGCCTCGGAGGAGCCCTGCGTGCGCGCGCCCGTCGTCTCGCCGGGGGCATGGAAGAGGTCGGCGAGCATCCTGATGCAGCGCTGCTCTATCTCGGCCGTCTTGGGATACTCGGCGTGATCGATGAAGTTCGTGTGCAGCGAGCCCGCGATCAGCTGTTCGGCCTCGGGCTCCATCCAGGTCGTGACGAAGGTCGCGAGGTTGCGCATCGGGATGCCGTCGAGCAGGACCTCTTCGCTGACCAAGCCGAGGGCATCCTCGGCGGGCATGCCGGACTTGGGCAGCTTGTTGTCCGGCGCCGCGTCCAGGCGATAGCGGTTGCCGTACTCGCTCTCGAGCTTGGCGATACGCCTGCCGCGAAGGTCCGGCGGCGTCTCCTCGGTAGTCCGATCGGCTGGCTGGTCGTGGGACGGCACAGTCATCCTCCTCCAATTCGCCTGCGGGGTCAGCGTCGCTCAGATCAGGGTACTTGTCGCCGTCAGTCTCCGCGCGCGGCACCCCAATGGGCCGGACAACGCGAACGTGAAGAAGACCGCGACACCGGCAGCGGCAAGCAGGGGCGGTCCTCGTTGTCACCCGCAATCGGCGGTGGGTACTGATCGCGGACGGTATTTCCGCCTGATGCGACTTCCACGGAGCTCGGGCAGGATCGAGGGCGATCTCTACAGGAGGAGCACAGATGCCCGCGAACGACTCACGACAGGTTGTGGTAATCGGATCCAGCTTCGCCGGGCTGACCGCTGCGCTGGGAGCTGCGCAAGCGCCTCGACTCCCGCCATTCGATCCTCGTGCTCGACAAGCGTCCCTGCTTCACGTTCATCCCGTCGCTGGTTTGGCTGCCCTTCGGCAAGCGCAAGGCGCAAGACATCACCTTTGCGCTCGCGCCCGTGTACGAGCGCAAGGGCATCGAGTTCCACGACACGGCGGCCAGCGGATTCGACCTGGAGAAGCATCTCGTGCACACAGAGGACGGGCAGGAGATCCACTACGACAAGCTGATGCTCGCGACTGGACCGCGGTTGGCCTTCGAGAAGATCGACGGCCTCGGACCGCACGGTGGCTACACGCAGTCGATCTGCAACCTCGAGCACGCACAGCTCGCGGGCGAGGCTTGGCGCGAATTCCTGGACGAGCCCGGTCCGGTGGTGATCGGCACCGCGCAGGGCGGCTCGTGCTTCGGCGCCTCATATGAGTTCCTGTTGAACGTCAAGCACCAGATCGACAAGGCCGGCCTCGCCGACGCGGCGCCCGCGACATTTGTAACCGCCGAGCCCTTTCTCGGCCACTTCGGCCTCGGCGGCGTGGCCGACTCACAGCGGCGCGTCGAGTCGTTCTTCGCCAAGCTCGGCATCGAGGGGATCCCCAACAACGTGATCGCTGAGGTGCGCGACGGCGAGATGGAACTCGAGGGCGGGCGCGTGCTGCCGTTCGCCTATTCGATGATCGTCCCGCCGTTCACCGGCGTGGACGCGGTGATGCGGACCGACGGCCTGGCCAACCCGATGGGCTTCGTGCCGATCGACGAGGAGTTCCGCCATCCAGATCACCCGGACGTGTTCGCCGCCGGCGTGGACATCGCGGTCACTCCGCCCGCAAAGACGCAGGTACCGGCGGGTGTGCCCAAGACGGGACAGATGAGCGAGACGATGGCGCGCGTGGCGGCCCACAACATCGCCGCGGACATCAACGGCACCGGGCACGAGCCGCTGGCGCTGTCCGAGCTCGCGGCGATCTGCATCCTCGACGCGGGCAACAACGGGATCGTCTTCAAGGCGGACAACGTGCTCGGCGCCAGCGAGCACGCCCATGTGATGATGGGCCCGCAGGCGCACTGGGCCAAGCTCGCGTTCGAGCGCTATTTCCTGTCAACCCGCCGGCGCGGCATGATCGCTGTGTGAAGCGGCAGCTCAAGATCACCGTAGGAGGCCTCGTGTGGGTCCACCGGACTGCCGGGCAGCCTGGCCGAATAGATCGAGCGCGCGCGCAGCACCCGGGAAACCACGGTGGCCTCGACCACCGCGAGCAGCATGGGAACCATCAGACCGTCCACCCGGTGGGTCAGCTCGAGCAGCAGCACGACCGCGGCGAGCGGGGCCTGCATTGCGGCCGCGAGCACGGCGGCGCCGCCGATCACGGCGTAGCTGCCGAGCGGGGTCCCGGGCCACAGCTGCAGCCAACCGTCGCCCAGCACTCCGCCGAGCACCACCCCGAGCGTGAGCGTAGGGGTGAACAGGCCGCCCGGCGCACCGCTGCCCAGGCACGCCGCCGTCGCCAGCGGCTTGAGCACGATGAGGACCGCCATGACGCTCACCGCGAGACCCCCGACCATCGCGAGCTGCACGACTCCCTTGCCGTTGCCGAGCACCTGCGGGTAGGCGATCGCGACGAATCCGAGCGCCACGAACACCGCGATCGGAGCACCCAGTCTGAGCCAACCCTCAGGGCGCCTGGCGTGGGCGGTGACGATCAGGTGGATGTAGGCGACCGAGACGATCCCGGCGATAGGCCCAAGCAGTAGAGCCCACACGATCTGGGAGGCGTGCGCGTCGTAGGTGGGAACCAGATAGGTGGGGCGTGAGCCGAGCGTGACCCAGGCCACCGCGGTGGCCGTCAGGCTGGTGGCCAAAGCGGGCAGCACCAGGGGCAGGCTGAGCGTGCCGAGCAGGACCTCCAGCGCGAACAGGGCGCCGCCCAAGGGCACGTTGTAGACCGCCGCCATCCCGGCGCCGGCGCCGGAGGCGACGAGCAGGCGACGCTGCCATACCGGCAGACGCGCCCAATCGCTGAGCGCGGCCGCGACCCCGGCTCCGACCTGTTGTGGGGCGGCCTCGCGTCCGAGCGAGGCGCCGAGGCCGACGATGACGATCGACTCGACGCCGCGCACGAAACTGCCAACCAGGGGCATACGGCCCGCGTGCAACCAGAGCGCCTCGGAGACCTCTCCCCCACCGAGCCGCCCGAAGGCGATCGCACAGACACCGGCGATCACGCCGCCACAGGCCAACACGATCACCCTGCGGGCATCAGAGCTGCGCTGCACCCCTTCCAGGAAATGGCCCGTCTCATAGGACCAGGCGAGATGCTGCACCGCGCGCAACAGCTCGATCAGCGCCGCGCCCCCGACGCCGGCCACGACGCCGACGAGCGCCGCGAGCAGCCAAAAACGCGGACTGTAGCTCGCCACGATCCCGCGACCGGGCACGTTGGGCTGAGTGGACACCGGCCCCTCTCGGGTCTATCGTTCTATCGACCTATAGCGGCTTATAAATCGACTCTTTATAAGTGCTGGAACGCTCTCGAGCCGTCAACGAGCCAAGCGGCGGACGGGCCTCGAACCCGCGACCTCAAGCTTGGGAAGCTTGCGCTCTACCAACTGAGCTACCACCGCGCTGAGGCAGATATTACGCCGTTGCGGCCCGCGCGCACTACGCTTGGCCGTCGATGTCCAAACGCCCCCTGATGCCCATCGCGATCGGCCTGCTGGGAGCCGCCCTGATCGGGCTGCTCGTGTACGGCATCTCGACGCAGTCGCCGACGCGCACGCTCGACGACGCGATCGCGCACGGCGTGAGGCCGACCGCGCCCTCGGCGGGGACGCGCATGCCGCTGCTGTCCGGCGCGGGCGAGCGCTCGCTGGCCTCCTATAGGGGAAAGGTCGTCGTGTTGAACTTCTGGGCCTCCTGGTGTGAGCCCTGCCAGGAAGAGGCGCCGATCCTCGAGCGCGCCCAAGCCTCGCTGGCCGCCCACGACGGGACCGTGCTTGGCGTGACCTTCAGGGACGCCTCCTCGGACTCGCTCGCCTTCGTCAGAGAACACCGGATCACCTTCCCCGTGCTGCGCGACACGAGCGGCGAATTCGCCCACTCCTACGGCACCAGCGAGATCCCGGAGACGTTCGTGATCGACCGCTACGGTCACGTGGTGGCGATCTCGCGCGAGGAAGTCAACGAAACATGGCTCAATCGTGCCGTGAAGCTCGCGGAGAGCGCATGAACAGACTGCTCGCCCTCGCCATCGCGATCGGCGTGAGCGCGTTCGTGCTGCCCGCGAGCGTCAACGCCGCTGCGCCGAGCACCAGCTTGCCGACGATCGAACGTCAGGTCATGTGCGTGACCTGCAAGATCCCCCTGAACGTCGCCGAATCGCCCCAGGCAGATCGGGAGCGGGCCTTGATCCGGGGGCTGATCGCGCAAGGCAAGAGCGAAGCCCAGGTCAAGAACGCTCTGGTCGACCAGTACGGCGCGGCTGTGCTTGGCCTGCCCTCCTCCAAAGGTTTCGACCTGACCGCCTATCTGGTCCCTGTGGCCGTCGTGCTTGCACTGTTGTTGGTCCTGGCCCTGCTTCTTCCCAGCTGGCGCCGCCAAGCGCGCGCACGGGCCACATCCGCGCCCAGCGCGCCGATGCTGAGCGAGGGCGACGCCGCGCGGCTCGACGCCGACCTCAAGCGCTTCGACTGACCTACATCTCGGTTGGCGCCCCCACTCCGAGCAACTCCAGCGCGCGCGCGATCGTGTTGAGCGTCGCCACGCACAGAGCCAGGCGCTGGGATTCGAGCTTCTCGGGCTGGACGTCGAGCACGCGACAATCGCGATAGAAGGCGGTGAACTGCTGGGCCAGCTCCAGCGCGTAGGCAGCGATCCGGTGGGGCGCCCTGCGTGAGGCCGCCTCGCGCACCTCGCCCGGAAAGGCGAGCAGCTTCTTGATCAGGGCGCGCTCGGGCGCCTGGAGCGGCTCACCGTCCTCGCCGGCTCTGCGCAAGGCGTCCTCGACGCGCTCCACCCCGGCCTTGGCGAGCATCGAGGCGATGCGGGCGTGCGCGTATTGGACGTAGTAGACGGGGTTCTCGTTGGACTGCTCGCGAGCGAGGTCCAGGTCGAGATCGATCGTGGTGTCGTGTGAGCGCGACAGCAAGAACCAGCGCGCCGCGTCCACGCCGATCTCCTGGAGCAGATCTTCGAGGGTGACGAACTCGCCGGCACGCTTTGACATCTGGGCGCGCTCGCCGGCGCGCACCAGATGGACCAGCTGCATGATCAGCATCTCCAGATGGTCCGGGTCGCCGCCCAGAGCCTCATAGGCGGCCTTCATGCGCGCGACATAGCCGTGATGGTCGGCGCCCCACACGTCGATCTGGCGGTCGAAGCCACGCTCGCGCTTGTCCTGGTGGTAGGCGATGTCCGAGGCGAAGTAGGTGTGCTCGCCGCTGGAGCGCACGAGCACGCGATCCTTGTCGTCGCCGTAGTCGGTCGTTCGCAACCACAGGGCGCCCTCGCTGCGATAGGTGTGGCCGCTGCGCTCGAGCAGGGCGAGCGCGTGCTCGACCGGACTGGACGGCTCCGCCGTGAGCGCTCCATCCGGATGGGGCGCGTGCAGGGCGCTCTCATAAGCCCAGCGATCAAAGCTCTGGACGCGAAAGGCCTCGAGCGTGGCTTGCATTCGTCCCACCATCACCTTCACCGCGGCGGCGCCCAGCGCGCCGGCTTCGAGCTCGGCCGCCGAGCCATGCCCCAGCTCGTGCTCGACCTCGGTGACCAGCGGCAACACGTAGTCGCCGCGGTAGCCCTCCTCGGGAACCGCTTCTCCGCGGGCCAGCGCGCGAATCGACTCGCCGAGCTTGAAGACCTGCGAGCCGGCGTCGTTGACATAGAACTCGCGCTCGACCTGATGTCCGTGAAAGGCGAGCACTCGTGCCAGAGCGTCCCCGTAGGCGGCGTTGCGCGCGTGGCCGACGTGCATCGGACCGGTGGGATTGGCCGAGACGAACTCCACGATGATCCGCTCGGGCGAGCTCGCCCCGCCACGAGCGAAGCTCTCGCCGGCGTCGAGCACCGCGGCCAGTGCGGCGCGATGCCAAGCATCGGCGAGGAACAGGTTCAGAAAGCCGGGGCCCGCGACCTCGAAGCGCTCGAGCTGCTCG
Source organism: uncultured Solirubrobacterales bacterium (assembly GCA_963753145.1). GTDB lineage: Bacteria > Actinomycetota > Thermoleophilia > Solirubrobacterales > Solirubrobacteraceae > Palsa-744. The sequence continues at coordinate 1,342,302 of CAVWAX010000001.1, forward strand.
CCGAGCCGCTCGGCCAAGCTCTCGCCCAAGCGGCGCGCCAGCTCGCGCGGCGGCGCGCCGGCGGCAGGCGCGAGCAGGAGCGCGGCGTTGGTCGAGTAGTCGCCAAAGTCAGCCCGCGGGGGGCGCTCGAGGGTGATCGCCTGTCGCCCACCGTGGCTTTCGCTGACTTCGGCGGCGATCGCCAGCACGGTCTCGCGCAGGCCTGTCTCGCTGGTTATCGGGCTCATCGGTGATGATCTTATGCACCGTCCGCGCACCATCCCCCGCCCGGGTTGCGATACTAGACCTGTGAACGACGAGAACCCAGGCGCCGAGCGCCACATAAACATCCATCTCTCCCCCGAGATCATGGGGGGCGTATACGCGAACTTCGCGAACGTGAGCCACTCCGACTACGAGTTCACGGTGACCTTCGCAAGGGTCGACCACGAGGTCGAGTCCGAGGAGGTGCCGGGCGTGGTCGTATCCCGCGTGAACCTCTCGCCTCGCTTCATGCGCGAGCTGATCGACGCGATGGAGGACAACTACTCGAAGTGGCGCACGCGCGAGGGCATCAAGAACCTGCCCGAGTACGGCGGCGCCGAGGCCAGGGAATCCGAGGAGTAGTGACGCGAGGTTGTGCCCGCGCGCAGTGCGCCGCGGCGCACTCGCTCGTGCTTGCGCCGCTTTAGGCGCAGGCACCGCTACGGCGAGAGCTTGACGGGATGAAGGTCGCGGTCGTCTCGGACATCCACGCCAACCGGCAGGCCTTCGAAGCCGTGCTCGAAGACGTCGCCGACAGCGACGCCGAGGAGCTGTGGTGCCTGGGCGACATCGTCGGCTATGGGGCCGACCCCGACGCCTGCGTCGAGCTGGTGCGACGCCATGTGGCCGTGTGCCTGGCGGGCAACCACGACATCGCGGTCGCGGGCGAGCTGTCCCTCGACGAGTTCACTCGGGGAGCCAGCCTCGCCGCGCAGTGGACGCGCGAGACGATCGCGCCGGCCAACCTCGCGTTTTTGGCCGAGTTGAGTCCGCAGGCACAGGAGAGCGGGATGGGGCTCTACCACGCCAGTCCGCGAGACCCGATCTGGGAGTACGTGCTCTCCGCGCTGCTCGCCGAGCTTTGCCTCGACGCCCAGGAGGCGCGGGTGTGCTTGATCGGTCATTCCCACGTGGCCTCCTCATTCGTCCGCTATCCGGGCCAGGCCGCGACGGGCGAGCCCCGTCGCGAGGGCGTCGAGCTGGACACGGCGCGGGGCGAGTGGCTGTTGAACCCAGGCAGCGTCGGCCAACCGCGCGACGGCGACCCGCGCGCCGCCTGGATGCTGCTCGATCTCGACGCTCATACGGCATCCTTCAAGCGCACCGCGTATGACATAGCGCGTGCAGCCGCCGCGATCCGTGCGGCGCGCCTGCCAGACTCTCTAGCCGAGCGCTTGGAGTACGGTCAGTGAAGCCAGTGAACATGCGAATCCCCATCCGCCTCACCGTGGCGGCTTTGCTTGGCGTGGCGGCAGCCGCGCTGATCTCGTGCGGCAGCAGCGGCAGGGGGCTGATCCCCTCGGCCGAGGCGGGACCGCTGCAGAGCGACTTCGAAGCCGTCGCGCGCGCCGCGGAAACGGGCGAAGGCAGCTGCACGGAAACCGAATCGGCGCTCGGCAAGACCGAGCAGGACTTTCTGAAGCTTCCGGCGAGCGTGGACAGCGGTCTGCACGCGCGCCTGCAGGTGGGCATCGAAAACCTACGCAAACAGGCCCTCGCGATGTGCGAGCAACCCGCCGAAGTCAAGACCACCGGCACCCAGACTTCGACAACGACCACGACTACAAGCACCAACACGGAAACGACACCGCCGGCCCAGACGACTCCCACGACGACCGGCACCACAAGCACCCCCACGACGACGACTCCGCCCGGCGAAAGCGGTGGCACCGAACCCGAAGAAAGCGAAGAAAGCGCCAAAGGCAAAGGCCTGGGCCAAGGCCAGGGTGAAGGCAACGGGAAACTCGAAAGCGAAGCCAATCCCGGCGCCGGCGTGGGCGGAGCAAGCCCTGGGGGCGGCCAATGAGCGCTGTTGAGATCGCGGGGCGCTACCAGCTGGAAGACCGCCTGGGCTTCGGGGGCATGTCCCAAGTCCACCTGGCCTTCGACCAGCGCTTGGAGCGCCGCGTCGCGGTCAAGCTACTGGCCGAGCACCTTGCGGAGGATCCCACGTTCGTCTCGCGCTTCCAGCGCGAGGCTCAGGCCGCCGCACGTTTGATCCATCCCAACATCGTGCAGGTGTTCGATTCCGGACAGGACGAGCGCACGGGCCAGTACTTCATCGTCATGGAGTACATCGAGGGTCAATCCTGCGCCGAGATCCTGCGCGACGACGGCTGGGTCGAGGTCGACGAGGCGGTGGCGATCATCGAGCAGGCCTGCGAGGGCTTGCACTACGCGCACCGCCACGGTGTCGTCCACCGCGACGTCAAGCCCGGCAACCTGCTGCGCTCACGCGACGGGGAGGTCAAGCTCGCCGACTTCGGAATCGCCAAGGCGACCGAGCAGTCGAGCATCACCCAGGTCGGCTCGGTCCTCGGCACCGCCGCCTATCTGGCGCCCGAGCAGGCGCGCGGCGAGGAGGCGGGGCCGCGCGCGGACCTGTATGCGCTCGGCGTGGTCACCTACCAGTTGATCTCCGGCCGGCTGCCCTACGAAGCGGCTTCGCTGACCGAGCTGGCGCTCAAACAGCAACAGGAAGAGCCGGCCATGCTGGACACGCTCGTGGCCGCAGTGACGCCCGAGCTGGCCGAGGCCGTGGCGATCGCGCTGTCGCTGGACCCGCGCGACCGCTACGAGAGCGCCCGCGAGATGGGGCGCGCCATCAACGACGGAGCCCTCGGCATCGCACCCGTCGAGCCCCGCCAGCCGTCGCACAGGGGCGCACCCGCGACCGAGGCCACCAGCGTGCTGACGAGCGCCCCGCGCGCACAGAAGGGCTCGAGCGGCCGCGAAGGCGCCGTGGTGCCGCGCCAGCCGCGCCGCGGGCCCAGCCGCAGCGCGCCCCCGGTCCTCGCAAGCGCGGCGCCCAGGCGACGCTCCGGCGCGCGACGGATGATGAGCTTGCTGATCGGGCTACTGGCCCTGGGCGGGGTGATTGCGGCGATAGTCGTGCTCAGCTCACCGGCGCCCACCAAGATCACCCTGCGCAACGTGGTCCAAAAAGACGCCCAGGAATCGGCCGAAGCCCTCAAGCAGCTCGTCGAAGAAAACACCAAGTAGTCGCGACCTCGGCCGAGCGCTAGCAAGCGCCATCGTCATCGCTGCGCAGCTTGGACGCCACCTCGGCCAAGCGCCCATCGACGATGGCTTGGCGCAGATCACCCATCAACCGCGCCAAGAACGCGAGGTTGTGTTCGGTGAGCAGGCGCATGCCGGTGATCTCGCCGGAGCGCACGAGGTAGGAGAGGTAGGCGCGCGAGAGTCCGCGCCGGCAGGCTCGGCAGGCGCAGTCCTCCATCAGCGGCTCCTCGGACTCGCGCCACACGCTTTTGGTGAGGTCCACGCGCCAGCGATGGCTCGGATCGTGGACCAGCGCCGTGCCGTGGCGCCCCAGCCGCGTGGGCATCGCGCAATCGAAGGTGTCGATGCCGAGCTCGACACCCCGGATCAGGTCGTCCACGTCGCCGATCCCGAGCAGGTGGCGGGGCAGGGATTCGTGCTCGCCGCCAAGCTCTGAAACGGCGTAGCCGACCACCTCATACATCTGAGCCTTCTCGGCGCCGAGCGACCCGCCGATCGCGACCCCATCGCAACCGCTCCCAGCCACGACGCGCGAGGAGGCGCGGCGCATATCCTCGTACACGCCGCCCTGCACGATCCCGTAGACCAGCTGACCGGCGGGTCCGTGCTCGGCGTGCCAAGCCAAGCATCGCTCCAACCAGCGGTGAGTGCGCTCGGTAGATCGCTCGGTGTAGGCACGATCGACGTGGAAGGGCGTGCACTCGTCGAACACGAGCGCGACGTCAGAGCGAAGCGACGCCTGCACCGCCATCGAATCCTCCGGGCCCATGAAGCGCACGGCGCCGTCCACATAGGAGCGAAAGCGCACCCCCTGCTCCTCGATCGAGAGGATCGCGCCCTCGCGGGCGCCGTCCTTGCCGAGGTTGGGTCGCGACGGCCGAGCCTTGATCTCATCGGCCACGGTGCCGTGACCCATGGAGAAGACCTGAAAGCCGCCCGAGTCGGTGATGATCGGCCCCTCCCAGCCCATGAACTCGTGCAGCCCGCCGAAGCGCTCGATCAGCTCGGCGCCCGGATTGAGCATCAGGTGAAACGTGTTGCCGAGCACCATCTCATAGCCAAGCGCCTCGACCTCCTCGGTCAGCAGCCCCTTGACCGTGGCCTTCGTCGCGAGCGGCACGAAGGCCGGTGTGCGAACATCGCCGTGCGCCGTATGCAGCCGTCCGGCGCGAGCACCCGTGGCGCTATCGCGCGCTTCGATTGTGAGGGCCACCAACACGGCATCCTAGAAGCCCCCGACCATGCTCGCCTCGCTCATCAACGTCACGCACCTCGTCGAAACCTTCGGCTACCCGCTGCTGTTCCTCGTGGTGATGGCCGAGTCAAGCGGCGTGCCCGTACCGGGCGAGACGGCCCTGATCGCGGCGGCGGTGGCCGCCAGCCAGGGCAAGCTGCAGATCGAGCTTGTGATCCCGATCGCGGCGGTGGCGGCGATCGTGGGCGACAACATCGGCTACCAGATCGGGCGCAAGGGGGGGCGCTGGATCCTCGAGCGGCCCGGGCGCTTCGAGCGCCAACGCCGTCAGGTGCTCCTCAGCGGCGAGCCGTTCTTCGAGCGCCACGGGCCCAAGGCCGTCTTCTTTGGACGCTTCCTGCTCGGTTTGCGCGTGTGGGCCTCGTGGCTCGCCGGCGCGACCCACATGCGCTGGCGCTCGTTCTTCTTGTGGAACGCCTTGGGAGGCATCTGCTGGGCGACCGCGATCGGCCTGCTCGCCTACTTCCTGGGCAACGCCGCCGGCAACGTGATCGAAGCGTTCGGCCTCTATGGCGTCGCGGCCGTGTTGATCGCGATCGGTGTCTTTGTTGTGGCCCACTTCCGTGGGCGCCGGCGGGTCAGGCGTGACAGCAGCCGGCTGTGACGCGCTCCCACATCTGTCCGAGCGCCTCCAGCTCGGACTCTGAGAAGTGGGAGAGGAAGTGCTCACGCACCACCGCCCTATGGGTGCCGCGGGCGGCATCGAGGCGCTCGCGGCCTGCTTCGGTCAGGCAAGCGTAGGCACCGCGCGCGTCGTGCTGGCAAGTGCAGCGGCCGAGCAGCTCGTCGCGCTCCAAGCGATCCACCAGCCGCGTGAGGCCGCTGCGCGAGAGCTGGACGTGCTCGGCCAGGTCGCACATGCGCATCTTGCCGGCCGGCGCGTCCATCAGATGCTGGAGCACCTCATAGGAGCTGAGCTGCAAGCCGTGCTCGCGCTCGAGGCGACTCTCCAAACGCTTGGCCAGCGACGCGTGCGCTCGCAGCAATCCGCGCCAGGCGCGAAGCTCAGCCTCGCTGAGGCAGTCGTGCTCTGCCAGGCCCTGCTCCTTGCCTGGAGCGAGCTTGAGGACCGTCGCGGTTGCGGTTGCGGTGGACATAATGGCAATCGAAACTAGCTGAGTGCTAACTCGAACATAGCAGCGTCAGAGCTGGAAATCCCTGTCAACCGAGCCCTTGACGACGTGTCAGCCGCGCCGCTGGGTAGCCCTCCAGGCCCACCACATCATCAGCGGCTGCAGCGGCAGCCGTCCATACAAGGCCCAGCGCGGGATCTTGGCGAAGCGCTCCGGGGTGCGAGCCATGTAGAGGTTTGCTGGAAACACCGCGACCAGCAATGCGATCAAGCCGAGCCCTGCGGGCCGGCGCGTCCAGGGCAGGAGCACGCCGAGGCCGCCGGCGAACTCAGCCACGCCGCTGATCGCCACGACGTCCTTTGCGCGCCCTTGCAGGCTCGGCGGCACGATCCCTTCGTATGCCTTGGGCATCAAGAAGTGATTGATGCCGGCGCCCATGAACGCCAGGCCGAGCACGCGGCGCGAGCGGCGCCCGCGGTCAGGACGCTTCGCGCTCGTATCGACGCTCTCCGCGGAAGCGTTGCCGTTGGGTGTCGCGCCGTCCTCCAGAAGCGTCTGCACGACAGCGCTCAGTGTGTCCTTGGTGTCGGTCTCCATCGTCTCTCCTAGCTCTCCACGCTCGATTGCCGGCCTGAGAGAAGCGATCTCCCGGTCATCTGGACAGGCTGATCGACCCCAAGCAGCTCGAGCACGGTCGGCGCCACGTCCGCGAGGATACCGCCCTGGGCGCGCAATTCGACCTCGGGCGAGGTCACGATCAAGGGAACCGGGTTGAGCGAGTGCGCCGTGTTGGGTGAGCCGTCGGGCTCGAGCATGTGGTCGGCGTTGCCGTGGTCGGCGGTCACCACGCACACGCCGCCACCCCGCGCGACCGCCTCGACGATCTGCCCAAGGCAGGCGTCAACCGTCTCGATCGCCTGCACGGCGGCCGCGATCACACCGGTGTGCCCGACCATGTCGGCATTGGCGAAGTTGATGACTCCGAAGCGAAACCCATCCGGATCCTCGCTCCAAGCCGACACGAACGCCGAGGCAGCCTCGCGCGCGCTCATTTGCGGCTTGTGGTCATAGGTGGGCACGTCGCGTGGCGAGGGCACCAGCTCGCGGCGCTCCCCCTCACAGGGCGTCTCCTGGCCACCGTTGAAGAAGTAGGTCACATGCGGATACTTCTCGGTCTCGGCCACGTGCAATTGGCGCAAGCCGGCGTCGGCGATCACGCGCGAGAGCGTGATCTGGGGGCGCGCCGGCGCAAACGCGACCGGATAAGGCCAGCCCTCCTCGTACTCGGTCAGCGTCGCCAGCCGCGCCACCGGCTCGGCGCCGCCGCGCTCGACTTCCGCGAAGCCCGGCTCGGCCAACGCCATCACGATCTCGCGCATGCGGTCCGGGCGGAAGTTGAAGCAAAGCACGCTGTCGCCGGGCCGGATACGCGCCTCCTCGCCGACCAGCGTGGGCTCCACGAACTCGTCGGTCTCGCCGCGCTCATACGCCTCGCTCACGGCCCGCTCACCGCTATCGGCATGGTGAGGCGCGCGGCCATGCACGAGCATGTCGTAGGCGCGCTGGGTGCGCTCCCAGCGACGGTCGCGGTCCATCGCCCAGTAGCGACCCACGACCGAGCCGACCCGCATCCCAGCGGTTCGATCGAGCTCGGCCAGATAGCCAACTCCGGCGTGAGGCAAGGTGTCACGCCCATCGGTGAAGGCATGCACCACGAGGTCCACGCCCGGCGCGACCTGCTCACCGAGCGCTATCAGGGCGCGCAGGTGCTCGAGCGAGGAGTGCACGCCGCCGTCGGAGACGAGGCCGATCAGGTGTACGCGCGGCGCCCCCGCGAAGGCCGCGCGCAACACGGGGTTCTCGGTCAGCGAACCATCGGCGACGGCCTCGTCGATGCGCACCAGGTCCTGCTTGACGACCGCGCCCGCCCCCAGGTTGAGGTGGCCGACCTCGGAGTTGCCCATCTGCCCTTCCGGCAGGCCCACCGCGGCCCCGCACGCGGTCAGCGTGGTGTGCGGGTAGCCGGCCCACAGCTCGTCGAACACCGGCGTCGAGGCAAGCGACACCGCATTGCCCGGGCCTGGGTCGGCCAGGCCCCACCCGTCGAGCACGACCAGACAGACGCTGGCTGCGTGCCCTTGCCGAGCGGTCATGGCTGGGCCGCGGCCACGATTTCGGCGAACGACTCGGCCTGCAGCGAAGCCCCGCCGACCAGCGCCCCATCGACGTCTGCGAGGGCCAGGAGCTCCGCCGCGTTCTCAGGCTTGACCGAGCCGCCGTAGAGGATCCGCACGCGCTCGGCGGCCTCGGCGGAGCGTCCGCCGACGAGCGCCCGCACGAACGCGATCGCCTCCTGGGCTTGCGCGGGCGTGGCGACCTGACCGGTTCCGATCGCCCAGATCGGCTCGTAGGCGATCGTCACCTCGGCCAGGCGCTCCTCGGAGACCCCCGCGAGGTCCTCGGCGATCTGGTGGCGCAACTTGCGCTCGGTCTCGCCCGCCTCGCGCTCGCTCTCGGTCTCCCCCACACACAGGATCGGCGTCAAGCCGGCCTCCAGGGCCGCGGGCACCTTCTGAGCGAGCGCCTTGTCGGTCTCGCCGAACAGTTCCCGACGCTCGGAATGACCGAGCACCACGCCGCCGACGTCAAGCTCCGTGAGCATCGCGGCGGAGATCTCGCCGGTGAAGGCTCCCTCGGCTTCGTGGTGCATGTTCTGGGCGTACACCTCCACGCGCGAGCCGCGAGCGCTGTCCACCATCGCGCGCAGGTCGGTGAACGGCACGCAGATCGCGATGTCCACGCCGCTGACCGCTGAGACGCGCGGCAGCAGGGCCTGGATGTATTCCTCGGCCTGGGCCTCGGTCTTGTACATCTTCCAGTTGCCCGCGATCAGCGGGGTCCGGCCGTCTGCGGCCATCAGAGAATCCCGGCGCCTTGCAGCGCCTGCACCCCGGGCAGCGCGCGACCCTCGACCAGCTCCAGTGTTGCGCCGCCACCGGTGGAGAGGTGATCGACCTGGTCCTCCAAGCCGAAGTGGGCGAGCGCGGCGGCCGAGTCGCCACCGCCCACGACGGTCACGCCGTGGGCGCGAGCGACCGCCTGGGCGACCGCGCGCGTGCCCTGCGCAAACGGCTCGTACTCGAAGGCACCCATCGGACCGTTCCAAAAGACTGTTCCCGCCGCCGCGATCTCGGCGCCGTAGCGCTCGATCGTCTCAGGACCGATGTCGAGACCCATCCAGCCTTGGGGCACCTCGACCCCCGCCAGCACCCGGTGCTCGGCATCGTCGGCAAGGCGATCGCCGATCACCAGGTCGCTGGGCACGAGCAGACGGGCACGGCCGGGCTGAGGCAGGTGGGTGTCGCTGGCTTGGGCGAGCAGTTTGCGGGCGTGCTCGGTGTCCTGCTCGCCGCACAGCGACTCGCCAACCTCGTGACCCTGCGCGCGTAGGAACGGAAAGCACATCGCGCCGCCGATCATCACGACATCGGCCAGCTGCAAGAAGCGGTCGATCACGCCGATCTTGTCGGCCACCTTGGCGCCGCCGATGACGGCCACGAGCGGGCGTCCCGGGTTCTCGAGGATGCCCGTGAGGGTGCTCACCTCGCGTTCGAGCAAGCGTCCCGCCGCCGAGGGCAGCAGGTGGGCGACCCCCGCGGTGCTCGCGTGCGCGCGATGGGCGGCGCCGAATGCGTCGTTGACGTAGACATCGGCCAGCTCCGCCAGCGCACGCGCCAAGTCGGGGGCATTCGCGGTCTCCCCCGGCTCGAAGCGAACGTTCTCGAGCAACAGGATCTCCCCCTCCCCGAGATCTTCGGCCAAGGCCTGCGCGCGCGGACCGACGACCTCGGGCGCGAGCGTGACCTTTGCGCCGGTGAGCTCGCGCAAGCGCTCGGCGACCGGAGCCAGGGACAGGTCGGCCTCCGGTCTGCCCTCCGGGCGGCCGAGGTGAGAGACCAGAACGAGTCGCGCGCCGGCCGAGCGCAGCTCTTCGATCGTCGGCAGGGCCTGCACGATGCGCGTGTCGTCGGCGACCGCCCACGAGCCGTCGCCCTCTTTGCGCATCGGCACGTTGAAGTCGACGCGCACGAGCACGCGCTTGCCCCGCACGTCGAGTTGGTCGATCGACTTCACAGGACTCGCTGGACGAGGTCCACGAGGCGGTTGGAGTAGCCCCACTCGTTGTCATACCAAGCGACGACCTTGAGCATCGTCCCGTCGATCACGGCCGTCAGCTGGGAATCGACGATCGAAGAGTACGGCGAGGAGACGATGTCGGTCGAGACGATCGGGTCCTCGGTGTAGGCGAGCAGACCCGCCAACGGACCATCCTCGGAAGCGGCCTTGAGCGCCGCGTTGACCTCATCGACGGTGGTCGCACGCTCGCACTCGACGGTCAAATCGACCACCGAGCCCGTGGGCACCGGCGCCCGCACAGCGAAACCGTGCAGCTTGCCCTGAAGCGCGGGAACGACCAGGCCGATCGCCTTGGCCGCGCCGGTGGAGGCCGGGATCAGGTTGATCGCGGCCGCGCGCGCTCGGCGCAGGTCTTTGTGAGGCAGATCCTGCAGGCGCTGGTCGGCCGTGTAGGCGTGGATAGTGGTCATCAGACCGTGCTTGACCCCGACGGTGTCCACCAACACCTTGGCCACGGGGGCCAGGCAGTTCGTGGTGCAGGACGCATTGGAGATGACGTCGTGGGCGTCGCGGTCATAGGCCTCGTCGAAGTTGACGCCGAGCACCACGGTCACATCCGGATCGGTCGCGGGAGCGGAGATCACGACCTTCTTGGCGCCACCGGCCAGGTGCTTGGCGGCGTTGGGCCGGTCTGTGAACAGGCCGGTGGACTCGATCACCACGTCCACCCCCAACTCACCCCACGGCAGGGCGCCGGGATCGCGCTCGGCGAGCACCTTCAGCTCGCGACCGTCGACCACGATCGTACGCTCGTCCTTGGCCTCCACCTCGCCGGGATAGGGCCCCAAGATCGAGTCGTACTTGAGCAGATGGGCCAGTGTGCGACAGTCGGTGAGATCGTTGACGGCCACCCACTCGATCTCGTGTACGTCCCCCCGAGCCATAGCGGCGCGGAACACGTTTCGGCCGATCCGACCGAAGCCGTTGATTCCCACGCGTACGGACATTCAAGGCCTCCAATCAAAACGAATGATGCCGGGCCTCGGGAGGATCGCTCCCTTGCCCGGCGCGGGCGGGGAAGGCTATCAGTGGCTCACTCCATGGCCACTGAACGCCTACCCGCCAACCAATCAACGCATTCCCCGGCGCTCGACTCGCGCCTCGCTAGGAATCGCGCGAGCGCTTGTCGATGTCGCGGTGGGTCACGGCGACGGTGAGCTCGTCGCGGTCGCGATAGCGATCGGCCAGGTGCTCGGCGATCGCGACCGAGCGGTGGCGCCCGCCGGTGCAGCCGATCGCGATTACAAGATGCGCCTTGCCCTCGGCTACGTACTCGGGCAACAGGAAGTCGAGCAGGGCGTGCAAACGCTCCAGGAACTCCTCCAAGCGACCGTCACGCGCGATGTACTGGACGACGCGCTCGTCGTGGCCGGTCAGCTGGCGCAGGTCGTGCTCGTAATGGGGATTGGGCAGGAAGCGCACGTCGAACGCCAGATCCTCCTCGCGCGGGGGCCCGTGCTTGAAGCCAAAGCTCATGAATGTCAGCGCCAAGCGCCCGGCGGCTTGGCGCGGCAAGAGCTCGTCGGCGATGCGCGAGCGCAGCATCGCGGCCGACATGCCGGTCGTGTCGATGACGAGGTCCGCCCGCGAGCGCAGGGGCTCGAGCAGCGCGCCCTCGGAGGCCACGCCGGCGGCGACACTGCCCTCGGGCGCCAAGGGATGGCGCCGGCGAGTCTCCTTGTAGCGCGTCGAGAGCGTCTGCTCACCTGCCTCCAGGAACAACACGTGATGGGTTATGCCCATCGCCTTCAGGTCCTCGATCACGGCGGTGAGCGCCTCGAAGTAGACCCCCCCGCGCACATCGGAGACAACAGCCGCCCGTTCGACCTTGGAGCCCTCGTGCACGAACAGCTCGACCAGCGAGCGGATCATCTCCGGGGGCAGGTTGTCCACGCAGAAGTAGCCCGCGTCCTCGAACACGTTCATCGCCGTCGACTTGCCGGCGCCCGAATAGCCCGTGATGACGACGAGGTCTTGCAGACGCGACGCGATCGTCGGTCCGCTTGCCGGCTCGGGGGGCACGGGCCTCGTGGCGGCCATCTCGGCCTATTGTGGCGCGCGCGGCGGGAGAACGAGCCGCTCAGCCGGCGCGGTGCAACAGAGCGTGGATATCGCGCGCCGTCTTGGCCGGCACTCCCGACACGCCTTGGAGCTCCTCGCGCGAGGCTGCCAAGATCGCCTCCGGTGAGCCGAAGTGGTTGAGCAGAGCTCGCTTGCGCGCCGGGCCGATGCCGGGCAGATCGTCGAGCAGCGAGCCCGTCATCGCGCTGTCGCGACGGGCGCGGTGGTGGGTGATCGCGAAGCGGTGGGCCTCGTCGCGGATGCGCTGCAGCAGTTGCAGCTCGGGCGTCGAGTGGTCGAGCACAAGTGGCTGGGATCGACCGGGCAGGAACACCTCCTCGACGCGCTTGGCCAGCGAGATCACGGCGACGCCGCGCTCGCGAAAGCCGGCCAACGGCTCCAGACCGGCCGCGAGCTGGCCCTTGCCGCCGTCGATCACGACCACGTTTGGCAGCGACGCGAAGCTTGGATCGTAGGAAGGGTCGTGCGGCGAGAAGTCGGCCTGATGCTCCCATTGGGCGTAGCGCCTGGAGAGCACCTCGTTCATCGACGCGTAGTCGTCAGGGCCGGTGCGATCTTCGATCGTGCGGATCTTGAAGCGTCGATAGTCCGATTTCTTGGGCGCCCCCGCCTCGAACACGACCATCGAGGCGACCGTATGGGTGCCGCCCAGGTTGGAGATGTCAAAGCACTCGATCCTGACCGGCACCGTGTCCAAGCCCAGGGCGAGCTGCAGTCCCTCCAGGGCCTCGGCGCGACGTTGATGGCGGCGCTCGTCGCGCAACCGCTCCTGATCGAGCGCCAGCAGGGCGTTGCGGTGAGCCAACTCGAGGATGCGGTGCTTGTCGCCGCGCTCGGAGGCCCTCAGCTCGACCGGGCCGTCGCGCCTGCGCGACAGCGCCTCGGCGAGCACGGGCCTGTCGGCCAACTCGCCCTGGACGACCAGCAAGGCCGGGATCGAGGTCGGCCCGCCGTAGTACTGGAGCATGAACTCCTCCCCCACCTCGCCGATCGCGCGCTCGGTCTCGTTGGAGAGATAGAACGATTGGCGATCTGAGAGCACCCCGTCGCGCACCTGGAAGACCTGCGCGTTGGCGTCGCGCCCGTCCACGGCAACCGCGACCGCGTCAAAAGTGCCGATCGACTCCTTGGCCACGCGCTGGCGTTCCATCAAGGAGCGCACCGCGCGCAAACGGTTGCGCTCGAGCGTCGCCTGCTCGTAGTCGAGATCCTGAGAGGCCGCCAACATGCGCCGCTCCAGGTCTCGCTCGATGGAGCTGAAGCGGCCCGAGAGGAAGTCGATCACACCGTCGATGCTGTGGCGGTAGTCCTCCTTGGACACATGGCCGACACAGGGCGCCTCGCACCGCTTGATGTAGTAGTCCAAGCACGGACTGCCGCTGCGCCGCCCCGGCTCGGCGCCGGTACAAGAGCGGTACATGAACACCTTGGCCAGCACCTCGAGCGTCGAGCGCACGCGCTTGGCGTTGGAATATGGGCCGAAATAGGCTCGCGCCGGGCGGTGGCGCTCGCGGGTGAAGTAGACCCTCGGAAAATCCTCGTCGAGGGAGATGGCGATGAACGGATAGGACTTGTCGTCGCGCAGCCGGATGTTGAAGCGCGGGCGGTACTGCTTGATGAAGCTCTGCTCGGCCAAGAGCGCCTCGGCCTCGCTGGCCACGACGATGCACTCGATCGCGTCGACCGCGGCCACCATCTCCGCGTGCCCGGGGCTCGACGGCACCTGGGCCTTGGAAAAGTGCGAGGCGACGCGCTTGCGCACCGACTTGGCCTTGCCGACGTAGATCACGCGGCCGCGCGCGTCGCGAAACAAATAGACGCCCGGCCGGTCGGGTAGCGCGCGCCGCTGCTCAGCCAGGCTTGTCTGTCCCTGCTGGGTCGAGTCGCTCAATAGGTGCGCGCGTAGCGGTAGACGGCCAACAGCGTGTACACGACGAGACCAACCAAGACAAACCACACGAACTCGCCGAAGCTCGTGAGCCACATGCGCGAGCGCGAAGCCGCGACCAGAATGCCGAGCGCCAGCGCGCCGTAGAGCAAAGCGCGGTGGCGGTCGCCGAGACCGTATAGGTCGACGTGCCGTTCGCGATAGAGGCGATAGGCGAAGTAGGCGAAGCCGGCCGCGAACACAACCCACAGCGCGGCCGCGAACGCTTCGGCCACCTGGCCTCCACCCGGCAGGAACTCGACCGCGGCGGCGATCAACGCGACGATCGCCACGTTACGCAGCGTCTTCAAGCGGTCCACGACAGGCTCCTCATACGCGATCCAGTCTAGTTGGCCGCGCCGCGCCCCCCAAAAATGGGCTCGTCAACGTACAAATTCCCGCAATATGCGGCTTCTTGCAAGAAGTCATGCAGCGTTTCCCACAACTGGACATTTTTCCGCTATACTGCGTAAGCCCATTCGGTCCTAACCCGACCGAAACGAGGGTTGGTTGGCAGGCGCCGGGGTACTCGTCATTCAGGTCAGAGAGCCCCGGCGCCTGTTTTTTAATCAGTTGACCAAGGCGCCGAGCCGCTCATACGCGGCTTCGACGGCTCGCTTGGCGGCCGTGTGCCTCGCCTCGGACTTCGCGGCCTCGTACTTGCTGGCCCACGCCGCCGGGTCGGCCAGCTCGTCTTCCAGGCTCTGCAGAGCCGCCTCGGCCTGTTCGACCGCCAGCTCGGCCTTGTCCTGCTCGCGCAGCCGATTCTTGGACGGCTCCTTCGGCTTGACCTTCTTGGGGCGCGCCTGCTTGGATTCCTGCTCCAGCTTGGGACGAGCGGCTGTGGGCGCCGGGACTTCGCCGCCTGAGGCAAGCCGCTCTTCGCGGACCCGCACGTACTCGGGCCAGCCGCCCACGTAGCTGCGCAGCGCACCGTCCTCGATCGCCACCGTGCGCGTGCCCACGGCGTCCAGCAGAGCGCGATCGTGGGAGACAAGCAGGATCGCCCCTTCGAAGGAGCGCAAAGCGTCCTCCAAAGCCTCGCGGCTCTCCAAATCGAGGTGATTGGTGGGCTCGTCCAAGATCAGCACGTTGGGCGGACGCGGCGTGCCGTTCATCAAAATCGCAAGCGACAGCCGCCGGCGCTCCCCGCCCGAGAGTCCATCCAAAGGCTTCTCGGCCGCCTCGCCCGAGAACAGGAAACGACCCACCAGCGCGCGCGCCTTGTTGGGAGAGAGGCCCGTCGCACGCGCGGCGGCCTCGGCCACGGTCTGACCCGGAGGGCCGCCCGCGCCGAGCTCCTCGGCGTGCTGGGAGAGATAGCCGACGCTCACGTTGTGGCCCGTCGAGAGCCGACCCGCCGCGAGCGCCCGCACACCCGCCAAGGTCTCGATCAGAGTCGTCTTGCCGGCCCCGTTGGGCCCCACCAAGGAGACGTGCTCGCCGCGCTCCAGCCACAACTCGGCGTCTTCCAGCAACACCACCGGCGCCCCGGCCCCAGCCCCCCTCGCCGGTGTTTCGCGCAAAGCACGCCCGTCGGCGGAGCGGGGTGGGTGGGAACTGGATCCAGAGCTCATCCCCCCTCCCCCCACCTCGATGCGCGCGTCGCGCAACTCGAAGATCACGCGCCCGGTGCGCTCGGCCGGCTTGAACGAGAACTCCAAGGCGGCCGCGTCGCGAGGATCGCGCTCGATGCGCTCGATCTTGGCCAGCTGCTTGACCCGCGACTGGGCTTGGCGGGCCTTGGTCGCCTTTGCCCTGAAGCGCTCCACGAAGCGTTCCATGCGCGCGATCTCGGCCTGCTGCTTGTCGATCGCCTTACCGAGCGCCATCTCACGCGCCGCCTGCTCGCGGCGCCAGTTGTGCCACGTTCCCGCGAAGAAGCGCGAACGCGACGGGCCCCCGTTCGCGCCGCCGTAGAGCTCGAGCACCGCCGTCCCGACGGCCTCCAGGAACCAGCGATCGTGGGCGACGAGCAGGACCGCGGCGTCCAGATCGACGAGCGTCTGCTCCAGCCACTCCAGCGACTCGATGTCGAGATGGTTGGTGGGCTCGTCCAGCAGCAGCACATCCGCGCTGGTGGCCAAGGCGCGGGCCAGCGAAGCACGGGTCAGCTGACCGCCGGAGAAGCTGTCGAGGCCGCGCCCCAGGTCGGCCTCGGAGAACCCCAGCCCGCGTGTCATCACGGTGGCCCTGTCGCGCCAAAGGTAGCCGCCCAAGGACTCCAAACGCGCCTGGGCCCTGGCATAGCGGTCGAACAGAGCGTCGTCGCCGGCGCCCTCGCTCATCTCGCGCTCCAGCGAAGCAAGCTGCTGCTCGACGGCCAGCTCCTCGGCGCAGCCCGAGAGCACGTAATCGCGCAGCGACATCTCGCGGTCGCGCGGCGGACGCTGGTCGTGCAACGCGATGCGCACGCCCTTGGCGACGCTCAGCTCGCCCTTGTCGATCGTGTCCTCGCCCGCGATCATGCGCAGCAGGGTCGTCTTGCCCGCGCCGTTGCGCCCCGCGATCGTGAGCCGTTCGCGACGCTCCAGCTTGAAGGACACCCCGCCGATCAGGGGCTTGCCGGCCATGTCCTTGTGCAGGTCCGATGCGATCAACAGTGCCACGCGAGGCATGGTAGGACCGAGGGGCCGGCGGCGGTGTCGAGCGAGCCGGGGACGCCTGGGGTAAGATCTCGCGCAATGCGCCGCCTGCTCGCCAGCCTATGTGCCTCCGCCTTCCTCCTGCTCGCGCTCGCCCCGGCGGCCTTTGCGTACAACGACGGGCGTGGCTTCTACGGCGCCACCAACGACAAGGTGGTCACCAACGCGGGCTTCATCCTGATCATCTTTTTCCCCACTTTCGTGCTGCTCATGAGCCTCTTGCAGTGGCGCCTGGAGAAGCGCAAAGACGCCCGCAAAGCCGCCCAGAAAGCGCGCGTCGGCGACGCGCGCTGGCGCGGCGGTTGGTAGCACCGGGCCCCGTCTCCTACGAGCGCCGCGGCCACGCTGCCGTGGTCAGCATCGAGCGCCCAGAGCGGCGCAACGCGGTGGACGGACCCACGGCCGTGGCCTTGCACGAGGCGCTGATGCGCTTCGAGGGCGAAGCCGACGCGCGCGCCATGGTCCTGTGCGGCGCCGGCGGCCTCGCGTTCTGTGCGGGCGCCGACCTCAAGGCGATCGACACGTTCGCGGATCGCCTGATGGCCGAGGGCGGGCCGATGGGCTTCACGCGCCTAACGCCCTCGAAGCCGACAATCGCGGCAATCTCCGGCTACGCCCTGGCCGGCGGCCTGGAGCTGGCGCTGTGGTGCGATTTGCGCATCGCCACCGAGGGATCGCGGCTCGGCTACCCGGAGCGTCGCTGGGGAGTGCCCCTGATCGACGGCGGCACGCAGCGACTGCCCCGCGTCGTGGGCCTCGGGCGCGCGCTGGATCTGATCCTGACCGGGCGCATCGTCGACGCGGCCGAGGCCCACGCGATGGGCCTGCTGACAGAGGTGGTCGGCGAGGGCGAGCACCTGGACAGGGCGATCGAACTGGCCAACAACCTGGCCCGCTTCCCCCAACGCACGATGCTCGCCGACAGGCGTGCCGCGATCGAGGGCCTCGGGATGAGCCTGGAGGAAGGCCTGGTGCTCGAGTCCAAGGCCGGCCCCGACGTGTTCGCCGACGCGATCGCGGGCGCGGCGCGCTTCGCGGGCGGCGAAGGGCGCGGAGGAGCCGGCGCGGGAGCATGAGCGCAACTGGGGATGTCCCGCGCGCGCGGGGTGTCCGATTGCGGACAACAGTCCGGCCGGCTCGCCACGGCGACGACGCGCTTGGGACTATCCTCGACTGATCGAACCGCGGGAGATGAGATGAGCTATTTCGTGACCGGAGCCACCGGCTTCATCGGCCGCAGGCTGGTCGAGCGCCTGCTGGAGCGCAGGGGCAAGATCCACGTGCTCGTGCGCGAAGACTCGCTGGGACGCCTGGACGAGCTGATCGAGCATTGGGAAACGGTCTCGGAGGCGACCGTCAGCAGGCGCATCCATCCCGCGATCGGCGACCTGCGCATGCCCCTCTTGGGATTGGCCGACGAGCGCATCTCCGAGCTCGAAGGCTCGGTCGAGCATTTCTTCCACCTGGCAGCCGTGTACGACATGACGGCGCCGGTCGAGCTTGACATGGCGGTCAACGTCGGCGGCACAAACCACGCCCTGGAGCTTGCGGCCGCCATCAGAGCCGAGCGCTTCCATCACGTCTCCTCGATCGCGGTGGCCGGCGCCTACAAAGGCGTGTTCGGCGAGAACCAGTTCGACGAGGGTCAACGCTTGCCCTCGCCCTATCACGCGACCAAGTTCGAGGCCGAGCGAACGGTTCGCGAGCAAGCCCTGGTCCCATGGCGCGTATACCGCCCGGGGATCGTGGTCGGAGACTCAAAGACGGGCGAGATGGACAAGATCGACGGTCCCTACTACTTCTTCAAGGCGATCCAGCGGATGCGCCAGCTCGTGCCCCAATGGATGCCGCTGGTGGGCCTGGATCTGGGTAACACCAACATCGTGCCCGTCGATTGGGTCGCGGGGGCGCTCGACCACATCGCCCATCGGGCAAACCTCGACGGCCAAGCGTTCCACCTGACCTACCCCGGACCGCAGAAAGTGGACGAGGTGATCAACGACCTGGCCGCCGCCGCGCACGCCCCGCGCTTTGCGGTGAGCGTGGACAAGCGCCTGCTGGGCGCGATCCCGACCGCGCCGCTGTCGCTGCTGATGAAGGCGCCGCCCTTGCGCCAAGCCCGCAAGCTGACCTTGCGCGAGCTGGGGATCCCCGACGAGGTGCTCGAACACATCGATCTGGTGCCCACCTTCGACACGCGCCAGGCCGAGCGCGTGCTGGCCGGCTCGCCGTGGGAGCATCCCCCGGCGCTGCGCGAGTACGCGGTGCAGCTGTGGGACTACTGGGAGCGCGAGATGGACCCCAGCATCAGCCGCGGACGAACCCTGGGCCAGGCGATCAAGGGCAAGCGCATCTTGATCACCGGAGCCTCCTCGGGCATCGGCCGGGCGACCGCCATCAAGGTGGCGGCGGCGGGCGGCGTTCCCCTGCTGGTGGCGCGCAACGTGGAGAAGCTCGAGGAGACACGCGCCGAGATCGTCGCGGCGGGCGGGATCGCCTACGTGTATGCAGCGGACATCTCCGACATGGAGGAGATCGACCGCCTCTTGGAGCGCATCAAAGACGATCATCGCCACGTCGACATGCTCGTCAACAACGCGGGACGCTCGATCAGGCGCTCGATCGCGCTCAGCTACGAGCGCTTCCACGACTTCGAACGGACGATGCAGCTCAACTACTTCGGCGCCGTCAAGCTGATCATCGGCCTCTTGCCCCAGATGCGGGCGCGAGGCTTCGGCCACATCGTGAACATCTCCTCGATCGGCGTACAGACCAACCCGCCACGCTTCTCGGCCTACGTCGCCTCGAAGGCCGCGCTCGACGCCTTCACGCGGGTCGTCGCCAGCGAGGTGATCGGCGACGGGGTCACCTTCACCACGATCCACATGCCCTTGGTCAGAACCCCGATGATCGCGCCCACGAAACTGTATGACGCCTTCCCCACGATCACCCCCGAGGAGGCCGCGGACATGATTTGCGAGGCTGTGCGCACGCGCCCCAAGCACATGGGCACCACCTTGGGCACGACCGGCGAGGTGCTCTACGCCGTGGCGCCGGGCGTGGTCGACCGCATCCTGCACCTCGCCTACAAGGTGTTCCCCGATTCGGCCGCCTCGCGCGGGGAGGCCGACACGGAGGAGCGCGCCTCCCTGGAGCAGCTCGCGATGGCGAACCTGATGCGCGGAGTCCATTGGTGAGCGACGTCGCGATCGAGGTTCGCGGCCTGCACAAGAGCTACGGCTCCTTCGAGGCCGTCAGGGGCATCGACATCGAGGTGCAGCGCGGCGAGGTGTTCGGCCTGCTCGGCCCAAACGGAGCGGGCAAGACGACGACCGTGGAGATCCTGGAGGGCTATCGCCAACCAAGCTCGGGCACGGTGTCGGTGCTCGGCCACGACCCGCTCAGGCGCGAGCTCGCGTTGCGAAGGCGCGTCG
This sequence comes from uncultured Solirubrobacterales bacterium, assembly GCA_963753145.1. GTDB lineage: Bacteria > Actinomycetota > Thermoleophilia > Solirubrobacterales > Solirubrobacteraceae > Palsa-744. The sequence continues at coordinate 1,362,182 of CAVWAX010000001.1, forward strand.
GGATCGTGTTGCAGAGCGGAGGGATCTACGGCCAGCTGACGCCGCGCGAGGCGCTCAGCCACTGGGCTCGCTTCTATCCGCGGCCGCGCGACGTCGGGGAGGTGTTGAGCCTGATGGGCTTGGGGGAGAAGGCCGACGTGCGCACACGCAAGCTCTCGGGCGGGCAGCTGCGACGCCTGGACTTCGCGCTGGCCCTCGTCGGCGACCCGGAGCTGATCTTCCTGGACGAGCCGACCACCGGCTTTGACCCCGAGGCGCGACGCGCCGCTTGGGAGACGATCCGCTCCTTGAAGTCCTTGGGCAAGACGATCCTGCTCACAACCCACTACCTCGACGAGGCCCAAGCTCTCGCCGACAGGGTGGCGATCGTCAAGGACGGACGCGTGCTCGCCATCGGTCCCCCGCGCACACTCAGCGCCGGGGCGACCCACTACCGAATCGCCTATCGCAACTCAGCCGGCGAGCCGGTCGAGCTCGAGAGCGAGGACCCGACGCGCACGTTGCACGAGCTGACCGCCGAGGCCTTGGAGCGCGGCGAGCAACTCGAGGAGCTGAGCGTCGGGCGCCCCACCTTGGAGGATGCCTACCTGGAGCTGACCGCCGATGCCTGACGCCCTGACCCTCACCTGGCGCCAGTACCGCTTGGAGCGCCACATGTTCTGGCGTAACCCGAGCGCCGCGTTCTTCAACTTCGCGCTGCCCCTGCTGTTTTTGGCGGCGGGCGGGGCGATCTTGCAAGGCAACCAGCACGACCTCGACCTGCTCGTACCCGCGATCGCGGGGATGAGCGTGATGTTGACGACGTTCACCGCGCTCGCCTACAACGTCGTGTTCCTGCGCGAGCGGGGCGTGCTCAAGCGCATCAGGGGCACGCCGCTGCCCACCATCTCCTACTTCGGCGGCGTGGCCGGCAACGCGGTCACGAACACGGCCCTGCAGATCGCGATCATCACCGTCGCCGGCAGGCTCTTCTTCGGCCTCGGCTGGCCCGTCGATTGGGGCGAGCTGATCGTGTTCGTGCTCGTCGGCGTCGTCTGCTTCGCCGCGCTCGGCGTGGCCTTCGCGCACGCGATCCCCAACTTCGAGTCGACCGCCGCTTATGTCAACGCCGTGTTCTTGCCGGTCGTGTTCGTGTCCTTTTACGTGTTCGACTCGACCAAAGCCCCCGCGTTCGTGCGCCACATCGCCGAAGCCCTGCCCCTGAAGCCGCTGATCGACGGGCTCTCGGGCGCGATGGTGACGGGCGAGAGCCTCAGCTCGAACCTGTCGGCCCTCGCCGTGATCGCGCTGTGGGGCGTGTTCGGTGTTTACTTCGCCGTGCGCGGGTTCTCCTGGGAGCGCTCGCGCGACTGACACAGCCTTCGCGCGCGACCGGTGGTCTTCGCGTGAGAACCGATTGCGGGAGGAAGCGATGAAGCAGCTCGCCGAGGACGTCTACATGCTCAGTGGCTTCCCGCCGAACGCGATCAACGTGTATGTGGTCGGCGACGTCTTGATCGACGCCGCCACCAGGCAAGCCGAGAAACGCATCTTCAAGCAGATCTCCGGCCACACGCTGAGCGCGCACGCCCTGACCCACGTGCACCCCGACCATCAGGGCTGCAGCCACGTCGTTTGCGAGCGCCTTGGCATCCCCCTGTGGTGCGGTCAGGGCGACGTGCCGGCGATGGAGAACCCCGGCAAAGTCACCGGCCCGGGCGCGCCGGCCTGGCTGAAACGAGTCCAGGAGCGCTACTGGGTGGGCCCACCCCACCCGGTCGCCAGGGTCCTGGGTGAGGGCGACGAGGTCGCCGGCTTCACGGTGCTCGAGACCCCCGGGCACACGCACGGCCACGTGGCCTTCTGGCGCGAGCGCGACCGCGTGCTGATCCTGGGCGACGTGCTCAACAACATGCACCTGCTGACCGGCGTCCCCGGCTTGCACGAGCCGCCGCACGCATTTGCGATCGACCCGGCCCAGAATCGCGCCTCAGCCCGTCGCATGGCGGCCTTGAGGCCGAATCTGGTCTGCTTCGGACACGGCGCGCCGTTGCGCGACCCCGACAAGCTCGCGGCCTTCGCCGCTCAGTTGCCGGCGTGAGCGAGAGCATCTTCGTGGCCGAGGGCGAGCGGTTCGTCCCGACCGAGCACGCGCGCGGACCGTGGGACCCGGGCGCCCTGCACGGTGGCGCCCCGGCGGCGCTGATCGCCTCGGAGTTCGAGCGGATGGGGCCGGGCGAGGAGCTCGTGTTCGCGCGCCTTCACTTCGAGTTCTTGCGCCCTGTCCCGATGGCGCCGCTACGGCTCACAACGAGCATTTCGCGGCCGGGCAGGCGCGTACAGGCTCTGGTTGCCGAGCTCGAGGCCGACGGGGTGACCGTTTGCCGGGCCAGCGCTCTGCGTCTGGTGGCCACGCCCCAGAAGCTGCCCGAGCTGGCCTTGGCCCAGGTGAGCGCGGCACGCGCGCCGGCGCTCGCGGGGCCGACTGAGGGACAGCCGGTGCGCTTCTCCCTGGAGCAGTCCGACCACAAGAGCTTCGCCGCGACCGCTATGGAGATGCGCTTTCTGAAAGGCGCCCCGCTCGCCGGAGAGCTGCCCGAGATGGACACTGCCTCCAAGCACGTGCCGAGCGGCGCGGCGCAGGTCTGGATGCGGCTGCGCTTCCCCGTGCTGCCGGACAGGGCGCTGACGCCGCTGACCCGCGTGGCGGCGACCGCCGACTTCGGCAATGGCGTGGCGACGGTGCTGCCCTTCGAGGATTATCTGTTCATCAACGCGGACCTCGCGATCTCCCTCGACCGGCGCCCCGAGGGAGAATGGGTCGCGCTGGACGCCCGCACCCTGCTTCATCCGCGGGGCGTCGGCTGGGCCGAGAGCGTCCTCCACGACGAGCTGGGGCCTGCGGGCAGGGCGACACAGGCGCTCGTAGTCCAGCCCCGCTGAGAGCGAATTGAACCGCGCTCAGCCGCCCGACGCGGCGACGATCTCGAACTCGGCGAGGTTGTTGCCCTGTTCGAGGTCCGCAAGCTCGCCCTCGCGCTCCTGCAGGTAGGCGCGCAAGGTCTTCTCCAGGCCCTTGCCGCGCCTGAAGCCCTCGAACATCTCGTGGATCGGCAGCTCGGGGTCGTCGAGCCGGGCAACGATCCGCTTGAGCTCCTCATAGCCCTGCTCGAAAGTGATTTGCTCGGCGCTCACGGTTGCTCCTCTCGCTGGATGTCCTCGATCGTGGCGGTGGCCTCGCCGTCGGCGAAGCTCAATCGCAGGGTGTCGGCCTGACGCAGGTCGGCCAGGCCCTTGACGGGTTCTCCATGGCGGCTTGCCATGACCCAGCCGCGCCTGCGAAAGTCCTTGGCGTCGATCACCGCGCCGAGCGCGGCGAGTCGCTCACCGTGGCGCGTCAGGGCGCGCTCGAGGGCGGGAGCGATCCGCTCGGCGTCCCGATCGACAGCCTCGCGCCGGGTGCTCAGTCGTCGGCGCAGCTCGCGCATCGCTTCGCCCGAGCGCCGGTCCAAGGCCGCGAGCAGATCGAGCCGCTTGCGCGTGACGCGTGAGCGCGAGGCCTGTAGGAGCTCGCCCATGCGCTCGACCATCAGCCTGGGTCGGTCGAGCACCCGCGCCAACGCCACGCGGTGGCGATCGAGCTCGTCGAGCAGCTCGGCGGCGGAGTGGCGAATCGCCAGTTCGGCGGCCTTGGCGGGGACCGGTGCGTAGGCGGCCGCCACGTGGTCGCAGTTGGGGCGGTCCTTGGTGTGGCCGATGCTCGTGATGACGGGCGCCGCGCAGGCGAAGATCGCGCGGCAGAGTCGCTCGTCATCGAAAGCGAGCAGGTCGGCGGGCGAGCCTCCCCCGCGCGCCACGACGATCACGTCCACCCCCTCCAGCGCCTGCAGGCGGCCGAGCGCGTCGATAACCGACCCGACCGCATGCACACCTTGTACGGAGGCCGCACAGAACACGATGTCCTGCGGCGGAAAGCGCTTGCGCAGCGCCTCGATGACATCGACGTTGGCGTCGTTGCGCGCGGCCACCACGCCGACCCGCCGCGGGAAGGCGGGCAGGGGCTTGCGCCGCTGCGGGTCGCACAACCCATCCGCGCGCAGCCGATCGAGCGTCTCGGCGCGACGGCGCAACAACTCGCCGTCGCCGGTCGGGCGGATCTGGTCGAGCACGAGCTTGGTGGCGCCGCGCGGCGCGTAGAAGCTGATGCGCTCGTAGTGGGCTTGCACGAGATCCCCCCGCGAGGGCAGGGGCCGGCAACGCGCGGCGCGCCCCTTCCAGATGCACGCCTCGAGGCTGGCCGTCTCGTCGGCGAGCGTCAGGTAGACGTGCCCGGAGGAGCGGTGCACGCTGATCTGCGTCACCTCCCCCTCGATCCAACCGTCGCCGAGGCGGCGCAAGGCCCCGTCGATGCGCCCCGCCACCTGGGCCACCGACGCGGCGGTCTGGGCGGGCGTCTCGATCGAAAGCTGACTCACAGCCCCGAAACGCTAACGACCGATCCGGCGTCAGGCCGGGAACGGCTGGTGGGGACGATGGTGCGCAGTGAGGCGTATAATTGTGTGTGCAATCATCTGATATAAGTTGCGTAGACAACCACCGATGGGGGTAATTCCCCCATTCGCGACCAAAAGGAGATCCGATGTCCACCGCCTCAACCATCCCAGCCACAGCTACGACGCCGCTCCCGACGGGCACCTGGCAGGTCGATCCGGTCCATTCGAGCGTCGAGTTCCACGTCAAGCACCTTGGCATCGCGACGGTCAAGGGGCAGTTCAAAACGTTTGAGGGCACGCTCGAGGTCGGCGCCGAGGGCGCGCGCGCGTTTGGGACGGTGGATGTCGCGAGCGTCGATACGCGCGAGCCTCAGCGCGACGATCATCTCCGCTCGGCCGACTTCTTCGAGGTCGAGAGCTTCCCCACGATCGATTTCCAGTCCACCGCGATCAGGCCGCTCGGCGAGGACGAGTTCGAGATCGACGCCAACCTCACGATCCATGGCGTCACCCGCCCGGTGAGCTTCAAGGCCGAGTTCGAGGGCGCCGAGACCGATCACCAAGGCAAGGACCGCGTCGGCGTCTCGGCGAGCGCCCAGATCAACCGCTCCGATTTCGACATCAAGTTCAACGCCGCGCTCGGCTCAGGCAACCTGGTTGTCGCCGACAAGGTCAAGATCCTGGTGGAGGTCTCGGCGATCAAGCAGGAGGGCTAGCCGGACCGGAGCGGCGCCGCCCTACCTTCGCCGCCCCGAGGCGAAGCTCTGCACGGGCGGCGCGACCGCCCGCATGTTCGCGCCGATCGGCACGGGGTCTTCGCGCTCGGGGTCCACCAGGTAGCGCTCGAGCGGCTCGATCTCGCTTACGATCACGTTGGTGACAGCGTCGTGGCGCTCCAGGCGTCCGCGCGCCAGCAGCAAGGGCTCGGCGCGGGCGAGGGCGCGATGGGCCTCGTAGACCGCCTTGGGCACGATCAGGTTGACGACGCCCCACTCGTCCTCGAACAGCAGGAACATCGTCCCCTTGGCGGTCCCCGGGCGCTGGCGGGCGATGACCATGCCCGCCACCGTGACCGAGCAGCCGTGCGGCATACGGGCCAGTTGGGCGCTGGTGGTGAGCATCGGGGCGCGCAACTGGTCCCGCAGGGCCGCCATCAAGTGATCGTGAGCGCTGACGCCGCTGGTGGCGTAGTCGGCGAGGACCTGCTGGGGGCGATCGAGCGGACGCAGGCTTGGGGCGGCGGGCGACTCGACCGCCAGCGCCAGCTGGACCCCCTCTTGGACGAGCTCCCCTGTGGAAGCAATCCCCAGCTGCCAGAACGCTTGGCGCCGTCCGCCCGCGATCTCATCGCATGCTCCCGACCAGGCCAGCTGCTCGAGCGTGGATCGAGATGTGCGAGTGCGGGCAGCCAGATCACCCAGGTCGCGGAACGGGCCGCCCCGGCGGCGCTCCTCCACCAGCTCGCGCACCTCCTCGGCAACAGCGCCCTTGACGTAGCCGAGCCCGAGCCGCACGCCGAGAAGATCGCCGGTGGGCTGCACTTCGCACAGGACCCCCGAGGCGTTCACGTCGAGCCCGAGCACCGGTATCCCCCGCCGCTGCGCCTCGTGCACGAGGCTGTCGGGTGCGTAGAAGCCCATCGGCTGCTCGTTCAGCAGAGCGCACAGGAACTCGGGGCCATAGTGGACGCGCAGCCAAGTGGACTGGTAGGCAAGCAGGCCGAAGGCGGTGGCGTGAGCCTTCGGAAAGCCGAAGCCGGCGAAGCCCGAGACCATCTCCCAGACGCGCTCGGCCGTCCGCGGATCGGCGCCGCTGTGGCGGATCGCTCCGGCGATGAAGCGCTCTCGATTGGCTTGCATCGCCTCTTGGGAGCGCTTGCGGCTCATCGCGCGGCGCAACCCGTCGGCCTCGCCGGGGGCAAAGCCGGCGAATGCTTCGGCCACCTGCATCACCTGGTCCTGAAAGATGATCGTGCCGAGCGTCTCCGCGAGCACCTCCCGCAGAGCGGGATGCTCGTAGGGTGGCTCATAGGAAGGGTCGGCGAGCCGGCGCGAGCGGCGCTCGATGTAGGGATTGACCGCTCCACCCTGGATCGGCCCCGGCCGGACGATCGCCACCTGGACGGTCAGGTCTTCGAGGTTGGCGGGCTTGGTGCGCTTCAGCGACTGCATCTGGGCGCGGCTCTCGATCTGAAAGACGCCGACGGTGTCCGCCTGCGCGATCGCCGCGAACGTGGCCTCGTCCTCGAACGATATGCGCGACAGGTCGATCCGCTGCCCACGCACACGATCGATTTCGTCGACGCAGCGTTCGACCGCCGAGAGCATCCCCAGCCCGAGCAGATCGATCTTCAAGAAGCCCGCGTCGGCACAGGAGTCCTTGTCCCATTGCACCATCTGCCTGCCCTCCATCGCGCTCGGAGCCATCGGGCAGCAGTCGATCAGAGGCTTGGTCGAGACCACCATTCCACCTGGGTGCTGGGATAGGTGGCGCGGCAACCCATGGGCCTGCTCCACAAGGCGCGCCAACCAGCGCCAGCGCTCAGACCCCTCGGGGAGGTCGTGCGGGGCATGACGCTCCCAGCCCTCGGAGGTGCGCGCGGCACGCTCGATCTCGCCCGGGGGCAGACCGAGCGCCTTGCCCAGCTCGCGGATCGCCCCGCGCGCACGGAAAGTGGGGAAAGCCGCCACCAGCGCGGCCCGGTCGCGCCCGAAGCGCTCGTGCACGCGCGGAATCAGGGCCGCGCGGATCTCGCGTGGGAAGTCCAGGTCGATGTCGGGCAACCCGCGCAGATCCTCGTGCAGGAAGCGCCCGAGCAGCAGATCGTTGGCGATCGGGTCGATATGGGAAAGGCCGGTCAGGTAGCAGACGATCGAGGAGACCGAGGACCCCCGGCCCCGCCCCGGTGCGAGCAATGCCCGAGCCGAGTCTCGATCGCGCAGCTCGTGGGCCACTTCGCGAGCCAGCTCCAGCATTTCGTGGTGCAGCAGGAAGAACCCGGCCAGGCCGAGTTTGCAGATGACGCACAGCTCCTGCTCCAGGCGCGCCAGCGCTTGCGCGCGCGCGCCGGCGCGCCTGCCCCTGTCGAAGTCCCTCTCGCCATCGGCGCCCTCGGCGCAGCCCGCGCTCGACGGGTAGCGCTCCTCCAGGCGTGCCCTGCACAACCGTGCCAACTCGCGTCCGGCGTTCTCGTCCTCGGCTCCGGGGTAGCTGTAGCCGAGGTCGTTGGTCAAATCGAAACGCAGGCGCTCGGCCAGGTTCAGCGTCTCGCACACCGCCTCGGGGTGGTCGGCGAAGCGCGCGGCCATCGCCTGGGGGGTCGTCATGACGTGGCTGTGGTTGCCCCGCCGCAGGGGCTCGGAGGCGTCGAGCGTGGTGCGATGGCGCAGCGCCACGAAGGCGTCCTGCAGCTCTGCCCGCGAGTGGTCGTGGGCGTGCACGTTGCCGCTGGCCACACACGCGACCCCGAGCCTGCGCGCAAGCGCGACGAGCGCGCGATTGCGGGCGCGATCGCCCCGAGCATAGGGGCGCTGCAGCTCGACTCGCAGGCGCTCGGGCCCAAAGGCCTCGAGCAGCGCCCGTGCCGTTGGCTCGTCGGCGATGCCGCGCTCGGCGCAGCCGGTCAGGCAGACGAGGCCCTCGGAGCGATCGAGCAGGGTGGGTAGGTCGATCGAGGGCTCGCCCAGCTCGCGGCCGGTCCCGTCGCGGGTGTGCGCGTGGGCACGGGTGAGGATCTGGCACAGGTTGCGCCAACCATGGGCATCGGCGACGAGCAGCGTCAGGTGCGCGCGCGCCGGATCTCCTCGCTCTGCCCGCCCGCTTGCTCCAGAGAGCCCCTCGCCGGCCGCCTCCGCGCTTGTCAGGTCGAGGTCGATCTCGGCGCCATGGATCGCCCGCACGCCCGCGTCCGTGGCGGCTTGGGCCAGCTCCATCGAGCCGGACACGGAGTTGTGGTCGGTGAGCGCCAGCACGCTGTGCCCGAGCGCGGCGGCCCGCAGGGCGAGCTCCTCTGGCAGCGACGCGCCGTCCAGGAACGAGTACGCCGAATGGCAGTGCAGCTCCACATACGGTGGCGTGCCGGACATCGTTTGGGGCCTAAGAGCCTTGACTGAACCAAGCGCCGGAGCACAGGTCGCGAAAGACGATCGAGTTGCGCCCGCGCACGCTCACCAACTCCCAGTAGCGTCGACGCAGGGGCGTGTCCGTCCACCAGCGATCCTCGACCAGCCACGACTCTCTGACGGCCTCCACCCGCTCGCCGTTGACCTCCCTGGGAACCCCGTCGCTGGCACGAACCCGAGCCGCACGCGGCATGTTCAGGACACGCGGGCGACCGACCGCGGCCGGGGAGCTTGGGCTCCGCGCATGGGCGTAGCCGCGTGAGGCGCTCATCGCGGCAGCGGCGTCAGCATGACCCTGCGCTCGGGCACGCGCGAGTCTGGATCGATGCACACGGCTCGCAGCGCCGCGTGACTTCCCGCGACCGCACGCACTTGAGCGACGGCCTCGCCGAGGCGCCCGAGACGCGCCTGGCGACCCTGCTCAAGCAGCGTGTGCTGCTCGCCCGCGGCGAGACCGAACCGCTCGACGCCGAGGCTCAACGACTCCGCGGGCGCGGGCAACAGCGACAGGCGCAGCGACAAGGCCAGGCACATGCGCTTGCCATCGCCGAGCGCTTGGCGGAACACGACCCGCTCGCGCCAGGCGCCGCCGCTCACCAGTCGCGCGGAGAGCACGACCGCTCGCACGCTCCTGCCACGTCGCTCGGGGCGCGCCAGCAAACGGTCCACGAGCACTCCGAGCACGCGCTCGAGCATCGGCCCGCTACCAGCGTCGCCGACCTGCATGGACTCCTCCAAGCGGTCCTCGACTCGGCGAGGCAGGAGCGGACCGTCCTCGCCGCCGGCCAAACGGTAGGCAAGCGCACCCGCCTCCCCGAAGCGGTCGGCCATGGCGTGGCGGCCGAGTTTGCGCAGCTCGCCGAGCGTGCGCACGCCGAGACGCTCGAGCGGCTCGACCAGGGCTTCGGTGTCGGCGCGAAAGCCGAGCAACCCGACAGACCGGCCGGCCAGATAGCGGTGGGCAACCTGGTCTCCGACGATCGCGGCGCGGCGCGCATGCGCGTCGAGCGCGGCAACCAGCGCGGCGAAGCGCGTCGGGGCGGCGCCGATCCGTGCGGGTCGGGCCAGCGCACGACGTGTGGCCGCGAGCGTATGGGTGTCCGAGCCGTGCAACCCTCGCAAACCGTCGATCTCGAAGTAGGCGAGGCCTTCGCGGGTCGACTCGACAGCGGCGCCGATCCCCTCCAAGGCGCACACGATCTCCTCCCATGCTTGCGCCACGGCCGGTGGATCGGCTGGAACCAAGCCGAGTTGCGGGCAGCGCGCCAAAGCCTCCCCCAGGGGCATACCGGCGCTCACACCGAAGGTCTCCGCGGTGCCCGACACCTCCCCCACTCGTAATTGGCCCCCCACCATCGGCGCGAGCGCCAGCTCCCTGCCCGCCAGCGCCTCGGCTCCGCCGGCGAGCACCGTCAGAGCAAAGCGCGGGATGTATACGCACACGACCATACGAACACATGTTCGCACACAGTGGGGACGCCACCACAGACAGTTGGGCGCGAGCACCGACCGATGCGCCTCACCGATCGAACACCCCCCGCGCGCACGCGAAGGCACCCCTTTGAGACACACCCCCACAACACCCCCGGGCGGGCACACAAGCCCCCCCCGCGCGCACGCGAAGGACCCTTTCAGACACCCCACACACGCTGCCCACCGCGGGGCCTACACCCCCCGCGCGCACGCGAAGGCACCCCCGAAAAGGTCTGCTAGTCCATGCCGAGTGGACCGCTGGCCGATCCGCTCAGGAACTGACGCACGAAGGGATTCTCCGAGGAGAACATGCGCTCGGCGTCGCCGGCCTCGACGATCCGCCCGCGCCAGAGCAGAGCGATGTACTGACCGATCTGGCGCGCCGAGGCGATGTTGTGGGTGACCACGATGTAGGTGCCGCCGTTGGCTTCGTGCATCTCCTGGATCAGATCGCAGAGGAGCGCCGTGCGGACCGGGTCCAGGCCCGAGTCGGGCTCGTCGAAGATGACGATGTCGGGCTCGGTCACGAGCGCGCGCGCGAAACCGGCGCGCTTGCGCATCCCGCCGGAGAGCTGGGACGGAGCGTCGTCCATCGCGTCGGCCAAACCGACGTCCGCCAGACGCCGGCGCACGCGCTCGCCGATCTGGGTTTCGGACATGTCGGTGTGCTGGCGCAAGGGGAAGGCGACGTTGTCGAACACCGACATCGAGCCGAACAAGGCCCCGTCCTGGAAGAGCACGCCGATCCTGCGACGCAACTCCAACAGCTTGGGCATCGTGAGCTTGGGCACCGAGTTGCCGAGCACTTCGATGTTGCCGGAGTCGGGGAACATGAGCCCGATCAGGTGCTTGATGAGCACGCTCTTGCCGGTGCCCGACGGCCCCAGCACCACCGTGATCATGTCGTCCGGGATCGCCACGTTGAGACCGTTGAGCACCGGGATGCCGGCCAGGCGCTTGACCACATCCGTGCAGCGAATCGACCATTCGCGATCGGTGGCCTCGCCGGCCAGGTCCAAGTCGGCGCCGGCGGAGTGATACTGGAAGTGGTCGTCGCCCTCGACGCCTACCGGAGCGTCGGGCACGTCGGGCGCGGCCAGCGGCTCGCCCTGAGCATCCTCGTAAGTCCCCTCGACACCCTCCACGACCTGGATATTAGTGGCCGGCGCGGGCCCGATCAACCGCGCGGCGCACACCCCACCGATCGGGCCTTTGGTACCGCCCCATACACATCCCCTTGACATACCGGTGCCAGGGGGTTTACGATCAGGGATCTGGGAGGTAGGAGATGTTCGATTACAGGCGCTCAGGCGCCGAGTCAGGGTTGACAGAGGACCCGCGGACCGAGGATGAGTCCGCGATCGGGGCGGCTGGGAGCGCTGTCACCGCTCTTGCGAGCCGCGCGCGTAGCGACCCGCGCGAGCGCCTGCTGGACGCGATGATCCAGACGGTCGCCGAGCGCGGCTATGACCGCACCACCGTGAGCAGACTGCTCGCGCGAGCCGACGTGCAGGAGGCTTTGTTCAGCGAGCACTTCAGGGACAAGCACGACTGCTTCATGCATGCGATCGATCGCGCGATCGGTCGCGCCGAAAGCAGGGCCATCGCGCTGTTCTCCGAGGCTTGCCCTTGGCCTGAGCGGGTGAGTCGGGCGCTCGAGGAGCTGCTGGGGGCGCTGGCGCGCGACCCGGATACGGCGGATGTCGTATTCGTCGAGATGCTCGGAGCGGGGCCGGCGGCGTGCGAGCGCCAGCGCGAAGCGATGGGCCTGTTCACCGCGCTGCTGGAGGAGGGACGGAAGCTGTGCGCCGAGAATGCACACCTGCCGGCGCAGACCTCGGAGGCGATCGTGGGCGGGATCGCGGCGATCGTGCACCGGCGCGCGCTGGGAGGACAGCTTGCCGAACTACCGTCGCTGCACGGCGACTTGACTTATTTCGCGCTGCTGCCCTACCTGGAGCACGAGCGCGCGGCCGCGGTCGCCGGCTTGATCTGAGGCCCTATTTCGAGGACGTTACGTGCGGGTATTGGCTCGTCTGGCCGTTGAACGTGAACGGGCCCTGCTGCTTGCAGGCGGGGGCCGGTATCGCGTTGCCGGGCTTTTCGGGGTTGTTGGCGATGGGCGCGAACAGGTTGTGGTTTTCGACGGGCGCGCCCTTCTTGCGACTGCCGGGTTCGAGCCCGATCAGCTGTTCGATGAGTTCTTCGCTGATCGTGCCGTATTCGGGTCCGCTCAGAGACGGTGCGGAGTTGGCGCAGCTGGAGCTGCTGAACACCGAGAGGCCGCTGGCGATCGAGTTGAAGGCGCCCGGCTGCGGGTAGGCGTTGGCGCGATTGACGCCGATCCGCTGCTGGTAGACGCTGAGGCCTTCGGGGGTGATCGTGTTCATCACCTTGAGCACGTGTTGCTGGGGGCCACCGGCGACGTTTTTGTTTTTTTCGTGGGTTTGGCTGGCCGCGGTGGCGTTGGCGAAAAGGGCCTGGATCTCGGGCACGTAATCGCTTGCGTACTGGAAGAAGGGGTCGAAGTTGTGCAGCGCCGAGGACGTGGCGGCGAGCAGCGGCGTCGTCAGGTCGAGCTCCTTCTTGACCGCGGGCAGGCCCGTCTTGGCCGCTTTGGTGAAGGGTCCGAGTGAGGTGAGCAGCGCGTTGAAGGGTGGCGTGAAGGGCTTGACGGCCTGTAGTAGCGGCGTGAGTTTTTCCTCGAAGGGACGGATCGCGTCGTACAAGGGGACGGTGTTGGTGGCGAACGCGTCGAGGCTGCGCAGGGCCGTGCGGGTGTTGCGCTGGAAGGCGGGCAGTTCGCGCCAGGCCTGGGCGAAGGCTTGACTGGATTCAGCCAGCGCGTGCGAGGCGCGAGCGCCGTTTGAGATGAGACCACGGAACTCGCCCTCGCGCGCGGTCAGCGCGTCGAAGACGGCGCCCGTGTTGTGGATCGAGGCGGTGAGCGCGCCCTCCTGTTCGGCGGCCACTTCGGTGAGCTTGTTGGCGTCTTCGATGAAGGGCTGGATGACCGCGAAGGAGGAGTTGATCTGTTCTCCTTTGCCGCCGAGGCCTTCGGCCATCGACTGCATCCACACCTGGAAGGCCTTGCGCGTTTCGGGGGTGAGCGTGGAGAGGATGTCATCGAGCGTGACAGCCGGTTCGAGGTCGGCGTTGGCGAGCACGCCGCCGTCGGGCAGCGCCGGCGCGCCGGCGCCCTCGGGCTTGAGCTGGACGTAGGTCTCGCCGAGCAGGGTCTTTTGGCGCAGGATGGCGTGCATGTTGGAGGGGATCGGCGCGTACTTGCTGGCGATTTCGATCGTGACGTGGGCGCGCCCGTCCTTGTCGTAGGCGAGGCTGATGACGTGACCGACGTTGACGCCGCTGATGCGCACGTCGGACTGTTCGGCCAGGGCGAGCGTGCGGGGGAAGGCGATCGTGAAGCGGTAGCCCTTGGGCTTGAGCGGGACGGGACCGCCGAAGGACTCCCACAAGAACAGGAGCAGGCCGAAGCAGGAGAGCGCGAACAGGACGATCACGAGGATGTTGGCCAGGGTGGGAGCGCGCTTTTGCATCTAGCGACCTTCCTCGCTCGCGGTGGCGATTCGCCCGAAAGCGCTGTGCTTGGAGCCGAGCAATTTGAGGGTGAAACCGGCGGCGTGCTTGGTGTGGGGGCGCGTGCGCGCGGCCGCGGCGGTTGTGGTCGTCGTGGTGGCGGCGGCGCCGGATGTCAAGCCCTGGGCCGCACATTCGGCTTCGTTGGGCGGGTTGAGCAGCCCGACGAGCAGTCGGACCGTGGGGTTTATCACACCGATCTTGTTGAACAGTGGGAGCACTTCGCAGTTCGCGTAGACGACGGTGCGCCCGACCGGACCGTGAGCGTCAGAGGTGGAGAGCACGCTGTTGAGGTCGTGGTTGGCCCAGAGCAGGAAGAACAGGAAGCCGCCCTGCTTGGGTCCGGGGTTGTAGGCGAGCTCGTTGAGGAGTTCGTTGAAGATGCCGAAGCTCTTTTCCAGACCGGGGAAGGCTTCGCCGAGTTCCTTGATCGAGGGGTTCAGCTGGTTGACGATCGGCAGGACCCTGCGGGCGAACGGGCGGATTTCGTTCTTGATGATCGGCGTGGTCGTCTTGAACAGCGAGCGGTTGGCTTCCTGGGCGGGGGCGAGGGCGGTGGCGAACGGCTCGAGCTTGGTGAGGGTGGAGCCGGTGACCGAGGCGGCGGTGGCCAGCTTGCCGAGGCCGCTCTTGGTCTTCGAGAGCGCGGTGGGCAGTAGATGCAGGGTGCGCTGGAAGTTCTGGTCCTGTTCGGCAAACGTCTTGAAGACCGCGTTGGAGGCGTCGATCGCCTCGGAGATTTCGCTGTCCTTGTTGCCGAGCGCGTTGACGATCAGCTGGAAGTTGTGGACCGCGCGTTCGATGTTCTTGTGGCGCAACTGCAGCTGGGCGGTGATCTTGCGCGCGTAGAGGGAGATCGGGTCGAAGCGCTTGAAGGTCGCCGAGAGGTTGGCGGAGTTGCCCTTGAGGCCCTGGCCGGCGCCGGCGATCAGCTCCTGTAGGTAGGCGCGGGTTTCGCCGTCGAGCGCGGCGAGGAATTCCTCAAAGTTGACGTCAGGGGCGGTGTGGGACTGCGACACGGTGAAGCCGTTGGGGACGCGACCGGCGCTGGGATTGCCGGGGTCGACCTCGACGGTCATGTCCTTGAGGCTCGTCTTGGGACGCAGCAGCATGGTGGCGTCGCGGTAGATGTAGCGGGCGTACTTCGGGGTGATGTTCATCGTGACGAGGGCGTCACCTTCGTTGGTTTGGACGCTTGCGATTTCGCCGATCTTGGCGCCGGCGATCGTGACGGCCTGGCCCTGGCCGGGGGTGACGGCCTGGGCGGTGCGGAAGTCGGCCTTGAGGGTGACGTATTCCTTGCCTAGGACCGGCACCCAGCCGGGTAGGGAGAGGCGCTCGTTGGAGAGGATGTAGCCCCCGACGAATAGCGCGATCACAACCATCGCGACGACCGAGATGAAGGCGGTGCGGTAGCGGGCGATCTGATCGCCGAGGCTGCGCTCGCCGTGGTGCTCCTCGTGCTTCAGGTCCGGCGTCATGGCTGAGTCCCGTCAGCGGGGCCCTGCGACAGCGGGCCGTTGAAGTTTTGCGGGGTCTGGGTGTAGCAGGGCACGAGCGGCTTGTAGGGGGGCTCGGTGGCCGGGAAGGCGGGGCTGGTGCCGAGCGGCGCCTGCGAGGTGTGGGCCAGCAGGGGCAGTTTTTCACGACGCGTGGAGGAACCGACGACGGTGGCGGGAGCGGAGCGCAACGTCTGACTGCCAGTCTCTACGAGAAAACGGGTGGTTTGGCCGTTGCCGTCGAAGTCCTGGCCGATCCCGGCGAGGCCGGCCATCGAATACCAGAACTCCTTGTACGCTTCGACGCCCGAGGTGGCGGCGCCGTCTTGGAGCTTGGTGTTGCCGGCGGGGAAGAAGATCTTCGACAGGCACTGGGAGAACAGGTTGACCTGTTTGAAGAAGGCGGGCTGGGGCACGACCAGGCCGGCGATCGTGGGGGCCGCTTCGCTCAGGCCCTTGGCGACGCCGCCGAGCTCTGTGGGAGCGAGCGAAGCTTGGGTCTGTTCGATCCAGGGATAGGCGGCGCGGATCGTGGCGGGGGTCTGTTCGACGCCGGGGATGAAGTCGAGTGAGAACTTGCGGATCGCCGGCGAGGCGGCGTTGAAGTTGGAGAACGCGCGGGAGGCGTTGTGGAGCGCGCCGGGCAGCACCGCGACGGCGTTGGCGACACTCGTGGATTGGTCGGAGAGGGCGCCGAGGAAGGTGTTGAAGTTGTCGACCCATTCGCCGAGCTGTTGTTCGTCGCGGTTGAGCGCGGCGAACAGCTCGGTTGCCGCCGGAGATCAGTTTGGAGAGGTCGTTTTGTTCGACGCCGGCGAGGGCCTGGTTGACGATCGCTCCGCCCTTGAGCGCTTGGGGGGAGTCGTAGTAGGTCTTTTTGAGCGCCTGGGCGGCGTTGAGGCCGCGCACGGCGGGGTTCTGTTCGGCGTTCTCGGCGGGGGTCGGCTTGCTGGTGAGCGCGGTGCCGTATTCGTAGAGCAGCGTTTGCAGGTTCGAGCGCGTGTTGGCATTGAGCGCGTCGAGGACCTGGTCCAGCTGGACGGGGTCGGAGGTCTGGGTGATCGGGATCGTGTAGCCGGAGGAGACCGTGGGCGAGGTGGGGGTGCCCGGCTGAAGGTCGACGAACCAGTTGCCTTCGAGCAGGATGCGGGCGCGGATCTTGAGCGTGGCGTCGCGATGGATCGGCAGGCCGCCTTTGGAGATTTCCATCGTCACCACGCCGGTATTGCCTTCGCGTTTGACGGAGGTGACGGTGCCGACGTTGACGCCGGCGATGCGGACGGGCGATTTGGGGCTGATGTTGACGGCGGTGGCGAAGACGGCCTTGAGGCGGAAGCCGTGCTTGAACGGGATGTGCTTGGTGAAGCCGAAGTAGACGACGATCGCGGTGAGCACGATCACGATCAGGCCGAAGCGCACGGGGTTCGATTTCTGGAGCTCGACGACGGGTAGCTCGTCGTAGCGTTTCCACCAGCGCACGCGACTCATTTGGAGGCCCCTTTCGAGCTCGTCAATCCGAGCGCCCGCAGCGTGGAGGCCGGATATTTTTCGCCGAAGAGGTCGTTTTGGCGTTCGGTCTTTTCGGTGTTGGTGCCGACGTTGCCGGGCACGTTGCCGATCACGGCTTGGCCGATCTTGTAGGGCTCGTTGCCCGCTTCGCACTCGCGGGGCTGGCCGGGGCCGGCGACGTTGGGGTAGGGGTTGACGTGGAGGTGGTTGTTGTCGACCAGAGGACCGACTGTGCCCGGTGTCACGCCCGGCGAATGGTTCGACGGAGGGGCCGTTGGCGTAGGAGGAGGAGGGGGCGCCCTCGTTGTTGGGGCCGTTGGGCGAGAGCACGCCCATGGCGCGCCCGAGCGTGCCGACGCCGACGCTCTCAGACAGCAGGCTGGCGATGTTGCGGAAGGTGAGGGTCACGTAGTTGCAGGTCGTCTGCGCGGGTGCGAGGCCGGCGAACAGGGGGTTGCCGAGGGTGAGCGTTTGCGTGAAGTCTTCGAGGCCGGTGGTGACGATCGGGTTCTTGGCGAACTGGGCGATCGCCTGGGTGGCTTCGGCGACCTCGTGGTTGAGGGCGGTGGCGGCGCGCACGTTGACGGCGCCGACTTCGAAGGCGTGGCCGAGCGGGGCGGCGACGGTCGTGAGGATCTTGGCGGAGGGGCGCAAGAGGCGCATGAAGTCGGCGCTCTTGTTGACGAATTCGGCTTGGAAGGGCAGCGAGTAGGTGGCCTGGTGGAGCGTGGCGGGACCTTCGACGATCGACTGTTCGAGCGAGGGCGCGACGCTCGCCCAGGCGGTGAAGAAGGTGTCGAGGTTGCTGTAGAAGCTGGCCTGTTCGCTTGCCACGGGCGCGACTTCTTTGGCGGCGCGGTCGAAGGCGATGAACAGCTGGCCGAAGCCGGTCTTGGGCGAGGCGAGGTTGCGCAGGACGGGGATCGCGTTGGTGACCAGGGGTCGCAGGGTGGCGATCGTTTCGTTGAGGCCGATCCCGCGCCCGGCGAGGCCGTTGCCGAAGGTGGTGAGGTTCACCTGGTTGGCGTGGCGGGTCTTTTCGTCGAACATGTCGAAGAACTGGTCGAGGTCGACCGGTTCTTTGGTCTGGGACACGGGGATCGTGGCGCCGGCCTTTAGCGTGGCGTTGGAGTCGCCGCGTTCCAGGGAGAGGTACTTGAGCCCAATCGTTGAGACCGATTGGACGAGGGCTTTGGTGTTGGCCGGGAGCGGTTCGACTTTCTTTTCGAGCTCGAGCGAGACGATCGCGGTGACGCGGCCTGTTTTGGGGTCTTGGTAGGGGGAGAGGCCGCTGATGACACCTACCCGCTCACCGCCGATGCGGACCTGGTTGCCCTTCTGCAGGCCGGATGCCTCGGGCAATTGCACCTTGATGTCGTAGGTGGGGGTGAACGGGAGGCCGTTGTTGGCGTTGTAGGAGATGAACACGGCGACGACCACGATCAGGGTCGTGATCGCGCCGATCAAGAGCGGGCTGCCCGCCAGGGAGTTGGACTTACGGCGGTTCATGGCGTTTGGGTGGGGTCGCAGCCGAGCTGGCCGTTGTCGGTGAAGGGCGATGAGCCGTCGGCGGCGGGCTGGGTGCCGGCGCCGGGGCAGCGGCGTAGCTGGCCGGTCTTCAGGCCGGAGACGACCTGCGAGGGGTTGGCCGGTTTGAGCGTTTCTTCGGCCCCGAGAGCGAAGTCGGGGAACAGGCTGCCGACGCGGGCGTAGTGGCCGTTGGCGTCGTAGTAGGCGGTGCTCTGGCCGAAGGAGCGGATGAGGCCTTGCAGGTCGGGGCTGTAGGGGCCGAACAGGGCCGTGATGGGCAGCGATTCTTCGGCGGCGCGCACGCCGTTGGGCGAGGCGGTGACGAGCGCTTGGGCCAGGCCGGGCAGGGCGAGGGCGGCTTCGGTGAGGTCGTTGCTGGAGCCCGGCTTTGAGATCGCTTGGCTGAAGTCCGAGAGGACGGGCGTGGCGGCGATGACCAGCGGACGGAGCTTGGTTACGAACGGCCCGAGCAGGGGAGCACCGGGCTTGGCGGCGTCGACGAGCTTGGTGAGGTCGGCCAGCGTGGCGGGGAGCTCTTCGAAGGTGCGGTTGCCTTCCTTGAAGGTGACGGGCAGCTCCTTGAGGCCAGAGGAGAGGTTGGACTGTTGGGAGGCGAGCGCTCCGAGGGCGGTGTCGGCGTGGCTGACCAGTTCGGTGAGCTGCTGGCCGTGGGCGGCCAGGACGGTGGTCGCCTTGGCGCTTTCGACGAGGAAGCTCGAGAACGTGTTCTGGTCGCGTCCGAGCTCGGCGAGCACGTGGTCGAAGGCGGCCAAGGCGGGTGGGAAGTAGGCGGAGCTTTCCTGTAGCTGGGGCGCGACGCCGTCGTACTGTTCGGCTGAGCCCTTGATCAGGCGTTGCAGGCCGAGGCGGGTCTTGGCGTTGAAGATGCCGAACAGCTGGTCGAGGTCGACGACGCCGTGGGTGGCGGTGGTCGGCAGGGTCGAGCCGGAGGGCAGGGCGGGTCGGTTGTTGGGGCCGGGCGAGAGCGCTATGTAGCGGTTGGCGACCGAGGAGAGCGAGGGCACCCGGATTTCGGCGGTCGTGCCTTGGTGCAGCGGCGCCAGGGAGGATTCGACGTTGATCGTGATGCGCACGTTGTAGTTGTGGAGCAGGGTGATGTCCTTGATCGAGCCGACGGGCACCCCGCCGACCTGGACCTGGTCGCCGCGGACGAGCTGGCCGGCTTCGGGGAAGATCAACTGGTAGGTGGCGCCTTTTTTGGAGGCGAGCACGAGCGCGAGCACGATGATGATGACCGCGGCGAGGGCGCCGAAGGCGAGCAAGCGCATGTTGCGCGCGCGCCGCGGGGGCGGCCCGAGCGGTGGCGGCGAGGCCGGGGGCGGCGTGGCGGCGGGCGGACCGGGAGGCACGGTGGTGGCCATCGCTAGTTGCCTTGCGCCGCGGAGTCGGCGGGGGTCGAATGGTCGGGGATCGCCGCGGTCGAGGGGGTCGAGCTGACGGTCGGGTCGGGCACCTGGCCGAGACGGGCCACGAGCGAGAGCCACTCGGCCGGCGTCAGACCGGAGGCGCCGGCGTCGGCTGCTCGAGCCCGGGTGCCGCGAGAGGGGGCGAAGGAGATGTGGATCAGGCCGGCGTAGCCGGGTAGCACAACGGTGTGGGGCGCGCCGGCTAGACGGATCGCGCTGGCGATTTCGAGCGGCTTCAGGGGGCCTTGAAGGGCGGCCAGCTTACGCAAGGCGGTGCTCGCCAAGGGGGATTGACCGGCGGGGCCGACGACTGGGACGCCGTCGAGCGCGGAGATGTCGAGCGCGTCGGCGGCGACCGATGACGCGCCGGCGAAGGCGGCGCGGGCGGGAGCGGATGGGCGCGAAGAGGAGCCGCATGTGCGCGAGGAGACGGTGGGCCGCAGGCCGGACGCGGATAGGTAGGCGAGCGTGGCCAGGACACGGCGGTCGACGCGCCCGTCGGCGATCAGGCGCCGCTCGCAGGCCGCCAGGTGGATCGAGTGCTCGCGCGGGAGCTGCTGCTCGAGTTGGGTCTTTGACTCGAGCAGGGTCTGCCCGGGGGTGGCGGAGATCTTGGCGAACGGATCGCGCCCCTTGGCTTTGATCGTCGAGGAGCTTTGCAGCTTGACCCAGCCGTCGAGGATCGGCTTGGGGTCGACCAGGGGCGAGCCGATGCCGGCGGGCCGGATCTGGAAGACGACGTGCGGTTCGGCCCCGGCGCCGACGTGCCCGAGCACGGTGCCGGCGATCACGTGGGAGCCGACGTGGAGGGGATGGAGATAGACGTTGTCCGTGCCGGCGCGGAAGACTCGCGTCGCGCCGGTGGCGGCGGCGGTCGGCGCCCAGGGGCCGCGGCGGGCGGGCGTGGTGTCGGCTGCGGTCTTTGAAGTAGCCGCGCGTGCCTGGTGGGGGGAGGACGGGGTGGATTCGACCGCTTCGAGCATCGGGTAGAGCGTGGCGGTGGAACCGAGCTCGGAGTAGATGTAGGTGTTGCCGTAGGCGTCCTTGAGCGAGATGGTGCGTCCCAGCGGGCCGCTCTGGGCGATCGCGACGACGGTGCCGTCTTGGACGGCGATCACGGGGGCGCCGTCCTGGGAGACGATCGTGGTGCCGGGGACGGTGTGCGGCGTGGCGCCTTCGGTGGCGGGGAAGGCGTCATCGTAGTGGGAGGCCGCGTACACCGGGAAGCGGGCTTCGGTCAGGCCGGTGATCGCTCCGAGCAGTTGGGACGGGGTGCCGCCGAGCAGGCGGGCGCGCAACAAGACAGAGTTGAGGTAGGCCTGGGAGTGGTTGTAGGCGAGGATGGCGGCGCGGATGTCGGTGTCGCCGCCGGCGGCCTTGAGATAGCGCGCCGCGGCGAAGATCGCGTCGGCTGGGTTGTAGGGGTCCTCGAAACCGTCGTTGTTGACGTCCACTCCGTACTGGTCCCAGGTGCTGGGCAGGAACTGCATCCAGCCCTCGGCGCCGGCGCTGGAGACGGACAGGTCGCGGCCGTAATCGGTCTCGACTTCGTTGATCGCGGCGAGGATCTGCCACGGGATGCCGTAGGCGGCGCCGGCGGCTTGGTAGATCGGCAGCAGGAACGGTGGGATCGAGAAGCTGTCGATGAAGAAGGAGGACACACCGGAGAGCCCGCCGCCGAGGCTGGAGGGCAGGGGCGGCGTGAGCGCGGAGGGCGAGACGGCCGGCTTGTGGGCGCCTGCTTCGGCTTGCGTTTCACCTGTGGCGGGGGCTTTGGCGTGGGCCTTGGCTTTGTGGGTGCTCGCGGCGGGCGGGGCGCCTATGGTCGCGTGTTGGGTGTGTTGGGCGCTCACTTCGGGGGCGGGGACGGTCGTCGTTTCGGTGGGGGTCGTTTCGGTGGGCGCAGGCGTCGCGGGAGCCGTGGTAGCGGTAGGCGCGGTCGTGGTGGTTGGCGCCGGGCTCGCCGGGGGCGCCGTGGGTTCGGGCGTGGGTGGAGCCGGCACGGTCGTGACTTCGGAGCTGGAGGTCGTCGTTTCGGCGGCGGGGGTGAGCGCCTCTGCGGAGCCAGAGATCGCGAGCGCCGCGAGCAGCGCGAGCGGGGTGGCGGTGAGCAGTCTTGGGTTCATGCGATCAGTTGCCGAGCAGGTAGTTGAGCAACATGCCGCTCGCTTCCGAGCTTTCTTCGGGCGAGTAATAGGTGGTCCCTGCCGCCGCCCCGCCGACCGGCTGCGCGGCGGCGCTCAAGCCGGCGCCGGCGGTCTGGCCCGCCGAGCCGCCGCTCGTCTCGGCCTTCAGCGAACCGGGGTACTTGGCGATCGCCTGGGCGGGGGTCATGCCTTTGAGGACGGCGAGGGTGCGCTGCATCACGAAACTCGTCGAGGCGGCGCTCGCGGTCGCCGAGCTCGAGCCGCCGCCGATGAATTTGCCGGTCGAGCAGAGCGCGTTGGTGGTCACCGCGTAGCCGATGCAGCCCGCGCTGGCGACCAGTTCGGCGCGCAGGAAGTGGCCGAGCGCGTCGTAGCCGTTGACGCTGCCGCCGCCCAGGTAGATGAAGTCGAGCAGGCGCTCCAGGCCGCCGGTCGTCTTGATGGAGCCGAGCAAGCCCGAGAGGTTGGCGGAGAAGGGCTTTGCGGCGGAGCCGAAGTTCTTGACGAGCGGCAGCAGCGGTTCGACCGCCTCCAGCGCGGATGAGGTGGTGCGCGCGTTCTTGCCGAAGGTCTTCAGGAAGCCTTCGAAGGATTTGGAGAAGGGGCCGAGGTTCTCGAACGTCTTGTTGATGCCGGGCGCCGCGACGCCCAGGTCTTCCAGGGTGGGCGTGGTCTGCGCGGCGAAGCGGCCCAGCCGTTCCATGGCGGGCCCGAGCTGTTCGAGGAACGCGGGGAACGCGGCGAGGTTCTGGGCGAGCGCGCCACGATGGTTGGCGGTGGCGCGGGCGACCTTGCCGCTTTCTTTGACGAAGCCGACGAGTTTTTCGCGTTCGGCCGCAAGCGGGGCGGTGGCGCGGTCGCCTTCGACGGCCAGGTCTGTGAGGACCTTGTTCTCTTTGGCGAGGATCGCGAAGACCTGTTCGAGCGCTTGCAGGGCCGGATTGGAGCGGCGCAGGACCGCGTTGAGGTCCGAGCCGCGCCCGGCGAAGCCGGCGCCCAGTTCGTTGAGGATGATCGTCAGGCGCTGGGCCTCGGGAAGGCGCGTGATGTCGCCCAGCAGGTCAGGATCGACGGGGCTGTGGGTGTTGGTGACGGGCAAGAGCACCTGACCGGCGCCTTCGTGGCCGGAGGGGATCGTCTTCAAGGGCGGCGGCAAGGGCGTGCCTTCGACGCGCGGCTGCGTGGGCAGGCAGTCGACGAACTTCTCGCCGATCAAGGCCTGCGGGCGGATCGTGCAGGAGGCGTCTTTACGGAAGTCCTGAAAGCCGGGGTTTGAGATGTTCAGGACGACCGCGGCCTTGGCGTTTGGCGTGGGCGTGACCGAGCCGACGGTGCCGACCTTGACGCCGTCGATCTTGACGTCCTCGCCCACCGTCAGGTTGGCGGCGTCGTCGAAGATGGCGCGCACGGAGTAGCCGCCGCTGGAGCCCCCGGCGGAGGTGGCGAGCAGCACGACGACGAGCGCGGCCACGCAGGCTGCGCCCGCGATAGCGGCCTTACCCCTCCTGAACCCCTCGCTTTGCGTCCTCAACCCGCGACCCTACCTCTGTGTTTATAACGAGAAGAGAGCGGTCCGCCCCGGGACGGCCCGCCCTTCCCGCTCTCGCTCAGACCTTACCTGCAAGGCAGGCCTTCTGAGCTATGTCTTACGTTTGGACTTCTCGAAGTCCTGCTGGTGGCCGCCCAAATCGGGCGGCCACCGCAGGTGTTTCGCAACTAACTGGTCCGGCGCCCTATTTCTTGGGGCACGGCGGCTTGGCGGTGACGGACACCGATTCGCCGCTGTAGAACTTCAGCGTGGCCTTGACGGGGAAGCCGCCCTTCGGGCACTTGGTTGGGATGGTGCCGTAGGAGACGAGTTTTTTGCCCTTCATGACGGCCGCGCCGACCTTGACCTTGATGAATTCGACCGAGCCAAAGGGCGCTCCGGGGACCGTTTCGACGAGCGGAACGGTGCCCGTGAACACCGGACCCGACGCGGCGGGCGTGACCCTGCCGGGAGACAGGAGTTCGATCTCAGCGGGTGAGGTGCCTTCGGCGTAGAAGGACAGGCCGCCGCCGGCCGAGAAGAACGGCTGCACCGAGAGCGTCTCGTGCACGCGGGTGCTGCCGAAGCTGACGACGCCGCGGGCTTCGCCCTTGGGCCCGGCCGCCGAGGACTTCGGGCACTTCTGGACTTCGTGGCTTTCGAGGATCGCGTTCGAGCAGGTCGTGAAGCCTTTGCTCGAGACCTTGGTTCCGGCGGGAAGCGTGACGGTGACGCCCACCAGCGGCGAGGGGAATCCGCCGTATTCGGTGCCGGCGATCGTGAATTCGGTTTCAACGGCGGCGCCCTTGCCGAAGAAGTTGCCGGTGCCCGGGTAGGTCGGGCTGTTCTTCGCACTGGGGTTCTTGGGAATCGGCACGGCCTTCACCTTGAGCGTCACGCTCGGCGCCGCCCCCGCGGCTGCCGGCAGGCCCAAGGTCGCTACGGCAAGGCCGAGCAAGGCCAAACGGATGGATGCTCTGCGCATCGGCTTCTCTCCTCTGTCTTGTATAGGTGCGCCTACGATCCGGGTAGCTCCGGATCCTTGACGGTCCGGCGACATCGAGTCTTCGGGCGTCTCAGCCGTCCGAAGAGCATTGGCGATTTGCCCGCAAAGGTTAGCCGTATCGAGGGACGGGTTCAACCAGGTGGCGCCTCGGCGACCCCAAATTCGAGCTCGGCGCCGTCGTAGAGGACGCCGATCGGCTCGACGATCACGCGCCTCGGGCCAGCCTCGACAGAGCCCGCCAGAAGCGCCTGAAAACCCAGCGAGCGTGCGATCTCGAGCACCTGGGAGCCGCTCCCGGCGGCGCAGTAGACGGCGTAGCCCGAGCCCATGTTGAAAGTCGAGTACGCGGCGTGCGCGTCCAGACCAGCCCTGTCGGCAAGGAACGCCAGGGCCTCGGGGACCGGCGGCAGCTCTGAGATGCGGTAGCTGAAGGCGCGTGGCGGGCGCATCAGCTTGAGCAGGCCGTGGCCGGTGATGTGGCTGAGGTAGGAGATCGGCGACTCGGACTCAAGGAGCGCTTGGACCAGGGGCACATACATCAGCGAGGGATCGAGCAGGGCCTCGCCGAGCGGGCGTCCGCTGGGCAGGGCGGTGGCGTAGCCGTCGGGCAGCCGATCGGCCAGCAGGCGCGCCAGGGAGGCGCCGTTGGCGTGCAGACCGGAGGAGGCGACCAGCACGATCTCATCGCCGGCGCGCAGCTCGTCTCCGAGGATCGCGGCACGACCGGGGGGCACCGCTCCGACGGCGGCGCCTGCGAGCTCGATGTCCTCGCTCGATACCAGGCCCGACAGCGAAGGCGACTCGCCTCCCCCCCACGCGCAGCCGGCGTCCACGCACGCTCGTTGCCAGCCCTCTAGCAGGGCTTCGGCGCGATCGGCTTGCAGATACCACTCGGAGGCGCCGGTGGCGAAGTAGGCGTTGACGACCAAGGGCAGGGCGCCGACGCAGGCGAGGTCGTTGAGGATCGCGGCGACGGTGTCGTAGGCGACCTCGGCGAAGCTGTTGACGCCGAGGCTTTCGTGGACGAGGCGCGCGAGGATCGACTTGGTGCCGAGACCCTCGACCACGAACGCGAGCGTGCGCCCGTCGAGCTCGAACACGAAGGCGGGCTCGCCGCGCGAGGCGTCGTGGGCCAGGCCGCCACGCGCGGCCAGCAGCCCGGAGGTCGCCAGGGCGCGGGCCATGGCCATGCGCTTGCCGGCGTCGAGCGCGTCGTAATCGACGCCGGCGTCCTTGTAGCTGGCGGAGGCGTCCGTGGCCGAAGAGTCGGTCATCGGCGATGATCCTAGTCCCCACTGCCGAGGAGAAGACAAATGGACTTCCAAGCAAGCGACCGCTGCATCGAATTTCAGGAGCGCTTGAAGGCGTTCATGGACGAGCACGTGTACCCGGCCGAGCCGATCTACGCGCGCCAACTCTCAGAGTCGGGCGACCCGCACCACCAGCCGGAGGTCATGGAGCAGCTCAAGGCTCGTGCCAAGCAGGCCGGACTGTGGAACATGTTCCTGCCAGACGCCGAGCACGGCGCGGGACTCTCGAACAGCGACTATGCGCCGCTGGCGGAGATCTTGGGGCGCAGCCATATCGCCTCTGAGGCCTGCAACTGCTCGGCTCCGGACACGGGCAACATGGAGGTGCTGCACCAGTTCGCCACCGACAGCCAAAAGCAACAGTGGCTTCACCCTCTACTCGAGGGTGAGATTCGTTCGTGCTTTGCGATGACTGAGCCGGCGGTGGCGTCCTCGGACGCGACCAACATCTCGTTGAGAATCGAGCGCGACGGCGAGCAATACGTTCTGAACGGGCGCAAGTGGTGGATCTCCGGTGCGCTGCACCCGCACTGCAAGATCATGATCGTGATGGGCAAGAGCAGTCCGGACGCGCCCAGACATCGCCAGCAGAGCCAGATCCTCGTGCCGATCGACACGCCGGGGGTCGAGATCGTGCGGGGGCTACCGGTGTTCGGCTACCAGGATCAGGAGGGGCACGCCGAAATCTCCTTCAGCGACGTGAGGGTGCCGGCCGAGAACCTGATCGCGGGCGAGGGCGAGGGCTTCATGATCGCCCAGGCCAGGCTCGGACCGGGGCGCATCCACCACTGCATGCGCTCCATCGGGGCGGCCGAGCGGGCCTTGGAGCTGATGTGCGAACGGGCTGTTGCGCGCACGACCTTCGGCCAGAGCGTGGCCTCGCGGGCGAACATCCAGGACTGGATCGCCGAGGCGCGCATCGAGATCGAGATGGCGCGACTGCTGACGCTGAAGGCGGCTTGGCTGATGGATACCGTGGGCAACCGCCACGCGCGCACCGAGATCGCGGCAATCAAGGTCGCGGCGCCGAACATCGCCTTGAAGGTGATCGATCGCGCGATCCAGGTGCACGGGGGCGGCGGGGTCTCAGATGACTTCCCGCTGGCTTGGACCTATGCGCACCTGCGCACGCTGCGCTTGGCCGACGGACCCGACGAGGTGCACAAGCTGTCGATCGCCAGGCGCGAGCTGGCGCCCTACATGCCTTCAGCCTGAGAGACGTACGCTGTAGAGCACAGCCGCGACCGAGGTCGCCAGGTTCAGCGAGGACACGCCGGGGCGCATCGGCAGGCGCAGGCGGGCGTCGGCGCGCGCGAGCAGCTCGGGACTGAGCCCGGCGCGCTCGGTCCCGAACGCGAGCAGGGCGCGTTTGGGAATCGCCTCGGGGCGCAGATCTTCGCCCTCGGGGTCGAGCGCCAGGAGCGGCCGCACGAGACGTTCGGGCAGGCCGGGCAGGCGCGCGACCGGCAGCGCAAAGTGCAGTCCCGCGGAGCCACGGACGGCAACCGGGTCCCATGGATCCTGCCGGCCGGTCGTCAATACACCGGCTACGCCCACGGCGGCGGCGA
This sequence comes from uncultured Solirubrobacterales bacterium, assembly GCA_963753145.1. Taxonomy (GTDB): domain Bacteria; phylum Actinomycetota; class Thermoleophilia; order Solirubrobacterales; family Solirubrobacteraceae; genus Palsa-744. The sequence goes on from CAVWAX010000001.1 coordinate 1,389,369, forward strand.
CTCGAATCACGGCTCCCAGATTGCCGAAGTGCCTGGGGTCCTCGAGCAGCACGACGGGTCGATCCTCATTTCCTTGCAGGACCGCGAGCGGGTCGGCGGGCACGCGCGCGGCGATCGAGACCACCCCGGTATGCGGCACATACGGGCCGAGCCGCTTGAAGGCCTCGGCGGGCAGGACGACGGCGAGCGCTTGGATGCGCTCGCGCAGATCGGGCGCCAGGGCTTCCGAGAGGCGCGCGAGCTCTGACGGATCGGCGCAGGCGACCAGCTCGACCGTGGCGCCGAACCGGAGCGCGTGCTTGAGCGCGTGAAAGCCCTGCAGCACGACCAGGGAGTCTCCGCGGCGAGCCTCGTGAAAGCGGCGCACGACAGTCGCGGTATCGGCGCGGGCAAGCTCGCTGGGCACCAGCCGATTTTAGGGGTGTCCAACATCGCGGCTCGCCGGGGCGCTAGGTTGGGGGGATGGGCACCCCACAAGTGGAGAGTCGGCCGCTTGAGTTGAGCGCGTGCGCGGCGGCGCTGCGCGAGGGCTCGGTCAGTTCGAGCGAGCTGGTCGAGCGGGCCTTGGAGCGGATCGAGACGACCCAGCCCACGCTGAACGCGTTTCGCGTCGTGCGCGCCCGCGAAGCTCGCGAGGAGGCGGCCGCGGCCGACCGGCGCATCGCCGCCGGCGAGCGACTGCCCTTGCTGGGTGTGCCCGTGGCGATCAAGGACGACGTGGACCTTGCCGGTCATCCCACCTCGTTCGGGTGCGACGGGCCGTTCTCCACAGCGGGCGAGGACTGCGAGATGGTCCGTCGCCTGCGTGGAGCAGGCGCGGTGATCGTCGGCAAGACCAACACGCCCGAGATCGGCTTGTACCCGTTCACCGAGGGCTCGGCGTTCGGCGCGACGCGCAACCCCTGGAGCCTCGATCACACCCCGGGCGGCTCCAGCGGTGGCTCGGCGGCCGCTGTCGCCGCCGGGATCGTCGCGGGCGCCGTCGGCTCAGACGGCGCGGGCTCGGTCAGAATCCCCGCCGGCTGGTGCAACCTCGTGGGCATCAAGCCCCAGCGCGGGCGTATCTCGACCTGGCCGGACCGCGAGTCCTTCAACGGCCTGACCTGCATCGGGCCGCTGACCCGTACCGTGGCCGACGCGGCGCTGATGTTGGACGTGCTGAGCGGCAACCACGCCGAGGACCTGCACGCTCCACCCACCCCAGCCGAGCCCTTCGCGCGCGCGATCGAAAGGGAGGGGCCGCGTTTGCGGATCGCGCTGTCGCTGCGCCACGCCTTCAGCGGAGCTCCGGTGCGCCTGCACAAGGAGATCGAGGCAGGCGTGCGGCGGATCGGCAGGACCTTGGCCGAGCTGGGCCACACGGTTTGCGAGCGCCACGCCCGCTACGGGCTGATGGGGCTCACGTTGATCGCTCGCGGCGAGTCAGGCGTGCATGGATGGGTCGAGCGTGTGCCAGACCGCTCGCTGCTCGACGAGCGCACACGCTCCACCGCTCAGGTCGGGGGAGCCCTGTCGCGCACCCTGCTGCCCGTGGCGCGACGCATGGAGCGACGCTTTCACAGGCGCGTCGGCTCGGTCTTCCACGAGTTCGACGTCTTGATCGCACCGACTAGCGCGAGCGTGCCGCTGCCGATCGGAAAGACCGACGGCATGTCCAGCTGGTCAACCCAGCAGGTGATCGCCGGCTCCTGCCCCTATGCGTGGCCTTGGAACGTGCTCGGCTGGCCGGGCGTAAGCGTGCCGGGCGGGCTGACCGAAGAAGGCCTCCCGTTCGGGGTGCAACTGTTGGGGCCGGCCAACAGCGAGGCCCTGCTGCTGCGGCTTGCCGCCGAGCTGGAGCGCGTCGAGCGCTGGCACGAGCGCGTGGCGCCACACGCGGTCGCTTAGCGGCGCGCGCGCCAGACCCCTTCACAGCACCGCGACTCCTCAGAAGAGGCCACCCGCGCCCAAGGGCGGCGCGCCTCCCAGGCGAGGCCGCTAGCGCCCAAGCGTGCGGGTGAGGACGCGCGCGCCCGCACGCAGACCACCGAGGAGCTCGCGCACCTCGGAGAGGCCGGCGCGCAACTCGGGGTCCCCCACCTCGACCGGCAGCATCGAGTCCTGGAGCTCGGCCAGCAGGGCATCGGCCTTGGCCGCCGCGTTGACCGCGGCCTCGATCAAGCCCTTGGCGGCGCTCGCGGGCGCCACCTGGGCGGGGGTCGCAAACTCGCGCGAGGGCAGCTCGTGGCGCCCCGCAAACCCGGCATGGACGCGCTTGGCGCGACCGTAGGCGGCCTGGGTCGGCTGGAACAGGGCCCCTTCCAGGCGCTCGGCGGTGTTCTCGTCGAGATGCTCGTAGGCCTCGCTCAAGAGGGCCAGGGCCACCGCGATCTCGTCGGCGGCGGCGCCCAGAGCATCCAGGATCTGCTGTCGGCCCTCGGCGGCGGTGTAGGTCACGAGGATCACCCTAGACGCTCGCTGCGCCCGAAGCGGAGAGTCTCGGGGGCGGGTCCGCCTCCCGGGCCGCGCTACTGGTTCAGAGCGAGCACTTCGAGCAGCTGGTCCCAGTCGTCCTGGCCGCGTTCGAATTCGAGTTCGCCGAAACGCGTGTCGAGCCGCTCGTCGGCGGCGATCAGCGAGCGGTCGGACGGTTGGGCGTAGGGCAAGAGCAGACGGCGCGGGATTTCCTTGACTTCGATCGCTTCGACGCGGCGATCGAACCGCGTGACGTCGGCCGGCAGCGTCTGGTAGCCGGTGGCCGTCCACGCGCGCACGTCGCCGCACAGGTCGGGGATCGGCAGCTCGGTCATTGCGTGCAGGGCTTTGGTGAACCTGCGGGCGGCGCGCGTGATCGCGGGGTTGCTCCACGTGAGCGAGCCGACGGCTTTGACGAACCGCGCGACCACCTTGGCCTCGGTCCGATACCCGGTCGCCCACAACGCTCCGGCGACCTCGTAGGAGAGCTTCTGCTCGATTTCGCTCTGCGGCGAACCGGCGCCCACCTTCGGGCATTCGGCCTGGAAGCGCGCGTCCAGCTTGTGGATGCCTGCTTCCACGGTTGACCATTTGGTGACCACCTCGTGCAGAGCCGCATAGGCCGCCACCGCGTAAGCATGCGTCGAGGCGATGTCTTTCGCCGAAGCCCCCGCGCCCGCCGGCGCGATGCCGAGCGCCAGCGCGGCCACCACTGCCACAGTCCCCAAGCGTCCCTTCATCCCGCCTTCCAGGGTAGCCGATCGACCCGGGCCCGTGGGCTGGGTCCGGGTCCGATGGCTGCCGACTCAGCCCGTGGTGACGGGCGCCGCGGTCCAGTGGACTGTGCGGTTGACAGAGCCGCCTTTGAAGTGGGAGCTGACCGTGCCCGTGGCAGAGCCCTGCTTGAGGAACTTGCCGATCACAGTCTCGGTGCCCTCGCTTTTGTTCGACCCGGGCGGGAAGTCCAGGCTGAGCGTGAGCTTGAACTTGCCGCTCTTTGAGATCTTCGCCGACGCGGGAGTCGCGCTGCCGATGCCGCCGCAGCCGCCCTGGCACTTGATCGGCGTGCTCACGGTGAGGTCGGTGAGCTTCTTGCCGTTGGCCGAGACCTTGAAGGAGATCGCATCGGTCGCCCCGTCTGAATAGGAGCCGATGTAAGACGCTCCCTTCACCGCGCCGGACGCCATCGCGACCGTCGCACTCACAAGCGCCGCCGCCCCAACGATCGCGCCGATGCCGCCAATCCGCTTGTCAAAACCACCCCTGATGCGCATACGAGCCCCTGTCCGATCATTCGCCGTTCCGCACGAGTGTCTAATGCGTGGGGAGAGCCCTACCTGATCGCGGCGCCGATGAGCGCGACCAACACGATGACCGCCAAGCCAGCCAGCCGCTCGGCCCGTCCTACTTGCCTAGGAAAACTCGTCCTAATTGTACATTAGATCGCGTCCTAATGGTATATTAGGTCCGTGACCAACGACTACATACCGAGGATCGTCGACGACGAGCTGGACGAGATCCGACTACCCGCAGTGATCCTGGAGGGCGCCAAGGCCGTCGGCAAGACGAGAACCCTGGAACGCCGCGCACGGACGATCCACCGCTTGGACCGCGCGCCGGAGCTGCAACTCGCCGAGGACATCGAGGACTGGGTGACGAGCGGCGAACCCCCGGTCCTGATCGACGAGTTCCAGCGCCACGCTCACACCATCGACAAGGTGCGCCGGATCGTCGACGCCAACTACAGCCCCCGCCAGTTCTACCTCGCGGGGTCGGCCGGTGAGAACGCCGACACCCACTCGGGCGCCGGGCGCATCGTCACGATCCGGATGCGCCCCCTCTCGTTCGCCGAGCGGCAGCTCGCCACGCCGTCGGTCAGTCTGGCGGAGCTGTGCGACGGTCGCCGGCCGGCGCTCTCGGGCAACAGCGAGGTCGGCCTTTCCCGCTATGTCGAGGAGATGCTCCGGTCCGGTCTCCCCGCCATACGGACGCTCGATGGACGCGACCGGAGACGGGCACTCACCGGCTACGTTGACCGCGCCGTCCAGCGAGACATCCCGATCGAAGTTGGCCGATCCGTCCGCCAGCCAGATCAGCTGCGCCGTTGGCTGCGCGCTTACGCGGCTGCCACGGGCACGACGACCTCGCTGGAGACGATCAGAGACGCGGCCCATCGCAGTGACGGCGTGATCCCCAGTCGCGGCGCGACGCTGTCATATCGGGATGCGCTGGAACGCCTATGGATCATCGACGACCTCCCTGCCTGGCAGCCCGGACTCAGCCACTTCGCGCCGTTGCTCCAGCAGCCCAAGCGACACCTTCTCGACCCAGCTCTTGCTGCCACCCTGCTTGGCGTCACCGCCGAGAAGCTGCTTTCCGGCGAGACCTCCCACCCCCCGACACCGCGAGACGGCACATTGCTCGGCGCTCTGTTCGAGTCGCTGGTGACTCTTTCAGTGCGCGTCTACGCGCAGCGGGCCGACTCGACGGTCTCGCACTTCCGAGAGCGACACGACCGTCACGAGGTAGACCTCATCGTCGAGCGCCCCGACGCGGCCGTGGTAGCGATCGAGACCAAGCTCAGCGACACCGTCACAGACGCCGATGTCACCCATCTTCGATGGCTCGCCAACAAGATCGGCAATCGCCTGCTCGACGCAATCGTCGTCTACACCGGCGCGCTCGCTTACCGCCGCAGGGATGGTGTTGGCGTCGTGCCCCTCTCCTTGCTCGGGCCATAACCACGCGATCACCCACCGTCGGTCAGCCTGCCGCGCTTGCACATTCGGCTTGGCAAAGTAGCCGTCGCAGCCGGTACGCTGAGAGCATGTCACGGCTGGATCGCATCACCACCGCTGCGGAGATCTGCCACGGGCAGCCAACGATCCGTGGCCTACGCTACCCGGTCGCGAACCTTCTGGAGCTCTTGGCTTCGGGCATGACGATCGAGCAGATCGTTGCCGATCATCCAGACCTCGAACGCGAGGATCTGCTCGCCGCCCTGGAGTTCGCGGCGATGGCCGCCGGCGGCCATCGAGTGGTGCCGCTCCGCGCAGCATGAAGTTCCTGATCGACGCTCAACTCCCGCCGAGGCTATCCAATCTCATCGCCGCGGGCGGGCACGACGGTGTCCACACGTCCGACCTGCCAAACGGTAATCGAACCAGTGACCACGAACTTGCGGATGTCGCCGAGAATGAAGATCGCGTGGTGGTCACAAAGGATCGCGACTTCCGCGATAGCCACCTTCTGCGGAACTCGCCACGCCGACTTCTCGTGGTCGCCACCGGCAACATTTCCAACGACGACCTGCTCGCCCTGTTTGACACCAACCTCGGCTTGATCGCCGACGCCTTCGAAAACGCCTCCCTCGTCGAAATCAGCGAAGCGAGTTTCGTCATACACGAGGGCCGTTGACGGCCCAATAACCTCAGAAAAATGGGGAGGGCCGAACGTTGCGCAAACCCGGGCGTCGTGCGGGCGGAGCCGCTGAGCGTGTAGCCCGAGCGTCGCGACGGGGGCGGCGGGTACGCTCCGTGTCGCAATGGGCATTCCGGACCCGACACCGTCGCGCGACGTGCTGGAACACGCCCGCGCATACGTGCGCGTCGATCAGCAGGCGGTCGCGGCACTGCCCGAGTTGGGCGAGGCGATTCGTTCGTTTCAGCCTGTGCCGGGCTCAGCCGGCGAGAGCGTCGCCGAATGGCTCGCGGGGCGGGCGTTGAACAAGCCGCAGGAGGCGACCGTCCGCCTTCGGCTCAGCCATGGCAAGGTCGCGGGCGTGTATGCGCTGTGCGCCGCACAAGTCGCGCTCAGCCGCGAGGAGCGCGCCCAACTCGGCGGCGTGCACTACCGCACCCAGCCGGCGATCCTGCTCGCGCAGTTCGCCCGCGCAGACGGCTCGCCAGGGATCGGCGAGGAGATGCTTCAGCACGCCAACCGAACCGCGCAGCGCGCGCTGCCTTACGTCGGCGCGACCGTGCTGGTAGTCGATCCGTTCGACAGCGATACGGCCGAGATGTGGCGGCAGCGCTTCGGCTTTCAGGACTCTGATCAGCCAGTGCCCGGCAATCCCCTGCTGCGCCGGCAGTGGCTCAGCCTTCAGTCGTAGTTGGCGCCTTCCGCCTCGAGCTCGGCCATCAGCCTCGCGGAGCTTTCGTGAAAGGCCCGCACCCGAGGATCCTTGCGCGAGCGCTCCAGATCCTGCTCGTCGATCACGACCACCGCCTGGTCGAGCACGTCGTGCAGCTTGTCCTTGTCGAGCATGGTTGCCACCGTCAAAGCGTAGCGCGCCTGCGGGGTGGGGGGCCAGATGGTCAGAGAAAGCAGATCTGGGGCCCTCCCCATAGTAGCCTCCGCACGGCCCTGATTCGGCACGCGCGAATCGTGCCGATTCAGTATCTTCCCCCACCATGACGCATGGAGGTGGGGTGAGATTGCTCCATCTGGCCGATGTCCACCTGGACCGCCCGTTCGGCGGGCTTTCCCTGGGTGACGCCAGAGAGCGAAGGAATGAGCTGCGCGCCGCGCTGGAACGGGCGCTCTCCGCCGCCTCAGAGGTCGGGGCGGATGCAATTACGATTGGCGGCGACCTGTGGGAGGACGAGCACGTCACCCCCGACACCTGTAAGTGGGTGGCCGAGCGTCTTGCTCAGACCGGAGTGCCGGTCTGTCTCGTTGCCGGGAACCATGACCCGCTGCGCCCCGGCGGCCCATACCGGCGTACGGAATGGCCGGAGAACGTCCACTTTTTCCCAGCCGACGCTAGCGGCCCAAGTGAGTTCCGCCTGGGCAACCTGAGCATCTGGGGCATCTCATGGGGACCTGCCCCGTTGCACGCCGAGTGGCTGGGCGCCTTCAAAGTCCCCGACGACGGGCGTGCGCACGTCCTGCTGCTGCACGGAACATCTGGAGCGACCGCGTTCCAGGAAGGCGCCCACTGCCCCTTCACGGCACAGGCAGTGCGCGCCTCAGGCTTCCAGCTCTGTCTGGCCGGACACCTCCACGCCGCTGGGGTGCGCGAGGAGACTGTCATCTACCCGGGTTCGCTCGAGCCACTGGCCTGGGATGAGACCGACCGCCACGGCGTGGCGATCGTGCAGATGCCTGTCCAGGGCCCGCCCGAAATTGAGCTGCGCGAGCTGAACCGCCGGCGCTACGCCGAACGTTCAGTCAACTGCGACGGGGCCCAGTCAAGCGCCGATGTGCAGAGCGCACTCGATGAAACGATCGCGGCCGCGCTGGCAGAGCTCGGCGAGGGGCTCTGCCTTCGCGCCAGTCTCGAGGGCCGGATAGCCGTCGACTGCGAGATCGACCTGGCGGCGCTCAGCACACGCGGAGCGGCGCTTGCGATGTTCGAGATCAGGGACAAGACCAAGCCAGCGTTCGACCTCGATGCGCTCGCCGAAGGTCCCACCGCGCTCGCCACCTTCGTCCGAGACCTGCGAGCGCGCCTCGTCGAGGCGCAGCCCGAGGAACGCGAGACGCTCAAGACCGCGCTCGAGCTTGGGCTACGCGCAATGCACGGAGACTGGCTCGGACATGTGGATTGAGAGGCTGGACATCCACGGCTACCGTCGGCTACGAGGGCAATTCCAGTTCAGCCCGGGACTCACCCTTATCACCGGGCCAAATGAGGCGGGAAAGTCAACGCTCCACGACGCGCTGATCCGCGCGATGTTCGGGTTCTCCCAGGAGGAGCGCCGCCGCCGCGACGGCGACTCCACCAGCACCGACTCGCATCCGTGGGACGGCGGGCGCTACGCCATCACGCTTCATGCCCGCGATCGTGAGAACCGGCGCGTGCTCGCGGCATGGGACTTCGAGAGCGGATCCGTGACTCTCCAAGATGCCGACACCGGCACCCAGTTGCTGCAGGAGCAGCCCGCCCAGCGCAAGGACTACGAGATTGGCCTCAAGCTCGTGGGGGTCAGCCGCGAGGACTTCATGCAGGTCTGCTGCCTGCACCAGCGCGCAATCGAGACTGTGCATCCTTCAGAGAGCCTCCGTAGTGCTCTGCAACGAGCGGTCGAGTCGGCCCCCGGGAAGGATACGAGCGTCACCGAGGCGGACGCTCGCCTACGCGGACTGCTTCGCGAGATCGGAGTCAATAGCGGCCGCTACGGCAGCCTCACCGGCGGAGAGCTGCACACCCTCGACGAGCGCTTGCGAGAGCTATCCGGGCAGCGGGAGACCGCCGAACGCGAACGCCACGACCTAGACGATCTCGTCGCAGGCCTCGAACGATCCCGAACCACTCGCGACCAGCTGCACAAACGGCTCCTCGCGCTCGAGCGTGCATCCCTCGCCGAGGAAGTGGCTCGCCTCGCAACGCGCGAGAAAAGAGCGCAGGAGCTACAGACAACCCAGGAGCGCAGGCCCACGGGAGCGCCACAGCTATCGCGTGAGGTGATCGGGCGCGAGAAGGAGCTACGCGCGCAGCTTCAATCTCTGAAAGAACGCGAGACTGAACTAGCTGCCGAGGTCACGCGAGGCGCCGACGGGCTCGCGCAGACCCAACGCGACTGCGCGCAGGCAGAAGCCGCGCTCGCAGCGACCAACGCACCGGTCGATCTCGACACCACAGTTGAGTCCGATGTGCGACGGGAGATGGCCGGACTCGCCGCATGCCAAGCCGAGCAGCTCCCACAACCGCCGCCAGCCCCGCCGGAGGACCCGTTGCTTGCCAGCTATAGGGAGCGCCGCGACAGCCTCCTTAGCAAGTCCGAGACAAGCCGGCACAGCCGTCCGCTACTTACAGCCGCTATCGCTCTCGCCATCCTGGCCGCTACGGGCGCTGCCGTGGTCACGCCCGTGCTCCTGGCCCTGCTACTTCCCGCCGCGGGCCTCGCGCTTGCTTCCCGCAAGCGAGAGCCATCGAGGGATCGGCCGCTACCGGAGTTCGGCGGGCGCTCGCCGGCCGACCTCGATGCGGCGCTCTCCGTCGAGGACACCGCCCGCGCGCAGTGGAAAGCCTCGGCAGGCTCGGCACAACAGGCGCTCGCCAACAACCAGAACCGCCGCGAAACCCACGAACGCATCCTGCTCGAGCTTCTCAGCGACAGGCTGTCGCGAAACGACGGCGAGCCGACCGTCACCTGGGCCGAGAGATACCTGACGCTCTGCGACGACGCACGGACACACACCCAGGCACTGGCCGCGAAGACGAGAGCGGAGGCCGCCGTGCGCGAGCTGACCGAACCGCAGAGGGCATTGCAGGCCGTGCAAGAGCAACAATCGCGCCCCGAACAGGAGCTACGTGAGCTCTACGCCAGCGCAGGAATCCATCAGCAGGACCTCGCGATCGCCGGCGAAACCTTCGCTCATCGCGCTACGCATGTGGCTGAAGACGAGGCGGCTGCGCGCGACTCGGCCGACGCGAGCGCCGCGCTGAGCGAGCTCCTCGCGGGATCGACATTGGGTGCGCTCACAGCCGAACTGGAGCACGCCCGCGAGCGGCTGACGGACCACGATGTCAAGCATGGAACGGCGGACACAAAGGGACCTCTGGAGGATGCGGCCGAGCTCGCGCAAGCGCTCAAAGACACCCGCAATCGACTTCACGAACAGGACCTCGAGCTGACAAAGACCGGGACGATGGTCCTGCAGAACGAGCAGGCCCTATTGGACGTCGCCGACCTCGAGGCCGAGCAGCAGGCGGTGCAAGCGCGCATGGAGCGACTGCAGCGCACACGCGACGCAGTGCGCATTGCCCGCGAGGCCCTGACCCAGGCAGCGCAATCCACGCACCGGCGCGTCGCCCCGCACCTGAACGATGCGCTAAAGCAGCAACTGCCGTCCATCACGCGCGGGCGCTACCGCGACGGCGCGGTTGACGAGGACCTATCGATCAAGCTGTACTCACCCGAGTCGGGAAGACTCGTCAGCATCGACCAGCTATCGCGGGGAACGCGTGACCAGGTAGCGCTGATACAGCGCTTGGAGATCGCGCGGCTGCTGGATCCGACCGCCGGTCAAGCGCCGCTGCTACTCGACGACCCCTTCGCCCACTTCGACCCGCACCGGCTCCAGCTCGGCATCCAGCTGATTCTTGAGGTGGCCACGAGCCGTCAAGTGATGCTGTTCACCGAGAGCCCGGAAGTCGCGGCTGCGATTCAGGACGCCGGAGAGCACATGCTGATCGAGCTGCCCGATCCCGTCGAGCCTGCGGTACTCGTCTAGCGAGCATCACGTGTCGGCGATTCTCATCCTCGCTACGATCGCACTCGCGGTCTGGCTCATCCGCCGGCACGGGGCGAGCACCCATCGCACCGTGGGTCCCGGCCCGGTGCCGCGACCGACACTCTCCAGCGCCAGCACCCCAGGCGCAGTGACGCGCCGAGCCGACGGCCCACCCGCTGCATGGACGCCCCTCAGAGGGGATACGCAAGTGGCGGGACTACGTCTAGGGGGAGGCATCTACGTCGGCGAGACCCTGCCATCCGTCAACTCCTACCGCGGTCCCGACCCGGCCCTGATCAATCCTCGACTACCGGTTGACCTACGCCGACCTGACCTGACCGGAGCGGGGATGGGCTACTGGCCGTCCTACAGCACTATCCCGCCCAGCTCGCGCGGCGCGTACCTGCGCTGGCTCGCCGGCGGCAGAGCAGGCGGCGCCTACATCGGCTACGTGTTTCTTTTCTTCTACGGGATAGAGCGGCGGGTGATCCTCGACGCCCAGCATGACGAGCTAGCGCGTGAGGAAGTTCCACAGCTGCTCAGCGAGGTCGAGCGACTGCTCGACCTGTATGAGGAGAACGGCTCTTTCTGCGGATACGCCAGCGGGTTCCTGGCAATGGCTCGCCTCGCTGGCATCCAGGTGAACGTAGAGGACCTCGAACCGCCCGGTGCTCGCGGCGGCTGGGAGCTCCCGCTCGAGGTCAAGCTCGCGGCCGGAGCGTTCGCAGCCGACGGCGAGCCCCTGCCCGGCCCGTGGGCACTCTCCTGGCTCCTGAACAGCCCGTCAATACCGTTGCGGACCCCTGCGCGCCGCTGTGAGAAGGAGTTCGCCGAGTTGTTCCTCGCGCGCTACCAGCAGCGATACGGCGAGGGAATCGCGCTGAAGCCCGGACGTGCCAAGCTGCGTTTGGAATACCGGCCCGCATCGGCATCCTTCGGGGGGGCGCTACAGATCGACTGTGGCGGGCTGCCCGACGTCACCAGTCAGCCTGCGCTGACCACGAAGCTCGCCGCCATCGCCGACGACGTTACTGAGCAGCTCGACCGCTACAGCCGATACCTGGGCCGCCATGGAAATGCCTCGTCGCCGCTCGCGTTGGCGCTGCTTCCGCCCGAGCTCTCGGCGGCACGTCTCCCAAGCGATCTTGAGGGCTTGGTCGCGGATCTCGGATCTGCTCCCAGATCGGTTCCATCGGAGCGCCTGGCTGTACTCCTTCCGTCGGGCATCCAGAAACCTTCGAAGACGGGCGCCTCGGCGCTCGCCGCCGTGCTCGCTGCGCGCGGGGTCGGGCTTGAGCCTGATGTCCGCTATGGCACTGTGAACTTCCTGCGTCAACGCACGGTTGTGCTCTGGAAGGACGAGGAGGCCGCCCAACCGCCGCGCGAGCACTTCGCTGTATCCACTGTCCTGATGCACCTCGGCGTCACCGTGTCTGCGAGCGACGGGGAGATCAGCGTCTCCGAGCAGGGAGAGCTCGAAACACGCCTGATCGAGGCGTTCGCGTTGGAGGCTGCGAGCAGGCGGCGGCTGGAAGCGCACCTCACGTGGCTGCTCACCGAGAGACCAGGTATCGCCGGGCTCAAGGCTCGGATCGCTCCGATCACGGAGGGCGATCGGCGACTGATCGCGCACCATCTGCTTACAGTCGCCGCAGCGGACGGCATAATCGCACCACAGGAGATCGAGAGCCTGCGCCGGCTGTACACGGTCCTCGAGCTCGATCCGGACCTCGTACACAGTGATCTGCATGGCCTCACCGCTGGGCCGGTGACGATCATTCCTAGCGAGATAAGCTCAGACGATCGTGCCGTCCCGCGACGTCCGGCGCTCGACGAGCGCCGCCTCCGCGACGTGCAGAACTCGACTCGTAAGGTCCACGCCGTGCTCAGCTCCGTCTTTGCGCAAGAGGCCGATCCAGAGGCTAACGACGAGATGTCCGATCCGGATGACGAGACGCCAGATCACACTGGCCTAGACCGCGCACATGCGACGCTACTTCGTCGCCTCTCCGCACAGCCATCATGGTCCCGCTCCGATTTTGATGCGACAGCGGCCGATCTGGGGCTGCTCTCAGGAGGGGCCATAGAGACGCTCAACGAGGCTGCCTTCGTCGTTGCGGAAGCCCCCTTGCTCGAAGACGAGGATCCCCTCGAGCTTGACGGCCATGTACTGAAGGCAATGATCGGATGAGCGCCATTACCATTCGACCCCGAGATCGCGACGCGATCCTTCAGTCGCTCGCGGCGGGCGTGGTCCCCCGGCGCGGGCACCAATACATCCAGGTTGGACGTGCCGAGGAGGTCAATGCCGTGATCACCGACCTCCAGCGAATCGTTCGACGGCGGCAGCTCGGTTCGGTTCGTGATTGGGGAGTACGGCGCAGGCAAGAGCTTCTTCCTGCAGTTGGCGCGTTCAATCGCCCTTGAGAAGGGCCTCGTCACGATGCACGCAGATCTCACGCCGGATCGACGCCTGCACGCAACCGGAGGACAAGGACGAATGCTCTATGCCGAGCTTGCGCGCAACATGGCCACACGCTCATCGGCCGAGGGTGGAGCATTGAAGTCGGTCGTAGAGCGGTTCGTGACAAGCGCGATGCAGAACGCTTCCGGCCTGCACCGCAGTCCGCAGGACATTATCGACGAGCGGCTTGCGTGTCTTACGGAAATGCTCGGCGGATATGATTTTGCTGCGGTCATAGGCGCTTACTGGCGTGGTTACGAGCAGGGCGACGTCGGACTGACCGAGGCTGCGGTGCGTTGGCTACGAGGCGAATACTCCACGAAGACCGACGCCCGAGCCGATCTCGGGGTGCGCGCGATCGTTGATGACGCGAACGTCTACGACCATCTGAAGTTGATGGCACGCTTCGTCGTCCTGGCCGGATATAGGGGGCTGATGGTCTGTATGGACGAGATGGTCAACCTCTACAAGCTGGCCAGCACCGTCGCGAGGCGCGGTAACTACGAGCAGCTGCTGCGCATCGTCAACGACTGTCTGCAGGGTAGCGTCGAGTATGTCGGTTTCGTGATGGGCGGCACGCCCGAGTTCCTGACCGATACGCGTCGCGGCCTCTACAGCTATGAGGCGCTCCAGAGCCGGCTTGCCGAGAACACTTTCGCTGCCGGTGAACTACGCGACCTATCAGGACCTGTAATTCGCCTGGCCAGCCTGACGCCTGAGGAGCTATATGTGCTGCTGGAAAAGCTCAGGGACGTGCAGGCTAGCGGCGAGCCCAACGCCTATCTGCTTCCCGACGACGGCCTGCGCGCCTTCATGGACCGATCTGCCGAGTGCCTCGGCGACACGTACTTCCGAACTCCTCGCACGACGATTAAGAAGTTCGTGCAGTTGCTCGCAGTACTTGAGCAGAACGCGCAGGTCGACTGGCGTTCTCTAATCGGCGAGGCTCAGATCGAAAAGGATCGCGGGGCCGAGAGCGACCTCGTTCCCGAGCAGGAGGCAGACAGCCAGGACGCGGACGAGGAGCTTGCGAGCTTCCAGCTGTGAACGCGCAGCCAGCCGAGTCCCCCGCATTCGGGTTACTGACCAAGCCGATCCAGCGCTGGGTGTGGAAGCAGGGCTGGCATACGCTCCGCGACATCCAGGAGCGCGCGATCGAACCGATACTTAAGGGTCGCAGCGTCGTACTCGCCTCGACAACCGCCTCAGGCAAGACCGAGGCCGCGTTCCTTCCCCTGCTCTCGCGCTCCACCACGTCGCCCGGCCTTCGGATCCTCTATGTCTCGCCGCTAAAGGCACTCATAAACGACCAGGCACGTCGACTGGACCATCTGGCAGCAGCCGTCGGCCTGGAGGTCACACCGTGGCACGGGGATGTCGCAGCGTCGAAGAAGAGAAGCCTGCGCGACGATCCTCGTGGCATCCTGCTGATCACGCCCGAGTCGCTCGAGGCAATGTTTGTGCTCCGGGGCACCGCAGTATCAAACATGTTCGCTGGGGTCGATTACGTTGTGATCGACGAGCTCCACTCGTTCATCGCGACCGAGCGTGGGAGACAGCTTCAGTCCGTCCTCCGACGCGTCGAGCTGGCGATTGGCCGTGAGCCGCCGCGCATCGGACTCTCCGCAACGCTCGGGGATCTCAGTCTGGCGGCACGGTTCCTGTGTCCAACCGGCGAACCACTGGTCATCGAGTCCCGGACTCAGCGTCGCGAAGTGCGGCTACAGATACGGGGCTACCTCGAACCAGGCGGGGAAGTTGATGCGCTGGAGGATTTGCAGACACCGCTGGCGGAGGATCTGTATGACATCACCCGCGGCGCCACCCACATAGTGTTCGCCAACAGTCGAGCAGAGGTCGAGCGCTACGCGAACCTGCTTCGCCAGCGCGCCGAGGACGAGCTCGTGAGTAACGAGTATTGGCCACACCACGGAAGCCTCGCCAAGGACGTGCGGGAGGAGGCTGAGACGGCACTTCGCTCGGAACGCCCTGCGACGGTAATCGCCACGACCACGCTGGAGCTCGGCATCGACGTGGGGACCGTTGACACGATCGCGCAGGTCGGTGCCCCGCCGGCTGTCGCCTCGATGCGTCAACGGCTGGGCCGCTCGGGTCGCCGGCCGGGTGATCCGTCGGTGCTTCGGATTTTCGTTCCGGAACCCGAGATCGCGGCAAGCGCGTCACCACAGGACGAGCTGCGCGAAACGCTGGTCCAGGCGGTGGCGATGGTCGAGCTCTTGATCGAGGGCTTCAACGAGGCGCCACTCGACTGTGCTCTGCACCTCTCGACACTAGTCCAGCAGATCCTCTCGCTGACAGCTCAGCGAGGAGGATTCCGAGCGGACGACGCATGGAGAGCGCTGTGTGGCGGAGGACCGTTCCCGAATGTCACGCGACACATGTTCGGTCAGGTACTGCGGGACCTGGGCGCCCGGGAGATGCTCGTGCAGACGCACGATGGGACGATTGTCCTCGGTGTGCAGGGTGAGCGCTTGGTTAATCATTACGACTTCTACTCTGCGTTCTTGACATTTGACGAGTACCGGCTTGTAGTAGGCCCCCGGACGCTCGGAACGCTCCCAGTCGCCCGGCCTCTCGCGGTCGGCGATCTGCTCCTGTTCGCCGGCCGACGCTGGAGCGTCCTTGAGGTGCGTGACACGGAGAGGATTATCGAGCTGGAGCCGGCACCTGCCGGTCGTGCGCCCGTTTTTCTCGGCGGTGCCGCCCTCCTCGAGGATGCAGTACGCGCGCAAATGCGCATCGTCTATGGCTCGAGCGACGACGCTGCCTACCTCAACTCCGGCGCGAAACGGCTCTTGGCCGAGGGCCGGCGAGCGTTCCACCGCCTGGAGCTCGATCGGTTCCCCGTGCTCGCGTGGGGGGAGGCGGTCCTGCTCTTCCCCTGGGTCGGAGACCGTGCGCTCGACACGCTCGCGCTGATGCTCAGACGCGTAGGCATCAAGGATGCCGCGCGAGACGGCTCGGCCATACTGGTGCCGGCGGGAACCGTCGAAGAGGTCCGAGAGGCGCTTGCTGGAGTCCTCGAGGCTCCACCGACAGATGTCGAGCTGGCCTCCGCCGTCGCGAACAAGCGACTTGAGAAGAACCACGACCTGCTCGACGAGGAGCTCTTGGTCCTCGACTACGCCTCAAGCCGCCTCGACGTGCCTCGGGCGCTTGAAGCGGCGCATTCCTTGATCGCTGCGGGAACCGAGCCGTAGCGCGCCCTCGTGCGGCGAGCCTTTCGAGATGCCGCTGCCGGCTCAGATGCTAAGAATCGTGCTAAACCGTTCGTCGAAGACGGTGCGCTCCTCGACCGCGACGGCCTGCGCGAAGCGGCTCGCCGTGACCGTAAAGCGGTCGAGAAAGCCGACGCTCCCGAGCAGCACCAAGTTGTAGCTGTGCCAGCCCTGCACGAATCCGACCTGCGCGTCCCATTCCTGGTACTCGTGCAGCGAGCCGTCGCGTGGGTGCAGGCGCAGCGAGACGGTCTTGTAGCGCGCCATCAGCGTGTGGCCGCCGACCGCGTGCGGCGTTTCCCCCTCGTTGTCGGCCAGGTCGATCCCGAGCTGTTCGGCCAGCAGGTCGCTTGCGAGGACCGCATCGGCGCCGGTGTCGACCAGTCCTTCCAGTAGCGTCGTGTTCTGCTCGCCGCAGATGAGCGACACGTACACGAACGGCCGGAACACCGGCTCGCCGAGCCGTGTGGACTGAGGATCCTCCCGGTAGGGGTAGAGCCAGGGAAGCGGCTGCGGCTCAGCCAAGGCCGACGTGGACCGGCTCATCGGCGTACGGGACGCGACCGCGCACAGCGACGTGGTCACGGCCCTTGGCCTTTTCGAGCACCACGCGCGGATCCTCGTCGGCGATCACGATCTTGCCTGTACGCGCGTCGATGGCGACGTACTTGCCCTCGTAGCCCTTGAAGTTTGTGCGGATCGGCTGCATGGAAGCGATCTTCCTCAGTGTACCGGGGCCTGCGGTCGGCATCTTGTGTACTAAAAGCCTCGGAGGCCGGCGGCTTTGCGCCTGGACTTGACCTTCCGCACGGATCGAGCTAGACGTTCCGGTCGTCCAAGCAAATAGCGGCCCGGCGACGCGGTTCAGGCGCCGCCGAGCCTTGCGACACCAAAGGGGTGGCCTTCGGTGCCGCGCGACATACGGTATCCCCCGCGAACCTCGGAGGAAAGCCGTCGCGTGCTCGAACGCGCCCTGCCGGTGTCGGCCGACCGGAAGGAGCCGTCGCCATGAGCACAGCAGCCATCGACCCGCAGCACCGTCCCGAGCAAGCCAAGCCGCCGACTGTCAGCGAGCAGCAGCGCGAGAAGACCGTGCTGAATCTCCTGTTCGCCGAGGAGCACGGCTACCCGTGGAGCGTGGAGGAGCTTGTCCGGATGATCGGTGATCGCATCGGCACCGTCGATGCCGTCTGCCGTCTTGAGGCGGCTGGCTTGCTGCACCGTCTCGGTGAGTTTGTGTTCCCGACGCTCGCTGCTCGCCGCGCCGATGAGTTGGTAGGCGGCGCCGTCTAGGACACGGCCTCCTCCAATCGAGGATGCCGAGGCGTGTCGTGTCTGGCGAGCGCGAGCGGGAGATGTATCGCCTACGCGTTTTGGAGGGCTTGACGTTGCGCGAGCTGGGCGAGCGGTTTGGGGTCGGTCCCGAGCGGGTGCGCCAGTTGCTCAATCGCTATGTGCGGCAGACGACCGGCCTGCCGGTCGATGCCAAGGCGTTGAGCAGAGCGGCTACGGCGGCGCGGCGCGCGAAAGACCTCGCGCTGGCGCAAGAGCGGGCCGGGGAGCTGCTGTCCGCGTGGCGCGCCGGCGAGCGACTGGAGGGCATCGCGGGCCGGTTTGGTCTGCGCTGCCGAAGCGTTGCTCAGGTTGTCTCCGAGCAGAAGATCGCCGCCGACTGCGCCGCCCGTGCCCGAGCGCTCCGGCGCTTGCGCGGACCTTCCGGCTGATCGTCCGTCACGGCGCCGTGCTCGAATGTGGGCCGCGGGCGGCGGGTGGAATGGCGTTTGTTTGCGTTTGTTTACCGTTGATCGTGGTCGATCCCGTTAAGGAGGCGGAAGGCCCTTGACATTCGCGGCGAATGGAGCGTTCCTTCATGGTTCGCCTGATCCGCCCGTATGCACCGACCCGAGCACAACATCCAGAGATCGACCCAGCGCCGCCGTCAATGCGACTGTCGCCGTCAAGCCGACGATCTCCTCGTCGGAGAGCCGCGTCTTGAGCCGCTGGCAAGCGAGGAGGCCGCGCAGGCGGCCGGGTTGCTGGCCGAGTTGATCGTCACCGCCGCCCGTAAACGTGATGCACATGGCCGGCAGCCCGCTAGCAGCCGTCCCATCGTGCGAGAACGGCGCGGCGAGCGTGCTTGCCAGCGACCGTCCAGGCTTGCCAGTGGGCGCGCATCCGACAGGCAAGGTTGCGAGGGCGAATGCGGCGGTTCTAACGGCGTTTCCGGGCGTTCGCGTGCGCCCGACTGTAGAGGTAGATCACGATCACGGAGGTCTGCATGACAAGCACCGCGAGGCGCACGAATGCGCGTGGCCGCAATGCGATGGCAGTTTCGTTGAGCGAGCTTGACCGGCGGATCCTCGAGCTGGTCAGCCGCCATCGTGTCGTGACCTCTCGCCAGCTCGAGCTTCTGTTCTGCGATACGCCTGGCCGGACGCTTCGCCATCGCACCGAGCGTCTTCACCGGGCCGGTCTTCTCGGTCGCAGCCGTCCCTACCGCGAGCGTGGCTCGGCCCCGTACCACCTGTGGCCATCCCGGCGTGCGGACGTGCTCGTCCACGGAACGCCCGTTTCGCGTGGTGGCGAGCGCGGCGAGCCCAACCCGCTGTTCTTGGCGCACGCGGCCGGCGTGACCGAGCTGTACACGCTGCTCGCCACGCAGGCAGGCTCGCTCGGTCTTCGCCTGGACCGGTTTGAGCGCGAGCCGCGCGAGCGGTTCAGGACGCAAGGGCAGTCGCGCGTGCTCGCCCCGGACGCGCTGGTCGAGCTGCGCGACAGCGACGAGCGGAGCCTGCTGGCGTTCGTCGAGCTCGACCTGGGGACGATGAGCTCGACACGGCTCAAGCTCAAGGTGGACGCCTACGCCGCCTACGCCGCGCACGCCGTCTGGAGCGAGCATCACGAGTTCTGCCCCTGCCTGCTGTTCTTGACGACCAGCGAGACCCGCGCGATCGGCTTTCTGAAGGCACTCGCTGCTCTGCTGAGAAAGATGGCGGGCAAGGATGGCCGTGGCAGCCGGGCGAAGGACATCTCCTGGTTCGCGCCGGCGCCTGCGCGATGGCGCGCACACCCGAGCGTGCCCTGAGCGAGCCGTGCTGGGATGACCTGACGCTCTCCGGTAGCGGGCTCACGCTGACTGACTGCTTGGACACCGCCCGGTCCCCGTACGACCGTTGGCTGGCGCACCAGGAGTCCGAGCGCAGGGCGCGCGAGGAGCAGCTCGGGCGGCTGCACAGCGATCCCTGCAAGTTGCGAGAGCACCTGCGCGACGGAGAGGGCTTTCACCTGGACTCCTACCTGAAGCGGTTCGGCGAGCCTGGCCATGCGGCGCTGAGGGCGCTGATTGACGCCGAAGAGCCGCCGGACGCGCTCGACGAGCGCGAGGCGCTGTTCGCACTCGCCCGCTACATCGGCGATGAGCAACTGATCGAAGGAGACTGGGGCGGGCCGGGCGAGCCGCCCACACCGGCAGATCAGACGGCTGTCGACGGGCTCGTCGAACGCAGGCGCGCGGAACAGGAGACGCTGCTCGCAACGCTGGGCACCCGCTACGGCGAGGGGCCGGGCATCCGCTCCATCCGCGAGACGCTGGAACGCGACGGGCTGCTCCCTCATCTGGACGAAGCAGAGCTGCAGGAGCGCGCGCAAAGCGACCGCCGGGCGCGCGTCCGTCAGCGTGAGCTTCGCAGCGCCTACTTTCACCGCCGTGAGCGCGAGGCGCGCCGCTGGGCGCGTGAGAACGGTCTGCGCGCGTGGCTGCACGGTCCCTCCCCCTACTACAGGCAAGTCGATAAGCGCTGGCTTGCCTTCTGCACCGACTGCCGCGAGATCGACTTTCCGCTGCCCGACGAGAAGATCGACCGCTGGGGCAACGCGCCGAAGCGCGAGCGCCGCTGCCTGTTCTGCGTCAGCCAGACTCTCGCCACATGGGAGCACCAGCACTGGCGCCTGGGCGACCCTCCAGCCGCCAGCAAGGAGGAGCAACGATGACCCGCGTCTGCATCTACACCCGCATCTCCACCGACGAGGAGAACCAGCCGACCTCGCTCGCCTCCCAGCGCGAGCGCCTGCAAGCGTTCTGCAAGGCGCAGGAGGACTGGCAGATCGTCGCCCACGAGGAAGACCGCGCGACCGGCACCAAGCTGGAGCGCCCCGGCCTGCAAGCCGCGCTCGACCGCGCCCGCGACGGCCAGATCGACATGCTGCTCGTCTACCGCGTCGATCGGCTCTCGCGCAAGGTGCGCCAGCTCGCAAGCCTCGCCGAGGAACTCGACACCTGCGACGTGATCCTGCGCTCGGCGACCGAGCCGTTCGACACCGGCTCCCCCGCCGGACGAATGATGCTTCAGATGCTCGCGGTGTTCGCAGAGTTCGAGCACGCCACGATCGTCAACCGCATCACCGCCGGGATCGAGCGGCGCGCCAAGGAAGGACGCTGGTACAGCGGACGCCCACCATTCGGCTACAGCCTCAGCGACGGCCAACTCCTCCCCGATCCGGTCAGCGCGCCGGTCGTGCGGCGCGCCTTTGACCTCTACGCGCACGACCGGCTCGGCACGATCGCCATCGCCAAGCGACTGCGCGCAGAGCACGCGCCCGCACCGTCCGCGGGCTGGGGCCATCCCGCAGTGCACCGCATCCTCACCAACCCCACCTATCTCGGCCGCGTCCGCTGGCGCGAGCGGGTCTTCGACTCGACGCACGAGCCCTTGGTCGACCAGGACACCTTCGACCAAGCACAGGCGATCCTCGCCGAACGCGCGACCGACATCTCACAACGACGCGGCAACAACTCGGACTTCCTGCTTTCGGGCCTGTTGCGCTGCGGGCACTGCGGACGCGCCTACATCGGCATGTCAGCCAAAGGCAAAGGCGGCACCTACCACTACTACGCCTGCACCGGACGACAGAAGTACGGCAACAAGGCCTGCCGCAACGAGCGGCTACCAAGCCAACGCCTCCAAGAGGCAGTGCTCGCCCAGCTCGCCGAGATCTACCGCGACAACAGCCTGATCGCCACCGCACTCGCCCAAGCCGAGGAGAACGCAAAGCGCCAGCGCCCTGAGATCGAGCAGCGCCTCGCCTCCATCCGCGCCGAGATCTCCCGTTCAGAGCAAGCGCTAGAGCGCTACTACCAAGCCTTCGAGCAAGGCACCCTCACCGCTGAGCGCTGCCAACAGCGCACCAGCCGCCTACACGCCCGCCTCCAAGACCTCCAGGCCCAAGAAGCCGAGCTGAGCTTACAAACGCCGGACGCCGCCGCACAACCGCCCACGCCAGCCGAACTCGCCACCGTCGCCCGAGAGATCGAGCGTGTCATCGCCGACGCCGAACCACAACAAGCCAAGGCGCTCCTGCGCCTGCTCATCGCCGAACTGCGCGTCAACGGCAAGACCGACATCCAGCCCACCTACCGCATCATCGCCCCCGACCACGCCGCCACGGCCGGGGTTTGCGCAACGTCTGCAAAAGTGGAGACGCCGGGAATCGAACCCGGGTCCGTGGTCGCGTGAGAATGGCTTCTACGAGCGTAGCCGGCGCTCTGATCTCGTCCCTCGCTCGCCTCGCCGGCCGGGTTGCGGGGGACCAGCCTCCTTAGGTTTTCCCGGCTCGGCGGAGGCGATCGAGCTGGGTGAGCCTACTTTCTGATCCCGAGACCCCCTGTCATAGGCGAACAGGGCTCGAGACCTCGTGCCTTAGCTATTGACTAAGCAGCGAGGGCGTACTCGTGAGAGTCCGCACTTATGGTTTTCCCGGGTGTTTTACGAGGCCGCCCGGGACCTCGACTCGCCACCATCCACACGAGCCGACCGCGTCGAAGCCTGTCGTCCCCTTGGATGTCCTTCACAACCCAGTGTAGCGGCGCCGGGCGCCCGGCGAAAGTTGACCGTGCCTGGCGGAAATTGGGCGTTAAACGAATCGACGCGGTCCCGGGCCGCTTCGAGGAACCTTTCGCCGCGCTGCCCGAGGGCCGGGCGGAGATTGGTGGCGCGGCCTCACACCTCAGTGGCCTCGCTCTTTGCGGCTCGGGGTCCGCGTCTTCATCCAACGTACGCCTGTCCCCGGCCCCGGTCAAGCGCATTTTCGCGACATCCCCGCACGTTGCGCGAAAAACGACCTCGACCGGGCGACCGAGCGCCGGCGACGCCCCGCGCGACGCCCTTAGGGACCGCTTATGGGAGCTGCGACAATGGGCCTATGGACAGCGATCTGCCGGTGGTCGGCGAGAACCCGTTCGGCGGAACGGGCGGCTCGGCGGCGATTCCCGCGCGGGGTCTGTCTGGGGCACACGAAGCGCACGCTGAAGAAGCGCCGTTCGGGAGGCCGGCTCGTTCGCTACGCAAGCGAGCCGGCAGCGTCGGCGCGGGGGTGGCGGCGCTGGCGGCGAAGTTCGGGGCCTACATCAAGAGCGGGGCCTTGCTGCTCGGCAACGCCAAGTTCCTCACGACGGGCGCCACGGCGCTGGTCTCGGTGGCCGCCTACAGCCTGTTCTGGGGCTGGCGGTTCGCGGCGGGCTTCGTGGCGCTCTTGTTCGTGCACGAGATGGGTCATGTGATCCAGCTGCGGCGCGAGGGCATCAAGGCGAGCACGCCCATGTTCATCCCCTTCCTGGGCGCCGCCATCTTTTCGCGCTCGCTCGGCGACAACGCCTTGGCCGAGGCGCGCGTCGGCTTGGCGGGGCCGGTGCTGGGCACGCTTGGCGCCGTCGGAGTGGCCGTCGCGGGGGCCCTCACCGGAAGCGATTTGCTGCTGGCGCTCGCCTATCTGGCTTTCTTCTTGAATCTGATCAACCTGATCCCGGTGGTCCCGTTCGACGGGGGCAGGGCGATGGCGGCGGTGGCGCCGTCCATGTGGTTCTTGGGGATCGGCGGATTGGTCGCGATGATCCTGTTGCTCGGCAATCCGTTTCTGTTGATCTTCATCCTGCTGGCCTTGCGCGAGATGCCAAGGCGCTGGCGCCAGTTGAGGTCGCGCACGATCGAGCAAGCCGCCTACTACCGCGTGCCGCGCCACGCGCGGCTTGCGATCGGCGCGGTCTACCTCGGGCTGATCGTGGTGCTCGCGTTTGGGATGAGCCAGACCCACATCCTGGTGAGCGCGGGCCACAGCTTCCGCTCGATCTGAGCGACCCTGTAGGCTGCCCTGAGGAGTGGGGTGTTTCTGGCGTTCGGGATCGGGAGGAGCGGACATGAGGCATAGACGAAGCAGGGCCGGCGTGCTCGCGGTCCTGATGCTCGCATCGGCCGCACTCGTGACCAGCGGTTGCGGCTCCTCCGAAAAGCCGCTCACGCGCGCCGAACTGACGGCCAAGGCCAACGCGATCTGCAAGACGGTGACCGCGAAGATCTCCTCGAAGTCGATCAGCACCGAACAGCAGATCTCTCAGGTCGCCGGCGAACTCGCGGGCTTCGAGCAGACCGCGCTCGCCAATCTGAGCAAACTGGTGCCGCCCGCCGAACTGGAAGCCGACTGGAAAAAGTTCGTCTCCGGCGCGCAGACGCTCGCCGAAAACACGGCCAAGCTCGGCGAATACGCGAGAGCGAAAAACCTGAAAGCCGCCAAAGCGCTGATCCTCTCCAGCGAGAACACGCAGAAGCAGATGACCGAAATCGCCAAGCGCGACGGCCTGAGCGCCTGCGAAAAGGTCGCCTGAGCCGTCCGCCGCGAGGTCGCCCGGGGCGCCCTCGATCCGAGCCTCGACGATCGCGCGAGGTCACACGCGGGCCGGCTACCGTCGCGCTTCGCGCAAGCCTCGTTCGATGTCTCGCTTGGAATCGCGCTCGCGCATCGCTTGGCGCTTGTCGTAGAGATCCTTGCCGCGCGCCAAAGCGATCTCGACCTTGGCGTGGGAGCCCTTGAAGTAGATGCGCGTCGGCACGAGCGTGAGGCCGCGCTCGGAGACGCGCGCGGCGATGCGCTCGATCTCCTTGCGGTGCAGCAACAGCTTGCGCGGGCGCTCGGGGTCGTGGTTCTCGCGCGAAGCGGGCAGATAGGGAGGGATGTGGATCGAATACAGCCACAGCTCACCGTCGCGGATCGCGGCGTAGCCGTCCTTCAGCTGAGCGCCCGAGGCGCGCAGGGCCTTGACCTCGCTGCCGTGCAGCGCGATGCCGCACTCGATCCGCTCGGTCAGTTCATAGCGGTAGGACGCGTAGCGATTGCTCGCCACGTCGCCGGCGCCGATCTTGCGCTTGCCCTTTGCTTTGGCCATCCTCCGAGACTAACGAGCCGGCGCCAGATCGACCCGTCCGGCGGAGGTGTCGACGCGCACGACGCGCACCTCGATCGGGTCGCCGAGCCGTAGCG
The DNA here is from genome assembly GCA_963753145.1 of uncultured Solirubrobacterales bacterium. Lineage (GTDB taxonomy): Bacteria > Actinomycetota > Thermoleophilia > Solirubrobacterales > Solirubrobacteraceae > Palsa-744. The sequence goes on from CAVWAX010000001.1 coordinate 1,414,014, forward strand.
TCGCGCCGGAGCGTTCGGCACGCAGGATCGTGGACTGCTCGTTGAGGCTCCACCAGTCGCGCTCCTCGCCGGCGCTCAAAATGCGGACCGGCAGCATCCCCTCGTACACCGGGCGCGCCTCCACACTTCGATCGCCGTCCGCGGCGCTCCCTACACTGCCAACGTTGGCTTTCTTCGCGCGCGCGCGCGGGTCACCCCTAAACGCAATGAAAGCCCCAGCCCCGATCAAGCCGGTGACCTCGCCGCGAAACACCTGGTCATAGCCGCCCTCGAGCAGGGCTTGCTCCAACAAAAAGCAGGCCGCGATGTCATCGCCCTTGTGCTCGAGCTTGGCGGCCTCGCGCTCGCGCTCGGAGGTCCATTCGCCGAGCTCGGCCAGCTTCGCGCCGCCGCCGCCGCCGCGCTTGCGAGAGGTCTCCCCAGCCCCGATCGAGGCGAGCAGGGCGCGGTGGCAGACGAGATCGGGATAGCGGCGGATCGGCGAGGTGAAGTGGCAGTAGCAAGCCGAGTGCAAGCCGGCGTGACCGACGTTGACGGGCGAGTAGCAGGCCTGCTTGAGCGAGCGCAACACGAGCGAGGAGAGCGCCACGCGACCGGTCCCGGTGCGGCGCACGTGGGCGTCGACGCGGCGCGAGATCTCGCCCACCAAGTCCGCGGCGCGCGCCGGGAACAGGGGATCGGGCACAGGCGGCGTGGAGACTCCGAGCGAAGCCAATTGCTCGACGAGCTTGAGGATGCGCTCGGGGTCGGGGCGCTCGTGGACCCTGTAGAGACAGGGGATGCGCGCGTCGGCGAGGTGGCGCGCGACCGCTTCGTTGGCCGCGATCATGAGGTGCTCGATCAGGCGGTGAGACTCGGTTTGAATGCGCGGCACGATCGACAAGACGTTGCCGCGATCGTCGAAGGAGAACTCGGGCTCCTCGGAGTCGATCACGAGCGCGCCACTGCCCTCGCGCGCAGTTTGCAGCTCGGCGGCAGCCGCGCGGGCGGCGGCGAGCGGGCGACCCCACGGCTCGGGCGCGGGGGCGGAGCCGGCGAAGACGTTGTCAACCTGCTCGTAGTCGAGGCGCATGTCCGAGCGGATCAGCGACCGGTAGAAGGCGGCGGACTCGACCTGGGCGCCGCGCAGGACAAGCTCGGTCGTCAAGGCGAGGCGCTCGGCGCCGGGGACCAGCGAGCAGGCGTCGCTTGAGAGCGCGTGCGGGAGCATCGGTTCGACCATGCCCGGCACGTACACGCTGGTGGCGCGCCGGCGCGCCTCCTGGTCGATCGCCGAGCCGGGCGCGACGTGGGCGGCGACGTCGGCGATGTGCACCCACACTCGCACCGCCCCGCCCTCGGCGTCATCGTCGAGTCGCTCCGCGGAGATGGCGTCGTCGAAGTCGCGAGCCGTGGCGGGGTCCACGGTGAAGGTGGGCAGCTCGCGCAGGTCGCGCCTGCGGCCGTCGGCCAGCTCGCCCTCGGCCCTGCGCCACGCCCGCTCGCCGGCGCTCCTGGCTTCGCGCTCCACGGCGGGCTCGAAGCGACGCGCGAGGCCGGCCTCGCGCAGCATCTGCTCGATCGCGTCGCGCGCGGTCTCGGTGCGCTCTTGGGGTGGCCACACGACGCGCGCGTTCGAGGGTCCCCTGGTGTGAGGGCGCGAGCCTCGCGTGGTGGGGGCGCCGGGCTTTGCCTTCTTGGCCGGCGTCCCTTGCTTCTTGGAGGCCGTCTTCGTCTTGGGCGGTCCCTTGCGCGGACGGCCGCCGCGGGGTGGGCTCATTTGACCTTGAGCAGCAGCGTGTGGAGCGCCACCTGGAGACCGTGTTCGGTATCTACGCCGTGGGCGACGAGGACTTCGGGGGTGATGCCGGCGCCCTCGTGGACCCCTCCCCCACCGAGGTTGCGGCCGTTGGGGGTGTAGTACTCGCCGACCGTGATCTTGATCGCGCCGCCGCCCGCGAGCGGCTCGAGCTCCTGGAAGACGCCCTTGCCGTAGGTGTGGGTGCCGACGACAGTCGCGCGATGGTGGTCTTGGAGCGCGGCGGTGACGATCTCAGACGCGGAGGCGGTGTCGTGGTCGACCAGCACGACGACCGGGACCTGAGTGGGGATCGCGCCGCCGGCGGCGGTCAGGACGGTCGTCGGCTGGGAGCGCCCGCGCGTCGTGACGATCACGCCGGAGGGGACGAAGATCGAGGCGACGAGGCGCGCTTCGGAGACGAGACCGCCGCCGTCGGCGCGCAGGTCGAAGACCAGGCCGCGGGCGCCTCCTTTGAGCAGGCCTTGAACCGCGTCGTAGAGCTCGCCGTGGGAGCCTTCGGAGAAGGTGGCGAGATAGACCCAGCCGAGCTTGACGCCGTGGACGGTGCGCATTTCCGAGGCGACGACCGGCTCAGAGATCGTGGCGCGCGTGATGGTGAGCGTGTGGGGCGGCGCGCCGGAAGAGGAGACGGTGAGGTTGACGCTGGTGCCGGGCGGGCCCTTGATCAAGGCCACCGCCGTGTTGGCGGGGAGCTTGTGCAGGGAGCGACCGTTGACGGCGACGATCGTCTCGCCGACCTTCAGGCCGGCGCGCTGGGCGGGGCTCGCGTCGAACACGCGCACGACTTCCAGGCCGCCGGGCTTGGGATCGACCGAGACGCCGATGCCCGCGAACGAGGCGGGCTGGTCGAAGCTCTTGAATTCCCGGGGCGAGAGGTAGGTCGAGTAGGGGTCTTTGAGGCTCGAGATCATGCCCGCGATCGAGGAGTTCGACAGGGCCGACTTGGACACGGGCCTGTAGTAGTCGTGGGCGACGCGTTCGATCGCTTCGTTCACGACCTGCGTTTCGTGGTTGGCCACGAACGCATTGCGCACAAACGCCGGCAACTTTGCGGGGTGGCCGCCGAGCCACACGCCCAAGAGGAGCAAGACGACGGCCAGGATCACACCGAGCAGAGCAAACAAGGGTTGGCGCTTGAGGGACTGCATATCCCCCACCCTAGGGGTTCAGACTCGCAAGAAGCGCCGCAATGAGATCCCGGAGCCCGCGGCCGAGACCGCGATGGCGCAGCCCATCAGGATCACGATCAAAAGCCGGAAGTCGATCATCGCGGGCTGGGAGATCAGCTTCACCGTCGAGGCAAGCGGGTCGATCAGGGTGAGCTTGGCCAAGGCCAGCAGACCGATCGCGCACAGGCCCCCTAGCGCGCCCAGGAAGAGGCCCTCGAGCACGAAGGGCCAGCGGATGAACCAGTCGGTGGCGCCGACCAGCTTCATGACCTCGACCTCGCGCCTGCGCGAGAACAGGGACAGGCGGATCGTGTTGGAGATCAGCAGCATCGAGGAGAAGATCAACAGCGCCGCCAGCAGGGCCATCGTGATCTTGACGATGCGGGTGGCGGAAAGGATCTTGTCGGTCTGGGCTTGGCGGTTCTGGACGTCGGCGATCGCGGAGTCCGTCACAACGCGCACGCCGATCGGGCTCGATTGGTCCAGCTCGGCGCGCAGGGCGTCGGCGTCGGAGGGGTTGAAGGGCGTGACGCGCAGGATGTTGGGCAGGGGGTTGTAGCCGATCAGCTGGAAGGCTTGGGGGTCGATCTTGCGCTCCTGTTCGTAGCCGGCCTGCTTGGAGACCAGTTCGACGTGGCCGACGTAGCGGGCGGCCTTCACCTCGCCAAGAACCCTCGTCGTTTCGGCGGGGGTGGCGGTCGTGTTGAGGTCGACGTCGACGACGACGCGCCCGCGGATCGAGTTGGCGGCGCCGTTGGTGGCCTGCACCACGGGGATGAACACGCCCAGGACGAGCGTGGTGACGAGCACGCAGGAGAGCGCGGCAAACGAGGGCGCCGGGTTGCGCCGCATCGAGCGGATCGCCTCCTTGAGGAAAAACCCGAGTTTCATCGGCGCGCGCCACCGGAGGGACGCGGGTTCGACGCGGCGGCGGTTTCGCGCTTGAGGCGCTCAGCCAAATCGCCTGTGGTCTCATCCTGGGCATAGCGTCCCGCGGCCTCGTCGCGGACGATGCGCCCGCGCTTGAGCTCGATCACGCGGCGGCGCATCTTGTCGACCATCTCGTTGTCGTGGGTGGCCACGATCACGGTCGTGCCGGCGCGGTTGATGCGGTAGAGCAATTGCATGATCCCGATCGAGGTGTGCGGGTCGAGGTTGCCGGTGGGCTCGTCGGCCAGCAGCAGGGGCGGGTGCGAGGCGAACGCGCGCGCCACGGCGACGCGTTGTTGCTCGCCGCCGGAGAGCTGGTGGGGATAGTTGTGGAGCTTGGTCGAGAGGCCCGTCAGGCGCAGGATGTCGGGCAAGGACTCGCGGATCTGTTTGCGCGAGGCGCCGGTGACCTGCAGGGCGTAGGCGATGTTGTCGTAGACGGTGCGCGTCGGTAGGAGCTTGAAGTCCTGGAAGACGACCCCGATGTTGCGCCGGTAGTAGGGGACTTGCTTGCGATCGATCTCGCCGAGGTGGCGCCCGGCGACGCGGATGATGCCCTCGGTGGGGTCTAGCTCCTTGATGAGCAGGCGCATGATCGTGGACTTGCCCGAACCGGTGGAGCCGACCAGGAACACGAACTCCTGGCGGTCGATCGCGAACGTGGCGCGCTCCAGGCCGGTGTCGCCGGAGTCGTAGGTCTTGGTGACGCGACGGAAGTCCACCACCGTGTTGGCGCCCGGCGTGTTGGGGCCCTTCGCGGGCGCGGGCACGGGAGAGTCGAGCAACGACCCACCGCCCACGGTCGCCGCGGGCGAGAGCGGACCGGCGGGCGGCGCGAGCACGCGGCGGCGAGTCGGATTGATGTGGCGCGCGAGAGCCTTGCGCGGAATTACGCGCGGGGGCCGCGGGCCTTTGGAGGGCTCTGCCATGGCCGGGCACAGTAGCGAGGCGCGCGCCCCAAGGCCGCATATTTCCCTGCATGCAACGCCTTTTGCAACGATCGCCTATCGTGACGGACTCGATGCCCCAGATCGAGACCACGACCGTCGCCGCGAACAACCTGCCCGTCTACAAGGTGAGCCTGCCAGGCACGCGCGCGCTGACGGTGCTCGTGGCCTTCGACGCCGGGGCTCGCACCGAGCGGGTCGAGGAGAACGGGATGGCCCACTTCCTCGAGCACCTCGTGTTCAAGGGCGGCGAGAAGTACGCGACCTACAAGGACGTCAACGAGACGGCCGAGCGGCTTGGGGGCGTGCTCAACGCGTACACGAGCCACGACCTGGTGGCCTTCCACATCACGGTGCGGGCGGAGTCGGCGCCGGAGGCGATCGACCTGCTCAGCGACTTCGTCGGGCGCCCCAAGCTCGACGCCGAGGAGCTCGACCGCGAGCGCGGCGTGGTCATCCAGGAGATCAACCGCGCCTTTGACCAGCCCTCGACGGTCGCCGAGTATCTGATCGACAAAGCGGCCTTCGGCGATCACCCACTCGGACGCACGGTGCTCGGCCCGGAGGAGAACTTGAGGAGCTTTACGCGCGAGGCGATCGCCGGCTTCAGGCAGAGACGCTGGGCGGGCGCGAATGGGGGCGCGTTTTTGGTTGGGAATACCGAGTTCGTGCCGGACGGCGATCAGCTCGGCGATCTGTTCGCCCGCTTCCCGACACTGCCCTCGCCGGAGCCCTATGTGGCGGCGCCGCAGTTCGCCCCCGGGACCGAGGTCGAGGAGCGCGATACCAACCAATCGCACCTGCGCATGATCTATAGGCCGGGGGTGCGCGTCAGCGACACCAAAGAACGGGCGGCGCTTGCGATCTATTCGACGCTGCTTGGCGGCTCGATGGGCTCGCGCCTGTTCGAGGAGATCAGGGAGAAGCGCGGGCTTTGCTACTCGGTGTACGCCTTGGCGCACGCTTTCGCGGACGTGCCGATTCTGCAGCTCGGCTCTGGCCTTGACTCGGAAAAGTGCATCGAGGCCTACACGCGCATGCGCGAGATCGTCGATGAGCTGCGCGCCGACGGTCCGACCGAGGAGGAGGTCCACCGCGCGCGCGCCTACGCGGCCGGGCGGATGGTCTTGGCGTTCGAGAACACCAATGCGGTGGCCCGCTATGGGGCCAGCCAGAAGATCGTCTACAAACAGGACATCGACCCCGACGCCGCGATCGCCGCGCTCGATGCGGTCACCTTCGACGAGGTCCGCGAGGTCGCGGCCAACGTCACCGAGAATCTGGCGGTGGCCTGCGTCGGCCCGCACACCGCCGACGAGTTTTAACCTAGGGCGACCATACGGTCTATAGGTATGCGCGCGCGCTCGGCGATCTCCGGGGCGACGCGAACCTCGTACTTCATGTCGCGCAACGCGTCGCGCAGCTTCTCCAGCGTGATCATCTTCATGTACACGCAGCTGGCCTCGGCGTTGGCCGGGATGAACTTGACATCGGGCGCCGCCATCTGGAGCGGATAGAGCATCCCCGTCTCGGTCGCCACCACCGCCTCGCGCGGTCGATCGCGGTGCTGCGAGGCCTCGCGCTCGGCTTCGCCGGCGTAGCGCAACATCCCGCCGGTCGAGAGCATGTGCACTCCCTCCGACGAGACGTCGCCGGCGGCGACGTACTCCATGATCGAAGTCGTACAACCGCACTCGGGGTGGATCAAGAAGTCGGCTTCAGGGTGTGCGGCCCGCGTGGCGTCGATGTCCGCGGGCCTGATCCCTGCGTGGACGTGGCACTCGCCGTCCCACACGTGCATCCGCTTGCCGAGCTCCTTCTCGACGTAGGCGCCGAGCCACATGTCCGGCCCGAACAGGATCTCGGTGTCGGGCCCCCGGATCTCATAGATGTGGCGGACCACGTCGACCGCATTGGCCGAGGTGCAGCAATAGTCGGTCAAGGCCTTGACCTCGGCGGTGGTGTTCACATACATGACGACCACGCCATCTGGATATGACGCCCTCCACTCAGCCAGCTGCTCGGCGTCGATCGAAGCCGCCAAGGAGCAGCCGGCATCGAGGTCCGGGATCAGGACCGTCTTATCGGGACACAGGATCGAGGCGGTCTCGGCCATGAAGTGCACGCCGCAGAACACGATCGTCTCCGCGTCGGAGGCCGCCGCCTGGCGCGAGAGCCCGAGCGAGTCGCCCACGTAGTCGGCGACGTCCTGGATCTCGGGCACCTGGTAGTTGTGCGCGAGGATCGTCGCTTTGCGCTGCGCCGCGAGCGCGCGCACTTCCTCGTGCATCTGCGCCACCTCTTCCCGGCCCAAGGAAGGCAGGGGCCCCTGGGTAGGGATCATCGGCAACGTCTTCACTTCGTCACCTCCAGCATCAGGGACAGGTCGAGCGCCGGCGCCGAATGGGTGAGAGCGCCAACCGATATGAAGTCTACCCCGGTCATCGCGCGCTCCCGGACGTTCTCCAGCGTCACGTTGCCGCTCGCCTCCAGCGTCGCGCGACCGCCCACGCGGGCAACCGCGGCCGAGAGTTCGGCGACGCTCATGTGGTCGGGCAACAGGCGCGGCACGCCGGCCGCCAGCGCCTCGTCGATCTCCTCGATGCTTCTCACCTCGACCTCCAAGGTGTCCGCCAACCGCGGCGCCTCCTCGCGCACACGCGCCACCGCCGCGGCTATCCCGCCGGCCGCCGCGATGTGGTTCTCCTTGATCAAGACCGCATCGAACAGGCCGACGCGATGGTTGGTGGCGCCGCCCGCCGCGACCGCCGCCTTCTCGAGCTTGCGCATCCCGGGCGTGGTCTTGCGCGTGTCCAAGACGACCGTGCCCGTGCCCTCGACCGCGCTCACGAAGCGCGCTGCGAGCGTCGCTATGCCGGACAGGCGGCCCAGGAAGTTCAGGGCGGTGCGCTCGCCGGTGAGCAGCGCACGGGCGGAGCCTTCGATCGAGAGCACCGGCAGCCCGTGCTCACCTGTGCCCTTCAGGGTACGCCACGCGCCCTCTTCGACCAGCCGCTCGAAGCGCACGCTCGGGTCGAGCACCGTAAAACAAGTCTCGGCCACCTCCAGCCCGAACACCACGCCCGGGGCCTTCTGGGTGATCAATCCCCGCGCCCGCGCATCGGCGGCGACCGTGGCCACGGTCGTTACATCGCCCTCGCCGACATCCTCACGCAGGGCACGCCTAACAAGGCTCTTCAGATCGTCCTCGCTCATGCGGCACCGGAGGCCGACTTCAAGAGATAAGCACGCACAAATCCATCCAAATCCCCATCCAAGGCGCGCTGGACGTCGCCCATCTCGTGTCCCGTGCGGTGGTCCTTGGCCATCGAATAAGGGTGAAGCACATAGGAGCGGATCTGCGAGCCGAAGTTGACGTCCTGCGCCTCGCCCTTCTCGCGCGCGATCTCCTCCGCCCGTTCGCGCTCCTGCTTCTCGATCAGCTTGGAGCGCAGCATCGCCATCGCGGTCGCCCTGTTGGAGGTCTGGGAGCGCTCGTTCTGGCACTGCACCACGATCCCGCTCGGCCTGTGGGTGATGCGCACGGCCGAGTCGGTCTTGTTGACGTGCTGCCCACCGGCGCCCGAGGCCCTGTAGGTGTCCACCTGGAGGTCGTCCTCGTCGATCTCCACCTCGCCCGGGTCCTCGACGACGGGCGCGACCTCGACGCCGGCGAAGCTCGTCTGACGCCGGTGCGCCGAGTCGAACGGGGAGAGGCGCACCAGACGGTGTACTCCGCGCTCGGCGCCGAACAGGCCGTAGGCGTTTTCACCCGACACCTTGAAAGTCGCCGACTTGATGCCCGCTTCCTCTCCCGCGCTGGCCTCCAGCAGCTCGACCGCGAAGCCGCGCCGCTCCGCCCAGCGCATCAACATGCGCAGCACCATCTCGGCCCAGTCCTGCGCGTCGGTGCCGCCGGCCCCCGCGTTCACGCTGACAAGCGCATCGCCCGAGTCGTAGGGCCCTGAGAACAGGCGCTGCTCCTCGAGCTCTGCCAGGCGCCGCTCGACCGACGCCAGGTGCTCCTGGACCTCCTCTTCGAGGCTGGGCTCCTCGGCTGCCATCTCCACCAGACCGTCGAGGTCCTCCACGTCGGAGCGCAGGCTCGTGAACGTCTCCAGGCGCTTGCTCGCCTTGGCGTGCTCGGCCGAGACCTTGGCGGCCTGCTCGGCGTCGTCCCAGAAGCCGGGCGCTTGCATCTGCGCTTCGAGCGCTTTCGCGCGCTCCTCGAGCTCAGCTGGGTCAAAGATAGTCCGAGAGCAGCTTGAGCTGCTCGCGGACGGATGCGACACGTTGTGGAATCGACTCGCTGGGGGCACTTGTGGCCATCGCGGCCAACACTATCAGCGCGCCTCCCCTATCCAGGCACGGCGACGTGGTGTACGCTGTCGTCATAGCTGTCATGCGCAACGCCGCAAGAATCAGCGAGACTCCTCGCAGCTTCGTAGTCCACAACACCTACGAGCAGATACAGCTGGCTGCCGTCAGGGTTGTCGCGGCTCGCGGCTACCACGACACCGGCGTGAAGGACATCTGCGCCGAGGCCAACATCTCGGCGCGCTCCTTCCACGAACACTTCGCCTCCAAGGAAGAGGCCGTCTTCTCAGGCGTCGAAGCCGGCGTCGATCACATCATGGGCTTCTGCCAAGCGATCTACAAGCGCTCCGCGAGCTGGCCCGACGCGATCTGGGACGGAATGCACGCCTACGCCGAATGGATCCACAACGAGCCCGCGTTCGCGCGCACCGGCATCGTCGAGCTGCTCTCGGTCGGACCCTCCGCGCACGAGCTGACCCAGTCCCTGATGGACGCCTTCTCGATCTTCCTACAGCCCGGCTATGACCTGCTCGACCGCTCCGCCGCAGGCAGCCTCGACCAGCCGGTCACCCAGCGCTTCTTCGAACTGCTCTACCTCCAGATCGTCCAGCACGGCCCCGAGAGCGTCCCCGCGATCCTCCCCGAACTGGTCCGCACGATCCTCACCCCCTTCATGGGGCCTCAGGCCACCGAGGAGTTCATCTCAAGGCGCGCAGCGGGCCAGGCTACGCGCCGTGGCACCTCTTGAACTTCTTGCCGCTGCCGCACCAGCAAGGGTCGTTGCGGCCGAGTTCGTGCTCTGAGTCGGTGACTCGCTGCTCTACGACGGGCAGGGCTTCGGCCGCTTCGCCGTTCTGCTCGTAGGCCGCACCGTTTGCACCCGCCTCAGCCGCGGCCGCCGCGAGGGCTCCGGCGCCCATCGCGGAGGAGCCCCCAGAGTAGGACACTCGCCCGGCGCTAGTCGAGTTGCCCGCGGCCGCGAACGCGGGGCTCGGGACGGCGCCCGCCCCTCCCCCGTTCTGGCCGTCGACGGAGACCTGCACGTTGAAGATCATCCTCGTGAAGTCCACCCAGACGCTGTTCATCAAGTCGCCGAACAGCTCGAACGCCTCGTTCTTGTAGGCCACCAAGGGGTCGATCTGAGCGAAGCCGCGCAGGTGGATGCCCTCGCGCAGATAGTCCATGTCGTACAGGTGCTCGCGCCAGCGTTCGTCGATGATCTGCAGGATCAAGAAGCGCTCCAAGGCCCCCATCAGCTCGTCGCCGAGCTCGCTCTGGCGCGCCTCGTACTGGTCGAGCGCCTGCTCGCTGATCGTGTCGGTCAAGAAGCCCGTGTCGACCGTCTCGGGGTTGAGATCCTCCGCGGCGATGTCCACCGGGAAGAATTGCCCGAGGGCCATGAACAGTCCGTCGAGGTCCCAGTCCTCCATGTAGTCGCCCGGGGTGTACTGGTCGATCGTGCGCTCGATCGTCGAGGCCACCTGTTGGCGCGCCTCCTGGCCCATCTCCTTGCCTTCGAGCACCTCGTCGCGGTAGGCATAGATGATGCGCCGCTGCTCGTTCATCACGTCGTCGTACTCGAGCACCCGCTTTCTGATCAAGAAGTTCTGTTCCTCGACCTTCTTCTGGGCCTTCTCGATCTGCTTTGAGAGCATGCCCGCCTCGATCGGCTCCTCGTTGCCCTCCTCGTCGACGCTGCCCAAGCGATCGAGGATCTTGTAGATGCGATCGCCCGCGAACAGCCTGACGAGATCGTCCTCCGCCGAGAGGAAGAAGCGCGACTCGCCCGGGTCGCCCTGGCGCCCGGCGCGCCCGCGCAGCTGGTTGTCGATGCGTCGCGACTCGTGGCGCTCGGTGCCACAGATGAACAACCCACCGGCCGCCATCACGCGCTCGCGGTTGGCGTCGACCTTGCTTTCGATCGAGGGCAGGATCTCCTTCATGCGCTGCTCATACGCCGGGTCCTCGGGGGCCAGCTCTCCCTTGGCGAGCTCCAGGCGGGCCAGGTGCTCGGCATTGCCCCCCAGCTTGATGTCCACGCCGCGGCCGGCCATGTTCGTGGCGATCGTGACCGCACCGGGCTGGCCGGCCTCGGCCACGATCTCTGCCTCGCGCGCGGCGTGCTCGGGCTTGGCGTTCAGCACAGTGTGCGCGACGCCGCGCTTCTTGAGGCGCTCGCCCAGCAGCTCGGAGACCTCGACCGAGATGGTCCCGACGAGCACCGGCTGACCGTTCTCGTGGCGGGCGACGATCTCTTTGACAACCGCCTCCCACTTGCCCTCCTTGGTCTTATAGACCTGATCGTTGCGGTCCGCCCTGATCATCGGCATGTTGGTCGGCACCTGGACGACCGAGAGGTCGTAGATCTTCATGAACTCCGTCGCCTCGGTCAGCGCGGTACCGGTCATGCCCGAGAGCTTGTCGTAGAGGCGGAAGTAGTTCTGGTAGGTGATCGTGGCGAGCGTCTGGTTCTCCTCCTGGACGCGCACCCCCTCCTTGGCCTCGACCGCCTGGTGCAGGCCTTCAGACCAGCGCCGCCCGTCGAGGATGCGCCCCGTGAACTCGTCGATGATCTTCACCTCGCCGTCGATCACCGCGTAGTCGACGTCGCGCTTGTAAAGCGCCTCGGCCCTCAGCGACTGGATCAAGTGGTTGACGAGGTGACCGTTCTCGGCCTTATACAAGTGATCGATGCCCAAGAAGCGCTCGGCCTTGGCGACCCCTTGCTCGGTGATCGCGACGGTCTTCTGCTTCTCGTCGACCTCGTAGTCGAAGTCGGCCACGAACTCCTTCTTGGAGCGCGGGTCCAGGCCGAGCGGGGTCTCCCCGGATGTCAGCCTCGGCGCCAGGCGCGCGAACTTCGCGTAAAGGTCGGCCGCCTGTTCGGGGGCCCCTGAGATGATCAGCGGCGTACGCGCCTCGTCGATCAAGATGTTGTCGACCTCGTCCACGACCGCAAACGGGTGTCCCCGCTGGACCTTCTCGGAGAGGTCCTTGGCCATGTTGTCGCGCAGATAGTCGAAGCCGAACTCCGAGTTGGTCCCGTATACGACGTCACACGAGTAGGCCAGCTGCTTCTCGTCATAGTCCTGCTGGTTCTGGAGCACGCCCACCTTCACGCCCAGAGCGCTGTACAGGGGGCTCATCCAAGCCGCGTCGCGGCGGGCCAGGTAGTCGTTGACGGTGACCACGTGCACGCCCTTGCCGGGCAGCGAGTTCAGCACGACCGCGAGCGTCGCGGTCAAGGTCTTTCCCTCGCCGGTCTTCATCTCGGCGATGCAGCCCTCGTGCAGCGCCATCGCGCCGATCAGCTGAACGTCGAAGTGGCGCATCCCCATCGTGCGCTTGCCCGCCTCGCGCACGATCGCGAAGCACTCGGGCAACAGCTCATCCAGCGACTCGCCTTCGCCGGCGCGCTCGCGCAAAGCGTCCATGCGCTCGCGCAGCTCGGACGCCTCCTCCAGTTCCAGCTCGGCCTCGTACGCGCCGATCAGCGCGACGCGCTTCTCATACTGCTTGAACTTCTTGGCCTCGCCGATGTTGAGCGCACGATCGAGGATCGACATGCACCCAGGGTACCGATTACGGGCGGCCGCGCGTACCGGCCGCCCGCAGGCCCGTCCGGCTCAGCCGGCCGCGGGATACGCGTCCGGCTCGGGCGCCGGGATCGCACGCGCCGCGGCTGCCGCGTGAGCCTCGCGACGGCGACGACGCTTATCGCGGTGGCGCTTGACCTGGCGCGCCAGCTCGTCGACCACGAGGTTGAGCGAATGAAGCATCTGCGGCGAAGCGTCGCGCGCCCTCAGCGTGATCCCCTTCAGGTAGAGGGTCGCCTCGGCGACGTCGTGATCGGCCACGCGCGGATTTGGCTCCTTGAAGATCTCGAACTCCAAGCGGGCAAGCTCGGAGACCTGGCGGGAGATCTTCTCCAGCCGGCGCTCCAGATGCTCGCGCAGATCGTCGGTGACCGGGACATTACGGCCCTTGATGTCTATCTGCATCAGGGACTCCCTTCACTCGGAGACGCTTATAACCCCATCGTACGCCTCTGCCCGGCGGCTGTCCACCGGGTTTACGCGGATGTTCGAGGGGTATTTATCTGGGCCGCAAACTCTCCAAGATTCCCGAGTGGCCGGCGATCGCGCCGATCAAGATCGCCTCACGATCGACCTCGGTGCCCGGCAGCACGATGCTGTCGCGCAGCTGCGCTCGATCGCCCACGCGGGCGCCGTCCCCCAACACGATCGGCCCGGTCAAGCGCACGTGCTCGCCGAGCTGGACGTCGTGGCCGATCCAAACGGAGCCGTCCACCTCGGCGCTCTCGGGTACGACGCTCTCCCCCGCGACGATCACGCCCGGGGAGACCTCGCGGCCCTCGACCTGCAGGCGCAGCTCGCCGTGCAGCGCGTCGAAGGTGCCCTGGCGCAGCTCCGAGAGCGAGCCGACGTCGTTCCAGTACTCGCGCACCTCGTGGATGTGAAACGGCACGTCGTTCTCGAGCAGGGCCGGAAACACGTCCTGTGCCCAATCGACGAACGGGCGCTCGGGAAAGTAGTCGAAGATCGCGGGCTCGAAGATGTAGATGCCACAGTTGCCCAGATCCGACAGGGCCTCCTGCGGCGCGGGCTTCTCCTGAAAGCCGGTGATCCGCCCCTCGCGATCGTGCAAGACGACGCCGTACTCGCGCGTGTCATCCACCTTCTTGACCGCCAAGCGTCGCTGATCCCGCCCGCTTCGCGGTGGCGCGCGACGAACGCGGTCAGGTCGATGTCGGTGAGCGCGTCGCCCGAGATGACCAGAAACGCCTCGTCCGCGAAGAAGTCCGCGCAGGCGCGCACGCCGCCGGCCGTGCCCAGCAGCTCCTCCTCGATAGCGGTAGCTCAGCCGCTCGCCGAAGTACTGCTTGATCGAGTCCGGGAAGTAGTGCAGGTTCGCGATCACGTGCTCGAAGCCGTGACGGTCGAGCAGATCGAGGATGTGCGCCATCACCGGCCTGTCGAGCACCGGCACCATCGGCTTGGTGATCTCGTTCGTCAGGGGGCGCAGGCGAGTACCCAGACCCGCCGCCAAAACCATCGCTCGCATGGCGGCGCAACTTATAGGAAACGGGCCCTACTAGGCTCCTTGTTCCCAGCTGCTCCTGTATATGCGCTGGCCCTCGCTCAGCTCGTCGATCTCGATCCCGAGCGATTCGAGCTTCAGGCGCGCTACATCGTCGTCGATGCGATCGGGGACCGGCAACACTTTGGGCTCCAGCTTGCCGGCGTGGGCCACCAAGTACTCGACGCACAGCGCTTGCGCCGCGAAGGACACGTCCATCACCTCGGCGGGATGACCCTCGCCTGCCGCCAGGTTGACGACACGACCTTGGGCGAGCAGGTTCAAGCGCCGACCGTCGGCGAGCTTGTGCTCCTCCACCAGGGGCAACACTTCGCGTCGCCCCCCAACGGCCAGCGCTCGAAGGTCCTCGAGCCTGATCTCCACGTCGAAGTGGCCGGCGTTGGCGAGCACCGCGCCGTCCTTCATGCGCTCGAAGTGCTCGCGCCGCAGCACGTCGCGCCCGCCGGTGACCGTCACGAACACGTCTCCCCGCTCGGCGGCCGCCAAGGCGCCCATCACCTCATAGCCCTCCATCCTGGCCTCCAAGGCACGCAGGGGATCGACCTCGCAGACGACCACAGAGGCGCCCGCACCCCGCGCGCGCAGGGCCACCCCGCGACCGGTCCAGCCATAGCCGAGCACCACCACGGTGCGCCCGGCCAGCAGCAGGTTGGTGGCCCGCAGGATCCCGTCGATCGTGGACTGGCCGGTGCCGTAGCGGTCGTTGAAGGCACGCTCGGTGCGCGACTCGTTGACCGCGAGCACCGGACACGCGAGCACGCCCCGCTCGGCCAGCGCGCGCACGCGCAACAGGCCGGCCGTGGTCTCCTCGGTGCCGCCCAACATCGCCGCGGCCTGGCCCGGGTCGCTCTCGTGGATCGCGCCGATCAGGTCGGCGCCGTCGTCGATCGTGACGTTGGGCGCCCCGGCCACGAGGCTCTGAACATGCTCGGCGTAGCGCTTGGCGTTCTCGCCGCGCTCGGCCAGCACGGTGGCGCCGTCACGCTCGGTGAGCGCGGCCGCGACATCGTCCTGTGTGGATAGAGGATTGGCCGCGCACAACCCGACCTGCGCCCCACCCGCGATCAGCGCTCGCACCAGATTGGCCGTCTCGGCGGTCACGTGCAGACAGGCCGCCACGCTCACGCCCGCGAGCGGGCGCTCGCGCGCAAAGCGCTCGCGCACCTGCGCGAGCACCGGCATCTGCGAATCGGCCCACTCGATGCGAGCCCGACCGCTGTCGGCGCCGGCCGAGATCTCAGGCTCCCCGCCGGCGCCCGCTGGCTTCTAGTAGCGGTAGTGATCGGGCTTGTAGGGGCCGCCCACGGGCACGCCGATATACGCGGCCTGCTCCTCTGAAAGCTCGGTCAGCTTGACCCCGAGCGCGTCGAGGTGCAGACGGGCGACCTTCTCGTCGAGGTGCTTGGGCAGCACGTAGACGCGCTTCTCGTAGTCCTCGTTCTTGGAGAACAGCTCGATCTGGGCGATCGTCTGGTTGGTGAACGAGTTGCTCATCACGAAGCTCGGATGGCCGGTCGCGTTGCCCAGGTTCAACAGGCGCCCCTCGGAGAGCATGATGATCGCGTGGCCGTCGGAGAAGACCCACTCGTCGACCTGCGGCTTGATGTTGACGCGCTCGATCCCGGGCGTCTTGGCCAGGCCGGCGATGTCGATCTCGTTGTCGAAGTGGCCGATGTTGCCGACGATCGCCTGGTGCTTCATGCGCGCCATGTGGGCGGCGGTGATGATGTCCTTGTTGCCGGTGCACGTCACGAAGATGTCGCCGCTCTCGACGACTTCGTCGAGCGTCCTTATCTCATAGCCCTGCATCGCGGCCTGCAGCGCACAGATCGGATCGATCTCGGTGACCACCACGCGCGCGCCCTGTCCGCGCAGCGATTCGGCACAGCCCTTGCCGACGTCGCCGAAACCGCAAATGACGGCCATCTTGCCGCCGATCATCACGTCGGTCGCCCGATTGATGCCGTCGATCAGGGAGTGGCGGCAGCCGTAGAGGTTGTCGAACTTGGACTTGGTGACCGAGTCGTTGACGTTGATCGCCGGGAACAGCAGCTCCCCGTCCTCCATCATCTGGTAGAGGCGGTGCACGCCGGTGGTCGTCTCCTCGGTGACGCCCTTGATGCCCTGACCGATCTTGGTCCAGCGCTGGGGGTCTTCGCCCAGGGAGCGCTGCAGCAAGCGAGAGCACGATCTGGAACTCTTCGGACTCGGCCCCAGCCGGATCCGGCACGGCGCCGGCGGCCTCGAACTCGGTGCCCTTGTGCACGAGCAGGGTCGCGTCGCCGCCGTCGTCGAGGATCATGTTCGGACCAGTGGCGCCTTCGGTCCCATCGGCGCCGGGCCAGCGCAGGGCGCGATCGGTGCACCACCAGTACTCCTCCAGGCTCTCGCCCTTCCAAGCGAACACCGGCACGCCGCGCGGGTCCTCCGCGGTGCCGTCCGGACCGACAGCCACCGCCGCGGCGGCGTGATCTTGGGTGGAGAAGATGTTGCAGCTGCACCACCGCACCTGCGCGCCGAGCGCCGTCAGCGTCTCGATCAGGACCGCGGTCTGGATCGTCATGTGCAGCGAGCCGGTGATGCGAGCGCCCGCCAGCGGTTGCGCCGCGGCGTATTCGCGGCGCACGGCCATCAGCCCCGGCATCTCGTGCTCGGCGAGCGTGATCTCCTTGCGTCCGAACTCGGCGAGCGAGAGGTCGGCGACCTTGAAGTCGGTGTCGGTCAACGTGGCGGTGGGGGTCATGCGATCTCCATGGTCGTGGTCTCAGATGTGAGGTCGGCCGAGCGGGCTGGGTGCCCGACCGAATCGTCGTCTAGGGATGAGGGGACGCCCGCCGCGGCGAGCAGGCGCTGATGCTTTTCCTGCTCGAAGCGCAGCCAGTCGGCGGCGCTCACGTCCTGCGGGCGAGCCGGCTCGGCCGCGAGCCAGCCCGCGATCGCCTCGCGCAAGCCTGCCTCGCGTTCGAGGCGCAGCGCGAAACCGACCTCGCCCAGGTCGAGCCCTCGCTCGTCCAGCAGCTCGCGCAGAGTGCTCAGCCGCTGCAGCTCGGCCGGGCCGTAAAGCCGGTAGCCCGAGTCCGAGCGCTTGGGCTCGACGAGCCCGATGCTCTCGATGTAGCGCAACATGCGCGCCGACCAGCCGGTCGTCTCGGCGGCCTCGTTGATCGTGAGCGCATCGACGGTCTTGCCCTGCATCGGGCAGACCTTATCACGACTATGTCAAGGTTCTAGCGGTCGCCCAGGTCTGTCTTGAGTTGCTGGATCAGGCTGACCGGCCCCGGATCGACGCCGCGCAGGGCAGCCATGTAGATCGAGACCAGGTCTCCGAGCAGCACCAGCGAGATGACGCGCTCGATCGTCGTCTGCCCGCGCGTCTCCAGGCGCAGGTTCGCGACGGCGTTGCCGGCGATCAGCTTCTCGGTCAGGTCCATGCGCTCCTTCACGCGCGGATGCGCATCCGAATCGTCGAGGAACACAGCCGAGAAGCGACCGAGGTCCTGGGCGCCCTCCCAGCCCTCCAGCTCGTTGTGATCGAGCTCGGGCAGCTCGTGCGCAAACGCCGGCTGCTTGGCGTTCTCGTTGATCTGGGTCTTCCAGCGGTAGGCGATCGGCACCGTCAAGCCGGCCCCGGCGATCACCGGGGCGGTCCCATGCAGGGCACGCGCGGTCTGCTTGGCAAGCGAGTCCTCGGGCGCGTCGGGGCCCCACTCCGCCACCAACTGCTCGGTGTGGGAAGCGGCCACGTCGATCTCCGAAGTCAAGCGCGGACCGGCGCCACACAGGGCCGCAACCTCCAGGGCGGCGACCGTCATGTAGGCGACGGCCGCTCGCGGCTGAAAACCGCCGGGCAGCGGGATCACGGGCACGCCGTCGGCGCGCGCCATCTCGGCGAGCCGCCCGCCGGTGGTCACGGCGACACGCTGGGCGCCGAGCGCTCCGGCCGACTCGTAGCAGGCCAGCGTCTCCTCGGTGTTGCCCGAGTAGCTGGCGCACAAAACAGTCGTCTCAGGTGTAGTCCACGGCGGCAAGCCGTAGGCGCGGGTCACGAAGATCGGCCGAGAAGCGTGGTCGCCGAGCGCGGCGCGCGCCAAGGCGCCGCCGATCGCCGAGCCGCCCATGCCGGCGACGACGAGACCGGCCGGCGTGTCCCACTCGGCCATGATCGCCGACTCCACCCGCCACAGGCCGTCGCGCAGGTGCTCGGGCAGGGCCAGCACGTCATCGAGCTGCCCGGAGGCGTCGACGCGAGCTATCGCCTCGCGCGTGAGCGCTTCAGTCGTTGGGGTGGCAGCGCCGCCGCCTTGGCTCATTTACTCGTCTCCAGTCGCGGTTGGACTCCAGCGCGCATGAGCGGACCGGAGCGTCGCGCCAGAATACCTTGCGTGGTGGACCTTGAGCGAGACGCCGCCAAAAACGCGGCGCGAGCGACCGCTAAAAGCGGATTGCCCCGTCGGGCAGGCTGACCCCGGGAAAGATGCGCGCTCCGCCGGCGATCGCGTTCTCGGCGCCGATCGTGACGCCCTCGCCGAGCACCGCCCCTTCGCTGACGTGCGTGCCCGAGCCGATGCGACAACCGCCCGCCACGATGCAGTCGCGCAGCGTGCAGTTCTCGCCGACGTGGGTCCCGTTGAGGATCACGGCGCGCTCGACCGTGCTGCCCGCGCCAATGTGAACGTCATTGCCCAGGACGACCAGGCTGCCGACATGGGCGCTCTCGGCGACGACCGCCCCAGCCTCGATAACAGCCGGCGGAATCGCCCGTCCGTGAACTTCGGCGCTTGGCGAAACGGCCATGAAGCCGTCGCCCAGCCTCTGGCCCACGGCAGTGCTGACGTTGCCCTCGAGGATGTCGAAGGTCCCCTGCAGGTAGCGGGCGGGGGTGCCGATGTCAAGCCAATAGCTCTCCGAGGGGAAGCCGTGCAACCCCGCGCCGATCAACCGCGGCCACACTTCGCGCTCGATCGAAACGTTGCGTCCGGGCGGCACCAAATCGAGCACCTCGCGCTCCAAGACGTAGGCGCCGGCGCTGATCAGGTTGGTGTCGATCCTGTCCGGGCTCGGCTTCTCCACGAAGTCGCGCACCGAGCTGTCGTCCTCGAGGTGGACCAGGCCGTAGGCGCTCGGGTCCTCGACCGGCACCAAGGCAAGCGTCGCGCTCGCTTTGGTGCTCTCGTGCTGAGCGATCTGCCGGCTGAGGTCGATGTCGGTGAGCACGTCGCCGTTGAGCATCAAAAAGCGCTCGTCGAGCATCGACTCGGCGAACTTCAAGGCGCCGGCGGTTCCACGCGGGTCGGGCTCCTCGACGAAGCGCAGCCTGATGCCGTAGGCCGAGCCGTCGCCGAGCACGTTGCGCACGCTGGTGGCGAGAAAGCCGCACGACATGATCACGTCGTCGATCCCGTGCGAGCACAGCCACTCGAGCATGTAGGAGATGAACGGCCGATCCACCAGCGGCACGACCGGCTTGGGAACCGTCGATGTGAGCGGCCGCAGGCGCGTGCCCTCGCCGCCGACAAGGATTACGGCTTGCATCAGCCGCGTCCGATCCCCTCGTAGACGAGCCCTGCGACGCTGACGGCGGCCGGGTCGAGCGCGTTGCGCCCGTCGATCACGACGTTGCCCTTCATCGCCTCGGCGACCTGACTCCAGTCGAGGGCGACGAACTCGGCCCACTCGGTCACGAGAACGACCGCGTCGGCGCCCTCGATCGCGCCAAGTGCATCGGCGGCGTAGTCGAGCTGGGGCATCAACAGGCGCGCCTGTTCCTCGGCGATCGGGTCGAACGCGCGCACCTGCGCTCCCTCGGCTTGCAGGCGCGAAGCGAGCACCAACGAGGAAGCGCCGCGCATGTCGTCTGTGTTGGGCTTGAAGGCGAGCCCGAGCAGCGCCACGCGCCGGCCGGCGAGCTCGCCGAGGTGGCGCTGCAGCTTTGAGACGACACGACGCTTCTGCAGCTCGTTGACCTCGATCACGGCGTTGAGCAGTTGAAAGTGATAGCCGGAGTTGCCCGCGAGCAGCTTCAGGGCGCTGACGTCCTTGGTGAAGCAGCTACCGCCATAGCCGATGCCCGCTTGCAGGAACTTGGGGCCGATGCGGGCGTCCAAACCCATCCCTTGGGCGACCTCGGCGACGTCGGCGCCGAGTGTCCTCGCAGACGTTGGCGATCTCGTTGATGAAGGAGATCTTCGTAGCCAGGAACGCATTGGCGGCAAGCTTGATCATCTCCGCGCTCGCGACATCGGTGCGCACGAGCGGAGCATCTAGCGGCGCGTACAGATCGACCACCGCCTGCTCGGCCCAATCGTCCTCGCCGCCGACGACGACGCGGTCGGGGTGCATGAAGTCCGCGACCGCCGAACCCTCCTTGAGGAACTCGGGGCAGGAGACGTAGCTGTAGCCGGTCTTGCCTCGCTCGGCGAAGATGCGTTTGATGTTCGAGCCTGTCCCGCAGGGCACCGTGGACTTCATCACGAGCGCGTGGCCGTCGGGCTCGGGCATTGCTCCCACGACGGCGTGCACGGCGGAGAGGTCGGCGTCGCCGGAGTGCGTGGGCGGGGTGCCGACGGCTACGAACAACAGGCGCGCGTGCTCGAGCGCGGGCGCCAAGTCGGTCGAGAAATGCAAGCGCTCGACGTTGCGGGCCAGCATCTCCTCCAGGCCCGGCTCGTAGATCGGGATCTCGCCGCGCTGCAGGCGGGCGATCTTCTCGCTGTCGACGTCGACGCACCAGACGTCGTGCCCAGCTCGGCGAAGCCGACAGCCGTGACCAGACCCACGTAGCCGGTGCCGATGACCCCGATCGGCTCGCGCTCAGCGCTCATCTGCGAGGCAGCCTAGCTTGCGACCGACAGGAACGCCTCGTAGCGCTTGGCGTCGCGCAGCGCGCGCGCCTTCTCCTCGCTGCCCTCCTCGGCGCGCTCGGCCGCCGCCTGGGAGTCGCCGAGGCGCGTTTCGAAGGCCGCGCGGTCGAGTGCGTCGGGCGCGATCGCCTCCTCCACCAGGACCAGGGCGTGGTTCTCGGAGAACTGCAGGTAGCCCTCGGCCTGGGCGAAGCGCACGATCTCAGACTCCGAGCGATAGAGCCGCAGCTCCGTCGGTTCCAGCTGCGCGAGCAAAGGCGCATGGTTTGCGAGCACGCCGATCGAGCCGACCGAGGTGCGCGTCGAGAGCATCTCGATCTCGTCCTTGAACACCTCGCCCTCGGGCGTCAGCACTTCGACTGGGAACTTCGTGCGAGCCATTGCGATCAGCCTTTTTCGGCGTCTTCGAGAACCTGCTCGATCGTTCCCTTCAAGAAGAACGCGCGCTCGGGGACATCGTCGTGCTTGCCGGCGATGATCTCTTCGAAGCCGCGGATCGTCTCGGCGATCGGCACGTAGGCGCCGGGGGTGCCGGTGAACTGTTCGGCGACGAAGAACGGCTGGGAGAGGAAGCGCTCGATCTTACGGGCGCGCTGCACGATCAGCTTGTCCTCGTCTGAGAGCTCGTCGATGCCGAGGATCGCGATGATGTCCTGCAGCTCCTTGTAGCGCTGCAGGATCTCCTTGACCTGGTTGGCAACCCGGAAGTGGTCGTCGCCGACGATGTCCGCCTTGAGAATCGTCGAGGTCGAATCCAGCGGATCGACCGCCGGGTAGATCCCCTTTTCGGAGATCGCTCGCGACAGCGCCGTCGTGGCGTTGAGGTGGGCGAACACCGAGGCGGGAGCCGGGTCTGTGTAGTCATCGGCGGGCACGTAGATCGCCTGCACAGAGGTGACCGAGCCCTGCTGGGTCGAGGTGATGCGCTCCTGCAACTGGCCCATCTCGGTCTCCAGGGTGGGCTGGTAGCCGACCTGGGAGGGCATCCGTCCGAGCAGCGCCGAGACCTCGGAGCCGGCCTGGACGAAGCGGAAGATGTTGTCCACGAACAGGAGCACGTCCTGGCCTTGGTCGCGGAAGTGTTCGGCCATCGTCAGGCCCGAGAGCGCGACGCGCATGCGCGCGCCGGGCGGCTCGTTCATCTGGCCGAAGACGAGCATCGTCTTGTCGATGACGCCCGACTCCTTCATCTCCAACCACAGATCGTTGCCCTCGCGCGAGCGCTCGCCCACGCCGCAGAACGCGGACAGACCGCCGTGCTCCTTGGCGAGGTTGTGGATGAGCTCCTGGATCAGGACCGTCTTGCCGACGCCGGCGCCACCGAATAGGCCCACCTTGCCGCCCTTAGCGTAAGGAGCGAGCAGGTCGATCACCTTGATCCCGGTCTCGAACATTTCGGTCGTCGGCGTCAGGTCCTCGACCTTGGGCGCCGGCTGGTGGATCTGGCGACGGGGGGTGTCCTTCGGCAAGTCATCGCCCATGTCGATCGGTTCGCCGAGCAGGTTGAAGATGCGCCCTAGCGTGGCCTCGCCGACCGGCACGGTGATCGGCTCGCCGGTGTCGATCGCCTCGGTGCCGCGCGCCAAGCCGTCGGTCGTGTCCATCGCGACCGCCCTGACGCGGTCGTCGCCGAGGTGCTGCTGGACCTCGCACACGAGCACGTCGCCCCCGGCCTCCGTGCTGATACCCGCGGCCTCCTCGGCCTCGGCGGCCTTCGGGCGCGCGATCGTGATCGCGTGGTTGATCTCGGGAAGCTTGTCGGGGAAGACGACGTCTAGCACGACGCCCTGGATCTCCTCGATGCGCCCGACGTTGCGCGCGCCGGCGTCTGCGGCGCTGCTCACTTCGGTTGTCGGCTCGGTTGCGATGCTGGCGTCCATTTCTCTTTCGTTTCTCCTAGTGGTCTATCAAGTCTGGTGTGAATGCTGGTGGTGATCGCCGTCGGCGCGTGCACGAAGCGGCCCCATCGGCGAATTTCGCGCGCGATCGTGTCGAGATCCCGGGGTGTTGGTGGTCATTGAAAATTTCAGATTCATTTCATTGAGGAATAGTTCTAAATTGAAAGATCTTCAAAAAGTTAAGTACACAACCCGCACCCGCCGCCGATGCCCACGGCCGCCTCGCCCTAAGTCAACCCCTCAGCCCCGGCGACGACCTCCATGATCTCCTGGGTGATCTCAGCCTGACGCGCGCGGTTCATCTGCAGGGTGTAGTCCTCGATCAGGGTGCCCGCGTTCTCCGAGGCGTTGCGCATGGCGGTCATCTGTGCACCGAAGAAGCCGGCGGTGGACTCGATCAGGGCGCGGTAGATCGAGATCTCGACGTAGTCGGGCACGAGACGCTTGAGGATCTCCTCGGGGCCCGGCTCGTATTCGACCAGCGCATGAGGAGCGCCCGCGCTTGCGCCTGCGCCCGGACCCGCACCCGCACCCGCACCCGAAGCGTCCTCCCCGGCGGAATCCTCCCCGGCGCCCTCGCCCATGATCGCCGCTTGGGAGAGCGGCAAGAGCGTCTCGCGCGTGACATGCTGGGTGAGCGGCGAGACGTAGGCGTTGTAGAGAATGTCGACCCGGTCGAGCTTGCCGTCCACGTAGGCGCTGATCAGATCGTCGGCGATCCCGCGCGCGTCGGCGTAGGCGGGACGATCGGCAAAGCCGGTGTAGCTGCCGGCGAGCTCGCGCCCGCGAAAGCTCAGCGAGGAGACACCGCGCCGCCCGGTCGCATACCAAACCGCCTGCCGGCCTTGATCGGCGAGCTCCGCTCCGCCGCGCACGCCGGCGCGGATGATCTGCGAGTTGAACGCGCCGGCCAGGCCACGGTCGCCGGTCACGAGCAGGAGCCCGACATTCTGGACCTGGTCGCGCCCTTCGAGCAGCGGCAGGCTGGAAGCCTCAGCGCCGGCCGCCTGGGCGGCCTGGTAGGTCATGCGCCGGATCGCCTCGGCGTAGGGTCGCAGGCGGGCGATGCGCTGCTCGGCGCGGCGCAGGCGCGCGGCGGCGACCATCTCCATCGCCCGCGTGATCTTCTGGATGTTCTTGACCGAAGCGATTCGGTTCTTGACGTCGCGCTGGGAAGCCATGAGCGTGGGCGCGGGCCGCTAGGCCGCCTTGGCCCCCTCCAGCGGTCGGTCGTCCTCGAGCGGCTGGCCCTCCTCGTCGAGGTCGTAGCCGAAGTCGCCGGCGAACGCCTCGATCGCGTTGCGCGCCCCGGTTTGGACCTCTTCAGACCAGTCGCCGCCCGCGATCTTGGAGCGCAGCTCGCCGTGTTCTGAGTGGCAGCGTTCGGTCAGCTCGGCCAGGAACTCGGGCACGCGATCGGAGTTGATGCGATCGAGAAAGCCACTCGTGGCCGCGAAGATCTGGATCACCTGATCCTCGACGGGCAGCGGTTCGCGCTCGCCCTGGTTGAGGGTCTTGACGATGCGCTCGCCGCGCGCCAACGTGCGCTGGGTATCGGCGTCGAGGTCGGAGCCGAACTGGGCGAAGGCCTCGAGGTCTCGGTACTGGGAGAGCTCGAGCTTGATCCTGCCCGCCACCTTCTTCATCGGCGAGATCTGGGCGTTGCCGCCGACGCGCGAGACGGAGATGCCGACGTTGATGGCGGGACGCACACCCGAGTTGAACAGCTTCGGCTCCAGGAAGATCTGCCCGTCGGTGATCGAGATGACGTTGGTCGGGATGTACGCGGACACGTCGCCGGCCTGAGTCTCGATCACGGGCAAGGACGTCAACGAGCCGCCGCCGAGCTCGTCGTTGAGCTTGACCGCGCGCTCGAGCAGACGCGAATGCAGGTAGAAGACGTCGCCCGGATAGGCCTCGCGGCCGGGCGGACGGCGCAGCAAGAGCGACATCTGACGGTAGGCGTAGGCGTGCTTGGTGAGGTCGTCATAGACGCACAGGGCGTGCTTGCCGCTGTAGAGGAAGTACTCGCCCATCGCGCAGCCGGCGTACGGGGCCATGAACTTGATCGGCGCCGCCTCGTCGGCGGAGGCGGCGACGATGATCGTGTTGTCCAAGGCGCCGGCTTCGTCGAGCGTCTTGGCCAAGGCGACCACGGTGGACATGCGCTGGCCGATCGCGACGTACACAGACACCACGCCGGTGTCCTTGTTATTGATGATCGTGTCGATCGCGATCGCGGTCTTGCCGGTCTGGCGGTCGCCGATGATCAGCTCTCGCTGGCCGCGGCCGATCGGGATCATCGCGTCGATCGCCTTCAGGCCGGTCTGCATCGGTTCGGTCACGGGCTGGCGCTGGACGACGCCCGGCGCCTTGAACTCGGCGGGTCGCAGCTCGGTCGTGTTGACCTCGCCCTTGCCGTCCAGGGGACGCCCGAGCGGATCGACGATGCGCCCGAGCAGAGCCTCGCCGACGGGGATCTCGAGCAGCCGTCCGGTGCGCTTGACTGTGTCGCCCTCGGCGATCCGCTCCCAATCGCCGAACAGGACGGCGCCGACGTTGTCGGACTCGAGGTTCAGGGCCAGGCCGGTGACGCCGTGGGGCAGCTCGAGCATCTCGAAGGACATGCAGTTCTCGAGGCCGTGCAGGCGGGCGATGCCGTCGGCAACCGAAAGGACTGTGCCGACCTCGGTCAGCTGCGCCTCGCCGGCGCCGAGCCCCTCGATGCGGCTCTTGAGGATGCTTGTGATCTCGTCTGGGTTGATCTGCATGTCTTTCCTAGTCGTTGTGGTCGAAGGCGCTGGTCGCTCGAGCCGGAGCGGCGACTCAGCCGGCGCCCTGAGCTACCTGCGTGCGCAGTTGCTCGAGTCTGTTGCGGATGGAGGCGTCGAGGATCGAGTTGCCCACGCGGACGACGATCCCGCCGATGATCTCGGGCCGCACCTCGGTGGTGAGAGCGACCGTGTTGCCGGTGCGCTCACCGATGCGCTCGCCGAGATCCTTGACGGTCTGCTCGTCGAGCTCGACGGCGCTGGTGAGCACGACCGGTAGGAGGCGGTTCTCCCGCTCCCACAGCCGCTCGTACTCGCGGCGCACGCGGTAGATCACGGGCATCCGGTGGTTCTCGATCAGCAGGTTCAAGAAGCTCATCAGGCGCGCCTCGGCGCCGTCGAGCAGGCGCTCCAAGCCCGCCTGCTTCTCGCTGGTCGAGAAGTAGGGAGAGAAGAAGAACAGCTCGAGCTCCCGGTTCTGCTTCATCGCGTCCGCGAACTGGCCGAGCTGTTCGCGCAGCACGTCGAGCTTCGATTGCTCGCGGGCGACCTCGAACAGCGAGCGGGCGTATACCTGCGCCAGCTCCTCCATCAGCTCGCTCCGAACGAGGCTCGGTTTGTACAGGGACGGTGCATGGGCCTAGTTTTGGCTGGCCCCGGAGGAGATGCCCGTGAAGTCCAGCTCGCCCAGGGCCTCCTCGACGAGGCGCTTCTGGTCGGAGCTGTCGAGCACCTTGCGGGTCACCTTCTCGGTCGCCATGACCGTCAGGTCGGCGACCTCCTGGCGCAGTTCGCCCAAGGCTCGCGCGGTCGCAGCCTCGATGTCACGCGCCGCCCGGGCCGATGCTTCGGCGGCGAGCTGGCGGCTGTGCTCCTTGACCTCACGCTCGTGTGCCTCCGCGGTCTGACGGGCGCGCTGCACGATCTCATCCGATTGCGAGCGAGCCTCGTGCAGACGCTCGCGGTATTCGGCGAGCAGCTTCTCGGCTTCTTCGCGGGTGTGCTGGGCGCTGTCGATCGAGTCCTCGATCGCTTTCTGGCGCTTCTCCAAAGCCTCGGAGATGCGCGGGAACACCAGGCGCGCGAGCAGCACGACGGTGATCCCGAACGCGACCAGGGTCCACAGCATCACCCCAACGTTGGGCGATACCAGGAAATTGCCGCTGCTCGAGGCGGCGAGGATCGTGGAAGCCATCGATTAGCCCAGGAAGAATGCGATCAAGCCGAAGATGAACGCGTAGAACACGATCGCCTCGGTGAGGGCGAAGCCAAGCCACTGGATCGAGGTGATCTCGTCGCGCATCTCGGGCTGACGGGTGATCGCCTCGATCACCTTGCCGAAGATGTAGCCGACGCCCACGCCCGGTCCGATCGTGCCGAGGCCGGCGCCGACACCGAGAGCGATGGCCTTGATCGACTTGGCCATTTCTTCGCTGCCTGTTGTTGCGAGTAGGAAATGCACGAACGCTCCTTGTTTTCAATGAGCCTCGGCGACCGCGCCGCCGAGGTAGATGGCTGTGAGGGTGGCGAAGATGAAGGCCTGCAGGCCCGCGATCAAGACCACCTCGAAGATGAAGAACAACGTTGCGACGATCAGCGTCAAGGGGCCCAGCGCGGCGACCCCGACCAGGACGACCAAGCCGCCGCCCATGAAAAGGATCAGGAGGTGCCCGGCGAGCATGTTGGCGAACAGCCTGACCGACAGCGAGATGATGCGCACGAAGTGCGAGATCACCTCTATGGAGAACACGAACGGCACCATGAAAGCGCGCGCCGGAACGCTGTCCATGCCGGCGGGCAGCCAGCTTTTCAAGTAGGGGATCAGGCCCTTGCGGCGCACGCCGACGGCGTGGTAGCTGACCCACACCATCAGGGCCAGGACGAGCGTCACCGAGATGTTGGCGGTCGCCGCGTAGATCTGGAAAGCCGGGATGTTGACGCCGAACAAGCGGAAGGTCTCGCCGCTGTTTACGGGCAGCGGCAGGTAGCCGAGGATGTTGGAATAGAGGATGAACAGGAACAGGGCGCCGATGAAGGGGAACCACCTCAAGGCCATCTGGCGCTCGATGTTGTTGGGGCCGGCGATGTTGTCGCGCATCACGCCCCACAGCACCTCTACTGCAGTCTGGACCTTGTTGGGACGCTCCTGCATGCGTCGCGCCACATAGCTCATCGTGCCGGCGGTCAGGCCGCAGGCGAGCAACAGATAGACCACGGCCTTGTTGATCGAAAGGTTCACCGAGCCCGCGTGGATCGCGATCCAGTCTTCGAGCTTGAACTCGTTCTGGGGCTGGTACTCGGTGTTCATGCCGTGCGAGCCGGTGATCGCGAACAGCGCGATCATCACCGCCAAGACCAGAGCGCCCGCCAACAGCCCCTTTGCACGCGTGCTCACTGGTCATCCTTTCTGTTGCCGGCGGATGTCGGGAGAGCGCCTAGTGTGCTTGCCCGTGCAGAGGGCCACGATGAGACCAGCGCCTCCCGGCATTCCGTCGAGGTGTCCTGAGTGGCGACAGGGAGTCGCGCCTTCAGAGCGCCATCAGTGAGCGACCACCACGGTACCTCGCCGCCGGCGACAGTCAAGTCGATCGTATGAATGGAGGAGTCGTGAGTGGTTTTGCTGGTGTGGATTGGGCGAGCGAGGAGCACGCTTGCTGCGTGGTTGACGAGAACGGACGGATTGTCGAGGGTCGTCGCTACCGTCATGAGGAGCGCGGGATCAAGGCGCTCTGCGCGCGTTTGCTCGCGCTCGGGGTGCAACTGGTCGCGATCGAGCGCCCGGACGGGCTGCTGGTCGAACGGCTGTTGGACGCGGGGTTGCGGGTGATCGCGGTGCATCCCAATCAGGTCGTGGCGATGCGCCCGCGGTTCTCGGCGGCGGGCGGCAAGAGCGACAGTTTCGATGCGTTCGTGCTCGCCGAGCTCGCCAGGACCGACAGTCACCGCTATCGGGTTCTGGTTCCCGACAGTGACGCGACGAAGGCGCTCAGGGCGCTCTCTCGCGCACGCGAGGATCTTGTCGCTCACCGTGTCGCGCTCGCGAATGAGCTGCGCTCCCAACTGGAGTGCTTCTGGCCCGGCGCCGCGCATGTGTTCGCCGAGGTCGACAGTCCGATCGCGCTTGCGTTCCTCAAGCGTTACCCGTCCCCGGCGGACGCGCACGGCCTTGGGGAGCAGCGAATGACGCGATTCCTCGCCCGCCACGGGTACTGCGGACGCAAGAGTCCAAGCGAGCTGCTCGGACGGTTGCGCGCAGCTGCCAGCGGCCGAGCCCAGACGCTTGAGATCGAGGCGCGACGCCAGATCGTGCTCGCGCTGGTCGCCGCGCTCGAACCGATCGTCACACGAATCGGCGAGCTGACCAGCGAGATCCGCGGCGCGCTCGCGGAGCATCCGGATGGCGCTACCTTCCGCTCGCTGTTCCGAGACCCCAAGAGCGCTGTCTGCGCGGCCACGCTGCTCGCCGAGATCGGCGACTGCCGCGAGCGCTACCCAACCAACGCCGCACTCGCCGCCGACGCCGGTCAAGTACCCGTCGCGGTCGAGTCCGGCAAGCTCAAGCGCGCCCGCTTCCGCTGGGCCTGCGACCACCGCCTCAGAGCCGCGATAGGCACCCTCGCGGACACCAGCCGCCACCACAACCCCTGGGCCGCGGACATCTACGCCCGAGCACGCGCCCGCGGTGCCACCCACCAACACGCCACCCGCATCCTCGGCCGCGCCTGGAGCAACGTGATCTGGCGCATCTGGCAAGACCAAACCATCTACGACCCCGCGCGCCACACAGCGCTGCAGCGCCTCACAGCGCAAACCACCAGCTGAGAACCGTCGGGCAGCCCGCTGCCCGAAACGATCGCCATAAAGCGGCGCGCCAGCGCAGCCGTCACCGAAGGCTGCTCGCAGAGCAGAGCGCGAAGCGCTTGACGGCAAGCCAAGCGCTGCTACAGCACCCCGCCCACACACAAATCGCGCATCAGACCTTGACACAGGGAGTCTCATCGCGAGTTGCCCTCCGGGTGCATTTCGAACGGGCGCAGGATCATGCGCACGCTGAAGTAGACCGTGAACAGGGCGATCACGAGAACGGCGGCGGCGAGGCCGGCTTCGTTGTCGGAGAGGCCGACCAGGAAGACCGCGATCGCCACGAACCAGCCGCGCGCGATCATCGAGCCGGCCAGCAACCCGACCACGGTGCGCGGGTCCGTGGATGCGCCGGCGCGGCGGTCCACGTACTCCTGAAGCGCACGCTGGGCGACCCAGGCGCCGCCGCCGACCGCCCACCCGGCCAGGGGCAGTCCGGCCGCGATGAAGACGGGCAGCGCGAGCGCGACCAAGAGCAGGTCAAGATAACGAACAGATGTGAGCATGATGTTGGGGGGGCCACCCTACAGACGCAAAAGCCCGCTCGTGTTTTCGCGGCGGACTTACGACTCCCCTCAGAGCGCGTCTTCAGAAGCCGCGGGCAGTGTACCTGTTCCGAGACTTAGTAACAACTTTGTGACATGCGCCACGGGCTAGCGGCACGAGGGCGAACGCCAGCGCAACCGTCAGCAGGCCTCCGAACAGGTCCATCAGGTAGTGGTTGCCGGTCGCGAGCACGGCAAACGCGGTCACGCACGGGTAGGCGAGCGCCGCGGCCCGGACCCAGACGTTGGCCGAGAGCCGCCAGAGCACCAGGGTGCACCAGACCGCCCAGGCGATGTGCAGCGAGGGCATCGCGCCGAACTGGTTGGCGTCGGCGGCCAGGCTGCCGGTATGCCAGGAGCCGAAGGTGTGAGAGGAGGCGATCACGTCGGTGAAGCCGCTCAGCATCCGCGGCGGGGCGACCGGGTAGAGCCAGAACACGAGCAGTCCGATCGCGTTGATCGCAACCAGGGAGCTGCGCAGCGGGGGGTAGAGGTCGGCGCGCTTCCACCACAACCAGCCGAGCAGGCCGAAGGTGACGACGAAGTGGGCGTTGTCGTAGTAGTAGGAGAGGACCGCCCCGAGCGTGGCATGCGCCACCAACCAGCTGTTCAACGCCGCCTCGGGCGCGATGTGCAGGGAGCGCTCGAAGCTGAGGATGGCGCTGCCGTGAGCCAAGGCCACCTGTTCGCGCAGGGGCGCCAGGTTGGCGATCGTGTCGTACGCCCAGGCCAGGAACACGATCACGAGCAGCTCGCCCCACCAGCGCGGGCGCGCCGACTCGCGCGCCACCGCCACCCCCTCGGGAGGCGCGAGGATCCCCTCGAAAGGCCCCCCGCGCGCGCGTAGGGCACCCCCGACAGTAGTATCGGACACCGTCTCCGCCCCACCCTCGCGCGCGCCGACCACAGAGGCCACGACTACTGAAGTGGGGTGCTCGGATGGGCTCGGCGTAACAGAGGACAAGCGAGCGATGTTACCCCCCGCGAAGGCCGGAAAGCGGGCTGTGAAGCCGCCGCACTCACGGCGCTACCGTCGCGAAGCCACGCTCGGAGAGCGCGTCGAGGACTCGGGGAAGCGCCGCGGCCGTGTTGCGCCAGGAGCCGGGCGCGGAGTAGTCGTCGGCGTCGTGGAGCAACAGGACAGAGCCCTCCCCCACGCCGTCGCACAGCTCGGCGGCGATCGAAGATGGCGTGGCGCGCGCGCGCCAATCGCGCCCCCAATGCGTCCACAGCAGCGTGCGCCGGCCTGCCTGTCTGGCCAAGCGCAAGGCCGTGGCGTTCAGGATCCCGTAGGGCGGGCGGTACAAGCGGGGGCAGACACCGGTGGCGTCCTCGATCGCGACGACGGCGCGGGCGACGTCCTCGCGCACCTGAAACGGGGCGAGGCGCAGGAGGTTGCGGTGGCGGTGGCAGTGCAGGCCGATCGTGTGGCCCGCGGCGGCGATCTCGGCGGCGAGCGAAGGGTTGCGCAGGACCTGCTCGCCTACCAAAAAGAACGTGGCCGAGGTCCCGCTCGCCGCGAGTACGTCGAGCACGGCGGGCGTGCCGAGCGCGTGGGGGCCGTCGTCGAAGGTGAGCGCTACGCCGCGACCTTGGGCGGTGTGGTCCTCGACGCCGAGCGCCGCGCGCAGGGACTTCGAGTAGAAGGCAAGCGCGGGCGTGAGATAGCCGGCCATCGCGGCGGTGGCGAGCGCGCCCGCGAAGCGGGGGGCGGGGCTGCGATGATCGGTGGCGGAAATGACGCTCTTCCTGGGAATCGTGGCGGCGATGGCCGCATCGGCGCTCTACAGCCTAGGGGTCGCACTGCAGGCGATGGACGCCAAGCGCACGCCGCACACCGAGCACCTGCACCCCGCGCTCGCGCTGAACCTGATCCGCAGGGCGCGCTGGCTGGCCGGGACGGGGCTGTCGCTGCTGGGCTGGCCGCTGCAGGTGGTGGCGCTGCTGCTGGCGCCGTTGGTCGTGGTGCAGCCGACGATGGCGATGGGCCTACTGGTGCTGCTGTTCTTCGGCGAGCGCTTGCTGCACGAGCGCGCCGGTCGGCGCGAGCACCTGGCGATGGCCGCGATCGTGGTGGGCGTGGCGGGGACGGCACTGTGCGCGCCGGCAAGGTCGAGCACGCATACGAACAACCTGACGGTGACGCTCGTGCTGGTCGGGCTTGGGCTCTTGACGGTGGCGCCGTATGTGGTCAACCGCGTGCGCAGGCCGGCCGCGTCGCTGACGATGGTCGCGGCGGGGCTCGGCTTCGCTTGGAGCGGGGTCGCGACGAAGCTGTTCTCCGACGATCTCTCGCAAGGGCGGCTGTGGTTCGCGGCGGCTTGGGGACTCTCCACGGCCGCCGCCTCGGCGGTGGCCGCATTGAGCGAGATGAGCGCGCTGCAGATGCGCCCGGCGATCCAGGTGGCGCCGGTCGTGTTCGTGGTTCAGACGGTTGTGCCGGTGATGCTGGCGCCGCTGCTGCTGGGCGAATCGTTCAGCGAGACGCCGCTCGGCGGGGTGCCGCTGACGCTGTCGCTGGCGGTGCTCGTGACGGGTGCCGCCGCGTTGGCGCGCTCGCCTCTATTGCTGGCTTTGATGGAAGGCGAGGCGGTGAGCGAGCCGAGCGGCTCGACGGAGAGCCCCTCGGTGCGCAGCCAGGAGACGATGCGCTCGAGGCCGACCACAGAGGACGCGTCGCCGTCGACCGAGACGACCAGGACGTCGCCGGCGCGCAGCCGCTGATGAGGGATCGTGCCGGGGGAGCTGAGACGCTCGGCGCCGGCGACCGGTAGCGCCCCGGCAGTGCGGGCTAGCACGAGCTGGCCGACGGTCAGGCCGCCAGGCGGCTGCAGAAAATAGAAGCGGTGGTGCAGGCCGAGCGCCCGCGCTTGGGAGCGCAGCGTGCCTCGCGTGCGCACCCAGCGCAGAGGCGAGCCGGAGTGGGGCACTTCGGGGACGAGCTCGTCGTGGAGCGAGCGCAGAGCGGCGATCGTGGTGGGCCGATCGACGCCGTTGTCGGTGAAGGAGGCGTGGATGCCGGCGTTTGAGAGCTCTGAGGCGAGGATCGCGACCTCGCCCGCGGGAGCACGCACGACCAGGCCGATGTCGGGCTTGGTAGTGTCCACCCGCTCCAGGGGGTGCACGCCGAGGAAGAAGCCGGCGAACGCGGTGACCTCGTCGGTGCTCATCAGCCACGTCGTGATCGCGACCAGCAGGACGAACTGGGTGGCGAAGGCGACCAGGCGCAGACGCCACAGCGGGATCGGGCGCACGCGGCGGGGGGCCGCGAGCACGAGATCGACGGCGCTCGGGTCGGACTGGAAGTCGTCGAGAACCGATGCGCCCTCCACCGACGGCCCGCTTGGCGCAGCAGCGGGAACGAGCGAGGCGGGCGACCCATCGGCGCTGTCGGCGAGCTCGGGCGCGGCGACGGTGTTCTGGCCGGCCACGGCGACCAGGCCTTCGCGGGGATGGGAAGCGCGGCCGCGCAGGGCGTGGTGTTCGGCGAAGGAGGCCTGGACCTGGGCGCGCAGCTCGGCGGTGTCGTTGGCCAGGCGCAGCAGGCCGAGGTCGGCCATCGCGCGCGTGTTCAGGCGCGCGTGACCGACGGGCAGGCCGTAGGAGACGACCGGGGTGCCGGTCGCCTTGGCCTCCAGGCAGGTGACGCCGCCGGTGGAATGGACGAGGGTGTCGGCGGCGGCGAGGATCTCGGGCATGCGCTCGGTGAAGCCGTAGATGTGGACGCGCGCCTCCGAGACGAAGTCCTCGGAGAGGCGCTGGTGGAGCTGTTCGTTGCGCCCGGCCAGGCAGACGATCGAGGAGACATCGGGGATCGAGGCGATCTCGCGGACGGCGCCCTCGATGTCGCCGACGCCCCAGCCGCCGCCGGAGACGACGACCATGTGGCCGCCTTCGGGCAGGCCCAGCAGCCGCCGCGCCTCGGACTGGGGGCGCTCGTCGAGGAACTCGGAGGAGATCAGGGGGCGCACCAGCTGCGCGCTGCCGCGACCGGCGATGCGCTCGACGGGGCCCATCGACTCGCCGTACATGACCAGGTGCGTGTCGATGCCGGGCTGGGCCCAGAAGAACAGGCCGGTGAGGTCGGTGATCGTGGCTACGGTCGGACAGCGCACCTTTTGGGTGCGGCGCAGGCGGGCGAGCACGACGGTGACGGCGGGGTAGGTCGAGACGACGACGTCGGGCTCGTGCTCGGCGATACGCCTGGCGAGCGGTCGCGAGCCGAGCAGGCAGAGCAGCTTGCGCGCGACGCCTCGGATCGGCGCGACACGCTCGAGCAGCATGTAGATGACGGTGTAGGTCCAGGGGAAGAAGCGCAGCTGGACGCGGTAGCCGTCCTCGACGACCGGCTGCAGCAGGGGGCCCATCGCGGCGAGGCCGTCGATGACGGTGACCTCGGTGGGTTCGGGCGAGGTGTCGAGCTGGCGCGCGAGCGCACGGGCGGCCGCCGCGTGGCCCTCGCCGACGTCGGCGGAGAGGATGAGCACGCGCTTGGGGCCGGGGGTACGGCTCGATGACGGTGTGCGGTGGCGGCGTGGCATACAGTTCAAGCCCTGCTCGTCCGGTGGACGGCGAGGCCCGCGCGTGCGCAAGGTGAAGGATGCTCGCAGAGCACGAAGACATGGAAAGCGTAGCGGTCGCGGCGAACGGTCGCACGTTTAGCGGCCTGGGCGCTCGCATGCCGGCGGCGCGCAAGGCGCTCGGCGCCATCGGCCTGGTGGGCGTGCCGGCGAGCGTGTTCGGCGTGCTGGCGGGGGCGGCGGGGACGGCGAGCTCGTATGTGCCGGGCCGCAGCGGCGGCTGGCCGGGGTGGCTTTCGGGACCGTTGCACGGGCTCGGGCTGGGGATCTCGGGGTCGGGCTTTCAGCTGTTGACGCTGGCGATGTGCGCGAGCTATGTGGCCGTGCTGGCGGCCTCGCGCCTGCTGTCGGGCAGGGCGATCGGGGTGTCGATCGCGCTCGCCTACGCGCTCGTGCTGGTCGGGCCGCCGCTGCTCTCCCAGGATGTGTTCGGCTACCTGGCGTTCGGGCGCTTGGGGGCTTTGCACGGGCTCGACCCGTACACGCACGTGCCCGCGGAAGCGCCGACGGACGCGAGCTTTCCGTTCATCGGCTGGCCGTTTCAGCACTCGCCGTATGGGCCCCTGTTCACGCTCGCGTCCTATGCGATCGCGCCGCTCGGGATGGCGGGCGGGCTGTGGGCGCTGAAGGCGCTGGCCGTCGCGGCGAGCGTGGGCGCGATCGCGCTGGTCGCGCGGGCGGCGCGCGGGATGGGGCGCTCGGCGCGGGCGGCGGCGGTGTTCGTGGGGCTGAACCCGGTGCTGTTGGAGCTGGCGGCGTCGGGCTCGCACAACGACACGCTGGTGCTGCTCACAACGGCCGGCGCGCTTGCGGTTGGGGCTGGGCCGGGGGCGAGGATCGCGACTGGTCGGCGCGAGCGGGGTGGGTTTTTTGGGATGGATGGTTCGTACCGCCTGCGATTGGCGGCCGCGCTGATGGCAGTGGGCGTTGGCGTGAAGGCCTCGGCGGGGCTCGCGCTTCCTTTTATGGCGCTGTCCCCGCCGGATTGGCGAGGACGGGCGCGGGTCGCAGGCGGGGCTCTGTTGGCGCTGGGGTTGCTCGCGGTGGTGGCCGTGGCGGGCTTTGGCGCGCACGCGTTCGGCTTCGTGGGCGCTCTGGGCGAGCAGCAGCAGTTGATCGCGACGCACAGCCTGCCGGCGGAGACCGCGCGCTGGGTCGGGTTGACGGGCCTGCCCGGCTGGTGGCGCGACCTGTTCTTGGCCGGCTTCGGGCTCGTGCTGGCGGTGACCTTGTGGTTGACGGCGCGCGGCGCGGATTGGCGCACGATGGCGGGCTGGGCGACGCTCGCGCTGTTGCTATCGACCGCCTGGCTGCTGCCCTGGTATGCGATATGGGTGCTGCCGCTCGCCGCCCTGGGCGACAGCCGCCGCCTGCGGGTCGCCACGCTTTTGTTCTGCCTGTACGCGATCTCGATCCACCTGCCGCTGGCCGACCCGCTGCTGAGCCCCGCCCGGCACGTCGCCCACCACGCCCTGGTGCGGCGCTGAGTCGAGTACGGCGTCGTATTCGCCGGTCTGCAGGTCCAGCGCCACGGAGCGCTCGACCTCGGCGGGCGTGGCGTCGGGGCGCAGGCGCCGCACGCGCAGCGCGTCGAGCCGGCGGAACTTGAGGATCTCAAGGACGTAGACGAGGTACACGGATGCGGCGCCGACGAGCAGGGCGAGGGCGACCATGACGAGCAGCCAGCCGGTGTGGAGGTGGCCTTTGTGGTCGGAGTAGGGGACGAAGCGCAGGGCCAGGGCTAGGCCCGCGAGCAGGAGCGTCCAAGCGTAGAGGTAGGCGATCGTGCGCCTGGAGGAGAAGCCGATGCGGGCCATGCGGTGGTGGAAGTGCTCGCTGTCGGCGGCGTAGATCGGGCGGCGGTACTTCAGGCGCTTGAGCACGACGAATGTGGTGTCCAGGAACGGGACCGTGAGCAGGATCAAGGGCAGCACGAAGGACACTACGACCGGCGTCTTGACGGCCGCCTCCACCGCTACGACGCCCATCAAGAGGCCGAGCAGGTTGGCGCCGCAGTCGCCCATGAAGGAGGAAGCGGGCGGGAAGTTGTGGACGAGGAAGCCGAGCGCGGCGCCGGCGGTGATCGCGGCCAACACGCCCGGTTCGGCGCGGTCCAGGTCGAAAGCGATGATCGCCAGGGTGCCGGCGATAATCACGCACACGCCCGCGGCGAGACCGTCGACACCGTCGGAGAGGTTGACGATGTTCATCATCACGACCAGGCCGACGACGGTGAGATCGGGACCCGCGTTCGTGGGGCCGGCTTTGGGGAAGTGGAGCGTGCCCGCGAACGGCAAAGTGACGGCCTTGACGGCGACTCCGTAGTGGACGACGATGACGGCGGCCGCGATCTGGCCGGCCAGCTTGACGATCGGCGGCAGGTCGAAGCGGTCGTCGAGCGCGCCGACGAAGGCGATCAGGGCGGCGGCGATCAGCACGCCGTGCCACATCTGGGCGCTTTCGCCGTAGCCGGCGGGTAGGAAGGCGAGCACCGCGACCAGCACCCCGGCGAAGATCGCGAGGCCGCCGAGCAGGGGCGTGGCGCGGTCGGAGAGGCCGCGATCGCGCGGTTCGTCCACCGCGCCGATCGCCTTGGCCAGGCGCATCGTGAACGGCGTCAGGACCGCGGTCACCGCCGCGGCCGCCAGGAACGCGTAGAGGGCGTCTAGCTCATTGAGATGGGCCATCGACTCGCGCACAGCATCGCAGGCGCGCGGGTCGGCAGTGCTACACGGCGGCGGACGCGCTCAGATGCTCGTACAAGGGGTAGCGCTCGACGATCGCTTGGACACGCTCTGAGAGCTCTTGCTTACGCGCCTCGAACTCCGGCGTCAAAGCAGTCGCGACGATCGATCCGACCTCCGAGAAATCCTCCACTCCCACACCCCTGGTGGCCAAGGCGGGCGTCCCAATGCGCAGGCCGGAGGCCTCCATCGGCGGGCGCGGGTCGAAGGGAACGGCGTTGCGGTTGACGGTGACGCCGATCTCGTGCAGACGATCCTCGGCGTCGCGACCGCTCAGCTCTGGCTCGCAGTCGCGCAGGTCTACGAGCGCGAGGTGCACGTCGGTGCCGCCGGTCAGCACATTGACGCCGTGACCGGCCTTCATCAGCTGCTCGGAGAGCGCCTGCGCACCGTCGATCGTGCGGCGCTGACGCTCGGCGAACAGGTCGCTGGCGGCGATCTTCAAGGCCACGGCCTTGGCGGCTATCACGTGCTCCAAGGGGCCGCCCTGTTGGCCGGGGAACACGGCCGAGTCGATCTTCTTGGCGTGCTCTGCCTTGCACAGGATGATCCCGGCACGGGGACCGCCCAAGGTCTTGTGGGTGGTGGTGGTGACCACGTCGGCGCCGAAGGCGAGCGGGTTGGGGTGAAGGCCCGCGGCTACGAGACCGGCGAAGTGGGCCATGTCGACCATCAAGAGGGCGCCGACCTCGTCGGCGATCTCGCGGAAGCGCGCGAAGTCGAGTTGGCGCGGGTAGGCCGACCAGCCGGCCAAGAGCAGCTTGGGCTTGCGCTCGCGAGCGATGCGGGCCACCTCGTCCATGTCGATGACGCTGCTCTCGCGATCGACCTCGTAGGCCGCGATGTCGTAGAGGCGGCCGGACACGTTGATTTTCATGCCGTGCGAGAGGTGGCCGCCGTGGGCCAGGGAGAGGCCCATGATCGTGTCTCCCGGTTGCAACAGGGCGTGGTAGACGGCGGTGTTGGCCTGTGCGCCGGAGTGGGGCTGGACGTTGGCGTGCTCGGCGCCGAACAGGTCCTTGGCGCGGTCGATCGCGAGCTGCTCGGAGACGTCGACCCACTCGCAGCCGCCGTAGTAGCGCCGGCCGGGATAGCCCTCGGCGTACTTGTTGGTGAGCACCGAGCCCTGGCATTCGAGCACCGCTTGGGGCACGAAGTTCTCCGAGGCGATCATCTCCAGGGTGTTCTGCTGGCGGCGCAGCTCGCCGTTTATCGCCGCGGCGACCTCGGGATCGACCTCGGCGAGCGGGCGGTTGAAATAGTCGGGGCTGAGGTCTGACATGGGCGCGCTCCTAGAGCTTGTGAAATAGCTTGGGTGCCCAGGCGCGCGGCAAGATGACGAGCCGCTCCCCGGTGGTTATGTCCACCTCTCGCGCCAGTCGCGGCTGCGCCCTAGGAGGCTAGCAGGGGGCCGGCCAAGGTCGTTTGCAGGAATGTCGCATCGAGCGGCCCTTCGCGCACCACGCGCCAGCGTCCGTCCTGCTCGTAGCTGGACAGGTCGATCACGGTCGAGGCGAGGCCGGGCAGCTGGCCTCCGTCGAGCGCCAGATCGACGCCGTCGCGCAGCTCGGCGGGAACATCCTGCAGGCGGCGGGGGTCGGGGTCGCCGGTGAAATTGGCGCTTGACTGGGCGGCGGGGACGCCGATCTCCTGGAGGGCCCTCAGCGGCTCGGTAAACGCTGGCACGCGGAGGCCGAGCAGGCCGGGGCCGTCGCCGGTGGGGGCGCATGCGCCGAGGTAGCGGCCGCGGGGATTGGAAAGCAGGA
This sequence comes from uncultured Solirubrobacterales bacterium, assembly GCA_963753145.1. Classification (GTDB taxonomy): domain Bacteria; phylum Actinomycetota; class Thermoleophilia; order Solirubrobacterales; family Solirubrobacteraceae; genus Palsa-744. The sequence goes on from CAVWAX010000001.1 coordinate 1,453,324, forward strand.
GCGTCACGGGGCCGGGCAGCAGGGCTTCGGCGGCCGCGCGGGTGCGAGGACCGATCTCGGCCAGGGTGTCGAGCGCCGCTTGCAGGGAGAAGAACATCACCGCCGCCGGCTTCTGCGGCGGGCGGCGCTTGAGCTCGTAGATCCGGCGCAGCGCGAGCTCGCTGTCGGGGTTGCAAGCCAGGCCGTAGACGGTGTCGGTTGGGATCAGCGCCACGCCGTCGCCTGCCAGGCAGGCCTGCACACGCTCCACGTCGATCGTGGTGAGGGGCAGGCCGACTTGTCGGTCCTCGCGGGATGGGGCGCCGACCCTGTCCTGTGGCGGGTCGCTCACGAATCGGCCTTTTCGCCGACGACGACCCGTTCGATCCCGGCCAGGTCGCACTCGGTGCGCACCGCCGCAAACCCCGCTTCGTGCATGAGATTGCCGACCGCCTCTGCCTGGTTGTGCCCGATCTCGAGGGCCAGCGTGTGGGCGCGCTCGCGAGGCCCCGCCTGCGCAACCAAGCGGCGCACGACATCGAGGCCGTCTGGCCCCGCGAAGAGAGCCGAGGCCGGCTCGTGGAGGACGATCTCCGGCGCCAGCGCGGCGCGTTCGCGCTCGGGCACGTAGGGCGGGTTGGAGAGGATCGCGTCGTACTCGTCGGGTACGCCGTCCAGCAGGTCCGCCGCCACCCACTCCACGTTCAAGCCGAGTCGCGCACCGTTGGCGCGCGCCAGGGCCAGGGCCGGGTCGCTGAGGTCGCTGCCGGTCACGTTCAGGTCGGGACGCTCGTCCTTCAGCGCAAGCGCCACCGCGCCGCTGCCGGTGCCCACGTCGAGCACACGAGCCCCGGCGGGCAGACCGAGCGCTACCTCGACCAAGAGCTCGGTCTCCGGCCGCGGGATCAACGCGCGGGCATCGACCCCGAGCTCCAGCCTGCGGAAGTGGCGGCGGCCGAGGATGTAGGCGACCGGCTCGCGCCCCACCGCGCGACGGCGCACGTAGTCCTGGAAGACGCGCACCGCCGGACCGGCCACCTCCAGCTCGTCCTCGCCCCGTCCAGACGCCATGAATACGCGCTCGCGCGAGACGCCGAGCGCGTCCGCCAGCAACAGTTCGGCGTCCAGTCGCGGCGTGTCGCAGCCCGCGGCGCCGATCGCGGTGACGGCGCCGTCGAGCGCGTCGCGGACCTTGGTCCCAGCAGGTATCACACCGCTGTTTGCGCCTCCAGGCGACGGCGCTTCTCGTCCGCCTGCAGGGCCGCGGTTATCTCCCCGAGCTCGCCTTCGAGGACCTGGTCGAGGTTGTGCACGGTCAGCTTGATGCGGTGGTCGGTGACGCGCCGCTCGCCGTAGTTATACGTGCGGATCTTCTCGGCCCTGTCTCCGGTGCCGACCTGGGAGCGGCGGTCGGCGGCAAGCTCGGACTGCTGCTCGGCCAAAGCCCGCTCGTAGAGCCGAGCGCGCAGCACGCGTAGCGCCTTCTCGCGGTTCTGCAGCTGGGACTTCTCGTCCTGCATCGAGACCACCACGCCTGAGGGCTTGTGGGTGATGCGCACCGCCGAATCGGTCGTGTTGACCGACTGCCCGCCGGGCCCGGAGGAGCGGTACACGTCGATCTGCAGGTCGTTTGGATCGATCTCCACGTCGACATCCTCTGCTTCGGGCAGGACCGCAACGGTGGCGGTCGAGGTGTGGATGCGTCCCTGGGACTCGGTCTGGGGCACCCTCTGCACGCGGTGGGTTCCGCCCTCGAACTTGAAGATCGAATAGGAGTTCTCGCCCTTGACCGCAAACGTGTACTTGCCCTCGCCGATCTCCAGGGGCTCGGGTTTCAAGCCGACGCGCTCGGCGTAGCGGGTCAGCATCCGATACACGTCGCCCGCCCAGAGCCCCGCCTCGTCGCCGCCGGCGCCGCCCTGGATTTCCACGATCACGTTCTTCTCGTCGTTGGGGTCGCGCTCGACCATCGCGAAGCGGATCTCCTCCTCAAGCGCCTCGATGCGCTCGCGCGAGGAGTCGAGCATCTCGCGCAGCTCCGCGTCCTCGCCGCCCTCGGCGATCAGCTCCTGCGCCCCCGCCGCGTCGTCGCTGGCCAAGCGCCACTGCGCGGCGAGCTTGGCGGCCGGCTCGAGCTGGCGATAGGCGCGGCCGACCTCGGCGTAGCGTTCGCGGTCGCCGATCACCTCGGGGTCGGTCATCTGCTCGCCCAGCTCGCCGAAGCGCGCTTCGATCTGCTCGATCAAGTCTTCGATCATGCAGGCCAGTCTATGCGGCCGAAGCTGTCCATCCGTTCGGGCCGACCTACGGGGCGCTTGCCAAGAGCAGCCCGACCGAAGCAAGCCGCTGGACGCACTCAACAACCTGCTCGTGCGGGGCGTCGAGTGCCGCCGCAACCTCGCCCACTGTGCGAGTTCCGTCGAGCAACCCCAGCACGCCCTCTTCGAGCTCCCCGTCGAGGCGCACGTTGGCGTGCAGCAACGAGCTCAGCGCCGCCACGCCCGCGGCTCGCTGTGCTCGAGCCAGCGGACTGACGGTCGGCCGCTCCCCCACCACGCCGCTCACGGGCGGCGCGCAGCCGGCGAGCATCACGATCCGCGCCAGGTAGGCCTGCAGCAGCACTTCGCGCAGCCGCGCCGCTACGAGCTCGCCTGAGGCCTCCGGCCCGGCGGCCTCACGAGCGCAGGCCAGCAGCGCGTCGAAGCTGAGCGGCCGCGGCCAAGCCTCGGCGAGCGCGTCCATCGCGGCGTGTACGAGCGGCTCGCTCGTCGTCATGGAGAAACCCTCGGGTGTCAGATACGTACGCTGCCCCGGATCCGCGCCCGGCGTCGATCGGGGTAGGCCATGCCCACTCGCGCCGGCGGCACGCACCTCCTCTCCATCCTCTTCGACGCCCTCGTGGACGCGCGCCCTGGATGAGATCCAAAGCCCTTCGATCGCGCCATCGTCGAGCGCGCGATCGACCGGGGCCGCCTCGTGGCAGATCAGCGTCTGGCGGAACATGCGGTTCTTGAAGAAGTCCATGTACTGCTCTCTGACCACCGCGTCCTGGGGCAGGCTCGCCATCAGCTGAGACGCGCTGTCGGGCACCTCGCGCATCTGGCTCTCGAACAGGTCCGCCTCGGAGAGGAATTGCAGTCCGCGCGCCTTGGCGTGCTCGACGAACTCGTGGAAGTAGAACGGCGTCGAGACCTCCGCCAGGTCGTCGTGGAACAGCAGCGCGTCGCTGTAGCCGAGCATCCGCTCCATCTGCTCGCGCAACACCCGCGCGAACGGGCTCGGCTGCTCGATCTCGACGATCGTGCGCATCAGCTCCTGGGCCCGCTCCAAGCGCTCCTGCGGCTCGGACACCCCCTGCACGTGGTAGCGCAACATGTCGCGCGCCATGTCCCTCAGGTAGCTGCCCGGATAGGCGTTGTAGCTGACGAAGGCGATCCCCTCGGGCGCCAGGCAGCGCGCCACGCAGTCGAGCAGCGCCCCGCGCGCCTGGGACGGCACCCACGAGTAGACGCCGTGCGCCACGACGTAATCGAACTCGCCCATCGCCTCCCCGAGCTGCTCGAAAGTGGCGCACCTCAACTCCACGTTCTCAAGCCCCGCCGCGCGGGCCAGCTCCGCGCCCCGCTCGATCGCCCCGGGCGAGGCGTCCACGCCGAGCACCCGCGCTCCGGGCAGCGTCTGGGCAATCGAGAGCGCGTTGCCACCGTCACCGCAACCCAGCTCCAGCACCCGGCACTCCCCCGCCGGGGCCGGGTGCATGCCGAACAGCCGCCCGATCGCCTCCAGGCGCCCGGGGTGGGTCGCCTGATAGGCAAACCCCGGGTAGGAAAGGCGCTCGTAGGCCCCGGCCGTGCTCAGAGCTTCAGGTTCGTCGCAACGTTGAAGTTCACCGTGGCCCCGGTCTTGCCGTTGGGCTCGATGAACGCCTCCTCGACCTTCGAGAACGCGAACGTCACCTGCTCAGTGGGCTTGCCTCCACCCGAGCTGCCGTCCTGCACGGAGGAGATCAGCACGTTCTGGAAGTCGAACTTCAGGTAGGTCTCCTCCTTGCCGCTCGCCTTGTGGGCGAAGAACAGCTCGGCTTCCTTGTAGTGCTGGCCCGTGGCCGCCGCCTGGAACAGCAGCGGCGAGGACTTGTCGAGCTGCTTGGTGATCGAGAAGGTCTGGATGCTCGCCTTGCCCGCGCCCGCGCCCGAGGACTGCGAGCCGATGCCCTGCGCGCCCTGCGCGCCGACCGAGAAGCCGCTGATCGGGATGTCGCCCTTGTAGTACTTGTCGGTTGACCCGCCCGCGACCCCCTCGATCTTCAGGAACGTGTTGCCGCCGCCGCTCACGCCGAACGTGGTCCCGCCGATCAGCGGGGTCCCGGGAGCGCCTTGGCCACCGGGCGCGCCTTGACCGCCCGGCGTGCCGGGGGTACCCGCTTTGCCTTCTTTGCCTTCCTGCCCCTTCTGATTCCAGGTGATCTGGGTCTCTTGATTCTGGGATTCTTCGCAAGTCGCGGCCAGGTTAGGTTCGCTTCCGCCCGAAGGGAACGTAGTCGTGTGCGGGAGGCTCGGGTCGATTATCCGCAACGCACCTGGCGGCTCGCTGTAATCGTGATCTTTGGAGACGAACTCGGCTCCTTCCTTGCCCGCATAGCACCCGGTGATCGTCCCGTCGCTGCCCGGGATCTGCCCAGCCGCGATCGCGGCCCCAGCTCCAAGCGCCGCCGCCGTCGGCAGCGCGATCTGGACCGCCCTTTTCGAGTGCTTCATCCGCTGCACCGCCCGCGCTATCCGGCTCGCCTCTTCCGCGCTCATGTCAACTCCCAAGTCTTGCGAGGTGCGCCCTTGCGCCCTCTGTGTTCGCCTCGTGGAGCGAACCAAACCAGAAGCCCCGGACGCTGTCAAGCGAAATGGACGAACCTACGCCACGACCTCGACGCCCACCAGGTCGGCCGCGTCCAAGCTTCCCGGCGTCTCCAGGGCCAGCACCGCCTCGAGCGCGGCGATCGCGACGGCGAGCTGGTCGAGGCTCGGCTCCTGGGTTGTCAGCAGTTGCAGCTTCAAGCCAGGCCACATGATCGCTTTAACCCAGCCCCGATTGCGGTTGCGTCCCGCGAACTTGATGATCTCGAAGGAGATGCCCGCGATGATCGGCACGCCCACGATGCGCGAGATCACCAGCAGATACCAGGCCGGCAGCCCGACCGCGCCGAACACGAAGATCGAGACGACCATCACGATCAACAGAAAGCTCGTCCCGCAGCGCGGGTGCAAGCGAGAGAAGCGCTGCGCGTTCTGGGGCGTCAACGGCAACCCAGCCTCGAAACAGGAGATCGTCTTGTGCTCGGCGCCGTGGTACTCGAAGACGCGTCTCAGGTCTTTGATGCGCGAGAGCATGAACATGTAGCCAAGGAAGATCGCGGTCCGCACACAGCCCTCCACGATCCAAAACAGCGCCGAAGATTTCAGCTGCCCCTTGATCAGGCTCGTCAAGCCGAGCGGCAACAGGAAGAACAGCCCGATCGCGAACACCAGGGCCACGACCACGGTCCCCGCCCACACGCCCGCTCCGATTTCCTGAGCGTCCTCCTCGGCCTCGCCCTCGGGCAGCTGCGCGTTGGCGGAGATCCCAAGCGCCCTGAAACCGATCGCAAGCGAACCGCCGAGCGCGACGATCCCGCGCAGCACCGGTATCCGCAGCGAGCGGTGTCGCGCCAGCGCCGAGGTCAGCCCGAAGGTCGTGACTTCGATCTCGCCGAGCTGCTCCAGCTTGCCTTCTTCCTCCTCCTTGCCCAACTCACCCTCGCGCTCGAAGGCGACCTCCAAGGAGTGAGAGACATCGTGCATGTTTGTTGGCTTCCCGCCGGCCGATCGGCCGTTGTGCGATGGCGCCTCCGCTGTCGCCGCGGGCCCCGCTCCGTCTGTTTCGCTGTCCGGCGCCCCCGACTTCTCCGCGTCCTCGCGCAGCGGCTTGCGCACGGCGACCGCCCAGTGGCGCACGCCGCGCATCATCACGCCCTCGAGCACCGCCTGGCCCCCAAGCGGGGCGTCGCGACGGGCCGTCAGCTCACCGTCCGGCAGCTCGCCTACGGCACTCGCGTCCGCCGCGGCGGGTCTCGTCGTGTGCGCGCCCGCGGTTGCCTGCAGCTTGCTGAGCTCCACCCCTCTCCCACCGGCGCCCGGTCGAGAGGACATGGCCCTACTGGGGGCGAGCCTGCGACTGAGCTCCCAGCTGGCGACCCTTGGCGAGCCTGCGCTGGAAGCGCTCCACGCGTCCACCCGTGTCCACCAGCTTCTGGCGACCCGTGTAGAACGGGTGGCAGTTGGAGCACACCTCGACGTGGATCTCCTCCTGCGTAGCGCGCGTGGTGAATTCGTTGCCGCACATGCACCGCACGTGCGCCTCGACGTAGTTGGGGTGGATCGAAGCCTTCATGGTGCGACCATTCTAGCGCCCTCAGGCGCCGGGGGCTGTCGGCGTCTGGGTGACCTGCCCGGACAGCGTCGGCTGGACGCAGCGAGGCGTGTGCAGTTCGCCGCGCTTGAGCGTGCGCCCCGCTTCGCCGATCCAGCGGAAGTGCACGAGCACGCGATAGGCCGCCGGCGAGTCCAGGTTGGTGACCTGCTTGACGTACTTGTAGATCTTGACCCCCGGTTCGGAGACGCGCCAAACGCCAAAGCCGGGCACCACGAGCGTGTGGAATTCGCTTTCGCCCCGCCGCCGCTGCTGCAGTTCCAAGCGCATCGCCATCTTCTGGGTCGCGCCCGTCGCGGTCATCTGCGCGGTGAACGTCGCCGAGCGTTCCAGCTGCACGCTCGAGGTCACGCACTGTTCGATCCCCACCGTCGCAACGCCGTCCGTGACGGTGCCGGCCCACGCCCCCGGCGCGCACACAAGCGCCACCACCGCACACCCGCCTATCGCCGCCGCCCTGGCGGCGGCCCGCGTCAGATCGATCGTCCTTGCCATTCAAAAGCCCCTAACACCACTGGAGCGACTATGTTTCGCACCAAGCTCCTGAGCTTCATCGACGAAGCCGGACAAGGGCCATGCGCCGCGTTGACGATGCTCAGGTTATTTGGTACAGAGGGCCGTCTCCACCCTCTGGAGTTGTGAGACGCCCGCCCTTGGCGGTGATCGCGCCGCACTGCACGCAGTTGGTGTAGTTGACGATCACGTCCACCGAGCCCGTCTCCGGCGCGTCCTCCGGGATCTCATACACGCCGGCCGGGCACATCCAGCGCCACGTTTCGGCGATCTCGCGCGGGACGTGCTTCTGCACGCGGATGTGATTCGGGGCGTCGTCGCGCGTGGCGTTGCCGGTGATGAACACCGAGGAGAGCTTGTCGAATGTGTACTTGCCGTCGGGCTTGACGTACACGTCCTTGGTGTTGCCGACGAACACCGGGATCGAATCGTTGCGGTGCCAATCGGCGCGCCCCGGGAGCTTGCCCTTGGTGATCTGCTGGACGCCCGACAGCGGGCCGCCGAGCAACAGCCCCTTCTGCAGCGGCTGGCGCGCGTTGCGGACCTCCCACAGCTCTTTGCCGACCGAGGAGTTCTCGATCGCGTTCTCGTAGTCGGAGAAGTCGCAGCTGCCGCGCTTGATCGCGGCGTAGATCGACTCGGCGGCGAGCATCCCCGACTTGATGCAGTGATGCACGCCCTTGAGCGCCATCGTGTCGACCATCCCGCCGGCGTCGCCGACGAGCACCGCGCCCGGCATCGAGAGCTTGGGCATCGACCAGTAGCCGCCGCCTGGCAGCGCCTTGGCGCCCCAGGCGACGCGCTCGCCGCCCTCCAGGATCGAGCGCACCAGCGAGTGCGTCTTGAAGGTCTGCAGCAGGTCGTGAGCCGAGGTCGTCGCGTCGGCGTAGTCGAGCTCGACGACGAAGCCGATCGAGACCATGTCCTCGCCGGTCTTCTCGTTCTTCATCGGGTAGATCCAGGTGCCGCCGATCTGCCCGTACTTCGACGAGATTTTCAGGGGCCAAGGGCCCATCGTGTGGATCAGGCGATCGAGCGGCTTGGGGACCTTCCAGACCTCCTTGACGCCGAGCTCCCATACCTGCGGCTCGCGCCCCTTGGCCAGGTCGAACTCGCGGATCGCGGCGCCGGTCAAGTGGCCCCAGCACCCCTCGGCGAGCACGGTGGCGTGCGCCTTGATGTCGGTGCCCGGCTCGAAGTTGCCGAGCTCCTCGCCGTCCTTGCCGCGACCCTTGTCGCCCGAGCGCACGCCGACAACCTGACCGTCCGCGACGACCAGCTGCGTGGCGGCCGTCTCGGTGAGGATGTAGGCGCCGGCCTCCTCGGCCTGCTGCTGCTGATAGCGAGCCAGCGCGGAGACCGACATGACCTCGTTGCCGTGGTTCTTGAACGGGGGCGGCGTCGGGATGCGCAGCGACATTTTCGAGGTCGGCGTCAGGTAGACAGCCTCCTTGGTGACCTCGCCGAAGGCGAAGCCCTCCTGGCGCCACTGCTCGCGCGTCATCTCCGGGAACAGCTCTTCCAGCGGCCCCGGGCGCACGACCGCGCCCGAGAGGTTGTGCCCACCGCAGGTCTTTGCCTTCTCGACGACCGCGACCGGCACTTCGCCGAGGCGCTCCATCGTCTCCGGATCGTCACCGAGCAGCTGCAACAGCCGGTTGGCGCAGGCCAGGCCGGCGGTGCCGCCGCCGACGATCGCCACGCCGACCTCGATCAGCTCGTCCTCGGGATCCAGGCCGCGCTTGACGAACTCCTTCTGCGGGTCCACGGGCGGCGGGAAGGCTGCGGGGACAACCTTCCCGTTGTGAGAGCCGTTATTAGATGACATCGCTTGACGCTCCTTTTCTCTCACGCATCCGCCCGGGTGGGTGGGACTCGATTACGACGCTTTCTTTGCCTTGACCGCCTCGGTCAACTTGGGCAGGATCTTGTTCAGATCGCCCACGATCCCGAGGTCTGAGAATTCGAAGATCGGCGCGTTTGAGTCCTTGTTGATCGCGACGATGTTCTCTGAGGACTGCATGCCCACCTTGTGCTGGATCGCGCCGGAGATGCCCGCCGCCAGATACAGCTTGGGGGCAACCGTCTTGCCGGTCTGGCCGATCTGGGCCGCGTATGGGTACCAGCCGGCGTCCACGACCGCGCGGGTGGCCGCCACCGCGGCGTTGTTGCCGAACGCGGTGGCCAGGTCCTCGGCGAGCTGGAAGCCCTCGGCCTTGCCGAGGCCGCGTCCACCGGCGACGAGGATGTCGGCACCCTCGATGTCCACGTCGGCGCCGCGCTGTTCGCCGCGGGTGACCATCGTGGCCTGCTTGGCGTGATCTGACAGCTCGAAGCTGACCGACTCCACCGGAGCGGCGCCGGCGCCGGTCTCTTTGATCTCGAACGCGTTCAGGCGCCCGATCACGATCCCAACCGGGGAGCGATATTTGATCTCGGAGATGGCCGAGTCGCCGAGGATCGGCCGCTCCGCGATCAGCTCGCCGCCCTCGGCCCTGACCGCGGTGACCTCCATCGCCACACCGGCGCCGAGGCGCGCGGCCAGGCCGGCGCCGATCTCGAAGCCCAGCAGTCCGCCGCCGAACAGCGCATAGGAGTAGTCGCCGCCGGAGATGGCGGCGCCCATCGCGTCCACGACCGGCTGCGCGAGCCCTTCGGGCCCCTCGGCGACGAGCACCTTCTTGGCGCCATAGTTGCCCAGCGTGGCCGCCAGGTCCTGCGGGACGCCCTCGCCGACGAGGATCGCGTGCGCCTCGCCGCCGAGCTCGGCGGCGAGCTTGGCGCCCTCGGAGACGGCTCCGAGGGAGTTCTTGTTGATCGCGCCTTCGTAGTGGAGCGCGTAGACCAGGATGTTGGCCATCTAGATCAGCTTCCTCTCGTCGAGCCAGGACACGATCTTTTCGACGGTCTCGGCGGTGTCCTCATCCTCGATGATCTCCCCGGCGGCCTTCGCGGGCGGCGCCTTGGCGGCGACCCACTGGGCGGCGGAGTTATCGCCGCCGACCTTCGAGGCGTCGATCCCGACGTCGCCGGCGGTGACCGTCTCCAGCGGCTTCTTCTTGGCGCCCATGATCGCCTTCAGCGACGGGTAGCGCGGCTCGTTGATCGCGTCGCCGACGGAGATCACGGCGGGCAGCTTGACCTGCACCGTGTCGTACCCGTACTCGGCCTGACGCTCGCACCGCAGCGCGTCTGACTCGACGTCCATCTTGATCACCTGGGTGAGCGAGGGCATGCGCAGGTGCTCGGCCACGACAGCGCCGATCGTGTAGCACTCGCCGTCATCGGACTGCTGACCGAGCAGCACCAGATCGGGTTTCTCGCGATCGAGAGTCTGCGCCAGCGCGTAGCCGGTGGCGGCCACGTCGGAGCCGGCGACGGCCTCGTCGGAGAGGTGCACCGAGCGGTCGGCGCCCAGCGAGACGGCCTTGTGCAGAGCGCGCACGGCGCTCTCAGGGCCCATCGTGACGGCCACGATCTCCTCGACGGGGGCGACGCCGCCCTCGCGAATCTGCATCGCAGCCTCGATGGCATGCGTGTCATACGGGTTGAGGTTCTTCTCCCCGCTGCGGTCCATGCGCCCCGTCGAGCTGTTGATGCGCTTCTCGACGGCGGCGTCCGGGACCTCCTTCACCAGGACGCAAATCTTCATTCAGCTAACTCCTTCAGGGATGTCGATAGGGCAATCCTACCTGAGTTGACTGACGAGTCAATCAGGCAGCAAGTCGGCCTTCTTGCCAAAGCGACCGGCAGGTAGGTATATACTTTTTGTGGAATTCACAATAGTATTTACGATTTGTAACTACTTTTGTAGTTAACAAAAAATGTATGTATGTACCCTCAGGCTCAGCCGGCCTGGCGGGGACTGGTAGCCTCGCGGATGAAGTCGACTATCGCCTGAGTCGGCGCGCCCGGGGTGAAAACCTCGGCAACGCCCAAGCCCTTCAGCTCAGGGATGTCTTCGGCGGGGATCGTGCCGCCGACGGTCACGACGACGTCGTCGACGCCCTGCTCGTGCAGCAGCTCGACTACGCGCGGCACCAGGGTCATGTGGGCGCCGGAGAGGATCGACAGACCGACTGCGTCGGCGTCCTCCTGGATCACGGTCTCCACGATCTGCTCGGGCGTCTGGTGCAGGCCCGTGTAGATGACCTCCATGCCAGCGTCGCGCAGAGCGCGCGCGATGATCTTGGCGCCACGGTCGTGGCCGTCCAAGCCAGGCTTGGCCACCACGACGCGGATCTTGCCCTTGGGGGGCGCTTCGGCGGACATGGCTCAGACCTTGACGATGATCGCGTCGCCCTGGCCGCCACCGGAGCAAATAGCGGCGCAACCCAAGCCGCCGCCGCGACGACGCAGCTCGTAGACGAGCGTGCCGATGATGCGCGCGCCGGACGCGCCGATCGGGTGCCCGAGGGCGACGGCGCCGCCGTTGACGTTGACCTTGTCCTCGTCGATGCCGAGCGCGCGGATCGAGTTCAGCGCGACCGAGGCGAACGCCTCGTTGATCTCCCACACGTCGATGTCCTCGGCTTTCAAACCGGCCTTCTCGAGCGCCTTCTTCGACGCCGACGCGGGGGTGCGCGCGAGGTAGGCGAACTCGTCGGCGCTCTGCGCGTGCGCGACGATCTCGGCGAGCGCCTCCTTGCCGTTGGCCTGCGCCCACTCGGCGGAGGAGACGATGAGCGCGCCACCGGCGTCGTTGACGCCCGGCGAGTTGCCGGCGGTGTGCGAGCCCTCCTTGCCGACCAGGCCCGGCAGCTTGGCGAGCACCTCGAGCGATGTGTCGCGTCGCGGCGCCTCGTCGACCTCGACGGTGGTATCGCCCTTACGGCCTTTGATCGTGACGCTCACGATCTCTTCGGGCAGGCGGCCCTCGTCGGTGGCCTTGATCGCCAGTTCGTGCGAGCGCAAGGCCCAGCGGTCGAGGTCGGCGCGTGTCAGCTCGAGCTCGTCGCCGACAGCGGTCGCCTCGACGAACATCTGCTTGCCGGAGAACGGGTTGGTGAGCCCGTCGTGGACCATCGAGTCGAGCGTCTTGACATCCCCCATGCGGAAGCCGAAGCGGGCCCCGGGCAAGAGGTAGGGCGCCTGGGACATCGACTCCATGCCCCCGGCGACGCCGACCTCGACCTCGCCGGCACGGATCGCCTGGTCCATCAGCACAGTCGCGCGCACGCCCGAGGCGCACACCTTGTTGATCGTCTCCGAGGAGACCTCCTTGGGGATGCCCGCCTTGATCTGCGCCTGGCGCGAGGGGATCTGGCCCTGGCCGGCCTGGATCACCTGGCCCATGATCACGTGCTGGACCTGCTCGGGCTCGACTTTGGAGCGCTCGAGCGCGGCCTCGATCGCGACGCTGCCGAGCTCGGTCGCGTCGAGCGTGGACAGAGCGCCTCCCATCTTGCCGATGGGCGTGCGCGCGGCGCCGAGGATCACGGTCTTGGACATCGGGGGGTTCTCCTGGTTTGGGTTTGGTCGCGCCCACCTGCTCGGGCCTGGCCGCCGACTGGGCGGCGGCCGGCGAGCCGGGCGAACGACCTGGGGACGGGAATGCTAGCGGGGCAGCTATCGTGCGCGGATCGTGAACGTGACTTGGAGCAGTCGGGAGGCCGACCAGAGCGCCGCTGACACGATCGTCGTGGGGGTGTTCGCGGATGTCGAGGAGACGCCGAGCTACCCGCCGAACGAGGTGGGCGAGCTGCTGGAAAGCGGCGAGGCGCGACGCGCGCTCAAGTCGCTGGCCCTGACTCACGCCGACGGCAAGCGCTGGCTGGTCGTGGGCCTCGGCGAGCGCGGCGAGTTCACGCCCGAGCGCGCGCGCGTCGCCGCGGCGCTAGTGCGCGAGCGCTGCAAGGAGCTCTCGACCAAGACGCTCTGCTGGCTGCTGCCGGAGGGCCTGGAGCGGACGAGCGGTGAGATCGCGGCGGCGCTTGTGCACGGGACCGTGCTGGCGGACTACAGCTTCGATCTGCACAAGTCCCAGGCAGCCGCGGCGCCCGCCGACGGCGTCGAGCCGAAGCCCAAGCACCTGGAGCGCCTGATCGTCGCCGGCGAAGGCGATCTGGGCAGCGTTGTCGAGCAGGCCGCAATCGTGGCCGAGGCGGCCAACGAAGCGCGCGACCTACAGAACCGGCCGGCCAACGATCTGACACCGAGCGCACTGGCTGAGCACGCGCGCGGGTTGGGCGAGGAGATCGAGCACCTGAGCGTCGAGGTCGAGGGTCGCGCGGGCATCGTCGAGCGCGGGATGGGCGCTTTTGCCGCGGTGGCGCAGGGCTCTGAGCAGGAGCCCGCCTTGATCACACTGCGCTACGAGCCCCCGGGCGCGCGTGGGGAGACGCTCGGCCTGGTGGGCAAGGCGGTGACGTTCGACAGCGGCGGCATCTCGCTGAAGCCGGGGCCGAAAATGAGCGAGATGAAGTTCGACATGTCCGGTGGCGCGGCGGTCATCTCGGCGATCGCGGCGATCGCGCGGATCGGCCTGCCGGTGCGGATCGTCGGCGTGGTCGGCGCAACCGAGAACCTGCCGAGTGGACGCTCGGTCAAGCCGGGCGACATCGTGACGGCCTCCAACGGCAAGACGATCGAGGTCAACAACACCGACGCCGAGGGCCGGCTCGTGCTGGCCGACTGCCTGTGTCACGCGATCGCGTGCGGCGCCGATCGGGTCGTGGACCTGGCCACGTTGACGGGCGCCGTGATCATCGCGCTCGGCTCGACCTACGCGGGACTGCTCTCAAACGACGAGCAGCTCGCCGAACAGGTGACCGAGGCGGGGCAGCGCAGCGGGGAGATCGTGTGGCGACTGCCATTGCACCCCGAGTACGACGAACTGATCAAAGGCCGCTACGCCGACCTCGACAACGCCCCCGAGGGCCGCAAGGCCGGCACGATCGTGGGCGCCGCCTTCCTCTCGCACTTCGTCGGTGACACACCGTGGGCGCACCTGGACATCGCCGGCTCGGCCTGGGATCTGGGACGCGCCTACGTCGGCAAGGGCGCCTCCGGGTACGGGGTGCGGCTGCTCGTCGATCTCGCGCGCGCCCACTGCGCCTAGGCGCTCGCAGATGGACTTCGACCTCTCAAGCGACCACGAGCTGATCCGGCGCACGGTGCGCGAATTCGCCGTGGGCGAGGTCGCGCCGGTGGCCGAGGAGCTTGACCGGACCAAGTCGTTTCCGTATGAGATCGTCGCCAAGCTGGGCAAGCTTGGCTTGATGGGGATCCCGTTCCCGCAGGAGTACGGCGGCGCCGGCGGGGACACGCTCGCCTATGCGCTCGCGGTGGAGGAACTGACGCGCGTGGACTCCTCGGTGGCGATCACGCTGTGCGCGCACACGTCGCTTGGCACGCAGCCGATCTATCTGTTCGGCAGCGAGGAGCAAAAGCGCGAGTGGATGCCAAAGCTCTGCGCCGGCGAGAAGCTGGGCGCGTTCGGGCTGACCGAGCCGGAGGCGGGCAGCGACGCCGGCAACACGCGCACGCGCGCGCGGCTGGACGGCGAGGAATGGGTGATCGACGGCGCCAAGCAGTTCATCACCAACGCGGGCACCGAGATCTCGGGTGTGGTGTGTATAACGGCCGTGACAGATGACATAGACGGCGCCAAGGAGATCTCGAACCTGATCGTGGCAAACGGCACGGCCGGCTACGAGCAGGGGCAGCCCTACCGCAAGATGGGCTGGAACGCCTCCGACACGCGCCCGCTCACGTTCACCGAATGCAGGGTGCCCGAGCAGAACCTGCTTGGCCCCAGGGGCCAGGGCTTCAAGCAGTTCCTGCACATCCTCGACATCGGCCGCATCGGCGTCGCGGCGATGGGCGTCGGGCTGGCGCAGGGCGCGCTCGACGAGGCGCTCGCCTACGCCAAGCAGCGCAAGGCGTTCGGCAAGCCGATCTCCAAGTTCCAGGCGATCCAAGCCAAGCTCGCGGACATGTCGTGCGAGATCGAGGCGGCGCGACTGCTCGTCTACAAGGCCGCGCGCGAGAAGGACGCCGGGCGCAACTTCACGCTGACCGCGGCCCAGGCCAAGTTGAAGACCGGACGCCTCGCGGTCCGCTGCTGCGAGGAGGCCGTGCAGATCCACGGCGGCTACGGCTTCATCGAGGAGTACCCGGTCTGCCGCTTCTACCGCGACGCCAAGATCCTCACGATCGGCGAGGGCACCGACGAGGTGCAGCAGATGGTGATCGCCCGGGCACTCGGAGCCTAACGGGGCTCGAGCACCACGAGTGGGATCTGGCGCTCGGTGCGCCGGCGGTAATCTTCGTAGCCGCCGTAGACGGCGACCGCGCGCTGCCACAGGCGGTCGTACTCCTCGGGCGCAGCCTCGCGGGCGTGCACCGGGATCCGCTCGCGGCCGATCTGGATCGTGGTGTCGGGGTTGGCGCGCAGGTTGTAGTACCAGGCGGGGTTCTTGGGGTAGCCGCCCTTGGAGGCGATCAGGATCACGTTCTGGCCGTCGCGGGCGAACACGAGCGGGGTGTAGCGGTGCGTCCCGCTCTTGGCGCCTACATGGTCGAGCAGCAGCATCTCGGGAGCGCCCGGCACGCGGTGGCCGATGCGCCCGCCGGTGGCGCGGTAGATCTTGGCGTGGCCGCCCATCAGGCGGATCAGCGTCGGCCAGGTGCGGTCGGCGACTTTCAGGTAGTCAAAGGCCATCGCGCGCACTGTACAAGCTGTGCCTCCCGCGCCGGGGTCTCGCCCCGGAGGCAACAAAGTAAGTTGTAACTTTCAAAGTTATAGCTAACATTATGTCGTGGCATTCCACGATCGCACAGACGAGCTCTTTGCGTTGGAGGATCGGTGGAGCTCGGCGCGGGCCGAGTACGTCGTCATCTACGGCCGTAGGCGTGTGGGCAAGACCGAGCTGATCCTGCGCTTCGCCGAGGGCAAGCGCACCGTGTATTTCGAGGCTAGCTCTGGGACCGAAAGCGATCACCTGGAGGACCTGTCGCGCGCGTTGGCGGAAACCAGCGGCCGACCGCTACTGGGAGCCCAACCCCTCACGAACTGGCAGGCGTTCTTCGCGGCTATCGACGAGGAGCTGCAACGGGGACCCCTCTTGATCGCACTCGACGAGTTTCAGTTCGTGGCGCGTGAGACGCCCGTGGTCGGCTCGCTCCTCAACCGCTTCTGGCGCGAGCATCGCGACGATCCAAACCTGTTCCTGATCCTCTCGGGCAGCGACGTGTCGTTCTTTCAGCGAGAGATAGTCGGCTACAACGCCACCACCTACGGTCGCCGCACCGGCTCGCTGCATCTGTTCCCGTTCCCGTTCGTCGAGCTGAAGGGCTTCCTCCCTGAGTGGACGGTCAACGATCTGATACGTGCCTACGCGGTGTTCGGAGGAGTCCCCTACTACCTTGAGGCACTGGATCCGCGGGCGACTCTCGCCGAGAACATCGAGCGTCACGTGCTCGCTCCCGACGGACTATTGCGCCAGGAGCCGCGCTTCCTGTTCGCCCAACATTCAGACCTACGTGAGGGGAGCGTGTATTTCTCGATCCTGCGGGCGATCGCCGCCGGCCGCACGCGACGCAGCGAGATCGCGGACCGAGTGGGTCGCAGCGACAGCGCAACCGGCCAGTTGCTCGACCGCCTGACCGAGATGGGCCTGGTGGCGCGAGTACACCCGGTCACCGTCGCCAACCCCGACCGCACGCGAATGGTGCGCTTCGCCCTCGACGATCCCTTTCTGCGCTTCTGGTTCACGTTCGTGCACCCTTACGAGAGCCGTCTGCACAGGCGAGCGGATGCCCACAGACACCTCACCGGTCTGGTGATGCCGGCGCTTGACGAGTTCGTCTCGCGCCCGGCGTTCGAGCGCGTTTGCCAAAGCTGGTTGCGCCGCCACATCGACGCCGCCGATGTGGGCTGGTGGTGGGGGAGCGTCAAGGAGAGGGGCGACGGGGGGACGCCTCGCAACGTCCAGCGCGAGGTGGATGTCGTGGCGGTGGACCACGAGCGGGCGATCCTCGCGCTCGGCTCGTGTAAGTGGACCGCCGGGTCGATGTCCTCGCGAGAGTTGGAGAAGTTGCGGCGGTTGGCCCGCGTGCTCGCCTCCGACCAGGATCGTCCCGACCTCTATCTCTTCTCGCGAGCGGGCTTCGAGGCGAGGCTGATCGCCACGGCAGGAGAAGACGCCGCATGCCACCTCATCGCACCTGAGGATCTGTTCGCAGAGCACAACGGTCGTTAAGGTGCCATTCCAGTCCCTTCACGCACAACCGATGCAACCCAATCAGCTACTCGACTACCTGATCCGCGACATCCCCGACTTCCCCAAGGAAGGAGTCGTGTTCAAGGACCTGACGCCGCTGATGGCCGACCCGGACGGCCTGCGACTCGCCGTGCGAGGGCTCGCCGAGTACGCACGCCCGCTGGCGCCCGACTGCGTGATCGCGGCGGAGGCGCGCGGCTTTCTGCTCGGACCCGCGCTGGCACTGGAGCTGGGCGCCGGTTTCGCGTTGGCTCGCAAGCCGGGCAAGCTGCCTTATGAGACGGTCAGCGCCGAGTACCTGCTCGAGTACGGCTCAGACCGGCTGGAGCTTCACAGCGACGCGATCGGCCGCGGCGCGCGCGTGCTCGTACACGACGATCTGCTCGCCACCGGTGGCACCGCCGCGGCGCTGTGCGAGCTGGTCGAGCGGCTCGGCGGGCAAGTTGTGGGCTGCAGTTTTCTGATCGAGCTCGCGTTCCTGGGAGGGCGCGAGCGGCTGGCGCCGCACGAAGCGCACGCGCTGCTCAGCTACGACGGCTGAGGCGGGGCGTGGCGAATACGATTCGCGTCGTGGAGCCAGTCCGCCGATGACCACCGCCGAGATCCCAAGCCCGACCCAGGGCCAGGCGAAGCGTCCCGTCCCGCCGGCGCCCGAGCGACGCGGCGCGCTCGCGCTGCTCCGGTTCATGCGCGCCAACAACATGCTCAACCGCCACTACGCGGTGTTGGGCGCGCGCCTGTTGTGGTTGAAGCTGCGCTGGCGCGGGCGCCTGCAGACCGACGGGATCTGCTTCTTCTGTCCAGGAGTCAAGCTGGAGATCGGCAAGAACGCGACGCTGAAGATCGGTCGCTGGTCGTGGATTGGGCACGGCACCAAGATCAGGGTGCACGAGGGCGAAGTCTCGATCGGCGCTAAGACGGTGATGGGTCAGGAGTGCACGATCTCCGCCTACCAGCACGTCTCGATCGGGCGCGAGTGCATCGTCGCCGACCGGGTGATGCTGATCGACTTCGACCACGGCGTCGTGGAGGTGGAGCGCCCGATCCGCCTGCAGGGCATCTACAAGCGCGACGTGCGGGTCGGCAGCAATGTCTGGATGGGCTATGGGTCTTGCGTGCTGCGCGGGGTCAGCGTCGGGCACAACAGCGTGATCGGCACAAGCGCGGTCGTGACCAAGGACGTCCCCGAGAACGCCGTCGTCGGCGGCGTGCCGGCGCGGGTGCTGCGCATGCGCGAGGCGCCCAAAGAACTGCGCTGGGAGTGAGGCGGTGCGCCGCGCCGGCGCATTACGCAAACTTGCGTAACGCAAACTTGCGTAACGATCATTACGCAACCGCGTATACTAGACGCTATGGCTTCAGAGCAAAACCCTTTTCGCTACGGCGCGTTGGCGCTCGACGAGGCGTTCACCGATCGCGAGCTCGAGACGGCTGAGCTGAAGGCCGACGCGCTCAACGGCCAGGACGTGGTGCTGTTCGCTCCTCGTCGCTACGGCAAGTCCTCACTCGTGTGGCGAGTCTCCCAGGAGCTGATCGCCAAGCGCGCGCTGGTAGCCCAGGTGAATCTGATGACGACGCCGACGATCACGCAACTCGCCGAGAAGCTGGCCAAGAGCATCCACGAGGACATCTCATCGCCTCTGTTTCGCGCCAAGGAGCGACTGCGAGTCTTCCAAGGGCTGCGCGTGCGCCCCACGGTCACTGTGGAGCCCGAGGACGGTTCACTCAGCTTCAGCTTCGACGCGGGGCCGCGCGCCGAGGACATCCGAGCGACGCTCGAGCGCCTGCTGGAACTGCCGGGCCAGTTGGCAGGGGAGCGCAAACGTCAGGTCGTGTTGATCTTCGACGAGTTTCAGGAGATCGTCGAGATAGACCCGAGCCTTCCCCGGATGATGCGCTCGGTCTTCCAGGAGCAACCAGAGGTGGCTCACATCTACCTCGGCAGCAAGCGGCACATGATGCAGCGCATCTTCAACGACGAGAACGAGCCATTCTGGCGCAGCGCCAAGCAGATGGAGCTGGGCGTGATCGCGCCCGAGCCGTTCGCAGAGTACATCTCGAGCCAGTTTGCGCGCACCGGGAGGAAGATCGCCTCGGACGCGGTCGATGCGATCCTCCAGACCACGTACGGCCACCCCTACGCGACCCAGGAGCTGTGTTATTTCCTGTGGCAGGACACCCGTGCGCGGGGCACCGCCAGTCGAGCAAAGGTGGTTGAGGCGGTGGCCCAGGTGCTGAACTCCGAGCACGCGCACTTCAGTCTTGTGTGGGAGAGCGCCTCGACCCATCAACGACTGTTGCTGAGGGCCCTCGCGGATGAGCCCGGCCGCCCGCTTGCCGCCGACTACCGTCGCCGTCACGCCCTTCCAGGCGCCTCCTCCGTGCAGCGCGCCCTCGGTGCGCTCGAGCGCGCCGAACTGGTCGGCCGCCGCGAGAGCGAAGCGTGGATCGTCGAGCCGTTTCTGGCCCAGTGGCTGCTGTTGAACGAGGAGTAGGCCGTTACGCAAACTTGCGTTACGCAAACTTGCGTAATCAGCCTCGGTGACGCTCCAGGAGCGCCGTGGCGGCGCTGGCCGGGTCCAAGCGGCGCTCGACCACCTCATTCAAGAGCCGCTTGAAGTCGGCGTCCTCGCGCAGCTCCTCCTCCAGGCGCCGACGCATGCGGGCGGTCGCGATCGCCAAGACCTCGTTGCGCAGGTTGCGCCCTCTCCGCTCTTGCAATGTGCCCTCCCCCAGGATGTGCGCGCGGTGGGCGTCGAGCTGGGCGATCAAGTCGTTAACGCCCCGGCCGTGGGCGGCCTCGGTCTTGACGATCGGCACACGCCAAGCGCCGCGCTCGGAGCCTCCATCCAGGTTGGCCAAAGACAAGACTCCGCGGATCTCGCGCACCATCGTGTCGGTCAAGGGATGGTCGGCCTTGTTGATGACGATCACATCGGGGATCTCCATCACGCCGGCCTTGAGCGCCTGGATCGAGTCGCCGGAGCCGGGCATCAGCACGAGCACGATCGTGTCGGCGTGGTCGATGATGTCGATCTCGGCCTGACCGACGCCGACGGTCTCCACGAACACATCCTCGCGCCCGGCCGCGTCGAGCAGCAGGGCGGCCTGCAGCGCCGCCTCGGAGAGCCCTCCGAGCGCGCCGCGGTTGGCCATCGAGCGGATGAACACGCCCTGATCGAGGAAATGCTCTGTCAGGCGGATGCGGTCGCCGAGCAGGGCGCCCTGCGTGAAAGGCGAGGATGGGTCGATCGAGAGCACCCCGACCGAGCGGCCGGCCTCGCGCCTGGCCTTGGTCAGGGCGCCGATCAGGGTTGACTTGCCGACGCCCGGCGGCCCGGTGAAGCCGTAGACGGCGGCTTTGCCGGTGTGGGGATAGACCTCGCGCACCAGCTCCCAGCCCTCGGGGCGGTCGTCCTCGACAAGCGTGATCGCGCGCGCGAGAGCGCGGCGATCGCCGTCGAGCAGGCGTTGGGCGAGTGTGGCGGTCATGCGGGCGCAATCTATTACAGGCGCGCCGAATAGGGCCTGGCCCAGCCGCGAAGACCGACCGCCCAAACGACTTAAGTTCGCTCAACCGGAGTTCGCTTGAACGGAGTTCGCTCGAACGAACTTAAGCTAGAGTATGGACCATGCACGAGCATCTGCCCGGGTTTGTCGGCCGCCAGGCCGAGATCGGTCGGCTCCGCGAATGGCTGCGCGACGTCGCGCAGTCCGGCCGCGGCAAGGCAATCGCAATACGCGGTCGCCGGGCTGTGGGCAAGTCAACGCTTGTGGAAGAGTTTCTGGTGCGCGAGAACCCTCCGCACGCCTTCTTCTCGGCATCCAAGGATCAACCTACGAGAGAGGCCCTCGCCGGATTCCTCGGCGAGCTGGAGCGAAGCTCGCTTCCAGTTGCTGCGGAGCTCGCGGCCGGGGTCCGGCCGGAAAGCTGGGAAGCCGCATTGCGATTGATCGCGACGACCTGCGCCGAGGCCGCGCGGAGCGCATCCTCGATGCCGGCCTGCCTCGTCATCGATGAGCTGCCCTGGCTATCCGAGCAGGAACCCAGCATCGAGGGACTGCTGCAGAGCGCCTGGGATCGCCAGCTCGGACGCCTGCCGATTCTGCTCATCTTGATCGGCTCCGATCTGCACATGATGGAGTCGCTCGAAAGCTACGATCGGCCCCTGCACGGTCGCGTGACGCCGTTTGCGATCGAGCCGCTCAATCCCGCTGAGATGAGCGATATGGTCAAGGCCGAGCCGGAGATCGCGCTCGACGCATATTGCATTCTCGGCGGCTTTCCGCAACTCGCGAGCACCTGGCGCGCCAACGACACGGTCCGGCGCTACCTGACACGCGAGTTGAGCGACTCCACCTCGCCGCTGATCGTGACCGGCGAACGCGTGATGGCAGCCGAGCTTCCGCCCCAATCGGCTGCCGCCGCGGTGATCGCGGCTATCGGTGCCGGAGAAACGGAGTTCGTCAAGATCCTGAAGCGCTCTGGTGTCGGGCGCACAAGCCTCAGCTCCGCACTGAACACGCTGGTGCGCAAGCGCATCGTCGACCGCAACCAGCCATTCGCCCATCTCAACGACACCAAGCTCAGTCGATACACGATCGCCGACCCATACCTGCGCTTCTGGCTTCGCTTCATCGGCCCGAATCTGCCCCTGATCGAACGTCGTCGCGGCGATCTGGCGGCGCGACGCGTGATGGACGGTTGGAGCACCTATCGAGGCCACGCGATCGAGCCGATCGTGCGGGCGTGCATCGAGCGAATGCTCCCCGACAAACGTTTTGGCGACGCGAACTTCGTTGGTGCGTTCTGGACTCGGACCAACAACCCGGAGGTCAACGTCGTGAGCGGCGACGACGACCGTCGGCCAACACGCGCAGAGTTCGTGGGATCGATCAAGTGGCGAGACAAAGCGCCCTTCTCGCGCGAGGACGCCACGCGGCTGGCGGCTGTGAGCACGCAAGTTCCGCTCGCAAGCGCGGCTACCCGGCTGGTGGGAGTCTCGAGGAGCGGCTTCTACCCGAGCGCCAGGCTTGACGTCGAGCTGGATGCCGAGGACCTGATCGGGGCTTGGCGGTGAGATCAGCGCCCTGCTGGTCACACCGCTCACCCGCCCGCCAACGCCTCCTGCACCGCCTCGCCGCGCCGGGTTAGCGTCCAGGCGTTGGCCTCGCCCTTGACGTGACCCTCTCCCCCGTTCTGAATCAGCCCGGCTCGCTCCAGGCGACCGAGCAGCCGCGACATCTGGCCGTCGTCGGAGACGCCGGAGCTGTCGGCAACGAAGCGGTTGGAGGCGCCCGCGTGGGCCGCGATCGTGGCCAGAACGCGGGCGGTGCGGTAGGTGAAGCGGATCGATAGGCCCTTGAAGGGATCCTTGATCGTGCCGTTCTGAGCGACCGCGCTCTTCGGGCTTGGGCGCTCGAGCTCGCGGCGGGCGGCTGCGGCGCCCAGGTAGGGGTGGACGATCATCGCCATGAGGGCGCCCGTCAGCTCGCTCAACGGCGGCGAGGGGCCGCTTGGCGGCGCTTGGGCAAGGCGCGTGTGGAGCACCGACAGCGCTCCGCCGACGACGCCCTGTCCGGCCAGCGGCGGCGGCTCGCTGCCTCGCTTGGCCTCGTGGCGCCCCTGCTCGACCGCGTCCACCAGGATCGCGACGACGCGCGCGCGGCGCTCCATCACGGTGGGGCCTGCCTTGAGCGTCTCGACCACGCACACACGCGCCGCGGCTGGCTCGGCGTCGAGTTGCTCCAAGAGCGCCGCGAGCGCGCCACGGATGCGCTCGCGCCAGCTTCCCTTGCTCTGCCACGCGGCCATCACGGGCTCGGCGATCCGCTCGACCGCCGCGTCGAACGCGCCCAACAAGCACTCGTCGCGGTCGTGGAAGATCTCGTAGAACGTCCGCCGCGAGACACCGGCGCGCTTGCACACGCGCCCGATGCTCGCGTCTTCGTAACCGTGCTCGGCGAGCACTTCGCTCATCGCCAGCAGCAGTCGGCGACGCTGCATACCCTCGACGTGGCCGCCTTGACGGGCGGCCACGCGGGGAGACACTCCGCTATTTCTTGTGCTTGCGAGCACTGCTTTTCTGCTTGCTCTTCTTGTGCTTGGTGTGTTTCTTGTTCTTGTTCTTGGCGCAGCCGGTGACGGTGATTGGTGTCGTCTGGTGGATGACGGCGCCGTTCTGTCCGGTGAAGGCTGTCGGCATCTTCAGCTTCTTGGTGCACAGGTTCCCGTTCGCCGCCAGGGCGGAGTAGGGGCCCTCGGGTAGCTTGAGCTCGAAGCTCGTGATCGGGACGTCGGGTACTTGGCGGAACGTGCTCGAGGTGATGCCTGCTTTGCTGATGAACGTTTCGCCGTGCAAGAACACGGTGACGCCATAACCCTGCAGGACGATCACGAGTTCGGGGAACTTCGCGCCACCATATGAGACGAAGTACGCGGGTCCGGTCAACTGGACCGGCAACACCGGCGTGATCGCGGTCGCTTCGCCTACCCGCGAGTCCGCAGGACAGTTTGCGGGGTTCGCTTCGAATGTCTGCGATGGACAAGCCTTCTGCAGTGTCGTCAGCCGGGACGGTAGTTGCTTTGGCAGGTCCACCTTGACCATCTTCACGTTCGATTGGCTTGAGGCTTGGTTTGCGCCAAGTTCGCCTGTGGGGTAGAGGATCTTCGCGTCGAGGCTCGCCCCGTCCTTCCTTGAGGTCTTACCCGAGGTTGAGACCTTGAAGTCCGGTTTGAACGTCAAGGCGCGACACGAACCCATCTGGAAGTGGCTTGCTATCGGCGCGACCACGCCTTCGGTGCTCGTCGCGGTACCCGAGAACGATTGCGGTTCGCAACCGGTCGGGTTGAACATGAACCCAGGCTTGTCGATCACCGCGTTGATCGCTCTGAGATCTGCGGGGATACCGTCGATGATCGTCGGCAACGGATCGGTCGTGACCGTCAACTGCGTGGTGATCGGATCCACTTCGATACGCGCCCGCACAACCTGCGTTTGCAGCGTGAACGGTCCGACGACCAACGGCACCACTATCGACAGGCCGTACGGCGCGCCCTTATACCCGCCGGTCAGATAGATCGGTGCGGGCGGCTGTCCCGGTTGGGGCACCACCAGCGGGTAGGGGCCGGGACCCGCCTCCACGACCGTGTGCCCGATCTGCGAAGCAGCCGAACACGTGCCTTGCGATGCTTGCGGTTCGGGACAGAGCGGGATCTTGCTGATCATCCCCAACAGCCCCTCGGGCGTCTTGAACTGCAACGAACCGATCCGCTGCTGACCGTCTCCACGCGTCAACAACAACGAGAAGCTCGTGAACCCTCCCGCCTGGTCGGTCGTGGAACCGGCGGTCATCGACGGGCTGAACGGCAGCGTCGCTCCCGCACAGTTCGCACCGCCTGGGCCGTGATCGACGGTGAAGCTGCTCGACGGGTAGGCATCCTCTACGTCCGGTGTGCTCCACGGCGTGAAGTCGCTCGTCGTCGTGTACGTCCCACACCGTGTCGGTGTCGTCAGAGCGGCCTGAGCCCCACCACTGAAGGACAGTTTGAAGTCCGTGAACGGCAACTCCGGCGTTTCGCTAAACGTCGTAGTCAACCTGCCAGTCGCTTCATCCAGATGCACATTCCCGACCAGCTTCAGGTTCACGCCTTCCCCGGAAGCAGCAACCAACAACTTCAAGTTCGGTGGATCGGACTGCAACACATACACGTCGCCTTCGAGCTTATGCGCCAACAACGGCGTTTCGATCTGATCGGTCCCAACCTTCGAAGCCGACGGACACGACGGTTCACGTTCAGTGCCTACAGCCGATTCAGCGGTCTGACACGCCGCCAGACCAGCAGCCTGCCCAGGATTGATCACAACACCTTCAGGCAACGTCACCGTCGTGTTCTTGATGTTCGACATAGCGAGGCTTTCGCTATCACCCAAACCTTCCTGCGGGACTTTCACATCCACAGTCAGGCCGGCAGGCGTGTCCGCGCTGCTCGTATCAGGCGCCGCCTCGATCGACGGCGAGAACGACAGGTGATCGCAACCAGTCAGACCCGACGGGCTCCCAGAATCGTCGTGAGACAAGAAACCCACCTCGCTTATACCACTGTTCAGCGCTCCCAGCGGCGCCCACGATTCAGCAATCACCGAAAACGACTGCGGACCCACGCACGACGTCGGCAACGTCAAAAACGGCACATGACCGGTACTCCCAGGAAAGCCACATTTTTCAATTTCTTTTTCGTAGTTACGCGCGCAACGTTGATAGTCGTGGCTCGATTCCCCAGGTGTACCCCAGATCGTGATTGTGTTGAATGTTAGTTCACGCTGAGTGAGGTTGTTGAACGTGCTCGCTGATTCCGTAGTCACTGCCACTTCGCACGGCAGCGTCCAAACGTGTGGCTACACCGAGCAGCGAGAAGGCGAATTGTGCCGGCACACCGGGCGGCGGCACCATGTTGAAGACCGGAAACTGAATCGCCAGCAGTTTAGCCCCACCAGATTCTCCAGATTCTATCCTTCCGGGGGCCGGGCCACCACCGATGATTGGCACGTCGACACCTACCTGGGTATCAGCGGGACAGAGCTGCGCGTTCAGCTCGCTACGAGTGCAGCGGGGCACAGCTTGAGGGTTACCGACGATTCCCGCGGGCAAGTTGACGATTATGTTGCGTGCTTCTCCTACCGGCTTTCCCACGTTATTGAGAAAGAAATTCAGCGTCAACGAATAGGGATGTGAACCCGCCTGGGTGTCAAGCAAGCCGTTGGCGCCGCTAAACCAGCTATCTGCACTTCGCAAGCCGAAGTCGGCCGATTCGGTGCCGAAATTGACCTTGCCGGTGGCGCTCGCCGGCGTGAGCGCCCCACCACCGGAGACCGTCACTTCATTGGCCTCCGAACCGCTCACCGCGGGTGAGGCTTTGACGACGATCTCTACGAAATACATTTCGCCGGGCGCGAGCGACGCCAGCGTCGCGGGATCGTTGACACAGGACACCGTGGATCCCAACGCGCATTTCCACAAGTACCCGCGCTCTTCTGTCAGCGGGTTATAGCCGTAGTAGCCGGCTTCGATCGCAGTGAGGCCTTCGGGCAGCCTGTCGGCCACCGTCACCGGGCCGGTGCTCGCCGCGCCGCCGACATTGTAGACGGGCAGCACGATGGTCGCGGTTGCGCTCGGCGCGACTATCGAAGGGTACATCCCCACGGAGACCTCCCAGCCCGGCGCCGTCGTCGATCCAAACGCACCAGCGGCAAGTACGCCCGCCGCGCTGAGCGCCAACACGGCGCACGCCACCAGCCTTCTGACCGAGCACGCCGACTTACAGACCCTCATCGCTTACCCCTTCCGCTTTTCCCCGCTGTGCCCAGCTTTACGTCAGCCTTTCTTGCCGCCTTGCCGCGACGCTTGCGATGCTTACGCTTATTACTCGCCCTGCGCTTGTGCTTGGCCTTCTTCTTGACCTTCGGCTTGGCCTGGCCGGTCGCCTTGCCCGGCGCCGCGAAGTTGCCGACACCGTCGAATGTGACGCTCGGCGGCGTGGCGAATATGGGAGGCGCCTCAGGGACGCCCTGACAACCGGAACCGGTGCATTGCGACGGCGATGGGGGTTGCGTCACTCCCACCCGAGCGTCATACAAATCGTACGTCGCGTTGCGATCCTGTGCGACCAATTGGGCTTCGGTGATGAAGAACACATTCGAACCACTTTCGTCCGCGTCAACGAGAAATGACGATCCCTGACCCGACCCGTTGGACAAGATGTATATGCAACCCTCGCTTTGCGCACAACTACCGGAGCCGTCCCGCTCCCACTCATAGACATCCGTCGTCCCGTTGACGTCTTGCGCCACCAAGGGCTGGCTCGTCTCGAAGAACACACGCGCCCCGTCGCTTGATATCGATCGCACCTGGTACGCGTGGTGCCCTGTCGTGACGAGATAGCCGTTATCGATGCTGGCGGGTGGTTCGCCGCTGGGACTGCAAGACGCACACCAAAGCTGGCCGCGATTCGCGTCGTAGACGTACACCTCAGACACCACGCTGCCTTCTTGACTGCGATTGTCATAGCCAGTAAGGCTTTGGTTTGCCATAAACACCAGTCCGTTCCCGTCTGGCGTTACGTCCGCGGTACGGTGTCCCACCGCTGGGCGCCAATTGTTAAACGTCCCGTTGCCGTAAAGTCCTCCAAAATAGTTTTCGTTTTCACTCCCAAGCGTAGCCACGTGCGTAATGGTTCCGGCGTGATATAGGTATAGGTTTGGCGTACCTTCCGTGGCCCCTCGTGCAAGGTTCCCTTCCGCGCCAAAATAGACGTATTCGGCATTGTCGCTCGCACCTACGAGCCCCACCACTCGCCCGCCCGGGGCGATATCGGTATTCACCCCCGTCGAAAGATCGTCCTCGTAAAGGTCGCCGTTCTTCGTGTAGATCACACGCGACCCGTCCGTAGACGCGGTCAGATACTTTGCGCTTTCGGAAATGAGCGTCGTCGATGTCCCGTTTTCACGCACGTACAGCGCTCCGGTCGCGATGTCCGTCCAAAACACGCGCGATCCGTCGGAGGAGATCGCACGCGATGCGTTCTCACCTTCTTGCTGTTCGGCGGGCGGCGCGCCAAACGCGGCGTTGGGTTCGCTGACGCCGTTCGGGAGCACGTTCACCAGTCGGAGCGTCCCTTCATAGGATTCATACAAATTGTTCTTGCGCTGCCCACCGTCCACCGCATCGGCGGTCAACGCGTCATTCGCCTCGAAGAACAGTCTCTTTCCATCGCTCGACGCTCCAGCGAAGAAGTTGCCTAGCGACGGATGCCTCAGGGAGCCGTTGAAGCTTGCGGCTCCGAAGGAGGAGGGCGTAGTCCGATTGGGCGGTGTTACAGTGAAGGCCGGGCTTGTGATTCCGTGCGATTCGGAGCGCACATAGAGATTCTCGTAGCCTTCGGGCAGGCCGCTTACGAGCGGTTCGCTCGAAGTGAGCACGGCCGTCGACAGATCTTCGGAGAACCACGCGTATTCCGGGGAATGCACACCGGGTGGTTGAATGTTCAGCTGTCTCCAGTCGCCGGATGAGCCGCGCGTCGCGATGTACTCGTTACCGCCGTTGGCCCCCTCGCTCCCATTGCCTTCCCTATTTGGATCGCCGACATATGCGACGGCGTCGCCGTCGGAGGCGGCGCGCATGGGCCTCGCCGTTTGAATGGATTCTTCGCCGGCAGTGTTGCCTGATCCAACGTTTCGGTAAACCTGCACGTCTTCGTTTTCGGCCGGAGTCACCATTTCGTAGCCACGTTCGTCGGGAAGACCCAGCAGACCGACAGGGAGAGTAGAAAATGCCACATCGGCGCCGTCCGTCTCAGCGCTTTCGCCGGTGGCGACAAAACGGATGTGGTACGTCGTCGCGGGTTGTAGCCCGTCCAGTTGCGCGGCCACCGCCACGATTTCGGTGCCGTCGCCGATACTCGAGCCGGTCGTACTCGACCCGTATGCGGTAGTGGGTCCGTATTCGACGCGGAAGCTCGCCGGTTGCCCGCCGGGATCAATTTTCGCGCTCACCGTCGCCGACGCGCTGCCAACGTCAGAGAAGGACTCACTCACAACTTCGGGCGGCGTGGCGACGGCCGACGCCGGAGCGCACCAACACGCTGTCAGCGCCCCGACGGCGATCAGACCCGATACGTAACGCCGAACACTCATAGAGCAATCCCCTCCTCAGAGAAACGACACCCGGACACGCCCGCACCCGGGCAGCACAAAACGCCCGCGAACCCGACGATCGCGCGCGTGGAAGCAGATGGAGCGCCGCTGTGACGACGCGAGAGACCCAGCCGGCCGC
This sequence comes from uncultured Solirubrobacterales bacterium, assembly GCA_963753145.1. Lineage (GTDB taxonomy): Bacteria > Actinomycetota > Thermoleophilia > Solirubrobacterales > Solirubrobacteraceae > Palsa-744. Next base: position 1,482,336 of record CAVWAX010000001.1, read on the forward strand.
GCAGGCCGGAGGGAACGGCGAACCGGCCTCGAGCTAGCTGAGAGCCAACCCGGCCAGAGAGAGAGAGAGAGAGAGAGAGACGCGTCAGCGACGCTGACGCGTCCTATAACGGACTCGCCAGCGGCACACGGACTCTCAAGCACGTTATCCCCAAATGAATGCACGCGAAAAACAACTCCCTCTCAGAAGCGACCCGGTCCCTCTCCCAAGGTCCCCGTCAAACGTTCATAGCTGCCGGCCACGAAGACCGACCCATTACCCGACCTTATGTTTGTGCCCGTTGGCCTGCCCATTTCGGGTGGCCTATCCGCCTATGGCAGAAGGGCTACTGGTTGTTTATACACGAGTACCGAACTCATGTCAACCCTTACTTGGCTAGAAGGTCCTTGTTCGGCTCATACCGACCAGGGGCCGGACCGGCTCAGGGACCGAGCAAAGCGGTTGCGTCCGCGTGCGCGGCGATGTTGCGCACGGGCTCAAGGCTCGCGGCGGGGCCCTCGGCCAGAGCGCGCTCCAGGGCGGTGCGGTGGCCGGCGAAGCGCTCGCGCGCGTACGGCGCCGCCAGGCCGCGCGAGACCATGAAGGCCCAGTCGCTCGACTGCAAAGCCATCAGCTCGCGGACCGCGGCCGCGCCGGCGCGGTGGCCGGCGGCGACGGTGCGCAGCTCGGCGGCGCGCGTCTCGAACGCGATGTCCGCGACCGCTGGGCCGGACCAGGTCGAGAGGTCGCCTTGCTCGCCCCACGTGGAGGGGGCCCAGTCCGAGTCGATCGGCGTGGGGTCTCGGATGGCGGCGGATTCGTCGATGCGCACGAGCGGCAATCCCTGTCGTTGACACTCCTCCACAACCGCGCGCAGCCAAGCGATGCCCTCGTACCACCAATGGCCCAGCAACTCGGTGTCGAGAGCGCACACGACCAGACCGCCGCCGGGCGGCGCCGAGCGGCGGTCGCCCGCTTCGTACGAGCCTCGCAGGCGCTGGATCGTCGCGGCCACGAATTCGCGCGCATGCTCGCGAGCCAAGCCGAGCGCGAGATCGTGCTCGTAGGGCTGTCCGTCGTTGGCCCAGGGGTTGTGGTGGTGCACGGTGTGGTGGTGGTAGTCGCGATAGCTCCCGTGCGCCGGATAGCCCTCCTCGCTCCACACGCGCGCGATCGTCGCGCGGTCGATCGGCGCCAGCACCACGCCCGCCTCGCCGACGTAGGTGCGCAGGTGCTCGCTCGCGCCGAGCCCGTAGCGGCCGGTCAGCTCGACGCACGTGGTCCTCACGCCGGCCTCCTCGAGCAGCGGCTCCAGATGCGGCGCGTGGGCGCACTCGGGCAGCCAGAAGCCGCCATTCCAAACGCCCCCCCGCGCGCGCGGGGCACCCTCACGGGGATGAGGACCACCCCCGGCGGCGCCATGGGCCGGGTCAAAGCGAGCGCGGTGGGAGTCCACGCCGGCCTGCACCTGGGCGCGCACGCCGGCGTCGGTCGCCACCAGTGGCAAAACGGCGTGCGTAGCGCTGGAGGTCCACTGCGCGTAGGGCGCGAACGCGCCGAGCAGGTCTCCCCCGCGCTCGCGAAAGCGCGCCAACACCGCTTCGTACTCGGCCCACGAGCGTTCCAGCTCGCGCGCGAGCCCCTCGAAGCCTTTGTCGCGCAGCCCTTCGATGTCTTCGGCGTGCGTGCGCCGGCGCACCACGTCGACGAACTCTTCGAAGCGCTCCCCCACGCCCTGCGCTTCCAGCTGGTCGCACAGGACCGGCGTGAGCGACACGGTCAACGGCGCACCCTCGTCGAGCAGGTCCAGCAGCGGCAGATAGGACCCCGCGATCGCCTCCCACAGCCACTCCTCCCCGAACGGCCACGTGCCAAAGCCCTCCACGTAGGGCATGTGCGTGTGCAGGACGATCGCGAGCTCGCCCTGGCTACGGCTCACTCGACGCCGCCCGGCCGCACGGCCCAGTCGGGGAGATCGTTGGGATCGTCGGTGTCATAGATCATCACGTCTCCCCCGCGACTGCCGGCCACAATGCGATCCGCCTCGGATTGCGCGTCGGCGAGCGTGTGATGCTTAGAGCGGACGAACGCGAGGGATGGACCGTCGGCGACGATCCATCCCTCGACGTCGGGAATCACATAGACCTGTGTGCGCGCGCCTCCGTTGCGACGCACCCAGCGCGCCAGGAGCGGATCGAGGATGCGCAGGCGCTCGTCGTCCTCGCCGCGCTCGACGATCGCCCTACTCTCAAGCGTTTCGACGGCGCGAGAGGCGCTGCTGCCGCTCGCCAGGCCCATCAACAGAAGCGCCTCATGCTGGTAGGGAGAGAGTCCTGATGCCAGCGCCGCGAGCACACGCCTGTCGTTGGGGGCAAGCGCGTCCCACAGATAGCGCAGCTCCAGTCTCGACCGCTCGCATGGCGGCGTCGTAGGCGCCGCGAAGGTGCTCGACATCGACCCTCCGCGAGACTCCTGCCACGTCCCACATGAAATGTGCAATCAGCATCAGGCGTTGTGGGTGACCGTCGGCCACGCGCAGGAGATCGGGGATCACGCCGGAGACATCCTTGCCCGCGCTCTCGAAGCGGCTCTCCAAGAAGTCATAGGTGGTTTCACCGTCGAGGCGACCCAACCGCAGTCGCGCCGCCTGCCCGTAGAGTGGTCGGGCGCGATCCTCGAACAGAGTGCGCAACAGCGAGGGCTCGGAGCCGGCGAAAATGTAACTCACCTCGCCGTGATGCTGAATGTGGCTGCGAAACACACCATCCATGCCGTCTAGGGCTATGAGCGCTTGGAACTCGTCGAATACGAGGAGCACGCGGCAACCGTGCCGCTCGGCGATACGAGCAGGCAACTCCAGCAACGTGTGCATCGCATGGATCGGATCCGTCGGCGGGTCGCGCCTAGCTACGCTCAGACCGCCGATCGGCGTACTCACCGCGACGCTGCCAAGCTCCCTGCTTATAAGGCGTCTGATATCGCCCGGCAGCGCACGAAACGCCTGCTCGAGCCGTGCCGCAACGTCGGCAACACTCAACACGTCGCTGAGATCGACCAACACGCCCGGCACGCCCAGCCCTTCGGCGCCTTGCAACACCTGCTTTAGAAGTGTCGTCTTGCCGAATCGGCGAGGGGCATGAAGAACGGTGTTGTGACCGCCTTCGGCCAACTCGAGTAGACGCTTTCGCTCGACGCGATCGATGCTCTCCTCAGGCAGCAGCGCGCGTGCATAGACGAAGGGATTGGGGATGGTGGCCGTGTTAGGGACCCGCTCAGACACGCTACAAGCATACTACGCAACTTGCGAACGACTTGAAACGCATACTGCGAATGAGCCGGTACCCCGTCTGCGTATGACAAAGCGGGCGGCGTTTGGCCAGCTCGCCCTTAGCGCAGGAGCGGCTCACGGCGCCCCCGCCGTCCCGGGTGGAGAAGGGGAGCGGCTCACGACGCTCCGACCTCCTCAGGCGAGCGGTAGAGATCCTCGGGGGTCACGAGCCGGATGCGCTCGGGCTCGCTCGCGGCGAGCGCCCGCATGCGTTCCGTGAAACCCGAGCGGGAGAAGAAGTAGTGGCGTGGAACGTTCTCGGCACCGGGCACAGACTCCTCGATCTGGCCCAGCAATGCCTCCTCGCCATAGTCGAGCCGGGCGTTCGTCCACCTGCAGCTCCCCGTCGCGATGACCTTGCGATCGGGCCCGATCGCCACCGCGTCGATCTCGCGCCGCTCGCTTCGCGTCGGAGCCATGCGCACATTGCCCCACCAGCTGCCCACGGTCGTGGCGCGCGGCTCGCTCAGTCGCATGTACTCGCGGCAGACGCGCTCCCAGGCCGGCTTGGACACGAACGCGTCGAGTCTCGGCATCACCGTCTGGCGCAGATGCCGCTCGGCTTCCGCGCGGCTGCGCAGCCGCGACGCGTAGGGCTCCACGAACGTGAAGTAGAAGTCGAGATAGCCGTCGAGGATCGCGTAGCTGGTCTTAAGGGACGTCGGCCCGACTGTCACCGGGCGGATCCGCTCGACCAGCCCCAACCGCTCCAGCGTGCGCAGGTGCTGGTGCACGCGTGCCTTGTCGAGGCCGGTGTGCTGGACGATCTCGTTGTGCGGTGCGATTGAGAAAGCGCACGACAAAAGTATATCGCTAAATAGACTATTGGGAGATATACAATTTTTACGCCCTGCAAACGGCGATGAAATCCAGCGCCTTGTCGAGATCGGCCTCGCCCTCCGCCTTCAAGGCGAAGTCGCTCGCGGCGATCGCCGGGGTGAACCAGTCGTAGAAGGGCTTGGTCAGGCGCAGGCGCGGGTGGACGGCGTCCCAGCCCAGTTTCAAGGCCACGGCGTGAGCGCGCAGCTTGCGGGCGTGGAACAGGCCGTACATCTCGACGCGGGAGAACGTGGAGCGACAGAGCATCTCGAATTCCTCGAAGCGATACTCGTGCACATGCCAGGGATTGTCCGAGCGTGAGGCTCCCCTGGGCGCCAAGGTGAGCACGTTGGGCGTGGAGACGAACACGACGCCGGTCTCCCCCACGAGCGACTTGAAGTGGCGGAGCACCGCCGAAGGGTCCTGGAGGTGCTCGATCGTCTGCAGGAACACGACCGCGTCGGCGGGCTCCGCGAACGTCTCGACCAGGTCGCGCGCGAAGCGCAGGTTGGGGCGGGTGTAGCGCAGGCGCGCGTGCTCGTGGGCCTCGGGGTTGGCGTCCACGCCGACGACCTGGGCGGCCCGGCGGGCGAGCACGTCCGAGCCGTAGCCCTCGCCGCAGGCCATGTCGATCGCGCGCATGCCGGCGACGCGGGCGGCGATCCACTCGTAGACGGCGAGATGGCGCCTGAACCAGTAGTTCTCCTCGGGCACGTCCGGCAGGGTGCGCTCGCCGGTGAGCGCTAGCGGGGGCACGCCGTTGGGCTGGTTGAGCTGCTCGTATACGGGCACGGACAAGCCCGCGAGTATATGGTCCCCCTTATGACAACGACTTTGGATGCGGAGGAGATCCGCGACGTCAACACCCGCTACCACGACGTGGCGGCCGACCATTACGACGCCAAGTGGGGCATCGACTTCGGCGAGGTCGGCCAGGCCCAGGTGCTCTCCAAGGTGCGCAAGGCGCTCGGGCACGCCCCCGGCCGCTACGAGCGCTCGCTCGAGATCGGGTCGGGCACCGGCTACTTCACGCTCAACCTGATGTTGGCGGGCACGATCGGAAAGGCAACCTGCACCGACATCTCGCCGGGCATGCTTGCCGCTTTGAGCGCGAACGCGGAGCGCCTCGGATTGGACGTCAAGACTGTGGCCACCGACGCCGAGCGATTGCCCTTCGAGGACGAGAGCTTCGACCTGGTGATCGGCCACGCGATCCTGCACCACATCCCCGACCTCGGCCGGGCCTTCGAGGAGTTCGCGCGCGTGTTGGCGCCGGGCGGGACGGTGCTGTTTGCGGGCGAGCCCTCGCGCTACGGCGACCGCCTGGCCAACGTGCCCAAGCGCGCCGCCGGCGCCGCCGCGCCGCTGTGGCGCCGGGCGATCCGGGCCCGGCCGGCCCCACCCGCCGACGGCGGCGCGCCGGAGGCGTCGCTCGAGGGCTTCGTCGACGTGCATGCGTTCGCCCCGGGCGAACTGTCGGGCTTCGCTCGCAACGCGGGCTTCGAGGACATCAGGGTCACGGGCGAGGAGCTGCTGGCCAACTGGTTCGGCTGGACCAACCGGACCTTGGAGGCGACCGCCCACCCCGAAGACGTGCCTTGGGGTTGGCGCAACTACGCCTACCGGGGCTACCTGGCCTTGCAGAAGGTGGACCGCACGCTGCTCGAGTCGCGCCTGCCGGCGGCCATGTTCTACAACCTGATCGTGGCGGCCCGCAAGCCCTGATGCGCCTGTTCGCAGGCACCCGCCCACTGAAGCGCTGGCGCTACGTGGGGGTGTTCGACGAGCGGGTCATGATCTGCGCCGCCCACGTCCAGGTCGGGCCGGCGCGGCAGACTTTTTGGGGGATTTTTGTTCGTACCGGTCGCGCGCCGGACGGCGGGGCGATGATCGGACGCACCCGCGTGGTCCCGCGCAGGGGCGCGCTGGACGTGGGAGCGGGCCGCCTACGCATCCGCGACGGGGAGGTTCTGCTGGAGCTCGAGCTCGAGGAAGAAGGCGGCATCGAGACGAGGTGCCCCAACGGTAGAGAGTGGGTGTGGACACGCAAGCAGGCGGGCGTGCGCGCGCGGGGAGCGCTCACCCTCGGCGCCCAGCCTCCCCTGGAGATCGACGCGCGCGCCGTGATCGACGACACCGCCGGCTACCACGAGCGCGTGACCGAGTGGTGGTGGGCGGCCGGCGTCGGCTCGGCCGCGGATGGGACACCGGTGGCGTTCAACCTGGTGCAGGGCGTCAACGATCCGCCGAGCGGCAGCGAGCGCGCGGTGTGGGTCGCGGGCATGCCCCACGAGGTCGAGCCGGTGCGCTTCGCCGAGGATCTGCGCTCGATCAGCGCCGACGACGGCTCACGACTGGAGTTCGCGCCCGAGGCCGAGCGCAGCCGCCGCGAAAACCTGGTGCTCGTCCGCAGCGACTACCGCGCCCCGTTCGGCACGTTCAAAGGCACGCTGCCGGGCGGGATCGAGCTGGATCACGCCCTCGGCGTGGTGGAGCACCACCGCGCGCGCTGGTAGCCGCCGACCTCAACGACCGCGATAGGCTGCCACGATGTCGTCCGCCGACAGAGCGATGTCAAGCGAGACCCCGCGCGCGAAGCCGTTCCGTGAGACACCGAGGAGCGGCGTGCCCTCGCTCGCACCGGGCAACGCGTAGCGCTGTCGTGCCAAGGCGCTCAGATCGTGGCGGTCGAACGGAGCCGAAGCTCGCCACTTGACCGATCCAAGGAAGCCGATCGACGACGCCACCGGAACCTTGTCCCCTCCGACGAGGTCAACCTCGACGCTATTGTCCCGGGTCCAGAAGGCGCCGACGTGCATCGCGGCGCCGAAGCGCTCGTCGGGGAGCAATCGCTCGAGGGCCGCACGCACGACCGGCTCGATCGCAGCCCCGCGATACGCCGGCCAGGCGCCCATGGCGTGCTCGAACAGCACGTTGCCTCTCCCGCGCTCGGCAAGCTCGATGCCTTCGGGACCTATGAAGCGAAGCCAGAAGCGCAGGTAGGAGTCGGCGATCAGATAGCGAGCGTTCTTGGGGTGGGCCACCGTCGAGTAGGGGGTGATGCGCTCCACCAAGCCCTTGTCCGTCAGCGCCACGAGCGAGTCGCGCAGGCTCGTCCCGGGCAGCTGCGAGCGCGCCGCGATGTCGCGGTGAACGCGCGCGTCGGACCCGATCGCACCGAGAACGAGCCGAGCTTGCGCGCGCTGGGGAAACTCCGCCGCCAGCGCACGCTCACCACTGACGAGCAGAAAGGAGGTTGGATTCTCGAGCGCCTCGCGCAGGTAGGCCTCGAGCGTCCGTCCGCGCCCCCACTCTCGCGCCAGCACAGGGAGGCCTCCGGTCACCAGGTACGCGTCGAGCGCGTCGGCATCGTCCAGCGCAAGCATGTCTCCGACGTCGGCCGGACTCAACGGTTCGATCGCCATCTCGCGCGGGCGGTCATACAGCGGTCTGCCCTCCGTGGAGAGCGACTCCATCGTCGCTCGATCTGAACCGATCACGATCAACAAGACCGGCAGGCGCTGGGCGGTGCGATCCCAGAAGAGCTGCAGCGTCGCCTCGATCGCCGGCTCGACCCCAACCAGATAGGGCAGCTCGTCGATCACCAGGATCAGCGGACGCTCGCGGGTTACGCCGGTCACGGCGAGCTTCAGCGCCGCCTCCCAGCTGTCGGCGCGCGCGCCGTCGCGGACGAGCGAGCCGGCCGGCGAATCTGACTCCGCCACAGCCTCGAGGAAGCGCTCGCGCTCGCGGACGCTTGGCTCGCCGAGCGCCGTGTAGAAGACGCACGGGCAGCCTGACCGCCGCGCGAGCTCCTCCACGAGGCGGCTCTTGCCGACCCGCCGTCGTCCCCTGACCGCCACAAAATCGCCGCGGCCACTGCCGCGGACACCATCGAGCCAGCCTTGCAGGATCTCCAGCTCTCGCCTCCTGCCCACAAAGGCGTCCACGTCATGCATTTCGGCGTGCTTGACCATCGCGCAAATACCCACCTTCAGAGCGCCGGACTTTACAGCGGAGAAGTTTACAACACTTTCCCGCTATAAACTAGGGACGTCAGGCTGAGACCGGCGGCGCGCACTCCAGCCCGCCGCACACGGTCTCGACGACCATCTGCTTGGCGCGCTCGAACTCCTCGTCGCCCTGGGGCAACAGGCCGAAGATCCAGCCGGTGAGGACCTGCTCGATCGCGCCGTAGAAGGTCATCGCCGCGAACTCGGCGTCGATCTCGGTCTTGAAGACGCCTTCGTGCTGGGCCTTGGTGACGATCTCGCCGATCAGGCGGTAGGCCTCGCGGATCTGGCCGAGGTGGGTCTGGCCGAACGAGTTGGCCGCGCGCGTGACCTCGACGATGATCACCTTCATCATGTCGGGGTCGTGGCGGTAGCTGTCCACGATGAACGAGGCGATCGCCCCCAGCTTCTCGCGCACCGGCCGGGGCTCGCGATCGACCTCGCGGATCATCTCGAGCATGACGCCCCAGCGCTCCAGGAACAGCGTCGAGAGCACGTCGTCCTTGGAGGGGAAGTAGTGGTAGAGCAACCCGTACGCCACGCCTGCCTCATCGGCGATGTCGGAGACGCGGCACGCGTGGAAGCCTTGGCGCGCGAACACGCGCACCGCGGCGTCGAGGATCGCGCGGCGACGGTCGGGCACGGCCTTGGCGCGGGTCGAGCTCATAGCCGCTCCCCAGCGGGGGTGCTGCCGGCAACGGGGCCGGTCATCGCGTAGATCTCGGGGCGGCGGTGCTCCATCAAGGGCACTCGCTCGCGAATCTCGTCCTGGCGAGCGTAGTCGAGCTCGGCGAGGATGTACCCGGGCGTCTCGCCGTCGGCCCGGGCGAGCACCGTCCCCCACGGATCTACGATCATCGAGCGCCCGCCCGAGTGGTGGCCCCCAGGGTGGCGGCCGGCCTGGTTGGCGGCGAGCATGAACACCTGCTCCTCGATCGCCCTGGCGCGCACGAGCGGCTCCCAGTTATCGCGCGTCGTCGGCAGCGTGAATGCCGCGGGCAAGGAGATCACGCGCGCACCGCGCAGCGCCAGCGCGCGAAACAGCTCGGGGAAGCGCAGGTCGTAGCAGATCGCCATGCCGAGCCCCGCGCCGTCCGCGAGGACGCTTGAGACGACCTCCTCGCCGGGTTCGTCGGTGTCGGACTCGCAGTAGCGCTTGCCCTCGATGATGACGTCGAACATGTGCAGCTTGCGATACACGGCCTTGATCTCGCCGTCGGGGCCGACGTGGACCGAGGCGTTGCCGAGCCGCCGCTCGGGCGAGGAGCCGCCCTCGGCCTCGCCGGCGTCCGATGTGCGCCGCTCGGCGATGGAACCAGCCACGAGATCGAGCCCGAGCTCACGCGCCGTCTCGCGCGCCCAGGAGATCGCCGACCCGTCGAGCGTCTGTGCACCCGCGCGCAGGTCCTCGGGGGTGCCCATGACTGTCCACTTCTCGGGCAGCACGACCAGCGTGGCGCCCTCGGCGGCGGCCGCCCGCACGTGCGTGTCCGCGGCGGCGATGTTCGCCTCGATGTCGGAGCCCGAGTTCAGCTGTACGGCGGCAGCCTTCAACCCTCGCCCCCGCCTGGACATACTCCGGCCCCGCCGCCGCGCATCGTCGCGCACCGCGTGGGGATCCCGCTAATTGGATGGATTGACTGGTCAGTCAATCGACGAAGGATAGCGCCCAAGGCCACGGCTGAGCCGAGCAGATGGACGGGACGACCCGGCGTCGTCGATCGCCATAACATAACCAGCACATGCTTAGGAGGATCGCCATACGAGGCTTCAAGTCCCTACTTGACGTGGAATTGGAGCTTCCACGCCTCGCGGTGCTGTTCGGACCAAACGCAGCCGGCAAGAGCAACATCTTGGACGCTGTCCAGTTGCTCGCGCGCGCCGGCACTCAGAGGACACTCGCAGAGGCATTCGACGACCCCATCCGTGGCTTCCCGACCGAGGCGTTCACACATCCGCCAGGAGGCCTGCCCGAGTTCCTCGAATTTCCGACAGCGCACTTCTCGATTGGAGCCGACCTACAGATGCAGGCGGTCAGCGGCAAGAGCCTGGACGACTATGCCCAGTACAGGATGGGACTCGATATTGAGCCCGAAACAGCTGTATTGTCGCTCTCAGACGAGTATTTGACCCGAGCCAACCAGCAGTGGGAGCCCAAGGGAAACGCGCGAATCGAAACAGTCGGGAAAGAGATTCACATACGCAGGTCCGGAGGAGGAGGCGCTCCTCGTCACGAGCCGATCGGTGTAAATCACACCTACCTCTCCGACACTAGGCTCTCGGGCCCCTCATATCCACTGTTCGACGCCGTGCGTCGCGAGCTAGCAAGCTGGCGAACCCATTACCTGGACCCGCAGACGGCCATGCGAAAGGGTACCCCGCCCCGCGAGGTTTCGGATATTGGCGTTAGCGGAGAGCATCTGGCTCCGTTTCTCTACGGATTGAAGACCCGTCACGAGAGGGAGTTCGCGGCCGTCGGTCGAGCACTACGCGCCATCATTCCAGCGGTGACAGGTTTCGATGTCGATCTGGACACTAAGCGCGGAACGCTTGACATTCAGATCGATCAAGACGGGACACGCTTTTCCTCAAGGGTGATCTCAGAGGGCACGCTCCGAGTACTCGCGCTTTGTGCGATCTCAGCCACAGCAAGCCGAGGATTGGTCGCCTTCGAGGAGCCAGAGAACGGGATACAGCCTCAACGCCTGGACCGCGTGGCTGAGCTGTTGACATCGGTCGCGCGGCGCGGCCAGGCTCAACTCATTGTGACCACGCATTCTCCGGATTTCGTGGCTGCCATGCTCTCTCGCGCACGCACGGACAACTCGGGTATCGGACTATTCAGCGTTGGACGCGAGGGCCGTCAGACTGTCGTCCAGCTTCTGAAGGATCCTGGCCTTTGGGCCGACCGCACGATTGAGGATCTGCTCGCTGATCCAGACGATCACGACAAGGTTGCCGCACTCGCCAGACGTGGTTGGTTGGACTACTGAGAATGAATCTACGCGTGGAGCTTTTTTGCGAGGACAGCGCACACGAGAGCTGTGCTCGCGCATTGGTGCAACGTGTCGCTCGAGAGACGGATACCCCCGTATCCATACGAACAGCCAGCGCCAGTTCTGGCATAGGCCGCTTGAAGCACGAGCTCCGTGCGTTCCAATCTCTCATTTCGAGACGCGCCGGCACCCCGGATCTCTTGGTAGTAATCATAGATGCCAACGCGGTGGGGCCCGCGGCCCGTCGAGTCGAGATCGAGCAGCTCCTCGATCCATCGGTATTCCCGCAGGTGGTCATCGGTACACCAGACCCCTGCGTAGAGCACTGGATGCTTGCAGATCCGGTCTCGTTCGCTCAAACGTTCGGGGTGCAGCCCGCCACCGGTAGAGTCAATAATCGTAAGGATTGGAAGACCCGCCTGACATCAGCGCTCGAAGAGGCTGGTCAGATCGTTCTACAGGGTGGCGCCGAGCTGGCGGACGAGATCATCCAACCGATGGATCTGTATCGCGCGGGCAGGACCGAGCCAACATTGCTGACGTTTACGGACGATCTTCGCCATGCTCTTCGCCGCCTGCGGGCGGAATGAATAGAGAGATACGACGGACCATCTGAGGACGTAAGACCTCAGCCCAGGAATGCCGTCTGATCTGTCGCGTCGGGAGCGCCACCTACCGCCCCATGGTCCAGCAATATCGTGATTTCGCTCTCGCTGTAGCCGGCCGCGCGCAACACCTGCTCGGTGTGCTCGCCGAGGCCTGGGCCCGGCAGCCGGTTGTGAACGCCCGGGGTCCGATCGAGCTTGACGGGGATGCCGAGCTGGCGCACGCCGTCGGCCACCCCGGGCTGATCGAGCGTGACGACCATCTCTCGCTCACCCACCAGGTCGGAGGCGAGCGCCTCGTCCACCTCCAGGACGGGCTCCAAGCAACAGTCGTGTTCGCCGGCGAACTGGGTCCATTGCGCGCGTGTGCGCCCCTTGAAGACCTCGCCCACTTCGGCGTGCGCGGCAGAGCCGGGTTTCTCGAACTGCTTCTCGATCAGCTCCTCGCGGCCGACGCCGCGACACCAGGCCTGCCAGAACTTGGGCTCCAGGGCGCCCAACGTGACCCAGCCGTCGGCGCACTCGTAAGGGCGGTAGCAGACAACGGAGCCGGCCAGCATTTGCTCCCCCCGCCGCGGGACGACCCCGTCGGCGAAGTATTGGCCGGCGACCATCGCAAGCCAGGAAAGCGCCCCGTCGGCCATCGAGATATCCACGAACTGGCCTTCGCCCGAGCCGGCTTGGGCCGCGCGTGCCGGTCGCTCCCCGCGCGCGGGCTGCGCCGGCGCCCCGTCGCGCTCGCGCAACGCCGCCAGGATCCCGAACGCCGCCATCAAGGCCCCGCCGCCAAGATCTGCGATCTGCCCTGCGGCCTGCGTCGGATGCCCACCCGCCTCGTCCGCGTCGCCGCTCAAGCCGAGCAGCCCGATCAGGCCGAGGTAGTTCATGTCGTGCCCGGAGGCGTCGCGCTTGGGGCCGGTCTGACCGTAGCCGGTGATCGCGCAGTAGACGATCCCCGGGTTGAGCTCGCGCATCCGCTCGTAGCCGACCCCGAGACGATCGAGCACACCGGGCCTGAAGGACTCCAGCACGACGTCGTATTCGCCCACCAGCCGCAACAGCACCTCGCGCCCCGCCTCGCTCTTGAGGTCGATCCGGATCGAGCGCTTGTTGCGGTTCAAGGACAGGAACAGTGCCGACTTGGCGGAGTCCTCCGCACCCTCGTAATAGGGAGGCGCCCAGCGGATGTAGTCGCCCGCGCCGGTGTCCTCGACCTTCAAGACCTCGGCGCCGAAGTCGGCGAGTAGCAGCGAGCAGAAGCCGCCGGGCAGGAGACGCGAAAGGTCGAGAACCCTTATCCCGGACAGGGGGAGCACTATGCACATGCTACAGTATGAGCATGCCGCTGGAGCATCGTCTGCAGATCTTGATCGACGAGGAGCGTCATCGGCTGATCGTGCGCAGAGCGCGGGAACGCGGTGTTTCTGTCGCAACTGTGGTGCGCGAGGCGATCGACCGTGGCGTGGGTGGACCGTCGGCGCGTCGGCGCGCGGCCGGACAACGCCTGCTGGCGGCGTCCGACATGCCGGTGCCGGAGCCTCAACAGCTACGTGCCGAGCTGGAGGTCCTGCGCGGACGTCGCGCATGATCCTGCTCGACACGACGGTGCTCGTGTACGCGAAGGGCGCGGATCATCCTTTCCGCGATCCCTGCCGCACGCTAATCGATGCAATCGCGGAGGAAGAGATCGAGGCGACGACGACGGTGGAGGTCCTACAGGAGTTTGTGCACGTAAGGGCACAGCGCCGCTCACGCTCGGATGCGGTCGCGCTCGGCGGTGACTATGCCGACCTGTTGGCGCCACTGCTCACAGTCGAGGACCAGCATCTACGTAGAGGATTTGCCCTGTTCGAGCACCACGAGCGTCTGGGCGCCTTCGACGCCGTGCTGGCCGCGACTGCCTTGGACGCGAACTTGAGCGCCCTGGTGTCCGCTGACGCCGCCTTCTCGCACGTCAGCAACCTCCCCCACGTGGTGCCCGATGAAGCCGGCGTGAAGAGCCTGCTCAAGCGCGAATAGGCCCCTGCTCAGGCGATCCCGAGCAGCCCGCGCGCCTCGGCCACCGTCGCCGGACGCCGCCCGATGTCTTCTGTCATGCGCCGCGCCTGGGCGATCAGGTCTCCGTTGGAGCGCGCCATTGAGCCGTCGGGCAGGTACAGGTTGTCCTCGACGCCGGCGCGGATCGAGCCGCCCAGCGTGAGGGCGGTCGCGATCAGGGTCCACTGGTCGCGCGAGATGCCGATCACCCCCCAGTGGTGTTTGACGTGTCCACCGCCGGGGATGGCGTCGATGTTCTCGGCCATCGCCGCCAGGTTGCGAGGTGTGGGTGGTATGCCGCCGATCACACCCATCACGCAATCGATGTGAAGCGGGGTCTTCAGGACGCCCATGTCCACAAGCGGCGTGAGCGAGCCGACATGCCCCAGGTCGAAGCACTCGTGCTCAGGCTTGATGCCGAGCTCGTTCATCGCCGTGAGCAACTCGACGATCTCCTCAAACGGATTCTGGAAGACCATCTTGAAGACGAACTCCTTGCGCGAGCGCGAGTACTTGGCGTAGTTCATCGAGCCCATGTTCAGGGCCGCCACTTCGGGACGGCACGCCTTCAGGTACTCCACGCGCTTGGCCACCGGCACGCCGATCGTGCCGGTCGAGTAGTTGACGATCACGTCGTCCACGGCGCCCCTGATCGCCTCGGTAATCGCGGAGAAGTCCTCGATCTCATACGACGGCGTGCCGTCCGGTTTGCGCGCGTGGATGTGGATCATCGACGCGCCCTCTTCCACAGCGCGCTTGGCCTCGGCCCCATACTCCTCGGGTGTGTAGGGGATCGCGGGGCACTGCTCGCGGTTTGCGATCACGCCCGAGATCGAGCAGGTGATCACGACAGGATCGTCAAGGCTCATACGGGAACCACTCCTGACTTCTTGTAGGGCCGCTCGACCTTCTTGCCGGCCGCCATCTCAAGCCCCCGGCAGATGACCGAACGCGTTTCGCGCGGGTCGATCACGTCGTCGATCAGATCGTTGCCGGCGGCGATGTAGACGTCGAACATATTTTTGAAGTTGTCGATCAGCTCGGCGCGCTTGGCCTCGGGGTCCTCGGCCGCCTCGACCGCCTTGCGGAAGGCGATCTCGACGACGCCCTCGGCGCCCATCACCGAGATCTCAGCCGAAGGCCAGGCGACGATCAGGTCCGGTTCGTAGGCGCGCCCGCACATCACGTAGTAGCCGGCGCCGTAGGCCTTGCGCGTGATCACGGTGAGCTTGGGCACGGTCGCGTTGGCGACGGCGTAGAGCATCTTGGCGCCGTGGCGGATGATGCCTTCGGCCTCGACCTTGGTGCCGACCATGAAGCCGGGCACGTCCTGGATGAACACCAAGGGGATCCCGAAGGCGTTGCACAGGTTGACGAAGCGAGCGGCCTTGTCGGCCGAGTTGTTGTCGAGGATGCCGCCGAGCTGCTTGGGCTGATTGGCGACGATCCCGGCGGGGCGGCCGCCGAAGCGGGCGAAGCAGGTGACGATCGTCTTGGCCCACTGCCCCTTCATGTCGAAGATCTCACCGTCATCGACGATGTGGCGGATCACCTCGTACATGTCATACGGCTTGCGGTTTGACTCGGGGAGCACGTCGAGCAGCTCATCCTCGGCACGCTCGATCGGGTCGGACACCGGCCTGATCGGCACGGGCGCCTCGCAGTTCTGGGGCATGAAGGAGAGGTATTGCTTGATCGCATCGATGCACTCCTCGTCAGATGCGACCTCCATGTCTCCGACCCCGGACTTGCGGCAGTGCACGCGCGAGCCGCCGAGTTCCTCCTGGGTGACGTCCTCCCCCACCGCGGCCCTCACCAGATGCGGGCCGGCCAAGGCCATCGAGCCGCGTCCCTTGACCATCGGCACGAAGTCGGCCAATCCGGGGATGTAGGCGGTGCCGGCGGCGCATGGGCCCAGCAGGGCCGCAACCTGGGGGATCACGCCGCTCATGATCACCTCCTCGCGGAAAAGGTGGCCGGAGCCGGCGAACATCGCTCCCGCCGCCTCTTGCACGCGCGCGCCGGCGGAGTCGAGCAGCCATACGAAGGGGATTCGCTTCGTCAAAGCCAGCTCGCGCAGGCGCGTGACCTTGAACTCGCCGGTCATCCCCATCGAGCCGGCCATCACCGTGAAGTCGTACGCGCACACCGCGGTGAGGCGCCCATCGACCTTGCCGTAGCCGGTGATCACTCCGTCCGCGGGAGCGTCGACGCCGTCCATCGCGCGCTGGGAGGTGTGCGGCTTGGCCTGGATGCCAAGCTCGACGAACGTGCCTTCATCGACGAGCAGCGCTATCCGCTCACGTGCCGTGAGGGCGCCCTTCTCGTGCTGGCGGTCGATCTTCTCTTGGCCGCCGCCGAGGCGGATTTGGGCCCGCCGTGCTTCGAGGTCCTCGACCAGGGGCCGCAGTAGCGAGGTCATCGGCCCTTCCATTCCGGCTCGCGCTTCTGGAAGAAGGCGGTGACGCCCTCGACGATGTCCTCGGTCGAAGTCGCCAAGGTCAATTGCGCGCGCAGGTAGTCGAGCGCGTCGTCCAAGGGCATGTCCATCTGGCGGCGCATCGCTTCCTTGCCGAGGCGCATGATCACCGGCGACTTAGAGGCCAGCTTGGCGGCCCACTCGGCCACCGCGGCGTCGAACTCCTCGGCCGGCACGACCTTGTTGACGAGTCCGGCCGCCAGGGCCTCCTGGGCGCTCCAGCGCTCGCCGAGCAGCAACAGCTCGTTGGCCTTCTTGCGTCCGACGTTGCGGTAGATGAGGGCCATGATCATGAAGGGGAAGGCGCCGACGTTGATCTCGGGAGTGCCGAAGGTGGCTCCCTCCTTGGCCACGATCAAGTCGCACGCCAAGGCGATCCCGAGGGCGCCGGCGAGCACGTGACCGGATGCGGCAACCAGCGTCGGCTTGCGCACCTGGCCGATCAGCTTGAACAGGGACACGAACGCGTCAGTGCCGAAGTGGCGGTGCACGAGCGGCACGTCGGCCGCGAAGCCACCGAGGTTGGCGCCGGAGGAGAAGACCGTCTCGTGTGAGGAGGCGAGCACGATCGCGCGGACCTCGTCCTCGTCGCGCGCTCGCTCGAAGCAAGAGATCAGGCCGGCCAGCACATCGGGCGAGAGCGCGTTGCGCGTGGAGGGCTCGTTGAGCGTGATCGTCGCTACACCGTCGGCGACCGCGTAGAGGACCACTTCTTCACGGGCTGGTTCGCCGTCGGCGACGGATCCGGATCGGCTGCTCGACTGCTCGGACACGTCCGGCATCCTAACCGTCCGCCGGTCCGCGGGCGCTCGGGCTGGCCACTCAGCCAGTAACCGGTAGCCTGTGCGTGCCAACGATCCAAGGAGCCAAGAGCCGAAATGGCCGCCACCGATACCGTCCTGAAGCCAGACCACCAGAGCAAGCGCAAGCACTTCATCTTCACCGACGAGCACGAACAGCTGAGGGAGTCGATCCGCAGCTTCGTCAAGAAGGAGCTGGCGCCCCACGCGGAGGAGTGGGAGGAGACGACCTTCCCCGACTCGGTCTTCAGGCGCATGGGCGAGCTCGACCTGCTCGGCCTGGACAAGCCCGAGGCCTATGGCGGGCAGGGCGGGGACTACTTCACGAGCCTGGTCTTGGGCGAGGAGATGACGGGCGCCAACTCGGGCGGCTTGGCGATGGGCGTGGCGGTGCACACCGACATGGCGATGCCGCCGATCCTCGCGTTCGGCAGCGAGGAGCAGAAGCAGGAGTGGGTCGTGCCGGCGATCAAAGGCGAGAAGATCCTGTGCATCGGCATCACCGAGCCCGACGCGGGCTCCGATGTCGCGGGGATCAAGACGAGGGCCGTCAAGGATGGCGATGAGTATGTGATCAACGGCTCGAAGACCTACATCACCAACGGCCACAGGGCAGATGTGATCGTGCTCGTGACAAAGACCGATCCGGACGCCGGCTATGGCGGCTTCACGCTTTTCCTGGTGCCGATGGACGCGCCCGGGGTGATCAGGGAGAAGCGGCTTGAGAAGCTCGGGATGCACGCCTCGGACACGGCACTGTTGGCCTTCCAGGACGTGCGGGTCCCGGAGAGCGCGGTGCTCGGCGAAGTGGGCAAGGGCTTCTACCACATCATGTGGGAGCTCCAGGGTGAGCGCTTGATCGGCGCCGCGGGCTCGGTCGCGGGCGCGCAGAAATGCTTCGAGCGCACGCTCGAATACGCCAAAGAGCGCAAGGCGTTCGGCCGCGAAATCGGCAAATTCCAGGTGATCAGGCACAAGTTCGCCGAGATGGCCACCAAGATCGAGAGCGCTCGCCAGATGGTCTACGTGACCGCTTGGCGCTTTGCCAACGGCGAGTACCCGGTGCGGGAGATCTCGATGGCCAAGCTGCACGCCTCGCGCATGGCGGTCGAAGTGGCCGACGAGTGCATCCAGATCCACGGCGGCGCCGGCTACATGAAGGAGTACGGCGTCGAGCGGGCGTGGCGCGATTCGCGCTTGAACCGGATCGGCGCGGGCACCGACGAGATCATGCTGGACGTGATCGGCCGCTCCTACGGGCTTTGATCCAGCCTCCGTTTACGCAGGAGCACGAAGACCTGCGCGAGTCGGTTCGCGGCTTTCTCGAGCGCGAGCTGGCTCCGCACGCCCAGGGCTGGGAGCGCGAGGAATGGTTCCCGGACGAGGTGTTCGGCAAGCTTGCCGCCCAAGGCCTGCTCGGCTTGAAGTACCCGACCGAGCTGGGCGGCCAGGGCGGCGACTACCTGCACGATGCGGTGCTCGTCGAGGAGCTCGCGCGGATCGGCTCGGGCGGGACCGCGGCGGGGATCGGCGCTCACATCAACATCGCGACGCCCCCAATCTGGAAGTTCGGGACCGAGGAGCACAAGCGGCGCTACCTGGAGCCCGCGATCAGGGGCGAGAAGATCGGGGCGCTTGCGATCACCGAGCCTGAGGCCGGCTCTGACGTGGCCTCGCTACGCACCAAGGCCGAGCGGGTGGACGGCGGCTGGGTGGTGAACGGCGAGAAGACCTACATCACCAATGGCGTGCGCGCGCACTTCATGGTGACCGCGGTCAAGACGACGCAGGAGGGCGGCCACCATGGGATCTCGTTTTTGATCGTCGATCGCGGCGAGGGCGTCAGCTCGGCCAAGCTGAAGAAGCTGGGCTGGCACGCCTCGGACACCGCCACGATCTCCTTCGAGGACGTGTTCGTGGGAGAGGAGAACCTGCTCGGGGATCTGAACGAGGGCTTCAAGCTGATCATGGCCAACTTCCAGTGGGAGCGCCTGGCGATGGCCTTGGGGACGGTCGGCGCGATGCAGTTGGCCTACGAACGAACCGCGGAGTATGCGCGTGAGCGGACCACGTTCGGCAAGCCCCTATCGAAGCACCAGGCGATTAAGCACAAGCTGGCCGACCTTGCCACCAAGGCCTATACGGCCCGTTGCGTGACCTATGACGCCTTGCGCCGCTTCGTGGCCGGCGAGGAACCGATCAAGGAGGTGACGATGGCCAAGCTGATGACCCAGCGCGCCTCCTTCGATGTGATGGACGAGTGCCTGCAGATCCACGGCGGGATGGGCTATATGGGCGAGCACTGGGCCCAGCGCGCCGCCCGCGACGCCCGCCTCGGCCCGATCGGAGGCGGCAGCGACGAGATCATGCGGGAGATCCTGGGGCGTCTGCTGGGACTGTAGGCGCGCGGGCCTTTTGCTCGGCGAAGTGCTTGCTGAGCATCGTCTCCTGGCCCTGGTAGTTGGAGCCGATGTCCTGGCCGTAGAGCACGTCGGGCTCGCCGGCCATGCGCTCGAACGCGAGCTTGCAGACGGGCTGGCGGTGCTCGACCATGAAGGGCACATCGCGCGCGCGCACCTCCAAGGCCGCGCGCGAGCCGTGGCGACGCTCGTGCTTGGAGTAGCCGAAGCCGGGGTCGAAGAAGCCGGCGTAGTGGGTGCGCAGCTCACCCGCGGTCGGGTCATAGGCGAGCATCTCGGCGGCGTAGGAGGGCGGGATGGAGACCCCCTCGGCGGAGAGCAACAGGTAGAAGACCTCGGGCTCGAGCACGATCCTCCCGCCTCGCTCGGGGTGGACGGGCTCCCAGTAGTCCTGCCACTTGAGCTGGCCGATCCGCTCGAGATCGACCGGCAGGCTGTTGCGCTTGGCGCGGTAGCCGACGATGTTCTCGGGGCTGCCTTGGATGTCGAGGCTCAAGAACAGGCCGTCGGCCAAGGAGAGCTCGGAGGCGCGCAGGGCGTGGCTGTCCAGATAGAGCAGCGGGAACTCTTCGTGCACGGTCAGCAGCTCGCGGTCGCCCAGGCGCGCGTCGCCGTGGCTGAGGCGCACCTGGTTGAGCGAGAGGCCCTGCTTGACGCGGATCGCAAACGACCGCGGGACGACCTCCAGGTAGAGCTTGCCGTGATAGCCGGCGGCGATTTCGTCGAAGCGGTGACTGCGGTCGGTGATCACGCGCGTGAATACGTCCAGGCGACCGGTGGAGCTCTTGGGGTTGGTCTTCGCGCGCATGTCCTGGGGCAGGCGCAACTCCTCGATCAGGGGCACCAGATAGGGGCGATCACGCTCGAGCGTGGCGCCGTCGCGCAGGTCGATCTCGTCGAAGGCGAGATCCTCGATCTTCTCCTCGACGGTCGAGCCCGAGTCGGGCAGGAAGCTGCAGCGCAACGCCCACGCGGACGCTCCAAGGCGCAGGTCAAGGCTGGCGGGCTGGATCGACTCCAGCGGTATGCGCCAGTCGCCGGCGCTGATCGCGCCTTCGCTGACGGCCTCGCGCAGGCGCTGAGCGGGGAGCACGCCGCTCGCGCTCGCGACATCGGATCTCGGGCCGCTCGCCTGGGTTGCGGGATCGCTTGCCATCGCGAGTGAGTGTATGGGGTGCGCGCGACGCAACATTCGGTCCAGGCGGGCGCTCCAGATTAAGCAAGCGGCGAGAGGCTGCCGATGCATGAAGCGTGAATCGCCGCCTCGCGTCCGTCGCTGTCCTCGCCCTCGTGGCCCTGCTCGCGCTGATCCTGATGCCAGACGCGGGCGCCGCGGGCACGCGTTCGCGTGCGGGCAAAGGGCGCGTGCGCCACGAGACGATCCATCGGGCGCCGCACAAACACTCCAAGCGCCGCCGCAAGCACAAGCACCACGCGCACAAGCAGTCCTTACACCTCACAGGGCGGACGCGTCCGGCGACGGCGGCCGACGAATGCCCGAACGCCAACATGGCTCCAACCTCCAGCGACATCGCGAGCGTCGTCGCAGCGACGCTGTGCTTGGTCAACGACGAACGCATCCGCTTCGGCGAGAGCGCCTTGATCGAAGACCCGCGCCTGGCCGCGGCGGCGCTGGGGCACTCCAGGGACATGGACGCGCGCGACTACTTCTCGCACGTCAGCCCGACCGGCTCAACGCTCTTGACTCGCATCGAAGCCAGCGGCTTCATCCCCAACGGCAATGTGGGCTACACGCTCGGCGAGAACATCGCCTGGGGCACCCTCTGGCTGGGCACCCCCAAGGGCATCGTCAAAGCGTGGATGGAATCTCCGGGACACCGCGCGAACATCCTCAACGGCTCCTTCCGCTACACCGGCGTCGGGGTCGACACCGACCTACCTCGTTCGATGTCAAGCGGCCAGGCCGGCGGGATGTACACGCAGGACTTCGGCACGATCGTCGGCTGACGCCGCGCCAAGTCCAAGCAGTTCTCGCGCTTCGCGCGAGGCGGTTGGGAGCATCAGGTTGGCCGGGCGGATAGTCTCCGAGCACCGACCACTACAAGGAGAATTGAAGCTATGGGAGTACTCGACGGCAAGTCCGCGATCGTGACCGGCTCGGCGCGCGGCATCGGGCGCGCTACGGCTGAGCTGCTCGTCGCGGAGGGCGCGCAGGTCCTCATCAACGACCTCGACGGCGACGTGGCCGAGCAGGCGGCGCAGGAGATCAAAGGCGAGACCGCCGTGTTCTCGGGCGACCTGACCAAGGGCGACGCGCCCGAGCAGCTGATCGCCAAGGCGATCGACTCGTTCGGCAAGATCGACATCATCGTCAACAACGCCGGCTACACGATCGACGCGCCGATCCACAAGATGTCAGATGAGCAGTTCCAGAAGATGCTCGACATCCACCTGATCGTGCCCTTCAAGGTCATTCGCGCCGCCGCGCCGCACCTGCGCGAGCCCGCCAAGAAAGAGCGCGAGGAAGGCAACGAGGTGTTCCGCAAGATCGTCAACATCTCTTCGATCTCGGGCACGATGGGCAACGCTGGCCAGGCCAACTACTCGGCCGGCAAGTCGGGCGTCGTCGGCCTGACCAAGACGCTCGCCAAGGAGTGGGGCCAGTTCAAGGTCAACTGCAACGCCGTCGCCTTCGGCTTCATCGAGACGCGCCTGACGGCCGCCAAGGTCGAGGACAACACGATGGAAATCGGCGGCGAGAAGGTCCAGCTTGGGATCCCCGAGCAGATGCGCGGAATGGCCTCGATGCTGATCCCGCTCGGACGCCCTGGCACGCCCGAGGAGGCCGCCGGCGGCGTCTTCTTCCTGTGCTCGCCTTGGTCTAACTACGTGCACGGCCAGGTGCTCAACGTCACCGGCGGACAGTTCGTCGGGATGACTTCCTAGACGCTTCTTCCGGGGGTCGGGCGCGCGCCCGGCCCCCGATTGTCTAGGCCGCCGCGGCGCCCTTGGCCTTGAGCGCGGCCCGGCGCTGCTCGCGCGCCTTTTGGAGGGTCTTCTTGCGGCCGTGCCGCTCCAGGCCGTAGTAGAGCGTCTTTATCTCGTCGAGCACCGCATCGGCCACTGCCTGCTGCTGGGAGCGGGTGGCGTCCTCGATCGGCTCCCAGCGGATCGGGTCGCCGTACTGGATGGTGACCTGGGGGAACTGGAGGCGCTTCCAGTTGCGGATGCGCGACGAGCCGTGGATCGCGATCGGCACGATCGGGGCGCCGGTTTCCAGCGCGAGGCGTCCGATGCCGGCCTTGGCGTGCTCGGCCAGTTTGCCGTCGCGCGAGCGTCCGCCCTCGCAGTACATCGTGATCGCGCCGCCGCGCGCGAGGATCGCTTTGGCGGTGACGAACATCTCCTCGTCGCGTGCTCCCCTGCGGACCGGGAAGACGCCGCCGTGGGTGTAGACGAACTGCATCGGCGGCTTGAACAGCTGCGACTTGGCCATGAAGCGGACCTTGCGCCGGATGTAGCAGCCCATCAGGAAGTGGTCCATGAAGGAGAAGTGGTTGGGCGCGAGGATCACCGCGCCCGAGCCGGGGACCTTCTCGGTCGAGATCGGGCGCGCCCTGAAGAACGTGTAGGCGTAGATCGAGGTGAGCAGCCGCGTCGCCTCGTAGACCCAGTCCGGTTCGCGAGTGCGCGCGCGCTCGTGGAAGCGGTCGAAGTACTCCTTGGGTCGCGGATCGGAGTAGACCTGTTCGCGCATCGGGGACAAATCCGTCATCTAGAGGGCCTTACACCGCGGGCGGACAAAGTTACGCCCGTCCATTTGGGGAAGCCATCGCCGCATGCGGCGATGGCCCGAGTGGCGCATGCGCCACTCGGCCGACCCGTACATGTACGGGTCGGAACAGCGTCATCGAGACCTCGCTCGAGCTAGGGCATCGGCCCATCCGGACAGCAACGCTTCGCGCTCGTCGGGGCCCATGTTCGGCTCATAGCGGGCGCCCTCGCGACGGGCGTCGCGGATGTCGGAGATCGTCCACGCGCCGATCCCTACGCCCGCCAGCGCCGCGGCGCCAAAGGCGGTCGTCTCGGCCAGGTGGGCCACCGAGACGGGCACGTCGAGCACGTCGGCCTGGAACTGCATCAGCCACGCGTTGGCCGTGGCGCCGCCGTCGACGCGCAGCTCGCGCAGCGGCTCGCGGGCCCCCTCCCCCATCGCCGCCAG
Source organism: uncultured Solirubrobacterales bacterium (assembly GCA_963753145.1). Taxonomy (GTDB): domain Bacteria; phylum Actinomycetota; class Thermoleophilia; order Solirubrobacterales; family Solirubrobacteraceae; genus Palsa-744. The sequence goes on from CAVWAX010000001.1 coordinate 1,505,995, forward strand.
CGCGTCGAGCACCTGGTAGGCGATCGCCTCGAGGGTCGCGCGCGCCAGGTGCGCCCGGCCGCTGCCGCGCGTGAGCCCGACGATCGTGCCGCGCGCGTGGGGGTCCCAGTGCGGCGAGCCGAGGCCGGTGAGCGCCGGCACGAAGTACACGCCGTCGTTGCCCTGCAGGGAGGCCGCAAGCGCTTCGGTGTCGCTCGCGCGCTCGATCACGCCGAGGCCGTCGCGCAACCACTGCACGGCGGCGCCCGTCACGAAGATCGAGGCCTCCAGGGCGTAGCTGGTGGAGCCGCCGATCCCCCAGGCCAGCGTGCCGAGCAGCCCGGGCGCCGGCGCGGGCGGCGCGAAGCCCGTGTTGAGCAGCACGAATGAGCCGGTGCCGTAGGTGTTCTTGGCCATGCCCGGCTCGACGCAGCCCTGACCGAACAGCGCCGCCTGCTGGTCGCCCGCCACGCCAGCCAGCGGCGCGGCGTGTCCGTGCAGGGCCTCGGGGCGTGTCTGAGCGATCTGACCCGCGCTGGTTGCGACGCGCGGGAGCGAGCGCTCGGGGATGTCAAGCAGCGCCAACAAGTCCGGATCCCAGCGGCGCGCGCCGATGTCATAGAGCATCGTGCGCGACGCGTTGGAGGGGTCGCAGACGTGCTCGCCGCAGAGCTTGAAGATGAGCCAGGCGTCGATCGTGCCGAACACGGCCCGACCGTCGCGGGCGCGCTCGCGCAGGCCCTCCACGTGGTCCAGCAACCACTCGATCTTGGTGGCCGAGAAGTAGGGGTCGAGGACCAGGCCGGTCCGCTCGCGCACCAGCCGCTCGTGGCCGGCCTCGCGCAGCTCCTCACAGCGCGCGGCCGTGCGCCGGTCCTGCCACACGATCGCCCTGTGCAGCGGCTCGCCGGTCGCCGGATCCCAAACGCACACGGTCTCGCGCTGGTTTGCGATGCCGACCGCCGCGAGCTCGCCGGGGCGCACCTGGGCGTCGGCGAGCGCCTCGCCGGCGACCGCGTGCGTGACCTCCCAGATCTCGCGCGCGTCGTGCTCGACCCAGCCCGGTTGGGGAAAGTGCTGGGTGAACTCGCGATAGGCGCGCCCGACCGGCTCGGCGCGCTCGTCGAAGACGATGCACGTGGTGCCGGTGGTGCCCTGGTCGATGGCGAGAATCATCGGTTCAGGCGACCCTATCTCCTGGAGATGTAAACACGCACGAAGTCCACCAGCTGGCGCCCACGGTGGACGAACCCGCCGAACGTGCGGCCCGTCGCGCGGTGGGAGAGGTCGAGATCGATCTCCTGCACGCGCGCGCCCAGGCGCATGGCGTCGATCGTCATGCCGATCTCCATGCCATAGCCGCGAGCGAACGGGAGCACGCGGGCGAGCGTTTGGGCGCTCATCGCCCGCTGCCCCGAGATCGGCGCGCGCGTGTCGAGCCCGCAGCGCCTGCGGATCGCCCAGTGGGCGAAGCCGACCGCCAGGCCGAAGCCACCGCCGAGGCGCCTTGAGAAGGCCGCCACGGCGAGCTCGCCTTCTCCCTGGCGCACAGCCTCCACCAGCGGTCCCAACCGCGCCGCGGAGGCGCCCAGGTCTCCGTCGCAGAGCAGAGCCAGCGGCCGCTCGGCCGCCATCGCCCGCCTGGCCGCGAGCGTGACCGCGCCGCCCTTGCCGATCGTCCGCTCGCTGCGCACCGCCGTGGCGCCCGCGGCTTCGGCGATCGCGGCGGTGCCGTCGGAGGAGCCGTCGTCGGCGACCCACAGCGACGCCCCTGGGAACGCGGCCGCAAGCGCGGCGAGCGTCGCCTCGATGCGATCGGCCTCGTTATGGGCGGCGACGATGACGAACAGGTCCGAGCTCATGATCGGTTGGCCATGGCGGGTATTCTCCCCGCTGTCATCCAACGGCGACTCCACCCATTTCGCGAAGGGGGACGCCGTTTCCCCGTAGGCGTCCCTGGAGGTCGATAGGCGTGGCTGAGGTAGAGGCTCACATCACCGGCACGGTTTGGAAGATCGAGTGTGCCGTGGGCGATCAGATCGAGGAGGGCGACACGGTCGCGATCCTGGAGTCGATGAAGATGGAGATGCCGGTCGAGGCCGAGGACGCGGGGAAGGTCGTGGAGATCCTCTGCGAGGAGGGCCAAGCGGTCAACGAGGGCGACACCCTGGTCCTACTCGAATAGCGTCGCACCAGCCTAATTAGGCGGATCTGCGGGCCGGTGCGCGACTCGCGAGCGATCGTGGAGTACCCTTCCGCGCCGTGGCTCCGAGCGCCCCACCACAGACCACCCGGCTGGCCGACGGCAAGCTGCTGATCGATCGCCCCTCGCAGGGGGTGGTCCGCTTGACGATCGACAACCCCGCCAAGCGCAACGCGCTCGACCACCCGATCCTCGACGCGATCACCGCCACGCTCGCCGAACTGGGGGCGCCCGCGGCGGACGCGCGTTGCGTGATCGTGACCGGCGCCGGCGGGATGTTCTCGGCCGGCTATGACATCGGCGAGATCCCCGACGAGGATTTCGAGGAGCGCGCCGAGGCCCTGGTCGCACACCCGTTCACCGAAGCGATCGAAGCGCTCGAGGCATTCCCCTACCCGACGCTCGCCTCCTTGCCCGGTCACACGATCGGTGGCGGCCTGGAGCTTGCGCTGGCCTGCGACCTGCGCGTGGCCAAGGACGACATCAAGCTCGGGATGCCCCCGGCCAAGCTGGGGCTCGTCTACTCGCACACGGGCCTGCGCCGCTTCATCGACGCGATCGGCGCGGCGCGCACCCGCGAGCTGTTCCTGCTCGGGCGCTACGTCGGCGCCGCGACCGCCGAGCAGTGGGGTCTGGTCAACCGCGCGGTCCCCGCCGAGGAGCTCGACGCGATCGTGCTCGAGCTCGCCGGCGAGATGGCCGGCAACGCGCCGTTATCGCAGACCGGCAACAAGCGCGTGATCGCCGCCCTGCTGGACGGGCGCGACGGCCTGACCAAGGACGTGGAAGCAGAGTTGATCGAGTTGCGCCGCGCCTCGTTCGCCTCGCGCGACCTGCGCGAGGGGATGGCCGCGTTCGCCGAGAAGCGCACTCCGCGCTGGCGCGGGGAGTAGCAGAGCTCACACTTCCGCCAGGTCCAACCCGTAGTCCTTCAGCCACGCGTTCAGCCATACCGCCATCTCGAACCTGCCGCGCGCCGTGGGCAGCTCAGCGTCCGGAGCGGACCCGTCGATCACCGTACGCGCCGCCTCGACGTTGAGGTGCGCCCGCACGGGATCCTCAGCCCCCGAGTCGAGGATCCGTGCCAGTTCCTCACGCAAGGCTCGGTCATAGGTCTGGTCCTGGGTGGCGGGAAAGACCGCCTTGCGGCGCATCAGCACCGGCTCTGGCAGCAGGTCCTCGGAAGCCTTGCGCAACAGGCTCTTTTCGCGACCGTCGCACGTCTTCATCGCCCACGGAGCGTTGAACACGTACTCCACCAGACGGTGGTCGCAATAGGGCAGGCGCACCTCGACGCCGTTGGCCATGCTCATGCGATCCTTGCGCTCGAGCAAACGCCGCATGAAGATGGTCAGGTCGAAGTGGGCGAACTCCCGCCTGCGCGCCTGTTCGCCGTCCTCCCCCTCCAGTCGGGGGACCAGCGTGAGCGCTTCTTGGTAGAGGTCGAGAACGTACTGAATCGGGTTCAGGCGTTCGACCAGGTCTTGGCTGAACATGCTCATCAGTTGCGAGCCCCGCTTCATCTCCAAGGACATCCACGGGAAGATCGGCAGCTCGAGCAGATCCGGATCGTGCGCCCAGGCCGACCCGGCGAACAGGGCGTCGGCGCCCTCGCCGGAGAGTGTCACAGTCGCTTGCTCTCGAACCCCCTGAAAAAGGAGATACAGCGAGATGTCCATGTCGCCAAGCGGGTTCGGCAGGTCCCACGCACGCAGCACCGAGGCGCGGATGCCGGCATCGCACAGCTGGTCGATGCCGACAAAGATGTGGCTGTGCTCACAGCCGACGTGGTCCGCGACCTGCTGGGCAAACGGCTTGTCGGGGGTTGCGCGGGCCAGGTCCGGCTGGAAGTTCTCGACGTAGCTGTCGAAGTCGAGCGCGAAGGTGCGCAACCGCTCAGCGCCTCCGTTTTGCGGCGTGCGCTGTGCGAGCGCGGTCAGCACGCTCGAGTCGAGCCCTCCCGACAACAGCACGCACGAGGACGCATCGCTGAGCATCTGGCGAGTGACGATCTCCTCGAGCATTTCCCGCACGGTCGCGATCGTCCTCGGGAGGTCGTCCGTGTGCGGACGAGCCTCCAGCTGCCAGTAGCGACGCTTTGTGAACCCTGCTCTGGAGAAGCGCGCGCAGTGCCCGGGCGCCAGGTCAAACAGGTTGGCGAACATCGTGCGTCCTTCGGGGGCGTTGGTGAAGCTCAGAAAGCCGCACAGTCCCAACGGGTCGAGCGCTCGCTTTGCGAGTGGGTTGGCGAGGATCGCCTTCGGCTCGGAGCCGAACAGCAGGCCGTCGGGCAGCGGGTAGTAATACAGCGGCTTGGCGCCGAAGCGGTCTCGAACCAAGCTCAACTCCTGGGCTTTCTCGTCCCAAACGGCGAACGCGTACATACCGACGAGCCTGTCCACCAGGTCCAGACCCCACTCCAGATAGGCGTGCAGCACGACCTCGGTGTCGCCGGCGGTCTTGAACGCGTGACCCAGAGCCTCCAGCTCTCGCCGCAGCTCCCGGTCGTTGTAGAGCTCGCCGTTGTAGACGATGACGGTGTCCCCCTCGACCATCGGCTGGGCTCCCCCGGCACGGTCAACGATCGCCAAGCGGCGACTGCCGATCGCGGCGTGCGGGGAGATCCACAGGCCTTCCCCATCCGGCCCGCGCCGGCTCATCGTGTCCGTCATCGCCTGAGCGCTCTCGCGCTCGTGCGTCAGGTCCCTGCCGAAGTCGACCCATCCCGCGATACCGCCCATCTCGATCCTCCTCAGAAGCTTGCTTTCCCGCCGAGCGAACGTTCGGCCGGCCTGCCGCCGCGCACCCCCTCGCGACCCGCGCTGCGCGATCCCTCTCAGCTCATGCGGGCACCCCCGCCGCGAGAATGCCCAGCAGCCACCGCTCGATCTCCCGCGCGGTGGCGCCCACGTGCTCCTCCATGACGGTGAAGTGGTCCCCGGGCGCCTCCACGGAGGCGTCCGCGAGGCGCCAGAGAGTGTCCTCGGAGGAGCGCGCGGGCAGGCCCGCGAGTGGGTCCCGCGCCCGCACGAGAAGGGTTGGCGTCGTAATCTCGCGCGGCTCCCATTCGCCGAGCAGACGCGAATACACGCCCATCGCCGTCAGGCGCTCGTCGGTCATCGGGATGTGAGCGTCGGAGCGGCTGAGCATTCCAGCCATGACACCCTCGAGTACGGCGGCGAGCACCTCGGGACGCGTCGAGAAGCTGTCCACGAGCACCAGGCCTCTGACCGCGCCGGAGCCCTCCAAGCGCTCGGCGATCGCGCGTGCGAGCAGGCCACCGGTCGAATGTCCCGCCAACACGACCCCCCGCTCGCCCGCAAAGGATCGGATCGCCTCGGCGTGCGCCTCCACCGAGGCGCTCAGATTCGCGGGCACCGACTCCCCCTCGTTGAAGCCCGGCAGAGTTGACACGGCCACCGCGCGAATCCCGCGCAGCGCCGCGGCGAGGCCCAGATATTGCTGGGGACCGGAGATGGCCAGCACCGACGGCACACACACCAGACCCGGCTGCTCGCCCGCGCTGGAGAGCACGACCGGCTCGGCGGAGCGGTCGGATTCCGGCGGCTCCTCGAAGCCCTCGCGAAACTCGGAGAGAACGACGAGCGTGCGCATGAAATCCCCGACCCGCCCATCCGTGCGGGCCTTGTCGAGCAGCGCACACAGTGTGCCCGGGCGCTCTCCAGCCCGCTCCTGCTCGGCGGCCCCGAGACGCTCGGCCGACAGACGCTCCGTCAAGGCCGCCGCCAGCCCAGCAACAGTCGGGCGCTCGAACACGAGCGAGGCCTCGAGCCGGATGCCGGCGGCTTGTTCGAGCTGGTTGCGCAGTTCGACGCTAGCCAGCGAGTCGAACCCCAGCTCCCCGAACGCGATCTCAGGATCGACCGCATCGGCGGACTCGTGCCCGAGCACAGCCGCCACCTGACCGCGCACCAGCCCTAGCACGACCGCCTGGCGCTCCTCCGGCGAGAGCCCCGCCAGGCGCCCGGCGAGCGCGCCGCCCCCTCGCGTGTCGGTCACGCGCCCCGCCGAGCCGGCAACCATCTCGCGCAACATCGCCGGCAACACACCTGCGCGGGCGTGCGCACGCAGCGCCATCGCGTCCACGCTCACGGGTGCGAGCATCGGCTCCGCGGTGCCGCGGGCGAGGTCCATCAGCTCCAAGCCCTCCTCGCGCGAGAGCGGTTGCAGGCCGAGGCGCTTCAGCCGCGAGACGCCGAGCCGGTCGAGCTCCCCGACCATCCCTGCGTCCTGGCTCCAAGCGCCCCAAGCAAGCGAGATGCTGCTGAGCCCTTCTGCCCGGCGGTGAGCGGCGAAAGCGTCCATGAACGAATTGGCGGCGGCGTAGTTTGCCTGTGCCGGGCTGCCGATGACCCCGGAGATCGAGGAGAACAGCACGAAATCCGACAGCGACAGATGCGAGGTCAACTCATGCAGATTCACGACCGCATCGACCTTCGGCCGCATCGCTCGCTCGAGCCGGCCCGCGTCGAGCGAGCCGATCAAGCCGTCCTCGACGATGCCGGCGGTGTGGATCACGGCCGTGAGCGGGCGCGTGTTGGGGATCGAGTCGAGCACGCGCGCGAGCGCGTCGCGATCGGCCACGTCGCACGCCATCGCCTGCGCCTCGCACCCCAGCCGGCCCAGCTCCTCGATCAGATCCTCGGCTCCCGGCGCACTCCCCCCGCGACGGCTTAGGAGCAGTAGGTGGCGCGTGCCGTGCCGGCGTGCCAGATGGAGCGCCACGAGCCGCCCGAGCCCACCCGTGCCACCGGTGATCAGGACCGTGCCCTCGGGATCGGGCGACTGGGCAGGGGCACCGGCAACCGGCGTGAAAGGCGCCAGGCGAGGCGCGTAGGCACGGCCGCCGCGCAGCGCGATTTGCGGCTCATCGCACTCCACAAGCGCCGGCCACGAAATCTCCTCGTGCTCGAGCTCGCGATCGAGATCGACCAGCAACACGCGACCGGGGTGCTCGAGCTGGGCGCTGCGCGCGAGCCCCCACACACACGCGGACACGGGATCGGGCGCCTCGGCGCCGTCGACCGCCATGGCCCCGCGGGTCAGCAGAACCAATCGGGGGCATCCCTCCCACTCCAGCCACCGCTGCAGAAGTGCGAGCGTGCGTTGCGCCCGCTCATGTGCCGCCCGCGCCATTCCGGAGGTCCCCTCACCGCCCGCCGGCTCCTCACCAAGCGCGACCGACGCGAGCACCGCCTCGGGCGACCGCGTGCCGGCCTCGATCGCCTCCCGCAGCGCGTCCACGTCGGCGTAGCGCTCGAGCGCGCGCTCCGAAGACAAGCTGTGCGCGTCACCGAGCGCGGCGAGCGTGAGCGGCCCGCCGCCGCGACTTGGCTGCGCCGCGCGATCTCCGAGCGCGATAGACACCCAGCGCAGGGCGAACAGCGAGTCGCGCCGAGCGCGCCCGGCGGCTTGCAGCTTGCGCGCGTCGACGGGGCGCGCCAAAATCGAGGCGACGCTCAGCACCGGCGCACCCGTCTCGTCGAGCGCCAGCAGATCGACCTCGGACTCACCCACGACCCGCAGACGGACGCGCAAGGAGCGCGCGCCCGTTTCGTAGAGCCGGACCCCCTTCAGCAGGAAGGGCAGCCGTAGTTGCTCTTGCTTCATCTCCTCGCCGATGCCCAGCAGAGCGCCGTGCAAGGCCGCGTCGAACAGAGCCGGATGCAGCCCGTAGCGGCTCGCTCGCTCGGCTTGGTCCCCGTCGAGTGCAACCTCGGTGAATATCTCCTCGCCGCGCACCCACGCGGCCGTGAGGCCCTGGAAGGCGGGGCCGTATTCCAACCCGACCATGCCCAGATGCTCGTAGAGCGACGCCGTCTCGAGCGTGCGCGCGCCCTCGGGAGGCCAGCGCTCGCCGCGCAGACGCTCCAGCTCGGCGTCGATTGGCTCGCGCTCCACCGAGCGCGCCAGAACGCCGCGAGCGTGACAGAGCCACTCGCGCTCGATCTCGCTCCCCTCCGGTGCCGGCGCCTGGCGGGCGTGGACAGCGACGCTTCGCAGCCCCGACTCCTCGGCCTCGCCGATCGTGACCTGGACCTGGACCGCGGTGTCCCTCCCTAGCGTCAGCGGCGCCTCGAGAACCAGCTCCCGCAGAACCTCCCAGCCGACGCGCCGACCGGCCGCGAGGGCGAGCTCGACGCATCCGGTGCCGGGCAACAGCACCGTACCGAGCACGGCGTGATCGGCCAGCCACGGCTGCGCGCGCGACGAGAGACAGCCCGCGAACGCCCAGCCGCGACCGTCCGCCAAGGCGATCTCGACCCCGAGCAAGGGATGGTCGGAGCTCACGAGACCGGTCGCCGAAAGGTCGCTCGCGCCACTCCACAGCTCATGCCAATAGCGCCGACGTTGAAAGGGATAGCTGGGCAGCTCCACCCGGCTCGCGCCGCGACCGTCGAACAGCGCCGACCAGTCAACCGCCACACCATCCATGTGGGCCTCGCAGAGAAAGGAGACGAACGCCTCGCCTTCCGCTCGCCGGGCGCGCCCGCTGGAGAGCACGAGCGCGCGCTCTTGCGCGTCGTCGACCAGGCAGTCTCGCGCCGCGGCGGCGAGGACACCGTCGGGACCCAGCTCCAGAAAGCGGACCACGCCCGCCGCCGCCAGCGCACCGATTCCTTCGGCGAAGCGAACCGGCCGGCGGGCGTGCTGCACCCAGTACTCGGGTGTGGCGATCTCAGCCCGGTCCGCGTGGGCGCCGGTGACGTTCGAGACGATCGGGATCTCCGGCTCCTCGAAGCGCAATGCGCGCGCGACCTCGCCAAAGCTCTCGAGCGCCGGCTCCATCAGGTGGGAGTGAAAAGCGTGACTCACCTCCAGGCGACGCGTCTTGCGCTCGCGCGCCGCCCACAGCGCCTCGAGCTCGAGAACCGCCTGCTCCTCGCCTGAGATCACAACCGCGCGGGGACCATTCACAGCCGCGATGCAAACGCTCTGCTCGAACCCCTCCAGGGACTTCCGAAGCTCGTGCTCGGATGCCTGAACGGCGACCATCGCACCACCCTGAGGCAAGTCTCCCATCAGGCGGCCGCGCGCCGCGACCAGCGCGCAGGCGTCCTGCAGAGAGAAGACGCCCGCGACGTGCGCCGCGACGATCTCCCCGACCGAATGGCCGATCACGGCGTCTGGCTTGCACCCCAGCGAGCGCACGAGCCTGAACAGGGCCAGCTCGAACGCGAACAGGCTCGCCTGCGTGAACTCGGTCCGTGCGAGCAGCGCGGCCTCGGGAGAGCCCTCGGCGGCGAACATGAGCGCCTTCAGTGAACGGCCGAGGTGCGGATCGAGCAAGTCGCACAGCTCGTCGAGCGCGGCCTTGAACACCGGGAACGTGTCGTACAGGACAGCCCCCATCCCGGCCCGCTGGGAGCCCTGACCGGTGAACATGAAGGCCGTCCTGCCCGCCCTGGCGCTCGCGCGCATCGCGCCGGGCGCGGTCTCGCCCGACGCCAGCGCACTCAAGCCGTCGAGCAGACGCTCGCGGTCGGCGCCGAGCACCGCTGCGCGGTGCTCGAACGCGGCGCGACCTGTCGCAAGCGAGAACCCGACGTCGAGCGGTTCGAGCCGCGGCCGAGCCGCGCAGTGGGCGAGCAGGCGCTCGGCTTGGTCTCGCAACGCGCGCTCGGTCTTGGCCGAGAGCAGCCACGGGATCAGCGCCAAGCCGGGGAGCTCCGGTTCGGCGCGCGCTGGGGGCGCCGGGGCCTCCTCGAGGATCAGATGAGCGTTCGTGCCGCTCATCCCGAAGGCGGAGATCCCCGCGCGTCTTGGCCGCTCGCCGGCCGACCACGGCTCTGACTCGGTGAGGAGCTTCACGGCGCCGAGCGACCAATCGACGTGACGAGAGGGAGCGTCGATGTATAGCGTCTTGGGCAAGGTGCCGTGGCGCATCGCCATGACCATCTTGATCACCCCGACGACCCCCGCGGCGGCCTGGGTGTGTCCGATGTTCGACTTGGCCGCGCCGAGACGAAGCGGGGGCTGACCCTCCCGCTGCCCGTAGGTCGCGAGCAGCGCCTGGGCCTCGATCGGATCGCCCAGCCGCGTCCCCGTTCCGTGCGCCTCGACGGCGTCGATGTCGGCGGCTTGGAGTCCCGCGTCGAGGAGTGCCTTGCGAATCACCCTCTGCTGAGCGGGCCCGTTGGGGGCGTTGAAGCCGTTGCTGGCGCCGTCCTGGTTGACCGCGCTGCCTCGTATCACCGCCAGCACGGAGTGACCCAGACGCTGGGCGTCGGAGAGTCGCTCCAGCACGACGATACCCACGCCCTCGCTCCAGTTCGATCCGTCGGCGGCGTCGGCGAACGGCTTGCAGCGCGCGTCCGGAGAGACGACCCGCTGCATGCTGAAGCCGATGAACAGGCTCGGCTGGGCCATCGTCGTGACGCCGCCCGCGAGCGCCATCGAGCACTCTCCCGAGCGCAACGCGCGACAGGCCAGGTGCAAGGCCACAAGCGACGAGGAGCAGGCCGTATCAACCGTCATCGTCGGGCCCTCCAGCCCGAACAGGTAGGCCATGCGCCCCGAGACGATGCTGCCCGAGTTGCTCGAGGCGATTTTCCCGCCGCCGCGACTGTTGAGCTCCGGATCGATCGGATAGTCCTGATACATGACTCCCGCGAACACTCCTGTCTGAGTGCCGCGCAGCGAGCCCGGGTCGATGCCTGCGTGCTCGAGCGCCTCCCAGCTCGCTTCCAGGTACAGGCGCTGTTGCGGGTCCATCGCAAGCGCGTCCCGCGGACTGATCCTGAAGAACTCGGCGTCGAACTCGTCCGCGTCGTGCAGGAAGCCGCCTTCGCGCACATAGCTGGTGCCGGGATGGTCTGGATCGGGGTGGTAGACCTGCTCGAGGTCCCAGCCTCTGTTTGTCGGGAACTCGGCGATGCCGTCGCCTCCCGCGGCCAGCAGCTCCCACAGCTCCTCGGCGGAGCGCACGCCCCCCGGCAGGCGACAGCTCATGCCGACGATCGCGACCGGCTCGTGCGCGGCGGCGAGCAGCTCCCGGTTCTGGCGCCGCAACCTTTGCGTCTCCTTGACCGAGGCGCGCAGCGCCTCCACCACCTTCTCCGGCGAGGTGCTCATCTGCCGCCCACCGGCTCATCGACGGCGGTCTCGGATCCGAGCGAGAGCTCGACGAGGCTTGCGAGATCCAGCTCATCGACCTGCGCGGCCGCGTCCTCTTCCAGGCTCGCTTGCGGCGACTCGGCCAAGCCCGCAAGCTGCATTAGCGTGTCCAGGACGCCGGCCTCTCGCAGGCGGTCGAGCGGTATCGAGGCGAATGCGCCGCGCACGTCGGTCTCGCTGGGAGCGCTCTCCGGGCGCCCGTCGATCTCCAAGGCGACCCGCTCCAACAGGAACTCGCTGAGGGCTTGCGCGGAGGGATAGTCGAACGCGAGCGTCGCGGGCAGCTGGACAGCGCTCATCGCGATCAGGCGGTTACGCAGCTCGATGGCCGTCAGCGAGTCGAATCCCAGCTCGTTGAAGGCGCGATCGGGGTCGATCTCCTCGGCCGACGAATGGCCCAAAACCGCGGCCACCTCAGCCCGAACCAGATCGAGCGCAACGCGCCCCCGCTCGGATTCGGGCGTGCTCGCCAGGCGCCGAACGAGCGAGCGCTCGGCGCTCTGCGCCGGCGAGAGCGGGAGCGCGCCGACCATGGCGCTGAACAGCGGCGGAAGCATGCCGCTCTTGGCCCTGGCTCGCAGAGCGCCGACGTTGACGCGCATCGGAAGCGTGAGGGGCTCACCAACCAGGTAGGCGGCGTCGAACAGCTCGAGCCCTTCTTCTACCGAGAGCGCGAGTAGGCCGGCCTGCTCGAAGCGGGCGGCATCGGCGGCCGTCTGCTCTCCGGCCAGCCCTCCCGCCCACAAGCCCCAGGCCATCGAGGAGCCGGGCAGGCCCTGTTCGCGCCGATACGCGGCCAGCGCGTCGAGGAACGCGCTCGCGGCCGCGTAGTTGCCCTGTCCCGGGCTGCCGATCGTGCCTGCCCCGGCCGAGAACAGCACGAACGCCGAGAGCTCGAGGTCTTGGGTCAGCTCGTGCAGATGCCAGGCCCCGTCAAGCTTGGGAGCCAGCGCTCGATCTATGTGCGCGGGCGTCATCGCGTCGATCACGCAGTCGTCGAGCACGCCCGCCGCGTGGATGACGGCACTCAGGGGGTACTCCCGCGGCGCCGAAGCAATCAGCTTCGCGACCTGTTCGCGATCGGAGACGTCACACGCGAACAGCCCCACCTCCGCGCCCAAGCCGCGGAGATCGGCCTTCAGGGTCTCCGCTTCGGGCGCCTCCGGCCCCATCCTGCCGGCGAGCATTACGCTGCGTACGCCGTGCTCGCTCACCAGATGCCTGGCCAGAGCGGCTCCGATCAGTCCCGTGCCGCCTGTGATCAACACGCTGCCCGGCCGCCCGGACGGGCACCTTCCGATCTCGTTGACCGCCCGGTCGAGATCCTGGGGGACGCTCGGCCCATCCGCGCCCGCGCGCCCAGCCGCGGGGGCGGCCGCGGCGGCGCCGACGTCGCGAGCGGGGCGCAACCTCGGCACGAGCAGCTTGCCCGCACGCAGCGCCGCCTGGGGCTCGCCCGTGGCGAGAGCGCGCGCGATCGCGCTCGGATCGATGCCGGCGCCGTCCAGGTCGAGCAGGACGAACCTGCCGGGATGCTCAGACTGGACCGATCGCATCAGGCCCCACAGGGGCGCGTCCAGGAGATCGCCGATCCCCTCGTGCGCCCCGGTGGACACGGCTCGTCTTGTCAATATCACGCAGCGCGAGCCTTCCAAGCGCTCGTCGGCGATCCATCGCCGCACCAGCGAGACGGCTCGCTGGAGGACCACGCGCGATCCGTGTGGCGGGTCGCCGTCGACGGAACCGGCGACCCCGAAGCACGCGAGCACGACATCCGGCACGCGCGCCTGCGGCTCGATCAGCGGAGCCTCGCCGTTGGCGAGTCGGTACTCGTCGAGCATCTCCCAACACGCGTGCAGCGCGGTGTCGGACGCCGTAGCGGTGACGGAGCCCTCACCGGACGGCGTCTCAGGTGCGGCGGCCGCCCACTCCAGGCGGTGCAGCGATTGGGGCCCGGCGCCGTGCATTTGGCGCAACATTGCCGGGGTTATCCGTCGCAGCACCACCGATTCGGCCGAGAGCACGATCTGGCCCCGCTCGTCGAACGTGGCGAGCGAATAGCCACCGTGCTCGGTGTGCACCACGCGAGCGCGTACCGAGAACGCCCCGGGGCTGTGCAGGCGCACGCGCGTCCAAGCGAAGGGCATCACGCCGAACTCTGGAGCGGCCGGATGTTCGGCGCGCATCAACACCGCACACGCCTGCAGGGACGCGTCCAGCAGGGCCGGGTGCATGTAGAAGCGGCCCGCTTTCTCGTGCTCGTGCTCGGGCAGGCGCACCTCGGTGAATACTTCGCCGTCGCGATGCCAGACCGCTCTGATCGACAGGAACGCTGGACCGTATTCCAAGCCGAGCCCGGCGAAGTAGTCATAGACCTCCTCGACCGACATCGCCTCGGCGCCTGAAGGCGGCCACTTCGCGAGCACCAGCGAGCGCACCTGGCGCTCGAGCGGCGCCTCCTCGACGGGAGTCGCGTGACTGTCCGGAGCAAGCACGCCGCGAGCGTGGCGGGTCCACGGCTCCTCGGAGCCCGCCTCGGGGTCCTCGGGAGCGCTGAACATGCCCAGCGTGCGACGCCCCAGCTCATCCGCCGCGCCCAACACCACCTGAAACCGCGCCGCGGGGCGCTCGGGCGAGAGCACCAGCGGCACTTCGTGGACCAGGTCTTGGAGTAGCTCGCACCCGACCTGTGCGCCAGCGCGGAGCGCTATGTCAACAAACGTGGTACCCGGGACCACAACCGCCCCAGCCGCGGTGTGATCGACGATCCAAGGCTCCTCCACGATCGAGATGCGTCCCGTCAACAGCCAGCCGTCGTTCTCGGCGTTGGCGACCGCGGCGCCCATGAAGGGGTGTCCCACCGACACCTGGCCCGCGATGGCGGCGCTTGGCGCGCCCGTCGACGCGTCCAACCAATATCGCCGCCGCCGAAACGGATAGCTCGGCAGCCTCACCAAAGTCGCGCCGCCGCCGTCCAAGAGGCGCCCCCAGTCGACTTCCACGCCGCGCACCCACGCTTCGCCGAGCGAGGCGAAAAAGCGCCGCCGACCGCCCTCTCCGCGTCGCAGCGATCCGAGCAGGGTCACGGAATCCGCGAGCTCGCCGCCTTGCTCTGGACCGGGAGGGGGCGCGTCCTCTTCGCCGGAGGCCCTTGGGCGGCCGCCTAGTTCGCGTTCGACCGTTTCGTGCATGCCCACCGCGAGGACCGGATGTGGGCTCACCTCGACGAATGTCCTGTAGCCCTCCCCAAGCAGACGCGCCGTGGCTCGTTGGAACTCGACCCGCTCTCGCAGATTTCGATACCAGTAGCCTGCGTCGAGCTGTCCTGTGTCGAGCGGCTCGGCGGTAACGGTCGAGTAGAAGGGCACCTCGCCGCGGCGCGGCTCGATGACGGCACAGCCGGCCAGCAACTCGTCTCGGATTCGCTCGACCTGAGCCGAGTGCGCCGCATAGTCGACGGGAATCCGGCGTGCTTTGACGCCATCGGCCTCGCACTCGGCGAGCAGCCGCTCCAGCGCGCCTACAGCGCCCGATATGACGATGGAGCGAGGACCGTTGACCGAGGCCACCGAGACCTCTCCCTCGAACGCGGAGATGCGTGCCTCGACCTCGCCAAGCTCCGCCGCGATCGCGACCATGCTTCCCGCGCCCGCCAGCGCGACCAGCGCCCGAGAGCGCATCACCACGACGCGCGCCGCATCCTTCAGCGAGAGCCCGCCGGCAACACACGCAGCCGCGATCTCGCCCTGGGAGTGACCGACGACCGCATCGGGCGATACGCCGCAGGCGCGCCACATATCGGCCAGCGCCACCATCACGGCAAACAGCGCCGGCTGGACGATGTCGACGCGCCCCAACCACTCCTCACCACCCCTTAGGACGCTCTCCAGCGACCAGTCCACTAGCGGCGCGAGCGCCTCTTCACAGGTGTGCAGACTCGACCTGAACACATCGGACTGCTCGCTCAGCTCGAGCGCCATGCCCGCCCATTGCGAGCCCTGACCGGGAAACACGAAGACGATCCCAGCCTCGCTCCCAGGCGACACCGTCCCCGCGATGACATCGCCGTTGCGGCCGGCCCCCGCCAGACCCGCAAGCAGCTCCTGTACACCACTCTCCTCGCCGATCGCCACCGCGCGCGCCGCGAAAGGAGTGCGCTTGGTCAGCGAGAACGCTATGTCCACCGGGTCCGTGTTCGGGTTCTCTTGCATGAAGTTCGACCAGCGCGGCGGCCTGCTCGCGCACTGCAAGCTCGTCGCGGCCGGAGAGGATCAGTGGCAGAGCGCCCGCGGCGGCGAGCGGGCACGCGTTCGTTTCGCCTGGGGTCGGCTCGCGCCGCGCCGACGCCGTGCCGCGTGTCCCTTCAAGCCCGTCGCGGACGGACTCGCCATCGTCGTCGCGAGCGCGATCTCCAGGCGAGCCGTCCAGAGCTTGCGCCGGCGAGTGGGACGAGGCCTCCTCGAGGATCACGTGGGCGTTGGTGCCGCTCACGCCGAAGGAGGAGACCCCCGCACGGCGGGGCTCGCTCCCTCGCGGCCAGGGCACAGGCTCTGAGAGCAATGCGACCGAGCCCGCCGACCAGTCCACGTTTCGACTGGGCTGTGCGGCGTACAGTGTCCTCGGCAACAGTTCGTGGCGCATCGCCATGATCACCTTGATGACCCCGGCGATCCCGGCCGCTGCCTGGGTGTGACCTATGTTGGACTTGATCGAGCCCAACCACAGCGGCGCGCCTGGGGGGCGGTCCTGACCGTAGGCGGCAAGCAGGGCCTGCGCCTCGATCGGGTCACCGAGCGTCGTTCCGGTGCCGTGCGCCTCCACCGCGTCGATCTGGTGTGGCGCGAGCTTTGCGTTGGCCAGCGCGCCACGGATCACCCTCTGCTGAGAGGGGCCGTTGGGAGCCGTCAAGCCGTTGCTGGCACCGTCTTGGTTGACAGCGCTGCCGCGCACGATCGCGAGCACGGGATGGTCCAGGCGCTGAGCGTCGGCGAGGCGCTCGAGCACCAACACTCCCACGCCCTCGCCCCATCCCACTCCGTCGGCGCCCTCGCCAAAGGACTTGCACCTTCCGTCGGGAGCCAGACCTCCCTGGCGCGAGAACTCGACGAAGACGGCGGGCGAGGGCATGAACGCCACGCCCCCCGCCAGCGCCAGTGTGCTCTCGCCGGCGCGCAAAGAGCCGCACGCCACGTGCAACGCCACGAGCGAGGACGAGCACGCCGTGTCGATCGTAAGGCCGGGGCCCTCCAGCCCCAAGGTGTAGGAGATGCGTCCCGACATGACGCTGCTCAAGGTGCCGCTGCCGTAGTGGCCGATCACCTCACGCGGGATGGAGCCGGCGGGACCTATCCCGTAGCCGTCGAACGCACCACCGACGAACACGCCGGTCTGACTTCCCCGCAGTGAGCCGGGCGCGATGCCGGCGCTTTCGATTGCCTCCCACGCGGCTTCGAGCAGCAGTCGCTGTTGCGGGTCCATCGCCAGCGCCTCACGGGGACTGATCGAAAAGAAGTCGGCGTCGAACTCGGCGGCGTCGTAGAGGAAACCGCCCTCGCACGCGTAACTGGTGTCCAGCCGTTCGCCGGTCGGGTCATACAGGCTCTCGGTATCCCACCCGCGGTCGGCCGGCCACGCGGAGACGGCATCGCGACCGTCGCGCACCAGTTCCCACATCTGCTCGGGCGAGCCGATCCCCCCGGGGTAGCGGCAACCGATGCCCACGACCGCGATCGGCTCGCTGTTTCGAGCCTGCGCGTCGCGCAGACGCGCACGCGCATCCTGCAAGTCGATGGTGACTCGCCTCAGGTAATCGCGCAGCTTCTCGTCGTTGCTCATCGTGCCCCTCCGCTGATTTCGTTACACACTGGCTTCGCTCTCACTCTCTGGGGGAGTCCAGCTCTCGATCGATCAAGTCAAAGAGCTCCTCGTCGGAGGCCTCCCGCATCCGCTCGATCGTCGCGGCGCCGTTGCGAGCGCTCTGGGAGGACGGGCGCTGCCCAGCGCGGTCCAGACCCGACAGGAGAGTGCGCAGCCGCTGGGTCACGCGTTCGCGCTCGGCCTCGTCCTCCAGCACGGCGACCGCGCGCTCGAGCGTGGTCAGCTCGCCCTCCAGGCTGGGAGCAGGCGTGGTGTCGCCACTTGCCAACACGCCGATCAGGTGCTCGGCCACGAGGGCCGGCGTCGGGTGGTCGAACACGAGTGTCGCGGGCAGTTGCAGCCCGGTGGCCGCCCTCAGGCGGGCGTGAATCTCGACAGCCATCAGCGAGTCGAACCCGAGATCCCTGAAGGCGCGCTCTCGATCGACCTTCTCGGCGCTGGAGTGACCCATCGCGCGCGCCACCTCGGCGCTCACGAGCTTGCTCACGAGCTGACGCCGTTCCCTGGGCGAGGCATCCCGCAACTGCCCCCGCAGCTCGCCGCCCTCGACCCGCTCGACAGGGGTGGAGTGCCCGTCGCGCCCAAGTGCGACGCGGACCTCGGGGAGGTCTTCGATCAGGGGCCGCCGGCGGGCCGAAGCGAATAGCGGCGCGTAGGCCTGCCAGCGCACATCGGCCACAGCTACCAGCGCGGCGTCTTCTGAGAGCGCCCGCTCCAGCGCCTGGATCGCCAAGCGCGGCTGCATGCACTCGAGCCCGCGCCGACGCAACACCTTCAGGACCTCGCCCTGGTGAGAGCCCATGCCCTCGCCCTCCCATGGACCCCACGCGAGCGAGGTCGCACTCACGCCGCGGGCGCGACGCTGGAGCGCGAGCGCGTCCAGGCAGGCGTTGGCGGAGGCGTAGGGCGCCTGCATACCCGAGCCAAAGGTGGCGGCGATCGAGGAGAACATCACAAACGCCGCCAGCTCCATCTCCGCGGTGAGCTCGTCGAGGTTGAGCGCGCCCTGAGCCTTGGCCGCCAGCGCGCGCTGGAGCTCCTCGGCGCTCAACGAGTCGATCGGACTGGTACTGGCCAGGCCGGCGGCGTGGACCACCATCCTCAGCGGGCGATCCTTCGGAATCGAAGCGATCGCCCCTGCGAGCTGCGAACGGTCGGCCACGTCGCAGGCAGAGATCGTGACCTCGCAGCCCATACCGGCAAGCTCTTCGCGCAGCTCATGGGCGCCGGGGGCGGAGTCTCCGCGACGGCTGAGCAGCAGCAGGTGCTCGGCGCCGCCGCGCGCCAGCCACCGTGCGACGTGCGCTCCCAGCCCGCCGGTGCCCCCGGTGATCAGAACGGTGCCCGCGGGCGCGCTCCAGCTGCGCTCCGGTCCCGGCTTGCTCGGAGTGCCCCGCACGACTCGTCGCACGAACGCGCCCGCGCCGCGAAGCGCCAGCTGGTCCTCGCCCCCGGCACCGCCAAGCACGCTCACGAGCAGCGCAGCGACGCGCTCGTCGAGCACCTCGGGCATGTCCAGGAGACCACCCCAGCGGTGCGGATATTCCAGGCCGAGGACCATTCCCAGACCCCAGACCTGCGCTTGGACGGGGCTGGCGAGCGCCTCGGTCGGGACGACCGAGACAGCTCCCCTGGACACCAGCCACAGGGGAGCGTCAACATTTGCGTCTCCCAACGCCTGAGTCAAGGCGACCGTTGCCGTCAAGCCCGTGGGAACGGCCGGGTGGAGCTCCTCGCGGCGCTCTTGCAGCGCAAGCAGCGAGATCACACCCTGGGGCTTGGCGCCCTCTGGAAGGGCTTCGACGGCCTGAGTCAGGCGAGCGGCCAGCTGCTCGCGCGCGTCAGCTTCGTCCTCGAGTAGCACGGTCGATACGTCGGCGCCGCGCTCGCTCAGAGCCGCGAGCAGTCTCTCGACCCAGGGATCGTGCTCGTGGGAGACCAGGAGCACCACGAGCCACCGCCCGGACAGCCTGGACGCCGAGCTCGCGGCCAGCGGCTTCCACTGGATCCGGTAGCACCAGCCGTCGAGGAGCGAGCGCTCCTGAGCGCGCCGGCGCCAGGCCGAGAGGCTTGGCAGCAGGGCGTGCAGCGAGTCCTCGTGAAGTTCGCCCTCCAACTGCAACGTGGTGCTCAGGCGGGCGAGATCTTCCTGCTCGACGGCTTGCCAGAACACGTTCTCGCCGGCCTGCGCGGTCCCAGCGCTTGGCTCGCGGGCCCCGTTGAGACGCGGCTGTAGAGCGGTGACGCTGTCCTGCCAGTAGCGAGTGCGCTGAAAAGCGTAGGTTGGAAACGAGACCGGCAACGGAGGCGTCCCGCCAAGCACCTCCGACCAGTCAACAGACGCCCCAACCGTCCATCGCTCGGCCAGGGCCGAGACGAGCGCCGCGGTCTCGGCTTGGCCGTCCTTCAAGACCACTGACGCCGGGGGGCAACCCGCCTCGATCGCGCTCGAACGACCGATGAGGCACTCCGCGATCATCGCGCTGAGCACGCCGTCGGGCCCGAGCTCCAAGAAGCCGCCCACGCCCTGGTCCGCGAGCCAGCCAACGCCGTCGGCAAAGCGCACCGTTTCGCGTACCTGGCGGACCCAGTATTCGGCCGAACAGAACTGCTCGCGCGCGGCTTCCCCGGTGAGGTTGGAGACGAGTGGAATCCGCGGAAGGGAGAACGAGATCTCGCCGGCGAGCTTGGCGAAGTCCTCGAGCATCGCGTCCATGCGGTGTGAGTGAAAGGCGTGACTGACACTCAATCGCTTGACCTTGCGGCCGCGCGACTCCCACGTCTGCGCAAGCTCCCCGAGCGCATCGGCTTCGCCGGAGAGCACGATCGAGGATGGAGCGTTGACGGCCGCGAGCGCCACGCGCCCCTCGTAACCGGCGAGCGAGTCGGCTGCCTCGCGCTCGGCGGCCTGTACGGCCAGCATCGCCCCGCCGGTGGGCAGCTCGCTCATCAATCGACCCCGGGCGGCCACGAGCTTGCAGGCATCGGCGAGCGAGAACACGCCGGCCGCGAACGCCGCCGAGAGCTCGCCGATCGAGTGACCGATCAGGTAATCGGGTCGAACACCCCAGGCCTCGAGCAGACGCACCAGCGAGCTCTGGAGCGCGAACAGGCCCGCCTGAGCGAACATCGTGTCGGTCAACCGAAGCCCCTCGGAGGACTCACTCTCGGCGAACAGCACCTCCAGCAACGAGCAGCCCAGGTGAACGTCGAGCTCTGCGCAAACCTCATCCAGCGCATCGCGAAACAGCGGGATGTCCCGGTATAGCTCGCGACCCATGCCCGCACGCTGGGCGCCCTGGCCGGTGAACGCGAACGCCAGCTTGGCGCCGGCGCGGCCGGCCACGCCCCGCAGCACACCGGCCGAGGGCTCACACGCGGAGATCGCCTCCAGGCCGTCGATCATTTGCTCGCGAGCCCGCCCGATCACGACGGCCCGATGCTCGAATGTGGAGCGGCGCGCTAGCGCGCGGCCGACAACGGCCACCGGCACGCCGTCATCGGTCAGCGCGAACTCGCGACACCGCTCGGCGTTGGCCCCAAGCGCAGCCTCGCTGCGACCGGATAGGACCCACGCCGCCGGCCCGTCGCCAGGCGCGGGCGGGAGCTCAAGCGATGCTTTCTGGCCGTCCGCGGACGACTCGGTGCTTGCCGGCCGTCGCCCGCCGGGAGGCGACGCCTTGGCGCCTGTGCTCGGCGCCCTGCGCTCATCGCCCGCTGGAGGCTCCTCGATGATCACATGAGCGTTGGTTCCGCTCAAGCCAAACGATGACACCCCGGCTCTGCGGGGGCGCTCTCCAGGTTCCCACGGCACCTCCTCGTTCAGCAACGCAACCGCGCCGGCCGACCAGTCCACCTCGGCGGTGGGCTCCCGCGCGTGTAGCGTGCGGGGCAGCAGGCCGTGACGCAGTCCCATCACCATCTTGATCACCCCGGCGACGCCGGCAGCCAGCCCGGTGTGCCCAATATTCGACTTGATCGAGCCGAGCCACAAAGGTCTCTCGCGATCCTGACCGTAGGTTCTCAGCAGGGCGTGGGCCTCGATCGGGTCGCCCAGAGTCGTACCGGTGCCGTGCGCCTCCACGACATCGACCTCCCGTGGCGTCAGGCCGCAACCGGCCAGCGCGTCGCGGATCACACGCTCCTGGGCCAAACCGCTGGGGGCGGTCAGACCGTTGCTGGCGCCGTCTTGGTTGACGGCGCTGCCGCGCACGATCGCCAGCACTTCGTGACCGTGCGCGCGTGCGTCGGACAGACGCTCGAGTGCCACCACGCCCGCACCCTCTCCCCAGCCGGTGCCGTCGGCCGAAGCGGAGAACGACTTGCAGCGCCCGTCGCGGGCGAGTCCGCGCTGGCGGCTGAACTCGATGAACAGGTCTGGTGTCAGCATGACCGTGACGCCACCTGCCAGAGCAAGCGAGCATTGCCCCGATCGCAATGCCTCACAGGCGAGATGCATAGCCACGAGCGAGGAGGAGCACGCCGTGTCAACAGATACCGCCGGGCCTTCCAAGCCCAGGGTGTAGGCGACCCTGCCCGAGGTCACGCTGCCCATCATGCCGGTGAAGCGAAAGCCTTCCGCGCCGCTCGACTCGAGCGCGGCCCCACCGCCGTAGGGAGAGTTGCCGGCGCCTACGAACACACCGGTGCGGCTCCCTCGCAGGGTAGCTGGATCGATGCCCGCGCTCTCCAGCGCCTCCCAGGAGGTTTCGAGCATGAGACGCTGCTGTGGATCGGTCGCGAGCGCCTCGCGCGGGCTGATGCCAAAGAAGTCGGCGTCAAAATCGGCGACGTCGTAGACAAACCCGCCTTCGCTGGCGTAGCTCGTGCCGGGCTCGCCATTCTCGCTGTCGAACAGACTCTCCAGATCCCATCCCCGATCGCCGGGAAACGCGCCGACCGCGTCGGTTGCGCCGAGCACGATCTCCCACAGCTCCCGCGGGGAGCGCACGCCGCCTGGATAACGACAGCCCATGCCCACAATCGCGATCGGATCTTCGCTCGCCGCCGCGATTGCGATGGGATGGGCTCGTGCCGGCTCGAGGCCGTCGATCCCGCGAAGCAGTTGCTCTGCCAGCGCCGCGGGGCTGGTGTGTTCGAATATGAGCGTCGCCGGCAAGCGCAGTTCCGTCTCGGCGTTGATCCGGTTGCGCAGCTCCACCGCAAGCAACGAGTCGAAGCCGAGGTCTTTGAAGGCTCGATCAGGGTCTATGGCCGCGGCTGAAGCGTGCCCGAGTACCTCGGCGACCTCTCCGCGAACGAACTCCTCGGTCCTGCTCGCGCGCTCGGCGTCGCCGAGGCCGGCCAGGCGCGCGCGCAGGCCGCGGGCTTGCGCCGTTCGCGCTCGCCTGGTCGGACTCGGCGCGATCTCGCGCAGCAGCGCCGGCAGCTCGCCCCGGCGCGCACGCGCCCGAAGCTCTGCCGGTTCGAGCCTGACGTCCACCAGCAACGGCTTACCTTCGATCAGGGCCGAGTCAACCCGATCCAGACATTCGGCCAGGCAAACAGAGTGGCTCGAGCCTTCGAGCACGACGGCGTCGGGCTCCTCCGGCGCCGGGACACGCTCGTTCTCGAGGGGTCGAAGACGGAGCGCGAGCACCGCGCTCTCGCGGATAGCCAATAGGGGCTCCTCGCCAAGCAGCGCCGCTTCGAGCGGCTCGCGCGGGGGCTCCCGGTCCAAATCGAGGTCGAGCAACAGCAGACGGTCGGGGTTCTCGCTCAACAGCGCTCGCAGCAGGCCCCATGCCGGCGCCATCGAGCGATCGCATACCTCGCCGTCACGCGCCGCCACGGCTCCATGCGTGATGAGCGCCAGGCGCGATCTGGAGAAGCGCTCGTCGGCGAGCCACGATTCGACGATCTCAAGCGTCTGAGTCGCGGGCGTGTGCCCGGCCGTCGGGTGCGGGCAGCACAAGAGCACAGTGGCCGGCGCAGGCGAGCCCTGTTCGACGGCCCTGCCGAGCGACTGCGCGTCCGGGTAGAGCTCGCACGCTTCGGCGGAGCCGCCCAACTCGGCGCTCGCGACGATCGAGGCCGCCGGTGAGCCGAGCGCGGCCCACCCACCGCCTCGGGCCGGCGCGTCGAGCGGCGCCGGCATCCATGCGAGGCCAAGCCGCATCTGCTGGGATCGATCGCGGGCGCCGGCGAGCCGCTCATCGGGGACGGGGCCGAACGCCACCGAGCGCGCGGCCAGCACCGCTTTGCCGGTCTCGTCGCCGAGCACCACCGAGACAGCCCCGCGCCCGGCGGGAGATACGCATACGCGCAGCGAGCGCGCACCCACCGCCTCGAGCGACACATCGTTGAAAGACAGCGCCAGGTGCACGCCCTGAAGCTGCTCGCTCGGCTCGGCCAGCAGCACCCCCGGATGGAGCGCCGCCTCCAGCAACGCCGGATGCAGATCGAACTCCGATGCTCGCGGGGCCTGGTCCTCCGCGAAGGACACCTCGGCAAAGATCTCACTCCCCCGGCGCCACACCGCGCGAACCGTGCGATAGAGCGGCCCATAGTCCACGCCGCTCTCGACGAGTCGCTCGTAGAGTTCCTGGACGTCGAGCTGCTCTGCCCCGGCGGGAGGCCAGACGGCGCCGAGGAGGGCAGTCGCGTCGATCGCCTCCACTCGCTCGCGTGGCACGAGCGTCGCGCTGGCATTGCGCGTCCAACTCCACGCCGACGCACCCTCCCAGCCGGTGTCATCCTCCACTCGCGAGTAGACATTCAGCGCCCGATTGCCACTCTCGTCTGGCTCGCCGACGATTACCTGTAGTTGCACGGCCTCGCTCGCCGACAGACACACAGGCGCCTCCATTGTCAGCTCGGAGACTGCCGCGCGATCGAGCTGAGTGCAAATGTGCAGGGCCAGCTCCAGCATCAGCGCTCCGCCCACCAGCGTCGTGTCCCCGACTGCTTGCTCGGCAAGCCACGGATGACTTTGCGAAGAGAGCCGTCCGGTGAACGTCAATCCCTCCCCGGGAGCGCAACCGAGCGCCGCACCCAGCAGGGGGTGCTCCGCTTTGGTCAAACCGAGCGAGGCGATGTCAGCGTTGCGCGAGCCAGGCTCGAGCCAGTAGCGCCGCCTCTGGAAGGCATACGCGGGGAGAGACACTCGGGGCGCGGGGGTGCGGCGCAGACGCTTCCAATCGACGGGAACGCCGGCGACCCAAGCCTGCGCGAGCGAGGCATGCATGCGCCGCGGACCGCCCTCGCCCCTGCGCAGTGAGCCCAGCACCAGGGGCTTGTCGCCATCGAAGGACTCGTGCTCGATGATTTCCTCCATGGCGATCGAGAGCGTCGGGTGAGGGCTGATCTCGATGAAGCGGCGATAACCGTCGGCCAGCAGACGCTGCATCGCAGCCTCGAATCTCACCGGTTCGCGCACATTGCGATACCAGTAGTTGGTGTCGAGCAGCGCCGTGCTCAACGGTTCGGCCGTGACCGTCGAGTAAAACGTGGTCTTGGACACACTGGGTGACACAGAGGAAAGGAGATCGACCAATCGATCCCGCAGCCCCTCCACGTGATGGGAGTGACTGCTCACGGTGGCCGGCACCACGCGAGCTCGAATGCCTTCCTCCTCGCACTGCTCACGCAGCTGGTGAAGCGCGCCGAATTCACCGGCCACCACCACCGATTTGGGCCCATTCACCGCCCCGATCGAGATCTGCCCGTCAGGTCGCTGAGCCAGACGGTGTTCGAGGTCCTCGGCCGAAAGCGCGACTGACATCATCGCGCCGACGTCGGTGATCTCACCGAACACGCGGCTGCGCATAGCCACCGCGCGGGCGGCGTCTTGTAGTGATAGTGCGCCGGCTATGTGGGCGGCGGCTATCTCTCCTTGTGAATGACCTATCACGGCCGCGGGAGTCACACCGCACGCGCCCCACAAACGCGCGAGGGAGACCATCATCGCGAACAACACAGGCTGCACCACATCGATCCTCTCAAGCGACGGCGCGCCCGCCCGCCCCCGCAACACCTCCTCAAAAGACCAATCTATATGCGGCCCGAGGGCCTCCCCACACAAACCCATCCAATGAGCGAAAACCGCCGAGCAATCCAACAACTCCAAAGCCATCCCGACCCACTGCGACCCCTGACCCGGAAACACGAACACAACACCACCACAATCACCAACACCAACACCACGCACCACACTCGCCACAGAACGACCCTCGGCCAAAGCATCCAACCCACCCAACAACTCATCCCGCCCAGCACCAACCACCACCGCACGATCCTCGAAAACAGGACGAGACAACAACGAAGCACCCACATCACCAACACCCAAATCAGGACACTCACGCAAAAACCCAGCCAACCTCGCCGCCTGCCCACAAAGCGCCGCTCCACCCCTCCCCGACAACACCAACGACGCGACACCCTCACCAAACACAGGCAACACACCAACACCATCGCCATCCGCGACACCATCACCATCCACAGCACCATCACCATCACCATCACCATCGGTACCGACCACACCAACACCAACACCAACACCAACAGCAGGAGCCTCCTCCAAAATCAAATGCGCGTTAGTACCACTCGCACCAAACGAAGACACACCCGCCCTACGCGGCTCACCACCACCATCCCAATCAACCTCCTCAACCAACAACGACACCTCACCCACAGACCAATCCACCTCACGCGACGGACGATCCACATGCAACGTGCGAGGCAACACACCATGACGCAACGCCATCACCATCTTGATCACACCACCAACCCCAGCAGCCGCCTGAGCATGACCAATATTCGACTTCAAAGAACCAAGCCACAAAGGCCGACCACCACGACGCGAAGACCCATACGTAGCCAACAACGCCTGCGCCTCAATCGGATCACCCAACATCGTGCCAGTCCCATGACCCTCAACCACATCAACCTGCGACGCCGACAACCCAGCAGCAACCAACGCCTGCCGAATCACACGCTCCTGAGAAGGACCATTCGGCGCAGTCAACCCATTACTCGCACCATCCTGATTCACAGCACTACCACGCACAACACCCAAAACACGATGACCCAACCGAACCGCATCACACAAACGCTCCAACACCACAACACCCACACCCTCGGAGAGCCCGGTGCCGTCGGCGCCGTCCGCGAACGCCTTACACCTACCGTCCGCGGCCAGATTGCGCTGACGAGAGGACTGCACGAAAATCCCGGGTGTGGCCATTACCGAAACCCCGCCCGCAAGCGCGAGCGAACATTCGCCTTTGCGCAGGGCCTGGCAGGCCAGGTGCATCGCGACAAGCGAGGACGAGCATGCTGTGTCCACCGATATCGCCGGCCCCTCGAGACCCAGTGCGTAAGCGACCAGCCCCGAGGCAACGCTTCCGAGACTGCCGGCCCCCAGGTAACCCTCCAGCGCCTGCGGCAAAGCCGCCGGGTCCCCGCCGTAGTCGTGATACATCGCGCCCACGAACGTCCCCGTGGCGCTTCCCCGCAACGAGATCGGGTCCATGCCGGCGTCTTCCAGGGCCTCCCACGAGACTTCCAGTAGGAGGCGATGCTGAGGGTCGGTGCCGAGCGCCTCGCGCGGGCTGGCCTGAAAGAACTCCGCGTCGAAATCGCCCGCGTCGCTCAAGAAGCCGCCTTCGCGCACATAGCTGGTACCGGTATGACCCGGATCCGGGTCGTAGAGCGCCTGCAGATCCCAGCCGCGGTCGTCGGGGAATCCGCCGATGGCGTCACGACCGTCGGCGACAAGCTTCCACAGGTCATTCGCACACTTGACCTCGCCCGGATAGCGGCATCCGATCCCCACTATCGCCACCGGTTCGGTGGCGGCGGCCGCGAGCCGTTGGTTCTCTTCGCGAAGTCGCTCACCCTCCTTCAGCGAAGCCCTCAGCGCGTCAACGACTTGCTCGGTGGAGGCACTCATCGCAATCCGTCCGCGCTCGAGAGCAAGGGGTCCGCCTGCCCCAACGCCTTCTCGACCAGCTCGCCCACGTCCATCGCATCGATCTGGCGCTTGCGCTCGTCGAGTGTGGGGCGCTCCCCCGTGGGGTCGGGATCGACGAGTCCCAGCAAGGCGTCAAGCAGCCCCAGCTCGCGCATGCGCGCCAGCGGAACGGACGCGAGCGCCTGGCGGATCTGGGCCTCCTCGGGATCGAGGCCCGAAGCCTTCCCACCCTGGGAGAGCCGGCTCGAGAGGTGTGCGGCCAGCGCCGCCGCCGTCGGATAGTCGAATATGAGCGTGGCGGGCAATCGCACTCCAGCCAGGACGCTCAACCTGTTGCGCAATTCGACCGCCCCAAGGGAGTCAAAGCCCAGCTGCTTGAAGGTGCTCTTGGGGTCTATCGCTCGGCCGGTGGCGTGCCCGAGTACCACCGCCGCCTCGGCGCAGACCGCCTCCAACAACACAGAGTCGCGCTCCTCGGGCGCGACCGCCGCCAACTTTCCAAGCAGCGAGCCCGTCTCGGTGTGACGTGCGCCCCGGGAGGAGGTGCGCACGAGCCGGCGCAGCATGGGCGCCAGAGAGCCGGCGTCTGCCTGTGCGCGCAGATTCGCCGTGTCCATGCGCATCGGGACCAGGAGCGCCCGGTCGAGGCTTTGCGCCGCGTCGAGCAACTCCAATCCCTCCTGATTGGAGAGCCCTCCTATCCCCAGCCTGCCCGAGCGCGCAAGGTCTGCCTCTTGGAGGCGGTCAACTATGCCGCTCTGCGCCCAGCCTCCCCAGGCGAGCGACACGCCTGGGAGGCCGCGGGAGCGGCGATGGGCCGCGAGCGCGTCCAGGAACGCGTTGGCCGCCGCGTAGTTGGCCTGCCCGGGTCCGCCGAGGATGCCCATGATCGAAGAGAACGACACGAATGCACTCAGGTCCAGGTGCTCGGCCAACTGGTGAAGATGCCACGCGCCATCAAGCTTGGGGGCGAACACCCGGTCGATGCGCTCGGGCGTCAGCGAGCTCACCACTCCGTCATCGAGTGTGGCCGCCGCGTGTACGACGCCGCGCAGTGGAAACTCGCTCGGGATCGCCTCGAGCAGGGACCTGAGTTGCGAGGCACTGGAGATGTCGCAGGCGGCGATTGTGACCGAGGCGCCGAGATCTCTCAGGTCTCCCTCGAGCGCTTGGGCGCCCGGCGCCCGCGGACCTTGGCGTCCAACGAGCACCAGGCTCTTTATTCCGTGCGCCTCCACCAAGT
Source organism: uncultured Solirubrobacterales bacterium (assembly GCA_963753145.1). Lineage (GTDB taxonomy): Bacteria > Actinomycetota > Thermoleophilia > Solirubrobacterales > Solirubrobacteraceae > Palsa-744. Next base: position 1,534,348 of record CAVWAX010000001.1, read on the forward strand.
GTCGTGCCACCAAGCGCCCGACGTCTCCGGTCCCGCCCGTGATCAGGACGGTCCCGCGCGGATCCCACGCGAGCGTCCTGACCGCGTCAGGGCTCGCGCCCTGGCTCGGTTGAACCGCGCGTGCCAAACGGGGCGCGAGCACCTCGCCGTCTCGAATCGCGAGTTGCGGCTCCTCGCTTGCCACCGCAACCCCGAGCGCCGCCCAGGAGGCATCGCGCTCGTCGAGGTCGACGAGTGTGAAGCACCCGGGGTTCTCGGTCTGCCCTGAACGCACGAGACCCCACACCGGCGCACCGCTCAGGCCTTGCAACGGCTCGCCGCGACCGGTGTCCACCGCGTCACGCGTGACGACGACGAGCCGCGAGGTGGCCAACCTCTCATCGGAGAGCCAGCGTTGCATCGCCTCGAGCACATGATTTGTCAGGTTGCGGGCAATCGTCGGCAATCGCTCATCCGTCGGCGCCTCCGCCGTCGAGAGCGCCTGGGCCTGCTTGACGCTCGCGACCGGCCCGCCCGCGTCTGAGCCGTAATAGGCACAGTCCACGAACACGATCGGTGGCGCCTCACTCTCGCGGTCGAGCGACTCGATGAGCGCTCCAGCGTCGGCGAGCACCTCCGCGTGTATTCCCGCATCGCTCAAGGCACGTGCGACTCCGAGATCTGGCGTGCCTAGCACCATCCACCTTGCGGCCGGCAGCGCGGGTCCGCGATCGGCCGCGATCGCGTCCCATTCAACGCAGAACAGCGAATCGCTCCGCCTTGCCGCGCTGCGCAGCTGCTCCCGGGCGACCTCTCGAAACGAGAGTGAATCCCCAGTCAATACTCGCTCTCCGGACTGGTCGAAGACCGTGAGCGACACCGAGCCCTCCGGCTGGACCCGCAACCGGGCGCGCAGGGGGGACTGCGCTCTGGCATGCAAGCTCACCTCGCTCCACGAGAAGGGCAGGCGCAAGCCTACGGGCCTGTTGCCCGCCTGTTCCCGACTGGCATCGCCGGCCAGAACGGCGACGGTGTGCAGGCACGCATCGAGCAACGCCGGGTGTATCGCGAAAGAGTCCTCGCCCACTCGCTCTTCCAACGCCAGCGACACCTCGGCGAAGGTCTCCTCCCCCATACGCCAGGCGCGGGCGAGCCCCTGGAAGGCCGGTCCGAAGTCGGCGCCGAGCCCCGAGATATACGAGTAGAAGTCACTCAGCTCCACGGCCTCAGCTCCCGCGGGGGGCCATTGCTCGTGATCTGGGCGCCAGGCCGGGGACAAGTCGGATCGCGCACTCGGCGCCAACGTGCCGCCGGCGTGGCAGACCCAGCCGTCCCCGCCCGCTGGTTGCTCCTGGATCTCTCCCGAGTGGGAGTAGATCGCGACCGGCCTGGCCTGCGACTCGTCTGGTTCGCCCACATGAATCTGCAACTGCATCGTCGCCTGCTCGGACAGCACCAGCGGGCTCTCAAGGACGAGCTCGGAGACGACCTCGACTCCGAGCTGCGCACCAACCCGCAGCGCCAACTCTAGAAAAGCGGTGCCGGGCAGGATCGCCATGCCCAGGATCGTGTGATCCGCGAGCCATGGGTGAGCCTGCGTCGAAAGGCTCCCCGTGAACACCCATCCTCGCTCACCGGGGAGCTGCACCGCGCCGGTGAGGAACGGGTGCTCGATACGTTGCGTGCCGGGCAGGCCCGCGTCCCGCTCGCCAATCGAGGCGTCGAGCCAATAGCGCTTGCGCTGAAAGGCATAGCCGGGCAGCCTCACCTGTTTGCCTTCGCGAACGCCGGTCACCGCGCTCCAATCGACCTCGGCTCCGCAAACGTGCATTTCCGCCAACGAAAGGGCGAAGCGCGAGGCGCCTCCCTCGTCGCGTCGCAGCGAGCCTGTCATATGAAACTCTTCTGGATTCTCTAGGGAGCGGTCGGCCGTCTCTTGCATACCCACTCTCAGCACGGGATGAGGACTGACCTCCACGAACAGCCGGTGAGCGTCGTCGAGAGCGGCGCGCGTAGCACGTTCGAACTCCACCGACTCACGCAGATTGCGATACCAGTAGTCGCCGTCCAGGCGGACGGTGTCGAGCAGTCCACCGCTCACGGCCGAGTAGAACGGCACCTCGCCCGTCTTCGCGACAATCCCCTCGCAACCGTCGAGCAGCGTGTCCCTGATCGACTCCACCTGCGGCGAGTGCGCGGCGTAGTCTACGGGCACGATCCGCGCGCGTATATCCCTCTGCTCACAGCGCTGCTTCACCTCCGCCAGCGCCGCCGGCTCACCGGAGAGAACAGTCGAGAGCGGACCGTTCCTGGCCGCGACCCACACGCGATCGACTTGACTCTCGGCCAACAATGCCTCTACCTCATCCGCGGGATGGCCGATTGACATCATCGCGCCGGCGCCCGCGATCGCGCCCAAGGCGCGGCCGCGAACGGCGATGACGCGGGCGGCGTCTTGTAGTGATAGTGCGCCGGCTATGTGGGCGGCGGCTATCTCTCCTTGTGAATGACCTATCACGGCCGCGGGAGTCACACCGCACGCGCCCCACAAACGCGCGAGGGAGACCATCATCGCGAACAACACAGGCTGCACCACATCGATCCTCTCAAGCGACGGCGCGCCCGCCCGCCCCCGCAACACCTCCTCAAAAGACCAATCTATATGCGGCCCGAGGGCCTCCCCACACAAACCCATCCAATGAGCGAAAACCGCCGAGCAATCCAACAACTCCAAAGCCATCCCGACCCACTGCGACCCCTGACCCGGAAACACGAACACAACACCACCACAATCACCAACACCAACACCACGCACCACACTCGCCACAGAACGACCCTCGGCCAAAGCATCCAACCCACCCAACAACTCATCCCGCCCAGCACCAACCACCACCGCACGATCCTCGAAAACAGGACGAGACAACAACGAAGCACCCACATCACCAACACCCAAATCAGGACACTCACGCAAAAACCCAGCCAACCTCGCCGCCTGCCCACAAAGCGCCGCTCCACCCCTCCCCGACAACACCAACGACGCGACACCCTCACCAAACACAGGCAACACACCAACACCATCGCCATCCGCGACACCATCACCATCCACAGCACCATCACCATCGGTACCGACCACACCAACACCAACACCAACACCAACACCAGGAGCCTCCTCCAAAATCAAATGCGCGTTAGTACCACTCGCACCAAACGAAGACACACCCGCCCTACGCGGCTCACCACCACCATCCCAATCAACCTCCTCAACCAACAACGACACCTCACCCACAGACCAATCCACCTCACGCGACGGACGATCCACATGCAACGTGCGAGGCAACACACCATGACGCAACGCCATCACCATCTTGATCACACCACCAACCCCAGCAGCCGCCTGAGCATGACCAATATTCGACTTCAAAGAACCAAGCCACAAAGGCCGACCACCACGACGCGAAGACCCATACGTAGCCAACAACGCCTGCGCCTCAATCGGATCACCCAACATCGTGCCAGTCCCATGACCCTCAACCACATCAACCTGCGACGCCGACAACCCAGCAGCAACCAACGCCTGCCGAATCACACGCTCCTGAGAAGGACCATTCGGCGCAGTCAACCCATTACTCGCACCATCCTGATTCACAGCACTACCACGCACAACACCCAAAACACGATGACCCAACCGAACCGCATCACACAAACGCTCCAACACCACAACACCCACACCCTCAGACCAACCGACGCCGTCGGCCGCGTCCGCGAACGCCTTACACCGACCATCCGCGGCCAGCGCTCGCTGACGAGCAAACCAGAGGAAGAGCGAAGGTGACCACATCACGGTGACTCCGCCGACAAGCGCCATCTCGCAGTCCCCTTTGCGCAGCGCCTGACTTGCGCAGTGCATGGCCACGAGCGAGGACGAACATGCTGTGTCGAAGGAAATCGCCGGGCCTTGCAAACCGAGTGTGTAAGCAACCCGCCCCGACGCGACGCTGCCGGCGGTCCCCGAGCCCATCCCAGACTCGAGCACCAGCTCGGCGGGACCCTTCACGCCCGTCGCGTAGTCGTGGTGCATGATCCCCGTGAAGACCCCGGTGTTGCTGCCGCGCAGCGCGGTGGGGTCCAGTCCCGCGTCTTCTATCGCCTCCCAGCTGACTTCCAAGAGCAGTCGCTGTTGAGGGTCCATGACGAGCGCTTCCTTGGGACCGATTTTGAAGAAATCGGCGTCGAACTCACCCGCGTCGTGCAGAAATCCGCCCCGGCGCGTGTAGACGGTGCCCAACCGATCGGGGTCGGGGTCATACAGCCGCGGTAGATCCCATCCACGATCCTCGGGCATATCGCCGATCGCGTCGCGACCCTCCGCGACGAGCTTCCAGAGATCCTCAGGTGAATTCGCGCCCCCCGGGTATCTGCACGCCATACCGACGATCGCAAGCGGGCCGTTGTTCTCTTCTTCGACCTGTTGCAGGCGCTTGCGCGTCTTTCGCAAATCGACGGTTGCACGCTTCAGATAGGTTCGCAGGGTTTGGTCGTCGGTCATGGCCGCCTCCGCGGGTGGTGAGATCGAGGACTCACAGCGATCCCAACTCGGTATCGAGGATCTTGAACATCTCGTCATCGCTCGCCAGCTCGAGATCCTGCTCTGAGTCCGACGTATCGAGTGCTGAGAGCAGTGTCCGCAAACGCGAGATCACCCGCTCACGCTCCCGATCGCGCGTGTCGATCGCCGAGGCGATGCGCTCGACTTCCTCAAGTGCGCTGTCGATCGACGGGCGCGCTTCGGATCGCTCCAGGGCCAACTCGGCGAGCAGATGAGCAGCCAGCTCGCGTGGTGTCGGATAGTCATAGACGAGCGTCGCCGACATGCGCAGGCCGGTGACCGACGCGAGCCGATTGCGCATCTCGACCGCGGCGAGAGAATCGAAGCCGGCTTCCTTGAACGCAAGACCGGCTGCAACCGCCTGTGGCGATGAGATCCCCAGGACCTCCGCGGCCTCCGTGCGCACAAGTGCCAGCAACATCGGCTCACGCTCTTGCTCGGGGAGCGCCGCCAAGCGCCGGACGATGGAACCGTCAGCCGCCTGCGCCGACTGCACCGGCGACTTGACCAACCCGCTGAGCATCTCCACGACGTGGCCCGCCTGCATCTCGCCCCGCAGCACAGCGAGATCGATCGGTGCCGCCAAAACCGCCGGGGCCGCGCTTGCCATCGCGCGATCGAAGAGACGCAGCCCCAGATCGGAGGAGAGCATTCTCACACTCGAAGAGCCCACCACTCGCCTGACGTTCAACCTCGCTCAATTGCGTGCCGGCACCCGCTTCACTCCACAGGCCCCACGCCACCGAGGTGCCCACAAGCCCGCGCGCTCGGCGGTACTCGGCAAGTCCGTCCAAAAAGACATTGCCGGCCGCATAGTTGGCCTGACCGGGTCCGCCAAACAGGCCCGCGATAGACGAAAACATCACAAACGCCGAGAGATCCAGCTGCTCGGTCAGCTCGTGCAGGTGCCAGGCGGCGTCCACCTTGGGCGCGAGCACACGCTCCAATTGCGCTGGGGTCAGCGAGTCCACCAGACCGTTCTCGATGACCGCCGCGGCGTGGACGACAGCCCCCAACGGATGGCTCGGATCGATCGACGCGAGCAGCGAGCTCAGCTGCTCGCGGTCGCTTGCGTCGCAGGCCTCGATCCTCACGCTCGCGCCCATCTCACCCAGTTCTCGCGCCAACTCCAGCGCCCCGGGAGCATCGCCTCCCCGCCGGCTCGCGATCAGCAGATGACGCACCTCGTGCTCCTGAAACAGGTGGCGGGCCATCAGTGCCGCCAACCCACCAGCCCCCCCTGTGAGCAGCACAGTGGCACAAGGGTCAAGGACGCGAGCGCCACCTCGCACAGTCAACCTTTGGGCAGCCTCGTCGAAAGGCGCCACATGCTCTGCCGGCAAGCGCTCCAGTCGCGGCACGAACACCTCGCCGTCACGCAGGGCCATTTGTGGCTCGGCACAGTTCAAGGCGTCTCTCACCGCGCTCCACGAACGTTGACATCCATCCATGTCGATCAAGACCAGCCGTCCCGGATGCTCAGATTGGGCCGAGCGAACCAGCCCCCAAATCGGTGTATCGGCAAGCCCGCTCAGCTTCTCCTCGGCGCCGACAGCGACAGCCTCACGGGTGAGAACCACAAGTCGTGACGCTGAGAGTCGCTCCTCCGCCAGCCACTGACGCAACGCGTTCAGCACGCTGCCCGCCTCGGCATGCGCCCGCTCGGGCACCGGATCGCAAGCCGGTGTTGTGCTGCACCCGCGATCCTCCGCCGCGCGAGGCTCACCGTCTTCGGGCGCGTGCCCGCGTTCATCCTCGGAGGTTGCGGCCCTGAGGCCAAGCGTCCCGCGGGCGAGCAAGATGACCTCGGGCGCGGACGCGCCGCCCACGATGGTTTCGATCAGCGACTCCACATCGTCGTGGGTCTCGATGAGCTCCGCGACCGGCCCCAGAGCCCGCGAGAGCTCGATGGCCGTCTCGCCGACCACCGCCCAGCTTGCCGCGCCATCAGCCTCTAGCGCATTTGGCGTCGCCCCCATCCAGTTGACCCGGAATAGCGATTGCTCAGAAGCGCGGGCGCTGCTCACCAGCTGGCGCTCGGAGACCTCACGCGCCACCAGAGAGTCGATCCACGTCACGAGTCGCCCGGCGTCGTCCGCGGCGATCAACGAGAGCTTGTCGTCCTCGTCGCTCGAAATCGATACCCGCATGGAGGCCGCCCCCGGCGCGCACAAGCCGACGCCGCCAAACGAAAATGGGATCCGCGGCGAGGGTGAGGAACCGCCGTCGGCTCCGAGGCCGACGTCGATCGTCGCATGAAATGCGGCGTCCAGCAACGCGGGGTGTATCGCGAAGGCAGCCGACTGCGCCTCAGCATCCTCAGGCAATGCGACCTCGAGGAAGAAATCGTCCTCGCGTTGCCACGCGGCGCGAACTCCTTGAAAGCTCGCTCCGTAGCCAAAGCCGACGGCGGCCAGGCGCTCGTACAGCCGGTCGGTCTCGAGTCGCCGGGCCCCCGTGGGAGGCCAACTCCCAGCCAGTCGAGCCGCGTGCTCCTCGCGCGACTGCCGATGCGAGGGCTCGACGGGCGCCAGCACACCGCTTGCGTGCCGAATCCATTCGCTCTCTGCGAGCGCGCCGGAGGAGCTCGCGACGGGCCGCGAGTGGATCTGGAGCGAACGATTTCCCGATTGGTCAGGCTGACTCACAGAGACCTGCAGGAGCACCGCCGACTCCTCGTCAAGCACGAGCGGAGCCTCGAGCGTCAGCTCGGACACCAGTTCGCTGCCGAGATCTCTGCCGACGTAGAGCGCGATATCCAGATAGGCCGTGCCCGCCAACAACACCACGCCCATGACCGCGTGATCGGCCAACCAGGGAGCGCTTTGCATCGACAGGCGCCCTGTGTACAGCGCGCCTCCTTGCCCCGCGAGCTCGATCGCCGCCCCCAAGAGTGGGTGCCCGGTCGTGGACTGTCCCACGAGGCTCACGTCGCCGGCGCCGGAGCCGGGCGCCAGCCAGTAGCGACGGCGCTGAAAAGCGTAGGTGGGCAACTCGACCCTGCTCGCTCCCGACCCAGCGGACATCGAAGCCCAGTTCGACCTCGCCCCCGTGCACCCACACCCGCGCGAGCGCCCCCATCAGAGTGTCGAGTTCCGAGCGCCGCTCGCGCATCAGCGAGACCACCAACGGGGGTTGCGCTTCCTGCTCGCGGGAGGGCCCGCCGGATGCCAGAGTCTCCTGCGCCGCGACGCTCAACGCACCATCGGGACCGAGCTCCACGTAGCAGCGCACGCCCTCGCGCGCCAGCCACGCTATCCCCTCGCCGAAACGGACCGTTTGGCGCACGTGGCGCACCCAATATCCCGCCGAGCAGATCTCCTCGGCGGCGACAGGCTCGCCGGTGAGATTGGAGACGATCGGGATCCGCGGCGCGTGGAACTCGATGCCATCGAGCGCGGCTCGGAAGCGCTCGAGCATGCCGTCCATGTGAGGCGAATGGAAGGCATGACTGACACGCAACCGCTTGGTCTTGCGAGCGCGCCCCTCCCACAACTCGCGGGCCTGCGCCACGGCGTCGGCGTCTCCTGAGAAGACCACCGAGCTGGGACCGTTGACAGCAGCGAGCGCGAGCGATCCGTTCGCTTCCTCGACGCAGGCCAAGGCCTCCTTCTCGGAGGCCTGTACCGCCAGCATCGCGCCCCCGCGCGGCGACTCGTCCATCAGCCGTCCGCGCGTCGCCACCAGCCTGCACCCATCCTCCAGCGAAAATACCCCCGCCACATGCGCCGCGGCCAGCTCGCCGATCGAGTGCCCGATCAGATAGTCCGGGTGCACGCCCCAGCTCTCCAGCAACCTGAACAGCGCCACCTCCAGCGCAAACAGACCCGCTTGGGTGAACCCGGTCCGATCCAGCTGACCCATGGTCTGCGACCGCTCCGCGCCATCGAGCTCGCCGAAGCCATCGGCGCTCGGCCCCGAGCCCAAGACCAAGTGACGTATCGAGCCCTCTATGTGCTCGTCCAGGCACTCACAAACCTCGTCGAACGCTCGCGCGTAGGTCTGAAACTCTCGATGGAGAGCGGACCCCATCCCCACACGCTGTGCCCCCTGACCGGTGAACAAGAACGCGATCTGGGACCGATCCACGAACGCGTGCTCGGTCGAGGACCCGCGCACCACATTCGCCGCGAACTCCCCTCGCGCCAGCATCGCCAATCCGGCCTGCAGACTCGCGCGATCCCCTCCGAGGACGACCGCTCGCTGCTCCAGCACAGTACGCCGCGCCAGCGAATGGGCAACATCCTCGACCCTCAGCTCTGGCATATCGTCGAGGTGTCCCCACAGCTGACGCGCCTGAGCGCCAAGCGCGTCGCTGCCCCTGGCCGAGAGGACCCACGCGATGCTTGGGCCGCGCCCCTCCGGCGAGGACCCGTCGGCCGGTGAGACTTCTGGGGATCGCTTGGAGCCGCGACCCCCGCGAGTCACCGGCTCGACGGCCGGCGCCTCCTCGAGGATCACGTGTGCGTTCGTGCCGCTGATGCCAAACGACGACACCGCCGCCCTGCGCGGATCCTCGCGCCGCTCCCAAGGTCGCGCCTCGGTGAGCAGCGCCACGTTGCCCTGCGACCAGTCGACGTGGTTGGAGGGCTCGTCAACGTGCAGCGTCTCGGGCAGCATTCCGTGACGCAGCGCCATCACCATCTTGATCACGCCCGCGACACCCGCCGCCGCCTGGGAGTGGCCGATGTTGGACTTGATCGAGCCCAACCAAAGGGGCTCGCCCCGCGCCCGTTGCTGTCCATATGTCGCAAGCAGCGCCTGCGCCTCGATCGGATCCCCCAGCACAGTGCCTGTGCCGTGGCCCTCGACCGCGTCGATCTGTCCCGCAGATAGGCCGGCGTCGGCCAATGCCTGAGCGATCACACGCTGTTGAGAAGGACCGTTGGGCGCGGTCAAACCGTTGCTGGCGCCATCCTGGTTGACAGCGCTGCCGCACACGAGCGCGAGCACCTCGTGACCCAAACGCCGAGCGTCGGCGAGTCGCTCGAGCGCCAGCATGCCCACGCCCTCGCTCCAACCGACGCCGTCGGCGCTCTGTGCGAATGACTTGCAACGCCCGTCGGGGGCGATGCCGCGTTGGCGCGAAAACCCGATGAACGGCGCGGGAGTCCACATCACGGTGACACCGCCGGCCAGTGCCAGGGAGCACTCGCCGTCGCGTAGGGACTTCAGCGCCCAATGGAGCGCCACCAAGGAAGAGGAGCACGCCGTGTTCACCGACACGGCGGGACCCTCCAAGCCGAGCGTATAGGCAACCCGTCCCGAGACGATGCTGGCGGGCGTGCCCGTTCCGAGATACGCCTCGAGGTCAGCTGTCATCCCGCCTGCGCCCAGGAGCGCGTAGTCCTGGTACATGACGCCGGCGAACACGCCGGTTTGCGAGCCGCGCAGCGACAGCGGGCTTATATCGGCGTGTTCCAACGCTTCCCAACTCGCTTCCAATAGAAGCCGCTGTTGAGGGTCCATCACGAGCGCCTCGCGCCCGCTGATGCCGAAGAAAGAGGCGTCGAAATCACCGGCGTCGCGCACAAACCCACCCTGTAGTGAATACGTCGTGCCCGCATGGTCGGGATCGGGGTTGTAAATCCTGTCAAGCTCCCAACCGCGATCCTCCGGGAAGCTCGAAATCGCATCCGAACCGTTGGCGACCAGCTGCCATAGCTCAGCCGGCGTGCGCACCCCGCCCGGCAACCTGCAACTCATCCCCACGATCGCGACGGGCTCCTCGGCACGCGCGAGCTTCGACGCGCCACGCGGTCTGCCGGCGCGCTCGGCGAGCCGTTCCACCAAATACCCGGCGAGCGACGCGGCGTTCGGATAATCGAACAGCAAGGTCGCGGGTAGACGGACACCGAGCTCGGCCTCCAGACGATTGCGCAACTCGATCGCCGCCAACGAGTCAAAGCCGAGCTCCTGAAAGGCGCGCGTCGCCGGCACTCGCTCCCCGGAGCGATGACCCAGCACTCCCGCTGCCTGGTCGCGCACGAGCCCCAACACGATCGAAGCGCGTTCCTTCGGGGAGACGCGCGCAAGGCGACCGGCGAGCACGCTTGCGCCGCCGGCGCGGTGTCGTGACCCGTTCGGTACTCGCAAAACACGACGCAGTAGCCCAGGCCGGGCGCCGGCCCGCGCATGGGCGCGCAGCGCGACTTCGTCGAGACCAAGCGGGAGTAGGAACTTCTCGCCGCTCGCGCAAGCTTGGTCGAACAGCTCCAGGCCTTCTTCAGCCGACAGAGCCCGCATGCCCGCACGCTCGATACGAGCGAGCTCGACCTCGGCCAATTCCCCACCCAGCCCACCTACCCCCGACCACAGCGGCCAGGCGATCGACGTCGCGACAAGCCCTTCGGCGCACCGACGCGCCGCAAGCGCGTCGAGGCCGGCGTTGGCGGCCGCGTAGTTTGCCTGTCCTGGACTACCCAGGGTGCCGGCGACCGAGGAGAACAGCACGAACGCCGACAGGTCCATGCTCCTGGTCAACTCATGCAGGTGGAGCGCTCCGTCAAGCTTGGAGGCAAGCACCCGATCGGTTGCATCGACCGCGAGCGCGCCTACCAAGCCGTCCTCCACCACCCCGGCCGCGTGCACGACCGCCCGCAGCGGACTTTTGTCGGGCAGGCCCCGAATGAGATGCTCGACCTGCGCGCGATCGCCAACGTCGCAGACGCCGATCGTCACTTTCGCGCCCAACTGCTCGAGCTTCGCCCGCAATCGCGCGACGCCCGGCGCCTTCTCTCCGCGGCGACCGACGAGCACCAGCTCGCGCACGCCATGGTTGCTCACCAGGTGTCCGGCGAGCAGCCCGCCGAGGGCCCCCGTCCCGCCGGTTATCAGCACGCTGCCGCCGGCATCGAAGCATTGCGCGCGTGCCACTGTCGAGGACGCATTCGCGGGCGCGCGCTCCATGAGCCTCGGCACGAGCACCGTCCCGCTTCGAAGCGCGACCTCGCGCTCCCCCTGGTCGATCGCGCTGGAGACCACACGTGGCAGCTCCCCCCATCCCTGCTCGTCGAGCTCGATGTCAACCAACAGCAGGCGATCCGGATGCTCCTCTTGGGCGCAGCGCACGAGCCCCCAAGTCGCGGCGCCCGCGACGCTGGGCGGCACTTGCTCGGCCGACACCGCGACCGCGCCGTTGGTGACGATCACGCATCGTGTGTCCTGGAGACGCTCGGCCTTCAGCCAAGCTTGGAGATCGAGCAGGATCGCACCGACCGCGACATGGATCGACTCGATGTCCGCGCCGCCGACTCCGCTGGCCGGGTCATGCTCGCCAACCCGCCCGCCTGGCTCCGGCTCGCGGCTCTGCTCGGTGCAGTCGATGACAAGAACGTCGGGAGCCGGCTTGCCCGCGTCGGTCAGCGAGCGCTCCAGTGCCTCGAGGTCGCGATGCGCCTCGACCGACACACCCGCCGCGCGCAGCGACCCGAGCGAGGATGCCTGCTCCTCGACCGCCACCGTCGCCCACGCGCCGCCCGTTTCCATCGCCGCGCTCGCCTGGAGCTCCTCCCAGCCGAGAACGAGCAGGGACGGGCGATTGGGGCCAACCGCGAGCGCCAATTGCTCGCGGGGCACCGGGCGCATGGCGAGCGAGTCGATGGAGGCCATCCGCTCACCATCTGAGCAGGCGAGCGTAAGCGATATGTGATTCTCGTCCCGCAAGCGAGCGCTGACTCTCAGCGCGCTGGCCCCCGCGCCGTATATCTGAACCCCCGACCACGAGAAGGGAAGCAGTGGCGCACGGCCGTCGTCTTGCTCGGGCGCTCCCTGTCCGCTCGCCGCGCCCAACGCAATCGTGTGCAACGCAGCGTCGAGCAACGCGGGATGGATGGCGTAAGCGTCGGCGCCTTCCAGCTGCTCCTCGCCGAGCGCCACCTCCGCGAGTATCCGCTGGTCGTGCTCCCACGCTCGCCGCAACCCCCGAAAGGCCGACCCGTATTCGAAGCCAAGCTCCGCCAGACGGTCGTACAGCCCGTCCAGCTCGATCGGGTGCGCGCCCGCGGGCGGCCAATCTCCCGCGAGCAGAGCGTCGTCCGCCGCACCGCCCGACCCTGAGCCGGCTATCGCTCCACCAATCAGCCGACCATGGGCGTGTCGGGTCCAGTCCGGCGAGACGCCGTCGACCTCACCTCCGGTCTCCCCGCGCGAGTAGATCTGAACCTCTCTGCGACCGTCGGCATCGGGCTCGCCTAGCGAAAGCTGAAGCTGCGCGGCTTCCTCTGCCCGCAGCACCAACGGAGCTTGGAGGGACAGCTCATGAACGCCGTCGCATCCCACGCTCCGACCGGCATGAAGCGCCAACTCCAAGAACACAGTGGCGGGCACCAGCACGTTGCCCAGCACCATGTGATCGGCTAGCCAGGGATGGCTGTTCAACGAAAGTCGCGCGGTGAAGAGGAGTCCCTTCTCGCCCGCCGCGAGCGGTATCACCGCACCCAGCAGCGGGTGCTCGGCACCGCTCAGGCCGATGGATAGCGGATCCTCAAGCGCGGCGGAATCGGCGATCCAGTAGCGCTCGCTCTGAAACGCATATGTCGGTAGCGAAACGCGCTTGGCGCCGCCACTTGCGAACAGAGTCCGCCAATCGACCCGACCACCGTCTGCCCACAGCCCGCCAAGAGCGCCGAGCAGCGAGGCCGATTCGCTCTGCTCGCGGCGCATTGCCGGCGCGATCAGCGGCGCCCGCCGATCGGCGTCCCCGTGTTCGAGCCCCACTCGCTCGTCAACCTGCGAATCGTCATGGTCATCCGCGCCGCGCGCCTCCCGCCGATCGAGCTCGAGCAGACAGTCGTGACACATCGCGGCGAGTGTCCCGCCGGGACCCAGCTCGATGAAACGGCTCACCCCCTGCTCTCGGAGCCATCGAATGCCCTCTGCGAAGCGCACGGTGTTGCGGACGTGCTCGGCCCAGTAGCGTGGATCGCCGACGCGCCCTGGGGCGATCGGCTCGCCGCTCAGGTTGGACACGACCGGGATCCTCGGCTCACCGAACGTCAGCTCACCCGCCACCTCGGCGAGCTCCTCGAGCACCCTGTCCATCAGCGGCGAGTGAAAAGCGTGACTGACCGCCAGCCGCCGTGTCTTGCGGCCCTCCCGCTCCCACGCTTCGGCCACGGCCTCGACAGCCTCTCGCTCCCCGGAGACGACGACCGAGTTCGGACCGTTGACCGCCGCGAGCGAAACGCTCCGCTCGAAGCCGTCGAGCGCGACCTCTCGCTCGGATGCCTCGATCGCGATCATCGCCCCGTTCGTCGGCAGCGAGCCCATCAACCGCCCACGCGTGACCACCAGGCGGGCGGCATCGCCAAGCGAGAGCATGTCGGCTACGTGCGCCGCGGCGATCTCGCCGACGGAGTGCCCCAGCACGAAATCCGGGCGCACCCCAACGCTTTCCATTTGCCTGAACAGAGCGACCTCCAGCGCAAACAACGCAGGCTGAGCGAACTCGGTTTGCTCCAGCAGCCCCGCCTCCGGCGATCCCTCTTGGGCAAAGACGATGTCCGTCAGCGATCTGCCCAGAAATGCGTCCAGGTGCACCACAGCCTCGGTGAACGCTCTGTCGAACACGGGGAAGCTTTCGCGCAACTCCCGACCCATGCCCAAACGCTGAGAGCCCTGTCCGGTGAACAGAAAGGCAAGGCCACCGGGCACGGTGACAGCAGAGCCGCTGCCGCGAAGGACGCCGGAGTCCGATCGTCCTTCGACGAGCGCCTGCAGGCTGCTGAGCAGCTCACGGTCGTTCCCGCCGACCAACGCCGCGCGAGTTTCGAACGCCGACCGACCCGCCAGCGACAGCGCGAGGTCCCGCGAGCCGACGTGCGGCTTGGAGCGCAGATGGTCCATCAGTCGTGCACCCTGAGCGCGCAGAGCGTGCTCCCCCTTGCCGGAGATCACCCAAACAGTGGGGCGGTCTCGCTCCGATGGCTCGAGCATCCGCGGGGAGGGCTCATCTGGGGTGCTCTCCCCATCGCTCTCGCTCGCCGTCAACTCGCGAACGGCGCGGCCCCCGAGCGGTCGATCGATCTCGCTCGGGCGCGGCGGAGCTTCCTCGAGGACGAGGTGGGCGTTGGTGCCGCTGACGCCAAACGAGGAGACACCCGCGCGCCGCGGACGACCGTCGGGCCGCCAGGGCCGCTCCTCGGTCAAGAGCGATAGCGCGCCAGATGACCAATCGATGTGAGTGGACGCTCGCTCCGCGTGCAGCGTCCTCGGCAGTCGCTCGTGCCGCAGCGCCAGCACCATCTTGATGATCCCGGCAACGCCCGCCGCCGCCTGCGGATGACCGATGTTCGACTTGAGCGAACCCAGCCAAAGCGGCTCGCTCGGGTCGCGCCCGCTGCCATATGCATCCAGCAGCGCACCCGCCTCGATCGGGTCGCCGAGCACCGTCCCGGTGCCGTGCGCCTCGACGGCGTCAACCTCCTCAGGTCGCACGCCGGCGTTGGCGAGCGCCTGCAGAATCACGCGCCGCTGAGAAGGGCCATTCGGGGCGGTCAGACCGTTGCTGGCGCCGTCCTGGTTGACGGCGCTGCCGCGGATGACAGCGAGAACAGGATGCCCCAGTCGCTCGGCCTCGGACAGCCGCTCCAACAGCAGGACTCCCACCCCCTCGGAGAAGCCCGCGCCGTCCGCGGCATCGGAGAAGGACTTGCAGCGTCCGTCCAGCGCCAGGCCGCCTTGACGCATGAATTCGAGGAAGATGTTTGGCGTTCCGAGCACCGTCACGCCGCCGGCGAGCGCCAGCGTGCATTCCCCCGCGCGCAATGCCTGGCAGGCGAGATGGGTCGCGACCAGCGAGGAGGAGCACGCGGTGTCTACGGTCAAGCTGGGTCCCTCCAGGCCGAGCGTGTAGGCGACGCGCCCCGAGACCACGCTTCCCGACACGCCCGTCATGCCATAGCCCTGCATCCGGGCCGACGCCCGAGCGGACCCCCAGACATAGTCCTGAGAGCTGATTCCGGCGAAAACCCCGGTCTGGCTTCCCTTCAGCGAGAGTGGGTCAAGACCGGCGTCCTCGACGGCCTCCCAGCACGTTTCCAGCAGCTGTCGCTGCTGGGGGTCCATCGCCAGCGCCTCGCGTGGGCCAATGCCGAAAAAGCCTGCGTCAAAATCCGCCGCGCCGCGCAGGAACCCACCCTTCAGAGCCCCCGAGCCGCCTGCCGGCTCACCGTCGCCCGCGTCGAGCTCGCGTAGATTCCAGCCCCGATCTGTGGGAAACGCCGAGATCCCCTCGCCGCCCGTCGCGATCAGCTCCCAGAGCTCCTCTGGAGAGCAAACATCGCCCGGATAGCGGCAGCCCATGCCGACGATCGCGATCGGGTCCTCGCTCGCCCCAGAGGCGACGGCGAGACTCCTCGCCGGGGCACGGACATCGTCCACCTCGACGTCGCTCACCCGCGCCAGCAGGTGAGCGCTCAACTGCTCGACGGTGGGATAGTCAAAGACGAGCGCCACCGGCAACGGCACGCCGGCGAGCCGCGCCAAGCGATTGCGCAACTCGACCGACAGCAAGGAGTCGAACCCGAGCTCCTTGAACGGAAGTTGGGTGTGGATCTCCCGCGAGGAGCTATGACCGAGCACTCCCGCCACCGCTTCGCAAACCAGCTCGCGCACCATCGTCTCGCGCGCCTGAGTGTCCAAGCCGCGCAGGCGGGTGGCCAGTGAGTCGCCGCGCGCCACACGCGCCTCACCAGCCGGTGTACGCACCAGGTCGCGCAGCAGCGCGGGCAACGCACCCGACCGCGCCCGTGCCCGCAGCGCCCCAAAGTCCAGATGCACCGGAACCGAGACGGCGTCACACGATTGACAGGCAGCCTCGTATAGAGCCAACCCCTCTTCCGAGCTCAGTGCCCGCACGCCGGCCTGTCTCATGAGCCTCAGCTCGTCCTCTCCGAGGTGGCCGGTCATTTCGCTTGTCTGCTCCCAGAGACCCCAGGCGATCGAGCCGGCGGGCAGGCCACGCGCGCGACGGTGCGTTGCGAGCGCGTCGAGGAAAGCGTTCGCCGCGGCATAGTTGCCCTGCCCTGGGGCTCCGAGTGTGGCGGCGGCCGAGGAGAACAACACGAACTCGGTCAAATCCAAGTGTTCGGTCAGCTCGTGCAGATGCACGGCGGCGTCTAGCTTGGGGGCGAGCACCCGGTCCATCTGCTCCTCGGTGAGCGAGTCCACCAGCGAGTCCTCGAGCACCCCGGCGGCATGGACCACCCCGCTCAGCGGAGCATCCCCCGGAATCTCGGCGATCAGTCGCGCGAGCTGCGATCGGTCGGCGACATCGCAGGCGACGATCCGCACGCGCGCTCCGAGCTCGCTCAACTCGCTCTGCAACCGCTCGGCGCCCGGAGCGAGCAGACCCCTGCGGCTCGTCAGCAGCAGGTCTCTCACGCCGCGCGTCACCACCAGATGGCGCGCAAGCAGGCTCCCAAGCTCTCCGGTGCCTCCAGTGATCAGGACCGTTCCGGGCGCCTGTTCTGAGCGGGGGACGGTTAGAACGATCTTGCCGACGTGACGCGCCTGGGTCATGAAGCGGAATGCCTCCGGCGCACGGCGCACGTCCCAGGCGAGGACCGGCGGCAGATTCAGCTCGCCCCGCTCGAACAGGAGTCGAAGCTCGAGCAGCATCTCCTTCACGCGCTGAGGCGAGGCTTCGATCAAATCGAAGGCCCTGTAGCGCACGTCGGGGTATGCGTCCGCCACCTCGCCCGCCTCGCGGATATCGGTCTTGCCCAGCTCGATGAAGCGCCCGCCCCGCGGCAGCAGCTCCAGCGACGCGTCGACGAACTCGCGAGCGAGCGAGTTGAGCACGACGTCCAAGCCCTCGCCACCCGTGACGCCGAGGAACTTATCCCTGAACTCGAGGTCGCGGGAGGAGGCGATGTGATCTTCCTCCAAGCCGATTCGACTGAGCGCCTCCCACTTGGACGGGCTTGCGCTCGCAAAGACCTCCGCGCCCAGGTGCCGTGCGATCTGCACGGCGGCCATGCCCACGCCTCCAGCGCCCGCGTGCACGAGCAGGCGCTCCCCACGCCTAATGCCGGCAAGATCGACAAGCCCGTAATAGGCCGAAAGAAAGGCGACCGGCACCGATCCCGCCACGGCCGAGGGCCAGCCCGCGGGCACCTCGACGAGCTGTCGGTGGTCAGTCACCGCGATCGGTCCGAAGCTGCCCGAGAAGAGACCCATGACACGATCGCCTGGATCGAGGTCGCGCACATCGGCCCCCACCTCGAGGACCGTGCCGGCCCCATCGTTTCCGATCGCGTCCCAGTCCCCGCGTCGCGGCACCACCCCCAGCGCGGTCAGCGCGTCTCTGAAGTTCAGACCAGCGGCGTGAATGGCGACACGGACCTGGTCGGGCTCCAGCTCGCCGGTCGCCCGTGGCGAGTTGACCAGAGCCAGATCGTCAAGCGTGCCACCGTCACCCGCCTCCAATCGCCATGCGGCCACACCCTCGGGCGGGCGCAGCGCGCCAGACCCGGCGGGTCGCAGGCGAGGGAGGTAAAGCGTGCCTTCGCGTATCGCAAGCTGAGGCTCGTCAACCGCGATCGCTGCCGCTAGCGCCGCGGAGAACCCACGCTCTGAAAGGGGATGTCCATCGAAGTCGACCAGCAGCAGCCGTCCGGGGAACTCCGTTTGGGCTGAGCGCGCCAACCCCCAGATCGCACTGTGGGCAAGACCCGGTACCTCATCGCTACCCTGCGCAGCCACCGCACCTTCGGTCAAGATCACGAGCCGAGCGGCGCCGAGATCCTCGCGCGCAATCCAGCTCTGGATCAACTCGAGCGCCCTGCTCGCGTGCACGTGTGCGGCACTCGCCAGGGATTGCCCGGGCTCCTCCTCGGCCGAGCTCCAAACGACGATCTCGGGCGGCGCGAGCCCATTTTCGACTGCCTCGCAAAGCGAGTCGAGATTCTCATGGCGGGTCGTTTGGAGCGGGCTCTCAGCGAGGGACTCCAACCGCCGCGAACCGCAGCCGAGCAGCGCCCACCGCGTCGCCGGCGTACCGGCGGCCGACGCGGTGATCCAATCGACGCCGAAAAGCCAGTCTTGACCTTTCTCACGCGAGCGACGCAGAGCCTGCGGAGCGACCGGACGCAGTTGCAAAGAGCCGACCGACACGATCGCCTCGCCGCTCTCATCCGTGGCGTGCAGCGAGATCGCGTCTTCACCGTCTGGCGCCAGCGAGACACGCAGGGCGCGCGCGCCTGGACGATGCAGGCTGACGTCACGCCAGCAGAACGGCAATCGCAGCCGCTCGGAGTCCGACTCGCCCATCAGGCTCGCCGGATGAAGCGCCGCATCGAATAGGGCTGGGTGCAAAGCGAAGAGACTCGCCTGCTCGCGCTCCTCCTCGACCAGGGCGATCTCGGCGAAGATCTCCGCCCCACGCCGCCACACCTCGCTCACTCCCCGAAAGACGCGACCGTATTCGAGCCCTCTGTCCCCGAGCGCCTCGTAGAGCTCGACCACAGACGCGCGAACGGCCCCGGTCGGAGGCCACGACGCGGACGGACGCCCGCGAGCCTGCTCGAGGCCCGCGGCGTGACCATGCTCGCCGCGCTCGAGCAATCCGCTGGCGTGACGAGTCCAGGTGTGCTCTCCCTCGGCCGTCTCCTCGGAGCCCTCAGCACGAGCGTGAACCCGCACGATGCTCTGACCCCCCTCGTCCGCGGCGCCGAGCGAAACCTGCAACTGCAAGGCGGCGTCAGCCTCGAGTACGAGCGGTGCTTCCATGGTCAGCTCGCGTACCGAGGCACAACCGGCCTGCGCACCGGCGAACAGCACCAGCTCGAGCAGTGTCGTCCCTGACAGCACGACCTCTCCCATGACCATGTGCTGCGCCAACCAGGGATGGGTTTGCAAGGACAGGCGACCGGTGAACAGCCAGCCTTCCTCGCCGGCCAGTGTCACCGCCGCTCCCAGGAGCGGGTGCCGAGCAGCGCTTTGACCAACTGAGGCGGCGTCGGCCGCGCCGGACGCTTCGAGCCAGTAGCGCTTGTGCTGAAAGGCGTAGGTGGGCAGGCTCGGCAGCTCGGTCGCGGCCCCACCGAGCACCCGCACCCAGTCAACCTCGACGCCCTCCACCCAGGCCCTGGCCAGCGACTCGACGAAACGATCCGGTCCCCCCTCCCGCCTGCGCAGCGAGTCGAGCACCACGATGTCGGAGTAGGGTCGCGTGTGCGGACTTTCGGCGCCGCCAGGTTCTGAGGCCCCGCCCATAGCGACCGACGACGCGTCGAGCGTCTCCTGTGTGGCCATCGTCAAGACCGGGTGTGGGCTTATCTCGATCAGCGTTCGATATCGATCCCCCACCAGACAGGCTATGACCTGTTCGAAGCGCACCGATTCGCGCAGATTGCGATACCAGTACGCCGGATCGAGTTCGGCCGTGTCGAGCTGCTCACCGGTAGTGGCCGAATAAAACGGCACGTCGCTCGAGCGCGGCGAGATTCCCATGCAGCCCGCGATGAGATCGTCCCGGATCGCCTCCACCTGAGACGAGTGAGCCGCATAATCGACCGGGATCCGACGGGCCCGAACGTCGTCTTCTTGACAGCGAGACAGCACTGCCTCCAGCGCCGGCAGATCGCCGGATAGCACGGTCGCGCTCGGCCCGTTGATCGCCGCAATCGAGACAGGGTGCTCCACAGAGTCGAGCAGGCCCCTGAGCGCCTCGTGCCCCAATGCGACAGCCACCATGCCACCCTGCCCGGAGAGCGCCGCCAACGCCTGGCTGCGCATCGCGACCACTCGCGCGGCGTCCTCGAGCGAAAGCGCGCCTGCCACATGGGCGGCCGCAATCTCGCCTTGGGAGTGGCCCGCCACAGCCTGAGGCTGAACTCCGGACTCGCGCCACAATCGCGCAATGGAGACCATCACCGCGAACAGCGCGGGCTGGACGACATCGACCCGTTCGAGCCCAGGAGCGCCGGGCGCGCCGCGCAACACATCCTCCAGCCGCCACTCCACCAGCGGCGCCAGCGCTTGTTCGCACTGGCGAATCGATTCGGCGAACACGGTCGAGCGATCCATCAGCTCGACGGCCATTCCCTCCCACTGCGCGCCCTGGCCGGGGAAGATGAACGCGAGACGCCGACCGCCGGGCGCGATCCCTTCGATCGCCGCGCCACCATCCTGCCGCCCGACCGACCCCAACTCGGCCAGCATGCGCTCGCGCGCGCCGCCGACGATAGCGGCGCGGTGTTCGAGCGCGGGTCGCCTGGCCAGCGAAGCTCCAACCTCTTGTGCCGCAAGTTCGTCTTGCTCGCGCAGATGAGCCGCGAGGCGACCGGCCTGCGCGAACAGCGCCGACTCATCGCGTCCTGACAGAACCCAGGCCGAAACCTCTGGAGCGAACAAGCCTCCGAAGCCCTCGCCGGGCGAGCCGCTCCCCGCCGGAGCCTGCTCGAGGATCACGTGAGCGTTCGTTCCGCTGACACCGAACGAGGACACCGCGGCGCGACGTGGCTCTCCACCGGCGACCCACCGTGTTTGCCCCTCCAGGAGTCTTACCGCTCCCCGCGACCAGTCGATCTTCGATGACGGCCGATCCACGTGCAGCGTCTTGGGCAGAACGCCGTGGCGCATCGCCATGACCATCTTGATCACGCCCGCGACCCCGGCCGCCGCCTGAGAGTGACCGATGTTGGACTTGATCGAGCCGAGCCACAGGGGTTCGCGCTGGGAATCGCGCTGCCCGTAGGTGGCGAGCAGCGCCTGCGCCTCGATCGGATCGCCGAGCCGCGTGCCCGTCCCGTGTCCCTCTACCGCATCGATCTGACCGGCCGATAGACCCGCGCTCACGAGCGCCTGTTCGATCAAACGGCGTTGTGAGGGACCGTTCGGCGCCGCCAGTCCGTTGCTCGCCCCGTCTTGGTTGACGGCGCTGCCGCGCACCAAGGCAAGCACCCGGTGCCCGTGACGGTGAGCGTCCGACAGCCGCTCCAGCAGCAAGACTCCAACGCCCTCCGACCAGGCCGTGCCGTCGGCAGCCTCGGCATAAGACTTCGCTCTGCCGTCGAGGGCAAGTCCGCGCTGGCGCGAGAACTCGACGAAGATTTGCGGCGTCGCCAGCACCGTGGCTCCACCCGCCAGCGCCAGATCGCATTCGCCGGTCTTCAGTGCGGCACACGCAAGGTGCAACGACACCAGCGATGAGGAGCATGCGGTATCGATCGTCACCGCCGGCCCCTCCAGCCCAAACGTGTAGGCGACGCGCCCGGAAGCGACGCTCCCGGCGCTGCCCATTCCCAGATACCCCTCTAGGTCCGCCGGCACGGCGGCACCGCAATGCGCGCCATAGTCATGATGGATCACCCCGGTAAACACGCCCGTCCGACTGCCGTGTAGCGCTTCGAGGACCAGCCCCGCGCGTTCGAAGGCCTCCCACGACACCTCGAGCAGTAGCCGCTGCTGGGGGTCGATCGCAAGCGCCTCACGCGGGCTGATGCCGAAGAGGGCCGCGTCGAATTGGTCAGCCTCCGCGATGAATCCACCTTCGCGCACGCAACTGGTCCCCGCGTGATCGGGATCGGGGTCATAAAGCGCCTCGGTCTTCCATCCCCGGTTCTCCGGAAACTCTCCGATCGCATCGACTCCGTCCACAACCAGCCGCCAGAGGTCCTCAGGCGAGCGCACACCTCCCGGATAGCGACAGGCCATACCGACGATCGCGATCGGCTCGCGCTCGCGCAGTTCCACCTCGCGCAGCTGATTGCGCGCGTCGCGCAGGTCGAGTGTGACCCGCTTCAGGTAATCGCGGAGCTTCTCCTCGGCCATGCTCAGATCACACCCTCGAAAATGGTGATTGGCGCTGTCATGACCGGCGCACCCCAAACTCACGGTCGATCAAGTCGAACATCTCGTCGTCGGTCGCCGACGAGATGTCGTCGGCCGGCGGCACAGCGGCTGCTCCGTCGCCCTGAGGCGAGGTCAAGCTCGCGAGAATGCTCTGCAGGCGCGCGGTTACACCGCTGCGTTGCGCTTCCCTCGGCGAGAGGCCGGACAGCGCGAGCTGCAGTCCGTCCAGGTCCACCATCGCCGGGCCGCCCGCGGACAAGTCGGCCTCGGGGGAGATCTCGCCGAGCAGGTGGTCGGCCACGGCTTCGATCGTGGGATGATCGAAGACCAGCGACGCCGGCAATGACAACCCCGTGGCCGAGGCCAGCCGGTTGCGCAGTTCGACGCCGGCGAGCGAGTCGAATCCGAGTTCCTTGAACGTCGCGTCCGAGTCAAATGCGTCAGAAGACCGGTGGCCGAGGACGCTTGTCACCTGCTCTCGCACGAAGTCAAAGACGAGTCGTCGGCGATCGGCGCCTGGGGCCTCGCTCAAGCGCACAACCAGCGACCGTGAACGGCGGCCCGGAGCCCGGGTCTCGCCGACCGTCGCGCGTGTCAAGCCGGCCAGAAGCTCTGGCAGCTCGTCGTTCATGGCAAGGGCCCGCAGCGCGGCGCGGTTCAGAGCCACAGGCGCAATCCAGCGGTCGCCGACGGCCAGCGCGCGATCGAGCAGCCGTAGACCTTCTTCGCTTGTGAGTGGTGAGAGCCCGGTGCGTTCGATGCGTGCGAGATCGGTCTCGTCGAGTTGCTCTGTCATGCCACCGCCCCGCTCCCACAAGCCCCACGCGAGCGAGGTTCCAGATAGACCGCTGGCGACCCGATGCGCCGCCAGCGCATCGAGGAACGCGTTGGCCGCCGCATAGTTCGCCTGCCCGGGACTGCCGAGCGTCGCGGCGATCGACGAGAACATGACGAACGCCGAGAGGTCCATATGGCGTGTCAGCTCGTGCAGGTGCCACGCGCCGGCCACCTTGGGCGCCAGAACACGATCCAACTGTCCATCGCCGAGCGAGCCCACCAACCCGTCATCGATCGTTCCCGCGGCGTGCACCACCGCGTCCAGCGGGTTCTCTGGCGCGATTCCCTGGAGCAATGTGTGCACCTGGTGGCGCTCTGAGATGTCGCACGCCTGCACGGTGACTCGCGCGCCCATCTCCATAAGCGCTTGCGTCATCTCGCTCGCGCCCGGCGCGTCCATTCCACTACGGCTGACCAGCAAAAGGTGCCCCACACCGTGCTCGGCGACGAGGTGACGAGCAACGAGTCGCCCAAGGCCACCGGTGCCACCGGTGACGAGAACCGTGCCCTGCCGGTCGATCACGGGCGGCAGACGCAACACATTCTTGCCCACGTGCCGGGCCTGGCTCATATGCTTGAACGCCTGCGGAGCGCGCCGCACGCTCCAATGAGTGACCGGTGAGAGTTCCAGCTCCCCCTTCGCGAACAGTCTCGCGAGCTCGACCAGCAGCTCGTTCAGCCGTCGCGGTCCGGCCTCCAGTAGATCGAACGCTCGATAGCCCACGTTTGGGTGCTCGACTTCGAGCGTCGCGCAATCGCGAATGTCGGCCTTGCCCATCTCGATGAAGCGCCCTCCGCCGGGCAGCAGTTCGAGCGAGGCGTCCACGAACTCGCCGGCCAGACAGTCAAGCACCACGTCCATCCCTCGATCGTCTGTCGCAGCCAGGAACCGCTCCCTGAAATCCAAAGTCCGCGAGGAAGCAAGATGCGTCTCCTCGATGCCCATCCGACGCAGCGCATCCCACTTCGCGGGACTCGCGGTAGCGAACACCTCGAGCCCGAGATGGCGTGCGATCTGAACCGCGGCCATGCCCACGCCACCGGCGGCGGCATGGACCAGCAGACGTTCCCCTCGCTCGCATCCGGCCAGGTTAACCAATGCGTAATAGGCGGTCGCGAACGCGATCGGCACCGAGGCCGCCTCTGTAAAGGACCAATCGTCGGGAATCCCCGTCACCAATGCGCTCTCGGTAACCGCGATCGGGCCGACGGCTCCGTCCATGAACCCCATGACACGATCGCCGACGCTCAAGCCCTCGACTCCGGGTCCGAGCTCCAAGACCACGCCCGCTCCCTCGCCACCGATGCTCACCTCGCCCGGATACACCCCGAGCGCCATCAGCACGTCACGGAAGTTCAAGCCCGCGGCGCGTACCCCGACGCGGATCTGTCCGCTCCCGAGCTCCGCCTCGGCCTCCTCGGAGCGAATCAACGCCAGGCCGTCAAAGGCGCCCTTGCGCTCGACGTCCAATCGCCACGCCGAGCCCGGCGCGGGCATGGCAAGGAGCTCGCCGCGCTCGACGTCCCTCAGCCGGGGCACGCACAGGGCGCCATCGCGTATCGCCACCTGTGCCTCGCCCAACGCCACCGCATCGCCAACCGCCGCCCAGGAGGACGGTGTGCCATCGACGTCCACCAACACAAACCGCCTCGGGCACTCCGATTGGGCCGAGCGGACAAGACCCCAGAGCGGGGCCTGAGACAAACGAGGCACATCTCCCAAACGGGCACACACCGCGTGGTGTGTGAGCACCACCAGTTGGCATCCGCGGAATCGCTCGTCCTCCAGCCAGAGCCTCACCAACGCGAGCAAGCTACGCACGTTCTCTTGTACGGCATGCTCGACGCTCGCACCCGACACGCTTGGATCTCGGGCTTCAATACCCCACTGACCACAGTCGACGACCACCACCTCAGGCACGGCGCGGCCGTTATCCATCGCCTGAGACAGAGAACCAAGCCCCTCATGCGGCTCAGGCCCAAGCACCCCCGAAGCCTCGACACCGGCACCATCCGTGCTCATCCAGACCCAATCCATGCCCTGCGTCTTCGCGAGCTCAGATCCGGCGTGAGCCGGCGTCCAGTCCAGCTCGAACAAGGACTCCTCGCCCCTCTCGCCCGTGGTCGCAAGTATCTCCGCGGAAAGCGCTCTGAGCGTCAGGGATCCCATCGAGAAGACCGGTGCGCCGTCCACGTCGAACGCCACCACCGCAGTCTTGTCATTGGCGATCGGCGACAGACGAACGCGTAGCGTCGATGCCTCCGTGGCGTGCAACTTCACGTCGTTGAAGGCAAAGGGCAGAGGAAGGCCTTGATCGCCGGGAGCGCCTTGGCGACTGTCCTCATCCTTGGCGCCGACCCCTTGGATCGCGGCGTCGAAAAGAGCTGGATGAATGGCGTAGCCGTCCGCGCGCGCACGCTCGACGTCGGGCAGCCTGACCTCGGCGAACAGCTCCGCTCCGCGTCTCCACAACCGGCGGACGCCGACAAACGACGGGCCGTAGGCGAGGCCGACGGCCGTCATCTCCTCGTAGAACCGAGCCACGTCGAGGGCTTGCGCTTCGGCGGGTGGCCACGCCTCACCGAGCGCGCGCCGCGCGCCCTGGAGGCCAAGATCGGGATCCATGTGAGCGATCACGCCGCTCGCGTGGCGCGTCCACGGTCCCGCACCGTTCCCCGCGGGCCGGGAGTAGATCTTCACGAGCCTCCGTCCGGCCTCCTCCGAATGCACCGACATCTGCAAATGCACCGCACCACCCTCGGAGAGCACCAACGGCGCTTCCATCACGAGCTCCTCCACGAGATCGCATTCGAGCCGCTCAGCCGCGTGCAGCGCCATCTCCAGGAACGCCGCTCCAGGAACCACGACCACGCCCATCGCGACATGGTCTGAAAGCCACGCCGGAGAATCGGCAGTCAAGCGGCCCGCAAACAGGAGCCCCTCGCCGTCGGCCGTCTCGAGCACCGTGTGCAGCAGTGGATGTCCACTCGGTGCGGCGCCGACCAGCGACCGATCGCCGGTCCCACCGTCGAGCCAGAACGATTCGCGCTGGAACGCGTACGAGGGCAGCTTCACTCGCTTTGCGCCGCGCCCGTCGAACAGCCGCGGCCAGCTCACCTCCGAGCCGCGCACCCAGCTTCGCGCGAGCGCCTCGATCAGGCACGGCACCTCGCGTCGAGATTGCCGCAGCACCGGCACGGCCAGCAGCTCACGCTCGCCTTTTGGTCGGAGAGCGCGCAGAGCACTGTCCGACTCGGCGTCGCCAAGCGCGCGGACCGGGACAGTGCCCTCGCTCGTGGCCTGCGCAACCATCCCGCTCAGCACACCGTCCGGGCCCAGCTCCAAGAAGCAATCCACGCCCTGCGCGATGAGCCGACCCACGCCGTCGCCAAAACGCACGGTCCCGCGCACCTGGCGTACCCAGTAGTCCGGATCGGAGAGCTCGCCGGACCTTGCCAGCTCGCCAGTCAGATTGGCGACGAGCGGAGTCGAGGGCTCGCTGTAAGCCACACTCGCCGCGACGGCCGCGAACTCCTCCAACATTCCATCGATCGCCGGCGAGTGAAACGCGTGCGAGACACGCAACCGCTTGATCTTGCGCCCCTGCTCCTCCCACGCCGACGCCAGTCGCAAGACGGTGCTCTCCTTGCCCGAGATCACCACCGAACGCGGGCTGTTGACGCCGGCGAGCGCTACGTCGTCCTCGCTGCCCGCGAGCAGCTCGAGGACCTCATCCTCGGTGGCGGACAGGGCGACCATCGCTCCGCCCTGCGGCAGCGCTTGCATCAACCTGCCGCGTGCCGCCACCAACCGGCACGCGTCCTCGAGCGAGAACACACCCGCCACGTGGGCCGCCGCGAGCTCGCCGATCGAATGTCCCATCACGAAGTCTGGGCTTGCCCCCAACCACTCGAGCAGTCGAAACAACGCCACCTCGAGCGCGAATAGGCCAGTTTGTGTGAACAGGGTGTCATCGAGCCGACCGGCCGATGGCGAGGTCTGCTCTGCGAACATCACCTCGCGCAGCGAACAACCCAAGTGCACCTGGAACAGGTCGCACACCTGGTCGAGCGCTTGGCGAAACACCGGGAATCCACCGTAGAGCTCCGACCCCATGCCCCCATACTGTGCGCCTTGGCCGGTGAACAGGAACGCCGTTGGCGAGCCGCCCTTTCTCGCGACGCCATCGATGACGTTCGCCGGCAGGTCCGCCCCCGCGGCAAGGCGCTTGAGCCCGTCGAGGAAATCCGCCGTCCCGCCGCCGAGCACGGCGGCGCGGTGCTCGAATTCGCTGCGACAAGCCAGCGAGAGGCCCACGTCAAGACAGCTGGGCTCAGTGCGAGCCGTGTGTTCCTTCAGGCGTTCCGCTTGCGCACGCAATGCCTTCTCGCCCTTGGCGGCCAGCAGCCACGGCACGATCTCGAGCTCCTCCGGGGGGGCGGCCGCAACGTCTTGTTGCTGCTCGGCGACGATCGGTGGCTCCTCCAGGATCAGGTGCGCGTTGGTACCACTGATCCCAAACGACGACACGCCCGCTCGGCGAGGCTCGTCGCCGCGATCCCACGCGCGACCCTCGGCCAGCAGGGACACCGCGCCTTGCGACCAATCGACCTTCGACGTCGGTTCGTCTGCATACAACGTCTTGGGCAGCCGCCCGTGGCGCATCGCCATCGTCATCTTGATCACGCCCGCGACCCCCGCCGCCGCCTGGGTGTGACCGATGTTCGACTTCACCGACCCAAGCCACAACGGCTTGTCCTCGCGGCGATTGTGTCCGTAGCTGGAGAGGATTGCCTGCGCCTCGATCGGATCGCCCAGATTGGTACCGGTGCCGTGGCCCTCGATCGCGTCCACCTGCTCTGGCGAGAGTCCCGCGTTGGCAAGCGCCCGCGCTATTACGCGTTGCTGGGAAGGACCGTTCGGAGCCGTCAGGCCGTTGCTCGCGCCGTCCTGATTGACGGCGCTTCCTCGCACCAAAGCCAATATCTCGTGACCGTTCTCTTGCGCATCGGAAAGACGCTCCATCACCACGACGCCGGCGCCCTCGCCCCAACCGACGCCGTCCGCGAGCTCCGCAAAGGACTTGCAACGCCCATCGAGTGCCAGACCCCGCTGGCGTGAGAATTCCAGGAACACCGAGGGGGTGGCGAGGACCGTTACTCCGCCGGCCAGCGCCAACGCGCATTCGCCGGCCCGCAGCGAATGACAGGCCCAGTGCATCGCGACCAGCGAGGAGGAGCACGCCGTGTCGATGGTCACCGCTGGACCCTCGAAACCGAAGGCGTAGGCCACCCGTCCGGAGATCACACTCGCCGCCGCGCCGGTCAAACCGTAACCCTCTACTCCGCCGGCGGCGGAGCGGCCAAAGCCATAGTCCGAGCCGATCGCGCCGACGAGCACTCCAGTCTGACTGTCCCTCAAAGAGTGAGGATCGATGCCCGCGTCCTCGAGTGCCTCCCACGACACCTCGAGCAACAGGCGCTGCTGTGGGTCCATCGCCAGCGCCTCGCGCGGAGCGATACCGAAGAAGGCCGCGTCGAATCCGGTGGCGTCGTGGACAAAGCCACCTTCCCGTGCGAAGTGTCCGACCGTCGACTCGGCCTCGGCGCCGTTGAGGTCGGTCGAGGACCAACCGCGATCCTCGGGGAACTCGCCGATGGCATCGACGCCCCGATCCACAAGCGACCAGAGTTCTTCGGCACCGCTGACCCCGCCCGGATAGCGACAACCGATCCCCACGATGGCAATGGGCTCGCGTTCTCGCCGTTCGGACTCTTGCAGGCGCCGACGCGCACGACGCAAGTCAACAGTTACCTTGTTCAGGTAGCCGCGGAGCTGATCCTGTGAATCGCTCACAGCGGCCCGCCTACCGTGTGGCGCGTCTCGATCGCGTTCACAGCGACCCCCCGAACTCACCGTCGATCAGCTCGAAGATGCGCTCGTCGCTGATCGAATGGATCTGCTCGTCGGCGGTCTCAAACTGCGAGTGATCCGCGGGCGCCTCCCAACCGTCCAGAATCTGTCGAAGTCGGACGAGCACCCCCGATCGCCTTGCCTCCTGTGCGGACATCTCGGAAAGCGCAAGCTGGAGCCGGCGCATGTCCTGAGTCGAAATGTCGGCTGGTTGCGCGTTGGATCGGCCCTGATCGACTGTCATCTCGCTCAACAGATGGCGAGCGAGCAACTCGGGTGAGGGGTAGTCGAACACGGTGCTTGCGGCGAGTCGCAGATTCGCGTCGGCGCTCAGCCTGTTGCGTAGCTCGACGCTGGCGAGCGAATCGAAGCCGAGCTCCTTGAAAGCTCTCGCCGCGTTCAACCGATCTCGCGTTCGCGTGACCAAGCACGTTGGCTGTGTGCGTCAGCACGAGATCCAGTACCAGCCGTTCGCGCTCGCTCTGCGGCGCCGCGACAAGTCGTTCCTTGAACAGGCCCCGCGCGGCGCCGGCGCGTGTCGGAGCCTCTCGCACCAGGCCGCGCAGCACTCCCGGAAGCGCCGCGTGTGCCGCTTGGCGCTTGAGCGAAATGCCGTCGAACCGCACCGGCGCCACGAGCGGCTCGCATCGCTCGAGCGATTGGTCGAACAGCGCGAGGCCTTGCTCGGCGGTCAGGCCGGCTAGGCCGGCCCTTCCGATCCGGAGGCTGTCGCGAGCATCCAACCGGTCGGCCATTCCGCCCACCTGCAGCCAGGGACCCCACGCCAAGGACGCCGCCGGCAGACCCTGGGCGCGACGCTCGGCGGCCAGGCCGTCGAGGAATGCGTTCGCGGCGGCGTAGCTCGCCTGGCCGGGACTGCCCAACGAGGCGGCAATCGAGGAGAACATCACGAACGCGCCGAGGTCGAGCCCGCGCGTCAAGTCGTGCAGATGCCAGGCGCCGTCGACCTTGGGCGCCAGCACCTCGCTGACGCGCTCGGCGCTCAGCGACTCGATCGTGGCGTCGTCGAGCACGCCCGCGACATGCACGATCGCGCTCAGAGGATGCGCGGGCTCGATCGCCGCGAGCAACTCCTCGACCTGGCGCCGGTCACTCACATCGCAGGCGACGATCTGAGCATCGGCGCCCATCGCCGTGAGTTGCTCCAACAGCTCCTCGGCGTTCTCGGCGGAGCGTCCCCGCCGGCTCGTGAGCAGCAGGCGCTTGGCTCCGTGCGCCCCTGCCAGGTGTTCCGCGATCAGGGCGCCCAGCCCGCCTGTGCCTCCTGTGATTAGCACGGTGCCCGCGAACTGGCCGGGCATGGGCAGTGTGAGTACGTTCTTGCCGATATGGCGGGCCTGGCTCATGAAGCGGAATGCCTCGGGTGCGCGGCGCACATCCCACGCGGTGAGGGGCAGCGGGCTGAGAACGTCCTGCGAGAACAGGATCGACAGAGCGCCGAACATCTCCTGGATGTGCTCTGGCCCCGCTTCGAGCAGGTCGAAGGCTCGGTAGCTGACGCCAGGATGAGCACTCGCGACCTCCTCCGGGATGCGAATGTCGGCCTTGCCCATCTCGACGAAGCGACCGCCCTCGCCCAGCAACCCGAGCGAGACGTCCACGAACTCGCCCGCCAGACAGTCGAGCACGACGTCCATCGGCTCGCCACCACTCGCGGCGGTGAAGCGTTGCGCGAATTCCAGGTCGCGAGATGAGGCGATGTGATCCTCGGCCAGACCCATCTCGCGCAGAACACCCCACTTGCCCGGGCTCGCGGTCGCAAACACCTCCGCGCCGAGGTGAGTCGCGAGCCCGATCGCGGCCATGCCGACACCTCCGGTGCCCGCGTGCACGAGCACGCGCTCGCCTGGCTCCACGCGAGCGAGATCGATCAGCGCGTAGTACGCCGTGAGGAACACGATCGGCACGGATGCGCCTTCGGCGAAGGACCAACCATCGGGCAAACGGGCAAGCTGACGACGATCGCCGACGGCCGCAGGGCCAAACGCGTTGTCGAGCAGTCCCATCACGCGATCGCCCGGCTCGAGGTCGGCCACCGCGGGACCTACCTCGAGCACCACGCCGGCCCCCTCGCCGCCGAGGGGCGCGGGCTCGGGATAGACACCGAGCGCGATCAGGACGTCACGGAAGTTCACGCCCGCCGCCCGCACTCCGACGCGAACCTCGTGCGCCGCGAGCTCGCCCGCAGCCTCCAGGCCCCGCAACGTCAGTTCGTCGAGGCTTCCCTCCAGGCCGGCTTGCAGACACCACTCCTGCCCGGCGACGGGAACTTCGAGCCGCGCGCCGCGTCCGCTCGCTCGGACCAAGCGCGGTGCCCTCAGCACGCCGGCGCGCAGAGCCACGCGGTCCTCCCCGCAGGCAAGAGCGCCTCTCAGCGCCTGCGCGGATTGCGGCTCACCATCGGTGTCCAGCAAAACGAGGCGCCCTGGATTCTCGGCCTGGGCCGAGCACATCAAGCCCCACACGGCGGCGCCCGCGAGATCGGAGACGCCCTCGGTCGGAGCGCTCGCCACGGCGCCGGCTGTCATGAGCGCCAACTTGCTCTCCACGAAGCGCTCGTCGGCCAACCACGATTGCAGCAAGTCGAGGATCTCCGCCACGCGAACGTGAACGCTCCCCGGCGAGGCGACCTCACATACCTGTCCACAGTCCACGAGCACGCACTCTGGTCTCGCAAGCCCATCGCGCATCGCCAGTCGCAACGAGGCGAGGTCGGCGAACTGGCGATCGCCCAGCGGCGGTGTCCCCTCAAGCTCCCCGCCGAGCACCACCAGATCGCCGAGCTCATCGCCTCCCGCCGCCACATCTGCCACGTCCACCCACTGCAACTCGTGCAGCCAACTTGCATCGGCACCCGCGGAACCCCCCAGTTGCTCCGCGGACAGCGATCGCGTAGCCAGCGATTCGATGCTCGCCACGGGGACGCCCGAGGGATCTGTGGCAAGGATCGATATCGTTCCGTCCGCGCTTCGCGACAGACGCACCCGCAACGCGGAAGCCCCAACCGCATACAGGTTCACCCCGCCCCACGCGAACGGCACACGCGCTCCGCCCTCGCCGTCGCCGATCGCTTCGATTCCCATTGCATGCAAAGCGGCGTCGAGCAGCGCCGGATGCACGAGGAAGCCCTGTGCGATGTTCTCCTGTGCCGGCGGCAGGGACACCTCCGCGAACAGGTCTTCCCCACGACGCCACACCCCACCCAAACCTTGGAACGCGGGCCCATAGTCCAGGCCGAGCTCAGCCAACTGCTCATATAGCCCCTCTATCGGCACCGCGGTCGCATCCGCCGGCGGCCACTCCAGCGAGTGCTGGGGATGGGCGACGTCGTGCCGGGCGAGCATTCCCTCGGCGTGGCGCGTCCAGAGATCCTCGGCTCCCTGCGGCGGGCGCTGGGCCTGTGAATAGACCGCGATCGGGCGCCGGCCCGAGTCATCGGCCTCGCCGACTGACACTTGCAGCGCCACCGCGTCGCGCTCAGGCAGAAGCAGCGGCGCCTGCTGCACCAGCTCCTCCACCCGGTCGCATCCGACCTCGCTCCCCGCGCGCAGCGCCAACTCCAGAAAGCCCGTCCCAGGCACGAGCGCGTGACCGGCTACCACGTGGTCGGCCAGCCAGGGGTGCGATTGCAGCGAGATCTGCCCCGTGAGCAATTGCCCACCGGCGCCGGCGAGCGCCACCGCCGCACCCAACATCGGGTGCTGCGTCGATGTTTGACCGACGGTGGCGAGGTTGCCCTTGGCCGCCGGTCTTTGGAGCCAATAGCGTTCTCGCTGGAAGGCGTAGGGTGGCAGCCCGATCCTCCTTGCACCGCTGCCCTTGAAAGCGCTCGCCCATTCGACATCTGTTCCTCCTATCCAGACTTGCGCCAGCGCGGCAAGAAATGTTCGATCCTCGGCGCGCTCGGCGCGCAGTACAGACACAGCCGAGCTGCGCTCGCCCGCTTCCTGCTCATCCCCCAGACAGTCCGCGACCATCGCGCTCAACGCGCCTTCGGGGCCCAACTCGAGAAAACTGCGTACGTCGTGGTCGGCCAACCAGCGCACCCCGTCGGCGAAACGCACGGTTTCTCTCACATGGCGCACCCAGTAATCGGCCGAGCAGATCTCGCGCACACCAACGCTCTCACCTGTCAGGTTGGAGACCAGTGGAATGGCCGGCTCTGAATATGACAAACCCTCGGCAACCTCCGCGAACCGATCCAGCATCCCGTCCATTCGCGGCGAATGAAACGCGTGGGATACAGCCAGACGCTTGACCATGCGCTCGCGCTCGCGCCATACGTCCTCCAACTCCAAGATCCCATCCTCATCGCCGGAGAGGACAATCGATCCAGGGGCGTTGACGGCCGCCAGCACGACGCTGGCGCCCCTGCCCTCGAGCGATTCCAGGGCCTCGCTCTCCGACGCCTGCACCGCGAGCATCGCGCCGCCGGTGGGCAATTCACCCATCAGACGACCGCGCGCCGCGACCATGGCGCATGCATCGCGGAGCGAGAACACCCCAGCGACGTGCGCCGCGGCCAGCTTCCCCCACCGAATGGCCGATCAGGTAGTCGGGCTTCACACCGAAACTGGCGACCAGCCGAAACAGCGCGACCTCCAACGCAAACAACCCCGTTTGGGTGAACAGCGTCTCATCCAACAAGCCGACCTCGGCGCCGTTCTCCCCGAATACCACGTCTCTCAGCGAACAACCCAGGTGCTCGTCCAGCAACTCACACGCAGAGTCGAACGCCTCCCTGAACACCTCGAAGCGCCCATACAAGCCGCGACCCATACCGACCCGCTGGGCGCCCTGACCGGTGAACAAGAACGCGACCGCGCCACCGCGCGCGGCACCGTTGAACACATCTACGGCAGGCTCGTCGTCCTCCAGCGCAACCAAGCCGGCGAGCAAACGCTCGCGCTCGCCACCCAAGACGACCGCACGATCCTCAAACACTCCGCGTCCCGCCAGCGACAGTCCGACATCGCCGAGCGCCGAGCCGTCGATAGCCAGGAAAGCTCGCAAGCGAGCGGCCTGCCCGCGAAGAGCCTGTGGTCCGCGGCCGGAGAGGACCCACGGGATGACGCTCGCTTGATCGCCTGCGCTCTCGCCGAGCGCGCCTGCGCCGACCGGGCCCTCCTGCTCGAGCGGGGCGCCCGGCGAGGGCACGTCTTCGAGGATGACGTGAGCGTTGGTGCCGCTGATTCCGAAAGACGACACGCCGGCACGTCGCGGTGCTCCGTTGCGTGTCCATTTTTGCTCCTCGGTGAGCAGCGCAACGGCGCCGGCGCCCCAGTCGACCTTCGAGGAGGGCTCCTCGACGTGCAGCGTCGGAGGCAGCACGTCGTTGTGCATCGCCATTACCATCTTGATTACGCCCGCAACACCGGCGGCGGCGACGGTGTGGCCGATATTCGACTTGACCGAGCCGAGCCAGAGCGGTTTGTCGGGCGGGCGCTGCTGTCCGTAGGTCGCAAGCAGCGCATTCGCCTCGATCGGATCGCCCAGCGTGGTACCCGTACCGTGACCCTCGACCGCATCGACCTGCTCGGGCGACAGGCCCGCCTTGCTCAACGCTTGTCGGATCACGCGCTGTTGCGAGGGCCCATTGGGCGCCGTCAACCCGTTGCTGGCCCCGTCCTGATTGACGGCGCTTGCGCTCACGACCGCGAGCACCTCGTGGGCGTGACGCCTGGCGTCGCTCAACCGCTCGAGCACGAGAACACCGACGCCCTCACCCCAACCGACCCCGTCGGCGGTGTCCGAGAAAGACTTGCAACGACCATCCCTGGCCATGCCACGTTGCCCGCTGAACTGAACGAACAGACCGGGCGTATCCAACACGGTCACCCCGCCCGCGAGCGCCATCGAACACTCGCCGGCACGCAATGCTTGGCAGGCGAGGTGCAGCGCGACCAGCGAGGACGAGCATGCGGTGTCCACCGATACCGCCGGGCCCTCGAGCCCCAGGGCATATGACACCCGACCCGAGGTCACGCTGCCGGTGCTGCCGGTCAACCAGTACCCGGCAAGATTCTCCTGTCCGTCGGGGGCGGCCCAAAGATCGCTGCCATAGTCCATCCCGGTAACGCCCGCAAACACGCCTGTTTGGGTTCCACGCAGTGTGGTGGGGTCGATTTGCGCGTTTTCCAGCGCCTCCCACGCTGTTTCCAGCAGAAGGCGTTGTTGTGGGTCCATCGCGAGCGCCTCTCGCGGGCCGATCCCGAAAAATGCGGGGTCAAAGCCACCCGGGTCCTCGATGAAGCCGCCCTCACACGCGTAGGTGGTTCCGGGGGTTTCGGCGTCTGGGTCATAGAGCGTGCGCAAATCCCATCCGCGGTCCTCTGGGAACGGCGATACCGCATCGACTTCGCCCATGACCAAGTCCCACAACTCGCTGGGCGAGCTGACACCACCCGGGTAGCGACAGCTCATGCCCACTATCGCAATCGGCTCGTCGGTGGGCAGCGTCGATGAAAGGGCGAGCTCAGTGTTCGCGCTAGCGCTGCCGTGGAGGATCTCGCCGAGCAGATATGCGCTGAGCGCGGACGGGGTGGGATAGTCGAACACCAGCGTCGTTGGCAAGCGCAACCCGGTGAGCTCGTTGAGGCTGTTACGCAATTCGACGGCCATCAGCGAGTCGAAGCCGAGCTCGCTCAGCGACCGCTCGCGCCCGATCGTCGAAGAGGACGCGTGCCCGAGGATCCTCGCGATCTCGCCGCTCACCGCGTCCAACAACACTCCCGCGCGCTCCCCCTCTGAAGTACCGAGCAAGCGGCGGGCAAGCACACCCGTCCGCCGGACCGTCCGGCGCGAGGAAGCCCCCACCAAACCGTTCATCACAGCCGGCAGCGAACCCTGCTCGGCCTGCACGCGCAACAGCGAGGGCTCCAACCGCATCGGCAGCACGAAGGCTCGCCTGCTGCGCAGCGCCGCGTCGAACAGCTCGAGTCCCTCCTCGACCGGCAATCCCGCCAAACCAGAACAAGCCATGCGCGCCAGGTCCACTTCCTCCAAGCCGCGAGCCATACCCTCCGAGGCCCACACGCCCCACCCCAGCGACAGCGCCACCCGACCATTGGCGCGCCGGTAGGCCGCAAGGGCGTCGAGGAAAGCGTTGGCCGCCGCGTAGGCGCCCTGGCCCGCGCTACCCAAGGTGGCGGCCGCGGAGGAGAACATCACAAACGCCGAGAGCTCCATCGAACTGGTCAACTCGTGCAGGTTCCACGCACCGGCGAGCTTCGGCGCCAAGACCCGATCCACTCGATCGCGCGAGAGCAAACCGAGCACACCGTCCTCGAGAACGCCCGCGAGGTGGAACACCGCCTTCAACGGATGCTCCTCCCCGATAGAGCCAAGCAAGTCCTCCAGCTGTTTGCGATCGCAAACATCGCAAGCCGCGAGCTTCACCTCAGCACCGAGGCCCGCGAGCTCGCTCTCCAATTCGCTCACACCCGCAGACCCGCCGCCGCCCCGGGACACCAACAACAGGTGACGCGCACCATGGGCGAGAACCAGGTGTCTGGCTAGCGCCCCACCGAGCCCACCGGTGCCACCCGTCAGCAGGATCGTGCCGTCGGGGTCGATCCCATCGAATGCCTCAGCGTCTTCCTCCCCCGGGAGGAGGGCAGGCAATCTCTTGACGCGCGGAACCAGCAAACCCTCCCGCCTAACCGCAAGCTGAGACTCGCCACTGCTCAACGCCGCCGCCAACACACGAGCAGAAACGTCGTCCTCCACGTCAACGATCGCGAACCGGCCAGGATTCTCAGCTTGCGCCGAGCGCACCAAGCCCCACACCGGCGCTCCGCGCAAGCCAGAGGCGCCGCCGCCATCGACACACACGGCGCCCTTGGTCAGCACGACCAACCGCGATGCCACGAAGCGCTCGTCGGATAGCCATTGCTGGATCAGCCCCAGCACAGCCCACACAAAATCGCCAGCCACACGATCGATGCTCGACCCGACCGGCGATCTCCCGCCATTCTCCCCCTCGAGCCCAGTGCAATCAAATAGCACCACGCCGGGCGCCGGGCGCCCGCCATCGACAGCCTCACGCAGCAAATCGAGCCCATCGAAGACCTCGACACCTGCCCCCAACCCACCGAGCACGCTCGACCCAGACCCGCCATCCAACACGACCAGCCCATCCTCGATCCGTGCCGAGCCCCCACCTGGCAACGAGAGCCCGGTCCACTCCAGGCCAAACAGCGACCCCTGTCCCACCGCGCTATCAGCCAGCTGCCCAGCGGTCACAGTCCTCAACAGCAGCGAGCTCATCCAAGCGACCAACACCCCATCCTCGTCCACCGCCACCATCGACAACTCGTCAGCCCCGACACGCACCAAATGCACGCGCAGGACAGAAGCACCAGAACCGAACAACCCCACCCCACCGAACACAAACGGCAAACGCAGACTCTCGGCCCACGGTTGACGCGCCCCTGGCGTCTTTATTTATCTTCGCGCCCATCCCGTGGATCGCCGCGTCGAACAAAGCTGGGTGAAACCCATAGCTGCCCGCACGCTTGCGCTCCTCATCGGACAGGCGCACCTCGGCGAACAACTCCTCACCGCGCTGCCACAGTCGCTTCACACCCAGGAACGCGGGCCCATATTCAAGGCCAACTTCGCTCATCTCCTCGTAGAACTCGTTGGTGTCGATGGGTGTTGTGTTGGGTGGTGGCCAGGGTGGTGGTGTGTGTGTTGTGTCGCTTCGTATGATTTCTGAGGTTGGTGTGTCTTGGTTTTTGTGGGTGAGTGTGCCGGTGGCGTGACAGGTCCATTCGTCGCGCTCACCGAGACTCGCCTCCGCGGTAGCGTCCTCCGGTTGGGAGTAGATCTTGATCGCTCGCCTACCCTCACTGTCTGGCTCCACAGCGACCTGCAAACGAACCGCGGTGCCCTCGGCCAATACCAGTGGAGACTCGAGCACCAACTCCTCAACCCAATCGCATCGCAACTGCTCAGCGACGCGCAACGCCATCTCAACCAGCGCGACACCAGGCACGACCACGCTGCCCATCACCACGTGATCGGCGATCCACTCAGGCGAGTCCGCGGAGATCCTGCCGGCAAACAAACACCCCTCGCTACCAGCGACACCGACCACAGCACTCAACATCGGGTGATCGACACCCACCTGGCCCGCACGCCTCACATCACCGTCCCCACCAACCACACCGTCAAGCCAAAAACGCTCACGCTGAAACGCATAAGCAGGCAAATCGACACGCCGCGCACCAGCACCCCGAAGCTGAACACCCCAATCGACGTTGGTCCCCTCGACCCATAGCGCTCCCAACCCAACGAAAAACGAGCGCGCCTCCGATCCCTTCGAGCGCAACAACGGCACAGCCTCAACACCCTCAAGCGCCGCGTCGCCAACCATCGAGCTGAGCGTCCCATCGGGACCCAACTCCAAAAAGCGAGTCACGCCCTCCCCGACAAGACACCGGATCCCATCGGCGAAACGAACCGTCCGGCGCACATGATCCACCCAATACGCCGCACTGGAAAGCTCACCGACACCAGCCACCATCCCAGTCACGTTCGAGACGATCGGGATCCCAGGCTCACCAAACGACAAACCCGAAACAGCCTCCCCGAACTCCTCCAACATCCCATCCATCAAAGACGAATGAAACGCATGACTCACACGCAAACGCTTCGTGCGCACACCCCTATCGCGCCAAACCTCAGCGACCCGACCAACAGCACCCTCCTCCCCCGAAACCACAACACTCCCCGGAGCGTTGACCGCCGCCACAGAAACACTCCCACCAAGACCATCGAGCGTCTCCAACACAGCAACCTCAGGCGCAGCGATCGCCACCATCGCGCCACCCTCAGGCAACGCCCCCATCAACCTCCCACGCGCAGCAACCAACGCACAAGCATCACCCAACGAGAACACGCCAGCAACATGAGCCGCGGCCAACTCCCCAATCGAATGCCCAATCAAGAAATCAGGACGCACCCCAAAACTCTCGACAAGCCCAAACAGCGCGACCTCCAACGCAAACAACCCAGCCTGCGCGTAGACCGTCCGATCCAACAAACCAACATCCAAAGAACCCTCATCCGCCCACAACACATCCCGCAACCGACACTCCAAAAACCCATCAAGCTCCGAACAAACCCCCTCAAACACCTCCCCAAACACAGGAAACTCTTCACACAACCCACGACCCATCCCCAACCGCTGAGCACCCTGCCCAGTGAACATGAACGCAACACCACCACCCCCACCAACACTCCCACGCACAACCCCAGAAGCAACCTCACCCACCGCCAACGACCTCAACCCACCCAACAACTCATCCCTATCCCCAACAACAACCGCACGATCATCAAACACCGAACGACCCAACAACGACAACCCAACATCACCAACACCAACACCACCAACACCAACCCACTCCAACAAACGCCCCGCCTGCCCAGCCAACCCCGCCCCACCCCGACCAGACAACACCCACACACCCAAACCACCACCAACAACAGACTCCTCGCCCTCACCCGCCGGAGCGCCGTCCACAGCGCTCTCAAGCTCGGCGACAGGCGCTTCCTCCAAGATCACGTGGGCATTGGTGCCGCTCACACCGAACGAGGAGACGCCCGCTCGCCGCGGCTCATCCTCGCGCACCCACTCTCGCCGCTCGGTCAGCAGCGCGACTGCCCCCGTGTCCCAATCGACCTTCGAGGAAGGCTCATCCACATGCAGGGTCCTCGGCAACACGCCGTGACGCATAGCCATCACCATCTTGATCACACCGGCCACGCCCGCGGCGGCGACGCTGTGGCCGATATTCGACTTGACAGAGCCAAGCCAGAGGGGGTTATTCTCGGGGCGCTCGTGTCCGTATGTCGCGAGCAGCGCATTGGCCTCGATCGGATCGCCAAGCGTCGTGCCGGTGCCGTGCCCCTCGACCGCGTCAACCTCAGCCGTCAACAATTTCGCCTTGGCGAGCGCCTGTTCGATCACCCTCTGCTGGGATGGACCGTTGGGCGCGGTCAAGCCGTTGCTCGCACCGTCCTGGTTGATCGCGCTGCCCCGCACCACACCAAGCACTCGCCGACCGTTGCGTTGCGCGTCGGAGAGGCGTTCCAGCACGAGCACGCCCACGCCCTCGCCCCAGCCGACGCCGTCGGCGCTCTCGGAGAAGGACTTGCAGCGACCGTCTCTGGCCATGCCGCGCTGACCGCTGAACTGGACGAACAAGCCGGGGGTATCAAGGACCGTTACCCCTCCCGCGAGTGCCAGTGGACACTCCCCGCTACGCAGCGCTTGACAGGCGAGATGCAACGCCACCAACGACGAGGAGCAGGCGGTGTCCACCGACACGGACGGACCCTCCAGACCAAACACATAGGAGACGCGACCGGAGACGACGCTGCCGGCGCTGCCGGTCAACCAGTACCCCGCGAGGTCCTCACGCCCCCGTGGCGCAGACCATAGGTTGGCCCCGTAATCCATGGGGCTGGCACCCGCGAATACGCCTGTTTGGCTGCCGCGCAGGGTGTTCGGATCTATCTGCGCGTTTTCCAGGGCTTCCCATGAGGTTTCCAGCAGAAGGCGCTGTTGGGGATCCATCGCAAGCGCCTCGCGTGGACTGATCGAGAAGAATTCGGGGTCAAAGTCGGCCGGGTCGTGCAGGAACCCACCCTCTCGCGCGTAGCTTGTGCCGGGCGTGTCTGGGTCGGGGTCATACAATTTCTCGAGATCCCAGCCGCGGTCTTGCGGGAAGGGGCAGACCGCGTCCACCTCGCCCATCACCAGATCCCAGAGCTCAGCGGGAGACCCGACCCCACCGGGATAGCGACAGCTCATTCCCACGATCGCGATCGGCTCATCGTCGGAGAGCGTCGGCGCCGGGAGCGTCGCCGAGACAACCCCGGCAGGCCCGCTTTGCAGCAACTCATCCAGCAGGTACGCGGTCAGCGATGCCGGGGATGGATAGTCGAACACCAGCGTCGTCGGCAAGCGCAAACCGGTAAGCGCGTTCAGGTTGTTGCGCAGTTCGACCGCCATCAACGAGTCGAACCCGAGATCGCTGAGCGCCCGTTCGGGCCCAATCGACTCCGAGGAAGGATGTCCGAGGACCCGCGCGATCTCCTCGCGGACAACCTCGAGCAGCACACCCTCGCGCTCATCCGCGGAGACACCCGCCAGACGACGCGCAAGCACACCATCCTGTTTGACCGATTGGCGCGAAGCGGGGCCGGCCAAGCCGGCCAACACAGCGGGCAACGAGCCGTGCTCAGCCTGCTCGCGCAACCCGGACACGTCCAGGCGCACCGGCAAGATCAGCTCGCGATCGCCGTGCGCCGCGGCGGCGTCGAGGAGGTCCAAGCCCTCCCTCACCCCCAACGCCGCCACCCCAGAACGCGTGATCCGCGCTAGATCCGCGTCCTGCAGTTGGTCGGCCATCCCCTCGACGCCGGCCCACGCACCCCACCCCAACGACACACCGGCCAACCCCTGAGCGCGACGATGCGCGGCAAGACCATCGAGGAAGGCGTTCGCCGCCGCATAGGCGCCCTGGCCCGCGCTACCCAACGTCGCGGCGGCCGAGGAGAACAACACGAAACCCGAAAGGTCAGACCCCTTGGTCAACTCGTGCAGATTCCAAGCGCCGAGCACCTTCGGCGCCAACACCCGCTCGACGCGCTCGCGCGAGAGCGAACCAACCACACCGTCGTCGAGCACCCCCGCCAGATGCACGACCAACCCGAGCGGGTGCTCCTCTCCCACCCCGCCAAGCAACGCCTGGAGCGCCTCGCGATCGGCTACGTCGCACGCCTCGATCCTTACCTGCGCGCCGAGACCCACAAGCTCCCGCTCCAGCTCCTGCGCGCCCGCGGACTGACGACCGCGGCGACCCACCAACAGCAAGTTACGCGCCCCATGCGCGAGCACCATGTGCCTGGCAAGCACCCCACCAAGCGCACCGGTACCACCAGTGATCAAGACTGTGCGCTCCGGATCTAGACCGCCAAGCCACGAATCGGCGGCGCCCGCCGTGCCGCCAGGAGCATGCAAACGCGTCACACGCGGAACCAACACGCCGTCTTCTCTGACGGCCAACTGCGACTCGCCGCTCCCCAGAACGGCGGCCAACGCCCCCGACGAAATATCGCCGTCTATGTCCAACAACACAAACCGGCCTGGATTCTCAGCCTGCGCCGAGCGCACCAAGCCCCACAGCGGCGCCTGTGACAAACGCACATCCTGACCGCCGACCGACACGCCGCCCCGGGTGATGAGCACCAGCCGCGAAGCCACCAACCGCTCGTCGGCAAGCCAATCGCCCAGCAACTCAAGCAAGCCCCATACCGAATCCTCGACCCCACCGGCGCCAACCTCAGAACCGTCCCCGCCAAAGCCCGACCCGGCGCAATCGACCAACACCACGCCAGGCACAGCGCGACCACGATCCAACGCCTCACGCAAAGAAGCCAACCCATCGAACACCTCGACGCCGGCCCCCAACCCACGGGCCACATCCGACCGACCACCTAGCAAAACCAACTCGCCGTCAGCCAATCCACCACTCAAGCCCTCAGACCCCACCGGCGCCTCAGACCAATCCAAACCGAACAGCGACTCGCGCGCGCTACCGGCAAGTGCCAACTGTCGAGCGGTCACCGTCCTCAGCAGCAGCGAGCTCACCCAAGCGACCAGCGCCCCGTCCTCATCGGTAGCGAGCATCGAGAACTCGTCCACGCCGACACGCACAAGATGCACACGCAACACGGACGAACCGGCGCCGAACAACCGCACGCCGCCAAACGCAAACGGCAACCGAAGACCCCCGCCGTCGGTGACAGACCCGCTGCTCCCGTACCCCGAATTGGCGCCTATCGCCTGTATGGCCGCGTCGAACAGGGCCGGATGCAGGCCGTAGCTAGGCGCGTGCACGCGCTCGCGGTCAGGCAGGCGCACCTCGGCGAACAGCTCCTCACCGCGTTGCCACAAGCCCGTCACACCAAGAAATGCCGACCCATAGTCAAATCCGGCCGCGGCCATGCCGTCGTAGAACTCGTTGGTGTCGATGGGTGTTGTGTTGGGTGGTGGCCAGGGTGGTGGTGTGTGTGTTGTGTCGCTTCGTATGATTTCTGAGGTTGGTGT
The DNA here is from genome assembly GCA_963753145.1 of uncultured Solirubrobacterales bacterium. Lineage (GTDB taxonomy): Bacteria > Actinomycetota > Thermoleophilia > Solirubrobacterales > Solirubrobacteraceae > Palsa-744. The sequence continues at coordinate 1,577,626 of CAVWAX010000001.1, forward strand.
GTCTTGGTTTTTGTGGGTGAGTGTGCCGGTGGCGTGACAGGTCCATTCGTCGCGCTCACCGAGACTCGCCTCCGCGGTAGCGTCCTCCGGTTGGGAGTAGATCTTGATCGCTCGCCTACCCTCACTGTCTGGCTCCACAGCGACCTGCAAACGAACCGCGGTGCCCTCGGCCAATACCAGTGGAGACTCGAGCACCAACTCCTCAACCCAATCGCATCGCAACTGCTCAGCGACGCGCAACGCCATCTCAACCAGCGCGACACCAGGCACGACCACGCTGCCCATCACCACGTGATCGGCGATCCACTCAGGCGAGTCCGCGGAGATCCTGCCGGCAAACAAACACCCCTCGCTACCAGCGACACCGACCACAGCACTCAACATCGGGTGATCGACACCTACCTGGCCCGCACGCCTCACATCACCGTCCCCACCAACCACACCGTCAAGCCAAAAACGCTCACGCTGAAACGCATAAGCAGGCAAATCGACACGCCGCGCACCAGCACCCCGAAGCTGAACACCCCAATCGACGTTGGTCCCCTCGACCCATAGCGCTCCCAACCCAACGAAAAACGAGCGCGCCTCCGATCCCTTCGAGCGCAACAACGGCACAGCCTCAACACCCTCAAGCGCCGCGTCGCCAACCATCGAGACTGAGCGTCCCATCGGGACCCAACTCCAAAAAGCGAGTCACGCCCTCCCCGACAAGACACCGGATCCCATCGGCGAAACGAACCGTCCGGCGCACATGATCCACCCAATACGCCGCACTGGAAAGCTCACCGACACCAGCCACCATCCCAGTCACGTTCGAGACGATCGGGATCCCAGGCTCACCAAACGACAAACCCGAAACAGCCTCCCCGAACTCCTCCAACATCCCATCCATCAAAGACGAATGAAACGCATGACTCACACGCAAACGCTTCGTGCGCACACCCCTATCGCGCCAAACCTCAGCGACCCGACCAACAGCACCCTCCTCCCCCGAAACCACAACACTCCCCGGAGCGTTGACCGCCGCCACAGAAACACTCCCACCAAGACCATCGAGCGTCTCCAACACAGCAACCTCAGGCGCAGCGATCGCCACCATCGCGCCACCCTCAGGCAACGCCCCCATCAACCTCCCACGCGCAGCAACCAACGCACAAGCATCACCCAACGAGAACACGCCAGCAACATGAGCCGCGGCCAACTCCCCAATCGAATGCCCAATCAAGAAATCAGGACGCACCCCAAAACTCTCGACAAGCCCAAACAGCGCGACCTCCAACGCAAACAACCCAGCCTGCGCGTAGACCGTCCGATCCAACAAACCAACATCCAAAGAACCCTCATCCGCCCACAACACATCCCGCAACCGACACTCCAAAAACCCATCAAGCTCCGAACAAACCCCCTCAAACACCTCCCCAAACACAGGAAACTCTTCACACAACCCACGACCCATCCCCAACCGCTGAGCACCCTGCCCAGTGAACATGAACGCAACACCACCACCCCCACCAACACTCCCACGCACAACCCCAGAAGCAACCTCACCCACCGCCAACGACCTCAACCCACCCAACAACTCATCCCTATCCCCAACAACAACCGCACGATCATCAAACACCGAACGACCCAACAACGACAACCCAACATCACCAACACCAACACCACCAACACCAACCCACTCCAACAAACGCCCCGCCTGCCCAGCCAACCCCGCCCCACCCCGACCAGACAACACCCACACACCCAAACCACCACCAACAACAGACGACAGCTCGGGTGCCTCGCCATCGCTCCCCTCGCGCTCACCCACAACCGAGTCCTCGAACTCGGCCGTCGGCGCTTCCTCGAGGATCACGTGGGCGTTGGTGCCACTGATCCCAAACGAGGAGACGCCCGCTCGCCGCGGCTCGCCCTCGCGCACCCACTGCCGCTCCTCGGTGAGTAGCGCCACGGCCCCTGTATCCCAATCGACCTTCGAGGAAGGCTCATCCACATGCAGGGTCCTCGGCAGCACGCCGTGGCGCATCGCCATCACCATCTTGATCACACCGGCGACCCCGGCGGCGGCCTGGGTGTGGCCGATATTCGACTTCACCGAACCGAGCCACAGTGGGCGCTCGCGCCCCTGCCCGTAGGTCCCGAGCAGCGCCTGGGCCTCGATCGGATCGCCAAGCGTCGTACCGGTGCCGTGCCCCTCGACCGCGTCAACCTGAGCGGGTGAGAGCCCGGCGTTGGCGAGCGCCTGCTCGATCACCCTCTGCTGGGAGGGACCGTTGGGCGCAGTCAAACCGTTACTAGCACCGTCCTGGTTGATCGCGCTAGAGCGCACCAGCGCGAGCACGCGCCGACCGTTGCGCCGCGCGTCGGAGAGGCGTTCCAGCACGAGCACGCCCACCCCCTCGCCCCACGCGGTGCCGTCGGCGCAGCCGGCGAACGGCTTGCAGCGGCCGTCCGGGGCCAGGCCGCGTTGGCGCGAGAACTCGACGAACACGGTCGGCGTCGAAAGCACCGTCGCACCGCCGGCCAAGGCACTCGTGCATTCGCCGGACCTGAGCGCTTGACAGGCCCAGTGCAACGCCACGAGCGAGGAGGAGCAGGCCGTGTCGATCGTCACCGCTGGGCCCTCCAGGCCGAACACGTAGGCGGTGCGTCCCGAGGCGATGCTTCCGGCGCTGCCGGTGCCCAGATAGGCCTCCATGTCCTTGGGCACGGAGGCCCCGAGCCGCGTGGCGTAGTCGTGGTACATCACGCCCGTGAACACCCCGGTGTCGCTGCCTTGTAGCGATGCGGGGTCCAGGCCCGCGTGTTCGAACGCTTCCCAACTGGCTTCGAGCAGGAGCCGCTGCTGGGGGTCCATCGCCAGCGCCTCGCGCGGCCCGATACCGAAGAAATCGGCGTCGAACTCGCACGCGTCATAGAGGAAGCCCCCCTGGCGAGCGTAGGTCGTGCCCGAATGGTCGGGATCGGGGTCGTACAGTCGCTCGAGATCCCAGCCCCGGTCGGAGGGGAACGCGCCGATTGCGTCACGACCCTCGGCGATCATCTCCCAAAAGCCCTCGACAGAGGCGACGCCACCGGGATAGCGACAACTCATGCCGACGATCGCGATCGGCTCGTCCGCCCGGGCGGCGAGCTTGGGGCGCGGCGCCGGCGTGGACGCGGCGGCGCCCGGGAGCGTGCTGCGCAACTGCCCGTACAGGTGGCGAGCGACCGCCGCGGGCGAAGGATGATCGAACACGAGCGTCACCGGCAGCTGCAGGCCGGCGCGGGCGGCCAGCCGGTTGCGCAGTTCGACCCCCACGAGCGAGTCGAAGCCGAGCTCCTTGAACGCCGTCTCGACGTCCACCGCGCCGGGCGAGGAGTGACCGAGCACGCTCGCGGTCTCGCCCCGCACGAACTCGAGCACGATCCGCTCGGCGTCCGCTTCGGAGAGGCCGGTGAGCTGGTCCGAGAGGGACCGTCCGCCCTCGGTGCGGCGCGGGCGCGCCGGCGCGCCCGCGAGTCCGCGCAGCAGCGCGGGGGCACTGCCGGCCCGCGCCTGGGCGCGCAACGCCCCGGCGTCAAGCCGTACCGCCACCGCGACCGGCTCGCCCCGTAGCCGCGCGGCGTCGAGCAGGGCCAGCCCTTCCTCGGGCTCCAGCGCGAGCATGCCCGCACGCGCCATCCTGGTCAGATCCGACTGCTCGAGCCGGCTGGTCATGCCGGCGCCCTGCGCCCACGGGCCCCACGCCACGGCTAGCGCCTGCAAGCCGAGGCCGCGGCGATGGACCGCCAGCGCATCCAGGAACGCGTTGGCGGCGGCATAGTTGCCCTGGCCTGGCGTCCCGAAGACACCGGCCACGGAGGAGAACAGCACGAAGGCGTCGAGATCCATGTGGGCGGTCAACTCGTGCAGGTGCCAGGCCGCTTGCAGCTTCGGCGCGAGCACCGCGTCGAGTCGATCGGGGCTCAGCGAAGCGATCACCCCGTCGTCGAGCAGTCCCGCAGCGTGCACGACCGCGCGCAACGGCCGCTGCTCGTCGATCGAGTCGATCAGAGCCCGCAACTGTTCCCGCTCGGAGACGTCGCAGCCGGCGAGCCTCACCCTCGCGCCAAGCCCCTCCAGCTCCTCGGCCAGCTCGACCGCGCCCGGCGCGGACTCGCCCGAGCGACTGACCAGCAGCAACTCGCGCACGCCGTGCTCGGCCACCATGTGCCTGGCAAGCAGCGCTCCCAAGCCACCGGTACCGCCAGTTATCAGGACCGTTCCGGCCGGATCGAGGTTCGCCGGCGGGAGCTTCAGCACGATCTTGCCCGTGTGCCTGGCTTGGCTCATGAACTTGAACGCCTCGGGTGCCCGCCGCAGATCCCACACCCGGATCGGCGACAGCGTAAGGGCCCCACTCTCGAACAGACCGACCAAGCTCTCGAGCATCTCCCCGATGCGGCTCGGACCGGCGTCCATCAGATCGAACGCGCGGTAGAGAACACCCTCGTGCTCGGCCGCGATTGCGTCGGCGTCGCGGACGTCGGTCTTGCCCATCTCCACGAAGCGCCCTCCTCGGGGCAGCAGCGACAACGAGGCGTCGATGAACTCTCGTGCGAGCGAATTGAGGACCACGTCCACACCTTGGGCGCGGGTCTGCTCCATGAAGTGCTGCTCGAAGTCGGTGTCGCGCGAGCTCGCGATGTGCGCCGCGTCGAAGCCCTGGGAGTGCAGCAGAGGCTGCTTGTCCGGACTCGCCGTCGCGAAGACCTCGGCGCCCAGGTGCCGCGCGAGCTGCACGGCCGCCATGCCCACGCCTCCCGTGGCCGCGTGCACCAGCAGCTTCTCTCCAGGCTTGAGCCCCGCAAGGTCAACCAGCGCGTAATAGGCGGTCAGGAAGACCAAAGGCATCGAGGCTGCCTGCACGAACGTCCAGCGCTCCGGCATCCCTACGAGCAGACGGCAGTCGGTGACAGCGACCGGGCCGAAGGCCCCGGTGAACATGCCCATGACGCGATCTCCGGGCGCGACGTTGCTGACGTCCTCGGCGACCTCGAGCACGACACCGGCAGCCTCGCTGCCGATCGTCCCATCGCCCGGATAGGCCCCGAGCGCGATCAGCACGTCTCTGAAATTGAGCCCGGCCGCCCTCACGCCGACCCGAACCTCTCCCGGCCCCAGCGCGCGCGCGTGCTCGGGCGCCTCGACCAGACTCATCGCCTCGAACGTCTTGGCGCCCGCCTGAGTGAGCCGCCAGTGCGATCCCTGCGGTGGGACGCCGAGCGCGCCGTCCGCGTCGGCCCTGACCAACCGCGGCGCCAGTAGCCTGCCGCCGCGCGCAGCCAGTTGCGGCTCCTCGATCGCAAGCGCGGCGATCACCGCCTCCCAGGAGCTCGCCTCGCCGTCGAGGTCGAGGAGCACGAGCCTCCCCGGGCTCTCAGACTGAGCGGAGCGCACCAGCCCCCACAGAGCTGCGCCGCCCGGATCGCTCATCTCCTCCTCGGAGGAGATCGACACGGCGTGGTGGGTGAGCAGCAGCAGACGCGACTCGGCGAGGCGATCCTGCGCCAGCCAGAGCTGCAGCAGCTCGAGTAGGCCGTGCAAATGCGGGACGGGGGCCTCTGCCGAGGCCTCCCCCAGCTCCGAGCAGTCCACCGCCACGACGCTCGGGGGCTCGGCCTGCTCGTCCGCGTCGAGCGAGGCGATCAGCGAGGCCAGGTCGGGAAACAGCTCGGCGATGTGCCCGGAGAGCGAGCCGGCCAGAGCCCCTTCGCGCGAGCCGAGCGCGACCAGAAGCCGATCGTTTTCGCCGGCCGCGGAGAGCGACTCCTGTTCGGCCCAGCTCACCGAGTACAAGGAGTCGTGGCTCGCGGCCGTGCCTTGCCCCAGGCGCTCGGCGGTGCTCTCGCGCAACATCAGCGAGCCGACCGACGCGAGCGGACGCCCCGTGGCGTCGGAGATGCGCAGAGACACAGACTCGCGACCGGTAGGAGTGACGCGCATCCGCAAAGCTGACGCCCCCCGATCGGCGAAGGCGACATCGCTCCAGGAGAAGGGCAGCCACGCCCCGCCGCGCCCGGCTTGCTCGCCCAGACCGGCGATGCTCGCGCCGATCGCCTGCAGGGCGGCGTCGAGCAGCGCGGGATGCAGGCCGAAGCGCTCGGCCTGATCGGCGTAGCGATCCGGCAGGGCGGCCTCGACGAACAGCTCCTCGCCGGCTCGCCACACCGCACCGAGCCCCTGGAAGGCCGGCCCGTAATCGAGACCCGTGCTGGCGAGCCGGTCGTTCAGCTGCTCGACGTCGAGCGGCTCGGCGCCCGCGGGCGGCCACTGTGTGTCGAGGATCTCCTGCTCGAGCCAACCGTCGGCCAGCTCTGACCCGAGGACCCCTTCGGCGTGACACACCCACGCCTCCGGGCCCGCGGAAGCGTCCTGTGCGGGCTGCTCGCGACGGGAGTGGATCCGCAGCGAGCGCGACCCGGACTCGTCCGCCTCGCCGACAGCGACTTGCAGCTGCACCGCGCCGTGCTCCGGCAGGATGAGCGGCACCTGCAAGGTCAGCTCCTGTATGTGCTCGCTGCCCGCGAGCGTGCCGGCCCGCGCCGCCAGCTCGAGCAGGGCGCTGCCGGGCAGCAGCTTGGCGCCCATCACGACGTGATCGGCCAGCCACGGCTGGGCAGCCAGCGACAGGGAGGCCGTGAACAGCCAGCCGCCGCCGTCGGCGAGCGCCACCGCCGAGCCCAGCAGCGGATGCCCGGCGGGCATCTGCCCCAGCGTCGCCGGACGCCCCGCGTCGCCCGGCCCCGGCTCCAGCCAATAGCGCTCACGCTGGAATGCGTAGGTCGGCAGCGCAACCCGCCGCGCCCCGAGGCCCTCATACGGCGCGCGCCAGTCAACCTCGCCGCCGCGCACCCACATCTGCGCGAGCACCGCGTGAACGGTCGAGACCTCCGAGCGCCCGGACCGCAGCGCGGGCAGCGCAAGCGCGGCAGGACCCCGCGAGCCAGAATCTGACTCCTCGGCGGCCAAACAGTCGGCGACCATGCCACTGAGCACGCCGTCGGGACCCAGCTCCAGGAACGTGCCAACCCCTCGCTCGCGGAGCGTGCGGACGCCGTCGGCGAACCTCACCGGTTCGCGGACGTGGCGCACCCAGTACTCGGCGTGGCAGAGCTCGCTCCCGATCGCCTGCCCGGTGAGGTTGGAGATGACCGCGATCGAGGGCTGCTCGAACGACATCTCCCGGGCGACGCCCGCGAACTCGTCGAGCATCGCGTCCATGCGGGGCGAGTGAAACGCGTGTGAGACACGCAGGCGCCTGGTCTTGCGTCCTTCGCCCTGCCAGCGGGAGAGCAGCTCGACGATCGGCTCCTCGTCGCCGGAGAGCACCACCGAGGTGGGGCCGTTGACGGCCGCGACCGCCACGCGGTCCTCGATCCCCTCGAGCATCGCCACGACCTCTGGCTCGGTGGCCTGCACGGCGGCCATCGCACCACCGCACGGCAACTCGCTCATCAGCCGTCCGCGGGCGGCCACGAGCCGGCAGGCGTCTGACAGAGAGAAGACACCAGCGACGAACGCGGCCGTAATCTCACCGATCGAGTGCCCGATCACGAAGTCGGGCCTGACCCCCCAGGACCGCATCAACCGATCGAGCGAGACCTCCACGGCAAACAGACCGGCTTGAGTGAACAACGTGTCATCGAGTTGGTTCGATCCGGAAGACCCGGCTGCCTCGGTGTCAGGACCCCTCGTGCCGTCTCCGAACACGATGGGAGCCAGGGAGCGGCCCAGTTGTTCGTCCAGGTACGAGCACACCTCGTCGAACGCCTCGGCGAACACCGGGAAGCGGCGATATAGCTCCTCGCCCATGCCCACCCGTTGGGCTCCCTGACCGGTGAACATGAACGCGAGCCGCCCCGCGTCTTGACCGGCAACGCCCTCGGTCGAGTCCGCGCCGGGCTCACCGCGCGAGAGCGCGGCCAGGCCGGCGCGCAGCTGGACGATGTCATCGCCGCTTAGTACAGCCCGGTGCTCGAACGCCGAGCGACTCGCCAGCGCCACAGCCACATCGTGCGCGGAGATCCCGGGAGTGGCCGCCAGGAACCTGTCGAGGCGCAGGGCCTGCCCGGCCAGCGCCTGTGGGCTTCGTGCCGAGAGCAACCACGGCATCGCTGCGGCCGGAGCATCCTCGGAGCGCGCCTCGGGGACGAGGTGAGCATCCTCGGGGCTCGCCTCGGGGACTAGGTGAGCGTCCTCGAGCGGCGCCTCCTCGAGGATCACATGGGCGTTGGTGCCGCTGATGCCGTATGAGGACACGGCGGCCCGGCGAGGGGTCTTGCCCTGTGGCCAGGGCAACGCCTGGGTCAGCAGCGCGGCCGAACCGGCCGACCAGTCAACCTCGCGCGAGGGCTCCTCGGCGTGGAGCGTTCTCGGGAGCAATCCCCGGCGCATCGCGAGGACCATCTTCATGACGCCGGCCACACCGGCCGCGGCTTGGGCATGACCGATGTTCGACTTGATCGAGCCGATTCGCACGGGACGCTCCCCAGAGCGCTGCTGTCCGTAGGTCGCAAGCAACGCCTGGGCCTCCACCGGGTCTCCCAGGCGCGTACCCGTACCGTGCGCCTCGACCGCGTCCACGTCGGCGGGCCCAAGCCCGGCCCGCTCGAGCGCGTCGCGAATCACTTCCTGCTGAGCCAGCCCGTTTGGGGCGGTGAAGCCGTTGCTGGCACCATCCTGATTGACCGCGCTGGAGCGCACCAGGCCGAGCACCTCGCGTCCATTGGCGCGCGCGTCGCAGAGGCGCTCAAGCAGGAGCACGCCGACGCCCTCTCCCCAACCGGTCCCGTCGGCACCCTCGGCGAAGGACTTGCAGCGACCGTCTCGCGCCAGCGCGCGCTGGCGACTGAACGCGACGAACAGCCCGGGCGTGACCATCACGTTGGCGCCGCCGGCGAGCGCCAGCGAGCACTCCCCCTCGCGCAGCGCGCCACACGCGAGATGAAGCGCGACAAGCGAGGAGGAGCACGCGGTGTCGACCGTCAGCGCGGGACCCCTCAGGCCAAGCGCGTAGGAGACGCGTCCGGCGATCACGCAGCCGAGCGTGCCCGTGAGGTTGTAGCCCTCCAAGCCCTCGGGCCTGGTCCAGGCCGAGGCGTTGTAGTCGAGCGTGTTGAAGCCCGCGTACACGCCGGTCTGGCTGCCGTCCAGCGCATCGCGCCTGAGACCGGCCGATTCAAGCGCCTCCCATGAGGTTTCCAGGAACAGGCGCTGCTGGGGATCCATCGCGAGAGCCTCGCGCGGGCTGATGCCGAAGAACCCGGCGTCGAACTCGCCTGCCTCATACAGGAAGCCGCCCTCGCGCGAGTAGGTCGTACCGGTTTGGTCGGGGTCCAGGTCATACAGACCGTCGAGGTCCCAGCCGCGGTCGGTAGGGAACTCTCCGATCGCGTCCCGCCCGGCACTCAGCAGCTCCCACAGCTCCTCCGGCGAGTTGACGCCGCCCGGGAAGCGACAGGCCATCGCGACGATCGCGATCGGCTCCTGTGGGTCGCCCGCGATCCGTCGCAAGCCGCGCGTCGAGGCCGAGTGCGTGTCAACCGCCGCGAAGCCAAGGCGCTCCTGCAGGTGGCCAGCAAGCGCTAGGGGCGTCGGATGGTCGAACACCACGGCGACCGCCAGGCGCAGGCCGGTGAGGGCTCGCAGGCGATTGCATAGCTCGACGACCCCCGTGGAGTCCAACCCCAGCTCCTTGAAGGACGCCCGTCCGCTCGAGAGCGCCGGCGCGGGTTCGCCCAATACCCGCCCCAACTCGCCGAGCACCGCGTCCAATACGACCTGCGAGCGGTCCGCCTCGCCGGCGGACACCAGCCGGGCGACGAGCTCCGATGAGTCAGTCGATGCGCGCGGCGCGCTCGGCTCCTCGCCCGCCAGATCGGGACCGGGTCGCGCCTCGCCGTGCGGATCGGATCGTCCGGCGCCGGCGGCCGACAAACCGCTCTGTCGAGCGGCCCAAGCGGGCAGGCTCTGCACTCCGAGCATTCGCGCGGATCGATCCCAATCGACCTCGACGCCGCCGGCCTGGAGTTCCGCCAGCGCGGAGAGGAAGCGGAGCGGCGTGCCTTGGTCGCGGCGCAGCGTTGCGAGTACAAGCGTCTGCTCCTCACCGCCCGCCATCGCCTCGGCCGTCTCCTGCATCGCGGCGCTCAGCACCGGGTGGGGCCCGATCTCCACGAGCGTGCGATGCCCGCTGCGAACCGCGGCGCCGACGGCCTGCTCGAAGAGGACCGTTTGGCGCTCGCCGGTGTACCAGTACTCGGCGTCGCACTGGGCGGTGTCGAGCAAGGCACCGGTCACGGTCGAGAACACGGGCAGCTCGGCCGAGCGGGGGGCCAGCTCGCCGAGCGCGCCGAGCAGCTCGCTGCGCAGCGACTCGACCTGCGGCGAATGCGACGCGTAATCGATCGCGACCTTGCCCGCTCTCAGGTCGGCCGCGCCACAGCGCTCGAGCAGTGAGGCGATGGCGTCCTTATCGCCGGAAAGCGCGACCGAGCGGTGGCTGTTACGCGCCGCCAGCGAGAGACCCTCCGGGAGGGGGCCCAGCTCAGCCTCGAGCAGGTCCGCCCCCGAGGCGACCGCCGCCACGCCACCGCGACCTGACAGCGCCACGAGCGCGCGGCTGCGCAACGCCACGATCTTGGCGGCGTCCTCGAGCGAGAGCGCGCCCGCCAGGTGCGCGGCCGCGATCTCGCCCTGGGAATGGCCGATCGCCGCCTCGGGCTCCACGCCGCACGCGCGCCACAGGTCAGCCAAGGCCACGCTCACCGCGAACAGAGTCGGCTGCACGACATCGACCCGCTCGAGCTTGCGTGCTCGCCGGACACCGCGCAGCACATCGACCAGCGACCAGCGCACATGCGGCTTGAGCGCCTCTTCGCAGCGACGAATCGCCTCAGAGAACACGGCCGAGCTATCGAGCAGCTCGACGGCCATGCCGCCCCATTGGCATCCGTGCCCGGAGAACACGAATACCGGTCCGCGTCGCGTGCCCACCTGACGCTGCAAAGCCCCCACTCTCACTCCCCCCTAGAACCACCCTGCACGTTTCTCAACGTCCCTCACACGGCGATTGAGAAACATTGCCAGTGATACTAAGACGCCTCACGCACAGTTGTCAACCGACGTTTTGGATCCGCCGGAAATTCCTAGAACGTCCGTCCAGGACTGGGCTCACGCGCGTGACAGCCGCCGGCCCTCGCAGTCGGCCGTGCCGCCTCGGCCAAAAACGGCGGCGTTGGATAAACGTCTGTGGTTGATTAGCTCAGACGTCGATTTTGCATGGCCGACAGTGTCAATTTGGTGACCCTGAAGGCACGTCGCCGCTCGGGGGATTAGGCTGACGACAAGTGGGCGTTTGCGGAGGGTCGCGCAGGGCTGCGACACCGAAGGCCAAGAACACGATAAACACAATGTCTAGCTCTCGAAAGGCCCGTAAGGGCACCCAGCGCGAACGGCTGCTCGACGGAATGCTCTTAGCGGCCGTGCGCCGCGGCTACGGGGGCGCCAACGTCGCGCAGGTGATCGCCCACGCGGGGGTCTCGCGACCGACCTTCTACGAGTACTTCAGCGATCGCGACGACTGCTTTCTGGCGGTCCACAGCGAGGTCTCGGAGCAGCTGATGGGCCATGTCGCCGACGCGGTGAGCGCCGCCGCACCCGAGCAGGCGCTCCAGGCCGGGGTGAGGACGCTGCTCGTCCGCGCCCAGTCCAAACCCGACCGCGCCAGGTTCCTGGTCAACGAGACCCTGGCCGGAGGACATCGCGCGCTCGACGCGCGCGATCTGCTGATCGATCGGATCGAGCGGATCATCGAGACGGCGCTCGCGCGGGCCACGCCGGGGAGCCCAGCCCCCGACCTGCCGACGCGCGCGGTGCTCGGAGGCATTTGCGGGCTGCTGGCGCCGCGGCTGCGCCGCAACGAATACGACCTGAGTGCGCTGGCCGGCGAAATCTCGGCGTGGCTCGAGACTTATGACCGACCCTGGGGCGAACACCGCTGGCGCTCGCTGGAGCCGGGACCGGCGATGCCCGACGCGCACTACGTGTCAGAGCTCGCGCTGCGTCCGCCCGCCGCGCTGCCACGCGGGCGTCCCAGCCTGTCCTCGGCGGAGATCGCGGCTCATCAGCGGGAACGGATCGTGTACGCGACGGGTGAGACGGCGGCCGAGAAGGGATACGCGGATGTGACGATCGCCGACATCACGGCCGCGGCGGGGGTTGACCGGCGGGTCTTCTATGCCCACTTCCGCGACAAGCAGGAGGCGTTCTTGGCCGCGCACGAGCTCGGCTTCCAGCAGACCATGGCCGTGTCGGCCAAGGCGTTCTTCAGCCACGAGGACTGGCCCGAGCGCATCTGGGAGGGATTGCACGCCGGCTCGCACTTCAACGCAACCCACCCGATGGTCGCCCACATCGGCTACGTCGAAGCGCACGCCGTCGGCAGCCCGGCGATACAGCGCGTGGACGACAGCCGCGCCGCTTTCAACATCTTCGCCCAAGAAGGCTTCCGCTACGCTTCCAGCCCGCCGCCCCCGGCGACCTTGGACGCGCTCTCCGCGACGATCTTCGAGATCGGCTATCGCCACGCTCGCGATCGTCGCATCGAGCTATTGCCACGCTTGACCGGACTCGCGGCGTATCTGGTTCTGGCGCCGTTCCTGGGCATCGAGCGTGCGAACGAGTTCGTCGAGGCGAAGCTCGCCCAAGCCCGTGCCGAGAAGGACGAGGTCGCGCAGAAGCGTCAGGCCAGGCACGCCGAGCACGGCCGGCGCGCTCACCGCCCGTCGCGCGAAGTCCTCCCGGCGCTCAGCGTCAACGCCTGAGTGCTAGCCGCCGAGGCTTGGGCGGCGGAGGTGGAGGGCCAGCGCGTCGGCGAGGCGCTCGATCAGAGCGCCGGCTTTGGCGATGGCGCGATCCAGCAGGAGGAACCCGTGCATCTGATCGGCGGCGTGAACGTGCTCGACGCTCACGCCCGCGCCCGCAAGACGCTCGGCAAGCGCGATGCCCTCGTCTCGCAGCGGGTCGAACTCGGCGGTCATCACCATCGTCCTGGGAAGCCCGCTCAGATCCTCACAGGCAAGGGGCAGCAGATAGGGGTCGCGCAGCTCGCGGCCCTTGGGCACATAATTTGCAAGCGCCCACTCGATGAACCGCACATCAAGGGTGTAGTCGGCGCCCCGCTCTCGGTATGAGGGCCAGTCTTCGAACGCTCCCGTCATCGGGTAGACGAGGACCTGGTACGCGGGCAACGGTGCGCCAAGGTCGCGCAACAGCAAGCCCAAACAGGCAGCCGTGGTCGCGCCCGAGCTTTCGCCCACGACGGCCACGGCCGAGTGATCGGCTTGGAGTCGCCCGGCGTTGTCGAGCAACCACCGGTAGGCCAGGTGCGCGTCCTCGAGCGCGGCCGGGTGGGGGTGCTCCGGGGCGCGACGAAAGTCAAGCGCCGCGATCAGGCAGCCCGAACGGCGAGCGATCAGACGGCAGAGGCGCTCGTGGGTGTCGAGGTCGTTGACTGTGAAGCCACCCCCGTGCAGGAAGAGCGCGACGGGCAGCACCCCAGGAGCGGGACGGAACAGGCGCATCGCGAGCGGACCGTTGGCACTCGGCAGCGAGACCTGGCTTACCTCGTGCAGCGCGATCGGAGCTCCCCGGTCAACCAGTGCTGCTCGCATCTGCTCGCGGGCCTGCACCACCGAGAGCTCATAAGCCTGGGGAGCCCCGACGGCGCTCATTACTTCGATCAGCGCTTGGGCTTCGGGGTCGAGTTGGGGAGCCATCGACGCGCAAGCATGTCAAACGCGTGCGCGCGATCGCCGAGTCGGCGCGTCAAGCAGGCCGCGAGCCGAGCGGACTCAGAGCGAGGTCAGGGCGATGGCGGTGAGCACCAGGCCGTCACGCACAATCCACCTGCCCGAAAAGGAGCCCAACGTCGTTGCGCCCAGCTTGGGTCCCTCGACGAGCAGCGTAGCTTGAAAGGTGTGCTCAGAGGGGTCGAACTCGAGCACGGCGTCCTCGAAGCCGAGCCAGCGCCGGGCGAGCGGAAACCAGGCCTTGTAGACCGACTCCTTTGCGCTGAACAGCAGGCGGTCCCAGTACACCTCGGGGAAGTCGGCTTGTAGGCGACGCAGACGGGGAAGCTCCTCTGGCCGGGCGATGTCGCCGATCAAGCCCTCGGGCAGTGCGGCATTGGGCTCGGCGTCGATCCCGAGCGCGAGCGCATCGCCTTCGCGCGCCACCGCCGCCGCGCGGTAGCCCTGACAGTGGGTGATGCTGCCGAGCACGCGTTTGGGCCATAGCGGCTCGCCGCGCTCGCCGGTGAGAATCGCAACTGGCGCGACGCCGAGCTTTTGGAGTGCTTCTCGTGCGCATACCCGAGCAGTGGTGAACTCGTTGCGGCGCTTTTCCACCGAATCGGCGATGAGAGCCAGCTCCTCGGCGAACAGGACGGCATCGGAGGGGTCCTCGCGCCGCTCCGAGCAAGCTACGCAGGCGGGCAGCAGCTGCTCGATCACGCGGGCGCCCCGATCGGGGCAACGGTCCGCAAGGACGCCGCGCTCGAGCGTCGGCGCCGCTCGCGGGGATAGCCCAGGGAGACCTCCTCGAACCTGACGCCATCCTCGAAGGTGGTGCGCGGAATGTGCAGGTGGCCGTAGACGACGACGGCGACGTTGAAGCGCAGATGCCAGTCGGCGGTCAAGGTTGTGCCACACCACTGGGCGAACTCGGGGTGCAGCAGGACCTTGGTGGGAGCCTCTGTAAGCGGGAAGTGGGTGACGATCGCCAGGGCCTCATCGCCGCACGCAGTGAGCCTGACTTCGCTTGCGCGCACCCGCTCGTGACACCACTCGGCGCGGGTCTCGTACGGATCGGGGTGCAGGAGGAACTCGTCGGTGCACACGACGCCCGCCCGATGGGCGAGCGCGAGCGCCTGGGCCGGGCTGGAGGCGATGTTGCGCGAGAAGGAATAGTCGTAGAGCAGAAACAGCGGGGCGATCGTGAGCGGGCCGCCGGCTCCCTCCCACACCGGGTAGGCGTCCTCGGGTGTGAGGACCCCATGCTTGGCGCAGATCTCCAGCAGGCGCTTGTAGCGTTGCTCGCCGCGCAAGCCGGGCGCCTCGGAGGCGCTCCACAGCTCGTGGTTGCCGGGCGTCCAGATCACCTTGGCAAAGCGCTTGGCCAGGTGGCCGAGCGCCCAGTCGACATCGTCCAGGTCGTCGCTCACGTCGCCGGCCACGATCAGCCAGTCCTCGTCGCGCTCAGCACGCATGGCCTGCACGAGCGCGCGGTTCTCCGGGTGGTTGACGTGTAGGTCGCTCACCGCCAGCAGGCGGCCACCATGGGCCCCGGTCATCGGCGCGATCTTAGCCCGCGCCGCGCGCCCGCCCGGGCGCGGTCGTTGCGGTACTGTCAGACCGCTCCATCACGTCCCAGCGCCCGAGCACGACCGGAGGTTGCCGCACATGCCGCCCTTGATAACTCGCGAGGAAGCCCTGAAGCTGGGCGAGCTCGAGGACCACACCGCGATCGAAGCGCTCGTCGAGCGCGCATGGGAGGCACGCAGGGAGCGCTTCGAGGACTCGACGGACATGTGCTCGCTGGTCAACGCCAAGTCGGGTGGTTGCGCGGAGGATTGCGGGTTTTGCGCCCAGTCGCGCTTCGCCGAGGCCGAGACGCCGATGCACGCGATGATGGACCCCGAGCAGATCCTCGAACACGCAAAGGCGGCGGAGGCGGCGGGCGCGCACCGCTTTTGCATGGTCACCCAAGGCCAGGGGCTTTCCAAACGCGACTTCGAGAAGATCCTCGAGGGCGCCAAGCTCGTCGCCGAGCAGACCAACTTGAAGCGGTGCGCTTCGATCGGGCACATGAGCCCGGCCCGTGCCAACGCGCTCAAGGAAGCAGGGATCCAGCGGGTCCACCACAACGTGGAGACGGCCGAGAGCTACTACGACGAGGTCTCGAGCACCGTGCGCTATGAGGGCCGGTTGCGCACCATCCAAGCGGTGCGCGAGGCGGGACTTGAGACTTGTGTCGGTGGCATCCTGAACTTGGGCGAGACGCGCGAGCAGCGCGTGGAGATGGCGTTCGAGCTGGCCGCGATCGACCCGACGAGCGTGCCGATCAACCTGCTCAACCCGCGCCCGGGCACGAAGTTCGGCGACCGCGAGTACATCGATCCGTGGGAGGCCGTCAAGTGGGTGGCGATCTTCAGGCTGATCCTGCCCGAAGCCCTGTTCCGACTGTGCGGGGGGCGTGTGGAGAACCTTGGCGAGCTGCAGCCGCTGGCGGTCAAGGCGGGCTTGAACGGGGTGATGATGGGCAACTTCTTGACCACGCTCGGCTCGACCCCCGAGCAGGACCGCTCGATGTTCGAGGAGCTGGGGCTGAACGTGGGGCGCCAGCCGGACAACGGCGCGAACCCGCGTCCGGACAACCGCTCGGGTTGGCTTGAGGGCGAGACGCCAGATCTCGTGGAGGAGCTGCTCGTCGGGGTCGGCGCGCCGGCGGAGGCGCGCGAGCCGAGCGACGGCTTGGAGGTGCGTTTGTGGGATCCCTCGACGCAGCTTCGCTTCAAGGCCAAGGCGGGGGTGCCGCCGCGCCCCGATGGGGCGCCCAACACCGTGCCCGCGGGCTGGGGCGACTAGATGCGCCACGCCGCCACCGAATCGATCGTCTAGCGACAGCGCGCATGGATGAGATCGCGCAGCGGTTGGCCGAGCTTGAGCGCCTCGGCTTGGCGCGCGGGCTGCGCACGGTCTCGGGGCCGCAGGGGGCGCGCGTCACGCTCGACGGGCGCGAGGTGCTGCTGCTGTGCTCCAACAACTACCTCGGCTTGGCCGACCATCCGCGCGTGCGCGAGGCCGCGGCGCGGGCGGCGAGCGAGCTGGGCGCGGGAGCGGGAGCATCGCGCTTGGTGTCAGGCACGATGGACCTGCACCGCGAGCTCGAGCAGGCTCTGGCCGCGTTCGAGGGTGCTGAGGATTGCGTGCTGTTCGGCTCGGGCTATCTGGCCAACTTGGGCACGATCGGCGCCTTGGCGGGGCCCGGCGACGTGGTCTTCTCCGACGCGCTCAATCACGCCTCGATCGTCGACGGCTGCCGCGCCTCGCGCGCGGACGTGATCGTCTACCGCCACCTCGACCACGATCACCTGGAGCAGTGCCTGCGCCGCGACGCCGACCTTCACGCGCGCGGGGGGGCCGCACGCACGGGCACCGAGGGCGCGTGGGGTTCGCGTGGAGGCAGCCACGGCGAGAGGGGGCGGTTGATCGTGACCGACTCGGTGTTCTCGATGGACGGCGACGTGGCCCCGCTGCGCGAAATAGCACGTCTTGCGCGCGCCTACGACGCGCGGTTGGTCGTCGACGAGGCTCACGCGACGGGAACGATCGGCGAGGACGGTCGCGGCGAGGTCGCCCGGGCCGGGCTGCAGGGCGAGGTTGACGTCGCCATCGGAACGCTCAGCAAGGCGCTTGGGTCATACGGCGCCTACGCGGTGGGGAGCGCGGAGATGGTCCGCTACCTGGTCAATCGCGCGCGCCCGTTGATCTTCTCCACCGCCCCGCCCCCGCCCTCGGCGGCCGCGGCCCTGGCGGCGTTGGGACTGATCGAGGAGCAGCCCAAGCTGGTCGCGCGCCTGCACGCGGCGGCGCGCGCCCTGCGCGACGGCCTCGCCGAGGAGGGGTTCGCGGTGGAGCGCGGCGAGATGCACATCGTGCCGCTGGTGGTGGGCGACGCAGCGCAGACGGTGCGACTGTGCGAGGCGGCGCTCGAGCGGGGCGTGTTCGCGCAGGCGATCCGACCGCCTACCGTCCCCGACGGTGGCTCGCGGCTGCGGCTGGCGGCGATGGCCACGCACGAACCGGACGAGCTGCGCCAGGCGGCGTGGTCGCTCGCCGAGGCGGCGCGGTCGCTTGGCCTGGAGACCTCGAACCTCGGCTCGCCGGCTCGCGTCGCGCGGGCCGGGCTCGCGGGCGTGGCCTGAGCACCGTCGTGCGCGGGCTGTTCGTGACCGGCACCGGCACCGGCGTCGGCAAGACGATCGTGAGCGGGGCGCTGGTGGCGGCGATGCGCGCCGCCGGGGAGCCCGTGCGCGCCTACAAGCCGGTCGTCACCGGCCTGGATGAACCGCCCGGCGAGTGGCCACCCGACCACGAGCTGCTCGGACTGGCTGCCGACATGGATCCGGACGAGGTGGCGCCGCTGCGCTTCGGACCGGCGGTCTCGCCGCACCTGGCGGCTCAGATGGCGGGTGTGTCGATCGATCCGGCCGAGCTCGTGGCGCGCGCACGCGCTCACGCGGACCACACGCTTGTGGTCGAGGGGGTCGGCGGGCTGCTGGTGCCACTGGCCGACGGCTACAGCGTGCGCGATCTCGCGGTTGAGTTGGGGCTGCCGCTCGTGATCGCCGCCTCGCCGGGGCTGGGCACGATCAACCACACACTGCTCACCGTCGAGGCCGCCAGAGCCGCTGGGCTGAATGTGGCGGCCGTTGTGCTCACGCCCTGGCCGGCCGAGCCATCACTCATGGTGCTCTCCAACCAGGAAACGATCGCTCGCATGGGAGCGATAGAGATAGCCGGCCTCGAAAAAATCGCGAGTGCCGATATCCCAGCGCTGGCGCGGGCTTGCTCCCGTTTTCCATGGCGAGATTGGCTGTCGCGAACGAGTTTCGTCGCACCCCATCCGTAAGCTCGGCGGATGGCTGGTCGGATGTTGTAGATGCACCTCCTCTCCAGGGTTCCGGGGTCGTACCCCGGAGAAAGGAGCTGCAATGCCAGAAGCGATATCCATGCTAGCCATCGCCCTGCTCGTCGCGTTGCTGGTCATCGACCGGCTCACGAGATAGCAGTGCGCCCTGGCGGCCGCAGCCAAGACGACCTCGGCGTCCGTCAGGGGATTTAACCCAGAGAGGGCCCGGTTACCCGGACCCCTCAGGAGCATGGTGTTGTCAGAGCAACATCCACGCTAGCCACCGCCCAGTGTAATACGCCATCCGACGGAACTCAACCGCGATCTTCATGCGGTCACCACGGCCACAATCGCGTGCGTCACCTTGGCAAGATCGCTATCTCCGATCACATACGGCGGCATCGTGTAAATCAGGTCGCGAAACGGGCGCAGCCAGACTCCATGCTCGCTCGCCGTCGACGTCACCGCGGCTACGTCCACGTCCCGCTCCAGCTGCACGACCCCGATCGCCCCCAACACCCGCGCATCGATCACGCTGGTCAGGTCGCGAGCCGGCGCCAGCCCCTCGCGCAAACCGCGCTCGATCCGCGCCACGTCGCCCCGCCAATCGCCCTCCGCGAGCAGGTCGAGCGACGCCAGCGCCACCGCACAGGCCAGCGGATTGGCCATGAACGTCGGCCCGTGCATAAGCGCCCCGCCCTCCCCCGTTGAGATCGCCTCGGCGACGGCCGGCGTGCAAAGCGTCGCCGCGAGCGTCATATAGCCCCCCGTCAGCGCCTTGCCCACGCACATCACGTCCGGCGATACGCCCGCGTGCTCGCAGGCGAACATCGTCCCAGTGCGCCCGAAGCCCGTGGCGATCTCATCGGCGATCAACAGCAGACCGTGCTCGTCGCACAGCCGACGCAGCAGCGCGACGCACTCAGGCGAATGAAAGCGCATGCCCCCCGCCCCCTGAACGACCGGCTCGACGATCACAGCCGCCAGCTCGTGCGCGTGCCGGGCCATCAGCTCGCTCACGTGCTCGGCCCAACCGCTATCGAGCGGCTTCTCGAAGCCGTCGGGCGGGCGCTCGGCGAAGACGTGCTCGGGCAGCACGCCGGTGAACATCGAATGCATCCCTCCGACCGGGTCGCACACCGCCATCGCGCCGAACGTGTCGCCGTGGTAGCCGCCGCGCACGGTGAACAGCCGCGTGCGCTCGGGTCGGCCGACGGCACGCTGGTACTGAAGCGCCATCTTGATCGCGACCTCGACCGACACCGAGCCCGAGTCGGCGAAGAACACCCGCTCCAATCCGTCCGGCGCGAGCGCCACCAGCCGCTCGGCCAGCAGAACCGCCGGCTCGTGCGTGAGACCGCCGAACATGACGTGCGCCATCCGCTCGAGCTGGTCGCGCACGGCCGCGTCCAGGCGCGGGTGACGATAGCCGTGGATCGCGCACCACCAAGAGGACATCCCGTCGATCAGCTCGCGGCCGTCAGCAAGCCGCAACCGGACGCCTTGCGCCGAGACGACCGGCAGCGGCGGTTGCGCCGCCGGCAGCGGCGCGTAGGGATGCCAGACGCGCTCGCGGTCGCTCGTGAGCAGCTCCCGCCAGTCGCTCAGCGCTCTAGTCCTCGTACAGGGTGAAGTCGCGCTTGCGGGCGCCGCACACCGGGCAGAACCAGGTGTCGGGGATGTCCTCGAAGGCCGTGCCGGCGGGGATGCCACCGTCGGGGTCGCCCTCCTCGGGGTCATAGATGTAGCCGCAGGACTCGCAGATCCAGCGTTGCAGTGTTTGGGTTGCGCTCATGCACATAAGACTACCTGGGAGTAGGGTCTTTTGAATGAGCAGCCCGACTTCAAGCAACTCCGGCGAGCAATCCCAGGAGCTCGCCCTGGACCGCCACAGCGGGCCCGGACAGGAGCTCAATCTGGGCTCAGCCCAGGAGCCGGGCCAGGGAGTCAACCTGGGCGAGGCGACGCCGCCGCGACAGGCGGCCACGGTGATCCTGTTGCGCGGTGGCGAGCAAACGCTCGAAGTGCTGCTGGTGAAGCGCACCGAGCAAGCCAAGTTCATGGGCGGCGTTTGGGTCTTCCCGGGCGGGGCGGTCGATGAGGACGATCCCGGCGCGCACGGAGCGGCGCACAGGGCGGCCGCCGTCAGAGAGCTCTCCGAGGAGGCCGGGGTGGTGCTCGAGGACCCGAAGGCGGTGATGGAGTTCTCGCGTTGGATCACCCCGGCCGAGGTGACGATCCGCTTCGACACGCGCTTCTTCTTGGCCGAGCTACCGCCCGGTCAGGAGCCCGAAGTGGACGGCGAGGAGTGCGTCGCTCAGGGCTGGTTCACACCGCGGGGCGCCTTGGACGCGTTCGCGCGCGAGGAGATCGTGCTTGTGTTCCCGACGATCAAGCACCTGGAGCAGCTGGAGCCGTTCGCGAGCGTGCGCGAGCTGCTCGACTATGCGCGTGGGCGCGAGGTCTTGCCGGTACAGCCAAAGGTTTGGTTCGACGGGGAGGTCGCGCGTGTGGTCTTGCCGGGCGAGCCGGGCTACGAGTAGCGCCCTCACGACCTACGCCGGTACGCCCTGAGCACGATCTCGCCCACCCGGCGCCGCCGCAGGTACGGCCGGGACAAGGCGAGACTCAGGCGGGGCGGATCGCGTCCATCACGTGGGTGACGGCGTTGATCAAGGCCAGATGGGTGAAGGCCTGCGGGTAGTTGCCCAGGTGGCGGCCGCTGGAGGCCTCCAGCTCCTCGGCGTAGAGACCCAGTTCTGAGGAGTAGCCAAGCAGACGCTCGCACAGGCGCCTGGCCTGGAGGTGCTCGCCGATCTCGCACAAGGCCGAGACGAGCCAGAACGAGCAGATCAGGAAGGTGCCCTCCTCCCCACTCTGGCCGTCGTCGGTCTCATCGGTGCGGTAGCGCAACACCAAACCGTTCTCAGTCAGCTCGTCGCGGATCGCCGTCACCGTCGCGCGGACGCGCTCGTCCTCGGGCGGTAGGAATCGCATCAACACGATCAGCAGGGTCGAGGCGTCGAGCGCATCGGTGTCGTAGTGCTGGCGGAAGACTCCGCGCTCGTCGACGCCGCGGTCAAGGATGTCGGCCTTGATCTCGTCGGCGATCGACTGCATACGCTCGGCGTGCTCGTCCTCGCCGCGTCGTTCGGCAAGCCGCGCGGCGCGGTCGCACGCTACCCAGCACATCAGCTTGGAGGACACGTAATGGCGCGGTTCGCCGCGCGCCTCCCAGATGCCCTGGTCGGGTTCCTTCCACACGCGCGCGGCGCATTCGGCCTGGTCGATCAGGATCGGCCATAGCCGCTCGGGGATGTGGTCGCGCTGCTTTGCGTGAAGGTAGACCGAGTCGAGCACCGCTCCGTAGACGTCGTTCTGGCGCTGGTTGTAGGCGCCGTTGCCGATCCGCACGGGGCGCGCGCCCTCGTAGCCCTTGAGGTGATCCAGTGTGGACTCGCTCAGGTCCTTCTGCCCCTTGATGCCATACATGATCTGCAAGGAGCCGTCCTCGTTGCGCTCCATGTCTGCGACGTACTGGACGAAGTCATCGGCCTCCCAGTCGAGGCCGAGCGCGTGCAGAGCCCACAGCGTGAAGGCCGCGTCGCGCATCCAGCAGTAGCGGTAGTCCCAGTTGCGCGAGCCTCCCAGCGTCTCAGGCAGGGACGTGGTCGGGGCGGCGACGAGCGCGCCTGTGGGCATGAAGGTGAGCCCCTTGAGGGTGAGCGCGGAGCGTTGCAGGTGCGCGCGCCAGGGATGGTCGGGGTATCGGCCTTCGGCCAGCCACGTGCGCCAGAAGTGACAGGTCCGCTCGATCCGCGCCTGCGCCTGCTCGGCGGTGCGCGGGCCGCGCAGCTCGCGCGTCCAGGACAGGGCGCAGAAGCGTGTCTCGCCCTCGCTCATCGTGTGGCGCGAGTGGGCGCGGTTGCCCTCGATGCCCATGCGCGTGTCGCTGAACAGCCGAAAGGCCGTGACCCCGTCGGTGGCGTCGAGTCCGTGACCGTACTCGTCTTCGGCGTTGCTCCATTGGGCGGGGGTGACGCCGAACTCGAGCATCGGCTCGCACACCATCTCGACCTGGACCTGTCCTTGGATGCATTCGATCGTGCGCACGAGCAGGTGGTCGGCGTCGAAGTCCGTTGGCGGACGGGTGTGGCTGGTATCGCGATCCTCGTCGTGCCAGTCTGAGATCGTGAGCGCGTCCACTACCCGCAGCCATCCCTGGGGCGTCATCCAGGTGGTCTCGATCACGTTGGTGCCGGGCAGGTAGCGCCGGCCGACGGGCACGTAGGTCCCGTAGGGCCCCACCCTGAAGCTGCCGGCGCCGCGGTCGAGCATCGCGGCGAACACCGAGGCGGAGTCGAAGTGGGGCAGGCACATCCACTCGATCGAGCCGTCCGAGGAGACCAGGGCGCCGGTGTGACAGTCCGAGAGAAAGCCATAGTCGGCGATCGGCGGGAACGGCGAGCTCTGAGCGGACAGTGGCGGCTCGGTGCCTCCCGCTCGCGCGCGGGGCGCCTGGGCCCCCACCTGCTCAGGCCTTGAGGTGGGGGCGCTCATCGCGCAAACCGTAGCGGCAGGCGCCCTTCTTCGTCCAGCTTGTCAAGGTGCGCGCGCAGGCTGATGGCCGCCACCGGCCGCAAGGCGGGAGGCACGTCCGCCCAGGCCGCGTCGAGCAGCTCCTCGGTGCCGCGACGTCCCTGCTCGAGCGCTCCGACCAGGCGGCGCTCGCGATCGAGACGGTGCTCGATGTACTGCTCCAAGCGCTCGGAAGGGGTCCAGATGACGGGACCGTGGCCGGGGCAGAGCAGCCGCGGCCCGCGCTCGCGCAGGCGATGAAGCGCTTGCAAGTAACCGGTCAAGGCGCCGGGGTCGGGGGCGATGAAGACGCTGCCCTCGCCGAGCACGGCGTCGCCGGTGAAGCAGATCTGGCCCGCAATGAAGGCGAAGTGATCGGGGGCGTGCCCGGGGGCGTAGATCGCCTCGAAGGGGCCGATGCGGGCGCCGTCGGTCAGCTCGATGTCGGCGGGTCCGCGTGCAGCGGCGAGCGGCGCGGGGAAGCGTTCGCGCAAAGACTCGACGCCCTCGACGTGATCGATGTGGTCGTGGGTCAGCACGATCCCGCCGAGCCCACCACGCTCGAGGATGGCCGCGTCGAGCGCCTGCTGGTGGGAAGCGAGCGCGGGGCCTGGGTTGACCACCCAGGCAGGGGCGCGCCCGAGGACCCAGGTGTTGGTGCCCGACATGGTGAGCGGCCCGGGGTTCTCGGCCCGCAGGCGAAGCACGCCCAAAGCGTTCAGACGCTCGGCCTCGGATAGCGTAGGGCTCACCCGGGCGACGTTAGCCGCTCGCGGGGCGGCGTGGCGAGATCAGCGATCGTCGCGAGCGCCGCCGGCGAGTTCGCGCACACGGCCTGGACCGTGACCGAAGCCACCGCGAGCGACACCGCTACTTGTTGACGTTGCAACTGTTACTAGGGGTAAGCGAGCAAGGAGACGACATGAGCCAATCGACACGTAGCGACGCACCGACAGCAATCGTCAAGGCACACGCCGGTCGGCGTGGGCTGCTTTGCGGCTACCTGCTCGCGGGTCTTGCGATGCTTGGGCTGCTGTTGGCCTCGGTGGCCGGCGCGGCGCCGGTTGTGACGGTGAAAGCGAAGATCCTGCCCGTGCCGATCAACCCAGCTTCGGCGAAAAGCAAGAACTATCCAAAAACGGGCAACATCCTGGGCGCGGGCGCGTCGGTGGAAACACGCTTTACGATCAGCGGCACGGAATATGGGGGGTTCCCCTCGCCGCTGACGGGCGTGGTCGTGTATCTGCCCAAGGGCACGAAGCTGCACCCGCAGGGCTTTGCGACCTGCTCCAACGGGATCCTGGAAACCCACGAAGTGCAGAAGTGCCCCAAGAAATCGATCGCCAGCCCGAAGGGCGAAGTGGTCGGCGTGGTCAGCTTCGGCAGCACGCGAGTACAGGAGAAAGCGACTGTGCAGGCGTTCTTCACATCTGGCGGCGGCCTCGGGTTCTTCACCGAAGGGACCTCGCCGACGTTGATCGAAATCCTCTCTAGCGGCCGCTTCTCGGGCGCCTCGGGAGCTTTTTCGCAGAAGCTGAGCGCGGTTGTGCCACTCGTGGAAACGGTGCCCGGCGCGCCGTACGCCTCGGTCGAGTCGATCAAGATCAAGGTGGGCGCGGCCTATATGAAGAACAAAAAGCTGATCTCCTACGGGACCGTGCCGAGCAAGTGTCCCAAGGGTGGTTTCCCAGCCAAGACCGAATTGAAATTCTTGAGTGGGGAAACCTCGACGGCCAGCATCAAGGTCCCGTGCCCGAAGAAGAAATAGCCGAGCAAACAGACTGAGGCGGGCGGATCCCAGGTGGAAGGGGATCCCTGTCAGGGGGGGACAGGGATCCACCTGGGCCTTGAGCGCACCCAGGCAGTGGCACGTTGCCTGTTGGGGGACAGGCGCCGCCTGGGAGGCGCGATCGCCGATGCGGGTCGCCGATGCGGCGACGAGGACGAGCGCGTAGGAGCCTCCCGGGCACGGGCTGCCCGGGAGGCTGGCTACTAGAGGAGGCGCTCTCTAGTAGATGTTGCGATCGCGGACTTCGCGTTCGACCGGGGGCGCTTCGCGCCGGCGCCCGGCCCACGCACCGAACCAGAGCAGCGAGAGCAGAAGGCCGACCACGCCGACGATCATGAGCACGAGCCCGACGACCTGCAGGTCGATGCCGCTGACGGTCGCGGTGACCGCGTACCGCAGAATCGCACCGACCGCAATCAAAACGAGTGAGCTACCAAAGGTCATCGCGGGCTGTATGCCCCCGATCGACGCATCTCAACCCCGAAACTAAATCCGTCCGGGCCAGACAGGTAGGCCCCGAGCCGTTAGGCTCGCGCTCATGCGGATGGACGGTGAATCCCAGGCGTTGGGTGCGCTTGTTCCGAGGTCTTCGAGCTTCACCGACCGAACCGCGTGGGCGCGCAACCTGGCGACGCCGGTGCGCGACTTCCTGAGCACCGAGACCGGTGGGGCCGCTGTGCTGTTGGGCGCGGTGGTGGTGGCTTGGATCTGGGCCAACTCACCTTGGGCGAGCTCTTATGAGTCGCTGTGGCACACCAAGCTGTCGATCCAAATCGGCGCAAGCGGGATCTCCCAAGACCTGCGCCACTGGATCAACAGCGGGCTGATGACGTTCTTCTTCTTGGTCACGGGCCTTGAGGCCCGGCGGGAGATCGACATGGGCCAGCTGCGCGAGCGACGACGGATCGCGCTGCCGGCGATCTCAGCGCTCGGCGGCGCGGGCGCGGCGGTGCTCGTCTACCTGATCCTCAACGCGGGCGGCGCGGGATCGCACGGGTGGGGCATGGTGATGTCGACCGACACCGCGTTCGCGCTCGGCGTGCTCGCGCTGGTGGCCCCGGGGGGCACGCGCCTGCGGGTGTATCTGCTGACGCTCGCGATCGCCGACGACGTGGTCGCGCTGGTGGTGATCGCGACCGCCTACACCGCGAGCGTCTCGGCGCCCGCGCTGGCGATCGCGATCGGCCTGTTTGCGGTGCTACTGGCGCTGCGCTTGCTGCCGCGCATTTGGCGCCGGCGACTGCGCCCGTTGCTCGGCGTGGCTATCTGGGTCGCGCTCTATGAGTCGGGCATCGACCCGGTCATCTCGGGGCTCGCGATGGGCCTCGCCACTAGCGCCTATCCGCCCGTGCGGGACGAGCTCGAGCAGGTCAGCGAGCTGACGCGCTCCTTTCGCGAGCAGCCGACGCCCGAGCTCGCGCGCACCGCCCAGTTGGGACTGTCCTCGGCGATCTCCCCCAACGAGCGCCTGCAGCATCTGTTTCATCCGTGGACGAGCTATTTGATCGTGCCTCTGTTCGCGCTGGCCAATGCCGGCGTGCACGTCACCGGGACGCTGCTCTCACACGCGGTGTCTTCCTCGATCGTGCTGGGCATCGTGCTTGGCTATGTGGTGGGCAAGCCCGTGGGCATCTTGGCGGCTTCTTGGCTTGCGACGCGAGAGCGACTGGGCGGCCTGCCACGCGTGCTCAGCTGGCCGGGGATCGCCGGGGAGGGGGCCGTGGCGGGCGTGGGCTTCACCGTGTCGCTGTTGATCGCGAGCCTTGCGTTCAAAGGGCGCGAGCTGCAAGAGGCGACGCTCGGCGTGCTGGCCGCGGGCGTGCTCGCGTCGCTCGCGGGGTGGCTTGCGTTCCGCGCGATCGCGCTGTTGCCAACCTCGGTGCGGGCGCGCCAGCTGTTGCAGACCGAGGATGAGATCCTCGACCTCGCCGACGAGGTGGACCCCGAGCGCGATCACGTGCGCGGCTCGCCAGACGCGCTCGTGACGCTGCTGGAGTACGGCGACTACGAGTGTCCCTATTGCGGGCGAGCCGAGACGGTCATACGCGAGCTGCTCGATTCCTTCGGCGACGAGCTGCGCTACGCATGGCGACACCTGCCTCTCAACGACGTCCATCCACACGCCCAGATGGCCGCCGAGGCAACCGAGGCGGCGGCCTCGCAAGGCCAATTTTGGGCGCTGCACGACACTTTGCTGACCCACCAGGACGAGCTGATGCTGAGCTCGTTGCGCGCCGATGCCGAGCAGCTCGGACTGGACGTGGAGCGCTTTTGGGAGCAGTTGCGCCACCGCGAGTACGCGCCCCGAGTGGATGAGGACGTGGCCACCGCCGATGCGAGCGGGGTGGCGGGGACGCCTACGTTCTTCATCAACGGCCGCCGCCATCACGGGGCCTACGATGTCGCGAGCCTCACGGCGGCCGTCTCAGAAGCGCGTGCCCGGGCGCGACTGAGGAGCTATCCCGCGAGCCCCTGAGGCTTCACGCAAGCCGGGATGTGCCGCTAGGCGAGCGCGGGGCTCAGTCCGCGCGGATCAGCGAGGCGGTGCGCTCGACCAGGGGACCGATCTCGTCGAGCAGTTGCATGGCCGTGTAGGCGCTCGACGGCACGGTGACCTCGATCGCCACCGGATACTCGCCCGGGGGACGCGGCACCAGCACGGCCACCGAGCGCGAGCCCGCTGTCAGCTCTTCGTCGCTGATCACCGCCCGGTGTACGTTCGTGCGGGCAAGCTCGTCATACAGATCGCTCTTGGCGACAATCGAGTTGGGACCGTGCGGCACCAACTGCAAGCCCTCGATCAGCTCGCGGCGCTCAGCGTCGGAGATACTTGCGAGCAGCACCTTGCCCATCGCCGTGCAATAGATGGGCACGCCGGCTCCCACACCGAGCTCCAGGTCGATCGCGTACTGGCCGCGGCGATGACCGAACAAGCGGTGCACGTAGACGACGCGGTTGCGGTCGAGCACGCCCATGCTGACCGTGTGGCCGACCTTCTCGCGCAGATCTTCGAGCGCGATTCGCGCCGAGACCTGACGGCGCACAGCGCCGATGGCCGAGCGTCCAGGGCCCGCAGCGTGTGTGGAGAGCCGGTAGCGGCGCTTGCTGTCCTGCTCCAGATAGCCAAGCGCCACGAGCGTCACCGCGTAGCGGTGCGTGGTGGGACGGCTGAGCCCCATGATGTTCGCGAGCTCGGAGATGCCCAGTGGGCGGCGCTCGCGCGAGAAGGACTCGAGCACCGCGACGCTGTATTCGAAGGAGCGCGACATGCGCGGATCGGGTTGCTCCTTGATCCGCGGAGCCGCATCGCTGTTCGGCTCCACCGCCTTCGCCTTGCCCCTGCGGGTCGGTTTGGGCGCCCGCTTGGGCTCGGATGAGCCCCCGGCGCTCGAGCTCGGGGAGGCCTGACACGCGTCCCCCTGATCGATCCCCCCGGCGTCGATCCCCCTCGCGTGCCCTGCCTCCCCGTATTCCACGGCCAGGATGATGGGTGCCACGAGCCTGCTTGGGTAGGCATGCTTTGAGGGTTCAAAGTTTTGGATGACATCTTGGGACCGTAATGGTTCATTTCTATTGGCATGAATTTCCACTATGCTGCGCGGTGGCGTGTCTGCTAGATCGGCAAGCAAGAGGGCTACACGAGCGATGACATCGCCCGTGAATTGGACGATTCTCGGCCTGGTGATCGAGCGTCCGAGCTACGGGTTGGAGCTCGCCAACCGCTTCCAGCGGGTATACGCGGACGTGCTGCCTTTGAGCGGCGACTCGCATGTGTATTCCGCTCTCAACATGCTCGAGGCGCGCGAAATGATCGAGATATTTTCGCGCATCAAAGTGGAGCGCCAACCCAAGCCCCACTACCGGGCGACGCCACTGGGCATCAGCAGCTACGAAGACTGGCTCGTCGAGCAGATCGAGGCGCACACGCGCACGCAGGAGTTGTGGGTGCGTCAACTGGCGATCTTCGCGCACGAGCCCCAGCTGGCGCTGAGGATGCTCGACCGATACGAGCGCAGACTGCTCGACGACGCGGGTTCGGCCGGATACCAACCGGCCGGCTCCGGGCTCGACTCGCGCGAAGAATTGATCGACGGCTTGGTCGCCGAGCAGCGGCGCGTGGCCGTCGGGGGAATGCTGTCCTGGTTGCGCTACACGCGCGCCAGATTCGAAGCGCTGGCGGGGAGCGTTGACGGCGATGAGCCTGCTCGAACTTGAGGCGGTAGAGGCCTGTCACGGCGCGGGGGTGGCGCTCGAGAACGTTTCGCTGACGCTCGACGCGGGCGAAATGGTGGTCGTCTGGGGAGAACGTCGCTCGGGGCGCTCCACCCTGCTGCGGATAGCCGCCGGCATCGAACCGCCGGATCGGGGGACGGTCCGCTTCGAGGGTCGCGATCTTGGCGAGCGGGGAGCGCAGATCCTCGGCGACGAGATCGCATATTGCCGCCGGGGATTTCGCCCCGAGCGCGGGTTGACCGTCCTCGATCAGCTGATCTCCAGCCAGTTCGCGCGCAAGGTCGCGCCCGCGACGGCGCTCACGCGCGCTTGCGCGGCGCTTGAGCGGGTCGGAGCCGGTTGGTGTGCGCAACTGCCGATAACCGAGCTGAAGACCGAGGAAACGGTAATCGTGGCGATCGCGCGCGGCCTAACGGGCGCCCCCCGGCTGGTGATCGTCGACGAGCCGACGATCGGCGTCGATCCGCTCAAGCGCGACGACATCCTCAAGCTGCTGCGGTCCTTGGCCGACGACGGCCTCGCTGTCCTCGCGAGCGCCGGCGAGAGCACCACCATGTTGGGCGCCGATCGCGTGCTATCGCTCGGCAAGGGCCGGTTGCGCGGCGAGCTGGAGCCCGACCTGGCGCCGGTGACCGAGCTCGAGCGTCATCGGCGGGCTCGCGGGTAGCGGGAGACCGGCGCGAGTGCTGGAACTCGAAGATGTCGTCAAGCACTATCGCGGGGCGGCCGAGGAGGTACGTGCGGTAGACGGGGTCAGCTTGACGATCGCCGCCGGCGAGATGTGCGCGGTGCTCGGACCCAGCGGCTCGGGCAAGACGACCCTGCTGCTGCTCATCGCGGCATTGCTCAAGCCCGAACAAGGCACGATCCGCTTCGAGGGTCGCGAGGTCTCATCCTTCTCGGAGTTCCAGGCGAGCGAGTACCTGCTGCGCGACGTCGGTTTCGTCTTCCAGGGCTTTCACCTGATGCCACGCGTCTCGGCGATCGACAACGCGGCACGCAAGTTGATCATCGGCGGCCTCGGTTTGCGCGACGCCCACGCCCGCGCGATCCCATGGCTGGAGCGCGTCGGGCTCGCCGACCGCCTCCAGAACACTCCGGAGACGCTGTCCGGCGGGGAGCGACAGCGCGTCGCGATCGCTCGAGCGCTCGCCTCTGAACCGCACCTGATCCTCGCGGACGAGCCCACCGGAAACCTGGACAGCGCGCGCAGCCACGACATCGTGCAACTGCTCGGATCGGTCGCGCGCGAGCGCGGCGCGGGCGTGCTGCTGGTCACCCACGATCGCGATGCGGCGGCGCTCGCCGACAGCTGCTACACGCTGCGCGACGGGCAACTCATCGAAGGCGGCCTGAGGTCTGAGGCCGAACAGACGCGCATGCAACCGTTGGCGAGCGCCGCGACGGCACAGACCCGCGGCCACGAGCGTCCGCTGCGCTTCGGCGCGAGCTCGGACTGATGCGACCCTATGCGCTGGTCTACTTCTATGGCCGACGGTTGCGGGTTCACGGCGTGCAGGAGCTGCTCGCGGGACTCGGCGTGGCGATCGCGGTGGCGCTCGTCTTCGCGGTCACCGTCGCCGCCGGCAGCCTGACCAACTCGGCCTCCCAGGTAGTTCGCACCGTCGCTGGACCGGCGGACCTGCAGATCCACGCGCGCGGCCCCGAAGGCTTCGACGAACGCCTGCTCTCGCACGTGCAGCGCCTGCCGGGCGTCAAGCAGGCCGCACAGCTATTGGAAGCGAGCGCGACCGTCGTCGGTCCGAGCGGCCGCCGAGCGACCGTCACGATCGCAGGCGCCACGAGCGGATTGGCGTTCATGGACGGTCTTGCCCACACGCTGCCCGGGGGCGTGCTGTCGGCCGGGGGCATCGGCCTGAGCACGGCCAGCGCCAAAGCGCTCGGCATTGCAGGACTCGATTTAAGCGCCCCCACCGAAGTCACCGTGGCGCTACGCGGACGGACGCGGCGCCTGCAGATTTCGGCGATCCTGGGTCACGAAGCGGCGGGCGCGCTGTCGCTCGCCCAAGTCGCCTTCATGCCGCTCGCGCGCCTGCAGGCGTTTGCGGGCCTGCCGCACAGAGTCAGCCGCATCCTGGTCCAGTCCGCGCCGGGCAGGAAAGCCGCGGTTCGCTCAGATCTCGCGGCGCTCGCGGGCCCGGGGCTCGCGGTGGACCCCGCCGATCACGAAGTGACGCTGCTGCGCCAAGCTTTGCGCCCCAGCAATCAGGCGAGCGCGCTGTTTGCCGGGCTGGCGGCGTTGCTCGGATTTTTGTTTGCGTTCAACGCGATCCTGCTGACCGCCCCCGAGCGGCGCGCCGCGATCGCAGATCTGCGCCTTGATGGCACCAAACGCGCGGCGATAGTCCAGATGGTCCTCTTCCAAGCCCTGTGCCTAGGAGTCGCCGCCTCGGCCGTCGGCCTGCTCGTCGGCTACGCGCTGGCGCTTGGGTTCTTTCAGACCAACCCGGGATACTTGGCTCAGGCGTTCACGCTCGGGGGCAACACTGTCATCGGCGCCAAGCCGGTGGTGCTCTCGCTGGCCGGCGGGATCCTCGCGACGTGCCTGGCCTCGCTGGTGCCATTGAGCGACCTGCGGCGCGGACGGCGCCTGGACGCCGTGTACGTCGAAGCCGGCGAGCGCGATCAAACCCCCCGCCATGGCACCCAGGTGCGCCTGCTGGCGATGGCGGCGTGTCTGCTGGCGCTGGCGAGCGTTCTGTTCGCGCTGGTGCCCTCCGCCGCGATCGCGGCCTGCGTGCTGCTCGCGCTCGCGACGATTCTCGCCGTGCCGCTGATCCTCTCAGGGGTCCTGCACGCGGCCGAAGCACTGTCGCTTCGCAATCACAAACTGACGACGCTTCCACTCGCGATCGACTCGCTGCGGGCGCGCACGCTGCGCTCGCTCGCCCTCGCCGCGACCGGCGCGGTCGCGCTGTTCGGGAGCGTCGCGCTCAGCGGCGCCCAACACGATCTGCTGAGGGGGCTGAACAACTTCGCCCAGGCCTATGCAACGGACGGGGAGATCTGGGTGGTCAATCCCGGCTACATCCCTGAGACCACGAGCTTCGTGTCCGACGGATACCGCGCGCGGATCTCGCGCGTGCCGGGAGTCACCGCCGTTCACGTGCTGCAAAGCGAGTTCATGAACATGGCAAACCGGCGAATCGTGATCGTGGCGCGCCCGCCGGGCAGCGGAGGCGAAGTGCTGCGCACTCAGATACTGAGCGGTGACTTCTCGACCGCGCGACAGCGCTTGCGCGAAGGAGGTTGGGTGGCCGCCTCCAAGCAGCTCGCCGAAGAACAGCACGCGCGTGTCGGGGGCCTGCTCACGCTGCCAACTCCGAGCGGCACGGCTAGCTTTCGCCTCGCGGCGCTCACTACGAACTTCGGCTGGCCGGGCGGCGCCGTGCTGATGGACACCGCCGACTACAGCCGCCGGTGGGCGAGCGCGGCGCCGAGCGCACTCGCGATCGACCTCGCCGCGGGCACCGATCCGGCGGTGGCGCGCCGCGCTGTGACAAGCGCTCTGGGCCCGAACAGCGGCCTGGAAGCGATCACGGCGGCGAGCTGGAGCGATCGCTTCGACACGCTCGCCGGCGAGGGCCTGGCACAGCTCGGGGACATCTCGACGCTGTTGATCCTGGCGGCGATCATGGCGATGACGGCGGCGCTTGGCTCGAACATCTGGCAGCGCCGCGTGTCGCTCGCCGAGCTTCTCCTGGATGGCGCGTCCAGACGGCGACTGCGCCGCGTGCTGTTCGTGGAATCGATGCTCATGCTCAGCGCGGGCTGCTTGGCCGGCACGGTAATGGGCGTCTACGGTCAGTTCGTGATCGACAGCTATCTGAAGCACATCACGGGCTTCCCGGTCGCGAGCATCGCCACCTGGACGCGACCGGTCGAGCTGCTTGCTTTGGTGATCGCTGCCGTGCTGCTGCTCGTGTCCATCCCCGGGTGGCGCGCTTCGCGGGTGCGTCCTGCCCTCGGCTTGAGCGAGTCCTAGCGGGCCGATGGTCGGTCGCGCACCTCGGCGCACCTGAAACGGCATAGGCTCGATGGCGATGCGCTCACTTGGCGACCGTCGAACGCTGGCGCAGATGGGCAGGGCGCTGTTGCTCGCCAATGCTCGCTACTGGACCACCGTGGCGCCCACGGTCCACAGCCGGCTCGAGCACTGGGGCAGCCGAGCCGAAGACATCCCTGACCCGGCGCTACGCCGCCTGGCCATCGAGAACCTGCGCGAGGAGGGGTTCAACGCGCAGGCGACGGCCACACTCGCGACGCTCGCGCCCCGCCGCCATCGCGAGTCGGTGACCGAGGCGATCGTGGCCCTTCAGGTTCTCTATGACTACCTGGACAGCCTCGTCGAGCGCCCACTCGAGAGTCCGGGGAATGACGGCCGAGATCTCTACCGAGCCTTCTTGGACGCCACGATCCTCGAGCGGGCGCCGGCGCGCGGCTATTACCCGACGACACACGAGTCCGCCGACGGCGGATACCTGTGCGATCTCGTCGACGCCGTGCGTCGAGCGCTGGCGCGACTGCCCTCGGAGCCCGCGATCGCGCCTGTACGCGCCGCTGCCGCCGCACGCTGCGCCGAGGCTCAGGTCCGCGCCCACGCGGCCGTGTCGATCGAGGAGCCCCAGCTCGAGACCTGGGCGCGCGAAGGAGCTGCGGCAACCCCCCTTCGGTGGCGCGAATTTCTGGCTGGAGCCGTGTCTTCGGGGCTCGCCGTGCACGCCCTGATCGCGCTCGCGGCGAGACCGCGAGCATCGCGCGAGCAAGCGCTGGCGCTCGACGGTCTGTATCTGTCGCTGTGCTCGGTGACCACCCTGCTCGACGCTTTGGTGGATCGCGCGCAGGATCTCCGCAGCGCGGGTCGGCCCGGGCACCTGCGCTACTACCCGGATCGCGACGCGCTGCTCGAAGGTCTCGAGCGTGTGCTCGACCTTGCGCTCACACAGTCCCAGCGCACTCCCGACACCGCCCATCATCTAGTGACCACGACGGGCATCGTCGCCTACTACGCTTCGGCGCCCACCGCTCGCGAGGCGTATGCGCGGCCGGCGATGGATCTGGCCACCGACAAGCTGGCGCCCGCGATCTGGCCGATCCTGGCCCTGATGCGAACGTGGCGCACCGCCAAGCGTGCAAGACAAGCGATCGCAGGCATGACCGGTCACCGATGAGCAGCGCCTTCGCGGGCGCACGAGTGGGGAGGTTCGAGGATGCACAACGTTGCGATCATCACCGACGGCAACGGTCGTTGGGCCCAGAGCCGCGGCTTATCGGTGGGCGAAGGCCACGAGGCGGGCGCCGACACCCTCAAAGCGCGCCTGCGCGACGCAATCGAGCTCGGGATCGGCCAGCTCACCGTGTATTCGTTCTCGACCGAGAACTGGTCGCGACCGGCCGATGAGGTGCAAGGCTTGATGGCGATGCTCGCACGGCGGCTCGCCGGCGAGACGCCCGATCTGGGACGGGAGGGCATCAGGATGCGCTTCGTGGGGCGCCGCCAGGGAGCTCCGCGCGCGCTCGTCGAGCAAATGCAGTGGTCAGAAGACGTGACGGCCGCAAACCGGCGCTTGATCCTGTTCATCGCCCTCAACTACGGGGGACGAGCGGAGATCGTAGACGCCGCGCTTCGCTTCAAGGAGGGCGGCGAAGAGGAGTTCCGAAGTTGCCTCTACACGCCCGACATGGCCGACCCCGAGCTGATCATCCGCACCGGCGGGGAGCAGCGCCTGTCGAACTTCCTACCATGGCAGGCAGCTGACGCGCAGCTCGTCTTCCGCGACGAGATGTGGCCCGACTTCACCAACGCGGCGTTCGTGCAAGCGCTGGAAGGGCACAGCTCTCGACATCCGCGCCGTGTGGAAGAAGCCACAGACGAACACGACCCGAAGAATGAAATCACGGCAAGCAGATCGGCATATACTGTCCTGCGGAACGGTTCGAGGGCAGTTGGGATTGGGGAGGTATCAGCCGGATGACCGAGCACACCGCCTCGCACACGCGGATAGTCCTGCCGGCCAGGCGCCTCACGGGCGCGGGCTCGCGCATTGTGGGCGTGCTCAGTGCGACGCTGCTCGCCGGCGCGCTTGCGCTCGCCGCGCAAACGGCCGGAGCCAACGTTAGGCCCGTCGCCCATGGGGTGGGCGCGCGCGCGCGGGCCGCATCGCATGCTCTGAGCGCGACCGACACCGCCCACCTGCGCTATATCAGGGCCTCAGGGTCTGAGCTATTCGAGGAAGGCTCCGCCTCAGGCAGTCTGCCGGGCAAGATGGACGTTCAAGCCGAAGTCGGCCCGACCTTGAAGGCCAGCTTCACGGTCTTCGTGCACGGCGGCACGATCAAGGGTCGCGGCACCGCCAAGGCGCACGGATCGGGCAGGTATGAAAGTTTCGCCGGCACGCTCACCGTGACCGGCGGCACCGGGCGCTACGCGCACGCTCATGGACACGCGGGGCTGTACG
This sequence comes from uncultured Solirubrobacterales bacterium, assembly GCA_963753145.1. GTDB lineage: Bacteria > Actinomycetota > Thermoleophilia > Solirubrobacterales > Solirubrobacteraceae > Palsa-744. The sequence goes on from CAVWAX010000001.1 coordinate 1,613,426, forward strand.
GCGTGTTCGACAGGCGGACCTACGCCATGACCGTGCAAACGACCGGCCGGCTGCTCTACTGACCGCCGCTGAGCGACGGTCGGCCTTGTCTTCGCTCCGCATAACGCTAACCGTCATGTTGGTGTGCGGCTGCCTGACGAGCACAGCACAGGCGGCGCAGTCGGTGAGACTCGACGCCTCCTTGAGCCCGGAGCGCCTCGGTCATGAAACCACGGTCGGCTTCGGCGTGCAGATCGCCGGCCGCGACGGCCGGCCGCCCTCGCCCTTGACCGAGGTCGAGGTCAGCTATCCGGACCGGCTCGGCTTGGCTTTGAGCGGGCTCGGCTTTGCAAGCTGCTCGCCCTCCGCGCTGGAAGCCGAAGGCGACGCGGCGTGTCCGGCCAACTCGCTGATGGGCTACGGCGCCGCCACAGCAGAGATCCCGATCGGGCCGAGCGACCTCTATGAGAAGGCGCACGTGACGGTGTTCCGAGCGCCCGCCGAACCCGGCCAGGTGGGCCTGCTCTTCCATGTCGAAGCCGCGAGCCCGGTCAGCGCCGAACTGGTCTTCCCGGGCCTGCTGCTCTCGGCGGCGCCACCGTTCGCCGGCAGCATCGACATCAAAGTGCCCGTCGTGCCCGGGCTGCCATTCGGGCCGAACGTGGCTGTCGTCAAGCTGGCCATGACGGTGGGCCCGACCAGCAAGATCTTCTACTACGAACGTGTGCACGGCAAAACGCTGCGCTACCACCCCCGCGGCGTGATGCTGCCGGATTCCTGTCCTCGCGGCGGGTTTCCGTTCGCCGCGACATTCGGCTTCGAAGACGGAAGCCACGCCGCCGCCGAAACGACGGTGCCTTGCCCCCAGCCTGCGCGTGGGCCCGCTCGCAGCCGGAGACGGTAAGCGCGCGAGGGTGGCGAGGCTCACGGGCGCCAGGCGCCGGGGGTGCTCAGCCGCGAGCGTCGCCGGCTGGCTCCTCGGCCGCCAGTCCCACAAGCTGTGCGGAGTGCTCCCACAATTGTGCGGCCAAGGCGTCGTCCTGAGCTTGGACGGAAGGCGCCAAGACCTTCTCGTCCTGGATGTACTCACCGGTGAGCCCGGCTGCCTGCTCAGACAGCGACAACCACACCAGCGAACGGGCGCCCCGCTCGGGCGAACGGAAGAAGGGGCCGGCGAGCGTCGTGAGGAGCTTCCAGATCCCATTCTCGTTCTTGCCAAAGCCGGTGCGCACGACGCCCGGGTGAAAGCAGTTGGCGTGCAGCTCCGGCGCGCGCCTGGCGAGCTCGCGCGTGAAGAGGATGTTGCACAACTTGGTGGTGCCATACACGCGCATTGCCCGGTAGGAAGACCGTTGGGCCTGTAGATCGTCGAGATCGAGACGTCCTTGCTCGTGCGCGTCGGAGGCCGTCGTCACCACACGCCCACCGCTCAGGCGCTCGTGCAGAAGGTTGGTGAGCAGAAACGGCGCGAGATGATTGAGCGCAAAGGTTCGCTCAAAGCCTTCCAAGGTCTCCTTGCGCGAGGCAAACAGCGCGCCCGCGTTGTTGGCAAGTACGTCGATCCGCTCATAAGCACCGAGCAGCTCGGTTGCCAGCCGCCTGACCTCGGCCATCGAGGTCAGGTCGGCGACATGCTCGTGCACGGGCGCCTTGCCCGCGGCGCGGGCTTCGCCGGCAACCTCGCGCACACGCTCGGAATCGCGGCCCACAAGCGCAACCTCCGCGCCCTCGCGCGCCAGCTCCAAAGCGGCGGCGCGGCCGATACCGCGCGTGGCGCCGGTGATCACGACAAGCGTCATCTCGCGGACTCTAGCGGGACCCGCCGCCGCTGGCACGGACAAGCTCTCTGCGACCGCGCGCCGTGCAGCGTGCGGTTTATCGCGCGTACCTTGCGCCGGCCGTTTCTCGCGCGCACGGGCACTCGGGACTAGCCGGCCCGTACCAGGGACTGCAGGACCCAGTTTTTCGTACTTGCAGCCTGGCCAGGATTTCTCCATAGCGGAACGGTATGCTCTACGGGGAGCTCGACGAAATCGGTCTCCTCGAGCGTCACACGGCGCGCGAGCACGCAGCGTTTGAATGGGCATCGACGACGAGTCAGAAACATGGGGTCGCACTTTTGTGCGGCCGGCTCGTCGTTCTGCGATTGTGAGGAGGAGGACTTATGCGAAACGGTTTGGGGCCAATGGCAGTCCGTGCCCGATGGGTGCTGCTGTGCTGTTCGCTGTTGGGAGCGGTCACGGCGGGCGGCGCAACGCAGGCGATGGCGACTCAACCAACCCCCGCGGCGAGGGCCGCGCGGACGGTGAATCTCGCCGAGACAGCACACCTGCAAACGAGCAAGCAGGAAGTGCCGGGCGCGGAAATCTCCGAGAGCGGGCGGGCGGTCGGCACGTATGACGCGCCGGTGCTCGCCGGGCTGACGATCCACGCACACTCGGTCACGGCGATCGTCACGATCTATCTGAAAGGCGGCTCGATCACCGCGAGCGCGAACGCGAGCTTCAAGTTCACGGGAGAAGTGGGCAATTTCCACGGCACCCTGAACGTGAGCCACGCCACCGGCACCTACCGACGCGCCACAGGCCACCTGACCTTCACAGGAGCGATCAATCGCAACACCCTGAAGATGTGGGCCGTGACCTCGGGCAGCGCGAAATACTAGGCCGCCAGCGCGGTTGGACGCCGGACGCGGCGAGCATGGTCGCGCGACTTGTCGCGGTCACGTCGGTGCTGTGCATGTGCGGTCCCGCGAGCACACTCGCGGCCCAGGGCGTCAACCTGCACGTGGCCTTCCATCCCGACAGGCCCGGTCTCACAACCACGATCGCGCTGGCGGTGCACGTGCACGGCCAGAACGGGCTGCCACCCGCGCCCGTGACGAGTTTTGACCTGCGCTTGCCGGCCGGCATGGGCATCGCCTCCACCACCCTCGGACAGGCCAATTGCCAGCCGACGGCTTTGATCGCCTCCGGCTTGAGCGGGTGCTCGGCCAACGCCCGCCTCGGCTTCGGGAGCGCTAGCGCCGTTGTGCCGGCGGGCGCCGGCAGCGTGCACGCGGTTGCGTCGCTGGATGCTCTGATGGGGCCGGCCGCAGAAAACCGCGTCGAAGTATTGTGGTACGTCCAAGCCGACCGACCGGTGTTCGCCCAGCTCGTGTTGCCAAGCGTGGTCGAAGAAGGGACGCCTCCCTATGGCGAAGAGCTGGCCGTCTCGGTACCGCTGGTCCAAACCTGGCCCGAAGGCCCGGACCTGGCGCTGGAAACGTTCGACTCATCGCTTGGGCCGGCCGGCCTGACCTACCATCGCCGCGTCGCCGGACACACCATCGCCTTTCGTCCACGCGGCATCCGCATCCCCTTGGCTTGTCCTATGGGCGGCTACGCGTTCTCGGTGGCCCTGAGCTTTCAGGACGGCACCGACGCGACCGGCACCTACCGTGTCCCCTGCCCACGACGATAGACGCACACGCATGCGCCCCCATCGGTCCGAATCTCCCGCGACTCCGATCGATAAGTGCGCCGGTCGCCTTCGCGCTTTGGTGGGCACGCGCGCCGGTCGCCGGGGCGCGGCGCTGCTCGTCGCCTTGGCGTCCGTGTGGGCCGCGCCGGCAGGGGCACGTGCGCAGCCCTTCGAAATCTCCGAATTTGCGACGCAAACGACCGAACCAAGCGCGAGCAACGAAACCGTCAACGAACCCGCCCCCTTCGACCTCGCCGGCGGCCATCCGGTTGCTTTGACCAGCACGATGCGCTTCGCCGCGGGCGATCCCAGAGATGTCGTAATCGACCTCCCCCCCGGCCTGCTCGCCAACCCGCAGGCGGTCCCAAGGTGCTCGGCGCCCGTCGAACACTGCCCGACCGACAGCCAGGTCGGGGTATTCGTCCTTCACTTGCGTGGCGGCGAAGACGATCTGTCGGTGCTCGGCCAGATCTTCAACATGCAGCCCTATCCGGGCGTGCCGGCCGAGCTCGGGCTCGAAGTGCCGTTCCTCGGGCGCATCTTGCTGAGCGGGCGCGTCGTGCGCGGCCCGCAGGGCTACGCGCTTGCGATCGTCGGCAAAGGGCTGCCCGTGCCCGACCTTTCGGGCCTCACCGAACTCGGCGCTCCCTCGCTTCAACTGAGCAGTCTCGAAACGACGCTCTGGGGGATCCCCGCCGAAGCCACGCACGATCCGCTGCGCGGGGAGCACTGCTTCGGGGGACTCGGCGGCTCGGGGTCGGGCATGAGCTGCTCGGAAGGCGGCCTCTCCTACAGCGGCGAAGCGGTGCCGTTCCTGACGATGCCCGGCAGCTGCTCGCAAGCGCCCCCCACAACGGTGGGCTGGGCCGACTCCTGGGAGCAACCCGGCCACTACGTGCAGGCCCAGTCCCAGCTCCCGCAGATGGCTTACTGCGATCGTGCCCCGTTCTCGCCCGAAGTGTCGGTCAGGCCGGAAGCCGTCGGACCGGAAGCCCCGGACGGGATCGACCTCACGATCAGGGTGCCCCAATACGAACACACCACCTACGCCACCCCGCAGTTGCGCGCCATGAGCGTGACACTGCCACAGGGCATGACCATCGACCCGAGCGTGGCCAACGGACGGGAGTCGTGCCAAGCGAGCGGTCCGTCCGGGATCAACCTGCCCACGGGCCTGAACGCGTCCGGAGCGCCGCTCAGCCCCGGCGAAGTCGGCCCCGGGGAAACCATCCCTGCCGCCGAACTCGGCCCCGAAGAACCCCAGCTGACCCCGGGAACCTGCCCGGACGCCTCGATCGTGGGCACCGCCGAAGCCGCCTCGCCGCTCTTGGCGCACCCTCTGGAAGGGCGCGTCTACCTCGCCGCCCCCACATGCGGCGGCCCTGGTCAGGCCTCATGCACCGATCAGGATGCGCTCGACGGCGGCCTCTACCGCGTCTACATACAGTTGGGCGCACCGGTGAACCCAGCGCAAAACGAAGGCGTCGTGCTCAAGCTGGCCGCGACCGTCCAAGCAAACCCCGCCACCGGCCAGCTCACCGTCAGCTTGCAAGAATCCCCGCAACTGCCGCTCAGCGAACTGAGCCTGAAGCTGTTCGGCGGAGAAGGCGCACTGCTGACCAACCCGGCCGGCTGCGGGGCCGCCACGACAACGTCGAACCTCGAACCGTGGAGCGCACCGTTCGCGCCAAACGCCTCACCGTCCTCCTACTTCGAAGTGCGAGGCTGTGCCGACCCACAACCCTTCCAACCCAAGCTACTCGCCGGCAGCCTCGACATCCAAGCCGGAGCCTACAGCCCGTTCACGGTCACGATCAAACGCCAAGACGGCGAACAGACCCTTGGCGCGATCCAGCTGCAAACGCCGCTCGGCCTCTCGGCGGCGCTCTCAAGCGTGCCCCCCTGCCCCGAACGACTCGCCGCGGCCGGGGAATGCCCCGCGAACTCGCGCATCGGCGGCTCGATCGTAACCGCGGGCACCGGATCCCAAGCGCTCCCGCTCGCCGGCGAGGTCTACCTGACGGGGCCCTACGAGAACGCCCCGTATGGACTGGCGATCGTGACCGACGCCGCGGCCGGCCCGCTGAACCTGGGACGGCTCGTCATCCGAGCTAGAGTCAACGTCGATCCCAGAACCGCCGCGCTGACGATCACCACCGACGCCCTACCCCAGATCGTGCTGGGCGTTCCCTTGCGCATCCAACGGGTCAGCCTCACGCTCGATCGTCCCGACTTCATCCTCAACCCCACCAGCTGCGAAGAACAGCCGATCCTCGCGACGATCGCAAGCGCCCAAGCCACCCGGTTCACAGCCACCAACAGATACGCCTTGGCCGGCTGTGCCGGACTGGCCTTCAAGCCCAAGCTGAGCGCCTTCACCACCGCCCACACGAGCCTCGAGCGGGGCGCCGGCTTGGAGATGAAGCTGGCGCTACCCCGCGCTCAGCCCGGCACACAGGCGAACCTCGCGCGACTGGCGCTCGTCCTTCCGCCACAGCTGCCCACGAGGCTGACGAGCCTGCAGCACTCCTGCCGCGCGGCCCAGTTCGAAGCAAACCCGGCCGGCTGCCCCAGCGCTTCGATCGTGGGCAGCGCCAGCGCCCACACCGCGATCGTGGGCGGCGAGATGCGGGGCCCCGTCTACATCGTCTCTCACGGACGCGACGTCCTGCCAAGTCCAGTCGTGCTCCTGCAAGGCGCCGGCATCACGCTGGAGCTTCCCGGCTCGACCACGATCGCGAAATCGGCAACGAGCCGAGTCGCGTTCGAAGACACCCCTGACGTGCCCTTGGAAAACATCGAGATCCGACTGCCCCAGGGCCCCGACTCGCTGCTGGCCGCCAACGCCCGCCTGTGTTCCCCCGGCAAGCTCGTGACCGTCAAGCGCGTCGTTCGCGAGCACGTAGGCGGGCGCACCGTGTCCCACGTCGTGAAGCGGCGCAAGAGGCTGCCCGCCACGCTGGCGCTGCCAACCGAACTCGCAGCGCACAATGGAATCGTCGTGCGCCAAACAACGCGCATAGCGGTCCACGGCTGCACCGTGCCTCAGCCCAAGCGGCACTGAGCGCCGGTTTGGAGCTCGCGCGAGGGGGTAGTCAAAGCCCACATGGCCCCAATCGAACCGAGCTAAAGCTCCTCTCCAAAGGTATCGGATGCCAACAAGGACACAGGGCGACATCGAACCCGCCGATCGGGTTTTGGCCGGGCTCGAGCTGAACACGCCTTGGGGCGAGCCCGCAGAGGACGTGACCGAAGGCGATCGCTCGCCCTGCCTACAAGCGATGCCAGATTCCCCGCGACAGCTGGATCGGATATGCGAGACCGTCGCGTTCGACGCGCTGCGCGAGGCCCCCGGAGAGGCGCGACGCCGGGCGATCCTCGCTCTGCGCGGGCACGGATACGGGGAGACGCTGGTCCAAGACGCCGCGCTGGTGATCAGCGAGCTGGCCGCCAACGCGGTGGTTCACGCGAAGTCCTCGTTCTCGCTGTCGATGAGCGTGTGCGACTCGACGTTGCGGATCGACGTGGCGGACAACGGGCCAATCGGCGGCGGCTGGGCAGGCGCCGCTTGGGTGGCCCGCCAAGGCCACGGCTTGGGGCTGATCGATGCGTTGTGCACGCGCTGGGGCGCTGACATCACCGCCGCCGGCAAGGTCGTGTGGGGCGAGCTAGGAGTCTGAGCGCTACAGCCTGGCGCCACGGGAGTGCAGCGCCCGGCGCGAGTTCAGTAGGGACAGCGCAAGGTCCAGCGCTTGAAGCCGGCGACCAAGGTCGGGAGCACATTTGCGCCGAACTTGAGGGTGAGCTTGCCGTACACGCGCAAGCCGTTCTTGCAGCTGCGCGATGAGCCCGCCTTGACCTGCACCTGATAGCGAACGACTTTGCCCTGGGCGCAGTTCGGTTCGCATGTATTGGTTAGGAAGGTTCCACTCGCACGGGCCACAGCCCCGCCGAAGCTGGACCAACGCAAACCGCGCAGCAGCGTATTACCGTCGCCGCAGGTGAGCGTGACCGTCCTCAGTCGCGTGCCGGCCCTGTTGCAGTCGGTGATCTTCAGCCCGGAGGCGCCCAAGGTGGCGCCTGCGCCAAGCGTAACGAGCGCCGCCACCACAACCGCGCCCAGCAACCAATGTCTGAGACCGACACGCACGTTGCACGCAGCATAGAGCCCATGCCTCCAAAAATCCAATTCCCGGCCTCGCCGGCCAAACGCGCAAGCTAGCGCTGTGAGCCTGCGCCAAACCAGGCCGCGCGACGTGTGGCCCCGAAGCGCTCCTTCTCGGCCACCAGCGCAGTCGAGGGTTCGTGGTAGGCGCCCGTTGGTTTGGGGCCCGAGAGGAAATCGACATCGACACGACCCACGCGCCCGGCGCCGAACTCGATGTAGCAGGAGCCCAGGCCGTCGTAGCCCTCGGGCTCGGGCTCGCCGCGCAGTTTCGCGATCAGCTCGGCGGCGACCACGCGCGCGGCGCCCTCGGAGAACACGCCCGCCTTGGGCACCCCGACCGTGGCCACGTCACCGACCGCGTAGACGTCGGGAAAGCGCGTGCGCAAGGTGCGCGAATCGACGGGTATGTACCCGTCCTCGGCCATCCCGCTCGCCAAGACCACCGCGGGAGCGCGGTGCTTGGGCACACCAAGGAACAGGTCGTAGGGCATCTCGGTTGCGTCGTCGAGCACCGCGACCCGGCGCTCCACATCGAGCGATCCGATCCGGCGGCCCGGCACGAACTTGATGTCGCGCTCGGCAAAAGCGGCCAGCAGCGCGCTCGAAGTCTCCGGCGAGGGCGGCACCGGACTGGGCAACGGAATCACGAAGGAGATCTCACACTGCTCGCGCACACCTCGTGCCAGCAGCTGATCGTGCAGCAACAAGGCGGCCTCACTAGGCGCCGGAGGACACTTGAACGGAGCTCCGCACACCCCCACAATCGCCCGACCCCGTGAGAAGCTCGCAACCGCCTCGGCCATTCGCGCGGCCCCGGCAACCGAGTAGAACTCGTTGTCGCCGTCAGCGAGTCCCGGCGTTGCGTCCATGTCGTAGTCGGCGCCGAGCGCGACGACCAGGTGCTCGGCCTCGTATGTGCCGCCGTCGGTGATCACGCGACGCGCCTCGGGGTCGATCGCCGTGATCGTCTCTCCCACGAAGCGCACGCCGGGCTTGGCGATCTGGCTGTAGGGGAGCCTGACCGAGTCAAGCGAGGCGCGGCCGAACAATACGTCGAGCTTTGAGTAGCCGAACACAAACGCGTCGCCCTTGTCGATCAAGGTCACTTCGATCTCCTCGCCGAGCGCGTCCGAGAGGATCGTCACCAGCTCAAGGCCGCCAAAGCCGGCCCCCAACACGATCACGCGAGTCTTCACAAGCGCAGTGTACGCGGCGCGCTACTCGGGCAGCAGTCTGTAGCGTCGCGTGTCGGGGTCGCGCTCGAGCAGCCCGGCAGCCACCAAGGTCAACACGTAGCGATGCACAGTGCTCGTGTTCAGTTCGAGTTGCTCGGAAATGTCCTTGATCCCGATGTCCATGCCTTCCGGGGGAAAGCACGAGAGCACGAGCAACCCGGCCAGCAGCGAGCGGGACAGGCGACGATTGGCCTGCAGGTCGCGATATCTGAGGCTCAACATGTCGCGCGCGTGGGAACGATGAAAGCCCGTGCCGGCAACCATGCCGGAGAGATTCGGCGCGGCGCTTTCGCCCAGGGCGGCGCGCATCACGTGATCGACCTGGTTGCGCGAGAGCGTTATCGAGACCCGCTCCTCACGCGCGCGCTCCTCACGCGCGGCTTGCTCTCCTGGCTGGGTGCCCACAGGCTCGCCGGCGGCGGCGGGCGCCTCGCGCGAGCCGCCTTGCGGTCGCCGATCCTCAGGCTGGGAATCTGAGTCGAACGAGGATTCGCGGTTCACCTGATCACCCCGGCGCCGCCCGTCCGCGGGCTGGGAAGTCGACGACGTTGTCGCGCTCGGGCGAGGCGCCGGAGGGCACAAGCAAGCGACCGTCGCTGAGCGATCCGATTCTGTGGGCGTGCACCATCGAGGGCATGTCGGGCACCGTGATCAGCACCGCCAACCAGTCCTCCTCAGCGGTGGAGCGCAGCAGGCCCATCACCTCCTCGCGCTGGAGCACATCGAGGTTGGCGGTCGGGTCGTCCACGACGAGCAGGCTCGGTTGACGCACCATGGCGTGCGCGATCGAGACCAAGGTGCGCTCGCCGTCGGTCAAATCTTCCCAGCGCCCTTTCGAGCATTCGGCCACTCCGACTCGCGCCAATGCGGCGGCCGAGCGCCTTCGCGCGCGACGCATATTCTGCTGTTTGAGCAGCGGCAAGGCCACGTAGTCGAGCATCTCCAGCTCGTCGCTCTCGGGCCCTGAGCGCCTGGCCCAGCCGATCTCCTCGCGCAGAAGCCGCACGAGACCCCCTCTTGACATGCCAAGCAGACTGTTGCCCTTGAAGCTGACAGCGCCGCTTTCGGGCGACTCCAGGCCCGCGGCCACCTTCAGCAGGGTGGTCTTGCCCGAGCCCCGCTGGCCCCACACCGCGACGCACTCACCGGCGTAGACCGACAGCGAGATGTCTTTGAGCACCGCCGTCTCGTGCGGTCCCCGCCAGTAGCTCTTGCTGACTCGGTCAAGCTCCAGGCGCGGTTGAGAACTCAAGCGACTCGATCTCCGAGTGCGGCGCCGCGCGTTTGCGCGGCGCTGAGCTTCTGCATTATCGCGCACGCCTTCTGAAGCCATTCGATGCGCGCTTGCAGCTGCTTGATCTCGGCATCGCGCACCAGCAGGACAGCGACCTCCGACCAGGCTTTCACCGCACCCCGTCCCCCGGGCGTTTGCTTGAGGCTCTCCATGCGCACCAGGCACGCCTCCTCTTGGTATCGCGCCAACTCGATCAGGCGCCCAAGGTTGTGGGGTTTGGAGAGAGCGATCTTCATGTAAAGCTCGTCGCGCACCGGCGCCAGCGAGGAGCCCGCAAGCATCCACTCTTCGAAGTGATCGACGCCCTTCGATGTCGCTTCGTAGATCGTGCGCGGTGCGGCGCGCTCGTTGCCGGCGCTCGTGCGCTGACCGGCGCTGCGCACCATTTCTTCGGCGCTGAGCTGGTCGAGCGCCGAATACACGCCTGTCGGCGCGAAACCCGAGGAGCCAAATCTGGACTGCAAGCGGCGCGCGAGATCGTAGCCGTAGCCCGGTCGCTCGATCACCAATCCCAAGACCGCGTTCTTGGCCGACACGCCCGAATCGACCCCTTAGCTCAAAACGTCCGCTGACATCACCCCCACAGTATGCAAGATCTGGCGCCGATGTGTCCTTGTGCCGAACAATTTCAATGAGCAGCGATTGGACCGCGAGCCGGCGCGACCCCGCCGTCCCGCGCCGATGCGCCTGAAGGGAGAAACCCCGGCAGCTCCAGCGTCACTGTCGTACCGCCGTCCGCAGAGACTCCGGCGCTGACCGAACCGCCGTGCGCCTCGGCGATCGCGCGCACGATTGCAAGCCCCAGACCGGTGCCGCCCGAGGCGCGGTCACGCGCGCTGTCGGTGCGATGGAAACGATCGAAGACTCGCTCACGCTGGTCGGGGTCGATGCCCGGCCCGTCGTCTTCGACGAGAAAGCGAACCCGGCCGCCGCCCGGCGATTCGATTCGCAGGCGCACCAGCCCGTCTGGCTCGATCGTGTGCTCGATGGCGTTGCCGATCAGGTTGCGCAGCGCCTGGGTGAGCCGGTCCGGGTCGGCTCGCAGGCGTCCGGCGGGCACGCCCGCCAGCTCGAAGCGCCTCTCGGCCAGCACCCGCACTCCCTCCCAAAGTCCGCTCACGTAGTCGACCAGCTCGACCGACCGCGGGCGCAGGAACTCGGTCTGCTCGGCCTTGGCGAGCAGCAACAGGTCGTCGACCAAGCGCGCGATGCGACCGATCTCCGCCTGCACGAGTCCCTCGACGCGTCTGACCTCCCGCTCGGAAGGATGGGATTGCGCGGCGAGCACTTCCATCTGGCCGCGGATCACCGTCAGCGGCGTGCGCAACTCGTGCGAGGCGTCGGCCACGAACGCACGCTGGCCGGCGAAGGCCTCGGTGAGGCGATCGAGCATGTGATTGAACGCATCGGCCAGCACCCTCAGCTCGCCCGCCTCGCGCGAGAGATCGTGGATGCGCGGGTGCAGATCGCCGGCGTCCACCTTCGCGGCGACCGCCGCCATCCGTCGCAGTGGCCGGGACACGCGCGCGCCGACGACGTAGGCCGCCACGAGCGCACCGAGCAGCGCCAAGACGCCGGCCAACACGAACGCACGCGCGACGCTTCCCTGGGCGTGCGCGACCGCGGCCAGCGGCTCCCCCACGCCGACCGTGGCATGCAGGCCGCCGGGTAGCGCCACGGTCCGCTCGAGCAGGCGCAGGTCGCCCACGTCGGGCAACGTGAGCGTCCTATAGCCGTTGTGGATGACCCGCAGCCTGGCCGCGAGCCGGTTCTCGACCGCCTGCTCGGCCGCTGTCTCGCCGTTGTCCGCCCTGGTGTAGGTGAATAGCTCCGGGCGATTGGAGCTCGTCGGCGCGCCCGGCACGATTGCGAACAGCAACGTCGAGCTGGCGCTGAAAGGTTGAGCGCGGATGTAGCGCGTCGCCCTCGCGGCGACCTGAGCTGGCTTGAGATCGTCGGAGGCGGCCAGCGCATGCGAGAGATCGCGCGCGTCCCCGTGGATCTCCTGGTCTATCTGGTGGCGAAGCTCGCTGCCCGTACGCCTGTAGACGACAACGAAGGTGACGGCCGAGGAGACCAGCACGACCAGCGCCACCCAGGCGCCGATGCGCCAGCGCAATCCGCTGGGAACGATCCGCGTAGCAGTCATAGCTGGGGCCCAGGACCCGCAGCGGGCGAACCGTCAGCCGCCATCGCCGAGCCGGTAGCCGACTCTGCGCACGGTCACGATCGGCGCCGGGTTATCCGGCCGAGCGAGCTTGCGACGCAGATAGCCGACATACACGTCCACCACGTTCGTGGCCGGATCGTGTTGGTAACCCCACACCGAGCTGAGGATCTGCTCGCGCGTGACGACCTGGCCGCGGTGGCGTATCAGATAGACCAGCAACTCGAACTCGGTGGTTGACAGCGCCACCTGTGCGCCCGCGCGCCGCACCTTGCGGGTGAGCAAGTTCACCTCGATGTCGCCGCTTTCGATCGTGGTCGTGGAGGTCTGCGCGGCGACCCGCAACTGGGCGCGCACGCGCGCCAGCAGCTCGGCCAGCGAGAACGGCTTGACCAGGTAGTCGGCCGCACCCGCGTCCAAACCGGTGACCCTGTCCTCGATCTCCCCGCGCGCGGTGAGCACGATCACCGGCAGCTCAGGCTTGAGCTCGCGCAGCCTGGCGAGCACATCCAGGCCGGGCAGACCAGGCAGCATCAAGTCGAGCACCACCATGTCAAAGCTCTCGCGCAGCGCGATCCGCTCGCCTTCGCGCCCATCGAGCGCGGAGCGCACCTCAAACCCTTCCGCCTGCAGACCCCGGGTGAGAAAATCCACGATCCCCGGCTCGTCCTCGACCAACAGGATCGACGGCTTCAAGGAGGAATCCGCGAGCGGCTCGGCCAAGTCGGACATCCAGTCAGGATAGTTCCCATTCGAGCGAACTTCCTCACACCCAAATATCCGTGTATGTGTCGGCACCGGCGTCGATGCCGGCGACGTTGGACCTGCCCCGCGATTCGATGATTTTTCTCATGTCGCTGTTAGCGAACGCTTAGCAACCGACCACACACTTGCTGCATGTCCGCCGAGCAGCAGGCGCCGCGCTGGCGCCCCAACACGCGCACCACAACCCTCTCCTCTGGTTCCCGGCCGCGTGGAGAGCTCGCTTCGGCAGAAGCGGTTGCCGAGCAGACCGGCGGCGGTGGCCGACTGACCGGCGGCGGCACCTTCGGCAACGAGCGCCTCACCGCGGGCACCGGCATCGTCTTGGTCGCGCTGCTGGCGGTGATCGGCGTGACCTTGCTTCGCCTGAACTCCTTGATCTCCGTGCACCTGTTCGTGGGCCTGCTGCTGATACCACCGATCGCGCTCAAGCTCGCAAGCACCGGCTACCGCTTCGTGCGCTATTACACCGCCAACCCGGCGTATAGCAAGCGGGGCGCACCCCCAATCCTGCTGCGCGTGAGCGCCCCGGTCGTCGTTGCCTCGACGCTCGCCGTGCTCGCCACAGGCGTTGCGCTCCTGTTCGTGGGGCCAGAATCGTCGGGAATCCTGCGCGAGCTGCACAAGCTGAGCTTCATCGTGTGGATCGCCTTCACGGCGCTCCACGTGCTCGGGCACCTGCCCGACCTGCAAAAGACATTTCTCACCGAACGCGCGGGGCGCCTCGAGTACAACAAAATGGCCGCCGGAAGAACGGGCCGCGCGATATCGATCGTGGGGGTGCTTCTCGCCGGCGTGGTGCTCGCGATCCTGCTCATCCCCCATTTCGGCGCCTGGACCCAGTTTGAGACGTTCCACCACCACTGAAACATGCCTCCCAAACCGACAAACGCCAGAGACGCGGCACTGCGCAGACTGAGCAGGGCAAACCGCTGGCTGGTGGCCGGTTCGGTGGCGCTGACGGGCGTGTTCGCCGAGGTCGCGGCCAGCGCGTTTCCCGGTAAGACGGTCAAGGCAAGCGGCGCAAGCGCCTCCCAGAAAGCCCGCACGAAAGCCGCCAAAGCGGCCACGAAACCGATTCAGCCGCCCGCGCAGGCGCCCAAACCGAGCGCCACCCCGGAACCCACGGCGACGCCCGAATCGCCCTCGCAGGAATCGGCGCCCTCGCAGGAATCGGCGCCAACCCAGGAATCCGCGCCAACCCAGGAAGCGGCGCCCAGCCAGGAATCCGCGCCCAGCCAGGAATCCGCGCCGGCACAGGAATCGGCGCCCGCGCAAGAATCGGCGCCGGTCGAACAGGCCGCGCCAACCCAGGAAGCGGCGCCGGTACAGGAATCCTCCGCTCCGGTGGTCTCCGGTGGATCGTGAGAGCTCCAGCTTGATGAGCGCCCGGGCGAGCTGGCGAGCGCTGGGCACGAGCGCCGTGCTGGTGGTGAGCGACCCTGGCACGCTGGCCCAGGCACGGGCGATCGTCGAGCACGAGCTGGAGCGCATCGATCTGGCCTGCAGTCGTTTTCGCGAGGATTCCGAGTTGACTCGGCTGAACGCGCACGCCGGACACGCGGTGCACGTGCAGCCGCTGCTGGTGGAAGCGACCGAACTGGCCCTGCGCGCCGCCGAGCTGACCGACGGTGATGTCGATCCGACCGTCGGCAGAGCGCTGGAGCTGGCCGGCTACGTGCGCGACTGGCGCCTACTCGACCACAGCTCTTCGAGCTCGACAAGCCCACCCACGAAGGTGAGGGCCAGTTTCCGCTCGGGCTGGCAAACGGTCGAAGTCAACCGTGCGCGCGCCACGCTCAGGATCCCGGCCGGCGTCAAGCTCGACCTCGGCGCGACCGCCAAGGCGTGGGCCGCCGACCGGGCCAGCCAAGCCGTCTACGAGGCCACCGGCTGTGGCGTGCTGGTGAGCCTCGGCGGCGACATCGCGACGGCCGGGCCGGCGCCCCGCGCGGGCTGGCGAGTGCACGTGACCGACGACCATCGAGCCGGGCCCCTGGCGCCGGGGCAGACAATCTCGATCGAGGGTGGCGGGCTGGCCACCTCGAGCACCACGGTGCGCCGCTGGCGTCACGAAGGCGCGTCGATGCACCACATCATCGACCCCGCAACCGGCGCTCCCGTCCAGGGCGTGTGGCGCACGGTGAGCGTCGCGGCACACGACTGCGCCGACGCCAACATCGCCGCCACAGCGGCGATCGTGCGCGGACGCGAGGCCGCGGCGTGGCTCGAGCAGATGGGGCTTCCCGCGCGATTGGTGAGCCGCGAGGGCGAGATCCGCACGGTCGGAGCCTGGCCGGCGGAGAGCGCGGGCTCGACGCACCAGGGACCTGCGGCCGAGGCGGGGCTCTCGTGAGCGTCGCGCTGGCAAGCACGGGGCCGAGCGCCTACTGGTATCTGACGCGCTCCAGCGGGGCGGTCGCCCTGACCCTGCTCACGGTGGCGCTGGCCCTTGGAGTCGCCGACGTTGGCCGCTGGAGCACCGAGAAGTGGCCGCGCTTCGTGGTCGATTCGCTACACCGCAACGTGTCGCTGCTCGCGCTCGCGTTTCTGTGCCTGCACATCCTGACGGCGGTGCTCGACAGCTTCGCGCCGATCTCCCTCGTCAACGCGGTGGTCCCGTTCACCGGCTCCTACCGGCCGTTCTGGTTGGGCTTGGGAGCGCTGTCCTTCGACCTGATGCTGGCGGTGATCCTGACCAGCCTGCTGCGTCGGCGGATCGGCCACGCCGGTTGGCGCGCAGTCCATTGGCTCTCCTACGCGAGCTGGCCGATAGCCCTGTTGCACGGCTTGGGGACCGGCTCGGACATCAAAAGCAACTGGATGCTGGCGCTCAGCGTGGGCTGCCTGATCGTCGTGCTGGCGGCCGTCTCGGTTCGCGTGGCCGACGGCTGGCCCGAGCGGCTCGCGCGCCGAGGCGTCGCCCTGGGTGGCGCCGCGATCTTCACGCTCGGCTTGATCCTCTGGCTGCCGAGCGGACCGCTTGGCAAAGAATGGGCGCGACGCTCGGGCACTCCCTCCTCGCTGCTGGGATCCCATTCACAGCAGTCCTCGGGATCGGCCTCCGGTTCGGTGCAAGCAAACCGATGAGCCCGGGACCCCGCACAGCCGAACTCACCTACGCGGACCCTTACTCGGAGGACGAGCGCGGTCCGCGAGAGCCGGATGGAGAATCCATGGCCGACGAGCACGCTTGGGGCTCCGGTCCCCAAGGGCTTCCGCGTCTGCTCCAGGGCGTGCCGGCCCACGGAGCGATGGACCTGCAAACCCACCTCGACACGCACGGTCCCGCGCCCGCCGCGCGCCGGCGCGAGCGCCGGGGCGCGAACACGGCGATCGACCGGATCGAACAAGCGGGCCTCGGTGGGCGCGGAGGCGCCGGATTCCCACTGGCTAAGAAGATGCGCGCAGTGGCGGCCGGCAAAGGCAAGCCGATTGTCCTCGTCAACGCGACCGAGGGCGAGCCGGCCAGCCTCAAGGACCGCACCTTGATCGAGACATTGCCCCATCTGGTGCTCGACGGGGCGGTGTCGGCCGCGCGCGCGATCGGCGCAGACGAAGCCGTCATCTGTGTGTGCGAGTCCGCCGGCGTCACGATCGAGCGCGCCGAGCGGGCGATCGCCGAACGCAGGCGGCTCCCTGGGCGCTCGGCCCGCCTGGCGCTGAGCACGGTGCCGCCCGGCTACGTGAGCGGGCAAGAGTCGGCGCTCGTGAGCCACCTCAACGGGGCTGCGCCCATACCCACGTTCGGGCCGATGCCCTTCGAGCGCGGTGTGCGACGACGCCCGACTCTCGTCAACAACGCCGAGACGCTCGCCCACGTCGCGCTGATCGAGCGCTATGGCCCGCGCTGGTTTCGCGAGCTCGGCCTGGAGCAGCAACCCGGCTCCACCTTGCTGACGCTGACCGGGCCGGTCGCCTATCCGGGGGTGTATGAGATCGAGCACGGAGCTTCGCTCGCCTCCCTGCTGGACGCCGCCGGAGGCACCACAGGCCGCGTGCGTGCGGCGCTGTTCGGAGGGTATGCGGGCGCCTGGGTCGACGGCGCCGCGCTTAGCGATCTGGCTCTCTCAAACGCCCATCTGGCCCCCTACGGAGCCACGCTCGGGGCAGGCGTCGTGCTGCTTCTCTCAGAGGACGCCTGCCCGGTTGCCGAGACGGCGCGAGTGACGCGCTGGATGGCACGCCAGGGGGCCGGCCAGTGTGGGCCGTGCGTGCACGGCCTGGACGCTTTGGCTGAGACCTTGGAACGGGCATGCACGGGCGCGACGAGCGAACACGTGGGCGCCCGCGTCGAGCAACTGGCCGGGCTGGTGAGCAGGCGCGGCGCCTGCGCCCATCCCGACGGCACGGCTCGCTTTGCGATGAGCGCGCTGGCGGTATTCGCCGAGGAGTTCGCCGACCACGCTCGCCACGGCGCCTGCGAGGCCTGCGCGAGACCCTCGCAGATGCCGCTGCCCAACCACCGCCGCGCAAGCGCGGTCGCCTGAGGATGGCCGAGCGCGTGCGCGTCAATCCGATCACCTGTGAGGCTCACGGCATGTGCGCCGAGCTGCTGCCCGAGCGGATCACGCTCGACGAGTGGGGCTATCCCATCGTTGACGAGCGTCCGCTGTCTGTCGATCTGGTCTCCCACGCCCAGCGCGCGGCCCAGGCCTGCCCCACCTTTGCGTTGCTGGTCGAGCGCAACCGGACGCGTTCGCGCTGACCGCGCGCGTGCCGAGCAATGAAGCTTGGGCTTCTGTCTTGCTTTCTGCCTTGCTGCGCCTCGCACTTGTCTGACAGGAAAATAGCGTTCAGGCTGCCACCGCCTGTTGCAGCGTGACGGTGTGTCCGAGTGCTTCGAGCTGGGTGACGAGGCGTTTGGTGGTGCGTTGGGGGTCGCGCGTGCGGAAGTAGTCGCCGCCGAGGTCGTTGTAGAGCTCTCCGGTGGAGAGCATGTGCCAGCATGCGCAGATGAGCGAGTGCTTGGCAGCGCCGAGTGCCTTCTTGTGGCCGCGGCGGGGCTTCAGGCGCGCGTACTGGGCGGCGAGGTAGGTGTCTTTGCTGCGCACGGCAGCGAGCGCGGACTCCTCGAGTGTCCAGTCCAGCCACTTCGATCCGTTGCGGGTCTTCCCGGAGCGGCGTTTGCCGGCGGATTGGTCGTTGCCGGGGCACTGCCCGGCCCAGGAGGCCAGGTGCTTGGCGGTGGGGAACACGCTCATGTCGGTCCCGATCTCGGAGATGATCACCTCCGCTGCGCGCCGTTGAACACCGGGGATCGTGCGTAGTAGCTCAACGGCTGGGGCGAAAGGGCGGATCTGCTCCTCGATCGCGTCGGAGAGCCGGTCGATCTGCTCGTCCAGGAAATCAATGTGGGCGAGGATCGCGCCGATCCACAGCGCGTGCACATCATCGAAGCGACCCTCAAGCGCCTCCCGCAGTGCGGGCAGCTTCACTCGCAGCCTGCCCTTGGCCAGGTCGGCGAGGATCTCGGGATCGGTTGTGCCATGAACGAGCGCGTCGAGCATCGCCCGCCCAGACTTGCCGAGGATGTCGGTGGCTACGCAGTCGAGCTTGATCCCGGTGTCCTCCAGCGCCTTGTGCAAACGGTTGGCCTCCCTTTGGCGCTCCTGGATCTGCGTCTTGCGATACCGCGTCAGATTCCGCAGCGCCCGGATCGGCTTCGGCGGCACGAAGCTCGCTTTCAGCAGTCCAGCCTCGGCGAGCTGGCACAGCCATTCGGCGTCCTTGACGTCAGTCTTGCGGCCGGGGACCTGCTTGACATGCCTTGCGTTGACGAGCAGCAACTCGAACTCGTCCTCCAGGACCGCCCACACCGGCTTCCAGTACACCCCGGTAGCCTCCATCGTGACCTGCGTCACTCCGTGAGCGGTGAGCCAGTCGCGCAAGGCCAGCAAGCCCCGCACGGTCGTTGCGAACTCCGCCACGCGCTGCTCGCGGCCACCACTACCCGTCGCGGGCACCCGCGCACAGGCCGTTACCTGCTCCTTGTGAACATCCAACGCACCAGGGCGCTCGACGACCGTCTCCATGAGAACCTCCCAATGGGATCGAAGGGAACCATCGTCGCCCTGGGGCCTCGAGAACTAGCGAATCTGACAGGCGTGCTCATCGGCAACAGTCCGGAGGTCCGGGGAGACCCACACGCCAGACTTAACTCGGGCTCAAGCGCACCAAGAACACCACGGCGTCGCGGGCGACCCCCACATCATCACCCATTTTCATCAGCCCGCGCGGGCCCGCGACACGGGCACCACGACTTAACACTTTTTGTTAACGACGATCGTATTTACAAAAAGTATATACGTTGGTGAATTGGGCAAAAAAGATAATCCCCCAAGCTGAGTGTCGCGACTAGCCCGGATCGTGCAGTAGCGGTCTGAATCTGGCCGTAGATCCGCTTTCGGGGTTGAGCGTGGTCGTTGAGGGTGGTGTTGGCCCTGGAGCGGCTGCTGGAGGGTGGCTCAGCGTGTTTGCGAGGGGCGTGCTTGGCTGGTGTGCGCCCAGCGGTGATCGCGGCCGTGGCCGTGGGACGGCTCGATGTTGGTGGTGGCCGTTTGCCGGTGTCAGCCGGCGGGCGCTGAGAGCGCTCGCAGTTTCTGGAAGGCAGCGACGAGTTCGTCTGCCCAGGGCCAGGTGTTCTGCAGGTGAAGCTTCGCTTTGCGGCCGTGGAACGCGAGACGACCGGCGACGTGCAGGAGCTGGTAGCGCAGCCGCTTGGGCTCGGCCTTTGCGAGTGCTCCGGTAAGCAGCAGTGCTTGGGTCCAGACGATCAAGTCGTGCGCGAGCATCACGATCTCCAACCACACCTCGTTGAGCGCGAACTCTTTGAACGGGAACTTTGAGAGACCGGTGTCCTTGTCGTCGCGGATGCGGTCCTCGACATGAGCATGCTGGCGGTGGCGACACTCGACGATCGCGATGTTCTGGTCGGTCTGGTCGGTGAGGATCGCCTGGAAACGGTGCCCGTCGTGGTCGGTGAAGGAGAGCTGCGCGCCGGGATGAGGACGCTCACGCCTGACGATCAGCCTCGATCCCTCCGGCCACGAGGAAAGATTGACGCTGCTGGTGATCTCTGTGACCTGCCCGTTCTTGCGCTCGCTGCCGTCCTGGTCGAGCGCCTGGACCCAAGCGGTCTCGCCAAGCGCGAGGATCGCAGCCCTGACCGGCTCGGTCAGCTCGTAGCCGACGGAGAACCGCATCGCGTGTTCGCGGCAATGATCAGCCAGGCCGTGCGTGGCGCCCGCGGAATCGCAGCGCACCAGGATTTCCATGTTCTCGATGTGTCTGGCCGGGATCTGCGCGAGCGCTCGGTCCAGCACCATCTTGTGATCCTCAGCTGTGTTCGCGCCAGCGTTCCCCGGCCGCAACACGCCACCCAGCGCCTCACGGGTCTCCTGCGCGTATGCCTGAAGCGGATGAAACCCGAAACCGCCCTTGTAGTTGCCGGCGGCCTTCTCCTTCTCGGAATGCGCTGTGATGAGCGTCGCGTCGACGTCGATCGTCAACCGCTCAGGAACATTGGAAAGCTCCCAGAACCGCTCGCGCGCCTGTGCGTGAGCAGCACGCAGCTCCTCCAAGGAGCCAGGCTCACCCGCGACCCGGTCGATCATCCGAAACGCCGTGGAATCCGACGCCACAGAGCCGAACAGCTCCTCCTGGTCGCGCACCGTGCCGAGGTCGGACACGCACTCCCCGCCATCGGCGAGCATCACCGCGAGATCCCGGATCACCCGGCCCGGATCGTGGCCGCGACGCCGCTGCTTCAGGACGGCCAGGCTCGACGAGAGCGCTCGCGTGAGGCCGAGCCGGTCGGCCACCCCGACCAGCAGCGCGCTGCCCGCGTGCGACACCAACCCCGCTCCGTCCGACGTGACATCTACGGTAACCGGGCGTCCATCACGCATCACCCTCAAGGTGAACCTCCAAAGCTCGGGATTCGGGAACTGAACACCCCAAGAATCCCTGCTCCACCGGACGTTTCCGCGCCCCCGCTCACCCCGGGGGCGCGGTGCTTACTGCACGGTCTGGGCTAGAGAGCCCCAACGTGCACGGCCGCCAAGCCCTGCCAGGGCCCGTAGCGCTCGAAGAAGGACCGCACGTCCGCTTCGCCGGCGCAGGCGCGCGGGTCGCCGCCACTGAGGCGCCGCCCGACGTACTTGAGCAGACCGAGGTCGCCGGCCGGCAACTGATCGAAACGGCCCTGGCCGCGTAGCGCCAGCATCTCGACCGTCCACGGCCCGATTCCGGGTATCGCCCGCAGCCGGCGCCACGCCCGCTCGTGATCGCCACGGTGCAGGTCGAGACGACCCGCGGTCGCCTCGCGCGCGACCTTCACCAGCAGGCGCGCCCTGGACCCGGACAGGTCGCAGGACTCCAGGCGAGCCGGCGCCGAGGCCGCGAGCGTGGCCGGCGAGGGCACGTCGCGCAGGGGGCGCCCGCAGCCGGCCCACGCGCTCCAGCGCGGCCCCATCGAGGCCACGATTCGCCGCTGGATCGCGGCCGCTCGCTCGTACTCGATCAGCTGCTCGCAGATCGCCCACGCGAGCGCCTCGAAGGGCTCGGGCCGGCGCCTGGGGCGCAGCCACGGACGGCGCTTGATCGAGGGGCCGATGACCGGATCGCGCGCGAACTCGCGCCAGAAGGCGCTCAGGTCCTCGTCGACGCCGAGCGCGAAGCGCATCCGCTCGATCCCGTAGCGGGCGGCCTCAGGGCTTTGTGCGCGCGCGCCGAACAGGACGCGGTCCGGCGCGGTCTGGGCAACCCGCACGTGGACCGGCGCGCCGTCGCGGTGGAGCAAGCGTTCGAGCACGCCGGCGCGAGCACGCAAAACGCCGTCCATGCCGCCGGCGCGCGGCAGCCGGAAGGGGCCCGCGGGCTTGACCTCGATGCGCAGTTCGACGGGTTCGCTCAACGGCCCCGCAGCGGCGCCCCGAGCAGGTGCACGTCAACGAGCAGCGAGCGCGAACCCACGATCGCGAGTTCTGACTGCTTGGAGCGCTTGCGGACGCGTCCGAGCCTTCGCGGCGCGCGGGCGCGCGCAAGGGCGCCTTGATGAGCCTGGCGGCGGCGGACCAAGCCGAGGAACACCGCTCCGGCCAGAAAGCCTCCGGCGGCCACGGCGGCCGTCTGCACCGGCGCGCTTTGGGCAAGCGCCAGCGAGCGCGACTCCGAGGCGCCGAGCCTCGCCTCGGGGGGCGAGGCGGGGACGAGCACCGGCACCCCGTCGAGCACCTCATCTTCAAGCGGCTCGTTCACGCACCGCAGTGTAATCGGGGGTGCGGACCGCTTGCCGCACACCGCCGCACGAAAGCGAGGCGGCACTGGACCGCGCGGCGTGGAGGCTCGCCTCGCGAGCGCGCCGCCGCTCGCCCGCGGCCCCCTAGAGCTCGCGCTCGTAGACGCGATAGCGGCGCACGATCTTGCCGCCCATGCCTTCCATGGCACGGTTCATGGGCTTGTTGGTCTCGAGGATCCAGCCCATCTCGCCGCCCTTCTGGGGGGTGGTTTCGGCCGCGTCGAAGTGCATCTGGTAGAAGCGCGCCGCTACGCCCGTGTGTTGATACTCGGGCTTGACGCCCAGGGCGAACACGCGCACCGAATCGATCTTCTTGCGCTCGCGTAGCGCGGTGATCCAGCCGAAGGGGAGCAGGCGCCCGTTCATCTTGGCCAAGACCTGGTTGAAGTCGGGCAGCGTGAGGGCGGCGCCGACGACCTCGCCGGTGTCCTTCTTTTCGGCGACCATCGCCCAGTTCTCGTCGAGCACGGGTCCGAGGTCCTTGGCGTAGTGGCGGACCTCCTCTTCGGTCAGGGGCACGAAGCCCCAGTTGCGCTCCCAGGCGGCGTTGTAGACCTCGAGGAAGCGGCTGACCTCCTCCTGGAGGTTCTTCTTACGGAAGTTGCGACAGACGATGCCGTGCTCGGACTCGAGCTTGTCGGCCATCTCCCAGATGGCGGAGTGCACATTCTCACGCCCGGTGACATGCAGGCTCCACATGTAGAGGTCCATCGCCTTGGCCATGCCGATGTCCTGCTCGAAGATGCGCTGGTAGTAGGGGTGGTGCCAGGGACAGAGGATGATCGGTGGGCGCTCGTGACCCTCGATCAAGAGCCCGCACTCGTCGTTGGTGGTGAAGTCCATCGGGCCGACCATGCGATCGCAGCCGCGCTCGCGCAGCCACTGCTCGGCGGTCGCGAGCAGCGCGCGGGCGGCCTCGGGATCGTCCTCGGTCTCGAACCACCCGAACAAGCCCCAGCGGTTGTCCTGGAACTCGTTGAGGTTGCGGTCGATGTGGGCGCTGATGCGACCGACGGGCTCTGAGCCCCGGTAGGCGAGGAAGTACTGGGCCTCGGTGTGCTTGAAGAACGGGTTCTTCTTTTGGTCGAGCCTTTTCTTGACGTCCATCAAGAGAGGCGCGACCCAGTTGCGCTCGTTACGATAGAGCCGCCACGGCAGCTTGATGAAGGTGTTCAGCTCGCCCCGGCCCAGCACCGGACGAACCTCGACCTTCATCGTCTTCCCCGAAGTCTCCACAGCCATCGCCGCGCACCCTATAGGAAGAGAGCCGATGCCCACCTCAACAGACGTCTTTGCCAAGGTTCGCGGCCACGAGCGCGAGCAGCTCCTGCGCGAGGCGCGCGAAGCGGACCTGATGCCCTACTTCCGCACGGTGGAGTCCCCGGCGATGCCGGTCGTGGAGATGGAGGGGGCGCCGCGGATCATGCTCGCCTCCAACAACTACCTGGGGTTGACGGGCGACGAGCGGGTCATGCAGGGCGCGCGCGACGCGCTGGCCCGCTACGGGACGGGGCTCACCGGCTCGCGTCTGCTCAACGGCACGACACCGCTTCACCTGGAGCTCGAGCGCGAGCTGGCCGAGTGGATGGAGGCCGAGGACGCGCTCGTGTTCACGACCGGCCACCAGGCCAACGTGGGCACGCTCGGCACGCTGCTGGAGGCTCGCGACACCGTGATCGTGGACTCTGCCGACCACGCGTCGATCCTCGACGGGGTGCTGCTCTCCAAAGCCAAGATGAGGCCATTTCGGCACAACCGGATGGACAAGCTCGAGCGCGCGCTGGAACGCGCCCAAGGCGACGGTGGCGGTGTGCTGGTCGTGGTCGATGGGGTCTTCTCGATGGAGGGCGACGTTGCTCCGCTGGTGGACATCGCGGAGTTGTGCGAGCGCTACGGAGCACGCCTGATGGTCGACGAGGCGCACGGGGCCGGAGTGCTCGGCGCGCGCGGCGCGGGCACGGCCGAGCTTTTGGGGGTCGAGGATCGCGTGGATTTGAGGATGGGCACCTTCTCCAAGTCGCTGGCGGCTTGTGGCGGCTTCGTGGTGGGCCCGGCCGAGGTGATCGACTACCTGCGCATCTCGAGCCGTGCCTTCCTGTTCACCGCCTCGGCGGTGCCGGCCGCGCTCGGAGCAGCACTCGCGGCGCTTCGGATCGTGCGCTCCTCAGAGGGACCGGCGCTGCTCGAGGCGGTGCTCGAGAACGCGCGCTATCTGGCGGACGGGTTGCGCTCGCTCGGCTTTCAGACGCTCAGCGGCGAGCCGGTGCGCTTGGGGGGCGAGCCCGACGGCGGCGCGAGCGCGACGGTGACCACGCCGATCGTGCCGGTGTTGGTGGGCGACGACTGGAAGGCCGCCTTGCTGTGGCGGGCGCTGTACGACGCGGGCGTGTTCACCAACTGTGCCCTTCACCCGGCGGTGCCGCCCGGCGGTGCGTTGCTGCGCACGAGCGTCATGGCCACCCACGACCGAGCGACGCTCGATCGCGCCTTGGAGGTGTTCGCGCGGGTCAAGCGCGAGTTCGAGGCCGAGCACGGTCCGCTGTCCTGACGGACCGCTCGCGCTCCGACGAGCGCTTCTAATAGCCGGAACGGTGTAAAGACCCTTAACGGCTTGTACACATCTTCACAAGTGGGTGGAGCCTTAAAAAAGCCCGCTTCTAGCGAACGTTTACGCGAAAAAGTGTTGACCGGACGGCCTCGGCTGGCTAGCTTCTCAGAACGCAAAGCACGACCGTCTGAAGCTCATCCGCAGGCCACCGGTAGAGGGGTGCCGAAGGCTTTCGCGACAGCTCGCGAGGGAGGCAAGGAGGGTCGGGTGGACGCGCTACTCGTCAACCAGCCAAGCTTGTTGCGCGCCGCGGGAGACCGGCGGCGGCGACGGGGAGTGAGCACACATGAACGCGACAGCGACTATTGCCCCTGCCGGCCCTCAGCACATGCGCGCCCTGGAACGCGCCAACAAGGTGCGCCTCGCGCGCGCCGAATTGAAGCGACGAATCGCGGGCGGCGAGATCGGCGCGGCCGAGGTGATCCTGGAATGCCCCTGGGAGGCGGACAGCATGGCTGTCTGCGACCTGTTGATGAGCCAGCGACGCTGGGGTCAGACGCGCTGTCGCAAGTTCCTCGCCCAGATACCCATGTCCGAGCAGAAGACCGTGGGCTCGATGACCGAGCGCCAGCGCCGTACGCTGGCCGCGATGCTGAGCGCGACGGGACCGGAGACGATGCCGAGCCCCTGGGTCACGGCGCGCCGTATGCGTCCTGGCGCAGCTACGGGCAGCCGGATGACAGCTTGACCTGCCACCAGCCGGCGAGCATCCCGATCAAGCCGAGGCGCGGGCGCACCTCCCACACGCCGCAGTGCCCGTCGCCGAGGTCGGCGACGGGAAGGCGCACGAACTTGTAGCGGCCCGGTTCGAGCTTCATCCGTCTGAGCAGCTCGCGCGAGCGGCGCTCCAAGTCGGCCCGTTCGCGGGACTGCGCTTGGACCTCGCCGACGCGCAGCGCCAGCCGATCGCGCACTCGCTCAAGCTCACCCAAGGACAGCAAGCGCGGGCCGCTGAGAAGCTCGGGAGCGCGATCGTGGGGAGAGATGTGCGGGAAGGTGTGGGCGACGAGCCCTGAGAGCTCGCGCTCGAGCTTGGCGATCTGGCCCTTGAGCGCTTCGCGCGCACGCTGCTCAGCGCGATCCGGTGCAAGCTGCTCGGTTTGGACCATCGTGTGCTCCTCCCGCTCGACTCACCGATCTTAGCTGGCCGAGGGGTCACGGTAAAGGCTCTTGATGCCTATCCCGCGATAGGTCCCGAGCCCTCGCCGGCCAGCGCAGAGCTACACGCCCACAGTGTCTCTTCGGCGTGTAGCGCCGGAACGCCGGCTACCTGGACCGCGAACAAGGTCAAGCGGCGCGTGCTCGAGGATGGCTCGTGCCCGGGAGCGAGCGGACCGAAGAGGATGGCGAGCGGACACTCGGCGTCCGCCACGACGAGCCGCCCGGCGCCAAGGCCTGGACCTTGCGGGCCCCCGCCCAAGCGCTCGCGCGTGCGGCTCAGACGTATCCCCAGCGGACCGTTGACGTGGTCGGCGTCGAGCGCCCATACCGGGACCGAGGTGTCGATCAGCGCGATCGTGAGCACGTCGGCGAGCAGGCCTTCGGAGATGAAACCGCCGTCGAGCATCCGTTCCAGGACGGCCGCCTCGATCGGCGTTCTGGCGATGTCGGGATCGAGGCCGATCTGGCGAAAGAAGACCCGGTAGGCGGCCGGTATCGGCTCTTGGCGGACGTTGACGGCGCGCGCGCCGCGCCAGCGATTGGACATTTCGCGCAGGCGCGCGCGCACGCTCGGAGGCGAGGCTCGCGTGAGTAAAGCCGAGCCGGGCAGCTCGACCGTGACGGACATCAGGCCGAGCCCAGGCAGCTCCTCTTGGACCTCGTCCTCGCACCACCCGCGCAGCGGCTGCTCGCTCATCCGGCGGCTCCGCCTAGCGGGCTGCATGGCGCGGACGTGAGGGCGCGTGCGCTCATGGACGGCCCGGCCTCCAACCCCGGGCGCGCGAGGCGCGCGCCAGTTCGCTCACGCGCGTTCGCAGGGCGGCAAGCGAGGGGGTTTTGAGAAGCGGGGGACCTTGCACGATGCCACCTGGATATACGAACATGACCTGCGGACAGCTCACCATCGAGTACAGCTGACCGAGACGCCCTTCGGCGTCGACGCCCACGGGGAAGCTCAAGCGCTTGGCGCGCACCAGGCTCGCGGTCGAGGAGGCGTCGTCTTTGACGGCCACCGCGGCGAAGGAGACCTCGGGAAACTCGGCGCTCAGCAGGCGCATCTGGCTCAGCACGGCCGGGCACGAGCCGGCTTGGAAGAACAGCGCGAGGACGACCGGGCCGCGCTGGTAGAGCTGGCAGATGTTGAGGATCCCGGGACCGCGCTCGCGGCAGGCGGCCACCTTGCCGGCCAGGCCTTCCTTGGCGTGCGTGGCGATGTCCACTTCACCGGGCGGGCCGCCGATCGCGTAGGGGGCGGCGAACGGAGGGATGCGCGTACCGGGCCCCAACGTCGTGGTGCCCTGGCGCGGGCTGAGCGCCACGTGGACCGTGAACGCGGCGATCGCGATCAGCCCAAGGAGGGCGACGTAGCGCGCTGGGCTACCCACAGACGCTCCTTGCGCTCGGCGATGGCGATGGCGGCGGGCAGGGCGATCAGAACTCCTATGAGCGAGACCGACAGGTCGACAAGCGTGACGAAGCCGAAGTCGCGCAGCATCGCGATGTCAGACAGGGTGAGCACGCCGAAGCCGGCGATCGCGGTCACTCCCGAGGCGGCGATCGCGGCGCCGGTATGGGTGTATGCAAGGCGCAGGGCTTGCGCGGTCGAGTGTCCGGCAGCGCGCTCCTGGAGCTGGCGCTCGGAGAGCAGCACGCTGAACTCGGTGGAGATCGCGATCACCAGCGCGCCGAGCGTGACCGACATCGGGTTGAGCGGGATGCGAAGCGCGAACAGCACCAGGGCCGACCAGCCGGTGGCGAGCACGATCGGCGCGAACGGCACCAGGGCGCGACGCCGGTCGCCGCGGAAGGCGATCAGCAACACGATCGCCACCGCCGCCAAGGCGATGAGCAGGGTGAGCACCCGCCGCCACGGCGAGGCGATCTGGGCACCCGCTTGGGCCGCCAGGACCGAGAGGCCGACCAGGTGGGCGCTGACGCCCCCGGGCGGGTGCAGCTCGGAGCGCATCGCTTCGATTACCTGTTGTTGCTGTTGGAGGGGCATCGAGCGAATGCCGAAGGCGATCGTCGCCGAGCGATGGTCGGCGCTGATGACATCCTGGGAGAAGTACGGCGGGATCGCCGCAAGCACGCCGCGAACCTGCTTTTCGGTCAGCTTGGAGGAGCTGCCCGCTTCGACCTGAAACAGATCCGGCAGGGAGAAGGCGGGGCACAGCTGGGCCTGGCCGCAGCCTTTGCCGGAGCTGTAGCCGAAGCGCGCCAGAACGGCGCTCTCGTAGCGGCTCATCCATTCGACCGTGGCGGGCTTGGTGAGGGCTTTGGAGTTCGACCATCAAGTCGATCTCGCCGCCCACCCCGGTCGCTCGTTCGAGCGCGCTCAGATTGTGCAGCGAGGACAGGCTCTGGGGAGCCAGCTTGGCGATGTTGGTTTGGACCCGCGTTTGGGTGTCCACACCCCATCCCACCACGGCCAGGGCAAGCCCCACCCCGAGCACGCGACCGGGACGGCGCACCGCGTAGACGAGCGCCGAGCGCGAGACGAAGCGGGTCGCCGGATTGTCGCTCAACAGCTCGCCGGCGCCGCGCCAGGCGTCCGCCAGCTGCTCGGCAAGGCCCCCCGCGCGCGAGGCACCCCGATCCGAAAGCCCCACACCCCCCTCGGGAGACACACCCCCCGCGCGCGAGGCACCCCGATCCGAAAGCCCCACACCCCCCTCGGGAGACACACCCCCCGCGCGCGAGGCACCCCGATTTGAACCCCCCACACCTCCCCCTCGGGACACACCCCCCGCGCGCGAGGCACCCCCAAATTTCAATCCAAACCCCTCCCGCCCGGCAAGCACGAGCACCGCGGAGCCGGCCGTGAGCGCGCACAGAAAGGCGAGCGCGACGCCGAGTACAAGCAGCAGGCCGAAGCCGCGCACCATCGGCACGGGCGAGAGCACCAAGACGAGCAGCCCGCCGATGCTGGCGAGCGCGGCGACGGCGATCGTGGGGGCGCCCTGAGCCGCGGCGTCACGGACGGCGTCGATCGCGCTGACGGCGCCGTCTTCGCGAGCCTCTTGGACGCGCGATTGGAATTGGATCGCGTAGTCCACCGAGAGGCCGACGAGCACCGGCAGGACCGCGACCGAGGCCATCGTCAGCGAGGCCCCGGAGAGCGCGAGGGCGCCGAACGTGAGCGCGGTCGCGAGCAGCGCGACGGCGAGCGGCAACAGGCGAGGGCGGCCCTTGAAGATGAGGCTCAAGACGATGGCCATGACGAGCAGGACGGCGAGCAGCAGGAGCTCGATCGAGCTGGTGATCGAGTGGGTGAGGTCGCTCACGATGACCGGCTCGCCGGTGACCAGGTAGGACTCGCCATTGGCCAGGTGCCACTGGGGCATGGCGGTGGCCTGGCGAATCAAGGCGATCGTGTCGCGAGCGCTGCGCTTCGGAGAGACCCGCCTTCAGGCGCACCGTCACGAGCGCGACGTCGCGACTGGGGAACAGGTAGGCGAAGCGCTGCTTGGGCGTGCCGGACGGCTTGCTCGGGTCGAACACGACTTTGGAGACGAATTCGTGGTCTTCGAGGCTGGGCGCGCTTTTCAAGCCGTAGCGGATCGCGAGCGCGCTGATTTCGGCGGCGAAACCGGCCATCGTGGCCTTGCGAGCCTGTTCGCCGAGTGAGGCGGCTTCGGAGGCGGGCAGTCCGTGGGCCAACGCTTTGCGGTAGACCGTGCTCTGGGCCTGCTTGGCCTCGGCTTCGGCTTGCTTGCCGCGTACGCTGAGCAGTTCGACGGCCTGGAGCGCGGCCTCGTTGAGGAAGGTGCCAGGGCCGAACACCACCTTGACGTCTTTGTCGCGCGTCAGCCGGCCGCACGGACCGCGCGAGCCTCCCTCCTGGGCGAGCGCCGCGAGCGGGCAGGTTGCCCGAGAGGCAACCCTCCAGGCCGACGAGCCGGTCGATGTCGGGGCTGAGCACGAGCTTGCGTAGATCGCCGGCGACCAAGACCTCGACGGGCTCTTCGCCGAAGCGGGCGTAGAAGCGCTGGGTTTCGGCGTAGGTCGAGCTGGAGCGCCCTACGAGCGTGTCGGTGGCCGCGGTCGGACGCAATCCAAGCGCCGCGATCGCGCACCCGAGCGCCAGCACGCCGAGCAGCGAGATCGTGAGCAGCGGCCTGCGCGCCGCGCGCACGGCCAACCCCGAGAACAGCCTCCCCACAGTCACATCAAGAGGCTAGTTGATAGCCCCGTCGCGCCCCGCCGGCAGAGAGCGTCATCGCATGCTCCCAGGCGGCTGCCCGGGGCTACTCCATTCCCAGAGGGCCCTGCGACTCGCCGGAAAGGAACTGGCGGACGAAGGGGTTTTCGGAGTCGAACAGCTCGGCGGCCGGGCCGGACTCGACGATGCGCCCGCGCCACAGGACCGAGATGTGCTCGGCGACGCGGCGCGCGGACATGATGTCGTGGGTGATCACGACGTAGGTGCCGCCGTTCTCTTCGTGGACCTCTTTGATGAGTTCGCACAGCAAGGCGGTGCGCACAGGATCAAGTCCGGAGTCGGGCTCGTCGAACAGCACGATCTCGGGGTCGAGCACGAGGGAGCGGGCGAAGCCGGCGCGCTTGCGCATCCCGCCGGAGAGCTCGTTGGGCATCTTCTCGCCCGCGTCGCCGAGGCCCACCTCGCGCATGCGGCGGTGCACGATCTCGGCGATCTCCTCGTCGCTCTTCTCGGTGTGCTGGCGCAGGGGGAAGGCGATGTTGTCGTACAGGTTCATCGACCCAAACAGGGCGCCGTCCTGGAACAGGACGCCGAACTTCTTGCGGATCTCGAACAGCTCGGCGTCGGGCAGGCTGGGTATGGAGCGGCCCTGCACGATCACGTCGCCCTCGTCTGGGTAGAGCAGGCCGACGATGTGCTTGATGCAGACCGACTTGCCGGTCCCGGAGGGGCCGAGGATCATCGAGATCTGGCCCTCGGGCAGGCCCATGTTGAGGCCTTGCAGGACGTGGTTTGAGCCGAAGGACTTGTGGACCCCTACGAACTCGATCGCGTCGGGCACCCCGGTGGGACGGTTCTGGCCCATGTGGAACTCGAACTCGCCGCCCTCCTGACGCTTGTCCCCCGCGGCGGGCTCTTGCTCGCCTGCGGGCGCACCCTGCTCGCGCTCGTGCCCTGTGGGGTGCGTCGCCACAGTCAGCCGCCGATCGGGGCTTTCGGGTTGGCGCCCCAGAAGACCTGGGTGCCAAGCATCCCGATCAAGTGGACCAAGATTATGTTCAATACCATGGACTTGGCCGTGGCGGTACCCACGCCCACGGGCCCACCACTGGCGTTGTAGCCGTAGTAGCAGCCGACGAGCACGATCGCGGTGGCCATGAACATGGCCTTGATCAGGCTGTAGAGGAAGTCGGGCGGGTTCTGGAACTGCCAGAAGATCAACAGGTAGCCACCCGCCGAGACCGTGGCGACCTGCTGGACGACGGCGATGTAGGAGGCCAGGAAGGCGGCGCCTACACCTGCGAGGTACATGAAGGGGAGCACGACCCAGGCGGCCAGGAGGCGCGTGGCGCAGAGAAAGGTGAGCGAATCGATGCCCATCACCTCCAGAGCGTCGATCTCATCGGAGATGCGCATCGCGCCCAGCTCGGCCACGATCCCGGTGCCGACCTTCGCGGCCATCATGTAGCCGAAGGCGTAGGGGATGATCTCGCGCAGGTCACACCACGCGGTGAACACGCCCGCGTAGGCGGGCGCGCCCTGGGCCTCGAGGAAGTAGGCGCCCTCGATGCCGCACTCCAGGCCCAGGACGAACATCAAGGCCCAGATGATCAAAGTCGAGGAGACGATCAAGATCCCGGACTGGCGCAGGGCCTCGCCAAAGAAGCGAAACACGCGCAGGCCCCACACGTCGCGCACGATGTTGCCGGCGAAGCGGCCCAGCTCGCCGGTCGTGGCGAGCCATTCGCGCGGGGTGACGAGCAGTTCGTTCATTACTTGATGACCAGGATGTTCGGGTGCGTCGCCAAGAGCAGCTGGGTGTAGGCGTAGTCGAAGGCGAAGATCGCGAGGAACGTGACGACGACCGCCTGGTTGACGGCGCGCCCGACGCCCTCGGCGCCGCCGGAGGCGGTCATGCCCTTGTAGCAGCAGACGATCGCGATGATCGCGCCGAAGATGGTGGTCTTCAGGGCCGAGCCCCACAGGTCGGTGGTGGAGGCGTTGGCGAACAGGGTGTCCCAGAAGGGACCCAAAGGCTGGCCGTTGACGAGCTCGGCGAGGATCCCGCCGAACAGGCCGAACAGGATCGCGTACACGTTGAACAGACCCGTGACCAGCATCAGGGCCAGGAAGCGGGGCACGACGAGGTTCTTGACGGGGTCCACGCCCAGGACCTGGAGGGCGTCGAGCTCCTCGCGGATCTTGCGCGCGCCGAGGTCGGCGGTGATCGCGGTGCCGGCGACGCCCGCCAGGACGATCGCGGTCACGTTGGGCCCGATCTCGCGGATCGCGGCCAGCACGAAGATGCCGCCGAGACGGTCCAGGGCGCCGAACAAGGTCAGGAAGTTCGCGGCCTGCAGACCCGGCGCGGCGTAGCAGATGGCCACCGTGGAGATCAGCAGCGGGAACCAGCACAGGCGCAGCGCGAATAGGAACTGGGAGACGAACTCGCCGCCGTAGGGGTAGGGCGGGCGCAGGGCAGAGAGGATGGTCCTGCCCGTCAGGATCATCATGTCCCCTATTTCCTCGAGCAGGTTCCTCGTCGGTAGGAAAGCCCGCTCGGCTGCACTGCGCACCATCTCAACCCCTCCTCGGGGAACGGTTCACGGCTCGGCGACCGATCCTGACCGCGCCTCCAAACTGTACTGACCCGACCTGCAACTCGACCCAACCCCTCTGGGGCGTTTCCCACTCTATGCGATCTGGAGACCGAACGCTACGGATTGTCGCGGCACTGGTATCGTGGCGCTCGCTGTGGGGAGGAGAAAGTTGCTTGCGATCTGGGCGCTCGCTGTCGGCGGCGTGCTCGTCGGCGCGCTGCTGAGCGGGTGCGGCGGCTCCGAACGCGACGCCCACGAACCGAAGGGCTCCTACACGGTCGAAGTGGCGGCCGTGCACTTCCCCGTCAAGCAGGCCGTGGCCAAGGACACCTATCTCGGGATGATCGTGCGCAACGCCGGTGTCAAGACGATCCCCAACGTGGCGGTGACGCTCGACTCGTTCTCCTACACGAGCAACTACCCCAAACTCGCGGTCAAGAAGCGGCCGGTGTGGATCGTCAACACGGGCCCCGGTGGGACCGCCACCAACCCGCCGGTGCAGACCGAGGAAGTCGATCCGCCCGGCGGCGGCGAAACGGCGTTCGTGAACACGTGGGCTTTGGGCGCGCTTGGACCCGGTCAGCACCGCTTGTTCCTGTGGCACGTGACGCCGGTCAAGGCTGGACTTCACGTCGTGCACTACACGGTCTCGGCGGGCCTGGACGGCAAGTCGGTGGCGCACCTGCCGGGCGGGCGCAGGCCCAGCGGAACGCTGATCGCCCATATCGCGCCGGCCCCGCCACGGACCCACGTGAACCCGGAAACGGGCGAAGTCGTGCGCGGCCCGGTCCCGGTCGCGGCCTCCTCGCAGCAGGCATCGCCGTAGGTCCCCCTTGTAGTTGACGTCGGTGCATGCACCGACGTCCCGACCGGCGCATGCGCCGGTCGGCGACACCGCACATGTGCGGTGTCGTTCCCGGTTTGGACGAGTGTCGAAAGACGGCGCTCCAGCTTTCGCCACTTGAGCGCCCCTCCGGGGCACGCGGAGGGCTACGATGCGTTGCCGCCTATCGCCAAGGACACAACAGGAGGAGTCGAGTCCACCCATGCCAAAGAGTCGCCAGACGAACGTGACAGCCGCGCAGTGGAGCGCCAACGGGAGCGCGCTCGGCGCGATGGACCTGACGCTGCCCGGAAACCAGATCTTCGCCTCGAACGTGTTCAGCGTGGCGGTCCAGCGCCGCCGGTTGCCAAAGCACGTGTTCAAGGCTTTGCAGCGCACCTTGGAGCGGGGCGAGGCGCTTGACACGACGCTCGCCGACGCGGTCGCCCAGGCGATGAAGGAATGGGCGATGGAGAAGGGCGCGACGCACTACACCCACTGGTTCCAGCCGCTGACCGGCTCCACCGCGGAGAAGCACGATTCCTTCTATGGGCCGGCCGGCGACGGCACCGCGCTGGCGGAGTTCTCGGGCAAGGAGCTGATCCAGGGCGAGCCGGACGCCTCGTCGTTCCCGACGGGCGGCATCAGGGCGACCTTCGAGGCCCGCGGCTACACGGCCTGGGACCCCACCTCGCCGGCCTTCATCCTCGAAAATCCGAACGGCGCGCTGCTGTGCATCCCGACGGCTTTCACGTCTTGGACGGGCGAGGCGCTCGACAACAAGATCCCGCTGTTGCGCTCGATGGACGCGCTCTCGGGCGCCGCGATGCGGGCCCTGGAGCTGCTCGGCGTGGAGGACGCTCAGCGCGTGTTTACGACGATCGGCTGCGAGCAGGAGTACTTCTTGATCGACGAGCAGTACTACTTCGAGCGGCCCGACCTGCTCACGACGGGGCGCACCCTCTACGGGGCCAAGCCGCCGAAGGGGCACGAGCTCGACGATCACTACTTCGGGTCGATCCCGGAGCGCATCTTGGCGTGCATGTTGGAGTGTGAGGTCGAGCTGGCCAAGCTGGGCGTGCCGATCAAGACGCGCCACAACGAGGTCGCGCCGAACCAGTACGAGGTGGCGCCGATCTTCGAGAACTCCAACGTCGGCGCAGACCACCAGATGATCACGATGCAGATCCTGCAGAACACTGCGCGTCGCTATGGCCTTGTGTGCCTGCTGCACGAGAAGCCGTTCGCGGGCGTCAACGGGTCGGGCAAGCACAACAACTGGTCGATGGGCACCGACACCGGCCTGAACCTGCTCGATCCGGGCGACACGCCGCACGAGAACCTCAACTTCTTGTTCTTCTGCGCGGCGGTCATCCAGGCGGTCAACAAGCACCAGGCTCTGCTGCGGGCTTCGATCGCCAACGCCGGCCAGGATCACCGCTTGGGCGCCAACGAGGCGCCGCCGGCGATCATCTCGATCTTCTTGGGCGCCGAGCTCGAGAAGGTGTTCACGGCGATCGAGGCGGGCAAGGCCCAGACCTCCAAGCCCGGCTCGTTCCTGGGCCTGGGCACTCCGGTCTTGCCGCCGTTGCCCCTGCACGGCGGCGATCGCAACAGAACCTCGCCGTTTGCCTTCACGGGCAACAAGTTCGAGTTCAGGGCGCTCGGCTCGAGCCAGTCGCCGGCGCTGCCCAACACGGTGCTCAACACGATCGCCGCGGAGTCGATCGACGAGCTCTCAGACAAGCTGAAGAGCGCTTTGAAAGCGTCGGGCGCGACCCTCGAGAAGGCGGTCGCGAAGGTCGTCAAGGACGTTTGGAGCGCCAACAAGCAGATCGTCTTCGACGGGGACGGCTACTCGGAGGCGTGGCACGCCGAGGCCGAGAAGCGGGGCCTTGCCAACCTGCGCACTACGCCCGACGCCTTGCCGTGGTTGGTGGACAAGCAGACGGTGGCGGCCTTCAAGAAGTACAAGGTCCTCTCCAAGCGCGAGCTCGAGTCGCGCCTCGAGGTCTTCACCGAGCAGTACGCGGTCAAGATCAACATCGAGGCCGAGACGGCCGCCCAGATCGCGCGCACGATGATCTTGCCGGCGGCTGTCAGGCACCTGAACGAGCTCAAGGCCAGTGGCCTCGACGAGCTGGTCGAGGAGGTCGAGCCGCTCGTCAAGGAGCTGCTGTTCGCCCTCGTCAAGCTGGAGGACGCCAACCTCTCCGACAACCAGCCCGACAGCTCGGCGATGAAGTGGGCGCTCTACATGCGCGACACGGTGATCCCGGCGATGGACGACGTGCGCCAGGTTTGCGATCGCCTGGAGAAGCTGGTGGCCGACGATCTGTGGCCGCTGCCGAAGTACTCGGAGATGCTGTTCATAAAGTGACGCGGCAATGCCCCGGTAGCCCTGACACAAGCATGTCAAGGTTGCCGGGGCGCTGCTAGCATCCGCACGGATGCCGGAGCGTGATTTCAGAAGAGCCCTGCGCGAGCGCGTGGTCGTCTACGACGGCGGCATGGGCGCGACGCTCGAGCAGTTCGAGCTGACGCCGGAGGACTACGGGGGCCTGCAGGGCAAGTGCCACGAGGCGCTTGTGCTCAACCGGCCGGACGTGATCGAGGGGGTGCACGCCTCGATGCTCGAGGCGGGCGCGCAGGTCATCGAGACCGACACCTTCCAGGCCTCGCGGTTGAAGCTCGACGAGTGGGGGCTTGCCGACTATACGGTCGAGATCAACACGAAGGCCGCGGAAATCGCGCGCAAGGCCGCCGGCGAGGGGCGCTACGTGGCGGGCTCGATCGGCCCGACGGGGTTCCTACCGGCCTCCGAAGATCCGACGCTCGGCCAGATCTCCTTCAGGGAGCTGGTCGAGGTGTTCGCCGAGCAGGCCGCGGGGCTGATCGACGGGGGCGCGGACCTCATCATCGTCGAGACCGCGCAGGACATCCTCGAGGTCAAGGCCGCGATCTTCGGGGCGCGCGAGGCGTTCAAGAGCACCGGCAAGACCCTGCCGATCCACACGTCGGTTTCGCTGCTGCCAAACGGCGGCAAGATGCTGCTCGGCACCGACATCTCCGCCGTCCTCTGCACCCTGGAGGCGCTCAGGGTGGACGTGATCGGCTTGAACTGCTCGACCGGGCCCCAGGACATGAGGGACGCGATCCGCTTTCTCGGCGAGTTCTGCCCGCTGCCGGTCGCCTGCATCCCCAACGCCGGGCTGCCCCTGCAAGGGCCCGACGGCGAGACGATCTTCCCGGAGAAGCCCGAGCCGCTGGCGGAGGCGCTGGCGGAGTTCGTGGAGCGCTACGGCGTGGGTGTTGTGGGCGGCTGTTGCGGCACCACCCCGGACCATATAAAGGCGATCGCCGAGCGCGTGGCGGGCAGGGTCCCGGGCCCGCGTCCGGCGCCACGGGCACCGCATGTGTCCTCGATGATCGCGGCCACCCCGCTCGTGCAGGAGCCGCGCCCGACGATGGTCGGCGAGCGCGTCAACAGCCAGGGCTCGCGCAAGGCCAAGCGGCTGCTGCTCGCCGACGACTACGACGGGCTCGTGCAGATCGCCGAGGACCAGGTCGCCGGCGGCGCGCATGTGCTCGACCTGTGCGTCGCCTTGACCGAGCGCTCCGACGAGGACGAGCAGATGCGGCAATTGGCCAAGCGAATATCGCTGACCCAGGAGCCGGCGATCCAGATCGATTCGACCGAGCCCGAGGTGATCGAACGGGCGCTCGAGCAGATCCCGGGCAGGGCGATCGTCAACTCGGTCAACCTGGAGGCGGGACGCGAGAAGCTCGACAGGGTCGCGCCGGTCGCGATCGCGCATGGGGCGGCTTTGATCGCGCTGACGATCGACGAGGTCGGGATGGCGAAGACCGCGCAGCGCAAGGTCGAGGTCGCACAGCGCATCAAGCAGCTGTGTTGCGAGGAGCACGGCCTCGACCCGGAGGTTTTGATCTTCGATTGCCTGACGTTCACGTTGACGACCGGCGATGAGGAGTGGCGGCCCTCGGCGGTGGAGACGATCGAGGGCATCAGGCGAATCAAGGCTGAGGTGCCGGGCGTGAAGACTTCGCTTGGCGTCTCCAACGTTTCCTTCGGCGTCTCTCCGGGGGCGCGCGCGGTGCTCAACTCGGTGTTCTTGCACCACTGCGTCGAGGCGGGCTTGGACCTGGCGATGGTCAACCCGAACCACATCACGCCCTACGGCGAGATCCCCGACGCCGAGCGCGAGCTGGCCGACGATCTGGTCTTCAATCGCCGCGAGGACGCGCTTGAGCGGTTCATTGCTCACTTCGAGTCCAAGGGCGAGGACGACTCGCAGGCAGGCGCGGCCGATCCGACGGAGGGGATGGAGCCGGAGGAAGCCCTGCACTTCCACATCTTGCGGAGGCGCAAGGAGGGCGTGGAGGATTGGATCGACGCGAGCGTCGAGAAGATCGGCGCGGTGCCGACGCTCAACGAGGTGCTGTTGCCGGCGATGAAGGAGGTAGGCGACAAGTTCGGCGCCGGAGAACTGATCCTGCCGTTCGTGTTGCAATCGGCCGAGGTGATGAAGAAGGCGGTCGCGCGCCTTGAGAACTACCTGGACAAGATCGAGGGCTACACCAAGGGGACGGTGGTGCTCGCGACGGTATTCGGCGACGTGCACGACATCGGCAAGTCGCTCGTCAACACGATCCTGACGAACAACGGCTACACGGTCGTGGACCTGGGCAAGCAGGTGCCGATCCAGACGATCCTGGACGCCGCGCAGGAGCACGACGCTACTGCGATCGGTTTGAGCGCTCTGCTCGTGTCCACCTCCAAGCAGATGCCGGCTTGCATCCAGGAGCTGCACTCCAAGGGGATGGACTACCCGGTCTTGATCGGCGGGGCCGCGATCAATAGGGCCTTCTCCTACCGCGCCCTGTACCCAGGCGGCAAGGAATCCGAGGAGCAGTACGGGCCGGGCGTGTTCTATTGCAAGGACGCGTTCGAGGGCCTGTCGGTGATGGACCAGTTGATCGACTCAGACGCCCATGACGCGCTGCTGGAGAAGCTGAGGAAGAGCGCCACGGAGTTCCGCGCCAAGGGCGAGGAGCCCGAGGAGAATCTGAACTTCGCCGACGATTCGGTGCGTTCGGGCGTGGCCACCGACCGGCCGGTCCCGACGCCGCCTTGGTGGGGCGTTCGGGAGGTCGAGGTCGATATGGACGAGGTCTACTCGCACCTGGACACGCATGTCTTGTTCAAGCTGCACTGGGGCGGCAAGGGCATCAAGGGCGAGGCTTGGCGCGAGCTGGTGCAGGAGAACTTCAGGCCGCGCTTGGAGCGGATGTGGGCCGAGCAGGACTATCTGCACCCGCGCGCTTTGCTGGGCTTCTTCCCTTGCTACGCAAGGGGCAACGAGATCGTCGTGCTCGACCCGCGCGTGGCCGGGCCCGATGCGACGCTCGACCCAGCCGACCCCGCGAGCGAGCTGACGCGCTTCGTTTGCCCGCGCCAAGCCGAAGGGCGATCGCATTTGTCTGGCGGACTTCTTCAGGCCCGCCGTGGACGCGGACGGCGCGCCCTCGGCGCAAGGCGAGCCTCCGGCCGAGCTCGACGTGATCGCCGTGCAGGCCGTGACGGTGGGTTCTGAGGTGACGGAGCTGATGGCGAAGCTGGAGTCAGACGGCGAGTTCGCCGAGCAGCTGTTCGTGCACGGCCTTGGCGTGCAGACGGCCGAGGGGTTGGCCGAGTGGCTGCACGCGAAAGCGCGTGAGATGCTTGCGATTCCGAGCACCCAAGGGCGGCGCTACTCGTGGGGCTACCCGGCGGTGCCTGAGCAGGCAGAGCATCTGAAGGTCGAGCGGCTGCTCGGCTTGGAGCAGATCGGGATGCAGATCTCCGACGGCTACGCCCCGATCCCCGAGCAGTCCACGCTCGCGCTCGTCGCCCACCACCCCCAGGCGATCTACTTCGGCACCCGCCAGGGCCGACTGTTGCCCGACGGCTCGCCCGACGACTTGATCAAGGGCTCCTATCGCGACCCTTCGCTTCGTTCGGCGAGATCGGCGACGAGGATCCTCCGGAAGGGTCGATCGAGGAAGAGGGTCAACCGGCGGTTGCGGGTAGCGGCTCCTGAGTGTCCACCTGTTCCAGCGGGCCAGCTTGTCGGACCGCGAGAGGCGCTTGATCCGCATCTCCTCGCGCATTGCGGCGCTCCGGTCCACCATCGTCCAAGCGGCGACCAGCTCGACCGGCAGCCTGCTGGCGGTGTAGCGCGAGGCCTTGCCGGCCGCGTGCTTGGCCACGCGCTTGGTTCGATCGTTCGTCCAGCCGGTGTAGAGCGAGCCGTCGCCGCAGCGCAGCAGGTAGACCCAGGCCTCGGACATGCCTCTAAAGCGCCAAGTGCGGCCGTCGAGCGGTGTCCAAAGCGATCATCGACGAGTGTGAAAGCCGACCTATCCTCTCGCCGATGCGCTGGGCGTCCACGGAGCGCACCTGCTCCGCTTGGGCCTTTGAGTCGTCCGTCAATCCCGCCTCGCCTAAGGGAAGGAGCACCTGAATGGATACACGCGCTCTACATTCGATGTGATCGGCACAACCGTCAGAACACCCCGTCCGAGTCGCGCAGCGGTTTCGTTCGCTGCGTCGTTGCTAACGATTACCGCAGGGCCGTCGCTTGTCGGACTCGGCTCCACGAACTGGCTCGAGATCGACGAAGCGCACTTCGCCGCGCAGCATCAGAGGCCATCGCCAGTCGTCGTGTCCCACGCCGACGCTTCACCCTCTCGGGACCACTCCCCCCACGCGTCGTCGTAAGCGCTACGCAGTTCCTCGCTTCCGAAGCGTTTCGATCGCACGATGCACGACAGCCGAGCGCGAAGAATACGCGCGGGCTTTGGCATAGCCGTCGAGAAAGGCTACGTCCTCTGCCGGCAGGCTCACACTCAGCTTCATACTCTCTATCCTACCAAATAGTCTTTGCTGCCTTACCAGGCGTAGCAATGACTATCGCAATTCAAGTCAGGCTCGATTCGCCAGACCCCTCAAGACTGGACCTGCGAGGGCGCCCTGCGTGCGCCGCTCGGTAGCGGGGGGAGCTTGACCGGGGCGGCGTGCATCGTGCGCAGGCGGACGTCCTTCCAGGAGAGGCCCTCCTTCACGAGCGCGGGCATGCCCATGATCGCGGCGGTGGCGACCTCGACGGCCTGCAGGACGATCCCGTAGGCGAGGGCGTCGGCTGTGGGCACGTGGTAGGCGCCGGCTAGGACCGCGACGCAAGCCGCCTGGAAGACGCCGACGTTGGCCGGCGTGGCGGGGATGACGGCGGTGACGTTGACGGCAAACAGGACCGCGGCGGCGGCACCGAAGCCGACGCGGTTCGTCGATCCCGAGCGCCATCAGGAGCAGCCAGCAGGACATCCACTGAAGCCCCCAGGCCGAGAGCTGGAGCAGCGTCGCCGCGGACGCCTGGCGGGGGTTGCGAAAGACGCGCAGACCCGCCCGGACGCGCACCAGCGCGACGCGCAGGCCGGTCGAGCAGGCCGGCCAGCCGGCGCGAGCGCGAGACCGCGGCGCGCGGCACCAGCACGGGCGCTAGCAGCAACGCCACGAGGACGCCAGCGGCGCAAGGGCGACGGCCAGCAGCGCGGAGGTGTGGTTGCCGGCGAAGCTGACGCTCGAGAACGTCACACCGCCGAGGATCGCCAGCGCGAGCAGGTTGAGCAGCGTTTGGGAGACCATCGTGCCGAGCACGACGGGCAGGGTGTCGCGCGCGCGGCCGATGCGGCGCGCGACGATCAGCGCGCGCGAGGGCTCGCCGAGGCGGGCGGGCAGCGTGGCGGACATGAGCACCCCGATGAACGTGCCTTGCAGCGCGTCGCGCCGGCGCGCGGGGCGCCACGTGGGGGCGGCCCGGAGGATCGCGTGCCAGGCGATGCCGCGGACGAACATCGACGCGCACATCACCCCCACTCCCGCTGCCACCAGGCCGGGTGTGGAGGCGACGAGGCTCGCGGCGACGTTGGTGACGCCGATCTTCTGCAGCGCGAGGATAGGCGAGCGCGAGGCCGACGAGCGAGCTGGCGAGCAGGGCCGCGCGCGAGAGCGCGCGCAGGGCGCGTGCCGCTCGGCGGGCGGTCGGGCTCGAGGCTGGGTAGGCGCCGCGCGGGCACGCGCGGGAGCAGGTCGGCCGGGGCGAGGCCGTGACGGACGGCCAAGCGCGCCTTGCGCGTGGCGGGGCGGCCCTACCGCGATCGCCTGCTCGTAGACCTCGACGACCTCCTCGGCGACGTGCGCCCAGGAGAAGCGCTCGGCGCGCTCGCGCGCGGCGTTCGCCATGGCGGCGCGGCGCGCGGGGTCGAGCGCTAGCGCGCGCAAGGCCTCGGCGAGCGCGAGCGCGTCGCCCGGGCGGGACGAGCAGGCCGTCGATCCCGTCGCGCGCGACGTCGCGGTAGCCGGGGATGTCAGATGCGACGACGGGCGTGGAGGCGGCGAACGCCTCGGTGAGCACCATGCCGAAGCTCTCGCCGCGCAGCGATGGCGCACACAGGACCTCGGCTTGGCTCAGCTCGGCCGCTTGCGCTCCTCGGAGACCTTCCCGAGCGCACGCACGCCACGGTCGTCGAGCAGCATCGGCGCGATCTCGGCGGCCTCGCCGCCGACGAGCGTGAGCGTGGCGGGCACCTGCTCGCGCAGGGCCTCGAAGGCGCGCAACAAGCACGGGCAGGCCCTTGCGCTCGACGGCTTGGCCGATGAAGAGGATGCGTAGCGGATCCGTGTTCGTCGTCGGCGAAGGCGCGCGTCGTCAACCGCCGCCGCTGCCCGGCGCCGCTGACGGCTGATGGTCGGGGTCGACGGGACCAAGGCACCCCGTTGGGCACGATCCGGTAGCGGCCGCCGTAGAAGCGCCGCGCCGTCCAAGCGGCGGCCTCGGATACGGCGATGCGCGCGTGCAGGCGATTCATGCGCCGCCGCCCGCCGAACACGACCGCCCCGATGCCGTTGGAGAGGGCGTTGTCGGAGTAGGTGTGGAAGGTGCCCACCAGCGGCAGCTCGCCGCTGGACATGAGCGCGTCCCAGCCGATCATGGGGACGATCGGCTCGTGGATGTGGGCCACGTCGTAGCCACCGTCGCGCAGCTCGCGGCGCATGGCGAGGACGCGGTGTGGCGGGCCGGTCAGGTTTGAGACGGCGCCGTTGGCGGGCATCCCGAACGTGCGCCCGAGCGAGACGAAGTTCGCGGGCGGCTCGAGCCGCTGCGGCCGGGCGCCGCGGTGGAGCGCGCCGAGAGAAGCGCGTCGTCGGGGTCGTAGGGCGCGAGGATGCTGCGGCTCGTGACCTTGAGCCGCAGCTCGGCCGAGAGCGCCTCGATGTGGCGCGTGACGCCGCCGGGGTAGGTCCACGAGTACGGCGAAACGAGAGCGATCCGCACGGGTGAACTGTATCGGGCGCGTTGGCACGTCATCGCTCGGCGCGGCGCGAGAGAGCCCATCGAATCGACCGCGATGAGCCGACCGCCACTTCGTCAAGTACACCTTCCTCAAGCTCGACCCGGCCTGGCGCCGGCTTGACGCCGACGCCCGCGCGCGAGCACAAGCGCGAGTTCGCCGCCGCCTGCGAGGACTTCGCCGACGGGCACCTGCTGCAGTCCTTCTCGCTGGTGGGCACGCGCGGCGACGCGGAGCTGCTGTTGATCTCAGAGGCCGAGAACCTCGACCGCATCCACGAGTTCCACGTGGTGCTGGCCCAGAGCGGGCTGATGAAGTGGGCCGAGCAGCCCTACTCGTTCCTGGGGATGCGCAAGAGCTCGGAATACTCCGAAGACGAGCGCGTGCGCCCGCGCGGGTTCAGGGGCAAGTACGTGTTCGTGTACCCGTTCGTGAAGTCGCGCGAGTGGTACGCGCTGCCCGCCGAGGAGCGCTGGCGGATCATGCAGGGGCACATCACCGTCGGGCGCGAATACCCGGGCGTGGACAACCACACGACGTACTCGTTCGGCCTCGACGACCAGGAGTTCGTGGTCGCCTTCGACACCGACGACATCGGCACTTTCCTCGACCTCGTCCAGCGCCTGCGCACGACCGAGGCCTCTCGCTTCACAGTCCGCGACACCCCAAGCTTCACGTGCATCGCCTGCTCTTTGGAGCGCGCATTGAACGCGCTCGACGGAGAGCCGGTGGCCCTCGACGCCGCGCCGCGCGCGAGCTGATCGCGGTGGCGGCGACGTCGAACAAGCGCCGCCGGCCTGCCAAGCTGCGCGGCGCCGCGATGCAAGCGGCGATGGCCGAACTCGCGGCGTCCGACGCAACGCTTGGCGAGCTGATCGAGCGCTTCGGGACACTGCCACCGGAGCGCGAGGCGAAACAACGGCCCGACCGCGACGATCACTACGGAGCGCTGCTGCGCTCGATCACCAACCAGCAGCTGTCCGTGGCGGCGGCCCGGACGATCTACAACCGCATGCTCGATCGCTTCGGCGGCCGTCCCCCGACCCCTGAGGAGATCCTCGCTGACGACCCCGAAGATCTGCGCACCGTCGGCCTGTCCAGACCGAAGATCGGCTACCTGCGCTCGCTCGCCGAACACGTCCTCTCGGGCGAACTCGAGCTGGAGCGCCTGGACGAGCTCTCCGACGAGCACGCGATCGCCGAGCTCGTCGCGGTCAAGGGCCTCGGCGAGTGGACGGCGCACATGTTCCTCATGTTCCACCTGGAACGCCCCGACGTGTTCGCCCCCGGCGACCTCGGCATCCGCCGCGCGATCGAACGCGCCTACTCCCTGGAAGAGCCGGACCGCGAAACCCTCGAGCGCCTGGCCGAGCGCTGGCGCCCCCACCGC
This sequence comes from uncultured Solirubrobacterales bacterium, assembly GCA_963753145.1. Classification (GTDB taxonomy): domain Bacteria; phylum Actinomycetota; class Thermoleophilia; order Solirubrobacterales; family Solirubrobacteraceae; genus Palsa-744. The sequence goes on from CAVWAX010000001.1 coordinate 1,657,949, forward strand.
ACACTCGCGTGCCGGTACCTGTGGCGCTCCTTGGAGAACGAGCCGTAGACGGCCATGGAGGCTTCGCGTTGCGGCGTCCTCGGTCGCTCATGTGCATAGCACACTACGCGACCTGCGTTCTTGCACCGCTCGGTCCATGGCCGTCTACACGGCCATGCGGCTTCAGACCGCTGAGACCTGCTCTTCCTCAGCCACGCGGAACGAAGACCCGCAGCCGCACGCGGCGACCACGTTTGGGTTCTCGACCTTGAAGCCCGCGCCCTGCAAGCTTTCCTGATAGTCGATGATCGAACCGCTGACGAACTGCAGGCTCTCTTTGTCCACGAGCAGCTTCAACCCATGATCCTCGAAGACCAGATCGCTCTCGCGCTGCTCGTCGAACGCCAGCTGGTATTGAAAGCCCGAGCAGCCCCCGCCGCGCACACCCACGCGCAACCCGGCAAGCGCCACATCGGCCTGCTGGGCCTCCAGGAACTCACGCACCTTCTCGGCACCCTTGTCGGTGATCGTAATCATCGCTTTCCAAAGTATAGCGACCGATCCCGTGGCCGAGGACACAGCCGAGCAGCCCACCCACCTGCGTTGCCGAGCCGAAAAATGCCCCTCCTATTGACGCACGATTCGCAAAAAATGCCGCCCTTATTGATACCTGTCCATCAATATCGTGGGCATTCTCGTTGGGACCGGCTACTATGCCAGGGGCATGGCGATTTCCGACGAGCAGATATTCGAGCAGAATCCATGGTGGACAAGCCCTGATTGGCGCACAAACGATCCTCATCTGCGGCTGCTCCAATCCCAGCCGGTGCGATTGACGGCGAACTTTGTCGAAGGTCTCGACCTCGACAGGCCCGGGATCCACATCCTGCGCGGACCGCGCCAAGTCGGCAAGAGCACAGACCTGAAGCTCCTGGTCGACCGCGCGCTCGCGGCGGGCGCCGAGCCTCGGACGGTCGTCTACCTTGCGCTCGACCTGCTGGAGGGCAGGCATTTGTCGGAGATGGCCGGCGCGATACGCCAAGCTTTGAAGCTCTCCGGTCGTCAAGTCGGCGGTCTCGTGCTGCTCGACGAGGTCACCGCGGTCAGCGGATGGCAGACGGCCGTCAAGTCGCTATGGGACCACGGGCAGATTCGAGATGACGTGGTCGTGTGCACCGGCTCTTCGGCGATCGATCTGCAGCGTGGCGCCGCAGAGCGATTGCCTGGGCGTCGTCGCGAGGGAGCCGACCACCTCGCACTGCCACAGAGCTTCGCGGCATTTGCCGGCGCGCTGCACCGAGACATTCCCGCCTCGCCCAAACTGACGATCGCAGATATCCGCGAGGACGCCGGCACCGCGCTATTGCACGACATGCGTCCACATGGTCCCGCGCTGGAGGCTGCACTCGATCGCTATCTGCGCTTCGGCGGCCTCCCGGCGGCGGTGGCCGAGGCGGTCGGAGGAGCCCATGAGCCCTCGACGGAGATCAGGCGAGTGGTGCGAGACTCCCTGGTCAGGGAACTACAACGTCGAGGCGCAAGCCTACCCGCGGCGCTGGCTTTGCTCGAGCGTGTTGTGCGCTCGCTGGGCGCGAAGGTCAGTTGGAGCAGCATGGCGCGCGAGATGGACGTCCCACTCGGCCGCGGTGCGGGCTCCTCCAGCCACACCACCCTGCGCGACTACATCGAGCTGTTGGCCTCCGGCTACTTCCTATTCGTCGCCTATTTCTGGCGTAGCGGCACACAGAGCAACGAGATATCCAAGGACAAGAAGGTCTTCTTCGCCGACCCCCTGCTCCATACGATCGCTCTGGAAAACTCACCGGGGCTGCGCCTCGACATGCCGGCTCTGGTGGAGAACGCCGTCGGCACAGCGTTGCTCCGGCGCTACGAACCCACAGAGCGCTTGATCGAAGCGTTTGTCCTACCGCAGCGGTTGCACATCTGGCAGACCTCGCGCGGCGGAGAGATCGACTTTGTGTGCGGCCCGCGACGCGAACTCGACCTCGTTGAGGTCAAGTATCGCGAGAACCCAAGCCTCTCGGCCGCGGCCGGAGCCGCGCGCGCCCAGCCGGCCCGGCCAGTCGTAATGGCCACCAAGAACACCTTTCGCGTCGCCGATCGCTACACGCTCGTACCCGCGCACACACTGCTCTGGGCGCTCGGTTAACACAACCGCCCCGAGACTCCGCCCGCAACGAAGTAACCTGCGTTGGACTGTGCCCACCGCCCAGGACATAAAGCAGCGCATCGAGGCCTCGATCCCAGGGGCTCGGGCCGAGGTCGAGGACTACACCGGCGGTGGCGATCACTTCCGCGCTACCGTGGTGAGCGAGGCTTTCGTCGGGCGCAGCCGCATCGAGCAGCACAAGCTCGTCTACGAGGTGTTCGGAGCGGAGATCGGCGGGCCGATCCACGCGCTGTCGCTGAAGACCGAAGTCCCCCAAGCGCAACCCGGAGCGACGTCAGGAGCAGTCAATGTCTGAGAGCGATTCCAACCCCATCCGCGACGCGATCTCCCAGGCGATCGCCGAGCACGACACGATCCTCTTCATGAAGGGCACGCCCGACGCGCCCGCGTGCGGCTTCTCCGCGCGCACGGTCGCCGCGCTCCAATCGCTGCAAGCGCCGTTCGCCGCCGTGGACATCCTGCCCGACCCGCGCATCCGCCAGGAGCTCTCGGCGATCTCGGGCTGGCCGACGATCCCCCAGCTGTTCCACAAGGGTGAGCTGATCGGCGGCTGCGACATCGTCAGCGAGATGTACGAATCGGGTGAGCTGCCCGAGGCGCTCGGCCTGGAGGCAGGCGACGGCGAGCCCGCCGCGCCAGCACCGGTCGCGAGCGGACAACCGGCCGGCTTTACGCCGATCGAGAATCGCCTCGGCTGAGCCCGACCGCGGCGGGAGTTCGCCGCGCGTGAGCGCGCCCAGCTCCAGACCGCCTCGCGCCCGCATAGGAACCCGCCCGCCCGTGCGGTAGGGTCCGCCCGGGCATGAATCCGGTCGCGGTCGTCGCAGACACCACCAACTACCTCCCGCGCGAGCTGATCGCGCGCGAAGGCATCCACCAGGTCAGCCTGTACGTCGGCTGGCGCGATGACCCCAAGCGCGAGATCGAACTCGAGTCCTTCGACGCCTTCTACGAGCGTCTGCGCACCGATCCCGAGCTGCCGACGACCTCCCAGCCCTCGATCGGCGACTTCCTCGCCGTCTGGGAGCCGCTGCTCGAGGAGGGCAAGGACATCGTCTCGGTCCACCTCGCCGGGGGCATCTCAGGCACGTGCGAAGCCGCGCGCCAAGCCCACGGCCTCTTGGTCGAGCGCGGCCTGGGCGGGCGGGTCGAGGTGATCGACGGAGAAACGGCCTGCGGCGGCCTCGGCCTGCTGCTGCTCGCCGCCGCCGCCGCCGCGCGCTCAGGAGCGGACAAGAACGCGGTGGCCGCGCGCGTGCACGACGCGCGCAAGGCCCTGAAAATCTGGTTTTGCGTGGACACGCTCGAGTACCTCAAGCGCGGCGGGCGCGTCGGCAAGGCCCAGGCGTGGATCGGCGGCACCCTGAAGATCAAGCCGATCCTCTCGCTCGAGTACGAGATCACCCCCGTCGAGCGGGTGCGCACGTCCAAGCGCGCGTTCGAGCGCATGGTCCAATACGCCCACGAGCTGCAAGACGGCGGCGCCGACCGCTGGGTCGTCCAGTACATCCAAGCCCACGACCAGGCCGAGCGCCTGATCGAGCGCTGCCGCGAGATCTTCGACTCGGAGCCGATCTTCACCTCCGAAGTCGGGCCCGTGATCGGCACCTACACGGGCCCCGGCCTGCTCGGCGTCGGCGCCCTGCCGAACGCCCTCGTCAGCTGACCGGCCTCAGCGACCGCGTTTACGACGCCTACGCCGGCGACCCAGCAAGAGCACGCCAACGACGGCGGCGCCGATCGCTATCTCGCGCTGGTGGCGCTCGACGTGGGCGCGCCAGTCGGTGATGCGGGCAACTTCGGTGTGCAGGTTGTCGAGCGAAACCGCCAGCTCGGTGCGGTTGGACTCGATCGAGTCGCGGATCTCAGCTGCCGTGCGTCCCGCCATCGACGGTCCCCCTTCCAAGGTCTGATCCGTTTGACACAGCTGTGGGCTCCGGGACCGGCGGCGGGGCCGAGGCCTCCGAGGCGGCGCTCACCGTCTCGCGGATCTTGCGCGCCTCTTCGATCGCCATGTCGGGCGTCGGCGGCGCACCCGATTTGACCGCCTTGGCGGCCAACAGGCCCGCGATCACGCCCAGGAACACGAGGATCAAGGCCATCGCGAAGAAGCCCCAGAAGTAAGTGAATTCGTTGCCGATCGGCAACTCGTAGTAGAGCAGCCAAGCGCACCCGATCAGCACGAAGAACAGGGCCGTGAAGAAGAACACGCCCGCCACGATCCCCACGACCGCGCCCTTGGCCAGGCGCGTGGCCTTCTCGGTCATCTCGGTCTTCGCGAGCTCGATCTCCTCGCGCACGAGCACGCTCGCGCGCTCGGTCACCTCGGTGATCGCCGCCGCGATCCCAGGCTGCACCGGCTTGCCGCCGGCACCCGCAGGCGCGTCAGTTGGGCGCCCGGCCCCGTCGGGGCCCGCGCCTGGACCGCTCACTCCGGAGGCTCCTCGTCGAAGACCCTCCGCCACACCGCGCTAGCCGTGCGATGCGTCAGGATGCTCGCCAGCGCGCCCACGGCCGTCAGCAGGCCCGACCAGACCATCTTCTTCACAAGCTCGTTCTCCATCCGCGGAAGTCTAATGGTTCCTAGACTGGATCTATGGCCCAAGCGCCCGTCCAGGACTTCCCCCTGTTCCCACTCGGGATCGTCGCGCTCCCCACCGAGACCGTCCCATTGCACGTGTTCGAGCACCGTTTCCGCACGATGATCGAGGAGTGCCTGCAGGGCGAGAGCGAGTTCGGGATCGTGTGGCTCTCCGAGCAGGAGCTCAAGCCGATCGGCTGCGCGTGCGAGATCGAGCGCGTGCTCGATCGTGAGGACGACGGCCGCTTCACGATCCTTGTGCGCGGCACGCGCGCCTTCCGCCTGCTCGAGCGCCAAGACGACCTGCCCTACCCGGCCGGGATCGTCGAGTTCCTCGAGGAGCAGGACGAGCCGCTCGACGAGGAGGCCGCCGAGGAGGCCAAAGGGCTGTATGGCGACTTGGTCGAGGCGGCCACCGACAACACGCTCTCCAAGCGCGAGCTGGCGGCGCTCGGCGCCTACAGCATGGCCGCCACCGTGGACTTCGGCGTCGAGGCCAAGCAGGAGCTGCTCGAGCTGCGCTCCGAGAACGCCCGCCTGCGCCTGCTCACGCTCCTGTTCAGAGCCGCGATCAAGCAACTCGAGATGAGCGAGAGCGCCCAGGCGCGGGCGCACTCCAACGGCAAGGTCCACTTCAGCTGAGCGCTCTCAGGCTCCCTGCTGGGAGATCCCACACACACCCTGGGCCACGCTCAAAACGAACGCCGCCAGCTTGCGGGTCGCCGCCGGTTGGTGAGCGGAGTTGTCGCTGAAGCGCACGCTCCCGTTGGCGTCACGCACGTAATAGCTCAACACCGAACCGGGCTGTGCCGGCAGCGACTCGTGTTTGGAAGCGGGTTCTTCGAGCCCTTCCTGGATGGTCCGAGCTTCGATGATCTGCGGATCGCTGAGGTGGTGCGCCTGGCCTCCGTTGCAGTGGACGACCCCTTCTTCGTTGACCAGCATCGTCAGCTTCGCTCCCGGCACGCTGCCCGAGCGATAAACGATGAACAGGTCCGGCGAGACGACCCCGCTGCAGCCCCCGGCCAGCAGCGCCGTGCACAGGCAAAGCGCGAGTGTGCAACGTCCCAAGACGGAGCGCGCCGCGATCACGCCAACACCGCCACGCCGCCACGCCGCGGGTCGCCCGCTCCGCTCAGCTTCCCTTCGCGCCGCTCGACCGCCTGCACGCCGCCAAAGAACAGGTTGAGGTCGTGAAAGCGCACCACCTCGCGGCCCGGGGTTGACGGGCTCGGATCGAGGCCCGGCTCGTGGTAGACGATCCCGTTCTCGAAGTGCGCGCGTGGCGCCCTCACCGCCGCGGGCGCACTCAAGCCATGGTCGACCACGCCCACGATCGTCTGCAACAGAGCCGAGCGGATCCGGTTGGAGCCGGCGCTGCCCAAGACCAACTCGACCTCGCCCCCCCGCATCACAACCGAGGGAGCCATCATGCTCGGCATCCTGCGCCCGGCCGGATGACTGTGAAAGCCCAGCGGGCTCAGATCCTCCTCGCCCATCACGTTGTTCAGATGGATCCCTGTCCCCGGCACGACCACCCCGGACCCCTCCCCGTTGGTGCACGTCACAGAACAGGCACGCCCAAGCGAGTCCAACACCGAGATATGTGTCGTCGCACCGAGTCGTGACGCCAGAAAGCACGAACCAAATCCCTCCAAATCCAAACCCTGGACGAACTCGGGCGTGCGCTCCCCCTGCGCGGCTTCCATAGCGCCGATAACGGCCGCCACGGAGGGTGGCGCCGGCTGTCGGTCGAGCAGCCCCAGCGAATAGGCCAGCAGGGTGCCTCCCGCCGAGGGCGGTGGGTTGGTGAAGACCTCGCGGTCGCGATATGCCATGCGCAAAGGCTCGCGCTCGCTCGCCTCGTATGCGGCCAGCTCGTCTTGGCTGAGCGAGCCGCCGCGCTCCCCCAGCCAGGCGCACACGGCCGCCGCGATATCGCCGCTGTAGAAGGGCCGCGCCCCCTCCTGCCCGAGCCGGCCCAGGGCCTCGCCGAGGTCGGGGTTGCGCAACAGCTCGCCCTCTCTCAGCACCCGCCCCTCGGGGCGCCCAAAGCGCCGCGCACTCCGGCGTCGAGCGCAACAGGTCGGCCAGGATCTCCACGATGTAGGCCTGCTGCGCATTGAGCCTCACGCCCTCGCGCGCCAGCTCCGCGGCCGGCCCCACCAACTCGGCCAGGTCGATCGTGCCCCACCGCTTGGCCGCCTCGCAAGCCCCGGCCGGCGCCCCGTAGATTCCGCACGAGGCCGGCCCGATGTAGAAGACCTGCACCGCGTCCCCGAACGAAACGTCCACCGCGTCCAGCTCGGCCGCGCTCCCGTCGCTCGCGCGCGTCGGCGCCTGCACGAAGAAGTCCAGCAGGCTCGGCGGCTCTCCCCCACCCGCCACCATCATGTACCCGCCCGCCCCCAGGCCCGTAAGCAGCGGCTCGGCCACGAACGACACCAACATCGCCCCAAGGGCCGCGTCGACGGCATTGCCGCCTTCGCGCAACACCCGCGCCCCCGCCTCGGCCGTCAGCGGATGCCCAGCCGCCACGACCCCCTTCTCAGCTTCGCTCATACGTGAGCGATAGCACAGCGATCAGAAATTGGGGATGAACTCAGGCACATCCATGTCCGACACGGCTAGTCCGCCGCGGCGCGGCTGCCTGTCCCCGCGCGAAGAACGCTCGCCCCGCGCGGGCCTGGCGTCGCGTGCCGAGGGGCCGGTGCGTGTGACACGCGGCTCGCCGTCGGGCTCGCGCATCGCCGGACGCGAGCTCTTGACGCCGTAGCCCGTGGCCACGACCGTGACCCAGACCTGGTCGTCGAGCTTCTCGTCGACCATCGCCCCAAAGATGATGTTGGCATCCGGATGAGCCGCCTCGGCGACCGCCTTGGCCGCCTCGTTGACCTCCCACAGCGACAGGTCCCGCCCGCCCGTGATCGACAGCAGGATCGAGCGCGCACCCTCCATCGAAGTTTCGAGCAGCGGCGAAGCCACCGCTTGCGCGGCTGCCTCTGGAGCGCGGTTCTCGCCGACCCCCATGCCGATCCCCAGCAGCGCGTTGCCCGCGTCGGACATGATCGTGCGCACGTCCGCGAAGTCCAGGTTGATCAAGCCGGGCAGCGTTACCAGGTCGGAGATGCCCTGCACTCCCTGGCGCAACACGTCGTCGGCGACCCTGAACGCCTCGACCATCGCGGTCGCCTTGTCGAGCACGCTGAGCAGCCGGTTGTTGGGCACCACGATCAGGGTGTCCACCTCCTCGGCCAGCGTCTGCACGCCGCGCTCGGCCTGGGCGGCGCGTCGCGAACCCTCGAAGCCGAACGGCTTGGTCACGATCGCGACGGTCAAAGCGCCCACCTCGCGAGCGATGCGGGCCACGATCGGAGCCGCGCCCGTGCCCGTGCCGCCACCGGCGCCCGCGGTGATGAAGATCATGTCCGAACCCTTGAGCAGCGCCTTGACCCTGTCGTAGTCGTCCATCGCGGCTTGGCGCCCGACTTCCGCGTCCGAGCCCGAGCCGAGCCCGCGCGTCAACTCGGCGCCGATGTGCAAGGTGATGTCGGCCGTGGACTGCTGCAACGACTGCAGGTCCGTGTTGATAGCCAAGAACTCGACGCCCTCGACCTCGGCCTCGACCATCCTGTTGACCGCGTTGGTGCCGGCCCCGCCGACGCCCACGACGCGGATCACCGGCTGGGTCACGGCCATCGCCTCGCCGAACGGGCGCGCCTCTTCGTGGCGATAGCTTCCGCGCGGGGCCTGCATCGGCGCGCCGGGCGACTTGGCGGCCGCCGGCGCGGACTCGCGGGCAGGCGTGTCCATCACGTTCTCCGGAATCTCCGAGGAGAAGGCGTGGCGCAACCGCTCCTGGGGGCTCGGGATCTGCGGCCGGCTCTCGTCCAGGCCCGGATCGAGCGAAGGATGGGGCACCGAGACCTCGGCGGCGCTCGGCGCGCTCGCCTGGGCGCTCGGCTCGCCCGCTCCCGCGGGGGTCGCCGCGTCGGGCGCCGGCTGGGCCGCGTCCTTCTCGAGGTCCTCGGTCTTGCGGAACAGGGCCGCAAGCGGCCCTTCGCGCATCGACGCTCTCTTAGGGTTTGCCATGAGCCAGGACCTCCTGTGCCAGCTGCCGATAGGACTGCGCAGCGACACCATCCGGCTCGTACTTGAGCACCGACATCCCCTTCACAGGAGCCTCGGCGAAGCGCACCGTCTTGCGGATACGCGAAGCGAACACGCGGTCGCCGAAGTTCTCCTCGAGGATCTCGATGGCCTCCTTGGCGTGGATGGTGCGCGAATCGACCAGAGTCGGGAGGATACCCTCGATATCGACATCCGGGTTGAGGTTCTCGCGAATCATCGCCAAGGTGTTCTGCAGCTGGATGAGCCCACGCATCGATAGATACTCACACTGCACGGGCACAATAACCTTGTCGGCGGCGGTAAGCGCGTTGATCGTCAAAAGACCCAAACTTGGCGGCGTATCGATGCACACGAAGTCGTAGTCCTCGCGGATCGGCTCGAACGCCTTCTGCAGGGAGCGCTCGCGGCCGATCATCGTGGACATCGCGATCTCCGCGCCGGCCAGGTCGATCGAGGCGCAGGCCACATCGATCTCGCGTTTGCGGATCACCTCCCTGATCGTGGCGCGCTGGGTGAGCACGTCGTACATCGAGAGCTCGAGCGTGTCGGGGTCGATGCCTTGGGACATCGTGAGGTTGCCCTGAGGGTCCATGTCGACGCAAAGAACGCGGTGTCCCTCCTCCGCGAACGCGGCGGCGAGGTTGAGTGTCGTCGTTGTCTTGGCCACGCCGCCCTTTTGATTGGCGAAAGCGATGACCTTGGCCCGTGTGCTCACGGCAGGCTCCGATGGTCGAAGTTAAGTTCGAACGGTGTCGAGCTTCACTATTCGCACGCCAAGGGGCGATTCCTGCATACGATTCGCCAGTGCCGGCGCCGCTACAGGTCCCCTTGGATGAGCGCTTGCGCGACACGCGCGTGTGCGTGTGCGTGGGCGCGGGCGGCGTGGGCAAGACGACGATCTCCGCCGCCCTCGGCCTCGGCCTCGCGGCCCGGGGTCGCAAGGTGGCGGTCGTGAGCATCGACCCGGCCAAGCGCCTGGCGGGCGCGCTCGGGTTGGAAGGGCTCAGCGGCGAGCCGCACAGGCTCTCCGAGGAGGCGCTCGCCGAGCACGGGATCGCGCTCGAGGGCGAGCTGTGGGCGATGATGCTCGACTCCAAGGGCACCTTCGACGATCTCATCGCCCGCCTGTCCCCGGACGAGCGCACGCGCGAGGAAGTCCTCTCCAACCGCATCTACCGCGAGCTGTCCTCGGCGGTGGCGGGCTCCCAGGAGTTCACCGCCGTGGCCAAGCTGTATGAGCTCTACCGCGACGGCGAGTGGGACGCGATCGTGCTCGACACGCCCCCTTCGCGCGATGCCCTGGACTTCCTGGACGCGCCCGACCGGCTCACCCGCTTCCTAGAAGGGCGGGCCTTGAAGCTGTTGATGGCGCCGACGGGCGCCGCTCGCGGGCTGCTCGGGCGGGGCGCCGGGCTGATGCTGGGGATGTTCGCGAAGGTGACCGGCGTCAACATGCTCGACGAGCTCTCCGGCTTCTTCGGAGCGCTTGCCGGCCTGACCGACGGCTTCTCCGAGCGCGCGCGCGGCGTGGAGCGATTGCTGCGCGACCCCCAGACCGGCTTTCTGATCGTGAGCTCGCCCGAGCACGAGCCCGCGCTCGAGGCGCGCTTCTTGCACGCCCAGTTGGAGCGCCTGGAGATGCGCTTCGCGGGGCTGGTCGTCAACCGCTTGCACGAGCACTCCTTGCACGGACACACGCCCGAGCAGGTGGCGGGAGCGCTCGCCTCGCGGCTCGAGCCCGACCTGGCCGAGCGAGTGGCGGCCAATCTTGCGGATCTCGACGTGCTCGCGCGGCGCGACCTCGACAGCGTGAGCGCACTCTCGCAGGACCTCGGCGAACCTAGCCCGGTGAAGGTGCGTCAGCTAGACGGCGACGTGCAGGACCTCGGCGGCCTGCGGCTCGTCGCCGAACTGCTCTTCGCCGGGCAGCTCCTCGCCTGAGAGCAAGAGCTCGTCGGCGAGCGTCACCAGGTCGGAGGGCAGGTGGCCGCAGATCACGTCGCGCAGCAGCGCGCGCAGGTGGTCGGAGAGGTCACGCGCGACCGCCAAGCCGCTCGCGCGTTCTACGGCGGCGCCCGCGATCGCTTCGCGCTCCAGCGCGATCGCACGCAGGGTCCGCTCGCTCAGCGCGGCCCGCCGCTCGGGCGTGGCGCACAGAGCCGCGAGGCGGCCGGCGAGCAGACCGTCGGGGGTGCCTTGGGGCTCCGACGCTCGAGGGACCGCCCAGCAGCGCGCGCAGGGCGAGCAGGTGATCGCTTATGCCCTCGTACTCCGACGCGCGCTCGCAACCGAGCTCGAAGCGGTGCAAGGCCCAGGCGATCTCATTGGCGTGGGGTGCGCGGCGGGATACAAGGTTGCAGAACGCGCGCAGCTCGTCCTCCTGCTCGGCGCTCACGAGCAACATCCCGTGCGGGCGTCCCCCCGCGCCGAGCGCGAGCGGACTCCAGGGCGCCGAGCCGATGCGGGTCCAGGCGAGCGAGCCGAGCGAGATGCGCCCGTCGCCGAACAGGCGCAAAGCGCGCAACAGCTCGCGCACGACCTCGATCCCACGGGTCAGGCCGACGCGCGGGTCGGGCTCGGAGGCTGTGTAGACGAGCAGCAGGCGATCGTGCTCTTCGGCGGACAGGTCGCCCACCGCCTGCTCGGGCGCGCCGTGCAGAGCGTCGGGCTGGGCGATCGTGAGCCCCCGCGTCAAGGAGATCTCGGGCGAGGAGATCGCCAGGCCGTGGACCGTCGCGACGAGCGTCAGCTCGGCGGCCGCGGCGGCGAAGGTCGAGTCCTCGAGCCGCTCGAGCGCTCGCTCCAGGCGCTCGGGGTGACGCTCGATCAGCCCGTCGAAGTCGGTCTGCTCGGCGCACACCTCCTGCAGGAGCGCGAGCAGCGCGGCGTCGCAGCGTCCTCTGCCCGGACCGCCGCCGCGCCTGCGATCGGCGGCGTCGAGCAGGCCACGCGAGAGCAGGTAGCGGTCGAGTCCTTCGAAGGTCTGCAACAGGCTCGCCGCGTGCGTGTAGGCGTCGAGCCCGCGCAGCGAGTGGAAGCGCTCGGCGATGTAGGCGTCGGTGAGCGGCTGATAGCAGTACAGCGGCGAGGCTCCCCTGTGGCCGCGCGCCTGTTTGGAGGCCAGCTCGAACGGGACCTCCTGGCCGGCGAGCACGTCGCTGTGCAGGCGCGCGGTCGCCTGGGCGACGAACTCGGTGAGCGCGGCTTGCAGTTGGAGCGATCGCACGAGTGGCTGTTCGCCGCGAGGACGACCGCTCCTGCTCGGCGCAGCGGCTCTTGCGGATCGTGACGGGCTCACGATCCGTCCACCTCACCGACGGGCAGCGCCTCCACGCGGCGCAGAGCCTGGCGGCGCTAAGCCACAGCCACGCTGAACGCGGCGGCTACCGCATCTTGGCAGTCGGCGGCCAACCAGCGCTCCCCGTAGGAGCGCATGTCTTCGATCAGCGGCAGCAAGGCGAGGCCCTTTTCGGTGAGGGCGTACTCGACGCGCGGGGGGACTTCGGGGTAGGTGTGGCGCTCGACGATGCCCTCGTCCTCTAGCGCTCGCAGGCGCAAGGACAGCGTGCGTGGGCTGATGCCCGACAGCGAGCGCTCCAGCTCACAGAAGCGCGAACGCCCCTCGGCCAAATCGCGCACAAGCAGCAGGGTCCACTTGCCGCAAACCACTTCTGCGGTGCGACAAACGGGGCAAGTCTCGTCAACGGCCATTTCAACCGTTACTTTACCAAGTGAAGTAGCGGAAGCCTGCCGGATGCGGCGATTTAGCCAACCGCTGTGGGGGTGTTTCCGACGGGTGCGACCGGAACGGGAGCGGATGGTTGGGGCGGAATGTGCGGCCCCGGCGGCTCGGCTCCCTCGCGCCGGGCCTGGGCCTGGGCTACATCGGCCATCGTGGTGCCCTGACGCCCATCAGCCTGGAGCAAGAGCTTGAAGTCGTGCGGGCTGGAGGCGACCTTGACGGCTTCCTCGACCGTGACGCGACCCGCCTTGACGTGATGGAAGAGCGCCTGGTCGAAAGTCTGCATCCCGTAGTAAGCGCCGGAGGAGATCGCCTCGCCCAGCTGGCCGGTCTGCTCAGGGTCGGCGATCATGTCGCGCACGCGGCCGGTCATGCGCAGAATCTCGCAGACCGCCACTCGCCCGCCGCTTGCGCCGGGGACAAGGCGCTGGGAGATGACTCCCTTGATCGTGCCGGCGAGCATGGCTCGGGCCTGGTTGTGCTGGTGGGGAGGGAAGAAGTCGAGCAGGCGGTTGATCGACTCCGAAGCGTCAACGGTGTGGACGGTGGAGAGCACGAGGTGGCCGGTCTCAGCCGCGGAGAGCGCGGTGCGGACGGTCTCTTCGTCGCGCATCTCCCCCACGAGGATCACGTCGGGATCCTGGCGCAGGACGCGGCGCAGGGCGCGCTCGAAGGACTTGGTGTCCATGCCGACTTCGCGCTGGTTGATGACCGAAGTCTTGTCTTGGTGGACGAACTCGATCGGGTCCTCGATCGTGACGATGTGCTTGTTCATCGTCGTGTTCATGTGGTCGATCATCGCCGCCAGCGTGGTCGACTTGCCCGAGCCGGTGGTGCCGGTGAGCAGCACGATGCCGCGCTCCTCCTCGGCCAGTTCGCGGATCACGTCGGGGAGCGCGAGCTCTGAGATCGTGGAGATCTTGCTCGGGATGGCGCGGCAGACGAGTGAGATCAGCCCGCGCTGACGGAAGGCGTTGACGCGAAAGCGCGCTACACCGGGGATTTCAAACGAGAAGTCAACCTCGTGCTCGGCGGCGAATTCCTCGAGCTTGGCGGGGTCGTGCAGCAGGGCGTGGACGACGCCTTCGGTGTCCTCGGCGGTCAACGGCGGGGCGCCGGGCTCGGGGCCCAGCTTGCCGTGGATGCGAAACAGCGGCGGGGAGCCGGCCTTCAGGTGCAGGTCGGAGCCCTGGCGGGCAACCAGGTCGCGCAAGGCAGCGTGCACGTCGAACATGCTTGCTGTATCGGCTCGCGCCGTGGCCTCCTTGAGCCCGTGCCATGGGCCCGGGCCGGGACGCTTGCCATGGCCCGGGCCGGGACGCTGGATCGGGCGCTGTGGGTATATCTCTTTTTCGAGAACCTTTACCGCCCGAACTGTTCCAAGACGAAACTGTTCCAAGACGTAAGGAACCCAAAAATTAGATCAACCAACACCCCTACCCCGCCTACCCCCACCCGCCCAACGCGCCCTACCCCCCACCCGCCCAACGGCGGGCCGACTGGCAGAGACCGATCGAGGGCTAAGCCACGTCGCGGAGCTTCTGGGCCTCCGCGAGCGACTGGAGCTTCTTGAGCGACTGGTTCTCGATCTGGCGGATGCGCTCGCGCGTGACGTTGAACGTGCGCCCGACCTCATCCAAGGTGCGCGGGTGCTCGCCGCCCAAGCCGTAGCGCAGCTCCAAGACGCGGCGCTCGCGGTAGGAGAGGTTCTCGAGGGCCTCGCGCAAGGCCTCCTTGGTGAGGATCTCGGCGGCGCGCTCGTACGGGGACTCGGCGCGCTCGTCGGCGATGAACTGGCCGAACTCCGACTCCTCCTCGTCGCCGACAGGCTTCTCCAGGGAGACGGGGGCTTGGGCGGAGCGCTTGATCGAGTCGACCTCTTCGGGGTCGATCCCGGTGACCTCGGCGATCTCATCGGCCGTGGGCTCGCGGCCGAGCTCGGTGACGAGCTTGCGCTCGGCGCGGCCGATCTTGTTGAGCTTCTCGACGACGTGCACGGGGATGCGGATCGTGCGGGCCTTGTCGGCGAGCGCTCGGGCAATCGCCTGGCGGATCCACCACGTGGCGTAGGTGGAGAACTTGAAGCCCTTGCGGTAATCGAACTTCTCGGCGGCGCGCACCAGGCCGAGCGTGCCCTCTTGGATCAGGTCCAGGAAGGGTAGCCCCTGGTTGCGGTAGTTCTTGGCGATCGAGACAACCAAGCGCAGGTTGGACTCGACCATCTTCTGCTTGGCGTCGAGATCGCCGCGCTCGATGCGCTTGGCCAAGTCCACCTCCTCTTGGGCGGTGAGCAGGCGCACCTTGCCGATGTCCTTGAGGAACAGCTGGAGGCTGTCGGTGGTCATGTCGGGCTTCAGGTCGAGTGCCGTCTTGGCCTTGCGCCGACCGCGCTTGTCCGGCGCGCGTTCGACCTGCGATCCGGCGGCGGTGGCCGGGTCGATGTCCTCTACAAGCTCGATCTCAGATTTCTCGAGGTAGCCGTGGAGCTCCTCGACGTCGGACTCGTCCAGGTCCAGATCCGACGTCGCCGTCGATATCTCGGCGAACGTGAGTACTCCCACCTGCTGACCCTTGGTGAGCAGGTTCTTGACCTCTTCCAGCTCTTGCAGTTCCACCACTGACATGCGTTTTTCCGTTTCCGTCGGGAGACCCCGAGATCGCGTGCCCGCCGATGGGCCGCCTCAGGGCGCTGTTCGAGGACTACCTTAGCCGGGAATGTGGCCGAAACCCTCCCGACGGTACAGCTCAGATGTACGCGTCCATCCTAACGCGTCCGGACGGCGCCGTGGCGAAAAAGGGCGCACCTTGCGCACAAGAGGGGCGCGCCGCGCGCAAGGGGGCCGGTGCGCGATGATTGGGACAGCTTGAGCGCACGCGAGACGAACAGCCCTGAGAGCCGTGCCGAGAACCCGGTCGAGGGCGGAGTGTTGGCGGCGCTGCCCCGCACCAGGCCACAGCGGGCCAGTCCGCGCAGGGAGGCGGCGCGCAAGCGGGCGGACACAGCCAAGCCGCGACCGGCGAGGGCCAAGCCAAAGTCCACGGGCAAGGCACAGCCCGCAGGCAAGGCACAGCCGACTGCCGATCCAAAGCCGACGCCCAAGCCGCGCAAGCCGCGCGCTCCCAAGAAGACCGCGGCCAAGGCCACCAAGCCCAAGCCCAGGCCCAGGCCCAGGCCCAGGCCCGCCCCCGCGCGCACGCCCCCCGCGCCGAAGGCCCCCAAGCAAGGCTATGAGCCCGAGGAGGAGGTCGAGCTGGGCAAGACCGTGAATCCGCCCAGCGGGGTGGAGCTTGTGGAGTCTGTCGCGGACATCTTCGGGGAGCTCGCCAACTCGGGCCTGGCCGCGGGCGGGCGCATCCTGAAGGACGCTTTCTCGCTGCTGCGACGCCCGTAGAGCAGGGCGCGCACGAGCCGCAAAAGGCGTCGGGCGAGTCTGTATACTGCGCGGACGCCGAGTCTTCGAAGCCCAGGCTACGAGGAACGGGGGACCCAATGCACAGCGCAAGCTCCGGAGTCGGGGAAGGCGCGTGCGGGGGCGAATCGGCCTGTGTTTCAGGCTGTAGCGCGGTTACGCGCGAGCCCGTCAGCTGACCCCGTAGGCGCCGCTTCACATGAACCGAACGTTTGCGAACAAGACGCTGCTTGCTGTGGCCATCGCGCTCCTGGGCGCGGGCGCACAGACCCCGATCGCGCTGGGCGCGACGGGTGGCTCGAGCGCGCCCGGCGGGACCCCGGCTACGACGGCGCCGAGTCCCCACGGCGCGCAGATCGCGACCTGGTTCGGGCCCGGCTTCTACGGCCAGAAGACCGCTTGCGGGCAGACCATGAGCCCGGTCATCGTGGGCGTGGCGAACCGCACGCTGCCTTGCGGGACGCTCGTGTTGGTCAACTACAAGGGCCACCGCTTGACGGTCCCGGTGATCGATCGCGGACCGTATGCCCACCACGCCACATGGGACCTCACCTGGGGGGCGGCCAGCGCCCTGACGATCAGGGAAACGGTGCGGATCAAGACCAAGGTCGTCGGCGAGGCCCCTAACAACCCGCTGTTGGGCGTGCCGGCCGAAGCGATGCCAAGCCCCGAAGCGGTGGCCGCCGGCGGCACCGCCGCCGCCTGACCCGCTGCCCGGCGGGCCTTACGCCGGCGGGTCGGTGTGGGCGATCGAGCGCCCGGTGGCGCGGGCG
Organism: uncultured Solirubrobacterales bacterium; assembly: GCA_963753145.1. Lineage (GTDB taxonomy): Bacteria > Actinomycetota > Thermoleophilia > Solirubrobacterales > Solirubrobacteraceae > Palsa-744. The sequence goes on from CAVWAX010000001.1 coordinate 1,674,756, forward strand.
GAGTAGACGCCTAGGTCGGCGCGGGCGGCCAAGGCGGGGGCCTCGGTGCCGTCGTCGGGACAGACGGCGATGCCGATCGCGACCTCCATGGGGACGCCGCGATGGGACGCGGAGGTGCGCACCAGCCGGGCCAAGCGCTCGGCGAGCATGCGCGCGCCGGTGCCGTTGGTCTCGGGCGCGACGAGCCAGTAGCGGCCGAGGGTCTCGCGCGAGAGGTGGTCGCTGGAGCGCATCCCCTCACCGACGGCGGCCTCGACCTTGGCGACCAGGCCGTGGAGGTCGTGCGGGGTCTCGGAGCGCTCGAGATGGGCGACGTCGACGATCTCGACGAGCAGGACCGCGAACGGGAGGCCGTCCTCGGCGTGGCGGGCGAGCAAGCGTCCTACCGAGGAGACCCAGGCGGAGGGGCCCTCTTCGCGGCGGACGTCTCTGATCTCGATCTCGGGTTGGATTGGCTGGACGCTGGCCATCGACGCCGCGGTCGCGCCTGGGGCCTGCTCGTCGATGAGCTTTGTAGGCACCGCCTCGGAGCCGAGCGCGTAGCTGGCCGCGGGATCGCCGCCAGCCGGTTGGGCAGGGGCGCGGAAGGTGGGCGCCGGCGGGGTGCGCCGCTCGCCGGCGGGCCGGCCCGCGGGCGCGGGGACGCTTTCGGACGGCACGCCCGAGGAGCGGGCGTCGCGACCTGCGCCGGCCGGTGGGACGCGCCGCTCGCCGGCGGGCCGTCCCGCGGGCGCGGGGGCGATCGGCGCGGGGGCGTCGCGGGGTTGGGACGGCGCGAGCAAGGCGACCGTCGAGGCGACCTCGGCCAGGCGTTGTGAGAGCGCCGCCAGGCGCGTGCCCTCGGGCGCTGAGAGCTCCTCGTGGAGTTCCTGGAACAGCACATCGCACAGCTGCTGAGCAGCGCTCGTGGCGCGTCTGAGGCGTTCGAGGGCAGCCTCGGCGGTGGAGTCTGGGAACTCGCTCACGGGACGTTGATATCAGCAGCGCAGGACAACTCGGGGCCGTCATCGACAGGGATTAGGTCCTTCTTTACGCAAATACGGCACATCCAATCAACGGGCCAGGCGGGGCCGCGCGTGCGCGGTGTCGTGCGCTCGCCGGGGAGGCGCGAGCGAAGGCCCGTGGGCCGAGGTCTCCTCTGAGAAGGGCTGGCTTCGCGGTATAGCCTTGAGGAGTGGGGCGCGCGCCGAAGATCGCGAAAGTGTCGGAGTTGGTGGACCACACGACCGAGAATCGCGCCAGCGGAGCTATGCGCTCGGTGCAGGCGGCGGACGTGACGATGCCGAGCTCCGAGCTCGAGCGGCTGTGGACCGCGGCCAACCTGGAGCGATTGGCGCGCACCTATTGGCGCTTTCTGACTCGCGTGACGCTCGGGACTGTGCGGGTGCTCTACGGCGAGTCCGAACGCTCGGTGGTGCTGCTGGCGCGACCCTTGAAGCTGCTCACGTTCGGGGCGCCCGAATACGAGCTCGACGACTCGCATGGCTTGGTGCGTTGGCGCATCGAGCGCGGCCTGCTCGTGGCGCGCGGGGGGCGGGGCGGCCATGGCCACCTGCAGATCGAGGTGCGCAGGCTCGCCGACGCTACGCCGGGCGAGGGCAGGTTGCAGGTCGAAGTGGAGGTCGCCAACTTCCATCCTGCGATCGCTTCGGGCTTCGGGCGGCGCGTGTACAACGCCACGCAGGCCAAGATCCACGTGTTCGTGACCCACGGCTTCCTGCGCTCGCTGGCGCGCCTGGACCTCGCGGAGTCGAAGGTGGGCCGCTTGGAGCCTAGCCGAAGCGAGAGTCGCCGCTGAGCGCACGCAGCTTGGCGCGGTCGTGCGTGGCGCGGATGCGGCGCACGGTGCCCGAGCGCGAGCGGGTGACCAGCGATTCGGTGGTGGCGCCGCCGGCGGAGGGGTAGCGCACGCCCTGCAGGACGTCGCCGTCGGTGATGCCGGTGGCCGAGAAGAAGACGTCCTCGCCGGCGACCAGGTCGTCGCGGGTCAGGACGCGCTGCAGGTCATAGCCGGCCTCGAGGGCCGCGCTGCGCTCCTGATCGTTGCGCGGCCACAGCCTCCCGAGCAGCTGGCCGCCGAGGCACTTGATGGCGGCGGCGGAAATGACTCCCTCGGGCGTGCCCCCGATGCCCCACAGGAGGTCGACCGGAGAGCGCTCGGTGACCGCGAGCAAGGACGCGGACACGTCGCCGTGGGGAATCAGGCGCACGCGCGCGCCCGCCTCGCGGATCTCGCGGATGCCCTGCTCGTGGCGGGGGCGGTCAAGCACGACGACGATCACGTCGCCGATCGCGTGGCCCTTGCGCTCGGCGATCAGCTTGACCGTCTCGGCGAGCGGGCGGTCGAGATCGAGCAGGTCCGCGATCTCGGGACGCCCAGCCATCTTTTCCATGTAGACGCAGGGGCCGGGGTCGAACATGGTGCCCTTCGCCGACAGTGCGATCACGGCCAGGGCGGAGGGCATTCCGTGCGCCGCGAGGGTCGTTCCCTCGAGTGGATCGACGGCGATGTCAACCTCGGGCGGGGAGCCGTCGCCGATACGCTCGCCGTTGTAGAGCATCGGCGCCTCGTCCTTCTCGCCCTCGCCGATCACGACGGTGCCGTCCATCGCGACCGAGTGCAGGGCGTAGCGCATGCCGTCAACGGCAGCCTGGTCGGCGGCCTCCTTGTCGCCCATACCCACCAAGGGCGCGGCCGCCAGGGCGGCGAACTCGGTGACGCGGACCAGATCCAAGGCAAGGTTGCGGTCGGGTCGCGTGGAGGGAACCGAAGAAGAATCTGGGCTCATCGAGACGAAAACCTACACGAGCAGGCTAGGATTGCCGACGATGAGCGAAATCGGATTCGTCGGACTGGGCAAGATGGGCGGAAACATGGTGCACCGCATCCGCCGCGACTCCGAGCACGAGGTCGTCGCCTTCGACTTCGACAAGGGCGCCGTCGCGCAGGCCGTCAAGAACGGGGCGCGCGGCGCGAGCTCGCTGGCGGACATGGTCAAGAAGCTGAAGGCGCCGCGCATGGTATGGATCATGGTGCCGGCCGGCGATCCTACGCAGCAGACCGTGGACAAGCTGGCCAAGCTGCTCGAGAAGGGCGACACTATCGTCGACGGCGGCAACTCCAAGTGGGTCGACGACAAGCGGCGCGCCAAGGAACTGGCCAAGCAGGGCATCCGCTACGTGGACGTGGGCGTCTCCGGCGGCGTGTGGGGCATCGACGTGGGCTACTGCATGATGGTCGGCGGACCGCCCGCCGCGGTCAAGCAGCTGTCCCCCATCCTGGACGTGCTGGCGCCGCCGACCAGCGCCGACAGCGTCGACGCGATCGGGCAGCGGGGCTGGCTACGCTTCGGCGGACCGGGCGCGGGGCACTACGTGAAGATGGTCCACAACGGCGTCGAGTACGGCTTGATGCAGGCCTACGCGGAGGGCTTCGACGTGTTCGACGCTTGCGAGTACGAGCTCGACAACGCCAAGATCGCCCACCTTTGGAACCAGGGCTCGGTCGTGCGCTCTTGGCTTTGCGAACTGGCGGCCAGGGCGTTCGAGGCGGACGGCAACGAATTGCAGAAGATCGAGGGCTGGACGGCCGACTCGGGCGAGGGACGCTGGACGATCGAGGACGCCACCGCCAACGACGTGCCGACGCCGGTGATCACGGCTTCGCTGTATGAGCGCCTGTCCTCGCGCGGCAACGGAGAGTTCGCCCATAGGGTGCTGGCCGCGCTGCGCAACCAATTCGGGGGCCACGCGGTCAAGCAGGCGCCAAAGAAGTGAGCGCCGTCGCCGCCGATCGACGGGCACCCCATGCGGGGCAGGCGGCGGGAGGTGGCATCGACGAGCAGGAGAATCCGCTGACGGCCGGATTGGAGCGCTTGCCCGTCGCGCCGACCAGCTTGGTCATCTTCGGCGCCACGGGCGACCTGGCTCGCCGCAAGCTGTTGCCCGCCCTCTACAACCTGGCCCACGAGGGCGCGCTGCCGGAGCGCTTTCACCTCGTGGGGGTGGCGCGCCGCGAGAAGGAACACGAGGACTACCGCGAGGAGTGCGAGCAGGCGATCAGACAGTTCTCGCGCCGGACCCCGGACCCCGAGGTGCTGGGGCGGCTGCTCGAGGACGTGAAGTACGTGCAGGGCACCTTCGACGACGAGAAGGTCTACGCCAAGCTGCAGAAGACGCTCGGCCGCTTCGAGGAGCGCGCGGGCGAGCCGCTCAGCCGCGCCTTCTACCTCTCGACAGCGCCTTCGTTCTTTCCGGTGATCGTGAGGGCGCTCGGCGAGCAGGGGCTCAACCGCCACGAGGGAGCCGAGGTGCGGGTGGTGATCGAGAAGCCGTTTGGGACTTCGCTTGAGGAGGCTCGCGAGCTCAACCGGACGGTGTTGGGCGTCTTCGAGGAGCAGCAGGTCTTTCGCATCGACCATTACCTGGGCAAGGAGACCGTGCAGAACATGATGGCGTTCAGGTTCGCCAACGGCATGTTCGAGCCGCTGTGGAATCGCAACTACATCGACCAGGTGCAGATCACGGCGGCCGAGGACATCGGCATCGGGACGCGGGCCGGCTACTACGACCACGCGGGCGCGTTGCGCGATCTGATCCAGAACCACATGTTGCAGCTGCTGTGCCATGTAGCGATGGAGCCGCCGGTCAGCTTCACCGCCGAGGAGGTGCGCAACGAGAAGGTCAAGGTGCTGCAGTCGATCGCCGAGCCGATCGACTCTGAGATCCCCGGGATGGCGGTGAGGGCTCAATACGCGAAGGGACATGCCGGCGGGGAGGACGTGGCGGGCTATCTGGAAGAGCCGGGCATCCCGAGCGACTCCACGACCGAGACGTTCGCGGCGATGCGCTTGGAGGTGGATAACTGGCGCTGGGCGGGCGTGCCCTTCTATTTGAGGACCGGCAAGCGGTTGGCTCGCAAAGTGACCGAGATCGCGGTGACCTTGAAGCCGGTGCCACACCTGGCCTTTAGCCAAGACGGCTCGCTTGGGGTGCTGCCCAACCAGTTGATCCTGACGCTGCAGCCCAACGAGGGGGTCTCGCTGCGCCTGGGCGCAAAGATCCCGGGCTCGCGCATGGTGATCAGGCCGGTGCACATGGAGTTCTTGTATGGGACGTCGTTCTTGTCGCAGTCGCCGGAGGCGTACGAGCGACTGATCACCGACGCCATGCGCGGCGACGCGACGCTGTTCACCAGGGACGACGAGGTCGAGGCACAGTGGCGCATCTGCGACCCGATCCTCAAATATTGGGAGTCCACCCCGCCTGAGCCCTCGGGGGACGGACACGGGCACATCGCCCAGTACAAGGCGGGCTCGCAAGGGCCCGCGGAGGCCGAGAAGATTCTGCGTGCCGAGCAGGCCTGGCGGGCGATCTGATGGCGTCCGCGGGCGGAGCGGGCATGGCGGGGGATCCAGTGGGGTCGCGGCGAGGCTTTGCCCAGGAGCCGGCGAGCTCGCGATGAGCGTTGCTTCGGGATCGCTGCCCGACGCGGTTTGGAGCGCGGAAGGAACGACGCCGGACGCGATCGAAAGCGCGTTGCGCGAGCTGGTCAAGCAGCGCCACGAGGAGAGCGGCGCGCTCGCGCCTTCGCGGGCGCTGAACATGATCGTGTTCGTCGACAGCGCCTACAGCGGGGAGATCGCCAACCGGCTGGCCCGCGTGGGGCGCTATCACGCGTCTCGCTTGGTCGTGCTCTCCTACGAGGCCGGACGCACTCGATTGGACGCGAGGGCGGTTGTGGCGACCGACATCGAACCCAAGCAGGGCGAGCTGGGGTTGCTGCGCGAGACGGTGACGGTGGAGATCGGCGAGCGCCACCTGGACGACTTGGTGACGATCGTCGACCCACTCGTGGTGACCGACTTGGCGACGTTGCTGTGGTCCCCCCACGGCTATCCCGAGGCGGTCGACGAGCTGCTGGAGCTATCGCAGGCGGTGCTCGTGGACTCGCAGGACGAGCCGTCGTGGCGCGCCGCGCTGGGCAGGGCCTGCGAGTTGCGCGAGCGCGCTTACGTGGTCGACTCTGGCTTGGCTTCGAAGCACCCCGTGGCGCGAGCGGGTGGCGGCCGCGTTCGACTCGCCCGCGATGCGCGCCGAGCTGGAACGGATCGAGAGGGTGTCGGTGCGCCACCATCCAGACTCGACGGTCGCGGCGATGCTGCTCGTGGGCTGGTTGGGCTCGCGCCTGGGCTGGACCGCAAGCCCGCTGACGGCGAGAGGCGCGGTATTGACTGGCAGCGCCACCGCACCGCCGTCCGAGGACACGGCGGGCGCGGGAGAGGCGCAAACGATCGCGATCAAACTGGAGCAGGCCGCGGAGCAGACGGTGCCCGGGATCGAGAGCTTGGCCGTTTGCACGAGCAGCGGACGGCGCGTGGGACTCAAGCGAGGCACGGGCGGACTGCGGGCGCGCAGCCGCGACGCGCAGGGACGCGAACGCGAATGGACGATCTTGGGCGCCTCGCGCGGTGAGAGCGGGATCTTGGGCGAGGGCATCAGGCAGTCGCTGTTGCGCGACCCAACCTACGGACCCGCCTTGGCCGCCGCCGAGGCGATGACACCGTGACCGCGAGCCGCGGCGCCGGGAGCCGACTCTGAGCGGCTCGCGGGCGAAGCCGCGCGGAGGTTTGCTTCGCGTGCGCGCTTAACCTTCTACAGTGGCGAGGCGAAGCTATGGCAACGATCGCACCGCGCGACCCCATCGCTCCCGAAGGCCCCGTCGGCTCTGAGCCGAAGGACGCGCTGGCGGCTCTACGAGAAGTAAGAGCGGCCACCTTCGCGCTGATCGCCCATCTGAGCGACCCACAGCTCGAAGCAGTTCTCTCGCCGATCATGAGCCCGCTCGTTTGGGACCTGGCTCACATCGCCGCCTACGAGGACCTCTGGCTGGCCCATCGCCACGGCGGCTTGGAGCTGCTGCGGCCCGATCTGGCAGAGCTGTACGACGCTTTCGAGACCCCGCGAGCCGTTCGGGGGGAGGTCGAGCTGCTCGGCCCCGTCGACGCGCGCCGCTACCTGGAGGACGTGCGCGCACGCACCGAGCAGGTCCTCACGAGCGTGGGACTCGGCGACGGGAGCGTGTTCGAGATGGTGCTGCGCCACGAGCTCCAGCACACCGAGACGATGCGCCAGACGATGGCGCTCGCGGACCTGCTGCCCGCAGGCGAGCCCGCACTGGCGGCGCTGGGCGACGCCGACTCGCTCGGAGCGGATGCTCGGCCGAGCGAGGAGGCGGACGCATGGATCACGGTGCCGGCCGGAGCCTTCGAGATGGGCGCCCCACCGGACGGGTTCGCCTATGACAACGAGCGCCCGCGCCACACCGTCGAGCTGCCCGCTTTCCAGATCGCCGCCCTGCCGGTCACCAACATGAGCTGGACCCGCGCGATGGGCCCGCGCGCGGCACACCCGGACGCGCTCCACGGCCCTCCCGAGGCGCCCGTGTGCCACGTGAGCTGGTTCGAGGCGCAGGAGTTCGCACAGGCACAGGGAGCGAGGCTGCCGAGCGAGGCCGAGTGGGAGAAGGCGGCGTCGCTGGGGCTGCTGGGCGCGGTGGGGCAGGTGTGGGAGTGGACTAGTAGTTGCTTTTCCGGGTATCAAGGTTTCGTGGCGCATCCCTATAGGGAGTACTCCGAAGTGTTCTTCGGCGAGGACTACAGGGTCTTGCGCGGGGGCTCATGGGCGACCAGCCCGCGCGTGAAGACCACGACGTTTCGCAACTGGGACCTGCCGATCCGCAGCCAGATCTTCAGCGGCGTGCGCCTGGCGAGGGACCTGACATGACGGGGTGCGAGCCGCCGCGCCGGCGGATCGGCGAAAGGACGCGACGATGGAGCCGGTAGCCGATCCGGAGCGGACCATCACTATCGACTCCTACCTGCACGAGGGCCAGGAGCGCTCGCTCGCCGACGACGTGCTCGACGGATTGACCAAGCCGTTCAAGGAGCTGCCGCCCAAGCACTTCTACGACGCGCGCGGAGCGGAGTTGTTCGACCAGATCTGCGAGCTGCCCGAGTACTACCCGACGCGCACGGAGCGTTCGATTCTGCAGGAGGCGGCCGAGCGACTCGCGAGCGCGACCGGCGCCGAGGAGTTGGTGGAGCTCGGCTCGGGGACGGCGGCCAAGACGAGGGTGCTGCTGGACGCGCTGCACAGGGCGGGCACGCTGAAGCTGTATATCCCGGTCGATGTCACGGAGAGCATGGTGCGCGATTGCGCCCATGAGCTGACCGAGGAGTTCCCTGGTCTGCGTGTGCACGGCGTGATCGGCGACTTCGAACGCCACCTGGACCGCGTGCCGGCGGCTGGGGGGCCGCGCGTGGTGGTGTTCTTGGGCGGCACGATCGGCAACTTCCCGCCCGGCTCGCGCCGGCGCTTCTTGCGCGAGATCGCGAAGCTGCTCGGGCCCGAAGACCATCTGCTGATGGGCACCGACCTGGTCAAGGACCCGGAGGTCCTGACGCAGGCCTACGACGACGCGCAAGGGGTCACGGCGGAGTTCAACCGCAACCTGCTGACGGTGCTCAACCGCGAGCTGCAAGCCGACTTCGATCCCGAGGACTTCGAGCACGTGGCCCTGTTCGACCGCGAGCACGAGTGGATCGAGATGCGCCTGCGCGCCCGCCGTGCGCACACGACGACGGTGCGCGACCTGGGCCTGTCGGTGCGCTTCGAGGAGGGCGAGGAGATGCGCACCGAGATCAGCGCCAAGTTCACCCAGGAGCGCGTCGAGGACGACCTCTCGGCGGCGGGCATGGAGATCGTCGACTGGTTGACCGACCCCGACGAGCTGTTCGCGATAACCCTGTCGCGCCCGGTCGGCTGACGCCGCTTCGCTCGTCGCTCGCACCCACGCTCTGCGCACGATCCTTCGCGACCCAAATCGGTAGCCTCCCCCTCATGCGGATCCAGGAAAGCTCGGCGCTCGTCGTCGGCGGCGCCTCGGGACTCGGCGAGGCGACCGTCAGGCGCCTACACGAGCTTGGGGCGAAGGTCACGATCGCCGATGTCAACGCCGAGAAGGGCAAGGCGCTCGCCTCCGAGCTGGGCGTCGAGTTCGCGCCGTGCGACGTGCGCGAGGAGGACCAGGTGCAGGGCGCAGTCGAGCGCGCTGCCGCCGCTCCGGGCGGGTTGCGGATCGCAGTGTGTTGCGCCGGGATCGGCTGGGCCCAGAAGGTGGCCGGCTCGAAGGGTCCCCATCCGCTGATGCCGTTCGAGACGACGATCCAGATCAACTTGATCGGGACCTTCAACGTCCTGCGCTACGCGGCCACCGCGATGATCGCGGCCGAGCCCGCCGAGGACGGCGAACGCGGCGTGTGCGTCAACACCGCGTCGATCGCGGCGTATGACGGGCAGATCGGCCAGATCGCCTACTCGGCATCCAAGGGTGGCATCGTCGGCATGACGCTGCCCGCGGCCCGCGACCTCGCCGGACAGGGCATCCGCGTCAACACGATCGCCCCGGGCCTGTTCGACACGCCGCTACTCGCCGCGCTACCCGAGGAAGCGCGCCAAAAGCTCGGCGCCGGCGTGCCGTTCCCCCAGCGCCTGGGCGCTCCAGCCGAGTACGCCCAGCTCGCGTGTCACATCGTCGAGAACCGCATGCTCAACGGCGAGGTCATCCGCCTCGACGGCGCCCTGCGCATGCCCCCGCGCTGAGCGCCTGGGGCGATCGGGGCCCGCACCAACGCTGAGCGCCCTCAAGAAGCTTGGGCCAGACCAGGAAGTTCGTTGGCGCGGGCTGACGCCAACCGCTTGAGCCGCTGCTCCTCCTCGGGCAGAGCGTCAAGCGCCTCCTCGATAAGCCGACGCAGCTCGGCGAGCTCCCGCTCGCCTGCCGGCTCGCCGCGTGCCGCCACAGTCCGCAGAGTCGAGTTGATCCCACCTAGCGTGTGCCGCAGCTGCTCCTCGCGCGTCCACGGCGAGGACGTCGCAACGGCAGGCTGGCAGTAGTAGCACCGCCACGTGTGCTCGTCCACGCGATACCACTCATGAGCGCCACAGTCGCCGCGACCCTTCGGGGCAAGCCTCGCGAGCACGTCCGGTAGATGCTGTCGCAGCCACGCCCTCCCTCGATACCGACCGCTGCCCATAGTAGTCATGGTATCCAGCTCACCGTCGCTTGCGCTTATCTCGCAATCCACGAAACTTCTCCTCTCGCTGATAGCGACGACGCTCTGCTCGAGGCAGGCGCTTATCGCGAGCGCGACGTGAAACCTCATCATCGCTGAGGTTCTGAAACTCGTTCTCCCGCTGCCGTCGTCCCATGGACGACGCAGCGTAGTCCGCGCCTGCGACGGTACGTGGCGCGGACCCGCTACTCCGAACTTGTCTTTAGAGCCTTTCGACGAGCATCGCCATGCCCATGCCGCCGGCGACGCACATCGACTCGATACCGAACTTGCCACCCTTGGTCTCGAGGTTGTTGAGCAGGGTGGTCATGATGCGAGCGCCGGTCATGCCGAACGGGTGGCCGAGCGCGATCGCGCCGCCGAACGGGTTGAGCTGCTCCTCGGCGATCCCAAGCTCGTCCATGCAGGGCACGATCTGGGCAGCGAACGCCTCGTTGATCTCGACCACGTCGATGTCCTCGATCTTCTTGCCGGCCTTCTCCAAGAGCGCTTTGATCGCGGGGATCGGACCGAGGCCCATCACCTCAGGCCTGATCGCGGCGACGGTCGAGGCGACGATGCGCGCCTTGGGCTCCAGGCCGAGCGCGGAGGCCTTTTCTTCTGACATCACGAGTACCGCGGCGGCGCCGTCGTTGAGCGGGCAGGCGTTGCCGGCTGTCACGCTCCCGTCCGGCTTGAACACCGGCTTCAAAGCCGCCAGCTTCTCGAGCGTCGTGCCCGGCCTGGGGCCGTCGTCCTTGGTGACGACCGTCTCGGGCACGTCGATCTCGTTGCCCTCCTTATCCACGTCTTTGTGGGCGGGCACGGTGACCGGGATGATTTCCCTGTCGAAGTGCCCGCTGGCCTGCGCCTCGACCGCGCGCGTTTGCGAGATCAGCGCCCACTCGTCCTGGGCCTCGCGCGAGACTTTGCGTTCGTCGGCCACGTTCTCGGCGGTCATGCCCATCGGAATGTAGACGTTGTAGAGCGAGCCCTCCGAGCCGTCCACCAAGGGGTGGAACTCGAACTGGGCCGAGCCGCGACCGGCGCGCGAGACAGCCTCGACGCCCGCCGAGATGTAGGTGTCGCCCTCGCCCGCTTTGATCGCGTGGAAGGCCATCCTGATCGTCTGCAAGGAGGAAGCGCAGAAGCGATTGACGGTCGTACCCGGCACGTGGTAGTCGAGGCCGGCGATCAGCGAGGCGATGCGGGCGACGTTGTAGCCCTGCTCGCCCTCGCCGTAGCCGCAGCCCATCATCACGTCGCCGATCGAGCTCTGCTCGACCTTGGGGTTGCGCTCCACGATCGCCTTCAGCGGGATCGAGGCGAGGTCGTCGGCGCGCACTGACTTGAGCGACCCCTTCACGGCCCGCCCGATGGGCGTACGGATGGCGTCGACGATCACAGCTTCAGGCATGTGTGCTCTCCTTGATATTTCGTTTGCGGGGACGGACCCCTCCCACCCGTCCCGCACGGCGCGGGAGCAGAGCGCATCTTATGTGAGATCGGGATGGGCCTAAAGGTCCAAGCGCGATACGCCCAACTCGTCGAAGCCGACGTGGTGGGCCAGCTCGTGGCGCACGGTCTTGGTCACCTGTTCGCGCAGCAGCCCGGGGTCGTGGCCGAAGTCGCGACGGATCGTGTCCCTGAAGATCACGATGCGATCGTGCACGTCGTCGCGCGCCACCGTCGCGCCCTGGTAGAGACCATAGGCGCCGCGCGCGCGGCCTCCATCTGAGATAACCACCGCGACGTGCGCGAGCGCGTTGCGCAACAGGTCGGGCAGGTCGTCCAGCGCGTCGCGCACGAGCTCTTCGAAGTCCTCGTCGTTGAGCGGATCCAGCGCCATGAACTCCTCTTCGTCGGGGTCCGCTACGAGCCCTTCGCGGGCCAGCTCCTCGGAGTGGCGCACGAGCTCTTCGAACTCGTCCTCCGACTCCGGATCGTGCCAACCCGCCAAGTGCACCGCCACGAACGCGACCGCGCCGGTGAGCACGGCGATCATCAGCGCGCCCAGCACGATCTCCTCGACGCCGCGCACAAACGGGATCGTGCTGAAGCCCTGCCCCACGACCAGCACGACAAGGCCCAGGGCCAAGGCGACGAACGCAGCGATCGCGACACGCCGAGTGTTGCCGAAGGCGCCTGGCGACCTCGACGCGCGCACTCCGACTCCTACTTCAGCGTGCGGGCGATCACGAGCCGCTGGATCTCGTTCGTGCCCTCATAGATCTGGGTGATCTTCGCGTCTCGCATCATGCGCTCCACCGGATACTCCTTGACATAACCGTAGCCGCCCAACACCTGCACGGCGTCCACGGTCACCGCCATCGCGGTATCCGAACAGAACACCTTGGCCATTGAGGAGTACTTGGCGCGCTGCGGATGGCCTTGGTCGGCCATCGCGCAAGCCTTGTAGAGCAGCTCGCGCGCCGCCGCCGTTTTGATTTCCATATCGGCGAGCTTGAACTGGATGCCTTGGAACTCGTTGATCGCCCGCCCGAACTGCTTGCGCTCGCGCGCATAGGCGACCGCATAGTCGGTGGCCCCCTGCGCGATCCCGACAGCCTGCGCGGCAGCGCCCAGGCGCGTGCGCTCAAGCGTGCCCAAGGCCACGCTCAAACCGCGACCGACCTCGCCGATCACGTTCGCCTGCGGCACCCGCACCTCCTCGTAGATCGGCTGGCCGGTCGGCGAGGCCCTGATGCCGAGCTTGTGCTCGAGCTTGCCCACGCTGAAGCCCGGCCGGTCGGCCTCGACCACGAACGCGGTAATCCGCTTGCTCTCGCGATCGGTCACGGCGAAGGTGATGTAGAAGTCGGCGATCCCCAGGTTGGAGATCCAGTTCTTGGTGCCGTTGATGACCCACTCGCCCTCGCCTTCGCCTGGTGCGCCCGAGCCGTCCCACACGGCGGTCGTCTGCATCCCGGCCGGATCGGAGCCCGCTTCGGGCTCTGAGAGCGCAAACGCGGGCGACCACTCCCCGGAGGCGCACTTGGGCAGGAAGCGCTCCTTGAGCTCGTCCGAGCCGAACAGCTGGATCGGCAGCGTCCCGAGCTCCTGCACCATCAAGATCAACGCGCACGCCGCGTCAACCTTGGCGATCTCCTCGACCCCCATGTTGAGCATCAGCGTGCCGGTGCCCGTGCCGCCGTACTCGGTCGGAAACGGCAGCCCCAAGATGTCCTGTTCGCCCAGCACTTTGCGGATGTCCCACGGATACTCAGCCTGCTCGTCGATCTCCGCCGAGCGCGGTGCGATCTTCTCCTGCGCGATCTGTCTTATCGTGGCGCAGAAGTCCAGATGCTCCCGCGGGATGGTGTAGGTGTCGCTGAGGGTCTCTTGCATCGTTTGATCCTAGTCTCCCCGCTAGTCTCATGCTCCGATGATGAGTTCCCAGACCGACATCGACCCTGCCGAGCTCGTCGATCTGATGCAGCGCGGCGAGGCACTGCAAGTGGTGGACGTGCGCGAGCCCTACGAGCGCGAAGCCGGCCACATCGCCGACACACGCCACATCCCGATGATCGAGCTCACCTCGCGCGCCTCCGAGATCGACCGGGAGCTGCCGGTCGTCTTCTATTGCCGCGTCGGCGCGCGCTCGGACATGGCCGCCCAGGCGTTCCGCGCCTCGGGCTACGAGGCCCTCTCGATGCGAGGCGGGCTGGTTCGCTGGGCCGCCGAGGACCGGCCGCTCTCACCCGAGGGCGGCACCGTCGCCAACCACTGACCGCTGAGCGCCCGCACAGCCGACCGATTCGACACCGACCAAAGGAGACCCCATGGAGGCATCCTCAGAGTACCCCGACGTGATCGCCGGCGAGGGCTACGCGGTTGCGCCCGACCTCGACGCGCTCGGCGAGGGCTACGGCTTTCGCAAGCTGCGCACCGGCCTAGGCGTGACGGCGTTCGGGGTCAACGTGATCTCGATGCCGGCCGGCTATGAAACCGGCAGCCACTACCACGACGAGCAGGAGGAGCTCTACTTCGTGCACCGTGGCACGATCGAGATGGAGTTCGGCGACGGCTCCACCCATCGTCTGGCCGAGGGAGGCTCGGCGCGCGTGGACGCCGCTACACTGCGCAAGGTTCGCAACGTTGGCGACGGCGACGCCGTCTACCTGTGCGCCGGCGGCAAGGACGGCTACGTCGGGCGCGACGGACGCATGGCCGATGGCGAGCAGCGGGCCAGCGGGCCGCCCGGCGCCGCGTAAGCGCTCGAAGGACGTTCAGCCGACGCTGATCTCCGTGCGCACATAGGCCGCAAACAGCGGGTCGGCGAGAGCCCACGATCCGTGCCCGGCTGGACGCACCACGATCGACGCGTCGGCGAGCGCGTGCAAGGCGCGATTGGCCGCCTTGTTCTCCAGGCGCGAGTACGGCGACTGCCGGCGAGCGAGCCTGACCGTCACCGCAAGCGCGATGACGCCGAGCGAACGCACGCGATCGATCAGGTCGTCGTGCCGCGCCGCGTCGTCGGCGAGTGCGCCTCGGTAGCCGCGCTCGGCCAGCGTGGCATCGATGTGGCGGACTTCGTCCTCGACGGACACGCGATGCGTCTGTTGAGCGATCAGCATCGTCGAGCGCGGATGCTCCTCCCCGGCCGCGACGATCCGCTCCAGCGCCTCGGCGTTGACGCTGCACCGGTCCTGCTCGAAGCGCTCCGCCAACCCTGCATACCACTCGTCCGGCGCGATTGCGGAGAGCTCGTGAAAGCCGCCGAACTGGTAGAGCGCGCGATGCTGGTTGGCGAACATGTCGCGCATGAGGTGCTCCACGCTGCCGGCGAAAAGGCAGGTCACGCGCGGAGAGTCGTGCAGGGCGCTTCGCAGACGCTGCATGACCCGATCGGGATCGCCGTACGCGCCGGTCGAGAGCTCCTGCAGCTCATCCGCGAAGAGGACCAGCTGCCTATCGTCGCGCGCTGCGATGCGCTGCAACAGCGCCAGCGCCGCATCCAATTGGCGATCCGGGTCGCGGCGCGCGAGCGAAGGCTCGAAGGCTACCTCCACGGCCTCGCCGAGCTCGGACTTCAAGCGCAGGACGGCTGTCAAGGAGCGCCCGGTGAGCGTGCCGACGTCGCGGACGCGCGCGAGCAGCTGCGTCAGAGTCGAGCGGTTGGCAAGCGTCCCGCGCACAAGGCTCTCGGCGAGCGCCGCCGCGTTGGTCTCTTTGAACAGGTTGACCGCGACCGTGTAGAAGCCTTCGCGACGCAAGACGCCCAGCGCGGCGCCACAGAGAGTGCTCTTGCCTGTGCGTCTCGGCGCGGCGACTATGCGGTGCAGGCCATTCGAAAGCTGCGAGACCAACTCCTCGACGTCGCTCTCGCGCCCGATCAACTTGGCGGGAGCGCGAATCGGCTCGTCGGAGGGGAACAGGTCCCTGGATCGCAGCCTGGCCATAATGGCAATTATGCCATATGAGCTTGGCAGATTTGCCAAATAACTTCGCGGGCCGTCAGCCGCGACCCTGACGCGCGGCGGCGCGCTCCACGATCGCCACGGCCTGCTCCGGGGAATCGGCAATCTGGAGCAGGTCGATGTCGCCGGTGGAGATCTTGCCCTCGGCGAGCATCGTGGCGCGCAGCCAGTCGAGCAGGCCGTTCCAGTAGTGGTTGCCCAAGAGCACCACCGGGAAGTGCAGGATCTTGCCCGTCTGGATCAAGGTCAGCGCCTCGAACAGCTCGTCCATCGTGCCGTAGCCGCCGGGCATCACCACGAAGGCGCACGAGTAGCGCACGAACATGACCTTGCGCGTAAAGAAGTAGTGGAAGCGCAGCGGTATGTTAACGTAAGGATTGAAGCGCTGCTCGAAGGGCAGCTGGATGTTCAACCCCACCGACGTCGCGCCCGCGTCGCGCGCCCCCTGATTTGCGGCCTGCATCATCCCCGGCCCCCCGCCCGTGATGATCGCGAACCCCGCCTGCCCGAGCATCCGCGCGACCTCGCGCGCCTGCCCATAGCCCGGCTCCTCGGGCCCAGTGCGCGCCGAGCCGAACAGGGACACGCCGCGCCCGATGTCCGCCAGCGCGGCGAACCCCTCCCCCATCTCCCTGCGCATCCGCTCAAGGCGCTCCTCGTCGGTGTGGACGCTTTCGAGGACCGCGTGCTCGGCCCCCAACAGCTCCTCGTCAGAGGTCCTCGGCGCGCGCACCGCCATCAGTAGAGGAGTTCCTTGACATAGCGCTGGTGCAGCCGCCCGAGCGCCGTCTTTTCGGGATGAAAGCCGATCGCGTCGAACGCGTATCCCGTCACC
The DNA here is from genome assembly GCA_963753145.1 of uncultured Solirubrobacterales bacterium. Taxonomy (GTDB): domain Bacteria; phylum Actinomycetota; class Thermoleophilia; order Solirubrobacterales; family Solirubrobacteraceae; genus Palsa-744. Next base: position 1,691,126 of record CAVWAX010000001.1, read on the forward strand.
GGCGCCCAGGCCACGATGAAATAGACCCCCAACAAGAGCGCCGCGCCGCGCAAGCGCCGCGAGCCCGAGAGCGCGGCGAGCGGCAGCACCCAAAGCACGTACCAAGGCAGCACCCAGGCAAGCGTCACGAGCAGCGCAACCGAGGCCCAGCCGGCGCCGGTCAACGACTCCCGCCGGCGCCATGCGTGCACAGAGCACGCCGCCACGCAGACCACGAGCACGGCGCTGAGTACGATGCGCAGCGCTTCGGTCTCCCCGCCCAGCCCGAGCGCCAGCCCCAGCAGGTTGGGCATGCTCACCATCGTCACAAGCCGCCCCTGCGTGGCCAGATCGGGGAAGTGCGGCCCGAACGCCACCACGCTGCACACCCCGAGCACGATCCCGCCGAGGATCATCCCGAGCACGACCTGCGTCAGATCGCGTCGCCTGTGCGCGAGCGCCGCCAGCACCACCGGCAACAGGATCGCCGCCGAGGCCTTAATCGCCACGGCCGTCACGAGCGCCGCGCCGGCGCCGAGCAGTGCGGCCGACCAAAGCCCCGCTTCGGGCTCCTCGAGCTCGTCTCCGGCAGGCCGCGAGCCGCTCTCATCCCGCCCGGCACGCCTCGCGACGCCCCGGAGCGCCCCAGGCATCGTGCCGGCGCGCAGCAACAGGTAGAAGCCGAGCACGACAAAAAACATCATCAAAAAATCGTTGTGATCCCCCCCCAAACCCCAGATCAGGACGATCGGGTTGAGGCCCACCAGCACGATCGCGGCGACCGGGTCGCGACCGATCAAGCGCGCCGAGCGCCAAACCAACCAGACGATGCCCAGGCTGGTCAGCATCAACAGGCCCTTGAGCGTCCAGAACGACGCGGCCACGCCGAGCGGCACGACGGCGAACGTCAGCAGCGTGAACACAGGCCCGTAGGGGCTCAGCAGCTGGTGCCAGTTGCTGAGCGCGTAGCTCGGGTCGCTGTGGGGCTCGAGCACGGGCACCGTCGTATACGGGTTCAGGTGATGCACGACCTCCATGCGCCCGTAGTTGACGTAGTTGAAGATGTCTGTCAAAGCCAGCGGCGGCGCCGAGAACATGATCAGGTGCACCCCGATCACCGCCCCGATCGCCCAAGGCGCGGACAGCCTTGGCACGTAGCGCAGCCCGACCACGTAGCTCACGTACATGAGCACGATCGCGCCGCTGAACAGGTAGCGCAGCGCCTTGGTCGAGCGCGTCAGCGACGGCCACAATCCGCCCAGCGGACCGGCCATCCAGTGCGGGAAGAAGTGCGGCGTGGTGGTAGCCGCGAGGATGCTCGGCCGGTCGGCCGCCGCCACGACGACCAGTAGCGCACATGCCAGGATCACGACCAGCGCCCCGACCCCGAGCGCCGCGTCGACGCGCCTCGGACGCGCCTCGGCGCCCGACAGCGGTTCTTTGCGAGCCCGAACGGCGGCGGGGCCCCGCGGGGCCCCGACGACATGCTTCTCGCTGTGGGCGTATCCCGTCATGGACGCTTCTCCGCGACGGGATCAGCCCGAATGCCCACTCAGGTGGACCTTGCTGCTTTCGCGACGACTTAGATCGTCGTGACGTTTACGGCCTTCGGGCCCTTGTCGCCCTGCTCCGCGTCGTAGGACACCTTGGTGCCCTCCTGCAGCGAGCGATAGCCTTCGCCGTTGATCCCTGTGTGGTGCACGAACAGGTCCTTGTCGCCATCATCGGGGGTGATGAAGCCGAACCCCTTGTCGTCGCTGAACCACTTCACGGTGCCAGTAGGCATGTGATTTTTCCTCCACGATATGTGCGTGCTACTACGCGGAGGATGCCTCTTAGAGCTTCGACCTGCGAGAGCTTGCACTGCTTTTCGCCGGGTTTTTTAGCCGGCCAGACCGCACGACCGTAGCAGGTCGATATGCCCACGTGTTAGCAAGTGGTATATGCCCATCAACTCGCGCCCCCGTCGCGGCGGCGCCCGCGTGGCAGCACCGCGACGTTGAGCACGACGCTGTTGGGCACCATGATCGGCCCCTCCTCGGTCGCGAAGGTGGTGTAGAGCAGGCCCAGCGAGGACACCGTGCCTTCGAGCTGGCCCGCCAGGGGTCCCCCTTGCAGGCGCACCTGGTCGCCGACCCTGAAGGGACGGGCGCTGAGCAGGACCGTGCCGGCGAACATGTTGCCCAGGGTCTGCTGGGCGGCAAGCCCGAGGATCACGGCGGTGAAGGCTCCGCCTAGCGCGAGCGTGCGTGGGTTGACGCCCGCGATCCCCAGGGCCACGACAAAGGCCACCGCCACGGTCAAGAGGCGAATCACGAAGCCGAGGGTGCCAGCCGCGGCCGGGTCCATGCGCCGGAACAGGGCCGGGCCGAAGGCGCGGCCGACGTCGCGGGCGATCGCCCAGCCGAGGATCATCAGGACGATGACCGTCACGAAGTTGATGGGCGTCCTCAGCCATTCCAGGTCGCCTTTGCCGCGCTCGTTCAGGCCGAGCAGGTCGTAGCGGTATTCGTAGAGCACGACCACGCCCACGAACAGGGGGATGAGCAGGAAGGCCTCCCAGCGCGCGCGACGGACCGCGCCCGGGCTGACCTGGCCCAGCAGGCCTGCTTCGCTCCAAGCCTGACTGCGCGTCTCGAACATTCGGGGAGGGGTCTTCGGGCGGGGAAGCATCGAGCGAATGATCTACTCTTGGGCGGCGATGAGCGCTACCACCCTACGAAAGCTCGTGATCCCGGCGATCGTCCTCGGCGTGATCCTCGTGATCGTGGCGATCGTGTACTTCGTGGAGCCGTCCCATTCGCTGCCCTCCTTCTTCCCGGGCCACGTGTCGGCGGGGGACAAGGAAGCGGGCCATCACCACGGCAAGCACGGGATCGCAGCGCTCGTCGTCGCGCTGGGCTGCTTTGCCTTCGCCTGGTTTCAGAGCGGGCCGAAGAGCGCTACAGCGCAATAGTCAGCGTCGCCACGAGCCCGAGCGCAATGCAGTAGACCCCGAACGGGGTGAGCGTGTTGGTTTGGAACCAGCGCAGCAGGAACTTGACCGCGAAGAAGGTCGTGAGCGCCGCGCAGAGGCCCCCCACGAGCGCCTGGCCGCGCACGCCGTTGCCGGTGGAGCCGAGCAGTTCGGGCAGCTTCAGCAGGCCGGCGGCGAAGATGATGGGGGTGGCGAGCAGGAAGCTGTAGCGGGCGGCGTCCTCGTTCGATAGCCCGACGAGCAATCCTCCACCCATCGAGAAGCCCGAGCGGGAGATGCCTGGTATGAGGGCGGCGGCCTGGGATGTTCCGACCGCGATCGCCTGGGTCCACTTGAGTTTGGCGATGCGCACATCGGCGTCGCCCAAATAATCCCCGGGCCGGGGGGGACGCTTGCGCAGGCGCTCGAACAGGAGCAGGGCGATGCCGTTGACGATCAGGAAGGCGGCCGCGAACGAGGCTGAGGCAAACAGCGAGCGGAGCGCTTTCTCGAGCACCAGTCCGATGATGCCGGCCGGGATCGTGCCGACCACGAGCAGCCAGCCGAGGCGCGCGTCGACGTCGTCGGGGCGGATCTCGCGCAGTCGCAGCGAGCGCAGGATGCCGGTCACGATCCGCACCCAGTCCTTGAAGAAGAAGGCGAGCAGGACCAAGGCGGTGGCGATATGGGTGGCCACCAGGAACGTGAGGAAGTATTTGTCGTTCTGGTGGATGTTCCACCCGAACAGGGTCGGCAGGACCACGCCGTGCCCGAGGCTCGAGATGGGGAACGGCTCGGCGACGCCCTGGACCAGCCCTAGGACGATGGCCTGGAAGTAGGAGATCGGTTCGTGCATATGCGGCCAGAGCATATGCGAGCGGCGGGCACACGCGCCGTTTCAAACGGAGCCCTGGCGGTAAACCCGTACAATGATGTGCGGTGAATCCGTTCAATTATCAGGGACCTGTCGATCCGGCGCGACTGATCGACCGTCGCGGGGAGCTTGGAACCCTGCAGCGCGCGGCCGCGGATGGCGTCGCGATCTGGCTGGCGGCGCCACGCCGATACGGCAAGACGAGCCTCCTGGACGCGCACGTAGCCTCGATGCGGAACGTCGGACACCGAGCGGTCCGGGTCGACCTCTCGCGGGTGACCACCGTCGCGGACGTGGCGGCGCGGTTCGCCGCCGTCTACAGCACGCTCCCGGACGACCCCCGCCGCAGCGCGCGGCGCTGGAGCGCGCGACTGGGGATCTCAGCGGCACTCCCGGGCCTGCGACTGGAACTCTCGCCCGCGCATCCGGACGTGGGCGGCGACGACGCACGCGCCGCGCTACTCGAGTTGCTGAACGTGCCGCTCGCTCTGCACGACGCCGACGGGGACCTCACCATCGTCTGCTTGGACGAGTTTCAGGACCTGCTGCTCGCCGACGAAGCCCTCGACGGCCTGTTGCGCTCAGCCATCCAGCACCACGCCGGCGCCGCCGCCTACGTGTTCGCCGGCAGCCAACCGTCGCTCATGCGCGCCCTATTCGCCGACCACGAGCGCCCTTTCTACGGACAGGCCAGACCGTTGCGATTGCCGGCGCTGCCAACGGCGGAGGCGGCGCACGACATCGCCGCGATGATGACCGCCGACGGTCTGCACCCCGAAGACGCGGTGGACGAGCTACTGGTGTTCACGCAGGGCCACCCCCAGCGCACGCTGCTGCTCGCCCACCACCTGTACAACCTGCTCAGCGACGACGCGCCGAGGACCGACCCGACGCTCGACGCGATCGAACGTGCGCTCGCCGAGACGCGGGACTCCCACCAAGCCGTCTGGGACGGTCTCGGGCGCGCCGAGCGCATCGTGCTGATAGCGCTCGCCGACAAACAAGCGCCCACCGGCAGCCACACGGCCGACGAGCACCGAACCCCCCGCTCCACGCTGCGCGACGCGCTCGAGCGCCTGCTGAAAGACGAACGGCACGTTCAGCGCGACGAGCACGGTACACCGCACCTGCTCGACCCGCTGTTGGCCGAGTGGCTCAGGCGGCGTTAGCAACAGGACGGGCGCCGATGACCCCGACCAAGCAAAGCGGAGCGCCTTCGCTTGGCCAGATCGTGCGCGAGTGGGGACGCATCGGGTGCATCGGCTTCGGCGGGCCGCCCGCGCACGTGTCGCTGCTGCGCGACCTGTGCGTCACGCGGCGCGCTTGGCTCTCGGATGCTCAGTTCGAGCGAGCCCTGGCGGCCGTCAACCTGCTGCCGGGGCCCGCCTCGACCCAGCTGGCGATCTACTGTGCCTGGCGCCTGCGCGGCAACTGCGGTGCCCTGCTCGGCGGGCTGTGCTTCATCGCGCCCGGGCTGGTGCTGATCCTCGCGCTGTCAGCGCTGTTCCTGGCGGGCTCGCCGCCGCAATGGGTGCGCGGCGCCGGCATGGGCGCTGGCGCCGCGGTCGCCGCCGTCGCGCTGCGCGCCGGCCTGGGCGTGGCCGGACCAATCTTTGCGCGGGCGCACAAGCGCGCGCGGGTGCGGGTTGGGCTGTATGCGCTTGCCGGCGGCGCCGCAGCGGCGACGCTCGGGCCGTGGCTCGTGCTGGTGCTGCTCGGCTGCGGCGCGCTCGAGCTCCTGTGGCGGGGCGGTGCGCGCGGAGGCCTCGCTTTGCAGGCGTGGCTCGTCCCAGCTCGGCCGGGCCATGCGTTGCGCGCGCCGGGGCGACTTGGGGCCACACAGCCCGGCGCCACGTTGCACGAGGTCATGCGGCTCAGCGCCACACGGCTCGGCGCAGGCGCCGCCTCGCTCGCGGCGAGCGCCGAGCCTGGAGGTACGTGGGCGCTCGCCTGGACCGCGTTGAAGGTGGGCGCGCTCGCCTTCGGCGGGGGCTTCGTGATCGTGCCGCTGATGCAGGCCGACGCTGTCAACACCTACCACTGGATGAGTCACGCCCAGTTCCTCAACGCGGTCGCGCTCGGGCAGGTTACGCCGGGGCCGGTCACTCAGACTGTCGCCGCGGTGGGCTACTCGGCCGGCGGGGTGCCCGGTGGGCTGTTTGCGGCGCTCGTCGCGTTTGCGCCGTCCTTCTCGTTCATTTTGATCGGCGCCGCGCGCTTCGAGCGGCTGCTGGCCAACGAGCGCGTGCTTGCGTTCCTCGCGGGGGCGGCGCCCGCGGCGGCCGGGGCGATTGTCGGCTCAGCTGTGCCGCTCGCGGGGGCAATCTCGCAGGGGTGGCAGTACGTCGTGCTCGGCGCGGCGGCGGTCGCGTTGCTCGTGTTGCAACGCGGGGTGGTGCCTACGTTGCTTATCGCGGGGGCCGCGGGCGTGGTGGCGGCTCTGGCGGGGGCTCCGACTGTCCCTGTCTAAGTGCTCCTCTACGTAAATAGGGCGACGTATTAGCGTCCGCTCTCAGCCGTAGCGTGCCTGGCATCCTGTTGTCTCGCGAAGGGACGCTGATGCCGAGGCATAGCCCGTATCTGATTGAACTCAGCGACAAGGAGCGCGCAGTGTTGGAGACGCTGGCGCGTTCATATACGTTGCCGTATTGGCAGGTGACCAGGGCGCAGATGGTGTTGATGGCGGCCGAAGGCCTGCGCAACGATCAGATCGCCACCCGGTTGCGGTGCGGGCGGGACGTGGTCTCGCAGTGGCGAAAGCGGTTCTTCGAGCAGCGCTTGGCCGGTCTGGAGGATCGGCCCCGGCGCGGCAGACCGTCGGCTTTTCCCCCCTCAGGTGCGGGCTGAGGTGATCCGGCTGGCGTGCGAGCGGCCCGCCAATAGCGAGGTGCCGCTGGCGCGCTGGTCCTCGATCGAGCTCGCGCGCGAGGTTGTAGCGCGCGGGATCTGCGAGCAGATCTCCGGCGTGACGGTCTGGCGCTGGCTCTCAGAAGACGCGATCAAGCCCTGGCAGTACCGCTCCTGGATCTTTCCGCGCGACCCCGAGTTCACCGTCAAGGCCGGCCGCATCCTCGACCTGTACCAAGGCCGCTGGGAAGGCGAGCTGCTGCACCCCGGCGACTACGTCGTGTGCTGTGATGAGAAGCCCTCGATCCAAGCGCGGCACCGCAGGCACGCGACGATGCCAGCCAAGCCCGGCATCAAACGTGGGCAGCGCGTCGAGCACGAGTACGAACGGCGCGGCGCCCTGTGTTACTTCGCCGCCTGGGACGCCCGCCGCGCGAAGCTGTTCGACCGCTGCGCCCCCGCCGACGGCATCGTCCCGTTCGATGCGCTCGTCGAGCAGTTCATGAGCGTCGAGCCCTACTGCAAGGCACAGCGGGTGTTCGTGATCGTCGACAACGGCTCCGCGCACCGCGGCAAAGCCTCGATCAAACGCCTCCAGGGCCGCTACGAGAACCTAATCCTGGTCCACACCCCCGTGCACGCCAGCTGGCTCAACCAGGCCGAGATCTACTTCTCGATCGTCCAACGCAAGGTCCTGACCCCCAACGACTTTCCCGACCTCGACGCACTCGAACAGCAGCTACTCGGGTTCGGCCGCCGCTACGAGCACATCGCCGCGCCATTCGAGTGGAAGTTCACCCGCGCCGACCTCGACCGCCTCGCCCAACGCCTCGACCTACCCGCCGCCCGAGCAGCCTGAACGAATACGTAGGCGAACTTCCGAGCCAGAGCACTAAGCCTCCCTCGCGCCCACCGCAGCCGGCGAGTCGCTGGGACGGAGCGTCGGTGCCGCCTAGCGCTGAGCAGGTTTGCGCACGCCTGCGGCGCATTGTCGCCGCCCAAAGGCCGCGCAGGCGATCGGGCGTTCACCAATCGTTTACAAGATAATCCCCGACTGGTCACAAACCCAGCCATTTGCAGGGAGAACCTGTTGGTCATAAGAGAAAAGACCGAGAGGATCAGAAATGGAAAGCTCGACCAGCCGGGCCGATGCACACGACCCGAGCGCGCAGACCGCCGCTACGCCCACGGCCACGCGGGCCGACATGCACTGTCACTCCACCGCCTCGCAGATTTCAAAGCTCGGCGTGCAGCGGGCCTTGGGCCTGCCCGAGTGCGCTACGCCCCCCGAGGAGGTCTACGAGCTGGCCAAGCGCCGGGGCATGGACTTCGTGACGATCACCGACCACGACACGATCGACGGCGCGATGGAGATCGCCGACCGCCCGGACGTGTTCGTCTCCGAGGAGCTCACCGCCCACTTCCGCGGCGAGCCTCAGGCCGTGCACGTCCTCTGCTACGGGATCACGCCTGAGGACCACGAGTGGCTGCAGGCGAACAGCGGCGACGTGGAGCTGTGCGCGATGTATCTCTACGACCGGGACATAGCCTGCGCCCTGGCTCACCCCTACTACGCGGTGGGAGCCCCGCTCACCGCCCGTCACAGGCGCCGCCTGGCAGAGCTGTTCGACATCTGGGAGACGCGCAACGGAGCGCGCGCAAAGGAGTTGAACCGCCCGGCCGCGATGTACGTGGCCACGCTCGACGGCACCGGCATCGGCGGCAGCGACGATCACGCGGGAGTTGACATCGGGCGCACTTGGACCGAGGCCCCGGCGGCAAGCACGCCACAGGAGTTCTTGGCCCACATGCGCGCCGGCAGGGTCTCGGCCAAAGGCAAGCAGGGAAGCGCCGCCAAGTGGGCGCACGCAGCGATCGCGCTGGCCGCCCGCTCACTGGGCCGCGACGAGCACTACGGCGATCCCGCCACGCCCGATCCGAGGCGAGTGATGACGATGATCCAGCGGCTGGTCGCAGAGGGCGACGCCCGCGAAGGCGCCACCGGCTCGGACCTCGCGCCGGCCGACGCGCGCGGCCTGCTGCGGGCCTGGCTTGCGGCCGTCGAGCTCGACCACCTCGATGAGCGGGGGCTGATCGCCTACATGCAAGAGGACGACTTCAGCCACTCCGACCTCTACCGCAGGGCCTGCAGGCTGCACGAGCGCAAGCTGCGCGAGGCGGTCGAAGTGGCCGTGCGCGCGACCGGGGCTCCCAGCGCCGGCTCGGAAGGCGCGGGCGTGGCCGACGAGCGCGGCCTGAGCGCCGCCGCGGCCCAGCTGTTCGAGAGCTGCATCGCTGCGATCCCCTACGCCCCGGCGACCGCGTTCTTGGGCAACGAGTGCGCCAAGCTCGCGCGCTATGCGGCAAGCGCCGAGGACGAAATGCCGCGCGTGGCGATCCTCGCCGACGGGATCGGCTCGACGCACGGGGTTAGCCGCACGATCGAAGAGATTCGCGGACGCGGCGTGCCGGGCTTCGAAGTCGAGGTCGTCGCGACCGACCCCGACGTGGACCGGCGCCTGTCGGCCGCGGTCGAGCTCGAGGTGCCCCACTACCCGGGCCTGACGATCGGCGTGCCCAGCCTGGCCGCGGCCGCGGCCGCGCTGGCCGAGGGAGACTTCGACGCACTGCATGTCTGCTCGCCGGGCCCGGTCGGGGTGGCGGGAGCGCTGCTGGCACGGGCGCTCGGACTGCCGCTGATCGGCAGCTACCACACAGAGCTGACCGCCTACGCCAAGCTGCGCTCCCAAAGCCAAGGCCTTGCCGACGCGATGGCGATGGCGGTCGCGACCTTCTACAACGCCTGCGACCTGGTGCTCTCCCCCAGCCGGGCGTCCGACGAGGGACTCGCCTCGATCGGGATGAAGGCGGAGAAGATCGTGCGCTGGGATCGCGGCGTTGACACCTCGCGCTTCGATCCCTCGCTGCGCGAGCGCGGCGAGGACGGGCGCATCGACGTGCTCTACGCCGGCAGGATCACCCACGAGAAGGGCGCCGAGCTGTTGGTGGAAAGCTTTCTGCGGGCCAAGGCGCAGGACCCGCGGCTGCACCTCGTGCTCGCCGGCGGCGGCCCAGAGCAGGACCGGGTGCGCGAGCGCGTCGGCACGGACGCCACATTCCTGGGTTGGCTACAGGGCGCACAGCTGGCGCGCGCGTACGCGTCGGCCGACGTGTTCCTGTTCCCCAGCTCGACGGACACATTCGGCCAGGTGATCCTCGAGGCGCAGGCCTCCGGCTTGCCGGTGCTGGCGGTGGCCGCGGGCGGCCCGCTAACGCTCGTCGAGGATCGCGTGAGCGGCCTGTTGCGCGCGGCCGATTCCGCCCAACTGGCCGACGGGCTGATCGAGTTGGCGTCCACTCCGCTGCTGCGCGAGCGCCTGGCCAAGGCCGGGTTGAGCGCGGCGCGCGAGCGCACCTGGGATCGCGCCCTGGAGCGCCTCGCCGGCGGCTACAGGAGCGCGCTCTCGGGCGACGCGCAAGGCGCGCTGAGCACCGACCGCTTGGTGGCATGAGCGCCAAGGGCCACCCATCCGGTTCGCGTCGCACGCTGGCCGTGGCCCTGCACGACATCGAGCCCGCCACGTTCGAGCGCTGCGCGCTGATCCGCGACTGGCTGGACGACCACGGCGTGCGCCAAGTCACCCTGCTGGTGATCCCCGCCCGCGACCTGCACCCTTTGGCCGAGCGCTCTCCCGAGATGGTCCAGTGGCTGATCGAGCGCGAGCGCGGCGGCGACGCGGTCGCCCAGCACGGCTTCCAGCATCTGCGCCCAGGCAGAGCGCGCGCCTGGACCGGCCGCGCCGAGGGGATGGAAGGCTTCGCACGAGCGTTCGGCGCGGATCGCGAAACCGAGTTCTTGGGCCTCGATCCACTGGAGACCCGCCGCGCCGTGGACGCCGGCAGGCGAGTGCTCAAGCTGGCCGGCCTGGAGCCGCGCGGCTTCGTGGCGCCGGGCTACGCCTATACGCCCGCCCTGCGGGAGACCCTGAGCGAGCGCTTCCAATGGTGGACGGCCCTGCTCGGCCTGCACAGAGCCCACCCGGCCGCCGCCCGACTGGGCGACGGCGAGCGGGCCGAGAGCGCCCGGCGCGAGCTGCTCGGCCCGCCGATCGCGCTCTCCAGCGGCGGGCGGCTGCGCAAGGCGCTCTCGCCCGCGCTGCTGCGCGCCGGCGCACTCGTGTCGGGCTCGACCTTGCGCCTTGACCTACACCCGGCCGACCTCGACGACCCCCGACACATGCTGGCCCTGGAGTGGGTCCTCAAACGCACCGCCGCCAACCGGACGGCCGTGACCTACGAGGAGCTGGCAGCGCTCGGAGCCGCGCCCGCCTCCCACAGGGCCGAGATCGGAACCGCCATGAGGCGGTCCCCAAACGGCAGCACGTGCTCGCCGCCATAGAGGACGACGCCGACTACGAAGCTGTCTCCCAAGGCGTCGCGCATCCGCTCGAGCCAGCGAAACCAGTCGCGCTTGGCGGTGCGTCCGACCTTGACCTCGATCGCGACGACCTGACCGTCGTTGGCCTCGAGCACGAAGTCGACCTCGGCGCCGGATCGGTCCCGCCAATGGAACATCGTCGCTTCGCGAGCGGCCCAGGTCAGCTGACGTCGCAATTCGGCGAAGACGAAGGTCTCGACCAGTGGGCCGGTCGCGGGGTCGGTTGGATCTTCGAGCATCGTCGGCGTCTTGCCGACGAGCCACGCCGCGAGGCCCGGGTCCGTGATGAACACCTTGGGACGCTTCTTGACCCGTGTGGTGAGGTTGCGCGCCCATGCGGGCAGCCTCGTGACGAGGTGGATGGTCTCCAGCCAAGCGGTGTGGTCGTAAACCGCTTGACGCTCGAGCCCGGAATCCGCGATCACGCTCTGCATCACCAGCTCGCAGCCCGAGCGAGCACCCAGCAGACGTAGCAGCTGCCTGGTTTGCGCCACCTTTCTGATGCCTGACATCTCGACCACATCCCGCTCGATGGTGGTGCGCACGTAATCGCGGAACCATCCCGGGCGCTGGCGCGCGGGGAGCGCGTGAATCTCTGGGTAGCCTCCGGCGCAAACCCTGTTCAGCAGCTCCTCGCGCGTGGAGCCGCCGGGATCGTAGGCGCTCAGAGCGTCCGGGCCGCCGAAGGCGACGTCGACGAAGCGATCCGCGCGCCCGGCGAGCTCGCCTTGGGTGAATGGCCACACCTCCACGAACCCGGCCCTCCCAGCCAACGACTCCGAGAGCGTCGGGACGGTCAGGAAGTTGGAAGATCCGGTCAACACGAATTGACCGGGACTCCTGTCGCGGTCCACCTGCGCCTTGATCGCTCGTATCAAGGGTTCGCCGCCGCGCTGGACCTCGTCGATCACGAGGGGCCTGCGACCAAGCCCGACGAACCCGACGGGATCGTCCAGGGCCACCGCCAGCACCCCCTCTTCGTCCAGGCTGCGCATCGTTCCGCCGGTGTGCTCCAAGCTGGCTGCGCACGAGTGTGGTCTTGCCGGCCTGGCGTGGGCCCGTGACGACCGTGACACGCCGCGTGGCCAGCGCATCTCGATAGTGCTCCTGTATCGCGCGTTGCAACATAGCCCAATCATACACATGGCCGGCGACTTATCATACAAAACGCCGCCTTTCTATCATACAACACGCCGCCTTTCTATCATACAAAACGCCAGCGATCTATCATACAAAACGCACCACTACTACCATACGTTTTGCACCCAGAACGGCGCGACTCTGGGGGCGTGGGTCGTGCTAATCGATGCGAGCCGACTCGGCGTCCACGAGGGCCGGCGGACCGCCGTTCTCAGACGCTGCGCCAGGGCCCCCAAGCGCACGCTCCTCCGAGGAGGCCGCGCGCTGGGCAGGACGCGCGTAGAGCAGCCAGAACGCGGCCCCGAAGAGGAGGGTCGCGCAGAGGATCCAGCCGAGCGCGGTGGTGCCGACGCCGACGTACTTGAGCCCGGAGGCGGCGACGACGAAGGTGATCATCGGTCGCACGTAGCGGTCCGGGGCGCTGGAGGAGACGAGCGAGCCGACGAACACGGCGGGCACGCTGCCAAGGATCAAAGAGGCGGTGACGCCGAACACGACGTGTCCGAACACCAGTGCGCCCAGGGCGGCCGCCAGCGTCAAGGGCACCGCCTGGGTGAGGTCGGTGCCCACGAGCTGACCGGCGCTGAGCAGCGGATACAGAAACAAAAGCATGATGATCATCAGCGAACCGGACCCAACTGAGGTCATCCCGACGATGATCCCCCCGATCATCCCGATCGCCACCGTGGGCAGCGGACGGGGCACGATCTCGTGCACGGTGGCTGTGCGACGCGAGCCTCCGCGCCGGTCGAGTACGTAGCGCAGCACCATCGCCGTCGCACCGACCAGCAGCGCGGCGCCGAGCGCGACCTCGATGTTGTGTTGGGCCGCCTTGGCGTTGCCCATCAGGTGCAGCAGGTAGGCGCCAAAGAAGGCCATCGGCGCCGAGCCGAGCACCATCCATCCGACCAGGCGCAGGTTGACGGTGCCCTTGCGCAGGTGCACCGCCGCCCCGATCGGGCGCATCACCACCGCGGCGACCAGGTCCGAGGAGATCGCGGCCGCCGGCTGCACGCCAAACAGCAGGATCAGCATCGGCGTCATCAAGGCGCCACCGCCCGCCCCCGTCATGCCGACCAGGAAGCCGATGATGGCGCTGCCCAGGACTATGTAGGGGTCGACGTGGATGGGTGTGGTCCAGGTTGGTTGGTTCTCGTGAGCCGGGCCAGGCGAACAAAGATCACCTTGAGGACCGACAAAGCCAAGTATGAAGCTTAGAGGCAACGGCCCGGCCGCGGCAGCCCAAGCCCCGCTCAGAGACCCAAAGCGGGCCTTTGGGCAGCTCGCACGGCCGGCCCGCCCCTCATGTAGGACAGGCCGGCCGGCCTGTCCTACATGCGAGCGATGGCGCGCGCCGCGCGGCGCAGGGAGAGAGCCAAGAGGACAAACACCGCCGGGGGCATGAACCACCACGCCGAGACCCCCGCGTCTGCCAGCAACGCCGTCGCGCCGAGCGCGAGCACCACGCCGAGCGCGGTCCGCCAATCGTCACCGACCACGAACTCCCACACGCCGACGAAGAACCCCTTGACGCGTCTCATATTCCCATCCTCGTCAGCTCGGGCACATCCGCTCCAGTCGACGCGGGTTCTGCCTTGGCGGCCCTCAGCGAGCGTCGCAACGCCCAGACCATCACATTGGCCGCAATGAGCACGCCCGGGACGATCGCGAGCAGCGCCGCGTCGTCGCCCGGCCAACTCGCGCCCGCTCCCTCGGCGCCCCAGAACATGCCAAACGAGCTGAGCATCACCCCGACGGCGAACTTCATGGTGTTCTCCGGCACCTTGGCCAAGGGCGCGCGAGCAGCCAACCCGGCGGCGAGAACAACCAGCACGGCGGCGCCGGCGGCAACCGCGGCCAGCCCGACTCGATGTTGGTTGGCGCCGAACGTGAGCACTATGAAGGCGACCTCCAGCCCCTCCAAGAGCACCCCCTTGAAGGAGATTGTGAACGCATAAGTGTCAAGGCCCGACGCTCCGCGCGCGACGCCACGCGCCGCTTCGGTCTCCTCGCGAAAGGTCTCGAGCTCGTCGTGCTTGGCCTTCAGTCCGGTGGAGCGCAGGATCGCCTTGCGCAACCACTGCAGGCCGAAGATCAGCAGGAGTCCGCCGACCACCACCCTGAGGACACCGATCGGCAGGGCGGTGAGGGCCGGTCCCAGAGCGGCCACGATCGCAGCCAGCGCAACGGTGGCGGCGCCCACACCCGCCAGGGCCGAAGACCAACTGCGCGTGGCGCCAACCGCCAGCACGATCGTCAGCGCCTCCACGGCCTCAACCGCGCAGGCGAGGAAAACCGAGACGGCCAAGCCCAGCTCCGCGCCGCTCATGCTCTCGAAGTTTCATGTTGACGGTTCATTGCTATTGCTCCTATGTGTCGTTCTTGATGGTCAGACTGTGTGGCAGCGGCTAGTTCGGCAGGCGCCGGGGAAGCCCCCGCGTCGCTCGGGAACACGAAACAGCCGTCGTGGTCGATACGCAGGCCGACCGCTTGCTCGCGCCGGTGGCGATGGCCCGCGAAGATCTCGTTCAGCGTGGCGCCGTTGCCCAATCTCACGACGTGGTCATAGCCGCGCCCGCGGAAGGCGCTGTCCAGCACCGTCCCGCGCAGGGCGACCGATGGGTCCCCCGGGTCGGCGATCGTGAGCGCGGCCGGACGCAGCAGAACCTGCACAGCCATACCCTGTGCGAGTGGGAGCGCGCTGGAGGCGAGCAACTCGCCGACCCGCTCAGCGCCAGCGGGCTCCAGCAGAACCCTCACCCGCTGACGATCCGAGTCGCCTCGGCCGGCGGGAGCAAGCACCCGTCCGCGCAATTCTCCGGCAAGCCCCGTGAACCGGGCGACGAAGGCGCTGGCCGGACGCCGGTAGACCCCCTCAGGCGTGTCGTGTTGGACGAGTCGCCCGCTCTGTAGCACGCCCACCTCGTCACCGAGCGCAAAAGCCTCGCCCTGATCGTGGGTGATGTAGACAGCGCTCGCGCCTATCTCGCGCACCAACGTGCCGATCTCGATGCGCAAGCGCTCACGCAGGTTTGCGTCGAGCGAGGAAAGGGGCTCGTCGAACAGCAGTAGCGAAGGTCTTCCCACCAGGGCGCGCGCGAGCGCGACCCGCTGCTGCTCGCCGCCTGAAAGCTCGTGCGGATAGCGCTGGGTGAGATGTCCGAGCCCGACCCTAGCGAGCATGCGAGACACCCGCTGGGATCGCTCGCCCGCCGACACGCGCCTACGGCGCAGCGCGAACGCGACGTTGCTCGCGACGGTCATGTGGGGCCACAGGGCAAAGTCCTGAAAGACCATCGCCAAGTCACGCCTCTCGGGTGGCACATGCGTGCGCCCGCACGACACCGGCGAACCGGCCAAGGAGATCTCGCCGCCACTTGGACGCTCGATCCCCGCGAGACATCGGATCAGCGTTGACTTGCCCGAGCCCGACGGCCCCAGCAGCGTCAGAAAGCGCCCTGGCGCAAGCGCCAGGGACACGTCCGTGAGGGCCTCCGCCTCACCGTAGCGCTTGCTTAGCCGCCTGAGCTCGAGCGCGTTCACGAGTCCACCCCGCAGACGATCGCTTGGGCGCCAACGACCTCGAGGACCACCCTCACGAGCTCGCCCCCGCCGCACCCACGTTGCGCCATCCCGCGGGCGCGAGCAGCCTGTAGCCGCCCAGCACAATCGCAGTGACCACTATGGCGCCGATCACCGCGATCACCTCCATCGCGGTGCCTCCGGCGAAGTCGTAAGCTTCGAGCCGGCGCTGGATCGCCACCGAGAGCGGGAACTGACCCGCCGGATACAACAGCTCTGAGATCGGCAGCTCCAGCAGCGTGGTTGCGAAGCAGTAGAGCCATACCCACACGATGTAGCGCGAAATGACCGGGATCGCCACTGTTCGCCAGGCACGCGTCGGGCCGGCGCCATGGGTGCGCGCGCCGGCGAGCAGCGAGTCATGCAACTGCGCGAGGGGACCGATCAGGATGCGAGCGTTGTTTGGCAGCGCCCCCGCCATGTACCCAATGGCGAGCAGGGCGCTGGTGCCGTAAAGGGCTATGCCCAGCGAGTGCATCACGGGCAGGTTGTAGACGAGGATGTAGCCGGCGGCCATAACGATCGAGGGCAAAGCCACCGCGCCAAGCAGAACCAGGTCGAGCGTTCGCCCAACGAGACCGATCGAGCGCCGCGTGAGAAGCCGCGCTACCGGAACCGCCAAGACCATGACCGCGCTCGCCACGATGACCGCGAGCCGCAGGGAGTAGAGCAGCGGCTCGTACAACGCACTACTGGACAGCACTCGATCGTAATTTTCGAAGCTCAGCGCGAAGCCCTGTTGGAGGGTGCCGAGACCCTTCAGCAACGATGCACTCACCGCACCGAATACGGGCACTCCCAGGGCGATCGCAAAGAAACCGAGGACGCCCGCGAGCGCGCACGCGTGCGCCAACGCTCCCATCCGGTGGCGAGCGTGAGGACGCATCCTTCCTGAGAGCACCTGATAGGAGCGCCCGCGCATCGCCCTGCGCTGGGCCAGCAACGCGATCGCCGCCAGGCCGACCAACGTGCAACCGATGGCGGCGGCCAGGCTGAACTGGATCGGCTCGCTATCGACGGCGTTGTACAGCGAGAAAGTGGCCAAAGGAAAATGGGATGTGTAGGCCAGTGTGGCCGCGACACCGAAATCGCTGATCGACTCGGCAAACACGATCGCCACCGCGGTCCAAAGGGCAGGCGCGAGGATCGGCACGACTGTCGCCAGTGCGCGCCCGCGGCCCGCGCCGTGCGCACGCGCGGCATGCTCGAAGCTGGAGCCGAGCCCGGGCAGCGCCGCCGAGATGGCCAAGAAGGCAAAGGGCATCCCCTTGATGCCAAGCACGCCGATCACGCCCACCGGCCCATACAACAGGCCACGCACGAAATGCGCTTCGACACCCGCGCGCGCAAGCACGCCGCCCGGCTCGAACAACCGCTCCCAGCCGAGCGCCACCAGGTAGCTGGGGGCCAGCAGCAGCGCCCAGATGCCGAACTGCCATACGCGCCGCCCGAGCAGGTTGGTGCGCTGCACGAGCAGGGCCAGCGGTAGGGCACAGGCAAGCGCAAGCACCGCCGCGCCCGCCCCGACCAGGGCCGTGTCCGCCAACGCATGAAGCGATGGACCGCTGAGGGCTTCTTTGAAGGCGTCGAGCGTGAACCAAGAGCTCCCCTGGGCGAACATACGCGGGGAAACCGATACGAGCAGGAACGCGCCTATCGGCGCCACCAGGAGCACCCCGAGCAGCACCGCCATGAGCGCCGCCAGGCTCGGCCTGGGCAAATAGCGAGCGAGTGTTGCCGCGCGAGCGCCGCCGGACGCGGCCGCCGGGACCTCGAAGGCCCCAGCGGCCGGTGCGAGCTCGCGTCCGCTCAGCGGGTCAACCGCCATCTCGTGCCCGTCGGTGGACCGCTCTCGCGGATCTCGATCGCCGCCTCTGCGTCACTGAGCGATGTTGGAGTTGAACCAGTCGTTGATCGAGGCCTCTTCGGCGCCCCACTTGTAGGGGTCGATCGTTTGCGCCGAGAGCGTGCCCAGTTCGGGCAGCAGTGGCAAAGGCTTGGTCGCCGGAACCACCGGCCAATACAGCGAGTCGCCATGGGGATCGCCGATCTGCATCTGGTGCTGGCCGGCTGGGGACAACGCCCAGGTGACAAAGCGCTGAGCCTCTTCCTGCACCGCCGCCGGGACCTTGGCGTCCACGCCGATCACACTCGGGAGGACCGTCATCTTGGGCAGGTAACCCACCCTCAGCCCGGACACCTTCGAAGCGGCGCCGATCGCCGCCGAGCTCTGGATCAGGCCGATGTCGATCTGCCCCGTTTCCAGCAGATGCAGCGTGTCGCTGTTGGCTTCCGAGACGTGCAAGCCGTTGCTCTTCAGTTTTTCCAGGAAAGCCTTGCCCTGCGAAACGCCGCCCAGATAGTTCATCAGCCCCGCAACACACGGGAATGTTGGACCGGAGACCGCCGGGTTGTTCATGCCGACCTTGCCCGACCACTTGCTTTCGAGCAGCTGCTGCCAGCTCGTCGGCGGGGCCGTCACGGTCTTGCTGTTGTAGATCATGGTGCACGCTCCCGTGATCCCCGTCGGCACGAAGCTCTTGTCGGCCGGGACCAGCGCCTGGCCCGTTGCGGTCAGGGTGGGAACGGTCAGGCCCTTCTTGAGCAGACCTTCATTGTCCAGCTGGGCGAATGCCTCGTTGCCATCGACCCACAACAGGCCCCACTGGGGGTTGGACTTCTCAGCCTGGATGCGGGCCAGCAATGGACCGGTGCTGTCTTCCACCAGCTTGGTTGGGATACCAGTTTCCTGTTCGAAGGCCTTCACTCCGTTGGGCGAATAGCCCTGCGCCGAGTACACCAGCAGGGCCGGCTTGCCGGCGCCACCCGAGGTGGCCGCGGCTTGGTTGACCGACGTGGTTTTCGAGTTGCCGCCGCAGGCGGCGAGTGCGAACACGCTCACGAGCGTGGCCAGCGTAAGAAGAGTTGGACGAAGGGCACGACCGGTCATGCGCGACGAGCTCCTTTATGGATGGCAGGGATCGCCACCACGTTTCTCCGTGGGCATGCCTCGGGGTTCGGGTGGCCCGTGCACCTTCTTCGCCTCCACGCGTCTCAATTGTGCCCAAGGTGTGAACTCGGGCATCGTTGGTCAGCCTGCTGACAGACCGGGGCGCCGCCCGTGTGGCAAGCGGCGACGCGGTGTTGCTCGCGGCCGCCCGGAGGGACGGCACATGGCGCGTACCGAACTGCGCCTACGGGGTTTCGCTGGTATGGCCCTCAGAACCCGCGCCGGCGTGCCGCTCAGGCCAATCTGCGTTCGCGGGGGGCTCGAGCGAAGGCCCGTGTTCGGTCTCTGCGTCGTACACCCTTTGCACGAAGTCCTCCAGCAACCGCTCGCACTCGGCGATCGCCGCCTCTGCCCGCGCCCGGTCGGCCACAGCGAACACGTCGCGCGCTGACACTCGCTCGAACCATGTCTTGATCTTCTCCAGGTCGGCTTCGATCTCCTCGGCCTCAGCCGCCGTCAGGTTCCCGCGAAAAATCTCGAACTCGATCTCGCGCTCGAACTTGGTCTGGCACTCCTCGACGATCTCCTCGTACTCCTGCGTGCGCAGCGCGTTCCATTCCGCTCGCATGCGCTCGCCGTCCTCCTTGGTCAACGCACTCAACTCGAAGCGGTAGACGACGCCACCCTCCGCGCGCACGCGCTCTGCGATCGCATCGAGCTTGTCGGCGAGACCGCCATCTTGGGGCAAGGCCACGACGGCCTGCTGGAGTGGTAGCGCTCCGATCCGTCGCAGCTCGCGCCACACCGCCACGCGCGTGCTCGAGCTCTTGTTGGGCAAGCGATACACGAACAGGTACCAGGTCATCCCGGCGCACCTTAGGGCATACGTGGGCGACTCCTTGGTTGCCGCCCTGATCCCGCCCACCCCGGATTGGGCCGTCGAGCAACGCGTGTTACATACAACGCCCGTTGCGCTATGGTTGCGCCATGAGCGGCAGCTGCGTGCGGGTGAGTGCGCCGGCCAAGGCCTGTCACGTCCTACTCGAGGACGACGGGTTGTTCGAGTCCGTGCCTGAGCTTGCCCGCGACCAGGCATTCCAAGACTGTGTCGCCCAGGTGGCGCTTCTGCCGCCCGGCGAATGGCCCGCGGCCGGGTCCCCGTTCGAATCGCACGATGGACTGGGACTCCTGATCCTCGACGGCCTGGTGCTCCGCCGCACCGGGATGGACGGCCACTTCGGCGCCGAGCTGCTCGGGGGCGGCGACTTGCTACGTCCCTGGCAGGAGACGCCCGACGCGCTCGCGCTTCCCTTGCGAACGAGCCGGAGGGTCCTAGCGCCCACCCGGGTCGCCGTACTCGATTTGGCTTTCGCGAGACGAGCGGCGAACTATCCACAGATAGCGGCTCAGCTCGTGGCGCGCACCATGAACCGCTCGCGCAATCTGGGTGTGTTGATGGCGATCGCCCATTACCCTCGGATCGACACGCGGCTGCAGAGCTTGTTCTGGCATCTGGCTGGGCGCTGGGGGCGCGTGCGGGCCGACGGAGTGCTGCTTCCCTTGCGCCTCACCCACTCGGTCCTCGCGGACCTGATAGCCGCCAGACGCCCGACCGTCAGTAGCGCCCTCGCCGACCTGTCCCGGCGCGGAATCCTCGTCGCGGTCGAGGACGGCTGGCGTCTCACCGGAGAGCCGCCCCGGGAGCCGCTCGAGCTAAGGACCTATCCCGGTAGGCCCGCACGTCCGTGACGGCCGACTGCCCTGATCGACCAGGACACCGGAGAGCGTATATATCCCTGATCGGCGCTACATGACCGCAGCGGCTCAAGGCATCGATACACCAACGCGATGTCCGAGCACCCGCCCCGACGGCAGGGCTACGTAGGTCTCCGAGATGTGATGCTTGGCGTTGGAGTCGAACAGTAGATGGTCGGGATCGACGATCTGCACATAGGCGAAGCGCCCACGCAGACCTGTCACATCGATCCACTGTTCGGGGTACGCGTACGGGTAAATGTCTGACCAGCCGACCGATGTGCCGAGCACGTCACGACGCATGTATGGGTCCTGACTGCACCCCGGATACACCGGTTGGGTCGGGGAACCGGTCGTTGGGTGCGTGCGCATCAGGTCCCGCAGGCAGTAATCGACCTTCGGCCCCGTGCGCACCAGTTCGATCGCATGGAAATGGGAGTCGATCGACCACAGCTGGAACGCCGCGGCGTGCTTGAACTTCCAATAGCTGGCGGCGCCGACGTTGCCATATTCGTAGCGTTCGCCGGGGATGTACTTGAACACGAGTTTGGCGGTCGTCCGAAACAGGTGCACGTCGCCGCGACGACCGTAGATCGCCTGATAAACGATCGTACGGCCGGCGGCGCTGCGGTGAGCGCGAAGCTCGAGCGGCCCCGCTCCGTGGTTGTCGATCGAGCTGCTTGCGCGCAGGAGGACGCGGCCGGGAATAGTGGCCCTGTCGAGATGCAGTTCAAATGGCGCCGACATGACCAGCGCCGGACAACGCAATCGCAACTTCGCCGTCTCGCACGGATTCATCACACTCAGCGTGCCGGTCGGCGGCGGCGCGCCTACGGCGAGCGGCGCGCAGCACAGCACCGCCGCGCCCCACGCGAGACCCGCGGCCCGCGCGCCACCAAAGGCGCGAACCACCTTACGCCTCGCTCTTCTGAGTACGCGCCCAGTCACGCCGATGGAGCATATCCCCGCGACGAATGCTCGCGAAAGAGTCGCTACGGGAAATCGCTGATTGTTAGAGATGTCTCACCGTGCGCTGGCAAACGTTCAGTCCAGGCGCTCGCCGCCGTTGGAGCTACCATCAGATGATGGCAACTGCCGTGAAGAGGCTCGATTTGACGGTCGGTGAACTCGTGGAGGTCGCCGGACGTCGCTATGAGGTGATCCCCGATCGTGAGGGCGGCGTGACGATCGAGCCATCGATCACCGCCGTGGGGGAGTTGCACGCCCAAAGAGGGACCAAACCTGCCTCGCCAGAGGACTTCGAGCGTCTCTCGGTAGACGTCCCCTTCGACGACGAGGGTTAACTGTGTCAGACGTCTCGGCGGGCCGCCAGCCCTCCACCTCGATCGAGTTCGGCACGATCGAGTGGAAGGAGGAGGTCGAGCGCTACCGTCCTCGCTCGCGGGCTCGAACTCAGGCCCAGAGCGCTCGCAAGGCGATCGAGGCCGAGCGGATGACCCTCGACTGGAAGCGCTGCAAGGCCGATGGGCCGGGCGGTACAAACTACCTGGCTGCCGCAAGCTGTACGTCCCGCTCGATGGACAGGGCGCGTCGACGGCACCTTACGGATTCGTGTTCCAGCTGATTCAGAAGCCCGACACCAGTCTTGCATGGAGCCTGATCGCCTTTGGCGAGCGTCACCCCGTTAACGAGAGAACCCGCAATGTCTACGAGCGAGCGCACCGACGACTGCATGGTCGCTATCCGTAGCCTGGCGGCTTGCCAGCAGGGCTTGGCGGACGAACAGACACCCGCGAAAACGACAAGAGGCCTTCACGTTTGGCGAGTTCCGTGTGGTGGCGGGCGGTTTTGGGGTCGTCTTGGGTTGCGAGCACACGTTAAGCGTGTTTTGAGCACATTGCTGGCGGTTAGTCGTGGCGTTGTTCGGCTTCTAGGTGGGCGATGCCGATTGCCTCTAGGGCTGTGAGTAGTTCTCGGATGCGGTGGTCGTTTTCGATCCAGTCTTGGTAGTTGGCGGCTTGGGTGCTGTTGAGGTATCTGCCGACGGTCTTTTTTGCGAGCTTGCGTGTCCATTGCCAGTAGGGGCCGTGCAGGCGTGGTGGGTCTGCGTGGCAGGCGCAGCCTGTTTTTCCGCAGCGCATCTGGCGTTGGGTGATCGAGCCGGGCAGTACCTTGCCGGTGCGGGCGATTTTGGCGAGCTCTGTGGCGATCGCCCGTGCCTGCTCGCGCTCGGCGTGATCGGGCCTCATTGGCGCAGTCTGGCAGGGGTACCGGTCATTCCGTCCTTAGCCTACCGTATATATACGGTGTGCCCAGCGGGAGCAGCCCCGTTTGCGGGGTGAGCGCGCTGATCGCGGCGTATCGTCCGTGCGGGCTCAGCGACGCGGCGGGCGCGTTCGCGCGGCGGGTCGTGGCAGCCGCTTGCCCGGCGAGGACCGAGCGGGCCAGGGCGCTCTTGTTCGCCGCGTCTCGCCTGGCGGCTTTTGGTGAGCGGGTGGGGCTCGAGCTTCGCGCTGAGGTGCTGCTACGCGACGCGACGATCGAGCGTTTCGTGCTGTGCGGCACACGGGGTTTCACGCCGGCCACGGTCCGGACGCTGCGCACCAACCTTCGTCATCTGGTCCGCGTGCTGGACGCGCACCCCCACCCATTGCCGGTGGCGCTGGGACGCGAGCACGCCAAGACGCCTTATAGCGCCGCCGAGATCGACGGTTATCTGCGTCTCGCGCAAGCGCAGTCGACCGAAGCGCGCCGGATGCGGTGTGTGGCGCTGATCTGTCTCGGTGCGGGCGCGGGGATCGTCGCCGGTGAGCTGCGCCACATCCGTGGCGAGGACGTGACCGAGCGCTCCGGTGGGCTCGTGGTGGAAATACGCGAGAAGCGAGCGCGCATAGTGCCGGTGCTCGCCCGTTTCCATGAGCCGCTCCTGGCCGCGGCGCGGTTCGCCGGGAACGCTTTGATCGTCGGTGGACGCGATCCTGAGCGGCGCAACATCAGCGACACGCTCGCCGCGGCGCTCTCGGCGGACCCGTCCCTGCCACGCCTGCAAGCAGGCCGTCTGCGCGCCACCTGGCTAGCCGAGACGGCGAAACTGATCGGGCTGAGAGCGTTCATGAGCGCCAGCGGCGTGCACTGCTCACAACGCCTCGGGGACATCGCCGCGTCCCTTCCTCCTCTCAGCGAGGCACAGACAGTCCTGCTGCTGGGAGGATCAGCGTGAACTGGGACGCCGCCGACCTGGACCGCCTGGAAGCGATCATCGACGCCTCCGGGGTCCCCGAGCGGATCGAGACGCTACTACCGGTCGGTGTGCGTCCCCGCCAACTCTCCGTGCGCACGCTGCTGCTCGGGATCCTGCTCTGCATCTCAGACGGGCGTCCCGCGCACCTGGCAAAGATCCACCAGGCGCTGATCAGACTGCCAGAGACCGATAAGCGGCGCCTGGGCGTGACCGTCTCCTGGAAGAGCGCCGAGCACGAGCTCACTTACCGCCAAGTGGAGCGCACCTACGCGCTCGTCATCCGCTCGCTCGCCACCGAGCAACCCGACGGCAAGCCCTCACAAACCCTCAGCGAGGCGATGGACGCCCTGATCGAGGCCAGCGTCAGCGTGCTGGGCGTCCCGCAGAGCACAGCGCTCGCGATCGACTGGACCGACTATGAGTCCTTCGCCTCACCACCACACAAAGACGGGTGCTGCGCCGACAGCGAGGCGGCATGGGGGCATCGCAAAACCAACCATCCCGCCAAGAGCGAAACGTTCTTCGGGTATTACCTGCAAGCCGCCACGATCGTCAAAGAAGAGGACGGCCCCGACGCGCCAGAACTAGTGCGACGGATCACGCTCGCCTCCACCAAACACGACCCACCCGAGCAGATCGTGCCCGTCATCGAACGCATGGCAGAAAACGACATCATTCTCGGCGACCTGCTCGCCGACAGTGGCTACTCCTACCGCCAAGCCGAGACCTTCGCACTGCCCATCCGCGCACTCGGCGCAAAACTCGTGATCGACCTGCACCCAAACGACCGCGGCACAAACGGCACCCACCAAGGCGCCGTGATCTCAAACGGCAACCTCTACTGCCCCGCCACACCCAAACCGCTCTTTGAACTCGGACCGCTGGCGCCCGGCGCCACACAAGAGCAAGCGGCCGCCCACGACACAAAGACAGCCGAGCTAGCCAAATACAAGCTGCCCGCGATCAGCGCCACAGACCAAGACGGCTACCACCGCGTCTGCTGTCCAGCCGTCCGCGGCAAGATCCGCTGCCCCCTCAGAGCAGCCTCGATGAGCCTCCCCTACCAGCACCCCACGATCGACACCCCACCCGAGCACCCACCCGTCTGCTGCACCCAGCAAACGATCACCGTGCCCCCCAACGTGAACTCAAAGACAACCCAAAAGCACGACTACCCCTCCAAAACGCACCGCACCTCCTACTCCCGACGCACCGCCTCCGAGCGCACCTTCTCCCGAATCTCAGACCCCGCCACGATCGACACCAAACGCGGATGGAGCCGACTGATGGGACTCACACCGAACGCGCTCTTCCTCTCCTGCGCGTTCATCATCGCCAACATCGCCACCGCCGACGCCTACGCCGCGCGTCAAACCGCAGATCAGCACCGCGCAGCCCGTGGACTGCCACCACGCCGGCGAACACGACGCAGACGCACCCTCCAGAGCCTCATCGCAGCAGAACCCAACGCGCCGCCGGTGATCGCCGCCTGAACCACCGAAAAACACCACCAAAGCCCCGCAGACAAGCCGGTGCGTCCCGACGCCCAGGGAAAACCCGTCCGGGCGGCCTGAAAACCTCTCCCCAGACACCCAAACGGCCCACACGCAGCCCCACCAGCGCACCAGACAGAAAAAAGCCGCCGCAACCACTGCCAGCAGACCCAAACGTGAACCCGGTCCTCATCGAAACGTGAAGACCTGGGCAAGCCGACGAGGGGACTCGAACCCCTGACCCCCTCCTTAC
>CAVWAX010000002.1:0-164989 GCA_963753145.1 uncultured Solirubrobacterales bacterium
ATCGGGGCGCCCGGATTCGAACCGGGGACCTCGCCGACCCGAACGGCGCGCGCTACCAGGCTGCGCCACGCCCCGACGCAGAGACCAGTATCCCACAAGCGCGCCTCGGAGTCCCCGAGACGGCGGCGGCGCCCCACCCGAGCAGGTCGCGACGGCTCGGCCCTCGCACGCGCGCGTGGGGACGCGCGGTCGCACGCGCGGACATGCGGTAAGAAGGCTTTCTTCGCGCACGCGCGCGGGGCACCCCGTTCAGAACACAACAACACCCCCCAGCCGACCCGGCCCAGCCGACCCGGACGAACGGAGGAGACGAGCCCCCGCTAATGTCGCCCCATGCCCTGCTCCCTGACCGAGGCCATCGCCCACCTGGACGCCCTGTTGGACCCGGGGCGCTTCAGGGACTACTGCCCGAACGGCCTGCAGATCCCGGGCAAAGCGAACGTGGCGCGCGTCGCGACGGGCGTAACCGCAAGCGCGGAGCTCTTCGAACAGGCCATCGCGGCCGACGCCGACCTCCTGGTCGTCCACCACGGCCTCTTCTGGGGCTCCAAACCGGCGTCGATCGACGTGCCGATGAAGCGCAAGCTGAAGCTGTTGTTCGACGCGGACATGGCGCTCGCGGCCTACCACCTGCCGCTTGACGCCCACGAAGAACTCGGCAACAACGCGCTGATCGCGCAGGCGCTGGGCGCGGAGAGCCACGAGCCATTCGCGCCCCACGAGGGCGAGCCGATCGGCCGGCTGGCGCGCTTCGCGGGCGAGGGGATCGCTGCGCAAACCCTGTTCGCGAAGGTCGCCGAGCTGACCGAGCGCGACCCGCTCGTATTCGACGCGGGCCCCGACCGGGTGCGCAGCCTGGGGATCGTCTCCGGCGGCGGCGCCTCCCACCTGCCCGACGCGGTGGCCGCGAAAGCCGATGCGTTCCTGACCGGCGAACCGGCCGAGCGCGTGATGGGCGAAGCTCGCGAGACCGCGACCCACTTCATCGCCGCCGGGCACTACGCGACCGAGACGTTCGGGGTGCGCCGCCTCGGCGAGGAACTGGCGGCTCGCTTCGGCCTGGAGCACACTTTCATCGACATCGCCAACCCCGTCTAGTCGAACCGGGACGCCCTGGCTCGGCAGCCAGGTGTCCGTGGCCCTCCCCACCCAAAGTCCCTAAGATCATGAGGGTCCAATAGGGGTCACGAGGAGGAGAGCCGCAATATGGAGGCCAGCGCTGTAGAGACGTCCACGGGATCGGGCACGATCGCCGATCTGATCTCACGCTCGGCCGCCCAGCGCCCCGAGCATCCCGCCGTCCGCTACAAGAAGGACGGCGAGTGGCAGGACGTCAGCTATCGAGAGGTGGCGGACATCGTCGAGGAGATCGGCCTCGGCTTGATCGACCTCGGCATCCAGGCCGGCGAGCGGGTGTGCATCCTCGCCAACACTCGCCCGGAGTGGTCCTATGCGGACATGGCGATCACCTCGATCGGCGCGGTCGTGGTGCCGATCTACCAGACCAACTCGCCGGAGGAGTGCCTGTGGGTCATCTCCGACTCGGGCGCCACCGCGATCGTTGCCGAGGACGAGGCCCAGCTGGCCAAGCTTGCCGAGATCCAGGACCAAGTGCCGAACCTGAAGACCGTCATCGCGATGGACGCTCCGTCCGGCGCGGGCCCGGTCGAGTCGATCTCGCTTCAGGACGTCCGTGAGCGCGGTCGCTCGCGTGACGCCGCCGAGCTGAGGGCGCGCCGCGAGGCGGTCAAGCCGGAGGACTCGTTCACGTTCATCTACACCTCCGGCACGACCGGCCCGCCGAAGGGGTGCGTGCTGAGCCACGGCAACTATGCGGCGATGATGGACATGCTCAAAGAGGTCGGCCAGATCGACGACGACGAGGTCATCTATCTGTACCTGCCCCTAGCGCATGCGTTCGCGCTTTTGATCCAGCTGGCAGCCTTCGACCTGGGCGCGACGATCGCCTACTTCGGCGGCGACACGAAGCAGATCGTGGGCGAGCTGATGGAGGTCAAACCGACCTACCTGCCTTCGGTGCCGAGGATCTTCGAGAAGATCTACACGCTCGCCAACGCGGCGCTGCAAGCCAAGCCGCCGGAGGAGCAGGAGGAAGCCCAGCGCGCGATCGCGCTGGGAATGAAGGTGCGCGAGCTGCAGGCCAAAGGCGAAGCGGTGCCCGCCGAGCTCGAGGAGCCCTTCAAAGAGGCGGATGAGAAGCTGTTCTCCAACGTGAGGGCGATCTTCGGGGGCAACGTCCGCCACGCCGTCACGGGCGCCGCGCCGATCGCCAAGGAGATCCTTGAATTCTTCTGGGCCGCCGGGATCCCGGTGCTCGAGGGCTACGGGATGACCGAGACCGCCACCGCCGCGACCGTGTGCACTGTCGAGGACCACAAGTTCGGCACGGTCGGCCGGCCGTTCCCGGGCGTGGAGGTCAAGATCGCAAGCGACGGCGAGGTCCTGATCAAGGGGCCGAACATCTTCCAGGGCTACCACAACAACGCCGACGCCTCATTCGGGTCGGTCGAGGACGGCTGGCTGCACACCGGCGATCTGGGCTCGCTGGACGAGGACGGCTACCTGTCGATCACGGGCCGCAAGAAGGACATCATCATCACGGCGGGCGGCAAGAACATCACGCCGGCCAACCTGGAGAACGATCTGAAGCAGTGCCGCTGGATCTCCCAGGCGGTCATGCACGGCGACCAGCGGCCCTACCCGGTCGTGTTGGTGACGCTCGACGAGGAAGAGATCGCCGGCTACGCGCGCGAGCACGGCTTGCCCGAGGACACGGCTTCGCTGTGCGAGCAGGAGCAGGTGCGCGCGATGATCGCCGAGCAGGTCGAGCGCGCCAACAAGCGCTACGCGCCGGTCGAGCAGGTCAAGCGCTTTGCGATCCTGCCGCACGACTTGACGCAGGAGACGGGCGAGCTGACGCCCACCTTGAAGGTCAAGCGCAATGTGGTTGCCGAGAAGTACGCCGAGGTCCTCGACGCGCTTTACGCGGGCTGACGCCCGATAGCTGCCAACATAGGGGGCGACATGCGTAGCGATCCGAGCGAGACGGGTGGCCTGTTCGTCGGGCGCAGGCCGGGCACCGCGCCGACGCGCTTCCGGGCCCTGCCCCAGCGCGGCAGCGGCGCGCGCCGGCGCGTCGATAACAACCTGGCTCGATTGCTGCTGGTGGGGATGGTGATCGGGAGCCTGCTCTGTTGGGGGCCGATCCCGCTGGCCTGCCTGTGGATCAGCGCGCAGGCCAACTACCTGACGGGCAGCGTCAGCTTCGGCGTGTTGGTCGCGCTGGTGGCCCTGTTCGTGCTGCTGTTCGGGACCTTGATGCTGTTGCGCCGCCTCGACAACGCATGGATCCTCGTGCGCCGGGCCGCGGGCTATGACCAGCGCAATGGGGTGCTGCCGCGCATCTTCGGGATCACCGCGGCGGTTTGCGCGGCGGTGTTCTCGTTCTGGTTCGTGGTCATCCACGGGCCCGGCTCGAGCTCGATGCCCGGCAACAAGCCGTAGCGCATGGGCCTGCTCGACTACTACAAGCAGTTCGAGGGGATGAGCGAGGAGGAGGTCAACCAAGGCCTGCGTGAGGAGGCGGCGGAGCGCAAGCGCAAGGCCTTGGCGACCGTGCAGACGCTCGACCTCTCGCAGACGACCTGGCACGAGCTGCCCCACCCCGATGTGGTCAGCGCGATCACGTTCGTGGCGCGCAGGGGCATGCAGCGCTACCCGCACACGCGCGGCTCGCAGCTGCGCGCGCGATTGGCCCAGCGCCACGGCGTGGAGCCGGCGCGCGTGATCGTCGGCAACGGCGCGGCGGAGCTCCTGAGCGCGGCGACGCGCGCGTTGATCGAGCCGGGCCAGGAGCTGATCACCGCCTGGCCCTCCTACCCCCTGTTCCCGATCATGGCGCGCAGGGCGCACGGGCGCGCGGTGCCGGTCGGCGGCGGCGTGGACGCGTTGCTCGAGGCCGTCGGGGAGAACACCCGCGTGGTGGCCTTGGCGAGCCCCAACGACCCGACCGGCGAGCTGTTGGCGAGCAGCGAGCTGGAGCGACTGTTGAGCGGGCTGCCGGAGACGGTGGGCGTGCTCTTGGACGAGTCCCTGGTCGAGTTCTCAGACGCCCAGCCGATCGAAGCGTCGCTCGCGCTGCTGGAGACCCATCCGCGGTTGTTGGTGTTCCGCAGCTTCTCCAAGGCGTGGGGCCTTGCGGGGCTGAGGTGCGGGTATGCGATCGGCAGCCCGGGCTCTGAGGAGCTGCTGGCCGAGCTCGAGCCGGACCTGGGCGTCAGCGAGATCTCCCAGGCCGGCGCGCTGGAGTCGCTGCGAAGCTGCGGGGAGCTGCTCGAGAAGCGCGTCAGGCGGATCGCCAAGGAGCGGGCGCGCTTGACGACCGCACTGCGCCAGCGCCACTTCGAAGTCAGCGACAGCCAGGCCAACTTCCTTTGGGTCGCCCACCCGACGCTTGACGGCGGCGAGCTGGCGGGCCGACTCGCCCGCGCCGGTGTGATGGTCGCGGCCGGGGCGCCGCTCGGCGAGCCCAGGCACGTGCGGATCGCGATCCACGACGAAGCCGCCTCGACGCGCCTGCTGAACGCGCTCGACCGGGCCTTCGTCTAGCCCGCGGAGCCGGACTGGCGCAACAGGGCGCCGGTGGTGCCTTCGAGGATTTTGCGCCACGCGCCGACCTGCTCCTCCTCGGCCTCGAAGTGATCGACCACGCGACGCACGCGACGGGCGGAGATCTCGATGCCGTGACGCGCCCAGATCTCGGCGTAGCGCTCGTATTCGTCGAGCAGGTGGTAGGTGACCGATTGGAAGCCGTGGCGGGCGATCTCGATGCGCGAGGAGAAGCTCATGATCGAGGTCTCGAACATCAGCGCGTCGCGCGGCTCGGGCTCGATCAAGACGATGTCAACGCCCGGGTAGCGCTCCTCCCACATGCCGGCCAGCTCGTGCAGGCGGCGGTGGCCGAGCAGCTTGAATGCCTGGTAGCCGATCTTGGAGAAGCCCATGTCGGAGATCCGCCTCGCGGGGGCGGCCGGGGCGGAGCCGTCGCCGTCGCCTTCGTTGACGAACGGGACGATCGGGTTGATCACGATCACCAGGTCGGCGCCCGCCTCGACGGCGATGTCGAGGTTGGTGGTGGAGACGATGCCGCCGTCGATCAGCTCGCGCTCGCCGATCTTCACGGGGGCGTAGACCATCGGCAAGGCGCCCGAGGCACGCACGGCTGTGGAGATCGGGACGTCGTCGAAGCCGTCGGCGCCGAACACGACGCGCTCGCAGGAGTCCAGGTCGGTGGCAACCAGGTAGAGCTCGTGGGCGAGCGCACGGAAGTCGTCGGAGCGCCCGTCCTCGGCGAGGACCTTGCGCAGATAGCGCTCGATGCCCTCGCCGGTGTAGGCGCCGGTGGGCAGCACCTCGGCGATGCCGAGCACGATGTCGATCAAGGAGACCTGGCCCAGCTGGGGCAGGAGCTGGCGCGTCAGCGAAGCCAGCTTGAGCGGCAGGCGCACCCCGGTGCGGGCCAGCTCGGGGATGTTCAGGCGCAACAGGTCGCCCAGGTCGATGTCCCGGAAGGCCTGGGGACCCTGGTGGGTGACGACGCGCATCATCTCCTCGGGCGTGACGCCGTTGGCGCACAGCGAGGCGACGAACGCGCCCGCGGAGGTGCCGACGTAGACGTCGAACTGGTTGATCGTGCGGTTGGCCGCGAGCAGGTCCAGGGCCCGCAGGGCCCCGATCTCATAGACCCCGCCGGTGAAGCCCCCGCCGCCGAGCACGAGCGCGGTCTTGTCGCGACGCGAGCCGCGGCGCTTGGAAGTTCGCGCGGGAGCGCTCCGCTTGGGCGCCTTGCGTGTTCTGGAGCCCGAAGCGCCGTTCGCGCCCGCTTTCAAGTTGACAACCTCGCCCATGAATACTGATTGTACGTACTGTTACGTGATTCCCCGATAAGCCGGGGCTCCCACCGAGACGACCACCCTACTTGAGGATCGCCCACCAGATCATGTTTTATTTGTCCAGAAACCGCTATTTGCGGAGCATCCGCCCGGCTAGGCGGGCCGTGCTTTGCCTCGCCAAGGGGGGCTCGCTGGCCGCGTGCTTGGCGGTCGTTGCGGGCCTTGCGCCAACTGCCGGGGCCCAAGGCTCGCTGCAAGCCCCCTTGGCGCGCGAGATGAGGATCGCCGGCAGGGGCTCGGGCGCCTACGTGTACGACCTGACGAAGGGCACGACGCTGTTCAGCGAGCGCGCCGAAGTGCCCCACCCGCCGGCTTCGGTCGAGAAGCTGTACACGGCGACGACGGCGCTCGAGCTGATGGGTCCGGAAGCGACGCTCTCGACCTCGGTGCTCGGGACGGGGCACATGGGCCCAGGCGGACGCTG
Source organism: uncultured Solirubrobacterales bacterium (assembly GCA_963753145.1). Classification (GTDB taxonomy): domain Bacteria; phylum Actinomycetota; class Thermoleophilia; order Solirubrobacterales; family Solirubrobacteraceae; genus Palsa-744. Next base: position 6,397 of record CAVWAX010000002.1, read on the forward strand.
GGAAGGGAGCCTGTATTTGAAGGGCGGTGGGGACCCGACGTTCGGCAGCGCCTCCTACGTGCGGGCCCGCTACGGCGGCCAGGGGGCGACCGTGACCAAGCTCGCGGCGCTCGTGAAGGCCGCCGGGGTCAGAGAAGTGACGGGCAGCGTCGACGGCGACGAATCTTGGTTCGATTCTTTGCGCGGCGAGCCCTACAGCGGCTACGCGGTAGACCCGGAACTGGAAGGCGAGCTGAGCGGGCTGTCGTTCAACCGCGGCGCCACGGGCTCAGAGCGCGGCGGGCACGCGCAGGCGGCCTATGCGGCGCTTGAGCTGCGCGGGGCGCTGCGGGCCGAGGGGATAAGGGTGCACGGCGGCACCGCGGCCACGACGCCGCCGGGCGCGAGCACGATCGCCGGCGAGGCCTCGCCGGACCTGGCGACCTTGCTGGGGTTGACCTTGCCGCCATCGGATAACTACTTCGCGGAGACCTTGATCAAGGACCTAGGCGCGCGCTTCGGCGGCGCGGGCACCACTGCGGCGGGGGCGGGGGTCGTGCGGGCAACAATCGCAAAGGACTTCGGCTTGCATCCGTACCTGATCGACGGGTCGGGGCTGTCGCACTCAGACCACACGACTCCGAAGCAGGTCGTGGAGCTGTTGAGCGCGCTCGCGCACAACCCGCTCGGGACGACTTTGCGCAAAGACCTGGCGGTGGCGGGCGAGACGGGCACTTTGGCCGAACGGATGCGCAGAACCCCGGCCGCGCGACGCTGTCAGGGCAAGACGGGCACGCTCGACGGCGTGTCGAACCTGGCGGGCTACTGCGAAAGCGAGGGCGGCGACATCCTGGCTTTCGCGTTCTTCGACGACGGCATCGAAACAGGCGCGGCGCACACGATCCAAGACAACATGGCGATCACCCTGGCTCGTTACTGACGGCGCTTGATCGCGCGGGGCGCCGGCGCGAAGACCGGAACGAACAACGGATCAAAAAAAATGGCAACCCCGGGTCAGGCGTCGCCCAACAGGGAGAGCAGCCCGGCCTCGTCGATCACGCGCACACGCAAGCGCTCGGCCTTTTCGAGCTTGGAGCCGGGACCTTCGCCCGCGACGACGTAGTGGGTCTTCTTGGAGACCGAGCCGGTGACGCGCCCGCCAGCGGCCTGGATGCGCTCGGTGGCCTGCTCGCGCGAGAGCGTCGGCAGGGTCCCGGTCAGGACCACGGTCTTGCCGGCCAAGGGGCCGCTGGTGGGCGCGGGGCCCGCTTCGGCGAAGCGCAGGCCGATCTCGCGCAGGTCTTCGATCAGGGCCAGCATCCGGGAGTCATGCAGCTGGGAGTGGATCGAGGCGCTCATCTTCTCGCCGATGCCGGGAGTTTGGGCGATCTCCTCGGGGGTCGCGTCGAGCAGGGCGACTATGTTGCGAAAGCGCATCGCCAGGTTGCGCCCGGTGACCTCGCCGACCTCCTCGATCCCGAGCGCGAACAGGACGCGCGCGAAGGGGCGCTGCTTTGAGGCGTCGATCGCGGCGAGCAGGTTGGCCACCGACAGCTCGCCGAAGCCCTCCAAGTCCAGCAACTGGTCGCGGTGCTCGGCGAGGCGGTAGTAGTCGGCGGCGGTCTCCAGGAGACCTTGCTCTTGGAGTAGCGCGACCTGCTTCTCGCCGAGCCCCTCGATGTCCATCGCGGCGCGCCCGACGAAGTGCTTGAGCAGCTGCCACGCGCGCTCGGGGCAGTCGCGGTTGGGGCACATCGTGAACACCGAGTCCTTCGGCTTGACGGTCGGCGTGTCGCAGAAGGGGCAGCGCGCCGGCGGCTCGGTCACGGGGGGGCGGCGCTTGTGCTCGACGACGTGCGGCGCCGGTGAGACGACCTGCGGGATGACGTCGCCGGCGCGCAACACGATCACGTCCTCGCCCGCCCTGATGTCCTTGCGCACGATGTCCTCCTCGTTGTGGAGGGTCGCAAGCTTGATCGTCACGCCGCCGGCCGCGACCGGCTCGAGCACGGCGTAGGGGCGCAGGTCGCCGAACTTGCCGACGTTCCACATCACCTTGTGCAGCCTCGTGACCGCGGTCGTGGGGGGAAACTTCCAGGCGACGGCCCAGCGCGGGTCGCGCCCGACCGAACCTAGGCGGCGCTGGAGCTTTAGGTCGGACACCTTGATGACGACCCCGTCGATCTCGAAGTCGAGCTCGCCGCGGCGCTCCTGCCAGCGCAGGCACTGGGCGATCACCTCCTCCTCGGTGGCGAGCCGCTTGATGTCGCGGTTGACCCTGAAGCCGTGGTCTCTGAGCCACTGAAGGGCCTGCCAGTGGGTCTCGAAGTCGAGGTCGGGCGCGACCCCGACCTGGTAGGCCCACATCGAGAGCGGTCTTTCGGCCATCAAGGAGGGGTCGAGCTGGCGCACGGCCCCGGCGGCCGAGTTGCGGGGATTCATGAACGTGGACAGCCCGTTTTCCGCGCGCCGCTCGTTGACGGCGGCGAAATCGTGCAAGGACATGTAGATCTCGCCCCTCACCTCCAGCAGGGGCGGAGCGTCCTCGACGTGGAGCGGGATCGAGCCGATCGTGCGCAGGTTGTGTGTTACGTCCTCCCCCACCTCCCCGTTGCCCCTGGTCGCACCACGCTCGAGCACCCCGTCGCGGTAGAGCAGGCTGACGGCCAGGCCGTCAACCTTGGGCTCGACCACGTACTCGAACCGAGTCCTGACGATCCCTTCGCGGGCGAGGTGGGACTTCATGCGCTCGACCCAGGCCCGCAGCTCCTCCTCGGAGCGCGCGTTCGAGAGCGAGAGCATCGGCTCGAGGTGCTGGACCTTCTCCAGCTTGCCCACAGGCTCGCCGCCGACGCGCTGGGTGGGCGAATCGGGGGTCTGCAACTCAGGGTGCTCGGCCTCCAAGGCCCGCAGCTCGTCGAGCAGGGCGTCGTAGGCGTCGTCTGAGATCTCGGGGTCGTCGAGCACGTAGTAGCGGTGGCCGTGATGCTCCAGCTGCTTGCGCAGCTCGGCCGCCCGCTTGCGGGCCTGCGTGGGCGCCGCTCCGCTCACGCGTCGAGCGCGGGCGCGAGGAGCGCGCGCAGGTCGAACTTGCGCAGCAGCTCAAGACCACCGGTGTGGGTCAGGTCGAAGTGGATCGGCGTCACCGCGATCTTGCCTTCGGCGACGGTCGCCAGGTCGGTGCCGGGCTCGTCGTGGAAGCCGGGGTCGGCGCCGTAGATCCAGTAGCGCCTGCGCGTGTCGGTGCCCTGCTCGTCGGGCGCGAGCTTGAGCTCGTCGCGGTAGATGCGCTTGCCGAGCTTGGTCACCTCGACGCCGGCCGGCTCGCCCGCGGGCACGTTGACGTTGAGCAGGGTGCCCTCGGGAAGGGGCACGTCCTCGATGCGCTCGACCAGGCGCGCCACGAAGCGGGCGGCGACGTCGAAGTCGAAGCCGCCGTCGTAGCGGAAGTCGAGCGCCCTGCCGCGCGCCTGCTGGGAGGCCGCGATCGCGGGCAGGCCCAGCACGACTCCCTCCAGGGCCGCCGCGACGGTGCCCGAGTAGGTGATGTCGTCGCCCAAGTTTGCACCGTGGTTGATGCCCGAGACGACCAGGTCCGCCTCGAAGTCGGCGACCAGGCCGAGCCGCGCGAGCCTGACGCAATCGACGGGGGTGCCGTCGGTCGCATAGCCGACGGTGCCGTCGGCAAAGCCCACCTCCTCGACCCACAGGGGGCGGCGCGTTGTGATCGAGCGAGCCATCGCCGAGCGGTTGCCATCGGGGGCGATCGTGACCAGGCGCACGCCGTCGAGCTCGGACAGGGCCCGGCGCAGCGCCTGCAGGCCGTCGGCCTCGATCCCGTCGTCGTTGGTGAGCAAGACATTGAGCATCGCTCCCCAGCATAGGGTCCGGTGCGGTTGTCGCTCGCCTCGCGGTCCAGCCCGGCGGGCCCTTGCGGCCGGCCCGGCAGCCCCACGGCTCAGCTTGGCGGGTAGCTGACGGACGCGAGCGCGAGACCGTGCGGCGGCGCGGTGGGGCCAGCGTGCCGGCGCGGTCGGCCCTGCAAGAGCTCGGCGAAGCTGTCCACCTCGCGCCGCCCGGCGGCGACCTCGAGCATGGTGCCGACCAGGATCCGGTTCATGTGACGCATGAACGTGTCCGCCTCGACCCAGAACTCGAGCACGTCGCCCAGGCCGGCGCGCCACTCGGCGCGGAGCACGGTGCGCTCGAAGCGGTGGTGCTCGGTCTCGGTGGGCGTGAAGGCGGTGAAGTCGTGCGTCCCGACCACGAGCCTGGCGCACTCCTCGAGCGCGGCGCGATCCAAGGGCCGGGGCCACCAGAACGCGCGGCCCTGCTCGAACACGTCGCGGGCGCGTCGTGCGAGCACCCGGTAGCAGTAGGTCCTGCTCGTGGCGCTGCGCCGCGCGTCGAAGTCCTCGGCGACCGGTTCGCCGGCGAGCACGGCGATGTCCTTGGGCAGGACCGAGTTCAGGCGCAGCGGGTCGAGCGCCTCGTGGCGATAGCTGACGACCTGCCCCCACGCGTGCACGCCCCGGTCGGTGCGACCCGCCACGCTGAGCGCCAACGGCTCACCTCCGTGGTCGCGGTCGCCGAGGATCGTGCGAAGCGCCCCCTCGATCTCCTCCTGGACGCTGCGCAGCCCCGGCTGGCGCGCCCAACCTGCAAACGCGGCCCCGTCGTACTGGAGCGTGAGCTTGGTGACCACGCCAGACGCGCGGTGTGGGCTAGACCAACTCCAAATAAACCATCTCGGTCGCGTCGGATCGACGCGGGCCGAGCTTGAGGATGCGCGTGTAGCCGCCGGGCCTGTCGGCGTAGCGGGGCGCCACCTCGGTGAACAGCTTGTGCACGGCGAACTTGTCCTGGGAGAGCGCCGAGAGAGCCTGACGGCGCGCGTGCAGGTCGCCTCGCTTGGCCAGGGTGATCAGTTTCTCGATCTCCGGCTTGACCGCCTTGGCCTTGGCCTCGCTGGTCTTGATGCGCTCGTGCTCCAAGACCTCCTTGGTGAGGTTCATGAGCAGCGACTTGCGGTGCGCTGCATCGCGGCTGAGCTTGTTCCTGGTCTTTTGGTGGCGCATGAGGAGAAGGGCAGTCTAACGGCGAAACGCTGTGGCCGATCCGCGAGCGGCGGGTGGGTGTATCTAATTTTTAGAAAATTACAATAGTAACTACTTCTTGTAGCAGCCATTGCAATCTCGCAAAAAAGAGTGATCCACACCCCCGCTTCGGGCGGCAACCTAGTCTTGGCGCAGTTGCAAGCCCCTGCCTTCGAGTGTTTCGATGACCTCGTCGATCGACTTCTTGCCGAAGTTGGGGATCGCGTTGAGCTCCGCCTCGGACTTGGAGATGAGGTCGCCCACGGTCTGGATGCCGGCGCGCTTGAGACAGTTGTAGGAGCGCACTCCGAGCTCGAGCTCCTCGATCAGGATGCTCCACTCCTCGCCCTGCAGCGCGGTCGGAGCGCCACCCGCGCCGACCGCCAGGCCGTGCCCGTCGAGCTGTCCGCCGGGGGTGGCGCGCAGCTCCTGGATGCGGTCGGCATCGGTGAAGATCGCAAGCTGAGAGATGAGCAGCTCGGCGGCCTCGCGCAGGGCGGCCTGGGGCTCGATCGAGCCGTCGGTCTCGATGTCCAGGGTGAGCTTGTCGAAGTCGGTCTTCTGACCGACGCGGGCCTGCTCGACCGCATAGGCGACGCGGCGCACGGGCGAGAAGATCGAGTCGATCGGGATCACGCCGATCGGCTGGTCGGCCGACTTGTTCTCCTCGGCGGGCCTGTAACCGCGGCCCCTGCCGATCGTCATGTAGAGCTCGAGCTTGGTCTTCTTCTCGAGCGTCGCGATGTGGACGCCCGGGTTGAGGATCTCGACGCCAGCGGGCAGATCGATGTCCTTGGCTGTGATCTCGCCGGGCCCGGTCACGACCAGGGGCGCCTCGACCTCGGAGGCGTCGGAGTGCATGCGGCACACGATGCCCTTCAGGTTGAGCACGATGTCGGTCACGTCCTCCTTGACGCCTTGCACGGTCGAGAACTCGTGGGCCACGCCCTCGATGCGCACGCTGGTGACGGCGGCGCCGGCAAGCGAAGAGAGCAAAACGCGCCGCAGGGAGTTGCCGAACGTGTAGCCGAAGCCGCGGTCGAGCGGCTCGATCGTGAACGTACCACGATTCTGCTCCACGGACTCGCTGGTGATCCGGGGGATTTGGAAGTCGAGCATCGGGGTCCTAACCTCGTGTTGATGTGAAACCGGCCTCCTGGCGGGCGCCGGCTCTTTGCGTCACCGCTCCCTTGCAGGGCCGGGGACGCGGAAAGCGTCTACTTCGAGTACAGCTCGACGATGAGCTGCTCCTGCACCGGTGCGGCCACCTCGCGCCGCTCCGGCTTGCGCAGCACCTTGGCCGTGAGCGACTCGTGGTCGGCCTGGAGCCACGCGGGAATCTGACCGGTCAGCTCGGTGGCGTCTCTGACCACCTGCATCGCGGGGGTGTCGGCTTTGATGGCGATCACATCGCCCGGCCGCACCTGATAGCTGGGGATGTCCACACGACGACCGTTCACGGTCCAGTGGCCGTGGCGGATCAACTGGCGCGCCTGTCTGCGCGAGGCCGCGAAGCCGAGCCTGACCATGACGTTGTCCAGGCGGCACTCGAGCAGGGCAAGCAGGTTCTCGCCGGTGATGCCGGGCTGGCGCGAGGCCTTCTCGTAGTAGCCGTGGAACTGCTTCTCCAAGACGCCGTAGTAGCGGCGAGCCTTCTGCTTCTCGCGCAACTGCAGCCTGTACTCGCTCTGCTTCTGGCGCCCACGCCCGTGCTCGCCGGGCGGGTAGGAGCGACGCTCGACGCCGCACTTGTCGGTCAGGCAGCGCTCGCCCTTGAGGAACAGCTTCTGTCCCTCGCGACGGCATTGCTTGCACTGGGGGCTTGTGTCACGCGCCATCGATCTAGACCCTCCGCCGCTTGCGGGGGCGGCATCCGTTGTGGGCTTGCGGGGTCACGTCCTTGACGCCGGTGACCTCCAGGCCGGCGGCCTGCAGCGAGCGGATCGCGGTCTCGCGCCCGGAGCCGGGGCCCTTGACGTAGACCTCGACCTTTTGCAAGCCCTGCTCCATGCCCTTGCGGGCGGCCGCGTCGGCGGTGACCTGTGCGGCGAAGGGCGTTGACTTGCGCGAGCCCTTGAAGCCGGCGCCGCCCGCGGACTCCCAGGCGAGCACATTGCCTTGGGTGTCGGTGAGCGAGACGATCGTGTTGTTGAAGGACGTCTTGATGTGGGCTTGGCCGATCGGCACGTTCTTCTTGAGCCGGCGACGTCCGCGCGCGGGACGCTTGGGAGCGGCCATCAGCGCACCTTCTTCTTGCCGGCGACCTGCAGGCGCTTGGGGCCCTTGCGGGTGCGGGCGTTGGTCTTGGTCTTCTGACCGCGCACGGGCAGTCCGCGGCGGTGGCGCAAGCCGCGGTAGCAGGCGATCTCCTGCAGGCGCTTGATGTCCTGCGAGCGCTCCCTGCGCAGATCTCCCTCGACGGTGAGCGAACGGTCGATCTCGTCGCGCAGGCGCGAAATCTCGTCCTCTGTGAGGTCGCGAATGTAGGTGTCAGGGCTCACCTTGACCTCCGCCAGGACCTTGTTGGAGGTCGAGCGACCGATGCCGTAGATGTAGGTGAGCCCGATCTCGGCGCGCTTGTTGAGGGGCAGGTTGACGCCCGCGATACGTGCCATCGCCGATCAGCCTTGGCGCTGCTTGTGACGCTTGTTTTGGCAGATGACGAGAACCGCTTTGTGGCGGCGGATGATCCTGCACTTCTCGCACATCGGCTTGACCGACGGTCTTACCTTCATGATCCCTTTCGGCTGGTGTCCCGGCGAGACGGCTCTGGCTGCCGGTACGGCCGCCGCTACCGCCTCGTGGTCTTGCCCCCGGGCCGCGCAAGCGCGGCCTGAAAGCAGGACAGCGGATGTTAGCAACCCTACGCCGAGCTCGCCGCTTGCCTTTCGGGAGCGCCTGAGCGCTCGTGGGCGGGCAGGTGCCATGGCGTCAGGATGCGCGGTCCGGCGGGCGTGACGGCGACCGTGAACTCGAAGTGGGCCGCGAGCGAGTCGTCCTGGGAGAAGATCGCCCAACCGTCGGTGGCGACGCGCACCGAGGGGCGCCCGGCGGTCGTCATCGGCTCGATGGCCAGCACCATGCCCGGCTCCAGCAGGGGGCCCTTGCCGGCGCGGCCGTAGTTGGGCACCTGGGGATCCTCGTGCATGTTTTTGCCCACGCCGTGGCCCACCAGCGAGCGCACGACCGCCAGGCCGGCGCGCTCGGAGACCTTTTGGACGGCGTGCGAGATGTCGCCGACGCGGTTGCCCGCGCGGCACTGCTCGACGCCCGCGAACAGCGCCTGCTCGGTCGCGCTGAGCAGATTCTGGGCCGACGGCGAGATCTCTCCGACCGCGAACGTGCGGGCCGCGTCGGCCACCCAGCCGTCGAAGGTGACGCCGATGTCAACCGACAGGATGTCCCCGCGCTCGAGCTGGTAGCGCCCAGGAATGCCGTGCACGATCATCGAGTTGGGCGATGCGCAGATCGAGCCGGGGAAGCCGCGATAGCCCTTGAAGGTGGGGGTCGCCCCCTGAGAGCGGATGAAGCGCTCGGCCGCTTCGTCGAGCTCGCGCGTCGAGACGCCGGGGCGGATCTTGGCGGCGATCAAGTCGAGCGTTGCCGCCTGGATCAGGCCGGCGGCGGCCATCTTGTCGATCTCTTCGGGCGACTTCTTGACGATCACCCTTGGAGCTTATCCGGCGGGCGCGCCTGGCCGGGCGCGGCGGGCGGCGGGCGGCTCGGGCGTGCCATCCGCAGCGAACCCAGACACCCCCACAAAAGAGGCGCCGCGGAGGCGCCGCGCGCGCGGGGCGCGCGAGGCGCGCTCGCTAGAGTTCGTCCTCCAGGCGCAAGGTCGCGACGGTGGCCCTGATGTGGTCGTGGACCTCGTCGGGGTGGCGCTGACCGTCGAAGCGGCGCAGCAGGCCGGCCTGCTCGTAGTAGTCGATCAGGGGCGCGGTCTGGCGGGCGTAGACCTGCAGGCGCTTGCGGATCGTGTCCTCCTGGTCGTCCTCGCGCTGGATCAGTCGTGAGCCGTCCTGGTCGCAGATCCCCTCGCGCTTGGGCGGGTCGAACTCGACGTGGTAGACGTGACCGGCCTTCAGACACACGCGCCGCCCTCCGAGGCGCCTGACGACCTCGTCGTCGGGCACCTCGATCAAGAGCACCGCGGTGAGGCGCCGCTCGGATTCCGCCATCGTCTTGCCGAGGGCGTCGGCCTGGACGGTGTTGCGCGGAAAGCCGTCGAGCAGGAAGCCTTCGCGCGCGTCCTGCTCGGCGATGCGCTGGCCGATCATGCCGAGGATCACCTCGTCGGGCACCAAGTCGCCGGCGTTCATGTACTTCTGGGCCTCCTGCCCGAGCGCGGTGCCCTGGGCGACCTGGGCGCGCAGCATGTCGCCCGTGGAGATGTGGGCCAGACCGAAGTCGGCTTGCAGACGCTCGGCCTGGGTACCCTTGCCGGCGCCGGGCGGGCCGAGCAGGATGAGATTGGTCTGGACCATCGGCCGATGGAGACTACCCGAGCGCGGCTACTTCAAGAAGCCCTCGTAGCTGCGCATCATCAGCTGGGCCTCCAGTTGCTTCATGGTTTCCAGGGCGACGCCGATGACGATCAGGATCGAAGTGCCGCCGAAGAAGAAGTTCTGGTGGGTGCGCGCGATCAGGATCGCCGGCAGAGCCGCCACGGCGGCTAGGAACAGAGCGCCCGGGAACGTGAGCCGCGCGAGGATGCGATCGAGGAATTCGGCGGTCGGCCGTCCGGGTCGCACGCCGGGGATGAAGCCGCCGTACTTCTTCAGGTTGTCGGCCTGGTCGACCGGGTTGAAGGTGACCGCGGTGTAGAAGTAGGCGAAGATGATGATGAAGATGGACTCGCCGACGATGTAGTGCCAGCCGTTGGGGGTGAAGAAGTTGGACACGTCTTTGGCCCACGGCGTTTTGATGAGCTGCCCGACGGTGGGCGGGAAGGCCATGATCGAGGCGGCGAAGATGACGGGGATCACGCCGGCCATGTTCAGACGCAGCGGCAGGTAGGTCTGCCCGCCTTCGGTCATGCGCCTGCCGATCACGCGCTTGGCGTACTGGACGGGGATCCTGCGCTGCCCCTCTTGCACGAACACGATCCCCGCGACCACGGCCAGCACGAGGAAGGGCATCATCACCTTGAAGACCTGATCTTGGCTTGTCCACCACACTTCGATCCCGGCCGGCAGGCGCGAGACGATCGAGGCGAAGATGAGCAGCGAGATGCCGTTGCCGATCCCGCGCTGGGTGATCAGCTCGCCGATCCACATCAACAGCACGCAGCCAGCGGTCAGACAGACCACGATCAAGAAGATGTGGGGCGCGTCGAACTTGGAGACGACGGCTTCGTTGGCCGAGGCCGAGAGCGAATGGAACAGGAACACGTAGCCGATCGACTGGGCGAAGGCCAATCCGACTGTCAGGTAGCGCGTGTACTGGGTGATGCGCGCCTGTCCGACTTCGCCTTCCTTGGAGAGCTTCTCAAGCGAGGGGATCACGACCTGGAGCAGCTGCAGGATGATCGAGGCGGTGATGTAGGGCATGATCCCTAGCGCGAACAGAGCGATGCGCGAAAGGCTGCCGCCGGAGAAGAGGTTCAGGTAGCCGAGTATCCCCGACCCGCCGAACTGCTTTTGCAGGTTGTTGACCGCGGTCAGGTTGACGCCCGGGACAGGCAGGTGCGAGCCGAGCCTGTAGATGAGCAGCATGGCGCCCGTGAACAAGAGCTTCTTGCGGATGTCCGCAACCTGGAAGGCGTTGAGGATCGTCGAGAGCATTGGTTTAGCCGGTCACGCGCGGAGGTTGAGCCGCAAGCGCCGGGCCTGCGATTCTAGCTGTCGATTACGGTGCAGGTGCCGCCGGCGCTCTCGATGCGCTCGCGGGCGGTCTTGCTGAAGCCGTGGGCGTGCACCGTGAGCGCCTTGCTGAGCTCGCCCTTGGCGAGGATCTTGACGGGGATCCCCTTGCGCGTAGCCAATCCCTTGGCCTGCATCGCCTCGACGGTGACCTCGGCGCCGGCCTCGAAGCGGGCCTCCAGGTCGGAGACATTGACCGGCTGGGTGTGGGTGCGGAACATCTCGAAGGGCATCGACTTCTTCATGTGCGGCCCGCGCAGCTTGCGCATGCGCATGTGGATCGGCATCTGGCCGCCCTCGAAGCGGGCCCTGTCCTTCGAACCCGAGCGCGAGCCGGCGCCCTTCTGGCCGCGGCCGGAGGTCTTGCCGGTGCCCGAGCCTTCGCCGCGACCGACGCGCTTGCGCGGACGGCGGCTGCCGGGGGCCGGTTTGAGCGAGTGCAGGCCGATTGTCTGCTCGTCCTGCTCCTCGACCTTGGTCTTGGTCGCCGGGCTCATGAAGCCTGCTCCTGCTTGGCCGCGCCCGCGCCGGCGCCGGCGCCGGCGCGCTTGGCGCCACCCTCGTGCACCTCGACGAGATGGCGCACCGCGTGGACCATGCCGCGCGCTTGCTCACAGTCCTTGACCTCGACGGTGTGGCCGATGCGGCGCAGGCCGAGCGAGCGCAGCGTGTCGAGCTGGCGCTTGTTCGAGCCGTTGCTGGAGCGTCGCTGGGTGACCTGCAGGTTCGCCATCAGGCCGTCGCCTCCGTGCTGGCCGGGGCGTCGGGGGCGCTCGCGGCGTCGTCGGGTGCGCTCGCGGCGGCATCGGTGGCGGCGTCGGGGTCGCCTGTCGCCGAAGCGCCCGCGTCGGCGCCCTCGGGGGCTGTGCTCGCCTGCGCGGCCGGGTCCTCGCCGGCGCTTGCGACCGGTGGGGCCTCGCCTTGTGCCGCCTCGCCTTGTGCCGCCTCGCTGCTCGGGCTTGCGCCCTCGGACTCGCCCTCGGTGGGCTGCCCGGCGGCGCCGTTGGCGGGCTGCTCGGTCAGGCCCAAGACCTTGGCGATCGAAAGTCCTCGCAACTCGGCCACCTCGGAGGGGGTGCGCAGCTCGCGCAGGCCCGCCACAGTCGCCTTGACGAGGTTGATCGGGTTCTGGGTGCCAAGGCTCTTGGAGAGGATGTCGTGGATGCCCGCGAGCTCGAGCACCGCGCGCACGCCGCCGCCGGCGATCACGCCGGTACCGGGCGCGGCCGGCTTGAGGAACACGCGGCCCGAGCCAAAGATGCCGGTCGTCTGGTGGGTGATCGTGGAGCCGTGCTTGGGGACCCTGAAGAGGTCCTTCTTGGCGCGCTCGACGCCCTTTTGGATCGCGAGTGGGACCTCGTTGGCCTTGCCGTAGCCGACGCCCACGACTTCGCGTTCGTCGCCGACGACTACGAGCGCTGTGAAGGAGAAGCGCCGCCCGCCCTTGACCACCTTGGCGACGCGGTTGATCTCGACCACACGCTCTTGCAGGTCGAGGCTGCCTGGGTTGACTGATCTGTCTGATTGCATAAGAGAGTGAGAGAGGGTAGCGGGAAGCGAGCCTTAGACGGTGATGCCGGCCTCGCGGATGGCCTCGGCGAACGCGCGCACGTGGCCGTGGTAGCGGTAGCCGCCACGGTCGAACACGACCTCCGAGACACCTGCTGCTTTGCTGCGCTCGGCGAGCAGCTCGCCGGCGCGCTTGGTGCGGTCCAAGCCTTTGAGCTCGCGCAGATCGGGCTCGTACCAGTGCACAGCGGCAAGCGTGCGCCCGGAGGCGTCGTCCACGAGTTGGGCCGAGAGGCCGCGGTTGGAGCGGAACACCGACACGCGCGGTCGCGCCGCGGTGCCCGAAATCTTGGCGCGCACACGACGGCGCCGTTTGAGACGCCGGGCCTCCTTGGTGAGAACGCTCATGCCCGCTTGCCCACCTTGCGCTGGACGTACTCACCCTCGTAGCGGATGCCCTTGCCCTTGTAGGGCTCGGGTGGGCGCTGCTTGCGGATGATCGCGGCGATCTCGCCGACCTGTTGCTTTGAGATGCCCTTGACCACGACGCGGGTCGGCTGGGGCACTTCGAATTCGATGCCTTGGGGCGCCTCGATCGGGACCGGGTGGGAATAGCCGACCGCGAGCTCCAGGTTCTTGCCCTTCATCTGCGCGCGGTAGCCGACGCCCTGGATCTCCAGTCGCTTCTCATAGCCCGCGGTGACGCCTTGCACCATGTTGGCGACCAGCGAGCGCGTGAGCCCGTGAAGCGCGCGGTGCTCGCCGCGGTCGGTCGGACGCGAGACGATCAGGCTCTCGCCGTCCTGGGCGACGTCGATGTCGCGCGGGATGCGCTCGGACAGCTCGCCCTTGGGGCCCTTGACGCTAACGGACTCGGGCTCGATCGCCACGGTCACGCCCGCCGGCACGGCGATCGGTTGTCTTCCAATTCTCGACATCTTCTGCCTACCAGACCTGGGCCAGGACCTCGCCGCCGACGCCGGCGGCACGCGCGTCGTGACCTGTCATCACGCCGTGCGAGGTGGACACGATCGAGGTTCCCATGCCGCCCAAGACCTTGGGGATGCGCGTCGCCTCGACATAGGTGCGCCGGCCGGGACGCGACACGCGGCGCAGGCCCGAGATCGCCGAGCGACGGTCGTCTGTGTACTTCAGGCGAATCTCGATCAGCTGACCGGCGCCGCCCTCGCGCGCGGGGATGACCGACCAGGAGTCGATGTAGCCCTGCTCGACGAGGATCCGAGCGAGCTCGGTCTTCAGTTTGGAAGCCGGGATGTCGACGGTCTCGTGCGCCGCGTGGATCGCGTTGCGGATGCGCGTCAGAAAGTCGGCTATGGGATCGGTCATTGACATGGGCGTGCTCTGTCTTGAAGAGGGGCTTGGTGGGGGCGAGGTGTTTGGTGTGGGAGTGGGATTTTGTGTAGGAAGGGGGTCTGGTGAGGGAGTGGCGCTTGGTGACGGAGCGAGGGGCGGTGTTGTTGGTTCAAAAAAAAAGAGTTCTTTTACCGATGAAATAGTTCTAAATCGTAAGGAATCCAAAAAAGTACATACAACCCCGACCCCCTACCAGGAGGACTTGGTCATCCCCGGTATCTGGCCGTTGTGGGCGAGCTCGCGCAAGCAGATGCGACAGAGCCCGAACTTGCGGTACACCGAATGGGGGCGCCCGCAGCGGTTGCAGCGAGTATATGCACGTGTCTTGAACTTGGGCGGGCGCGCCTGCTTGACGCGCAAGGAGGTCTTTGCCATCAGTCGGTGCTCCCGTTCTCGGATGTGTTGCCGGCCGTCTCGGTCGCGGGCGCCTGATCGAAGCCCGCGGGACGTCCCTGGGTGGCGAAGGGCAGGCCCAACGCTTGGAGCAGGGCAAACGCTTCGATGTCGCCCTTGGCGGACGTGGTGATCGTGATATCGATGCCCCTCACCTGGTCGATCGAGTCGTAGTCGATCTCGGGAAAGATGATCTGCTCGCGCACGCCCATCGTGTAGTTGCCGTGACCGTCGAAGGACCGCGGGTTCAGCCCGCGGAAGTCGCGGATGCGCGGTATCGCGATCGAGGTGAGGCGGTCCAAGAACTCGTAAGAGCGCTCGGCCCTGAGCGTGACGGCAACGCCCACGGGCATCCCCTCGCGCAGCTTGAAAGCGGCGATCGACTTGCGGGCGCGCCTGACGCTCGGCTGCTGACCGGCGATCGTGGCGAGTTGTTCGGTGGCGGCCTTCAGCACTTTGGAGTCCTGCTTGGCGTCGCCCACGCCCATGTTGAGCGTGATCTTTTGCAGCTTGGGCGCCTGCATCGGCGAGGAGTAGCCGAAGCGCTCGATCAGCGCCGGGCGGATCTCCTCCAAGTATCGGCTCTTCAGGCGGGCTGTGGTGACGGTGCTCATCGTGATCTCCTCAGTCCAGCCGTGTCCCGGAACGCTTCGCCACGCGGTAGCGCTTGCCACCCTCGCGCTCGAGCCCGACCCTGGTGGGCTTGCTGTCCTTGGGGTCGAGCAACATCACGTTGGAGACGTGGATCGGGCCCTCGCGCTCGATCACGCCACCCACCGTTTGCCCTTCGCGGGCACCGGAGACCTGTTGAGGGCGCATGTGGCGCTTGACCATGTTCAAGCCCTCCACGTAGACACGCTCGCTGGCCGGCTCTACGCGCAAGATGCGACCCTGCTTGCCGCGATCCTTGCCGGCCATGACCTGCACTCGATCACCGGAGCGCACCTTGAGCGTGGGCTTCTTGGCTGTCTTGGTGGCGGCCATAGCTAGAGCACCTCGGGCGCGAGCGAGACGATCTTCATGAAGTTGCGGTCGCGCAATTCGCGCGCCACGGGCCCGAACACGCGCGTGCCGCGAGGGTTGTTCTGATCGTCGATAATCACGGCCGCGTTGTCGTCGAAGGAGATGTAGGTGCCGTCGTCACGACCGAACGGCTTCTTGGTGCGCACCACCACGGCTGTGACGACGTCGCCCTTTTTGACCGCTCCGTGCGGGTTGGCCTGCTTGACGGTCGCCGTGATCACGTCTCCGACAAACGCGTAGCGACGCTTGGACCCGCCCTTGACGCGGATGCAGAGGATCTCGCGCGCACCGGTGTTATCGGCGACTCGCAGCCTGGTCTCGTTCTGGATCATCTTGCCCTCTCCACCACGTCGACGAGCTTCCAACGCTTGGTGCGCGACAGCGGACGGCTCTCAATCACGCGCACGATGTCTCCCTCGTGAGCATCGTTGTTCTCGTCGTGGGCGTGCAGCGTGCCCGAGGAGCGCACGATCTTCTCGTAGCGACGGTGGCGGCGCGCAACGTCGATGCGCACCGTGATCGTCTTGTCGGCCTTGTCGGAGACGACCACGCCTTGGCGAACCTTGCGCGTGCCCTCTACCGGCGCGTGAACCGGCGCAAGCGGCTCCTGGACGGAGGCGCTGCCGGCGGCGCGGCGCTCAGCGGCCTTGGCGCGCTCTTGCAAGCGTCGGGCGCGTCGGCTGACGGCCTTGGCGCGACGCTTGGCGACACGCTCGGCGTGGCGCTCCTCGGCGCTGCGGGGCGCACGCGCATCGCCCGAATGCGTCGAGCGCTCGCGGCGACGACGCTCCTTGGAAGAGAGCTGCTCGGCGGGCTCGGCGGGGGCCTTCGCGGCCGCGGCGGGCGCGGCCTGCTCGGTGGCCGCGTCGGCCTGGGGAGCCTCGCTCGCCGGGGCCTGCGCGTCGGCGTCGGGGGCCTGCTCGTTGTCTGTGTCCTCTGCCATTTCTTTCCGTTCGGTCTCTCAGCTCAGCTTGTTTGTCAGTTCTGGGTGGGTCGCGCGGAGGTCGGCTCGACCGAGACGCCCCGCTCGCGAGCCACGGTCAGCGCCCGGGCCAGCTCGCGACGCGCGCGACTCACGCTGGCCGTGTCCTCGAGCTCGCCGGTGGCGTTGGCGAAGCGCTTACCGAACAGGTCCTTGCGCAAGGTGGTGATCTGCTCGGTGAGTTCTTCGGGCAGCATATCCCGCATCTCCTTGGCCTTCATTGCGATCAGTCCTCGCGCAAGACGAACTTGGATTTAACGGGAAGCTTGTGGGCGGCCAGGCGAATCGCTTCGCGCGCCAACGGCTCGGGCACACCGGCCAACTCGAACATGACACGTCCGGGCTTGACCACGGCGACCCAGCCTTCGGGGTTGCCCTTGCCTGAGCCCATGCGGGTCTCGGCGGGCTTCTTTGTAACGGGCTTGTCGGGGAACACGTTGATCCAGACCTTGCCGCCACGCTTGATCTTGCGGGTCATCGCGATACGAGCGGCCTCGATCTGGCGGTTGGTGAGCCAGCCCTGCTCGAGCGACTTGAGGCCGTACTCGCCGAACTGGACCTTGACCTGCCCGCGCGAGAGCCCGCGGCGCCGGCCGCGGTGCTGCTTGCGGTGCTTTACGCGCTTGGGAGAGAGCATCAGCGCATCCCACCTCGATCGCCGCCGGGGCCACCACGACCGCCACCGCCGGGACTGCCGGGCCCACGACCGCCGCCTCCACCGCCGGGACCGCCGGGACCACGACCGCCGCCGCCCTGACCGCCACGACCGCCGGGACCTCCCGGGCCACGACCGCCTTGACCACGACCTCCACCTGGACCGCGCCCGCCGCCGGGGCCACCACGACCGCCACCGCCGGGACCGCCGGGCCCACGACCGCCGCCGCCCTGACCGCCACGACCGCGACCGCGACCGTCACGGCCGTCGCGGCCACCTCGCCCGTCACGGTCGCCGCTCGGGGGAGCCGGCGCGCTCATGTCGGTGAGGTCCGCTCCGGTGTAGCCCTCGGGCATGATCTCGCCCTTGTTGATCCAGCACTTGACGCCGATGCGCCCGAAGGTGGTGCGTGCCTCGTAGAAGCCGTAGTCGATGTCCGCGCGCATCGTGTGCAGGGGGACGCGACCGTCGGAGTAGCTCTCGGTGCGGGCCATCTCGGCGCCACCCAGGCGTCCGGCGACCTGCACCTTGACGCCCTTGGCGCCCGAACGCATCGCGCTGGTCAGCGCGCGCTTCATGGCGCGACGGAACGCCACGCGGTTTTGCAGTTGCTCGGCGATCGACTGGGCGACGAGCGAGGCGTCGAGCTCGGGGCGCTTGATCTCGAGGATGTTGACCTTGATTTGCTTTGAGGTCATCTTGTGCAACTCGCGCCTGAGCGCGTCCACTTCGGCGCCGGACTTACCGATCACGATGCCTGGGCGCGCGGTGTGGATGTTGACCTCGAGATCGTTTGAGTCCTTGCGGATCGTGATGTCCGCCAGCCCGGCATGGGCGAGCTTGTCCTCGATGTGCCGGCGAATCTCGATGTCCTCGGCCAGGTACTCGGCAAAGTGGCGCTCGTTGAACCAGTTGGACTTCCAGTCGTGGATATAGCCCACGCGCATTGCCTCTGGATGAACCTTTTGACCCATGTCTGTATCTAAGTCCTGTCTCTGTCCTTGTGCCCGTGCTCTAAGGCTTGGGCGTGAGCGTGATGGTGAGGTGACTGGTGCGCTTGCGGATCGGCGTTGCCCTGCCTTGGGCACGCGGCCGGAAGCGCTTGATCGTGGGACCCTCGTCGGCGTACGCCTCACGCACGAGCAGATCTTCTTCGATCAGTTCGTGGTTGTTCTCGGCGTTGGCCACGGCCGACTCCAGCAGCTTGCTCCAGTCGCGGGCCACCTCACGAGGGGTAAAAGCGAGGATAGCGCGTGCCTCCTCGACGGACTTGCCCCGCAGATGGCCGCACACCATGCGCGCCTTGCGCGCCGAGGTGCGCACGTAGCGAGCCTGAGCGCGCACCACCTTGCGCCGGGCGCGCGCCTGGGCGCCGGCGGCGGCTTCGCCCGCCGCGGCGGCGGCAGGCTTCTCGGCCTTGGGCTCGGCCGTCTTGGTGGGCTTCGTTGCTGACTCCTCTGCCTCCGCGTCGCCGGCCTTGGTCGCGGGCTTCTTAGCGGCAGCCGGCTTCTTCTCAGCCGCGGGCTTCTTCTCGGCAGCGGGCTTCCTGGCAGCCGCAGGCTTCTTCTCCGCAGCGGGCTTCTTCTCCGCAGTGGGCTTCTCGGCAGCCGCAGGCGCCTTCTCCGCGGCAGGCTTCTCCGCGACAGGCTTCTCCTCAGCCGCCGGCTTCTTGGCAGCGGCTGGCTTCTTCTCGGCAGCCGGCTTCTCGGCGGCCTTCTTGGCCGCGGGCTTCTCGGCGGAGTCCGACTTGGCCTTGGCGGCGGGCTTTGCCTGCTCCTCGCCCTCCTTGGGCTGCTCGTCTGTCGGCTTCTCGGCGCTCATCTCACCTTTCCTGAGCCGGCGTGCCCACGGAACATGCGGGTGGGCGCGAACTCGCCGAGCTTGTGCCCGACCATGGACTCGCTGATGAAGACCGGCACGTGCTTCTTTCCATCGTGGACGGCAAGTGTGTGGCCGACCATGTCGGGGAAGATCGTGGACGCCCGCGACCAAGTCCTGAGCATCTTCTTGGTGTTGGCCGCGTTCATGGCTTCGATGCGTGTCATCAAGCGCTCTTCCACCCACGGGCCCTTCTTGCTCGAGCGGCTCATCAGCGACCCTTGCCCTTTCCACGTCTACGGCCTCTGACGATGTACTTGTCGGAAGCCTTGTTCTTCTTACGCGTGCGATAACCAAGCGTCGGCACGCCCCAAGGCGTGACCGGGTGGCGCCCCGCCGTGGTCGAACCCTCACCACCACCGTGGGGGTGATCGACCGGGTTCATGGCCACGCCGCGGGTCTGCGGACGAACGCCCATGTGGCGCTTGCGACCCGCCTTGCCGACCTTCACGTTTTGGTGCTCGGAGTTGCCGATCACGCCGACCGTGGCGCGACACTCGGCGCGCACCATGCGCATCTCCCCGGAGGGCAGGCGCAGGGTGGCCATGTCGCCGTCCTTGGCCATCAGCTGAACCGAGGCGCCGGCCGATCGGGCCATCTGCCCGCCGCGTCCGGGCTGCAGCTCGACGTTGTGGATGACCGTACCGACGGGCATCCGCGACAGCGGGATGCAGTTGCCGACCGCGATCTCCGCGTCCTCTCCCGAGGCCACGGTCATACCGACGGTAAGCCGCTGCGGCGCGAGGATGTAGCGCTTCTCTCCGTCGGCGTAGTGCAGCAGAGCGATGTAGGAAGAACGATTGGGGTCGTACTCGATCGCGGCGACCTTGGCGGGCACGCCGTCCTTGCGCCGCTTGAAGTCGATGCGCCGATACAGGCGCTTGGCGCCGCCACCGCGGTGACGTGCGGTCTTGCGGCCTTGGGCGTTGCGCCCGCCGCTCTTCTTGATGCCTTCGACCAGGGTGCGCTCGGGCTCGGTCTTGGTGACCTCGGCGAAATCCGGATAGGAGGCAAAGCGCCTTCCGGGGCTGGTGGGCTTGGGCTTGCGGATCGGCATCGCTCAGGGTCTCCTACTCGTTCAGGCCCTCGAGGCCTTGGAAGATCGGAATGGACTCGCCGGAGCGAACTTGCACGATCGCCTTCTTCCAGGCCCGGGTGGAGCCGCGGGTGACGCCGCGCCGCTTGGGCTTGGGTTTGACGCTGAGCGTGCGCACCTCGACGACGTGCACGTCGAACAGCGTTTCGACCGCCTGGCGAATCTGGGTGCGGTGCGCGTCGGGGTGCACGCGGAAGGTGTACTTGCCGGCCGCGGAAAGCACATAGCTCTTCTCGGAGAGCACGGGCTTGATGATCACCTGGGTGGCCTCCATCAGGGCTTCTCCCTGGAGGGCGCGGCGGCGCGGGCGGTCAACTGCGCGAGCGCCTTCTCGGAGACGAGCAACGAGGCCGCGCCGAGCAGGTCGGCCACGCCCACGCTCTCAGGCGCCAGGACCGCTACGCGAGCGATGTTGCGGAAGGACAGCGCCGCCGCGGACTCCTCGGCGTCGAGCACAACGAGAGTCGGCTGAGGCTGCTTCCAGTCTGCGAGCAGATCGAAGGCGTCGCTTGTCTTGGGCACCTTGAACGCGGCTGGGTCAAGGATCGCGAGCGAGCCTCGGCCGGCATGCAGGGAGAGGCCGCTGCGCAGAGCGGCGCGCTGCTCCTTGCGGTTGACCTTGAAGGTGTAGGAGCGCGGCTGCGGACCGAACACAACGCCACCGCCGGTCCAAACGGGTGAGCGCGAGGAGCCGGCGCGGGCACGGCCGGTGCCCTTCTGGCGCCATGGCTTGGCGCCACCGCCCGAGACCTGACCGCGAGTCTTGGTGGCCGCGGTTCCACGCCGGCGGGCGGCCTGCTCGGCGCGCACGCTCTGGTGCACCAGCGGACCGTTGAAACCGGCCTCGAAGGCAGCCTGGTCGAGCTTGACCTTCTTGGTGGACCTGCCCTCAGCGGTGAGCACGGGAGCGTCAGGCATCGCCGCGCACCTCCACGACCGAGCCGGTGGGGCCGGGAACCGAGCCGCGTACGAGCATCAGGTTCTTCTTGGGGTCAACCGCCACGATCTCAAGACCAGGCTGGGTGGCACGCTTGTTGCCCATCTGGCCGGGCCCGCGGATCCCCTTGAAGACGCGCGCCGGGTCGGCCGAGGCGCCGATCGAGCCGGGCGCGCGGACATTGTGCGAACCGTGCGAGACGGGACCGCGTTTGAAGTTGTGGCGTTTGACCGTGCCTTGGAAGCCCTTGCCCTTGGAGACGCCGGCGATCTTCACCCGGGCGCCAACCTCGAAGGAATCGACCGTGACCGATTGCCCCATCTGCAGGTCCGCGCCCTCGCCCCGGAACTCGACCAGGTGGCGCATCGGAGCCGCGTCGGCCTTCTTGAGGTGCCCCAGCTCGGGCTTTGAGAGATGCTTCTCCTTGGTCTGCCCGAATGCCAGCTGGACGGCGTCGTAGCCGTCGCGCTCGGCGGTACGCACCGCCGTGACCGGGCAGGGGCCGGCCTCGAGCACAGTGACGCGGGCGACGGAGCCGTCGTCTTGGAATACCTGGGTCATACCCAGCTTCTTGGCAAGAATCGCTGACATCGGGGCCTAGGTGGCGAGGCGGATCTCGATGTCAACGCCCGCCGGCAGGTTGTCCAACCGCTGCAGCGAGTCGACCGTCTTTGGTGAGGGCTGATGGATGTCGATCAGGCGCTTGTGCGTGCGAATCTCGAAGTGCTCACGCGAGTCCTTGTCCTTGAAGGGCGAGCGAATGACGCAGTACACGTTCTTCTCGGTTGGCAGCGGCACGGGTCCGGACACCGTGGCGCCGGTGCGAGTGGCGGTCTCCACGATCTCCTTCGCGGCCGACTCGATGGCGGACGTGTCGTACGCCTTCAAGCGGATGCGGATCTTGTTTTGGGTTGCTGCTGCCATTTGTGTTCTCGTTCGCCTTCGTTTGGTGTGTGGCCGGGCGCTGGCGCCCACCTGGCTCCTTCGAGGCGATAGGCGGGGATTCTCTCGCGTAGGGAATCCACCCTTCGCCGCCTCGCGGGCGGAGCTTGCATTTCGTCGTATCGGACTGCCAATAAAAAGGGGCGCCCCGGAAAATCCGGAGGCGCCCTTAGGTACTACTCGATGATGTCGGTGACCACGCCCGAGCCGACCGTGCGCCCACCCTCTCGGATGGCGAAGCGCAGGCCCTGATCCATGGCGATCGGCTGAATCAGCTCGATCTCCATCTGGACGTTGTCTCCGGGCATGACCATCTCTACGCCCTCGGGCAGCTTCGCCACGCCGGTGACATCGGTGGTGCGGAAGTAGAACTGAGGACGGTAGCCCGTGAAGAACGGAGTGTGGCGACCACCCTCCTCCTTCTTGAGGATGTAGACCTCAGCTTTGAACTTGGTGTGAGGTGTGATCGAACCGGGCTTGCAGAGCACCTGGCCACGCTCGATCTCCTCGCGCTTGGTGCCACGCAGAAGACAACCCACGTTGTCGCCCGCTTGGCCCTGGTCGAGAATCTTGCGGAACATCTCAACGCCGGTGACAACCGTGGTCGTGGTGTCGTGGACGCCCACGATCTCAACCGTGTCGCCGGTGTTGACGATGCCCTGCTCCACGCGACCGGTGGCGACGGTGCCGCGCCCGGTGATCGTGAACACATCCTCAACCGGCATCAGGAAGGGCTTGTCGAGCTCGCGCACGGGCTCGGGGATATAGCTGTCGAGCGCCGCCGCAAGCTCGACGATCTTCTCCTTGTAGGCCTCGTCGCCTTCGAGCGCCTTCAGCGCGGAGCCGACGATGAAGGGAATGTCGTCACCCGGGAAGTCGTACTCGGAGAGGAGCTCGCGCACCTCGACCTCGACCAATTCCATGAGCTCCTCGTCATCGACCATGTCGGCCTTGTTGAGGAACACGACTATGTAGGGGACACCGACCTGACGGGCGAGCAGGATGTGCTCGCGCGTCTGGGGCATCGGGCCGTCGGCCGCGGAGACCACCAGGATCGCGCCGTCCATCTGGGCGGCGCCGGTGATCATGTTCTTGACGTAGTCGGCGTGCCCGGGGCAGTCAACGTGCGCGTAATGACGGTTCTCTGTCTGGTACTCGACGTGCGATGTGGCGATGGTGATCCCGCGCTCCTTCTCCTCCGGAGCGTTGTCGATCTCCTCGAAGCTACGTGCTTCGCCGCCCATCTTCTCTGCCAAGACGGTCGTGATGGCAGCGGTCAAGGTCGTCTTGCCGTGGTCGATGTGACCGATGGTGCCGACGTTGACGTGCGGCTTGTCGCGCTCGAACTTCTCCTTCGCCACTTGTGTTCGCTCCTAAATCGTTTTGGATGTCCGCCGTCAAAAAGGCGAACCTGGGAAATCTATCTAAACGGGGATTTTCTTGACTGCTGCCTATGCCGGGACTGGTTCACCGGTGCGCTGCTCGATGATCTTCTCCGCGATGTTCGGGGGCACCTCCTCGTAGCCCTCGAACTGCATCGTGTAGTTGGCCCTCCCCTGCGTGTTGGAACGCAGGTCGGTGGCGTACCCGAACATCTCGCTCAAGGGGACCTTGGCGTGGATCGCGAGCGCGTTGCCGCGCTGCTCGGAGCCTTGCAGTTGACCGCGCCTGCGCGAGAGGTCGCCCATGACGTCGCCCATGAAGTCCTCGGGAGTGACGACCTCGACCGCGAACACGGGCTCCAGCAGGACCGGCTTGGCGCGCTTGGCAGCCTCCTTGAGGGCGATCGAGCCGGCGACCTTGAAGGCGATCTCCGAGGAGTCGACGTCGTGGTACTTGCCGTCGACCAAGGTCACGCGCACGTCGACCATCGGATAGCCAGCCTTGACGCCGTTCTCGAGGGCCTCCTCGACGCCCTTCTCCACAGCCGGGATGTATTCGGAGGGGATCGCTCCACCCTTGATCTTGTTGATGAAGTCAAAGCCCTCGCCTGGCGCCGGCTCGACGTCGATGAAGACGACGCCGAATTGGCCCGAGCCGCCGGTCTGGCGCACGAACTTGCCTTCGATCTTCTCGACCGTGCCGCGGATCGTCTCGCGGTAGGAGACCTGCGGGCGACCGACGTTGGCCTCGACGCCGAACTCGCGCTTCATGCGGTCCACGAGCACTTCGAGGTGCAGCTCGCCCATGCCGGAGATCTCGGTCTGGCCGGTTTCTTCGTTGGTGCGCACCTGGAACGTGGGATCCTCCTCGGCGAGGCGTCCCAGGGCGACCGACATCTTCTCCTGGTCAACCTTCGTCTTGGGCTCCACCGCAACCTTGATGACCGGCTCGGGGAAGGTGATGTTCTCGAGCTTGATCGGGGCGTCGGGCGCGGCCAAGGTGTCGCCGGTGATGACCTGCTTGATGCCGACCGCGGCGGCGATGTCACCGGCGTAGACCTCGGAGACCTCCTCGCGCTCGTTGGCGTGCATCATCAGGATGCGCCCGATCCGCTCGGAGCGACCCGTGTTGACGTTGAGTACGCGCGAGCCCGCCTCCAGTTTTCCGGAGTAGACCCTGAAGTAGGTGAGCTTGCCGACGTAGGGGTCGGCCATGATCTTGAAGGCCAGCGCCGCGAACGGCTCGGAGTCGTCGGCGTGACGCTCGATCTGGGGTTCCTCCTCATCGCCCTTGACCGGTTCGGTGCCCACCACGGCGGGCACGTCAAGCGGCGAGGGCAGGTAGTCGACGACCGCGTCGAGCAGGGGCTGGACGCCCTTGTTCTTGAATGAGGAGCCGCACAACACCGGGGTCAGCTTTGTCGAGAGGGTGGCTTTGCGGATCGCCTGCTTGAGGACGTCCTCGGGGACCTCGGCCTCCTCGAGGATCAGCTCGAGCAAGGCGTCGTCGTAGTGGGAGACCTCCTCTAGGAGGTGCTCGCGCGCGCCCGTTGCCGCTTCGAGCAGGGCCTCGGGGATCTCGGCCTCTTCCTGCTCGGTGCCGAGCTCGTCTTTGTAGACGATCGCCTTCATCTTGACGAGGTCGATGACGCCGGCGAAATCTCCCTCGGCGCCGATCGGCAGCTGGATCGGGACGGGGTGGGCACCGAGACGGTCGATCATCGTCTGGACGCCCTGATCGAAGTCGGCGCCGGTGCGGTCCATCTTGTTGATGTAGGCGATGCGCGGCACGTGGTACTTGTCGGCCTGGCGCCACACCGTCTCCGACTGGGGCTCGACACCGGCGACCGAGTCAAACAGCGCGATGGCGCCGTCGAGCACGCGCAGGGAGCGCTCGACCTCGACCGTGAAGTCAACGTGGCCCGGCGTGTCGATGATGTTGATGCGGTGCCCATCCCACTCGGCGGTGGTGGCGGCGGAGGTGATCGTGATGCCGCGCTCCTGCTCCTGTTCCATCCAGTCCATCACCGCGGCGCCCTCGTGGACCTCGCCGATCTTGTAGGTGCGGCCCGTGTAGTAGAGGATGCGCTCGGTCGTCGTCGTCTTGCCCGCGTCGATGTGGGCCATGATGCCGATGTTGCGAGTCTTCTCGAGTGGGAACTTGCGTGGCATTTTCAGATCTTGGGGGCTTTGTTTGCGAGGTGGGCTTGGTTGTGCGGAGGCTCGGGACGGGCGGGGTCAGGGCAAAAAAAGAGGCCCCTCGGGCCCATGCGCTGCCGGTCCTCGGGCGATTCGGATGTCTATTTGATCGATGTCTCCATAGTGCGTTCGCTCGGCGAGAGGCTTGGCTCAGGGGCCACGCCAGATCGCCCGCGGGGGGCGACTATAGCAGAGCTTTGGGGCTCCAACGCCAAGCGGGTCGACCAACTTGCGGACGCATCGACGGCTGCTTGGGGCGCGCGCGGTGGGGGTGTGGTGGGGGCGCGTGCGAGCTAGCGCCCGCCGGAGCACTCCGGCCCGTCGGGAGCGTCGGCGAAAACCGCGTTCAGGCGCTCGAGAACACGGGTTGTGGTGCGCAGATCGCGCGCGCTGACATCGGCCAGGATGCTCTCCCAGCGAGCCTGCCAGAGGGCGCGCTTGGCTTGCACCTTGCGCTCGCCTTGAGGGGTGAGGCGGGTGACGACCACACGGCGATCCTGCTCGGAGCGGGTGCGCTCGACGTGGCCGCTGACCGCCAGGTGCTCGAGCATCTGGGTGACGGTGGCCGGCGTCAATTGGGCCGCCAACGCAAGCTCGCCGGCTGGGAGCGGGCCTTGCTCGCTCAGCTCGATCAAGAGTTCCATCTGGGCGTGAGATACCTCGGTGCCGATCAAATGGGTGTCGCGTCCGCGCAGACGCCTGAGGCTGCGGAAGACGCCGCGGAAGGCCTTGCCGAGGTCGAGCAGGTCGGCCTGCCATTGCTCGGAGCGCTCATCGGGCGGGCGCCGGGCCTTGGTGGATGGCGTGGTGGCGGATGGCATGGTGCCAGGGCGACTCAGGCGCCGACGGCCTCGGCCACAGCCTCGGGGCTCGGCGCGGGCGCCTCGGCCTGGTCCTGGGCTTGGGGGCGCTCGGCGCGCAGCAGCATGAGGCATGGAATCAGAGACAGAGCAGCGATCCCCAAGGCCCACCAATAGGCGGTGCCGAAGGCAGCGGCGGCACCGGCGGCGGTGTGCGGTTGGGCGGCGACAGCGCGCTGCAGGACCACCGCGAGCACGGCGGTGCCGATCGCCCCGCCGGTTCGCTGCAGGGCGTTAATCTGGGGTGTTGCGTCTGGGATCTGATCGGGTCGCATCGACGCGAAGGCGGCGCTCATCGCGGGCATGAAGCACATGCCGATGCTCAGGCCGCGGACGACGAGCACGGCGGAGATCGCGACGAACGAGGTGTTGGCCCCGATCTGGGTGAACGGGAGGGTGCTCAAGCAGAGCAGGCTGACGCCCGCCATTGCGACGCGGCCGCCACCGAAGCGGGTGGTAAGGCGGCTTGCCACCGGCATCGCGATCAAGGCGCCGATGCCCTGCGGACCGGTGAGCAGGCCGGTGGCGATGACGCTCTGCCCGCGCACTTCCTGGTAGTAGAGAGGCACCAGGATCATCGCGCCGAAAAGGGCGGCGCCGAGCCCGAAATTGGTTAGAGACGCGCCCGCGAAGACGCGGTTGGCATACAGCCGGATGTCGAGCAGAGGATTCTCGATGCGCAGGGCGTGCACACAGAAGAGCACGACGAGCACGATGCCCGCGATCGTGGGCGCGAGCACTTCGACCGAGCCGATCGCCGCGCCGGAGCCCATTTCGCTGACGCCATAGATGATCGCCGCGAACCCGGCCGGCAGCATCGCCAGGCCGAGTACGTCCAGGCGCCCGGCCTCGCCGGAGTCGGTGTGGGGCAACATGCGCCAACCGAGCACGAAAGCGACGATCCCGATCGGGACGTTGACGAAGAAGATCCACGACCAGTGCAGGTTCTCGAGGATCAAACCGCCGACCACCGGGCCGAGGATCGGGGCGAGCATGGCGGGCATCGAGACGTAGCCCATGACCCTGCCCATGCGCTGGGGCCCGGCGACCTGGGCCATGATCATCATGGCGACCGGCATGATCATGCCGCCGCCGGCGCCTTGCAGAACGCGGAAGACGACCAGCGAGGTGCTCGTGTTGGCCAGGCCGCACAGGGCCGAGCCGGCGGTGAAGAGGACGAGCGAGGTCATATAGACCTGCTTGGCCCCGAAGCGCCGCGCCGCCCAGCCCGGTGACCGGGATCACCGCGGCCAGCGCGAGCAGATAGCCGGTGATCACCCACTGGACTTGGGCCAGCGGGCTGTGGAGGTCCGTCGAGAGCGTGCGCAGCGCTACGTTGACGATCGTCGTGTCGAGGATCGACATGATCATCCCGAGGATCAACACGCCGCAGATGACCCACACGTGGCGCTCGATCCGCTCGGACGCGTGCGGGTCTGTCTGTGCGATGACGGGCCTGGAAGACATTCGGTCCCTAAACTTTAGGTACCGAAGCTTCTTTCTTCAAGGGGCCGCAGTGTGTTTTGGCTCACAGAAAAGACTCACGGCCTGACGCCGATGAGCTCATGCGCCGATCGGGCTCCCCTAAGGCGTGGTGGCCGCCGCGACCGGCCGCTCGGCCTTGCCGTCAGCCGCCTCAAAGAACTCGGCGCCCTCGATGCTTACCTTGGGCAGGACGCGGTCCAGCCAGTGGGGCATCCACCAGTTGACCTTGCCCATGATCACCATCACCGAGGGGACCAGCAGGCAGCGGACTACGGTCGCGTCGAGCGCTACGGCGACCGCTAGGCCGACGCCGAACTGCTTGATGGTGGGGTCTCCGTTGAGGACG
This sequence comes from uncultured Solirubrobacterales bacterium, assembly GCA_963753145.1. Classification (GTDB taxonomy): domain Bacteria; phylum Actinomycetota; class Thermoleophilia; order Solirubrobacterales; family Solirubrobacteraceae; genus Palsa-744. The sequence continues at coordinate 34,397 of CAVWAX010000002.1, forward strand.
AAGGAGCCGAACACGAACACCATGATGAGGGCCGCGGCGGTGATCACGCGGGCGCTCGTGAGCAGACCGGAGACGACCGATTCGCGGTTGCCTTCACCGGCGTGGACATGCTCTTGGATCTGGCTAACGAGGAAAACCTCGTAGTCCATCGACAGGCCGAAGAGGATCGCGAACATGAACAAGGGGACGTAGGAGACGACGGGCACGGGGCCGGGCAGGCCGATCACGCTGCTGAGCCAGCCGTACTGGAAGATCGCGGTCAGGACGCCGTAGGAGGCGCCGATCGAGAGCAGGTTCATGACCGCGGCCTGCGCCGGGACGACGACCGTGCGGAAGGAGAGGATCAGGAGCAGGAAGCTGAGCGCGATCACGACGAGGATCTGGAGCGGGAGCTTTTCGGAGATGCGGGTCGCCAGATCGACGTAGCCGGCGGTCGAGCCGCCTATGTCGGCGTGCAGACCGCCGCCGGACTCGGCCTTGGGGATCGTCTCGTCGCGCAACCGTTCGACCAGTTGTTCGGTGGCTTTTTCGGCCGGGCCGCTGGAGGCGATCGCGTTGAAATAGGCGCTGGAGCCGCTCTTGTCCACCTGCACCGGAGTTACAGCCACGACCCCTTGCGTCTGGGAGACATCCTCTTGGAGCGTCTGTAGGCGCTTGTCCTTGGCGCCCCCTTCGGCGGGCGGGTTCAAAGCGACCGCGACGATCAGGGGACCGTTGGCGCCGGCGCCGAAGTTGTGCGCGATCAGGTCGTAGGCTCGACGCGCGGTCGTCGAGGTGGAGAGCGCGGCCGTGTCCTGCTGGCCGAGGTTGAGCGAGAGCAGGGGAATCATGAGCGGGATCAGGATCGCGAGCGCGGCGATGCCGCCCACCCAGGGCCGGCGCGCCAAGGCGCGAGCCCAACCGGCGCTCCGGCCTTCCTTGATCTGGCCGTCAGGGTGGTGGGCGCGCACGCGCAGCGAGTTGATGCGCGGGCCCGTGATCGCGAGCGCCGCGGGAAGCGAGGTCAAGGCCGCGATCACGGCGACGACGACAGCGACGGCGGCCATCTCCCCCATCGTGGTCACCAACGGAATCCCAGCAACGGCGAGCGAGACGAGCGCGATCGTGACAGTGCCGCCGGCGAAGAACACGGCGCCGCCCGAGGTGGCGGCCGCCCGCGCGATCGACTCGTGCAGGTCGAGCCCCTCGTCGAGCCCGCGGAAGTGGCGGGTGACGATGAACAAGGCGTAGTCGATGCCCACCCCGAGACCGATCATCGTGGCCAGCGTCGGCGCGACCGTGGGGACGGTGACCACGTGGCCGAGCAGGCGCACGATCGAGAGCGTGCACAGCAAGGCCAGGATCGCATTGAGAATCGGCAAGAGCATCGCGACGACCGTGCCGAAGGTGTAGGTGAGGATCAGCATCGCCGCGACGATCCCGATCAGCTCGCTTGACTCGGTCGCGGGTTTGGAGACCTTCTGGCCGAGCTGCCCGCCGGTCTCGACCTGCAAGCCGGCCTGAGTGGCCGGCGCGGCGGCGTCGATGATCTTTTGCGCTTCAGCCACCGAGAGTTCCCCGGGCGGCTTGGACAGGGTGACCGAGAGGTAGCCGGTCGACTGGTCCTTGGAGAGCGCGCCCGCGCCCTGGGGCGTGAGCGGTGAGACGACCAAAGCAACGTTCTCGGCCTTGGCCACTTCGCTTGAGGCCTGGGCGACCGCTTCCTTGTAGGGGGCTTCGGTCAGCTTGTGGCCATCCTTGGCGTGCAAGACAATCGGACTGGTGCCGTTGGCCTGGTCCGGGAACGAGCGCGCCAGGTCGTTTGACGCGCGCTGGCTGTCGGTGCCCGGCAGCGAGAGGTTGTCGTTGGTGTTATCCCCAAGCTGGTGGGAGACGGCGACAAGCGCGATCGTCACGACCAACCATGCGGCCATAACGACGAAGCGATTGCGAACGCACAGCTTCGCAAGCCCGTACAGCACAGGCGTCACGCCCGCCCACCCCATTCTCCTAGCGCTGGCACCTACCCCCCATGATCGAGGGCGCGAGCCACGCTGTCAAGCTGTGAGAACTACCAGCGGTAGTGGGCGAAGGCCTTGTTGGCCTGCGCCATGCGGTAGATGTCGTCCTTGCGCTTGTAGGCGCCGCCCTGTTGGGACTGGGCGTCCATCAGCTCGTTGGCCAGGCGCTGGGCCATGGTCTTCTCGCGACGGTTGCGCGCGAACTCGACCAGCCAGCGCACGGCCAGTGTGCGGGCGCGCGCGGAGGGGACCTCGACGGGCACCTGATAGGTGGCGCCGCCGACTCGCCTGGAGCGAACCTCCAGGGCGGGCGTCAGCGCGCGGATCGAGGCCTCGAGCTGCTCTATAGGGTCCTTGTCGGAGCGCTCGCCCAGCAAGGCCAAGGCGTCGTAGACGATCCGCTCGGCCGTGGACTTCTTGCCGTCGAGCATGACCTTGTTGATGATCTGCTGGACCAGCTTGGAGCGGTGGATGGGGTCCGCTTCCAGCGGACGCACCTGGGCGGCTGCGCGACGGGGCATGGCTACTTCTTCTTGACGCCGTACTGGGAGCGGCTCTGCTTGCGGTCGCTCACTCCGGCGGCGTCCAGGGTGCCGCGGACGACCTTGTAGCGGACGCCCGGCAGGTCCTTGACGCGACCGCCGCGGACGAGCACCACGGAGTGCTCCTGCAGGTTGTGGCCCTCGCCTGGGATGTATGCGGTGACCTCGATCGAGCCGGCGATGCGCACACGCGCGACCTTGCGCAGGGCGGAGTTAGGCTTCTTGGGGGTCGTGGTGTACACGCGGGTGCACACGCCGCGGCGCTGTGGAGCGGCGACCTTCTTCTTGCGGCCCTTGCCCGACTTCAGGCCGGGAGTGGCGAGCTTTTTCTTGGGCGCGATGCGACCCTTGCGCACGAGTTGCGAGGTGGTGGGCATTCGGTGCGAGATCCTAGCAGCGTCCGCCGCGCGCCGGTCCGCGGCCCCGACGAGGACCATCCACCGACGCGAACGCAAAGGCCCCCCGCGCGCGCGCGTAGGCACCCTCCAAACGCAAAGAAAACATCAAGCGCTTGCGCGCAAGCCGGCCGAGCGCACGGGGGCGGGCATCAAGGCGGCGGCCACCAAGACCATGACGAAAGCCAGGCTTTGCAAGACGATGCCGAGCGCCGAGCCGGGCATAGGGTCGCCGAACACGAGGATCCCACCGGCCACGCCGGCGATGTTGGCGGCGGTTCCGGTGACGGCTATCACCGGCACGGCGTCCCCGTCTTGGAGACCGCGCGCGGAGGCATAGAAGGCGACGATCGAGGCCAACACCGCCACGAGCAGCCAGGGGCTGAGCAGCAACGCCAAGAAGCCGTGGGCGCCGACTATGCCCGTGAGAGCCTTGATCGAGGTGTCCGAGACGCCGAACAGGATCCCCGAGGCGGCGCCGAGCATCATGCCGTGGTGCTCGACCGGGCCGCCCATGCGGGGACCCATGATGAGCAAGCCCCCCAGGCCGAAGAGGGCGGCCTCGAAGGTGATCATGGCGGGGTCGGAGAAGTGGGAGTGGGCGCCATGCATCGCCGGCAGGGTCAGGCCGAGCATGACAAGGCCGCCCGCGGTCAGCCACAGACCGAGCCATTGGCGCCGGCCGACGCGAAAGCCGAACATGCGGTCGGCCATGACCGCGATCAAGACAACGCCGGCGGCCAGGGCGACCTGGACGACGGACATGGGCGCGAGCGCCAGGGCAGCCACGTGGAGCGCCCAGGAGGAGGCGGCGACGATCATGCCGAGGGCAAACCACTTGGAGGAGAACAGCGCCCGGCCAGAGCGCAGGGGATGGCGGACGTCGACCTTGGAGACGTCGTTGGCGCCCCGGTACTTGTAGAAGAAGCCAAGGTTCGCCACGAAGGCGCACGCGAGCGCGAGGAGTATGCCTAGATCCAAGGTCATGACGGGGAGCCCGATGGGATGCTGATCCATCGGCAGGGGCGGGGCAATGCTTTACTGCACCGATGCGACCCGGGCAGGTTACCGCCCGCAACCTCTGTGCGAGCTAAAGACCTGCAATCCCTAACAGAGACCAAACCGGAGCGGCCGCTGCTGCTGGTGGACATCGACGGGGTGATTTCGCTGTTCTCCTCCGAGGGAGCGCCCGCGGGCGAGGGCTCGTTCCATGCGATCGACGGCATACCGCACTTCCTTTCTGCCACGGCGGCCGGGCACCTGCTCGGGCTCGAGGCCCACTTCGAGCTGGCATGGGCGAGCGGGTGGGAGGAGAAGGCCAACGAATACTTGCCCCACCTGTTGGGGTTGCCGAAGCTTGAGCATCTGAGCTTCGACGGGCGCGTGGGCCGGACGAACGCACACTGGAAGCTCGACGCAATCGAGACCTACGCCGGGGATCGGCCGATGGCTTGGATCGACGACGCCTTCAACGAGGCCTGCCACAAGTGGGCGGCCACCCGAGCGGCGCCGACGTTGCTCGTGCGCACGCTGCCCGCGTACGGGCTCACGGAGCGGGAGGCGGCGATTCTGGAGCGGTGGGCGCTGGAGCTTGAGCGGGCGGCGCTTACGGGGGAGCCGACGCTTCGGCGGGATTCGACTCAGGGCTTGGAGCAGGCGCCGGACTGAAGGACACGTAACCGGCCAGGGCAAGCGGCGGCGAGAGCACGGTGGGCACCCCGGGGGCGCCGACGCAGAGGACCCGAAGGTTGGTTTCGGTTTTGGCCGGCGTCAGGGCGATCGGCAGGAGCCACTGGCCGGAGGAGTCGGTGAGCGCGTGGGCGAGCGTGAGCTCAGCGACGCGCTCACCACGCTCGGTGACTTGGCGTGCCTGGATCTGGAGCTGGGCGCCGGCGATCGGGGCGCCGCCGGCCATGCGCAGGCTGCCAGCCAGGGCGGCGGGCGCGCCGGATGCGCCGGGCGGTTGAAATCGCAGGGTGGCGCTGGCCGCGACCCCAACCAAGCGCGCGCTGGAGGCACGCACGGACTGGAGCTCTGCGTAGAGGGCGTCGCCGGGACAATCGGTGGAGTCGGCGTCGCGATGGCCGGCTATGCGCGGCAGCGATACGGGCGCGTGCGCTGGGAAGCGGCTGTAGACGGCCCCGTCGGCGGTGACGCGGACGGTGACGCGACCCTCCAGCGGGGCGCCGTGGAGCGAGAGCTTCCAGGCCAGGAGGTGTTCGAGGGCCGAGCGCGCGGGCGGGGAGATGCGCTCAGCGCTATAGGTGCCGAGGATCGCGATGCCGGTGGAGTAGACGTTGTAGCCGCCGGCCTGGGCGCCGACAACGGGCTCGGCGATCCCGCCGGCGCGCGCCTCGAAGATGCGCCCGAAGCGGTCGATCACGAAGTTGTAGCCGATGTCGTTCCAGCCGCGACCGTAGCGGTGGAACTGGTAGATCGAGCGCAACATGGCGGGCACTTCGGCAGCGGAGTAGCCGTCGGGGTTCTCGGTGTGGTGGACGAATGCGAGCTCGACCGTGCCGTATTCGGGCGCCACCCTCGGGCGAGCGCCGTCGTGGGCCCAGGCGCGGCGGGCGACGATCGGCGGCTGGCCGGGACCGGCGGCCAAGCCCGAGCTGACCAAGGGCAGGCTCGCCGAGGACTGATCCAGAAGGCCCGCCAAGGCGGACGACGCGCGCAAAGCACCGCTCGCCCCAGCCGCCGTGGTCGCGATGAGGGCTCTGCGTGTGATCCTGCGTGTGTCCACCCGGTCCATATACCCGCACGAACACCATGTAGCTCGTGCGGGTAGCGGTGGGCTTCTGAATTACTCGCCAGACTCCTCGGGCACGTCGAGCTCGCCGAGACCCTCGACGAAACCGGGATCGCTCGAGCCGGCGCCGATCTTCTCCAAGGACGCGAGGTCGGCGTCGAACTCGCTGCCGTAGCCGGTGCCGAGGCCCTCGCCGTCGGCTAGACCGAGCTCGGCGGCGATCTCCTCTTGGTCGAGCAGGCCAACATCGTCGATCGCGCGGGGCAGCGGTTCGGAGGGTTCGATCTCGATCCTGCGGTAGCGCTTGAGGCCCGTGGCGGCAGGGATCAGCTTGCCTATGATCACGTTCTCCTTGAGCCCGTTCAGGCGATCGATCTTGCCCTCCAGGGATGCGTCGGTGAGCACCTTGGTGGTCTCCTGGAAGGAGGCCGCCGAGAGGAACGAGTCGGTATTCAGTGAGGCCTTGGTGATGCCCAGGATGATGTCCTCGTACTGGGCGGTCTCCCCGCCGCCGGCGACGATCGCGTCGTTGGCCGCCGCGAATTCGTAGCGGTCGACGAACTGGCCGGGCAGGTAGTCGGTGTCGCCCTTCTGGTCGACCCTGACCTTCTTGAGCATCTGGCGCACGATCAGCTCGATGTGCTTGTCGTTGATGTCGACGCCCTGGGACTTGTAGACCTCTTGGACCTCCTTAACCAGGTACTGCTCGGTCTCGGTGCGTCCACGGATCGCCAGGAGCTCGTGCGGGTAGAGCGAACCCTCGTTGAGCTGCTTGCCGGCCTGGATCTTCTCGCCCTCGGCCACATACAGGCGCGTGCGCCGCGGGAAGGCGTGGCGGTGCTCCTCGCCGGCCTCGTCGGTGATGACCACCGTCAAGGCCTTCTCGGATTCTTCGATCGAGACGATCCCGTCCTGCTCGGCGATCTTGGCGAGGCCCTTGGGCTTGCGCGCCTCGAAGAGCTCGACCACGCGCGGCAAACCGTGCGTGATGTCCGCGCCGGCGACGCCGCCTGTGTGGAAGGTGCGCATCGTCAGCTGGGTGCCGGGCTCGCCGATCGACTGGGCCGCGACGATACCGACAGCATCGCCGATCTGGGCGGTCTGGCCGGTCGCCATGGCGCGCGCATAGCAGGCCTGGCAGACCCCGGAGGGCGCCTTGCACTTGAGCACCGAGCGCACGGGCACGGTCACGCGGTTGCCCTTGGCGTGGTCTTCCTCGAAGGACTGGACGATGTCGGCCAGCTGGGCGCGCCCGATTTCCTCGCCCTGCTCGGCGAGCATGCGCCCGCGCTTGGTCGTGATCGGCTGGGCGGCGGTGCGTCCAACGAGGTTTTCGTTGGGCTCGCCACCGTCGTTCCAGACCTCCATCTCGATGTATTCGTCGGTGCCGCAATCGACCTCGCGGATGATCACGTCCTGGGCGACGTCCACCAGGCGCCGGGTCAGGTAGCCCGAGTCGGCGGTCCTCAAGGCGGTGTCGGCCAGGCCCTTTCGGGCGCCGTGGGTGGAGATGAAGTACTCCAGCACCGACAGGCCCTCCATGAAGTTGGACTTGATCGGCCGCTCGATGATCTCACCCTTCGGGTTTGCCATCAACCCGCGCATCCCCGCCAGCTGGCGGATCTGCTTGAAGGAACCACGGGCGCCCGAGTTGGCCATCATGAAGATGGGGTTGAGCGTGTCGAGGTTTTCGACCATCGCCTCGGCGACCTCGTCGGTGGCCGCGTTCCACTTCTCGACGACCGCCTCGTGGCGCTCCTCCTGGGTGATCAGGCCCATGTCGTACTGGTCGGTGATGTCGCCGACGAGCTTGTCGAACTTGTCGAGGATCGACTGCTTGGAGGGCGGGATCACGACGTCGTTCTTTGAGATCGTGATGCCGGCCTGGGTGGCGTACTTGAAGCCCAGGTCCTTGAACGCGTCGAGCACCAGCGAGATCGTCGAGGCGCCATAGCTCTGCACCAGGGCGTCGATCAGGCGCGTGGTGTCGCGCTTCTTCATGGACTGGTTGACGAACGCGTACTTGGAGGCGTCGAAATCGTCGCCCAAGGCCTCCGCGACGGCCCGCTCGATGCGGTCGTTGTAGATGATGCGTCCGACCGTCGTCAGGATGTGCCCGCCCTCGCGCTTGAACGGCCTGAACTCGGCCGTCTCGTGCAGCTTGACCACGCCCGCCTCATAGGAGAGCTCGGCCTCTTGGGCTGTGCGGAACACGTGCGGACGCGGCTCGCCCTGCGGCCACTTGCCGCTGGTGAGCAAATCCCGCTTCTCCCCCAGCTCCTCGGCTTCGGGCCCGTAGGTGAGGTAGTAGGCGCCGAGGATCATGTCCTGGGTGGGTGTCGCCAGCGGCGCGCCGTGAGCCGGGGAGAGGATGTTGTTGGAGGACAGCATCAGGATGCGGGCCTCCGCCTGGGCCTCGGCCGACAGCGGTAGGTGGACCGCCATCTGATCGCCGTCGAAGTCGGCGTTGAAGGCGTGGCAGACCAGGGGGTGTACCTGGATCGCCTTGCCCTCGACCAGGAGCGGTTCGAACGCCTGGATGCCGAGACGGTGCAGGGTGGGCGCTCGGTTGAGCAGGACCGGGTGCTCGTGGATGACCTCCTCGAGCACGTCCCAGACCTCGCCGATCATCGAGTCGACCATCTTCTTGGCGGCCTTGATGTTCTGGGCGGACTTGCGCTCGACCAGGCGGGCCATGATGAACGGCTTGAAGAGCTCCAAGGCCATGATCTTGGGCAGGCCGCACTGGTGCAGCTTGAGGTAGGGGCCGGCCACGATCACCGAGCGACCTGAGTAGTCGACGCGCTTGCCGAGCAGGTTCTGGCGGAAGCGCCCCTGCTTGCCCTTGAGCATGTCGCTCAACGACTTCAGCGGACGGTTGCCCGGCCCCGTGACAGGACGCCCGCGGCGGCCGTTGTCGAACAGGGCGTCGACGGCCTCCTGGAGCATGCGCTTCTCGTTGTTGACGATGATCTCGGGCGCACCCAGGTCGAGTAGCCGCTTGAGGCGGTTGTTGCGGTTGATGACCCTGCGATACAAATCGTTGAGGTCCGAGGTGGCGAAGCGTCCCCCGTCGAGCTGGACCATGGGGCGCAGCTCCGGCGGGATCACGGGCACGGCGTCGAGCACCATCATCTCGGGCTTGTTGCCCGACTGGATGAAGGCGGAGACGACCTTCAGGCGCTTGACCGCGCGAGCCTGCTTTTGGCCCTTGCCGGTCTTGACCTGCTCCTCCAAGTCAACCTTTTCCTGCTCCAAGTCCACCTGCTGGAGCAGGTCTCGGATCGCCTCGGCGCCCATGCCGCCGCGGAAGTACTCGCCGAAGCCGTAGGACGAGCCGAAGCGCTCCTTGAGCTCGCGGAAGGTGGTCTCGTCGTGCTCGATCTGCTTGGGCTCCATCGTCTTGAAGAGCTCCCACACGTTGCGCATGCGCTCGGCGCCGTCCTCGACGTAGGCTTCGGTGTCGGCGATGTCGGCCTCGAAGGTCTTACCCAGTTCCTTGATCAGCTTCTCGCGTTCCTCATCGGAGATCTTGGACAGGTTGAGGTCGAGCGAATCGGCCCACAGGTGGTCTTCGTCGTTGAAGGAGGTCTGCTTGCCGCTCTGGAGGTACTTCTCGCGACGCGCGAGGGACTCGCGCAGTTCGAGCACGCGCTCCTGCAGCTCGGCGGCGTAGGAGTCGAGGACCTTGTTGACCTCCTTCTCCAATGTGTCCATGTCCTTGGAGCGGGCCTCGTCGTCCACCCAGGTTACGATCGAAGCCGCGAAATAAAGCACCTTCTCGAGCTCCTTGGGGGCCATGTCGAGCAGGTAGCCGATGCGCGAGGGCACGCCCTTGAAGAACCAGATGTGGGAGACGGGCGCAGCCAGGTCGACGTGGCCCATGCGCTCACGACGGACCTTCGAGCGCGTGACCTCGACGCCGCAGCGCTCGCACACGATGCCCTTGTAGCGGACTCGCTTGTACTTGCCGCAGTAGCACTCCCAGTCCTTCGTGGGACCGAAGATGCGCTCGCAGAACAGGCCGTCCTTCTCGGGCTTGAGCGTGCGGTAGTTGATCGTCTCGGGCTTTGTCACCTCGCCCGAGCTCCAAGAGCGGATCTGCTTGGAGGAAGCGAGGCTGATCTCGATGGCGTCGAAATTGTTGATGTCAATCATAGGTCGCTCCCTTCGGCCGGCTCGCCCGCAGGCGCACCGGAATCGTCCAGATCCTCGAGGCCGATTCCGTCCTCGATCAGTCCCTCGATGTCAATCGCCACGTCGGGCTCGCCCTCCTCGGCTTGCCCATCGCCGCCTGCCGACTCGGCCGTGGCGCCCTCCCCCTCGCCCTCGGGCTCGGTCTCGGTGACCTCACCGGTCGGCGCGCGCACCCCCGATAGGTCGATGCCGAGCTCCTCGGCGGCGCGCAGCAGGTCGTCGTCTTCGTCGCGCAGCTCGGTGTGAGCGCCCTCCTCGGAGACCACGCCCACGTCCAGCGCCAGGGACTGCATCTCCTTGAGCAGCACCTTGAAGGACTCGGGGATCGAGGGCTCAGCGATGTTCTCACCCTTGACGATCGCCTCATATGCCTTGACGCGCCCGACGGTGTCGTCGGACTTGATCGTGAGCATCTCCTGCAAGGTGTAGGCGGCGCCGAACGCCTCCAAAGCCCACACCTCCATCTCGCCGAAGCGCTGACCGCCGAACTGGGCCTTGCCGCCGAGCGGCTGCTGTGTGACCAGCGAGTAAGGACCGGTCGAGCGAGCGTGGATCTTGTCGTTGACCAGGTGCAGGAGCTTGAGGATGTACATGTAGCCGACGGTCACCTGCTCGGCGAACGGCTCGCCGGTGCGACCGTTGAACAGGGTCATCTTGCCCGAGGCCTGCTCGCCGACGCGACGGGACTTGTCGACGTCCATGCGGATGCGTCCCTCGTGGGCGTCCTGCCACTTGACGAGTGCCGTGTCCACGTCTTCGACGGTCGCCCCGTCGAACACGGGGGTGGCCACATACACCTTCTTGGAGGAGCCGTTGCTGTGGGCTTCCTTGTAGGCCTCGGTGCCGTCGTCATACCAGCCCTGCGCGGCAGCCCAGCCCAGGTGGGTCTCGAGGATCTGGCCGACGTTCATGCGCGAAGGCACGCCGAGCGGATTGAGGATCACATCGACCGGAGTGCCGTCCTCGAGGAACGGCATGTCCTGGGGATCGACGATCTTCGAGATAACACCCTTGTTGCCGTGGCGCCCGGCGAGCTTGTCGCCCTCGGAGATCTTGCGCTTCTTGGCCACGAACACGCGCACCAGGTCGTTGACGCCGGGCGGCAGGTCATCGCCCTCGTCGCGGGAGAACGTCATCACGTCGATCACGACGCCACCCTCGCCGTGGGGCACCTTCAGAGAGGTGTCCCTGACCTCGCGAGCCTTCTCCTTGAAGATCGCCCGGATGAGCTTCTCCTCCGCGGTCAGCTCGGTCTCGCCCTTGGGCGTTACCTTGCCGACAAGCAGATCGCCGGATTGGACCTCGGCGCCGACGCGAACGATGCCGCGGTCGTCGAGGTTGCGCAACGACTCCTCGGAGCGGTTGGGGATGTCGCGGGTGATCTCCTCGTCGCCGAGCTTGGTCGTGCGCGCGTCGATCTCGTACTCCTCGATGTGGATCGAGGTGAGCTCGTCGTCCTGCACGAGACGCTTGGAGAGGATGATCGCGTCCTCGAAGTTGTAGCCCTCCCAGGACATGAAGGCGACCATCAGGTTCTTGCCGAGCGCCATTTCGCCCTTGTCGGTCGAGGAGCCGTCGGCGAGCACGTCGCCGGCCTTGACCTTCTGGCCGGAGCCGACCAGGGGCTTGTGGTGGATCAGGGTGCCCTGGTTTGAGCGCATGAACTTCTGCAGGTCGTACTCGTCCTTGCCTTCGGGGCCCTCGACGACGATGCGATTGGCGTCGACGAACTCGACCGTGCCGGCGTTGCGCGCCAAGAGCACGTCGCCCGTGTCGAGTGCCGCGCGACGCTCCATGCCGGTGCCAACCAGCGGGGCGTCTGTCTTCAGGAGCGGCACCGCCTGGCGCTGCATGTTGGAGCCCATCAGGGCGCGGTTGGCGTCGTCGTGCTCGAGGAACGGGATCATCGCCGTGGCCACGGACCAGATCTGTTCGGGCGAGACGTCGACCAGGTCGACGTCCTTGGGGCCGACCGTGACGTACTGGCCGGCCTGGGTGCGGCACAGGATCTCTTTCTCAAGGAGCTTGCCGGTCTTGGGATCGACCGGCGTGTTGGCCTGGGCGATCACCTGCTCCTCCTCCTGGGTGGCGTCCAGGCGGACGACCTCCTCGGTCGCGATGCCGTCCTTGACGACCCGGTAGGGGGTGGTAACGAAGCCGTACTCGGAAACCTCGGCAAACGAGGACAGCGAGCCGATCAGGCCGATGTTCGGACCCTCAGGCGTCTCGATCGGGCACATGCGCCCGTAGTGGGTGGGGTGCACGTCGCGCACCTCGATCGGAGCGCGCTCGCGCGTGAGCCCGCCCGCGCCGAGCGCCGAGAGGCGGCGGCGGTGGGTGAGGCCTGAGAGCGAGTTGGTCTGGTCCATGAACTGCGAGAGCTGGGAGGACCCGAAGAACTCCTTCAAGGCCGCCACGACCGGGCGGATGTTGATGATCGTCTGCGGCGTGATCGTGTCGGCGTCCTCGGTGGTTAGGCGCTCGCGTACGACGCGCTCCATGCGGTAGAGGCCGATGCGGAAGGCCTCTTGAATCAACTCGCCGACGGTGCGCAGGCGGCGGTTGCCGAAGTGCTCGTACTCGTCCAGGTGCTCGGCGACGGGCTCGCGCGGCATGCTCATCGCCTCGGCCGCGTAGTCCTTGACTTCGAACTCGGGCTCCTCGGGCATGCCCAGCGTCTTGGGCAGCGAGACCAGCTCCTTGACCAAGGCCAGGATGTCGTCGTGGGTGAGCACGCGCGTGTCGATGTCGATGTCCAGGCCAAGCCGGGAGTTGAGCTTGTAACGACCGACGCGCGTCAGGTCGTAGCGCTTGGGATCGAAGAACAGCTGGTTGAGCAGGGCCTTGGCGTTCTCCACGCTGGGCGGCTCGCCGGGACGCTGCTTCTTGAACAGCTCGATCAGGGCGCCCTCTTCGGTACGGGTCTGCTCAGTGTCCGCGTCGATCGTGTTGCGGATGTAGAGCGAGTTCTCGAACAGACGCAGGATCTCCTCGTCTGTCGCGTAGCCCATCGCGCGCAGGAGCACCGTGACGGGGAGCTTGCGCTTGCGGTCGATGCGGACGAAGACCTTGCCCTTCTTGTCGATCTCCAGCTCCAGCCACGAGCCGCGGGCGGGCATCAGGTTGGCGATGAAGACCTGCTTCTCGCGATCCTTGGGCTCCATCAGGTAGGCGCCCGGCGAGCGCACCAGCTGCGTGACTACGACGCGCTCGGTGCCGTTGATCACGAATGTGCCCCGCTCTGTCATCCAGGGGAAGTCGCCCATGAAGACCGACTGCTCGCGGATCTCACCGGTCTCGCGGTTGATGAACGCGACGGTGACGGTCAGGGGACGGGCGTAGGTGAGGTCCTTCTCGCGGCACTGCTCGAGCGAGGCGACCGGCTCGTCGAAGACGAATTCGCCGAACTGGACAGCGAGGTTGCCGGTGTAGTCCTCGATTGGGGAGATGTCGTCGATCGTCTCGCGCAGACCGCCCTTCTCGGGGTCGGTCAGCCACTGAAACGAGCGGCGCTGAATATCGATGAGGTTGGGTACGTCGACAGACTTGTTCAGACGCGCGAAAGTCCGGCGCGTCCGGAGAGCATCAACAGCAGCCAAGGATGACTCCTTCAGAGGGCGAGAGACGGGCAAAGGCGGGCGCAAACGCGCGACCACCAAAGATAGCACAGATCATCGTCGCCCTCAAGTGGGGCAGCCAGCGCTCACGGACCCCACCCTCGGCTACCGCGTATGTGGCGCGGCGCCAACGCTGATCGGGTGGCTGCGACTATCGGCCAGCGGGTGGGATTGTACCGGAAAGAAGCCGATTTTGGGAGAAATCCGGGGAAGCTCGTGGGGGGCGTTGGCGCGGGTGTCGGCAATACGCTGGAGGGTGCCCCGCGCGCGTGCGCGGCTTTCTGACAGGAAAATAGCGTTCAGGCTGCCACCGCCTGTTGCAGCGTGACGGTGTGTCCGAGTGCTTCGAGCTGGGTGACGAGGCGTTTGGTGGTGCGTTGGGGGTCGCGCGTGCGGAAGTAGTCGCCGCCGAGGTCGTTGTAGAGCTCTCCGGTGGAGAGCATGTGCCAGCATGCGCAGATGAGCGAGTGCTTGGCAGCGCCGAGTGCCTTCTTGTGGCCGCGGCGGGGCTTCAGGCGCGCGTACTGGGCGGCGAGGTAGGTGTCTTTGCTGCGCACGGCAGCGAGCGCGGACTCCTCGAGTGTCCAGTCCAGCCACTTCGATCCGTTGCGGGTCTTCCCGGAGCGGCGTTTGCCGGCGGATTGGTCGTTGCCGGGGCACTGCCCGGCCCAGGAGGCCAGGTGCTTGGCGGTGGGGAACACGCTCATGTCGGTCCCGATCTCGGAGATGATCACCTCCGCTGCGCGCCGTTGAACACCGGGGATCGTGCGTAGTAGCTCAACGGCTGGGGCGAAAGGGCGGATCTGCTCCTCGATCGCGTCGGAGAGCCGGTCGATCTGCTCGTCCAGGAAATCAATGTGGGCGAGGATCGCGCCGATCCACAGCGCGTGCACATCATCGAAGCGACCCTCAAGCGCCTCCCGCAGTGCGGGCAGCTTCACTCGCAGCCTGCCCTTGGCCAGGTCGGCGAGGATCTCGGGATCGGTTGTGCCATGAACGAGCGCGTCGAGCATCGCCCGCCCAGACTTGCCGAGGATGTCGGTGGCTACGCAGTCGAGCTTGATCCCGGTGTCCTCCAGCGCCTTGTGCAAACGGTTGGCCTCCCTTTGGCGCTCCTGGATCTGCGTCTTGCGATACCGCGTCAGATTCCGCAGCGTCCGGATCGGCTTCGGCGGCACGAAGCTCGCTTTCAGCAGTCCAGCCTCGGCGAGCTGGCACAGCCATTCGGCGTCCTTGACGTCAGTCTTGCGGCCGGGGACCTGCTTGACATGCCTTGCGTTGACGAGCAGCAACTCGAACTCGTCCTCCAGGACCGCCCACACCGGCTTCCAGTACACCCCGGTAGCCTCCATCGTGACCTGCGTCACTCCGTGAGCGGTGAGCCAGTCGCGCAAGGCCAGCAAGCCCCGCACGGTCGTTGCGAACTCCGCCACGCGCTGCTCGCGGCCACCACTACCCGTCGCGGGCACCCGCGCACAGGCCGTTACCTGCTCCTTGTGAACATCCAACGCACCAGGGCGCTCGACGACCGTCTCCATGAGAACCTCCCAATGGGATCGAAGGGAACCATCGTCGCCCTGGGGCCTCGAGAACTAGCGAATCTGACAGGCGTGCTCATCGGCAACAGTCCGGAGGTCCGGGGAGACCCACACGCCAGACTTAACTCGGGCTCAAGCGCACCAAGAACACCACGGCGTCGCGGGCGACCCCCACATCATCACCCATTTTCATCAGCCCGCGCGGGCCCGCGACACGGGCACCACGACTTAACGGATCCAGCTACAGATACAACGCCGCGCGTGCGCGCAGGGCACCCCTCAAAGCAAACAAGCGACACAACGTCCGCGGTCTCCAGCCGCGGCCGTCATGTCGCTCGACGCCAAGCGCTGCTCTGACCGGCTCGGTTCGCGCCGGGCCGGTCAGGCGGGCAGAACGACTACTTCAGCTCGACGGTGCCCCCGGCCTCCTCGAGTTCGGCCTTGAGCTTGTCGGCCTCCTCGCGCTCGATGCCCTCCTTGACGGGCTTGGGGGCCTCGTCGACGAGCGCCTTGGCCTCCTTCAGGCCGAGTCCGGTCGCCGAGCGCACGACCTTGATCACCTGGATCTTCTTGTCACCGGCCGCGGCCAGGATGACGTCCACCGTGGAGGGACCTTCGTCCTCACCCGCAACGTCACCGCCACCGCCACCACCGGCGGCCGCCACGGGAGCCGCGACCGCTGCGGCGGAGACTCCGAACTCCTCCTCGAGCGCCTTGATGCGCTCGGCCAGCTCGAGCACGGAGATGCCCTTGAGCTCCTCGATCCAATCCTGCGTACTTGTCGCCATGTGTCAGTCCTCCTTGGTCGCTTCGGCGCTGTCGGTCTCGCCTGGGCCCTCTTGGGCCTGCGCCGAAGCGTCCGTCTGGTTGTCGTCTTGTGCCGGCTCTTCTGCCGACTCAGCTTGGTCTGGGGCGTCCGCCGCCTCAGCGGCGGGCGCCTCGGTGGCATCGGACTGCTCGGATGCCGGCTCCTGCTCCGCCACAGGCTCCTCGGCTGTCGGCTCCTCCGCTGTGGGCTCCGCCCCGGCCGTGGGCTCCTCACCAGGCGCGTCCTCCACGGCGGGCTCCGCCTCGGCCGCCGGCTCCTCAGTCGCCGGCTCCTCCGGCGCGGGCTCGGCGGTGGGCGCCTCTCCGGCCGGGATCTCGCCCGACTCCTTCTTGGCCTGCACCTGACCGAGCGCGACGGCTAGGCCGCCGACGAGCGCGTTCAGGGTGCGGACGAGGCCCGAGATCGGCGAGGCGACGATGCCGACGAGTTGGCCGTAGAGCACTTCGCGCGAAGGCAGGCGCGAGATCGCGCGAATCTGGTCGGCGTCGAGCACGTCACCGTTCATGACGCCGCCCTTGAACGGCAGCAATTGGGTCGCGCGCGCCTGGTCGGCCACGGCCTTGGCCGCCAAGGCGGCGTCGCCGCGCACGAAGGTAAGGGCGGTGGGCCCGTTCAACAACGCCTTGAGCGACTCCGCGCCAACCTGGTCGGCGGCGCGTTCGGTCAGCGAGTTCTTGACGACCTGGAAGCTGGCGTCGGCCTCGCGCAACTTGGCCCGCAGTTCGGCCGCTTGGGCTACCGACATGCCGCGATAGTCCACTGCGAACACGGCGTCGGCGCCGTCGATCTCGGCTGCGAGCGCCTCTATGGTGGCTGCCTTTTGCTCTCGGTTCATCTCGTTCCTTGCTCTCTTGGAAACCCGTCGCCCAAGGTGCAGGGGGCGCGGAGAGCGGAGATGACCGCTTTCGCTCGCTCCACCTGCCCCGGTCTTCTGTCGCCTGTCGGCGACGCCGGGGGTCTCGGGCGGTTGGCTTGGATTAAATCAGGGGGCCGCTCAGCCCGCCGCCACCTCTTCGAGGATGTTGCGAGTCTTGCTTGGATCGACCTTGATCCCGGGGCCCATGGTGGAGGTCATCGTGATCGTGCGCAGGTAGCGCCCCTTGGCGGCCGAGGGCTTGGCCCTGACCAGCTCTTCGACCACGGCTGCATAGTTTTCGAGCAGACCGCGCTCTTCGAAGGAGGCCTTGCCGATGACCATGTGCACGATCGCCGTGCGATCGGTGCGGTACTCGACCTTGCCCGACTTGGATTCGGCCACCGCTTTCGCCACATCCATCGTGACAGTCCCGACCTTGGGGTTGGGCATCTTGCCCGACGGACCGAGGATGCGCCCGAGCTGGCCGACCACCGACATCAAGTCGGGTGTGGCGATCGCGACGTCGAAATCGTCGAAGCCCTCTTGGATGCGCTTGGCGAGATCCTGGGCGCCTACGACGTCGGCGCCGGCCTCCTCGGCTTCCGTCGCCTTGGCTCCCTGGGCGAACACGGCCACCTTGACGTCCTTGCCAAGCCCGTTGGGCAGAGCGATCGTGCCGCGCAGCTGCTCGTCGGCGTGGCGCACGTTGAGGCCGGTCCGCACGTGCAGCTCGACCGACTCGTCGAATTTGGTCGAGGCCAAGCTCTTGACCAAGGCGACCGCTTCAGCGGGCGTGTGCTCGCGCTCGCGGTCGACCTTGCCGAGGGCCTCGCGATGACGTCGTCCGTGCGAGCTCATGCCGCCACCTCCACGCCCATGGACCTCGCGGTCCCAGCGATGATCTTGACCGCTTCGTCGATGTCGTGGGCGTTGAGGTCTGCGAGCTTGCGCTCGGCGATCTCGCGCAGCTGAGCATCGGTGATCGTGCCCACCTTGTTGCGGTTCGGCTCGCCCGAGCCCTTCTCCAGTTTCAGGGCCTGCTTGATCAGCACAGCCGCCGGAGGGGTCTTCGTCACAAACGTGAACGAGCGATCCTCGTAGACGGTGATCACGACCGGGATGATCGTGCCGGTCTCCGACAGGGTCTGCGCATTGAAGGCCTTGCAGAACTCCATGATGTTGATCCCGTGCTGGCCCAGGGCAGGGCCAACCGGCGGCGCCGGCGATGCCTGCCCGCCGCGCGCTTGCAACTTGATTGTTGTGAGAACCTTCTTGGCCATAACTATTCCACGCTTAAACGACTTCGTATTTTTGTAGGTCGCCCACAGCCGCCTACAACTTCTTGACCTGATCGAAACCCACCTCAACGGGGGTCTCGCGACCAAAGATTGATACCAGGACCTTGAGCTTGGCGGCGTCGTCGTTGATCTCGGAGATCTCTCCCGAGAAGTCCGACAGCGGCCCGGAGACCACCTTGACGGTCTCTCCGATCGTGAACTGGGCCCGAGTCCTGGGCGCTGTGGCGACCTCCTTGTGGAGCAGCCTGTCCACCTCGCCTTGGGTCAAGGCGACAGGCTCTTGCGAGGCGCCCACGAAGCCGGTCACCCCGGGGGTGCCCTTGACGACGCCCCACGAGTCCTCGTTGAGCTCCATGTTGACGAGCACGTATCCGGGCATCGTGCGCTTCTCGACGGTGATCTTCTGGTTGTCCTTCATCTCCGAAACCGACTCGGTCGGGACGACCACCTGGCGCACGGCGCGCTGCTGGCCCAAGGACACGACCCGATGCTCGAGGTTGTGCTTGACCTTGTTCTCGTGGCCAGAGTAGGTGTTGACGACATACCAACGAAACATTCAGGTTCCTGACAGCTTCAAGGGGTTGACAAGACAGGGCAAGACGAAGGACGAACGAGCGCTACGCGATTGAGACTGGGCAGCTAGAGGATGAAGTTGATGATCTTTTGGGCCGCCCAGTCGGCGAGACCGAGGTACACGCCCGCTACCGCCACGAAGCCGATGACAACGGTCGTGGCCTGAGTGACGTGACGCCGGTCCGGCCACTGTACTCGTTGCAGCTCGGCCCAGCTGGCTCGCAGGAAAGCGATCGCGCGCTTGTAGATCGGCTGGGAGGGCTTGCGTACAGCCGGCGCTTCCTCGGCCGCGCCCTCTCCGAAAGCGTCTTCGGCGACCTGTGTGCCATCGGTAGGACCTCGCCGGACCCCTCCCCCACCGGCGGGAACGAGCTCCGCCGGGGGCGTCTCGAGCGCACCGTCCCCGTTCTGGGGCTCAAGCTCCTGCTCGACGGGCACGCCGCCGGCGCCGCGAATGAGCGCGGCGTCGAACT
This sequence comes from uncultured Solirubrobacterales bacterium, assembly GCA_963753145.1. GTDB lineage: Bacteria > Actinomycetota > Thermoleophilia > Solirubrobacterales > Solirubrobacteraceae > Palsa-744. The sequence goes on from CAVWAX010000002.1 coordinate 53,467, forward strand.
CGTCGACATCCCCGGTGTGTGAGAGCGCGCCGGGAAGGTCCGCTCGCACCGGCCGATTCTGGGCCGGCGTCGATGCGCCCTCGCGTACGGGCCGTGGGCGGCGTTGCCTGGAGCGCTTGCGATCACGGGCCACAGCAGCGCTCCCGCGCTAGCGAGTCTCCCGATGGCTGGTGTGCCGACGGCACCAGCGACAGTACTTGCGCAAGCTCACCCGGTCCGGGTTGTTGCGCTTGGACTTGTTTGTTTGGTAGTTGCGATGCTTGCACTCCTCGCAGGCGAGGGTGATAGCGATCCGAACGTCTCCGCGAGCCATAGTTATCCCTGCGTGGTTGTCGACACGGGCGCCAGGCCGGTGACCGGGCGCGAAGTGGGAAGTCTAGCGCGGCCGGGCCCGCGGCGTAGCCGCACGTGTCGTCTGGGTCCCCTTCAAGCTCAGGCGATGGCGTGCTCGATCGCGCCGAGCCCCTCGATCTCGATCCGCACGACATCTCCCGAGCCCAGGAAGCGCGGGGGATCGAGGCCCATGCCCACGCCGCCCGGAGTGCCGGTGAGGATCAGGTCGCCGGGCTCCAGCGTGCAGGTCTGCGCGATGAAATCGATCAGCTGCGGAATCTTGAAGATCAGATTGGACGTGGGAGCGTCCTGGCGTAGATCGCCGTTCACCCAGGTGCGCACGCGCAGCGCGTGCGGATCGGCGATCTCGTCGACGCTTGTGATCCAAGGGCCGTAGGGACAGAACGCATCGGCGCCCTTGGCCCTGGTCCACTGGGGCTCGCGCCGTTGCAGGTCGCGCGCGGTGAGGTCATCGGCCACCGCGTAGCCGGCGACCCTGCCGCCGGAGCCCATGACGACCGCCAGCTCGCCCTCGTAGTCGAGCCGTTTGACGACCTGCGGGCAGAGCACAGGCGCGCCGGGGGGCGCCGCCGAGGAGGGCAGCTTCATGAAAACGAGCGGCTCGCTCGGCGCCGTGGCACCGAGCTCGGCGACGTGATCGGCGTAGTTCATGCCGATCCCGAAGATCGCCCGCGGCCTTGGGATCGGGGCCAGCAGGGTCACCTCCTCCAAGGCGAACGTCGCACCATCGGCCGGCTCCAAGCCGGGCTCGGCGAGGAGGTCGAGCACCGTCAGGGCCTCGTCCGCGAACGCGACGACCCGATCGCCACGGACCGCACCTGCTCGCGGCTGGGAGCCTGCGGGGGTTAGAAACGTGGCAAGACGCATCGCGGCGCAAGCCTACTGCGCTCGACACCCGCCAAGCGCCCGGGCGTCTCGTCGATCCACCCCGCCGCCCACACGAGGCGGGGTCCCTACTCGTAGAGCGTGAGCGTGGCCAGGATCACATACAAGGCGACAAGCGCCCAACCCTCGAACGCGGCCGCCTCGCCGTCCCCGGTGATCTGCCACAACGCCAGCGCCATCACGAGGAAGGCGCCTATGTAGACGGGGGCCAAGGCGAACGTGAGCGTGGTGGCGAGCAGAAACGAGATCAACACCAGCAGCGGGAACAGAAACGCCGCGATCTGGGCGACCGAGTTCTTGACGACCGAGATCGCCAAGTCCGAGCGCCCCTTCCAGGCGAGCACGACCCCGGCCGTGTTCTCGACCGCGTTGCCGGCCAACGCCACGATCACCAGCCCGGCGAAGGCCTGGGAGATTTTGAGCTGCACGATCGCCGGCGAGAGCGCGCTTACGAACCAGTCGGAGACGAACGCCGAGGCCACCCCGGCGATCACCAGCAGGACGAGCGTGAGCGCCAGCGAGAGGCGCGGCTGGCTCGCGACACCCGTCTCGGCGGGCGCGGTGTCCGCCCGCAGGTATGGAACCACCCAAGCCATGTAGACGACCAGCAGGCTGACGGCCCCGACCGCGGAGATCGTGTTGACGTGGTGGCTGGCCGGGTCGTGCGAGGCCAAGGAGAGCCCGAGCAGCACGATGATGAACACCGCCACGAGCAACAGCGTGGTCGTATCGCGGGGCAGCCGGTGGGAGAAGCGCATCGTGCCGTCGTGGGCCCGAAGCGCTCCGACCACGATCACGAGGCCGAGCACGAGCATCGCGTTGGCGAAGATCGAGCCGACGATCGCGGTCTGGGCGACCACCAGCTCACCCTTCTGCAACGCGAAGATCACGACGAACAGCTCCGGCAGGTTGCCGAGCGTCGATTGCATCATGCCGGTGACGGCTGGCCCGAAGCGCTCGCCGAGCTGCTCGGTCGCGAACGAGACCACCCAAGCCAGGCCCGCGAGCGCGAGTGTGGCCACGCCGAAGCGCGGGACCGGCGAGAAAACCTCGTAATTGGCTATCCCCGCGAGCACTGTGAGCAGTGCCACCAGGGGTAGTGCGATGCGCTCTAGCGCGGTGAGCCGAGCCACCCCGTCAATGGCTCTCGAGCACCCGATCGATCAGTCCGTACTCCAAGGCCTGCTCGGCGGTGAAGAAGCGATCGCGCTCCATGTCTTCGCGCACCTGCTCTTTGGAGAGGCCCGTATTTTCGGCGTAGATCTCATCCAGGCGTTCCCGCATGCCGAGGATCTCGCGCGCATGGATCTCTATATCGGTCAACTGGCCTTCGAAGCCGGCGGAGGGCTGGTGGATGAGGATGCGCGAGTTCGGCAGCGCCGCGCGCTTGCCCTTGGTGCCGCCGGCCAGCAGGAGCGAGCCCATAGACATCGCGACCCCTACGCACATGGTGGCGATGTCGGGCTTGACGAACCTCATCGTGTCGTAGATCGCGAGGCCTGAATAGACGCTCCCGCCGGGAGAGTTGATGTAGATCGAGATGTCCTTGTCCGGGTCCTGGGACTCGAGGTGCAAAAGCTGGGCGACCACGAGATTGGCCACCTGATCTTCGATCGGGGTCCCCAAGAAGATGATCCGCTCGTTGAGTAGGCGCGAGAAGATGTCGAACTCGCGCTCGCCGCGGGCGGTGCGCTCGACGACCATCGGGATCAGCTGCATGTTGGGGTCCACGGGCACACCCTAGCGTGGGGCGGGCGGACGCGTCCGGGCGACCGCGAAACGCGGGGCATGGCCCTATCCTGCTGGGGTGCCCCTGAACCTGCCCAACGTGCTCACGGTGCTGCGCATCATGCTGGTGCCGGTCCTGGTGGTGGCGCTGCTCGGCAACACGCCGGCCGGCGACGTGCTTGCGGCCGTGGTGTTCGCGCTGGCCTCGCTCACCGACTTCGTGGACGGCTACCTGGCCCGCTCGCGCGACTCGATCACCACCTTCGGCAAGCTCATGGACCCGCTGGCGGACAAGCTCCTGATCGTGGGGGCACTGCTTTGCCTGGTCTCGCTGGGCCGACTGGAAGCTTGGGTGGCGATGGTGATCATCGCGCGCGAGCTGGCGGTCACGATGCTGCGCGTCAACGCCGGCCAGTCTGGGATCGTGATCGAAGCCTCGATGTTCGGCAAGATCAAGACCTGCGTCCAGATCGCGGCGATCTTGGCGGTTATCGCGGTGCATCCCCCATTTCCGGTGTGGGTGTCCGCGCTCGTCTATCTGATGGTCGCGATCACGGTCCTGTCGGGCCTCGACTATTTCCGTCGAGCCACTCGTCCAGTGTCGTCTGATGCGCAGCCGCCAGCTCCATCTCAACCTCGCCGAGCAACTCGGACATGAGCCCGTGGCGTTCTGCCACCACGTTGTGTTGGTGGATCGTCTCCAGGTTCTCCTGACGAGCGGACACGAAGCTCCCGCCGTCGAGCCGACCGAAGCGGGCCACCACGCCGGCGATCATCTCGCGCACGCAGTCCTCCACGAAGCGCGGTCTGCGATGGGCCTTTTCCACCACCTCGACCTCGTCTGAGCGCTTCATCAGCTCGTAGATCTCAGAGGACATCGAGCTCTCGACGATCTCGAGCAGCGCCGAGGCGTCGATCTCGGTCTCGCAATCCTCCAAGCAGCCGATATGCAGCGTGCCGAGGCCCCTCTGGTTGTGGGTGGCCACCGGCACGTGCTCGAAGACCTGATCGATCTGGGCCTCGCTGAATCCCTCGCCTCGCAACCGCTCGGCGGCGCGCCCAGCGACCAGCTCCTGGGCACATGGGCAAGCGGTCATGCCTGTCGCCGAGACGCCCACGAGGCGACGTGTGCCACCCGGCAGCGCCACCGCGCGGCCGTGCAGCGTGTAGATCTCCTGGGTCTGCACGCCCGAGACGGGCGCGGGCTTGTGCTCGGGATAGCGCGCCTGGATCCTCACCTCGGCGCGCGCCGCTCCTTGGCGCTCACGCACAAGCTCGGCTATCTGCTGGGCCAGGGTCTCGGCCTTGAAGGGCGACTGGCCCAAGACGACCTCGCCGATCGCCTCGTTGACGACCTCCTCGAAGCGTGACATGTGGGCGCCCTTCTGGGCCGAGCCGAGGTCCACGTAGCACTCCAGGCGCGCCAGAAATAGCTCGTCGCGGATGCGGATGACCTTCTCGACGCCGGTGACGCCGACGCGCGACAGCGCCACAGGTATCGAGGGGACGCGCGCCTGAACATCCTCGGCTGGGGCCTGGCGTGAGGGCTGAGCTGGTTGCGCGCGTGTCGTTGCGGCCATGCTCCCGGCAGGGTAGTACACGCGCCGCAGCCGCCCTTTGCGCCGTGCCACCCGATCGTGGACCGTCCCAAGCGCGATCGTAGGTCGGAGGAGAAGATGGGATGCCACACACAAGCTCGCCCCTCTCCAGCGCTACCCTGCGAATCAGTGCGAATGCTGCTGAGAGACCCGCTGCCCGCGGATGTGCAGGAGATGCTCGAGCGGCGCAAACGCCTGGGCCAGGACCGCAAAGACGAGGTCTGGGAGGGGGTGCTGCACATGGTGCCGGCACCCGCGCATAAACATGGCAGCCTCGCCCAGCAGCTTGCCGAGCTACTAGGGCCGGCCGCACGGGCCGCCGGTCTCGAGCCGATGATCGCCGAGTTCAACCTTGGTGACTCAAAGGAAGACTTTCGCGTGCCCGACGGCGGTTTGCACCGCCCGGGCGCCGCGGAGATGTGGCACCCGACCGCCGCGCTCGTGCTCGAGATCCTATCCCCGGGCGATGAGACCTGGGAGAAGCTGCCCTTCTATGCAGCCCACGGCGTCGAGGAGGTGTTGATCGTCGATCCTGACAGCCACCGGGTGGACTGGTTCGCGCTTGCGAGCGAGCGCTACGAGCCGGTCGAGCGCAGCGCGCTGATCGAGCTCGGGCCCGCCGAGCTCGCCGAGCTGATCGACTGGACTTGACCCGGCTCGCTCGAGGGCCCACGACGCCGGTCCCCTCCGAGAGGCAACCGGCGCGCCGCGACCCCCGTTTCTGGTATCACTCCGCACATATAGTCAGGGGGTCAGGGAGGTTAGATCTGGGTTGGGCCCGGAATGCGCAAGAGGACTGCCACGCCAACCGGAATCGCATAGGAGGCACGTAGTCAGTTCAGGGAGGTCGGAGCCGCTTGCTCCGGCGGGGAGAAGCATGGATCCTGGGGGGGTCCGACATGAGTACGCATACTGAAGGTCTCTTGATGGCCGTCGAGGCGGGACCGGCGGATATGGAGGACAAGGAGGTCGAGTTCGACCACGTCGATCTGCGCGCGCGCCTGGAGGAGATTCGCCGCGCGGAGCTCGACCTGAGCGCCGAGCCGAGCATCGACTCGCTGCGTCTGTACCTGCGCTCGATCGGGCGCGTACCACTGCTCAGCGCCGAGGAGGAGGTGGCCCTGGCCAAGCGCATCGAAAAGGGCGACGTGTCGGCCAAGCAGCACATGATCGAGGCCAACCTGCGCCTCGTGGTGTCGATCGCCAAGGGCTACATGGGTCGTGGCATGAATTTGCTTGACTTGATCCAGGAGGGTTCCCTGGGCTTGATCAGGGCGGTTGAGAAGTTCGATTACCGTCGCGGCTACAAGTTCTCGACATACGCCACCTGGTGGATTCGCCAGTCGGTCACGCGCGCCATCGCGGACAAGGGCCGCACGATCAGGATCCCGGTGCACATGGTCGATCGACTCAACAAGGTCGTCTATGCCGAGCGCGCTTTGATCCAGCAGCTAGGCCGAGACCCCTCGCCGGCCGAGATCGCCGCGGAGCTCGAATGCTCCGCTCACGAGGTGCGCGAGATGCTGCGCATGGCCCAACTCCCGGTGTCATTGGAGAAGCCGGTGGGCGACGAAGACGAATCCGCGCTCGCGGACTTCGTCGAGGACGACACCGCCGAATCGCCCTTCGAGGTCGCCTCCAAAGCCCTGCGGCGTCAGAGCGTCGAGCGGGTGCTCGCCTCGCTGCCGCGTCGCGAGCGCGAGGTCTTGGAGATGCGCTACGGGATAACCGGCGATCGCGTCCGCACGCTCGACGAGGTCGGCCGCGCCTTCAACATCACGCGCGAGCGCGTCCGCCAGATCGAGAGCCGCACACTCAAGAAGCTCCAGACGGCGCCCGAGGCCCAGGAGCTGCGCGAGGCGAGCTGAAGCGCGCCTGGCTCCTGGCGTCTTGCCTCGGAGCCAGCCGCGCCAGCCACGCAGGCACTACAATCACGCTGCTCCCACGGCTCATCGCCAGGGACGCCTGGTGGGGTGTCCGAGTGGTTAAAGGAGATCGGCTGTAAACCGATTGGCTCTGCCTACGCAGGTTCGAATCCTGCCCCCACCACTCAGCGGCCCTCCAGACGCTCAGCCAGCGCCCGCGCCTCGCGGGTACTCACGGTGACCCGCTCGAGCGTTCCGGAGCCTCGCACCGCGAACGAGAGGGCGGGCACGCCGCGGCGCACCGCCCAGGCCTCATCGAGGCGGATCGTGCGGCACACGTAGTAGAGCCAGGGCAGTCGCAGGCCGACCTTCAGGCCGGAGCGCATGACCTCGTGCAGCGGGTCGTCGAGGACTTCCACTTCACCGACGTCGGCGAGCGGGATCTTGATGTTGCCGAGCAGGCCCAGCGCCTTCTCCACGGGCGTGAAGCGAACTTCGATCGTTTCGTCGTCAACGAGGACTCGCACCGCGGGAAGGCTAGATCAACGACGCGCGCCGGCGCGCCGCCGTGAGAAGCGATCGTGCGGACTGCGCTCAGACCCGATCGGCGACCGGACTCTCGGAACCGCCTATTCGCCATCCAAATCGTGCCCAGACGATCGTCTGTAGACCTTCCGTCTGCGGACAGCCACAGTGTGGGTCATGGAGCAAGTCCGTGAGCAGTTCGCAGCCAACCTACGCCGCCATCGAACGCGGGTCGGCCTCTCCCAAGAGGCGCTCGCCGACGTGTGCGACCTTCACCGCACCGAGATCAGCCTGCTGGAGCGTTGCAAGCGCTCGCCGCGGCTGGAGACGATCGTGATCCTCTCGCGCGGCCTCGAGCTCGCCTCGCCGGCCGAGCTGCTCGAGGGCATCAGCTGAACACCCAGGCGGGCTCAGAGCTCGAGCCGATCGAAACTGGACGCCGCGCGGGTCGCGAACACGAAGTCGTCCACCCGGTGAACCAGCCCGGCGGCCTGCAGATTCGCCAGGCCATCGATCACATCCAAGCGCGGAGCGCTGAGCTGACGCACGAGCTCCTCCACCGACCAGAGGCTTCCCGCCTCGAAATTCAAAAGCAACCCCAGGATCGCTCCATCCGCCTGCCCTTCCCGCTCAACCGTGACGCAGCTGCCGCGTCCGCTCATGTTTCGGCCCTCCTTTTGGCGCCGAGGCCAGGGCGCCGGCCACCGTGCCGTCACCATGGCGTCCTTTCGTAGACGAGCAACAACCTACTCAAGCCCCCGGACGACACAGGCGAACACATGTTCGGTCTCAGGCCCGGTTCCGTGCGAGCCGGAATCGGGGACAGCGCGGAGGCGGCCGAACAGCCTGCGCGTCTCCTGTCAGCAGACTGACACTCCTCGGCATAGACGGGCACATACGCTCGTGGGGAGATGAGAACACCGCCCGAACCCGCCTATGCGGCCCACCAGAGCACCGCCGAGAAGACCGACTCGCTCGTCGCGACGCCGTCGCCCGCGCACCCCCGGGAAGACGCACGCGACGGGCTCGCCCCACCTGAGGAAAGCGCACCGTCGCGGCGAGGCCGTCTCAACCGCTGGCGCGAAGCTATGCGCCGCTCGAGCGCACGCGGCTCGACCGGCTTGACCGTGCTCGCGCTGTTGATCGGAGCGGGAGCGGGAGCAGGCGCCGTGGCCTTCAGGTACATGATCCTCGGCTTCACCTACATCCTGACCGGCCATCGCGACTACAGCGCCGCCGGTCATGCGCCCAATCCGCTCGTGCCCGGACTGGGCATCTGGTTCGTGCTGATCGTGCCCGTGATCGGCGGACTGTTGTACGGGCCACTCGTGAGCCGCTTCGCGCCCGAGGCACGCGGGCACGGGGTGCCGGAGGTCATGTATGCGGTCAACCGACTCGGCGGACGCATGCGCCCACAGGTCCCGGTCGTGAAGTCGTTGGCCTCGGCGCTCTGCATCGGCTCGGGCGGCTCGGTTGGGCGCGAGGGTCCGATCGTGCAGATCGGCTCGGCCCTGGGCTCGGTGCTCGGGCAGTTCATGGGTTTGGCGGAGTCTCAGCTGCGACTGCTGGTCGCGTGTGGCGCCGCCGGGGGGATCTCGGCCACCTTCAACGCCCCGATCGCGGGCGTGTTCTTCGCGCTGGAGCTGATCCTGCGCAACTTCGAGACGCGCTCCTTCGGGCTTGTGGTCCTGAGTTCGGTGACCGCCGACGCGATCGGGCGCGCCGTGTTCGGCAGCCACCCGTTCCTGTCGCTGCCGAGCTTCAGCTTCAGCTCGCCACTCGAGCTGCTCCTGTATGCGGGTCTTGGCGTGCTTGCCACCGGCGTGGGGCTCGGTTTCGTGAAGGTTCTCTACAAGGGCGAGGATGTCGCCGACCGGCTTTGGAAGTGGCCCGAATGGATGCGCCCGGCCGTGGGAGGGGTCCTGCTCGGATTGCTGTTGCTGGCGGTGCCCGAGATGTACGGCGTCGGCTACCCGGTGCTCCAGCTCGCGGTTGCCGGCCACTACGTCGTACTCGCCTTGGTAGGACTGCTGCTGGCCAAGATCTTGGCGACCAGCCTGACGATGTGGATCGGGGGCTCGGGCGGCGTGTTCGCTCCCTCGCTGTTCATGGGCGCGATGCTCGGCTCGGCCTACGGCGCGCTTGCCCACCACCTGATGCCGGATCTCGCGGCGGCCGCGGGCGCCTACGGGTTGGTGGGGATGGGCGCGGTGTTCGCCGCCAGCGCACGGGCTCCGATTACGGCGGTGATCATCATCTTCGAGCTCACGGGCGATTACCGGATCATTCTGCCTTTGATGATCGCGGTGGTGGTCGCGACCGCATTGAGCAACGCGCTGACGCGCGACACCATCTACACGCTGAAGCTGCGTCGCCGGGGCATCGACATCGACAGACCCACCCCGCCCAGCGTGATGGCCCAGATCCCCGTTGCCGAGGCGATGGGCCCGGTACCCCAGGCGATCGCACCCGAGACGCCCCTGGATGCTTTGATCGCGCTGTTCTCGACGGCGGAATCCGACACGCTGCCCGTGATCGACAGGGACGGGGCCCTGGTGGGGGTGCTCGATGCGATCGACGTGGAGCAGGCGATCGAGGAGGATCGCGACGGCCTCAGCGCGCAAACACTGGCTCGACCCGCGCCCCGGGTCCGCGCGCGCGAATCGCTGGAGCAGGCCGTGCACGCGCTTGCGGGCCGCGACGAAAATGGGGTGCCGGTGCTCGCCGCCGAGGACGAGCGCGTTGTGGGCTGGCTGGACCATCGTCACCTGCTGAGCGCCTACAGGGCACGGCTTGACCAAGGCTCCCCGCAGGCGAGCGCTGTGCCCGCGCCGGAGCCTGCGGCCGTGTACTGATCGGCATTGTCAGCAACCTGACGTTAACGCGTTTAGATCGCTCCCGCTCCGACGAATAATCGGAGACGAGACAAGCGATGCGAAAGGATCGTCATGAGGTCTACGAACGCTCGCACGAATCTGCGAGCACACTGCGGGGAGTCGCAGAGACCATCGACCGGCAGGCGCTCGGCCATCCACGAACAGGCGGTCATCCAGGCCGAGGTCGGGCGCTTGGTGCACGCGATTCGGCCGTTTGGCATGCTGCACCGCGATACGCTTGCGCGGGCCGCCGGCGCCGAGCATTGGCGCAAAGGGAGATTGGACTTGGCGCTGCGGGCGGCCGTCGAACAAGGCCGACTGGAAAAGCGTCCGCTGGGCTACTACTGCGCTCCGCATCTCCATCGCTGACAGGACCCTCCGCGCCCAGGCGGGTCGCGGAGAACATGAAATCTTCTGAAGAACTCGATTCGCCGCGGTTGCGAGCGGGAAAGCTCTCTATGGATATGCGTGTCCTGGTTCGAAGCGAGTCAGAAGCATTTCGCCTGGTTGTGGGGCTGGTCGTGACCGGCGCGGTGTCGGTCGCCGTCGGTGCGATCTTCACCGCCGTGGTGGGGTTGGTTGTGTTCGTGGCGATCGTGGTGGCGGCGCTGGCGTGGGATCTGATGAGTATGCGGGCTTCGAGAGCGCCCCTGGCGAGCGCGGCGCGCGCGGGGCGCGAACGCCGAGCCGCCTCTGCGGCCACTGCCGAGCCGGGCGAAGCGAGCGGAGAGTCGAGCGCGACCGCGCCCAACAGCGATCGGCGCCGACCGCGGATATTGGTCGTCGCCGACGAGGAACCGGCGGGAGACGCGCTTTGGGAGCAGATCCAGCGCGAGGGCCACATACATCCGGTGCTCGACGTAGTGGCGCCGGTCTTGCACTCGAGGACGCACTTCGTGACGACCGACATCGATACCGAGACCGAGGCGGCAAGAGGCCGCTTGCGACGCACGCTGGCTTGGGCCGCCGAGCATGGGCTGGAGGCGAACGGGGTCGTCGGCGATCCGATCGCGCCGCTTGCGAGGATCGAGGACGAGCTCAGAGAGCACGAGTATGTGGAGGCGATCGTGCTGACGGGGCCGGAGGGCGCCGGCGCGTGGTTGCAGAACGACGTGTTGAAGCGCATGCGCGAGGAGCTGAGCGTGCCGGTCACCGAGTTGGTGGGCGGTGCACGCGGCGGTGACGCTCGGGCGGTATGAATCCTGACAAGGGGCGGAGGCGGTGCGCAACCGGGCGGGCCGAGAGGTGTCTAAGGGCGGTGGCGGGTCGGCCGAAGGCTGACCCGCCGGTGTAATCCGAATCGAGGAAGGGATGCAAGGGTGGGGGGACTGGTGGGAGCGGTGGCTGCTCGCGTGCACGCGCGGGCACACAACAAAAGTCGGCGGACGCTGAGACCGCGCGGACACAGGCGACGCACACGCGGAGGTATGGCGTTGGCAAGCGCGTCGGTGGCGCTGGCGCTCGCGACCGGAGCCAGCCAAGCGGCCGCGGTGACGATCTCGCCGCTGGACGGCACCAGAGACGCTTCGCCGCAGACCCAGATCAGCTTTCTGGGCGCCCCTGCCGGCGAGATCCACGACATCTCGGTGGTGGGCTCGAGCAGCGGCGGCCATAGTGGCCGGCTGGAGAGCTATGCGAGCGCGGTGGGCGCAAGCTTCTTGCCGGCGCACCCGTTCACCGAAGGCGAGCGGGTGTCGGTCAGGGCGAGCGTCGGCCACACGACGCTTACGAGCTCGTTCACGGTGGCACACGTTGACTACTACGACTACACAGCCTCGGTGCGCTCCTCCCAGGCCGAACCGGCTCCGGGGCAGAGCTTCGTCTCGGCGCCGACGCTGCAACCTCCGCCGGTGTCGATCGATTACGACTCGCCCGAAGCCGCGCCGGGCGACATCTTCTTGACCCTGGCCCACAGCGAGGGTCAATCGGGGCCGATGATCGTCAACGGGGCGGGCCAGTTGGTGTGGTACACGCCGGTCCCCAAAGGCATGACCGCAACCGACCTGCAGGTCGAGAGCTACGAGGGCAAGCCGGCGCTCGTTTGGTGGCAGGGCTACATCCCAAGCCTCGGCATCGGATTCGGCACGGATGAGATCTATGGCTCGAACTACCGGCCGCTCGCCCAGGTCAACGCGGGCAACGGCTATAAGGCCGACCTGCACGACATCCAGATCACGCCGAAGGGATCGGCGTACATCACCTCGAACACGCTGGTCCACACCGATCTGGCTCCTGGGGGCGGTCCGCGCGAAGGGGTCTTGATCGATTCGGTGCTGCAGGAGATCGACCTCAAGACGGGGCTGGTCATGTTCGAGTGGCACGCCTACGGTCATGTGGCGCTGTCGGAGTCCTACTCCGATCCGCACGTCTCGAGCACCCAGCCGTGGGATTGGTTTCACCTGAACTCGATCAGCCCTGGGCCGGACGGCAACCTCTTGATATCCTCGCGCAACACCTCGGCGATGTATGACGTGAGCTTGGCCGACGGACGCGTGTTGTGGCGCATCGGAGGCAGGAACCCGACGTTCAAAATGGGGGCGGGCACGGGCACGGCCTACCAGCACGACGCTCGCTGGCAGCCGGACCACACGATCACGGTGTTCGACGACGGGGCGGTGCCCAAGAAGCATTCGCAGTCGCGGGCTATCCGCCTGGCGATCGACTGGGCGCATCTGAGCGTTCACCTGGTTGGACGCGACGTGCGCACGCCGGCGCTGCTGACGGGAAGCCAGGGCAACGATCAGATCCTGCCCAACGGGGACTCGTTCGTGGGCTGGGGCGAAGTGCCCTATTTCACCGAGTTCAGCCCTAGCGGAAAGATCGTCTTCGACGGGCGCATGCCCTATCCGGCCCAGTCATACAGGGCCTACAAGTTCCCGTGGAGCGCGACCCCGAGCGACCCTCCGGCAATCGCGGTGAAGGCGAGCGGCGCGGGGGCGGATACGGTCTACGCGAGCTGGAACGGGGCGACCGAAGTGAGCGCCTGGCGTGTGCTGGCGGGCCCTGACGCAACGCACTTGGCCGCCATGGCGCAAGCGCCGCGGAGCGGCTTTGAGACGTCCATCGCGGTGGCGAGCACGGCGACGCGCTTCGAGGTGCAGGCGCTGGACGGCTCGGGACGCGTGCTCGGTAGCTCGGCCGTGGTCGGCGTTAGCGGGTAGCGTCGCGGACGCGGGGCCGCGTGTGCACGAACCACGCCCGCGCCAAGGCGATCGCGACTGCGCAACCGCCGATCAAGGCCAGGGCGGAGCGATCGGAGGAGGCCAGGTAATAGAGCAAGCCCCCGGCGGCCAGCAGGCAGGCGCAGGCGCCGACGTAGGCCGAGCCCCGGTCGAGGCCGGGGGTGGCGGTGTGGCGGGCGTGCATGTAGTTGATCAAGCCGAACACGAGCAGGAAGGTGAGCGAGCCGAAGGACACGACCTCGGTGATCGCGGGCAGCACCGAGAAGGCGCCACCGCCGATCGCGATCCAGACGATCGCGGCCGCCGGCAACCCGCGCCGCTCGTGGCCGAAGCGCTCGGGCAGCTCGCCGCCGGCGCTCACGTCGCGCACCAGGCGCGCGGTGGAGAACAGGGTGGCGTTGATCGCCGAGCTGGTCGAGAACAGCGCGGCGACTGTGGCGGCCCACAGGCCGAACTCGCCGAGCGCTCGCTGACCGACGAGCGCGAAGGCGACCTCCTTGCGCGCGATCACGGTTTGGTCGGAGACGAGCATTTGCGAGCCGAGCGTGACGAGCACGTAGACAAGCACGACGATCGCAACCGAGATGTAGAGGGCTCGGGGGAGCGTGCGCTGGGGATTGTCGATGTCGTCGTAGTCGTAGGGCACCAGCTCGAAGCCCTCGTAGGCCACGAAGATGACGGCCGCGCCGAGGAACACTCCGAGCACGCCCTTGTTGTCGAGCGGCGCGAGGCGCGGCGCCGAGAACATGGCCAGCCCGATCAGGGAGACGCCGCCGAGCACGGCCAGCTTGGTGGCGACGATCACGTCCTCGGTCCAACCCGAGGTCGATACGCCGCCGAGGTTGATCGCGACGAAGACTCCGAGCACCCCGATGCCGGCCAGGCGGGCGACGAGGATGGGGGCGCCGAGCACGTTGGCGAGGTAGTGGCCGAAAGTGAAGGCGTACACTGACAGCGCGAACACGTAACCGGCTATCAACAGCCAGGCCACCCAGGCTGCTGGTCGGGGGTGGCCCTCCTCGCGCAGATAGGTGAAGGGGCCACCGGCGCGCGCGGAGTGCAGGGCCAGGCGCGCGTAGGCGTGAGCGGTGAGTCCCGCGATCGCGCCTCCCAAGAGGAAGGCGACGAAGGCGAGATGGCCGGCCAGATCGATCGTGACCCCGAGCACCGAGAAGATGCCCCCGCCGATCATGCCGCCGATCGCCATGGCGCTGGCCTCGCGCAGACCCAACAGGCCCTTGCCGTGGCGGCGGCGGGCGTGTGTGCGTGGATGGTAGGGCGGGCGCAGGCGACGGGGCCTGGGCCTGGGCGCCTGACTAGGTGGGGACAGACCCACGCTGGGAGATGAAGCTCGACGGGACGGGCGCCAGTTCAAGCAGCTCGCCGGGCGGGTCGCCCGTGAGCGCGAAGCCGCCCTCGACGGACCGCACGAGCCCTCGCTTGGCAAGTTCGGAGAGGGCGCTGGTCACGGTCGGGCGCCGCGCAGCGGTGAGGTCGGCGAGGACGGCGTGGGTCAGGCGCAGGGGGAGGCTGATGTCTTCGCGGCGCACTCGTCCCCAGCGCGCGGCCAGGTGCCAGAGGAGCATGTGCAGGCGCACGTTGACGCGGGCCTGGTGGACGATCGCCATGTTGACGGCCAGGTTGCGCGAGCGTTGGATCGCCCGCCCGACCAGGTGACCCGAGAGCGATGTGTAGCGGGCGATGCGCCGCGCGAAGGCGTCGTCGAGCACGGCCATGCGCGTCGGTTCCAGCATCTGCCAGCCTGTCGTCAGGGGCAGCATCGGCGGCTCGTCTTCGCCCTGCCACGGCCTCAGCAGATCGCCTTCGCCGAGCAGCTCGGCGCCGAAGCGGGCCTCGATCCCCACTCGGCGTATCAAGAGGCCGCTCAACACGAGCAGCCCGATGCCCTCCTCGGAGGCGAGCACCTGCGATCCGCTCCAAGGACCGGCGGGAATCGTGATCTCGCGCGCCAAGCACTCCTTGAGAGCCTGCTCACGGACCTCGGGCGCCAGCGATTCGCCCAGCTCGCGATCCTCCTCGAGCACCCGGCACAGCTTGTGCGAGGCCGACGCCGCGACGCTCATTGGTGGGGCTACCCTCCCTAGAACAAGGAAGCGCTGAAGGGCTTCACTTCGGAGAGTCCAGCATAGCCGAGCTTGGGCAGGCCGAAGATCTGCTCGATCGTTGCCAGGAGCGAGTAGTGGTTGTACGGTTCTTGGGCAAAGCCGCCGCGTTTCTTCAGGAATGGGGAGAGCAGCAAGGCGCCGACCTGGCCGCCGCCGTGCCCGGTGCTCGTGGGCGCGGGCAGATTGGGGTAGGCGGGCTGAGCGCAGCATGAGCTCGAATCGGCGTTTTCGCCCGTCGCCGGCGCTTGGTCGCTGGTGATCACGAGGAGTCCGTCTTTCTTGTAGGCAGAGGAGGAGAGGATTTGAGGTACGTACTTGGCGAGCCATCCGTCGGCGGCGCTTGCGCCGGCGGCCTTGGCGGGAGCGCACGCTTGCGGGCTGCCGTCGTCACAGGGGCCGGGCGCGATATAGGAGAGGCTGGCCGTCCGTGGTTCGCTGGCGAGGTCGCCTTTCAGTTCGTCGATGCCCATGTCGTGCGCTTGACAGGAAAACGCGCCGGCAATCGAGGTGAAGTAGACGAATGGGTTGCGCCACGTCTCATAGGCTGGAGCGCTCGCTCCCGGGGCGATCGACACACTCGGATCGGGGGCCCCCGCGGCGGGATGCGAGCACGCCGGTGGGCCAGAGGCGCCTTCGCCGAGGCCTTCTATGTAGGCGCGCCAGGGCAGACTCTTGGTGGCCAGCTGGGAGATCACGGTCTGGGTGGAGCTTGGATAGACGCAACCCTGACCGAGCGTCTGTCCGTCGGCGCCGCTGCCCGCCGGTGAGATTTCGGTGTAGGTCGGGCAGTTGGCGGCGGTCGCTTCGGTGGGCCCTTGGCCGCTGAGCAGCGCGATCTCATTCGCCAAGGCTTCGTGGGCGACGGCGTAGTAGCGAACCAGCAGCTCGCCTTGAGGCTCGAGCTTGCCGGTCAGGTAATGGGCCGGGGAGCCGTCGCCGAACAGGCCGGCGTAGGACTGGTCGTCGAGCACGATCACGAACACGTGCTTGACCGCCGCCAGGCCGGCGGGCGCGGTTTTTTTGGGGCCGGCCGGTTTGGGCGAACCTCCGTCGGAGCTTTTCGGGGGTGCGCTTTTGGCGGGGGCCGGTTCGGGCGAGGACGCCGGCGAGCTCGTTTCCGGGGAGGAGCCTTCGGGCGTCGGCGTTTCGGCGGTGGGCGGTGGCGTTGCCGGCGCGGGCGTGCTTGGAGTGGTTGCGGGGGGCGAGCTTGCCACCAGAAGCTTCAGCGGCCTGCGACTGGCGGCCAGCGCCGCCGAGGAGTCAGCGCCGGTGACGTGGCCGAGCAGGATCCCGAAGCCGAGAAAGGCGGCTGCAAGCGCGGCCCAAGCGGGCGGCGAGGGCAGCGGCAGCGAGCCGAAGCGCTGCTCCCAGCGACGCAGCGGGTCGAGGCTCACGGGCCCGCTTGGAGGGGCCTGCCCAACTCGCCCTCGCCGGGCGCTCGCTCGGCGAGGCGGTTGATCTCGGCGCGCACGTCGGCGGCGATGAGACCCTCGCTCGCGTCCTCGGGCGCGGCGCCCTGCTCGGCGCCCTCAGCCGCCGCGCGCTCCATCAACTGGGCGCCGCACTGCCAGCAGTAGACCGCGCCACGACTACGCACCGCGGCGCAGCTCGGACAGCTGCCGGCGACCGCGGTCTCCTGGGCGTGCAGCAGGCGCTCGACCTCGGCCAGCTCGGCGTCGCGCTGCTGCAGGGTGGCGGCGCGGCTCATGAGCACGTCCAGGCGAAAGTGATCGCGGATCGCCATCTCATAGGCGAGACCGCCGAGATCCCATTGCAGCTTGGCCACCTCCTCGGCGAGGCGTTCGCGTGTGCGGCGCAGCTCGGAGGCCTGCGCCGAATCGCTCGAGGGCTCGCTCATCCGGTGGAGACCACGTTCGGCAGGTTCTTTGATTTCTGCTCGAAGCTCTGGCGAGATTCGTGGCTGGTGGAGCTTTTCAGGACCGTCGGCGGCGCCGGTTTGGAGATCGAGTTGCCGCTGCCCGCCGCTTCTTTGGGTTTGCTTGCCGGCGCTTTGGCTTCTTTTTCTTTGGCCGCCGCCGGCGGGGTTTCTGTGGACGGGGTGCTCGTGGTAGGCGTGCCCGTCGCTCCCGCCCCCGCAGCGCCGGCCGCGGCGCCGAGTGAAATCACCTGCGCCGGGGGCGCCTTGGCGCTGCCCGCGCCGGCGCGGCCGATCAGCACGCCGACGCCCATCGCGAGCAATAGGACTCCGATACCCGCCAGCAGCGCGAGGCTGTTGTTGCGATTGGGTGCGGGCGAGGGCGACGCGAGGCCCGGTGGCGCGGAAGGAGGTGCGGAGCCGGCTTCGCTCGCGGGCCCGAGAGCGGTGGGCGGGCCGGCCAGGTGGGCTCGGGGCTCGCCGCAGTGCAGGCAGTAGCGCTGGTCGCGCGCCATGGGCGCGGAGCAGCGCGCGCACCGCTCACTCGCGACGGGCGCGAGTGGCTGGGTCACGGCCGAGGCGGGCTCAGCGGCCACCGAGGGTTCAGCTGTGCCGCTTGGCTCGCTCACGCTGGGATACTCCACCCCCACTCCCCCTCACTCGTAACGATTTTGTGAACGCCACGGTCCGCCCGCGAGCTCGCGTGGATTTCACGATTTGTTATCAAGATCGTCACAGCAGGTTGACGTGTGCGCAAACGTGACTCGGGTAGCCTGGCCCATCGCGTTGACCCGAGCCTCGGCCGGCGAGGCGATTGTCCTTAGCGGCGCATCGATCGGCGCGGCGGGGGTTTGTTTCAGCGTAATGACGGACGCTCTCGAGCGAGTCGCTCGACGAATGAAAAGGACTGCGAGGGACATACGATGAGGCGACTGAAACTGTTCATTGGCACCGTGGCGAGCTTGGCGGCCCTGACAGGCGCATCCATGGCCGCGCCGCTTGCCTCGCAAGCGACCAAAACGGCCCCGACGCCCAAGCCGCCGAGCGCCTCCACCGGGGGCACCGCCCAGTTGAGCTACTCCTCGGCAACGCTCGACGCGACGATCAATCCTCACGGCGGCGAAACCACCTATTACTTCCAGTACGGGCCGACCAACGCCTTCGGCGCGCAGACGCCGCCGGTCGCTGTCGGGGCGGGCACAGTCGGCGTGCCGGTCAGCCAGACGATCTCCGGTTTGACGGCAGGCGTCGCCTACCACTATCGCGTCGTCGCAAGCAGCGCCGCCGGCCCGACGGTCGGTCGCGAACGCGCCTTTACAACCAAGAGCGTGCCGCTCAAATTCGAACTCCCACGGACCCCCCGCCAGACCGTTTTCGGTAACCCGATATCGATCTCAGGAAGCTTGACCGGATCGGCCGCGGCCGGCCACGAGGTCATCCTGCAGGCCAACCAGTTCCCCTTCGTGGGCGGCTTCGCCGACGTCGGCTCTCCCCAGACGACCAACTCCGCGGGTCAGTTCGCCTTCCAGGTCGCCGGGCTCTCCCAAAACACGCAATTGCGCGTTACGACGCTCGACCCGCGCCCGCTTCGCAGCGCGGTGGTGGTCGTGCGGGTGGGAGTGCGCGTCACCCTGCACGCGCGTAGGACGGCACGCAAGGGCTATGTGCGGCTGTTTGGGAGCGTTACCCCGGCGATCGCCGGCGCCCCCGTCGCTTTCCAACTCTTGCGGGCCGGGCGCGGGCCGGTCACCATCGGCGGCACGGTGGTCAAGAAGCGCCGCGCAACCACGTCGAGCTTCTCCGCCGTGATCTATATCCCGCACAATCGCGGCGGCCTCTACAGGGCATACCTCAAGGTGACCGACAACAGCCACGCCCCCGGCGCAAGCCGCGGTGTGGTGTTGCGCGGCGCACCGGCGCGAGCCAAACACCGCTAGCACCGGCGAGTGGAAGACGAGGCCAAGCGGCCGATCGCCTCCCACTCCCGATCCTCTCCTGGGCTCCACCAACGAAGCCCGGGAGCTTTCTAGCTGTCGCTCGAGGTCGTGATGATCTTGAGCTTGGCCGGGTTGTTGGTGAACACCGATTCGGCGACCGATCCGGGGTTGCCGCTGATCGCGCTCTTGGTGATCTTGAACGAGCCGAACTGATCGTTGGCTTCGTTATCGGAGAGACCTTCGACCGCGTGCTTGCTCATGCCCACGATCGTGTCTTCGGAGCCCGTGCCCCTGGGGCCGAATTCCTGGGCGGGCGGCCATTCCTGGGTGGGCGGCGCCCAGTACTGCAACAGCAGGATGCCGACGCTTCCCCCGCGCATCACGGTCTTGCTGACGGTCGCATAGCCCTGCCCCAGCATGACTGCCGCGTAGCGATCGCCTTCCAGCGTGTCGCCGGAGATCTTGGCCTGGGCTTTGGTCGTTTCCACCTGTGCGATGTGCGAGACGCCCAGATCGTTTTCGTCGATCTGCGAGCTTGCCACCGAAGTGCCTTGGCCCTCCTGGTAGAGCAGCACGCCGGCACCGTCTTCTTCGAGTTCCAGATATGAGCCGCCGCCGCAGGAGGCCGCGTCGCACTCGTTCTTCGAGATCGTGTCTTCGGAGATCTTCGCGACCGCGCCGCGGCTTACCTGGATCCCGTTCTGAGCGATCGGGGCGGGGCCGGCGCCGGTCACCGTCACCTGCTTGATCGTGGCCGTCGATCCGGCGTTATCCACGGTGATGCCGTTCTTCTGGTAGCCGCTGATCTCATCACCGGTCAGGGTCGCTTTGGCGACCTGCCCGGTGTAGTGGCGACCGATTTGCACGCCGACGCCGCCCTGGCAACCGTTGAGCGGTTGGGCTCCGGCGCCGAGCACGATCGAACTGGTCAGCGACAGGTTGGCGCCGCCTCCGATGTCGATGCCGTACAGCTCGTCGTCGCAGGTGTTCGCCGGCCAGTACGCTTCGAAGGTGAGGCCCGACAGCTTGACCGTCGCCCCGCTGGAGGTGCAAACGGAGACCAGGTCCTGCTCGCCGGAGGCAGCACAGGCGCTCGTCGAGTCAACCGGCGCGGCCGGCAATTGGATAACCGCACCCGCTTCGCCGATGAGCGTCAGCGCCCGTTTGATCTGAAGCTGTTCTTTGTAGGTGCCCACGCATACGTGGATCGTCGTCGAAGGCCCTTCGATCGCGCCTTGCACTGAGCCGTAGCCGGGGTTTTGACAGCTGTTGAAGGGCGCTTTCACAGCTTTTGAGTTGCTGACCCATACCGTTCCGGCCGAGGCCAGGGCCGGCAGCGTCGCAACGATCAAGCCGACAAGCCCACAAACGGCCGTCGTCTGCCACACCGTCATTTTCTTGTTTCGCATTATCTGAACTCTTCTCCTTTTTGAACGTCAAGCTCGCGCGGCGATTCTTTTGCCGAACCCTCCCGCCGATGTGAACATGCGGTGAACCTTTGCCCCTTTCGCACGCGCCACAGAGCGCAAGGTGTGCCACGCTGCTACGTTGCGCCTCAGCCGCCACAGGCCGCGCGTCATGCTCCACGCACACCGCGTCGAACTCCCAAAACTGACGACAGAGAGACCGGGCAGCCAAGACATGCCGCACGCGACCCAAGCGGCCGCGAGGACCGCGGATCGACCGGCCGCACTGATGCTCGGCATGGGGTGGTTTCCGGCGAGCGTGGGCGGTCTCGATCGCTACTACCGCTCGCTGTTGGAGCAGCTGCCCGAGGCGCATGGCGTCGCGATCGGCCCGGCTGAGGACGCGCCGAGGCGGGTGGAGATCGTCGGGCGCGGCGAGCTACCGCTGGCGTTGCGCCTGGCCGGCTTCTGGCGCGCGGCCCAGCGCGGCGCGCGGAAAGCCGAAGTCGTGGACGCGCACTTCGCCCTTTACGCGCTCGCCCCGCTACTGATGGGCCGCTCGCGCTCACTGCCGAGCGTGTTCCACTTTCACGGGCCCTGGGCACAGGAGAGCCGTGCCGCCGGACGCAGATCGCGCGTCGGCTTTATCGCGCGCCACGCGCTCGAGCGCACCGCACTGCGCCGTGCCGACGCGCACGTGGTCCTGAGCGGCGCGTTTCGCAGGCTGCTGGTCGAGCGCTACCGGGTGTCTCCCTGGAGCGTCCACGTGTTCCCGCCAGGCGTTCAACCTGGACGCGTTCACACCCGCCGAGCGCGACGCCGCCCGCGCCAGGCTCGGCCTCGAGCCCTCAGCTTTCGTGGCGATCTGCGTGCGACGGCTCGTGCCGCGCATGGGGATCGAGGGGCTGCTCGACGCGTGGGAGCGCCTGGAGGGAGTGCCTGAGAAAGCCACGCTGCTATTGCTGGGCGACGGTCAGCTGCGCGAGCAGCTCGTCGAGCGGGCCGGGCGCCCACAGCTCGCCGGCCGCGTTCGCGTGCTGGGCAGGGTCTCCGAGGAGCAGCTGATCGACGCCTACCGCTGCGCCGACGTGGCGCTCGTGCCGAGCCTGGCCTTCGAGGGCTTCGGCCTGGTCGTGCTGGAGGCGGCGGCCTGCGGCACGCCTAGCATCGTCACAGATGTGGGCGGCCTGCCCGAGGTCGCGGGACCGCTCGACGCGTCGCTGGTAGTGCCCGCAGGCAACACCGGGGCGCTGAGCGCGCGGATCGAGGCGGCGGCCGCGGGCGTTCTGCCGAGCCGCGCGGCGACGCGTGCCTACGCCGAGCGCTACGACTGGCCAAAGGTCGCCGCGCGCCACCGCGCCCTCTACGCGCGGCTCGCCGCATGCCGACGCGACGAGCGAACGCGCGTGGTCTTCTTGGATCACGTGGCGCGCTTGTCGGGCGGGGAGATCGCTTTGCTGCGACTGCTTCCGCGCCTGCGCGGCGTCAACGCCCACGTGATCCTCGCCGAGGATGGGCCGTTCGCCAATCGGCTGCAACAGGCGGGGATCTCGGTCGAGGTGCTGGCGCTGGACGCCGCCGCGCGCGAGCTGCGCAAGGACTCCGTCGGTCTCGGCGCGGCCGGGCTCGCCGGTGCGCCGGGCACGCTCGCATACGTGGCCCGCCTGGCTTGGCGCCTGCGCGCGCTGCGCCCCGATGTGGTGCACACCAACTCGCTGAAGGCCGGCGTCTACGGCACGCTCGCCGCCCGTGCGGCCGGCGTGCCCGCGATCTGGCACGTGCGCGATCGCATCAGCGAGGACTATCTCCCGGCGTCGGCGGCGCGCGTGTTGCGCTGGCTGATCGCGCGGCTGCCGCGGGGGGTGATCGTCAACTCGCGGGCGACGCTTGACACGCTCGGTCCGGGCGGCGCCGGCGCCTGGCGCGAGGTGCTCGCCGACACTGTGCTTGCCCCCGGCCTCGCGCCCCAGCCCAGATCCGAGATCGCGACTTTCGGCATGGTCGGCCGGCTCGCGCCGTGGAAGGGCCAGGACCTGTTCCTGCGCGCCTTCGCGCGCGCCTTCCCGGACGATCAGGCGCGCGCGGTGATCGTCGGTAGCGCAATGTTCGGCGAGGAGGACTACCAGCGCGGACTGGGGGCGCTGGCGAGCGAGCTGGGCATCGAGCGGCACGTGGAGTTCCGCGGCTTTCGCGAGGACGTCTGGAGCGAGCTGGCCGGCTTTGACGTGCTGGTCCACGCCTCGCGCGCGCCCGAGCCGTTCGGCCAAGTCGTGCTCGAGGGCATGGCCGCCGGGCTACCCGTGATCGCGCCCGACGAGGGCGGCCCCGCCACGATGATCGCCGACGGCCACAGCGGCGTCCTCTACAAGAGCCGTGACGTCAACGCGCTGGCATCGGCAATGCGCTCCCTCCACGACGCTCCCGAGCGCCGCGTCGAACTAGGCACGAGCGCCCGGCGAGCCGCCGCCGCCTACCACCCGGACCTAGCCGCCGCGCGCCTGGAAGAGCTGTACGCGCGCCTGGCCTCGTCGAGCCCGCGCACGCGCTGAGCGCGAGTCTGAAGTCTCGGGCCAACCGGATGTCTCGCGAAGATTGCGTGCAGAGCCGCGGGCCGCTTCGATCAAGCCCCCGATCGGCGGTACACGAGCGCGCCCCCGCGGCCCGATCCGCGGATAAGCACGTACGTCCGACTCGGCGTTTGCGCGGTCAAGCACCGACGCGGGGTGACCGATGGATTGGCGAGGCGCTCCACAGAGCGCCCGAGCCCCGCCGTTTGCCATGTCGACACGATCCCGCCACCCCAGCGTTCGCGCTCGCGGGCGCACCCTCGCGCTCGTCCTCGCCGTGCTCGCCGTCGGCTGCGCCGCGCCGGCCACCCCGGCCTCGGCGTCGCATCCTCATGCCGCCGCCCACCGCCGGGCCACCGCGACCAGGTGCGTGCGGATACGGGCCCGCAAACGCACCACGCGAGCGTGCTCCAAGCGGGTCGTCTCGAAGGCAAAGGCCCACGCCCGCTCCCCCGCGAACCCGAGCGGCCTCACCGTCACCGCGGAGCCGATCCCAGGTGGCCCTGGCGCCCCGCGCGCCGGCGCCGGCCCGAGCGGCGCGCCCACGAGCCCGAGCGAGTCGCCCGCGAGCGGCGGGCCACCCGCCTCCCCGTCCACCCCTCCGGGCACCTCGAGCCCTGGGGCCGAATGGGAACCGGAACTGAGCGCGAGCACGACCGAAGGCGTCACCGAAGATCCGATCGACCCGAAGTTCCTGACCGCGGCTCCGTTTGGCAGCTCCTCCTTCTGGATCCAGCCGTGGCGAGCCTATCTCGACACCTGGCCGGCCTCGCGACTGCTCGACTCGCTGGGAATCAACTTCAACGTGCGCGCCCCCGAAGCCGAAGCGACCGCCCAGCTGCTCGCCGAAAGCGGCTTCAAGCTCGCGCGCATCGGCGTCGGCTGGAACTCGCTGTCATACGAAAATCCGTCGAGCTTCGTCGACGAATCGGGCATGCTCACCCGCTGGCGTGCATTGCAGAGGCGCGGCATCCGCCCGCTGCTGCTGCTCAACGCCGACAGCACGGGGCCCGCGCCCGCCAAGAAAATTGCTCTGAGCACCACCGCGCCGGTCCCGGCAGGCGCGCAGACGGTCACGCTGAGTGCTGCCAGCGCCGCCGAAGTGGTGCCCGGCAAGAGCGGCTTTGACGACCTCACGTTCGGCGGCAGCCCGGACGTCCTCATCGTCTCGGTGGGCCCGGGCGATGTTGCGAAGCTCTCGCGCCCGCTGACGAGCGCGCTGCCCGCGGGCGAACACAAGGGCGCGACGCTGCTGTATGCGCCGTTTGCCTCCCCCACGCTCTCAAGCGGCGAACCGAATCCCGCCTTCCAGGAAACGCTCAGCGGCTGGCTTGCTTACGTGAACACGGTCTGCAAGGAGGCCGCGAGCGTGTTCGGCCCCGAGGGCTTTGACCTGGAGGTCTGGAACGAGCTGAGCTTCGACTCGCAATTCCTGAACTCAGAGCACTATTACTCGAGCTCGCCCGAACCCTCAGCCGGCGAAGAAGGGGCCGAAGGCGAAGCTAACGGCGAAGAACTCGAAGAACTCGAAAACGAAGCCGGCGCCGAAGCGGAAGGGCCGCCCGCTCAGACCAAGGCCCAGCTGACCAAAGAAGTCGCGCGTGTGTTGTTGGATGAAACGGTGCGGTTCGTGCGCGATCCGGCGAACGGGATCTCCGCGGGCGTGGGGATCACTGACGGGTTCGCAGACCAAACACCGTTCACCAGCGGAGCCCAAGCACCCCTCGGGCTGACCGCGCTCAGCAAGCACCTATACGCCGGCGCCAAGGAATACCCCGCCGACTACCACGAACACGCGATCCGCCCCCTGAACGCGCTCGGCGCCAGAGACACCCTCGCCAAAAGCTTCACCCCACTATTCATCCCCCACTTCCAATCACTGTTCCCCGAGTACTACCTCTCAGCACTATCCACCGAGACCGTAGTACGAGACATCGCACCAATCACAACCACCATCTACGGCGACCCCCACGGACGCGAAGTCGGCCCACCAGGCGGCACCCCACCACAAAAGTGGATGACCGAGTACAACCTCTCAACCCACGGCGCCACAATAGTAGGACCAGACCAGAGCACACCCATCCAAACAACGCTCACACCAGCCGACAAGACACACTTCCACACCAAGGCACTACTACGCAGCCTCGTCTCAACGATCAACAAGGGAATGACCCGCGAGTACTTCTACGCAGCCACCGGAGGCGAACTGGGCATCGTCAACCCAAGCTTCTTCTCCGCCCTGGAAAACCACCCCGAAACCTATCCAGGCCCAGCACTCGGCGGCGAAACACTCACCGCCTTCAAAAACATGCTCGCCCAATTCCAAGGCCCAGGACCAGGCCAAGACCTCAAGCAACTAAAACTCACCAACATCACCCAAGACGGCGAACACGCCCAATTCACCGGCGACACAACAACCGCACACCCCAACCTGTATGACCGCGAAGTACTCGCCGTACTCCCCTTCCAATCCTCCCCCACCCGCTTCGAGATACCCATCTACGTAATGACCCGCAACCTACTAACCCTCTACCAACCAAACGCCCCCACAACCAACCCCACCCGCTTCGACCTACCAAACGAGACCTTCCAAATCACCCTCACCAACCTCCCCCAAACAAACACCCCACCAACCATCACCCTCTACGACCCCATCCAAAACAAAAACACCCCAGCACACCTCACCAACCAAACCAACAACACCACAACCATCGAAATCCAAGCCACCGACTACCCACGCATCCTCACAATCAACTACACAAATCCTTAACATCTGCCCGCGCGCCCGCCCTCGGCGCTACCTAAGATGCGCCGATGACTTCGAAAGTCCGCGCGAGCTATCTGATCGCGACGGCGGCGGTGTTGATTGGTGCGGTAGCGATCTGGAGCGCCCCGCCGCTGCTTCGCTCCAAGCACCACCATCGCTCCAAGGCATTCGCCGCGCGCCCCCACTCGCCGCTGCCGGCCGCCTCCAAGGACGGCGTGCTCGCAGACCCGATCGATCCGCGCTTCCTGACCGAGGTCCCGTTCGGACACAGCTCGTTCTGGATCCAGCCGTGGCGCGCCTATCTGGACACCTGGCCGGCCTCGCGACTGCTCGACTCGCTCGGGATCGACTTCAACGTGAAGCCCGCGGCTGCTCAGGCCACCGCGCGCGTGCTGCACGAAAGCGGCTTCAAGCTCGCGCGCATCGAGATCAACTGGAGCTCGCTCTCCTACGATGACCCCAGCAGGTTCAGCGACGAAGCGAACATTCGCACGCGCCTGCGGGCGCTGCGCGATAACGACCTGCGCCCGCTGATCCTGCTCGACGCCAACAGCGGCGCTCCGACACCCGCTCGGAGCGTGACCCTGCAGCTGAGCGCCCCGGCCCCGGCGGGCGCCGACACGGTGAGGTTGAGCCCCGCCAGCGCTGCCGCCGTTATCCCCGGCCGCACCGGTTTCAGCCCGGCCGCCTTCGGCCAGGGCCGCCCCAAGCATCGCCACAAGCACGCGGCCGGCGCGCCCCAGACCGCGAGCGCGCCGCTCACGCCCCAGCAAAGACGTGCGCGCCGCGAACAGCGCCGCGCCGAACGCCATGCGCAGGGACAGGCCGGCCTGACGGCGCTCGTGCGCGAGGGAAACCCCGCAATCCTGATCACCAAGCTCGGCCCCGGCGGCGTCGCGACGCTCTCGCGACCGCTGCCCACGGCGCTCCAAAGCGGCGAATATCGCGGCTCCACGCTGCTCTACGCGCCGTTCGGGGCTCCCGACCTGCCCGGCGGCAAACCCGACCCGAGCTTCCACGCCACACTTGCGGGCTGGCTCGCCTACGTGAACACCGTCTGCAAGTACGCCCGCTCGATCTTCGGCCCCGCGGGCTTTGACCTGGAGGTGTGGAACGAGCTGAGCTTCGGCTCGCAGTTCCTGAACTCCACCTACTACTCGAGCCCTGCCGGGGCCAAGGGCTTGGGAAAGCAGACCCAGGCGGTCGCGCGTGTGTTGTTGGATGAAACGGTGCGGTTCGTGCGCGATCCGGCGAACGGGATCTCCGCGGGCGTGGGGATCACTGACGGGTTCGCAGACCAAACACCGTTCACCAGCGGAGCCCAAGCACCCCTCGGGCTGACCGCGCTCAGCAAGCACCTATACGCCGGCGCCAAGGAATACCCCGCCGACTACCACGAACACGCGATCCGCCCCCTGAACGCGCTCGGCGCCAGAGACACCCTCGCCAAAAGCTTCACCCCACTATTCATCCCCCACTTCCAATCACTGTTCCCCGAGTACTACCTCTCAGCACTATCCACCGAGACCGTAGTACGAGACATCGCACCAATCACAACCACCATCTACGGCGACCCCCACGGACGCGAAGTCGGCCCACCAGGCGGCACCCCACCACAAAAGTGGATGACCGAGTACAACCTCTCAACCCACGGCGCCACAATAGTAGGACCAGACCAGAGCACACCCATCCAAACAACGCTCACACCAGCCGACAAGACACACTTCCACACCAAGGCACTACTACGCAGCCTCGTCTCAACGATCAACAAGGGAATGACCCGCGAGTACTTCTACGCAGCCACCGGAGGCGAACTGGGCATCGTCAACCCAAGCTTCTTCTCCGCCCTGGAAAACCACCCCGAAACCTATCCAGGCCCAGCACTCGGCGGCGAAACACTCACCGCCTTCAAAAACATGCTCGCCCAATTCCAAGGCCCAGGACCAGGCCAAGACCTCAAGCAACTAAAACTCACCAACATCACCCAAGACGGCGAACACGCCCAATTCACCGGCGACACAACAACCGCACACCCCAACCTGTATGACCGCGAAGTACTCGCCGTACTCCCCTTCCAATCCTCCCCCACCCGCTTCGAGATACCCATCTACGTAATGACCCGCAACCTACTAACCCTCTACCAACCAAACGCCCCCACAACCAACCCCACCCGCTTCGACCTACCAAACGAGACCTTCCAAATCACCCTCACCAACCTCCCCCAAACAAACACCCCACCAACCATCACCCTCTACGACCCCATCCAAAACAAAAACACCCCAGCACACCTCACCAACCAAACCAACAACACCACAACCATCGAAATCCAAGCCACCGACTACCCACGCATCCTCACAATCAACTATGGCGGCTCGTAAGCTCCCCAGCCGGGGGGAGCCTCACGGCGTCGCGCGTGCGAGTGGGCGCAAGCGGGAGAAGATCGGGTGCCACGGGAGTTGCAACAGCGCCGTGGTGCGCGAATCGCGGCGCGGCGAGGATACGCGAGGCTGCAGCGAGACGACGTCGTCCTGCAGGAATCTGTTGCCGTTGATCGGAAAGCCGGTTCGCAGCGAGGCGAGATCGGGCAGCGACGCGGAGGATCCCGACCAATCGAGAATCGCTCGCAGCATGCCTTGGGGGTCGGCCAGGAAGTCCTCATGCCTGAGCAGCATCCGCCGCGCCCGTGGCTGGCGCAAGAAGACCAGCGTGGCAAGCGCATGCGTCAACCATAGGTTCGCGTTGGTGCCGAGCACGCGCAGCCGGCGCTCGGTCGCATCGTTGCGATTGAGGTAGAGGTTGAACGAGGCCACCACGCTCTGGGGATCGCGGATCAAGAAGATCAGATACAGATCGATGCCCTGGAGCGTCTGGAGCTCGCGCGCGCGCAGCGGGAAATGAGCGGTGTCCACCACGCAGCCGGCGTCGGCCACGCGCGCGATCGTTTGGTAAAGCGTTTCGGTGACGCGCCGGTAGTCGCCGCGCAGGCGCCGCCGCGCGCGCCACCTGTGGGCGCGAAAAGGGGAGAACGAGCGTTCCAGCAAGCGCTGAGCGTCGTGGCCGAACAGCCGCTCGGCACCGGCCATCTCGCGACGCACCTTGCTCCAGAAGCGCGTGCGCTCCAAGCCACCGTGCAGCGGAACGCCGGCCCGCGCAAGCCAGTTATCGAGCTCCCCGGCGTAGAAGACGCCATCGCAGTTGCCGAGCGCCACGCCGAGAATCGTGCTGCCGCTGCGACCCGAACCCATCACGTAAATGACCTTCGGGCGAGTCCCCTCGCTAGGGTCGGCTGACCCCGGTGTTACCGCTACGGCCATCGCGCCGGATCTTCGCAGGCGATGGTGGGCTGCGCGTTCACAAATCGGACACATTCGGCGACTCGACGATCCTCGCCACGAGTATCATCGGCGGCGATGGTCGCCCCCGCGAGTTCGGTGCTGCTCGGCACGCCGCTATGGGGTCGAAACGGCGGCGTGGCCGCGCACGTCCTCGCAAGCGCACGGGCGCTCGCCCAGCACGACATCCGTGTGGCGGTGCTCGCCGAGCGCGCGGACCCCGCGGTGCAGGTGCCAGGGGTGAGCGTGTACACAAGCTCAAAGCTTTTCGATCGAAGCGCTTCGCCGGCTGAGCGTCTGGGCGACGCGTTCTCAGCGGCGCCCGAGGTGATTCACCTGCACCAACTCGACCATCCCGAGCTGGTCTCGAAGATGCGCAACCACGCCCCGGTGCTAGTCAGCGCCCACGCTTACACGGCGTGCGCCTCGGGCCTGCACCACTTCCGCCCCGGTCATGAATGCGACCGCCCTCACGGCCCTGCGTGCGTTGCGAATATGGCGCTGCGCGGCTGTGCGCACGTGCGCAACCCGCGCCCCCTGCCGGGCGCCTACCGGCGGGCCGGCCGCGGCCTTCAGGCCCTGCTCGCGGCCGACCTCGCGGTCGCCTATTCGCGGGTGGTGGAGCGCCACCTGGCCGTCAACGGCGTCGCGCGCACCGTCGTGGTGCCGCTGTTCTCGACGATGACCCCTGCCCAGGGCAGCGGACACGAGCGCAGACGGCGTGTCGTGTTCGCCGGGCGCATCGTCAAGCCGAAGGGCCTCGGCGTGCTGATCCGCGCCGCGCGTCGCGTGGAGGCCGAATTCGTGATCTGCGGAGACGGCTTTCAGACCCAGGCCATGCGCCGGCTGGCGCGAGGGCTCGGCGTCGAGCGGCGCGTTCATTTCCGCGGCTGGCTCGGGGAGCGAGAGCTCGCGCGAGAGCTCGCCGAAGCCTCGGTCGTCGCCGTGCCCTCGCTGTGGCCCGAGCCGTTCGGGTTGGTCGGCATCGAGGCGATGGCGGCCGGGCGGCCCGTGATCGCCAGCACGACAGGCGGGATCGGCGAATGGCTGCACGACGGCGTCACCGGCCTGGCGGTCAAACCCGGCGATCCGACCGCGCTCGCCGGGGCGCTGGAGCGACTGCTCGGCGACACGGCACGCCAGGCCGAGATGGGGCTCGCCGGCCGGCGACTGGTCGCCGAGCGCTTCTCCGCCGAGCGCCACGTCAACGCCCTGATGCGGGCCTACGGCGTGGCGCGCTCGGTCTGGGAGCTCGATCGGAGCGCGTCCCGCGGAGCAGCGGCGATCCCTGCGGTCTGAGCGCCTCGCGCGCCGTGGGCGGGCCTACCCCCGGCCGGCGGCTGCGACGCCTACGCCCTGAGCACCTCGCGCAGCAGGTCAGCCGTCACGGCCGCGCTGCGCGCCGCGCCCATGCGCTCTCTCGCGAACTCGCCCCCGCGCGCGCCCAGCCGCTCGCGCTCGGTCTCGTCCGCGAGCAGCTCGGCGATGCCCGCGGCGAGCGCCCGCGCGTCGGCCCGCACGACGAGCGCCACATCGGATTCGGCGAGCTCGCGCCAGCTCTGTGGCCCGTCGGTCGCGATCAGCGGACGCGCCGAGGCCAGCGCACCGGCGAGCGTTCCCTTGCGCGAGGAGGGACCAGGCCGGTCGGCGAACAGCAGCAGCTCGCACGCGGCGAGCCGATCGGACAGCGCCTGCGCGTCGAGCGGACCGGCGAACGACAGCGACAGAGCGGGCTCGCGCCCGGCGGCCAGCCGCAGCCACGTACGGGCCAGCTCCGAGTTCGGCCCCGGGGCGCCGAGCAGCTCCAGCTCGACGTCGGCACCGCCCCGCGCGACCAGGCCGATCGCGTCCAGGACGAGCGAGATCCTCTCCTCGTCATAGGAGTAGCCGAACAAGCCGACGCGAGGACGCTCGCCGGCCCGCCCGCGGGCGCCCGCGGCGGGCGCCGGCAGGTTTGAGAACACCGGGGCCAGCCCCACAGCTCGACGGGGCAGCCAGCGCCGTGAGGCAAGCCACTCGGCGCGCCCTTCGGTCGTCACGATCGCGCCGCGCGCGCAGCGCATCGTCTCGATCAGAAGCGCCCGGTGGGTGAGCGCCCACACGTCGCCGCGCCAGCCCCGCAGGCGCCAGGGAAAGGCGAGCTCGTGCATGAAGGCCACGACCGGTATCCCCGCACGTCGCAGCGCCGAAAGCGTCGGACGCACGAAGATTGGGATGCCGCGGTGCGAATAGGCGAAGATCGAGTAGTGCAGCAGCACGGTGTCAGGGCGCTCTCGCCGCAGCTCATCGAGCAGGCTCGCGGTCCACGCGCGAACCTCGCGCCGCGCGGTCCCAAGCGAGGCCTCGGAGCGGTTCAGCCAGTGCAGCGAGCAGCACACGTCCTCGCCCTCGAGCGCCTCGGCGAGCAGGCCGGCGTGCGCGCGCACGCCGCAGGTCGGGCTGACCGACATTCCCACCACAGCCACGCGCGGCGTCCTTGGCGGACCCGCCGCCGAATCTCGGCGCCGCTCGAAGCGCTCCTCCTGGTCGCGGTCGGCGAGCAGCCCCAGTCCGGCCGGGACGCCGTCCTCAGCCACCGAACAACTCGCCCCGGTAGGCGCTGTCGATCGCTTCGACGAGCACGTCCAGATCGCCGGTCGGGACGACCAGGCCGTCGCGTCCCGGCTCGATCAGCTCCTTCATGCCGGTGTCCTCGCTGACGATCACAGGCACACCGCAGGCCAACGCCTCGGCCGGGGCATAGGCGAACCCATCCTCGTAGGTCGCGTGAACACACACGGCGGCGCGGCGCAGATGAGGCAGCGGATCGCCAGGGCATACGACGATGCGAGGGTCCCGCGCGCAGGCGCTCTGCACGAAGCGGCGCATCCCCCGTGTCCCCCACCCCCCGACGAGCACGAGTCGGAGCTCGGGCGCGGGTAGGCGGCGAACGGCGTCGATCAGCAGGGGCACGCCCTTGGCGACCGTCAGGCTGCCGACGTAGACAACGTCGAAGCTGTCCTGAACGGCGTTCTCATCCGCCGGTCGATAGCGGGGATCGGGAATCAAGGGGAACACGGCGAGCCGGCTCTCGGGGATCCCCGCGTCCACAAACGAGGCCCAGGCGTAGTCGGTCGCCACATAGATGCGATCGACCGCGGCGTACTCGCGCAGATTGCGCGCCACCTGCCGCGCCGGCCACGAGCGCTCCAGCGGATAGCGTCGCAAGGCGAGCGCGTGTTGGGCGGCCACGTGGCGCATGTGCGAGTTGGCCGACATCAGCGACACCGACGCCCAGCCCGCCCTGCGGGCGGCGCGGGCCTGGGCGAGCGCCTGGCCGTTGAAGGCGATCAGGTGCTCGGCCCCCGTCATCCGCCGGGCAGCGCCGGCGTCGAAGCCGACGTTCGCGGCCCAGGTACGCCAGCCGGGAGAGGCCCGTGTCAAGGGCCCGAGCGGGCCTTCGAGAGCACGCGCCCCCAACCCGGGGAGCGTGCGCGCGCCTCGCTCGAGCGTGGGTCGGGCAGCGGGATCCGTACTCGCCGCAACGCACACACACGACGACGAGCGCCCGCCGCGCTCGAGCGCCTCGACGATCTCCCGCAGGTGGCGACCGAGACCGCCCTGCCCGAAGGGAGCAGAGCAGGACACGAGCACGCGGCCGCTGGGCAGCACCGCACGCTGGCGCTCGCGGCGCTCGTCCCACGTTTCGCCGAGCGGATCCCGCACCGCCGTTGCACCCGCCGGCAGCACACCCCGCGACGGCGCTGCGCCCTCCGGCAGCGCACCACGCGACACCGCAAGACCGAAGCGCGGCTCAAGCGAGCTGGTCATAGCCCCACAGGGAGACCAGATCGCGCCCGAGATATTCGCTGAGCGCGAGCACCTCTGGCTGGTAGCGAAGCCGCAGCTCGCGCGCCAGCCGCTCATCGAGGGGCGGCGGCTCGCCGAGCAGGACGCGGCTGTGGAGCTCGCGCAGCGCGCGTCTGCGCAGCCGCTCCGGTGTGAGGGCCTTCACCGACGCCTTGACGACCGCCGCCAGCGGTCCAGCCCCGGTCGAGAGGTCGTGCACCAGATCGTCCAGTTGGGCAGAGCGCACAGTGACCGTCGGGTTTGCCTCCAGCGGCTGCACCGGACGCTCCTCATCGACCCCAAGAAAGCCCAGCACCCGCCTGACGGTCGCCACGTTGTCGCGGCGGAAGTCGTCATAGATCAGGATCAGCATCCGCTCCGCCGTGAAGCGGGCACGGTAGCGCTCCAGCTGCTCGACGTAGCGCACGTGCTCGGAATACAGCAGCACCTGGGGCCAGCGCGATCGTCGCGGTATCCTGCGGCCCTCCCTGCGAGCGCCCTCCAGCGCAAGCGCCCGCCGCAGATCGCGCTCGCTCTCGTGCTGGGATTGCAGACACTGCAGGTGCAGCGAGCGCAGGAACGAGGCCGGCTCGCGCAGGATCGCGACGATGCGCGCCCCTGGCGCTACTTCCGCGATCGCGCCCGCCGCGGCGCGCGACCACAGGTAGGACGCCGAGGCCTCGCCGACCAGCTGCCCGGCCGAGGCCCCGGCGAACAGATCCAAGTACTCGTCCAGCGTGCCCGGCACCCGGTAGCGATGGGCACGACGCGGCAGCTCGCTCGCGAAGAACATCGGCTCCTTCAGGTCGGGCATGTAGATCTGGGGGTGGCCGCGCAACATCTCATACAGCGCCGTCGTGCCGCTCTTGGGATTGCCCACGATGAAGAAATCCGGGATCCGCCCAGGCGACCTGCCGCCGACCCCCTCACGAGCGCCCACACCCTCACCGGCGCTCCGCCCCGGGGCTTCAACCAAGCCGCTCATAACCCCACAGCGACACCAGATCGCGACCCAAATACTCGCTCAGCGCCACCACCTCCGGCCTAAACCGAGCACGCAACTCACCCATCAAACGCTCATCCGGCACATCCGGGCGCCCATACAACACACGCCCACGCACAACCCTGAGCGCGGCTCTGCGCATGCGCTCGGACGTCAACGCCTCCAGCGGCGCCTTCAGCGAGCGACCGACCGGACCCTGGCCGGTGCGCACCGCGTGAACCAGCTTGGCCAGGCGGACGGAGCGCATCCGAACTGTCGGATTGGCCCTGACAGGCACGACCGGCACGCAATCGTCAATCATCAAAAAACGCAACACCTGTCGTACCGTCGCCTCGTTCTCGCGCTGGAAGTCGTCGTAGATCAGCACGAGCACGCGCTCGCCGAACAACTCGTGGTAGCGGCGCAGGTGCTCGACGTAGCGGACCCGGTCGGAGTAGCGGCGTACCGCTTGTCCGTCTCGCACAAGCTGCTCGCGCCCGAGCGCCGCGCGGAAGTCGCGCTCGCGCTCGACGTGGTCCTGCAGGTGCTGCAGGTGCAGCGAGCGCAGGAACTCGGCCGGCTCGCGCAGGATCGCCACGATGCGAGCCTCGGGCGAGAGCTCGGCGATCCGCGCCGCCGCCACGGGTGAGCGCAGATAGGACGCCGAGGCCTCGCCCGCGCGCTGCTCCGGACGCGCCCCCTCGAACAGCGCCAGGTAGGCCTCGAGCGTGCGCGGCAGCGGGTCCACCTGCTCCTCCCCGGCGCCCCTCGCAGGAGCGACGGCCGCCGTGCCCGCCTCCGAGACACCGGCCAGGAAGTGCGGCTCCTTCAGGTCTGGCATGTAGACCTGGGGGTGGGAGCGCAACATCTCATACAACGCCGTGGTGCCACTCTTGGGATTGCCCACGATGAAGAAATCGGGCACCCGCCCAGGGGCTTCAACCAAGCCGCTCATAGCCCCACAGCGACACCAGATCGCGACCCAGATACTCGCTCAGCGCCACCACCTCCGGCCTAAACCGAGCACGCAACTCACCCATCAAACGCTCATCCGGCACATCCGGGCGCCCATGCAAAACACGCCTGCGCACCACCCCGAGCGCCGCGCGCCGCACCCGCCTCGGCGCAACCGTCTTGACCGCGCGCTTGGCCGCAAGCGAGACGGGACCGCCACCGACGCTGATCGAGTGCACGAGATCGTCCAGGCGCTGCGAGCGCAACGCAACGGTCGGATTGGCCTCACTCGCCTGCACCGCGACCGTGTCGTCCACATCCAAGAAGCGCAGCACCCTGCGCAGCGTCGCCTCGTTGTCGCTGCGAAAGTCGTCGTAGATCAACACCAGCAACCGCTCCTGCCCGAGCGCCGCGCGGTAGCGTCGCAACTGCTCCACATAGCGCACCCGCTCCGAGTAGCGCAAGGACTCCGGGCGCGGGCATTCGGGCGGTAGGTGGCGCCCTTCGCCGCGGGCTCGCTCCAGTGAGAGCGCCGTGGCCAGGCCCTTCTCGTTCTCGACGTGATCTTGGATCAGCTGCAGGTGCAGCGAACGCAACAGGCTCGCCGGCTCGCGCAGGATCGCGATCGCGCGCGCCCCCGGCTGCAACTCGGCGATCCGCTTCGGCGCCGCGACAGACATCAGATAGCCCGAGGACGCCTCCCCCGCGCGCTGCTCCGGACGTGCCCCCTCGAACAGCGCCACGTACTCCTCGAGCGTCTCGGGCAGGGCGCCACTCGAAGCGCGGCGCACCACGCGCGGCTGATCGGAGGCCAGATAGCCTGGCTCCTTGAGCTCGGGCATGTAGATCTGAGGGTGGCGGCGCAACATCTCATACAGCGCCGTGGTGCCGCTCTTGGGGTGACCGACGATGAAGAAGTCGGGCACCCGCCCCGGGGCTTCAACCAAGCCGGTCATAGCCCCACAGCGACACCAGATCGCGGTCCAAGTACTCGCCGAGCGCGACCACCTCGGGCTTAAAGCGCACCCGCAACTCGCGCATCAGCTCTTCGTCCACCGGCGGAGGCGCGCCGCCGACGGCTCGCCGCCGCACCATTTCCAGCGCCCCCCGCCGCGCCCGGCGTGGGGCGAGCGTCTTGATCGAGCCCTTGACCGCGCGCGTCAGCGGGTCGCGTGCCTGGATCACCTCGTGTACCGCCTGGTGCAGGCGCCTGTGGCGGATCCCAACGCTTGGGTTGGCCGTGACCTGCTCGATTGCCACGCTGTCGTCGACCTCCAGGAAACGCAGCACCTCGCGCACTGCAGCCTCGTTGTCGGCGCGAAAATCGTCGTAGATCAACACCAGGATCTGCTCTTGCGGGAACACGGCCCGATAGCGACTCAGCTGCTCGACGTATTTGACGTTCTCCGAATACAACAATCCCTGCGGCCGCGGCGAGCTGCTCGGGATGCGCTCCCCTCTTCGCCGCTCGCCCTCGAGCGAGAGCGCCGCGCGCAAGTCGCCCTCGGTCTCGACGTGCGTCTTGAGGAACTGCAGGTGCAGCGAGCGCAGATAGCTGGCGGGCTCGCGCAGGATCGCGACTATGCGCGCGTCCGGTTGCACCTCGGCGATCCGCGCCGCGGCGGTGAGCGAGCGTAGATAGGAGGGAGACGCCTCGCCCGTGCGCTGCTCCGGAGCGGCGTCGGCGAACAGAGCCATGTACTGCTCCAGCGTGTCCGGGCGCGCGCTGCTCGCCGGACGAAAACGCGAGTGCAACTCGGGCACGAAGAACCAGGGCTCCTTCATCGGCATGTAGATCTGCGGGTGCGAGCGCAACATCTCGTAAAGCGCAGTCGTCCCGCTCTTGGAGTGACCGACCACGAGGAAGTCGGGCAGCCTGCCGGCCGGCGGCTCAAGCGAGCTCGTCATAGCCCCATAGCGACACGAGATCGCGATCCAGGTACTCGCTCAACGCTTCCACGTTCGGCCTGTAGCGGCGTCGCAGCTCGCGCATCAGTGCGGCGTCGGGCGGGCGCGTGTCGGCGTACACGACCCGCTCCCTGGTCGCCGTCAGCGCGCGCCGGCGCAACCGTCTGGAGGTGAACGTCTTGATCGCCGCCTTGGCCCCGCGCGAGAGCGGCCCGCGCCCGAGCGAGACGCTCTGCGTCAACTCGTGCACGCGCTGAGAGCGCACCCGCACCGAGCGGTTCGCCTCAGACGCTTGCAGTGGAACGTCGTCATCGACCCCCAGGAAGCGCTGCACCCTACGAATCGTCGCCTCGTTTTCGCGGCGAAAGTCCTCGTAGATGAGCACCAGGATCTGCTCGGCGGGAAAGACCGCGCGGTAGCGCTCGAGCTGCTCCACGTAGCGAACGTGATCGGAATACAGAAGCTCGTGTGGGCGCGCGCAGAAGCGCGGGATCTCGCGCCCTTGGCGCCTTGCATCCTCGAGCGCGAGCGCCTTGCCCAGATCGGTCTCGCTCTCCACGTGGTTGCGCACGCATTGCAGGTGAAATGAGCGCAGAAAGGCCGCGGGCTCGCGCAGGATCGCGATGATGCGTGCGTCTGGCCTCACCTCGGCGATGCGCCGCGCGGCCGTGTCGGACATGAGATACGAGGGCGAGGCCTCGCCGGCGCACTGCCCGGGAGCGGCCGCCTCGAACAGCGCCAGGTAATCCTCCATCCTCTCCGGTCGCAGCCTGCTCGGCTGCCGATCGCGCGAGCGCAGCTCGGGTGAGAAGAACCACAGCTCCTTGGTCTCCGGCATGAAGATCTGAGGGTGCGCCTTGAGCATTTCGTACAGCGCCGTCGTGCCGCACTTGAAGTGACCGACGATGAAGAAGTCGGGCGCCCGACTCGGGGCTTCAACCAAGCTGGTCATAGCCCCACAGCGACACGAGATCGCGACCCAGGTACTCGCTCAGCGCGATCACCTCGGGCTCATAGCGAAGGCGCAGCTCTCTCATCAGCTGCTCATCCGGCGGCTCGGGCTCGTCGAAGACGAGTCGTTTCTGGGTCGCGTAAAGCGCCTTCTGGCGCAGCGGCCGCGGCGTGAGTGCCTTGATCGATCCCTTCAGCGCGCGCGACGCGGGCCCATGGCCGACCGACACCGCGTGCACCAACTCGTGCAGGCGCGGCGATCGCACCCGCACGGTCGGGTTGGCCTCGGTTTGGCGCAGCTCTACGCTCTCGTCCAAGCCCAGGAAGCCCAGCACCTTGCGGAGGGTCGCCTGGTTATCGCGCCTGAAATCGTCGTAGACGATCACCATGATCTGCTCGGCCGGGAACGCCTCCCGGTAGCGACGCAACTGTTCGACGTAGCGCGTGAACTCCTCGTACTGGAGCATCTTCGGCCAGTAGGTGTGGCGCGAGAGGCCTCGTCCTTCGCGCCGGGGGCCTTCCAGGGCGACCGCCTTGCGCAGGTCGGTCTCGGTCTCAACGTAAAGCTGCACCAGCTCCAGGTGCAGCGAGCGCACCATGCTCGCGGGCTCGCGCACGACCGCCACGATGCGCGCGTCCGGCCGCAGCTCGGCGATCCGCCGCGCGGCCGTGCGCGACCACAGGTAGCTGGGCGACGCGTCCGCGACCAGCTGGTCGGCGCGCGCGTCGGCGAACCACTCCAGGTACTCCTCCAGCGTCTGCGGGGTCCCTCCGGGACGCGGCGGGTCGCGGTGGTACATCTCCTCGGCGAAGAACCGCGGCTCCTTGCGGTCTGGCATGAAGATCTGGGGGTGCTGGCCGAGCATCTCATACAGCGCCGTCGTCCCGCTCTTGAGCTGGCCGACGATGAAGAAGTCCGGCACCCGCCCCTGCGCGACGCCCCGACTCGTGGCCGGCGCGGCCGTCGCGTTCTCGGCGAGCGGCCTCATAGCCGCAGCTCCCCGAAGCCGGTTGCGGCTCCGGCTGCGGCCCCCGCGCCCGCGGCGAGCCTGGTGGCCGAGTGGTAGTAGGCGTTCTCGGCCTGCAACATCTCGCGCGTGTCGAATGCTGCGAGACGGCCGTCGAGGATGACCATCACGCGGTCGCACATGTCGAGCGTGGACATGCGGTGCGCGACGATGAACAGCGTCAGTTCGTGCTTGAGCGCGCGCAGCGATTCCTGGATGAACATCTCCGAATGGGGATCGAGCGCGCTGGTGGGCTCGTCGAGCACGAGCACCTCCGGGCGCGCCGCCAGCGCGCGGGCCAAGCAGATGCGCTGCTGCTGGCCGCCGGAGACCGCGTCCGCGCGGGGCCCGACGATCGTTTGATAGCCATCGCTCCAGCCGATCACGTCGTCGTGGATGCGCGCGAGCCGCGCGGCGCGCTCCACCTCCTGCTCGTCGATGTCGCGGAAGTAGCGGATGTTCTCCGCAACCGAGGCATGGATCAGGCGGGGGTCCTGCGGCACGTAGGCGACGAGCCGCTGCCAGTCCTCGCGGGCAAGCAGCTCCGCCGAGACGTCGTTGACGAGGTAGCGCCCGCTACCCGGCGTGCGCAGACGCAGCAGGATCTGAACGAGCGTGGACTTGCCCGCCCCCGACGGCCCGACGATGCCGATCGCCTCGCCCCGCTCGACCTGGAAGCAGATGTCCGACAGCGTCGCGCGCTCGGGTTTGTAGGCATAGCCGACGTCCTCGAAGACGAGCGTGCGCACCCGCTCGAGTTTGAGCCGGCCCTCGGGCGGAGCGCTGCGGCGGTAGCGCGACACGGTGTCCTCGATGCGATCGATGAACGGCAGCGACTGGGAGAGCCCCTGGTAGCTGGCTTGGGATTGCTGCCCGTACTGTGCGGCGCGCACGAGCAGCAGAAAGACCGCGCCGAGCGCGCCCGCGTGCCCCGCGCCCGAGAGGTAGATCCCAAGCATGCCCACGACAAACAGCACGTAGATCAGGCTCTGGAACAGATTCGGGATCAGCCGCGCAAACAGCTGCGTCTGCAGGAACAGGCGCCGCGAGTCCCCCACATAAGCGTCGATCCGCGCGCGCTGGGGGCCGGCCACGCCGAACACCTGGGTCTCCTCGGCGAGCCGGATCGCCTCGCTGATGCCCCCCGCGTAGCGCATCTGCGCCTGGGAGAGAGACCGCGCGCGCCTCACCCCGATCGCCCGCAGCGGTCGCAGCAGCGCGATCAGAAGCAGCGACACCGACAGCACGATTCCCGCCGCCTCGGCGTTGAGCGCGAGCGCGGCGATCATCAGCACGAGAAAGGTGAAGGCCGCGGTGATCAGGGTCGTCGCCTGTAGCGACCCCGAGGTGGCCTGCATCACCTGGCTTGTCATCGTCTCCTGCAACTGACCCTCGCGATCCTGCGATTGCACGGCCCACGAGGCGCGGGTGAATGCGTGAAAGAGCCGCTGGCGCAGCTGAGACTGCACGTCGGAGGCGATCCGCGCCGGCAGGATCGAGATCGGGAATTGCAGGGCCAGGCGCAGCAAGGTGAAGCCGAAGGCCACCACGATCAACGTCCCCACGCCCGCGACCACGTGGAAAGGCCCCGCGTTGACGTGCATCCGCTTCGTTCCGTTCACGAGCGCCGCCGCGACCTGCGCGATCAACCCGAGGGTGACCGCTTCGGTGAGCCCCGCGCAGATGGAGGTGACACCAAGCGCTGACACCAAGCCACGCCGCTCGCCGAGCAGCAACACCAACCTCGCGCGGGTCCTGGAGGACTGGCGCTTAGGCGAGGGCAGGCTCAGGCGTCCCATCCCGACCCGTCCCGATCCTTGCCGCGACATTGGCGCGCAGCGGCCCCGCGAGCCAGTAGGCGGCGATCCCGACCGCAAACCAGAAGTAGGGTCCACCGGCGGCGGTGTCGGTGAACGCTCCGCGCAATCCCATCACCGCGAGCGCGAAGATCGGCGCGAACACCGCCGCCAGATCGATGCGCACCTCGGGATCGGGCACCCGCGGCAGGCGCAGCACGACGAGGGCGCCAAGCGTCAAGAGCAGACCGACGAACAGCACGAGGCCGGGCAGGCCGAGTTCGTCGACCACGTAGTTGTATTGCGTCTCGGCGGTGACGCCGTGCCCTTCGAGCTCGCCCTTGACCTTGCCGCCGAACGTCGTCGCCGGTCCCGCCGTGGCCAGGCCGAACCCGAACGGATCGTGTGCGAGGTAGTGCGGGATCAGCCCGAGGCTCTGTTCCTTGTAGCTCGTGGAGGTGCTCACCACGCTGGAGGGAGCGATGCTCGTGTAGCGGGAGAACACGTCGGTGCCCTCGGCGGCGACCAGCACCACGCCGAAGGGCACGGCCAGAGCCAGCAGCACGCCAAGCGCCGCCAGGGGCCTTCGCGCGCGCGCGCCGGCGCTGAGCGAGAGCAGCGCGAAGACCCCTATGGCGATGACCGAGCCGACCACCTGCAGACGCCCAAGCCCGGTCGCGACGGCCAGCATCGCGCCGAGCAACAGCAGGATCGCGAACCATCGTCGTCTGCCGGAGCCGGTCGCGAGCAAGGCCAGGATGCCAGGCAGAGCCAGGACGCCGACGCCCCCGCCGAAGCCGCTGTCCGAGCCCAGGCCGAGCGGGCGCACGAGCGCTTCGCCGTTGCCCCCGATGTAGCGGCGCGCGGTCAGCGTTTCGGTGCCGTTCACGCGTTCGGCGTAGC
Source organism: uncultured Solirubrobacterales bacterium (assembly GCA_963753145.1). Lineage (GTDB taxonomy): Bacteria > Actinomycetota > Thermoleophilia > Solirubrobacterales > Solirubrobacteraceae > Palsa-744. The sequence continues at coordinate 94,820 of CAVWAX010000002.1, forward strand.
CCGGCCCCCAGCTGGCCAGCTGCGCCGGAGTGAGCCTCGTCTGGTAGGCGCTGACGAGGCCGTTGGCCAGGGCGATCACGCCGAGGATCACGAACATCTTGCGCAGCCGCTGCTTGGAGCGCATCAGCGCGTAGCCGAAGAAGAAGAACGGGACCCACTCCAGCTGCTGGCGAAAGCCGCCGAGGATCTTCAGGGCCCCGTGCGTGCTCGGGTTGAACGCCTCGGCCAGCACCAGCAGCACGAACACCAACACCCAGCCGAACAGGGGTGGCACGCGTATCGGCCCGCGCCGCGCCATCAACGCGACGAACCCACCGATGCAGACCGCCGCGATCAGCACGTCGCGGACACCCGACGCCGCCTGGCTCGCGCTCAGCAGCTTGACCGGCCCGTCGAGCAGACCGAGGTAGAGCGCGAGCCCGGCGACCGCCACCTGCAGGCGGGGGATCGCCATCAGCGCGACCGAGGCGGCTCGCCGTAGGTGGAGGCCAGGCCGCTGCGCTTGATCGTGGACCGGGGAACGGCGTTGACGACGACGCCCAGCACGGGCGCCGTGGAGGAGGCGGCCAGCAGGCGCGCCAGCTGCTCGGCCGAGGCTTCGTTGGTGTGGCCCACGCGAGCGACGATCACGATGCCGTCGACCCACTGCAGCAGCGGCATCGCGTCGCTCACCTGCTGTGGCGGGGGAGCGTCGACCAGCACGTAGTCGTACTCGGACGTGGCGTTGGCGAGCAGCTCGCGCATGCCCTCGCGCGCGAGCAGCGCCGGCGGGTTGGCGACCGGACCGCCGCTCACCAGCACCGACAGCGAGCCCGTGGCCGGCGCCTGGACCAGCGTCGAAACCCCCGAGCCCTCACGCGCGACGTCGGCGTGCAAGCGCGAGGCGACACCCACGCTCTGGATCGCCCGGTCGAACGGGGCGGCGCCCGCGAGCACCTCCGCCAGTCCGAGAGAATCGCTCACGCCGAGCAGCCCGGCCTGGACCGGCCTGCGCAGGTCCGCCTCGATCACCGCGACGCGGGCGCCGGCGTCGCGCTGGGTCAAGGCCAGGTCGGCCACGAGCGTGGACTTGCCGTCGCCGCTGTCGGCGCTCAGGAACAGGATCAGCCGCGGCGAGGCGCTCGCGGCGGACCCGAGCGCGTCGCCCATGTGAATCGCGGTGTGCAATCGCCGCAGCGGCTCCAGCAGCGACTCGGCCGGCCCGGGTTGCCCGTCGTGTTCGAGGATCGGCGCGCTCTCTCGCGGCAGGAGCGTGAGGATCCGCGCTTTGAAGATCTCTTCCACCTGCGCGAGCGAGGAGATCCGCCGGTCGAAGCGGCTGAGCGCGAACACCGCGATCCCAGCCGCGAGCAATCCCAACACGAACGCGAACAGCGCGTTCCTGGTGGGCGTGGGCGCGACCAACTGGGCGCTGGAGGCCTTGGCCGGGTTGATCTGCTGGACGCTCGAGATCGACAACTCGGACTCGAGCTGGTTGATCTTGCTCGCGAGGCTCGCGGTCTCGATCACAGCGGAGCCGCCGAGCGTCGCTGCCCTGGAGGGGCTCGAGCCCTTGCCCTTGCCCCTGCCGGCGCTAGATTGCCTGGCGGCGCTCAGCGAAGCGGCCTGCCCGGCTTCGATGCGGCGCAACTGTCTGCGCGTGTTGGCGATCGCCGCTTCGACCTCGCTCTTGTATCTGGCGTGCTGGCGTTCGATGTAGGCGAGTGCGTAGAAGTTGGCCAGGCGCGCGGCGGCCTTGGGGCTGTGCGCTTCGGCGGTGATGGTGACGATGTAGCTTTCCGCCGCTGCCTTGGCGCGCACTTTTCCGACGTTCTTCGCGCGGGCGTGTTCCTTTTCCAGGCGCGCACGGACCGCCTGGGTGACGGCGCTCGAGGTGATCAAAGTCGCGGCGTCGGCGAGGGCGCGCGAGTTCAAGTTCGTCTTGGCCTGGGCGCCTCCGGCCAGCTGCTGCGCTTCGGAGCCGTTGCTCAGGTCCAGTTGGGTGGTTGCCGAATAGACGTGCGTCTGGCGGTGGTAGTAAACGTATGTGACGGCCGTGACCACCACCGCGACCGCGAGGACCAGCCACTTGCGCCTCCACACGGGCGCGAACATCGCAGAGATGTCAGTTGTCTCGTTCATCGATTCCCATCCATGTGCGTTTCGATGGAGCGTGATCGCGCTGACATTCCTCAGGCCAAAAATGCCGCCACGCCAACGTCCGGAGCGGCATACGATCGGTCATGGAAAGCGTCCTAATGTGAAGCTCGTGTAAAGTTTGCGCAGCTTTCTTGCGGCCGGGCGAGGTGCGAACAGCGCTCGCCAAGTCGGTAACAACGGCGCGCCGGGGGTCTGTAAGGATGGGGCCTGTGCAGGCACCGACGCGGCTTCTCGTGGTGAGCCACCCCGCTGTGGTCGCGGTCAACCAGGAGGTCTATCGCGAGCTCTCGCGGCGCGGTTGGGAGGTGACGATCGTGCTGCCCGCGCGCTGGCGCTCGGAGTATTCCGGGCAACCGATGGCGCCCCAGGCACTGGAGGGAATGGAGCCGGCGTTGCGGCCCACCCGCGTCGCTTTGCGGGGCCGTCCCCAGCGCCACCTCTACCTGACTCGCTGCGCCGGCGCGTGCTCGCGCATCGGCCCGGATGTCGCCTTCCTGGAGGCGGAGCCCTACTCGCTGGCCGCCTCGCAGTGGAGCTTCGCGCTGGGCAGACGCGGCGTCCCATTCGGCGTGCAGTGCTATGAGAACATCGACCGCCCGCTGCCGGCGCCGGTGCGGGCGCTGCGCTCCAGGGTGCTGCGCCGCGCGGCATTCGTGGCGGCACGCTCTGACAGCGCCGCGTGCTTGGTGCGATCGTGGGGCGCGCGCGGCGAGGTCGGCTTCGCTCCCCCGGCGGTGCCCCCGTGGGAGACGAGCGCCGGCGCGGGGCAGGGCGAGGACCATGCGGGCTCGAGCGCCGGCGAGGAGAGGCGCGCCGCCGGCGTGCACGACGCCGGGCGCAACGGGACGTTCACGATCGGCTACGCCGGCAGGCTGGTGCAGAGCAAGGGCCTCGATGACCTGCTCGGCGCCGTGCGCCGCCTGGTGGCGCCCGTGGAGCTTCTGTTGATCGGCGACGGCGAACAACGCCCCGCGCTGCAGTCACAGCCGATCCCCGGCTCGCGCGTGCGGGTCCTGAGCGGTCTCTCGCACGAGCGCATGGCCGACGGCTACGCCCAGCTGGACGTGCTGGTGCTGCCCTCGCGCACGACCGCGACCTGGAAGGAGCAGTTCGGACGCGTGATCGTCGAGGCGCTTTGGTGCGGCGTGCCGGTCGTGGGCTCGGACTCGGGCGAGATCCCGTGGCTGATCGGGCTGACCGGAGGGGGACTCGTGTTCGCCGAGGGAGACGTCGAGGGACTGGCCGCGCAGCTCGAGACTTTGCGCGAGTCGCCCCGCCTGCGCGAGGATCTCGCCAGGCGCGGACGGGAAGCCGTCGAGCAACTCTTCACAGTGCCTCGCGCGACCGATCGACTCGAAAGCCTGCTCGTGGGGGCGCTCCGCTCAGGCGCACAAACTCGTGGCAAAGTGTGAACATTTCTTATCATCGTTCCGCTTGCCCATCCACTATGCTGCCCAGCCGCGACGTGCTAGCTCCCGGCTACACGGTTAGTGTGAAACTGATGTGAAGTAATAGTGAAACTTCAAAGCGCGGAAACGGAGCCCCACGTATGAGAATAGTCAAGATGGCCGCAGGTTCGGCCGCCATAGTCGGCGCGCTGGCCCTGTCCGCAACGCCCGCGCTCGCCGCCCAGTTCACGGCAAGCCGCCTACCAAAGCCCCTCTCGGCGGCCGAACCCGGCAAGACGAAAGGCGTCGGCATCGGCTCGTCTGAACTCGGTGGGGAAGAACGCAACCAGGAATTCAAATTCGGCGCGTTCCGCGTCGTGTGCGCCGCCAAGGCGTCGACCAAAACGATCGAAGAAGGCGCCGTGTCCTGGGCTACCTCGCCGACCTTCTCGACCGAGGTCAAATTCAGCAAGTGCCTGACCAAGACCACGTTCTCCGGATTCGTCACGGGCCTATCGACCAGCTTCAACAAATCCGAACCCGTCAAGTTCGTCTACAACGCAAACGGATACGCGGGCCTCGGCAGCGGGCCGACGAGCAGCGAGACCGAAGTCGCGGCGAGCTCGATCAGCATCACGATCGCCAACAAGGTGTGCAACATCGCGTGGCCAAGCCAGATCGTTCCGGTCAAGGCTGCAAGCGCCCCTGGAGAAAGCTACTCGGCGGCGACCTATTCCACCAAAGAAGTTCCCGTAGAAGAACGACAGCTCAAAAAATTCCCCAGCTTGTTCCAGAAGAAGCTGGTGATCGCAGATGAATTCAAAGGCATGGAATGGCACTACGAAGAAGGCAAGTGCCTAGGCGAATACGGATTCGAAGAAGGATCCGAAAAAGAAGAAGGCAAATCGGGCGCCTTCAAGGGCATGCTCGAAGAGGAAGTCGGCGGAGGCAACCTGAGCTTCGAATAGCTCGGTCCTCTCTGCTCGCACCAGGGCCGGCGTCGCTCGAGCGGCGCCGGCCCTTGTTTGTTGTCTGCACGGGCGCTCAGATCAGAGCGCGGCGTGAGAGCTCAGTCCCGCCGGCCCGCGAGCCGGCCGTACAGCTCGCTGTGACGGCTCACCATGTCCTCCCAGCGAAAGCCGAGCGCGGCTTCGCGCGCGGCTCGGCCGAGGCCCTCGGCGAGCGCCCGATCGGCGGCGAGCAGCTCCAAGCGCCGCGCGACGAAGCCCGGGTCGGGCTCGATCAGAAAGCCGTTCTCCCCGTCGCGGATCAGCTCGCGCACACCGTTCACGGGCGTCGCGAGAACCGGCAGCGCGCTCGCCGCCGCCTCGAAGCTGACGAGCGAGAACGTCTCGTAGCTGGAGGGTTGCAGGAACGCGTCGGCCAGCTCGTAGACCACCTGGATGTCGTGCACGACGCCCAGCCAGTGAACGCGCTCGGCGACACCCGACGATTCGGCCAGCTCGCGATAGCTCTGGACGTGCCCCCGACCGGCGACCACGAGATCCCAGCTCGGCGCGTGCGCGAGCGCTTCGATCGCCAGGCGCAGGCGCTTGTGCTCCCAGTCGCCCCCGACAAAAGCCACCACGAGCCGCTCCCTGCCGATGCGCAACTCGGAGCGCAGGCGAGCCGCCTCGGCCCTCCTGACGCCGGGGCCGAAGGCGCGTGTGTCCACTCCGTTGTGAATCGTGAGCACGCGCCCGTCGAGGCGCCGGTAATAAGCTCGCACCTCCTCGGAGACTCCTTCGGACACGCACACGACGCGGGCTGGACGGTTGACGCGCAGGCACAGGCGCTCGCCCCAGCGCTTGAGCGCGCCCACAGCAGCTCCGTAGGCGCGGAACGCCGCGGTCGGGCGACCGGGTCGCGCGCGGTAGGCCTGGTGGCAGCAGTGGATCGCGACCACGTTGACGCGGTTGAGCACGATCGCCCCGGTCGCCTGCACAACGCCCCGCCGTAGCCGGCGCACGATCAGCGAGCCGGCCAGCAGGAACCACGGGTAGGCGATCAGGAACGGCCTGCTCGGCCCGGGGACCCGGTGAAAGGCGACGCCCGCGTCCTTGGGCAGGACGCACGTTCGGGCGATCAAGCTGACGGGATGCCCCTCGCGGCGCAGGCCGAGGACGAGCTCGGCCAGCTGGCGCTCCATGCCCCCGACCGAGCCGAGGTCGTGGGCCACGATCGTGACGGGCTCAAGCGGGACGCCCGGATCTGTCTTGGCGCTCACAGCTTCGTCAATTGTCGCCGAGCTCATGGCAGCACGCTCAGCTCAGCCCGCCGCCGCGGCCTCGGCGAGAGCTTGCATCTGCGCGAAGAAGCGCTCGCGCATCGCGACGTCGGTGAAATCTCGCGCGAAGCGCTCCCGCCCCGCGCGGGCGAGCTCCGCTCGCCGCGCGTCGGACTCGAGCAGCGGCTCCAGCGCGTCGGCGAGCGAGCCGGGGTCCTGCGAGCGGGCGAGCATCCCCGTGCGCTCGTGCTCGATGAACTCGGCCGGACCGCCGGCGTCGACCGCCACCACGGCCACGCCGCGAGCCATCGCTTCCAGCAGCACGATGCCGAACGGCTCGCGATCGGAGGCGTTCACCAGGATGTCCATGCACTCGATGTAGGGACCGCTGTCGGGGACCTGACCGGTCATCGTCACGGCGTCCGCGAGGCCCAAGCGCTCGACCAATTCAGGCAGCGAGCGCGCGTAGTCGGGCGAGATGTCATACGCGTCCCCTCCGACGATCAACAGGTGCAGCTCGCAGCCCCGCTCGCGCAGCAGCGCCTGGGCGGCCAACAGCCGATCGTGACCCTTCCACGGCTCCAGGCGCGCGACCATGCCGACGATCGGCGTCCGCTCGCCCGGCTGAGACCGCGCCGGCAGCGAGAGCTCGGTGAGATCCGCGCGGGCCGGGCCGGCGCCGTCGCGCGGCGGGCGCGTGCCGGGCGCCACCACGAACGTCGCGCGCTTATCCGACACTTCCCGCTGCGCGCGCGCCGAGGCGTGCGAGGAGCAGCCGACCGCGACCGCCGGGAGCGCGCTCGCGCAGCGATCGACCCAACCGCGCGTGGGAATACCGTGCTGCCACCAAATCACCCTGTCCGTCATGCTGGCGAGCGCGGCGGCGGGCGCGCCGTACAGGTGCGTCTTGGGCGCCCAGTTGAGGATCAAGTCCGGACGCCGCCCGCGCATGAGCCACGCCAGAGCGAAAACGGTCGCGAGCCAGCGGTGGGGCTGGCGTAGGCGTCCCGCCTGCAGTACGGTCACGTCGAGACCCTCGCGTTCGAGCTCCTCCGACCAGGGCCCGCGCTCGAAGAACACGAGATCCAGCTCGTGCTCGCTGTCCGCAATGCCGTCGAACACGGTCTGAATCATCGCCTCGGCGCCGCCCAGGCGGCGTCCCCATGGCAGTGTCACCAATATGCGCATGTCGCGTTCACACTTTGTTATCGAGTTGTATCCGATTCGTAGAGAACGCCCGTTGCGTCCCCGCCAAACACTTCGCGGCGTCCCGCGCGCAGCCTTGCCGGACCCCAAACAGGATCATGCCGGGACTTTGGCACGGGAGCCACGGCAATGCTTCGAATGACTACCAAAATGTCACAATCGCTCATGGGCGGCGACATAGTCTGATCCCCACAGACCACCCGCCTGCGGCCGGTGGCTCCGTCAAAGCGTCTGCCTCAGAAAAACTCGGCGATCCCGTGTGGATGCGCCCTGTCTTGGCCTGCCGATCACCGTGCGCCAGCGATGAACCCGCCAACCGTCACCCAGCCAGCCGAATTCGACACCCAGGCGGGGAACGATTCACCCCCGGCGCACAGCACGGCAAGCGTCACCTTGGCACACGACTACCTGCTTGTCATGCGCGGCGCCGAGCGCACCTTCGCGGCGATGAGCGAGCTCTATCCCGAGGCGCCGATCTGCACGCTGCTCTACGACGAGCAGGGCACCAACGAACGCTTCCGGGGACGCTCGATCACGACCTCGCGCCTGCAACGCCTCGGCGTTGGGCAGGCCAACTTCAGGCGACTGTTTCCGCTCTACCCGCGCGCCGTCGAACGACTGGGGCTGCCGGACTCAGATGTCGTACTGAGCAGCAGCAGCGCTTTCGCCCACGGGGTGCGCGCGCCGGAGGGGGCGATTCATCTTTGTTACTGCTACACCCCGTTCCGCTACGCCTGGTACGAGCAGGATCGAGCGTTGAGCGAGATGCCGGCTCCGCTGCGCCCGCTGCTACGCGCCCAGCTGCGTCGGATGCGCCGCTGGGACCTAAGGGCGAGCGAACGCGTGGATGGTTACATCGCCATCTCCGAGCTCAGCCGCGAAAGGATCAAGCGCTACTTCGGCCGCGACGCGCCGGTCGTGCACCCGCCCGTGGAGACACGGCGCTTCGGGCCCGAGCGCCCACAGGACAAGCTGCTCGTCGTCTCCGAGCTCGTGCGTCACAAGCGCGTGGACGTCGCACTTGAGGCAGCGCGCCGCGCGCGGGCGCCGATCCGCGTCGTCGGTAGCGGACCCGACTTCGAAGCGCTCCGGACGGCCTATCCTGAGGCTGAGTTTCTGGGTCGCCTGGACGACGCGCAACTCGTCGAGCTGTATGCGACGGCGCGGGCTGTGGTCGTGCCGAGCATGGAGGAGTTCGGCATCACGATCGTAGAGGCCCAGGCTGCCGGCAGACCCGTGATCGCGGCCGCCGCGGGCGGGGCGCTGGAGACGGTGCTCGACGGACGCACCGGCAGGCTCGTCGCGCTCGACGACGCCGAAGCCTTCGCGCAGGCGATCAAGACGATCGAGCGGTTGGACTTCGAGCCGGACGAGGCGCGCATGAATGCCAAGCGCTTCTCGGTGAAGGTATTCCAGAGCCGCATCTCGACGCTCGTCAGCCGAGCCGCCGAACATGCGCGCGAGCTCGCCTGCGACCCTGATGCGGTGTTCGCGCCGATGCCCGAGCCGATACCTTCAGAGCCGCGACTCGAAGACGAGCTAAGAGTCGCTCGCCGGCGCTCCTCAGGCTTGGCTCATCGCGCCCGGCCGGCCGTCGGGCCCAGGCTTGCTCAGCTCGATCATCTGGTGGTAGCTGAGGAAGCCCAGGCCCAGCCTTAGCAGCAGGTCGTCGGCACCGCCCAGCAGACGCGACACGCGCCGGCGGCGGAAGCGGAGCACGTTGCGATCGAAGATGCGCAGGAACTGCATCTTGCCGACGCTACAACGCAGCGGCCCGATCGTCTCGGCGAGCAGGCGCAGATCGGAGCGCACGAGCGGGTGCTCGTCCACCGAGCCGTAGCTGGCGACGTGTCCGTGGCCGGCCAGGCGGTTTCGCGAGAGGTTGAGCAGCGGGTTGAGCCCCATCGTCTCCAGGAAGGCGGCCCGCGCGCCCGGCGCCATGATCGCGTGAAGCACCGGCGCGATCTTGGTGAGATCGACGTGGTGAAGCGCGAAGCGGCCGACGACCGCGTCGAAGCTGCCTTCTGGGAAGCTCGCCGCGGTGAGCTCGCTGGCGACGGCTTGCATCGGCAGATCGAGCGCTTGGGAGAGCTGGCGCGTGCGCTCGATCGAGGCCGGGCTGATGTCGATCGCCGTGACGAGCGCCCCGCGCTGGGCAAGGAACGCGGAGGTGAGCCCGGCGCCGCAGGCGAAGTCGAGCACGCGCGCCCCGCGCAGCGGCTCGACCGCGTCGATCATCGCCTTCGTGTTGGGGTCGGGACCCTTGTGAAAACGGCGCAGCACCAAGTCGAGCGCGGGCACGTGCTCGTCCCAAAACACCTGCTCGCGAGCCTCAGCCTGTTCGGGGTCGGCCTGTTGGGAGCCCGCGCAGAGCGGACCGGCGGTGTGAAGTGCGTCGGACATCTACCTGCGGCGAACGTAGTCGACCATCGTGCTCCAGCGCGCCGCGGCGGGCGATGCCTGCTCGACGGGGAGCGCCTGTAGCGAGACGTTGCGAGAGCAGACGAAGGCGAGCCGGCGCAGGCTGCGGTAGTCCTCCATGCCGGCCCAGTCGCTCATGTTGCGTGCCAGCGCCAAGGTCTGCAAACCGAAGCGGGCCGCCAGCTCGATGACGGCCTGGCGGGTGGGGACGAGCACCAGCGGACCGTTAACGGCGTCCTCGGGCTGGGCGAGCTTGGACACTTCGAAGGAGCTCGAGGAGGCGCGCGAGAGGGCCGTGTCGATCACGACGAGCTCGGCGCCCGTCGCGGCGATCCGCTCGAAGAGCTCGAAGGGTCGCGCCACGTGTTCCATCAGGCCGAGACACAGCACCACGTCGAAGCTCTCCTGGAGGTCGTGCGCGAGCACGTCGGCGCACTGGAAGCGATACCGCTCACGCTCCACTCGCTTGGCCTCGAACACGAGCTCGGCCTGATCGATGTAGGTCTGCGAGGCGTCGAGGCCGAGCACGTACTCGGCGCCCGCTTCGACCGCGAGCAGCGACCAGAAGCCGGCATTGCACCCCAGGTCGAGCACGCGGCGGCCTTGCAGCGTCCCGCCGGTGAGCCCAAGCAGCGCGTCGAAGAAGTAGCGCCGCCGTTGCTCGTGACGGTTGACCCGACTCCAGTCAGGCACAGGGGTGCTCACGCCGTCGTCGAACTCGAAGCGGTAGTGCCAGCGGGCGAAGGCGTCGATCCGGTCCTGCAGCTCCTGGGAGGAGGCGAGCGCGTAGCCTGCCACGCCTACAACCCTCGACGCGCGAGCACGTGCGGGACGGTGCGCAGCAGGATCTTGATGTCGGTCCACAGCGACCAGTTGGCGACGTACAGATAATCGATCGCGACCATCTCCCGCAACGGCACCCGCGCCGGGCCGAGGATCTGCCAGTGGCCGGTCATGCCCGGCATCAGCTCCAGGCGACGGCGGTGCCAACCCTCGACGCGCAGGTCCTCGTCGACCACCAGCGGGCGCGGTCCCACCAGGCTCATCTCGCCGGCGACGATGTTCAGCAGTTGGGGCAGCTCGTCGAGCGAGCTCTTGCGCAGGAACCGCCCGACCCGTGTGACGCGCGGATCGTCGGCGATCTTGAACAGGCCCTCGCGCGCCTCGTTGCGCTCGCGCAGGGCCTCCTTCATCGAGTCGGCGCCGTTGACCATCGTGCGAAACTTGATCATGCGAAAGCGCCGGCCGTCGCGTCCGACGCGCGTCTGGCGAAAGAACACGGGGCCGCGACTGTCGAGCTTGATCGCCGCGGCGATGGCGATCATCAGCGGTGAGAACGCGAGCAGTCCGAGCGAGGCGCCGAGCAGGTCGAAACCGCGCTTGAGCTTGGCCGAGGAGCGGGTCAGGTCGAAGCGGCGCACGCCCATCAGCGTGACCCCGTGCAGGTCGTCGAACTCGATCGAGGAGCCGACCACCTCGAGCAGTCGCGGCAGCACACTTACGCGTACTCCGACGGCCTTGAGCGTGCGCACCAGGTTGAGCATCTCGCCGGCGTCGGCGCTGCGCGGCGCGATGATGACGCGCTGCACGTCGAGCGCCTGCGCGAGGTCTCTGATCTCGGCCAGCCGCTGCGCAGAGAGGGTGTCGGTCGACCACGGCTCGGCGCCCTCCAGATCGACCCGCGCGACCAGCGTCGCGTTCACCCCGCCGTGCGCCTTCAGCTTGACGCGAACCGCCTCGGCGGCGCTTTCGTCGCCGATGAACAAACATCGCTCGGTCAACGTCGCGCGCAGCGCCAGCGAACGTGCGCCCGCGCGAGCGAGCGCCAACAAGACCGCCAGCGCCAGCCACAGCGTCAGCGCCTCGCCTCGCCCGACCCGCTCGCTCACCACCGAAGCGCCGACCAGCCAACTGACGAGCGCGCACAGCGTCGCGAGTTGGAAGAGCCGTGGCGCCTCGTCGAGCGTGGTCTTGTGCAGCAACGCCTCGTCGCGGTCATACAGACCGCTGACCTTGGCGCCCAACAGCAGGATCGGCGCGACGACCAGGGCGGTCGCCATGAACCGCGGCGACCTCGCGAACAGCACGCTCACGAGTGCGAAGCCGGCGCCCAAGGTAAACAGATCGGCCAGCACCAAGCTACGGCGAAACAGCGAGTCGCGACGTAGGCTGACCGCCGGTCCGCGCACCTCGGCGAGCGACTCGGCGCCCCGCGTCGAGGGGGCCGCTGACGAGGACAACGCGCCCCGCACGGGCACCGTCGCCAGACGCGGCGACGCGGTCGTTTCGACTCCGCTTCCCAGCTTCACGTTCATGGCGTCCTGCGGCCTCCTTGCATGGGGGTCATCCAGACCTGATTGCGTCACACACGATGCCACCGCGCGTCAGGGCGGAGGTTGAGATTCGGTGATCGGCGCGGGTCGGGTCGAACGCCACGGCGCTTCGTTCACCCGAGCACGCCGAACCGCCGGCCCCCCCCGGTGCACACAACGCCCCCACAACACGAACGGGCCGCCCCGAAATGGGGGCGGCCCGCACGCTCAGATTCCAAACCCGCGCGAGCCCCAAGGCTCATGCGAGCGTCGCCCGACTACGGCGTTTCGAACCCGATTTCCTTCAGGCCCTTTTCGGCCTCTTTGATGATGGTGCCCGACAGTTTTTCGTAGTCGGTGTTCTTCTCGAACGCGCCCCCGCCTTCGGCTTTGGGGTTGACCGCCCAGAGCAGGAAGTTCTCCACCGTGGTGGCCTCTTCCTTGGTCGTGCCGGGATAGTCCGCGTACTGGCGCAGCGCCAGGTCGTAGGTCAGACCGCAGATCGAGTACTTGGCCTCGACGAGTTCGGCCTTGGCTTCGTTCCACAGTTCACGCGTGCTCGACGGCGGGAATTTCACTCCCGCTTTGTTCGAGTACACCGTGCTTTTGCAGTTCGAGCTCGCTGCCTTTTCCACGTCGCCGTTGGACGCGGGATCCGCGTAGCCGCTGATCGACGGCGTGGCCGTGTCCTGCACCTCGGCCCAGAACTCCTTGTTCTGTTCACCGCGTTTAGTGGCGCTGCCTTTTTTGTTTTCCCCGCCGCACGGCGTCGTGACTTTGCAGTTCGCGGAGAAGTACTTGAATTCACGCGCGACCGCAAGATCGGCGTAGCCGATGCTGCTGGGCACTTCGTTTACGCGCTTGACAACACCCGGGTTGCCTTTTTCGGTCCCGAACGCCACTTTGGCGGACGCGGGCCAGCGCTGGTTCTGGCAGGCTTCCGCCGTCTGGCTCCAGAGCTCTTCTTCTTCGGCGGGGAACGATTTCGTGCAGCCCGATTTGCCGCGACCGGCCGGCGACAGGCTTTCCGGGTATTCTTCCATCTTGATCTCTTCGGTCGGCGCCACCTGCTCGAGGTAGGCCTTGAAGATGTGCGTCGTGCCCGAGTGGTCGAGACGCACGACCGGCGTGATCGTGTCTTCTTCTTCAGCCGCGCCACCGGTGCATTTCAGGGCGTCGCTGCCGTCGCCTTTCTGGTTGGCCAGAAGGGCCTTCCAGGTCTTGATCGTACCGGCGAAGACACCCTCGACCGAGGTGTTGTCGAGCACCAGACGACCCAGCTTGAACTTTTTGCCGCTCTTTTCGATTTCGCTTTCGGCGACACACCCGGCCGGCAGGTGGACGATCACAGCGACCGCTCCCTGTAGAACGGGGATCGTCTCGAGCGACTTTTCTTCGCCGCCCGTCTTGTGCGATTCGATTTCTTTTTTCTGGGTTTCGTTGGGCGCTTCGTCGGTGCCACAGAAGGGGAATTCGCCGTATTTCACCGCTTCGGTTGTTTCGGCGCCCCAGGCGTGCAGGCAGGCGCCGCTGCCGCCGCTCAGGTATGTGACTTTGGGGGTTCCTTTGGAGCCCTGCGTGCCGTTGCAGGCGAGCAGGTTGGCGCTCGTGTTGAACTCTTCGCTCCACTTCACCAGGATCGGCGCTTGGAACGAGGAGCCGTTGGCGTTGATGCTGGATCCTGCGCACTGCTGAAGCAGGTCCGGCGTAGCGCTCGCCGTGCCCGGTGCGGCTGCCCCGACTGCGGCGGCCGCCGAGACAATGCACGCCGCGAGGATGCGGCGTCCGGAGAGAAACGTCATTACGTGACTACCTCCTGTTGGTATTACGTTTGCGCGTGCGGACCAGCCGCAGCGGCGGGAGTGCCTTTCCCCACAGCGACACCTTCTCACCTGCACCCCGCCACGCCGTTACGATCCTGTGCCTGGAGCGCGACCTTCACCGCATCTTCACGGCCGTTCACGGCTCCATCACACAATGATCGATCAGTGTTTGCGACGAGCGGCTTTCGCAAGCCGCAACGTGAGGACTGTCGTGGTCGTATGGCTGGCGCCGCTCGCGTCGTGAGCGAGCAGCGTGGCGCGCACGCGCAGTGTGTGAATGTGAGCGAGCAGTGCTCGAGCCTTGCGTGACAGGTGCAGCACAACAACCTTGACCTTACCGCCGGCGACCTCGAAGGACCCGCTCGCAAGCGTAAGGACCGCCTTCTTCTTGTGCTTGGCGACGCTCACGGCGCTCGCCGTCCGCAGCGTCACGGTCCCCGCACAACTCGTCTCGCCACCCGGACACGCGACCTTGAGCGTGAGCGCACCAGCCGGACTGACGGACAGCGCGGTGCCCGCCAGCGTGGCTTCGGGCTGAACTTTGGGAGCACCGCCCGTGGTGCCACCATTGCCGCCACCACCGGTGCTTCCCCCGCCGCCGGTGTTGCCACCGTTGCCGCCGCCGCCGCCGCCGCCACCGCCCGTTTTGGCCTTTTCCTTGACGACGATCTTGGCCGTGTGGACGCCCGTGGCGCCTTCCTGATCGGTGACTTCGAGCGTGACCGTGCACGATGCGCACGACGCGGTGTAGAGATGCTTGCCTTCGATCGTCGTCGAGCTCCCGCTCGTTTCGCCCTTGAGTTCGCCGCCGTCACCGAACTTCCAGACGTATTTGAGCGGCGTGACGTTTTTGTTTTCATCTTCCACGCCGGCTTCGAACTTTGCTTCTTCGCCTTCGAGCACCGATGTCGGTCCCAGGATCACAAATTCGGGTCGGGCGTGTCCGACCAGGATTTCGCGCGTTTGCGTGATACTCGGATAGGCGAGATTGTCGGTTTCGACGACCTCGGTGACCTTGTACTTTCCTTCTTCGCCGAATGCGTGTTTGAAGCTCGTCAACTGGTATTGGGGAGCGCTGTCCGTGACCGGAGCTTCCGATTTTTCGGTCGTGATGTCTTCGAACTGCCATTCGACGCTCTTGGCGTTGGCGCCCTGCACGTTCGAAGAGAGCGTGACTTCCTCGGCGGGCTGGGGGCTCACTTCGATCCCGCCGGCCTTGACGCTTGGCACGCTTACGGTGACGTGGGGGCATCCGCTGACGCTTCCGCCCGGACCGAACTGAAGGCCCTCGATCTGGGGAATGCTTTCGGAGCTGAACAGGTCCAGGGCGACCGCGCCTTCCCGGCCGCCGGCGCCCGTTTCCTTGAAGCCACCGACGAGAAATGCCTGCCCGCCGGGTTTGGGGATCGAACAGCCTTCGGCGCCACCGACACCCTGCCCTCCGCCGGTCCAGCCGAGCTCGGTGCTCGCCGGTTCTTTACCCGACGCTTCGGTGTAGTCGAGCGTGAGCACGGACGAGTTGAAGCCTTTTTCTTCGATTTCGCCAGACAGGTAGAGCTTGCCGTGCTCTTCGTCTTCGCTGGAGCTGTCGGGGACGTAGGACATCAGCGGCCCGGCCAAGCCTTCGGCGCCGAAGCGGACCAGTTCGTGTTCCGCCGGGACCTTGTAGAGCAGGCGTGGCTTGCTGGCGAATTCTTCGATTTTGTTGGCGGTTTCGCCCACCTTGACAGTCGACTCGGGCAATTCCCAGACTTCGCCGCCTTCGCAGTCTTCAGTCGGGCAAATCGAACGCGTCTCCTCGACCAGCAGTTTGCCTTTGGCCGTTATCACGGGCGAATAAGGCACCGATTCGAGCGCTTCGTGTTCGCAGGTCAATTCTTCGAGGATGCTTTCGTTGTCCACGTAGCGGTGGCCGAGTTTGCCGCTCAGTTCGCCCGGCTTCGCTTTGGATTCCGTGACGGTCACAGATTGCGCCGTCACGCGACATTCCCGCGGCCCTACTTCTTCCTCCACCTTGGAGTCTTCCTGTTCGTCCTGCTGGCCGGTGATGATCAGGTCGCCTGTCGCCGGTTCGACGGCCATGCCGCGCGGGTTGAGCAGCGACTCCTTGGGGACTTCGGCCTGGGGCTTGAAGGTGCTTTCCGCGATTATCGGCAGACTTTCGTGGGCGGACACGAGTTGGCCGCCCTGATAGTCGAACGCGTAGAGTTCTCCGGCCACGAGTTCTTCGTAGTCGAGCGGGAAACGTTCGTAGCATTTGCCCTTTTCTTCGCATTCTTTTTCTTCTTCTTTTTCTTCTTTTTCTTCTTTTTCGCGACGCTTGTAGACGATCAGCGCGTAGACGCGGTCGCGCGCGGGGTCCACCGCCAGCTGCACTTCTTCGCCTGCGGTGCTCGTGCCCGATTTCGAGGCCGACGGCGTCGTGAATTCAACCGTGGCTTTGGCTTCGGCTTTCCCAGCTTTGTTGAAGTCGAATCGCTGGATGCGGAACTTCAGCTGGGCGCCCGTTTCGACCTCGTCGGCGACGTAGAAGCTGCCGGTCGAGGAATCGACGGCAAACGCCGGAGTATGGCTCCCGGTGTAAACGTGTCCCGGTTCCTTCCCGGTAGCGAGGTTGCTCACCTGCAGAAACGCGTGTTCGAATTCACCCCACGCGGGCGCCGCGTGCGCGGGAGCGGACGCGGCCAGCAGATATGCCAACGCGAATGCGCCAAGGCACACGAGCAGGGACAACCGACTGAAGATGTTTTTGCGCGGAACGATCATCGGCTGCGGGACTAGAGCTTGTCCGATCTGAGGAACCGAGGTGTTGCGAAATGGTGAAGCCGCGTCACTTAATTGTGAAAGCGGGCCACGCGCGACGATCGAGCTTCAGCGAGACCGCCGCGATCGGTCGCTCAAGCGCCGCTGCGAGCGCAGCGCGGAGATCGAGACCGGCGCCACCCGCGCGGCCCGCCCGCCCCGGCGCGGGCGGCGAATCGAGGCGCCGGCAAGCGCCGCCAGCAGAAGCACGCCCAGCAGGTAAACGGAGGCCGGCTCGTCTTCACCCGAGCGGTAGGCAACGGCCAGATTGGAGGCATGCTCGGTGGCGCTCTCCTCCTCCTCTTCGCGTTCGGCGACCTCGATCGGTGAGGTCACAGCCGAGGTGCCGGTCGGCGGACTCGGCCGCGCGGGGGTCGGGACCGGCGGCGGCACGAACGCGAGCAGCGGAGCCGACACGCCCGCGAGCGGAATGAACGGGCTTGGCAGCGCGGCCTTTGCCGGCGTTCGGCTCGGCGGCAGCGCAGGAGGCGGCGGCACGGGCACGAGCGGCGGCGTGGAGGCGGGGGCGGGCTGGGCGGCCGCTGGCGCCGGGGCTGGTGGCGGCGGCGCGGGGGCCGACACTTTCTGCTGGGCGTTGGGCGGATTCTTCAGGGGCACGGTGCCGCACGGCTCTCGCACACTGCCGGCCTCCACCGTCACGGGCAGAGACGCGGACAGCCCGCCGGCGCTGATGGTGACTGTGGTCGTTCCGGGGTTGTACGCGCAGAAGAGCCCCGACTTCGATTCTTCCGCGCCGGTCTTCAGGTTGATCGGTTCGCGTTCGGGTTCGCCCTTGGCATTGACCAACACGGCGTGACGGCTGCCCGCGAGCGCCAGATTGGGCTTGACGAAGCCTCCGACGTCCGTTTTGGAGGAGCTGAATGTGTATTCGGGGAACAGGTCTGTCGTTTCGCAGCCCGCGCCGACGCAGTTCTCGGGCAGAGGGATGTAGGGATCGTCTTCGGTCTCTTCGGCTTTTTCGCCAGACTGGCCTCCCGCGCGCGGGCGGCGGGCGAGCCCCTCGAACAGCGCGGGGTTGCTGCGCCGCAGAAGCGTCCCATCCTGCGCTTCCAGGGCGAGTTCGCCGATGTTGGGAATCAGCCTGACTTCGACCGGTACGCGGTTGGTGGCCTGGTCGCGCTTGGCGAGCACCACCTGACCGAGCAGAAAGCCGCTGGCGCCGTGGAATTCGCCGGAGCGTTCGTTCTGGACGTTCACGTAGCCGAGCGTGCCCGACCCGAAGGCTTCGATCGATTCTCCCTCGGCGCGCAGCGTCTCACGCACGTTCTCTTCGGGCGAGTCGAAGAAATAGGCCGAGGCGCCGCACGGCCGGTGCTGTTCCCGGCACGTCGCCGATCCGCCGACGAGCGCCGCGACCACCGCCGTGGCCTGCACGTCCCCGCCGGCGACCTGCACGTTCAGATCGGCGTTGCCGAGCACGACCGCGGGCACGCCCGCCGCCTTGGCGCTTTCAAGCTCGGCTTCGAGCCACTGCAGCTGCGTCGCTTCCACGTCTGAGCTGTCGTCGAGAACGATCACGCGCACCATCCCGCTCTGCGACCCTCCGCCCCCCGGGGAGTCGAAAGCGTAGTAGGAGGCCTCACAGCCGACGCGGTCGGCGCACGACTGCCGTTCGGCTTCGCTTGGCCGGTTCGCGGTGGGAACTTCGCCGAACGTGACGCCGTCGCCGAACGGCTCCACTTCGCCCAGCTCTCGTTCGAACGCGTCCTCGCTGCCTTCGCGTTCGGGCCGGGCGTCCAGCTCCTGCGGCGAAACCGCGGCGTAAACGGGCATCGGCTGGGCTGAGCGGAGGATCGAGGCGTAGCTTTCGAGCTCCCGCGCAAACGGGATCGGCTGCGAACGGGGACCGTTGACGTTGCCCTGAGTCACGAACGGCCCGGTGTAGAGAAACGCGCGGACGCCGATCTGGCGCGCGTGTTCGAGCGCCGTGCGAAGCCACACGTCGGGCCCGACGCCCGCCAGAGCGCGATCGGCGCACGGCGCCGAGCAGTCTGCGTTGCCGCCGATCGCGAAGGTCACGTCCTTGACTTCGCCCTCTTCGCGTTCGGGCGCTTCCAGTGCAACCGGAGCGCTGCCCACGCCGGGAGGCGAGGCGCCGTCGGCCGGATAGCGATCCACGTCGCCGGTCTCCAGTCTGCCTTCGAACTTGGTGTCGATGTTGCCGCCCACGGCCCACCCCTGGGCGCCGCTCGGGTCGATCAGGACGGCGAGGATCGGGTCGAGCCGGTAGGGCATGTCGTGGTTTACGTAGCCTCCCGTGGCTTCGCCCGCTGGGTTCAGTTCGTGGCTCTCGTCGCTCCAGCCGGTGGAGCTCTGCCTGAGCACGCCACCGCTCTGCGGGCCCGCGCCGATCGGCGAGAGCGGGCTCAGATAGGAGGAGGGAAACCCGGGCGGCGGCGATTGGGGTTCGCCTTCGTTGGCGATCCCACCGGCGGACACGATCGCCCGCAACGCGCCCGCTTCGCGAAACAGCGCGAGCGAACCGGCGCCGACGCCGGGCAAGGGAACCGGCGTGGCCTGCCAGGGCGAGCCCGCCGATTCTCGCTCGTAAACCCTGGTCCCTGCCCCTTCAGACCCGCTGGCCAGGAATGCCGCGCCGCCGTCGGGCAGGCCGGCGACGGCGCCCGGCACGGCCCCGCCATCGGCCACCGCGGCCTGTTCTTCCACGCGCCAACCCGACCCTTCGTTGACGAGCAGGCCTCCGCTTATGTGGCCGCTGGATCCCGCGCGCGAACGGTAGGCGACGATCGCCTTCGAGCCGGCGAACGCGACCGATACGAAGCTGGCCCCCTGTACCTGTGGCGGCAGCGCGGTTTCCTGGGTCCAGGTCTTGCCGTAGCGCAACAGCACTCCTTCGGCGCCGGCCGTGACGCTCGATCCCACCGCGTACCCGCGCGCCGGGTCGTTGGGGTCGAAGGCGATCCCCAGCAGGTTGCCGCGGAAGTTGAGCGGCATCGCGGGGTCGGGTTCCCACAGGCCGGTCTCGCCGCGCCACAACCACATGTTGGAGTCTTCGCTGGAGTAGTCGCCGACCGCGTAGGCGCGGCTTGGCGTCGGCCAGGCGACCGCGCGCAGGCGGGGGTGCTCGACCCGCTGGCCGACTCCGAACAGGCTTTCGGGCAGCCAACCGACGCCCGGCTTGTAGCGCGCGACCGCGCCCATGTCGCCGACCGCGAGCGCTTCGCTTGAGAGCGCGCCGACCGGCGCGCCGGGCTGGGGCGCGATCGCCAGCAAGGGGTGACGGAACGAGGTGGGCCACGGCGCCAGGCGGCTGGGCACAGGTTCGCGGGTCAGGTGCACCGGCATGACGTTCGCCCCCAGCCACCCCTCCTCAGGACTGGTGAACGCGGCGCCGTAGGTGGCGCCGGGGTCTTCCTGGGGGCTGGGGCCGGCGCCGAGCGCGAGCACCCGTTCGAAGCGCCCCAGCGGCTGCGCGGCCAGGCTGAGACTCACGCCTTCCGCCAAGCCCGTGATGACCCGCCGCCCGAAAGCGCTCCCGTCCGCCCACGCGATGCTGCGCGAAGACCCTCGCGGCAGAGCTTCGGGCAGTTCGTAGGTGCACTCGGGGGCCGCTTCGGGCGATGGTTGGCACCAGCTCGCCTGAACGCTGCCGCCCGCGCGCTGCGCTTCGGGCTTGAAGAAGAGAGTCGTGGAGGCCGCGCTCGGACTCTGCACGTCGCCGCGTTCGCCGTCGATCCAGACGCCTTCGCCGGTGACGGTCAGCAGCTGGGACTGGACCGTCGGCGGCTCGCCCAGGCCGTGCACCGTGAACGGCGCGGCGGGCGACGCTTTGCCCGCCTGTTGCAGCGGAACCGTGAGCGGCACGGCTTCCGCTTCTTCGCCGCCGGGCGCCGTGGCGGGCTTCCACACCCACTTGGCGCCGGCGCCCGCTGCTTCGCGCACGCGCCGAAACAGTGCCACCGCTCCTTCGGGGTAGGAGGCCTTGGATGACAGCTGCGCAAGCAGCCAGGCGTGTCCGGGATCGCTCGCCCCAAGCGCCAGCACGCGAAAGTCGGTCTTGCTCGCCGCCGGTATTTCGATCTGCTCTGAGCTCCATTCGTGGCCGTCCCAGTGCAGGACCTGACCCTCGACGCCCGCGCTTTCGGAGATCGGCACGACGAGCGCACCGGCCCGGCCCGCGGCTTCGTCGAGCGGCGCGAGCAGCGGAGCCCGGGAGGCGACGAACAGTTTTTCGCCGGCGCGCAGCAGCGGTTCTTCGCCGGGGGCGGTCTGACCTTCGGTCGGCACCGGCGCGGTCGGTGCGAAGGCTCCGGCCGGGTTGCGTACCAGCACGATTTCGGACGGCGCTCCCGTCGCGCCTCGCTGGGTCCCCACGAGCACCCCGGCGCCGGACGGCGTCATCTGACCTGCCAGCAAGCTGCCGTCGAGCACGAAGCCCGCCGGCAGCGCGGGGCCTGGCGTCCAGCCCGTTTCCTTGGTGTAGCGCACGAGCGTCTCGCCCGCGCCGCCCACGCCGACACCCCAGGTCTCGTTCGTGCCGGGGGCTTCGAGCGGAGTCGCACCGATCATCGTCACTCGCCCGGCCGGCACCGAGGCGTCGGTCTGCGGCACGGGCGCTTCGGCGGACGCCGTCGCAGTGACCGCGACCGCCGCGCGACGAGGCCCAGGCCGCGCGCCCAGCGCGAACGAACCCGCCAGCGCCAGGGCCGCGAGGGGCAGCGTAAGAGCCGCGAGGAGATACGCGGGCCGAATGCGAGCCGCGCGTCGAGACGATCTTGCTCTGCTCACCGGAGCAGTCCCGATTCACTGAGCAGGTAGTTGCGCGGCAGCACGAAGAATCCGGTCGTGATGCTGCCCACGTTCGGACTGCGCGAGCCGGTGGTGGGAAGCGGCGCCAGCGCGTGCGTCTGCAAGGAGAGCTTGGTCGGCCAGCGCCGGCGGTTGAGCGCAAGCAGCAGACTGCGGTTGCCGGAGGGCAGCGTGCGCATCGGGGTCGACGCGACAAGCTTGGCGTGACGCTTCGCGAGCAGGCGCACGCGGGCTCGCACCGCGAGATGGAAGCTCAGCCGCAGAGTCGTGCCGTGGACCAGTCGACTGTGCACGTCGGAGAGCAGCGGCACGTGGACACGCGCTTCGGTCGGAGGCGCCTTCGTTTCCTGGAAGGCACCACCGTAATCGGGCGCTTCTTCCTGTAGGCCCGAGGTGTCGAGCGGCGGCGCGTCGGGGGGAATCTGCGGCAAGCCCTGATCGGGCGGGCGATAGGTGATCAGGCCCGCGAAGTTCGCGTCTTGGTCCTCGGGCAGGCTCCGTTCGCCGTCGGGCGCGAGATGAAACAGCCAGCCCCGGGTGGTCGCGAGCCAGCAATCGCCCGCGGCGGGACAGGCGACTCGCGCAGCCGCCCCCTTGGGACCGACGCCTTCGCGCTGTTCGCTTGCCGAGGGCAGCGTTTGCTCTTCGAGCACCTTGCCGTCGGCCGATACGCGCACCAGCACGGCGCGCAACGTGTCGAGCGGCCCTTCGCGCGGTCTGAGCGCGAGCCAGGCGCTTTCGCTTCCCGGTTCTGCCGCGATCGAGCTGACGACCGCCTTGCCGGCTTCGCCGCCGAGCAGTTGCGCTTCTTCTCCGGCCGGCAGGACCTGGCCAAGCGGTTTGGCTTCGCCGGAGCTTTCGGGTCCGATCAGCGGGCGCCAGGCGCCGTCCGCGCGGCGCACAACCGTCACCTGTCCGGGTTCGCCGGCTTCGTGCGCCTTGGGCCCCGTCGCGGCCCATAGCGCGCCTTCGCCACCGGAGAGGTTGAGAAAGTCGAGCGCTTCGGGCAGCTCGCCTTCGCCGTAGAGCGGCACTTTGCCTTCGCCGAGGAAGGTCGGCTGCACCCCTTCGGGGTCGATCCGGTGGATCGCCGGCGGCTGGCGGACTTCTTCGCTGCTCACGCGATCGTGGCCGACGATGCGCACGCTCTCATACAGGCGACCTTCCACCACTCGCATGTCGCCGATCGCGTGTCCTTCGTCGGGGTACGGCTCGGCTTCCAGCGCCGACCCGTTCCAGTGCAGCTGGAAGGCTCCGATCTGCGGTTCGGGCAGCGCGTTGCCGCCAAACCAGCAGTCGGACGGATCGAAGCACGCGCCGGCACGCATGACCTGGTAGGAGTCGGCCTGGAATTCGGGGTGGGCGTATGAGCCGACGACCTGCCCGCCGGAGAAGCGACACAGCGTGTTGTCCACCAGCGGCGGCGATTCGACGAATTCGGTCGACGCGCCGGCCTGGCCTGGGCGGCCGCTCGAGATCGTCCAGAATTCATCGGGTCCCGCCCATACGACGCGTCCCCCTTCGGCTTCTTCGCGAGGGACCTGGACGCCGCCGCAGACGTTAGCGAGCTCGTGCCAATCCACCCCGTTGTAGGCCCACACGCCGGCCGGGACGGTGGGCGGGTCGCCGGAGGTGATCAGCAGTCCGCGGTTGGGCGCCCAGAACTCGATGTCGCCGATCGTGCCGAGCCCGGCGGGCACGAGCGCTTCCTGGGAGCCGGTCGGCGCCCGTGGGGGCGGGGGTTGTTCCAGCCGCCACGTGGCCGCTTCGGCCGCGCGCGCCGCGACCGGCGCGGCGGCGCCCGCGAGCCCCGCGATCGCGGCCGTCAAGGCGGCGAGCGACGCGCGGCGAAGCCAGGCGCTACGACGCGGGCCACGAAGCGACAGTGCGCTCCCGCGACTCATCGTCCGCCGGCCCGCCGAGGAGACGATTTGCCGGCCCGGCGGGTGAGTCGGGCGGGCTTGCGCGCGTGGACGGCCCGGCGGAAGGTGACCGGAAGGCTCTCGCGCAGGGTGGGCTCTCCCGGCGCGCCGAACACGACCTCGACCTCGGCCGAGAGTCCGCGCGGCTGAGAGGCCAGGGATAAATAGGCCTTGGCGGGCTCGAGCACCAGCACCGTCGGGGCCTGCTCGCCCGCGCCGACCGGCGCGCTTGCGGTGGCCACCGTGCGGGCGACGACGCTCTCGCGGCCGGCGGCGCCGCCGGCCCGGGCACGACGCGAACGCGCCCTGGAGCGAGAGCCGCGACGAGCCGAGGCGCCGGTGAGCTTCACCCGGACATCGCTCACGGCGTTCGCTCGCAAGGCGCCCGCGCCGGGCGTGGCGACGTACAGCAGCACGCTGCCGTTCGGGCGAGCCAGCTCGCTCACGCCCAGGCGCCACGCGGGCTCGGTGTCGAGCTGGGGCGCGGGCGAGATATATTGGGTCGTCGGCAGCGTGGCGAACGTCGTACGGGCGACCGTGAAGGCGTCGCTGCCGTCGAGCGCGCCGGCCGGGCCCGCTGGACCTCCGGGAGGCGCGTTGCCGTCGCCGAAGACAAGATTGGACGCGGTCGAGGCGAAGGCGAGCTGTCCCCCGTCGGCGGTGAACGAGGGCGAGAGCGCGCCGTCCCCGGGATCGAGGTAGGGGTCTTCGCCCGCCGGCCTGGACACGTGGGCGTGTTCGCTCGCTTCCGCGGGACCGTCGTAGCCGTGGGTCACGCGCGTGAGCGTGTCGTTGCCGAGGTCGACGTCGAACAGTTCGTTCATGCCGGCTTCGCCGGCCGGCGGGCTGATGTAGGCGGGCGTGCCCAGCGGGAAGTCGATCCGCCGCGTGACGAACGCGACCTGGTTGCCGTCGGGGGAGATGTCGAAGTCGTAGACCGCCGCCGTCGCGGCGGCGCCGGTCTGTTCGCCGCCGGCCAGCTCGGTAAGGGGTGTGAGCGCCTGTGCCCGGGTGAGTCCGGGGAGCATGCTCGCCACGTACACGTCGCCCGGCTCTCCCACCCTCCCGCGCCCGAAGTCTTCGCCGAAGGAGACCAGTGGGGCCTCGGAGACGAAGGCCACCCTGTCTCCATTCGCGCTCAGCCTCGGCACGAAGTCGCCACTCGCGCCGGCGGCGCCCGCTTCGTTGACGATACCCGCGGCTTTCGCCTGTTCTTCGACCGCGAACGGCCCTTGGCAGGGATCCTGCGGCGAGGGATTCGCCGGCAACACGGTCTCGCCGCTTGCCTGGCACAGCGGATCGGCGGGGTCCGAGCCGCCGGTGACGCGCTCGGTCGGCGTTTCCGAGCCGGGCTCGATTCGCCGCCACAGGGGCTCGGTGTAGTGGGCGCTCCTGGTTTCGCTTGGGAGCAGCGGCGCCTGCTGGCCGATGTCCTCCCCCATCCACGCGACGGTCGATCCGTCGGCGCTGATCGACGCTCCGGGCGGAGGCGAGAAGCCGTACGCGCCGTACGTCGGCGGCTCGGCGAAACTCGCCGAGCCCCCGGGAAAGAGAGCGCCGTAGGCCTGACCGTTTTCCACCGCGCCGACCGCCGGTTCGAAGCTCGCCTGACAGCTCGCGAAGCAGCGACTGACCAGCTTCGTCTCGTGCGTGTCCAGATAGCGCACGGCCACCTGCAGCGCCGGCGTGCTCGCTCCCACCAGATCTGATGCCGCCGTGGTCACGAACGCCACCTCATTGCCGTCGGCGCTGATCGCCGAGCGACCCGTGGCCGTCGAGCCGTACTTGGTCGGTTCGGGGCTCTGGTAGGTCAGGGGCGCGATCGGTTCCCCGGGGGTGTTGGCCGCCGAGGCGAGGACGAACGCTCCGGCTTCGCTGGGCCGGAGCGTCATGTCGCGCACATAGACGTTGACGGCTTCCTTGACCCCGCTCGCCTGCGCGGGCCGCTCCCCGTCCAGACCGAACGTGATCGCCGGCAGGCTCGAGCCTTCGTTGGTGGTGAAGCTGACGTAGCGCCCGTCTTCGCTTACCGAGGGCAGCTCCGCGTCGCCGCCTGCCACCTGCTGCAGCGCGCCGCTCTGAAGGTCGCGCCGCCACACACCGGTGACGCCGCCGATCGAGGCGTCGAATACGACGTAGCGTCCGTCCTCGGAGATGGCGGTGTCGTGGGCGTATTCGGCTTGCTGCGGTTCGGCCGAGCCGACGGCCCCCTCGGAGACGAGCGAGATCGGGCCGAAGATGTCGGCACTCGCGGGAGTGGCCGCGAGCAGCGCGCCGAGCATCGCGCACAGCAGGAGTGGGAGCGCGCGGCAGCTCATCGGACGCTCACCCAGCGGCTGACGACACCCTGGTTGCCGATCTTGTCGCGCACGGTGACCGTCAGCCGGTAGACACCCCGATGGGCGTAGCGGTGCAGGTAGCGGGCGCGGCCGTGAGCGGAATGACCGTCGCCGAAGGCGATCTTGGTGGCCGCCGCGTCGACGCCCGCATAGGGATCGCTGACGCGCACCGACAGGGCCAGGCCGTGGGCGACGCGGGTGAGCTTGACCGTCGGCGGAACACCGGTGATCAGCAGCGAGATCGGCGCCGAGAGGGTGGACTGTTGGTCGATGTCGGTCGCCAGCACCTGCAGGCGGTGACGCCCGGACCCGAGTCCTCGCGGGTCCACGCGCATCCGCGAGACGCCGGCCGGCGTGGGCAGGACGTGGCCGTCGAGCACCACGTGGTAGGTGAGCGGACCGTCGGCGCTGGTCGCCGGCTGCCAGGAGACGAGCGCCCGAGCGGGCTTGACCCAGCCTTTGGGGGCGGTCAACAGCGAGGGCTCGGGCGGCGCGGTGGCCTGAGCGGCGACGATGGATGCGTTGCCGAAGGGGCCTTGCCGAAAGGCGATCAGCCCGTCGCCGAGGCCGGAGCGCCCGACTGAGAGTTCGCCTACTTCTCCCCCGGCTCCGCCGCTCACCAGCGCGGTCTGGACAGCGCCTGAAGGGAAGTCCTCGCGCACGGCCACGGCCGGATGACCCTGGGCTTCGACGCTCGGCCACGCCGCGACGCCGCCGCCTTCGGGGTTCATGACGATCGCGGCGAACGGTTCGGCCCCGGCGAACGACGGCCCGAGCGAGAGCGCGCCTGAGAGACCGCGATCGCCCGCTTCGATCACGCGGGGCGTGCCATTTGAGTCGTAGAGCAGGCGCATCGAGCGCTGTTCGTCGATGTCGATCGAGGGCGCCCCGACCGTAGCGCCCTTGCCGCCGGAGACCGCGGATTCGTCGAGCATCGTGGCGCCCTGGAACTCCGAGCCGCCGACCGATTCGCCGTCGGGCAGGATGTTCAGGAACACGCGCGGCCCAGGCAGCGGCGAGCCGGGGCCGGCCGGCTGGCGGTAGGCGACCTCGGCCTGGCCGAGGCGCGAGAGCGCGACCGAGGGCGCGTCAGCGTCGTCGGATATCGGCGCTCCCTGAAAGCTCGTGGCGGAGACCGGCATGACGTAGTCGAGCGAGGTCCCGAACACGCGCCTGGCCCAGATGCGGGCGACGCCTTCGACATCGGGCTCTTGCCACACGACCACGCCGTTGCCGGTCGGGCCGATCGCGATCCGCGGCGCATTGGCTTGAGTGGGCGGCCGCATCGAGGCCCCAGGGTTGCGATTGATTGCCCCCATGTTGACCCAGCGCTCGCCGGCGAAATGGGCGACCCGCACCTGCTCGACGACATCGCCGGGACGCAGCAGCGGTACCGTGGAGGCGGAGGCGGTCTTGACGACGCGATAGACGACGTCGGCCTGGCCGCTGGAGCTCATCGCCAGGTCGGGGTTGGTGCCTGAGGCTTCTTCGATGTCGCCGTCGACGATGATCGCCTGCCCGAAGCGCACCCCGCCGGGGCCGAGCAGCGCGGCCAGCAGCTCGTAGACGGGTTTTTCTTTCTCGGTGGCGAACGGGGTGGCCCACACGACCAGCAGCTCCCCGCCGTCGGCGGCGGCGATGCGCGGCCAGGCGCCGGCGAACGGCTCTTCGCCGTCCACCTGCACGGGCGCCAGCCACTGCCCACCGATGTAGCGCGAGACAAACACATGTGCCACCCCATCGACCCGCTTCAAATACACGAGCCCGCCGGTCCCGTCTTCGGCCATGGCGACTCCGCCGAACCCGACGATGTCCTCGCTGGGGCCGTCGATCGTTTGCGCGGGCAGGATCACGGCGCCGGCCGGCGCGACCGGCAGGACGAACGCCAGGGCACAGAGCGAGCCGAGCGCAAGCGCCCAAACGCCACGCGAAGGCACGGGGGGACGCCATCGGCGTCCAGGGGGACGGATGAGAGGGTGGCTGCGCATACTCGGGCGGCGCTCCCGGGCAGGCTCAGGAGCTGCCTTTGTTGATCGCGCCGGCGCTCAGGTCATAGGCGCAACGGAAGTTCTCCGGCTCGATCACCGGCTCGGACCCGGCGAAGCCCCCGTGGTTGCCGTTGTCGTACACAGTTACGAACTGGAGCGATTCGGGGAACGGGTTGGCCGGCAGCGGGATCGGGTTGCCCTGGCCCTGGCGCGGGTCGCCGGTCGCGCCTTCGCTGACCCCCTCGAAGCCGGCCGCGGCGGAGCCCGCTTCAGTGGTCACCAGGGTCGAGCTCATTTCGCGTTCGTCCTTGAGCCCGCGCGTGGGGTCGAGGTCAATCGTGGCGGTGAGCTGGGAGTCGTGGATCGTGGACTCGAGCTTGACCCGTTCCACGCCGCCCAAGAGCTGGGAGGCGGTGGGCAGCCAGCCGCCTTCTTCCTCGCACTTCTTCGACGCCCACAGGTAGTTGTTCTTGCCGAGGTCTTCCTTGGTGAGTGGATACGGCGCGCTTTCCAGGCACCAGGTGCCGATGTTGACCGTGTCGGGCGGACAGGTGCCTTCGAGGTCCGCCGCGGTCTTGCCGCCCACCTTCTTGGCGTCCGCGACGGTCGGGATCGCGGAGGCGGGGAACTTGCGGTTGTGGCCGAGCAGCAGGATGCCGCCGGGACGAGGCTTGGTGGAGATCGGATGGCCGGCGACGGCGCCTACGACGGCGCGCCGCGCGGCGTCGGCCAGGCCGGTGGTGGACAGCACGAGCGCCACCAGCGCAACGAGCATCGCTGGGGAGGGCAGGCGCGGGCGGCGGCTCACTTGTCCTTCTCGGGGTCGCGCACGGAGTTGCGGCGGACGTCGTGCAACTCCTCGAGCGTGGTCTCCTGGACGGTCGATAGGACCGCGTCGAGCGCCACCCCGGAGAGGGTCTCCTGCTCGAGCAGCGCGGTGGCGGTCTCCTCGACGGTGCTCCAGTTGCGGTCGAGGATCGCCTCGGCGCGCGCGGCGGCGTCGCCGACGAGACGCTCGACCTCGTTGTCGATCAAATCGAGCGTCTGCGGGCCGACCGAGCCCAGGTCCTGGAGGGAGGCGCCGAGGAACACCTCGCCGCCCTTCTCGCCGATCGTCACCAATCCGAGCGCCTCGGACATGCCGTAGGAGGTGACCATCGAGCGCGCCAGGGCGGTGGCCGCGTGGAGGTCGTCGTTGGCGGAGGTGGAGACGTGCCCGAAGGCGATCCGCTCGCCGGCGACGCCCGCCAGGATCACGATCAGCTGACTCTGCATGTCGGGCTTGCTCATGATCACCTGGTCGCGGTCTGAGAGCATGTGCGCGGCAGTGCCGAGCTGGCGCCCACGCGCGACGATCGAGAGCTTGCGCGTCGAGGAGGTGTGGCCGAGCGAGTCGGTCACGACGGCGTGGGCTGACTCGTGGATCGCGATCAGCCAGCGCTCCCGCTCGGTCAGGATGTGGCGCTTGGCGGGGCCCGCGACTACGCGGTCGATCGCCTCCTCGAGGGTCTTCATGTCGATCTGAGCGCGACCGTCGCGCACGCTCAACAGGGCGGCCTCGTTGATCACGTTTGCGAGCTCGGCACCAGAGAAGCCGGGCGTCTGGCGCGCCACCTCTTCCAGCGAGGCGTCGGGCGTCAGGGGGCGCTTGCCGCCGTGCAGGCGCAGGATCTCAAGGCGCCCGTGGACGTCGGGGTTGTCGATCACGACCTGGCGGTCGAAGCGGCCCGGACGCAGCAGGGCGGGGTCGAGGATGTCGGGGCGGTTGGTGGCGCCCATCACGACCAGGCCGCCGTCGCCGGCGAAACCGTCCATCTCGACGAGGATCTGGTTGAGCGTCTGCTCGCGCTCGTCGTTGCCCTGGCCGATACCCGCGCCGCGCTTGCGCCCGGCGGCGTCGAGCTCGTCGATGAAGATGATCGCCGGGGCCGCCTTGCGGGCCTTGCGGAACAGGTCGCGCACGCGGGCCGCGCCGACGCCGACCAGGGACTCGACGAAATCGGAGCCCGACAGGGAGAAGAAGGCGGCGTCGGCCTCGCCGGCGACGGCCTTGGCGAGCAGGGTCTTGCCGGTGCCGGGCGGGCCCACCAGGAGCACACCCTTGGGGGCGGCGGCGCCGACGTCGAGGTACTTGCCGGGTTCGGCCAGGTAATCGCGGATCTCGCGCAGCTCGGCCACGGCCTCGCCGGCGCCGGCGACGTCGGCGAAGGTGATCGTGTGGGCGGTGCCCTTGCCTTTGCGCTTGCCCTTGCCGGTGAACTGGGAGAAGGCCGCGATGCCCCCACCCGCGCCCTCGGCGCCGAGACGGGTGAACAGGGAGAACAGGCACACGAGCAGGAGGATCGGGATCAGGAACTGGACGACGATCGCCTCGGTCGGCTTGCCCGACTGCTGGTTGACGGCCACCGTGGCCCCGGAGGCGCTCAGTTCGCGCAGCAGCTGCTGGGTGAGCGCGCCGGAGCTGGGGTAGGCGGCCCACAACCTCTGCATCTGTCCGGAGGGGGCTTCCAGTTCGGCGTTGTTGTTCTTGTTGTTGGAGGGCACCGATACGCCGCCGGTGGCGCCGATCGGGGGCGCCTTGGGGGTGGTGGTTGCCTCGACGCGGCTGTCGTGGTCGAGCAGCACCGCGGCCGCCAAGCTGGTGGCGCTTGGCCAGGGTCTGAATCGTGGAGATCGGAACCTGGGTGCCGGTCGAGGATGGTTTGATCGAGCCGAGCAGCAGCGCGAAGGCGAGCGCCAGGCCGAGCGAGGCGAGTAGCAGGAAGGTGTTGAGCGGGTCGCGCAAGACCAGGCGGCGCGTACCCTGAGCAAAGTCTCCGAGGAACACGAGCGCGGGGTTGCGTTTGTGGGCCAGGCCCGAGCGCACCTTGGCGGCGGGCGGCTTGATAGCGCCGGGGCGCGAGAGCCCGTTGCTCGAGGGTTGCTGGGCGCCCTCGGGGGGCTCGGGCGGGAAGTGAGAGGGGTCGTGCTCGTCGGTCATGGCTAAGCGGCCGCCAGCTTCACACCTCTCCGGGGCAAAAGCAATCGTCGTTCACAAAAACGACACATCGCGGTCGCCCCACCAAGGAAGTTGCTTTACAAAAACTTCACACTCGGCGTCCTGGCGTTCACAAAAACAAAACATCGGACCGGCCCGTGCGCGACAGGCTTGCGGGCTGGGGCGCAATGGGATCGCGATTCAAGCGGTACACCGCATCGAATCGGGCTCAAGCCGTGTTCGCGTTCACCGCAACCCCGTTAATCCTCAGAGCAAAGGAGCCAGCAACCATGCGCGCGAAACGCGCCCTGATCGTCTCAACCGTGATACTGGCGCTTGTCATGCCGGCAAGCGCGCTGGCCGCCAAGCGCATCATCGAGGGCGGCTCGACTTCGGTCCTGCCGCTCGCCCAGAAGCTGGCGGCCGCCTATCACAAAGCTTTCCCCAAAATCCACGCGCCCGAGGTGCTGGGCGGCGAGAGTGACATCGGCATCAACGGCGCGGCCACCGGTCGCTTCGATATCGGCGACTCCTCGCGTGACCCGATCGTGGGCGTCGACCCGAAAGGGCTCGTGTTCACCAAGATCGCGCGCGACGGCGTGTGCATCGTCACGAACAAAGCCAACCCGCTCGCCAACCTGACCCAGGAAAGCGTGGAAGGCATCTTCACGGGGCGCATCCGGGATTGGAGCGAAGTCCAGGGCGCAAAGATCACCGGGCCGATCGACCTGTTCGACCGCGACGGGGCCTCAGGTACCCAGGACGCCTTCCAGCACATCTTCCTGGGCGGATACTTGAAGATCTCACCGAGCGCGACGGCCAAGACCTCCAACGGCCTGGAGCAGAACGCGGTGGAGGCCGACAAGCAGGCGATCGGCTTCGTCTCATTCGCCTACACCACGGGCGTCAACTCGGTGGGCTACCAGGGCGTGTCCTGCACCCTGCGCAACGCGCGCTCGGGCCAGTACACGGGCGTGCGTAACTTTTGGATGGTCACCAAAGGCGAACCGAAGGGCGAAGTCGCCAAGTACATCAAGTGGGTGACAAGCGGCAACGCGATCACCAAGAGCATCATCAACTCCAGCTGGATCGCCGTCCACTAGGTCGCGGTGCGATCGAAGTCCCCGCAGAGGCCGCGCGAGTCCGCGGCCGTGAGAGCGGACAGGCGCGCCGAGCGATCGCTCGGCGCGCTTGCGTTCGTCGTGCTGGCGCTGATCGTCGCGATGGTGGTGACGGTCGTGATCAAGGCATGGCCGTCGTTTTCACACAACGGCCTCTCCTGGTTTGGCAGCGGCGGCGAAGTCGAAGCGCAGCTGAAAGCTATGCGCGAAAACACGCCACTGCCGGGACACTCGATCTATTACTTCAAAGCTTGGCCCTTGATCTGGGGGACCTTGGTCACGACCGTGGCGGCCGTGGCGATCGCGCTGGCGATCTCGACGCTGGCCTCGATCTTCGTGTGCGAGTTCGCCCCGGCGCCGGTGCGACGGACGCTCGAACCGGTGATCAGGCTGCTGGCGGGCGTGCCTTCGATCATCTACGGGTTGATCGGCATCCTGGCGGTGGCGCCTTGGATCAACGAACACCTGATCTCCAACGCGCGCAAGCAGTCGGTGATCCAGGTGGTGCAGCTCAACGGCAACAACCTGACAACCGGCACGATCATCTTGGCGATCATGATCCTGCCGATCATGGTGGCGATCAGCACCAACGCGATCGCGTCCGTGCCCGGAGCCTGGAAGGAGGGGTCGGCCGCGCTCGGGGTCAACCGCTGGCGCACGATCTGGCGCGTGTCGCTGCGCACCGCGCGACCGGCGATCGTGGCGGCGACGATCCTTGCTACCGCGAGGGCGTTGGGCGAGGCGGTGATGCTCGACCTGGTCTCGGGCAGCCGTCCGTTCGCGGCCAACCCGCTGGACGGGATCACCTTTTTGTTCGAGCCGGTGAGGCCCTTGGCGGCGACGATCTTCCAGGAATCGGGCGGGCTGAACATCGGGCCGCTGTCGCACACGCTGTATGCGATCGGGGCGGTTTTGCTCGTCTCGGCGACCTTCCTGTCCTTGGCCGGGTGGGCGGCCAAGCAGTCGATGAAGCGCTACGGGGTGCGGGCCTGATGGTGGGCGCCCAGAGCGCGGTGCGCCCGAGCACGCCGATCTTGCGCCCGGCCAAGGAGAGCACCAAAGCTTGGCCGTTGATCGACCGGGTCTGCTACTGGCTGTGCTGGGCAAGCGGCATCGGCCTCTGCTTGATCGCGGCGGCGATCGTGGGCTACATGCTGGTGAAGGGGCTCGCCTACCTGCGCCCCTCGCTGCTCGTGGAATCGCCCAAACCGTCGTTGCTGCAAAAACAGAGCGGAGGCTTCTCAGACCCGATCGTGGGGACCTTGATCATCACGGCGATCGGCATCGTGTTGGCGGCGCCGGCGGGCATCGGGATCGCCGTTTGGCTGTCGGAGTACCGCAGGCCGGCCTGGCTGGCGCGCACCGTGGAGTCGACCTTGGAGATGTTGGCGGGGGTGCCCAGCGTGGTCTTGGCCCTGTTCGGCCTGCTCGTGTTCTCGCAAAGCTTCTTGGGATTTCTCAGCCAGCACGCCGAAAACGGGGCGGTCACGGGAACCTCGTTCTTGACGGCGGGGATCACGATGGGGGTGCTCGCGCTGCCCTTGATCGTGGCCGCCAAATACGAGGCGCTGGCTTTGCTGGGCGACCGTATGCGGGAGGCCTCGCACGCACTCGGCAAGACGAAGGCGACGACGATCAGGCACGTGCTGCTGCCCTCGGTCCGCCCGGCGATCGCCACCGGGGTCGTGTTGGGCATGGGCCGGATCATCGGGGACACGGCGATCATTACGATCCTGTTGGGCGGCGGCACCAACACCGAACCCGCGGGCGGGCCGCCGATCCTCTCTACCTTGAGGGGCACCGGCTCGACGTTGACCAGCTACGTCTTCTACCAGTCCCCCGCGGG
The DNA here is from genome assembly GCA_963753145.1 of uncultured Solirubrobacterales bacterium. Lineage (GTDB taxonomy): Bacteria > Actinomycetota > Thermoleophilia > Solirubrobacterales > Solirubrobacteraceae > Palsa-744. Next base: position 128,122 of record CAVWAX010000002.1, read on the forward strand.
GGAGGGCAATTCCCACGAAAAGGCCTACGCGGCGGCGTTCGTGCTGCTGGCGATCGTGCTGGGGCTTAACGCAATCGTGACCCGGATCAGCAGGGGAGGCCAATGGACCCCGTGATGCCCCCACCGATCAAGCGGATCGCGCTCGACCGCGAACCGCGCGTGCTGGGACCCGAACCCCACACCAATGGAGGCTCGGCGCAGGCCGAGAGCGCGGTCGCGACGATGCCAACGATCGCTACGCCGCCACCCCGCCAAGCGAGCGCGGAGGTGCTGGAGCGGATGAGGGTGGAGTCGCTGTGGCTGGCTTACGGCGATAACTGGGTGGTGCGCGACGTGAGCCTGCCGGTGCGCCGGGGCGAGGTACTGGCCCTGATCGGCGCGTCGGGGTCGGGCAAGACGACGCTTTTGCGCTCGCTGAACCGGTTGACCGAGATCACCGCGGGAGCGGCGCGGGCGGGGAGCATCACGCTCGACGGGGTGGACATCCACGAGCTTGAGGTCAACGAGCTGAGACGGCGCGTGTCGATGGTCTTCCAGCAGCCCAACCCGTTCCCGATGAGCATCTTCGACAACGTCGCCTACGCGCTCGCCGAGCGTCCGGGCCGCCGGCGCAGGCGCCACAGCGAGGAGATCGAGCGGGCGGTGCACGACGCGCTGCGCAGGGCCGGCCTGTATGACGAGGTGGCCGACGATCTGGGGCGCTCGGCGCTGCGCCTCTCCGGGGGCCAGCAACAGCGGCTGTGCATCGCGCGTGCGCTGGCCGTCAAGCCCGAGGTGCTGTTGCTCGACGAGCCGTGCTCGGCGCTCGACCCGATCTCGACGGCCACGATCGAGGAGCTGATCGTGGGCCTGCGCGAGAGCGTGGCGATCGTGATCGTGACGCACAACCTGCAGCAGGCGATGAGGGTGGCCGACCACGTCGCCTTCATGCACCTGGGCGAGCTCGTCGAGTACGGATCCAGCCGCCAGGTATTCGACAGCCCGCGGCGCGAGCGCACCAAGGAGTACGTGAGCGGGGCTTTCGGGTGATTTTTTGATTAATGGGTCGTACCGGTCGGCGCTGACGGTGGCGGTCGCGGGACTGGCCGCGCTCGCGATCTGCGGCTGTGAGACCACGCAGGAAAAGAGCGCCGCCCTGGAACGCCAGGCCAAGCACACCAAGATCGCCACGCATGGTGTGTCGGTCGCCAAAGAGAACCCCAGCGTGCGCGTGCTGAGCGCTGCGGTGGTGAGCTCCAGCGAAGGCACGGCCGTGGCGGTGACGGTGCTCAACACCTCGACCCGCACGCTCTCAGGCGCCCCGATCGCGCTCTCCGTGAGCGACGCGAAAGGCGACGTGCTCTACCGCAACAACGCCCCCGGGCTTCAGCCCTCGCTGACCGGGCTGCCGCTGCTGGCGCCCGGCAAGCCGGTCGTGTGGATCGACGATCAGATCCAGGCCGCCGGCACACCCGCCGGCGCGAAAGCGGTTGTGGGCGAAGCCGGGACCGCCGCGAGCACGCCACAGATCGAAGTGAGCGGCGCCCAGGCGAGCACCGCGGGCCCGGAAGCGAGCGAGTCCGGCCACGTGATCAACCGCTCGGCGGTGACCCAAACCAACCTCGTCGTCTACGCGGTGGCACGCCGACGCGACGGGAGGACGGTGGCGGCCGGACGTGCGGTCCTGCCCGAAGTCCCACCAGGCACGAAGATTCCCTTCCAAATCTATTTTGTCGGCGATCCGAGCGGCGCCAAGGTCGAAGTCAGCGCCCCGGCAACGACGCCATAAAGCGGCCGGCCCGCTAAGAGCGCTTGCCGCGTTTGAGCATGATCCCCTCGATCACGTGGGCGACCGTCTCGCACGCGTCCACGGCGGCCTCGAGCGACTCGAAGATGTCCTTCCAGCGGATAACGACCATCGGGTCCGCGCCGCCTTCGAACAGCGACGCGACGCCGTCGCGCAACAACCGGTCGCCCTCGTTCTCCAGGCGATGGATCTCCACCAGACACGGGCCCGGCTCGGCGCCGGCGCCGAGGCGCTCCAAGGCCTTGACGATCTGCTCGTCGGCGCCGACCAGCACATCGGCCATCTCCACCGCCTGCTCCATCGGGGCCTCGACCCCGTACAGGTAGAGCAGCGCGGCGGTCTGCTCGGTGTGGTCGAGCACATCGTCCAAGGCCGTCGCCAGCGCGTAGCCGTCGCCCGCGTCGAACGGCAGGCGCAGGCGCCGGCCGCGGGCGTTGAGGCGATGGATGATGTCGTGGGTGATGCGATCGCCCTCCTGCTCGAAGGCCTTCAGCTCGTCGGCCAGGCCAGAGCGCTCGGGCAGCTCGGAGAGCAGTTCGCGCAACAGCAGCCCCGAGCGCAGGATGTTGCCGCCGGCGCTCTCGACGAGCTCCACCATGACCGGGTCGGGCGCGGGGCGCAAAAAAGACATCCGGGCAGGGTATGTGGCCGGCGCCGACGGTGTCGCGCGCCTTCACGAGTTCTTCACAAGCCGGTCACGAGTTTGCAACCCCTTCACACGGCGCCCCAAGCACCCTATGGGACGGTGGCCGTGCACCAAGACAGCGACAGCATCCTGTATGCGGGGGAGCTCGAGATCAGGCTCGGCGAGGGCCTGGTCCTGGCCACCGGCCGCGCCCTTACCCTGTCCGTGCGCGAGTTCGAGTTGCTCGTCGCCCTGGCGCTCCGGGCCGGGGCCATAGTTACTCGCGAGGAGCTCTACACCGCCGTCTGGGGTGGCGAGCTGCGCCACGGCGACCGCTCGGTGGACGTCTACGTGAGCAAGCTGCGGGGCAAGCTGGAGGAGGCGATGCCCGACCGGCGCTTCATCCACACCCACCCCGGCTTCGGCTATCGCTTCCAACCTCAGCCGCTCGGCGCCCCGCCGGGGCTTTCACGAGATGTTCACAACGGGCACCCGCTCGATTGAAGAGACTGGGCCTGCACTGAGCCGGCGCACGGGCCCGTGGCCCTGCCCGCCGCTAAAAATCCAGTCAGAGGAGAAGTTGTGAACAAGAACAAGATCGGCGCGCTCGCGAGTTGTGCGCTGCTCGCGCTGGGAGTCGCCGCCTGCGGCAAATCCAGCACGACCGGCTCCAGTTCGGGTAGCTCCAGCACGCTCGTCGGCGCCGGCAGCACGCTGGTCGCGCCACTCGTGTCGGTGTGGCAGCCGGAATACTCGAAAAAGACCGAAGTGGCCGTGGCCTACAGCGCGATCGGCAGCGGCGGCGGCATCGCCCAGATCACCGCGCGCACCGTCAACTTCGGCGCAAGCGACGCTCCTCTGACCGAAGATCAGTTCAAAGAAGCCAAAGGCGTAGTGCAAATCCCGTGGGCGCTCGCGGCCACGGTCATCGCCTACAACGTGCCCGGCCTCGAAAACGAACTGAAGCTGACCGGACCGGTGCTCGCCGAAATCTACATGGGCAAGATCACCACCTGGAACGACCCCAAGATCGCGGCGCTGAACCCAGGCGCGAAACTGCCCTCGATGAAGATCACGCCCGTGTACCGCTCCGACGGCAGCGGCGACACGTTCGCCGTGACCAACTACCTGTCGCAGATCAGCCCCGAATGGAAGTCCCAGATCGGCAACGCGACCCAGGTCAAGTTCCCGGTCGGCGTCGGCGGCAAGGGCAACTCGGGCGTCGGCGGCGCGCTGACATCCACGCCCGGATCGATCGGCTACATCGCGATCGCCTACGTGCTGGCCAACAAGTTCGACTACGCGCTGATCAAGAACGCGGCCGGCAAGTACCCGGTGCCGGGCATCCCCAGCATCTCCGCGGCCGCCGCCGCGCTGAAGGAAGTGCCGGCCAACAACGAAGTCTCGATCGTCAACCCGCCGGCCTCCGCGCCGGGCGCGTACCCGATCTCGACGTTCACCTACGCGCTGGTGCCGGAAAAGGCGCCCAAGGCGACAACGCTGAGCGCCTTCCTGAAGTGGGCGATCACCGAAGGGCAGGCGTTCGGTCCGAAGCTTGACTTCGCGCCGCTGCCCGCGAAGATCGTGAGCGCCGACGAAGCTACCATCGCAAAGATCGAAAGCTAGTAAGGCAGGGCGTCCCCCTTGGGCCTCGACGAGGCCCAAGGGGGGACCCGCTTTGATCGACTTGTCCTCCCAAGCCACCACCCCCTCGACGTCGTCGCTGCCCTCGTTCGCGCGGGCCAAGCGCGGCCTCGCCGACCGCATGGGAGATCCACTGCTGCGAGGCCTCACGATGCTGGCCTCGGTCGGCGCACTGGTGCTGCTCGCGCTGATCGTCTACAAGGTCTTCAACCAGTCCAGCGAAGCCTTCTCGCGCTTCGGCCTGGGCTTCGTCGTCCACAGCGAATGGAACCCGGTCGCCAACGAGTTCGGCGCCGCCGACTTCCTGTTCGGGACCGTCGTCAGCTCGTTCTGCGCGCTGCTCGTCGCGGGCCCCCTCTCGATCGCGATCGCGCTGTTCTTGACCGAGCTCGCGCCGCGCCGCGCGCGCCGGCCGGTCGCCACGCTGGTCGAACTGCTCGCCGCCATCCCCAGCGTCGTGCTCGGGCTGTGGGGGCTGATCGTGCTCGCGCCCGTGATGGACAAAACGATCGAGCCCGCGCTGAACTCCGTGCTCGGCTGGATACCGCTGTTCTCCGGGTCGCCTTCCCCGGTGGGCATGTTGCCCGCGATCGTGATCCTCACGATCATGGCCGTGCCGATCATCTCAGCGATCGTGCGCGAGGTGTTCGAGACGGTCCCGACCGACCTCAAGGAGGGCGCGCTGGCGCTGGGCGCGACGCGCTGGGAGATGGTGCGCATGGTGATGCTGCCCTACGCGCGCAGCGGCATCGTCGGCGCCGGCATCCTTGGGCTCGGACGCGCGCTCGGCGAGGCAATCGCCGTGACGATGGTGATCGGGCACACCGAGGGCATCCAAGCCTCCCTGTTTCACTCCTCCGACACGCTCGCCAGCCGCATCGCCTCCGAGTACCAGGGAGCGGCGACCAGCCTGCAGATCTCCGCGCTCGTCTACCTCGGCGCGATCCTGCTCGTGCTGACGCTTGTCGCGAACGCGATCGCGCGGCTGATCGTCAGGCGCTCAGCGCTGCCGGGAAGTAGACGATGAGCAGCCTCGACACGAGTGCACGCGCGGCTTCGATGCTGCGGGGCGACCGGCGCATGCGCCGGCGCAAAGCGGTCAACCGGGCGATGGAGATCACGGCGACGCTCGCCGCGGTCCTCGCCGTGGCGGTGCTCGCGATCGTGATCGTGTCGGTCGCGATAAAGGGCCTCGGCGCCGTCAACGCGGACTTCTTCCTGCACGGCCCGGCCCCGTTCGGGCAGAGCGGCGGCGGCATCGCCAACTCGATCGTCGGCACGCTCGTGCTGGTCGGGCTGGCGAGCGCGATGGCGATCCCGGTCGGGATCCTGATCGGGATCTACACCTCGGAGTTCGCCTCCTCGCGGTTCGGCTCCACGGTGCGGTTCGCGCTCGACATCCTCAACGGCGTGCCCACCATCGTCACCGGCATCTTCGTGTTCGCCCTGCTCGTCTTCGGCAAACAGCAGAGCGGCTGGGCCGGCGCCTTCGCGCTCGCGATCATCATGCTCCCGATCGTCGCGCGCTCGGCCCACGAAGTGCTGACGCTCGTGCCCAAGACGCTCAAGGAAGGCACGCTCGCGCTCGGCGCCGCGCGCTGGCGCGCGGTCCTGCGGATCGTCCTGCCGACCGCCGCGGGCGGCCTCATCACCGGAGCGCTGCTCAGCGTCGCGCGGGTCGCCGGCGAGACGGCGCCGCTGCTGTTCACCTCCTCGATCGTGGGCACCGGGGTGACCACGAGCCCCTCGGCGGCGCTGCCGTCGATCCCGGTGAGGATCTTCGAACTCACCGAATCGCCGAGCCCCTCAGAACACGCGCAGGCTTGGGCGGCCGCGTTGTTGTTGATCGTGTTCGTGCTGTTGCTGAACGTCATCGCGCGCACGTTGCACGGCCGCACCCAGGCGCGGATCCGGGGATCGCGATGAGGGCATGCCTCAGGCACACGACAGTAACGCCACGCGGAGCGCAAACCCCTAAGCTGCGAGCGGAGGATGACTCATGACCGTCGAAGGCCCCACCGAGTCTGTCGCGCCCACTGAGGCGCAGGAACGCGAGAGCAACGTGGCACACAACCCACCCGCAGCCCAGTCTGGCGCCTCGACGCCCAGCCCGGCGCGCGAGCCCCACGACAGCGCGGGCGCGCCCGCGCGCAGCGTCAGCCTGCGCGGGCTGCGCGCCTTCTACGGCTCCAGCGAACAGCTCAAGGGGATAGACCTCGAGTTCGACCCCAACCAGGTGACCGCGATCATCGGCCCGTCCGGCTGCGGCAAGTCGACGATGGTGCGCTGCATCAACCGCATGCACGAAGAGGTCCCGGGCGCGCGCGCCGAGGGACAGGTGCTGCTCGACGGGATGGACGTCTACGACCCATCCGTGGACGTTGTGGCCGTGCGCCGCATGATCGGGATGGTCTTCCAGAAGGCCAATCCCTTTCCGACGATGTCGATCTTCGACAACGTGGCCTCGGGCCTGCGCCTGACCGGCCGCCGTCGCGACCTCGATTTGCGCGTCGAGCAGGCCCTGCGCAGCGCCGGCTTGTGGGACGAGGTCTCGGGCAGGCTCTCAGAGCCCGGCGTCGGACTCTCCGGCGGCCAGCAGCAGCGGCTGTGCATCGCCCGATCGCTGGCGGTCGAGCCGGAGGTGCTGCTGATGGACGAGCCCTGCTCGGCGCTGGACCCAATCGCCACGCTGAAGATCGAGGAGCTGATCGACCAGCTCAAGCGTCGCGTGACGATCGTGATCGTGACCCACAACATGCAGCAGGCCGCGCGCGTGGCCGACCGCACCGCGTTCATGCTCGACGGCGAGCTCATCGAGGTGGGCCCGACCGAAAAGATCTTCACAAACCCCGACGACCCCCGGACCGAGGAATATGTCACCGGAAAGTTCGGCTGATCCGGCCGCGACAGGCGGGCGGCTCACGCTGACCGCGCAGCAGGGACGCGTGCACTTCCAGAAGCAGCTGGAGGAGCTGGAGGCGCGCGCCCTGGGCGGCCTGGACGTGGTGCTCGAGCAGCTCGACCGCACCCTGGAAGCGCTTGCCCACCAGGACGTCGAGCTCGCCCAGATGGTGATCGCCGACGACGACCGCGTTGACGGACGCTACCTGGAGGTCCACCAAGGCATCCTCTCGCTGCTTGCCACGCAGGCGCCGGTGGCAGGCGATCTGCGCCTGGTCGCGGCCCTGCTGCACGTGATCGTGCACGTCGAGCGGATGGGCGACCAGTGCGTGAACATCGCCAAGCTGATCCCGCTTTCCGGCTACAACGCTCCGGTGCGCCCGGAGGTGCTCGAGACGATCCTCAAGATGGGCGCGCACGCGCGCTCTGAGATCGTCCAGTGCAAGGCCGCCTTCTCGGGCCGCGACGTGGGCTTGGCCGAAGACCTGGCGCGCCAGGACCGCGAGATCAACCGCCTCAACCGCGAGATCTTCAGGACGGCGCTGGAGATCGGCGACGACGCGGACACGCGCGAGTGGGCGATGTGCATGATCCTTGTCGCCCGCGCCTTGGAGCGGATCGGCGACAACGCGGTGGACGTGGGCGAGCAGGTCGCATTCGTGGTGACCGGGCTGTTCCGGGAGTTCTCGGACCAGTCCAACCCGCTCGCCGGCTGAGCCTCGCGGTGGTGCCAGGTGGTCGCGGGTGGTGGGGAACCCAAAAAGGGGTGCCCCGCGCGCGTGCGCGGCTTGTTAAACAGCTCTAGTTCTCTTAACCCTGCCGCGCGCACGCGCGGGGCGCACTCACCGCGAACCGAGACACCCACCCGACAAGGTGCCATTCGACAATCGCAACGCATCGTGCGGTCCCTACGCAATGCAGACCCGGGACCCCGCAAACAGGGGAGTTGGCCTGTAAAGATCCTGTGACCATCGTCTGCGGGACTTGTCTTTGGCTAGCCGGTCCCATATACACTGCGCGCAGATGACGGCGGGGATCCTCTCCACGGATGACGGGGTCGCATCGAGCGCAGGGGCTACGGCATCGCTGCGCGTCGCGGTGCTCGACCGCGACAGCGGCTTCATCCAAGTTTTGGGCAAGCGCATGGACCGCCTCGGCTGGGAGCACCGCGTGCTGGCCAGCCCCGTGCAGCCCGAGGCGGTCGCCTCGATGCGCCTGAGCGCGCTCGTCGTCGATCTGGCGGTCCTCGGACCGCAGGCTTGGGAGTGGCTGGAGCGCCTCTGCGGGGCCCTGCCGGAGCTGGGCATCGTCGTGTGCACAGGCCCCTCCACAGTCGCCCAGCGCGTGCGCGGGCTGCGCCTCGGAGCCGACGACTGGGTCACCAAGCCCTGTCACCCGGAGGAAATCATCGCCCGCCTACAGGGGCTCGTGCGGCGCCGGCGGCGCACGACCGGCCGCGGCCAGGCCAAGCCGTGCCTGGCGGGCGAGGTCGAAATCCGCTCCGATCGCTTCCAGGCCTTCGTGGCCGGCCAGAGCCTCGAGTTGACCCGGCGCGAGTTCGAGCTGATCGAGCTGCTGGCCGGAGGCGAAGGCAGGGTGCTCGAGCGCGAGGAGATCTATTCGCGCCTGTGGGGCTACGCGATGGTGCGGGGCGACCGCTCAGTGGACGTGTTCGTGCGCAAGCTGCGCCAAAAGCTCGAGAAGGCCTCGCCGGGGTGGCGCTACATCCACACCCACTTCGGCATCGGATACCGCTTCGCCGCCGAACCCGCCGACGCCGAGCTCGACGCGGCCGCGCTCACCGAGGAGCCGGCCGCCGCGCAGAGCCCAGGCTCAGATCGCCTCGAGCGTCAGACCGGCGATCAGGGCAAGCTCGGCGGGGCGCAGGAGCAGTACGAGCTGAGCGCCACCGGCGCCTAGCCGCACCACCGCGAGGCCTCCCTTCTTCAAATCTACGCGCGCGCCCGTGAGTTCGCCGACGATCCCCGACAGGTCAGGCTCGTGAGCGACCAGCAAGGAGGGGCCCTCGGCGCCGATGCCCTCCAGCAGGTCGAGCGCCTCGCGCGCCTGCACCCCGCCGGCCAGCAGGGGATGAAGCTCGAGCAGCGCGCGCTGGGAATCCTCCAGCTGAGCGAGCGCCAGCTCGGCCGTTTCATGGGCTCGCGCCTTGGGAGAGGCTAGGATCGCCCCGAACGTGACTCCCATGCGAGCAATCGCGATGCCTGCCGCGTCTGCCTGGCGGTGGCCGCGCTCGGTCAGCCGGCGCTCGGCGTCGGGACGGGTGCCGTGGGGCTCGGCGTCGGCGTGACGGAGCAACCAAAGCTGGCGGACCATGGCCATCGGTTCTGCGAGCATAGATGACTTGGACAGCCACATGACCAGCGAACAGCACGCTACTGGGGCGCCGCAAGGCTCCGAGGAGCAGTCGCGCGCACGAGCACACGACGCCGCGGAGCGCCCCAGGTTGGATGACCCGGCGCTCTACATCAACCGCGAGCTCTCGTGGCTCGATTTCAACGAGCGGGTCCTGCAACTCGGCGAGGACACGACCACGCCCTTGCTGGAGCGGGCCAAGTTCGCGGCGATCTACACGACCAATCTCGACGAGTACTACATGGTGCGCGTCGCCGGACTGCACGACCAGATCGACGCGGGCGTCGAGAATCCCAGTCAGGACGGGCTCACCCCGACCGAGACGATCGCCGCGATCCGCGCGCGCGTGCTGGAGCTGGGGGTGCGCTTGAGCGAGTGCTTCGAGGAGAGCCTGCGACCCGCGCTGGCCGAGCAGGGGATCAGGGTCGTCGGCTTCGAGCAGCTCGACGAGGAGCAGCGCGCCGACTTGGCCCAACACTTCCGCCGCGTCATCTTCCCCGCGCTGACGCCGCTGGCGGTGGCTCCGGGCAGGCCGTTCCCCTACATCTCGAACCTCTCGCTGAGCCTGGCGGTGCTCGTGCGCGACCCGGCCGGCGGCGAGACCGTTTTCGCCCGCGTGAAGGTGCCGACGGAGATCCTGCCGCGCTTCGTTGCCGTGCGCTCGCCGGCCGAGAGTGCGAGCGGCGCGGGCGGCACGAGCGGCGCCGGGACGGGCGCGGGCGGCACGGGGATGGGCCTGGGCGCCGCCAACGTGACGTTGGTGCCCTTGGAGGATGTGATCGCCCATCATCTCGACGCTCTCTTCCCGGGCATGGAGATCGTCGACTACGACGTCTTCAGGGTCACGCGCGACGCCGACCTGGAGGTCTCAGACGACGCCGCCGACCTGCTGCAGGCGGTCGAGGACGAGCTGCGCCGCCGACGTTTCGGGGAGATAGTGCGGGTGGAGATCGGCACGAGCTGCTCGGAGCGTCTGCGCGAGGAGCTGGTCGGGCTTTTGGGCGTGCGCGAGGACGAGGTCTACCCGGTCGATGGGCTGCTCGACATGGGCGCGCTGTGGCAGATCGTGAAGCTGCCGGGGATGCCGGAGCTGCGCAACGCGCCCTACGCCCCGGTGACCCATCCGCGCCTGGTGCGCCACGAGGGCGAGCGCGCGGATGTGTTCGCGGCGATGCGGGAGGGCGACGTGCTCGTGCACCATCCGTATGACTCGTTTGCGACCTCGGTCGAGCGGTTCGTCGAACAGGCGGTCAGCGACCCCAACGTGCTCGCGATCAAGCAGACGGTGTATCGCACCAGCGACGACTCGCCCTTGGTGCCGGATCTGATCGAGGCGTCCGAGCGTGGCAAGGAGGCGGTCGCGCTGGTCGAGTTGACGGCGCGCTTTGACGAGCGCATGAACATCCACTGGGCCAAGGCGCTGGAGGAGGCGGGCGTGCACGTGGTCTACGGCCAGCCCGCCCTGAAGACGCACGCCAAGTGCGTGCTGGTGGTGCGCCGCGAGGGCGACGGGGTGCGTAACTACGTGCACGTCGGCACCGGCAACTACCACTCGGCCACGGCGCGCTTGTATACGGACTTCGGCCTGTTCACGACCGACGAGCAGATCGGGGCCGACGTGGCCGACATGTTCAACAACCTGACCGGCTTCGGGCGCCCGCTTCACTACCGCAAGGTGTTGATCGCGCCCGCCCACCTGCGCGAGGGGCTGATCGCCGAGATCGACGCCACGATCGCCGCCCACTCGCCGCGCTCGCCGGGACGGATCGCGATGAAGATGAACGCGCTCGTGGACGGGCACTGCATCAGGGCCCTCTACCGGGCCTCGATGGCCGGCGTGCAGGTCGATTTGAACGTGCGCGGGATCTGTTGTTTGCGACCGGGCATCGAGGGCGTCTCGGAGAACATCACGGTCGTCTCGGTCGTCGGGCGCCTGCTCGAGCACTCGCGCGTCTATACCTTCGAGCGCTCAGGCGAGCGCACCGTGTACATCGCCTCGGCCGACCTGATGCCCCGCAACCTCGATCACCGCGTCGAGTTGGCCGCGCCGATCGAGAACCCGGAGCTGAAGGACGAGCTGATGGACACGCTCGAACGAGCTTTCGCCGATAACCAGAGCTCGTGGGAGCTGAATGGTGAGGGCGTCTGGCGGCGGCGCTCGCCCGGGCCCGGGCAGCGCGCCCGCAACATGCAGCTGGAGCTGATGGAGATGCACGCCCGCCGCGCCGCCGAAGCGCGCCCAGCCGAGCTCGAGACACCCTCGCGGGCCGCCGCGCGCTGAGCCGCGAGTCTCTTTCAGACGCCGTTTGGCGGGCCGGACACAGCATTATCGATTGGCTCTGACACAGGCGATTGAGCCGGTTTTTGCCCGTCGCGCAAAATACCGTCGGGTCCGCTACGCATACTTGCCCGATGTCAACTCAACTGACCCCACCGTCAAGTGCCACCCCAGGTGCTACTATGGCTGCCATGGCAAAGATCTCGATCAGCCTCGACGACGAGCTCTATGCTCGCGTGCGCCAGGCGTCCGGCTCGGAGGGCGTGTCCGGCTGGCTCGCGGGAGCCGCGTCCGCCCGGCTGCGAGCAGACGCTCTGCTTGCCGTGGCCGAAGAGATCGCGAACGACACGGGTGGTCCCTACTCCGAGCGAGAGCTCGCGGAGGCTCGCCAATGGCTGCCCTCGTCTTCGACAGCGGCGCGCTGATCGCGTTGGAGCGCGGCGATCGCGCCGTCGGGGCCCTGCTCGCCGCGGCCGCGCGCGACGGCGTCGACGCCGTCACGTCCTCGGCCTGCGTGGCCCAGGTGTGGCGCGAACCGGTCCGCCAAGCCAGGCTCACGCGTGGCTTGGCGGGATTCTTGGAGCGCCCGCTCGACGCTTCTCAGGCAAGACGCAGCGGGCGACTGCTGGCGCGGACGGAAACCCGCGACGTGGTCAACGCCGCGGTGGCTGCGCTCGCACGGGAGGGCGACACGATCCTCACCAGCGATCCTCGCGATATCGAGGCGCTGCTCGAGGCTGGCGGCGCGGGCGTATTGGTAAAGCCCGTCTGAGCTCTATCCGGCGGCGGTGGGAATCCGATCGAGCGCTTGGCGCAGCTCGTCCACCGTCTGGTAGTCGAGCCCTAGACGGTGGTCGTGGCGATCGCGCACGATGCCTTGCTCGTCGATCACGATGACCGCGCGCGCAGTGGAGCCGATGCCGGGCGTGAGCGCCGAGTAGGCCTTGGCCACCGACTTGTCGATGTCGGCCAGCAAGGGCACGTTGAGGCCGTGCTTGGCGGTGAACTGCTCGTGGGAGGAGAGGTCCTGCGAGGAGATACCGACGACGGTGGCGCTGAGCGAGGCGAAGTCCTCGGCGCGATCGCGGTAGGAGCAGAACTGCTTGGTGCAGACCATCGTGTTATCGCCCGGATAGAACAGCAGCACGACGCGCTCGCCGCGATGGTCTGAGAGCTTGAACGGGCCCTGGGTCCCCCTCAGCTCGAAGTCCGGCGCCTGCTCTCCCACGCGTGGTGTCTTGGCCATGCCGCCCACCTTCCAAGTCGGTTACGAATCGAGGATACGCCAGAGGCGTCCTCGGGGCAGACCGCGGGCTGCGCTAAAACCGGTGCGTGTCCGCGCCCCACCTCTCTCGCCTCGCGGCGACACTCATCGTGGCCGCGGCGCTGAGCGCCTGCGGCAGCAGCGCGCCGGCGGACAGCTCGACGCCCACGGCCGGGTCTGCCACGATCCCCGCCGGCATCGAAAGCGTCGCCTCGGGCAACGCGCGCCTGGCGAGTGCCCAGCTGCGCGATTGGCCGGAGTTCGGCCTGAACCCGCGGCGCTCGGACGCGAGTCTTCTCTCCAGCGCAGTCACGGCCGCCAATGTCGCGCACCTGCGCCGCGTCACGGTGGCGCTGGCGGGCACGGTGGACTCCTCGCCCATCTACCTGCACGAAGCGAGCGTGGCGGGCGCCAAGCACGACGTGGCGATCGTGACGACCACCTACGGCAAGACGCTCGCGCTGGACGCCACCAGCGGGCACATCCTGTGGACGTTTACTCCGCCCGGCTACTCGCGCTGGGCGGGCAGCGCCCAGATCACGACCGCCGGCCCGCTGAGCCTGCCGGGCGAAGGCTTCGTATACGCGACCTCTCCCAACGGCCTGGTCCACAAGCTCTCGCTCGCCTCGGGCCGGGAGGCCGCCGGCTGGCCGGTGGCCGTCACCAAGGACGCCGCCCACGAGAAGCTGGCCGCCGCGCTCAACGTGGCAGGGCCCTACCTGGTGGTGGCCACCGGCGGCTACCTGGGCGACGCTCCGCCTTACCAAGGTCACGTCGTTGCGATCGATCGCGCGAGCGGGCGGATCGCGAGCGTGTTCGACACGCTATGTGCCTCCCGCCGCCGTGTGATCGTTCCGAGCAGCTGTGGGGCCAGCGATTCGGCGATCCTCTCGCGTGGCGGCGCCGTGGTGGAGCCCGGCGGCAAGCGGCTGTTGATCTCGACCGGGAACGGGCCTTGGAACGGGAGCACGAACCTCGGCGACAGCGTGATCGAGCTGAGCGTACCCGGGCTCGACTACCGACAGGCGTTCACGCCCACCAACCAGGAACGGCTCAACACGAGCGACACCGATCTCGGCTCCAGCGCGCCTGTCCTGCTCGGGCACGACCGCGTGCTGATCGCGGGCAAGGACGGGGTCATGCGCGTGCTCTCGCTCTCACACCTGGATGGCGGTGCGCCCTCGCGACCCAACCGCCTGGGCGGGGAAGTGCAGCGGCTACCGTTGCCTGGAGGCGGGGAGCTGTTCAGCGCGCCTGCCGTCGTCGCGTACCCGGCTGCGCGCGCCGGCGCTACGCGCCGCCCCGGGGCGACGGTGGTGTTCGTGGGCGCGGAACACGCCACCGCGGCCTACACCCTGACGGCCGGCCGGCTGCGACTGGCGTGGCAGAACAGCACGCCCGGCACGAGCCCGATCGTGGTCGGCGGGCTGCTCTATGTGTATGACCCGGCCGACGGCGGAATCTATGTGTATCGGCCTCACTCGGGAGTCCCGATCGCCAAGCTTCCTGGAGCGCCGGGCCATTGGAACAGCCCGATCGTCGTCAACGGCCACGTGATCGAGCCCGAGGGCGACGCCAACGAACACAAGCTCACCGGCGCCCTGGAGCTCTTCTCGGTGAGATAATCGGGCTTGCCCCTCGGGGCAGCCCGCCGAGCGTCGTAAGCTGAGCGGGACCAGTCTCCGGGCACCGCCGCGCCGCGGTGTCCCTTCCCCCTCCCCCAGGTTCTAAACGATGCTCAAGCTCGCTCGCTGGACGACAACGCACCGCCTGTACATCGCGATCGGCTGGGTGGTCCTGCTGATCGGCGTCAACGTGCTCGCCCAGGCGGGCGGTGGCGCGTCCTACTCGAATAACTTCACGCTGCCCAAATCCGACGCCCAGCGCGCCTCGGATCTGCTCGACCGCAGCTTCCCGACGCAGGCCGGCGACCGCGACACGATCGTGTTCAAGGTCAGCCCGGGCACGGTGCGCGACCCGGCCGTACAGGCCCACATGGGCACCTTGTTTGCCAAGGTCGCGACGTTGCCGCACGTCTCCGGTGTGATCAGCCCCTATGCCCCGGGACAGGCGGGCAAAGCGATCTCCGCAAACGGGCAGATAGCGTTCGCGACGGTGGTCTTCGACGAGAAGGCCAACGAACTACCCAAGAGCGCCGGCGAACACGTGGTCAAGGCGGCGGAAGCGGCACGCACGCCGAACATCCAGATCGAGCTGGGCGGCCAGGCGATCGAGCAGACCGAGCAGGAAGGCTTTGGCATCACCACCGCGGTGGGGCTGCTCGCCGCGATCGTGGTGCTTTTGATCACCTTCGGCTCGCTGATCGCGATGGGACTTCCGATCGTGACGGCGTTGTTCGGCCTGGGCACCGGACTCGGCTTGATCGCGCTGTTCACGCACGTGGTGGACACCCCCAACTTCTCCTCTGAGCTCGCCGCGATGATCGGGCTGGGCGTCGGGATCGACTACGCGCTGTTCATCGTGACGCGCTTTCGCGAGGCATACTCCACGCCCGGACCGACATTCGGCGACGTGCGCGAATCGGTCGTCCAAGCGATGGACACAGCCGGGCGCGCGGTGCTGTTCGCCGGTTGCACAGTGGTCATCGCCCTGCTGGGGATGATGCTGCTGGGCGTGAACTTCCTCTACGGAGTGGCGATCTCGGCCTCGATCGGGGTGCTGCTCGTGATGTTGGGCTCGCTGACGCTGCTCCCGGCGCTGCTGACGTTCGCGGGCGGGCGTCTGGTGCGACCGAGCCGCCGCGCGCGCAAGCGCGGGGCACAGGCCACCGATGTGCGCCACGGACGCACCTGGCTGCGCTGGAGCGCTTTCGTGCAGCGGCACTCGTGGACGATCGCGACCGCCTCGGTGCTGCTGATGCTGGTGATCGCGGCGCCGGCCACGGCGCTTCGCCTGGGCTCCAGCGACGCCGGCAACGACCCGGTCCACACCACCACCTACAAGGCCTACCAACTGCTGGCAGAGGGCTTCGGCAAGGGATTCAACGGTCCGCTGCTCCTCGTCGCCACGGTGCCGGGAGCGCGCAAGCAGGCGGTGTCGGTGGGCACGGCGGCGAGCACACCGCCCTCGGCCACCGGCAAGGCCGCGATCGAAGATCTGCGCGCCGCGATGGCCGGCGCGCCGGATGTCGCGGCGGTGGCGCCGGCCAAGTTCAACCCGGGCGGGAGCGTCGCCACGATCTCGGTGTATCCGACGTCCTCGCCCCAGGAGTACAAGACGACCCGGCTGGTCACCAACCTACGCAACCAGGTCATCCCACCCGTGGCCGCGCGGTCGGGGATGCACGTCTACATCGGCGGCATCACCGCGGGCTCGGTCAACTTTGCGGCCGTGCTCGCCAAGAAGCTGCCCTTGTTCATCGGAGTGGTCGTGCTGCTCTCGGCGCTGCTACTGATGGTGGTGTTCCGCTCGCTCGTGATCCCGCTGCAAGCCGCGATCATGAACCTGCTGAGCATCGGCGCTTCGCTGGGGATCATCGTCGTGGTCTTCCAGTGGGGCTGGATCGATGGACTGATGGGCGTCAAAGGCGGGCCGATCGAGTCGTTCATCCCAGTGATGCTGTTCGCGATCGTGTTTGGCCTGTCGATGGACTATGAGGTGTTCCTGGTCTCACGCATCCATGAGCAGTGGTCGCGCCACGGCGACAGCCGCAAGGCCGTCGGCGAGGGCCTAGCCCTGACGGGCCGCGTGGTGACGGCCGCCGCGGCGATCATGATCTGCGTGTTCCTGTCGTTCATGCTCGGCGAAAGCAGGGTCATCAAGGAGTTCGGGCTGAGTCTCGCCTCGGCCGTGTTCTTGGACGCGGTCATCGTGCGCTGCCTGCTGTTGCCGGCGGTGCTCAACATCCTCGGGGACATGACCTGGAGGATCCCCGGATGGCTGAACAGGAGCCTGCCGCGCCTGAACATCGAGGGCAGCTCCACGCGCCTCAGCCCCGCCGACGACGCCGAGTTCGCGGTGTTCGCCGCCGAGGAGAAGGCCGTGCCGGCGGGCGCGTCCGGGGGGACCGAGAGCTGAGCGGAGCGCGCCGAGGGCTGTTCGCGGCCCTCGTGTGCCTGGTTGCATCGGGCGCCTTGCCGGCGGGCGCACTCGCCGGAGCGCCAGGCGAAGCTCCGAAAAGGAGCGCATCTGAGCGAGAAGCGCCGTCCGGGCCGTCGGCTTTGATCGTCTTCGCGGAGCCCTCGCCGGCTGCCGGTGAATCGCCGAGCGACAGCGCCGAGCGGGAGTTGGCCTCGATCCCGGGGCTTTCGATCGGCATCATGAGCGCCACGCAAGGCACATATGTGGCCGATCAAATGCTGCTCGACATGACCCAGGGCGCGCGGGTCGCGTTCTCCTCTTACACCCCGAACGATCCGCCGAGCTTGGCCTCGCTCTCGCTGGGTCCAGCCGGGAGCGCACGGATCCTTTCTTGGCCCGCCGTGACCAAGCGGGCACGCAAAGCTCCGCAACTGCTCGAGCCGGGCCTGTTGGCCGGTTCGATCCCGGGCGGCGCGAGCTATGCCGCCGCGCTCCCGATCGCCCCGGGCGCGCGCACCGGCGCCGGCGACATGAGCGTGACCGCACCGCGTGGCGCTCCAGCCGCCGACTGGCCGCTCGCCGCCGACCGCTCGGGCAGGATCGCGACAATCTCGTTCGGCTCGCCTTCGACGCTGCTCGCTCGCATCGCCCGATTGCGCGCCACGCATAGGCTCGTCGTCGCCGACCTGCCGGCGGGCGCTCCCGGCCTGGCCGACCTGAGAGCCCTGGTCGCCGAGAGGTCCTCAGGCGAGCTGCTCGGCGTCGTTCAGAGCTCTCCCGACGGTCCCGGCGGGGACCTGCTGTGGAGCGCCTTCGCGGGCCTCGGCGGGGGCGGGCAGACCCTGACCTCACAGACCACCAACGAGCGCGGCCTGGTTGTCTCGATCGACATCGCACCCACGATCCTCGAGCACCTGGGGCTGGGCGTCCCAGCCGACATGCGCGGCAAGCCGATCCGGCTCGACGGCCGCTTCGAGGGGGCGCGGTTGCGCGCTTTCAAGGCGCGCCTGCAAACGATCGGCGGGCGGCGGATCGGGGCCGTCGCTTGGTTGGCGGCGGCCTGGGCGCTGTTGCTGCTCGCGGCAAGCGTGCCTTGGGGTCGAGCCGCCAGGCTGCGCGCCTCGGCGCGGGCACGCCGCGCTTGGACGCTTCGGGTGGGCGGGCTCGCTTTCATGTGGATGCCGGTGGCGATCCTGTTGCCGGCCGCCCTGGAGCCCTCGAGAACCGTCGAGTTCGCGACGATCGTGGCGGGTTGCTTCGCGCTGGGGGCGCTCACCGATGCGCTTGTGAGCTGGCCGCGAGCGCCGATCGTGCCGGCGGTGAGCGCGTTGGTCGCTCTGACCGCGGACGCGCTCGCGGGCACGCAGTTGCTGGTGCGCTCGGTACTGGGTCCCGACCCGATCTTGGGGGCGCGCTTCTATGGGATCGGCAACGAGCTGAAGTCCGCGCTTGCCGTGCTCGTGTTCAGCGCGGTCGCGGCGGCCTTGTATCCGGCGCTGCGCTCCAGGCGGGCGGCCGCGACGATGGCCTGCGCCGGCGTCGCGCTCGCGATCGTCGAGGGCTCCGCGCGAATCGGCGCCGGCGTCGGCGGGGTGATCCTCGTGAGCGCGGGCACGGCGGTGGCCACGGTGATGCTGCTGCCAGGCTCGCTCAACCGCGGGCGCATCCTGCTCATCATGGCCGCGCCGGTGCTCGGCCTGATCGCACTCGCGGCACTCGACCTGGCTAGCGCCCACGGCAGCGGGCACTTCACGGGCAGCGTGCTCGATGCGCGCTCTGCCGGGGACATCAAGGACATCGTGGTGCGCCGCTACGGCGCAGCCTGGAACGAGCTGAAGAACCATCTGATGCCGCTCGCCACCGCTTTGGCCTTGATCGCCTCGGGGCTCGCGGTCCGCTACCGGGAGCGCGTGTGCGCGCCCGTCGATTCTGACCCCGCATGGGTCGCGGCGCTCGCGGGCGGCCTCGCCGCAGGCGCGATCGGCGCGCTCAGCGAGGATTCGGGGCCGGTGCTGCTGGTCGTGGCGGTGCTGATGCTCGGCTGCGTGCTGGGCTACCTGTGGGGCAGCCCGGGCCGCGCTCCGCGAAACGCCTCGATCGCTTCCAGCGGCCCGATGCGTAGCGGCCATATTCCGGATTGTCCGCCTCACCATTCACGGGTCATCCGACAATCAACCCCCTAGATATCCACTGATCAATTCCGGATTGTCCACTATCCTAATCCTACTTTGTCCGCACAAGAGATCCAGCGCCACGCGTCTGCTCGCGTGCTGGAGGCGCTGACCGACACGCGCATCGTCGCCGTGGAAGGCCCTCGGCAGGCGGGTAAGTCGACGCTCTGCACGCACGTCGCCGCCGAGCAGGGAATGAAGGTCGCGACGCTCGACGATCCCAACACACGCCGAGGCGCCCTCAACGACCCCGCCGGATTCGTGGCGGGGCTAGGCGAGCGGGCGTTTATTGACGAGCTGCAGCGTGTTCCGGAGCTGGTGTTGACCTTGAAGATGGCCGTTGACCGCGAGCCGCGCCCGGGACGCTTCCTGGTCAGCGGCTCGGCGAGTCTGCTGCTGTCCCCCCGCATTGGGGACTCGCTGGCGGGGCGTGTCGAGCGAGTGCCGCTACGCCCATTCACGCAAGCGGAGATCGAAGGCAGGCCCGTCCCGCGATGGCTGGACCAGATATGGATGCAAGCCCGTCCGCCAAACGTGGAGAGCGAGCTCGTGGGGAGAGCCGCGTACGCACCGCGAATCGCTGCCGGTGGGTTCCCGACCGCGATCGCACGCTCGGAACGCCGGCGCGGAGCGTGGTTTGAGGACTATGTGGCCGCACTGGTCGCGCGCGACGTGCCCGACATCGTCAACATCAGACGACCTGACATCCTGCCGGCGCTGCTTGCGCACTTGGCGGCAGGCTCCGGCTCGTTGACGGCGATGCGACCGCTCGCGCAGGCTGTGAGCGTCGACGAGAAGACGATGCGTGCCTATGTGCGACTACTCGAGCTGCTGCACCTGGTGGTGAGAGTGACCGCATGGACGCCCGGTTTCGCCGCACGGTCGGTACGAGCGCCGCGCCTGTTCGTCGAGGACGCGGGCCTGCTCATGCACCTGCTGGGAGCGGACGCGAGTAGGATCGCGGACGACGACGCCTTGAGCGGTCGTGCGTACGAGTCGTTCGTGGCGATGGAGCTTCAGCGCCTGCTCCCATACACCGAGACGATGCCGTCGATGCGGCACTGGCGAGGACCGCACGGCGAGGAGGTGGACGTCGTGCTGGAAAATCGCCGGGGGATGATCGTCGGCATAGAGATCAAGTCCGGCGCAACCGTGAGACGCGGCGACCTGCGCGGCCTGAACAAGCTGAAGGCGCTCGCGGGCGAGCGGTTCGTCGCTGGCCTCGTGCTCTGCACCGCACGCCAAACGAGCTTCCTCGCGCGCGACATCTGGGCAGTGCCGGTCGAGGCGCTGTGGATGTGAGGCCGACACCACTTGGCGCGACTCCGTCGGTCAGCCGAGGTGTCCCTTGACCTTGACGGTCACCTTGCACTTGACGAGCAGGCTCTTCGTGACCCCGCACGGGGCGTCTACGCCGCGCAGTCCTCGCACTCCCCCCGCAGCACGATCTCGTGCTCTGAGACGGTCAGCGGGACGCGCGCGCTGAGACTCGAGATCGCCAGCTCCAATGCCTCGTCGGAGAAGGGCATGACCAGGCCGCAGCCCTCGCAGACGAGATGGTGGTGGTGCTCCTCCCGCGAGCAGACACGCTCGTAGCGGACCATCGCTTGACCGGTCTCAACGCGCTGCACCAGGCGCAACTGCTCGAGCTCGTCCAGGATGCGATAGACGCTGGCGCGACTGACTCGCCGCTCGGCCGCGCGCAGGGCGTCTTCGATCTCCACGGCGGTCAGAGCGCACCGTTGGGCGTCGAGCAGCTCCAGCAACGCCCGGCGGGCGCCACCGCGCTTGTGCCCGGCTGAGGCCAGCGTGGCCTCGGCTCGCTCTATCCAGTCTTCAGACGGTTGCGCCATGGGGTCCATAGGGCGATGGTAGAAGCCAGTGAAGCGAGCGCGTAGGCGCCGACGGCGAGCCCGACTATCGCGGTGCTCGGCGGCAGCGAAGGGATCGCGTAGCTGAGCGCGATTCCCCCCCACATCGCGGCGACGGCGACCGCGGCCGAGCCGGCCATGCCGACGTAGGGCCTGGAGGTCAACCGCAGCGCGGCGCCCGCGGGCGCCGCGATCAGGCCGAGCACCAGGAGCGCGCCGATCGCCTGGGTGCCCTCGGCGGTGACGGCGCCGATCAGCCCGAGCAGCGCCAGTCCGAGGAGCCTGACGGGGACACCCTGCAGAGCGGCGAGCTCGCCGTCGAGCGAGGCGAACAGCAGCGGTTTTGCGACCGCGAGCGTCGCCACGATCACGCCAACCCCGATCGCAGCCGCGACCGCGCTCTGGCCGGCGCTCAGACCGAAGATCGAGCCGAACAGGGTGTTGGCTACGATCAAGCCGCTGCCCCCGGAGGAGCTCGTGCTGAGCACCGCGATCAAGAGCACGCCGATGCCGAGCACCCATGAGAAGACGACGCCGATCGTCACATCGTCGGCCTGGGCGCGTCGGCCGATGCCGGCCATGACGCCTGCTAGCGCGAGCGTCAATGCGAACAGGCCGACCCGCTCGTCGATGCCCAGGACCGCGGCGGCGATCGCTCCGACGAAAGCGACGTGGCTGAGGGCATCGCCCGCGAACACCTGCCCGCGCAGGACCGTGAACCAGCCGACCACGCCGCACGCGAGCGCCAGGGGCGTGCCGGCAAGAAAAGCGTTGCGGATGAATTCGTGGGCGAGCATCACACCACCCCCACGGGCTCGAGCTCGCCGGGCGCAACGCCTCCTACGCCTCGGCCACCATGCGCACGACGGTCCCGGAAGACGCGGGCGAGCTTGGCCGCCAAGAACACCCCGAAGCCGAACGTCGTGACGAAGAAGCCCAGCGGGTAGATCGAGAAGTAGGCCACGCCCAGACCCAGCCAGGTGACCAGCACGGCGAAGCCCACGCTGAGCGCAAGCCCCACGCCGGGACGCGCCGTGATCGCCTGGGCCGCCGCGGGTGGGGCGACGAGCAGGGCGAACACCAGCAGCGCGCCGGTGATCTGGCTGGTGGCGGCCACCGTCAATCCCAGCAGCAACATGAACCCCAGGTCGAGCGCCCCGACCGGCACTCCGCGCGCGCGCGCCAACTGCGGGTCGAGCGAGGCCAGCAGCAACGGCCGGCCCACGACGGCCAGGGCGCCCAACACGAGCACGGCGATCGCCAGCAACGTGAGGACCTGGGCGGGATCGATACCCAGGAACGTGCCAAACAGAAGCGTCTGGAGCTGCTCGAGCACGCCGCTGTAGAGGCTCAGGAACAGGAACCCGAGCGCCAGGCCGGCTACCTGGACCACGCCGATCGCGGCCGACTCGCGACTGCGCCCGCCGCGATCTGCCCCGCGCCGGCGGCCGATCGCCAGCGCCGCTATAGCGCACGAAAGGTAGTAGCCGAGCGCGCTCGGCGCCCCGGCCAGCGCCGCCCCGGCCGCACCGGGAAAGGACATCACCGCGATCGTATGCCCGGCGAAGCTTTGCCGGCGCAGCACCATGTACCAGCCGATCGCGCCGGCCATCACCGCGACGATCGTGCCGGCCTGCAAAGCGTCGACCATGAACCTGTATGCGAGCAGTTCGTGCACGTCGTGGAAGAGGTTCCAGGAGAGCGTCGGGTTTGCCATCAAAGCGCTCCGCGACGAGCAACCGAAGTGGTTGGCGCCTCGCCCATCACGTGTGCCTGTGACCGTGAACGTGGGGCGCCTCGGGCTGACCTACGACGACCAGGCGGCCGTCGCGAGTGCGCAGGACCTCGATCTCGACCCCATACAGAGCGCTCAAGTTGGGGCCGGTGATGACGTCCTGCACCGCCCCTTGCAGAGCGCGTCCGCCGGCCAGGTAGATGACCTGATCGAGGTAGGGCAAGAGCGGGTTGACGTCGTGGGCCACGAGCAGCACTGCGACGCCCTGGGAGCGACAGATGCTCTGCACCAGGGCGCTGACGGCCGCTTGATTTGGCAGATCGAGACTGTCCAAGGGCTCGTCGAGCATCAGGATGCGCGGCCTGCGCACGAGCGCCTGGGCGATCAGGATGCGCTGCTGCTCGCCGCCTGAGAGCTCGGCGAGCGGGCGCTGGGCATAGGCGGAGGCGCCGACGAGCTCGATCGCTTCGCGCACCCGCTCGCGGGCGCGCCTGCGCGAGGCCGCCGAGACGCCGACGGGCAGACCCCAGCGCGCTCCGTCCAGGCCGAGCCGCACGAGGTCCATGCCACGGATCGGCAGGCTCGTGTCAAAGCCGTGGCGTTGGGGCAGGTAGCCGATCTCGCGGTTGGCCTCGCCCGCGGCCTTGCCCAGCACCCGGACGCTGCCCGGCTGGGTTTGCACGAGCCCGAGGATCGCCTTCAGCAGGGTTGACTTGCCGCTGCCGTTGGACCCCAGCACGGCCACGAATTCGCCGGGCCGCACGGTCAGCTCGACGTCGCGCCAGACCTCGCGAGCGCCCATGCTGGCGCTGGCTTTGCTCAGTTGGATCGCTGCCGCGGCGCTTGCCGTGCCGATCTCCGGCGGCGCGCCCTGTGGAGCTTTCATGGCCGCGGCGCCTCCACCGCGCTCACCGACCGGTGGCCTGATGAAGGGCTTGGCGCAGCCGCTGCAGCTGGGCAACCTGCCACTGCTCGAAGCTGTCGGAGGCCGGCGAGAGCGTCTCGGTAACGCTCACCACCGGGATGCCGGCGGCGCGCGCTGTTTCGCTGACACGCTGGACATCGGGGATGACGTTCTGAGCGTTGAGAATCCATACCTCGATTTCGCGACGCGCGGCCTGCCGGTTGACCGTTTGCTTGTCCTGGGCGCTCACTTCGGCGCCCTCGGAGACCGCCTTGGCGAAGCTGTATGGAGTGAGCAACTTCAACCCGAGCGCTTGCCCGAGCGGTTGGAAGATGCTCTCGCTGTAGCCCACCGGGACACCGGCATAGCGCGCGCGAATTTCGCCGATGAGCTGGTCATAGCGGGCCAGATAGACCGTTTCGAAGCGCTTCTGGCGCGCGGCGAAGTAGCCGGCCTCGGCGGGAAGCCACTTGTCGTAGTCGGCCACGATCCGATCGATGACCGTGTGCACGTGAGCGGGGTCATACCACTGGTGCGGGTTCGCTCCCGCCTCCAGGCCCAGCAGCGAGCCGACGTCGAGCACGGTTCGCTCGCCGGAGGGATCGGCCGCGAGCAGGTGGGAGGCCCATTCGTCGTAGCCGATGCCATTGACGATCGCCATCTGGGAGCCCGCCATGGTGCGCGCGTCTTGGGCGCTCGGCTCGTAGCTGTGGGGATCGGTGGCCGGGTTGACCACGATGCTTTGCACTTCAACCTTCGAGCCACCTAGCTGAGCCGCGATGCTGCCCCAGAAGTTCTCGGCAGCCACTACGCGCAACTTGCCCGACGCCGACTCTTCGTTGGGTTCGGCCGAGCCGCATCCGGCGAGCGCGGCGGCCGCGATCGCCAACAGGACCACCGCCGTGATGGCCCGCGCAAATGGTCCGGTCCGTCGCATGACGACGACCGTATCACAAGACTGAGTCTTATTCTTGCGCTAGCCCTCCCGGCCCGCTCGACACGCGCGAGGCAGAGCTATGTCGCGGCGGGCGGCCCGAGCACTACGGTGCGGCGCTCTCCTCCGTGGGCGCGGTGCTCTCCTGCGAAGGACCTGGGCCCTCGGCGGCCACGGCACGTCGACGGCCGATCAAGAGGACGATCAACACGATGATGATCACCAGGATCAGGATCCCGCCGGCGATGTAGCGCAGTTTGTGTTTGACGGCTGTCGTTTTTTTGGTGGTGACCGCGGCGACCTTCACGCGCGCGCCCGATGTGCGCGCCTGCGCGACCAGCTTGCCCTGTTCGTCGATCGCGTAGGCCACGGTCATGTGGGCGCCGTTGTTGAGCGATATGTGCAGGTGACCGATCGTCGGCCCCGGGTGGAAGGTGAGCGCGTGGATCTGGCCGTGGTGAAGCTGGGCTTCGTAGGCCTGGAGGGTCTCCTTTTCGAAGTGCACCGCGGCGGCTCCCGCGGGGACAGCGAAGACGGCGCCGCAAAGCGCCAGGCAAAGGGTCGCAAGCGCGGCGTTCACGGCACGGCTGGATCTATTCATGGCCCGCACCCTAGCGTTAGCACCCGACGGGTGCGCCGATCGGCGCTAGCTCAACCCATTCCTCATACGCCGCCATCGTCACCACGAACTGGTCGAAGAAGCCGGTCAGGCCGAGCAGACCAAAGGCGGGTCGCCACGGCTCACAGAACCACACGGGCGCCGGCCACTGGTGAGTCGCGGCACCGTCGGACACCGCCAGGGCGACCTCGCCGAGACGGCCTGCGACGCGACCGCCGCCGACGGCGATCGTGGTGCTCGGAGCGTCAGTGAGATCCAGACCGATCAACTCAGCGACATGCACCCCCATACGGATCGCGCTCGCCCCGCTGTCGAGCAGGCATGCCTGGGGCGCCAGCTCCAATCCCTCAACGACCACATCGACGATCGGGCGCGGGCGCGTCGTCGCCGCACCCGGAGCGGGGATGTCTCTGAAGGCGAACCTCACAGCGGGGCCCAGCCCTCGACGGCGATCTCATCCTCGGGAACGCGAAACATGCTGTCGGCGCGCCGATCGTGTTGCGCGAGCCAGCCGACCACTTCCCGCGGCGTTGGGGCGGCCACAAGGATCTGCTCGTCCTTGACCGCAACCCACTGGCCACGCAGATCGGCAAGCTGCCGAGCAAACCCGTCCTCGGGCCGAGCGACATCGGCAGACTCCAAGCGACTACCCGACCCTTCTCCTCGCGAGTGCGGCATGCGACCGACCGCGAAACCGAGGCCCATCAGGGTTCGACGCGCCTGGTGGGTCGTGAAGTCGGCGCGATCGAGACCGGTCGCGAGCGCGATCACCTGCTTCGGCGGGTAGCGGCGAGGACCGATCACTGCGTAGTGACTTGCTATCGGCTCGGGCAGCACATTGCGCATCGCGCGCTCGATCGCCTCTCTACGCAGCTCGAAGCGCTGTCCCGCAATCGTCACTCCCCGACCGCCTGTCCCTGCCATGTCTTCTCCGATCTCTCTTCTCCGGTTCGTCTCTTAACCGTAGCAACATGCACGGCACAGCGCATGCGATCGCCGCGGTGCGACTATATGTCGGCCCTAAACCCGCCCGGTGTCGCGCCGATAAGCCCGGCGGGCGACCGCCGCCAAGACTGCCGTCCAGACGACGATCACCAGCCAGCCCGTGGTGCCCATCGGGTGGCCGCCGATCGCGATGTGGGAGGCCTGGACCAGCCAGTAGGAGGGCAGCAGTTGGCCGACATCGTGCAGGAAGCCGTGGCTTGGGATCGGAAACCAGGTGCCGCCGAGGAAGGCGAGCAGGGCGATGCCGCCGCCCATCGCGGGACCGATCGAGTCGGGTGTGAGCATGTGACCGACGGCGATCCCCAGTGCCGCGAACGGGATCAGGCAGACCAGGATCAACAAGGTCATCGAGATCCAGTCAGAGGCCGACATGCTCACGCCGAGGATCGCCCCGGAGGCATACAGAACGGCCATCGAGAGCAGCGCCATCAGATACGCCGTGAGAACCTTGGCGCGCAGGTAGGAGCGCGTCGAGAGAGGGCTGATGCGCAGCTGGCGATTCCAGCCGACCGCGCGCTCGGCCGAGATCCGCGCGCCGGAGGAGAGCATCGCGCTCATCGTGCCGAAGGCGATCATCCCGACCATGAAGTAGAGCGGCGCCGAGATGCCAGTTTTGGCGAGGTTGGCGGTGTGGCGGTTGGAGCTCGCGATCAGGAGGTAGAGGACGAAGGGGAAGCCCAGCGAGAGGAAGAAGAAGCGCCGGTTTCGAAGCACGCGCAACAGCTCGAAGCGGGTGTAGGCAAACGAGTTCACACCAACCCTCCTATGAAGAGCGAGCTCACGCCGAACCTCTGACACTGCCGCCGACGACCGACGCCGAGGCGAGCTGGCCGGGCGAGGGGGCGCCGTCGCCGGTCAACTCCACGAAGGCCTCCTCCAGGCCGGCGGCCGTGATCTCGATGTCGCGCGCCTCGGGCTCGTACTGGAGCAGCGCGCGGATCGCGAGATCGGAGTCGGTGCAGCTGAGTAGCACCGCCTCGCCGCGCCGCTCGACCGAGCCGACGCCGGGCAGCGCTCGGAGCCGGTCGAGGTCGGCGCCCGGCAAGGTGGCCTTGATCGTGCGCGTGCCGACGCGGGCCTTGATCTCGTTGGTGGGGCCGTCCGCGACGACCTGCCCGTGGGCCATCAGAATGGCGCGGTCGGCGTAGGCGTCGGCCTCCTCCAGGTAGTGGGTGGCGAACAGCACGGTGCGCCCCTGGGCGGCCAGCTCGCGCATCGTCGCCCAGAACGAGCGCCTGCCCTCGACGTCCATCGCGACGGTCGGCTCGTCGAGCACGAGCAGCTTCGGGTTGGCGACGATCGCGACCGCGAAGCGCGCGCGCTGGGTCTCCCCGCCGGAGAGCTTTTGCGTGCGGTGATCGGCCAAGGCGCCCATCCCGGTCAGCTCGAGCGCCTCCTCCACGCCAAGCGGGTCCGGATACAGCGAGGCGACCATCGTGACCAGCTCGCGCACCGACAGGTCGCGGATCAGGGCGCCCGTCTGAAGCATCGCGCCCACATAGCCGGAGTCAACCGCGGCTGTAGGAGCGCCGCCGAACACCGACACCTCCCCCGCGTCCGGGTCGGCCAGACCGAGCAGCATGTCGATCGTCGTCGACTTGCCCGCGCCGTTGGGGCCCAGCAGGGCCACCGTCTCGCCGGGCTGGATCGAGACGTTGACGCCGCGCACCGCGTGCACGTCGCCATAGCTCTTGCGCAGCCCGCGGGCCTCGATCGCGGTCATTGCATTCAGCTTATTGCGCGGCTACGACACGTGAGGAGGGCGGTTACGCGTGGCTCACCGTCGCGCCCGCGCCGCCTTGAGCCGTTCGACCTTGTTCAGCTCTACCTTGCGCACGCGGACCGCCTCGGGGGTGACTTCGACGCACTCGTCCTCTCGCACGAACTCGAGGGCCTCGTCGAGGGTCATCTTGCGGTGGGCGGCGAGCCGCTCGTAGACGTCGGAGGTCGAAGAGCGGATGTTGGTGAGGTGCTTCTCCTTGGTGGGGTTGACGTCGATGTCCTCAGAGCGCGAGTTTTCGCCGACGATCATCCCTTCGTAGACCTCCTCGCCGGGACCGACGAACAGCATCCCGCGCTCGGAAAGACTTGTAAGCGAGTAACCGGCGGTGGTTCCGGCGCGGTCGGCGACGAGCGAGCCGG
Source organism: uncultured Solirubrobacterales bacterium (assembly GCA_963753145.1). Classification (GTDB taxonomy): domain Bacteria; phylum Actinomycetota; class Thermoleophilia; order Solirubrobacterales; family Solirubrobacteraceae; genus Palsa-744. The sequence continues at coordinate 156,415 of CAVWAX010000002.1, forward strand.
CGGGGCGCGTGCGCAGCTCGCCGGCCCACGGCTCCCAGTCATCGAAGACGTGGTGCATCAGTCCCGTGCCGCGCGTCTCGGTGAGGAACTCGGTACGAAAGCCGATCAAGCCGCGGGCCGGGACGATGTACTCCATCCTGACCCAGCCGGTCCCGTGGTTGGTCATGTGTTCCATGCGACCCTTGCGCAACGCAAGCATCTGGGTGACCACCCCGACGTAGTCCTCGGGCACGTCGATCGAGAGCCGCTCGAAGGGCTCGTGGCGCTTGCCGTCGATCTGGCGGATCAAAACGTGTGGCTGGCCGACGGTCAACTCGAAGCCCTCGCGGCGCATGATCTCCACCAAGACCGCCAACTGCAGCTCGCCGCGCCCCTGGACCTCCCAGGCGTCCGGCCGGGCAGTGTCAACGACGCGCAGCGACACGTTGCCGACGAGCTCGCGATCGAGGCGCTCGCGCACCTGCCGCGCGGTCAGCTTGGAGCCCTCCTTGCCCGCAAGCGGACTGGTGTTGATGCCGAGCACGATCGAAAGCGACGGCTCGTCCACAGTGATGACGGGCAGCGGGCGCGGGTCGACCTGGTCGGCCAAGGTCTCGCCGATCGTGATCTCGGCGATGCCGGCCACGGCGATGATCTCACCGGGCCCGGCCTCGGGCGCGTCAACGCGGGAGAGCGCCTCGGTCACATACAGCTCTGAGACCTGGACGCGCTCGATCGAGCCGTCGGCGCGGCACCACGCGACCTGCTGGCCGCGCTTGATCGTGCCGTTGCGCACGCGACAGATCGCCAGCCGGCCCACGTAGGGCGAGGCGTCCAGATTGGTGACGAGCGCCTGCAGGGGATGCTCGGGGTCGTATTGGGGGGCTGGGATATGCGCCACCAGCAGGTCCAAGAGCGGCGCCAAGCTGCCCTCGGTGGGGGTGGGCGCCTGCGCGTCGTAGTCCATCGTGGCGATGCCGGCGCGAGCGTTGCAGTAGACGATCGGGAACTCGATCTGCTCCTCGTCGGCGTCGAGGTCGAGGAACAACTCGTAGACCTCGTCCACGACCTCCGCCACGCGGGCGTCGGAACGGTCGACCTTGTTGATTACCAGGATCACGGGCAGACGCGACTCCAGGGCCTTGCGCAGCACGAAGCGCGTCTGTGGGAGCGGACCCTCGGATGCGTTGACCAAGAGGAGCACCCCGTTGACCATGGTCAAACCGCGCTCGACCTCGCCGCCGAAGTCGGCGTGGCCGGGGGTGTCGACGATGTTGAGCTTGACGCCCTCGTAGCGCAAGGAGGTGTTCTTGGCGAGGATCGTGATGCCCTTCTCGCGCTCGAGGTCCATCGAGTCCATCACGCGGTCGGCCACGTCCTGGCCCTCGCGAAACGCGCCGGACTGCCACAGCATCGCGTCCACCAAGGTGGTCTTGCCGTGGTCGACGTGGGCGACGATCGCCACGTTGCGGATGTCATCTCTGGGAACGAGCACGGCGGGACAGGCTAGCGGCGCGCGGCCAAAGCCCGCCTGCTCATGCTCACGCCGAAGCGCGCGAAAGCGCGCGGAACCCGCTCGGCGCGCGCCACCACCTCCTCCAAAGCGGCCGCGAAGCGCCTGATCTCGGCCTCCTCGACGACCAGGGAAGGCAGGGCCTTGATCACGTTCATGCGGTGGCCCGCGACCTGACAGAAGATCCGGTGCTCGTGGAACAGCGGCCCGACGACGAGCTGGGAGAAGATGCCCGGCTGGGCGCGCTCGGCGGCACGCCAGACCGAGCGTCGCGCGCCGCGCGCGGGGGCGCCGAACTCGATCGCCCACATGAGGCCGAGTCCGCGCACATCGGAGACAACCTCGTAGCGCTCGGCCAGCGGCGCCGTCAACTCCAGCAGCAGCGCGCCCAGACGCTCGGAGCGCTGCACCAAGCCCTCGGCGTCGAGCACGCGCAAAGTGGCCAGGGCGCAGGCGGCGGCGAGGTCGTTGCCGCCGAAGGTCGAGCCGTGGCGCACAGCGCGCTCCATGCCGTCGAAGACCGCGTCGAAGGCGGCGCGCGAGACGAGCACCGCGCCGACCGGGACGAGGCCGCCCGACAGCGCCTTGGACAGGCAGATCAGGTCGGGCTCCAGACCCCAGTGCTCAAGCGCCAGGAAGCGCCCGGTCCGTCCGAGCCCGGTCTGGACCTCGTCGCACACGAACAGGGCGCCCGCTTCGCGGCAGAGCCGCTGAGCGGCCTGCAGGTAGCCGTCTGGGGGCAGGTTGACGCCCTTGCCTTGGACGGGCTCGACCACGAATGCGGCGACCTCCCCGCCGGCCAGGGCGCGCTCCAGGGCATCGACGTCGCCGAAGGGCACCGATTCGCAGCCGGGCAGCAGGGGACCGAAGCCGGCTCTGAACTCCTCGTTGCCGTTCAGCGACAGCGACCCGAGCGTGAGGCCGTGGAAGGCGTGCTCGGCGAATAGGACCCTCGAGCGGCCGGTGGCCGCGCGGGCGATCTTGACGGCCGCCTCGACCGCCTCGGTGCCGCTGTTGGCCGGCACCATCGCCCCGAATTTGAGCTCTCCACCCACCCGTGCCAGCAGTTGCTCGGCGAGCACCCCGCTCAACAACGTGACCCCAAGCTGGGGCAGGCTGGCGGTTTGCGCCGCCATCGTGTCGCGCACGGCGGCGATCGCCTCGGGGTGATTGCGGCCGATCGCAAACACCCCGTAGCCGCAGATCAGATCGAGATAGCGGTTGCCCTCAGCATCGATCAGATGGGCGCCCTGACCGGAGACCCACTGCTTGTCGAAACCCAGCGTGCGCACGATCCGCCCGAGCTGCGGGTTGAGATGAGCGTCGCTCAGCGCCATCTCCTCGCCGGCCCTGCCCGCGAGGATCTCGCGGACGGGCGGGAGCGGGTCGGTCATGTGTAGAAGGGTACGACTAGGGTCAGAGGAGGGGTCTGTGGCCTGTACGTAATTTCCTAATCGTTACGCGACCAAATCATTACATTCCTGAAGATTCTCAAAATTTTGGATATACATCCCCGCCCCTCCCCTGGATACACGTCCATTTCAAGCGCTAGCCGACGCGGGCACGAGAACCGCGCGAGTTGCGATTGCGCGAGGAACGCCCCGACGGGCGACCCTGGGGACGCGCGGCAGACCGCTTGGACTCGGGCCTGCCTCGCGTGGCGTCGCTTGGGAATCCGCCCAACTCCAGCTCGCGGTGCAGGCCGAGTCCACCGACCATGCCGGCGAATTCGCGGGCCTGGTCGCCGAGCACGAATGTGACGCTGACGCCGGAGGCGCCGGCGCGCGCGGTGCGCCCGACGCGGTGGACGTAGTCCTCGCGCGTGGCGGGGACATCGTAGTTGATGACGTGGGTGATGCCCGAGACGTCGATCCCGCGCGCGGCGACGTCGGTGGCCACGAGCGTGTCGACATGGCCCGCCTCGAAGCGGGCGAGGGCCTTCTCGCGCTGGGCTTGGGACTTGTCGCCGTGCATCGCCACAGCCGGCACGCTGCTTGCGGCCAGCCGCTTGACGAGCCGGTCCGCGCCACGCTTGGTGCGCACGAACACGAGCGTGAGGCCGCGCTCGGGCTGGGAGAGCTCGGCGACCAGGCGATCGACCTTGGCCTCGTGGGAGACCGACACGAAGCGGTGCTCGATCGAGCCCTTGCGCTCGGCGGGATGGGCGTGCTCGTGGCGGCGCGGATCGGTGGTGTAGGCGGCGGCGATCTTGCCGACCTCGCCCTGCAGCGTGGCCGAGAAGAGCAGGGTTTGACGCTCGGGTGAGGCCATCCGCACGATGCGATCGACCACCGGCTTGAAGCCCATGTCGAGCATCCGGTCGGCCTCGTCGAGCACCAGCAGGGACACGCGCTTCAAGGACACGTCGCGGCGGTCGATCAGGTCGAGCAGACGCCCGGGCGTGGCGACAAGGACGTGTGCGCGGGAGGCGAGACGGGCCTGCTTGACGATCCCGGCGCCGCCGTAGACCGCGGCGATCGAGAGGGCGCGGGCGTGGGCGAGCGAGCGCAGATCCTCGACGATCTGTAGGGCAAGCTCGCGTGTGGGAGCCAGGACCAGCGCGGAGGGACGCGGCGAGGTGTCGCGCAGGCGCTCGACCAGGGGCACGCCGAAGGCAAGCGTCTTGCCCGAGCCGGTGGGCGATTGGGCGAGCACGTCGTGGCCGGCGAGGATGTCGGGGATGACCATGCTCTGGACGGCGAACGGCTTGACGATGCCGCGGGCCGCAAGCTCGCGTGAGACGGCCTCGGACACGCCGAGGCCGGCGAATGTTTCGGACTTCATGTTGTGATGCTCCTTGTGCGGCGACCCTGTGGCCACCCTACGGAATGGAGATTCGGCTGACCCCATCCGCGCCCTGCGAGAGCACCAACAAAGACAAGAACCTCGCGGATGACACTTGTCATCCGTGCTTGCACCGTAGCAGGCCGAGCGCCTACCGGGGGACGTCCTAAGCAGCGAAGGTCTTGGCGGCCCTGCGCTCGGGGGTGACGCGGACCACGTCCCAGGCAAGCCCGAGCCCCTCCATCGAGCGGATCACCAGGGCGGAGATATAATGCCTTGCTGAGCCGAGACCGCGAACTGAGCAGTCGCCTTTCGCTGGCGAGCCGGGAGAATTCAAGGCGGACCCGTTCCACCAGGATCGGCAGGCATTACCGAATTCCTCCTCTCTGGTAGCGGTTTGCCCGCTGAGGGTGCGGGCGGTTGCCAGGTAACCCTGAGGGGGGAAGCTCAGGTAGCCGGAGTTCGCCGACAAGAACAGGGTGGCGGGGTCGATACCGAAGGCGCGGAATCTTTGTTCCGCAGCCTGCACTTCGCGGATGGGGACGTCGCCGGAGATGATGGCCACTGCATCGGCCGGCGCTTCGGGCGGCAGGCCTTGATCAGTGTAGGGACGGACGCTCAGGTTGAATTCGTTAGCCTCGATCTCCGCTGTCGAGACCACCCGGGAGAATCCCGGCACGTCGGCTCGATCACGAAAGACGTCCACGATTTTCTCGATGCCCTCTGGGCCGAGGCGATTGATGCCGCGGCTCCGGGTCAGCTCTGGCTCGGCATTTATGAACAGCACATCGTCGCTTCGCTCGAACCGTGACCTGCCGGAGCCGCGAAGGACGAGGACGCAGGCGGGGATTGGATGTGTTAGGCAGGATGTCCGGTCCCAGCCCGATCACCGCGTCGATTCGACCGTCCTCGATCATGCGACGGCGGATCCCCGCCTCCGGCCCGCTGCGGAAGAGGACGCCTAGGGGCGCGAGAACGACACCTAGGCCACCGTCGTTGAGGATGGACAGGACATGCTGGACGACCATTAGGTCCGCTCGGCCGCGCTCGGTGCCCAACCGTATCGCATCCGCTCCTGATAGCGGATGTGACGCTTGTCGTAATTCATCGAGAAGGGCGCATGAGTCAGCACCCGGTCGAAGGATTAGCCTGCCGTCGGGGGATTTGTGTGCCGGGTCGGTGAGTGTATCTCCTCGTGCGAGTTCGCGGTTCAAAATGCCGTGCAATAGCAGGTTGAGCTTTGCGAGGACCCAAATCGAGGCAGATGATTCTTCGCCGAATAGGTTGACCTCGGCGAGATCACCGTCAGTATCTCGCACATAGTCGCGGGTCGAGGTGAGGAAACCACCAAGGCCGGTGAAAGGATCGCAAACCAACTCACCTGGCCGGGGCGACGTAATTCGCACCATGAGTTCTGTCACCGACTCTGGCGTGGAGATCACGCTGCCGAGTTTGCCCGTCATACCTGTCATATGGGCGAGGAAACGATCGTAGGCTCGCCGATGGTGTCGGGAAACTCCAGGTTGTCATCACTGAGAGAGATGCGGTCAATGGAGTCGGCAAAGTGACTGATTTGGGCTGGCTTAAGATTCCAGCTGAAATTAAGATCGCCGGGCTCAACGCCGATGATTCGAGAACTTTCGCGTATGGCTTCTTCCAGCAGCCCGTTGAGTACTTCGTCCGGGTGGCCGGATCGCGTGATCTGCGCAGCGTCTCGTGGTCGGAGATCCGGTAGCGCTCGGGCTGATCGGCGGCACGTTTGAGAAGTAGCATCACGGCGGAGACGGTGATGATTTCGATAGCGTCGCCCTTGGGAAACGCTTCCTCCGCCGACCTGATCAGATGCTCGGCGAGCTGCTCGGGGGTCAGCGGGCTCATGCGGGTTCCCGTCCCTGGATCATGTCGTCGAAGACGGCCTCGCTGAGGGCGCCGAGCCGGTCGGCGATCGCCCGATGGATCTTGATATTCGATTCGATATCGGCAATTGTCTCCGCGATGGCGTGCTGTTGCCGCATAGGCGGCATGATCACCCGAGTTCCTGAAACTGCGCGATGTTCAGTGAGGGCACCGTGCCCTGCTGGGCCTGGCCGAGTACGGTGTCCCGTGTCGGCTCGTAGGCAGGAACGCCGCGAGGTAAGCGGGCAGCACGACCGTCTCGCGGGGTCTCAGCCGCAGCAGCGAGGAGTTGTAAATCCATCCGGCCTGCGCCGCCGTGACGAGCGCGAGCCTGCCTAGCGCTCCCTGGCGAACGTAAAGAACATCGCCCTGGCGAAGCTCGAATCGGGACAGCTTCTCGCTTTCGTCCCATGGCACCCGGCGCACTCGTCGGGGGTCGATGGCGTGCTCGTCGGTGATGTCTGGCGGCGCGACGACCGGCACGCCGTCCGGACCGTCGTGCATATTCTCCAGCAGCCCGCTGGACGGCCCCGCGGCCACCCGGCACACTTGTCGAAGCGGCATCGTCTCGTACGCGGCCATCGGCGCCACCCCCTCTCAGCTATGTGTCCTATACCCTGGCCTTGCCTGGCCGCGCGCCCCCCGTGCACGGCCAGGCGACGGCGCTTAAGCCAGCACGGCCCGTGCCAGTTCCTGGACCGCCCAGGCCAGGTCGGCGAGCGACCGCAGGATATCGGCGATCGCCCTGCGCACCTCCCTGGGCGCGGACGAGGATTACGATGACGAAGATGATCGCCCAGGGAGCTGAATAGCCCCAGGGGAACCACGTGTCGGGTCTGTCCTGACGGACAGCTCGCTTGCTACCAGCCAAAACGGCCAGTCTGATACCATAGTTTTCTCCTTGCTGGTGAGGCCTCCCAGCCCTGTTGGTTGGACCCTGGCGGGGCGGAGGAGGCATCCTCTGTTCTTGTTGTGGCCACGTTGCAGCGTTTCCCGGTGTCGGTTGGCACCGTCGTTCCTTCGAATCCTTGCAACGCTGTCTCGCCCAGAGTCTATTCCATAAGGTGATCTAGAAGCGTTACGAATCATCTTTAGCTGACGGGCGAGGCTCCGTGACCCGTGATACTCGCTGTCAGTTGTCTTACAGTCGAAGCAAGAGTCCGGCTGCGTATAGGCCCGTGATGTGGTCGCGGATCGCGCGGGGCTGAGGGCTACCGCGGATGAGGATGCCGCATTCTAGATTGGACTCCATGGCACGACTGGTGAGGTTCGCGCTGCCGACGAGCGCGACCTTGCACCTGCCGAAACCCTCATCCATGCTGGTGGGAGCCGATAAAAAGTGGGCCGATGCTGAGCGTGATGGCGGCCTGTGGGGCGTTCGTGCGACAGCGGAACGCTGTGGCATGGTGATCGACCGTGCTCCTGCGACTGGCCTACCTGGGTGTGACGAACGTCTTCGCGCTGCTGCGGCTGCTGCCGATGAGCAACCGGGACAAGGACGCCGAGATCCTCGCGCTGCGCCATCAGCTCTCGGTCCTGCAGCGGCAGCTCGGTCCGGACAGGGTCCGGTTCACCCCGGGTGACCGGGCGTTGCTGGCGGCACTGCTGCACCAGATCCCGAGGGACGTGCTCAAGAGACTGCACTTGGTGGTGCGCCCGGATACCGTACTCCGCTGGCACCGCGATGTGGTCGCGCGCCGGCACGCCCAGCGGTCCCGGCCCCGGCACCCCGGGCGGCCGCGCACCGTGCACTCGGTTCGTATCCTGGTGTTGCGGCTGGTCCGCGAGAATCCCGGATGGGGGTATCGCCGGGTGCACGGCGAGCTGCTGGTGCTCGGGGTAAAGGTCGCCGCTTCCACCGTCTGGGAGATCCTGCACGACGCCGGGATCGACCCGGCGCCCGAGCGCAGTTCCACCACGTGGGCCGATTTCCTGCGCTCTCAGGCCGAGGGCCTGCTGGCCTGCGACTTCTTCGAGACGGTCACCCTGTCCGGGGCGCGGCTGCACGTGCTCGCGGTGATCGAGCACGCCAGCCTGCGAATCAGGATCCTGGGCGCCACCGCCCACCCGACGGCGTTGTGGGTGCCGAAAACCTGCGTCACCTGGGCAGATGATCTGAAGATCAGGGTCGGCTCAGTCCACGCGTTCCGGCGCTGGGCGGGCAGGTCTTGGCCCGTCCGGAGGTGCGATGATCTTCGGCTTGTGGGCTTGAAGCTGACCTTCCTGATCGTCTCCCGTGCCATGTCGCTGCTCAGGTTGTCGCGCCGGGAGGCGTGGTGGAAGGACCGCCGAGATCTTGATGCTGCGCCATCAACTCGCCGTCGCGCAGCGTGAGTGGGCGCGGGTGCATGCCCGGTTGACGTGGCCGGACCGGGCGTGGCTGGCCCGGCTGGCCGGGACGCT
>CAVWAX010000003.1:0-1407244 GCA_963753145.1 uncultured Solirubrobacterales bacterium
CTTACCATGGAGGTGCTCTACCAGCTGAGCTACGTCGGCGCGAAGCCCTGCCAATCCTACCCTGATCGACCCCTTTGGCCCACCGACGGCCGTCTAGCCCGGCGGCGTCAAGAAGTAGATCCGCGTCCCCGCGGCAGGCTGCCAGGAGAAGACCTCCCAGCTAGCCCCCCGATACCGAACGACCCCCTGGCGTGGCAACCGCGCCGGCCCGCCGCCCGCGAGGCGCGCGGTGGCGGAGTGCACGAAGACGCGCCCGTCGGAGACGCCTTGGAGGGTGTGGATGAAGTCTTCGTAGTGGGCGGAGAGCGGGCTGAAGCGGGCCGCGACGTGGGTGGCTATGGCGCCCCAACTCGCGACGCGCACGGCCTCGCAGGTGCTCGACGTCGAGACGCCCGGCGGCGGCGTTACGAGCAGGGCCGCGTCGAGCGGACCCGCGGGGAACGCGGTGGCTTTCACGAACAACACGCGGTAGTGGACCCCGGCCAGGGTGAGCGATTGACCGTTGCGGGGCGCGGCGAGGGGCGCGGGGAGCGTTCCCATCACGGGCGATCCTTCGCGGTAGAGCTCGAGCGGGGCGCCGATGAAGCGGGTCACCAGCTTGGTGTAGCCGAGGTCGTCCTGCACGGACATCACGAAGCTCGCGAGGACCTTGCCTTTGGCGCGCACCACGCCCGACACGGGAGCGATCACGTCAGGGCCGCCCACGTCGGCGAGCACCTGTCCGTGGCGGATCACCCGCAGGCGCACGATGTGCCAGTGGGGCGTGTAGACGATGTTGTGCACCGCGCCATAGACGGCCGCCTGACTGGAGCCCGCCAGGGCGGCGCGCAGTTCGGCTGAGCCCTGGACATGAGCGAGGTCGGCCCGCACCTCGTAGCCGCGCAACTCCGCGACGTATATGCGCCTGGCCACCGATTCCTCAACCTGGGCCGCCGTCGCGAGCGTCGCCGCCCCGCACGGTCCCGTAGACCGGGAGCCAGCCGCGCTCGCCGAGGCCGTGAGACCGGCGCGCGCGCCGAGACGGGGCAGGTCGATGTCCTGCGTGCCGGCGACGATCGCCGCGAGCGCCGCAACGCTGAGGAGCCCCGATAGGAGAACTCGGCGCGCTCGCCGGTGCAGTGAGCCAAACATGACAAGCCGATTGTCGGCGGCTCCGATTAGCGCAACCTGTAGGCGCGGTGAGAGAGATCACACGTAAAAAGTGCCGACCCCGCGGCCGGGTGCAAGAAGCACAGGCTCAAGGCCGCGCGAAGCGCCGCAAGCCCGGCTGCCCCGCCACGGGAGCGCTGTGGGCGTAGGCCCACACCTGATTGCCCGCGCAGTGGCGCCCGGAGTGGCAGTTGTGGGACGGCGCGAAGTAGAAGCGCACCAGGCCGGCGGCGACGTCGGCGCGCAGTTGCTTGGTGCGCGTCAGCGAGCCGTCGACGCTGTTGAGCACCAGCACCGGCCGGCCGTCGCGGGCGATGATCCCGATCGTGTCGTTGACGTTGGCGCCGGCCACCTCGTAGCGGGCGCCGTGGCGATGGGCCCGCAGGTAGCGGCTGAGCGTGGGGCTCGAGAAGTCGGTCAAGAGCGAGTCGGTGCGCGCGCGGTCGACTACGTAGGCGTCCTTGGAGAGCGACAGTGCGAGCAGCACCACGCCGACACCGACCAAGGCCCCACGCAGCGCGACCCGGCCGGCGTCTGCGCGCTGGGCCAGACCGCCTCGCCAGAGCACGCCCAGCGAGAGCCCGAGGACCGCGCACAAGGCGGGCGCGAACGCCTCGAGGTAGCGCGGTTGCAGGCGCGTCATCGCGCTGAAGGCGACCGCGCCGGTGAGAAACCACACGAAGATGGCGATGGCAAAGCGTCCCGCGGGCCGGCCCAGAGCCGCGCGCAGAGCCGGCGCTCCGTCGCGCAGGAGGATCGCGGCAAGCGCGGCCAGGGCAAGCAGGCAACTCGCGAGCAGGACGATCCCGACGAGGCTCCAATACTGAAGCGGCCCGGCGCGGAGCAGGCGCAGCGGCCCGGCGCCGCCTTCGGCCGGGGCGGCGGCGCCCTTGGTCGAGAGCCTGTTCAGGCCGTTGTAGACAAGCGTGACGTGCCAGATGCTGCCGTTGGCCGACCCGATCGGGAAGGGCCTCGAGCGCAAAGGCGTGAGCGCCGCGATCGCGGTCCAGGACAGACCCACCACGAGCAGGGTCGCGCCGGTGGCCAGCGCGGCGCGCACGCGCGCGCCCGGAGCGGCCGCCCACAGCCACAGCAAGGCGAGGGCGGGCAGAGCGATGAGCATCTCGGCGAGCTTTACGTTGAAGGCCAGGCCCATGATCGCGGCGGCGGCGAGCGAGAAGCGCAGACGCCCGCTGTCGAGCGCCCGCCAGGAGAGCCACAGGGCCGCCACCAGGCACGCGGCCAAGACCGAGTCCATCGTGTCGCTGCGCGCGGTCAGCACCGACACGGGCAGCACGGCGAGTGCAAGCGCGGCTGTCAAGGCCACAAGGGCGCCAAACGGACGGCGCAGCGCGCCGAACAGCAGGCCGCAGGCAAGCGCCCCGCCGAGCGCCTCGGGCAGGTGCAGGGCGAACGACTCGAAGCCGAAGGCGCTGGTGCTCGCGACCTGCAGCCACAGGTCCAGTGGGGGCTTGTCGATCGAGACGGCGCCCCCAGGCTCCAGCGCGCCGAAGAACAGGTTGTGCCAGGAGAGCCCCATCGAGCGCACGGCGGCGTCGTAGAAGACGTTGCCGGGCACGTCCGCGAGCTTCCACAGCCGTAGGGCACAGGCGAGCGCGATGATCCCGCCAAGCGCGAGCCACTGCCGGCGGGCGAACATAGCCCGCAAGGCTCGACCGGCCACCTAAACCGGCGCTGATCGGGCGGTGAGAAACCGCTTAGGCGCTGGGCTGCGAGCGGCTCGCGCGCGCCGATACCATCGCGGTGTCCGCGAGCAGGCGGAAATCACCGCGATGGCGCGAGCAAATCCCCACGAGCCGATCCCAAGCAAGCAGGGAGCCGGCCGCTTCTACAGGATCGCCGGATGGGTCTTGCCAGAGCGCTACCCGGAGGGCGCCGTCTATGGCTTGATCACGGTGGGCGCCCTGCTGGCGGCCGAGAGCGGGTTGAAGGACACCTATCCCGAGACCGTCGGGTCGCTGGCGATCGCGATGCTCCTGTATTGGTTCGCGCATGCTTATGCGGATGTGCTCGGCCTGCGCCTTTCGGAGCGCCGGCGTCTGGGCTGGGGCGAGCTGTGGCAGACGTTCGCCCAGGACTGGTCGATCGTCAGAGGAGCCTCCCTGCCGCTGGTCGCGGTGATGGTGGCGTGGGCGATCGGGGCCAGCCAAGCCGACGCGGTGAGCGCGGGGGTGTGGGCCGTCGTGGGCAGCTTGATCGTGTTCGAGCTGGCGGCGGGCCTGCGCTCCAAAGCCAAGCCGGCCGAGCTCGCGTTCGACGTGTCGATGGGCACGACCTTGGGGCTTGGCATATTGGTGCTCAGGGCGCTGCTTCATTGAGCTCGCCGATTCGGCCGACGAGGCGACGCGCAGGTGGGCTTGGTGGATAGCCTGAACAGCACAGCGATACGTAGACAATAAATCTCTGACATGGAATGATATTGTTTTCAAGACTCCTTGATAGTCGAGGGGCTATAAGTATTCGAGGAGATAGAACGCAGTGAAGCAGGGCGGGAATAACGTCGGCGGCGGCGCTCTGGCGCGCCGCAAGCCCTCGCCCACGCAAGCCTCCACGTCCACTCGCAAAGCACCCCAAAACGGTGGGGTGACGCCGCTCTACAAGCGCCTGCCGCGCGGCCCGCACCAGATGGACCCCGACGAGGTGGCCGCCAACCAACGGCTGCGCATGTACGGAGCGATGATCGAGGCCGTCGCCACCAACGGCTACGGGCGCACCAGCGTCAAGCAGGTCGTGACCTTGGCCGGGGTCTCGCGGCGCGCTTTCTACGAGCAGTTCGCCAACAAGCAGGAATGCTTCCTGGCCACGCTCGACCTGATCGCAAGCCGCGCGATGGACCGCATCGCGATGGCCTACGCCGCAAGCGACGGCCCGCTCGAAGTGCGACTCGGCGCCGCGCTGGCCCAATTCGCGGAGGTCGTCCACGACAACCAGAAGGGCGCGCGCCTGATGCTCGTCGACGCGCCCTCGGCGGGCCCGGCTGGATGGGAGCGGTTGACCAGGACGATGGCGATGTTCGAGCAGCGCCTGGCCGCGAGCTTCGCCGAGGCGCCCGACGCTCAGCCGCTGCCCGAGCCGATCGTGCGCGCGATCGTCGGTGGCCTGCGCCGCGCGGCGTTCGTGCGCCTGATCGAGGGACGCACCGAGGAGATGCATGCGTTGGTACCGGACATGCTGAGCTGGGCGCTCGTGTTCAGCACGCACGATCCCAACCCGCTTGGCACTCGCCTGAAGGCGGTCGCGACGAAGCCGACGCTGGGGCCCGAGGACGAACGCGCCAGGCTGCTGCGCAGCGCGCTGGAGCTCGCGGCGCTCGAAGGCTATGGCAACCTCACGCCGATGCTGATCGCCGACGAGGCGGGCGTCTCGATCGACACCTTCTTCGAGCTGTTCGACGACATGGAGGCGTGCATGCTGGCCGCGATCGCGATGTTGGGCGAGGAGGTTCGCTCGATTGTCTCCGACCCTGGGCTCGCCGCGAAGGCCAGCTGGCCGGCGGCGGTGCGAGAGGCGATGGACGCGCTGATGCGCTACTTCGCGGCGCGCCCCGCGTACGCGCAGACGATCGCCACAGGCGTGTTCGCGATGGGCCAGCGCGCCGTGGACCTGGGCGCGGACCTGGCCTGCGAAGTCGCCGCGCGGCTGACCGCCGGCGCGCCCCGCCCACCCCGCACGCGCATGGCCCAGGAGGGCATCGAGGGCGCGATCTGGCACACGATCTATGCGCAAACGACCGATGGAGCGACGAGCGCGCTGCCGAACCTGGCCGACTACCTCGCCTACGTGGTCTTGACCCCGTTCTTGGGCGCCGAGCGCTCCGCGCGCATCGTCACCGCCGATCGCCGCTGACGCCGAGCACGCGCGCGGGCGCGGGCGCGGTCCTTCAGCGCTGCTTGCGCCGGTAGCGAAGCTCGGCGAAGTGGGTCAACACGATGCCGACCAAAAGCGAGACGAGGATCACGACGATGAGCGGCGTCGAGGTCTTGCCGAAGATCCAGTTGACCTCGACCCGTTCCAGGTTCAGCACCGCGAACAGGGTCATCAGCACGGCCAACCCCACCAGCAGGCCGGTACGGACCAGCTCGCGACGGCTGCGCTTCTGGAGTTGCTGTTGCGTCGGCTCGGACATCGCCACAGCTGATGCTACCCGCTGGAGGCGGCGGCAAGCTCGGCCTGCACCCACGAGCAGCCCGCCGAGAGTTCGGCGACGCCCAGGGCGGCGGCGACGTTGAGGGCCATGCCGTGAGCGACGAAGTTGTCCAAGCGCTCACTGTCGGCCCCTGAGAGCTCGCCCACTCGGGCGACCAGCTCGGCGTAGTGGCGGCGCACGTGAGCGCGCACGACCTCGTCGTCACACGCCGCGTAGGCCTGGTGCTGGAGCATCAGATAGGCGCGGTCGGTGCTCAGCAGATCCTTGTAGGCGCGGCCCATCGCCATCAGCACGTCCTCGCAATCCTCGGGCGCGCGCCCGGCGGCGTACGCGCCGGCCGCCTCGGCGAACGTGTCGGCGAAGCGCTCGAAGCAGTGCTCGACCGCCGCCAAGAACAGCTCGCGCTTGCCCGCGAACAGGCTGAACACGTAGGGCTGGGCCACCCCGACGCGCCGCGCGATGCGATCGACCGGCGTGCCGTGCAAGCCGCTCACCGCGAACTCGTGCACCGCCGCCTCGATCAAAGCCTCGCGCCGCTCGGCCGCGGGCACGCGCCGGCGCGGCGCCGAGGCCGATCTCTCCCCAGCCTCGCTTTGCGTAGCTTGCGAGTGAGGCTCTGCGCTCATGGACGATTCACCCACAGCATATTAGCAACCGCTAATAAATATTTGGATGGAGGTTCGTACGGGTCGCTGCGACCGCGGCCCGCGCACCGAAAACAGGGCCGGTCTTCGCGGGGTCGGCCTGCCCGAGCGGGCAAAGCGGCGCGCAATGGGAGTGGCGATGCGAGGATGGACGCCCGCGACGGCGAATAGGGGGAAGCGATGATCGGAGACGAGATCGAGCGCCTGGACGGCGCCAGGCCGAAGACCAAGCGGAGCTGGGCTCTCGCCAAGGCCACCCTCTTGGCGCCGGCCGCGGCCGCGGCCGTAGCGATCTGCGGCTGTGGATCGGGGGGCACGAAGACGGTATCCGTGGCCAACACGACCCCGAGCGAAACAACCACCCAGCCGACAACCAAGACCGGCACGAGCAAATCCTCCCCCCCATCGACGACCTCCACGAACACCACGACGCAAATGGGCGAAACAGGCGGCTCGGAAGCCAGCCGGACCGCCACGGCGCCGGCCTTCACCAAGGAAGCCCAGAGCGCCGAAGGCGCCGGCGCGGCCGCGGCGCTCGTGCGGGCACGCGGCTACACGCCCGACGAAACCTCCCAGTACCACCCCGACCAGACTTTGAGGGTGCTCGTGGCGACCAAAACGGGCTCGGCCGACGGCTACGGCCAGCAGGCCTTCTTCTTCGTCGGCGGCCACTACCTCGGCACCGACACCAGCCGGCCGAGCGCCACCGTCAAGCTCGTCAGCCAAGGCGACACCGAAGTCGCGCTGTCCTACCCGATCTACAAACCGGGCGACCCCCTCGGCAAACCGAGTGGAGGCGAAAAGACGGTCCGCTTCCAGCTCAACAACGGACATCTGGTCCCGCTCGGGCAGATCCCCTCGGCGGCGGCGCGCTCCGGCGAATAATTCGCGCGAGCCGAGGGCCGCTTGCGGGTAGATTCTCTTCCACCACTCTCAACCGCAAGGGGATTCAGATGAGCCAAGCGATCGAAGGCCGCGCCGAGGAGCTGTTGAAGGGCAAGAACTTTGTCACCGTGTCCACCCTGCGCGAGGACGGCTCGGTGCACGCCGCGCCCGCCTGGGTCGATGTCCAGGACGGCCAACCCGTGCTCAACACCGCCGAGGGCCGCGCCTGGCCGCGCAATCTCGAGCGCGACCCGCGCGTCACGCTGACCGTCCAGAACCTGGAGAACCCCTACGAGTACGTCACGATCCGCGGTCGCGTCGCCGAGCGCACCCACGACGGCGCCGACGCCCACATCGACGCGCTGGCGATGAAGTACATGGGCGCCGAGACCTACCCCTTGCGCCAGCCCGGCGAACAGCGCGTGATCGTGCGCGTCGACCCCGAATACGTGCACGTGTATCCGAGCTGAGAGAGCGCGCTCTGGGCGGCGGGCGGTTTCTCTTCCGATGGTGCCTACGCACGCGCGCGCGGGGCCACCCGGTCAGTGCAAGCGACCCCACAACCGCCGCCACCAGGACGGGGGACGCGGCTGGGTGCGCAGCCAGTCCTCGCGCAGCAGCAGCCCGCCGCGCTCGCGCGCGGCCAGGACGCACTTGGTGTGGGCGTGGCGGCGCCGGCTTTTGTCGTCTTCGGGGAACATCAACATGTGCTCGCTCATCGCGGGCAGGTGGCGCCCACAGAAGGGACAGCGGTAGGTGGCGGGCTTGAGGCTGTGGGCGGCGCGCACCGTCCACCAGCGCGCTTGGGGCAACTTTGCCATCGACACATTGTCGCGGCGATAGCCTCCAATATGGGGTTGGCTACTCATGGCTATTGGAAGCGATCGAGATGTGGTGCACGAGGCGCGCAAGGCGATCAAGCGAATGCGTGCCCTCGCACGCCTGTTTCGCGAGGAGATGGGCGAGCCTGAGTTCGGGCGCGTCAACTCCTCGCTGGGCGAGGCCGGCCGGCGCCTGTCGAGCGCGCGCGACGCGCAGGTGCGCCTGGCCACGCTCAAGAGCCTCGCCGAGCGCCGGCCCGGCGCGCTCGCGAGCAGCGGGATCGACCTGTTCGGGATCCACCTCGAGCACGAGCGCGCGCTCGCCGGCGAGCCGGCCGACAGCGCCGAGGTGCTCGAGGACATCGCCGCGATGCGCCGCCAGCTGGCGCGCTGGGAGCTGACCGCGCGCGACTTCGAGGACCTCGCGCCGGGCCTTCAGCGCATCTATGAGGAAGGCCGCAAGCGCTACCGCCGCGCCAAGCGCGAGCGCCCCTACGGCGCGGCGAAAGCCAAGCACCCGTCCCGCGAGGCGGCGGCCGGGCGCGAGCGGGAGCCCGTCCCCAGCGACCAGGCGATGCACGATTGGCGCAAGCGCGTCAAGAGCCTCTACTACGCCCTGGACATGCTCGGCGGCAAGCGCACCAAAGGCGCACGCAAGGCCACGCGCCGCGCCGAGCGCCTGGGAGACCTGCTCGGGGAAGAGCACGACCTGTGGATGCTCAGCCTCTACGCCGAGCAACACTCAGACGTCTTCGGTCAAGATTCCCGCGCGTGCGAGGACCTGCTCGCGACGATCGCTTGCGAGCGCAGGCGCCTGCGCAAACGCGCGCTGGGGCTCGGCGCGCGCCTCTACAAGCGCTCGCCCGGCCGCTTCACGCAGCGCATGCGCGCCGCGTTTTCCCGCTGATCATTCAGGGATTCCCCGCGCCCGGCCGATGTAGATGGCGACCCGCCAAGCCCATGCGCACACGCCTCAAACTCCACATCCCGACCCTCCTCATCGCCGCCCTGATCGGCGGGCTCGGCGTGTATGCGCTGCACGCGATCTTCGGCTTCGGCGGCCCCGGCGGCGAGGGCCTCTTCCAGGACGGCATCTACAACGTCGTGATGCTCGGCTCGGCGCTGGTCGTATTGGCCCGTGGAGCGCTCGTGCGCGAGCAGCGCGCGGCGTGGCTCACGATGGGCGCCGGCCTGCTCTCGTGGGGCCTCGGCGAACTGTATTACTCGCTCTTGATCGAAGGCACGAGCGCCGAAGCGGGCGGCAGCGTCTCCGCCGCGGACGTCCTGTTTCTGACGATGTACCCCTGCTTCTACGTGGCCTTGGGTTTGCTGGCGCGCCGCCACCTGCGCGAATTGCGTCTCTCGATGTGGCTCGACGGGTTGATCGCCGGGCTCGGCGCCGCCTCCGTGGCGGCCGCCCTGGTGCTGCCCCCGATCATGCGCGACGCGACCGGCATGCACAGCTCGATCGTGGTTTCGATGGCCTACCCGATCGGCGACCTGCTGCTCATGATGTTCGCCGTCGGCGCGCTCTCGATCACCGGTTGGCGCGGGAGCAACCTGTGGCTGCCGATCGCGGCGAGCATGCTGATCAGCGCAGTCGCCGACTCGATCTACCTCTACCAGACTTCCACCGACTCCTACCTCGCCGGCACCTGGGTCGAATGCCTGTGGCCGTTGGCCGCGATCCTGTTGGCGATCGCCGCCTGGACCCCGGCGGCGAGCCTGCGCCCGCGGCGCCTGAAGAGCTGGCAGATGATGTCGGTGCCGGCGCTCGCGCTCCTGGCCGCCCTCGGAGTGCTCGTATACGGCAACCTCGGCCCCCAATTGACGGCGCCCGCGCTGATCCTGGCGACGGCCACGATCCTGGCCGTGGGCGCTCACCTGCTCGTCACCTTGCGCGAGAACCTGGTTCTGCTCGCCCATTCGAGGCGCCTCTCCCACACCGACCCGCTGACGGGCCTCGGCAACCGCCGCCTGCTGATGAGCGACCTGCGGCTGGCCTGCAAGACGGCGGGCGCGGGCGAGCGGTGGGAGCTCGTGCTGTACGACCTGGACGGCTTCAAGCTGTTCAACGACACCTTCGGCCATCCGGCGGGCGACACCCTGCTGGTGCGCTTGGGCGAGCGCCTGCAAAGCGTCGTGGCGCCGCACGGGACCGCCTACCGCATGGGCGGCGACGAGTTCTGCGTGCTGTTCGACATCTCCTCGGAGCCCAACGAGCGCTTCGTGCACTCCTCGGTGGCCGCGCTGTGCGAGCACAGCCCCAGCTTCTCGATCAGCGCATCTCACGGCGTCGTGCAGATCCCCACCGAGGTCAGCGACCCCGCGTCTGTCATGCAGCTGGCCGACCAGCGCCTGTACCGACGCAAGGAGGAAGTCGCGGCGCGGCGCGCGAGCGCCCTCCTCAACGTGGAGGCCGCGGGCACCCTGCTGGCCTCGGCGATCGTCCCCGCGATCGACCCGCAAAAAGCCGCGCGGTTGCTCTCAGGCGACGCTTACGATACTGAGGACACTCTCGCCCTTGGGCAACACAACGGAGGCCCGCTCGCCGGCGCGGCGCCCGAGCAGGGCCCTGGCGACCGGCGAGTCCGCCGAAAGCCGCCCCTCTGAAGGGGAGGCGTCGTGCGAGCTGACGATCTGCCAGCTGCGCTCCTTGCCCGCCTCGTCGCGAACGACCACGGTCGAGCCGAAGGCCACCGCGCCGTCGGAGGCCTCGGAGGCCTCGACGACCTCCGCGGTTGAGATCCGTTCGCGCAGTTTCGCGATCTTCGTCTCAAGGTGGGCCTGGTCGTTCTTGGCGTCGTGGTACTCGCTGTTCTCCTTCAAATCGCCCCACTCGCGCGCCGTTTTGATGCGCTCGGCGATCTCGCGGCGTCCCTCTCCCTCGAGGTTCGCGAGCTCCGCCTGGAGCTGCTCCAGCCCTTCGGCGGTGATCATGTTGGCGGCGTCCGCGCTCATCCGCCTCCTAGCGTACTGGGCTTGCCGCTAGAAGTAGGTGCTCGGGGAGATCGACAGCAGCGCGTAGATCTGCGCCACGGCGGCCTGGTAGAGCAGTTGCGTGGAGGGCGGCGAGCCGAACGCGAACAGGTTGTCGCTGAGGCGCTGGTGCACCCACACCGAGTCGATGTAGGTCTGGGCCAGCCTGGGCCCGGGCGGGTCGTGGGTGACGGCGTCGAGGTACATCAGGTTGCGCAGGTAGACCGACACGAAGAACGGGTTTTCGCTGAGCAGGCGCGGGATCGTGAAGTAGGACAGCGCCGCCGCGGCGGTCTGGCGGGCCTGGAAGAGGAATTCGCTGTTGCCGCTCGCCTGGTAGAGCAGCACGCTGGCGCCGATCATCGCGCCCTGGTTGTAGCTCCACTCGGTCGGGTCGATCACGCCGTGCAGGCGGATGTGATCGGCGTAGAGCCCGTTCGACTCGGTCAGGCACGCGCGCACCCACTGATAGGCCTGCTGGGCGAAGCCCAGGTAGTCGAGGTCGCCGGTGATGCGATACAGCTGCGCGCCCAGCTCGGCCGCCGGGCCGTCGGTGACGGTGTTGCGGTCGGTGTTGCTGGGCGCGTCCGAGAACGGGATCCCACCCGGGCAGGCGAGCTTCGGGTTGTTCTCCCAGCCGGCCATCACGAACGCCATGATCTGCTCGGCCTTTTCCAGGGCGGCGGCTTCGTGGCGCAGTTTGTAGAGGCGCAGCATCTCGATCCCGACCCACTCGTTGTCGTCGTAGTAGCTGGCTCCGCCCGGCGGCACGACCTCGCCGGTGAAGGAGGGCAGTTCCGGCGGCGCGATCCCGGGCGCTTCGCTCGGTTCGGTGCCTTCGCCGGTTTCTTCGCCTTCGGGCTGCTCGCCCGTCGGGGCCTTGCCGGCGACCGGCGAGGGCGTCGCCCAGTACTTGCCCAGGCCGACCAGGCGCGCCTGGATTTCGCGCGAGTGCGTGCTGGCCTGGCTGGCCGCCTGACCGGAGATCGAGGCCACGCTGATCGTCGCCGCGAGCGCTTGGGAGAACGGCCACAGGTACGAGTACGGTTCGCCCTCATAAAGACCCGTGCCGGCGATGTAGAAGTTCTGTTGCATCGCCTGGTAGGCGAGCAGCGCGCGCGCCGGGTCGCCGTGCAGCGCCGGCTTCTTCTTGGTGGACTTCTTCTTGGTGGGCTTCTTCGCCAGCGCTTTGGGCCCGCTCGTTTTGCTCGACGCCGGCGCGCTCGGCCCGCTCGCGCCGCCGGTGCCCGCCAGCGCGGCGCTAGAGGCGGCGCCGCGCGCGAATTCGCTCGGCCGCGCTACCCGACTGGGCCTCTGGGCCTGTGCGGGGTAGACCGATCCCGCTCCCTCGCCGTGGCCGGCGCGGGCCGGCGCGGACGACGGCGCCGAGCACGCAAGCGCCGCCAGCACAAGCCCCGCCCACAGCAATCGTGTATTGATGTATCGAATATGTGCGCTTGGCATCAGCTGAATCTGTGCCCCCAACAAACTACGTACGCGGTCGATGCGGTCGCGGCTATTGTGCCCGGCCTGGGCGACGACTCAGGGAGACAACGTGACCACAGTTAGAGAGGCCGTCTTCGAGCTGCTGCGCGAGCGCTCGATGACCACAGTGTTCGGCAACCCCGGCTCGACCGAGCTGCCGATGCTTACCGAGTTCCCAAGCGACTTCGAGTACGTGCTGGGCTTGCAGGAGGCCACGGTGGTGGGCCTCGCCGACGGCTACGCCCAGGCAAGCGGGCGCCCGACGCTTGTCAACCTGCACACCGCTCCGGGCGTCGGCAACGCGATGGGCGCGATCTTCAACGCCCAGGCCAACAAGAGCCCGCTGGTGATCACCGCCGGGCAGCAGTACCGCTCGCTGATGACCCTGCAGGCCAACCTGACCAACCGCGATGCGACGCGCATGGTGCATCCGCTGGTCAAGTGGAGCTACGAGCCGCCGCGCGCCGAGGACGTACCGCACGCGCTGGCCCGCGCGATCCACGTGGCCGGGCTGCCTCCGCGCGGCCCGTCGTTCCTGTCGATCCCGATGGACGATTGGGGCGCGACCGTGGACGACGGCGCCGTGGCCCACCAGACCAAGCGCACGGTCGGCGGCGCCGCCCAACCGGGCCCCGAGACGATCGCGCGACTTGCCGAGCTGCTCGCCAAAGCGGAGCGCCCGGCCCTGGTGGCCGGCCCGGAGATCGACGCCTCGGGCGGTTGGGAGGCGGCGATCGGACTGGCCGAACTGCAGCGCCTGGCCGTGTACGCGACGCCTGCCCCGGGCGGGGGGCGCATCGGCTTCCCGGAGGACCACCCCCTGTTCCAAGGCATCCTGCCGCCGGCGGTGCTCCCGGTCGGGGAAACGCTAGCCGCGCACGACTTCGTGCTGAGCGTGGGCACCTCGGTGTTCCCCTACTACCCCAACGTGCCCGGCCCACTGCTGGCCGAGGGCACGAAGCTGGTGGCAATCACGAGCGACCCCGACGAGGCCGCGCGCGCGCCGATGGGCGAGGCGATCGTGGCCGATCCCGCGCTCACGCTCGCCGCCTTGGCCGACGCGGTGGGCGAGTCCGACCGGCCCGCGCCCGCCGTGCGAGCCGCGCCTGAGGCCGTGCCCTCGAGCGACCCGATCAGCCCCTCCACCGCAGTGCGCGCTTTGGCCGAGGTGTTTCCCGAGGACGGCGTGATCGTGCTGGAGTCGCCCTCGGCGACGCTCGCGCTGCGCAACCAGTTGCGCCTGTCGGCGCCCGGCAGCTACTACTTCTCCTCGGGCGGCGGGCTCGGCTTCGGCATGCCCGCCGCGATCGGCGCACAGCTCGCCCAGCCGAGCCGCCCGGTGGTGTGCGTGATCGGCGAGGGTTCGGCCCAGTACGCGATCCAGAGCCTGTGGACCGCCGCGGCGTATGAGGTGCCGGTCACGTTCCTGGTGCTGCGCAACGACGAGTACGCGATCCTCAAGTGGTTCGGGATGCTCGAGGACATCGTCGGCGCGCCGGGCCTGGACCTGCCGGCGCTGGACGTGGCGGCGGTCGCGCGCGGCTACGGCGTCAACGCCCGCGTGGCGGGCGACAAGGAGGCCTTGGCGGACGCGTTGCGCAAGGCGCTCGCCTCGAACAAGCCCGAGCTCGTCGAAGTGAGGGTCGCGCCGGGGATGGCCCTGGCATGAGCGAGCAGCCCGATGTGATCGTCGTCGGCGCGGGGCTCGCGGGGCTGGTCAGCACGCTCGAGCTGCTGCGCAGCGGCCACCGCGTGCTCCTGCTCGACCGCTGCGAGGCGCGCGAGATCGGCGGCCTGGCGCGCGAGGCGTTCGGGGGCATGTTCATGGTCGACTCGCCCGAGCAGCGCCGCTCGCGCATCCCCGACAGTGAGCGGCTGGCGCTCGAGGACTGGTTGCGGATCGCCGAGTTCGACGACGAGGACGTGTGGCCGAGGCGTTGGGCCGAGCAGTACGTGACGCGCGCCCGCGACGACGTCGGGGGTTGGCTGCGAGAGATCGGCGTGAAGTTCTTCCCGGTCGTCAACTGGGCCGAGCGCGGAAACTTCGGCGACGGCAACTCGGTGCCGCGCTTCCACATGACGTGGGGCACCGGCAAGGCGCTCGTGCAGGCCGTGTGGGGCGCGATCGAGTCCCACCCTCGCCGCGACGCGCTCCAGTTGCGCCTGCGCTCGCGCGTGAGCGAGTTGATCGTGGAGGATGGGCGCGTCGTCGGCTGCAGGGTCGTGCCCGAACATGACACACCCCCCGCGCGCGCGGGGCACCCCCAAATGATGCACACACACAAGACCGACCTGCCCGCGGGCGAAGCGGATCGAGGCGAGTACGAGGCGCGCGCCGGCAAGGCGGTCGTGATCGCGGCGGGCGGGATCGGCGGCAACCTGGAGATCGTGCGGCGCGAGTGGCCAACCGAGCGGCTCGGGCCGGCTCCCGCGCGGCTGTTGATGGGCTCGCACTACTACGCCGATGGGGCGATGCACGAAGAGGTGGGCCGGATCGGCGGCAACGTGACCCACCTGTCGCGCATGTGGAACTACGCGGATGCGGTGCGCCACCCCAAACCGCAGCGCGAGCGCCACGGGCTGAAGCTGATCCCGCCACGCTCGGGCTTGATGCTCGACCCGGACGGCAAGCGCTATGGGCCCGTGCCGGTGATGCCGACGTTCGACGCGTACTCGGCCTTGGAGCGGATGTGCGAGGACGAGCGCAAGTACTCGTGGCTGGTCTGCAACTTCAAGATCGCAAAGCGCGAGTTGGACGTGTCGGGCTCCCAGCACAACCCGCATCTGCGCGAGCGGCGCCTGGTGCCGTTCCTGTTGAGCGTGCTGCTGGGCAAGCCCGGCCTGGTCAAGCACTTCTTGGAGGGCTCGCCCGACTTCGTGCAGGCCGGCACGCTTGCGGAGCTGGCCCAGAAGATGAACGACGTGACCGGCGAACTGACGGGCGAACGGCCGATCGAGGCGGCCGTGCTCGAGCGCGAAGTGGGGCGCTACGACGAGACGATCGCGCGCGGCAAGGGGCTGTTCAACGACGACCAGTTGCGGCGTATCGCCCAGCTGCGCAACTGGCGCGGAGACAGGCTGCGCACGTCGCGCTTCCAGCGCATCGTGGACGCCAAGGCGATGCCGCTCGTGGCTATACGGCTGCAACCGATGGCGCGCAAGAGCCTGGGAGGCATCCAGACCGATCTGGCCTGCCGGGTGCTGCGCGGCGAGGACGGCTCTCACGGCGGCGAGCCGATCGCGGGTCTTTACGCGGTCGGCGAGGCCGCGGGCTTCGGCGGCGGCGGGGTGCACGGCAAGCGCTCGCTGGAGGGCACGTTCCTCGGCGGCTGCGTGTTCACGGGCCGACTCGCGGCCGCGTCGATCGCGGGGGCCGAGCTGCCGGTGCGGATCCCCCCGCGCGTCTAATCGGAGTGCAGGCCCGCTTCGACTACGTGACGGTGGGCCACGTGACGCGCGACGTGGTCGAACATCCGGCGCGCGGCACGATCTATCGGGTCGGCGGCAGCGCGTTCTACAGCGCGCTGCAGGCGGCGCGACTGGGGTTGCGCGCGTTGATCGTGACGCAGGGTGTGCCCGAGGAGATCGAGCAGCTGGTGGCGCCCTACCGGGACGAGCTCGAGCTGCGGGTCATCGCGGCCGAGCAGACGACGACGCTGAGCACGCGCGGCAGCGGCTCTGCGCGCACCCAGAGCCTGCTCGCGTGGGCCGGGCCGATCGAGGAGCCGCTGGTGGTGGACACCGCGATCCTGCACGTCGCGCCGGTGGCGCGCGAGACGCCGCGCTCGTGGGCGGGCCGGGCGGACTTCGTGGGGGTCACGCCGCAGGGCCTCGTGCGCACGTGGCCGCAAGGGCCCGCCGAGCCGCTCGCACGGCTGGACGCGGGCGCGCTCGTCGGTGACATCCCGACGTTGCCGGCCGCCGGCGAGGCGCTTGTGGGCGACGTCTCGGCGGTGGCGCTCGAGCCGGGCTCGCTGCCCGAGCGCTTCGACGCGGCGGTGATCGCCGAGCACGAGTGTGCGCACTGCCACGCGCTGTTCAAAGCGGCGCGCCGCCACGGCGCGTGCGTGGCGGTGACGGCGGCGGCGCGGCCGACGACCCTGCACGTGGCGGGCGGCGACGCGATCGAACAGACGCCGTTTCCCCCGGTGACAACGGTGCGCGACGAGATCGGCGCGGGCGACGTGTTCGCCGCGGCCTTCTTCGTGGCGCTGGCGCGGGGCGACGCGCCGCTGCGGGCCGCCACGTTCGCCAACGCGGCCGCCTCGGCGCGCATCGCGGGCTACGGGCCGGAGGCGATCGTGGGGCGCGAGCGGCTTATTCCCTGAAGACGCCCTCGTGCGCGAGCACGGCGTCGAGCTTGGGCTTGAGCTGGTCCTGGTCGATCGCGTCCTCACAGCCGGCGATGCGCGAGGCCAGCAGCAGGCAGCCGCCGACGGGGACCATGTCGACGACGGCCACCGAGGCCTCGGGGGCGCTGTGGTGGATGGCGGCGGCGAGCGGCTCCACGAACAGCGAGCCGGCCTTGAAGGCGCTGCCGATCAACCCGACGGGGAACGCGCCCGAGAGGCCGGTCTGGGCGATCACGGCCTCGACCTGCTTGGCCAGCTTCGCGGCCGCCTCGGCGTAGAGCCCGCGCGCGACCTCGTCGCCGGCGTGGGCCAGGCGCGCCGTTTCGATCGCGAACGCGGCGATTTCGCCCTTGGTCAGCGGCTTGGTGTAGACGAGCGTGGCCAGTGCCTCCAGCGAAGGCGCCTCGAAGAACTCGACGGCGGCCGCGCTCAGGGCCGTTTCCGGACCGGAGCGCTCGCGGTCGCAGAGGGCCGCCTTGATCGATTGGACCGCGAGCCAGTAGCCGGAGCCCTCGTCGCCGAGCACGTGACCCCAGCCGCCGGCTCGCCACGCGCGGCCGGAAGGGCCGACGCCGAAGACGTTGGAGCCGGTGCCCGAGATCGCGCCGACGCCGGGACGCGCACCGGTCGCGGCGGCCCAGGCCCCGACGACGTCGTTGACGACGACCCACGAGGAGGGGCGCAGCTCGCGGATGTGGGAGGCGACGGCGTCGGTGTCGGTGCCGGCGATCGCGAGCACGGCGGCGTCGAGCTGGTCGCGCTCGATCGAGGCGCGCGAGATCGCTTCGTCGGTGGCCCGGACGAGCGCGTCGGTGGCGGCGTGCGAACCGACGGCGTCGGGGTTTGAGGAGGCGCCGTGACCGAGGTAGACGGCGCCCTCGCGGACGTCGAGCACGGCGGCGAGCGTCTTGGTGGCGCCGCCGTCCAAGCCCAGCAGAAAGCGCGACGCCGGACCCCCGTCGGAGGAGCGGCCGGCCAGCGGGGCGCGTAGGGCGGCGGGCAGGGTGACCAGTGGCTCGCGCTGCATGACGAGATCCTTGCAGGCGCGCGGCCCCCAGGGGTTACGATCTCGACATGCCGGTCCTCCCGATCTTCCCGAAGGCCAAGCCGGGCGAGGGCATGTATGAGTCCTTCTACCTGCGCGCGGTCTCGCCCGAGGAGCCGGTGGGCGTGTGGTTGCGCTACACGGTGCACAAGCGTCCTGACCAGGACGCGCAAGGGTCGATCTGGTGCACGGTGTTCGACGCGGAGCGGGGCGCGCCGCTGATGCACAAGCGCACGAGCCCGGATCTGAAGGCGCCGGGCGCCGGCACTTGGATCGAGATCGGCGGCGACTCGCGGCTGGGCGAAGGCATGGCCGAGGGCGTGTGCGGGCCGGCGCGCTGGTCGCTTCGCTTCGAGGCCCAAGCACCGGAACTGAGGCACCTGGCCCAAGGCTGGCTGTACAAGGCGCCGCTGCCGCGCACGAAGCTGACGAGCCCCGCACCGGCGGCCACATTCGCGGGCGAGCTGGAGCTGGCGGATCGCACGCTGCGGCTGGAGGGGTGGCGGGGCATGGTGGGCCACAACTGGGGCTCAGAGCACGCCGAGCGGTGGATCTGGCTGCACGGGATCGGCTTCGCCGAGGATCCGCAGGCGTGGCTTGACGTAGCGCTCGGTCGGGTGCTCGTGGCGGGGCGGATGACGCCGTGGATGGCCAGCGGCGCGATCTGCTTGGACGGCCGTGTGCGCCGCCTGGGCGGGTTGGGGGCGCGCGGCTTGAAGGTGGCCGAGAGCGTGGCGCGCTGCTCGCTGAGCATCCCGGGCGAGGGCGGGCTCTTGGTCGAGGCGCACGTGGACGCGCCGGCCGGCACGAGCGCGGGCTGGCGCTACGCCGACCCGGACGGGGGCGAGCACGACGTGGCGAACTGCTCGGTGGCGGCGCTCGCCTTGAACGTGCGCCCCAAGGGAGAGGCGGCGCGCACGCTGCACACCGAGCACGGGGCGGCGTACGAGCTGGGGATGCGGGAGCGCGACCACGGCGTGCCGATCGCGCCGTTCGCGGACGGCTAGCGGCACCGCCTTCCACGCGAAAGCCCAGCCGGGCTGGCCACGCGGCCAAATTCGCTGATACGGTGACCGGGCGATGCCTGATGACCCGACAACCGGTAGCACGATGGAGCGGTTCATAGCCGCGGCGCCCCAGCCGCAGCGGCTCGGGTTGAGGGCGCTGGCGACACTCGGGCGCAGGCCAAGGGGACGGGCGCTGCTGGCGCGCGTGCCGGCGCTCGATCAGCCGGCGCAGATGATCGTGGGGCTCGGCCGCTACGACGATCCGGAGGTGGCTAGGGCGCTCGGTTGGGACGGAGCGGCGGTGGTGGCGCGCGGGCGGGCGCTGCGCCGCGCGGAGGGACGAGCTTGAGCGGCGCGCGCAGCGAGCGGTTGGAGGCCGACGTTTGCGTGGTCGGCGCGGGCGCGGGCGGGGCGGTCGCGGCGGCCGAGCTGGCCGAGGGCGGGGCTCGCGTGGTGGTCGTCGAGGAGGGCCATTGGCACGACCCGGACTCGTTCAGCGCGCGCCCACCGGAGATGTTGGCGCAGCTGTATCGCGACGGCGGGCAGACGCTGACGGTGGGGGCGCCGCCGATCCTGTTGCCGCTCGGTCGCGGGTTGGGCGGGACGACGCTCGTGAACTCGGGCACTTGCTTTCGTACGCCGGCGCGCGTGCTGGAGCGGTGGTCGAGGGAGTTCGGGTTGGAACTGGACGAGCGCACCCTGGAACCGCTGTTCGAGCGCGTCGAGCAGGCGTTGTCGGTGGGCGAGGTGACACCCGAGTTGGCGGGCGGCAACGCGGCGGTGGCGCGCCGGGGGGCCGAGCGGTTGGGATGGTCGCACGGCTACCTGAAGCGCAACGCGAAGGGGTGTGTCGGCTCGGGGGTGTGCGCGTTTGGGTGTCCGACCTCGGCCAAGCAGCACGTGGGCATCACCTATGTGCCGCGCGCACAGCGGGCGGGCGCACGGCTCGTGACAGGCGCCGTCGTCGAGCGGGTGCTGGTCGAGCGGGCGCGCTCGGGGACGGCGATCGCCAAGGGCGTGAGCGCTCGGATGAGGAGCGGGGCGCGGATCGAGGTGCGCGCGCCGACGGTGATCGTCGCGGCGGGCACGATCCACACGCCCCTGTTGCTCGAGCGCAGCGGATTGGGTGGGGGCTCGGGGCAGCTGGGGCGCAACCTGTCTCTGCACCCGGCCACGGCTGTGTTCGCGCGAATGGAGGAGACGGTGAACATGGCGCAGGGGGTCCCGCAGAGCTTTTGCGTGGACGAGTTCGCGGGCGAGGGCGTGATCTTCGAGACGGTCGCGGGGCCGCCTTCCTACGCGGCGATGTCGCTGCCGCTGAGCGGCGCGCGCCACGCGGAGGCGATGGCCGACTATGGGCGCTTGGCGCAGTGCGGGGTGATGGTGAGCGACAGCTCGCGCGGGCACGTGCGGCGCGTGGGGGCGCGGGCGCTGATTCGATACGACTTGGACGAGGCCGACTTGGCGCGCTTTCGCACGGGGTTGGCGCGGATGCGCGAGCTGTTCGAGGCGGCGGGGGCGCGCGAGGTTTATCTGCCGCTGCCGCCGGGCGTCAGCCCGGAGCGCGCGCGACGCGGGGACCTGAAGCTGATGGCGTTTCATCCCTTGGGCAGCGCGCGGGCGGACGCGCGGGCGAGCCACGGCGTGGTGGACGGGGAGCTGCGGGTACACGGCACGCGCGGGGTGTATGTGGCCGACGGCTCGGTCGTGCCGAGCTCGCTGGGGGTCAACCCGCAGATGACGATCATGGCGCTCGCTTCGCGTTTGGCGCTTGGCCTGGCCGGCCGCGACGGTTCGGGCGCGGGACTCGATTGGGCTGTGGCATGAGAGGATCGTTGTTCGTACCTTGTGGGCACCGAATCCACTCGAAGGAGGGCGCATGTCGTTCCTGATCGATCCCCCATTGCTGTATAGCGGCGGCCGTGCGTATGCGCGCGCGACGCGAGACCGCGCGCCGAGCGCGAAGCGCGACGCGGCCGTGGGCGTCGCCTACATGGCGCTGTTTTGGGGGGTCAGCGTGGGGTTGTATCTGGACCAGGGGTGGACCAGGCCGGTTTGGAAGCTGTGCAGGGCGAAGTCGGGTCGCGACTGGATGCTCAACTCGGGGGTGTTTCGCTTCGATTGGCGCACCGCGGGGCCGCGCACGCACAGGCTCTCGGCGGCGATCTTCGCGACCTACCCGTTGTGGCTGTGGCTCGGGATCAGGCGCGGGCGTCAGCCCAGCTGCTGATAGATCAGGAACACGTTCAACGCGGTGATCAGGCCGGCGATCGCGAACGCGGCGACGGTCGTGAGGGGACGGTTGACGTGCGCGCCCATGACCGCCCGGCGGCTCGTGAGGATCACCAGCGGTATCAGGGCAAGCGGGATGCCGAAGGAGAGCACGACCTGGCTGAGCACGAGCGCGTCGGTCGGGTTCATGCCGATCGCGAGGACCACCAGCGCGGGGATCATCGTGACGGCGCGGCGCGCCAGCAGGGGGACGCGGACGTTGATGAAGCCGGCCATGACGACCTGGCCGGCGTAGGTGCCGACGCTGGAGGAGGACGCGCCCGAGGCGAGCAGCGCAAGGGCGAACGCGAGGGCGGCGCCGCCGCCGACCAGCTGGCCGAGCTGGGCGTGGGCTTCTTCGATCGTGCTGAGGCCCGAGAGCGCCGGCGTGTGGAACAGCTTGGCGGCGACGGCGAGCATCGCCATGTTGACGAGGCCGGCGAAGCCGAGCGCGACGATCACGTCCAGGCGCTCGAAGCGCAGCACGCGTCCGCGCTCGGCGTCGCCGCGACAGGGCACGCGGCCGTTGGTGAGCGCCGAGTGGAGGTAGATGACGTGGGGCATGACCGTGGCGCCGATGATGCCGACGGCCAGATAGAGCGAATCGGAGCCGTGCAGGCCGGGCAACAGGCCGTGCAGGGAGTCGCGCGCGGAGGGACCGATGCGCAGGGCCTCGTAGAGAAAGCCCATGAAGATGACGCCGAGCAGGGCCGTTATGACCAGCTCGAAGCGACGGTAGCCGCGCGTTTGCAGCTCGAGGATCGCGAAGGCTATGACACCGGTCATCAGGCCCGCCGGCAGGAGGGGCACTCCGAACAACAGGTTGAGGCCCAGCGCGGCGCCGAGGAACTCGGCGATGTCGGTGGACATGGCCATGATCTCGGCTTGCACCCACAGGCCCCAGGTGACAGCGCGCGGGAAGCGCTCGCGGCACAGCTCGGGCAGGTCGCGGTCGGTGACGATTCCGAGCTTGGCCGAGAGATACTGGATCAGCATGGCCATCAGGTTGGCTGCCAATACGACCCACAGCAACAGGTAGCCGAACTTGGCGCCGCCCTGCATGTTGGTCGCGAAGTTGCCCGGATCGACGTAGGCGACCGAGGCGACGAAGGCGGGGCCGAGCATCGCGAGCGTGGCCCGCAGCCGACCTCGCGCCAGGAGCTGCTCGAGCGCGCTGGGAACCACCGCGCCGTCGGGCAACGCGACCGACGCGCCCTCCATCGCGGCGGCGGGACGCAGGGCGGTGGGGGTCTCGCTCACAGGACCCCGCTCTCTCTCTCTCGTGCGGCTTCCACATCGATGCGCATCGCTTGCAGCAAGCCGCCGCCGAGCGTGTGCTCGCAACCGTCGATGCTCACTCGCAGCGGGCCGCCGAAGGGCTGGCGCTCGATCACCTCGATGCGACCGCCGGGCATGATGCCCTGGTCGGCGAGGTAGCGGAGCATGGCGGGGTCGGCGTCGGAGACGCGCACGAAGGTGCCGTGCTCGCCCGGGTCGAGCGAGTCGAGGCTGCGCGTCGGGTGCTCTTCGAGCTCCAGGTCGACGCTCGGGATCGGGTCGCCGTGGGGGTCGATCGTGGGGTGGCCGAGCTTGGCGGAGATGAGCGCCTCGAGCTCCTCCGAGAGCACGTGCTCGAGCACCTCGGCCTCGTCGTGGACGCGGTCCCAGGGCATCTGCAGGGCCTCGGCCAGGTAGAGCTCGAGCAGGCGGTGGTGGCGGATCACCTCGAGCGCCAGGCGCCGGCCCTCGGCGGTGAGGCGCACGCCGCGGTAGGGCACGTGCGAGATCAGGCCGAGCTCGTCGAGCTTCTTGAGCATCCCCGAGACCGAGCCGGTCGTCAGCTCCAGGCGCTCGGCCAAGGCATTGGTCGAGACGGGCTCGTCGTGGCGCGTCTCCAGGGTGTAGATCGCCTTGCAGTAGTCCTCGACGGCGGATGAGCGCACGCTTTCCTTGGTGGCCATGCAGATCAGGATAAGGCACGCCAAGACTTTCTTCAAGCCCTTCCTCGACGCGCACAAACTGGCTGTGTAGCCAAACGGGCCGATCGCGAGTAATATCGAGCCTCCCAACCGCGCAGTCAACTGGAGACCCCAATGAGCGCAACAGATGCCAACCTCGCCGCGCCCGACCTCACGACACTCGAAGAACAGTGCGTGCTCGAGCGCGAGCACTGGGTCGATGGTCCGCCCAACGCGCTGTTCAAAGAGCTGCGCAGGGGTTGTCCGGTGCATTGGTCGCGCGAGATCAGCGAATTCCCCGAGGAGGGCGGCTTCTGGTCGGTTACCAAGGCCGAGGACGTGCACACGGTCAGCCGCGACTGGCAGACCTACTCCTCCGAGCTCGGCGGGGTGACGGTCGTCTCCTCGGTGTTCCCGATCGAGCTGTCGCGGGCGATGTTCATCGGCATGGACCCGCCCAAGCACGACCGCGTCAAGGCCCTGTTCCAAGCAGGCTTCACGCCGAAGCGGATCGCCGCGCACGAGCAGGAGATCAGGACGATCGTCAACCGTGTGCTCGACGGCCTGGACGGACACGAGACTTGCGACCTCGTAAGCGATGTGGCGCAGCCGGTCGTCTCGCGCGTGATCGGCAGCTTCATGGGCATCCCCGAGGAGGACGACGCCACCTGGGCGCGGCTGATGAACGCGACGCTTGGCGCCGGCGACGAAGACCTCAACCCCGAAGGCGTCGAGAGCGTGATGGAAAAAGAGATCCCCGAGATCTTCGAGCGCTGCCGCACGATGATCTCCCAGCGACGCGAGCAGCCGACCGACGACTTGACCAGCGTGCTCGTGCACGCCGAGGTGGACGGCGAGAAGCTCGAGGAGCACGAGATCGTGATGGGCTTCTTCCTGCTCGTGGCAGCCGGCAACGACTCGACCAAGGCGACCTACTGCTCGGGCATGCGCGCGCTGATGGAAGACCCCGAGCAGCGCCGGCTCGTGCTCGAGGACCCCTCGCTCGTGCCACAGGTGGTCGAGGAGGCGCTGCGCATGTTCCCGGCGTTCGCCCATTTCAGGCGCACGGCCACCAAGGACACCGAACTGGGCGGCCGCCAGATCAAAGCGGGCGAGAAGGTGGTCATGTGGTACGCGTCCTCCAACCGCGACGAGGATCGCTACGAGGACTCCGAACGCTTCGATTTGCGCCGCGACACCGAGCACCAAGCGTTCGGGGCCGGCGGGCGGCACTTCTGCCTGGGCACCGCGCTCGCGCGCTTGGAGCTGCGGATCCTGTTCGAGGAGACGCTGAAGCGCTTCCCCGAGATCCAGATCGACGGCAGGCCGCGGATGGTCGAGTCGGGCTTCATCAACCAGCTCAAGACGCTGCCGGTACGCCTGACCGCATAGTCCGCGTGTTAGACCAACGGGAGGCAAGCCCCGAGCCTCGACGCGCGAGCGCGACCACAATCGCCGATATCACGCTCGCCGACGAGCCCCGCAACTGGGAGGCCCTTGGCTTCGCGGTCCGCGGCGAGGAGATGTGGCTCGGGGACGTGCGCGTCATCCTCGCGGGCACAGGCGCCGGGCGGGGCATCGTCGGGTGGTCGCTGCGCGGGATCGCCGACACCGCGCTGGACGGCCTGCCGACCGTCGCCTGCGCGGACCCTCAGCGACATGGGTCGCTCGAGCAACAGCTCGCCGGCATCCACCCCAACGGCGTCCAGGCGATCGACCATGTGGTCGCGATGTCGCCCGACCTGGACCGCGGCATCGACAGGTTGCGGGCCGCCGGGCTCGACCTGCGCCGCATCCGCGAGCGGCCCACCCCGGCGGGGGCGCCGCGCCAGGCGTTCTTTCGGCTCGGCCCGGTGATCCTCGAGTTGGTGCAAGAGCCTGCCGAGGTGGTCGCGACGAGCGCCGGCGGACGCTCGGGGCCGGCGCGCTTTTGGGGCCTGGCGCTCTTGACCGAGGACATCGAGCACACCGCCGGCGCTTTCGCCGGGCACTGTGGCGAGATTCGGCCCGCCGTCCAGTATGGCCGCCGGATCGCCACGCTCAAACGCTCGGCCGGACTGTCCTTGCCGGTCGCCTTGATGAGCCCCGCCGTCGAGTAGGCGACAATGGGGCGCGATGGCAAGCACTGAGGACAGAGAGGCCGGTTTTCGCTACGGCGTCGTCTTCCTGCTGACGCTGACCTTGCTCGTGTTCGTGATCGTGGCGCCGGCGGAAAACTGGTCGCGAGCCGTCGGTTGTGCCCTGCAATGGCTCGCCCTGCTCACGGTCGTGGCCACATCGCGCACGAGTCCCAACGTGCGCCGTCCGGTCGCGATCGTACTCCTGGGACTCGCGAGCTTTACCGTCGTGGGCGAGGCCGCGGGAGCGCTCTCGCCGGCGGTCTTGTTCGCTATTAGTGGCCTGTTGACGGCCGCGATCCCCTTCGCCTTGATCGGCGGTCTGCTGCGCTTGGTGCGCGCCCACGGAGTCACCCCACAGGCCGTCTCGGGGGCGCTCAGCCTTTACTTGCTGCTGGGCTTGGTCTTCGCTTGGGTGATCGGTTTTGCCGACAGGGTCGGCGAAACCCACTACTTCGCCCAGACAGCCCACGCCACCACAAGCCAGATCGTGTACTTCAGCTTCGCCGTCCTCACCACGACCGGCTTCGGCGATCTGACCGCCGCGACCAGCGTCGGGCGCTCCCTCGCGGTCGTGGAGATGCTGCTGGGCCAGCTCTACCTGGTCACGGTGATCGGCGTGCTCGTCGGCAACTACGCAGGTCGCTCGCACCGCACACCGGCGACCTCCGAGGCTCCCGAGCGCGCCGTAGAGTAGGTCCATGTCCCAAGCGTCTCCTCGCACCCGTGTGCAGCGGCTGCCGGCTCGCGCGAACTACGAGCGCGAGACGATCCACGCGATCCTCGACGAGGCCATGGTCGCGCACCTCGGCTTCGCGGTGGATGGCGAGCCGTATGTGATCCCGACGCTGCACGCCCGCGTCGGCGAGCGCGTCTACTTCCATGGCTCAAGCGCGAGTCGCACCGTGCGCGCGCTCGCCGCCGGCGCCTCGATGTGCCTGACCGCGACTCTGCTTGACGGCTTGGTGTTGGCGCGCTCGGCCTGGCACCACTCGGTCAACTATCGCTCCGTGCTCGTGTTCGGCCAGGCGAGGGCGATCGAGGAGCCCGGCGAGAAGCTCGCCGCGATCGAGGCCTTCACCGAGCGCCTGGTGCCGGGGCGATGGGAGGAGGTCAGGCCGCCCACCGCCAAAGAGCTCAAGGCGATCCAGGTCCTCTCCTTGGACCTCGACGAAGCCTCGGCCAAGCTCCGCACGGGGGGACCGGTGGACGACGAGGAGGACTACGCGCTCGATGTCTGGGCGGGCGTCATCCCGCTGAGCACCACCGCCGGCGAGCCGGTGCCCGACGCGCGCCTGGACGAGGGCATCCCGCTCTCCCCCGCCGTCCGTGACTGGGCTCCCGGCGGCTCAGCTCAAGCGAAGTAGTAGAGCGTCGCTCCCGCGCCCGCGCCGCTGACGTGCACGACCTTGCCGTGCGCTTCGACCCAGGCGTCGCGCGCCTGCACCGCGGCTCGGCTGGACGCCGACGATCCACCGCTCGGCCCGCCGCCGCCTCCGCTCAGCAGCACGTAATGGACTTGGCCGCTAGCGATGAAGCTCTTCAGTTTGGCCAGGCTGGGCACCGGATCTGAGCCCATGAAGCCGCCCATGTCGATCGCTTCGCGACCGCTCTCCACGGCGATGCCGCCCGCTGTGCCGGAGCCCACCGCCGCGACGATGTATGCGGCTTTGCCCTGGTGGGCCTTCAGGTAGGCCACGAGCGCCTTGCTGGCCTGCCCGCCGCCCACGCCCGGTCCGGCGCCGGCGAAGCCGCCGCGCGCAGCAAAGCCTCCAGCTCCCCGGCACGCGAGCCGAACCCTGTGCGCTGCCCGAGCCGCGTCCAGCTTCGCCAAACAGAGGCGGGGCGGCCTGGCTGGAGGCCCCACCTGCCTGGGGAATGCCATCCGGCACGCCCCCGCTTGGTGGGCCGCCGGCGCCGGGGCCCGGCCCCGCCACGCCAGGTGGGAGACCGGCACGAACAGATCCACCCCTTCCCTGCCCACCTCCTGGAGCGCCGCCCGGTCCGCCGAGACCAGCCTCGGCTGACGCCGGACCCGCCAACGGGTTGCCACCGTTCAAGGCTTTGCCCACGGTCGCGATCGAATACGCCGCTGGGCCCGCAAGCAGCGCCGCGAGCGCCAGCGCGCCCGCCCCCGCTGCGATCCGCCCACGGGCGCCCGGCGAGCCGACCTGGCTCGCTCTGGCCAGCAGCAAACCTGTCGTCGCAAGAACCGCGGCAGCGACGACGGCCGGAGCCAGCCAAGGGACGAAGCCCGCGGCGCGACCGAGCAACACCGCGCCGAGCGCCGCCGTCCCGATCGCCGCCGCGCCGAGCATGGCCGTCCAAGCCGTCGAGCCGCGCGCGCGGTCCCACAGCGTGACCACACCGCCGCTCGCGAGCACCGCGACCGCCGGAGCGAGCGCGGTCGTGTAGTAGGGATGGAAGACGCCTTCCGAGAAGCTGAACACCGCCCAAGACACGACCCCCCACAGCCCCCACAGCAAGTAGGCCGAGCGAGCCTCGTCGGTTCTGCCCGCGCGCCTGCGCGTCCACAGCCCGAGCGCCAACCCGACCGCCGCGAGCGGCAACAGCCACGCGATCTGACCGCCCACGATCGAGTTGAACAAGCGTCCAGGCCCCGCCGCCCCGCCGAACGTGGCCCCGCCGCCCCCGCCCGGAGCGCCCGCGCCGCCTTCGCCAGAGACCCTCCCGAAGCCGTTGGCCCCGAAGATCAGCGAGAACCAAGAGTCATCGGTCGTATCGCCCACCCAAGGCCTGCCCGGGATCAGCATCATCGTCGCGTACCAAGCAAAGCTCACAGCGACCATCGCCACGCCGCCCGCGACCAGCTGCCCCACGCGCCTGCGCACGGCGCCCTGTCCGGCGATCAGCAGCGTTGCCGCCAGCGCCGGCACGATCAGATACGCCTGCAACATCTTCACGTTGAAGGCCAACCCCACGAGCACGCCGCAAAGCACCACTTCGCGCGTGCGCCCCGACTGCAGCCCCCGCACCAACGCCCAAGCGGCGCTCACCTCCAACAGCACCAAGAGCGCGTCCGGGTTGTTGTAGCGGCTCATCGCCACGAAGATCGGCGTCAGCGCCAACATCGCCGCCGCGAGGATCGCCGCCCTGTGCCCGAGCGTGCGCTTGACCGTGTTGTGCAACACGAGCACCGCCCCCACCCCGCAAAGCGCCTCCGGCAACAGCATGCTGAAGCTGGAGAACCCGAGCAGCCTGCCCGACAGGCCCATCGCCATGTTCGAAAGCGGCCCCTTGTCCAGGCTCTCGGTGCCGCTCGCGTCGAGCGCGTTCGTCAGCCAAGCGCTCCAGCTGCGACTGGCCGCCTGCGCGGCCTCCGCGTAATACGTGTTCGCGTACCCGCTCCTGGTCAGGCCCCACAGCGTAAGCACGCCCGCCACCGCGCCCACGATCCAAAGCGCCGGCCGCGACCAGGCCGGATCGGCCTCGCTCCCGCGCACCGCGCGCCGCGCCAGTGACCGTGCGCGATTGGCCAGGTCGTTCAGATCGGTAGATGGGCGGGTCGGGGCGCTGATCGACGGCGTTGACATACGCGGTTCCTTTCCTGTTTGCCGGTGCCCCCCACGATCGGGCCCCCGCCCAAGAGCCGCCTATGAGCCGTATAAGGCCAACGTAGGAGTTCTCCGCAACCGCTGCTCCAAGCGTCAGAATCGGCCCATGAGGATCCTTGTCGTAGAGGACGACCGAGCGGTGCGCGAAGCCCTGCGCCGCGCGCTCACGCTGGGCGGCTACGAAGTAGAGCTCGCCGAGACCGGCGAGCAAGCGCTGGAAGCGGTCGTCCAAAGCGTGCCCGACGCCGTCGTCTTGGATGTCGGCCTGCCCGGCATCGACGGTTTGGAGGTGTGCCGTCGCCTGCGCCTGCTCGGCAACCGCGTCGCGATCCTCATCCTCACCGCCCGCGATGTCGTCAGCGACCGCATCGACGGCCTCGACGCCGGCGCCGACGATTATCTCGTCAAGCCGTTCGACGTCGAGGAGCTGAAGGCCCGCCTGCGCGCCCTGTTGCGGCGCACGAGCGCCCAAGGCGATCCCGACTCGCTGTCCTTCGCCGAGCTCCACCTCGACGCCGCGCGCCACGGCGCCTGCGTCGACGGCGATTTCGTCGAGCTGACCCGCACCGAGTACCAGCTGCTCGAGCTCTTGATGCTCAATCCCAACCGAGTCCTGCCCCACAGCCTGATCTACGACCGCGTCTGGGGCTATGACTTCGGCCCCGCCTCCAACGCGCTGCGCGTCTACGTCGGCTATCTGCGGCGCAAGCTGGAGAGCGCCGGCGCGCGTCCTTTGATCCACACTGTCAGGGGCGTCGGTTACGTGTTGCGCGAGCCATGACCGTGTGCTGTTGTGTTTACTCTGGGGGGTGCCTCGCGCGCGCGTGTATAAGTGCGCGCGCTCGCCCCGCGAGGCGATGAGGACCCGCGTAAACGACGAGGCGGTATGACCCTGCGCGCGCGGATCGCGGCGGCGGCCGGCCTCGCCGCGGCTGTCGCGGTGCTGGTCGCGGCGGCCGCCCTGTATGTCGCGGTGCGCTCGGATCTGCGCTCCGAAGTCGACCAGTCCTTGACCCAGCGCGCCCAGGCGTTTCTCCCAGGGCAGGCCGCGCGGGGCGGGGCGGGCGGGCCCGAAGATGGTAAGCCTGGGCCAGGCGCCTCGCCGGGCGGGATGCCGCCCGGCGGACAACCCGACTTCGACGGCGGCGGCTTCCCAAACAACGTCCAGCCCCTACCCCTGGGCGGCCCCTCCGGCTACATCCAGTTCGTCTCACCCTCCGGCGCCGTCCACGTGCCCGGCGGCCAAGGCTCCTCGACCACGATCCCCCTGACCGCCTCAGACCGCGCGATCGCCTCCTCAGGCAAGGGACGCGCCCTGAGCGACCGCACCGTCAAAGGCACCCGCCTGCGGGTGCTCACCCTGGGCACCCGCGCGCGCGGCGCCGTGCTCGTCGCGCGGCCCTTGACCGAGGTCGAAAAAGAGCTCTCGCGCCTGCTCCTGATCCTCGCGATCGTGTCGCTCGTCGGCGTCGCCCTGGCGGCGGCGTTGGGGGCCCTGGTAGGCCGCGCCGCGCTCGCCCCGATCGCCCGTTTCACGGCGCGCACCGAGACCTTGGTACCCCATGGCGGGGCACAGGCCGGCGGCCTCGACCTATCCCAGCGGCTGCCCTCCCGCGGGCGCGACGAGCTCGCACGCCTGGCCGCCTCCTTCAACGCCACGCTCGACGCCCTCGAGCGCTCCGTCGAGGCCCAGCGCAACCTGGTTGCCGACGCCGGCCACGAGCTGCGCACCCCGATCGCCAGCCTGCGCGCCAACATCCAAACATTGGCCGAAGCCGACCGCCTGCCCGCCGAGGATCAGGCGGGGCTACGCGCCGACATCCTTGGCGAGCTCGACGAGCTGACCCGCTTGGTGGGAGACGTCGTCGAGCTGGCGCGCGGCTCCGAGCCGGGCGGCGCCGTCACAGACGTCGCCTTGGATGAGATCGTGCGAACCGCGGTGCTGCGTTCACAGCGCCGCTCGGACCTCGCGTTTCAGGTGAACCTCGAGCCGACCCTCGTCAGCGGCGACGCGGCCCGCATCGACCGCGCCGTCTCCAACCTGCTCGACAACGCCTCCAAGTGGAGTCCCCCCGGCGGCCCGATCGAGGTCTCCCTCCGAGACGGCCTGCTTAGCGTCCGCGACCACGGCCCCGGCTTCGCCGAGGCCGACCTCCCCCACGTGTTCGAGCGCTTCTACCGCGCCCCCACCGCCCGCGGGCGCCCTGGGTCGGGGCTGGGCCTCGCGATAGTCCGCCAAGCCGCCGAGGCTCACGGGGGGTCGGTCATCGCAGAGAACGCCCCGGGGGGCGGGGCGGTCGTGAGGGTCAGCTTCGGCGTTTCCCCTTTGCTTTCGTCCTAGCCTCGATCTGCGTCTGCACTTTGTGCAGGCTGTGACTGCAACGGCTCGTCAAGGCTGCCAGCGGAAGGCACCCCAACAATCTCGATCAACTCGTCCACGCCGGCGAAATCGTCGACGTTGTGCGTGTAGAGCGGCAACTGGTTCGAGAGAGCCGTGGCCGCTATCAGCAGATCCATGCTGCGCCGCCCGCGCGCCGTACGTCCCGCCGCGATAACGGCTGCATAGATGCGTCCATAGACTCGGGCCACCCGTACGTCGAAGGGAAGTTGATCAAACGTGTCTTCGGCGTGTTGCAAAAGCGCGATTCTGCGTGCTCGCTCTTGCGGATCGCTCGTCGCCTCGGGGCCAGTAGCAAGCTCGGCCATCGTGATCGCCGAAACCGCCAATTCAACAGGAAGGTCCTGAACGCGCGAACGCTCGAGATCTATGACCACCGACGTGTCGAGCAGACCACGCTGGATTCGCGGCTTCTCGGCCTGCGACTCGTCAGGCGCGGGCGGATCGCTCATCCCAAGCGCTCGGCGTAGGGTCCTGGTCGACGAAGCGGTCTACGTCGGCACGAAACCGCTTGTGATCGATGTGACCAACGCCTGAGAACGCCGCGATCGCAACCTCGGCCGGGACGAACCGACGTCAACGAATCGGCACGAGCTCACCTACGGGAGTGCCATTGCGCGTCACGAGAAACGACTCTCCCCTGTCCAATTCGCGCATGATCTCGCCGCTCTCGTTGCGTAGCTGCCTCTGTGTGATCTCACGCATGCGCAACATCGTAGCACACGTGCGACTCAAATACGTACGAGTACTTAAATACGTGGTGTTCCACCCAAAGGCGACGCTAAATAGCAGTTCTTCCGCAAACGGAGTCTTGGTGAGCCCTCTAACCGGCAGAACTTGCCATCGCTTGGGCGTCGAACTTACGGGCCAACCCGCATAGCCCGGGACGCCAACCCCCTCTGAACTACGCATCTGGCCCCGTTGTCTCGCCCACGGGCGAGACCGGTTTCAGGCCCGCGCGACAGGGCCCTGCTCGTCCTCGTCGCGAGCGGCGCGACGAGAACTCCACCAGCTCCAGCCGCCGACCGCCACGACCGGGACGACGAACATCGCGGAGGCATACCAGTGCATTGCGCAGGCGAGCACACTCATGAGCTACCCAAACCTACCACGCCTCAACCCGCTCGGTGCGGGCGCGGCGGCGCCTGACCCAAACCACGAACGCGATCGCGATCAGCACGATCGCGATCAGGGCCACGATCGCCGCGACCGGCGCTTTCGAGGAGTCCGGCACCCAGAACAGCTGCCCCTGCACGACCCCCTTCTGGGCGCCCACCGAGATCGGCACGCTCCAGTGGAAGATCAACGTGCGCTTGCCAGTGTCCTTGACCTGCGGCGGGGTCACCGGGCTCATCCAGTGGATGCGATGGTCGTGCCATTCGAAGGACCCTGTGCGATCCACGACCTGCCACTTCGGCGGCGCCGAGGCGCTCGCCGACGCCGGCACGGTGACGTCGCCGTAGAAGTTGGTGTTGAGATAGACCGCCGGCGAGCGCACATTCTGTTCGGTCGTCCCGTTGGCTTGGACGCGCGCGTAGGGCTCGCCCGAGTAGCCGTACACCGTGACCGTCTTGCCGGTGTGGTTGGTCAACACAAGCCGGTCGGCGAACTCGAGCACTTCGATGCTCAGCCCCTTCGCGTCGGGAGAGATCGAGGTGATTTCCGAGCGATAGTTGTAGTTGCCGCCCTGGTCGGCGATCGGGCTCGAGCTCTCCGATGTGCTCGCTTCGGCCGCGCCCGTGGGAGCGGCAGCCAGCAACATCGAGGCGAGCATGCTCGGAACCGACACGGCAAGCGCGGCCCCGACAAGCACCACAAGCAGACGACGTGCCACGGCCCTCATGTTCCCACAGCCGAGAGCAGCCAAAGACCGAAGCTCGTGAAGGCCACCATCACCGCCAGCATCCAGTACTGCGAGCGGATCGCCTCCTGCGCATTCGAGTACATCGCCAGCGCCCTGTCGTGGGCGAGCGCAAGACCGCCGACATGGCCGGCGATCAGAGCCGCCACCTGCACGTACCAGATGGCCGCGTAGGAGATGATTTTGTAATCGATCTGGTAGGCGCTGGTGCCGAACAGGTTGGCGCCGTTGCCCAGCGGGTCTGAGGCGAGATAGCCGATCGCCTGACCCTGCCAGATCAGCAGCGAGAAGTAGTGGGCCAGCACATAGGCGAAGCCGATCGGCACGAGCGTGTGCGCGAAGGAGCGGCTCAGCTCGGCCGAGGAGAAGCGGTGGTTGACGCTGCGCACGCCCACGATCCCCAACCGATAGACCCCTGCGATCAAAAGCACGCTCAACACCAGCCCCAGCGAGTAGGCCAGCTCGATCGCGGGCGTCAGACCGAAGCCCAGATCGGCGAACAGGCTCTGCAGATGCGGCTCGTTGGTGCGCCAAACCCCGCCGTTCGAGAGCCCGTCGAAGGTCGTCGTGCCGATGATCGTGCACACCAGCCCGATCGAGCCGCTGCGGATCTCCATGTCGGGCAGGCCACTCAACAGCCTGCGCCTATATACGACCCCGCGCTCGTCCTGGCACAGCGCCGAGATGCGCGACATCAGCCCGAAATACGCGCCAAAGCCGTCGCCGCGCTCGCACCACTCATCCACCCCGAACAGCGCCGTGCCCACGAGCATCGTGGCGAAGTACCCCAGCGACAGCGCCGCAAGCGTCGCGGGGTGGTCGCGGTCGGCGGGCACGTACACGAGCTCCAGCCAGGCGAAGCCGATCAGCGCCGCCACCGCCGGCCACATCCCGAGCCACTCGGGGTAGCGCAGCGGCGCCCTCGCGAACGCTCTGGGCGCGGCCCTCCTCCCCACCCAGCGGATCAGCCTCGCGCACGAGCGCCAGGGGCTGAGCGCCTTGAAGATGTCGCCGAACAGGACGCTCCCAACCGGCAAGCCAACCCAGAACACCACATAGATGAAGGTCACCGCGAAGTTCGCGTTGGGCACCTGAGCGCCCGCGAAGCCCGCGTAAACGACAAGCGCGAACAGTCCCACCCCCACCGCGCTCGCCAGGCGCGCCACCAGGGCCGGCATCGCGAACAGCCGGTGCCGATGCTCGCTCTGAAGCTGGGGCGTCCTCCACAACGTGGAAAGTGCGACGAACGAGACGACC
Source organism: uncultured Solirubrobacterales bacterium (assembly GCA_963753145.1). Taxonomy (GTDB): domain Bacteria; phylum Actinomycetota; class Thermoleophilia; order Solirubrobacterales; family Solirubrobacteraceae; genus Palsa-744. The sequence continues at coordinate 33,973 of CAVWAX010000003.1, forward strand.
AGCACGATCGCGGCCGTCCAACTGAACAACCACACCGGGATCGGCAGGTCGGCCTTACCCACGATCCCGTGCGCGCAGGCCACTTGCGGGAACAGCAGCGCCGCGAGACCGATACCGCCGAGCGCGGTCGGCAGCATGCGGCGCGCACAGAGCATGAGCGCGCCAGTCTATGGCACGCGGGCACTTCGCGGGCCCGGTCGGCGAAGGCGCCGCCGCCGCGGCGAGCCCGCTTCAGCCCGCGCGGCGCGCACGTCGTAGGCTTGCTGGTGCCCGTGCCCCCGCTCGCCGCATCCACCACCCTGGAGGCCTTTCTCCAACTCGGCCCGCTGGCCTTGTTCGGCCTGGCCTACGCCAAGCGCGTGAACACGCTCGGGCGCCAGAAACGCCCGGTCCCCGGATGGCGCCAAGCATGCTTCTACGGCGGCTTCGTCACGATCGGCGCCGCGCTCACCTCACTCGGCGGGGACAGCCAGCAGCTGCTCACCGCGCACATGGTCGAGCATCTCCTGCTCGGCGACATCGCCGCGCTGTTGATCGTGCTCGGCCTGAGCGGACCGTTGATCGCACCGATCCTCAGGGTCAAGCTGTTCGACCGCCTGCGCGTCCTCGCCCATCCCCTGATCGCGTTCCCGCTGTGGGCGATCGACCTCTACGTGTGGCACCTGCCGTTCTTCTACGAAGCGGCCCTGAAGCACTCCTACGTCCACGCGCTCGAGCACGCCATGTTCCTGGCCTTCGGCATCAACATGTGGATGTGCCTGTTCGGGCCTCTGCCGATGCCCGCGTGGTTCGGCAACGGCGCCAAGCTCGGCTACATCGTCGCAGTGCGCCTGACCGCCACCGTGCTCGGCAACGTCTTCCTCTGGTCGGGCACCGTCTTCTACCCCTACTACGTACACGGCGACACGATCTGGAAAATCTCGCCGCTGGCCGACCAGAACCTGGCCGGCGCGGTCATGATGATCGAGGAGAGCATCCTCACCCTGGGCTTGTTCTGCTGGCTGTTCCTGCGCACCGCTCGCGAGAGCGAAGAACGCCAGGATCTGCTCGACTTCGCCCAGGCCCGCGGCGTTCAGCTCTCCGACGAGCGCGCCGCGCGCGCCGTCGGCGCCGGGCGCGGACCCGAGCTGCGCCGGCGCCTGGAGGGGTCAGCTCGCGGCGAGTAGCGGCGCGTCGTGCACGATTTCGCCCGGCGTGAAGCTGGCCGCGTACAGCGTCGTGACCTTGCCCTGGGCGCTGATCCCATAGACAAGCCCTGAGTGGTTGACCAGCTGCGGCTGTTCGGCGTCGCCTTCGGCGCCCACGCCCCACGCTTTCCACACGCGCCCCAATTCGTGCGCCGAGCCGACCAGGTACTGCATGCGCCCGGCCACCCCATGGCGCCGCAGGAAGCCGGCCACCGCCTTCGGCGTGTCGCCGCGCGGGTCGACCGAGACGGCGATCACCTGAACTTTGGCGGCCTTGGCGGGCCCCATCTCGTTGAGCGCCACGCCCAGATTCGACGCGATCAAGGGGCACACATCAGGGCATTTGGTGTACAGGAAGGTGACCAGCACGGCCTTGCCCTTGTACTGGGCGATGTTGACGCGTTCGCCCTTGTAGTTGCGCAAGTCGAGCGGCGGCTCGTTCTGGGCCGGCGAGGCCAGCGAGCCGCTGTACTTCGGCGAGGCCACCCCATGCTCGGTGCTCGAGCTGGGCCGATTGCCGCCGCCACCGCTGGTGAGCAGCGCCACACCGCCCACGATCACCACGATCACGACCAGCGAAAGCACAATCCGCAGGCTCAGACCGCCGCCACGCGAAGGCTGGGCGGGCTCGGTGGGCGGTGAGGCGGGCGCGGACATGGCAGCTCGAAACTAGCACCACAGACGTCGCGCCGGCCCCATTCCTTCCCGAGCCGCGACCGGCCGGGGCCCCAACGCCCCGCTGAATCGGTGCTCAGACGGGACCCGCGCGGAGGATCGTCCGCCGGGGCTAGAGTCAGAGCCTTGCGGCTTTCCCCTCCCCCTTCGGCCCGCGCGGGCTCCTCGCACCTCGACCGCTACAAGTGGATCGCCCTCTCGAACACAACCCTGGCGGTGCTACTGGCAACACTCGACGCTTCGATCACGCTGATCGCGATGCCCGCCATCTTCAGGGGCATCCATCTCGATCCGCTCGTGCCGGCCAACAGCTTCTACCTGCTGTGGATGATCCTCGGCTACCTGGTCGTCTCCAGCGTTCTGATCGTGAGCCTCGGCCGCCTCGGCGACATGTTCGGGCGCGTGCGCATCTACAACCTGGGCTTCGTCATCTACACGCTCGCCTCGCTGTTGCTCGCGGTGGACTGGATGAAGGGCCGCGCGGGCGCTGACTACCTGATCGTGTTTCGCATCGTGCAGGGAATGGGCGGTGCGTGCCTGCTGGCCAACGCGGCCGCGATCATCACCGACGCCTTCCCTGTCAACCAGCGCGGCATGGCGCTCGGGATAAACAACATCGTCGGCGTCAGCGGCATGTTCGTAGGCCTGATCCTGGGTGGCCTGCTGGCTCCGATCGACTGGCGCCTGGTGTTCCTGATCTCGGTTCCCGTGGGACTGTTCGGGACGGTTTGGGGGTACCTGAAGCTCGAGGAGCGCAGCCAGCCCAAACGCGCCTCGATCGACTGGTGGGGAAACACGACCTTCGCGGCCGGGCTGATCCTCGTGATGGTGGCTGTCACCTACGGCATCCGCCCCTACGGCGGCCATGCGACCGGCTGGACCTCCCCTCGCGTGCTCGCCCTGCTTGCCGCCGCGGCGGTGTCGTTGAGCGCGTTCGTGGCGGTCGAGCGCAGGGTCGCCGAGCCGATGTTCGACCTTGCCCTGTTTCGCATCAGGGCCTTCACATTCGGCACGCTCTCGACGTTCCTCTCGGCCGTCGCGCGCGGCGGGCTCATGTTCATGTTGATCATCTGGCTGCAGGGCATCTGGCTGCCCCTGCACGGTTACTCTTTCACCGAAACGCCGCTGTGGGCCGGCATCTACATGCTGCCTCTCACGGTGGGCATGCTGATCGCGGGGCCCACGTCGGGATTTCTCTCAGACCGCTTCGGCGCGCGTCCGTTCGCGACCGGCGGCATGCTCGGCGCAGCGCTCAGCTTCGGCCTGATGATGCTCCTGCCGACCGACTTCCAGTACGGCGTGTTCGCCTTCGTGCTGTTCCTGACGGGCGTCTCGATGGGCATGTTCGCCTCGCCCAACCGGGCGGCGGTCATGAACAGCCTTCCGCCCGGCGCGCGCGGAGCGGGCGGCGGGATGAACCAGACCTTCCAGAACTCCGCGCAGGTGCTCTCGGTCGGGATCTTCTTCACGCTGTTGATCGTCGGGCTCGCCTCCAGCCTGCCCGCCGCCGCGCAATCGGGATTGGAGGCCCACGGCCTCTCCCCGGAGGTGGCCGCCCGCGTCGCCCACGCGCCGCCGATCTCGATCCTGTTCGCCGCCTTCCTGGGCTACAACCCGATCCAGAGCCTTGTCGGCGCCCACGCCCTGGACGCGGTCGGGGCCCACGCCAGGGCGGTCCTGACCGGACCCACGTTCTTTCCGCATCTGATCTCCGGCCCGTTCAGGGAAGGCCTGCACACGGCCTTCGCGTTTGCGATCGTCGCGTGCCTGATCGCCGCCGGCGCCTCGCTGCTGAGGGGCGGGCGCTACGAGCACGCCGAGGAGCCCTCGCTCGACGGCGCCCTGGCCGCGAGCGCTCGGCGGAGCACATCTGTAAGCGACAAAACCCGAGAACTGGAGGAGCAGCATGCACGTTGAGTGGTTCGGCCAGTCCGCCTTCGCCCTGACCGGTCCCGAGGCGAAGGTATTCATCGACCCCTTCGGCGACCTCTCCCCGATGGCAAGCCGCGGCATGAAATTCGACTACCCGCCGATTTCCGCCGAGGGCGTGGACCTGCTGCTCGTCACCCACGAGCACCTGGACCACAACGGCGTCGAGGCGATCCCCGGCGAACCCGCAACCCTGCGCTCCACAGCCGGACGCCTGGAGTCCCCGATCGGCGAGGTGGTGGCCGTCGCCTCAGAGCACGACGAGGCGGCCGGCACCCAGCGCGGCCCGAACACGATCTTCGTGTTCACGCTCGATGGCGTACGAGTCGCCCACTTCGGCGACTTCGGCCAGAGCGAACTGCGCCCCGAGCAGGCCGAGGCGATCGGCGAGCTCGACATGGCGATCCTGCCGGTCGGCGGCGGCCCCACGATCGGCGCGAGCGGGGCCAAGGCGATCGTCGACCGCCTGCGACCGAAGTGGGTCGTACCGATGCACTACCGCACCCCTAAGATCAGCTTCCTGGAGGACGCCGAGGAGTTTCTCGGGTTGATCGATCGCGTCGAGCGCCTGGACTCGCCCGCGTTCCAGACCAGCGACTTGGCGAGCGCTGACGGCCCGCTCGCGGTGGTGCCCGCGGCGCCGTAGCCGCTCCTCGGCTCGGCCACGGCCCTGCCGCTCCAAAGCACCGCCGGACGTGAACTGAGTCAAACCACCACCCGCTTCTTAAGATTTGATTAAGTTTCTGTGTGGCGTACCGCGCCCGTGGGCCTGCCGGCGGCCGGACGACCCACCAGATCACGAGCTTTCAGGGAGCAAGGACGATGAACCGGACGTGGACACGTGGGCACCGTGGCATTGGACCGATCCTGCTTTGCGCGCTGCTGCTGCTGGCGAGCACTGCTCTGGCGGGCGTCCCAGGCCACAGCGGTCATCGACGGTCTCATCGCCACCAAAGAACCCACGCGCGCCGCGACTACCTCGCCGTGCGCCATGCCCCGGCGGGGCTTCTTGCCCGCGCGGGCACTCGCAACGCGGATCTGACCGTGAGCGCGGTGATCCCACATGGCACGGGCGCCCTGCCGGGGAAGGCCTTCCCGGTCTCGGTGGCCCTCAAGCGCGTCGGACGCACTCCTCACGTGCACGTGCCCGGACTGGTTTCGGTCTACCTCTCACCACGCGCCTCGCTCGCCGCTCACCGCCCGCCAAGGGGTGGCGGTGCACAGCTGACGATCTCCGCCAAGGGCTCATCGCCACGCAAGACGCTCAGCTTCGTGGTGCCGATCGGGACCGCTCCCGGCAAATACTTCTTGATCGCCTGCGTGGCCACCCTCGGGCGCTTTCACGATCCCCACCCGAAGAACAACTGCGCCTCATCCCACGGCGAGGTGACCGTCTCGGGCTCCCAGGGCCCCACCCTGTCGAACCCGACGCTCGCCCTGCCAGCGATCCCCGCCCTCGGCCCCATGAGCGAACCGGTCGGAAAAACGTCGGAAAAACCCTCCGAACAGCCCACTGAAAAACCGACGAAAGAGCCCAGCGAAGAACCGGCCGGCGAAAATCCGCCGCCCAACACGCCGGTGCCCGTCGAAGGAGCGGCGCCCGCGCCGGGACCGAGCGACGCACCGGCGCCTCGCGCCTCCGAAGTCGCGACCAACCTGAGCGGCGGCGAAGCGACTTCGTTCAGGGCCTCGATCGCGTTCCTATTCGAAGGCGCCGATCCGATCCAGTTGGGGCTGTCGAGCCCGTCGGTCATCACCGAAGCCGCTGCGGCTCTGGTGCACGGCGTCGTCACCGACACCAAAGGCAAACCGCTCGGCGGCGTGCGCGTGACGGTCTTGGCCCACGGCGAATACGGCTACACCGACACGGCCTCCGACGGCAGCTTCGCGATGGCGGTGGATGGAGGGCAGACGCTCACCTTCGACTTCGCCCGCGCCGGCTACATACCGGTCCAGAGCACCCTCCAGGTACCCGCCAACCAGTCGCTGAGCGCTCCCGGCGTCGCGCTGAGCGCCTACCAAGGCCAGGCCGACGACATCGACCTCGCCTCCAGCACGCCCTTCCAGGTGGCCGAGGGCGAAGTCGAGACCGACGCCAGCGGCACCCGCCAGGTCACCCTGCTGTTTGGGGCCGGCACTCACGCCACGATGCACCTGCCGGGCGGAGGCAGCCAGGCGCTCACCGACATGCACGTGCGCGCCACCGAGTTCACCGTCGGCGAATACGGCTCCGAGGCGATGCCCGGCAGCCTGCCGCCGACCTCGGCCTATACGTACGCGAGTGCGTTCACGGTCGATGAGGCCGTCGAAGCGGGCGCGAGCTCTGTGACCTTCGACAAGCCCGTGATCACCTACGTCAACAATTTCTTGGGCTTCCCCACTGGCGCCGAAGTGCCGAGTGGCTCCTACGATCCCGCCAGCGGCCAGTGGGGCGCCTCTAGCAACGGGCTGGTCGTGAAGATCCTCTCGACCAGCGGGGGCACGGCCACGATCGCGGTGGACTCGGGCGAACAGGCCGCCACTCAGCAGGAGCTCTCCGAATTGGGGATCTCGAGCGACGAGCTGAAATCGCTGGCCGCGCTCTACAAAGCGGGCGACAGCCTGTGGCGCGTGCCGGTCACGCACTTCTCCTCGTGGGACTTCAACTTCCTGCCCGAACACGAACGACCCGAACCGCCGCCGCCGCCGACCAACCAGGACCCGCCCGAGGACCAGTCCTGCCACGCGCCGGGCGGCTCGACGATCCTGTGCGACAGCGAAGCCGTGGCCGAGGACGTGCCGCTGCAGGGCACCCCATTCTCCTTGCACTACCAGTCCGACCGCGTCGCCGGCTACAAGGGCGCCAACGCGATCGTCGTGCCGATCACCTCCAGCGAAAGCGTGCCCAAATCGGTCGACCACATCGACCTCGACATCGACATCCTCGGGCGCAGCTTCCACCACGAGTACTGCATGCCGGGCGGGCAAGCCTGCGAACACGGCGCCCAGGCGGTGGCGCCGGGCAAAGCCAGCGGCCTCCAATACAGCTTCGTGTGGGATCGCCGCGACGGCTTCGGACGCCTCGTGACGGGCAGCGCGACCGCGGACGTCCAGCTCACCTACTGGGTGGGCGCGACCTACCAGTGCACCGAGTACTCCAGCGGCGGGGGCGGCGCCGGAGGGACCTACAACCCGAGCGAGTTCGGCTCACCCTACGAAGCAAGCGACAAATGCACCACGACCGCCCGCGAGCTGACACCGGTCTCCGACACCGAGCAGGTCCAGGTCGGACCTTCGGCCAACGTGGCGGGCACCGGCCTCGGCGAATGGGACATCAGCGGCCACGACAGCTATGACCCTGCCGCCGGCGTGCTGCACAGCGGCGACGGGGCCGACACGAGCGTGCAGACGATCGCGCCCGTGCTCTCGCTGTTCGCGGGAGGCGGCTCGAACCTGGGCGATGGCGAGCCCGCCACCGAAGCGCAGCTCGAATTCCCCGAGGGAGTGCTCGAACTGGCCGACGGAAGCGTCCTGATCGCCGACTGCGAGGCCAACAAGGTGCGCGAGGTGAGGCCCGACGGCACGATCTCCACGTTCGCCGGCACCGGCGTCCAGGGCGAGGGCGGCGACGGCGGTCCGGCCAAGCAGGCGAGCCTGTCCTGCCCCTCATCGCTGGCGCAAGGCCCCGACGGATCGATCTACGTGACCGACGAGTTCGGCAACATCGAAGCCGAACCAAAGACCGAAAAGGAACTGGAAGAACTGCTCGAAGAATATTCGGGGCGCATCCGCAAGATCGCACCCGACGGGTCGATCTCCACCGTCGCGGGCGGCGGCCGCGAGCAGGCACAGGAAGCGATCGGCCAGAAGGCGACCAAGGCGGAGCTGTTCTACCCGGGCCAGATCGCGCTCGGTCCCGACGGCAGTCTCTACATCGCCGACCGCGACGACGGCCTGATCGAGCGCGTGGACACGGCGGGCGTACTGAGCGTCGTCAACTACAACTCGAGCACGCAGCGCACCGAAGGAGTCGAAGACCCCGAGGGAATCGCGGTTACGGCCAACGGGGAAATCCTCGTCAGCGACGGCTCGGCGAACAAGGTGGTGCGAATCATGGGCAACACGGTCACGCCGGTCGCGGGAGACGGCACGGCCGGCCACAGCGGCAACCGAGGCGCGGCCACCCAGGCAGAGCTCGAAAGCCCGGGCACGCTCGACATCGGACCCGACGGAAACCTGTACGTGGCCGAGCTCTCCGACGTCCGCCTGATCACCCCTGCCGGGACCATCGCGACGATCGCCGGCGGTGGCGCACAAGACCCGAGCCAGGGCGGCATCCCGGCGACGGCGGCGCTGCTCTACTCGGTCGGCGGTCTGGCCGCAAGCGGCAACGGCTCGCTGCTGATCAGCGACGGCTTCGGCAGCGTGCTGCGCATGAAGACCTCGCTCGCCGGCGTCAGCAACGGCAACGAGCTGGTGCCAACCGACGGCGGGGCGCGGATCGACGAATTCAACCCGGGCGGGCGCGAGACGGCGGTGTACGACTCGCTCACCGCCACCAAGCTGCTCGGCTTCGATTACGACGCCGAAGGACGTCTCAGCAACATCGTCGATCAATACGGGCGCACCACCACGATCGACCGTGGCGGCGCGGGCGAACCGACGGAAATCGTCGCTCCGGGCGGTCAGAAAACGCGCCTGACCGTGAACGGCGAAGGTCAGCTGAGCAAGGTCACGGACCCGGACGGCAACCACTGGGAAGCGAGTTACACGGCCGGTCAGCTGACGGGCTTCACCGACGCCAACGGGAAGTCGAGCACGATCGAATACGACACTCTGGGGCGCCTGCGCGCGGACACCGACCAGGCCGGGGGCAAGACGACGCTGTCGAGCTCGATCCAAGCGTCGCCGTTCGGTGGCTCGGAAAAGGTGGTCACCGTGAAAGCCCCAGACGATCTGACCACTACATACGGGGACTCCCAGTCCGGTTACGGCGTGAGCACGCGCACCGTTACCGATCCAGCCGGCGGCGTGAGCACGTACACGAGCTTTCCCGACGGCACCTCATCGACCGCGCTGCCGGACGGCACCGAAGAGACAGCCTACAGCGTGGGCGATCCACGCTTCGGATTGGCGGCTCCGATCGTGCGCGAACTGAACGTGATCACGCCCGAAGGCGCTGACGATCTCAACCTCAGCCAGACGCGCGAAGTGCAGCTCGCCGAACAGGACAACCCGCTGTCGCTCACAAAGCTGAGCGAAACTCTCTCGATCGACGGCGAGAAACCGACGAGCACCGTCTATGAAGCCGGCACGCGCACTCTCACCACGACCAGCCCCCAAGGACGAGTCAGCACGGCGAGCTTCGGAGCGCACGACGAGCTGGTGTCGGCCACGAGCACCGACTCCAGTCTGCCGACCGCGTTCGCCTGGAACACCGCCAAGGGCGAGCTGACAAGCCTCAAACAGGGGGCGCACTCTCAGGCGTTTACATACGACGCGCACGGCGAGCTCGAAAAGGTGCAAGCCGGCGGCGAAGAACCCTATGTCTACGAAAACGACGCGGACGGGCAGGCGCTACGGTTCACCGACCAGGCTGGCGCCGAGTTCCAGTTCGGTCACGACGCCGCCGGCGAGCTCACCTCGGTGATCGCTCCCTCGGGAGGCGAAAGCAAGCTCGGCTACAGCCCGGTCGGGCTGCCCGACTTCTTCGCCGCACCCACCCAGGCCTCGGGCACAAGCGTCGAATACAACCTGCGGCGCCGACCGACCAAGCTGACCCAGCCGGGCGGGCGCGAACTGACAGACAGCTACGACAGCGCCGGCAGGCTCAGCCAAAGCGAAGCCTCCAGCAGCGGGAAGGTCACGGCCGCATACCTCCCGAAAACCAGCGACCCGCGGACGCTGCAGCGCGAAAACACCGACAAATCGACCTACACGCTCGCGCCGAGCTTCGACGGCGACGCGCCCATCAAGCTCGCGCTCTCCGAAGAAGCGAAAAGCGTCACGACCACGATCGGCACCTACACCTATTCCTACCAGGACGGGCGCATCAGCGACATGGCGCTCGACGCGGGCGCCGCGGGCAGCGCCGACACTCCACTCAGCTACGACGAAGACGGGCTGCTCACCGGCTCGGGGCCGTTCACGATCGCTCGCGAAGAAGCAACGGGACTGCCGCGGGAAATCGGGGACGGCACCTTCACCGAGACACTCCACCACGACGCCTACGGCGAAGAGGACGAACGCGCTGTCGGCGTCGCTGAAAACCCGGTCTTCTCCGAAAAAGTCACGCGCAACGAACACACCGGGCGAATCACAACTCGCGCGCAGACGATCGCCGGCAAAACCGCGAGCTACAGCTACAGCTACGACAAGGACGGCCGCCTCACCGAAGTTACCCTGGGGGGCTTGCCGGGCCAAACCCAGAAGTACACATACGACGCCGACGGCAACCTGACCTCGCGTCAGAGCGGTGGCTCGAGCGAACGCAAACTGAGCTACGACGGTCAGGGGCGCGCGGTCGAACTCGGTTCCACCAAATACGCCTACGACGAAGACGGGCAGCTGCGCGAACGGGGATCCGACAAATTCACCTACGGCATGCGTCCGGGAGAACTGCAGAGCGCCACGATCGGGGCCACGACGGTCACCTACGACTACGACGCGCTCGGTCGTCGCGCGGCGCGCACCGAAGACGCCGGCAAACCCGAACGCTTCCTCTACGGAGACCCCGAAAACCCGGACCGGTTGACGGCGAGCATCGCACCCGATGGAACGCTCAGCTCCTATTTCTATGACGGGCTCGGGCGCCTGATCGGCCTGGAAAGAGAAGGCGCGCGGTTCTACGTGGCCACCGACTCGCTCGGCTCGCCCGTGGTGATCGCCGACGGCGAAGGCAAACCGGTCAGGGAAACCGAATACGACGCCTACGGCAAGGTACTGCGCGACTCCAACCCATCGTTTGCATTGGCGATCGGCTACGCGGGCGGGCTGAGCGACCCGTTGACGGGCCTCGTGCACTTCGGCAAGCGCGACTACGAACCGGAAGAGGGACGCTTCACCGAACGCGATCCCAGCCTTTTCGGCGGCGGGTTGAACCTATATGCCTACGCTGGCGATGACCCGATCGACAACAGCGATCCGACCGGCATGAGCAGGGAGCGAGAAGAACTCGATCGCGCCCAGCAGGCCCAGCAGGAGGCAAACAACCAACCGAGCTCCGACCCGCCGCCGCCGGCTCCCTGGTACAGCAAAGCCAACGACTGGCTCAACAATCACGTGTTCTACCCGATCGTCAACAAATTCACCGATCTGAAGAACGCATGCGAGAGCCTGCTCGACCCCAATGCCCCGGCCAGTTCGGCGGTGCCGGCGCTAAAGCAGTTCGTGAGCTGGGCCGACGGTCAGGGAGAGGGCTTCGCTCTCACCCCAGACCTACCCGTCCAGCAGGCGATCGACAACGGCGCCCAGACCGCCAGCCAGGCGGGCACGCACTCGATGGCAAACGGCGGGCCCGGGATGGATAACAGCGGCAACGTTTACGGCGGGGGCTATTGAACCGGGGCGACCTCGCAGGGCCGGTGACCGACCCCGGGGCCAGGGCTCAGCCGCTGGCGCCACGGCGTGCACAGAACGATCCTCCTCAAGTAACCGCTGCTGGGCATATTCGGTCACTAAATCAAACAAGGCCGCCGCGGCGAAGTCGTGAGCGTCTGAGATCCGCCACGATTGGCCGATGGCGGCGCCACGCAACCTGGTCAACCTGAAGGACGTCGAAAAGGGCTTCGCGAGCCGCACGGTGCTCGCCGGCGTCACGCTCGGCGTCGCCTCCGGCGAGCGGATCGGCGTGGTCGGCGAGAACGGGGGCGGCAAGTCGACGCTGCTGAAGCTCGTCGCCGGCGTAGAGCAGCCCGACGCGGGCACGGTGACGCGCAGCGGCGATGTGGGCGTGGCCCTGTTGGGCCAGCAGGACGAGCTCGACCGCGACGCCACGATCCGCCAGGTGCTCGTCGGCGAACGCGCCGAGCACGAGTGGGCCGGGGATCGCGCATTCAGAGACGTGCTCGGCGGGCTGTTGGGCGGAGTGGCGCTGAAGCGCTTCCCAGCCGGCATCGATACGCCGCTCGCCAAGCTCTCGGGCGGGGAGCGCAGACGCATCGCGTTGGCCCGCCTGCTGTTGGACCCGCCCGAGCTGTTGCTGCTCGACGAGCCGACCAATCATCTGGACGTGGAAGGCGTTGACTGGCTGGCGCGCCACCTGGCGGCGCGGCGCGGCGCGATGCTCGTCGTCACGCACGACCGCTGGTTCTTGGACGCGGTGTGCACCGCCACCTGGGAGGTGGACGGCGGCGCCGTGCACCAGTACGAAGGCGGCTACGCGGCCTATGTGCTGGCACGCGCGGAGCGAGACCGCCAAGCGGCCGCCCGGGCGGGGCGTCGCGAGCAGCTGCTGCGCAAGGAGCTCGCTTGGCTGCGTCGCGGGCCGCCGGCGCGCACGACCAAGCCGAAGTTCCGGATCGAGGCGGCCGAGGCCTTGATCGCCGACGAGCCGCAGGCGCGCGACAAGGTGCAACTGGCCCGCTTTGCGGGCACACGCTTGGGCAACAAGGTGATGGACGTCGAGCACGTGTCTCTGACGCTCGGGGAACGAGAGCTCCTCAAAGACGTCACGTGGCGGCTCGGGCCCGCAGACCGCGTGGCGCTCGTGGGCGTCAACGGGTCTGGCAAGACCTCGCTCGTGCGCCTGCTGGCGGGCGAGCTCGACCCGACCGCGGGCGCCGTCGAGCGGGGAGAGACCGTCAAGTTGGCTCACCTCTCCCAGGAGGCGAGCGAGATCCCGGGGCATTTGCGCGTGTTGGAGTCCCTGGAGGAGGTGCGCGGACAGGCGGTGCTCAGCGACGGACGCGAAATCAGCGCGTCGCTGCTGTGCGACCGTTTCGGCTTTCGCGGGACGAAGGCGCGAACACTCGTGTCCGACCTATCGGGCGGCGAGCGGCGCAGGCTGGGGCTGATGCGACTTTTGATGAGCGGCCCCAACGTGCTGCTGCTCGACGAGCCCACCAACGACCTCGACATCGACACGCTCAGATCGCTGGAGGATCTGCTCGACAGCTGGCCGGGCACGCTGGTGGTGGTGAGCCACGACCGCTATTTCGTGGAGCGCGTGTGCGACCAGGTCTACGCAATCGAAGGGGGCGCCATCAGGCACGTGCCTGGAGGCATCGAGCAGTACCTGAGCGAACGCGAGGATCGGGGCGAGACGGGAGCCGCGCAGAGCGCCAACGCCGACAAGCTCTCTCCAGGGGCTGCCGCGCGGCTCGCGCGCAAGGAGAGCCGCGGCCGCGAAGTCGAGGCGACTCGCATGGAGCGCGCGATCGAGAAGCTTGCCGGCGAAGAGGCGCGCGTTCAAACGGAGATGGCCACAAGCGCCACCGATCACGCTCGCCTGGGCGAGCTGCAACGCGAGCTCGAGCGTCTGGTGGGCGAGCGCGAGCGACTGGAGTCCTCGTGGCTGGAGCTGGCGGAGTCCCTGGAAAGGTAAGGTCACGGCCATGACATACACGCCACCCCAAGAGATCCTCGAGCGCTACGCGTCGGTGCTCGTCAACTTCGCGCTCGGCGGCGGCGAGGGCGTCAAGCCGGGCGAGGTCGTGAGGATCGCGGCGCCCGAAAGCGCCAAGCCGCTGTATGCCGAGCTGCGCAAGGCCGTGTGGCGCGCCGGCGGACACGCGATCGGCGCGTACGAACCCGACGACGACGCGCACACGAACTTTTCCAAGGACTTCTTCGAGACCGCGAGCGATGCCCAGCTCGCCTATTTCCCCGCCAAGTACATGCGAGGGCTGGTCGACGAAATGGACCACCAGGTATCGGTGCTCGCCGAAAGCGATCCGCACGCCTTGGAGTCGGTGGACCCAGCGCGCATCATGCGCCGTGGAGACGCGATGCGCCGGCTGCTGGACTGGCGCACCGAGAAGGAGAACCAAGGTCGCTTCAGCTGGACGCTCGGGCTGTATGGAACCGCGGCGATGGCCGCCGAGGCGGGACTCACCGAGGAGGAGTACTGGGAGCAGATCGTGCATGCCTGCTTCTTGGATGTCGAGGACCCGATCGAGCGCTGGCGCGAGGTCGGCAGGCGTCTGGACGAGACCAGGGAGCGGCTGGACGCTCTGGACATAGAGCGCGTGCACGTCCAGGGCGAGGACGTGGATCTGTGGGTGGGGATCGGCGAGCGGCGGCGCTGGCTGGGCGGGCGTGGGCGCAACATCCCGAGCTTCGAGATCTTCACGAGCCCGGACTGGCGCGGCACCGAGGGCTGGATCGAGTTCAACCAGCCCCTGTATCGCTACGGCAACCTCGTGAAGGGCATCCGCCTCGAGTTCTCGGATGGGCGGGTTACCAAAGCGAGCGCCACAGAGAACGAAGCCGTGCTGAGCGAGATGATCGCCACCGATGGCGCAGACAAGGTGGGCGAGTTCTCGCTGACCGACAAACGCTTCTCGCGCATCACGCGCTTCATGGCCCACACGCTGTATGACGAGAACGTGGGCGGCCCCTTCGGCAACACCCACATAGCACTGGGCCGCTCCTACCAGGACGCCTACGCCGGCGACCCAGCCACTGTCAAGCCCGAGGACTGGTTGCGCATGGGCTTCAACCACTCCAGCGTGCACACCGACATCGTCTCGACCACCGACCGCACCGTCACCGCGCAATTGCGCGGCGGCGAGGAACGCGTCATCTACGAGAACGGCGAGTTCCGGCTCGATACATAAGATGGCCCCCATGGGGGAAAGTGCTGACCTGCTCGGACCGTCGTGATCGCCGACGGCGGGCAGAGCGCCTCGCATGAGCACATAACCCTGTTGCTCGTCGAGGACGACGACGGCGACGCGCTGCTGGTCGAAGACGAGCTGATCGACGTGCTGCCGCGCGCGCGGATCGTGCGCAGCCGGCTGCTCGAGGACGCTCTCGCCGCGGTGGGCCCATCGGTCGATTGCGTGCTGCTCGATCTGGGACTGCCGGATGCCTCGGGCATCGAGGCCGTGAGCAGATTGCGCGCACGGATGCCTTCGATCCCGCTGATCGTGTTGACCGGCCTCGACGACGAGGCCGCGGGTGTTGCCGCGGTACAGGCCGGCGCGCAGGACTATCTGATCAAGGGGCGTGTCGAGGGCCGTCAGCTCGTACGCTCGATCCGCTACTCGATCGGCCGTCGCCAGGCCGAGGAGGCCGAGCGGGCACTGCTCCTTGCCGACCTGCAGGCGCGTGAGGTCGCTCGCTTGGAACGGGGCTTGGCGCCCAAGCCACTACTCCGAGACACCTCGGTGTGGGTCAGCTCTTGCTACAGAGCCGGGCGCAGCAGGGCTCTGCTCGGCGGCGACTTCATCGACCTGGTGCAGCGCCACGACGGCAGCCTGCACGTGGTCGTGGGCGACGTGTGCGGCCACGGCCCCGACGAAGCGGCGATCGGGGTCAGCCTGCGCGCCGCTTGGCGTGCGCTCGCGCTCGCCGGCAAGGCGCCCGAGGCGGTCCTTCAGACCTTGCGCGAGGTGTTCGAGCACGAGCGCCACATCGACGGCCTGTTCGCCACCCTGTGCACCTTGGAGATCGGGCGCGACCTCGAGACGGTCTCGACGATCTGCGCGGGCCATCCTCGCCCCGCGCTGATCACGGGCGCTGCGGTCTCGAGTCTGTCCGACGGCGCCGGCGGAGCGGGAATCGGCATCGGCGAGGGCGCGTGGCGCCCGCACCAGACGCGTCTGCCCGAGGACTGGACGATCCTGCTCTACACCGACGGCATCATCGAGGGTCGCGTCTCCAGCGGCCCGGAGCGCCTCGGCGAAGCCGGCCTGCACCGGCTGCTCGAGCAGCTGATCGCTGCTCAGCCGGGCTGGCGCGAGCGGCCACGCGCTTTGCTCGACGAATTGATCGAGCGGGCCGAGCGGCTCAACGGTGAGGCCCTGAGCGACGATGTCGCAATGCTGCTCGTCGGCACGAGTGGGGACGCCTCGGCGTGAGCTTGTCGGGTAGCCCCGCGGCTCGCGTGGCCAGGCGCATCGACGCGATGAGCGTGGGCGGCCTGCTCGCCGCGACGATCGGCGTGCTGTTGACGCTCGCCGTGATCGGGATCGGCCTGGCCCTGTTCGCCAACCGCGAACTGGACCGCAACCGCGCGCTTCTGCTCGACCAGGTCGGTCCGGCCCGCCGTGCGGCGCTGTCGCTTGAAAGCGCGCTGGTCAACCAGGAGACCGGCGTGCGTGGCTACGTGATCACGGCCGACTCGAGCTTCCTGGCGCCATATCGAGACGGCCTTCGACAGGAAACCAGAGCGCTGGCGACACTGCGCGCCAACGAGCACGCCACCGGCCCCGGCGTGGCAGCCGAGCTGGCGATGGTCGGGGCGGCATCGCGCGCCTGGGAGCACCGCTACGCGGTGCCCGCGCTCGCCTCGCCTGCGACCCACCGCTCGGTCGCCGTCGACCTGCGGGGCAAGCAGTTGTTCGACGCGGTGCGGGTTTCGCTGGCGCGATTGCAGAGCGCGCTCATAGCCGAGGACTCCCACACGCACGACAAGCTCGACAAAGCGGCCTACAACCTGCAACTGCTGCTGATCGTGGCCGCCGTGCTGATCCTCGGCGGCGTGCTCGGCGCCGGCTACCTGCTGCGTCAGACGATCACGCGTCCGCTCGCCCGCCTGGGCGCCGAAGCCAGGCGCGTGGCCGGTGGGGAGTTCGCCACGCCGTTGCAGGTCGCGAGCGGCCCGCGCGAGATCGCGGCAGTGGGCGTGGAGATCGAGGCCATGCGCGAGCGGATCGTGCACGAGCTGGCCTCCGTCGAAGCGGCGCACGCGCGCGTCGAGGAGCAGGCGCGCGAGCTGCAGCGCTCCAACGCCGAGCTCGAGCAGTTCGCCTACGTCGCCTCCCACGACCTGCAGGAGCCGCTGCGCAAGATCGCAAGCTTCTGCCAGGCATTGCAGACACGCTATCGCGGCCGGCTCGACGAGCGCGCCGACCAGTACATCGATTTCGCGGTCGACGGCGCCAAGCGCATGCAGACCTTGATCAACGATCTGCTCGCCTTCTCACGGGTCGGACGCAGCGGACGCGCGCAGACCGAGGTCGATCTGAACGATGCGCTCGCAAGCGCCCAAGCGTCGCTGGCAGGCGCCATCGAGGACTCGCGGGCGAGCGTCGTGTCAGACGCGCTGCCCACGGTGCGCGGCGATCGCGGCCAGCTTGCCTCCCTGTTTCAGAACCTGATCGCGAACGCCCTCAAGTTCCACGGCGCCGAAGCGCCGGCGGTGCGCATCGCGGCAAACCAGCGCGCCGGAGAGTGGGAGATAAGCTGTTTAGATAATGGCATCGGCATCGATCCCGAGTACGCCGAGCGCATCTTCTTGATCTTTCAAAGGCTGCATTCGCGCGAGACGTATGAGGGCACGGGCATCGGGCTGGCGTTGTGCCGCAAGATCGTCGAATATCACGGTGGCCACATCTGGCTCGACACCGACTATTCGGACGGAGCCTGCTTCCGTTTCACTCTGCCAATCCTCGAGAGCCCCAAGGAGAGAGCCACATGAACGCCGACCTGATCTCGGTCCTGCTCGTCGAGGACGACCCAGGCGACGTGCTCTTGATTCGCGAGGCGTTCTCCGAGCACAAGGTCGGCAACGTGCTGTCGGTCGTCAGCGACGGAGTCGAGGCGATGCGCTTCGTGCGCGGCGAAGGCGAGCACGCCGGGCGCGAGCGTCCTGACCTGGTCCTGCTCGACCTCAACCTGCCGCGCAAGAGCGGGGCCGAGGTCTTGGCCGAGATCAAGGGCGACCCGGAGCTCTCGACGATCCCCGTGATCGTGCTCACGACCTCCGAGGCCGAGGAGGACGTGACGCGTTCCTACAAGATGCACGCCAACGCCTACATCACCAAGCCGGTCGACTTCGAGCGCTTCAAGCAGATCGTGCACCAGATCGACGACTTCTTCATCGGCATCGTAAAGCTGCCGCCACGGCGCGACTAGCGCTCAGCGGGCTCCCTGGCTCGACGTCGCTCGGCCGTCATCCTGTAGCCGGCTGGGCGAATGGGATACGCACGCTGAACACGGTACGCCCGGGCCGCGATTCGAAGCTGAGCGAGCCGTCGTGGCGCTCGACGACGATGCGCCGCGCCGTCGCCAGGCCGAGCCCGGTGCCGCGACCGACGTCCTTGGTCGTGAAGAACGGGTCGAATATGCGCACCTGGACATCCGCGGGAATGCCGGGGCCGTCGTCGGCGATCTGGACGAGCGCGCAGTCGCCGTCGCGACGCGTGGCGATCTCGATCGCGCCCTCCTGCCCGAGCGCGTCGATCGCGTTGTCGAGCAGGTTCGTCCACACCTGGTTGAGCTCGGAGCCGCGCACGGTCAACTTGGGCAGGCTGCGGTCGTAGTTGCGCGCGAGCGCAATCGAAGTGTGCTTGAGCTTGTAGCCGAGCACCGTCAACGTCGTCTCAAGGCCCTCGTGGATGTCCACCTCGACCAGGGCGCCGCGGTCCATGTAGGCGTATGACTTCACTGCGCCCACCAAGGAAGACATGCGCTCGGTGGACTCGCACAACTCTTCCGAGAGACGCCCGGCCGTCAGCGTCGCGGCGACCCAGCGCAAGGCAGCTCCAGTCGCGGGACCCGCCAAGTCGGCGACGCGGTCAAGCCATGCTTGATCGACACCAGCCCCAGCCAAAGGCTCGGCCAAGCGCCAGGGCTCCGGTACTTCCAAGTCCTCCATGCGCGCGAGCAACTCCTCCTCGGCGTCGGAGGCGTCCAAAGCGTCCAAGGCCGTCGCCGAAGCGGCTTGGGCAAGGGCCTGCTGTTGCAACTTCACGAGCTGCTTGGCGCCCTCGCGCCCTATGCCTGCCTCCAGGAACGAGGCCAAAGTCGAGCTGATCACCTCCAAGGCTTCGGTCATTTGAGCGGCCGCCCGGCGCGCCGCGGCGGCGGGATTGTTCAGCTCGTGGGCCAAGCCGGCCGCCATCGTGCCCAGAGAAGCGAGGCGCTCCTGGTTTTGCTCGCGCTCGGTGATGCGGCTCATCACGGGGGCCACCTGGCGCATCACGCGCTGATGGATCTCGGGCTGGGCAAAGGCCATACGCTTGAAGTCCTCGGGGGCGACCGTCGCCAGGCGACAGTCGGTCTCGGCCTGCATGCGCACGCCGAGTGTGCCCCCGGTCAAGACGGCGATCGCGCCCATCCAGGTCGGTGCGGTGTGGTGGCCAACCGGCTCGCTCTGGCCTTGGGCGAGGATGAACGCTTGGGCGCGGCCCTCGAGCAGAAGCTGCAGGCCGGGCGGCTCCTCCCCCTGCTCGGCGATCACGCCTCCGGCATGCACTCTGCGCGGATGGGCCAAGGCCACCCATTCGGCGAGGGCCGCATCGTCGAGGCTGTCGAACAGATCGACGCGGCGTAGCTCCTCGAGCGTGACCGGCGGCTCGGCTGGACTCATGCGTCCACCAAGTATTCGTGGATCAGGGACACGGCCATCGAGCCTTCCCCGACTGCGCTTGCGACGCGCTTGATCGAGCGCGCACGCACGTCGCCGGCTACGAACACGCCGGGGACGGTCGTCTCGAGGAAGTAAGGCTCGCGCTGCAGGGGCCAGCCTTCGGTTTGGACATCGCGGCCCGCCAGGATGAAGCCGCGCTCGTCGCGTGCCAAGACGCCATCGAGCCAGTCGGTGCGCGGAGACGCGCCGATGAACACGAAACATGCATCGGCCTGAAGCGTCTGCTCGCCGTCGGGAGCCTTGATCCGCAGGCACTTCAAGTGCCCATCCTCGCTCTCGGCCGCCAAGGCCGAGCTGCCGGTGCGAACCTCGATGTTCGCTTGTTCCGCGATCTGCTCGATCAGGTAGTGGGACATCGACTTCTCAAGCGTTGGGCCGCGCACGAGCATCGTCACCTTCGCCGCGTAGCCGCTGAAGTAGACGGCGGCCTGGCCCGCGGAGTTGGCCCCGCCGATCACGACTACGTGCTGCTCGGCGCAGCCGCGTGCCTCGGTCATCGCCGCGCCGTAATAGATGCCTGCGCCCGTGAGCTCGGGGAAGCCGGGCGTGTCGAGCTGGCGGTAGGAGACGCCCGAGGCGACGATCACGCAGCTCGCGCTCAGGGCTCCGCCGCCGCTCAACTGGACCAGCCGCGCGGAGCCCTCGACACGCAGGCCGACCGCCTCTTGGACCGTGAGCAGCTCGGCGCCGAGCCGCCTGGCCTGGTCGGTGGCGCGGCGCGCCAGGTCCGAGCCGCTGAGGCCGGCCGGAAAGCCGAGGTAGTTCTCGATGCGGCTCGACTGGCCGGCCTGACCGCCGGGCGCCTCGCGCTCGACCATGACCGTCTTCAGGCCCTCCGAGGCGCCGTAGACCGCGGCGGCGAGTCCGGCGGGACCGCCGCCGACTACCACGAGGTCGTAGTGCTCCTGGGTGGGCCTGGAGCTGACCCCGAGCCGCTCGGCGAGCTCGAGGATCGTGGGGCGCTCCAGCACGGCTCCGTCCTCCAGCAAGGCGACGGGCAGGCGCTCGGAGTCGACGCCGGCGACGCGCAACAGCTCGCGCGCCTCACCGTCGCGCTCCACGTCCAGCCAGCGCGCGGGCACGCGGTTGCGCACGAGGAAGTCGCGGATGTCGTGGGACTCGCGCGAGAAGCGGTGTCCGATCACCCGCACGCCGCCGGCTTCCAAGGCGGCGCCGGCCTCCCAGGTGGTGAGCAGGTCTTCGACGACCGGGAACAGCTGCTCCTCGGGGGGATCCCAGGGCTTGAGCAGGTAGTAGTCGAGCGCCACTTCGTTGATCGCGGCGATCGCGGCCTCGGTGTCGGCGTAGGCGGTCAACAGGACTCGCTTGGCGTCGGGCACAAGCTGGCGCGCCTGCGTCAGGTACTCGGTGCCGGACATGCCGGGCATGCGCTGATCGGCGATCAGCATCGCGACCTGATCACCACGCGAGCGGAGCTCGCGCAGGAGCTCCAAGGCCTCGGGACCGGAGGCGGCGCGAAGGATGCGAAAGCGCTCGCCGAAGCCCCTGCGCAGGTCGCGCGCCACGGCGGCCAGCACCGCGGGCTCGTCGTCTACGGCCACGATCGCCGGGCGCCGGCGCGTGCCGGTCTGGTCGGGACCGGCAGCGGGCTGGGCACTGGGGACTGTCGCGGCGGGCTCCGCTTGCGCAGACATTGCTTGGATGACAGTAGTGCGTCTGCGCCGCGAGCGCCGTGCAGTCGATCCCGGTAGGTTCGAGGCGTGAAGGGCAGCGTTAACTACGAGCGCCACGGTCGCACCTACGCCGAGCACCGACGCGCGGACCCGCGCATCGAAGCGCGCATTCACGCGGCGCTGGGCGGGGCGCGGACCGTCTTGAACGTGGGCGCGGGCGGGGGCTCCTATGAGCCTCGCGACCGTTGGGTCTTGGCGGCCGAGCCGAGCGCGATGATGCGCGCGCAGCGCCCGGCGGACGCGGCGCCGGCGATCGAGGCTCGCGCGGAGGCGCTACCGTTTGACGATGGGACGTTCGACGCGGCGATGGCTTGCGTGACGATCCACCATTGGGACTCGCCGGCCGCGGGCCTCGCCGAGCTGCGCCGGGTCGCCAGGGGGCCGGTCGTGGTGTTCACGTTCGAGCTCGACCACCTGCCGGCTTGGCAGCTGGACTACCTGCGCGAGGGCGTGGCGCTCGAGCAGCCGCGCTTCCCGGCGATCGCGGACGTGGCGAGCGCGCTGGGCGGGCGGACTCGCGTGGAACGCATACCGACGCCGGGCGACTGCACCGACGGCTTCTTCGAGGCGTTTTGGCGGCGCCCGGAGGCGTTGCTCGATCCGGCGGTGCGCGCCGCCCAATCGGTGTGGGCGCTGCTTGACGAACAGACCGAGCGGCGCATCGTGAAGCGGCTCGCGGACGCCCTGGACTCGGGCGCTTGGGACGCGGAGCATGGATATCTGCGCGAGCGCGACAGCTTGGACGGCGCGCTGCGGCTCGTGATCTCCGAGCGACCTTAGGACTGTCCCTATCGCCCGCTAGCGACGCACCTCAGGCGCGCTAGTCTCGGCCGCGCCGATCCAGCCGCTGAGGACCGCGTGCATCGCTTCGACCCCGACGATCGGCTCGGACGGCTCGCTCCACTGCGAGGGGATCACCGCGAACGGCTTGGTCTGGGGTCCGCCGAGCCCACCGTGGGAACCCATGAACTCCTCGAAGGGCGCGACTTCTTCGGTGGCGGGGTCATACATGCAGTTGACGAGGATGTCGGGACAGTGGGGAAAGCTGTCGTGGCGGCGCAGGTGCTCGGCCGCGGTGGCGTCGAAGCCGGCCAGGGGGTCCTTGCCGTCCACGGCATCGTCGCTGAGCCGTCGTCGGCCGGCGCCGCCGAGGACGACGGGGCCGTGCTCGGCCGAGCGCACCATCACGAAGCCGATGCCCGGGTGGCCGGCAAGCGTGTCGAGCAGGCGCGGGTGGGCTTCGGCGATCTGCTCTAGCGTCATACGCTCGGGCTGGGCGGGCAGATAGACGAGGCCGAGTCCGCCGGAGACCATGACGATGGCCTCCTTGGAGGCGGCCTCGTCCCCCTTGGAGGCGAGCGCCTCGCGGTTGGGCCCGAGCGCCACGGTTCCCTCGAGGGCGCGCGCCTGGGTCGCGCGAGCCAGGACGCGACCGGGGACGTTGTCCTCTTGGCGCGCGTCGGCTAGGACCGCGCCCATGTCGCCCCAGGCCTCATCGAGCGCCGCGGGGGCGTATACCTCGCCTTGGGCCAAGGCCTCGCCGACGAGTTGCTCGAGCGTGGCGCCGTAGCGCTGGCGAAACGGGGCGCCCTGGGTTTGGCCGTGGTCTGAGAGCACCACCAGGCGGTAGGGGCGCGGCGACTGGGCTACCGCCCTCTCCAGGCGCGCCAGTTGGCGATCGTGTCGCGCGAGCACGGCGAAGGCGTCGGGCTCGCGAATGCCAGAGTGGTGGGCGACCTCGTCGTAGCCGACGAAGGTGGCGTATGAGGCGGGCACGCCCTCGACGATGTCGGCCAGGAGCAGGGCGCAGACGAGGTCACGCATGACGACCGCGATCGCTGCCCGGATCAGTGGGTAGGTTCCTTTGCGATCGACGTGGGCGGCGCCGCCGCGGCGCTGGCGGCGGGCGGCGCGGCGCTCTTCGGCGATGTCGGCCAAGGACAGCGCGATCGTCCGGATGAAGCCGTAGGGGTCTGAGAAGTAGGCGAACAGGTCCGAGGCTTTGGAGCGCGAGCGGTCCCTGATCGTGCTCATCGTGGCGGTGCAGCGGGGGGCGTCGCCGGAGAACATGTTGCCCCGGCTGGTGCCCTCGTGGGCCAAGAGCCCGGCGCCGGTGGAGCGGCGGCGCTCGATCTCGGCGGCGTCGGCGGGGTGGTTGGAGACCATCGTGCGACCCGACTCCTTCTCATACCAGCGAAAGGCGGGCATGTCCCAGTTGGAGCCCAACAACAGGCCGGCCTGGGAGGCCCCCGTTTGCGAGGAGAGGTCGCACTCCCAGCCGATCATGCGATGCGAGCCGTCTGAGAGCCAGCGCGCGATCGTGGGCGCGTGGCCGGCGTCGATCGCCTCGCGCAGGACACCCTCGCCGAGCCCGTCGATCTCGAACATGATCACGCCGGGCACGTCGGTGCTGTGCTTGCGCCGTGCACCCCTGACCCGGCGGCGCACGATGCGCAGGTGGCGCGCGTCTCCATCGACGTCGAGCAGGGGAGCGACGAGCATCGAGACGAGCGCCAGCCCGAAGGCGATCGCCATGTCGGTCCAGAACGAGGGCGTCTTGCCGTCAACCGTGTAGAAGGCGAGTGCGACCATGCCCGCGCTGAGCGCGAGCGAGCCGACGCCGAACGTGAGGATCGTCAAGGGTAGGGCAACCCTGATCACGAGCGGCCAGAGCACTGCGTTGAGGAGAGCCATCACGGCAGCGACCAGGATCGCGGCGTCGAAGGAGAGCGTGTCGTGCGCGGAGAGAAGCGCGGTCAGGGCGACCAGGACGACCGCTTGGACGACCAGCATCGCCAGCGTGCGCCAGGCGAAGCCGACGACGCTGCGCACGAGCATCAGGCGCCGCCCGGGGTTGCGCTCGTCGATCGGTGAGGACATGGAGTCGTTGCTAGGTTCTCGCTCATGGTCGATGGCGCGGCGCCTGCCCGCGAAGACACGGGCGCAGACCGTATCGCGTTCCTGGGCCACGCCACCGTGGCGATCGTGGTGGCGGGCGTGCGGCTGCTGACCGACCCGGTGCTGCGCGGGCGCGTGGCGCATCTGCGCCGTCACGCTCCGCCGCCGGGCGAGGAGCTGGTCGGCGAGCCCGACGCCGTGTTGATCTCACACCTGCACCACGACCACCTGGACCTCGCGTCGCTGCGCCGCCTGGGCCTCGACACGCGGCTGATCGTGCCGAGCGGCGCCGGCGCGTGGTTGGCAAGGCGCGGGTTCACCGACGTGAGCGAGCTTGGCGTGGGCGAGAGTCTCGAGCTCGGCGCTCTCAGTGTGAGCGCGGTGCGCGCCGATCATGACGGCCGCCGCCCGGGCGCCCCACGGGCCGACGCGGTGGGCTATGTGGCAAGCGGCCCGGCGGCGATCGACAGAGCGCACACGCGAAGCGACGAGGCGGCCACACACGCCCCGCGCGCGCGGGGCGTGTACTTTGCGGGCGACACGGGCCTGTTCGAGGAGATGGCCGAGCTGGCGGGGTCGCTGGACGTGGCCTTGGTGCCGGTCGCGGGCTGGGGAGCCAAGCTCGGACCGGGCCACATGAACCCACTCGAGGCCGCGCGGGCGGTCGCGCTGATGCGCCCGCGCGTCGCGATTCCGGTGCACTGGGGGACGCTGTCGCCGATCGGCTCGAGCCGTGGCGCTCGCGCGCGAAGCGAACAGGCGCCGCGGCTGTTCGCCGCGCACGTGGCCCGCGTGGCGCCCGAGGTCGAGGTGCGGATCTTGGCGCCGGGCGAGCAGACAGAGCTGTGAGGCCCTGGGAATCGGCGTTACACTCGATCAGGGCCCCGATTCGGGGCAGCAACGGGCCGAAACGAAGGAGCAAGGCGTGAGTGACGAGGAGCTGGAGCTGGGTCCCGTGGACGTCGTTGTGATCGGGTACCCGGCGGACGCGCCGCGCACCGGCGAGGCGATTCCGCTGTTTGTCGATCTCGTGGACAAAGGGATCGTGAGGGTGTTGGACGTGCTGTTGGTACAGAAGGATGCAGAGGGCAACGTCTCAGGCGTGGAGATCGCCGATCTGGACGGCGACGGGGTCGATGACCTCGTGGTTTTCGCCGGGGCGCGCACGGGCATGCTGGGCGAGGAGGACGCGAGCACCGCGGGCGAGGCGCTGGCGCCGGGCGAGGCCGCGGTGATGATCTGCTTCGAGAACGCCTGGGCCGCGCCGTTCGCGACGGCGGTCAGGCGCAACGGCGGGCGGATGCTCGCTTTCGAGCGGGTCGCCGCACAGGACGTTTTGGACACACTCGAGGCGCTCGAGGGCGCATCCTGAGAAACGGAAGGGACGACAATGCCATTGCTTCGCACCATGGCCAGAACGGCCGTCATCGCTGGAACCGCGACCTCGGTGTCCAATCGCGTGAGCCGCCGCCAGGAAGGACGCTGGGCCGCACAGGAACAGCAGCAGACGGCCGCGCAACCGCAGCCCCAGGCATACGCGCCGGCGGCGCCGGCCGCGCCTGAAACGGACCCGATCGAACGGTTGAAGGAGTTGGGGCAGTTGCACGAGTCGGGCGTGCTGACCGACCAGGAGTTCGCCGACGCCAAGGCCAAGATCCTCGGCTGAACCCAGCCAGACAACCGGGGGGCCAAGACGTGCGCCTTCACTGGAAGGGGCGGCTGGATTGCGCCTGAAGAACGTGCGCCTCCATCTGAGGGGGCTGCTGATCGGTGCGCTGATCCTGCTCGTCCTCGGCGCCGCGGCGACGCTTGCCGGTTGGGACATAAGCAGCTGGTTCAAGCACATCTGGGACACCGTCACCGGCATCTCGCTGGGCTACCTGGTGGCGGGGATCGCGCTGCTCAGCTTGCAGACCACGGCGACCGCGTACGCCTGGTATTCGATTCTGCGCTACGGCTACCCGAGCGCCGAAGTCCGATGGATACAGGTGCTGGCTTGCTACGCGGCGGCCGTGGCACTCAATTCGGTGTTGCCGGCGAACCTGGGGACCCTCGCGATGCTCTTGATGTACACGACGATCGTGGTCGGCGCCACGCTTGCGGGTGTGCTGGCGGGAATGGCGGTGCAGAAGATCTTCTTCACCGCGATCGGGACCTTTTGCTACCTGTACCTGTTCTTGACGGTAGGCGGATCGTTCTCGCTGCAGCTGGGCTTCGTTGCCGAACACCCTTGGGCGACCGCGATCCTGCTGGCGGGCGGCGCGGCGTTGATCGTGTTGGTGGGACGGGTCTTGCGCAGACGCGTCGAGCAGTGGTGGGCGCAGGCGAAGGTGGGCGCCCAGATCCTGGTTGCGCCCCGCGCGTTCTTTGGGCGCGTGGTGCTACCCGAGGCGATCGCCTGGCTGGCGATGCTTGGCGTGATCGCCGTGTTCTTGGCCGCCTATGACATCCCGGTCAGCTTTCACACGTTGATGCGGGTGGTGGCGGGCAACTCGATCGCCAACGTAAGCTCGGTCACCCCGGGCGGCGCGGGGGTGGTGCAGGGATTCAATGTGCTTTCGCTGAAGGGCATCACGAGCGCCTCGAACGCGACGGCCTATTCGGTCTCCCAGCAGCTCGTGACGACCGCTTGGGGGATCCTGTTTGCGATCCTCCTGCTGGTCAGGGCGTTCGGCTGGAGCGACGGCAAGACGCTGGTCGCCCAGTCATACGGCCAGGCCCGCGAGAAGCAGGCCGAGCGCTCAGCCGAGCGCAAGGCCAAGCGGCGGGCCGGTGCCGTGCCGCCGCGCTAGGCGCGAGCACGGACTCGGCCCTCGGGGCTTGTCCGGCGTCCCGGAGGACTATCCGGGCAGGCCACCAGGCTCGCTCCCCGCTGGGCCCCAAGCAACACCGCGAACGCGTCCGGGCGTCCCGGATCGGCGTTGGCGTCGGATGAGACAGAGCAACCAACCCAAGGAAGCTCATGTTGACGAGACGCTATGCCGGCCGTACTGTTTGATCTGGACGAGACTCTGCTGAACACGAGGAGCCTCAGGGCGGACCGGCGGGCAGCGCGCTGGCGGTCGGTCGCCGAACGTCTGGACGAGGCGACCTTGTATAGGCACGCCGGCTCGAGCGTGCAGGTGGCCGAGTTGCCACAGCTGGCGGCAGAGATGGGCTTCAGGGTGGGCGTACTGACACAAAGCCCGCGCTGGTACGCCGAGCGGCTGCTCGAGGCATTTAGCATTCGCTGCGACGCCCTGATCAGCGGTTCCGACGGCTATGCGCCCAAGCCGGACCCCAGTGGTATGCGGGCGTTGAGTACAGAGCTCGAAGTGCCTTTCGAGACGTGCATCGCGGTCGGCGATGAGGCCGCCGACATTCAGGCCGCGCACAACGCGAATCTGACGTGCATCGGCGTGGCGTGGTCTGGGCGCGCGCCAAAGGCCTGGCGAAGACACTGGCCGGATATCGCGATCGCCGACCCAGCCTGCCTGCTCGCGGCTTTGAAGGATCCCGCGCCGGCGCGACCTTTTGTGCAGGCCACCCTCG
This sequence comes from uncultured Solirubrobacterales bacterium, assembly GCA_963753145.1. GTDB lineage: Bacteria > Actinomycetota > Thermoleophilia > Solirubrobacterales > Solirubrobacteraceae > Palsa-744. The sequence goes on from CAVWAX010000003.1 coordinate 61,404, forward strand.
AAGGAGTGCGACCGCGGTGGGGCTGGGGTTCGCTGTTGCGAGTGGACCGAGGCGTCTTTGGCGCGGGGCGCTACTACACACGCTCGGATGGCCGTCATCCCACCGATGCTCTTTCGCGCCTGGCGATCGAGGCCAAGAAAGATCGGCGCGCGGCCGGGCGGGTGGCGGAACTGCTTGCGGGTGTGGCGAGCGCCGAGTGGGCGAGGAGCAGGTTCGATCTGATCACATCCGTGCCCCGCAAACCCGGCGAGCACGCCGACCGCTTCGTGCCCGTTCGAGCCGCGCTCAGCGACGCACTGGGCGCACGCGACCGAGGCGATGTGCTGGAGCAGCGCTTCGACGATCCCGACTACAAGCACCGGCGCGCCGCCGATCGCCGCAAGAGCGTGAAGGGACGTTTTGCCTGCGTCTCCATGCACGGTGAGCGGGTACTGTTGATCGACGACGTGATCACCAGCGCGGCGCAGTCCGAGGAGTGCCGCCGAGCGATGCTCAGAAGAGGCGCTCGCGACGTAACGGTCCTGGCGCTTGGTGTGACGCAAGCCACCCTCCCACGCTCGTGCCCCGTTTGCGGAGGTACCTTGCGCTTTATGACGCGGGGTCCTTACGGAGCCTTCATCGGCTGCGCCAACTATTTCCGCTTTGACTGTCGCTACACCGAGCCGACCTCCGGCACATGAGCGGGTCAGTCGAGGCCGACCGGCGAAATCAGCGTTTGGCGGTCGGCGGTGAGCTGGGGCCAGCGGCGCGCCAATTCGATCGCGTGTAGAAACGCGGGAAGGTCCTCTCGATCGACGGCATGGGCGAGCGGCCGATCCGCCAGCCGCGCGCACAGCTTGCGCGCGTCGCGCCAAGCGGGAAGCACCGAGCACAATTCGCGACCTGGGCGTTCGAGCAAAACCCGCAATCCCTCGCTCGCTCGACTCGCGTCTGGCGCCGTCGGGCAAAAGAGCGGCCTGCCCTGCATCGCCGCAAACCGGGCGGTGTGCATTGTGCCGCCCCTCAGGCCGGTCTGTGCGACGAGCACTGCCACCGACAGCGCGCTTTGGAGGCGATCGCGCGCGATGAGGTTGTGTGGGCGGGCGGGTTCTCCAAGCGGCTGCTCGGAGATCAAGGCCCCACCGGACCCGACGATCCGCGCAGCCAGGGCCTGGTTCTGCGCTGGATAGACGCGATCTAGCCCCCCACCCATCACGGCTATCGTCGGCGCGCCTTGCTCTAGGGCGACCTGGTGGGCGATGGTGTCGATGCCCTTGGCCAGTCCGCTGACTATGCCCCATCCGCCGCCGGCCAGGGCGGTGGTCATGCTTTCCGCGGCCACACGTCCGCAATCGGTGGGCTCGCGCGTGCCGACGACGGCAACCAGCTTCTCTTCGGCAAGCAAGCTCTTGTTCCCGCGCACATAGAGCAGCGGCGGCGGGTCGCGCAAGTCGCGCAACCGGCGCGGATAATGCTCGTCAAAGAAGCTCACGAGCTCGATCTCGGCGGTCTCGTACTCCCGGAGGCTCGCCTGAGCGCGCTCGAGCGCTTGATCCAATCGAGCCGCGTGGCGTTCGAGAAGACTTTCCAGCCGCCCCGCGTGGAGTGTGACTTGCAGGGCCGTTGCGGGCCCGACGTTGGGTAGCGTTTGCAGTGCCAAGAAGCCCGCCGGAGAGCGCAGGTCACCGCACGCGGGTCCCGTCATGGCGCTCGATGCCCAACGACACCGCGATGCGAAAAAGAAAGTTTGACGAGCGATTCGGTCGAGTCCATTGATCTCTTCTTCACACTGTAGACCTCAGACAAGACGCTGCCATCCACACACGCGGGCTCGCGCCGGCCCGTGGCGATCGCAGCCGGCGAGGAGGGCGGATCGAGCCGGCCGCCACCGCCCGTTAGCGCGAGCCCGGCCGGCTTGAGACATCCTGTTCGGATGCCACGCCGGCGAGCGCCACCACCTCGGGCTCGGCCCCGCGCAACGCTCGCGCGAGCAGGCGCCAGAGGGCGGCGCGTTCCTCGGCGTCGAGTGCTTGCAGGACGTCGTCCTCGATCGTCTCTTGGGCGCGCTCGGCGTCGAGCAGGGCGCGGCGCCCGCGATCGGTCAGTTCGACGAGATGGCGGCGGCGGTCCTCGGGGTCGCGCCGGCGCGCGACGTGGCCGAGGTCCTCGAGCTCGTTGAGCAGGAGCACGACGTTGTTGGCGTCCATGCAGAGCGCCTCGGCGAGCTCCTGCTGGGGGGCGCAGTCGTGGTCGCGCAGGTAGCTGAGGGCCATGACCAAGCGCATGTGGATGCCGAGCAAGTCCTCGGTCGAGCGGCGGTAGACCTGCTTGGCCAGGCGCGTGAGCAGGACCATCGAGCCGAGGTCGGCGGTGTGGACCGGGGCGGTGTGCGTTTGCTTGCCCATAGCCGTTCGATTATACCACGCCATAGCAACCATCATCGCTAACAAGATGATACTTGTAGGATGGACTATCCATGCTATGGTGTTCCCCGTGAGCGGCGAGACCGAAGGGAGCAAGAACATGCGGAGCACGAGCGCAACGGCACAGACGACCCGAAGCGAGGAGACCGAGCGAAGAAGCGAGCGCAGGCGGTGGATCGCTTTGGCGGTGCTGTGCTTGGGGCAGCTGATGATGGTATTGGACGCCACGATCGTCAACGTGGCGCTGCCATCGATCCAGCGCGAATTGGGGTTCTCCCAGGAGAACCTGACATGGGTGATCAACGGCTACCTGGTGACGTTCGGCGGCTTCTTGCTGCTGGCGGGCAGGATGGGCGACTTGGTGGGACGCAAGAAGGTGTTCTTGACGGGTCTGGTGATGTTCACGGCCGCCTCGATGCTTTGCGGGTTCGCGCAAAGCCAAGGGATGTTGATCGGGGCGCGCATCCTCCAAGGGGTCGGCGGAGCGGTTGCCTCCAGCGTGATCCTTGCGATCATCGTGACCCAGTTCCCCGAGCGCGCCGAGCAGGCGAAGGCGATGGGGATGTATGCCTTCGTGTCGGCCGGGGGCGGCTCGGTGGGGCTGCTGGCCGGCGGGGCGCTTACGCAGTCGCTCGATTGGCACTGGATCTTCTTCGTGAACGTGCCGATCGGGGCGATCGCCTTCGTGTTGGGGTGGATCTTGATCGAGGAGAACGAGGGGCTCGGCCTACAGGGCGGCGTGGACGGCGCGGGGTCGATCCTGATCACACTGGCGACGATGCTGGGCGCGTTTGCGATCGTGAAGTCCAGCGAATACGGGCTGGGCTCGGCGCGCACGCTGGGCGTGGGCGGGGCTTCGCTGGCGCTGCTGGCCGGCTTCCTGGCGCTGGAGTCGCGCATCGCGAACCCGATCATGCCCTTGAGGATCTTGCGCCAGCGCATGTTGATGGGGTCGAGCCTCGTGCGGGGACTGTTGATCACGGGGATGTTCTCGGCGTTCTTCTTGGGGGCCTTGTATCTGGAGAAGGTGCTCGGATACGACGCGATCGACACGGGCTTGGCGTTCCTGCCGTTGACGTTCTCGATCGCGGTGATGTCGATGGGCGTAGCCGCCAGGGCGGTGCAGCGCTTCGGTGCACTGCAGACTTTGGTGGCCGGCCTCCTCGGGATCGCGGTGGGCTTGGTGTTGCTGGCCGGACAAGGACTGGGAGCCAGCTATTTCCCGGGCCTGTTCCTGGCATTCCTGACCTTGGGGTTGGGCGCCGGGGCTTCGTTCTTGCCGCTCTTGACGATGGGTATGTCCGACTCGGCGCCGCAGGACGCCGGCTTGGCCTCGGGCATCATCAACGTGTCGGTGCAGCTGTTCGGGGCGATCGGCCTGGCGACGCTCGGGACGATCGCGACCGACCACACAAGGACGCTGAGCGCGAGCGGTCAATCCGCGGCGAGCGCGCTGGTGGGCGGCTATCACTTGGCCTACCTGGTCGCGGCCGGATGCGTCGCCTTGGGCATCGTGGCGGCGCTGGTGGTGTTGCGCTCGCCGACGAGCGCCCAGCCGGAGACGGTGGCCGAGGAGTTCGAGGCCGGCCGCGAAGCGGGGAGCTGGTGGCGGCCTAGAGATGGACTGTTCCCCCCGGCGCATGCGCCGGGGGGCAGGGCCGCGCATGCGCGGCCCTGTTCCGACCCTTGCATGCAAGGGTCGGCCTTACGGCGCATGCGCCGTAAGGGCCCTCGCCGCATGCGGCGAGGGCTTCCTGATTTGGGTGTCCCGGATCGGGATGGGCGTCGGATCAGAGGAGGCCACCAACCGAAAGGACGGACACCTTGTCTGGTCACACCGTATTCATCGCATTGCTTGTGGTCGTGCTGAGCGCCGTCGTCTTCGCGATGCTCAAGTCCGGCGAGAACGTGCGCTTTGAGACTCCCGTCGAGCCGCGCCGGATCGTGATGGCGGCCGTGGCGATCGTCGCCACCAAGCGCCACTGGCAGGTCATGGCGCAGGGCGAGGACGGCGCCAGTTTTCGCTATGAGCGCCGACCGAAAGCGCTCATCGCGGTCGTACTGCTGCTGGTCTTGGTGATCCCGGGGATCGTCTACATGGTGCTCGCGGGCAAGCGCGAATCGCTCGTCTTGAACGTGTATGAGGACAGGACCGGGATGACAGTCGCCCAGGTCAGCTCGAATGGCTTTCGCGGCAAGTTCGCGGGCCGCGCGCTCGCGCGCCAGGTGTCGGTGCGAGCAGGCACGATGGCCCTCGACAAGGGTCACGAGCTTGATCCCGTGGTACCAGAGCGGGGCCTTGGATATGGCTGGAAGGGCTAGAAGCGTTCAACTCACGAGCATTTGAGCGCTTCGAAAGCCTTCTTGTAGTCGCTCGCGAGCGTGTTGACGGCTTCCTTGATCTTTGGTTCGGCGCTCTTCAGCGCGGCTTCGCCACTTGCGGCGCTGGAGGCTGTCGTGACCAGCAGCGAGCCAAGTTCGAGCTTGAATTTGGTGGTGGCGCTTTCGAATTCTTCCTTGCGCGCCGTTTCGAGGTTGGGCGCGGCGCTCTGGATTTCGCCGACGCTCTTGTCGATCGCTTCGGCGCTCTTCTTGACTTCGGTGGGGAAGCTCGAGGAGATCGGCAGCGTCTGCAATTTCTGAAGCTGAGCGGAGATTTCTTTGGTCGCGGCGCAGACCTGTTTGGTCGCTTTTTCCGCGGAGGATTCGCCGCACGCCACCAAGCCCAGGACGATGACCGAGAGGGCCAGGGTTGCGATCGGTCTGTAGAGGTTCGCTCTCATCGCGCTCACACCCGTGCGCGTCAGGTCGCCGGATGGGCCGTGAGTTCCCGGTCTGCCCGCCCGAGCTCGTGCCCGACTTGGCGCAGTTGCAGTCCCACCACGAAGAAGAGGGCACCCCTGAGTATCAAGACGATGCCGACGATCACCGCCAGCGTCGCCAGGCCGACGCCGGGCCAAGACAGGATGAGGATGCCGGCGATCGCGTCGAGCGCCGCTATCGCGATGTTCGCGGCCCGTCCCTCGGGCTCGCCGAGGGCGGCGACGAAGCGAACGATGCCGGCCACTATGAACCAGACGCCGAGAATGAGCACGAGGACGACGAGCGTGTCGAACGGCTTCTCGATCAGGACGAGTCCGGCGATCGCACTGAGCACCCCCACCAGCGCGAGCAGGCCACGACCTTCGCCGCGACCGAATATGGATCCCAGCATCGCGAACACTCCGTCGACGAGCAGCAATATGCCCGCGATCACAGTGAACGTGGCCAGAGTTTCGTGTGGGGATGCGACGAAGAAGACGCCGACGCAAAAGACGATCGCGCCGAACAGCGAAACAAGCCACCACCAGCGCGCAAACGAGCGCACCTGGTCGTGCTCGGATGGGGACATGGACACTGCCCGACCTCCTCGTCGTTGGCCAGCCGGCGCGAGCGCTCTAAGGGCGCCGCGCACGATTGCTCTGTGCTGGGCACTATGTCAGGCGCGCCCTAGGGCAAGCATCCGGGATTAGTACGCTCGGAGCTCAGTGGAGCGCCCCCACTCATGGGCTAGTCTCTCCGTTAGAGCGGAGGCACTTGATTGTTGACCTGCGGGCCGTGATAGAGGCGGTCTTGGTCTGCGCAGCTCGCGGGGAAGCGGAACTGGACGCTGTCGCTGCGCACGCCGTTGTAGCTCGCAAACAGGACGGCCCGGCCGACCGCACCAACCGCACAGCCTGGATCGCTGGAGGCCAGCACGCGGACACGGATCTTCATTATGTTCCCCGGAAAGCCCCACATCGTCGCGTAGTGGGACTGGTAGAGCAGATGGTGTGCGACCGTCATCGTGATCGAGCGCGTGGAGCCTTTGCGGACGTGGCGTTCTTGGCAGAGAATGCCCGACACGGTGCGCGCGGAGAGGTTGATTTCGCCATGTCCGCGGGCGAAGCTACCGGAGGGCCCGACATCGGGCGAACCCGTGTGGAAGCCCCATGGGGGGATCCCTTGGACGATCGGGATCTGCCCGCAGCCGGGCGAATACGCCGACGCACGGTGGGCGCCGGCGGCTAGCGTGGCCAACGCCGCTAGCGCCACCGCCACGATGCGGGCGGGCGGCACGACGCGCTCAGTCAAAGCTCCCATCACTGCGATGAGTATCGGAGCGAAGGCCGATTAGCTGAAGCGCCGCGCGCCGAAACCGGCGATCCAGCCGATTAGCGAACTTGATCTGTGGGGCGAATCAAGATCTCGTTGACCGCGACGCCGCGAGGGCGGGTGACCATGTAGAGGATCGCCTCAGCGATGTCCTGCGCTTGCATCGCCGATCCGATCCCGGGTCTGGACGCCAGCGCTTGGAGGACCTCGGGGCGGTTGTGGCCCACCAGCTCGGTGGCGACCGCGCCGGGCTCGATCAGGCCGACGCGCACGTAGCGGGTGGTGACCTCCTGGCGCAGGGACTCGCTGAACGCGCCGACGCCATGCTTGGTCAGGTTGTAGACGCCCGATCCGGCGTTGACTTTGCGTCCGGCGACCGAGGACACGTTGACCATGTCGGCCACCTTGCGCGGCCCTTGCTCGGCGGCTCTGAGCAGGTGCGGCAGGGCCGCGTGGGCACAGCGCAGGAGCGCGCGCACGTTGATCTCGATCATGCGCTCCCACTCCTCGATCGGAGCGTCCACGATCGGCCCGAGCAGCATCATGCCGGCATTGTTGACGAGCACGTCGATGCGACCCGCCTTGGCCGCCACCTCCCCCATGACCCGCTCCGGCTCGGCCGCGTCGGTCAGGTCGGCGGGGATCGCGATCGGCGCGGGTCCCACTTCGGCGATCCGGCCGGCCAGATCTTCCAATCGATCAGCTCGACGCGCAACGATCGCGACCGTGGCTCCGTGGCGGGCGAGCGCGAGCGCGGTCGCCTCGCCGATGCCGCTGGAGGCACCGGTGACGACGGCTACGGTCGTGTCGAGAGCGAGAGCGTCAGACATCGACGCTCAGTATTTCATCACTCGTCGAATTGCCCAAACGCGATCGACGCCTTCGTCCGCGCTACGCGTTCCGTCGCCTCCGCGGACGAGATTAGATGCAAAATAAAAGGTACGTCGTCATTTTGCGGCGTATAATGACGACAAGCATGTCATTCGAGCCTGTAACCCGCCTTTATCGCTTGCCAGAGTCGAGCTTCTTCCTGTTCGGCTTGCGAGGCGTCGGCAAGAGCACCTGGATCCGCTCAGAGCTGGCCGATGCGCGGCGCTTCGACCTGCTCGACGAGACGCTCTACCAGCAGCTGCTCGCCGACCCGGCGCCGTTCGCCGCGGAGCTGCGCACGCTCGCACCCGAAAGCTGGGTGATCGTCGATGAGCTACAGCGCCTGCCTGGACTTCTCAACGAGGTCCACCGCTTCATCGAGGAGGCGGGGCTGCGCTTCGCGTTGCTCGGCTCGAGCGCGCGCAAGCTCCGCTCCGCGGGTGTCAACCTGCTCGCCGGCCGCGCACTGTGGAGGGAAATGTTCCCCCTCACCCCCGAGGAGCTCGGCGGACCATTCGATCTGGAGCGCACACTCCAGATCGGCGCACTGCCGCTGGTGCTTGCCTCCCGTCAACCGGAAGACACGCTGCGCGCCTACGTGCAGCTCTACCTGCGCGAGGAGATCAAGGGCGAGGCGCTCGTGCGGAACCTCCCGGGCTTCGCCCGGTTTTTGCCAGTCGCCGCGCTCTGCCACGGTCAAACGATCAACGTGTCCAGCCTTGCGCGCGACGCCGGCGTGGCCCGCACCACCGTCGAGGGCTACATCCAGATCCTCGAAGACACGCTGCTCGTGCGCCGCCTACCCGCGTACACCCCACGACTGCGGATACGCGAGCGCAAACACCCAAAGCTCTACTGGGTCGATCCCGGCGTCGCACGCGCCGCCAAGAACGCCTATGGCCCGCTTCTCCCGGAGGAGCGAGGAGCCCTGCTGGAGGGCTACATCCACACATTGCTCGTCACCTACATGGCTGAGCGCGACCTGGCACAGGAGATCGCCTACTGGTCCCCCGTCGGCACACAGACCGAGGTCAACTTCCTGCTCAGCCGGGGCACCGAGCACTGCGCGATCGAGGTCAAGGCCGCCTCGCGGGTCCAAACCCAGCACCTCGCCGGGCTGCGCGCGATCGCCGACCTACCCGGACTCACCCGCCGCGTGCTCGTGCACCAGGGCGAGCGTCCCGGCAGGACCGAGGACGGAATCGAACTCTGGCCTATCGCCACGTTGTTCGAGGCGCTGCAAGAGGGCCAACTGTGGCCTGCGAGCGGCGCGGCTGACCGAACTCTGTGACAGCGAAACGTGCGCGGCTCGTCCGCCTGCCGGCACGAGCACGCCGCCCGCGTTGGGTGAAGACTCCGGGATCGCCTCAATCGGCGAGCAGGCCTCGAATGTCCTCGGCGGTGAGGGCGCTTGAGAACAGGTCGCCGTCGTCCATGACGCCGCTGAACAGCGCGGCCTTGCGGCGCGAGAGCGCGATCACCTTCTCCTCGATCGTGGCGCGCGCGATCAGCCGGTAGACCATCACCGGGCGAGTCTGGCCGATGCGGTGCGTGCGATCGACCGCCTGGGCCTCGGTGGCGGGGTTCCACCACGGGTCGAGCAGGAAGCAGTAGTCGGCCTCGGTGAGGTTCAACCCGAACCCGCCGGCCTTGAGGCTGATCAGGAACACGGGGTCATCGCCCTGTTTGAAGCGCTCCAGCACCTGCGCGCGCTTGCGCGTGCGACCGTCTAGGTAGCAGTAGCCGATGCCTTCGGCGTCGAGCCGCTCGCGGACCTTTGCGAGGAAGCCCGTGAACTGGCTGAAGACGAGCGCCCGGTGCCCTCCGCCGATAACCTCCCCCAGCTGGTCGGACAGCCCGCTCAGCTTCGCGCACGGCACACCGTCATGGCCATCGTCGACCAGGCCGGCGTGCAGGCTGAGCTGGCGCAGCAGCGTAATCGAGCGCAGGATCGTGAAGCGGTTGCGGTCGAAGTCGCCGAGCAGCCCAAGCATCTTCTGACGCTCGCGCTGCAGATAGGTGTCGTAGAGCTTGCGGTGGCGCGGGTGCAGATCGACCTCGAGCACCTGTTCCTGCTTGGCGGGCAGGTCGGCGGCCACGAGCTCCTTCGTGCGGCGCTTGATCAGCGGCTTGATCCGCCTGCGCAGGCGCTGCAGGCGCTCGGCGTCGCCGCCCCGTTCGATCGGACGCGCGTGCTGCTCGGCGAAACGCTGCGGGTCGGGGAACAGTCCGGGCGCGGCAATCGACAGCAGCGACCACAGCTCCATCAGGTTGTTCTCCATCGGCGTGCCGGTCATCGCGAGCTTGAACGGCGCTGCGAGCTCGCGCACGCAGCGGTAGGTCTTGGCCTGGTGGTTCTTGACGTACTGCGCCTCGTCGAGGATCAAGCCGGCCCAATTCACGCTGCGGTACGCGTCGGCCTCTAGGCGGAACAGCGTGTAGGTGGTGACCACGATGTCGGCCTCGGCGACCTCCGCGATCGCACGCCCGGACCGCGCCAGCGTGTCGGTCACGGCGCTCACCTTCAGCTCTGGCGCAAAGCGCGCCGCCTCGCTCACCCAGCCCGAGACGACGCTCGTGGGCGCGACCACCAGGAACGGAGCGCCCGCCGGATCGCGCTCGCGCGCGTGGCAGACGAGTCGCAAGCACCTGCAGCGTCTTGCCGAGCCCCATGTCGTCGGCGAGGATCCCGCCGAGCTCGAGATCCCACAGCGACGCCAGCCAGGCAAACCCCTCGCGCTGGTAGGGGCGCAGACACGCCTGCAGCGAGGGCGGCGGCTCGTGATCGCTCAGCGCGTCGAGCCCGAGCAGCGCGTCGGTCTGGCGCTGCCACGCCTGCGCTTGCTCTCTGACGACGCCGAGCGCTACAAGCTCGGCCCACAGGCCGGCTTGATAGCGGCTGATTCGCAGCGAATCGCTTGGCGAGTCGCTCAGCGCCCTGGCCTCCTCGATCAGCCTGCGCAGCTCCTGCAGCCGCGGCTCCATCAGCGAGAAGTGGGCGCCGTCGTCGAGCAGCATGTGCGACTCGCCGTCGGCGAGCGCTGAGAAGACCTCGGCGAACGGAAGCTCGCTGCCCTCGACGCTGATGCTCACGCCGAGGTCGAACCAGTCGCGCTCCTCGGCGATCTCGGCGGTGGAGAGGCCGATCGTAAGCGAGTCGCCGACATCGCGGTAGTCGGCGGGCTCGCCCACCACCTCCACGACGACGTCCTCGCGCTCGGCCAGGCGCGGCAGCGCCTCCATGGTCAGGCTCATGCTGTCGAGCCCACGCAGCGACACGGGCGGCGCGTCGGCGGCGCGCCCGTCGATCCCCAGCAACCCGAAGCGCTCGAGGCCGGAACCGGCGAAAGCGGCGCCGGCGAGGAGCGCCCGCTCTGCGTCGAGGTCGCGAAACCCGGGACCCTCGCCATCGCTCGCGAGCGGCACGCGACGGGCGCCGGCGCCTACCTGGTAGGCCCACTCCCAGCCGACGTCGACGGCGTGCTCGGCGCCGTAGCTCGCCCGCAATACGAGCGTCGGGTCTGAGATCTCGGGCGGTGAGAACGATTCGTCTGAGGAGACGACCGTCGCGACGCCGCGCAGCGCCGGGCAGAGCTCTTCGGCGAAACGATCCAGCTGATCGCCCGGGATCTTCATCTGGACCCTGTCGAGGATCATCCGCCGCAGCGATTCGGGGGCCGGCTTGGACAGGCGCACAAGCACCAGCCGCCGATGCTCGAGCTTGACGTCGTCGGCGGCGCATTCGGCGCACACCAAGCCGTGGCCGTTGGGGCCCAGGAACAGCACCGGCTCCAGACTGCTCGCGTCCCGGCCCTCGAGGCGCAGCACGGCGCTCACACACGAGCCCTCGTCGTCCGCTCGCCTCACGTCGATCGCAAGCTCGCCCCGCTCGCGCCCCACCTCGCCGAGTGCGGGGTGGGCGTGGATGAGGCTCAGCCCCTGGCGGGCGCCCTCCTCCAGCAGCAACCACAGCTGCGTGCTGTCGCAGCCACTGAGATCGAGTGTCTTATCGGCGCCGTAGGTGTAGTAGTGGGATCGTCCCTCGCGCGTGCGATAGATGGCGTAGAGCTCGCGCACCAGCTCCAGGTGATCGGGGCGATAGTCGCCGTCGCGCACATGCCAAGAGTCCAAGCCGCTCCACGCCAGCGAGCCGTTGATCCAGCCGCCGCGCGCGCCCTCGCGCATCAGCCGCGCGAACAGCTTGGGCGAGGCGGTGTCCGCCGAGCCGATCATGTGCAGCGCAAACTCGATCGCCAACGGGTTGCCCGCCGGCGCCCTCACGAGCGGCGAGCCGATCAGCGCGCGCAGGGACTCCTCCCAGGCAAGCGGCTTGACCGCGGGCTCGATCGGGGGCGCGCTGCGCAGATGTCGCGTGGCAGGTTCGCGCGCGGCGGTGCGCGGCCGGCCGGCGATGTGACGATCGGCGGCGGCGATCGCCAGGGCGGCAACATGCTTGCAGTTGTATCCCACGGGGCAGGTGCACTCGCCGTCGTCGAGCGCCAACTCGCGGCCGTCCTCGACAAAGAACGCGGCGGTCTCATACAGCGCCCCTTTGCCCAGAACCGAGCCGGTCAGCGTGTTGGTGTCCGCGTCCCACGCGATCTTCAAGACCCGGTTGCCGTTCGCATAGCTGCGCCCCCGCTCGAAGCGCACGCGACCCGACGATCGCCTCCAGGCCGGACAGATCGATCGGGTCCAACTCGCCAACCGCGCTCAGCATGCCAGGCAAGGTAGCGATCCCACCGGACCCCACGACGAAGCTCACATCCCGGGGACGATCTACCCCGCGAGGTCGCCGAGCAGCCCCTCCACGACAAGCTCCTCCTCGATCCGCCGCCCGACGCGGCGCATCGCCGCGCCAAGACTTGGATCCCAGCTCGCCTGCACGGGGGTGCCGCTGAGCGGTAGCGATGTCGGCATGGAGGCTGTCGCCGCAAGGTAATGCTCGGCGTCGAACCGCCACGGCGTCACGCCCAAGCGCGCATGCAGAACGTTGCCGATGCGGACGCCACCCCAATCGAAGTCGCCATGATGCGCAAGTTGGGCGCCGGCCGCGCGCAGCGCGCGCAGGAGCGTCATGGTCGCGGCCGTCGGCTGGCCGTTGGTGCAAACGAGCGGAGCGCAGCTGGATCCGAGCATGTCGGCGGCCAGCGAGACGACGACGGGGTTCTCACAGATGCGCACCGTGACTCCGGCCAGCGCGCGAGCCTCACCGTCGAGCCCGCGTCCCTCACAGGCCGGCCCTCTGGGCTCACAGATGAGCGCAGGCGGGTCGCGCACGAGCTGGCGCAGTGTCAGCCAGACGGGCTGGCCGCATTCGCGGGCGGCGCGCAGGACGCCGCCGGTGCCCGTGTCGCCCGCTCCGGGCAGCCCGAGCGTGAGCACGATGCTCGAGAGCTCGTCGCAGAGCACGCCGACCGCGGCCCATGCTTCGCGTCGCGACTCCGCCTGGGACTCGCCGGACGCACGGAGGCGCAGACCCGCGATCGAGCTTGCCGCGCCAAGCGCGAGCGTGGCCAGCGACTGTCCGTCGTCAAGCGCATGCGCGCCTCCCGCGACGCGGGCGGCGAACCGTCCAAGCGGCTCGCCGCCGGCCGGGAGCGATTCGAGCACCGCGACCAAGCGCTCGAGCAGCGGCCCGGCGGCGTTCGGGTCGGGCTCGATGCGCTTGACCGCGCCTGACCCGAGCAGCCTTTGGAGCCACGCGTCGAGCGCTTCGGCCTCAGGCGCCCCGGCGGCCGATCTCCGCTGCACGAAATCGCTGAGCGGGGCGAACACCCGCTCCCATGCGGCCCGTTCGAGGCCGAGCGTCTCCGCGCGCACCACGACCGGCCCGGTGAGCGCGACCACCGCCGCCTCCAGGCCCTCAGCGCAGGCGCCCGAGCGGCGCAGCAGCTCGTCGACGGCGCCCAAGGACACGCTCAGGGCGCTGCCCGAGCGTGGAGCGCGACCGAGTAGGCGCTGCGCCGCACGGCGTTGAGCGGCCGACGCGTCCGCGAGCGTGACCGTCCCGATGAGCGATTCGCCAAGCTCGAGCCGACGTCTTGCGCGCTCGAGCAGCCACCCAAGGTCGGGGTCGCCGAGCAGCCGCGTGAGGCGCTCGCGATCTACGCTCACAGCAGCCGGTCGTCGTGGCCCGTCACGCTGGACGCTCCATGCTCGTCTGGCCCGGAGCCCGCCACCGCCTCGCCCGCTCCGAAGCCGTCCTGCTCGGCGCCGACGCTCGCGACAGAGCGCTCGACCTGGGTGCGCGTCGCGCCGTCCCACTCCCAGTGGGTGACGAGCACCGCGGGGATCCCGTCCATCCGCGCGAGCTGGGCGATCGCGAGTCCGGGCACCTCGCGGTAGCAGCCCCACTCGCGCTCGCTGGTCATGACCACGTCCAGGTCGAAGGACGTGAGCAGGCCGAAGCACTTGGCGCGCGAGTCGTCGTCAACACCCGCGAACGCCTCGTCGAGCATGACCAAGCGCGGCGCGTGGGGGCTGCCGGCGGAGCTGTAGTAGGAGGACGCGGCCGCGAACAGGGGCACACTCGCCGTGAGCACGCGCTCGCCGCCGGAGGCCGGGCCGGTGGCGCTGCGCCACGAGCCGCCCTGGTGGCGCTCGATCGCGAAGCGGTGCCAGGCGCGGTAGTCGAGCGCCTCGGTGAGCTGCTCGACCCAGGGGCCGGCCGCGTCGCGCGAGCGGACCTCCTGGATCTGGGCCTGCAGGAAGGCGCCGACCGCGGCGCGATCGTCCTCCGACCAAGCATCGGCGGTCTGGCGCAAGAGGCGCTCGCGCGCCTCGACCAGACCCGACGGGCCGTCTTGTGCGACGCGCCAGCGCAGGCGCAGGCGCATGCCGGTGCTGGTGGGGCGCTCAGTCAGCTCGGCGTTGACGTCGGCAACGCGGTGCTCGGCGCCTGAGATCAGTTCCTGCAGCGTGCCCGCGACCTCGCCGACAAGATGGTTCTCGAGGATCTCGCGCTCGCGCTCGTCGAGCAGCCGTTCGCGCTCGTCGACCTCCTCGCCGAGCGCTCCGGCCAGCTCAGGCACCGTCGTGGTGCGCCCCCGGAAGACGACCTCGACGACGATGCCTTGCTCGGGCATGCTTGCCGATGCGTTGTGGCCATCGCGACGCAGCGCGTCCGCGAGCATGTTCAGCTCGTCGGTGACGCGCCGGGACGCTCGCTGCCACGCGGGCTCGTCCTCGGGCGCGTCCGCCAGCTCCTGCTCGAGCAGGCGCGCCACCCGAAGCCCGGCGGTGACGCTCCACTCCTCGCCATCCTCGGGAAGCTCGAGCTCGGGGAGCGCGACCGCGATCAGACCGCTGTTTGCAAAGCGCCGCAACGCGTCAACGTCGGCCAAGCGCTGCTCGGTGGCCTGGTCCAGTTGCACAGCGAGCTGCTGGCGCAGGCCGTCCTCCTTGCCCTCGTCGCGTTGCGCGCGCGAGCGACGCTCCTCGGTCTCACTCTGGGCGCGAGTGTTTGCGCGCAGCTCGCTTGCGACGTCGGCGAGCTGGCGCTGCAGCTCGGCCACGGCGGCGCCGACGGTCTGGGCGAGCGTGTCGTGGCGCTCCTTGCGCTTGGCCGCTTCGCGCTCGTCCTCGCCTCGTCGCCGCTCCTGGGCGAGCGCCTCGCGCGTGGCGCCGGCGAGATCCTCTTCGACGTCGCGCACGGCGCCTCTGGCGCGATCGAGCGCGGCGAGCGCGGGCCACAGCCCCGCCAGTGCCACCTCGAGCGACCCCAGAGCGAGGCGCACCGCCTCGAGCGCCTCGAGCTGATCTGGTAGCGAGAGCTCGGTGGCGCTCTCGCGCACCTCGTCGCGCGCCCGGTCAAGCGCCAGCTGGGCTTGCTCCAGTTGCTCGGCGACTTGGGCCAAGCGCTCGCTCAGGCGGACCTGCTCGGCGTCGAGTGCGACGAGCCGGCTGTGGGCCTCGCGCAAAGACTGATCGCTGGGCGTCGAGCCCAACTGGCTCTCCAGTTCGGCTTCGCGCCCGCGGACGCGCTCGCGGGCATCCGCCAGCGCGGCCAGGCGTTGCCTGGTTTCGAGGAGCCGCCGATCCAAGTCGGCGAGCCGAGCCCGGCGAGCCGCCTCGCGGGCGCCGCGACCGATGAAGGCCGCCTGGGGCTTCTTCCAGGAGCCGCGCAGCACGCCGTTACGAAACTCTCCCTCGGGGGTCACCCACACGGGGCCGCGGTCCGGGCGCAGGGCGACCGCCGCGAGCACCCGGCGCACCGCCTCCTCCCCCACCGCGCGCGCCCTTGTGTCGTCGGGGTCGAGCGCCGGTTCGAGCACGTCGCGCAGGCGCGCACCGACATCGGTCGAGGACGTCCCGCGTTGTGCGCCCGCGGCGCCCAAGGCCTCGCCGCCGCTCGGCGCGGGCGGGATGTCCGCCGCGGCGGGCGCGAGCAGCACGTCGGCGGTTCCCGGCGCGAGCAGCTGGCCGTCGGGGCTGACCCAGGCGTCGAGCATGCCCGAGGCCTCCAGCGCCGCCTCGATCCCGGCGCGCTGGGAGGAGGGCACCTCGGAGCGGAAGTCGACCAGCAGCCACAACGGCGCGCCCGGGCGCACGGCGCGCGAGGCGGGGTCGCGCGTGTGGGGGACGGGCGGCAGCTCGTTCTCTCCGGCCTGCAAGCGCTCGATCGAGGCCTCCAGTTCGCCCGCCAATGCGGCCGCCTCGCGCTCTTGGGCTTCGATCTCGGTCTGCTCGCGCGCGAGTGTGGCGCTCGCCCGGCGACCCGCCTCGCCGACCGCCTTGACCAGAGGGTTGGGACCGTTGAGCGTCTCCACCCACAACTCCAGCGCGGCGAGCGCCTCGGGGGCGTCCTCGACCGCGAAGGCGGTGGCGGTGTCCAGGTAAGCACGCGCCGCATCGATTAGCTCGCGCCCCGCTTCGGCCGCAACGCTTGCCGCCTGCTCGCGTCGTTCGGCAAGCGCGGCGACTTCTCCGGTGCGCTCCTCGTGGCGCTCGCGCGCGCTAAGCAGCTCACGGCTACGGTCGGCGGCCGCGGCGAAGAGCGAGCGGAGGTGCTCGACCGCCCGTTGCTGGCGCTCGAGCAGTTGCTCGGCGCGACGACGCAGCTCGGCCACGTCGACTGTGTCGATCGCATTGTCCACCGCCTCGGCGAAGCCGGCCGCGATCGCGGCCTCGGAGGCGCGGTCGACGGCGCGGGCTCTTGCGCGGGCCAGCTCCTCGCCGGCTTCGGTGGCGCTCGCTTGGGCGGAGCTGAGACGCTGGCGCTGCTGGGCGAGCCGGGCGAGCGCTTGCTCGTGGGCTGCCGTGGCCGCCGCGGCTTGCTCGGCGGCCCGCCGGGCGTCCTCGGCGGCCCGCTGCAATTCGCGTGCGCTGCGCGCCTCGGGGCTCTCCCGGAGAGCGCCCTCGCGCGCACGCAGGCGCTCTTGCTCGGCGCGCAGAGCGGCCAGGGCGTCCTGCGCCTGGGCCAGCTCGGCGCGGGCCTTCTCGTGCGCGGCCTGCGCTTCGGCCAGCTCACGGCTGACGCGATCGAACACAGTCTGCGAGCGCCGCGGCGGAGCGGCGCGACGGCGGCAGGCGATGCGCGCGTAGTGGCGGTAGGTATCCAGATAGGCGGTGGCGGCGTCGCGCGCCTGGACCATCGCGGCGAGCCCTTCGCGATTCTCCTCGAGCTCGCGGAAAGCCTCGGCTACGTCGGCGATCAAGGCCTGGTCGAGCGGCGGCAGGGCTCCTGTCAAGGCAAGCGAGAGCTGGCGCTCGTCGGGGCGCTTGGAGAGTTGGGGCGCACGGATCTTGATGAGCAGGTCGATCAGCGCGCCATAACGCTGCTCGCCCAGGGCAAACAAGGCCTCGTCTACCGCGCGCCGGTAGGCCCGGGCGGTCTTGTAGACGGCGCCGCGCGCGCCGATCGCCTCCTGCAGGCGGTCTCGCGTGAGGGCTACGCGGGCGCTGTCGAGGAGCTCTAGCTCCTCGCCGGGGCGCTGGTCGCAGACGAAGAACCAGCTCTCGGAGATGCCGCGGCCGGCGACCGCCTTCAGGCCGCAGCCGAGCGTACGGAACTGGGGGCCGAACTCGGCGTCGAGGCGCCCGAACTCCAACCACGTGTAGCCGAGCCGGTCGGGGTTGGGGTGCTCGCCGCCGAGCAGCAGGTTCCAGTCCATGCGCTTCTTGGGGTCGGCGTCGGGCTCGACTCGGTGGGGCGAGATCTCGCCGTCGAAGAGGAACGGGAGCGTCATCGCGAGCACCTTGGACTTGCCGGTGCCGTTGTTGCCTCGCAACAGGAGCCGCCCGTCGCGAAAGTGAAACTCCTCTTGGTCGTAGTAGAAGATGTCAACCAGACCGGCGCGTAGGGGCTGCCAGCGCTCGCGCTCGGGTTGGGGCAGCGATCGCGGGGTCACGCCGAGAGACCCAACTGTGGATGCTCTTCTCGTTCAGACCCGTTCGAGGCGTGCGGGGATGAGGCGGACTGCCGCTCCGGCCCGGTCAACTCCAATTGGGCCGGGTTCTCGAGGATCGTAGGGTCGGCAAGCGCGTAGCGGCCGAGCGCGGGCAGCGCCGTCACGCCGGCCGGCCCGCGTCGCACTAGTCGCAGCGCCGCGAGCCGCTCGAGCGCCGTGTCAACCAGCAGCGCCTCGGCGCCCGACTCTTGGGCGGAGCGGCGCCAGTAGGACTTGTAGTGCTCGGCCCAGCCCCGCACCAGCCGGCAGAGCTCCTCGTTGGCGACGGGCTCGCTGTGCTCTTGCGCTGAGAGGTTCCGCGCCAAGTGCTCGGCAAGCAGGAGCGTGACGTGGCCGTCGGTGCCGACGTCGGGCATGCGCACGTCGGTGAGGTCGTCGACGGGGTCGACCATGGCGATGCCCTCCGCTCGCACCTCGGCGACGAGGCCGGTCAGTTCGGAGACGCGCCGTGTGAGGGCGGCGCGCTGGCTCGTGAGGTAGGCGAGTTGCTCGGGGTCGAGCTCGTCGTAGTAGAGCACCGGATCGTCGAGCAGGCGTCGCGTGAGGTGGTGGCGAAGCGCCCGGTTTCGCGACTCTTCGGCTTCGGGCAGGGGATCGGTGACCAGCTTGGAGATGCGCTGCTCGAAGTCGGCGGCGTCGATCGTGGAGGGACCGCGCGCGGGCGCCAGGACTCCGGCGAGGACGCGGCGTTGTACGTCATAGAGGGCGTCGCCGGCTTCGCGTGCGTAGGCGTCCTCGTCGCCGGCCACCCTGGCCAACACGCCGAGCTCGAGCAGCAGGCGGACCACGGCGACGAGGTCGCCGCGCTCGTCGCGGGTGCCCAGACCGAAGGCGACGCCGGCGCTCGCGAGTTGCTGGTCGGCGGCGGCCTGCATCGTGCGCTCGGCGAGCCGGCCCAGGGTGATCTGGGCGTCGGAGCGCTCCAGCACCGACAGCGCTAGGCACGCGAGAACGTAGCGGCGACGTGTGAACGGGGCGCGCGAGCGGGGGTCGCGCGCGGGGTGTGTGGCGTCGGAGGCGGTAGGCGCGAGCTTGGCGAGCCTGGCCACCTCGCTGTCGACGATCAAGCGCCAGCCGGTGTTGGCGTCGAACCACGCTCGCAGCTCGGCGGCGTAGCGGCGCACGAGCCGGAAGTCCTCCGCCTGGTCGCCCCCGGCGCGCAGCAAGGGCCGGCGCAGCAGGGCGCGCACGGCGCGGCGAAGGTGCGCCTCGCGGGCGCCCTCCAGGGCGCTGTCGAGGGCGTGTCTCACGCGAGAGCCTGCGCCGCGGGGAGTGCGCTGAGGTCGGCGATCTCGATCTCATGGTCGGGACCCCGGAAGGTGCCGGCCGGCGTGTGGATCTCGACCGCGGGGGCGTCTGGAAGCGCGCTGAGCCGCACGGACAGCGTGCCGTCGGCGGTCGTGGTCGCGACCTCTTGCAGTCCTGGGCGGCGCGCCGCGAGGGCGTCGCCGAGCAGGGCCAGGAACAGTCCGAACGCGTCGGCATCGAGCTCGCCCAGCTCGCCGAGTTTGGTTGGGCCGGCGGTTGCGAGCCTCGCGCGCGCGGCGGCGGTCTGTTCGCTTTGGCGCGCCGCCAGCGTGGCCAAGAGCAGACGCTCGCGGGTGCGGTCGGCGACTCGGTTGGGGCGACCGCGACGCTCGTAGCTTCCGGTGCGCCGCAGGCGCGGGCTGATTTGCAAGGGGGGAGCGTCGCGCCAGGCTGTGGCCGCGGGCACGGGGTGCTCGTCGCGGGCCGTGAGCGTGTCGGCGTCGAGCATCAGGTGACGCGAGCCGTGCAGCCCGAAGGCGGCGCGCCACAGGCGGTGCGTGGCGTCCGCCGAGGGCGCCTGCGCGAACCAGAGGGCGAGCGCGCGAAAGTCGGCCGAGCGGTCTGAGCGCCCGGAGCGGCGTTCGTTGAGGGCGGCCACGACCGCGAGCAGGTCGGGGATCGCTTGGCGCGCGCGGCTGCGCAACAGCTTGGCCTGGCTGGGGTGAGCGGGCTCGGAGAGAAACCACTGGCGCAGGCCCTGCCAGCGCTCTTGCCAGGAGGCCAGGCCGGCGCCGAAGGCGTCCTGCTCGGCCTCGCCGCCCGGGGCCGCGTCTTCGGCGTCGCGACGGGCTACCACGGCGAGCAGGCGCGTCACCTCCGCTTCCTGGAGGGTTTCGAGCAAGAGCGAGATCTCCGCGCCGATGGTGACGAGGTCCTTGATGAAGCGCTCCAGGTAATCGACCAGCTGGTCCTTGTAGGCGAGGAAGGCGTCCACGTCGGCGTCGTGGAGCTCGATCGTGCGTCGCAGCGATCCCATGAAGGCCTGGGCGTTCTCGGCGAGATCTTCGAAGCGATCGACCAGCCCGCGCAACAGCAGGGCCAGGCGCGCGGCGTCGGGCTCAGGGGTCCCCGCGAGCTCGCGTAGGGCGCGCAATTGGGTCGCGATGTCGGCCAGGGCGACCGCCTGCAGGGCGCCGCGACGGCCGAGCTGCTCCTCGTAGACGCCGAGCGCGCGCTCGGCGGCCTCGCCGGCGTGGGTGAGCTGGTAAAGAAAGCGCGCGCGGTGAAAATCCTCGACGGTGGTGACCCTGGACGTGTCGGGGTCGGCGCGCAGGTTGCCCCACTCGACCAGCCGGCCGAGGGCCTCGGCGAGCGCCTCCTCGGAGACCGGGCCGCGGAAACCTTGCGCCGGTTGAGCGCTTGCGGCTGCTTGCGCGAAAGTTTCCTGGAGGTCCTCGCCGCGCAGGTGCACCACGAAGCGCCGCTTGGCCGCGACGAACTCCCCCATGATCAGCCGGTAGAGCGCCACGTTGGGCGTTGCGAGGTGAGCGAAAGGTTTGAACGAAGGCGATGGCACGTTGGGACCTTAACCGTCGGGGTGGACCATCCGGGACAGCTTGGCCGGATTGGCAATCGGAGTTGTGCATCCGGCGCATGCGCCGGATGGGGGGACGCACATGTGCGTCCCCCTGCGGTCCTTGCATGCAAGGACCGCCCGGACGGCGCATGCGCCGTCCGCAAACCCCAAGAAGCCCCAGCAGCGCTCGGTCGCAAGCTTCGGTCATCCGCCCCCGATAGCTTATGCGTGATACTTATAGTCATCGTCAATTGCACCTGCTTGCATGACCTCTCACGACTTCTCAGACAATCCATTCGATACCTCCGACGCGCTGCAGATGGCGAGCTGGACGCTGCGCCTGGCGCAGAGCCCGGGCTTCGGCCGGCTGCTCGCGGCCGACCCACATCTGTTCGCCCTGCTCTATGCGAGCTGTGCCGCCGCATAGCTCCCCCTGAGCACCTTGCGGGCGACTACAGCGAGACGGGCGCGGCCGACGAGAGACTGTTGCCCACGCTGAAGGACCTGCAGCGTCAATTTGGCGATCGGACCAGCGGGCGCTTCGTGCGGCTCTATCTGCGCGGCGTAAGCGTGTTTGGACTGATCGACCGGGACGCGCGCGCGCGTTTGAGGACGCGCTGCGCGAGTGGGCGCGCGCCGCGGCGGTGGAGGCCGCACGGTTCGTCACAGCCCTGGACGATAACTTCGGGCGCATCGCGGATCCGCTGGAGCTGAACGACTCCGAGCGCGATGTGTTCGCGTTCCAGATGGGCCGCTCCCGACCTGGGTTCTCGCAGCTGTTCGATTTGCTGATGGACGCCGACCGTGCCACCAAGGCGGTGCTCGGGGCGGCCCTCGACCATTCGGAGGCCGCCGTGACTTCGGCGTTGGCGGAGAACGGCGCGCTGGTGCGCTCCGGCCTGTTGGCCGTGAAGGAGCGTCCGCTGCGCCTGAGCGGCCCATCCAGTCATCTCATCGCCACGCTCGCGGAGCCGGCCGCGGACGACGATGAGTTCGTGGAGCGCTTCGTCGCACCGCTCTCCCCCTCGCCCTCGACGGGATCGCTCGGACGGCTGCATGAAGACGACAGGCAGATACTCCTGGGCGTGCTCAAGCGGCCATTGCCGACCGACGGCGGCATGCACACCCTCGTGTACGGCCCGAAGCTCGTGGACAAGCGAGACATGATGGCTCGGCTGCTCGAGCAGGAGGAGATCGAAGGGCACGCCGTACTCACGCGGCACGTTCCAGCGGGAGACATGCCGACCTGGGCCTACATCGCCCAGCGCCACGTCGAGCGGTCCAGCCCCGACGCGGTTCTGGTCGTCGATCGCGCCCATGAGGCCCTCGCTTCCAGACCCAGCGCCAGGTTTCACCTCTTCGAGCTCGACGACCTGGATCCGCTCCACGACGACGACCCCGAGCGCGCCTCCGACGAGGGTTTGACGGCAAGCAGTGTGCGCTGCGTTTGGATCACCGACCGCGCACGCCAGCTGTCGGAGCGCAACCTGGGCGCGTTCCTGTTTCACTGCGAAGCGTTTCCGGGCTCGCGCGCGGAGCGGCGCGCGCGTGTGGCACAGGTGATCTCCGATTTCGGGCTCTCCCCACGACTGGAGCGCGACCTCGCCAAGTACAGCCTGCTTGGCGAGCAGCAGGTCCGCCGAGCCGCCGAGCTGGCCCGCTTGATCGCACTCACCGAGTCGGGCGGGGGGCCCGATACGGACGAAGGGCAGCTGGGCGCCGAGCGCGAGCGGGTGATCAAGCGCGCGGTCGCCCACAGTCAGAAGGTCCTTGGAAGGGCCCGCACCGAAGGCTTGCGCGACTCGGTCACCGGCTACGACCTCGATCTGCTCAATATCGCCGGGCGCTTCACGCCACACCAGATCATCGCGGCGCTCCGCAAGCGTCCGATGGGTTCTCTCTGTTTTTGGGGAATGCCGGGCGCCGGCAAGACCCAGCTCGCCGAGCACATCGCCGTGGAGCTCGACCTGCCGATCCTGATGCGCTCCGCCTCGGAGTTGCTGTCGATGTGGCTCGGCGAGACCGAGGAGCACATCTCGAAGATGTTCGCCGAGGCGCAGAACGAGGGAGCGTTGCTGTTTCTCGACGAGGCGGACTCGTTCCTGCGCGATCGCACGCTCGCGCGCGCGCACTGGGGGGTGACTCAAGTCAACGAGCTGCTCCAACGGATGGAGCGCTTCGAGGGCATCTTCATAGCCGCCACCAACCTGATGGACTCGATCGACGCGGCAGCAATGCGGCGCTTCACCTGGAAGCTGCGACTCGGGTTCGCCGCAAGCTAAGGCATTTGCTAGCATTGCTAGCGGTGCAAGCACTTGTCGATTCTCCATTGCCACCAACTCAACAGCCATGGCCACACTGACGATCCGAGGTCTCGACGATCAGACCAAGACACGCTTGCGCGTGCTCGCCGCTCGCCACGGGCGCTCCATGGAGGCGGAGGTGCGGGCGATACTCGAACAAGCGCTTCCGGCTCCTGCACAGTCGAGCGGTCTTGGCACGCGTATCAACCAGAGGTTTGCGGGCATCGACACCGCGGAGCTGAAGCCGCCCGGCCGCAGCGAGATGCCCCGCGCGGCGGACTTGCGAGGGTGATCGTCCTCGACACCAACGTACTTTCCGAGCTCATCCGCCAAGAACCGAATGAGACCGTGATGAGCTGGATCGACTCCCTGGAAGCCGAGACCGTTGCAACCACAGCGGTCACGGCCGCCGAGTTGCTCTACGGAGTCGCGCGCCTGCCCGCGGGCAAACGCAAGGATCGGTTGAGCGAGTCTGTGCACGCGTTGCTCGAGGAAGACTTGGGCGATCGAGTGCAGCCCTTCGACCGGGCCGCCGCTACTCACTATTCGGAGCTCGTCAGCGCTCAAGAGCAGAAAGGCCAACCGATCTCTGTCGCCGACGCCCAGATAGCGGCGATATGTCGCAAGTTGGGCGCCACTCTCGCGACCAGAAACACGCGTGATTTCAACGACACCGGCATCGATGTAATCGATCCATGGCGACCTTGACAGACGGGACGATCGGAGGCGATCGAGACCCAGTGCCTGACGACCTGCGCGATCCGGCCTATACGATCCGCCTGTCGCGAGAGGAGACGAGGTACATCCGATGCCCGCGGGCCAAACGCTCAGATACGTCGACCCCCGCGCCCGCCGCGGCGCGATCTATCGCGTCTATGTCGGCTTGGCCAGCTCGCGCTTTGCGACCTGGCTGTCCAAGCGGGCGATCTGGAGCGCCGTGGTTTGGAAGATCGACCCGGTCCTGCTGAGGGTGACCAGGGGCCGGCTTGGGACCGGCTTGCTGCTACCCACCGCTCTGCTTCAAACGCGCGGCGCGCGCACCGGCCAGGTGCGCCGCAACGCGGTGATCTACTTTCACGACGGCGATCTGGTCACGATCGTGGCCTCCCAAGCCGGTCGTCCCGGGAACCCGGCGTGGTTCTACAACGCGCGCGCCAACCCCGACGTGCTGCTGGGCGGCCATCCGTTTCGAGCCGAGGTGGTCGCCGACGAGGCCACCCGGACGCGCTTGTGGAAGCTCGCCGACCGGGTGTTCCCCGCTTTCGCGTCCTACCGCGCGAGCGCTGCCGTTGCGGGACGCACGATCCCGATCCTGCAGCTCACCAGCTCCCAGCCGATTAAGTAGATTTCCGCGACGTACCGGCGGTTGATACTCATGCGGGCGGCAAGCCGGTCGGAGAGAATGGATACGCAAGATGACAAGCGCAACCCCGCATATCTCGACCCGCCGGCTGTTCGCGCTGGCCGGCCTGTTCTCGGTGTTCGCGCTGTGCGCGCTGGCGCCGAGGGCGCACGCGACCTTGGTCTACATGACCGGGGGCTTCCCAACCGAACCGCCGCGCCTGCCCTCCCCCGAATGGGTCTGGTCGGCCCATAACGATGGCAGCGCCGCCCGCAGGCTGGCGCGCGGGAGCGCTCCTCGGATCGCACCGAACGGGAAGCTGGTCGCATATGACTCGTTCTCGCACGGGAACACCAGGCTCGCCGTCGTACCGGCCGGCGGGGGCACGCCGCGAATCTTGATCGCCTCGCACTGGCAGGATCAGCCCACGCTCGCGTGGTCGCCCGACTCGAAGACCCTGGTGGCGGTGACGGGCAGCGAACTCGGCAACAAGCGGCTTGTGCGCATCGACGTCGAATCGGGCGTCGTGCTGGGGACGATCGCGACCGGACGCGACTTCTTCGGCGCTCAGTTCTCACCGGACGGATCGCGCGTGGTCTATACGCGGGCGCCCACCGAAAAGATGCCCAGCGACCTGTTCATCGCCACGCTCGCGACCGGCCGCGTGAGGCAGTTGACGCACGACCACCGAAGCTCGAGCGCCGTGTGGGGGCCAGGATGGATCGTGTTCTCGCGATCGCGCAATCCGAAGCGCCGCGAAGACGCACCCAAGCAGGATCTCTACCTGGTCAAGCCGTCTGGCGCCGACCTGCATAGGCTGACGTTCACCAATCCCCCGTTCCTGCTCTCCGGATTGTCGCCGCTGGCGTGGTCCTCCGACGGGCGCAGGCTGCTCGCCGAGTTCGGCGGTCAAGACACCAGTTACGCGGAGACGGTCAATCCGCGCACCGGCAGGGTGCGCCGGGTGGGCAAGCCCTCCCAGGGTTACGTCGGCTGGGCATTGTCGAGCGACGGCCGCTGGATACTCGCCACCACCGGAGGGCCCGAACCGAGTGCCGGCACGAACGTGGTGGCGATCCCCTACGTCGGTGGCAAGCCGCGGATCCTCGCGCGCCACGCGTGGTGGGCCGGCTGGAACCGCTGAGGGGAGTCCCGATCCGGGGGCGGACCGGCCGCCTCCGCCTCGTGGCCCGCATCGAGTTCAGCCGTCACGTCGTCTCGGGCACCGCGCGAGTGCTTGCCCGCGCGCGCTCGGGGCGCTCGATGCGCAGACCGCCCACGCCGACCGCGAGCGCCACCGCGATCACGATACCCGCGAATATCTCGAATGTCTCGGTCAAGCCCAAGCGGGGAGCGGCGAAACCGGCCACCACCGCGGGCACGGAGATGGCCACGTAGGCCACAACGTAGAACGCGGACATCACCTCCCCACGATGTCCGTCTGGGATAGCCAGGGAGAGGTGCCTGAGGGCGCCCATGAACGCCAGTCCGAATCCGACCCCTGCGATCCCGGCGGACACCAGAAAACAGGTGGCCGACGACGCCGACAACGAAGCGACGGTCAACGCCATGCCCAGGGCGAGCAGCGAGGCCCCCAGCCCGATCAGCGTGCGGTTAGCCAGGTTTCTGCAGATCAGCTGAGCCAGCGCGGCCGGTACGGACAGCAAGCAGACCGCCAAGCCTCCGACAAGCTGACCCTGGCTGTGGACGAGCATGCCGGTGACCTGTGGCCCGAGCGCGAGATACAGGCCGCCGACCGACCAGGAAGCCAGCACCCCAAGCGCCGCCAACACGAACGCGGGACGCGTCGGCACCGGCACCCTGGGACGCTGAGGACGCAACCTGGGCCGACCAGGGTCCGCGACCGACTCGGGTAGGAAGCCGATCGCGACGATCAAAAGGACGGTGAAGGCGCCAACCAGCAGAAAGGGAAGCACGCGCGGGTCGGGCAGGAACTCGACCATCGCTCCCGCTACAAGCGCGCCGGCGCCGCTGCCACAAGCGCTCGCGGCGCCGTTGGCCAGGGAGGCGTGCTGGGCGCCGCCACGCCGATCGAAGTCGAGCAGCGCGGCGCCCGCCGCACCGAGCGCGGCTCCGGTCGCAAGCCCCTGTAGCGCGCGCGCCGCGAACAGCCAGGTCACCGAGCGCGCCACCATGAATAGACCCATGGCGCCGAGCAGCAGAACGAGCGAGCCGAGCAGCACCGGACGCCTGCCGACCTGGTCGGAGAGCCCGCCGACCAGCAGCAACGAGGCGAGCACCCCCACCGCGTAGGTGGCATACACGAGCGTGAGCTCCGGCGTGGAGACATGCCAGCGCGCACCGTAGAGCCCATATAGCGCCGAAGGGGTCGCCGAGGCGTAGAGCGCCAGCCCGATCACCGCGGCAACGGCGGCGAATGCAAGCGGTCGAGAAAGCGAGCGAGATGAGGGTCGCATGGCGAGAGCCATGCTCGCAGACCTGGCGGTATGCCCGGCTTCGGAGAGATCATGCAGCGCTAGACGAGCGCAGCAGCGCGAGATCGTGCCGCAGGGCGCAAGTGCGGGGAGCCGAGAGCAAATTTCCTCCTACATCATATTTGCGTTGTGCGCAAATATGCCTGAAAAGGCAACTATCGTGTGATAACTTTTTGTTGCAATGCAAGCAAACTCTGTGGAATCGGAAACTGACTTGATTGGCGGCGCCGTTGCGTGGCTACGAGAACGCGTGCCCGAGGGGTGGGAGGTTGAGCGCGTTGGCCCCGACGGCAACACGCCGCCCGAGGGCAATCTGGGCGATGACGCTGTGTTGTACATCCGAAGCCCTAACCGCGCGATCGGGACACTGGCCGTGCAGGCCCGACCGTCGCTGGAGCCGCGCGAGGCGGCACAGCTGCTGCCGAGCCTCGCTCAGACACTGCGCAGCCTGGCCGGCTCAACCCCGGTGCTGGTCGTCGCACCGTGGTTGAGCGAGCGAACGCGCCGGCTACTCGTGGAGCAGGAACTCAACTACATCGACCTGACCGGCAACGCCCGGCTCAGCCTCTCCAGCCCCGGCCTGTTCATCAGCGCGGACGGCGCTAACCGCAACCCGGCCCCGAGACCGCGAGGACGAGCGTTGGTGCGTGGCCCGCGCGCGGCGCGCCTGATCCGACTGCTGGCCGACGTGCGTCCTCCGTATGGAGTGTCTGAACTCGCACGCGCGGCTGACCTGACGCCCGGATATGTCTCGCGTCTGCTCGACACACTCGATAGCGAAGCGCTGCTTGCGCGCTCGCGTCGCGGCGTGGTCGATCAAGTTGACTTCGTCCCCCTGCTACGGCGTTGGACCGAGAGTTACGACGTCCTGCATACCAACCGCGCGTTCGCCTTCCTGGCGCCCAATGGCGCCGCGGACATAGTGCAGCGACTCGCTGGTGATGCCCGCGACGAGCGGTATTTGATCACTGGATCGTTCGCCGCGGTGCGCATGGCTCCCGTCGCCGCACCCGCCCTGCTGCTCGTCTACAGCGACGATCCCGCGTCACTCGCCCGCAAGCTTGGCCTGCTCCCGGCCGATGAGGGCGCAAACGTCGTGCTGCTCGCCCCGTTTGATCCCGTGATCTGGAAGCGCAGCAACCGCGAGAACGGTTTGCGCTATGTCTGCCCCTCACAGGTCGCGGCCGATTGTCTCTCGGGCACAGGCCGGATGCCCGTTGAGGCGGAGGCGCTACTCGAATGGCTACCGGCCAACGAACGCGCTTGGCGTTGGGGGTCGCTCTCCCAGTCTCCCGGGGAGAGAGCGGTGAGCGAGCCCGCGTCACCAGCAGCGGTTGACCCGCTCTATGTAGCGGCCAGAAGCGTGCTGATCGACGCGCTCACAGCGCTGCAGC
Organism: uncultured Solirubrobacterales bacterium; assembly: GCA_963753145.1. GTDB lineage: Bacteria > Actinomycetota > Thermoleophilia > Solirubrobacterales > Solirubrobacteraceae > Palsa-744. The sequence continues at coordinate 89,541 of CAVWAX010000003.1, forward strand.
CACATGGCCTGTCAGTGATCGTCGCCGGCGCCCAGGCAATCTACCTTCATACCGGCGGAGCGAACCTAGCGATCGCCCCCTATACGACCGACGGAGACCTCGCACTGAATCCCGCAAAGCTCGCCAACGCTCCCACGCTCGAAGCGGCGATGCGTAGCGCCAACTTCCAGCTCAGCACCGAACCCGGTATCTGGCTTGCCACTGCACGTGTCGCCGAAGAGGATGTGCGCATACCCGTCGATCTAATCGTCCCCGAGGGCGTCGCCACAGGCGCCGGCCGCCGCGACGCACGGCTGCAAGGGCAAGGACAGCGCGTCGCCCGCCGCGCACGTGGGCTTGAGGGTGCACTCGTCGACCACAGTCCGCTCACGATCCGTGCACTCAACTCGGATGACCAACGATCGATCCAGGCCGAGGTCGCCGGACCCGCGGCGCTGCTCGTAGCCAAGCTGCACAAGTTGCACGAGCGCGTCGAGAGCCGGCGCGCGGCGCGCATCGACGACAAGGACGCAGCCGACATCCTACGCATCATGCAAACGACCGACCCGACCGACATTATGGATACCTTCGCCACGCTCATCCGCGACCCGATCGCCGGCGAGCCTACGACCACCGCGCTCACCTACCTGGAGGCACTCTTCGGAACACGCGGATGTCCAGGCATCGCGATGGCCCAGCGCGCCCTACGAACCGCAATGCCACCCGAGCGGATACAGGCACTGTGCGTCGGCTACACCGCCGCGATACGCGAGCGGCGTCTCGTCGAACGTTGACAGAGCAGAGCGCGCCCGAGGCCTGCACGAGGGCCAACCGATCCAGTCGAGCCGCGTGCGCGGCCACCAGTCACCTGACGTCACTTCAGGCCGGGGATCGACTCCTCATCCGGCTCTCCGGTAGCGGATGTGCGTGGCGAGCACGGAGTGGAGCGCCTCGACCGGCTCGAAGCCGAAGGACTCGACGCCGTCGAACAGCCGCTCGCCGGATCCAAGCAGGACGGGGACCACGTCGAGCGTGAGTTCGTCGATCACTCCGGCGGCGAGCGCCTGGCGGACGGTCGAAGCCCCGCCCGCGATGTCGATGCCCTTCTCCCCGGCGGCCTCAAGCGCTTGCGCGTATGCGACCTCGAAGCCCCGCGTGACGAAATGGAACGTGGTGCCACCCTCCATCTCGACCGGCTCGCGCGCGTGGTGGGTGAGCACGAAGACGGGAGCGTGGTAGGGCGGCTCGGGACCCCACCATCCGTCCCAGTTCTCGTCCCACTCGTCGCGGATCGGGCCGAACATGTTGCGGCCCATGACATAGGCCCCACGCGGGCGCATGAGCCAGCGCTCCGCCGTCGCGTCGGCCTCGTTGGCGCGCTCGTCGCCCAGGTGCCAGCCATGGAGCTCCCTGCCGCGCTTGCCCAGCGGGTTATCCCGGCTCTGGTCGGGGCCGGCCACGAAGCCGTCGAGCGAGATCGACATGTGACAGGTGGTGTCGGGCATCGATGTCCTCCAAATCTGAGTGGATTGCCGGCGCCGGCACCGTAGCGCAAGAGACACCGTTCGTTGACGAAGAGTTGAGTTCTTCGAGGGCGACGCTCACGCACGAGGTTCGCACCGGACGAAGCCGTCGAAGGATCCCGATATACAGACGCGAGGCGGGCGCTGGTAGGATGCCGCCGTGCCACCTGAGCAACCGGCCGAACTAGCGGCGCCGAGCGACGCGCGGTCCCGGAAGCGCTTTTCCCGCATGCACACGAGGCCCACGTGAACGAGAGCCTTGTGGGGGGCGAGGGAACGGTCACCGTGGCCATCCCCGGTCCGGACCGTCCGGGGGAGATCCAGGTGGGATTCGACGGTGGCACGGAAACCTATATCGCCTATGCGGATCAGCCGGTGCCCAGGGGCGCAAGGGTCGTGATCTTCGAGACGCGCGCCGGTCGTCGTGTCGGCGTCTCGCCGGTCTGAACTTAGGACAACAAGGAGAAGCAGTCTGATGCTTGGCTATCGAGTGCCTGACCCTGACGAGGCGATGCTCGTCTCGGGCGGACGTGGGCGGGAGGGCGCGCCTTTCAAGGTGATCACCGGTCGCGGAGCGTTTGTGATGCCGTTCTTTCGGCACACCAACTTCCTGACCCTCGCGATGCAGGAGGCCGAAGTCGAAGAGCAGTGCGTCACCCAGCAGGGCATCACCCTGAAGGTGAAGGCCGTGATCGCCTTCAAGGTGGGAAACGACGAAGAGTCGATCACCAACGCGGGCACGCGATTCCTGAGCGACCAGACCCAGATGCCGACCCTGACCGGCCGGATCTTTGCCGGCCATCTACGGTCGATCATCGGCTCCATGACCGTCGAGGACATCATCCGCGAGCGCCAGAAGCTCGCCGAACAGGTGCTCGAAGGCTCGAAGGAGGAGATGGCGAAGCTGGGCCTCGTCGTCGACTCCCTGCAGATCCAGTCGATCGATGACCAAGGGTCCGGCTACATCGACAACATGGCGGCTCCCCACAACGCGAAGATCCGGGAAGCCGCGGCGATCGCCCAGGCCGAAGCCAACGAACGAGCGGCCGAAAAGGAGCAGGCCTCCAAGCGCAAGCAGGCCGAATACCAGCGCGAGACCGAAGTGACCGAAGCCGGCTACCGCGCCGAAACCGAAAAGGCCCAGGCCGAGGCCGCACAGGCGGGGCCGCTCGCCCAGGCCACGACCCAGCAGTCCGTGGTTGACCAGGAAACCAAGCTCCAGCAGCGCAAGGCCGAACTAAAGCAACAGCAGCTGCAGGTCGAAGTGGTCAAGCCGGCCGAAGCCGAGGCCGAATCGATCAAGGTCAAGGCAAAGGCCGAAGCGGACGCGACCGAGCTGCAAGCCAAGGCGGCATCCTCGAACGACCGCGTCGCGCTCGACCGGATGCTGATCGAGCAGCTGCCGCAGATCATCGAGAAGGCAAGCGCGGGCCTGGCGCACGCAAACATCAACGTTTTGAACGGCGCGGACGGCTTGGCGGAGCTGGTCGGTGGACTGGTCACCCAAGGCCGACAGATCTACGACTCGTTTAGAGTCGATTCGGGCCCACACGAAAATGGCAATGTGGCCCGCTCGGTGCGACTGAGCCCGGACAGCCAAGGTAGCCACAATCGCGGCTCGAGCCATTCAAGCGCACACACCGAGCGCGACGACGGTGAGGAGCAGGGAGCGTGAGGGACGTCTCCTCCAGCAACGGCGGCTGAAGGGACTACGGCCAGTGCGGTCCTTCACTCGCGCCGGCGCGAGGAGTTCGAAGCGATGCTGATCTACTCGATGAGCGTTTCTGTAGACGGCTTCACCGCCGACCGTGAGGGCGCGTTCGGGTGGTCGGTCCCTGACGAGGAGCTGTTTCGCTTCCACCTCGCGCGGGTGCGCGAGCTTGGCTTCCATCTGTGCGGACGCAAGCTCTACGAGACGATGTTGGCGTGGGAGACGGATCCGTCGCTGCGCGCCACCGAGCTCGACGCCGAATTCGCCGAGGTCTGGTGCGCGCTTCCGAAGGTCGTCTTCAGCCGCACGCTCGACAAAGTTCAGGGCAACGCTCGGCTCGCGGAGGGGTCGGTGGCCGAGGAGGTCGCCGCGGCGCTCGCCGCGACCGACAAGGACGTCGAGATCGGTGGCGCCGGCCTGGCCGCGGAGGCGATCGGGCTCAGCCTAGTCGATGACCTGCGCATGTTCCGCAACCCGATTGTCCTCGGTGGCGGCACTCCGTTTTTGCCGCCGGTCACCGAACACATTCCGCTGGAGCTGATCGAGACCAGGACGTTCGGCTCGCGCGTCGTTTACGAGCGTTACAGGCGCGTCCGCGATAGCACCGATTGACGCCCTTGACCGCGAGCTCGCCCGAATCGGAGCTAGTCGCTCGGCGAGAAACGCACCTCCACAGCCAGGCCCCCCTCGGGTCGCGCGCCGATCGTGAGCCGGGCCTCATGGGCGGCGAGGATCGCGTGCACGATCGGGAGCCCGAGACCGTGACCATCTCCGGAACCGGTGCGGGCCGCGCCGAGACGCTCGAAAGGGGCTTGCAGGCGCTCGATCTCCTCGTCTGGGACCGCCAGGCCGTCGTTGACCACCGATAGAACCACCGCATCCCCGGCGACGGACCTCGTGCTCACGTCGATGGCTCCGCCGGCGAGGTTGTGACGGATCGCGTTGTCGATCAGGTTCGCCATCAAGCGCTCCAGGAGTTGCGGATCGCCCTGGACACAGGCTGGGCTTAGAGCGTTGTGCAGTTGCAGTCCTCGACGCTCGATCTCCCCGCTCCGTTCCTCCAGCACCCTCCCGGCCAGCGCCGCCAAGTTGACCGGCCGGCGATGCTCGAGGCCGCGCTCGCCGCGGGCCAAGCTGAGCAGCGCGTCTATCAGCTGCTCCAACTGCTGCTCGGAGGCGAGCACTCGATCGTGCGCGGCGCGTAGCGACTCCACGCTCGCGTTGGGATCCGCCAGCGCCACCTGCGCCAAGGTCTTCAGCCTGGCGAGCGGGGTACGCAGCTCGTGGGAAGCGTTGGCGACGAACTGGCGCTGCGCCGCGAAGGACGCCTCGAGCCGTCCCAAGAGCCCATCGAAGGTGTCGCCAAGCTCCTTGAACTCGTCGTCGGGGCCTGTGAGCGCCAGTCGCCGGTGCAGGTCGGTGGCTGAGATCTCGCGCGCCGCGCCGGTGATCGTGCGAAGCGGGCGCAGCACCCTTCCGGCGACCAGCCAGCCAAGGCCCATCGAGAGCGCCGCCATCGCCACCAGCGCGATCAGCGACACGAAGGCGAGCACGCGCACGTCCGCGCCGTGCTGGCCCGCGTCGAACACCCGCACCGCCGCGCCGCCTGGGAGTGAGGCCGGCGGTGTCCCTCCCCCCTTTTCAGGAAGTCCGCCGACCCCGCGCGACGAGGCGCCGGAGGGTACCGCGCGCACTTCGGTGTGGACGATCGGTGCGGGGAACACCTGCGAATAGGCGCCATGGGTGCGCGCAACGGCGGCGTAGGTGATCCCCAATAGAGCGGCACCGGAGAGAAAGAACAGACTGCCGTACAGCACCGCCAGGCGCAAGCGGATCGTGCGTCGCGGCAGGGGCAGACGCCGCGCGAGCAGTGTCAGTCGGTCGCCGAGACTCACGGGCTCAAATCCGGTAGCCGGCCTTGGCGACCGTCTCGATCAGGGGCGGCTCGCCGAGCTTGGCGCGCAGACGACTCACCGTGATCTTCACGGCGTTGGTGAACGGATCGGCGGCCTCGTCCCACACCCGCGCCAGCAACTCCTCAGCCGACACGCAGCGACTCTGCGAGGCGAGCAGCAGCTCCAGCACGCCGAACTCCTTGGGCGCCAGCTCGATCTCCCGCCCGCCGCGCGTGACCAGATGCCGCGCCGAGTCGAGCACAAGGTCGCCGTGGCAGAGCAGCGGTGGAATCGCAGGCTGGGCACGCCTGGCCAAGGCGCCGATGCGAGCGACCAAAACGGAGAAATCGAAGGGCTTTGCCAGATAATCGTCGGCGCCGAGCGCGAGGCCGCCGACCACGTCCTCCGCCATTCCCGCGGCCGTCAACATCAGTATGCGACCGCGACACCCCTCCCCCACGAGCGTCGCGCAGAGCTCGTCCCCATGCATCCCCGGAAGGTCGCGGTCGAGCACGATCACGTCGTAGTCGTTCACGCGTGCGCGCAGGAGCCCGGCCGGACCGTCCAGCGCGAAATCCACCGCCATGCCTGCCTGGCGCAACCCGAAGGCGATCACCTCGGCCATCTCCTCGTCGTCCTCGATTACGAGTATGCGCACGCCATGAGGCTAGCCCTCGCCGGTTTCGCGACGGTATCGCCACGCGGCCCCGTGTCGATACGTTCCCGAAACCGCACATCGCCTACAAGCAGCCAAACGCCGTATGAGCTGCGAAGGAGACGACATGCAAGGTCAGGACACACCAATGCACGAGGCCCAGCCGTCGAAGCGGGGCGCACCATTCGATGTTCCGCAAGCCCCCCTTTTCCGGCGCACCGGCACGACCCGATCGCTGCGCGCGGCCTGCGCCGCGACGATGCTCCTGCTCAGCGGCGTGCTTGTCGCGGGCTGCGGAGGCGGGTCCCCAAGCGGGGGCGTAGCGAGTCTTGGGACGCACACCTCGGCGTCCCAAACCTCGTCGAGCGCCAGCGCGGCGGGCTCCAGCACAGAACACGAAGCATCGCCCGCCAGTCAGGCGGTCGCATACGCCAGTTGCATGCACACGCACGGCGTACCCAACTTCCCCGAGCCGCAAGTCAGCGAACACGGCGGCGGGGTGAGCATCAAGATGGCCGTTCCGGTCGGCGTCGGGAAGAACCCGAGGTTCAAGGCCGCCTCGCAAGCCTGCCGCAAGCTCCTGCCCGGCGGTGGGCCGGACAACCAGGCTCCGTTGACAGCTGGACAGCAGGAGCAGTATCTGAGGGCGGCGGCCTGCATCCGCTCCCACGGTGTGCCGAACTTTCCCGACCCCACGTTCTCCGGCGGCACGGTTCACATCGAACACCAGAAGCTCAACGAGAGCTCGCCGGCCTTCAAGGCCGCGGTGCACGACTGTGAATCGTTGATCCCTGGCGGCGTGCATGGTGACTCCGGCCATACCCAGCAGGCCGCGCCGAGCCACTGAGCAGGGTCGGCTGCTCAGCTTTCTTTCAGGTTCGCCTGTCAGCATCGGCCCATGCGGCTGCTGGTCGTTGACGACGACCCCCATGTACGCGAGGCGCTCGAGCTCGTGCTGGATCTCAACGGATTCGGTGTGGCGAGCGCGGCCGACGGCAGCCAGGCGATCAGGGCACTTGCGGTCGATCGACCGGACGCGGTGATCCTCGACGTACTGATGCCCGGCCTGGACGGGCTGGAGGTCTGCCGGCGGATGCGCGCGATCGGCGATCGCACGCCGGTGCTGATGCTGACAGCGCGTGCCGAGGTCTCAGAGCGGGTCGCCGGCCTGGAGGCTGGGGCCGACGACTACCTGGTCAAGCCGTTCGCCAGTGAGGAGCTCATCGCCAGACTGCGTGCCCTACTGCGCCGCACCGGCTGGGAGGGCAACGAGGAGATCTTGCGCTTCGAGGACCTGGAGCTCGATCCACGGGCGCACGAGGCGCGCCGGGCGGGACGTCCGCTGGAGCTGACCCGCACCGAGTTCCTGCTGCTGGAACTGCTCATGAGCCACCCTCGGCAGGTGCTCCCACGCTCGAGGATCTTCGAGTGCGTGTGGGGCTATGACTTCGGGCCGGCCTCCAACTCGCTGGAGGTATACGTCGGCTACTTGCGCCGCAAGACCGAGGCCGGCGGGGAGTCGCGTCTGGTACAGACGGTGCGAGGAGTCGGCTACGTGTTGAGGGGCTCGCCGCGATGAGCTTCCGCCGGCGCGTTGTGCTGCTGGCGGCCAGCGCGGTGGCCGCGGCGATCGTGATCGCGTCGATCGTGGTTTACGTTGTGACAGGCAACGAGCTGCACGCGCGGATCGACGCCAGCCTGCTTCAAAAGCTCACTCCCGGCCATTCGCAGGCCGTTCAGCTCAGGACCGTGAAGGTGGGCGCCACCGAGCTCGCCAAGCTGATCCGGGAAGGCAAGCTGCCACCCGGACCGTCGATGTCGATCGGCTCGGGCCAATCGGTTACAAGATTTTCCCTGCCCCGCGCGGTCGCGGTCGCTGGGGGTTCGGCCTGCGCGAAAGCGGTTCTGCGTTCGCTCGAAACGGCCTACTCAAGTAGATCCTCCGACTCACTCTCATCCGACGGCGCCGCTGCTGCACATCCATCCCCCCCTCCGCATTGCGTCGCTCCAGTCAACCGGCTTGTGCTGCCCGCTTCGACGCCCGGCAGCGCGGCCGGGTACGTGCAGCTCTTCCAAGCCAACGGGCAGGTCCTGCGCTCGGAAAGCAGGGGCTTGCAGCTTCCGGTCACGGCAGCCACCAAGGCAGTGGCGGCCGGGCAGCGCGGCGCTTTCTTCAGCGAAACGACCGTCGCCGGAACGCCCATGCGGATCTTGACCAAGCGCGCGCCCGAAGGAGGGGTGTGGCAGGTCGCGCTGCCGCTGAGCGATGTGGACAGCACCCTCACCCACCTGAAGCTGGTGCTCGCGCTCGTGTGCCTGGGCGGGATCGCGCTGGCGGCCGTGCTCGGCTTGCTCGTCTCGCGCACGGCGCTGATCCCCGTGCGCCGGCTGACGGGCGCCGCCGAGCGCGTGGCCCGCACACAGGATCTCGGCCACCGCATCCAGGCCGGCGAGGATGATGAGCTGGGACGTCTTGCCCAGAGCTTTAACACGATGCTCGCCACGCTGGAGCGCTCGCGGCTGGCCCAGCGACAGCTGGTGTCCGACGCCTCGCACGAGCTGCGTACGCCGCTTACGAGCGTGCAGGCCAATCTCGACGCGCTTGCGATGGGCGAAGAGTTGCCAGAACACGAGCGTGCGCGGATTCTCGCGGCCGCCCAGGCGCAGCTGCGCGAGCTGACAGTGCTGGTCGGGGATCTGGTCAACCTGTCCAAGACCGAGGTCGAGGAGGTCGAGGTCGAGGACGTGCGTCTGGACCTGGCGGCCGCCGGAGCACTGCGACGCGCGCGGCTGCACGCGCCGCGGTGTCCGATCGTGCTGGACGCCGAGCCGTGCCTCGTGCGGGCGGCGCCGGCGCGCTTGGATCGAGCGATCGCGAACCTGCTTGACAACGCGTGCGAATGGAACCCGCCTACGCCTGCCCAGAACGGTGAAGCGGCGGGACCCGTGGAAGTGCGCGTGCGCGATGGTGCGATCGAGGTCCGAGACCACGGTCCGGGATTCTCCGCGGAGGATCTCCCCCGTGTATTCGACCGCTTCTACCGCGCCCCAGGCGCCCAGGGACGACCCGGATCGGGCCTCGGGCTGGCGATCGTGCGCCAGATGGCCGAGACTCACGGCGGATCGGTGCACGCCGTCAACGATCCCGCTGGCGGCGCCCGCCTGACGCTCGAGCTTCCCCCGCTGCAGATGACCGAAGCCGAGATCGCCGCGTCGAAGCTGGACGCTTTCAGAGCGTCAGGCGTTGCCTGAGTAAATCCCTGATTTCTCAGGGAAGCTTTGGCGTTTTCTCAGGCGATCCCTCGCTTTCTCTCAGGCGACCCTCAGGTCGCTCGACGATGATTCTCGGCAATGGCGTCGAGGGGAATCAAGCTCAGCGCGGTCGCGCTCACAAGCGCCGCGCTGCTCATCACCGGCTGTGGCGGCGGCTCCGCCAAACCGGGCGTAGCGCGCCTCTCCTCGGGCAGGTCCAAGGCCGCCTCGGATCTCGCGACCGGCTCCGGTGAAGCCGGCCCCGACGTGCAGTCGCCGGAAGCCGCGGCGCTCGCGTTTGCCCGTTGCATGCGTGCCCACGGCCTACCCGCCTTCCCGGATCCACAGCCGAGCAGCGGCGTTCTCTTTCGCACGGGCGGCGCCGATCCATCGTCGCCGACGTTCAAGGCGGCGCAGGCGAAGTGCAAGCGGTTCATGCCCCCGGGGCCCGGCTCCGGTGCGCCACCCTCCGCGAAGATATTGGCGCATTACCTGACCGTTGCGAAGTGCATGCGCGCGCATGGTGTGCCTGAATTCCCCGACCCTCGGACCGCCGCCCCTTCCGATCCCCGCGCCGCACTGGGCAATGGCGGCGGCGTGATCAGCGACATCGAAGGCGCGGTCTTTCTCTTCCCGAGCAGGATCGACCAGCAATCGCCTGCGTTCACCCGTGCAGCCGCGGCATGCGCGTTTCCGCTGCACAACCACTGATGGAGATCGAAATATGATGAGACCGACTCTTACCCTGACCCTCGCCACGGCCGCCCTGTTGGTTGCTGGCTGCGGCGGCTCCTCCTTCGAGCCCCGGCGTCGCGCACCTCGGCTCCACGACCTCTGGCAACGCGGACCCAAGCGGCGGTGGCTCATCTTCGCCGGAAAGCGAAAGCAGCGCGAGCGCCCAGCAGAAGATGATCGCGTTCTCGCATTGCATGCGCACCCACGGGGTGCCGGAATTTCCCGAACCGAGCGAAGGTCGCCTACTGGTCCGAAGCAGCGACCGCAACGGCCACATGAGCGGCGTCAATCCGCAGTCGACCCAGTTCCAGGCTGCAAGCAAGGCCTGCGCAAAGCTTGCGCCCAAGGGCGGCAAGCCCCCGAGCCCCGCCGAACAGGCGAAGTTGCAGGAACAAGCGCTGCGGTTCTCCCAGTGCATGCGCACCCACGGAGTCCCGAACTTCCCCGATCCGGAATTCCCCCACGGCGGCGGCGTGGGCATACGGATCGGCGGCAAGCAGGGCGGGCCCAGCCGGATCGACCCAAGCTCGCCCAAGTTCCAAGCCGCACAGAAGGCATGCCAATCGATCGTGCCCGGGCCGAAGCGCGGTCCCGGCAATCTGGCAGTCGGGCCGTGATCGCCCCGATCGTCGCGGTTCTCGCGTGGGCTCGCGCGTGAGACCGGCGTTACCTTCCCGAAACCATCGATGTCGTAGAAGCGGCACAGCTCATGTCCAGTGAAACGACTCCCACGCAAATCGGTCCGCCGACCGCTCGCGTCCGCCGCAGGATGCTTGCCGCGGCGGGATTGGGGGTGGTCGTGGCGGTCGTCGTGTCGATCGCCACCGACCCCTTCGCCGGCGGTGGCAATGCGGGTAACGGCGTGCTCGACAACGCCAGCGCCACCTCCCTGGCGATAGTGAAACGGCAGTCGCTCTCCCAGCAGACGCAGGTGAGCGGGACGCTTGGCTACGCCGGCGCCTCCAGCATCCGCTTGGCCTCCGGAACCGAACCCTCACGCGTTCAGCAGGCCAGCCAGCAGGTCGAAAGCGCGGAAGCGATGCTGGCCACGGCCTCATCGACGCTGGCCACCGACACGACGGCGCAGGCCGGCCGTCGGGCGACGCTGGCGGCGGCGCGAGCGAAGGAGGCGGTCGACTGCGCGGGTGCGGGCGCCGCGGAAGCCGGCTCCGCCAATGCGTCGCCCGCAAGCGAAGACAGTCCGTCGAGCGCCGGCGGGAGCTCCTGCTCCAGCGACGCGCAGGCCGTGTCCTCAGCGCAACAGAGCGCCACCGGCGCCGCGGCGAAGCTCGACGCCGACCGCTCTCAGGTCTCCTCCGCGGAAAAGCAGCTTGCGAGCGCACGCTCCAATCTCTCCAAGACGCGCTCCTCGGCGGCGCTCTACGAACAGGGCTTGACATTCACGGCGCTGCCGTCGGTCGGCCAGGTAATCGCGCGCGGACAGAGCTTGTATGAGATCGGCGGGCAGCCGGTGCTGCTGCTGTACGGCACGACGCCGGCGACACGGGCGTTCGTCGCGGGCATGTCCCCGGGGCACGACGTGGCCGAGCTGAACGCAAACCTCGACGCGCTCGGCTATGGGCAAGGGCTTACCGGGGATGAATTTGCGAGTGCCACCGCCGCGGCGATTCGCGCGCTGCAATCCGCCCACGGAGCCTCGGTGACCGGCGAGCTGCTGGTGGGCTCGGTCGTATTCGAGCCTGGGCCTGTGCGCGTCACGAGCGTTACCCCCAGCGTCAGCGCGCCGGCGATGCCGGGGCCGGTGCTTGCGATCACCTCGACCGCTCGCCAGGTGACGGTCGCGCTCGACGCCTCCGAGCAGAGCAGCGTCAAGGTCGGCGACACGGTCGCGATCACGTTGCCCGACAATCAGACCACGCCGGGCCGGATCACCTACGTCTCGAGTGTCGCCACCTCACCGCCCTCCAGTGGCAAAGGCGGAGGGGAAGAAGAAAGCGCGCCCACTGTCGAAGTGCGCGCCACCCCGACCGACCCAGCGGCGACGGGACACTTGGACCAGGCCCCGGTGAACGTGGAGATCACGACCGAAAGCGCCCAGAACGTACTGGCGGTGCCCGTCGATGCACTGCTTGCACTCGCGGGCGGCGGCTACGCGGTGGAGCTCGCCGACGGCCGCTTGCACCGTCTCGTGGCCGTAACCGTGGGCCTGTTCGACGACGCCGAAGGACTCGTGCAGGTCAGCGGCCGAGGGCTGCACGCCGGTCAGCGCGTGGTGGTGGCGGGGACCTCATGAGCGGGCAGCCGAGGAGCGTCGCGTATCCGACCGACGGCGGGACACCGGCAGTGCTGGAGCTGTGCGATGTCAGCAAGGTCTACGGCGCGGGGGCGGGAGGGACGCCGGTTCACGCGCTGCGGGAAGTCAGCTTCGCGGTGAGCGAGGGCGAGTTGGTCGCGATCGTCGGACCCTCGGGCTCGGGCAAGACCACGCTGCTGCACGTGATGGGAACGCTCGAGCGCCCCAGCGCGGGGGCGGTGTGGATCACCGGCCTCGACGCCGCGCGATTGTCCGACCGCGAGCTGGCTGCGCTGCGTGCCACCCGCGTGGGCTTCGTCTTCCAGCAGTTCTTTCTCGCCGAGCACTCAACGGCGCTCGAGAACGTGGCCGACGGTCTGCTCTACGCGGGCGTGCCGGCCGCCGAGCGACGGGAGCTGGCGGGCGCGGCACTCGCGCGAGTGGGACTCGCCGAGCGCGCCCAGTTTCGCCCGAGCAAGCTGTCCGGCGGTGAGCGCCAGCGCGTGGCGATCGCGCGAGCGCTGGTGGGACGTCCGGCGATCGTGCTCGCGGATGAGCCTACGGGCAACCTGGACAGCGCCTCGGGGACAAGCGTCTTGGAGCTGCTGGAAGAGCTGAACGCGCAGGGCGCCACGATCCTCGTGATCACCCACGACCACGACCTCGCGGCACGTCTGCCCCGTCAGGTCCAGGTGCTCGACGGCCAAATCGTCGCCGACACCGCCGGTGAGGGAGCGCTCGAGCGATGACCGAGCGAGGAACCAGCCGGCCGACTGCGCGCCTCGCGGCGCTGGTGCTTGTCCTTCTTGCCGGTCTGGGTAGCTGGGCGGGCGCGATCGGCGCTCCGGCGTTTGCTTCAGGCGAAACGAGCGGGGAAGGCGCCGGCTCCCCCTACGACTCGGTCTCGGTCTCACTCACCAACACGGCCGGGGGGGTCTGGTGCTGGACGCTTGACCGTCGAGTATCCCCGTCCTCCGGGGAACCCGTCGAGCTCACCGCGGGGGTCGGCTCCACGCAATCCTCCCCAGCGAAGACGCCCTTCCCGATCCGCTTGGCCGTCACCGTCACCGACGCGCAGAAAAACCCGGTCCAGGGCGCTCTCGTCACATTCTCCGCGCCCCTCAGAGGCGCGAGCGGACGCTTCACGATCCACTCTCGCGGCCCCCACCGTCGCACCCGTGTCTCGCACCCACACGCCGTCAAGGTGAAAAGCGGCGCCTGCGGCATAGCCGTCGCCCCGGCCTTCACCGCCAACGACAGGCAGGGAGGCTACGTCGTCGAGGCAACCGTCAAGCACGCCAGACCGGTGGCGTTCGCGCTCGTCAACGAAGCCCCAGGCCAGGCCCTGTGAGGACGCGGTGAGCGCTGTGGCGGAGCCTGCTCGCAACGACGACGCGGCAGCTGATCTCACCCCGCCACGACTGCGACCCTCCGACCTCGCCCGCGTCGCAAGCGTCGGCCTGCGCACCAGGCGGGTGCGTGCCGGGCTCTCGGCCCTGGGGATCGCGATCGGTGTCGCCGCGATCGTGGCGGTCCTTGGTCTGTCCGCGTCCAGCCAGGCGGGGCTGTTGGCAGAGATCGACCAACTCGGAACGAATCTGCTCACGGTCACCAACGGGCAGAGCTTCGCCGGCAAGACAGCCGAGCTGCCGCTGGTGGCGCCGGCGATGATCGCGCGCATCGAGCCGGTCGAAACCGTGGCCGAGACGGGGAAGGTCGAAGGCAAGGTGTATCGCAGCCCGCTGATCCCCGAAGTCGACACGAACGCACTCAGCGTCGAGGCGGCGAGTCTCGACCTGTTGCACACGCTGGGCGTGCGGGTGGTGCGGGGGCGCTATCTGAACGCGGCCACCGCCCAGGAGCCGGTGGCGGTACTTGGCGCCGCTGCCGCGCAGCGGCTGGGGGTTGACCATATCTACCCTGGCGAGCGCATCTGGGTCGCCAACCAGTGGCTCTACCTCGTCGGCATCCTTGGCCCCTCGGTGCTGACGCCCGAAATCGAAAGCTCGGTGCTCGTCGGGTTTGGGGCGGCCGAGCGCTACTTGCACTTCGATGGACACCCCAACACGGTCTACCTGCGCGCCCAAAACAGTCAGGTCGGCGCGGTACAGGCGGTGCTGGCGGCCACCGCCGACCCGGAGGCGCCCAATGAAGTGAACGTGAGCCAACCCTCGGACACGCTCACCGCTCGTGCGGACGCCCAGAGTGCGCTGAACGGCCTGTTCCTTGGGCTGGGCGCAGTCGCTCTGCTGGTCGGAGCGGTCGGCGTGGCGAACATCATGGTGATCTCCGTTTTGGAACGCCGCTCGGAGATCGGGCTGCGCCGCGCGCTTGGCGCCACCCGCGGGCAGATCCGCACCCAGTTCCTCTCCGAGGCGATCCTGCTCGCGCTGGGCGGCGGCGCCGTCGGCATCGCCATCGGCGCGCTCGCCACCGCCGTCTATGCCGCCACCAAGGGCTGGGCGATCGTCGTGCCCACCGTCGCCTGGGCGGGCGGGTTCGGCGCGGCGCTTTTGATCGGCGCCGTCGCCGGGCTGGTGCCAGCGCTGCGCGCCGCCCGGTTGTCGCCGACCGAGGCGTTGCGGACGGTCTGAGCGTACGCTTGCGCGCGTGGATCTACAGCGGCGCATTGCGGAGGGGACGGGTGAGTTTCTGCTGTTCGCGCTGACCCCACCGCGCCTGACGACCGGACCGGAGCAAGCCGCTCAGATCGCCGCGAAGACGCTCGAGCGGCTGCGCTCTTTGGCACTGGACGGCCTGGTGCTCTACGACATCGATGACGAGAGCGACCGCAATCCCGAGCAGCGCCCTTTTCCGTTCCTGCCGACGATGGACCCAGCCGACTACCTCGCTCGCTATCTCGCGGACTTGCAAGTGCCGGCCATCGTGTATCGCGCCGTAAGCAAGTATCCAGAGCGCGATCTTCGTTCGTGGCTGAGCGAACAAGCCCCAAGCGACGCGCTGTCGGTATTCGTGGGTGCGTCCTCTCGTGAGAAAGCGGCGGCGACCTCTCTGTCGCGAGCCTACGAACTCAGGACCGAAGTGCGCCCGGATCTCCTGCTCGGGGGGGTCGCGATCCCGGAGCGGCACACGCGCGGGCGCGGAGAGCATGTCCGCCTGCTGGCCAAGCAGGCGGCGGGTTGCTCGTTCTTTGTCACCCAGATCGTCTATGACGTCAACGCCGCCAAGAACCTGGTCTCCGATTACCACTACGAGTGTGTCGCTCGTGAGGTCAAGCCGGCGCCGATCGTGTTCACGTTCTCGGTCTGCGGCTCGCTGAAGACACTGGAGTTCGTTCAGTGGCTCGGCGTCGATGTGCCGCATTGGATCGCGAACGATCTGCGCCACGCGGAGAACACCCTCGACGCGTCCTACGATCAAGCCGTTGCTACGGCCATCGAGCTCATCGCGTTCTGCCGACGCGTGGGGGTCCCGTTTGGGCTCAGCGTCGAGAGCGTCTCGATCCGCCAAGTCGAGATCGAGGCCTCCGTGCGCCTCGCTGCGCGGCTGGGAGCAGAGCTACGTCGGTAGCGCTGTCGCGGGCCTGACGGTTGACGATGGCTTGTTGCGCAGCGCTCGCTCAGCTCATTCTCAATCCGGTTCCCGCAGACAGCGCTCGTAGCGCACGAGCAACTCTGAGGGACGTACGCCGAGGGCAGCGGCGACGCGCAGCAAGTTGGCGAAGCTGACGTTGCGCTCGCCGCGCTCGATCCCACCGATATACGTGCGGTGCAGGCCACACCGGTCGGCGAATGCCTCCTGTGAGAGACCTGCCGTCGTGCGCAGCTCTCTGATCGCCTGCCCGAGCGCGGCATGGTGTTGCGACCTGGCAGCCATCGCTCACCACACTGCCGATCGGAAGTCGATAAGTCTACAGACAACTAGTTTCGGTTGCGTGTCCGTGCGCTCATCATCCGGGACCGGGTCGTCTTATCTTGGTGGGATATCCGCAGCACAAGACGGCAAACTCGCGGCTCGCAACAATCGGCGTGCAACGCTACTTATAGTATGCAATACTTGGCGCTATGGTGATACTCATAGGAGAAGCACTCAACCGCCGGGCAGATCTGCAGAAGCGGATCGCCCAACGGGGCACGGGGAATCGAGCACGACCAGACGCTGACTTGCCGGCGAGGGTGGGTAAGGGGACTGTGTTGGCGCGCGGACCGTCCGAGCGTCGAGGGCGGATAGTTGCGCGAGGATCGGCGACACGCCGGCGATGAGATGAAACAGCAGCGCGATCTAACAGATGCCGGCCGACCAGAGCCGACCGCTCCCGATGACGCCGGCGAGTACGCCGAGGCGCTAGTCGCGATCTTGCGACGCATACCCGATGAATGGGGACGATGGATCTCATGTGGCAGCGGCTGGTACCCACTGATTGCCGAACTCGACGAGCAGCTTCGGGCGTTGCTGCCCAATTACGTGATTCACCAGGTCAAGGAGAAGTTCGGCGGGCTGCGCTACTACTGGGCAGCGGAACAAGACATCCATGACCCTCACGACGCCGAGCCTCCAGCACCGGAAAAAGAGGCAAGCGAGGAGGCCTGGACCCGCTGGAGACACGAGCACGAGGCGTGGTCAGATCGCCTCGACCGATACCTGCGAACACCCGAGGGCAAGCGGCGGACCGCCGACCTGGAGCGCCGCATCGCTCTCGCCGAGAAGCTCGTGGACGCCGCCGAGAAGCGAGCATACGCCACCTGCGAGCTGTGCGGAGCAGACGGATCGCTGCACCGCACGCCATCACGATGGCCGTGGTACAAGACGCTGTGCAGCGCCTGTGCGGGGAAGATGAACTACGTGCCAGCTCGAGCATGAGCGCCGACGCCTGTCTCCGCTGACCTCTCGGATAGCTCACGCGCGCGACGCACGGCGAACTGTGCGACCTGCTGCTCTACGCGGCGCAGGTCGGCCATCTCCTGCTCCAGGCCCTCCGTGATCTGGGCCTCCTCGCCTGCCATCAGGACACCTTTCTCCCCGACTGTGTAGCGGGTCACGGCGAGAGGCGTGGCGATGCCTTGGAGGGTCAGATGGGCGACTGCCTCGTCTCTATCAGCGCAGAGGATGAAGCCTACGGTCGCACGATCCTCGTCGTGGGCTATCAGCTGGTTGACCGCGTTGACGTAGAGGTTCATCTTGCCCGCGAACTCCGCTTGGAAGCGTCCGATCTTGAGATCGATGACCACGAAGCGCCGAGTCGGGTGGTGGTAGAAGAGCAGATCGAGGATGAACTCCTCCTGGCCGATCCGAAGCGACCGCTGGCGCCCGGCGAAATAGAAGCCCTCGCCGAGAGCGAGCATGAAGCGCTCGATGTCAATCAACAGCGCCGCTTCCAGATCGCGCTCCTTTGCGCCCTCGGCCAATTGCACGAAGTCTAGAACCACCGGATCGCGCGTGATCCGCTGCACAGCGTCGGCGTCGCCGTCCGGGAGCGCGCTCTCGAAGTTCGTGATCGCCGCCTCGCGCTCGTGCAGGCGATTCGCGACGTGGTGCTCAAGTTCCGCCTTTGACCAACCGGCCGCGCGCGTGGCGTACCAGTCGCGGGTCGGACGGTCTGTCAGCTTGTCGAGCAGCAACGTCACGTGAGCCCAGGGCAATACTGCAATACCGGACTGCAGCATTGCTTGCTCGGGCCACGCGGCGGCAAAGGCACGCATGTAGCGCAAGTTCCTCACTGAATATCCGCGCGCGCCGGGGAAGGATGAGCGCAGGTTGACAGACAGCCGCTCGACGATCTTGGTTCCGCCGCGCCCGCGCAGATTTCCCTCCGCAGCCTGACGGCGCAGGATCTCGTGACCAATCTGCCAGTACACGTCAATCAGCTCAGCGTTGATCGCCCGTGCAGAACGCGCTTGGGCGCTGCGAATTCGTCCCTTGATGTCCTCGAGGAACTCCTCGTAGCTGACTGATTCAGTCTGCGACCTGTCCGCAACCCGATCCATCAAGTTGGCATTTATGCTGACCATTGTCTGCACAGGGTAACAGCATGCCAGGATGGCAAAAGCGCACGTGGGCGGGCCGCACCGTCCGCGCGCGTGCGGCTGTTTGCGGCTGGATCACATTTGCTGGCTAAACGGCCACTTTCGACCGAATTAGCGGCCTCTCGTTTGCGGCTGTTTATGGGCCTTCTCTTGGTTTTCTCTTGACCCGAAACCGGCTCGAGGATCGACTATTGCGTCCATCACAGTGCGCGTAGCTGCATGATTGTGTTCGTCAGCGGCACGGCGAATCGATAGCCACGACCGGGCGGGTCTAGCTAAGTCTAAAAAGACTAAAAGAGTCTAAAGATGCTGTGAGAGGCTGGCGGAGTTGGCGAGAAGCCCCTTCACCCCCAGCTTCGGCACCACGCCCCCTGTGTTGGCGGGCCGCGACGAGCTGATCGCTCAGTTCGCCGAAGGGATTGACGATGGTCCAGGGGCAGCGGCTCGTGCGACCCTGTATACCGGCGCGCGAGGCACCGGGAAGACCGTGTTGCTCAACGCGGCCGAGGAGCAGGCTCGCTCACGCGGCTGGCTTGTGATCAGCGAGACGGCAACGCCCGGCTTTATCGACCGGCTCGCCAGCGACCACCTGCCCCGTGCGCTCGCCTCAATAGACACAGACGCTGTGAAACGGCGTCTCACCAGCATCCAGGCGCCGTTGAATCTGGGCGGAGTTGGCTGGACCACCGGCGACCAGCACCGACCTCGACCCTCACTGCGCTCCCAGATCGAGCTGTTGACCGACCTGCTCGCCGAGAACGAGACCGGGCTTCTGATCACTTTGGATGAGATCCACCAGCACCAGATCAGCGAGCTGCGCGAGTTCGGCGCAGTCGTTCAGCACGCTTTTCGAGAGGCTCGCGAGCTCGCTTTCGGGGCTGCTGCGCTGCCGGCAGCCGTCAACGACATGCTCAACGACTCCGTGTTGACCTTCCTGCGCCGGGCCGACCGTCATCACCTCGAGCGGGTCGAGGAGGACGCGGTACGTGAGGCCTTGCGGGAGCCAATCCTGGGCGCCGGTCGCTCGCTTGCGTCACCTGCGCTCGAGACGATGGTTGCCGCTACCCAGGGATATCCGTTTTTGATCCAGCTCGTCGGCGACCAGGTGTGGCGCAAGGCTGCGAATGAAGACGAAATCAGTTTGTCCAGCGCCAACGCCGGCATCGATGCGGCCCGCAGGCGGCTCGGTCAGCTCGTGCACGCGCCGGCACTCGCCGAGGCCTCAGACATCGACAAGTCTTTCCTACTGGCGATGTCTGCCGACCGCGGCCCTTCACAGATACGCGATATCCAGGCGCGCCTGGGAGTCGACAAGAACTACGCGAGCCAGTACAGGCTGCGTCTGCTCGCGCTCGAGCTGGTCGAGCCGGCTGGTCGTGGCCGTCTCGACTTCGCACTGCCCTACCTGCGCGAATACTTGCGCGAGCACGCCGCCTCGCTCGGTCTTGCGTTGCCCACCAGCAGGGCAGAAACGTGACTTTTCCATAGCGGCCCGACCTGCATCGGCAAGCCCCCCGATGAACAAACGCTAGGCCGACGCCACCAAATGCGGTCAGACAACTGTCATAGCGGGGGCGGGATTGATCCCTAAACCTGCGACCGGCCCTCCGGCCCGGGGAACCCTCGCTGAGAAGCGGATCGTAGCAGCCATCGCCCACCGAATCGAGGAGTGGTGGCCGCTGGGGCGCGAGGTCGGGTGGGTACGTGAGCTTGGCGGGGCACCGCCTGAGCGCGCTGCGGGGACGAGCCATCCGCCCTGGACAGAGTTACGCTAAATGCGTTATATTGTCCTTCCATGCCCGGTCGCAACTTCAAGGCGCTGTACGAGGTCGCCGAGGACAACTACGGCTTCCTGACGGTTGATGACGCACGGCAGGCGGGCATCCGTCCGCAGCGCCTCGCAGAGATGGCGCGCAGGGGATCGTTGCGTCGGGAAGGACTGGGGCTCTACCGCCTGGACCCGTTCCCCACACACGAGCTCGACAACTATCGCAAGGCGACGCTGTGGCCATACGGCGTCGAGGGCGTCCTCAGCCACGAGACGGCGCTCGACCTGTACGAGATCAGCGACGTCAACCCGGCGCACACCCACATCACGCTCCCCAAGCGCTACCGCCTACGACGCCGCAACGCCCCACCCGGCTATCGCTTCCATCACGAAGACCTCGACCCCCACGACATCACACGCCACGAGGCCCTTCCAATAGTCACACCGGCGAAGGCCATCCGCCAATGCCACGACACGCACATGCGCCGCGACCTGTTGCGCCAGGCGGTGGACCAGGCCAGAGGACGTGGACTGCTTGACCGCTCCGCCTACGAGGAGCTCATGCGCGAGATCGGATTCGATCCCGAGACGGTCCCGGCGCGATGAGCACAGAGCCGCCACGACCGCCGGTGCCAAAGCGTCGGCCCAAGACCGAGAAGCACCTTGGCCGGCTCGTGTCCCAGTACGCCGAAGCACGCGGACTCGGCGTCCGGCGAGTACGACAGCGCGTCTCAGCGATGGCGCTCCTCGGGGCGCTGGAGCGCGTCCAGGAAGACGACTCGCCCGCGCGATTCCTGCTCAAGGGCGGCATAGCGTGCGAACTGCGCTTCCAAGATGAGGCACGCGCTACCCGCGATCTCGACGCGATCTTCCACGGCCCACTCGATGGACTGCTCACCGACCTGGACGCAGCGTTCGCGACGCCATACTCGGGCTTCTCGTTCAGCTACACACAACCCGAGCGAGTTCGCGAAACGGACACCCATCGGTTCGACGTCAAGCTGACCTACGAGAGCCGCAACTGGGCGACGCTGCGCGTCGAGGCCTCACCACCGGAAGGACGAGCCCACGAGCCCGAATCGGTCACAGCGCTCAGCATCAGCGAGTTCGGCCTCACCGGCCCAGCCGAGGTGCCATGCCTGTCGCTGCGCTTTCAGCTCGCCCAGAAGATCCACGCCTGCACCGAGCGATTCCCCGACCGCGAAAACGAGCGCGTCCACGACCTGATCGACCTTCAGCTCCTGGAAGAGCTGATTGAGAACTACAGCCTCCTCAAGGAAGCTTGCATCGAAGTCTTCGCCCTTCGCGGAACGCATCCCTGGCCACCGACAGTAACAATCGAGCCGAACTGGCCAGAGACCTACAGCCAGCTCGCTACCGAGCTCAACTTCCCGATCCACGACATCGCCGAGGCAGTCGAGCGGGTACAGAGGCTGATTGCAAAAATCCACGACTCAGATTCGCCTTGATCACCCATTGCACGAAGTCTAGAACCACCGGATCGCGCGTGATCCGCTGCACAGCGTCGGCGTCGCCGTCCGGGAGCGCGCTCTCGAAGTTCGTGATCGCCGCCGCCTCGCGCTCGTGCAGGCGATTCGCAATGGCCGCTTGCAGCTGTGCCTGCGACCAGCCCGCCGCACGCTCTGCATACCACTCCTGCGCGGGACGATCCAGCGTAGCTATGAGCGTCGAGATATGCCCCCAGGGGAGGTCTCTCATACGGTCTGAGAGACCTTCGGGCCATGCGGCCGCGAGCGACCGCATCCGATAGAGATTGGGCACCGAGTACCCACGTGCGCCTGGGAACGCCGCGCGCAGGTCCGTTGAACAGACGCTGTACGACACCGGGCGTGCGACGTCCCCGCTCTGGCCCCTCCTGCTGCTGGCGCCGCAGAATCTCCGATCCGATTTGCCAGTAGACCTCGATCAGCTCGGCATTGATCGCCCGCGCAGCACGCGCTTGGGCGCTGCGGATTCGCCCCTTGATGTCCTCGAGAAACTCCTCGTAGCTGCCTAAATCAGTACGAGACCTGCCCGCAGCCCGATCCACCGATTTGGCACTTATGCTGACCATTGTCTGCGCAGGGTAACAGCCTGCCCGGATACGAGAGCGCCGCGATCCGATGGTTTACGTGCCGAGAAGCTTCGCGATCGAGCTGTTCAGCCGTGCGCTTTGGGCAACCTGCATGCACGAATGCTCATTTGTTGACCGAGCGTCCTTGCGGAACCGCGCGGAGCGGCGCACGCTGTGACGATGCCAGTGATCCACGATGTTGGGACCGGGCCGTAGAAGCGGCTGTCGTCCGATTCTCCACGGTTGTCGCCGAGCAGGTACCAGTGCCCTGAGGGGACAGTGATCGGTGTTGGAAAGCTGCACTCAGGGCGGGCGCCGCAGGGGCGTATGTAGGAGTCTGACTGTCGCGCGAAGCCGCCCGAGCCGGCTGCCCTGCGGTAGACGTTGCCTGCCCTGATGTAGATCTCATCGCCCGGCCCGGCGACAACACGCTTGATGAAGCTGATGGTCGATGGCCTCGACACAGGATTCGCGCAGGCCCACCCGCCAGGCTTGATCGCATGGGGCGTCGGACCACACTCCTCCAGTTCGGCGTCCTCCGGTGGATGGAAGACAACGACCTCCCCGACTCCTGGTTGACCCGATGAGACGATCACCCTCGCACCAGGCCCGAGCGTCGATTCCATCGATCCAGACGGTACGCGATACACGTGTTCCGACAACGGCCGATTGACTTCCGTCGCGGTGCGAGTGGCGCCATCAAGCGCTGCGCTCGTGCGGCCGCAACCAACGACGATTGCGGCCATTACCGCCAACGAAGCGCGAGGAACCCGTTAACGCATCCCGCTGAACGATACCGTGAGAACAGTAGGCGCGAGCGCGGTCGATCGGGTCGTCGTTGTATGTTGCGCAACATGCTACGGTAGGGCCATGCTCGGGCCCACCGATCTCTACGTACTCGCAGGCGCGCTCGCAGCGGACAGCGAAAATCTGACTCTGCGACAGCTCGCGAAGACCCTGCAGGTAGACCACACACTTGTGTACCGCGCGCTGAAGCGCGCCGAGGAAGCTGGGCTGTACGAGTCAAGCTCCAAGAGCATCAACCGCGCCAACTTCGAGGAGCTGGCCACCCACGCCGGGCGCTTCATCGCGCCCACCCGACTCGGGGCGCTCACCCGTGGCACGCCCGCAGCGTGGGGAGCGGAGCCTATCTGCACAGTCATCAGCCAGCCCGCGGGAGAGCCGCCGCCCGTGTGGCCCGACGCGCACGGGACGGTGCGAGGACAATCGATCGAGCCGCTGCACCCGGCAGCCATCCAGGCGAGCCGAGAATCGCCGCAGTTGCGGGAGCTCCTTGCAATGATTGATTCGCTGCGAGCAGGCGACGTGCGCGTCCGCAAGGTCGCCGCCGACGCACTCCACGAAGCACTTCGGAACGCAGAGACCGGACAGGCGGCGACTACATGAGCGCCGACCTCCTGGAACCGGCTGCGGTGACCCTTGGACCGCTCCTCGACGAAGTCGTGTTCCTCGGCGGGGCGAGCATCCACCTGTGGCTGAGCGACCCAGGCGCACCGCCGACACGCGCCACCGACGACGTCAACGTGGTCAGCGCGGTCACGACGCTCCCCGACTACTACCGTCTCGGGGAGCGGCTACGGACGCGCGGCTTCAACGAGTCCAGCGATTCGTCCGTGATCTGCCGCTGGCGCCACTCGGCAACGGGCCTCCTCCTCGACGCGATGCCGCTGGGGGAAGACGTGCTCGGCTTCACCAACCCCTGGTATCCCCACGCAATCGAGACCGCCGTCGAGCGACAGCTTCCATCCGGTACTCGAATCCGCGCGGCCACACCATCGAGCATCATCGCCACCAAGCTCGCCGCTTGGCAAGACCGCGGCGAAAACGACATGCTCGCGAGCCTCGACCTCCACGACATCCTCGTTCTCATCGACGGCCGACCACAGCTGCCAGACAAGATCGCATCGGAGACGACCGAGCTACAGATCTACATCGTGCAAGAGCTCGCCACGCTCAGGACGGACCGTTACTTCCCCTATCTGATCGAGAGCGCCCTGCACGGCTACGGTCAACTCGCAGTGCCACGAGCCGAACACCTCAGCAGACAGATCGACGCGATCATTGATGGCCCGCGGGGACGGATACGAGGGTTATGAGCCCATTTCGGGGTGTCGTGGGGTGGCGTGGCGTCTAGCGATTTGGCTCTATTGCTGAGGATTCGGCTTTCGCACGATTTGCGGATGTCGCCGGATGGCGTGGGGCATGTTTGCGCTTTGTTTGCACCTTTGGCAAGCCATAAGCAATCGGGGCCAGGCGCCCCAGCCTAGCTTTGGGATCCGCTCGTCCTGAGCAGTTGCTCCTCCTGCCTCCGCTCACGCGCCCGCCACCAGCGCTCAACGATGAATGGCGGGATCAACGAAAGCGCGACGAAGATGGCGGCGCGGGTGGCCCCGTCGAGGCCGTCTCCTTTGTGGAGGACAAGCCCCGAGATGGGACCAAGGGCGCCGGCGACGACCGCGTAACGTTTGGGTGCCCTCCCTGTCTTGGACTTCACCAGACGGCGCCACCAAACCAACGGCTTCTCCCCGAACGGATCTGGCATCGGAGCAGTCATCGTGCGGGGCAGTCTACGCGGGCGCATTTCGAGCACTCATCTGACCTACCCTTGCGTTTTATGCGTCCTCAGTGTTTTCTGTGATAGCGGCGTCCGTTGTGCTAGCCTATTCATATGCCTGCTACAGCTATTCAGCCCCGCGCCGAGCAAGTCCGCGCCCTTCCCACGCTCTCCCAAGCCGCCAGATTCATCGGCATGGACACGGGTGGGATGAGCCGCATCGTCCAGTCGCTCGGCATCGAGCCGCTGCGGTGGGGGCGCCGCGACAAGCACCTGGAAGCAGACCAGGTGCTCCAGATCGCGCGGGTCGCTCAGCGTGCGTCACTGGAGGAGGTAGCCGGAAGCATCCTGGACTGGACGGAGCAGAACCATCCGGACGCAGTTCAGCGGACGACAGCCGAAATAGACGCCTTCTTCGCCGAGATTCCCCCTCCTACCGCCGCACCCGCAGACGAGTTCGTCGCCGAGCTGCGCGCCGCCCTACCCCGACAATGGGCGGACAAGGCCGAGGCGATCTGGCGCGCTCACGCGGCCAGCGTGTAGTACTCGCCGCGATACCCAGCACGCTTACGGCCTCGCTTGAAGCCAAGCTCGATGAGCGTCGTCGCCGGCAACGTAATCGCGCCGTCGAGCACCAAGCCGACCCGCCCGGCGTTGATCGTCCTGCGGTCGATCGCGACCACGACGCAGATCAGCAGCCATAGAGCGACAAGGTACTCCGCACTCAGCGCGTGATCCTCTACGTCCTTGCGTATAGCCGCAGCGATGATGAGGTGCGGGCGGTGACTGCCACCTGGTCCGCCAGGCTCGAAATGCCACGCGAGGATCGCCGCCACACGATTGTCGTTGCGAAGGTCGCTTGCGAGCAGGCGTCGCCCCTTCCGCCCCTCGGCCATGTGCCACGCCTTCATGGCCTCGCTCGACGCTGGCGGCGGGTAAAGGCGACCGGCACTCGTGGCCAGCCGCCAGCGCGCCGGCGCCGCCCGACTGGCCGACGCGTCAGGCAACCGATGGTCAAGCTCAACTCGCGTCTCGGGCTCGCCGGCGCGCCGCCCATGATGGACAGTCAGCGCACGCTCAAAGCGGCGGATCAGGTCGTCTCGTGCGTCGCTGGCAGTCAAGGCCATGGGAGTCTGCACATTGCAGCGGCCGAAAAGAGCGCCATTAGCCAGAGACCGAATCCGGCTCGTCTGACGCCGTCTTCCTGGGAGCGTTGACCGGAGGTCGCAGCGGCTTGCCGAGATCGTTCTCGAGCAGATGGAGCGCTTCAAGCGCAAGCGGATCATCGTGCCTGCCACGCTTGACAGGTGACGGACGAACCGGCTCCGGGTCAAGACCTGCGATACACCGATGCCTAACGCTGCGGGTCCGCGCTTCAGCGCAAACAAGAATGGGCGGGTGGCCGGGGGCGTCGCAGCCCCCGGCTCCCACAGATCCCGGCGTGACGGTCTCCCGTCACCGGGCTCTTCTCACCGGCCGTTCAGTACGCGCGGACCCACTGCCAGTGGACGAACAGACCTGGTTCTCGTTCGAGTAGCCCGGTCCACCACCGCTTGAACCGCGTGAAGGTCCGCAGTCGTCTGTACTTCTTCCCGGCCCAGCGCCTCAGGTAGAGACTGACGCGCTGAAGGAGGGGATATAACGCCGACCGGCAGAACCGGCCGTAGTAGTTCATCCACCCGGCGACGATGGGGTTCAGCCACCTCGCCAGGCCTGCCAGCGACAGGTTCGTGTGCCTGTGAATCCGCAGTTCGCGGAGCCGGTCGCTTTTGGCCTTGAGCGCCTCGGGGCTGATCGCGGGCGAGAACGAGGTGAAGTACCCCCCGTCCTTGCTGTTGCGCGCCTCCCGTGGCCGGAAGGCGTACCCGAGGAAGGTGAACGAGGTGTGCTCGTGCTCGCCCCGGCGATTGCTGTCCTTGCAATAGACGATCCTCGTCTTGTCGGGATGAAGCCGCAGGCCCACCTCTGCCATCCGCACCGCGATCCCCGCCAGCACTACCTCCGCCTGCTGCCGTGTCTTGCAGTGCACGACGGCATCATCGGCGTAACGCTCGAACGGACAGTCCGGATGGTTACGAGCCATCCACGTATCGAACGCGTAATGCATGAAGAGGTTCACGAGGACCGGCGAAACCGCCGATCCTTGCGGTGTTCCCTTGTCTCGCTGCACAAGCGTGCCGTCCGGGTGCTGCCACGGGGCTTTCAGCCACCGCTTGACATACAGCAGCACCCAGGGAGCGTCGGTGACCGCCTCCACCGCCTTGACGATGAGGTCCGGCGGCACTTCGTCGAAGAACTTCTGGACATCGAAATCGATGACCCAGTCGTACTTCCAGCACCTCTGCCGGCATGCTCCGACTGCATCGAGGGCCGCCTTGTTCGGCCGGTAACCATAGGAGTCGCCGTGGAACCTCGGCTCCACCAGTCCCTCCAGGAACATGGCCACCACCGTCTGGGCGATCCTGTCCGCGATCGTGGGCACGCCGAGCATTCGGACCCCGTCGCCATGTGGCTTTGGGATCTCCACCGCCCTGACCGGGGGCGGAAAGTAGGACCCTGAACTCATCCGATTCCAGATCTTGTAGAGGTTGTTCTCAAGATCGGCACCGAACTGTGCCAGGGTCTGCCCGTCCACTCCCGGGGCACCCTTGTTGGCCGCAACCCGCCGGTACGCCTCCCAGACCATCGGCTTGGGAATCGCAAACGGCTTGTCCTTGGGCTTTGGCATGCTTCCTCGCTTCCTCCCGAGGCTGACGCCCCGGTTGATCGATTCGACATTCCTGATGAGCCGGCCCCTTGGCTCCACCCCCACCCCAGCGAGCAGGGGGATCTCAGCTACTACGAGCCGGTCCGCCTGCGAGCGCCGCGTCGGTACTCAGTGCCTTCGGTTTCCGCCTCGGCAGGCTCCCTCTCGCGACCTTTAGGACCTGCGATCCCGGTCGCCGTATCGACGCTCGCTTTCTCACGTTCCGTGCAAGAGCCGCAGACCAGGCTCACGCCGCCTCTACGCCGGGCACCGCCTGGCCAGTAAACGGGTGGCCGCCAGGCTCATCCCGGAGGATGCAAAGTGCCCCCCGGTTTTGATGCCATCTATCAGAATTACGACGCCTCAACAGCGCACGCCCGCCCGAGTCACCCCCGGGCGAACGCTTTCTGGAACGTCTTCCTGATCCCCACCTGACCCGATCAAGTCGCGCCTTTTCCCGGATCGCTCGCCACGACAGTCTTCAGCTAACGCAGCCTCCGGGCGGTTTAGCGCCCGCCCCCGAAGGCCGACGCTGGAGGGCCAACAAGCCTCCATCTCTCGCACAGCACCGCCTATATAAGGAATCTTCTACACGACCCCTCCTTCAGCGTTCGTGACGCACTTTGCACTTCTGTTCACACCCCGGCCTATTAGCCCGCTTTGCGAGACCCCAAAAAGCACGAAACCCGCTCAACTGAGCGGGTTTCGATGAGTAGCGGGGGAGCGATTCGTCCTTATCGGCGACCTCTCTGTGCCGATCGAACGGGTCGTGCCGTGGCCCTGGAGCTAGCGCGGATTCCGTCTCAACCAAACGGTATAGTTGTGTTATGATACCGGAGTTCGATGAGCGTGGGAACCTCCCGCCGGGCATCCACAAGGCGACCTGGACCGAGATCGTGACTCGCTACGCAACCAGCGTTCGGCGTCGAGAGCTTCTCGACGGACTCCTCGATGCGCTGCGGTCGTTGAAGACCGCTGGATGTGCGACCGCCTACCTCGACGGCAGCTTCGTCACATCCGAGATACGGCCCGGCGACTTCGACGCCTGCTGGGAGTCCGGTGACGCAGACCTAGATCGCCTCGACGCAGAGTTGCGGGACTTCAGCGACCGACGTGCTGCGCAGAAGGCACGATACGGTGGCGAGCTCTTCCCCGCCGAGTGGCCCGCCCAAGCAGATGGCACGACCTACCTCGACTACTTCCAACGCGACCACAAGGGACGAGCGAAGGGGATCCTCGCAATCGACCTCGCGAGACTGCCATGATCAAGAATGAGCGTGAATACCGCATCACCAAGGCCCACCTCGCCGGCTTCGAAGGAGGTCTGATCGCCAACGACAAGCGCAAGTTCCCGCCGAACGTCGATCCGGGCATGACGAAGCTGATGCACGACGCGATCGCCAGCGAAATCGACGTGCTACGCGCGCAGGTCAACCACTACGAGAAGCTGCGCGACGGTCACATCACCAGTCGCGAGATCACCTCGCTGCACGAACTGCCGGTCGCGTTGATCGAAGCCCGCATCGCAGCGCGGCTCACCCAGCGCCAACTTGCCAAGCGCCTCGGAATCGCTGAGCAGCAGATCCAACGCTGGGAGGCCAACAAGTACAGCGGCGTCGGCGTCGATCGTCTACAGGAGATCGCCGACGCGCTCGGTGTGCAGATTCGCGAGACGATCACATACAGCAGCGCGGCTTAATTCCTTCAGAGGCGCTTACGCTCCCCGCCTGCCTAGACCTGCGGATCGCCATTACTGGCGCTCGCTCGGAGCCCACAGAACTGGTCGAAATCGCACTCCTGGCATCTGACTGAGTTGCCATCGTGCCTCGGCTTGCGCTGTGGACCGACGTGAAACCGTCTGTCCTTGATGTCGCGGGCCACCTGGACAACCGTATCCCGGGCCTGTGACAGCGTGCTGGCGTCGAGGTCTACGCTCAATTGCCGCCTGTCGGGGTCTTCCTCGTCCAGGTAGCGAACCAGTCCGCGTTCGGGGTCGTACTCGAGCTCACGTCTCGCTGCGAGCCCGTAAACGCTTACCTGTAGACGCATCTCGTCCTCGTCGAGCTTCATTGATAGATCCGACTCCGCTTCGCCCGACTTGAAGTCAAGAAGCGTCACCCGCGGCGGATCGTCGAGTCGAACGACATCGATCGCTCCGGAGATGAGGACGTTCTCCTCCTCGATCAGTGTCTCGAACTCGCGCTCGGGCTCGAACGTGAGCCGGGTGAGCTCGTCGGCGTAGAGCTGTACGTAGTCGGCTGTGATCGCGACGGCCTTGGCGCGCATCCGCTCTAGCGGCTCGCCCGTGGTGTATCGGAGATAGAAGAGCCCACGGCCGACCAGACGCTCAAGCTCCGCGGTGAGCTTATCTCGGTCGCCGGCAAGCGCAGCCCAGTGTTGGGGATCGGCGTGTACGGCCCGCATGAGGTTGTGAACGCCGCGACCGTAGCCGAATGCCTGATCGATCGTCGGGGCGAAACCGAGCACCTTGCGCAGATAGAAGTCATGCGGGCACTCGAGGTAGTACCTGAGGTCGGAGAACGAGCTGATCAAGCGACGATCACCGCTGTCGTCATGAGCATCGACCTGAATGAGTGAGCCCGGGACATCCGCGACCGGTGAGTTCACCGCGCAGGCCTCCGCTTCCATGATCGGCTCGAGTGCACGACGGAACGTTGACCTCTGGTTGCCCGAGCAGGAAACGAATAGGTAGCGCTCGGCGCGAGTCAGCGCGACGTACAGCAGACGGCGCTCGCCGTCGTAGTTGTCGTTGTCGGCGAGGTCGGCAGCATCGATCTCTTTCGCGAGGCGACCTTCGAACGGCAGGCTCACCTGCTGTCGAGCCCGGGAGCTTGGGAACCTGCGAGCGCATACGTCGGCTACAAACACGGCAGGCCACTCCAGACCCTTGGCCGAGTGGATCGTGCCGATGCTGACAGCGTTGGTTGATGCGAGCAGGCCGTCATCCGGCAGGCGCAGACTCTGGGGAGCCCAGTTGCACAGTGCGATCACCTGCGCGCGAAAGTCGTATGGCGTAGTCCAGCCCGGCGTCTCGATGCCGGTCACCAGTCGCGATAGCGCGCCGACATGGAACATCGCCGTCTCGCCGCTGGTACCGAGTGCATCCCAGGCGTCGATGCCGGCCTCCGCGAGAAGCAGGTGGAAGATCCCCTGCGGGAAAACCCTCCGGGGCGCACCCTGTCGCTCTAGGAAGACCTTCGCCTCTCTTGTCCTGAGTCGTGCCACGTCTCGCCGCTGCACTGGCTCGCCCTCAACGCGGGCGTGGATCAGATCGGCCAGTAGCATGAGCCGCTTCTCGACATCGTCTGCGAGCGGGAGCTTGCGTCGGCGCAGTTCGCGGCACGCCGCTTGGATTACGGCGACCGGCTCTGGGTCGCAGCCGAGAGCCTGGCCGATGTACATCGGCAGAGAGCGCTTCCACGTGGCGCCATAGAAGCGGTCGATTCCGGCTGCACGTGCAAGCGCAGCGGTAAACAAGAGCGCCTCGGGCTGGGCGAAGAGGTCGGAGCCGCGGAAGAGCGCCGGTACCCCGGCCTCGCGCAGCGCTTCCATGTACGTGCGCGCGTCTGTGCTGGAGCGCAGCAGAATCGCGATGTCCGAGTACCGCAAGCCCCGTTGCCCTCCGTCGTGAGTGTCGTGGTAGGCGCCGGTGTCTCCCTGGGCGAGTTCCGCGATCGCCCCCGCTATCCAGGCCGCCTCCGCTTCTCGCGTGTCGAACGCCATAAACCCCACGTGCGACGGCTCAGCGTCTGTCCGGCGGTCGGTTCCGTGACGCATGTCGCCGGCCGACATGGAACCCGGCGATCCGATGGTGAGCGCCCAGCGATTTGCCACGGCGATTATCCGAGGCGTGCTGCGGAAGTTA
Source organism: uncultured Solirubrobacterales bacterium (assembly GCA_963753145.1). GTDB lineage: Bacteria > Actinomycetota > Thermoleophilia > Solirubrobacterales > Solirubrobacteraceae > Palsa-744. The sequence continues at coordinate 120,578 of CAVWAX010000003.1, forward strand.
TGCTCGAGATCGACTACCTCCCCGTCGGCCGACGCTTGGAGATCGTCGTGCAGCCTTCCCATGATGTCCACGCGGCCCCCCCGCCAGCCGAAGATCGCCTGCCGATGGTCTCCGACGCACGTGAGTCGCCCCGAGTCGCCTACAAGTTGGGCGATCACAGCACTCTGAACCGGGTTGATGTCCTGCACCTCATCGACAACCAGGTGACGAACATTCGCGCGTACTGTGTCGAGCAGGTCGGGGCGGCGGCGGAAAAGCCTCAGCAGCTCGGCCTGCGAGGTAGAGAAATCTAGGAAACGACGCGCCCGCTCGTAAGCGTAAAGACGAGCTGCGGAGAGGGCGAACGCCGCGCAGAGCGGACTCGTTCCGATGCGAGTCGATAGTCGCGCTGCCGAGCACCACTCCTGCTCGGCCTTGCCGGGCCCGGGGCTGGGATCGGCGGAGAGCGTCACATCGAGGCGATCGTGCTCGTTGAGCAGATCGTATGCGAGCAGGAAGTCATCGATCGACTCGTAGTGCCCGACATCGCGCCCTTCTGCCTCCGCGAGCGCCTTCCTCCACGCCGGAAGGCCGAGAACGTTGTAATAGCCGCGCTCGACAAGCGAGATGCGCGCCCCTTCATCCAAGACATCGTAGTTGTGAAACTCGTCTGGATCTAGTGTACCGCGCCTTAAGTTTGTTTGGTAAGTGTGGTATGTTGTGGTATGCCAAGAACTGGACGGCCCAAGCAGGTGTTGGAGTTGACTGACGCTGAGCGCGATCAGTTGGTGCGGTGGGAGCGTCGGCGTAAGTCCTCCCAGGCGTTGGCGTTGCGCTCGCGGATCGTTTTGCAGTGCGCTGCGGGGCATTCCAACAAGGATGTCGCGGCGGCGTGTGGGGTTTCGACGCCGACGGTCGGGAAGTGGCGCCGACGGTTTTGTGAGCTGCGGTTGGACGGTCTTTCGGACGATCCGCGTCCGGGGCGTCCCGCGACGATCACGGCGGAGCAGGTCGAGCGGGTGGTCGTTGACACGCTGGAGAGCACACCGGAGAACGCGACGCACTGGTCGCGCGCGAAGATGGCCGAGCGCTCGGGATTGTCAAAGTCAACGATCGGACGGATCTGGAAGGCGTTTGATCTCAAGCCGCACCGCGCCGACACGTTCAAGCTCTCAAACGACCCGTTGTTCGTGGAGAAGGTGTACGACATCTGCGGCCTGTATTTGAACCCGCCCGAAGCGGCCGTGGTGCTCTCGGTGGATGAGAAGAGCCAGGTCCAAGCGCTCGCGCGCTCTCAACCGGCGTTTCCGATGATGCCCGGGATGCCGGAGAAGCGCACTCATGACTACCTGCGCCACGGAACCACGAGCCTGTTCGCGGCGTTCAATACCGCCGACGGGACGGTGATCAGCTCAACGCACCGCCGCCACCGCACGATCGAGTTCAAGAAGTTCCTGCAGAAGATCGACAGTCAGGTTCCCGAGCACCTGGACGTGCACCTCGTCTGTGACAACTACGGCACGCACAAGAGCCCCGCAATTCAGCGCTGGCTCGATGCTCACCCACGGTTCCACATGCACTACACCCCTACGTACTCCAGCTGGATCAACCAGGTCGAGCGATGGTTCGCCTACCTCACCAACGACCTCCTGCGCCGCTCCGACCACCGCTCAGTCCAAGCGCTCGAGAAAGACATCCGCAACTGGATAGCCGCATGGAACGAAAACCCCAAGCCATTCATCTGGACCAAGACCGCAGGGCAAATCCTGGAGTCGATTTCACGACTTCTAAAACGAATTAACGGCGCGGGACACTAGCTCTCGCAGCTGCTTTAGGCAGTAACCGTGGATTGTTCCGACGTACATACCCCCGAGCGTGGGGTCATCGGGGTCCGGGGAGACGTGCTGGAGGTAGCGTCTGACGCGAAACTGCATCTCCTCGGCGGCGCGGTCCGTGAACGTGAACGCGACAATCTGGTCTCTCGCCACACTTCTCACGCCGACATCCCATGCGATCCGGCGGGCCATCACGTCGGTCTTGCCCGAGCCGGCGCCCGCGACGACCAGCAGCCTTCGGGCGTCGCTCCTCACAGCCAGCGATTGACGCTCGGTGAGGCGCTCAAGAAGAACCTCACGGACGTTGCGAGAGCCGCCGTTCTTGGATGCGACTGCGGTCACAGAAGAACCCTCGCATGGCGTGCAACAAAGGGGGGCGGCAGGGCGTTGCCGATCAACTGTGCAGCCGCATACTTACCCTTGCGCAGCGAGAACCAGTAGTGCGACGGAAACCCCTGGAGCAGAGCTGCCTCGCGCAGTGTGAGAGCTCGGTTCTCCTCGGGATGCAGGAAGCGACCCTTCGACGGATTGATGCAACCTCCAGTGATCGTCGGTGAAACGTCATCCCAGGCGAGGCGCCCGTAGATGTCGTGGAAGCCGTCGCACTCGCGATGACAGTCGAGCTGCGCTCCCGGGCCAAGATCGGCTCTGCTTCCGCCGTCCCTGGGTATCAAAGCGATCCGGCTTGCAACCGCGTCGGAGCGCTGCTCGCCGTGGTCGTGCAGGGGGTCGCCACTTGAGCCCGCGGGCAGCAGACTCCCGATGACCTTGCGGACCGACAGTCGGCCTCGTGCCGGGGGAGCGAAGTCTACGTCGCGATCGCGTGCACCGATCAGAATGAACCTTTGACGGCGCTGCGCGACCGCATAGTCGCGGGCGTCGAGCACTCCAAAGCGGACGTTGTAGCCGAGTTCGCGGAGCAGCCCCACCAGCTGTTGCAGCCGCCGCTCGCGGCCGAGTCTCGGCACGTTCTCCAGCATGACGGCGCGGGGCAGCAGAGCCTCGGCGAACCGGCCGAACTCACCCACGAGCGCGTTTCGCGGATCCCGCACGCGTCGTCCGCCGTTCCAGGTTCTGACTGACGAGAATCCCTGACACGGAGGACACCCGGCGAGCAGATCGAACTGACCGCGCCGCAGGCCGATCTCTTTCATCACGGCTCCCGCAGGTAGGTCGCGGATGTCGCTGTCCCAGACGAATGTTCGACGGTGGTTGCGCCTGTAGGTTTCCACCGCAAGGGGGTCGTTCTCCACGGCCCCGCGCACATCGAAGCCAGCGCGACGCAGGCCAAGCGTCAATCCGCCTGCGCCGGCGAAGAGGTCGACCGCAACAGGGGAGCCCGCGTGATGCGTGCCCCCCCTTGTCGTCGTCATCGCGGTCTTCTTGTTTCGGCTCATGGCTCGGTTCCGGCCGATGGTATCCATAGGACCGGCAGCGAAGGACGCCGAGGCCTCTCCGGCGGAGCCCTTATGTGCGTCGGCCGCCTGGTAAATCGAAGGCGCGACCCAGCACCAGCCGGTGGATGCGGCTTGCCGCCTCGCCTACCGGCTCGTGCTCCCAAACACGAACCACGTGCCAGCCGATGCGGGCGAGCGCCTGATCGGCCCGCCTGTCCCGCGCGACGTTCGCGTCGAGCTTCGGGAGCCAATATCCCGCGTTCGACTTCGGCTCGCTCCCGTGCACGGGACACCTATGCCAAAAGCAACCATCGACGAACACCGCCACCCGCGCGCGCGTGAATGCAACGTCGGGGCGCAGAATGAGATCTTCGGCCTTCAACCTGTAGTCCTTCCTGAATCGAAGACCCAGCCGATGCAGCGCAGAGCGCAGCACCAACTCAGGACGGGTATCGGCGCGACGGTTCGACCGCATTGAGTTTCGAGTGCCTACGCTGGTCGCCCAAGACACGTCGCGGGGGCGTGCTACGGGCAGCGGGACCGACGAAGCGACGTTGGCGCGACCCATTACGCTGTCATCCGGTCGGGCTGTGGAAGGACCATCCCGATGCGTTGGCACCCGCTGCGGTGGACTCACGGGGGATCGCCAGCAGCCGTGGTATCCGCCCAAATCGCGCCGTTCCCCCGGATTGCGTGGCAGCATCTTCCGCTTGACCACCGTCCCCCCTCGGAACAAACCGCGCGCCAACGCCAGCGAAGCGCCGCCCCACGCCGATCGTAGACCTCGTGGCCTCGCGATGGAGGAGGTGCTGCGCGATGCTCGACCGAAGTCCAGAACCCCCGAGATGACCGGGGAGCACCGCAACCTCTACGCGGTCACCGCCGGCCCCGGTACACCGTTTATCCCCTTGGAGAGCGGCATCAGCCGCATCGGCGCGGTGACGACCGCCGAGGGGCCGCGCGTGCCAGCCATCCTCGTCGCCAGCAGCCCGCACAAGGTCGGACGGGTAGAGACCCCCTGGCAGGACGTGTTCGATGTTGACAACGGGCATATCCGCTACTACGGGGACAATCGGACAGCAGGCCGGGACCCCGCCCGCTGCCGCGGAAACAACGCCATCCTCGAAGCGTTCTCCCTGCACACCAGCGTATCGCGCAACGAACGCAGGCACGCGATACCTCTCGTGTTCTTCCGCCGGGTCCCCTTCGACGGCCGTCAGAAGGGCTACGTCCGCTTCGAGGGGTTCGGCATCGTCAACAAAGCGGAGCGAGTGGTGCAGCGAGGAGCCCGTGGCGGCGGCTCGTTCGCCAACTACGCCTTCGACTTCCTCGTCCTGGATCTCGCCGCCGAGGACGAGGTGTTCCCGTGGTCGTGGATCAACCTTCGACGCGATCCCGGGGCGACCATCGATCAGACTCTCGCAGCGGCCCCGCGTGCCTGGCGACACTGGATCGCCGGAGGCTCACCCACAGCGGAGCGACTACGACGACGGGTCGCGCGGCGTTTCGTTCACGGCCGCGCCGACCAGCTACCGGCCGACGGGTCGCCCGAAGCGCACATCCTCGCCGACATCTACGAGGCATTTGAAGGCCGCAAGGTCGAGTTTGAGGGCTTCGCCGCCTGGGTTGCCGAGCGCGTCCTTCGGCGCTCCGGCGATTACCGCCACTTCGGCGTGACGCGCGCATCAGCCGACGGCGGCTTCGATTTCATCGGCCGTCTGGATGTCGGCGAAGGGTTCGGGCGCGTCAAGCTCATCATCCTCGGGCAGGCGAAGTGCGAGACTCATCGCACCCCGACGAATGGCCTCGACGTCGCCCGCACCGTCGCACGTCTCCGCCGCGGCTGGATCGGCGCCTATGTCACCACGAGCTTCTTCTCCGATCGCACCCAGCAGGAGGTCCTCCAAGATCGCTACCCGGTGCTGCTGATCAACGGCCGTCGTATCGCGCAGGAGGTTCGCGTGGCGATGATCGAGCGCGGGGATGACAATCTGACTCCGCTGCTCGCCGACGTCGCGCAGACCCATGGAACGCTCACCGAAATAAGCGATCCCGATCAAGTGCTCTTCGAGTCTTAGCAAACGGTTCAGCCACGGCAGCTTGCGATCCGCCGCCGGTTCTGCTCTGATCGACCACGCCGACAGATGTCGTCGGCGTCAAAGCCATGTCGAACAAGCCAGAGCACGAGAAACGCGAGCAAGACTGCGCCAACAGTCATCCGCGTCGCATGCGAAAGGACGTGTGGGACGACGCCAAGATCGTCGTCAACATTGAGTACACCAAGCCTGGCACCGCTCTGGACGACTACCTCCGCAGGGAACAGACCCGAGCGCTACTCGATCTGCTGGCCGACTACGTGCAGAACCTCGATAAGGAGGGCGGCTCCGGAGCATAGGCCCGCAAGATGCCGCGAGCCCAGGACCAGAAGGCTCAGACAACTGTCATAGCGGGGGCAGGATTCGAACCTGCGACCTTCGGGTTATGAGCCCATTTCGGGGGTGTTGTGGGGTGTCGCTGGGTCCGGCGATTTGGCTCTGGTACTGGAAATTCTGCTCAGGGCCGATCTCGCGTTGTCGCCGAACGGCGTGGGGCATGGGCGGGTGGCCGGGGGCGTCGCAGCCCCCGGCTCCCACAGATCCCGGCGTGACGGTCTCCCGTCACCGGGCTCTTCTCACCGGCCGTTCAGTACGCGCGGACCCACTGCCAGTGGACGAACAGACCTGGTTCTCGTTCGAGTAGCCCGGTCCACCACCGCTTGAACCGCGTGAAGGTCCGCAGTCGTCTGTACTTCTTCCCGGCCCAGCGCCTCAGGTAGAGACTGACGCGCTGAAGGAGGGGATATAACGCCGACCGGCAGAACCGGCCGTAGTAGTTCATCCACCCGGCGACGATGGGGTTCAGCCACCTCGCCAGGCCTGCCAGCGACAGGTTCGTGTGCCTGTGAATCCGCAGTTCGCGGAGCCGGTCGCTTTTGGCCTTGAGCGCCTCGGGGCTGATCGCGGGCGAGAACGAGGTGAAGTACCCCCCGTCCTTGCTGTTGCGCGCCTCCCGTGGCCGGAAGGCGTACCCGAGGAAGGTGAACGAGGTGTGCTCGTGCTCGCCCCGGCGATTGCTGTCCTTGCAATAGACGATCCTCGTCTTGTCGGGATGAAGCCGCAGGCCCACCTCTGCCATCCGCACCGCGATCCCCGCCAGCACTACCTCCGCCTGCTGCCGTGTCTTGCAGTGCACGACGGCATCATCGGCGTAACGCTCGAACGGACAGTCCGGATGGTTACGAGCCATCCACGTATCGAACGCGTAATGCATGAAGAGGTTCACGAGGACCGGCGAAACCGCCGATCCTTGCGGTGTTCCCTTGTCTCGCTGCACAAGCGTGCCGTCCGGGTGCTGCCACGGGGCTTTCAGCCACCGCTTGACATACAGCAGCACCCAGGGAGCGTCGGTGACCGCCTCCACCGCCTTGACGATGAGGTCCGGCGGCACTTCGTCGAAGAACTTTTGGACATCGAAATCGATGACCCAGTCGTACTTCCAGCACCTCTGCCGGCATGCTCCGACTGCATCGAGGGCCGCCTTGTTCGGCCGGTAACCATAGGAGTCGCCGTGGAACCTCGGCTCCACCAGTCCCTCCAGGAACATGGCCACCACCGTCTGGGCGATCCTGTCCGCGATCGTGGGCACGCCGAGCATTCGGACCCCGTCGCCATGTGGCTTTGGGATCTCCACCGCCCTGACCGGGGGCGGAAAGTAGGACCCTGAACTCATCCGATTCCAGATCTTGTAGAGGTTGTTCTCAAGATCGGCACCGAACTGCGCCAGGGTCTGCCCGTCCACTCCCGGGGCACCCTTGTTGGCCGCAACCCGCCGGTACGCCTCCCAGACCATCGGCTTGGGAATCGCAAACGGCTTGTCCTTGGGCTTTGGCATGCTTCCTCGCTTCCTCCCGAGGCTGACGCCCCGGTTGATCGATTCGACATTCCTGATGAGCCGGCCCCTTGGCTCCACCCCCACCCCAGCGAGCAGGGGGATCTCAGCTACTACGAGCCGGTCCGCCTGCGAGCGCCGCGTCGGTACTCAGTGCCTTCGGTTTCCGCCTCGGCAGGCTCCCTCTCGCGACCTTTAGGACCTGCGATCCCGGTCGCCGTATCGACGCTCGCTTTCTCACGTTCCGTGCAAGAGCCGCAGACCAGGCTCACGCCGCCTCTACGCCGGGCACCGCCTGGCCAGTAAACGGGTGGCCGCCAGGCTCATCCCGGAGGATGCAAAGTGCCCCCCGGTTTTGATGCCATCTATCAGAATTACGACGCCTCAACAGCGCACGCCCGCACGAGTCACCCCCGGGCGAACGCTTTCTGGAACGTCTTCCTGATCCCCACCTGACCCGATCAAGTCGCGCCTTTTCCCGGATCGCTCGCCACGACAGTCTTCAGCTAACGCAGCCTCCGGGCGGTTTAGCGCCCGCCCCCGAAGGCCGACGCTGGAGGGCCAACAAGCCTCCATCTCTCGCACAGCACCGCCTATATAAGGAATCTTCTACACGACCCCTCCTTCAGCGTTCGTGACGCACTTTGCACTTTGTTTGCACTCGAGCGGTCGTCCGCCGGCGAGCCATGTCCGCCGTACAGGCGGCTTGCTGCCCTACTATGGAGGTTATGCAACGTAGCGTTGCGCCTCGTGGGACATCGCCCACGTGAGCCGCGCGCAGGCAGCGGCCGATGCGGATGGCTTGTTGCGTGCAGAGGGTCTTGAGATGAGCCTCGAGCACCAGGCGCTTTCGGCCCGCTGGGTGGCCGGCGAGATCGACGACGAGGAACTGGAGCGACTCGGCGTGGAATTCGTACGCCGACGTCTCGCTGCTGGCACTGTCCGATAGTTCGTCGGCTGATGGCAGAGGATCCGTATGTCTATCCGCGTTAAGGCGCGCCCACGTAAGCATCTACATTGTTAGGCTGGGACTAGTCGTAAGACTGGAATCGCGATCCACCACGGGCAGCCCACCCCACTCGACATCCCATAGCTCGCCGACATGCCGCCCATCGACTTCCTAGACCTCCGGCCCTTCAAGTCTGCGGTCTTCGCATACCAGTCCGCCGGGCAAACTCCACCTATCCAGGCCACTCTTGGAGACTTGCGCAAACTACTGAAGGTCACTACCACTGGCAGGCGCCGACAACGTTCGAGACAGCACGAAGAGAACGGCGAGGACGCTTGGGGCCTCCTGCACTACTCGCGACGCGAGCCCGCCTCATGGGCGATGCCAGGCGTCGGCGAGGCCGACGACATCACTAACTACCTCGCCGCCGTTGTCCGCCGTGGCCCATGGGTCGCGATTACCCTCACCGAGGGCTCCCGCCGCTCTACGCTCATGAAAGCCCTCACCGCCAGAAGGATCCAGGGACTCTCAAGGGTACCGCCAAGCGTCATGAAGAGCGCGTTCGTCGCCGGGAAACCAAGAACTCTCTGGCTGAAGGGAACCCATCGCCGGGACACCGTCAAGGCTGACAACAAGGTCCTGATAGGCCCGGACCTAAAGGACGCACTCGACCCGATCAGCGACCAGACATACCGGTACACGGCAATCCGCTGTGAGTCCCCCGGGGCACCCCTCGGCGACGTGGTCGGCGTCGCCATCGACCAGGGTCAACTATGGGCCTCAACGTCGGAAACCTGGGACGACTACCGCTTGGCGATGCTCACAGCGCTCGACACCCTCGCGAACGCCACACCGAATGCCGCCGAGCTGCTACCGGTCCTCGCCCTCTCCGGAGCCGACATCACCGGGGTCGAAAACGCGTTCGACCTCGGGATCACCCCGCCGGAGCTGCTTACGATCGGCCCAACCGATGACCCAGGCGTTCTCGCCCACCTCGAACAGCTCGAGGAGCTCGCTTACAACACAGCCTTCGATGTCATCGGGCAGTCCGGAAGCACAACGCTGCAAGCGCGCGTCACGCGCGGCAGCACACACCTCGGAGATATCACCCTCCAAATCGCCGTTGAAGACGAGCGCGTCGAGGCGATCGCCACGCACGCTGTCGCAGCACCCGGCCAGAACGAATCATTCGAGACCGTGAAGCGCTGCTGTGAAACCCCCGACATGCTCACTATCTACTACGAGTCAGGGCACAGCATTCTCGACGGGCAAGTCTGCACCGTGCGCCATCGCGACGTCTCCTTTGACGGCTTCCACTTCGCCGACCTCAGGGGCTACAACGTCGACCGCGAGAAGCCCAGCCCTGGGGCAGCCATAGGCACTGACGGCTCTCTGTTCTGTTGGACATTGCATCAGTGGCCCACAGGTGCGGGCTTGCCGGGTTCGCGCGGCTGGCTGCTCTGCGACGACCGGCCGGGGGAGACCTGCGATTTCATCCACCTCGACCTAAGCGACCCCGCCCTACCCCCGCTGCTAACGCTCATCCACGTCAAGAGCGCGAACAGCACGAGCGCCCAGAGACAGATCTCAGTCGTCGCGTACGAGACCGTCACCGGGCAGGCGATCAAGAACCTTCGCCACCTCGATGCAGAACTGCTTGCCAAAGGCATAGGGGGCGCTGTTCCGTCCGGCGCGAGGCCGCCCGTGTGGCTGGACGGCACGCCGAGCACGCTCGCGAACTTTCAAGCTGCGATTCAGGGACTCGGCACGAACGTTCGACGGCGCGTCGTGATCCTCCAACCGCACATCACACGCACCGCGCTCGCTACTGCGAGGGGAGCGACCACCGGGGCCGACCTCGCGAGACGCCGCCAGGTTGAGACTCTGCTCGTCGCCGCCCGTGCGAACGTCCAATCCATGGGCGCAGAGTTCCTCGTCGTGGGCGACGACAGCTAGATGATTGATTCCACGGTTGGGTGGTTAGTTTTCGAGGGTTTGTGGGCAGCAGGGTCGAAGTCTCCGTAGGTTCTTGGCGGTCGCTTAAGCATCTGTGCAACCCGTTCCCATGGATCCCCGGCCAGGCCGGCTACGTGCGCCTCAGGCCAAGCGATCAGCGAACTGTCGCGGCGTGAGAATCTCGACGGCAATCTGACCGGGATCGATGGCAAGCAGGTCGAGATCGCCGGTGATGATTGCTTCGGCGTCATTCGCCTCGGCAAGAGCAACGAGGTAGTCGTCGCGGGGATCGCGACACACGGTCGGGTGGGGACCGGGAGGATCGACCAGCAGCGTGGTCTGCGCGGCCAGATCGGCTACGAAGCGGGTGGCCTCGTCAGCCGAGACGTACTTCCGCAAGCGCGGTCGCGAGAGCACAGACGTGATCTCCCTCAAGAGCAGCGGCGAGGTGACCAGCTCAACGCGACCGTCGAGCGCCGCATCGAGCGTGAGCACTGACGGCGCCTGCGGGGAGCGCGAGAGCGCCGCCGAGACGAGCACGTTTGCGTCCGCGACGACGCGCAGCATCAAGCAGCGTCGCGCTCTGCGCGAGCGGCGTGCAGCTCCTCGCGTACCAGCGCCATGGCGGCATCTTCGTCGAGATCGCTGCGCGCGCGAATGCGAGCAACCAGCGAGCGCAGGTCGTAGGCGCGGATCGCGCGATCGACGATCTCGCCCTCACTGACGTGTGCCTCAGCGGCGTGCGAGCGCAAGATCGACGCGACCTCCGCGTCGAGATCCACATTGACATGCTGGCGAGAAGCGGCCATAGAAGAAGCGTACCGCGATGCCGCCGCCATATTCGCCCGACTCATGAAGCCGTCCCAAGCGGCTCGCCAAGATCGTTCTCGAGCAGGTGGACGTAGGTGTCGAGAGTGAAGCTGGCTGAGTGGTGACCGAGCCAGCGCTGCACCTGCACGACATTCCGCCCCTCCGCGAACAAGCGCGACGCGACGGTGTGGCGAAACGTATGGAAGCCCGCCCACTCGACGCCGGCGGCCTTACACGCAGGAGCGAGCACTCTCATGGCCAGGTTGTCCGGGTCGAGGACCGTGCCGGTGGCCGTGCAGAACACGAAGTCGCCGGCCGCAGTATCGAGGGCGTGTAGGCGATCAGCCAGCGCACGCGGAATGGGCACGTCGCGCTTGGAGTAGCGGGACTTGAGCGGACCGATCACAAGACCCTCTCCGCGGCGGCGGCGCACGCGCTGGCGCACCTTGACGTGCGGCCGATCGCCGTCGAGCGCGAGATGGCGACCTTCGAGCACGAGCAACTCCGAGCGCCGCAGACCTGTCGCGGCGAGCAGCTCGAACATAAGCCGGTGCGACTGGTGAACGTGCTCGACAACCAGCTCCATCGTCTCGATCGGCTCGCCGTCATTGCCCTCGATACGAGGGAAGGGCCGTGGCCGGTCCTCGTCGTCGTCCACCCGCGCTCGGTGAGGCAACGCGACATCGGTCGCCGGGTTGTGGCGGATCAGCCCCTCCCGACGGGCCGTCGCCAGACACGCCTTGAGCGGCCCGAGCGCGTTGCGCACGGTCTTGTCCGACAACGGCACCCGCCTATCCGGGTCCTCTTTCGTCGCCGCCGATCTCGTCTGTTCGCACAGCCAGCCCACGAAGGACGCGATGTGCCTAGGCGTGATCTCGGTCAACTTCGCCTGCGCGGAGAAGTGGCTCAGCGCGTACTTGTCGAGCAGCGCCCTGTACTCCGAGCGTGTCTCCTCGCGAAAACCTCTGCGACCCGTCCCCTGGTAGCGCTCTATCCACTCCCGGGCGTACTCGTGCAGCGTGATCCGAGAGCGCTCCTCGAACTCACCGCGACCGATGTCGGTCGCTCGCGCTGCCTTCGCTCTGCGCGCCTCGTCGAGTGTGCGGCATGACTCCCATCGTTGCCTGCCGTCCACGCGATAGGCGAATACATACCGGCTACCGCGCTTGTAGATGCCTGGCGTGCGTGTCTTCTCCATCTTTGCCGCCATCAGGCGTCCTTCCGGCAAACACTTGGCCTCGACCCCGGCCGTGCGTCGCCCCCGTGGGGGCGACGCTGAACTGCAAGCCGGGCGGACATCACAGGCTCAACTCGTCCGCTCGGATGGCGGCGCGCGAGGCGCAAATAACGTGCTTGTTGATCCGGGTGACGAGCCCTGCGGCGTGCAGCTCGGCGATGGCGTCCACGACCTCCAGGCGGTTGCCCTTCTCGCGGATCATCTCCTCGACGGTCCACGGCCGGTTCTCGGCCAATAGCGAGGACAGGATTCCTTGTGGATTGGTGGTGCTCATGGGTTCCTCCTTTGGTTGGAGGCCCCGGGAGGACTGCTCTGGGCGAGGAAGCCAAGCAGGCAGACTGCTAGCTTGGCTCGCGCGCCGGGAGTTTGCGCTCTCGGTGCCACGGCGCCCGGCGGTCCTACCCGCGCGGGCGCCAACTATTTTTTGTGTCGCAGAGCTTACAGCAACCTGACCCGGAATACCAAGACAACCATGAGCGAGCCCAACCGCGACACCGAGCTGCGCCTTCTCGGCGGGGCGCTGCGTCGCCTGCGCGACGCAGCCGGGATCACTCAGGAGGAACTCGCCGAGCGCCTCCAGATGGACCCCACATACATCTCGCGGATCGAGCGAGGCAGACGTGGCGTCCAGTGGCTGACCGTCCAAAGATTCCTGCGAGCGCTCGACTCCGACCTTCAGCAGCTCGCCAAAGCGATCGACGAGCAAGAACGCCAAGCCAACGTGTGACGCAGACGACGGGCAAATCATGTAGTCCGTCCTTCGACGTAGTTGTCGAGGTCGTCGCGGTGCAATAGGACGCGGCGGCCGTCGCGGCGAGGGTGAAGCTTGCCAAGGGATATGAGGTCGTAGATCCGGTCCTTGCGACAGCGCAGCCGCTCAGCGGCCTCAGCGACGTTCAGCCACGGTGAGACTGTCGGAGCGCCGGTCGGGATGAGAGCAGCGGCGCGCTCGGCTATCTCGACGAGTTGCTCGTCCGTGAGCCTGACAGTCAGCTCGATCATCGCTACGACCCTCCTTTCGCAACTCGCGATTTGCTGTGGGCGGTATTGCCCCTATGTGTCTATGACCGTGAGCACGCGAAAACGGCCACCGACTTTCGAAAGACCGTCCAGCGGCGTCCGTCCCGGAGCCGTCCGCGGCGTCCCACAGCAACACATCAGAAATCGCGCCCAACCACAGAACGCACATCCGTCGTCTTCGCCGTCGTCGCGTTCCCGGAGCGCCGCGCCGTCCAAAGGCCACCGTTGCAGACCAGATGCACAAGGCTGCAAGCGCTGTGTGATCGCTGTGTGACGAAGTCGGTGGCCGTTTCGGGCCGCTCACGGTCATCACTTCATGTGATGACCGCAGCGAGCATCCCCGCAGCCCGGGGTGGCGACTACGCCCGCTACCTGGAGGGCAAGACCGCCGCGCCGGAGCGCGGCGACTATTACCTCACCCCCGACGGGGAGTTGACCCAGGCCGCCGGGCGATGGCTGGCAGACCCGCAGACCCTCGAACGGCTTGGCGTCCAGACCGACCGTCCGGCGGATGGCGAAGATTTCGTCTCGCTGATGGAGGGCCGCCATCCACAGAGCGGAAGGTGGTTGCGGCGCGCGGGCGCGGACGGCGGTCGTGGTGGCGGGATCGATAGCGTGTTCAGCGCCCCGAAGTCTGTGTCGGTCGCGTGGGCACTGGCCGATCCGTGGCAGCGCGAGCAGATCGAGAACGCTCATGTCAGCGCCGTCGAGCAGACGGTCGAATACATGCGCGAGCACGTCCCGGTCGTCCGCCGTCGCTACGGCGGGGAGGTGGTCGAGGAGCCCGCAAAGGATCTGATCGCGGTGGAGTACCGCCACACGACCGCTCGCGGTGTCTCGGGCGCCAGCGCGCCCGACCCGCAACTACACAGTCACGTCGTCATCACGAGCGCGATCCGCGAGGACGATCGGATCGTGGCCGTCGCATCCCGTCCCGTGTTCCGCGCCGCCGGGGAGCTCGGCGCGTTCTACCGCTCCGTGCTTGCAGAAGAACTCGCCCGAGAGGGCTACCAGATCGATCATGGCACCGGCCGGGACGGCAAATACTTTGAGATCGCAGGCGTAACCGAGGAGCTGCGTGAGGCGTTCTCCGGCCGCTCGCGGGAGGTCGCGCGTGCCGCGGACAGGTTCCGTGCCCGCTACGGTAGGGCACCCGAGCGCGGCGAGCTACGAAACCTTGCGCTCGAGAACCGCCGCGCCAAGCAGCTCGCCACCCGCCCGGACCTTGAGAACGCTTGGCGGGAGACCGCAAGCCGGTACGACTTCGGTCCCGACGAGGCGTTGCAGCTCCTCGCGGGCGATCGTCCACCCCGCACTCTCCGGCCGGTGGAGGACCGGATCGAGGAGCGGCTGACCGAGCGTCACGCCGTCTTCGAGGCACGGGAGCTGCGCACAGTCGCGTTGGAGCAGACCGCCGGTGAGCTGACACCCCACCATGCACTCCAGGTCGCGGACGGCATGATCCGCGACCGGCGAATCCTCACCCTCGAAGGCAGCCAGATGACAACGCTCGCGATCCGCGCCCAAGAGCAGGCAATCGAACGACGCACAACCAGCCTCGCCCGACCCGCTGGACGGGACGTCGGGCACCAGGCGAGGACCAACGCCGCGCGTGAGGTCGCAGAGCGCATCGGCAGCCCGCTCACCGACGAGCAGACAAGAGCGTTGCTCGTCCTGACAGGACCGGAGCGCGCCGCGGCGCTCGTCGGCCCCGCCGGCACAGGGAAGGGCGTCGTCATCGACGCGACCGCACGCGCCGAGCAGTTGAACGGGACGGGCAACTATCGGGATCGCCGTGTCCGGGTCAACCGCCGAGCGATTGGGCGCCGACAGTCCGGTGCTCCAAGGGCAGACCCTCACGCTCGACGCGCTCATCGCGCGAGCGGACACGGGCAGCATCCACGTCGGCCCCGCCACGACCGTGATCCTCGACGAGGCGGGCATGGCCGACCACAAACGCCTCGACGCGCTCACGGGGCTGGTGGAGCACACAGGCGCGAAGCTGATCGCCGTCGGCGACGGCAAGCAGCTCCCCTCCATCGGACCTGGAGGCATGTTCGACCGGCTCACCCAGCACGCGCCCGTGGTCGAGCTGGAGACCATCCACCGCACCAAGGACCCCGAGGAGCAGCGAGCATGGCAAGCCCTTCGGGCCGGCGAACCCGAGCGCGCGATGGCCCACTACCAGGCCCGCGGACGACTCCACCTGGCAGACACGCGCGACGAGGCGGCCGAGAACGCAGTCCAAACCTGGGCGCAGCTCACCGAACACCACGACATCCGCCAAGTCGCCCTGATCGCGGACGCCTCCAACCACGAGATCGACCGGCTCAACGCCCGCGCACAGCACCTCCGTGCCCAACGCGGCGAACTCGGCCCCGACGAACTCCCGCTCGCGAGCGTCCACTACGGACTACGCCAAGGCGATCACGTCGCGTTCATCGCCCAGCACCGGCCGCCCGGACAAGCGCGTGTCGAGAACGGCACCCGTGGCGAGGTCACGGACATCAGCCACGATCGAACCGTCACGCTCGCACTGGATGGCTCAGGCCGCACACTCAGGCTCGCCGGCGAGGACGTCGAGTCCCTGCGACTCGCCTACGCCCAACACGTCTACCGTCAGCAGGGCGCAACCGTCGATCGCGCCGTCGTGCTCACCGGCGGCTGGCAGACCAGCAAGGAGACCGCCTACGTCCAAGCCACCCGCGCCCGACACGGCACCGACTGGCACCTCGGCCGCGACCAGCTTGGCGAGGAAGGCCAAGACCCCGACCGGATCACGCGCCTCGCCCAGCGCATGACCAACAGCCGGCTACAAGCTCCTTCCACCGATTACCGAGAGCTGCCCGGCGCAGGCCGGGATCCTATCCACGACCCGCTGCACCTGCGGCGACTGTTCTCCGATACGAGCTGGCTGGTACGAGCCCCGAAGCGTGACGCACCCGATCGCGCCGCCGAGCGTGAGCGCTGATTGTATTCAGAACACATCCACCCGGAGAGCCTATGACCACTTCGCAGCTGTCGAACACACCAAACAAACTGAGGTCGGCGCGCCGTCAATCCCCCAATTCAGGCTACCGTCTCGGTGGCAAAGATCCGCAGGATTTCGGTGCTCGGATATTCAGAGAGGGATACCAGCTTGTTAGCCAGGGCGACCGGCAGAAGGGCGTTGTCATACATCGAGCACCGCAGACGGGCGATGACGGCAAGCATGTCGAAAAGGTTCGAAAAATCCTCGACTGTTGGGGCGGCATGGAGATCACCAGCCGGTACCGAGGCAACATATAGATTGCAGTCCGGAGCCTTAAAAATCAGCTTGTTGCCCCAATATGTCGTTCTGCCGTAAACGTCAGGCGATTGGTTCCCTGGCATGATGTAGCGCTTGATGTAGTCATCGGTAAGCAGCAGCGCATGACCGGGTGGAATGCGATCCTCGATTTGCTGTGCGTGCTCCACGAACGGCCCAGACTTCTCCAAGCCAACCAAGTTGAGGACAGACCTGGACGCCCGACTAGCCATCAAGTGCATGCTCAACGACCGCAGCGGGCGTACTAGCCCCGAAATCACTCCGAAGGTAGCTAGCGGGCCGTCCTTGATGAAAGCGGTTGTGCGCAGCTGCTCGGCCCCGTAGTGCCGCACAATCTGACGGATGACATCGATGAGTACAAGCGTCTCAAGAGCAGAAAGGACATAGGAGCTGACCGCGCCAGCGCCGGACTCGTCATCGATGCGCTCATGCAGGCGCAGCACATCCACCAGCCATACCGGCTTCCCACAAGAAGGGCAAGCGTGTTCGTCGGGATCGGTGGGCCTGAATACCAGCGGAGCATGACCGCAGCCATATGGGCACGATGGGACATGCCACTCCGACGGTCCGGTCGAGTGGAACTGCTCGAAAACGAGCCAGCGCAGCGTGTCTTGCAAGCGCGTCCCGACACGCTCTTCACACAAGAACTCGTGGAGCGCACTACGCACTGAGCTGGCCAGGTCGCGGCCGTCGAGGCTGACGTTGGCAGTCGGCAGCACGAGGCTGTGACGGCTAATTTTCTTTAGCTTTGCCATATCCGCCGGGTCGATCGTCGGCTGCTCGGCAAGGCGATCGAGGTCCCGCAGGCCGAACAGAAGTGGGCCTGTGACGAAAAACGTGATTACGGCCGCCGGATACTGCGGCCGTACGGGGGCTTCTGACAGCGAACCGTCAACGGCGACGACATAATTGATGTGCTCGGGCATCTCGTCGGGCACCGCGATCAGCGACTGCGCGATCTGGTCCGGCGACGACGGTGCCGGCAAAGTGCATCGCGCGAGCATCGCCTGGACTGCCGGGTTGTTGATGATTTGCGCGTGCGAGATCTTGCTCGCGCGCTCGAAAGGCTTGCGCCCGGACGAGTTGTAGGCCATTTTCACGCCCCGTCGTGGGCAACTCCGTTTGTTTCAGGAGCAGCTCCGCCCGGGCCAGCATCAGCAGCAACCCGGGATGGAACCTGGAACCGGTCGACCTGGATCGGGACGATGAAGGTGTTCGAATCCGTCTTCAGCCGAATGAAGCCCTTATCGTTGGTTCGCCGCAGACTATCGGTGAAGTCACCGAAATCGTAGTACTTCTCGACCTCACGCAACTCCTCTCGGTTATTAAGATGCGAGACAAACCAGTTCTGTGTGTTCTTGAGAATGCTCGCTGAGATCGAACTGACCTCCTGAGTAGCGTAGACGAGGCCCAGGCGCAACTTCTGACCCTCCTTGGCCAACCGGTTGTAGATAAGAGTGAGGTCGGTCTCGTTCCGCCGAGGAAAGAGATTATGGGCCTCCTCGAAGTACATTTGCACAAAGTTGGCCGCCTCGTTGCTGACGAAGCGACGCATCGCGTCATCGAAGATGGCCTGGCACAGACCGTCGGTGAATGTGCGCTGCACGCGTGGATTACCTTGTGACAGGTCTACAATGACGATGCCTCCGGCTCGCAATTCGTTGACGATGTCACGCTCAAAGGACTCCCCAACGCTAGGCGTGTGCAGCCCGCGATGAGGAGTCAGCTTGCGGAAGCCGAGCTCATTTGCGCCCTGCCCTGGCTGGGCTCGTCGTGTGAGGAACTGCATGAGCGTCTTGAGGTCCTCATCGGCCCACTCACGGCCACCGTGACTAGCCTTGTACCCCGTAAACGGGTCTTTGTCGTAGTTCTCCCAGACCGCACTGAACCAGGCAGCCGCATCATCGAGGCTGATCCCGTTGTGTGGGTCAACACCGTCAAGGCCCGCTATGCCGCTTTTTCGAATGTCGTTGCTGGACTGAAAGCGAACCGTGGAGCCGCTACCGGCGCTGAAACCAGCGGCATGCAGACATGCGCGGTAGCATGCAACCCGTCGCTCATAGCGAGTGGTAGCGCTGTGGTCCTGAGCATCTGGCACCTCCCAATCGATGGCGCGGAAGGCACGCGTGTAGCCAGCGGTGTCGTCGCTCAGTAGACCCGCCAGCAGACTGTGCCCCTCGGCAATCGAGCGGTGAAAGTTGAGCTTCATCGTGCGGAAGCCCGGCTTCGCTTGAACGCTGTATCGGGTGGCGTCCTCGTATTGCTCGAAGATCGCAGTGCCGTCATCCTGCTGGTTCGCGTTGGCGTACTCACCGTTGATGTCAAAAATTATCTGTCCGATTGGTTGCACGGCCTGGCCGTCGAGCGTGGCGCTGCCACCGGCGATCAACTCTCGCGTCGCTTGCATGATCTTCTTCACGGAATTGGACTTGCCTGTACGCGTCATTCCGAACAACGCTGTGCGCTTACCCAGGAAGTCGTAGGTCGAGACGAAAACGGGCACTTCAGGCTCAGCCGCAGCCAAACGCCGAGACGCGCTGTAGCGCACGCTTCCGATTCGGATGTCGCCGGTACCACTGACAACGCCGCCCTCGCGGAAGTTGACGATGTACTCAAGCAAGCGAGGCGAAGGCTTCACACACAGGTAGTTGTGCGGCGACTCGAAGTTCTCGATGTCGCCACCAAAACGTACGGTGCTGCCCTCGCGATAGAATGTGCCGAGCACGCGACACTCAAGCCCCGAGAACTGGAACTCTGAACGGGTGTACTGGTCCAGGGAACTATCTCCCTCCTTATAGTAATCAACCATCGCCGCGACGATGTCGGAGTCGGTGGGCAAAGGCGTAGGGGCTAGAACACGAACAAGAACTGCCTCGTCAACATCGTCGGCGACGTTTACGTAGCTGCACAACAAGAATGTCCCGGCAGGCACACCGTGGGCTTGACGCTTCCAGTGGTCGTTGCTCAGTAGCCGGAGCGTGTCGAAGTCGAGGTAGAAAGGCCGACCGACCATCGGCGACTCCTCCGGCTTGCGCATCTCGGCGAACAGATCGACGCTGGCCAATTGGGCATACTGCTCGATGAACGACACGAAAATCTCCTACGGTGCGAACGACGGGGATTTCCACCGTATCGGCGACAGCGGCGGTAGTGGCTGACGTTGACGCGACAGCAACAACACACGATCAATCTTGGTCGCTCGGCCGGGCTGCGTCTTCCAGATGCGACTGACCTTGTGCTTGGTCGGTAGACGATCGACAATCGTGCCATGACAGTGCCAGCCGCCCGGGATAGCGACCCGGTCAGCGACAGCTCCAGCGAGGTTGAGCTGCTCGTTGCCGCGCCGTACGTCGCCGATTACTAGCGCCACGAACGCATCAGCATCTAGCGCGTCCCCAAGCCTTGCGAGCACGTCAGTCATAAATTGTAGATACCGCGTCAGGGAACTCGTAGTGCTGAGAGTGGCGTCAACCTGCTTGGCGTCCTCGCCCAAGAACCAAAGACGCACCCAATTGTACTTGCCGTACTGGATCACCTGAAGATATGGCGGCGAGGTCAGCACTAGCCTGGGGATCTCCTCGCCGAGCGCGAGTGGCTGTGTGGCGTCCTGACGCCAAACTCGTCCAGCGTCGTGCGTCTTCGACGGGAGCTGCATCCGGTCAACGCGCGCTCCGAGCATGGCAAAGACATCGCACTCCGGTGCCACGAGGCCATGCTTGGCGATGTAATGCTCTACATAGAGGGGAGCCATCGCGAATGTATTGGGCATACTGATCGAAAAGCCGCGCGTAGCGCCGTCGCGCGAGTGGTTGGCGTGCAGCATCCCGAGCACGGTCGCACGCAACAGCGTGTCAGCCGGACCGCGGCCAAGTGCGCGTCGCAGATACATCAACTGACGCAACGTACCGTCCGTGTAGAGCATCCGGATCATCGGCGGAACCTCATCAAGATCCTCAGCGCCTGCGGCGTAGGCTTGGCGAAGTTCGCGCAGCCGACGGTGGACCCGCACGCTCGATGGGATCTGGACCTTGGCCGCAGCGAGTGCCTCCGCCAAGGGGTTAGCGTCTGACAAGAGGGCTCGCCGACCGGTGAGCGCTGCCTCGAGGCCGACCGTGCCGCGCCCGCAAAACGGGTCGTAAACCGCGTCGCCCGGATGAGTGAGCCACTTTATAAAGACGTGCGCAAGCTGTGGCGGGAACATCGCAAAGTACGAGCACACGGCGTGTAGCGGGTGCCCCCAGCGACGCGGAGCTCGATGCCAGCGATCCGGCATACGCCGGAGGTTCGGATGGGCTGCGGCCACGCTCACATCCGCACCGTATCGGTCGGATCGGCTCCCTAGTTCGAGGACTGACGAATATGAGACGGGGCGATGGCGGGTTCGAGTGGGCGGGTGGCCGGGGGCGTCGCAGCCCCCGGCTCCCACAGATCCCGGCGTGACGGTCTCCCGTCACCGGGCTCTTCTCACCGGCCGTTCAGTACGCGCGGACCCACTGCCAGTGGACGAACAGACCTGGTTCTCGTTCGAGTAGCCCGGTCCACCACCGCTTGAACCGCGTGAAGGTCCGCAGTCGTCTGTACTTCTTCCCGGCCCAGCGCCTCAGGTAGAGACTGACGCGCTGAAGGAGGGGATATAACGCCGACCGGCAGAACCGGCCGTAGTAGTTCATCCACCCGGCGACGATGGGGTTCAGCCACCTCGCCAGGCCTGCCAGCGACAGGTTCGTGTGCCTGTGAATCCGCAGTTCGCGGAGCCGGTCGCTTTTGGCCTTGAGCGCCTCGGGGCTGATCGCGGGCGAGAACGAGGTGAAGTACCCCCCGTCCTTGCTGTTGCGCGCCTCCCGTGGCCGGAAGGCGTACCCGAGGAAGGTGAACGAGGTGTGCTCGTGCTCGCCCCGGCGATTGCTGTCCTTGCAATAGACGATCCTCGTCTTGTCGGGATGAAGCCGCAGGCCCACCTCTGCCATCCGCACCGCGATCCCCGCCAGCACCATCTCCGCCTGCTGCCGTGTCTTGCAGTGCACGACGGCATCATCGGCGTAACGCTCGAACGGACAGTCCGGATGGTTACGAGCCATCCACGTATCGAACGCGTAATGCATGAAGAGGTTCACGAGGACCGGCGAAACCGCCGATCCTTGCGGTGTTCCCTTGTCTCGCTGCACAAGCGTGCCGTCCGGGTGCTGCCACGGGGCTTTCAGCCACCGCTTGACATACAGCAGCACCCAGGGAGCGTCGGTGACCGCCTCCACCGCCTTGACGATGAGGTCCGGCGGCACTTCGTCGAAGAACTTCTGGACATCGAAATCGATGACCCAGTCGTACTTCCAGCACCTCTGCCGGCATGCTCCGACTGCATCGAGGGCCGCCTTGTTCGGCCGGTAACCATAGGAGTCGCTGTGGAACCTCGGCTCCACCAGTCCCTCCAGGAACATGGCCACCACCGTCTGGGCGATCCTGTCCGCGATCGTGGGCACGCCGAGCATTCGGACCCCGTCGCCATGTGGCTTTGGGATCTCCACCGCCCTGACCGGGGGCGGAAAGTAGGACCCTGAACTCATCCGATTCCAGATCTTGTAGAGGTTGTTCTCAAGATCGGCACCGAACTGCGCCAGGGTCTGCCCGTCCACTCCCGGGGCACCCTTGTTGGCCGCAACCCGCCGGTACGCCTCCCAGACCATCGGCTTGGGAATCGCAAACGGCTTGTCCTTGGGCTTTGGCATGCTTCCTCGCTTCCTCCCGAGGCTGACGCCCCGGTTGATCGATTCGACATTCCTGATGAGCCGGCCCCTTGGCTCCACCCCCACCCCAGCGAGCAGGGGGATCTCAGCTACTACGAGCCGGTCCGCCTGCGAGCGCCGCGTCGGTACTCAGTGCCTTCGGTTTCCGCCTCGGCAGGCTCCCTCTCGCGACCTTTAGGACCTGCGATCCCGGTCGCCGTATCGACGCTCGCTTTCTCACGTTCCGTGCAAGAGCCGCAGACCAGGCTCACGCCGCCTCTACGCCGGGCACCGCCTGGCCAGTAAACGGGTGGCCGCCAGGCTCATCCCGGAGGATGCAAAGTGCCCCCCGGTTTTGATGCCATCTATCAGAATTACGACGCCTCAACAGCGCACGCCCGCCCGAGTCACCCCCGGGCGAACGCTTTCTGGAACGTCTTCCTGATCCCCACCTGACCCGATCAAGTCGCGCCTTTTCCCGGATCGCTCGCCACGACAGTCTTCAGCTAACGCAGCCTCCGGGCGGTTTAGCGCCCGCCCCCGAAGGCCGACGCTGGAGGGCCAACAAGCCTCCATCTCTCGCACAGCACCGCCTATATAAGGAATCTTCTACACGACCCCTCCTTCAGCGTTCGTGACGCACTTTGCACTTCTGTTCGCACCCCGGTCCGCTCAGCCCTCCCCGCAAGACCCCGAAAAGCACGAAACCCGCTCAACTGAGCGGGTTTCGCTTCATAGCGGGGGCAGGATTCGAACCTGCGACCTTCGGGTTATGAGCCCGACGAGCTACCAGACTGCTCCACCCCGCGTCGTACCCATGTTCTAGCAGACACCCCGCCCCGCCGGAAGGCTCGGGCGAAGCCGCCCAGCGCGAGCCCCCTCCCAGCGCGAACCTGCGTGCGGCGGCGCGTGTCTGGCCGCGCCGCACCGCGCAACCCCCGTCCCGCCCCACCCTCTACGATCTCCCGCCATGCGCACCGCGGTCATCGATATCGGCACGAACTCAACCCGCCTGCTCGTCGCCGACGTCGACCAGTCCACCGGCGGGGTCGTCGAGCTCCACCGCGAGTCCCAGGTCACGCGCCTCGGTGACCGGGTCGACGCCGGCGGGCGGCTTTCCGAGGAGGCGATAGCCCGCGTCGAAGCCACGCTGGGCGCCTACCGATCCAAGATGGACGAGTACAAGTGCGAGGCCAACATGGCCGTGCTCACCTCGGCCGTCCGCGACGCCTCCAACGGCGCCGAGTTCACCGAGCTGGTGCGCTCCAAGTTCGGCCTCGACGCGCGTGTGCTCTCCGGCGACGAAGAGGCCCAACTCACCTTCCTGGGCGCGATGAGCGATCGCCCCGTCTCATCCGAGCCCACCGTGGTGATCGACATCGGCGGCGGCTCCACCGAGTTCATCGTCGGCTCCGACCACGCCGCCTCCTTCCACGTCTCAGTCCAAGCCGGTGTCCTGCGCATGTCCGAGCGCCACATCCACACCGACCCACCCTCGCCCCACGAGCTCCAGGCTTTGGCCGCCGACACCCGCTCCTGCTTCCTGGCCGCGCTGCCCCTCGCCGAGCGCCAGTCGGTCAAACAAGCCATAGCCGTCGCCGGCACCGCCACCTCGGCCGCCTCGATCGACCAAGCGCTCGACCCCTACGACCCCGCCCGCGTCCACGGCTACACCCTGCTCCGCGCCACCGTCGAACTGATGATGGCGCGCCTCGCAGACCTCACCGAAGCCCAGCGCCGCGAAGTCGTCGGCCTTCACCCCGACCGCG
The DNA here is from genome assembly GCA_963753145.1 of uncultured Solirubrobacterales bacterium. Taxonomy (GTDB): domain Bacteria; phylum Actinomycetota; class Thermoleophilia; order Solirubrobacterales; family Solirubrobacteraceae; genus Palsa-744. The sequence continues at coordinate 144,484 of CAVWAX010000003.1, forward strand.
CCCCCACGATCGTCGCCGGCATGATCCTGCTCGAGGAGGCCATGCGCTCCTTCGATCTGGACCGCGTCGAGGTCTCAGAGCACGACATCCTGCGCGGCGGCACGCTCCGCCTCGCCGGCCTCGACTGAACGAGCTCGCGCCCCGCGCCGGTACCGGCGACGACGCCCACGGTCCGCGCCAAGCCCTCCCCGACCGGCCCTCGGGTGCTACCAGACAAGCGCTTGGACAAAGATACGAACGCACCCACTATCCCTAAATAAATGCCCCCCTTCAGCCGACACCCCCAACGTCGGCAGTGCGGGGCCTCCGTTTCCGCGCGCCCCACGCCCGGCCCATAGACCCGCCAGCTCGGGTCACCCTATCCGGCTTCGAGATCGCACCCCTGCCAATGTCTCGAAGTCAAGCCCCTAAGGAAGCCGTCCGACCCGGGCGGCTTCCTTATTTCCGGCTCAAGCCAAGTTCGATTTGCGCGGGTAGGCCACCGTCGGGTCGGTCAGCACGTTCACAAGCGCCGGCTTGCCCGCCCCCAAAGCGCGCTCGATCGCCGGCGCCACGTCCTCCGCTCGCTCCACCAGCTCGCCATACCCGCCGAGCGCCTCGACGACCTGGTCATAGCGGGTCGCCGGTCTCAGATCAGCGGCCACCGAGTACCCATACAAGAACTCCATCGGATGCTTCTCAAGCGCCCAAATCCCGTTGTTGCCCATCACCCCCACCACATCCACGCCGTGCCTTGCCAAAGTGTCGAACTCCATCCCCGCGAACCCAAACGCGCCGTCGCCCAACAACAACACGACCTGGCGCTCCGGATGGGCCAGCTTCGCCGCCAGCGCATACCCCGGCCCCGTCCCGAGACACCCAAAAGGCCCCGGATCGAGCCAACAGCCCGGCGCGTAACTGTCGATCACCCGCCCCGCGTAGGACACGAAGTCCCCCCCGTCGCCGATCACGATCGCATCCCTATCGAGCACCTTCGCCAACTCCGCATACACCCGCATCGGGTGCATCGGACTGCGCCCGTCCTCCAGCTCCGCCCGCTCCCCCTCGCGCCGCTCGGTCTCGGCCGCCCTCAGCTCCCCCACCCAAGCCGAGCTGGCCAGCGCCTTGTCGCCCGCCGCGATCCTCAAATCGCTCAGCGTGCTCCCCAGGTCCCCATACAGCTCCACCGCCGGCTCGCGCGGATGCCTGCGCTGCGGCTCGGCCACGTCAATCGCCACGATCGCCGTCTCATCCCCCAGCGACCCCCCAAAGCCAAGCCTGAAGTCCATCGGCACCCCCACCACCAGCGCCACATCCGCGCCCTTCAGCGCCTGGCCCCGCGTGCGCGAAAAGAAGAGCTCGTGATCGGCCGCTACGCAACCGCGCGCGAGCCCGTTCAAGAAGACCGGTATCCCCAACGTCTCGGCCAGCTCCGCCAAGGCCTGCTCGCCATGCCCCCAGTACAGATCCGTCCCCGCCATGATCACCGGCCGCTCCGCGTCTTCGAGCAGCCTCGCCGCCTTCTCGATCTCGACCTGCGCCGCTCCCCGCGCGGCCTGTCCCCCAAGTGAGCGCTCCTGCTCAGACTCCTCCGCGCTCATGAACACGTAGTCGAGCGGAAAGTCCAAAAAGGCGGCCCCCCCATGCGGCGCCAGCGCGCTCGCGATCGCCTCGTCCACCAGCCCGGGGATCTCCGCCGTCGATTGCGCCGTCGTGGCCAGCGTGCAGAGCGGCCTCACGAACGGCACATGGTCGATCTCCTGCAGCGACCCCTGCCCCCAGCGCAAAGTCGGAGCACGCCCACCCAACACCACCACCGGCGAGTGGTTGGCCTGCGCCGATGCCATCGCGCTCATCCCATTGGTCACCCCCGGCCCCGCTGTCAACGCGCAGACCCCCACCTCGCGCGTCACCTTGGCCCAACCCTCGGCCGCAAACGCCGCCGTCTGCTCGTGCCTGACGTCCACGATCGCGATCCCCTCCTCGCGACACCCGTCATAGATCGAGAACAGATGCCCGCCCGACAACGTAAACAGCGTGCTCACCCCGTGGGCCTTCAGCCGGCGAGCGATCAACCGCCCCCCGTGCAGCTCCTGCTCGCCCTGATCCTGAGCCTCGGTGCTCTGCGTTGACATGGCGCGACTCTACAAGAGCGCAGTGCCCGGGGTGGGACTCGAACCCACACGCCCTTGCGGACTATCGATTTTAAGTCGACGGCGTCTTCCAATTCCGCCACCCGGGCCAGCTTGGCACTCTAGTCCAGTACATGTTGCCCATGTCTAGCCTGGACTCCAATTAGACGCCCTGCTCCGCGCCCACCGGCGAACCCGCGTCGTTCCCACCGGCGAACCCCTCGTTTATCTGGCCTTGTGCAAGGGCAGCGATACTTCATAAAGACCGCAACTACGCCCTCGCTACCGTGTATTTGGTAGTGAGATCAGCGAAAGGACCACCGTGGAGGTCTCTGCCCTAAACAGCCCCGCAGCGCCCGGCCTGAGAAGCCCCTCGGCCCTGCTGCGCCTGCAGTCCGACGAGCGCCTCATCGCGCTCATCCGGCGCGGCCAGCACGCGGCGTTCGAGACCCTCTTCTCGCGCTACCAGTCGCGCCTGCTCGCCTTCTGCCGCCACATGCTCGGCTCCAAGGAGGACGCCGAAGACGTCCTCCAAGAGGTCTTCGCCGCCGCCTTCAACGCGATCCTCGCCGACGAGCGCGAGATCAACGTGCGCCCCTGGCTGTACAGGATCGCGCGCAACCGCTCGCTCAACCACCTGCGCAAGGCCTCGGCCATCGGCGTCGACTCGATGGACATCCACTACGCCGAGGGCGGCCTCTCCACCGCCGAGAAGGTCATGAAGCGCGAGAGCTTCCGCCAGCTGATCGGCGACGTCCAACAGCTGCCCGAGACCCAGCGCACGGCGCTCCTGTTGCGCGAGATCGACGCGCTCTCCTACGAGCAGATCTCAGACGCCATGGAGACCACCGTCCCGGCGGTCAAGTCCCTGCTCGTGCGCGCCCGCATCTCCCTGGCCGAGGCCGCCGAGGCGCGCAAGCTGACCTGCGACGAAGCCCGCCTGGAGCTCGGTGAAGTCGCCGAGGGCCTGATCAAGCCGACGGCGGCCGTGCGCCGCCACGTGCGCGACTGCGAGCGTTGCCGCGCCTTCCGCAAGCAGCTCAAGGACAACAACGTCGCCCTCGCCGCGATCATGCCTGTGGGCCCGTTGCTCTTGCTCAAGAAGCTAGTCCTTACCAAGCTGGGGTCAAGCGCCGGGGCCGGCCACGTAGCCGGTGCCTCAGGCGCGGGAGCCGCGGCCGGCGCCGGCGCTGTGGGAGGGGCCGGCGCCGGCTCCGGTTTCGTCACCGCCGGCGTCTCCGCCCTGGCCACCAAGGCCGTCGCCGGCCTGGCCGTAGCGGCGATCGTGACCGCCAGCACCGTCGAGGCCGACCACGCCACCGCGCCGGCCCACCATCACCATCGCGCGGCCACGCCGGCCACCGTCGCGGCGGCGCCCACCGCAGCGCCCGTCATCGCCCACTCTGTCTCCCAGCCCTCGAGCGTGTCCCCCCCGGTCGCCGCCTCCGCCGGTCTGGCCACCGCCCACAAGCGCCGCCTGGCCAAGAAGCCCAAGCCCGCCGCGCCCGGCGCCGGCGATCCCTCCAACCTGCCCACCACCGCAGCCGTCGTCCCGACCACGGCGGCGGTACCGCCCAAGCCCGCCGCCGCCCCGCCGGTGACCGAGGTGACGACCGAGTCCACCCAGCTGCCCTCCACCCAAACGCCCGACCCGTCCGCCACGCCGGTGGAAGCGACGACCACCACAACCGCCACGACCCCGCCGCCGCCGGCGCCCGCCGAAGCGCCCCCGGCGGAAACGCCGACCGCGACCACGCCGCTGCCGGCCACACCGACACCCGCGCCCGAAAGCACGAGCGCGCCGACCGTCACCGGCGTCACCACCCAGCCGACGAGCGGCGCGAGCGAGACCACCGTCTCCGGCGGCACACCCGCGCCGGCGCCCGACTCGGGCAACTGAGCGCGCCGCAACAGCCGCGCTCGCAACCCGCCTGAACACGCCCGCATAGCGCGCGGCGGGCGCTAGCCGAACGAGAAGCTCTTCAGCGGCACTTCGAGCACGCCCGAGCTGGCCACCGGCTCGGACACCGTGACCGGTTCGCTGCTCAACATCTCCACCACCACCCCTTCGCGCGCACCCGCGTGTTCGGGCAAGAGCATCACGTCGCGCCCGTGCATCTCGCGGCCGTCGACGGTGGCGCTGTAGAGCACCTCATAGCCACCCAAAGTCGAGCTGATGCGAGTCTTGCCCTCGCCTTCGAAGCGAAAGCCCGCGAAGCGGTGCTCCAGCGTGCGCAGGTAGCCGGCGGCGGCCAAGGGCAAGGCCCCGCTCAGATTGCCCCCATACGCGCCCAAGCGCAGCGGCGCCACCGCGTAGGAGTCCTCCAAGCGCCCGCCCGCGACGCGCGTCACCTTGACGTAGCCGCCGGGATCCGGAGCGGTCCGGTAGAGCCCTTTGTACTTGAAGCCGAACGGCACCGGCGCCCCGTGCGAGTAGGACGCGTCGAGCAGATTGAGCGCCACATAACCCGCCAGCGCGACCGCGGCCACGCCGGCCCCCACGGCGAGCGCCCGCCACAGCGGCCGCGCAGCGTTCCAGCGCGGCGCCAACAGGGCGCCCAAGGTGGGCCCGTACTGAGGCTTTAGCGGCACCGACGCCATATCCAAGGGACCTCTACTCGCCGATCGAGAACATGGACTCCAGGTCGTGCCTGGAGAACGCCGCGAAAGCCACCATCGTCTGCGTTCGACCCACGCCCGGCAGCCGTCCAATCCCGTCGGTGACCACGTCGGCCAGCTGCTCGTGGTCAGGGACCCTCACGATCGCGATGAAGTCCCATTGGCCGGTCACCGAATAGGCCTCGGCCACCCCCGCCACATCGGCAAGCTCGGCGCCGAGCGTGGACAGGGCGTCGCGCTCGGCCTCTATCAAGACGACAGCGTGGGTCATGCTCATGGCGTCAGCGACTCACCCGGCGCGAGCACGACCACCTCGCTCGAGCCCTGGGCCTCGACGTCCGCCTTGAACGCCTGCGCATCGGTCTCGATCGGGGGAAACGTGTTGTAGTGGCACGGCACCACCTGCTTGGCGCCGATCAAGCGGGCCGCCTCGACCGCGTCGTGGCGGTCCATCGTGTAGTGGCCGCCGATGCACATCAAGGCCACGTCGATCGTGCCCGTCCGCTTGGCGATCAAGCCCAGATCGGAAAACAGGGCGGTGTCGCCGAGGTGATAGATCGTCTTGCCCCCGAACTCCACGATCAGCCCGGCCGGCGTATTGACGGTGCCCTTGGGCGTCGTCGAGGTGTGCCACGCCGGCACCAGCTTGACCGAGCCCCAGTCCAGCGCCACGGTGCCGCCGAGGTTGGGGTCGTGCACATTGGCGAGACCTTCCTCGCCGAGCTCGTTTGCGATCTCCACGATCGCCACCACGTTCGCTTCGCTGCGCTTGGCGATCGCCACGGTATCGCCGATGTGGTCGGCGTGGCCGTGGGTCAACAGGATCGCGTCGGGGTTCAGCTCCTCCGGCGATACCGCCGCCTTGGGGTTGCCGGTCAGGAATGGGTCGATCAACACCGACGTCTCGCCGTCGGTCAGCTCGAAGGCGGCGTGGCCGAGAAAGCGAATCTCCATGTCCAGGGGCTCCTCTGTCGGGATTGGTCGGGGCGTCCCATGATAGGCGCTCAAACCGAGCGCGCGCGGCTCATGCCCAGGCCGAACAGCAGGCCCAAGAGTGCGCCGACGACGCCCGCCAGCCAGCTCACCTCAGGACGCGCGTAGGGCATCGCCAAGAGCACCACCGCGATCGCCCCGGTCCCGAGCAGGTCGGCCTCGTAGTACTCGCCCGCGCGGGCCGCCAGCACGCTGGGCGCCGCCCACGCCGCCAGCAAGGCCAAGGCTCCGGCGTTGGCGCCGGTCACGATCGGCAGCGGATACACGGCCTCCGCGGCCAAGCCACCCGCGATCCCGGCCGCGAAGAACAGAGCCAGCACCACGTAGGCCCCGTGGCGGCGCTCGAGCAAACCGCCGAACACCGCCACGGCAAGCAACGTGCAGAACATGAACAGCCCGGCGGAGAAGCCGCGCCCATAGAGGAACTGGGTGCTGAGCAGGCGCCACCACTCGCCTTTCAAGGGCCCCGCCAAGATGAGCCGCTCGACTTTCAGGTAGCCCCCCTGCGTTGCGATCCACACGCCACACGAGGCGAGCACCAAAGCGATCGTCGCATAGGGCGGGGTGTCGGAGCGAAGACCCGCGATCTCGCCGCTTCGCAGGCGACCGAGCGAGCGCTTGCGAAACAGCCCCGTGCGGGGCTTGCCGAGGCGCTCGCGCGGCAGCTTGGGAGCCCTTCTGCGCAACCGGTGACCGCAATACGGACACTCGGTTATGTAGGGGCTGACCTCCGAGCCACACTTCTTGCAGACCACGAACAGATCGGCGCTTGAGGTCATCGGTCTATTCTAAGGGCCTATCTCCGTCGGCCCGCAGGGGCCGGCCAAGGCACCGACGCCAAAGGAAACCGATCGATGCAACTCGGCTACGAGAAGAAGCTCTACATCCTGGCCTTCGACCACAGAGGCTCCTTCCAGAAGAAGTTCTTCGGGATCGAAGGCGACCCCGACCCCGAGCAGACCGCGATGATCGCGGACGCCAAGCACCTCATCTTCGAGGGCATGCAGCGCGCGGTCGCCGAAGGCGCCGAGGCCTCCGTCACCGGCGTACTCGTCGACGAGCAGTTCGGCGGCTCGGTTCCCGAGGAAGCCAAGGCTCAAGGCCTCAAGCTGGCGATGCCCGCCGAGCGCTCCGGCCAGAACATGTTCGACTTCCAGTACGGCGACGCGTTCGGCGAGCACATCGAGAGCTTCGACCCGGACTTCACGAAGGTCCTGGTGCGCTACAACCCAGACGGCGACGCCGCCGAAAACGAGGAGCAGCTGGTCAAGCTGAAGCGCCTGTCCGATTGGCTGCACTCCAAGCAGCGCAAGTTCCTGTTCGAGCTGCTCGTGCCCGCCGAGGCCGATCAGCTGCAGCAAGTCGAAGGCTCGACCGAGCGCTATGACAGCGAGCTGCGCCCCGAGCTGATGCGCCGTGCGATCGCCGCGATCCAGGCCGCCGGCATCGAGGTGGACATCTGGAAGATCGAGGGGGTCGACGAGCAATCGGACTGCGAGATGCTCGCCGCCCAGGCCCGCACCGGCGGGCGCGACGGGGTCGTCTGCGTGGTGCTCGGCCGCGGCGCCGACGACGCCAAGGTCGACCACTGGCTCCAACAGGCCGCCCCTGTCGACGGCTTCGTGGGCTTCGCGATCGGGCGCTCGATCTGGTGGAACCCGCTCAAGGAATACGTCGACGGCAAGATCGAACGCTCCGTCGGCGCCCAGCGCATCGCCGCCAACTACCTGCGCTTCGTAGAGGTCTACAAGCGCGCCGAGGGCAAGACGGCGGTGGGGTAGCCCATGCGTATGCGCCAGAGCATCAATGAGATCGAGCAGGCGTTTGCCCGCGAGATCTCAATGGAGCGCCGGCGGCGCGCTTCGCTGAAGCGCACCGCCGAGCAGCGCGCGCTCAAGCGCGACATGGACAAGCGCCACAAACGCGGGTCGGTGCGCTTCGTCTTGCTCGTGCTGACCTTGATCCTGACCGCCGCGATCGTGACGGTCGTGATGTTCCGGACGCTGTACCTGCTGCTCGGCTGAACCTTGGGTCGCGCTTGGGCGGCCGGCGGACGCCGCGAGCCGCTCGAGAGCCGGCTAGGTCTCGCCGAGCTTGCCCAAGGCGTCGTCCACCTCGGCTCGGACCGCGTCGTCGCTTGCGGCGGCGTTGCCCTGGTCGCGCTGAATCTCGACGTAGATCTCGGTCCGAAAGACTGGGACGTCGTGGGGGGCGTGGATGCCGATGCGGACCTTCTCGCCTACCACCGAGAGCACCGACACCTCGATGTCGTCGCCAATCATGATGCTCTGGTTTGGCTTGCGCGTCAGAACCAGCATCGCTGTGCACCCTTCTCTTTGGCCATGGACTTATGGCGAAGTCGCCCCCGGCCCCGCCAACAAGCAAGCATAGTGTTCTGTCCCACCGAACGCGAGCCCGCTCCCGAATGCTCGACGAAGCCCATGGGAATCCGGGCAGCGAATCCGGAGAACCGATCGTGCGCGCCCGATCGAGGACCGCGCGACGCGAACCGGCCGATCATGCGCTAGTCTCCCGGACCGTTATGGGGTCCATTCATGGCTCGTAGATCGCTGCGCCCACACCTGAACCAGATCCGAAGCTGGGTCCGCCAGGGTCGTACCGACGCGTGGGTAGCCCACCAGCTCGAGGTCACGGTGCAGGAAATCGAGCAGTTCAAGCGCCAGAACGACCTGTCCGGCGAGGAGGGGCCCACCGACGGCGCCCCAGCCGCCGCGGCCTACCCGGATGAGATCGACCTGCGCGCCGAGGACGACGAGCTGATCGCCGCCGAACTGGAGGCCGCGATGGAGGCCGATCGCGTCAAGGCCGAGGCCGAAGCGGCCGAAGCCGCGGAGCGCGCCGCCGCCGGGGAAGGCGAGGAGGAGGACGAGGACCGTGCCCCGACGCGCCGCAGGCGCAGCCGTCGCGGCCGGCGCTCCTCCAGCCGCGCCACAGGACCGCTGGAGGGCACCTTCGACCACGGCGAGGAGGGCTACGGGCTCTGGCTCGACCCCGCGATCCAGGACAACCCGGTCTACGCCGAGCACTGGGCCGGGCACCGACCGGTCGAGGTCACGGTCGAGGAGGATCAGATCGTCATTCGCCGCACGGGCAGCGACGACTAAAGCTAGTCCGCGGGGATCAAGCGCCCGCCCGCATAGTCGGTGGCCTCGCGCAGGTAGCGGGCGAAGGCCGCGTCGATCACTACAGCCGAGTCCCACGCCCAAGGGTCCTCGGGAGCGGCGTCCATCGCCAGTTGCAGGCACCATGAGGTGCCGCGTTCGTAGAACGCGGCGAGTTCGTCGGCGGTGAAGCGGCCACCAAGGCGCTTGCGCAGTTCGGCCACCAGCTTGTCGACGATGGCGTGCAGGCGCGGGCGACGCTCGGGAGGCGCTTGGGAGAGGCGGCGCTCGCCTTGGCGCCACTGGTAGAAGGCGTTGTCGAATCCCGGCACGGACGCGAGGCTAGCAGCGGCTGGTCAAGCGCCGCGAGCAGGCGGTCTTCGGGCCCGGCGGGACGGTCAGTTGGAGGGCAGGCCGCTCACGACGTAGGCCTGCTCGCCCGGGTGGATCATGCCGAGGCGGCGCGCGTCGGCCTGGACCGTGGCGGGGCTGGCGAGCGTGGCGTGCTGGTGGCGCAGTGTGCGGTTCTGAGCTTCGAGTACCCGCATCTGGGCGGTGTCGCGCTTGGACTCGCCCCAGGCCGAGAAGAGGCGCAGGCCGGCGCTCATGTAGAGGTAGGCGATCGCCACCATGACGCCCAGCATCGCGATGCGACCGACCCTATCCCAGCGTACGTGAGCCATCGGCATACACCCGCATTCGCCCCCACGGCGAAAGCTCCTGCAAGCCGAGCGTGAGTCAGCCGCGGAACACGGAGCGACCCGGGAACTCCGCGTCGGCGCCCAGCTGCTCCTCGATGCGCAACAGCTGGTTGTACTTGGCGACCCGGTCCGAGCGCGAGGGGGCGCCGGTCTTGATCTGTCCGCAGCCGGTGGCGACGGCGAGGTCGGCGATCGTGACGTCCTCGGTCTCGCCCGAGCGATGGCTCATGACGGCCGTGTAGCCTGCCTCACGGGCCATCGCTATGGCAGCCAGGGTCTCGGTGAGGGTGCCGATCTGGTTGACCTTGATCAGGATCGAGTTCGCCACACCCAGCTCGATGCCGCGGGCAAGGCGGTCGGTGTTGGTCACGAACAGGTCGTCGCCGACCAGCTGGACGCCGGCGCCGATGCGCTCGGTGAGCGTCTTCCAGCCGTCCCAGTCCTGCTCGTCCATGCCGTCCTCGATCGACACGATGGGGTAGCGCGCGGCCAGGGTGGCCCAGTAGTCGGCCAGCTCGGCGGCGCTGAGCGTGCGGCCCTCGTGCTCTAGCACGTAGGCGCCATCCTCATACAGCTCGCTGGTGGCCGGGTCGAGCGCAATGGCTACGTCCGTGCCGGGCTCATAGCCGGCGGCTTGGATCCCGGCGACAAGCATCTCCAAGGCCTCCTCGTTGGATCCGAGGTCGGGCGCGAAGCCGCCCTCGTCGCCGCCGGCGGTCGAGAGGCCGCGCTCGTGGAGGGTGCGCTTGAGCGCGTGGAATACCTCGACGCCCATGCGCAGGCACTCCGAGAACGTGGAGGCGCCGCAGGGCACGACCATGAACTCCTGGAAGTCCACCTTGTTGTCGGCGTGGGCGCCGCCGTTGAGCACGTTCATCATCGGCACAGGCAGCACGCGGGCGGACTCCCCGCCGAGGTAGCGCCACAGTGGCAGGCCCTCCTCGGCGGCTTGGGCGTGCGCCACGGCCAAGGAGACGCCGAGGATCGCGTTGGCGCCCAGCCGCGACTTGTTGGGGGTCCCGTCGAGCGCGATCAGGGCCTCGTCGAGGGCGCGCTGGTCGCTTGCGTCCATGCCGGCCACCGCGCCGGCGATCTCACCGTTGACGTGCGCCACCGCCTGGGTGACGCCCTTGCCCGACCAGCGCTCGCCGCCGTCGCGTAGCTCGGTCGCCTCGAACTCGCCGGTCGAGGCGCCGGAGGGCACGGCGGCGTGACCGTGAGCGCCCGAACGCAGCGAAACCTCGGCCTCGACCGTGGGGTTGCCACGGCTGTCGAGGATCTGGCGGGCGTGGACTTTCTCGATCTGACTCATCGCTGCCTGCTCGCGCCCTTCAGGGTGTGCCCCCGAGGGTGCGCTCCGCTGCCGGGGACCCGAACCGGTGGGGCGTGGACCGTTGCTACTTGGTGGTGGTACCGGTGCTGGTCGTGGGCGTGGCGGTCGTCGGTGTGGCCGTGCTCGGTAGGGTCGAGGTCTTGGGGGCCTTGTAGCCCTTGCAGTCCTTGACCGAGTATTCGGCGCGGCATTCGGTGCGGCCTTCCCACTTCTTGCGGAAGTTCTTGATGAATTCCGACAGTGACTTCTGCTGCTTTTCGGCCATGATCTGCTGTGAGATCGTGGACTGCACCTTCGACAGCGCCTGCTGGCTGCCGGGGATCGTCTTCTTGACTTCGTAGACGTAATAGCCGAAGGGGGTCTTGATCGGGCCGCCGAGCACGTTCAGCTGGGCTTTGAAGATGGCTTCGTCCAAAGCCTTCTCCTCTTGGCCTTTGACCACGCCCGGCAGTGAGCCGCCGGCGGCCTTGGAGACCGGGTCGATCGAGTGGGCCTTGGCCACGCTCGCGAAGCTCTTGCCCGATTCGATTTCTTTCTTGGCCTGTTCGGCCTGCGCCTGGGTCTTGGTCAGGATGATCAAGATGTTGCGCTTTTCGGGCTGGCCGTACTGCGACTTGTGCTGTTCGTAGTAAGCCTGGATTTCTTTCTGGTCGGGCTTCTTGCCCGCTTCCTTGCTGACCTTCTGCTGGATCTTCGAGGAGAGCGAGTTGAGCTTGACGCGCAACAGCAGGTCGGAGACGGTGTAGCCGGTGCTGGCCAGGAATTTCTGGAAGTCGGCTTCCTTGGGGAACTGCTGGGCCTTGATCTGGTTGAACTGCTTCTTTACTTCGGCGTCGGAAACTTTGATGCCGCGTTCTTCGGCCTCCTTGATGACCCAGTTGGCTGAGATCAGGTAGGCGAGCACCTGTTGCTTGAGCGCGGTGTACTGCTGTTCACACTGGCTCTTGAGCGCGGCGGCGGTCGGCTTGGACTGACCCTTGGCCGGCTTGGGCGCGGTCGCTTCAAGGTGGGCTATGCAGTTTTTGTAGGTGGGCGGATCCGGGACCACCGCTTTGGGGGCGCTCTGGCCGGACGCGGTCGTGGAGGCCGCGCTCGAGCTGGCGGCGACGTTCATCCAGTGGTTGAACGTTTCCTTCGTGATCGGGGTGCCGTTGACGCTGACGACGGCGTTGCCGGGGATGCCGCCACCGCACGCGGTGAGCGTGAACCCTGTAAGCAAAACGGCGCCCAGCGCCGCGATTTGACCCGATAGCTTTGACACGACGCGGGCACTCTAGCGGAAACATCCCAAGCCGTGCTTAACGACTTCCTTAAAGCTGGCTAAGCAGGCCCCCCGCGCGCGTAGGGCATCCCATTTCGCAACACCCAACCAGTGCCCCCTCGCACACACCAAGCGCCCGGTCAGGCGGCCTCGCGGGTGACCGCCAGGAGCACGTCGGCGGCGCGGACCACGGTGGGGAATCGCTCGGCGCCCTCCTTGGGAACGCGGACCGAGACCTGGGAACGACCCGACTCATAGAGGGCCTCGGGCAGCTCCTCGCGCAGGCGCTTGGCGCGGACGGAGTCGAGCTCTATGGGGGTCACGGCGAGACGGTCGCCGCGGAAGCTGACGGCCTGGGCCCCGGCCTGGCCGAACTTGATGCGCGCCCGCTGGAGGGCGAGCAGGTTGGCAAGCGGCTCGGGGATTGGGCCGAAGCGGTCCTCCAGCTCCTCACGCAGGCGTTCGACGTCGGCGACCTCGTAGGCCGAGGCGACGCGCCGGTGGACCTCGATCTTGGCCTGCTCGTAGGGGACGTAGTCGGTGGGGACGTAGGCGTTGACGTTGACGTCCAGGCGGACGGGCTCGGGCAGCTCGGCCGACTCGCCCTGGGCACCGTCCTCCCCGGGACCCGCCTGACGGACGGCTTCGTCGAGCATTTGCATGTAGAGCTCGAAGCCGAGCGCGGCGACGTGGCCGGATTGCTCGTCGCCGAGGAGGTTGCCGGCGCCGCGGATCTCCAGATCGCGCATCGCGACCTTGAAGCCGGCCCCAAGCTCGGTGTAGTCGGAGAGGGCCGAGAGGCGCTGAGCGGCTTCTGGGGTGAGCGCGGCCGCGGAGTCGTACAGGAGGTAGGCGTAGGCGCGTTCGCGGCTACGTCCGACGCGGCCGCGGATCTGGTAGAGCTGGGCCAAGCCGAAGGCGTCGGCGTGCTCGACGATCAAAGTGTTGGCCTGGGGGATGTCGATGCCGGACTCGATGATCGAGGTGCAGACGAGCACGTCGGCGCCACCCTGGAGGTAGTCCATCATGACCGCCTCCAGTTCGCCCTCGCCCATCTGGCCGTGGGCCACGGCGAAGCGCACCCCGGGGCAGAGGGCTCGCAGGCGCTCGGCGGTCTCTTCGATCGAGGAGACGCGGTTGTGCATGAAGAAGGCCTGGCCGCCGCGGGCGTGCTCGCGCAGGATCGCGCGCTTGACGAGCTCCTCCTCGTACTCGCCGACGTAGGTCTTGACCGGCCGGCGACCCTCGGGTGGGGTCTCGATCACCGAGATCTCGCGCAGGCCCGCCAGGGACATCTGGAGGGTGCGCGGGATCGGGGTGGCGGACATCGCGATGACGTCCACCTTGAGCTTGAGCTGGCGCAGGAGCTCCTTCTGCTTGACGCCGAAGCGTTGCTCCTCGTCCACGATCAAAAGGCCCAGGTCCTTGGCGCGGACGTCGCGCGAGAGCACCCGGTGGGTGCCGATCAGGATGTCCACGGCGCCGCTTGCGAAGCCGGCGAGCGCGGCCTTTTGGTCGGCGGTGGAGCGGAAGCGGGAGACGTGCTCGATCGTGATCGGGTAGTCGGCCAGGCGCTCCGAGAACGTGCCGAAGTGCTGTTGGGCGAGGATCGTCGTGGGGACCAGCATCAGGACCTGCTTGCCTTGGCTTGCCGCCTTGAAGGCAGCGCGCAGGGCGACCTCGGTCTTGCCGTAACCGACGTCACCGCAGATCAGGCGGTCCATCGGGCGGGGGGCTTCCATGTCGGCCTTGACGAGTTCGATCGCCTCGAGCTGGTCGGCGGTCTCGGTGAAGGGGAAGCGGGTCTCGAATTCGCGTTGCCAGTCGGAGTCGGGCTCGAAGGCGTGGCCGGCGCGGCGGCGGCGCTCGGCGTAGAGGCTGAGCAGCTCGCCGGCGAGCTCTTGGGCGGCGCGGCGAGCGCGGGCCTTCATCGCCTCCCAGCGCGTGCCGCCAAGCTTCGACAGGGGCGGGCCGCCGTCGCCGGGTGGGTGGGACCCGTATCCGACGTAGCGGGAGATCTTGGCGAGCTGGTCGGTGGGGACGAAGACCTTGTCGTCGCCTTGGTATTCGAGGTAGAGGTAGTCGCGCGTGACGTCGGCGACGGTGCGGGTCTCGAAGCCGGCGAAGCGCGCGATGCCGTGGTCCTCGTGGACGACTATGTCGCCGGTGCGCAGGTCGGTGAAGGAGCGCAGGGCGCCGCGGCGCGCGGGCGCGCCGGCGGAACCTTCGGCGCCGGCGCCGCCACGGCGGTCGGCGCGGCGGCGACGCAGGAGGCGGTGCTCGGGGTAGACGGCCAGCTTCAGCGAGGGGGCGATGAAGCCCTCGCGCAGGGAGGCGGCGACGAAGCGCAGGGACGCCTCCAAGGGCGCCTGGGAGACGTCTACCGTGGCATCCAGCCAGGCCGCTTTGAGGCGGCCGAGGTTGTAGGCGGCGCGCTCGCCTTCGCCGCGGCGGGGGAAGGCTACGACGGTGCGGTAGCCGGAGCGCACCAGCTTCTCGAGCTCGGGCTCGGCCTCGGCCAAGGAGCGCGCGGCGGTGTCGGCGGCGGAGGCCCGCAGCTCGATCTCTTGGCCGCTTGACATCGCGGACAGCCAGATGTCGGTGCGCGCGGCAACGCTGGACTGGACCTGGTCGGGGCTGACGTAGAGGTGGTGGGCGTCTTCGTCGGCGAAAGCGGCGCAGACGTCGTTCCAATGGTCGCTGAGCGCGGGGGCCAGCTCCTCCTCGGCGGCGACGATCACGTTGGTGGAGGGCTCGATCAGGTCGAGCAGGGCGCCGAAGCGAGCGACGGGCAGCAGTTCGGCGATGTCGGGGCGACCCTCATCCGAGGCGCCTGTGGCGGCGGCGATCTCGGCCAGCTCGCGGTGCTCGGGGGCGAGCTCGGCGGCGGGCGCGATCTCTACCTCGGCCACCTCGCCCAGGGAGCGCTGGGTGAAGGTGGAGAACCAGCGCAGCGATTCGATCTCGATGTCGAACATGTCTACGCGGACGGCATGGTCCTCGGTGGCGGGGAACACGTCGAGCAGGCCGCCGCGCATCGCGAACTGGCCGCGCTCGGAGACCTGGTCGACGCGTTCGTAGCCGGCGCCGACCAGCTCGGTGGCGCATTCGTCGAGGTCCAGGAGCTCGCCCGTGCGCAGGGTGAACGAGCGCGGGCGCAGGGCCGGGTCGGGGACCTTCTCGGAGAGGGCGACAGCCGAGACCACGACGACGGGGGCCTCGGGGTCACGTGGTGGAGCGGACCTGGCGGCGGCATCGTTGCCGGCCGTTGACGAATCGGAGGAGGAACGCTCGTCGGATCCGGGTGAGGGGCCGTCGCTGGAACCGCCACCGGCGAGCAGGGCGTCGAGCGCCGCTACTCGCAGGCCGACCAGGTGGGGGGGCGGCGTGAGGTGGGACTCGTAGGCGACGCCGCGCGAGGGGTAGAAGCGGACGCGGCGGGGCGCCAGCCAGGCGCGCAGGTCGCCGGCGAGGTCGCGTGCGGCGCGATCGTCGCCGACTACGACGAGCGTGGGGCGCGAGGGGTCGCGGTCACAGAGCGCGGCGATTGCGTAGGGGCGCAGCGAGGAGGACACGAAGGCGTGGCCCCCCTCGCTCGCGAGGCGGGTCGCGGCGGGGTCTTGGGCGAAGGCGTCTAGAAGCGCGCGCAACGGCATGGTCGCCCTGGTCGCCCGGCTGTTGTGCAAACGTTTTTTTGAGAATCTTCCATTTTGTAATTATTCCGCACTGACAGGATTCGGCAATTTCAAACCAACAACTCCTCCCCCCACCCCATCAACCTCACTCCAAACTCGCCCAAACCCACCCAAAACTCCCCCAAACACACCCCTACTCCCCAAAACACACCCCTACTCCCCAAACCCACCCCTACTCGCCCTTGACGACCCCCTCGACGGCCAGGCAGGCTTGGTCGATCAGCTCCGAAACCTGATCGGGGGGCTCGCGGAAGCGACCCAGGACCCACGCGGAGACAATCTCGGGATCGGTCGATTTGGGCCGCCCAACCCCGACCCGGACGCGCATGAAGTCCGTGCCCCCGAGCTCGCGCTTGAGCGACTTGAGGCCG
Source organism: uncultured Solirubrobacterales bacterium (assembly GCA_963753145.1). Lineage (GTDB taxonomy): Bacteria > Actinomycetota > Thermoleophilia > Solirubrobacterales > Solirubrobacteraceae > Palsa-744. Next base: position 160,690 of record CAVWAX010000003.1, read on the forward strand.
TTGTGGCCGGCCAAGCCACCCCCCAGGCGCACACGTACATCGCCGAATGGGAGGTCTATCTCGTCGTGGACGGCAAGCACGCGCTCCAGAGGCAGCTTGAAGGAGCCGCGCGCCGGCCCAGCCGAGCGCCCGGCCTCGTTCATGTAGGTCTGGGGCCACAGTAGAGCGACACGGACGCCGTCGATGCGCCCCTCGGCCAACCGACCACGGAAGCGGTCCTTGGCCCGCGGGAAATCGAAACGCTCGGCGAGACGGTCGAGCACCATGAAGCCGACGTTGTGGCGCGTATGGGCGCGCTCGCGGCCGGGGTTGCCCAGGCCGACGATCAGCCAGTCGATGGCCGCGGCGCCACCAAACAGCTTCAGGAGCTACTCCTCGGAGGAGCCGCCGTCGGAGGCGGCCTCGCCGGACTCGCCGCCGGACTCGCCGACCAGCTCCGTCTCCGCTTCCAACCCGGCCTCCTCCTCCGTCTGCAGGCGCGGCGCGGAAACCGAGGCGATTGTTGTGGAGGGATCGTCGAGCAGGGTGACGCCAGCGGGCGCTTCGAGCGCCTCCAGGGCGAGCGTATCCCCGATGGCGAGCGCGCCCAGCTCGTGAACGATCGACTCGGGGATCTCGGTGGGGAGAGCTTCGATATTGAGCTCGCGCGTGAGCTGCTCGAGGATGCCGCCTTCTTTGACGCCGGGGGTGTCGTCCCCACCGGTCAGCTCGAGCGGGACGACGGCGTGGATCGGCTTGTCCAGGCGCACGCGCAGGAGATCGACGTGGGTGGTCTCGCCGCGCACGGGGTCGCGCTGGGTTTCCTTGAGCACGACGGGCGTGGCCTTGGACCCGTCGATGCTCAGATCGACCACGGCGCCGGAACCGGCCAGGGCCAGGCGCAGCTCGCGCGCGTCGACGCTGAAGCTGACGGGGTCGTCGCCGCCGCCGTAGAGAACCCCGGGGATGCGTCCGGTGCGGCGCAGGCGCCTTGCCGAGCGCGAACCGTCGGGATCGCGGCTCGAGACTTCGAGCTTTGTGGTGGTGGTGGTGGTCGCCATGAGAAGCCCGAGGACTTTAGCAATCCGCTTCGCTGTTGATCGGCCGCCCGATCGAGAGCAGCGAAACGGAGATGCCCGTGAAGAAGCTGCCGGAGCGCTTGACGGTGACGCATTGGACGGTCGGGAGGTGCCCGATCACCGTCCAGGCGACGCGCGTAGGGCTGGTGGCGGAGCCAAGGGAATGGTTCGTTTCTGAGCTGAGCTCGAGGATCTTGACCGAGCCGGTGCGGTGCAGCGAGGTGGCGTCGGCCTTGACCGCCGCGAGGCACATGGGCGAGGCGGCGCAACCGGAGAGCTGGGCGAGCATACCCCGCTCGTCGCCGACGGCCTCGGCGCGAAGCAGCGCGAGGACGTCGTCGCGTTCGACGCTTTCGGCGGCGAAGAAGCGCGCCAAGAGACCGCTGATCGCGATGAACAGGACGAGCGCCACCGCGATCAAAGCCCAATGGATCGGGCGCAGACGAGCCAGCCACGCGCGCACAGGCCCCGCCCCGGCCGGTCCTCGCGCCTCAGCCGACTCGCCAGTCGCGACTGACTGCCCCGCCGGGGCCGACACGGCAGACGCCCGGTGCTCGCCGCTCAAAACAACTGGTTCTCGCCGCCGAACACTTCGCTGACGGAGTCGTCGGTGAAGATGCGGCGGATCGAGTCGGTGAGCAGCTCCGCGCAGGGGAGCACGCGGATGTTCGGCAAGCCGCCGGCCCCGGCCGGCTGGGCGGGGATCGTGTCGGTGACGACAATCTCCTTGAAGCCCGCCTCGGCGAGGTTCTTGTAGGCGGCGCCGGAGAAGACGGCGTGGGTGGCGGCGGCGTAGACGCTCTTGGCGCCGGCGTCGAGCACCGTGCGGGCCGCGGCCTTGAGCGTGCCGGCCGTGTCGATCATGTCGTCGACGATGACCGCGGTCTTGCCCCTGACGTCGCCAATCACGTAGCCGATCTCGGCGACCTGCTGGGCGGGGCGCTCCTTGTCGAGGATCGCCAGCTCGGCGCCGATCTTGGAGGCGAACTTCTTGTTGAGCTTGACCCTGCCGGCGTCGGGGGCGACAACCACGAGATCGGAGAGACCGAGGTCGGCAAAGTATTGGGTCAGCATGAACAGGGCTGTCATGTGGTCGACGGGCTTCTGGAAGAAGCCTTGGATCTGACCGGCGTGGAGGTCCATCGTGAGCACCCGGTCGGCGCCGGCGGCCTCGATCATGCGGGCCACCAGGCGCGCGGAGATCGGCTCGCGGGGGGCCGACTTCTTGTCCTGGCGGGAGTACCCGAACCAGGGCGTGACGGCGATCACACGGTGTGCGGAGGCGCCGACGGCGGCGTCGATCATGAACAGGAGCTCCATCAAGGAGTCGTTGGCGGTGACGCCGGTGGCGGGGTTGCCGCACGTGGACTGCACGATGAACACGTCGGCGCCCCTGATCGACTCCTCGTAGCGGCAGTAGACCTCGCCGTTGGAGAACGTCTTGAGCGTAACTGGGCCCATGTCGACGCTGAGCTTGTCGGCGATGTCAACCGCGAGCCGCGGGTTGGCGCGCCCGGAGAACAGCATCAGCCGCTTGTTGTAGTCGATCGGCAGGCTCGTGGCCGGCGAGGACTGCGTGCGCGCGTCGATCACGCTCATGTACCTCGGGAGTGTAGAGCGCGCGGACTCACTTCTGCTCCTCACGACGCTCGGCGTAGCCCTCGACGTTCGCCTGCCGCGCGCGCGCCACGCCCAGGGCGCCGGGCGGCACGTCCTCGGTTATCACCGACCCGGCGGCCGTGTACGCGCCGTCGCCGACGGTGACGGGCGCCACGAAGGAGGTATCGACTCCGCCGCGCACGCCGCTGCCGATCGTGGTGCGGTGCTTGGCGTGGCCGTCGTAGTTGGCGGTGATCGTGCCGGCGCCGAGGTTGGAGCCTGCGCCGATGTCGGCGTCCCCGATGTAGGAGAGGTGGGGGATCTTGGTGGCGGCGCCGATGTCGGAGTTCTTGACCTCGACGAACGTGCCGGCCTTGGCGCCGGCGCGCAGGATGGCGCCGGGTCGAAGGTAGGCGAACGGGCCGACGCTGACGCCGTCCTCGAGCACGCAGTCCACCAGATAGGAGCAGCGCACGACGCAATCGGCGCCGATGCGTGTGTCGCCACGGATCGTGGTGAAGGGCTCGATCGTGGTGTCGCGGCCGATCTCGACGTCCACGTCGATCTGGACGGCGCCGGGGTCGACGATCGTGACGCCGGCGCGCATGTGGCGCTCGGCGATCGAACGCTGGGCGAGCGCGCGCACACGGGCGAGGCCGACGCGGTCGTTTACGCCGAGCATGAGAGCCTCGTCGGCGATCACGTGGGCGGCGACGCGAGCGCCGTCGGCGCGCAGCAAGTCGAGAGCCTGGGGCAGGTAATACTCGCCCTGGGCGTTCTCGGCGGTGAGCCGCGGCAGCGCGCTGAGCAAGGCGGAGCCGCTGAATACGTAGATCCCCGAGTTGACCTCGCGGATTTGCATCTCTTGCTCGGTGGCGTCGCCCGGCTTCTTGGTCTCCACGACGCGTGCCACCGAGCCGTCGGCGTCGCGCACGACGCGGCCGTAGCCGCTGGGATCGTCGAGCACGGCGGTGGCCATCGTGGCGGCCGCTCCGCTCGTGGCGTGGGCCTGCACCAGCTCGCGGATCGCCTCGCTACCCACGAGCGGAACGTCGCCGCTGAGGATCGCCACGGGGGCGCCCGGGTCGATCAAGGAGGCGGCCGCACGCACGGCGCCGCCGGTGCCGTCGGACTGGGGCTGCACGGCCAGCTCGACCCCGTCGGGCAGCACCTCGGCGAGGTTGCGCGCGGGAGAGTCGATCACGACGACGCGCCCGGCGCCCGCCTCCAAGGCCGCACGGACGGGCCACAGGACCATCGGGATGCCGCACAGGTCGTGCAGCACCTTGGGCGTGGCCGAGCGCATGCGGGTGCCCTGACCGGCGGCCAGGATGAGGACGGTGGGGGCGGTCAAGGCCATCACTTTAGATGTCGTCGCGGAGGGCAACGACTCTTTAGGACCTACCGAGATAGGTCCCTTGGGCCGGACTGGGGAGCAGGGATTCGAACCCCGATTCTCAGGACCAAAACCTGATGTCCTGCCATTGGACGACTCCCCAAGGAGCAAAGCGTTCGCAAAGGACTTTACCGGCGTCGAGGCGGGCGACGGGAGACGGGCGCGAACTTGCATCGGCCGCACGTGCAAGAATGCGTGCGTGCCAAAGGGTCGGGGTTTGGCAGTGAGGCGTGTGGGGCGCTCGGGGGGGACCGTTGCGCCCGCGTTGCTGTGCGCGGTGGCGCTGCTCGGCTCGTCGGTCGGCGGCGGGGTCGCGGCAGCGAGTGGAGGAGCCGCGCCGCGCGGCGGTGGAGCCATGGCACGCTCGGCCACATCCACGGCGGCCGCCGGCTCGCAAACGCGGTGCAAGGACGCGGGGCTGCGTCCGACCAGCAAGGACATCGCGCGGATCACAACGGCGACACGCTGCCTGATCGACCGCGAACGCGCCGCCTACCACCTGGCGTCGCTGCACACGAACGGTGCCCTGCAACAGGTGGCCGCGGGCCAGGCGAAGGCGATGGTGGTGGGCGATTACTTCGGCGACAACACTCCCGGCGGGGTGACCCCATGGCAGCGCATCGCGGCCTCCCCTTACGGGATCGGCGGTCGCACCGTCGCGGCCGCCCAGAACATCGGTTGGGGCACCGAACGCTTAGCCACACCGGCGGGGATGGTGGGCATGTGGATGCACTCGGCGCCGCACCGGGAAATCGTGTTGACCGGCGCCTACCGCGACATCGGCATCGGCGTGGCGCCCTCAGCCCCCAAGAGCCTCACTGACGGCGCACCCGGCGCTACCTACACAGTCGAGTTCGCCGCCCGCTCTTAGCGGCTGCGAGGCACGCGCCCGCCGCGCGCGCCGTCCTCGGACGCCGGGCCGCGGGCGGATGAGATGCCGAGGACTCGCATCGCCTTGAGCCCCAAGGAGAGCTTCTCGCGGCCATCGGAGGAGCTGACGTCGAGCCCGGTCAGCTCGCGGACGCGCTCCAGGCGGTAGTAGATCGTGTGGCGGTGGGTGAACAGCCGCTGCGCGGTGCCGGCGACGTTGCCGTCGGCCTCGAGAAACGCCTCGAGCGTGCCGAGCAGCTCGGTCTCGTACTGTTCGTCGTAGGCGACAAGGGGCTCGACCGTCTCGGCGTAGAAGCGTTGGAGCTCGCCGGGGTTGTCGGTCATCGAGGACAGCAGCAGGCGGTAGGCGCCGGTCTGCTCGAACGCCAACAGGACTCCCTCCGGGGCCGAGCCCTCGGCGACGTTGGCCGCCAGGAGGGCCTCGCCGGCGGCGCGCGGCAGCTCGGAGGGATCCTCGGCTATGCGCGAGCGCCCCAGCGCGAACGTGTAGCCGGCCAAGGCGCTCTCCATCTCGCGCAACACCCCTTCGGCGGCGCGTGCGGCAGCGGCGTCCTCGCCGGAGGGCACCAGCAGCAGGATCTCGACACCGGCGGCGCCGTCTCGCTCGGAGAGCGCCGCCAGGGACTTGCCCACGGCCGCACGCGCCCCGCGCTCGGCGACGGCGCGGGCGCGGGCGCGCCAGCCCTCCTCGGTGGGCGCCTGGGGGTGGGCGCGCGCGACGATCACCGAGGCGCCCTCGGTCAGGTCGAGCGAAAGCTCGGCGGCGCGCGCGAGCACCTCCTCACGGGGCACACCCTTGCGCCCAAGGGCAAGGCGCAGGAAGTCCGCGGCGGCGCTCTCCGAAGCGACGTCGGGGGCGCGCACGCGCTCGACCTCGGAGGCGATCATCGTGACCAGCAAACGCAAGACGACGGGACTGGGATCGGTACGAGCGCGCATGTGCAAGGAGCCGACAACCGCGTCGGCGACCCTCAGGGGCAGACTGGCGACCCCCTCGCCGCCCGCCAAGAGGGAGCGCTCGTCGGCGCTCGAGCGCGCCGCGACGGCGATCGTGGCGCCGGCGGCGTCGGTCACGGCGAGGCTCGCGTCGAGCGCGCGCGAGGCGGCGCGCACGACCTCGGGCAGGCCGGCCCCAGACTCGACCGCCTCGGTGACGGCGTCGAGGCCACCCAGCTCAGACACGGCGCCGGGGCCCCACCGGTCGGCGGCGGCGTGACGCCGCCCGTGGCCCCAAGTCTGGGCCGTGCGGGGACATCGGGCTCAGCCCCACAGGTAGACGGCGAGTAGGGCGCCGAGCACCCCGGCGCCGACCAGCACCGCGAGCACGTAGAGGGACAGGACAGTCGCCGCCAAGCGCTCCCACAGGCGCGCATAGGAGCCCCAGGCGGGCACCAGGATCAGGCCGACATAGAGGGCCAGGCCGAACACGCCGGCGCAAACGCCGACCAGAGCAGTGACTGTGCTGTCGCTCACCGACGCCATTGTTACGTACGCGCCTGTTGTACCGCCCCGAAAGCGGCTCCCACCGGCTCGGCAACCAGCGGCGCGGGCGAGACGTCGGACAAGGCGGCGGCGGCCCGTTGGGCGCGCGCGAGGCCGTTGGCGCGCGCGAACAGGCCCAGCACGGTGGGGCCCGAGCCGCTCACCAGCACGTGTTCGGCCCCGGCCTCGCCCGCCTGGGCCAGAGCGAGCCCGATCTCGGGGCACAGCTCGAGCGCGGCCGCTTGGAGGTCGTTGTGGAGCAGGACGGCGTCGGCGGGCAGGGCGGCGCCCAGCTCGAAGGCCGCGGCCAACTCGTCGCGGCACTCGCCCAGCGCGGACGCCTCGCGCGCCAGCCCGAGCCGGTCGGCGGCGGCGTAGACCGCGGCGGTCGAGAGCTGGGCGGCCTGGGGCAAGACGAGCACCCCAAACGGGGAAACGGGCTCGGGCAGGGCCCGCAAGACCTCACCGGCGCCGGTGGCCAACCAACGGCCGGGCGCTACCTGGGCTGGGACATCAGCCCCAAGTTCGCCGCCAAGCACGAACAACGGTCCATCATCTAAAAGGCCCGCTGCGGCGCTCGCCAGTCGCAGTGCAGCGGCGGCGTCGGCCGAACCGCCCCCAAGCCCGGCGGCGACGGGGATGCGCTTCGCGATCGTGAGGCGCACGGGCGGGGCCTCCCAGGCGGTGGCCTCACGGAAAGCGGCGAGTGCCTGGGCGGCGAGGTTCTCGCCGGGCACGCCGGGGCACACGACCTCATCAGCGCTCGCGCCCGGGGCGTGCTCGAGGGTGAGCTCGTCGGCGAGGGAGATCGATTGCATGACGCTGACCAGCTCGTGGCGGCCGTCGGGCCGCGTCGGCCCGAGGAAGAGCCCGAGGTTGATCTTGGCGGGCGCGAGCGCGCACAGGGGCAGGCTCAGAGCCTGTCCGGCCGCGGCGTTGGGCGGTCCGGGGGGATTGCTCATGCGATCTGGAGCTTTTCGGCGAGGGCCACGAAGTCCCCGGGCGAGAGGCGCTCGGCGCGCACGTCGGCGGGATGGCCCAGCTCCACCAAGGCGGCCTGAACCTGGGCCCGCGGGCGGTCGATCCCCGACAACGCGAGCGATCGCGAGAGCGCCTTGCGCCGGTGCGCGAAGGCGGCGCCCACCAGCCTGCGCACCGCGGGCGACGGGGCGGGGCTGGTGCGCACGACCTTGACCAAGACCGAATCGACGTTGGGAACGGGCCGGAACACGGTGCGCGGGATCGCACGCGCGACCTTGACCTCGCCGGCCAGCTGCGCAAGCACGGAGCTGACGCCATAGGTGCCGCCGCCGGGCGGGGCGGCGAGGCGTTCGCCCACCTCGCGCTGGACCATGACCAGCCACATGGCGATCGTGGGGAGCTCCTCGATCGTGCGCAGGAGCACGCCGGCGGCGATCCCGTAGGGCAGGTTGGCGACCATCTTGGTCGGCTTGGGCTCGAGCGCTGCCAGCTCGAAGCGCATGGCGTCGCCCCAATGGAGCGTGACGTTGTGGAAATCGGCCACGCTCGCGTGCAGCGCCGGGCGCAGACGCTCGTCGAACTCGATCACGTGCAGGTGCCCGACCCGGGGCGCGAGATAGGCCGACAGGAAGCCTTCGCCGCCGCCGACCTCGAGCACCACCTCGCCCGCCCCGCGCCCACCCGCAAGCTCGGCTTCGCGCGCGATCACGTCGAGGATGTTGGGGTCGCGCAGGAAGTTCTGGCCGAGGTCGCGGCTGCGGCGCGTGGGCCTGCGCGCCGGGGCGCTCACCATCCGAAGACGCGCTCGGCGTTGCGCTCGACGAGCGCGCCCAGCTCGTCGACGGAGACGCCGCGCAGCTCCGCGATGAAGGCCGCGGTATGGGCGACGTAGGCGGGTTGGTTTCGGTGCTTGCGCACCACCTGGGGCGAGAGGTAGGGGGCGTCGGTCTCGATCAGGAGGCGCTCGGCCGGCGTCTCACGCGCGGCTTGGGCCAGGTCGGTGGCGCTTTTGTAGGTGACGTTGCCCGCGAAGGAGATGAAGTAGCCGCGATCGACGCACTCTTGCAGGCGGTCGGGCATCGAGAAGCAGTGGATCACCACGCCCAGGCCCTCGGCGTGGGCGGCCAAAGTGTCGAGCGTGTCGTCGGGGGCCTCGCGCGTGTGGATGCTGAGCGGCTTGCCTAGGCGCCGCGCGAGCTCGATCTGGGCGGTGAACGCGCGCCTTTGGTCCTCGCGGGGCGCGTCCTCGCGGTAGTAGTCGAAGCCGGTCTCCCCGATCGCCACGCAGCGGGGGTGTTCGGCGAGCCCCGCCAGCTCGGCCAGGTCGGCGTCGTCGAAGCCGTGGGCTTCGTTGGGGTGGCAGCCGACCGCCGCAAAAACCTGGGGGAACGCTTCGGCGGAGGCCAACGCCGCACGCGAGGACTCCCCGTTGGTGCCTATGGCGAGCATCTTGACGACCCCAGCCGCCACGGCCCGCTCGACCAGCTCGGCGTCGGGCTCCTCGCACAGGTAGAGGTGGGTGTGGCTGTCGATCATCGCGGCTTCACGGACCCAGTTTGGCAGCGCTCGATCGGGAGCGCATGACCGGACACGAGCTAGACAGCGCTAGACACGCTAGACGAAGCTAGACGCGCTAGACAGCGCTAGACGGGCTAGACGGCGCTAGACTGACTCGATGACCCGCACCGAGAATCCGTACCGTCCCGGTTTCAATGAGCCCCCGCAAGAACTCGTGGGCCGGGAGGCCGTGCTCGAGGACCTGCGCGAGGCGAGCGAAGTCGCCGCCCTTGACCATCGGACTCCGCGACCTACGCTGCTCGCGGGCGCGCGCGGGGTGGGCAAGACGGTGCTGCTCGCCGAAGCCGCGTCGATCGCGGGATCGCGGTTTGGTTGGCCGCGCGTGCACGTGGAGATGCGGCCCGAGACGCCGTTTACGCCCGACCTCATCGACGCGATCGGGCGCGCCGGCGAGCTGCTGGAGCAACCGATCGCCACGCGCGCCCTGAGAGCGGAGTCGGTGACCGTGCGCGCCGGGGTTCCAGGGGTCGGTGGCGAGGTGACATTCGCGCGACCGCGCCCCCGGGAGGATCCGACCCCAACCCTGCGCCCCGCGCTCGGTGGACTGGTCGATCTGGCGACGCGGCTCGACAGCGGCGTGGTGTTGACGCTCGACGAGGCCCACCTCGCCGACCGTCGCGAGCTCGCCGCGCTGGCCGCCTTGCTACAGGAGGGAACGGGCGAACGATGGCCGATCGTGGTCGCGATCGCCGGGTTGCCCCTGATGCGCGCCCCGGAGCACTCGGTCACGTATCTGGAGCGCGGCGCGTGGCACGAGCTGGGCGTGCTGAGTCGCGAGGACACGGTGCGGGCGCTGCGGGCGCCGGCCGAGTCGGCGGGGCGACCGATGGACGAGGACGCGGCCCTGCTCTTGGCCGAGGCGTCGGGTGGCTACCCGTTCGCGGTTCAGCTCTACGGACACTACGCATGGAGGGCTTCGAGCGGGGCGGATCGCATCGACGCGACGACCGCCAAGGCAGCGCTGCCCCGCGCCCACGAAGAGCTCGAGCGTGGCCTTTACGCCGCCCGCTGGACAGCGGCCAGCCCCTCGCAGAAGCGCTATCTGGCGGCGGTGGCCGGCGTCGCGGCCGACGGGCGGGGGACCACCGCGCGAGCGGTGGCCGACGAGCTGGGCCGCACACCCAAGCAGCTGTCAAGCGTGAGGGACGACCTCATCAAGCAGGGCACGCTGACCGTGGAAGGTGAAGAACTGCGTTTCACAGTCCCGGGAATGGGCGCTTTCGTGCTGGCGCGCGAATGAGACGCCCTACGAGTCGCGCTTGGGGAACAGCGGCGGAATGGCTTTGACGGCGCGCAGGCCGCCTTCGCCGAAGGCGGCCTTTGCGAGCCGTAGGTCGGGCGGATTAGGCGCTTCCAACGCGTCCAACACCTGGGTGGTGCTGTCGGGCAGATACGGATGCAACAGCACCGAGACCACCCGCAGACCCTCCGCCAGGGACCGCAGGACCCTGTGGAGATCGGCCGCACGCGCTTCGTCCTTGGCCAACGCCCACGGCGTCTGCTCCTCCACGTACCGGTTCAGACGGCGCACCAGGACCCATATCTCCTGAAGCGCGCTGGTCAATTCGACCGCATCCATCAACGTTGCGACCCGCTCGGGCAGTCCGTCGAAGTCGGCAAGGAGCTCGTCGTCGAGATCGCCCAACTCGACGCTGCCGTGGCGGTAGCGCACGATCATGGAGAGAGTGCGGTTGACCAGATTCCCATACTCGTTGGCAAGCTCCGACTCATAGCGCTGCTCGAACGACGAAGTGGACACCGATCCGTCCTGCCCGAACGACACGTCTCGCAGCAGATAGAAGCGCAGCGCGTCGGCGCCGAAGCGGTCGATCACGGCGAAGGGGTCGAGGACATTGCCCAAGGACTTGCTCATCTTCTCGCCATCCATCAAGAGGTAGCCGTGGACGAACAGCTTGTGGGGCAGCTCCAGGTCGGCGGCCATCAGCAACGCCGGCCAGTAGACGGCGTGGAAGCGCAGGATGTCCTTCGCAATCAAATGGACGTCGGCGGGCCAGAAGGTGGCGGTCAGGTCTTGGTCCTCGCGCGCGTAGGAGAGTGCCGAGTAATAGTTGAGCAACGCGTCGAACCAGACATAGAACACGTGCGTGGGGTCCCACGGCACGGGCACGCCCCAGGTGAGCTTGTGGCGCGAGAGGGGGACGTCGCGCAGGCCGGACTGGATGAAGGAGAGCGCCTCGTTGTAGCGGGTCCGGGGGGCCACAAAATCGGGGCGCTCGGCGTAGAGACGTTCAAGCGGCTCCTGGAAGGAAGAGAGCGCGAAGAAGTAGTTGTCCTCCTGCTCGCGCGTGAGGGAGACGTGGTGGATCGGACAGAGCTCGCCGTCGTCAACTTCGTTCTCAGCCTTGAAGTCGGCGCACTTGGGGCAGTACCAGCCTTCGTAGGCGCCCATGTAGACGTGACCGTTCTCACGCACCTTGGACAGGACGTCTTGGACGACCGCCATGTGCGCGGGGTCGGTGGTGCGGATGAAGAAGTCGTTGGTGGCCTCGATCCGCGGCGCCAAAGCACGGAAGCGCTCGGAGTTGCGGTCGGCGAGCTCCTGCGGCTCGACCCCAAGCGCGTGGGCGGCGTCGGCGACCGGCTCGCCGTGCTCGTCGGTGCCGGTCAGAAAGAACACGCGCTCCTCGCGCTGGCGATGATGGCGGGCGAGGATGTCGGCGGCGATCGTCGTGTAGGCGTGACCCAGGTGGGGGGCCGCGTTGACGTAGTAGATGGGGGTGGTTACGTAGAAGGAGGCCATGTCCGTCCCAGGCTACCGACCGGGCCGCGCCAAATACCGTCGCATACGCGAGCTAGCTTGTCGCGATGACTAAATCGCGAGCCACGCCGCCCAGTGAGGGTCTGCCATCATGAACGTCGTGGCGGAACAAGCGCACGTGACCCTCAGTGGCGACATCAGCGGCCCTTATGTCGTGACCGACCATCGACCCGATGGCGAGCTGACGCTTGTACCCGACACTTCCGCGCAGGCGATTCTGAGCCGACTCGGCCACCAGCGGGCAACGCTGGAGGAGTTCGAAACCGAGTACGGATCGGTACGCCCGCCGGACGGCGAGGGCTGAGGTATGACGGCCACGAGCCGTGGACGCGCGCCGGTGGTCTTTGACGACGCCGCCTGGGAGGAGGACATGCGAGCCGCCACCCCGGCAGGTCGCAAAGCGGCGGAGGAGACGCGAACACGACTCGAGCGGGACGGTCAACCAGTTCGACGACCTTTTGGCCTGCGATAGCAACGGCGCGGACGGAACCGACCTCTCAGGGTGCGTCAAGGCGTACATCCCTCCGCTGGCTGGACCGTGGGGCTTGGTGTTCTTGATCGCGAAGGACGCACAAGGCCGTCTCTATCTCGACTGCCTCGCGTTCGGCGAACGCCATCCGTCCGCCGGACATCGATCAAGCGTTTATCAGATCGCGCACAACAGACTTCACGATTGATCGTCGTGTAGGCGGGGCCGCGTTGACGTAGTAGATGGGGGTTGTTACGTAGAAAGACACGGCCATGTTGTCCTACACTGTATGACATGAGTCGCGCCGCTCGCTTGTCCACCCGTATCGACGAGGGCGTGGCTCGACGCCTTGAAGACCTGAGTGTCCGCTCAGAGACGAACAAGTCACGCTTGGCCGAGCGCTACATAGACGAGGGTATGCGGATGGATGAACATCCGGGAATCGTGTTTCGAGACGGTCCAGCCGGTCGGCGCGCGGGCCTCGCCGGCGGACCCGACGTGTGGGAGGTCGTGGCTGTGATCCGCGAGAGCGAGACCTCGGGAGAGCAGGCCCTGGGCCATGCCGCCGAGTGGCTGGACCTCTCCGTGGAGCGTGTGAGGACAGCGATGCGCTACTACGTCCGCTACCCGGCCGAGGTCGATGCGCGCATCGAGCGAAATCGCGCGCTTGCCGACGCCGCCGAGTCCGACTGGCGGCGTGAGCAAGCAGCATTGGCGTGAAGCTGTTGCTCGACGAGCACCTTCCGCGAGTGATCGCGGAGCAGCTTCGCGCACGCTCGTATGACGTCATCGCCGTGACGGAGCGCTCGGATTTGCGGGGACTCCCGGACCCGGAGCTGTTCGAGCGCGCGCAGGCTGAGGAAAGAGCGATGGTCACTTACAACGTGGAGGACTTCCTCGATCTCGACCGCGCCTACCAGGCGAACGAGCGCCCGCACGCAGGAATCATTTTGGTCAGCTCGCGCCGCTTCCCCAGGAAGTCCGTAGGTCCGCTCGTGAATGCACTCGAGCGATTTCTCGCGCTCGGGGCGCCATACCGGAGCTTCGTTCACTGGCTGCGCTGAGGCTAGGACGCCTGCTTCTCCAGCCCGGCGATCGAGTCGTAGACCTGGCGGCCGGTCGGGGTGAGTGTCCAGGCGTTGGGCTCGCCGCGGGCGGGGTCGCCGCCGGCGTTCTCGATCAGTGCGAGCTTGTGCAGGCGCGCTAGCAGCTTGGAGGCTTGGCCTTGGTCGGCGATGCCGGCGTGCTGGCCGACGGCGCGGTTCGAGGGGTGCCCGCCGCGCGCGCCGAGCTCGGCGACGGCGGTGAGCACGCGCATCGTGCGATAGGTGAGGCGCATCGGCAGGTCCTGGAGGGGGTCGCTCCTGACTATGGGACGTGCGGCGGCCGGCTCGGGGGCGGGCCGCGCCATCTCCTTTTGGGCGGCCATGGGTCCCTTGTAGGGAAGGACGATCGTGCCCATCGCGGGACCGGTCAGGTCGAGTAGCGAACTCTCCGCGGGTTCCCGAGGCTCGTCTTGAGTCGTGCGTGTCTTTGAAGCTGGGCTTGTGGCGAGACGAGAGTGCAGCACCGAGAGCAGTCCCCCGACGATCGCCTCGCCGGTCAAGGCGGGCGGGTCGAGCTTGGCGCCGCGCTCGCCGCGACCCAGCTCGACGATCGCCGCGAGCTGTGCGACCACCTGACGGCGGCGCTCGAGCGCGGCCGTCCCGGCCGCGAGGCTCTCGACGATCAAAAGGCGCGCGGCGGCGCGGTCGCTGTCGAGGAAGCCAAGCAGCGCGACCACGCCGGCCCTGACGCGCGCGAGCCACGCGCCCCTGGTTCCGTAGGCCGGGAGGACCGCGGCTGCCGCGTGATCGAGCGCCTCGTCGAAGGCCGCTAGGAAGCAGTCTTCGCGGTCGTGGAAGATCTCATAGAACGTGCGCCGCGACACACCCGAACGCGCAACGACGTGCCCGACGTTGACGTGCGCGGCGCCACGCTCTGAGACCTCCTGGACCATCGCGGTAAGTAGCCGAGCCTTTTGCAGCTCGGCTACCTGACCGCGACCGCCAGGCTCACTTCTTCTTGCCGTGGCTGTGAGCATTCGCTTTCTTCTTGCCCTTGCTCTTCTTCTTGGTCTTGTGCTTCGCGGTGCACCCGGTGACGCTGATCGGCGTGGACTGCTTGATCACGGCGCCGTTCTGGCCAGTGAATGCCGTGGGCATCTTGAGCTTCGTGGTGCACAGGTTCCCGTTGGCCGCCAGCGCCGAATATGGGCCCTCGGGTAGCTTCAGCTCGAAGCTCGTGATCGGGACATCAGGCACGTTGCGGAACGTGCTTGACGTGATCCCTGCTTTGCTGATGAACGTTTCGCCGTGCAGGAACACGGTGACGCCATAGCCTTGGAGGACGATCACGAGTTCGGGGAACTTCGCGCCACCGTATGAGACGAAGTACGCCGGACCAGTGAGTTCGACCGGCAGCACCGGTGTGATCGCCGTAGCTTCCCCGACCCGCGAATCCGCCGGACAGTTGGCGGGGTTCGCTTCGAACGTCGCCGACGGACAAGCCTTCTGCAACGTCGTCAAACGCGACGGCAACTGCTTGGGCAGATCCACCTTGACCATCTTCACGTTCGACTGCGAGGACGCCTGGTTCGCACCCAGTTCGCCCGTCGGATACAGAATCTTCGCGTCGAGGCTCGCACCGTCTTTCCTGGAGGTCTTCCCGCTGGTGGAGACCTTGAAGTTCGGCTTGAACGTCAACGCGCGACACGAACCCATCTGGAAATGAGACCCGATCGGGACACTCGTCCCTTCTGTGCTCGTCGCCGTGCCTGAGAACGATTGCGGTTCGCAACCAGTCGGGTTGAACATGAAGCCAGGCCTGTCGATCACAGCATTAATCGCCCGCAGATCCGCCGGGATACCATCGATGATCGTCGGCAACGGGTCCGTCGTGATCGTCAACTGCGTAGTGAGGGGGTTGACTTCGATCTTCGCCCTGACGACCTGTGTTTGCAACGTGAACGGCCCGACCACAAGCGGCACCACGATGCTCAACCCATACGGCGCGCCCTTATACCCACCCGTCAAATAGATCGGTGCCGGCGGCTGCCCCGGTTGCGGCACCACCAACGGATACGGGCCCGGACCGGCCTCAACGACCGTATGCCCAATCTGCGACGCAGCAGAACACGTACCAGCATTCGCTTCCGCTTCAGGGCACAACGGCACCTTGCTGATCATCCCCAACAAGCCCTCAGGTGTCTTGAACTGCAACGACCCGATGCGTTGCTGACCGTCTTCGCGGGTCAACAACATCGAGAAGTCCGTAAACCCACCGGCCTGATCTGTCGTCGAGCCGGCTGTCAGCTGCGGGCTGAACGGCAGCGACCCGCCGGCGCAACCGTTGGCTCCGGGACCGTGGGTGATCACGAATTCGCTGGAGGGGAACACGTCGGCTACGAACGGGCTGCTCCACGGCGTGAAATCGCTCGTCGTCGTATACGAGCCGCAACGCAACGGTGTCGCAAGCGCCGCCTGCGCGCCACCACTGAAGGACAAGCGGAATGTCGTGAACGGCAACTCAGGCGTTTCCGAGAAGGTGGTCGTCAACCGACCGGTCGCTTCGTCCAGGTGTACGTCGCCTACGAGCTTTAGGTTGACGCCTTCGCCCGAAGCCGCAACCAGCAGCTTCAAGTCCGGCGGGTCGGACTGCAACACGTACACGTCGCCCTTCAAGCTGTGCGCCAACAGTGGCGTTTCTATTTCATCGGTGCCTACCTTTGAGTCATTGGGGCACGCGGGCGCGTCCTGCGTTCCGACCGCACTTTCCGACATCTGGCAAGCGCCCAGGCCCGCAGCCTGACCTGGGTTGATCACGACCCCTTCAGGCAACGTGACCGTCGTGTCCTTGATGTTGGAAGTCGCGATGCCACCTTCACTGAGGAGCGTTTCCTGCCGCGCCTTGACTTCTACCGTCAAGCCGGCCGGGGTATCGGCATAAGACGTGTCAGGCGAAACCTGGATCGAAGGAGCGAAATTAAGTCGATCGCATCCCGTCAAGCCCTGCGGCGTGTCGTTCGCGTCGTGCGAAAGGAATTCAGCTTCGGCGAGCACACCTCCGTCAAGCCACTCGTTGATCGAGGCCGAGAACATTTCGGGACCATCACAGGAAGTCGGCAGTGTCAAAAAGGGCACGCTTCCATCCGGAGATGAGCAGCCTGGTTCCTGGATACCTTCTTTCAGGCAATATCGTTGGGCATTATGTCCAGGATCCCCCGGGACCCCCCAGATAGTAACGGTGCTCGTCACCACCAGCCGCTGAGGTATGTTGTTGACGTGCTCGGTGATTCCGTAGTCACCATCACTCCGCACGCTCGCATCCAAGAACACGCTATTGTTAAAGAGCGTGAAAGCAAACTCGGCCGGACGACCCTGCGGCGGCACCATATTGTAAACGGGAAAGACCAGCACGAACGGCAAATAGCCACCACCTAGTCCCGAGGGCGCCACGCCGATCTGAGATCCGGTTGGACAATGTTCTTGGTCGAACTCTTCACGCGTGCACCGCTGAACAGCGGTTGAGTTCCCAATCAAACCAGGTGGTAGATTGACCGTTACGTTGCGCCCTTCGTCAACTGGTACAGTTTCACCATCGGCGTTCAGTTCAAAGTTGAACGTAAACTCATACGGATGCGAGCCAGCCTGTCGATCGATCGTGCCGTCTGCGTTGGAGGCCCACGCGTCAGCATTCGAAAAGCCGAATTTCGCCGGAGCGGAGCTGATCTTCAACGTAGATACGTTACTCGCGCTCGCAATAGCACCGCCGCCGTTGATCGCCGTACGGTTCGCGAAACGCCCTTCGGCAGCCGCCGCGTTGACTTTGACGTTCAGCCCGTATTCTTCGCGTTCCCCACTGATGATTGCCCCTACCGAGTGGGTACACACCACCGGCGAGCTGGAGTTGCACGACCAGCCTTCTTCAGACAGGCCTTCGATCCCCACGGGGAGCGTGTCAGTCAAGGTTGCGCCGGCACTCGCCCGGGCTGCTCCGATGTTGTAGACGGCCACCGCAACGGTGGCATCGCTTCCGGGCACCATGTTGGTCGGGTAGCTGTGTGAGTCCATCTCCCAGCCAGGCGCGCGCAAGGCCAAGGCCGGAGAGCCGCAGACCAGGGCTCCCAGGCCAAGCAGCAGCGCCACAAGTCCGCCTGTGACGATGTTGATGGATCGCCGAGCCCTCATTACTTGCTCCTCCTATTGTTGGCGCTTGACTTGTGAGCAGACCGAGACCGCTTGGCGTGCTTTCTCTTCTTCGCGTGTCTTTTGGGTTTCTTGACCGTCTTCTTCGACTTCCGCTTGACCACCTTGGTCGTTGCCTTGGCGGACCTCTGAAAATTGCCGACCCCGTTGAACGTAACGCTCGACGGAGTGGCAAACACCGGGGGCGCCAACGGGACACCCTGACAGCCGCTGCCGGTGCACTGGGTCGGTGCAGGTGGTATCGGAGCGCCTACACGTGCGTCGTAGACGTCGGTGTTTTGATTCCCGTCTTCGTCTACCAGTTGCGCCCTGGTTATGAAGAACACGTCGTTGCCATTTTCGCTTGCGTCGATTAGAAATGAGTTTTCGGAGCTCGTCCCCGAAGAGATCAGAGATATGCAACCCGCTGACCGTGCGCACTCTCCAGCACCATCTTGCTCCCACTCATACACGTCACTTTGATTATTTGTGTCCTGCGGCACCAGTGCCTCTCTAGTGCCGAAGAACACCTTGCTACCATCGCTCGCCATCCAACGGGGCAGATATGTGTTCATATGACTGGCCTGAAGAAATGCTCCGTAACGCGCGGGTTCGCCCGTCGGCGCGCAGGAGGCGCAATGCAACTGCGCACCTTCGTAGTCATACTCGTATATCTGCTCGCGACCGTTGGACTGATAACCAGTTAGCGGGCGTGAAGATCCAAACACGAGATGCTTGCCATCGGCCGTAGTCTCGGCTTCCTTGTTTCCAGCGCCAGGCTGCCAGTCGCCGTAGGCACGAGGGATGAAAGATTGTCCTGAGTCGTTGTCGCGGTAGGAGAGTTGAGCGATCAACCTAGGCGATTCACCGACATGCCGCGCATAGAGATTGCAGAGATTTTCTCGGCTGCAACTCACGTGTTCGGTACCCGGTGCAAGCGCCGCGTCGGCTACGAAGTAAATGTATGAAAGGTCGTTGCTTGCGCCGACGAGTCCCTGCACTTCGCCCCCCGGGGTCAGGTCGTTGGTTTCTGCGGTTTCTAGGTTGTACTCATAGAGGTCACCCGCCTTGACGAACAAGACCATCGAGCCGTCGGTAGAGGCTGTCCAAAACTGCCCTCCGCCGCCGACACCGCGGTCAACCTGCACTGTTCGGGTACCATTTTCGCGCACGTACAAATCGTGGTTGTTCAGATCAGTCCAGAAGATGCGACTCCCGTCTTCTGAAATGTCGTTTGTGAGCGCAGGATCATTACCTTCGTTCACGAACGTTACGTGTAGAGCGCCACCAAAGGTGGCATTTGGTTCGCTAGTCCCATCAGGCAGCACATTGACCAGAGTCACAGTGCCGTCGTGTGCATCGTAAAGATTGTTCTCTTCGGCGCCGCCATCCATTGCATTTGGCGTCAATGCGTCATTGGCGAAATACAGGACGTGTTTGAAGTCGGCAGAGCTACCTGCGTAGACTGGTTCTTTTTCTCCGAATACGGAATTCACCGGAAGCCCATAGCCACCGAACATGTACGGTTCGCGATTTGGCGGCACCGTAGTCAAGAGCGCTTCGTAACCGCCGCTGGCGAAATTCCTAACATAGGGGGTCGAATATTCTCCACCCGGTGCGCCTGGAGCCAGCGGAGCGCCGTTGGCGCTGAGGTAGCCTGCCGTCAAATTCTTCGAGAACCCCGAGTAAGCGGGAGCTTCATAGAATGCACCCGAGGCTGGAGTCACATTGACGGCCGTCCAGCCTCCGTTGGGCGAGCGCGTGGCGACATACTGGTTTCCGGCACCTCCCCCCTCGTGCCCGTCGCCACCGGATGCAGACGGATCAGCCATGTATGCGACGGCGTTGCCGTCGGCCGCCGCGACAAAAGGTTGTTCTGTCCAGGCGCCCTCCGTCGTCATCTGGGGTTCAGGTACGTAGACATTGCCATCGGCGTTTTCGTTAGGGGTGACCTTTTCGTAGCGTCGTCCATCGGGAAGACCCAGGAACGGTGTTTCAAAGGTCGAGAAGCTCGCGTCGGTGCTTGTGACGCTGCCGCTTTCGTTCGTGGCGACCACACGGAAGTGATAGATGCCGCCCGGGGTCAAGCCTTCGACTTGCTGGCGGACTTCGACGGGTTCGGCGCCGGCGCCCAAGTCGACTGTCGAAGTGCTCGCACCATAGGCGCTGGTCGGTCCGTATTCAAAATGATACGTCGTGTCCAATGCCTGCGGATCGATCACGGCCGTGAAAGTGACATCGGAAACGCCGGCTTCGGAGAAATTGACGCTCGCGATCGTCGGAACCGCCGCGCGTGCCAATCCAGCGGTGAGTGAAAGCGCACAACCGAGCACGCACCAAGACGCCAAGAGCAATAGCTTGCAGCAACGAATAGACATCAAACCCATCTCCTCCTCACAGAGCGCTCCACGCGGGCGAATACCCGCGCGAGGGCGGGCAGGATGAAGCCACTGTCGGCACACAGTCCGCAGCGACGCAAATACGAGTAGACGCGCCTAGAGGGCGCGAACGATCAAGCTGGGCGTCTAGCCCAGCCTGCCGCGCAACCCTGCCGCGGCGAGAGGGCCTAGCGGCTAGACGCCCGCTCGGCCAGAGAGAGAGAGAGAGAGAGAGAGAGACGCGTCAGCGACGCTGACGCGTCCTATTACGCCGCCACTACAGGCGCAAGGACTCCCGAACACGTTATCCCCAAAAGAAACCACGCGAAAAACAACTCCCTCTCAAAAAAAACGAGCAGGTCCCTCTCCCAAGGTCCCCGTCAAAACAATGTTGGCGTTGACCACAGAGACCGACCCCGACCCGACCTTATGTTTCGCCCCACCACCCAAAACACATGGATGACAAGCGCTGGCGGCAACATACCACCAGCGATCCCTCCTGTCAAGTCCCCTTGACCGGATGTCAACCCACGGCGGGCGTGCTCGCGCGCGCGGGGAACTTATGGGGTATGGCTGCCCAGGTCCGCGATCGAGCTGTGGACCTGGCGGCCCGTGCTCGTGAGCACCCAGGCGTTCGGCTCGCCGCGGGCGGGGTCTCCGCCCTGGTTCTCGACGAGGCCAAGCTTGTGTAGGCGGGCCAGGAGCTTGGAGGCCTGGCCCTGGTCGCCGATGCCGGCGTGCGTGCCGATTGTGCGGTTTGAGGAGCCGGGGTGCTCCGCGACCGAGACGAGCACCCGCATCGTGCGATAGGTCAGCCGCATCGGTAGCTCCTGCAGCGGATCGGTGCGTGCCGCCACCCGGCCGTTGGCGCTCGCGCGCGGCGCGGGTCGCGCGATCTCTCGGCGCGCGGCGGCGGCGCCAAGGTAGGGGAGCACGATCATGCCCACAAGCGGACCGGCCAGCTCCATCAGGCTGCCCGGGTCAGGCTGCACCAACCGTGCGTGCAATACCGAGAGAACAGCGCCGACGACTCCCTCGGCCGTGAGCGCTCCCTCGTCCTGGGCAAGTGCGCGGGCGTCGTTGCGACCCTGCTCGACGATCGGGATGATCCGCGCGATCACGCCCTGGCGCCGCCCGACCGCGCCAGGACCGGCAGCCAGGCTCTCGACAACCAGAAGCCGGCCCAGACTCGGATCGTGCTCGAAGCACTCGAGCAGCGCCGTGAGCCCCGAGCGCATCGCCGCGCTCCAAGTGCTCTCCCGCTCGTAGGCGGGCACAACCGCCGCCGCTACGTGCCCCAGCGCGTCGTCGAAGGCTGCGAGGAAGCAGTCTTCGCGGTCGTGGAAGATCTCATAGAACGTGCGCCGCGACACACCCGAACGCGCAACGACGTGCCCGACGCTGACGTGCGCGGCGCCACGCTCAGCGACCTCTTGGACCATCGCGGTAAGTAGCCGAGCCTTTTGCAGCTCGGCTACTTGACCGCGAGGACCGGGCTCACTTCTTCTTGCTGTGGCCGCCAACATTGCCCTTCCCACTCTTCCTGTGCTTCTTGCTCTTCTTGGTTGTCTTGTGCTTCGCGCACCCCGTCACGCTGATCGGTGTTGACTGCTTCAACACAGCCCCGTTCTGGCCGGTGAATGCCGTGGGCATCTTGAGCTTCGTGGTGCACAGGTTCCCGTTGGCCGCCAGTGCGGAATATGGGCCCTCGGGTAGCTTCAGATCGAAGCTCGTGATCGGGACGTCTGGCACGTTGCGGAACGTGCTTGACGTGATCCCTGCTTTGCTGATGAACGTTTCGCCGTGTAGGAACACGGTGACGCCGTACCCCTGCAGGACGATCACGAGTTCGGGGAACTTCGCGCCACCGTAGGACACGAAGTACGCCGGACCAGTGAGTTCGACCGGCAATACGGGCGTGATCGCCGTCGCTTCCCCGACCCGCGAGTCCGCAGGACAGTTGGCGGGGTTCGCTTCGAACGTCTGCGACGGACACGCCTTCTGCAACGTCGTCAACCGGGACGGCAGTTGCTTGGGCAGGTCCACCTTGACCATCTTCACGTTCGATTGCGACGAGGCTTGATTGTCGCCGAGTTCGCCTGTGGGATACAGGATCTTCGCGTCAAGGCTCGCGCCGTCCTTGCGTGATGTCTTGCCTGAGGTCGAGACCTTGAAATCGGGCTTGAACGTGAGTGCGCGACACGAACCCATCTGGAAATGGCTGCCGATCGGGACACTCGCTCCTTCGGTGCTCGTCGCTGTCCCTGAGAACGATTGCGGTTCGCAACCCGTCGGGTTGAACATGAAGCCCGGCTTGTCGATCACAGCGTTGATCGCCCGCAGATCCGCGGGGATACCGTCGATGATCGTCGGCAACGGATCCGTGGTGACCGTCAACTGCGTCGTGAGCGGGTCTACTTCGATCTTGGCCCGCACGACCTGTGTTTGCAACGTGAAAGGACCGACGTGCAATGGCACCACGATGCTGAGCCCGTACGGTGCGCCCTTATACCCACCGGTCAAATAGATCGGCGCGGGTGGTTGCCCCGGTTGCGGCACCACCAACGGGTAGGGTCCGGGTCCGGCCTCAACGACGGTATGACCGATCTGCGACGCCGCCGAGCACGTACCGGCGTTCGCCTCTGCTTCGGGACAGAGCGGGATCTTCGAGATCATGCCCAACAGTCCCTCTGGCGTCTTGAACTGCAACGACCCGATCCGTTGTTGGCCGTCTTCGCGGGTCAACAGCATCGAGAAGTCCGTGAAACCACCGGCCTGGTCGGTCGTGGAGCCCGCGATCAACTGGGGACTGAACGGCAACGAGCTGCCGGCGCATGCGCTCGCACCCGGCCCGTGCGCGATCACGAATTCGCTGGAAGGGAACACGTCAGCTACGAACGGGCTGCTCCACGGCGTGAAATCGCTCGTGGTCGCATACGACCCACACCGCAACGGTGTCGCGAGCGCCGCTTGCGCTCCACCGCTGAACGAAAGTCGGAACGTCGTGAACGGCAACTCGGGCGTTTCCGTGAACGTGGTCGTCAACTGGCTCGTCGCTTCGTTCAGATGCACCGTCCCCACAAGCTTGAGATTGACTCCCGCGCCCGAAGCGGCGACGAGCAGCTTCAAGTTCGGCGGATTGGACTGAAGCACGTACACGTCGCCCTTCAACCCACCGTTCACCAGCGGCGTTTCGATTTCGTCGGTCCCGACCCTCGACGCGTTTGGACACGATGGCGCTTCCTGGGTGCCGACAGCGCTTTCAGCCGCCTGACACGCCTGCAACCCCGTAGCCTGACCGGGATTGATCACCACGCCTTCGGGCAACGTCACGGTCGTGTCCTTGATGTTGGAGGTAGCGACCCCTTCGGTGGCAAGCAGCGCTTCCTGGGGAACTTTCAGTTCGACCGTCAGACCCGCGGGCGTATCCGCGTCGGACGTGTCCGGCGCAACACTCATCGACGGTTCGAAATGCAGATCTTCACAGCCCGTGAGGCCGATCGGCGCATCCTGCTGATCACGGGTGACGACACTCGTTCCCGCGGTGTTCGTGCTGTCCAGCCATTCGGTAGCGCGCTCGGAGTATTCTTCCGGCCCTTTACACGACGTGGGCAGCGTCAGGAACGGCATTTCGCCTTCGGGGTCCACGCAGCCGTTGTAAATGATACCTCTTTCGGTGAGACAGACGCGTTGTGGATTGTGCGCGTTGTTCGCAGGTGCGCCCCAGATCGTTACCGCGTTCGCGGTGACCTCGCGCTGGGGGATGTTGGGGACGTGCTCGGTGATGCCGTAGTCGCCGTTGCTGCGAACGCTTGCATCGAGGAACACCTGATTGTTGAAGAGTTCGAACGCGAACTCGGCCGGATGCCCCGCTGGCGGCACCATGTTGTATACGGGGAAGACCAGGCGGAACGTCGTCGTCCCAAAGCCGCCCAAGTCGGTTGGCGCGACGCCGATCTGAGAGCCCGTGGGACATTTTTCTTCGTCGAACTGGGCCCGCGTGCACCGCGGCACCGCGGTTGCGTTGCCCACGAGCCCTGGAGGAAGGTTCACGTCGAGGTTCCGGACTTCCCCTTCAGGGGTGTGTTGCGCGTTGGAGTTCATGTTGAAAGCAAACGTGAGCGCGAACGGATGCGAACCTGCCTGCGTATCGATGGTCCCGTTCGCGTTGCTGGCCCATGCCCGTGCATCGGCGATTCCAAAGCCCGCGGGGTCTGAACTCACGGCGAATTCTGCAGCGATGCTTGCGGTGCCCGCGGCGCCACCACCCGAGACCGTCACATCGTTGGTGACCTTGCCTTCTTTGAGACTCGCACCGACCGTCACTGGCAACAGGAACTGCTCCTGTTCGCCACTCAGGAGCGTGTTTGCTTTCCTCTCCATAGAGATGACTTCAGTTGTGCAAACAGCGGGTTTCCCGCTTGTGCAGGTCCATTGTTCTTCGTTCCCGCCCAAGCCGCTGACGGCTTCGATGCCTTCCGGCAGCGTGTCGGTCACGATCGCGCCCGGGCTGCTTTCGGCGCCCCCGATGTTGAAGACGCTGACCGCGAACTGGGCTTTCTGGCCGGGAACTAGGTTGGTCGGATAGGCGTTGGTGATGACCTGCCATCCCGGCGCGTCGGCGGCCCAAGCTGTGGTGCCTGTCGCGGCCAAGAGACCCGCCATCGCACAGAACGCCGCCACGACGCTCGCGAATTGCTTACCCCGCATCACTTGCTCCTCCCATAGCTTACGGTCAACCCGTGCGCGCTCGACCCATGACCCCGACCTCTGGCGGACTTTTTGGCCTTCCCGGCCTTGCGCCTCGACTTGTGAGCTTTCCGCCTTTTCTCGACCTTTACCTTCTTCTTGGTTTTCTTGGTGGCATTCTTGGTCTTTGTCGCGACCTTTGGTTCAGGCGCGAAATTACCCACACCGTTATACGTCACACTCGAAGGCGTGGAGAACACAGGCGGCGCCGATGGCAAACCCTGACAACCGGTACCCGTACACTGAGGTGGGACGGGCGGTTCCACCGCCCCGACATGCGCGTCATAGATATCGATATTTTCGTTTCCGTCTTCCGCTACGAGTTTTGCCCGGGTCGTAAAGAACACGTCGTTCCCGACGGAGCTTGCGCCGATGAGATAGTTGCCTTCGCCGGCGGTGCCGTTGGAGATCAGGTAGATGCAGCCTTCGGCTTCGGCCGAGGGACATGTTCCCGAGCCCGCTCGCTCCCACTCGTAGACATCGGTCTTGCCGTTAGTGTCCTGCGGCACTAGCGCGTTTTGACTATCGAAGAATACGCGGCTACCGTCAACGGACATCCAGTTATCCGAATAGGTGTCTTGATAGCTCACCGGCAACCAGGACGATTCGGTGCGAGCCGGGTGTTCAGCGCCACGATCGCACGAGATACACCGCAACGCTTTGCCGGCGTATTCGTAAACAAATAGCTCCTCCGTTCTTTTGCCTTCGGAATTTATGTTTTCGTATCCCGTCAACGGCTTGACCGAGCTGAACAACACAGTGCCGCCGCTCGGCGTCACCTGGGCTTCTCTCTGGCCCATGCCACCCTGCCAGTCGCCATCGTGGAAGTAGAACGACGTCGGCTTGGTAAAGCTGTCTTTTCCGCTCAACTGTGCGATGAATCGGACCGGTTCACCCTGGTGAAGCACATAGAGGTTGCAGTCCGTGGATTCGAGTGAGTTCGGATCGCAAGTCTGCGGTTCGGCTTCGGGGGCCAGTGCCGCGCCTGCGGCGAAGTAGACGTAGGAGAGGTCTTCGCTTGTACCCGTCAGCCCCTGGACTTCGCCACCCGGCACGAGATCGGTCGTCTGTTCCGTTTCGACGTCGTACTCATAGAGATCGCCGGACTTCACGAACAGCACCTTCGAACCGTCCGGAGTCGCGGTCCAATACTGGCCGCCGCCGCCGGCGCCAGCGTCGATCTGCACGGTCCTTGTGCCATTTTCGCGCATGTAGATGTTTCTGTTGGAGCCCCGGCCTGTCCAAAAGATGCGGTTGCCGTCTTCAGAGATCGCATGGTCGAAGTCGGGTCCGTTCACTTCGCGACTCTCCGGCGGTATCACCGGTCCGCCAAAGACCGCGTTCGGTTCCGGAGTGCCGTCCAGCAGGACGTTCACCAGATGCAGCGATCCGTCGGTGAAGTCATAGAGGTTGTTGTCTTCTTCGCCGCTGTCAACCGCTTCCGGGCTCAGAGCGTCGTTTGCCATGTAGAGAACATGGCTGAAGTCCGCGGTTGCCCCTGCGAATATCGGCTCGAGCGGATAGTCTTCGCCCGCGTTTGAAATTTCATAGGCTCCGAATTCGTACTTGCTTTCCCGGTTGGGGGGCATCGTCGGCATCAGCGACGTGTAGGCGCCCGTCGAAAAGTCGCGCGCATACGGCACATACAAATGATTCGGGTTTGCCGGAGCCCCCGCCGCCAGCGGGATCGCGGAGTCGGTGTCCAGTAGACCATGCGTCAGATCTGGGGAGAACGCCTGGTAGGTGGGGACCGTGAAGAATTCGTCTGAAGGCGGCGTAACGTTCTCCGCTTCCCACCTGCCTGTCGAGTTGCGCCGGGCGACGTACTGGTTGCCGGCGTCGCTGCCCGTCCGTCCGATTCCGCCTTCTTCGGAGGGCCCGCCGATGTATGCGACGGCGTTGCCGCTCGACGCCACGTCAAATGGCAGATACGTCCAGCCGCCCTCGTTCGCAAGCCCGAGTGGCCACGCCGCATAGACGTTCCCGTCCGCGTTGTTATTGGGCGATACCTTTTCGTAGCCACGCCCGTCGGGGAGCACGGGTACACCGGAGGGCGATCCCATGGCTCGGGTGCTGAGCGACAGCATCGTGACCGTCAGCGAAAAAATCGCTGCCAGTACAAGCAACTGCGTACGTACGTGGCCGGCGCCAGCCGACCTCCTACTGGTAACCATGAGGCCTCCGTGTACGAGCCCCAACAGGTGAGGCGAGATTGACCGGAAGCCCGGTCGCGCCGAGCCCCCTCCCTTTGGAAAGACGAGAACGGCGCCCTACGGCGCACGACAAACCACGCCGGGCATTACACCCAGCGAACCGCGCGACGCTGCCGCGGCGAGTGGGCCTAGCGGCTAGACGCCGGCTCGGCCAGAGAGAGAGAGAGAGAGAGAGACGCGTCAGCGACGCTGACGCGTCCTATTACGCCCCCAAGAGAGGCGCAAGGACTCCCGAACACGTTATCCCCAAAAGAAACCACGCGAAAAACAACTCCCTCTCAAAAAAACGAGCAGGTCCCTCTCCCAAGGTCCCCGTCAAAACAATGTTGGTGTCGACCACAGAGACCGACCCCGACCCGACCTTATGTCCGCTGCGTCACCCAAACCAACGGATGACAAGCGCTGGCGGCAACATACCACCAGCGATCCCTCCTGTCAAGTCCCCTTGAGCGTAGCCGCGTTGTGCGGGGACTACAAGCCAGTCAGCGCGCGGTACAGCTCGTTCGCGCCGACACCGGTGAGCTTGCCGATCGCGCCGGCCGCTGGGCGCGGCTTGGCGCCGGCGTCGACGAGTGCGCGCAGCGCATCGAGCGCCTGCTCGAAGTCGGCGTCGCGCGGCGCCGGGGGACCTACAACGAGCACGATCTCACCGCGCGGGGCGTGCTCGGCGTAGTGGGCGCATAGCTCGGCGACCGTGCCGCGGCGGACTTCTTCGTGCAGCTTGGTGAGCTCACGACACACCGCCACCGGGCGCGCGGGTTCGAGCTCCGCGAGCGCGCGCAACGTGGCGGGCAGCCGACCCGGGGACTCGAACGCGACGGTCGTATCGGAGCCTTCGCCCAGCGCACGCTCCAACTCGCCGCGCTTGCGCGGCAGAAAGCCGACGAAGCGCCATCGCTCGGCCGGTAGGCCGGAGGCGACGAGCGCGGTGGTCACGCTGCTCGGGCCCGGCAGCACCTCCACGGGCAGTCCCTCGTCGAGACACGCACGAATAAGGGAATACCCCGGGTCCGATACCACCGGGGTGCCCGCATCCGAGACCAGCACGACAACGGATCCTCCCTCTATACGGCCCACGAGCTCCGAAGCGCGCGTGTGTTCGTTGTGCTCGTGAAAGCTCACCAAGGAGCCCTCGATCTCGTAGCGCTCCAGCAGGATCTTCGTGCGCCGCGTGTCCTCGCAGGCGATCGCGTCGGCCGCCCGCAACGCCTCGAGCGCGCGCACGGTGATGTCGCCGAGGTTGCCGATCGGGGTCGGGCACACGACCAGTCGCCCTGCGCCGTCGGGGAGCATGGGTGGAATATAGGCGGGAAGCCATCTCGCGATCGCTGTGATTCTGTGATACTGTGAACCACAGTGCCCAACATCACCATTTCCGTGCCAGAGGACGTCTACCGCGACGCGCGGATCCGCGCGGCCGAACGAGGCGGTTCGGTGAGCGGCCTCGTCGCCGACTACCTGCGCTCCCTGTCCGAGCGCGCGACCAGCTTCGCGCGACTCGAGGCCCAGCAGCGAAGCGTCCAAGAGCAGATCGCCCACTTCAGCGCCGGCGACCGCCTCGATCGCGACGAGCTGCACAGTCGTGCGGTTCGCTGACACCAACATCCTGCTCTACGCGATCTCGCGCGACCCGCAAGAGCGGGCCAAGGCGACCCGAGCCAACCAGATCCTCGCGAGCCGCGAGATCGGCCTCTCGACACAGGTGCTCCAGGAGTTCTACGTGCAAGCCACACGCGAGACCAGGCCCGACCGCCTGACCCACGAGCAGGCCGCGGCGCTCGTCCAGTCCTTCCTGCGCTTCCCCGTCCAGGACACGACAACGCGGATCGTGCTCGCGGCCCTGTCCACACGCGAGCGATTTGTCATCTCCTACTGGGACGCCGCAATCATCGAGGCCGCCCGCACACTCGGCTGCTCGCTCGTGCTATCGGAGGACCTTGGCCACGGCCAGGACTACGACGGGGTGCGCGTCGAAAACCCATTCGCCGACTGACGCCCGCGAAGCTGTGGCACCACTTGCCGGAGCCCTACCCCTGTGTGCGTTGCAACCAGCGTTCGAACAGCGGGTCCACGATCGCGAAGCGCCTGTCCAGTCGTATGACGTCGCCGGCGTAGACAAGGGCACGCGCAGCCTGCTGAGCCGCACCCTTCTCCAAATCGAACTCTCGCAGCGTCGCCGTGCTGTAGAGGCTGGTGGGACTGTTGGCGAGCGCGGCGAGCACACGGCGCTGCTTGGGCGCCGATCCCAGGTCGAGCCAGGTGCGCTCGAAGCGCTCTCGCGTCTCGCGGTCAACCGCCTCGAGCGCGGCCTGGTAGGTCTCCTCGTCAGCCACTGCGCCACGCAAGGTGTGCTCCCACAGATGGTGGGCCAGGAGCATCGCTCGTTGGGGATGGCCCCGCGCGAGATCGAGCAGCAGCTCCAGGGCCACGCCGGGATCGCGCTTGGAGCGTTCGAAGCGGGCGCCGATGTAGTCGGCGAGATCGCCATCGTCGAGCGGCCCGAGCGGAATCGGACGCGCCTGGTCGAACAAGGGACGGCCTCTGCCGTTGAACAGCTCGTCGAGCATCCCGGGCTCAGAGCCGGCGAAAACATAGCTGGCCTGCTCGCGGTGCAACTGAATCTTGCTTCGCAGCAGACCATCCAAGCCGTCTCCGATGCGCAGGAAATCCTGAAACTCGTCGAACGCCACGACGGTGCGGATCCCGGACTTCGCGAAGATGCGCTTGGGTAGGTCGAGCAGATCGGCGAGGCGCTGATTGTCAAGCTCGCGCGCGCGCTCAGCCTGCAGGCCGACACCCGCGGCGCCTACATTCAGCCGCGTGTGCCAAGAACGCGTGAGCGCCGACACGGTACGGCGCAAGGGACCGGCGAGCCGCGCCAGATAGGCCTCCTCGATGCGACGGGCCGCCTCGGCCCGCGTCACACAGCGGTAGAAGTCGACGTGCGCCACATGCAGACCCTCCCGCTGCGCTTCGGCCAGCAGACGCAGGATGATCGAGGTCTTGCCATAACGCCGCGGCGCCGACAGGCGCGTGTTGTGGCCGCCTTCGGCAAGCGTCAAAAGCTGTCGCGTCTGCTCGTCACGGTCGATCAGATTCTCCGGCGACAACGGATCGTCGTAGACGAAAGGGTTGAGATCGTCGGGCATGGTATAGCTGGGACTATACTATAAGTATATGACTTACTGTACTTGCGCGCCCTTGCAGGTGGGGCTACCTCAGGCCGACGTGCCGGGGCCAGTGCAACCCGTCGCGCCGGCGTCTACAGACTTCTACAGCTTTCTACACGTTGCGATAGAACTCCGGAGAAATCGATAGACCATAGGCTCGAAATTGTGTCGCGAGCGTCGAGGCGATCTCACTTCCAAAGCCGATCGATCGGCATCGCAAACAGGCGATCGTCCAGGCGATAAGCACGGGGCCCCGTGTAGAGCGCGATCCCGCCGATGAAGCGATCGCCGATCGCTTCGCGCAAGGCCCGTAGGTGCCGCACGTCGTGGCCGGCGACCTGACCGGCGGCCTTGACCTCGAAGGCCAGCACGCGGCCGTCGTCGCGTTCGATCACCAGGTCAACCTCCTGGCCGTCGTGCGTGCGCCAATGCCCCCAGCCGGCCACGTTCTCAAGCCAGGACGCGTGACGTATCAACTCGCCCACCACAAACGTCTCCAGCAGATGGCCGAACTGGGTGAGCGCCGAGGGGTCGCGCGTCTCGAGCTTCTGCGGTGTGAGTTGCAACAGCCGGGTCGCGATACCCGAGTCTACGATGTGAACCTTGGGGGCTTTGGCCACACGCGAACGCACGGTTGACCCCCACGCGGGCAGGCGCATCACCAGGAAGACGGCCTCCAACAGCCTCAGGTGTTCGGTCGCGGTGGTGCGATCCAAGCCGGCTCCCTCGGCGGCGACGGTTACGTTGAGCGGACGCGCCGTTTGCGCCGCCAAGCGCCGCAACAGCACGGGCAGGTGCTCGGCGA
Source organism: uncultured Solirubrobacterales bacterium (assembly GCA_963753145.1). Classification (GTDB taxonomy): domain Bacteria; phylum Actinomycetota; class Thermoleophilia; order Solirubrobacterales; family Solirubrobacteraceae; genus Palsa-744. Next base: position 191,463 of record CAVWAX010000003.1, read on the forward strand.
GCCGCAGCTTGGAGAGATCCCGCACATCGCGCTCGAGCACAAGCCTCGTGTAGTCGTCGAACCAGCGATTGCGCGACCCCTGCGTCGCCCTCGACAGGGCCATCGGCATGCCGCCGGCCGCGACGCGCGCGATGTACTCCTCTCTGCTGGTAGACGAGACGCCCCGGCCGATGGCGCCGACGGGCTCGCTCATCAGCTCGGCCAGCACGCTGCCGTGCGACCGCTCGATCTCGCTTTGCGCCAGCGGCCACACGGTGAGCAGGTGGAGCCGACCGGTCAACGATTGAGCCGCCGTGGGGAGCGTGTCGTAGCGCGTCGAACCGGTGATGACGAAGCGCCCGGGTCGCGAGTCGCGATTGAGCTGAGCCTTGATCGCGTCGAGCACAACCGGCACATGCTGATACTCGTCGATGCACACCGGTGCCGGCCCAGTGACGAAGATGGAGGGATCCTCCCGGGCGGCGACTCGCATCGGTGGATCGTCCAGATCGAGGACCTCTGCCCCAAAGCGCTCGGCGAGCCCCGCAAGCAGCGTCAACTTGCCGACCGCGCGCGGCCCCTGTAGCGCTATCACCGGCTCGTCCGACATCCGCTGCACGGCGATGTCGAGCACGCGACGCGGCACGAGCTCCGCGATATGCGGCTCATGAGGGCTCATAGAGGACCACGATACCAGCTAACCCACGATTTCGAGGGCCATTTACCCACGATTTGGAGCGGCTCTAACCCACGATTTGGAGCCCTATCTACCCACGATTTCGAGCCGAAGCCTGGTGCCCTCTACCCGCCGAGCCCCGCGATGTTGTCGTGTACTTGTTGGCCGGTGTTGGTGAGTATCCAGGCGTTTGGCTCGCCGCGGGCGGGGTCTCCACCGCGGTTTTCGATCAGGTCTAGTTTGTGTAGGCGTGCCAAGAGCTTGGATGCTTGTCCTTGGTCTGCGATGCCGGCGCACTGGCCGATCGTGCGATTCGACGAGCCTGGGTTCTCCGCGACGGAGACGAGGACGCGCATGGTGCGGTAGGTCAGGCGCATCGGGAGTTCCTGCAACGGGTCGTGTCTGACGACCGGTCCCCTATCGGTTGGCTTGGGTGCGGGTCGTTCGATCTCTTTGCGTGCCGCGACTGGTCCCATATAGGGAAGGACGATCGTGCCCATCGACGGACCCGCCAAATCGAGCAGCGAGTCTTCAGTGGTGTTCCGACGGTCGTCTTTAGTCGTGCGTGTCTTCGAAGACGGGCTGGTGGCGAGTCGAGCGTGGAGAACCGACAGCAATCCCCCGACGATCGCCTCGCCGGTCAAAGCGGGCGGGTCGAGCTTCGCGCTGCCTTCGGTGCGCCCCAACTCGAGGATCGACACGAGTTGAGCGATCACCTCGCGGCGCCGCTCGAGCGCGGCCGGCCCGGCAGCGAGGCTCTCCACGACCAACAGGCGCGCGGCCGCGCGATCGCTGTCGAGGAACCCGAGCAGCGCGGTCAGTCCAGCCCGGACCCTTGCGAGCCACGCCCCTCCGCTCCCATACGCCGGCACGACCACCGCTTCGGCGTGAGCGAGTGCGTCGTCGAACGCCGCCTGGAAACAGTCTTCGCGGTCGTGGAAGATCTCATAGAACGTGCGCCGCGACACACCAGAACGCCCGACGACGTGTCCGACGCTGACGTTCGCGGCGCCACGCTCAGAGACCTCCTGCACCATCGCCGTAAGTAGCCGAGCGCGTTGCAGCTCGGCTACCTGACCACGACCACCAGGCTCACCACGACCACCGGGCTCACCCGGACCGTTCGGTCGGCCGCGACCACCCGAGCCGCGGCCGACCCTGGGCTCATTTCTTCTTGCTGTGGCCGCCAACACTGCCTTTCCCACTCTTCTTATGCTTCTTGGACTTCTTCGCCTTGTGCTTCGCCCCACAACCCGTGACGCTGATCGGCGTCGTCTCGTGTATGACGGCTCCGTTCTGGCCCGTGAACGCGGTCGGCATCTTCAGCTTCTTCGTGCAGAGATTCCCATTCGCCGCCAGCGCCGAATACGGACCCTCGGGCAGCTTCAACTCGAAGCTCGTAATCGGGACATCCGGTACCTGACGGAACGTGCTGCTCGTGATCCCCGCTTTGCTGATGAACGTTTCACCGTGCAGGAACACCGTCACGCCATAGCCCTGCAGGACGATCACGAGTTCGGGGAACTTCGCGCCACCATAGGACACGAAATACGCCGGACCCGTCAACTGCACCGGTAGTACCGGAGTGATCGCCGTCGCTTCGCCGACCCGCGAGTCCGCCGGGCAATTGGCCGGATCGGCTTCGAACGTCGCCGAAGGACACGCCTTCTGCAACGTCGTCAACCGCGACGGCAACTGCTTCGGCAAATCCACCTTGACCATCTTCACATTCGACTGCGAGGACGCCTGGTTGGCTCCCAGTTCTCCGGTCGGATACAGGATCTTCGCATCCAGGCTCGCACCATTCTTCCTGGAGGTCTTACCGCTGGTTGAGACCTTGAAGTTCGGCTTGAACGTCAGGGCTCGACACGAACCCATTTGGAAATGACTGCCGATCGGTGCTGTCGATCCTTCAGTGCCGTACGCGGTGCCTGAGAACGCTCCCGCTTCGCAACCGGTCGGGTTGAACATGAAGCCCGGCCTATCGATCACAGCATTGATCGCCCGCAGATCGGCTGGTATACCGTCGATGATCGTCGGCAACGGATCCGTCGTGATCGTCAACTGCGTCGTGATCGGATCCACTTCGATGCGTGCTCGCACGACCTGTGTTTGAAGCGTGAACGGACCAACCTTCAACGGCACCACGATGCTCAACCCGTACGGGGCGCCCTTATACCCGCCCGTCAAATAGATCGGCGCAGGCGGCTGACCAGGTTCAGGCACCACCAACGGATACGGACCAGGACCAGCCTCCACAACCGTATGCCCGATCTGCGACGCGGACGAACACGTACCGGCATTTGCCTCTGCTTCTGGGCACAGCGGGACCTTGCTGATCATCCCCAGCAGGCCCTCGGGAGTCTTGAACTGCAACGACCCGATCCGTTGCTGACCGTCTTCCCTGGTCAACAACAACGAGAAGTCCGTGAACCCGCCAGCCTGATCGGTGGTCGAGCCCGCGGTCAACGTCGGGCCGAACGGCAACGCTCCCGCGCCCGGACACGCCGACCCGTTAGGGCCGCTGGTCACGACGAATTCGCTGGACGGGTGCTGATCCTGCACACTTGGTGTGCTCCACGGCGTGAAATCGCTTGTCGTGGTGTAGGAGCCGCAGCGTGTGGGTGTGCTCAACGCCGCCTGCGGACCGCCGCTGAACGATAGACGGAACGCGTTGAACGGGACCTCTGGCGTTTCGCTGAACGTCGTCGTCAACCGTCCTGTCGTTTCGTCGAGATGGACGTCGCCGACGAGCTTCAGGTTGACCCCTTCACCCGACGCCGCAACCAACAGCTTCAGGTTCGGTGGGTTCGATTCAAGGACGTACACGTCGCCTTTGAGGTTGTGGAACAACAACGGCGTTTCTATTTCATCGGTGCCGACTTTCGACGCTTCAGGGCACCTCGGCGCGTTTTCTGTGCCGACAGCGGACTCCGCCATGGTGCAGACCTGCAGACCGTGAGCCTGCGCTGGATTGATCGCGACACCTTCAGGCAACGTCACGGTCGTGTCCTTGATGTTCGACGTTGCGAGTCCTTCGACCGCGGTCAATCCTTCCTGGGGTGTCTTCAGTTCGACGGTCAATCCTGCAGGCGTGTCCGCCTGGCTCGTGTCTGGCGCGACGGTCATCGTCGGGTTGAACTTCAGACGATCGCAACCAGTGATACCCGCCGACAGGCCCGAGTTTTCGTGGCTGAGAATGCTCTGTTCGCTGATGGGCGCCTCAATGCCTTCTTCAGGCCACGCATCCGTACTGTCCACAAACGCCTGAGGGCCTTCACAAGCCGTCGGCAACGTCAAATAAGGCACACGACCAACACTCGAATGAACGCCATATTCGATGAGTTCTGAGCCTGGCCTCTCCTGTGCTCGCTGATAATCGTGGGTCTGGTCTCCCGGTTCGCCCCAGATCGTGATCGTGTTGAACGTGATCTGGCGTTGGGGGATATTGTTGATCGCAGACCTGATGCCATAATCGCTACCACTGCGCACGAACGTGTTGATCCGCGTCCCGATCCCCGCAAGCGAAAAGCCGAGTTGCGCCGGTACACCCGGTGGCGGAACCATGTTATAAACCTGCAACGCCGGATCGAAGATGAAGCCGTTCCCGTATTCGTAGATTTCAGACCGTTCACCTTCGGGGTAGGCAAGCGCCTGCGGCCCGCCCAAGGCCGCATGGTCAACTCCCACCTGGGTGTCGGCGGGACATCCTTGGGCGTTGAGTTGCGCGGATGTGCAGCGCGGGATCGCGGTGGGGTTTCCGATCAAGCCGCGCGGGAGATTCACCGTTATGTCGCGTGCTTCATCGGCGGGATAGTAGCCAATGTTGTTCAGCGAGAAGGGTATCGTCAGCGTGTATGGGTGTGAGCCTGCTTGGGTGTCGAGCGTGCCGTTCTCGTTCGAGAACCAGCCGTCCACATGCTCGAAACCGTATCCCGCGGCTCCCGAACCGTACTCGACCGACTCGACCGAGTTCGCCGGTGTCACCGCCCCACCACCGGACACCGTCACCTGATTTTCGGCAGAACCGCTAGCCTGCGCGGGAGCGCGAACCGCGATTGCCAACAACACCATTTGCCCAGGCGGGACTTCTGATAGGTGTCCGCTGTTGGTGCATTTCACAATCGTGCCGACGCTGCATTGCCATTGTCCCGGTGAACCGTAGGCCGCTTCGGTAGCGATCATTCCCGCGGGCAGCACGTCGGTCACGTCGATCGTGCCGCTGCTCGCCTGCCGACCGACGTTGTAGATCTGCAGCATCAGATAATCTTCGCTGCCGGCACGAAGCAGGGTGGGATAGGAGATCTCATCGACCTCCCAGCCCGGCGCCGAACCTTCTTCGGCATGCGCGCGACCCGCAGTCGCCAGCCCGCCCGCCAACACAACCACAACCGCCAGGAGCGATAGACAGAACCTGCCTCGAAGACCGACAAAGCTCATCGTGCGCTCCCTTTCTTGCTCTTGTTATGTGTGTGTCGCGCGACCGTCTTGCGCCGACATCCAACCGCCTTTACGCGTTTCTTCCCTGCCTTGCGTGCACGACGAGCATGCTTAGACACGCATCGCCTCTTCTTCGCCCTCACCTTGGCTTTCGTCTTCGCCTTTGGTTTAGCCTTGGCAACCGCGGCGGCGAAGTTGCCGACCCCGTTGAACGTGACGCTCGAAGGCGTCGCGAATATCGGCGGCGAGGCCGGCACGCCCTGACAACCGGTACCGGTACAACGCGGCGCCGCTGCCGGTTCTACCGCACCGACGTGAGCGTCATAGATGTCGTTGTATTCGTTCTTGTCCTTTTCGACCAACTCAGAACGAGTCATCAAGAACACGTCGTTTCCATCGGCGCTCGCGTCGATGAAATAAGACGAAGTGGGACTCGAGCCTGTCGAAAGCAGATACACGCATCCATCCGAATCCCGACAGCTCCCGGAACCCTCACGCTCCCACTCATACACATTCAACTTTTGATCGCTCGCCTGCGGAAGCAACGGCTGCCTGCTCTCAAAGAACACACGCCCACCATCGTCTGAGATGACATGCAACTGGTAGGTCGGGTAAGCACTGATCGCCAAGAACCCACCAGCTGTGTACTGACCCGCAACGGCGGTCGGCCGCTCCCCGGTCGGATCGCACGACACACACGAGAGCGCACCACTGGCGGCGTCGTACACATACACCTCGACCACCCGGCCTTCTGGGCCCAAATTGTCGTAACCAGTCAAGCTCTGCGTCAACATGAACACGACGTCCTGACCGGACGGCGTTACCCCAGCCGTGCGATGTCCGATATCCGACTCCCACGGAAGATCGACACTCGACCTGTTCGATTGTGGATATAGCGTTTCGCCGGGTTTTTCTTCTTCGCGCGCGGTCCCGAGCGTGGCGATATAGCGGGTTTCGCCGTCATGCAGTAGATAGAGGTTGTTTCGTTCTGCTTGCCCTCCGGGCGCGAGGACACCGCGCCCCACGAAATAGACGTAGCTCAAGTCTTCGCTCGCGCCGAGGATCCCAAGCATTTCGGCGTCGGGCTCGAGGTCTTGCGTGATCCCGCTCTGGAGATCCTTCTCGTACAGGTCGCCTTCTTCCTTCGTGAAGATGACCTCCCTCCCATCAGACGAAGCAGTCAGATAGGTCGCTTCTTTTGCGACCAAAGCGGTGCGAGAGCCATCTTCGCGCACATACAACGCACCCGTGTTCATGTCCGTCCAGAAAACACGCGAGCCGTCCGAGGAGATCACATGACTGAAGTCCACCGGAGACGCGCCTTCCCGCTCGGCCGCTCCAAACGATGCATCCGGCGCGGCCGTACCTTCGGGCAGCACATTGATCGAGCGCAACTGACCTTCGATCGACTCGTACAGATTGTTGTATTCGCTTTCCGGGTCTTCGGCTTCGCTGGTCAACGCATCGTTTGCCTCGAACAGCAAATGAGTGAAATCAGCCGACGCGCCGGCATAAAGCTTTCCAATACCACCCACGTATCCTTCGGCCGTAGCCGCGCCGAATCTCGTCGTAGAACGGTTCGGCGGCTTCACCGAGAACAATGGACTGTAACCATTCGCTTCATCCCGAGCGTAGAGCCCTTCGTAGCCGTGCGGCACACCGCGCCCTTCGATCGGTTCGCTGGAGGACAGAACAGCGTGCTGAAGGTCGCTGGAGAAGCCCCAATATTTTGGCGACTTGTAACCGGCGGGCTGTATGTCCGTCTGGATCCATTCGCCATTTGCATCGCGCCTCGCGAGATACTGATTGCCTTCACCATCACCTTGACTGCCGTTACCGGATGAGGTCGGCGAGCCGAGATAGGAGACGGCATCCCCATCCGCCGCTGCCGCAAACGGGTCTTCTGAGAAGATGGCGTTTTCTTCGTTAAAGCCGGCGTCCAGCGGCGCGTATGGTTCGGCCCCCTCATTTTCGACGGGCGTGACCATTTCGTAGCCTCGCCCGTCCGGCAAACCAGACGTCGAGAGCACGTGGGTGGTGAACGACAGGTCTTCCCCTGAATCGACTTCACTTTCGTTCGTCACGACAAACCGGAAGTGATAGCTGGCGCCCGCCCGCAGCCCGGAAAGCCTGACATCGACAGCGACGCGTCCTTCCCCGGCGCCGATATTGACGGGCGACGTGCTCGACCCATAGGCACTGCTGCTGCCATATTCCACGACGCAGCTGGTCGAGACCCCGCCGGGGTCGATTTCGGCGCTCACAACCGCGGCTTCGGAGCTGACGTGCGAGAACGACTCGTTTGAGACCACGTCGCCAGTCGTGAACGTCTGGTCTGGACCATAGGTCGTCGCCGTGGTGTTTTCGGCCACGAACCGGAAATGATAGGTCGTTTGCGAGTTCAGCCCGCCGATGTGAACTTTGGCGCTGGCTTCTTCTTCTTCGACTTCGAGCGGCGTAGTGCTCTTGCCGTACGAGTCCGATGTGCCATATTCGACGTAGTAACGCACAGTGGGTTCTTCGCCAGCAACGATACGGGCTGCCGCTATGGCCGTCTTCGACCCCACGCTTTCGGAGCGCTCCCCTTCTATTTGGGGACCGGGGGTAGTAAATGTCACTTCCTTCCCTGAATAGGTGCCGCGCGAGGTGACCACGACGATCCGATACTGATAGGCGGTGCCCGGTCGCAAGCCGCTCGCCACCGCCGAGACCTGCACGGAAGAGCCCGCGTAGGGCGGCGCCGGTTCGCATGACACGCTTTCCCGCGACGATTCGTGGTGGTATTCAAAAAAGCAGGAGGTCACTTCAGCTTCCGCCGGTTCGACGGTCCCCTCGAGGGTGGCCTGCGAGGCGGTCCGGTTGCGGGCTTTTTCGGTGATCGCCCCAGGTACTGCTTCGGGCGGCCCGAAGATCTCGACGTGGTCAACGTCGCCGGCGTAGAGTTCGCCTGTTGCGTGGTTGATCGCCACGCCGTAAGCACCGTACCCCTGTAGTTCCCCGGGTGCTCCTGGGCCACCGGTGCTGCCCTGCGTCGAGGGCGGCTGGACACTTATGTCGTATTGCGTGATCGTGCCGGCGCCACTGGTGAACAGATTACTGCTCTGTGGATCGATCGCCAGCGTTATGGCGGCAGGGTCGATCTGTGTGCCTGTCGCGGAGAGCGAGCCGAACTGGAGCGCTTCGTACTCATAAACGCCGTTTTTAGCGTAATTTGCACCAAACACGTCGCCGGCGCTGTCAACCGCGATATTACAGATATTTGGCAGACCGCCCATTGAGCCGTTTTCATCGACGTTCGTTGCCGGATTTGCAGTCGGCGCGTAGCGTTTGAGGGTCCCAGCGTCGAGATTACTGACGTACACCTGGCCGGACAAGTCCACGGTCACACCGCACGAATGTTCTTCGCTCAGTTCCCCAATATATTTCCCACTTTCGTTGTATACGCGCACGCCGTGGTAGTAGGTCGCTACGTAGATGTCGCCGGCAGCCGGACCGCTCGATCCGTCAACCGCAACCTGAGAAATCTGCCCTCCTCCGCTTTCGGTTTTTTCGATCACGTTCGTACCGGTACTCGAGAAATCGACCGGTTCCCCGCTCGCGTTGAACTTGTACAGGCCCCGGCCTTCTCCGTCGAGCACGTACACATCGCCATTGCGAGGATCGACGGCCACACTGGCAACATGCTGGAAGCTGCCCGAGCCGACGCCACCGGGACCGAAAGATACGCCTGTATACGGGTGCGTTACAGCGGCGTGAGCATCGCTCGCGGCGAACAGCGCGAGTGCGCATATCGACGCCAGGAGCGCTGTCAGGGCGCTGCGGAACGTGACCGTGACTTGACTCGTCACCGTGAGGCCTCCCATGTAGATGAGCCCCAGCTCGACGATGAGGCGTGATTGATCGCAGCCCAAGAACGTCGAGCTACGGCTCGACGCCGGGGCGAAAACGAACAGAGAAATCCGATCCGGCGCCTATCGCCGGAGGGCCGCGCAGTCCTGCCGCGGCGAGTGGGCCTAGCGGCTAGAAGCCGGCTCGGCCAGAGAGAGAGAGAGAGAGAGAGACGCGTCAGCGACGCTGACGCGTCCTATTACGCCCCCAAGAGAGGCGCAAGGACTCCCAAGCACGTTATCCCCAAAAGAAACCACGCGAAAAACAACTCCCTCTCAAAAAAAACGAGCAGGTCCCTCTCCCAAGGTCCCCGTCAAAACTAAGTTGGTGTCGACCACGAGGACCGACCCCGACCCGACCTTATGTCCGCCCCACCACCCAAAACACATGGATGACAAGCGCTGGCGGCAACATACCACCAGCGATCCCTCCTGTCAAGTCCCCCGTAGGGCTCTAACTGCACCTGAGACGGGAGGACGCGCAGAATACCGTCGCACACGCCCACTACATTGGCCGATTCGACAGCTTCACGACCGAAGGAGGGTCTGGCATCATGAATGCCGTGGCTACACAACCGCATGTGACGCTCAGCGGCGATCGCGTCGGCGAGTACGTAATCGAGGAGGAGCGCCCCGACGGGCGTCTCGTGCTCGTCCGGGACACCGGGATCTCCGCGATCCGCAGACGCCAGGGCACCCGTGCGATGACTGCGGACGAGTCGGCGGCCTTTTGGCGCGAGCACGGTCCGCACATGCAGCCACCTGACGGCGAGGGGTAGGCCATGTCGCCATCCGAGCCGCACTTCCCGGTGCGAGTCGATCCCGATGCGCGGGACGCGGATCTCGCGCGCACCACGCCGGCGGGCCAAACGGCCGCCGAGACCGCGCTTGGCGCCTATCAGGCGGGAGGCGTTCCGCACTCGCACCTAAAGCCATGCGAGCGGGAAGGACGCGATGGAACTCATCTGCCGGACTGCGTCAAGGTCTACCTGCCTCGGCCGGATGGACGCTTTGGAATGATCTTCCGGGTTGACAGAGAGGCGGAGAAACCTGTGCTGCTCTACCTGGCTTTCGGAGTGCGCCACCACCCGTCTGGCTCCCACGCGCTCACCGTCTACGAGATCGCGCACAACAGGCTTCGTGACCACAAGCAGAGCTGAGCGAGGAGCAAGCCGGTGACGGAAGATCCACGCGATGGGCCCAACTACAAGCGTTACCGCGCGACCCCTCGCATCGGCGGGGGGCGCGACGCCGACACGCTCGTCGGCGAGCTGCCGCCCAAGGGCCCGCGTCGCCCACGGCGGCCGGGCGAGCCGGCTGGGGCGGGGGGCGGCGGCAGTGCGCGCGAGATCGATTGGCGCAAGCACACCAAACCGAGGCGCCTGCTGCTCTACCTGCTCGGCTTGATCGTCGCGTGGCTGGCGCTATCGCTGGTCCTCTTCCTGATCAGCGCCCACTTCGAGCGCACGCCTCCCCCCTCCGACGTGGCTGCGGCGCTCAAGCCGGCCGGCTATCCACTGACCTCGCCCAACAACATCCTCGTACTCGGCTCCGACAAACGCCCCAAGGGCTCCAAGGAACCGGGCGCCAACACGTCGGGGCCGAGCCGCTCAGACACGATCATGCTGATCCGCACCGGCGGCGGGCACGCGGCGCGATTGTCGATCCCGCGAGACACGATCGTGGACATCCCCGGCCACGGCCTGAACAAGATCAACGCCGCCTACGCCTTCGGCGGGCCGGCCTTGTCGATCAGGGTGGTCGAAGAACTGGTGCACATCCCGATCAACCACCTGGTGGAAGTCAACTTCGAAAACTTCCCCCAGCTGATCGACGCGATGGGCGGCGTCAGCTACACGGGCGGGTGCATCGTGGCGAACCTCGACGGCGGCTCACGCAACGGCGGCTACACGCTGCGCCTGTCCAAAGGCACCCACCAGCTCAACGGCAAGCAGGCGCTCGCCTTGGCCCGCACGAGGGAGAACCTGTGCAAACCGAATGAGACCGACATCCAGCGCGAGGAACACCAGCAGGCCCTGTTCAACGACATGAAGTCCCGCCTGGCGTCCTTTTCGAGCTTCGTCCGCATGCCCCTGATCGCCTGGAACGCGCCCCCGGCGATCATCTCCGACATGAGCGGCACCACCCTGCTCGGCCTGTTCGGCGCCCTCGCGATCGGCGGCACACCCCCCACCCACGTGCTCAAGCCCTCCGGCGCGATCACCCTCCCCGACGGCGAGGAAGGCCTCACCGTCTCAGAAAGCGAGCGTCGCTCCGCGGCCGCGCGCTTTTTGGCTGGCTGAGCAACCGGTATTTGGCGAGACGTGGTGCTTGTGACGGCTGCGACATCGGGCTCAAGATCCGGTGGGCACGTAACGCTAAAATTGCGGACATGACCGCGCGCGAACAGGCTCACAGGGTGTTGGACGAGCTGCCTGAGTCGGAGCTCGCACCGGTGCTCGCGTTCCTCACCTCGCGGCAGGAGGGCGACATCGTCGATGAGTGGGGCGACCTCGGTGCGATGCTCGACGACACAGCCAACAGCATGCTCGCTGAGATGGACGCCGAAGAGGACAGCGCAAGGCCCGGATCGCGACACGCATGACTCCAACACGAGGCGAGGTGTGGTGGCACGAATCGCCCCACCGAAAGCCCCGACCCGTGCTGGTCATCACACGCGAGGAGGCGACCGACGTACTGAACCGCCTGCTCGTCGTGCCAACGACTACCTCAGCGCGCGACATCCCCACACACGTCCATCTCGATGAGGGCGATGGCATGCCGCATGCCTGCGCCCTCGTGTTGGACAACACCTTCTGCCCGGAGAAGGCGCTACTGACCCGACGAATCACAAAGCTCGGCCCAGAGAAGATGAATCAAGTGTGCCGAGCGCTCAACGCTGCCGTGAACTGCTGAGGCTTTCGTCGGCGCGACACCTCCGCCGCCCGGAAACGCGTCGGTTGATTTCCTTTACGGCTCGGCAACGGCACTCGCGGTTGCCATACTGTCGATAGGTCGCCTGGTGTGGACTTCGACATCAAAGGACTTGGTTTGGCGATGATTGCGCCGCTCAGAACGCGGTCGCGCACGATCGGGGCTCAGACGCGAAGGGCGTGCTCGTCGTTGCCGGCAAGCCTCCGTCCCATCTGCACGAGATCGCGTCGCGCGCAAGCGTAGAGATAGTGTCCGCCCCGTCGGACGATCCAGCATCGATACAAGAGTCGCTGGCCCAGTCGGGCATCGTCGCCGCAGTCGCATTGCCAGGTAACGCGCCGACGTCGGTGACTCCGCACGCTCAGGGTACATAGGCCGGCCGGCTGAGGCGAACACCCCCCGCGCGCGCGTAGGCACCCCTTCGAGGACTAGTGCACCCTTGCGCGGACTACTTCGCCGCCGCGACCGGTTTGCTTGTCCCCGAACGGGGGGCCTCGGCGGCTTTCTCAGCCGGTTTGCTGTCTTTCGCCCCGCCGTCGGACCCCGAGGACTGGGACTCTTTCGAGTCGCCCTTGCCCGCGTCGGCTTTCTCGCCCGAGGAGGAGTCCTCTTTGGCGGAGGAGCCCTCCGAGGCGGACGCCGCGTTCTCGCGCTGGCGCTTGCGGGTGCCGTAGTCGGTGTTGTAGAAGCCTTTGCCCTTGAAGTGGACCGCGGGGGCGTGTAGGACCCGTTCGACGGCCACGCCCGTCTCGGGATCGACGGTCAGGGGATCGTCGCTGAAAGCCTGCTGGACCTCGAAGGTGGTGCCGTCGGGGCGCTTGTACTCATAGATGGGCATGAGACTCGATTATAAGAGCGCGGCCGAAACGTCAGTCGGCCAGCAGCGAGCGGGCGCACTCGATGCCCGCTTGGATCGAGGCGGAAAAGTCGCGCTCGGGCTCGGCGATCATGCGCAGGGCGAAGCCGTCGCCGATCGAGAACAGGATGTCGGCGACCGCCTCCGGCTCGGCGTGCAGGCGCAGGACCCCGTCCTCCTGGGCGGCGGCCAGCACGCTGGCCAGGCGCTCGCGCGTGAGCGAGACCAGCCGGGCGTACTCGACGGCGATGTCGGCGTTGCGGCGCGAGAGCGTGAACAGCTCGAACAGGAGCGTCACGAAGTCGGGGTCCTCGTGGATCGTCTCCTGCAGGTTCTGGGCCAGGAGCGCGACGAAGTCGTCGGCGGTCTGGGCCCCGGCGAGCTGGCGCTCGAGCACTTCGATGCGCTGGTCGCAGTCGCGCCGCGCGGCCTCGACGAGGAGTTGCTCCTTGGTGCCGAAGTAGTAGTGCAGCAGCCCCCGCGAGACACCCGCCTCGCGCGAGACGTGGTCGAACGTCGAGCCGGCGACGCCTCGGCGAGCAACCGAGTGGCGCATCGCCTCGACGATGCGCTGGGCCTTCTCGCCCGAAAGCGCCCTACCGGCTCCGGCCGCGCCCGCGCCGGCCTCAGCGGCGCCCGCCCCGGCCGCGCCGGCGGGCTTGACCGCCGAGGCGCGCGTCGTCGTGTCGGTCGCGGCGCTCACGCGGCGGGAGCGCTCTCCGGCGTGGGAGCCTCCTGGGCGGGCATCGTGGTGGAGCTGTAGTCGAATTCCTCCTCGGCGCCGAACAACAGGTCGAGCACCTTGGAGCGCAGGTCCTCGCTCAGCGCCAGCGCCAGCACGGCGCCGACGAGCGCCAGCAGCACGAGGCGCCCGAGGCCGCCTTTGCGCCGCGGCTTGGGGGCTGGCTCGCGGATCGCATAGGACGCGTCGCGCAACGCGGTCGCCGCTTCGGCCAGCTCCTTCTGGAGCTTGCGGTCCTCGAACAGGGCCTTGGTGGCGGGCTTGCCGTTGTTGACGCGCCCATAGGCGCTGCGAGCCGAGGCGTAGGCCGCGAGCAGGTTCGCGCGCAGCTGCTCGTCCTCGATCAAGCGTTTGATGTACTCGCTTGAGCGCACCGCCTCGCTTGCCTTGCCGATCTTGTCTTTTGCCGCCATGGAGAGCACCGCCTCTGAGGGAAAGCTTTGTCGATTAGGTCCAATATACCCCTGATGATCGGCTTCGAACGCCCAACGCGCGCACACACCTACCCGGCTGGGGCCGGGTGTCCCCACCGGGACGCGAGCTAGCGTGGCCACCTTTCAGGCGACCGCCGCGTTCCTCGGCGGGCTTTTGATCGTCGGTGCGCTGGCCTCGGGCCTGGCTCAGCGCTCGTTCCTGTCGCTGGCCGCGCTGTTCGTGGTCGCCGGATTCATAGTCGGAGACGGGGGCTTCGAATGGGTCAGCTTCAAGGCCCAGTCGGGGTTCGTCGAGGACCTCGCGTTCGTGGCCCTGATCGTGATCCTGTTCAGGGACGGCTTGGAGGTCGAGGGCGAGATGCTCCAGAAGGCTTGGCATCTGCCCCTGCGCAAGCTGGCGATCGCGATGCCGATCACCGCCGCGATCGTCGCCGCCGCGGCGCACGTGATGGTGGGCTTGAGCTGGACCGAGTCGCTGCTGTTGGGCGCTTTGCTCTCCCCCACCGACCCTGTCTTGACGTCGAGCATCGTCACCAATCCGCGCGTACCGCGCCTGATCCGCCATTCGCTCAACCTCGAGTCGGGCCTCAACGACGGGCTGGCGCTGCCGGCGGTGCTCGCCTTCTTGGCGGCGCTGTCCAGCGAAACTCACAACTTCGTGTGGTGGCGCTTCGTGCTCCAGGATGTCGGGCTCGGCTTCCTGTTCGGGCTGGCGCTCGGCTGGTGCGCTTCGATGTTGATGCCCCGCGAGAGCAAGCGCCCCTTGGAGCATCCGATTCCTTCACACCAAAAGTCGCTGTACGCCTTGGGTGTGGCCTTCGCGACGTACGGGATCACGGTGCTCTCGCCGCGCGGCAACGGCTTCATCGCCGTATTCGTGGCCGCGATCGTTCTCGGGGTGCGCCGGCCGGACCTGCGCCGTCACTTCGAGCAGCGCGCCGATGAGATCGTCGAGATCGTCAAGCTGGGGATCTTCGTGGTGTTCGGCTCGCTGCTCACCTTCGATGCCTTGGAGAGCAGCGGCTGGGCGGCGCTCGGCGTCGTCGCCGCGACGTTCCTGGTGGCGCGCCCGGTGGCGGTCTGGATCGCCCTGATGGGCACCGATACCGACGCCCAGACGCGATTGTTCATGGGCTGGTTCGGCCCCAAGGGCGTTGCGACGATGACCTTCTCGCTGTTGGTGCTCGACCAGCACATCGCGGCCGGCCGGCAGATCTTCGACCTGACCGCCCTGGTCGTCTTGTGTTCGATCATCGCGCACGGCCTGACCGACACCCCGGGCGCGCGCTGGATCGCCAAGCACGCGGAACAGATACATCAATGACCAGGAAGACAGGGCCGCATGCGGCCCTGTCCCTGTCGCGCATGCGCGACAGGCCGGTCGGCGCATGCGCCGACCGGAACAACATCAAGCATGAAGGGCGGCCTGCTCCTGAGCCGAGGGAAACGCCCAAGCAGCGCGCGAGCGGCGCTCTTGGCGGAACTCGAAACGCATTTGGCGCGGCGGAGCAAGCTTGGCCTCGGCGGGGCGGAAGGTGGCGCACGGTTCGCTCAGGTCCAGGGCGCAGAGCAGGTTGCGGTGGAAGAAGCATTCCTCGCAAGTGACCTTGCGGGTGGCGCGCTTGCTCTGCTTCGGCACTGACTCTCCTTGGCTCGACTCGGGGGGAGGCAGCATCAAAGCACCGGCGGGCCTCTCGCTCAAGGTCGCCGCGGCGCCGACTTCGCAAATCGCAAGGAAAAACTCGCCATGATGCATCCATGCGCATCTTGCTCACAGGCGTCTCCGGCTTCGCCGGCGCGGCCTTGCTGCCGCGCCTGTTGGAGCGAGGCGAGGAGGTGCGAGCCCTGGCCCGCGACCGCGGCCGCGTCGAGCGCGCGCTCGCGGCTACGAGATCCTCGACGCACGACGCGATCGGCCTGGACGATTTCGAGTTGACGATCGGCGACACGCTCAGCGGCGCCGGTCTCTCGACGGCGCTGCGGGGGGTCGAGGTCGCCTATTACCTGATCCATTCGATGGAGCCCCCGGGGCCCGAGGGGGACACGTTCTCCGCGCGCGAGCGCGCCTCGGCCCACACGTTCGCCCAGGCCGCGCGCGCGGCCGGTGTGCGCCGGATCGTCTACCTCGGCGGGCCCCTGCCCGGGGCCGAGCGCGCGTCCCCGCACCTTTCGAGCCGGAGCGCGGTGGAACGCATCCTGCTCGAGACGGTCCCCGATTCGGTGGCCCTGAAAGCGTCGATAGTGATCGGCGCAAGGTCGCGCTCGTTTCGCTTTTTGGTGCGCCTGGTGGAGCGCATGCCGATCCTTGCCCTACCCGCGTGGCGACACTTTCGCAGCAGGCCGATCGACGAGCGCGACATCGTCGAGATGCTCGCCGAGTGCGCCTGCTCAGAGTCTGTAGGTGGACGTTCGCTCGACGCGGGGGGACCGGAGACGTTGACCTATGGAGAGATCGTCGAGCGCATCGCCGAGCTGATGATGCTGGCGCGCCCGACCGTGCCGATCGGGGTGACAGTCACGCCGATCGCCGCGCGCGTGGCGGCCGCGATCGCCGACGAGCAGCCGGAGCTGGTGCTGCCTTTGATGGAAAGCCTCACGGGCGATCTGCTGCCGCGCGGCGAGGATCCGGCCGAGCTGCTCGACGTGGACTTGCACTCATTCGACTCCGCCGTGGAACACGCGTTGGGTGAGTGGGAACGCAGCGAGGAGCTGGCGGCGCGATGAGCACGGTCAGCGCCTCGATCGAGCTCCCGGCTGCGCCGCGCGATGTTTGGGACACCGTGATGGATCCCGAGCGCCTGGGCGATTGGGTCACGATTCACCGCAAGCTGCGCCACTGCGACGAGGGGACGGCACGCAAGGGCTACCGGATGGACCAGCAAATCCACCTGAGAGGTGTCAGCGTCGATGTTCACTGGACTCTGGTGCAGTGCGAGCCCGGCAAGCGCGCCGTGTGGGAGGGGCGCGGGCCGGCGCGCTCGCGTGCGCGCACCGAGTACACGCTGACGCCCGCTTCTGATGGTTGCACGCGCTTTGACTACCTCAATGAGTTCCGCGCCCCGCTCGGACCGCTCGGAGCGCTGGCGAGCCGCGCACTGGTGGGAGGTATGCCAGAGCGCGAGGCGACGCACACACTGGAGCGACTGCGCGACCTGATGGCGAGCTATTCCCGGTAAATCCGTTGCAAAACGTGCCTATGCGCACAGAGGATCCGGAGAATTGTGTAGAGTGAAGCTCAATAGACCGTGCAGCTCGACCTTCGAGCCGCATTCACTCCCAGTGAACAGGACACAAATCGTGACTGACTTCCTTGACGAGAAGCGCCGAGAGATCAACGACCGACTGGCGGAGCTGAAGCCGCTGATCGACGAGTACAACCGCCTGGAGGCGGCGGCCACGGCGCTTTCGGGTGTGCGCGGCTCGACGTCTGCTCCCCGCGCTGCCGCGGCTCCCGCCGCTGCCGCGGCCGCTCCCGCCAAGCGCGGACCGGGCCGCCCGCGCGGCTCGAAGACCGCGACCGGCAAGCGGCGCGGACGTCCCCCGGGGCGCAAGAGCGCGACCACGGCGGCAGCCGCCACCACGACCGAGGCGGCCGCTCCGGCAGCCACCAAGGCCGCGCCGCGTCGCGCCGGACGCCGCAAGGGCAGCGGCACGCGTGCCGCCCAGGCGCTCCAGTACGTGACCGGCCAGCCCGGCATCACGATCCCCGAGCTCGCCGCCAAGATGGGGATCAAGCAGAACTACCTGTATCGCGTCCTGCCCGGCCTCGAGCAGGAAAAGAAGATAAAGAAGCAAGGCAGAGGTTGGCATCCGGCGTCCTAGGCCCGGACTTACCAGTGTGATCAACGGCCGGGTGCGCTTATGCCACCCGGCCGTTGTCGTTAACGGCTAAATCAAGCCCTGGCTCTGGACGGTGTCGCGCTCGCCGGTGAGCTCGGCGACGGAGGCGTCGATCCGCGAGCGGGAGAAATCGTCCAGGTCGAGGCCGTCGACGATCTTCCACTCACCGCCGGAGCAGGTGCAGGGGAAGCCGCTGATGAGGCCCTCGGGGACGCCGTAGGAGCCGTCTGAGACGACGCCCATGGAGACCCAGTCGGACGTGCCGCCGACCCAGTCGCGGACGTGGTCGATCGCGGCGTTGGCGGCCGAGGCGGCCGAGGAGGCGCCGCGCGCCTCGATGATCGCGGCGCCGCGCTTGCCGACGCCGGGCAGGAACTGGTCTTCGATCCAGGCCTGGTCGTCGAGGACCTTGGCGGCCTGCTCGCCGCGCACCTGGGCGTGGAACAGGTCGGGGTACATGGTCGGCGAATGGTTGCCCCAGACGCCCATCTGGGAGACGTCGGTGACGGGCACGGCCAGCTTGGCGGCGAGCTGGGCGACGGCGCGGTTGTGGTCGAGGCGCATCATCGAGGTGAAGCGCTCGCGGGGGATGTCGGGCGCGTTGTTCATCGCGATCAAGCAGTTGGTGTTGGCGGGGTTGCCGACCACGAGGATCTTGACGTCGGAGGCCGCCTTGTCGTTCAAAGCTTTGCCTTGGACGGTGAAGATCTTGCCGTTCTCGGACAGCAACTCGGCGCGCTCCATGCCCTTTGTGCGCGGACGCGAGCCGACGAGCAGGGCGATGTTGACTCCGTCGAAGGCGTCCTGGGGATTGTCGTGCAGGTCCAGGCCCGCCAGCAGCGGGAAGGCGCAGTCGACGATCTCCATCGCCACTCCCTCAAGGGCGCCCATCGCCGGGGGGATCTCCAGCAGGCGCAGGTCGACGGGCTGGTCGGGGCCCAAGAGTTGACCGCTGGCGATGCGGAACACGAGGCTGTAGCCGATCTGGCCGGCGGCGCCTGTGACGGTGACTCGGACGGGATTGCTCACTTATTCATCTCCTGCTTGAGGTTGTGGTCGATCGAGGCTAGAAACTCTTGGGTGGTCTGCCACTGTTGGTCGGGGCCGACGAGCAAGGCCAGGTCCTTGGTCATCTTGCCTTCTTCGACCGTCTCGACGCAGACGCGCTCGAGCGTCTCGGCGAACTGGGAGACCTCGGGCGTTGAGTCCATCCGCCCGCGCGCCTGCAGGCCGCGCGTCCAGGCGAAGATCGAGGCGATCGGGTTCGTCGAGGTTGGCTTGCCCTGCTGGTGGGCGCGGTAGTGACGTGTGACGGTGCCGTGCGCGGCCTCGGCCTCGACGGTCTTGCCGTCGGCGCTCATCAACACGCTCGTCATCAGGCCGAGCGAGCCGAAGCCCTGGGCGACGGTGTCCGATTGGACGTCGCCGTCGTAGTTCTTGCAGGCCCACACGTAGCCGCCTTCCCACTTCAGCGAGGCGGCCACCATGTCGTCGATGAGGCGGTGTTCGTATGAGATGCCGGCGGCCTCGAAGTCGGCCTTGAACTCGGTCTCGTAGATCTCTCCGAAGAGGTCCTTGAAGCGGCCGTCGTAGCGCTTGAGGATCGTGTTCTTGGTCGATAGGTACACGGGGTAGCCGCGGTCCAGGCCGTAGCGCATCGAGGCCCTCGCGAAGTCGCGGATCGAGGCGTCGAGGTTGTACATCGCCATCGCGATGCCCCCGCCTGGGAAGTCGTACACGTCGAGCTCGATCGGCTCGGCGCCATCCTTGGGCGTGAATGTGAGCACCAGCTTGCCCTCGCCGGGGACCACCATGTCGGTGGCGCGGTACTGGTCGCCGAAGGCGTGACGGCCGATCACTATCGGCTTGGTCCAACCGGGCACCAGGCGGGGGACGTTGGAGATGACGATCGGCTCGCGGAAGATGACGCCGCCGAGGATGTTGCGGATCGTGCCGTTGGGCGAGCGGTACATCTCCTTCAGGCCGAACTCCTGCACGCGGGCCTCGTCGGGGGTGATCGTGGCGCACTTGACGCCGACGCCGTGGCGCTTGATCGCTTCGGCGGCCTGCACCGTGATCGCGTCTTCGGTGGCGTCGCGCGAGACGATCGAGAGGTCGTAGTAGTCGAGCTCGACGTCGAGGTAGGGCAGGATCAGCTGCTCCTTGATAAACGACCAGATGATGCGCGTCATCTCGTCGCCGTCGAGCTCTACGACGGGGTTTTGCACCTTGATCTTGGCCATGGGCTGGTCCTTCTGCGGGAAGCGGTTTGGGCGGGGGCGAGGCGATGCTATCGCGGGGAGCTAACCTTTCGTGTGATGGCAACCGTGGCACAGCGAGCTCCGTGGCAGACGCACAGCGTGGCCAACCAACCGCCTCCGCTGAAGGACGTGGACGTGTTCGCGAGCAACCTGCCGCTGGTCGAGGCGACCGAGCGCGAGGGCGCCGCTTGGGTCACCGAGCGGGCCTCGGAGTTGGGCAAGCTGGTGGGCGGCGAGCCTCAGCAGGTGTGGGGACCGCAGGCCAACGAGAACAAGCCGGTGCTCAAGACGCACGACCGCTACGGCAACAGGATCGACGAGGTCGAGTTCCACCCCGCCTGGCACAAGTTGATGCAGATGGGCGTCGAGCACGAGCTGCACTCGCTGCCTTGGACCAGCTCCGAGCCGGCGGCGCACGCGGCGCGGGCGGCTATGTACATGACCGCGATGCAGGCCGAGGCCGGGTTCGCCTGTCCGATCACGATGACCTTTGCGGTGCTGCCGGCTTTGCGCGCCCAGCCGGAGCTGCTGGCCGAGTGGGGGCCGCTGGTGACCGCCACGACCTATGACCCGCGATTGATCGACGCGCGCGAGAAGGGCTCGGCTATAGCGGGCATGGCGATGACCGAGAAGCAGGGCGGCTCGGACGTGAAAGCCAACACCACGGTCGCGCGCCCCTTGAACGGGGGCGGGCCGGGCGCGGAGTACGAGCTGGTGGGGCACAAGTGGTTCTGCTCGGCGCCGATGTCGGACCTGTTCCTGGTGCTCGCCCAGGCCGAGTCCGCGAGCGGGCAGCCGGAGGGGATCTCGTGCTTTTTGTTGCCGCGCATCCTGCCCGACGGCAGCCGCAACGAGTTTCACCTGCAGCGCCTGAAGGACAAGCTGGGCAATCACTCCAACGCCTCCAGCGAGGTCGAATTCACCGGCGCGATCGCGCGCATGGTGGGCGAGCCGGGCCGGGGCGTGCCGACGATCATCGAGATGGTCGGCCACACGCGCCTCGATTGTGTGATCGGCGGGGCGGCCGGGATGCGGGCCGGGGTCGCGCAGGCCACCTGGCACACCGCGCACCGCTCAGCCTTTGGGAAGCTGTTGGTCGACCAGCCGCTGATGCGCAACGTGCTGGCCGACCTTTGCGTCGAGTCAGAGGCCGCGACGGCGCTCGCGATGCGCTTGGCCAGGGCCTATGACGAGGCCGGCGCCGAGTCGGTGACCCAGGGGGAGGACGAACTGGAGGACGCGCACCTGTTCAAGCGGCTGGCGACGGCGGTCGGCAAGTATTGGGTCTGCAAGCGCGCTCCCAACCACGCTTTCGAGTGTTTGGAGTGCTTTGGCGGCAACGGTTACGTCGAGGAGTCGAACATGCCGCGCCTGTATCGCGAGGCGCCGCTGGCCTCGATCTGGGAGGGGTCGGGCAACGTGATGAGCCTCGACGTGCTGCGCGCGCTGGTCAAGAGCCCGCGCGCGCTCGAGGTGTTCATGCACGAGGTCAAGCAGGCGCAGGGCGCCGACGCGCGGTTGGACGCCTACGTGAGCAAGCTGGAGTCACAGTTTTCGGACCCCCGGACCTTGGAGACGAGAGCGCGGCGGGTCGTCGAAGGTATGGCCCTTTCACTTCAAGGATCGTTGCTCGTGCGTAGCGGCGCCCCCGCGGTCGCGGATGCCTTCTGTGCTTCGCGCCTCGGCGACGACGGCGGTCTGGAGTACGGCACCCTGCCGCCGAGCTGTGATTTCGGGGCGATAATCGAGCGTAACCGCCCGCGAGTCTGAGGCTCGCGTGGAGCCGGGCGCCCCGCGGTTTGGGGGC
Organism: uncultured Solirubrobacterales bacterium; assembly: GCA_963753145.1. Lineage (GTDB taxonomy): Bacteria > Actinomycetota > Thermoleophilia > Solirubrobacterales > Solirubrobacteraceae > Palsa-744. The sequence goes on from CAVWAX010000003.1 coordinate 213,319, forward strand.
GCGGACGGTCCCGAGGCGTACACAGCCTAAAATCGAGGCATGGCGATGAGAGCACCGATGCGTCCGCGCGGCTCGATCCAGTTGGCGCGCATCTTCGGAATCAGGATCGGGGTCAGCGTGAGCTGGTTCTTCGTGTTGCTGTTCTTGATCGTGATCCTCGCGAGCTACTTCAAAGAAATACTTGGAGGCTCGAGCGGTACGGCCTACGCGATCGCCGTGGTGGGCGCGCTCGGCTATTTCGGTTCGCTGATCCTGCACGAGCTCGGCCACGCGCTGGTCTCGCGCCGCCTGGGCATCCCGATCCTGGGGATCGACCTGTGGTTCTTCGGCGGCCTGGCCAAGCAGGCGCGCGAACCGGAGACGGCCGGCGAGGAATTCAAGGTCGCGGCGGCGGGACCGGCGGTGACGCTGGCGTTGGTCGTGATCTGCGCGATCGGGATCACGATCGCGGCGACCGGCAGCGACTTCACCGAAGCGGCGCTGACCCGCGAAGGGGCGACCACGACGCCGCTGCTGGGCCTGCTCGGCTGGCTGCTGTTCATCAACACGCTGCTGCTCCTGTTCAACCTGGTGCCCGCCTTCCCGCTCGACGGTGGGCGCATCGCGCGCGCGGCGATCTGGTGGCGCACGGGCGACCGCAACCGGGGCACGCGCGTGACCGGCAGGGCCGGCCAGGGCTTTGCGATCCTGCTCGGCATCGCGGGGCTCGCGCTGTTCGTGCAGGGCAGCTTGAGCGGGCTGTTCACGATGGTGCTGGGGCTGATCCTCTACCAGGCCTCGGGCGGCGCGGTGATGCAGGGCGCTTTGGGGCAGCGCATCCAGAGCGTGCGGGTCTCGGACATCATGGATCGCGAGCCGCCGACGATCCCGGCCGAGCTGAACGTGCTCGACGCCCACGAGCAGTTCTTCCAGCACTACCGCCGGCCTTGGTTTGCGGTCGTCGATCACGCGCGCCACTTCCTGGGGGTGGTGCGCTCGGAGCGGATCGACGCGGAGATCGCGGCGGGGCGCCCGGCGCTGGAGGTCGGCGATGTGCTCGAGCGCGACCTGGCGGTCGGCATCGACGAGCACGAACCTTTGGAGGCGCTGCTCAAGAGCGAGGGCCTCGGCCGCCTGGGCGGGATGGTCGCCGTGGACGCCGAGGGGATCCTGCGCGGCGAGGTCACGGTCGCCCAGATCCGCCAGGCGCTCAGCCCGGCCGGCGGGTCCTAGCCCAGAACCGAGCCCCGGCGGGGCTCCCCCGGCGGTGGCGCAGCCGGGCCGGAGCGCTTTGAAATAGAGTTCCGGCCCATGCCATCACATGACGTCCTCATCATCGGCGCGGGCCTTGCCGGCCAGCGCGCCGCCCTCGCCGCCGCTCAGGCCGGCTCGAGCGTCGCGATCGTGAGCAAGGTCCACCCCGTGCGCTCGCACTCCGTCGCCGCCGCCGGCGGCATCAACGCCGCGATCAACGTCGCCGACGACTGGAAATCGCACGCCTATGACACCGTCAAGGGCTCAGACTTCCTGGGCGACCAGGACGCGATCGAGATCATGTGCTCGGAGGCGCCCAAGGAGGTCATGCACCTGGAGCACATCGGCGTCACCTTCCACCGCAACGACTCCGGCGAACTGGACCTGCGGGCGTTCGGCGGGGCCTCGATGAAGCGCACCGCCTACGTCGCCGACATCACCGGCCAGGCGATCCTGCACGTGCTCTACGAGCAGCTGATGAAGCACCACGAACAGGTGGAGCGCTACGAGGAGTGGTTCGTGACCTCGCTCTTGCAGGACGACTCGGGGCGCTGCACCGGGGTCATCGCGCGCGACGTGCGCTCGGGACGCATGGAGGTCTTGAGCGCCAAGAACGTGATCCTCGCCTCGGGCGGCGCCGGCCAGGTGTACTCGCCGACGACCAACGCTTTGATCGTGACCGGCGACGGGATCGCCCAGGCCTACCGCGCGGGCGCGCCCTTGATGGACATGGAGATGGTCCAGTACCACCCGACGACGCTGGTCGAGAACGGCCTCTTGATCACCGAGGGCGCGCGCGGCGAGGGCGCGACCCTGCTGAACTCCGAGGGCGAGCGCTTCATGGAGAAGTACGCGCCCAACAAGATGGAGCTCGCCTCGCGCGACGTCGTCTCCAGAGCCGAGCAGACCGAGATCCTCGAGGGACGCGGCGTCGGCGCCAACAAAGACGGGATCTACCTGGACATCACCAAGGTGCCCCGCAAGCGCACGCTGGAGGCGTTGCGCGAGATCGTGAACATCGGCAAGGACTTCGCCGGCGTCGACATAACGCGCGAGCCGATCATGATCCGCCCGGGCCAGCACTACATCATGGGCGGCGTGAAGACCGACGTGAACGGCGCCACCTCGGTCGAGGGGCTCTACGCCGCCGGCGAGGTTGCCTGCGTATCGGTACACGGCGGCAACCGGCTCGGCGCCAACTCGCTGCTCGACACCCTGATCTTCGGCCGCCGCGCCGGCGAACACGCCTCCGCGCGGGCGGCGGCGATGGCGATGCCCGAGCAACGACGACGCCCAGTTGCGCGCGGACGTGGCGATGATCGACGAGATCGTCTCGCGACCGCACGGCGGCCGGCGGGTCTCGGAGATCAAGCAGGAGCTGGGCGAGACGATGAACCAGTACGTCGCCGTCTACCGCGACCAGGACGGGCTTGAGAAGGCCCATGAGATCGTGAAGCGCCTCAAGGACGAGTCCCAGAGCGCCTACATCGACGACAAAGGCACCGTCTTCAACCAGGATGTGCTCGGCGCGATCGAGCTGGGCTACATGCTCGACTGCGCCGAGGCGATCGTGCTCGGCGCGATCGAGCGCAAGGAGTCCAGGGGCGCCCAGTTCAGGACCGACTTCCCGGAGCGCAACGACGAGCAGTGGCTCAAGCACATCGACATCAGCCGCGGCGAGGACGGCCCGGTTGTGAGCTATTCGCCGGTGACGATCACCCAGTGGCAGCCTGAGGAGAGGAAATACTGATGGCCGAGACCCACCGTCCACCCGAGCAGTTCACATTGCGGATGCGCCGCTTCGACCCCGAGTCGGGCCAGGCGCCCTACTGGGACGAGCACACGATCGAGCTCGAGCCTCACCGCTCGGTGCTGGAGGGGATCCTGCAGGCCAAGGCCAAGTTCGACGGGTCGATCGGCATCCGCTGCTCCTGCCGCGCGGCGATCTGCGGGTCGTGCGGGGTGCGCATCAACGGCGAACCGGGGCTGGCCTGCCACACCCACCTGGACCACGCGCAAGGCGTCAGTCCAAGGACGGCGTGATCGAGGTCGAGCCGATGGGCAACATGCCGGTGATCAAGGACATGATCGTGGACATGGACGCCGTGCACTGGAAGAAGGTCCAGCGCGTCACGCCGTGGCTGATCAACGAGGGGCCCCAGCCCGAACGCGAGCACATCGTGCCGCGCGAGTCGATGGTGGACATCACCCAGACGATGGCCTGCATCCAGTGCGGGGCTTGCGTCAGCGACTGCCTGGCGATGGAGGTCGATCCCGGGTTCATCGGACCGGCCGCCCTGGCCAAGGCGTATCGCTTCGTGGGCGACCCGCGCGATGAAGAGCAGCGCCAGCGACTGCTCGACCTCTCCGAAGATCCCCAGGGGATCTACGACTGCACGCACTGCTTCAAGTGCGTCGAGGCATGCCCCAAGGACGTCAACCCGATGGGGCAGATCATGCGCTTGCGGCGCATCGCCGGGGCCGACCAGCACATCAACGACCAGAACAACGGGCACCGTCACGAGGAAACCGTTGTGACGCTGATCAAGGACTACGGGCTGCTTGCACGAGGCGGAGATGATCCCTCGCTCATACGGCGGCAACTCGTGGTTCGGCAAGTTCCACCCCGCCGCCGGCAAGGAGCTGCTCAGCTCGCTGCCCGTCGCGATCCGGGCGATCGCGAAACGCAAGTTGAACCTGAAGATCGCGATCTTCGGCCACAAGATCCCCAAGCAGGATCTCAATGCCGTCAAGCGGATCTACGAGAAGGTCGAGAGCAAGCCCGAGCGCTACGAGCTGAACCTGTACATCGTCGGCGAGGACGAAGAGGAGGCAGCATGAAGGTCGCCTATTGGCCCGGCTGCGTGAGCAGGGGCTTCACCCCCGAGTTGCACGGCTCGATGGCGCGCGTGGCGCCGCTGCTGGATATCGAGCTGGTCGAACTCGAGCGCGCCAACTGCACCGGCTGCGGCGTGATCGCCGAGCACAACCAGGAGCTCGCGGACACGCTCAACGCGCGCACCTTCGCGCTGGCCCAGCAGGTGCGAGGGCGCGGAGATGATGATGAACATCTGCTCCACCTGCCAGGGCGCCCAGGGCGAGTGCCAGGAACGGCTCGACGCCAACGCCGAGTACCGCGCGCACGTGAACTCGACGCTCGCCGACGAGGGCCTGACATACGAGAAGGGCCTGACGAACAAGAACTTCCTGTGGCTGCTGGTCGAGGAGATCGGCTTGGAGAAGCTCTCGGGCATGGTCAAGCGGCCGTTGACGAACCTCAAGGTGGGGCCCTTCTACGGCTGCTACATCGTGCGCCCGCGCGACGCGCCTCGGGATCGACGCGGAGCGCCCGCGCGACCATTACCTGGAGCAGCTGATCGAGGCCCTGGGCGGCACCGTGATCGAGTACGCCGGGATGCGCAAGTGCTGCGGCTTTCCGATCATCACGATGAACAAGCAGGCCTCGCTCAAGCAGGCCGGTCGCCACCTCGGCGACGCCCTGGACGCCGAGGCCGACTGCCTGGTGACGCCCTGCCCGCTGTGCCACCTGAACCTGGACATGCAGCAGCCGCTGGCCGAGAAAGTGGTCGGGCGCGAGCTGAACATGCCGGTGCTCCATCTGCCCCAGCTCGTGGGCCTGGCGCTCGGCTTGGAGCCCAAGGAGCTCGGGCTCTCGCGCCACGTGGTGCAGCCCGACCTCGGTGATCGACTGGTCCGTGTCTGTGGTCGGCGCCGCCGCGTAGGCTGCGTCGGTGCGCATCCTCACCGTCGTAGGCAACCGTCCCCAGTTCATCAAGGCCGCGGCCGTCTCCGGCCCGCTTGCGGGTCGAGCACGAAGAGCTGCTGGTGCACACCGGCCAGCACTACGACGAGCAGCTCTCGACGATCTTCTTCAAGGAGCTCGGCCTGGCGCGCCCCGACCGCGAGCTTGACATCGGCGGCGGCTCGAACACCTCGCAGACGGCGCGCATGCTGGCGGCCTTGGGACCGCTTCTTGTTAGAGACCGAACCCGATGCGGTGCTCGTCTATGGCGACACCAACTCGACGCTCGCGGGCGCTTTGACCGGCGCCCAGGAGCAGTTGCCGGTGATCCACATCGAGGCGGGCATGCGCTCGTTCGATCGCTCGATGCCCGAGGAGCTCAATCGCGTGCTGTGCGACCACATGAGCGAGCTGTTGCTGTGCGCCTCTGAGACGGCGGCCTCCAATCTGCGCGCCGAGGCGGTCGCGGGCAAGGTCGTGGTCGTGGGTGACGTGATGGTTGACGTCGCGCTGAAGTGGCAGGCGATGGCTCCGCCCAGGACCGAGATCCCGGCCCGCTACGAAGTGAGGCCGGGCGAGTATCTGCTGCTGACCGCCCACCGCGCGGGCAACGTCGACGATCCGACGCGCCTGCGCGCGCTGATGCGGATCGTCGCCGAACTGCCCAAGCCGGTCGTCTTCCCGGTGCACCCGCGCACCAAGGCGCGCCTGGGCGAGGCGGGGCTCTGGGAGCAGCTGGAGGCGATCCGCGGCGTGCACCTGACCGAGCCGCTCGGTTACCTGGAGTTCGGCGCCCTGATGCGCGGCGCGCGCGCGATCTTGACCGACTCGGGCGGCGTCCAAAAGGAGGCCTATCTAGCGGGCGTGCCCTGCGTCACTTTGAGGTCCTCGACCGAGTGGGTGGAGACGTTGGACGGCGGCTGGAACACGCTCACCGACCTCGACGTCGAGCGCGTCCTGGAGACGCTGGAGCAGCCCTTGCCGCGCGAGCGCCCGCCGCTGTATGGGGAAGGCAAAGCGGCCGAGCACTGCGTCGAAGCGATCGGACAGCTGTGAGCGAGGCGCCCGCCACACCCACGCCCACCCCGGGTACGGAGCGGACCGTGCGCGTGGGGGTCGTGGGGCTCGGCTACTGGGGCCCCAACCTGGCTCGCAACTTCGACGCGATCGAGGGCTGCGAGCTGCGCTGGCTGTGCGACGCCTCGGAGGCCGCGCGCACGAAGCTCGCGGGAGCGTTCCCAGGTGTGCGCGCGACGGCGGATCTGGAGGACCTGCTCGCGGACCCCGAGCTCGACGCGGTCGTGCTGGCGACGCCGGTGCCGACGCACGCCGAGCTGGCCGTGCGCGTGCTTGGAGCGGGCAAGCACTGTTTCGTGGAGAAGCCGCTCGCGACCACCGTGGCCGACGCCCAGCTCGCGGTCGATGCCGCCGAGGCCAGCGCGCGCATCCTGATGGTGGGCCACCTGCTCGAGTACCACCCGGCGGTGACCCGTCTGAAGGAGCTGGTCGACGCAGACGAGCTGGGCCCGCTCTATTACATCTACGGCAACCGCGTCAACCTGGGCCAATTGCGCGCCGAGGAGAACGCCCTGTGGAGCCTGGGCGCGCACGACGTGTCGGTCGTGCTGCACCTGATCGACGAAGAGCCGATCGAGTGCTCCGCGCACGGCAAATCGTATGTGCGCGGCGGCGTCGAGGACGTCGTCTTCTGCTACCTGCGCTTCCCCTCGGGACGCGTCGCCCACCTGCACCTGTCCTGGCTGGACCCCCACAAGGAACGACGCATCACCGTGGTCGGCGCCAAGCGCATGGCGACCTTCGACGACATGCAGATCCAGGGCAAGCTGACCGTATATGACAAGGGCTTCGACGAGGACACCACATCGTGGGGCGAGTACATAGCGCGCGCCGGCGAGTCCTTTTCGCCGCGCATCTCCTCTGCCGAGCCGCTGCGGCTGGAGTGCGAGCACTTCGTGGCGTGCGTCCGCGAGGGACGCACGCCACGCTCGGACGGGCGGGTCGGGTTGCGGGTCGTGCGGGTGCTGGAGGCCTTGCAGCGGTCTTTGGAGGAGTGAGGCGCATTATTTTCGGCACTCGCTGAGCCAATTTCCGCCAAGCGAGGCCGGGGTCGTATGAACGCCTGAACGTCGCCCGCAATCCCAGTTTCCAAGCGGGATTTGCCCCACCGCGGGGCACCGGGCGACCGGCCGCGTTCACCAGTCGAGTGGTGTAGGACAGCGTTCACGACCTGAACGAAGGTCGCGACCAACGGGCGATTGTGGGATCGAAGGGGGATACCCATCATCCCTTCTCACAAGCCCCTGACGTCCCAAAAAACAGGCGTCGCGGGAACACTCCAGTTCCCACCGCTGGCCCCCATGCGAGCGGGGGGATTCCACCGCCAACCACGGGGAAACACATATGCAACGCCGCCTCAATGTCACGGATGGACACGTAGGCTTCCGTCGCCGCGCAACTCTGGACGAGTCGCCCGAGGCGGCCCAGGAAATTCGCCTCGCGATCGCACGCACCAAGGCGGGAGACCGCGACGCGCTGCGGTTCCTATACATCCGCTACTCGGACAACGTGTACGGCTACATCTGCTCGATCGTGCGCGACGAACAGGAGGCCGAGGACCTCACCCAGCACGTCTTCATGAAGCTGATCACGGTGATCTCCCAGTACAAGGACTGCGGCGTCCCCTTCTCGGGCTGGCTGTTGCGGATGTCTCGCAACGTCGCGCTCGATCATCTGCGCCGGCGGCGTCCGACGCCGACCGAAGAGGTGTTCGGGCCCGACGATCACGCCGACCCCGACTCCCAGGACCGCGCGCGCGACCTGCACACAGCGCTCGCGAGCCTGCCAGATGAGCAGCGCGACGTGATGGTGATGCGCCACGTCGTCGGGCTCACGCCGCCGGAGATCGCCGAGCAGATGGGTCGCACGGAGAGCTCGATCCACGGCCTGCACCACCGCGGCCGCAGGGCCCTCCAAGAAGAGCTCGTGCGACTGGGCTCCTCGCCCTCGACCGCGAACGCGCCCCTGGCCGTGGCATGTTGAGCACGACCGGCGCCACAGCTCAGCAAACGAGCGGCGGCGCCGTACCGCTGATGCGCCTGGACCACGCCGACCCGGAGCTCCTGGAGGAGCTGATGGGCGCGGTGCGCACGGTCGCCGAGCGCGGCGCCTTCACACTCGGCGAGCACGTCGAGGGCTTCGAGCGCGACTTCGCCGCCTATTGCGAGACGGACTTCGCGATCGGCGTCTCCTCGGGCACCGAGGCGCTCGTGCTGGCGCTGCGGGCCTTGGAGATCGGGCCCGGCGACGAGGTGATCGTGCCCACCAACTCGTTCATCGCGACCGCCGAGGCGGTCAGCGCGGTGGGCGCGACGCCACGACTGGTCGACGTCGATCCGGACTCGCACCTGATCACGGCCGAGATCGTCGCGGCCAACCTCTCGCCCAAGGTGCGCTGTGTCATCCCGGTGCACCTGTTCGGGGCTACGGTCGATCTCGACCCGATCCTCGAGGTGACCCGCGAGGCGGGGATCCACGTCGTCGAGGACGCCTGCCAGGCGCACGGGGCCCGCTACCGCGGCCGGCGCGCCGGGTCGGTGGGGGTGCTCGGCTGCTTCAGCTTCTACCCGACCAAGAACCTCGGCGCGTGGGGCGACGGGGGCGCGGTCGTGACCTCGGTGGCGGAGCTCGACGAGCGGGTGCGCCTGCTCAGAGCCCACGGCGAGCGCCCGCGCTACAACCACCGCATCGTCGGCACCACGGCGCGGCTCGACGCGCTGCAGGCCGCGGTCCTCAGCCGCAAGCTGGCGCGCCTGGAGCAGCGCAACCAAGAGCGGCGCCGGCTCGGAGCGCGGCTGCGAGAGCGCTTGAGCGCCGTGGGCGCGCTGGAAGGCGAGCGCGCGATCGAGCTGGTCGAGCCGCCGTTCACCGAAGCCGACCACGTCTATCACCTGTTCGTCGTGCGCAGCGAGCGCCGCGACGAGTTGCGCGCCCACTTGCAAGAACGGGGGGTGGCATCCGCCGTGCACTACCCGACGCCGATCCACCTCACCGAGGCCTACGCCCACCTTGGGCTGGGCCCAGGAAGCCTCCCTGTGAGCGAGGCCCAGGCCGAGCGCATCTGCTCGCTGCCGCTGTACCCGGGGATGAGCGAAGCGGAGCTTGAGCAAATAGTCGCCGCGGTGGACGGATTCACGAAAGACGCAGCCGCGCCAACCCGTTGATCGGATATGAGCGCGATGCCTACACAACCGGTCAAAGGGCTGGCTGTGTCCGTGCTCGACCGCGCCCAGCCGGCGCTCGCCGCGGCTGAGGGGGCCCCCACCCTGGCACAGGCGGGCACCCGGCCGGACGCGGGCGTCCACAAGGGTGGCTCGCTCTTCGTGCGAGCGGTGCGCCGCGCCCTCGACCTCACGGTGGCGGCGCTCGTGCTGCTCCTCACCTCCCCCCTGCTCCTCGCGATCGCACTGGCGATCAAGCTCGACTCCTCCGGCCCGATCCTGTTTCGCCAGCGCCGCCTGGGCCGCGACCGGCGCGAGTTCACGATCTTCAAGTTCCGCACAATGCGCCAGGACGCCGACGCGACGCGCCATCGCAAGTATGTGCAGACCCTGATCGGCGGCGACAGCCGGGCCGAGCAAGGCCGGCTCTACAAGCTCTCGGTCGACGATCGCATCACCCGCGTCGGGCGCCGGCTGCGCTCGTGGAGCCTCGACGAGCTGCCTCAGCTGATCAACGTGCTGCGCGGAGAGATGGCCTTGGTGGGACCTCGTCCGGTCATTCCCTACGAGGTCGAGATGTACCCGCGGGAGTACATGCGCCGCTTCGCCGTCAAGCCCGGACTGACCGGCCTGTGGCAGGTCAGCGGACGTAACGAGCGCACTTACGACGAGATGGTGAGCTTCGACGTCGAATACGCCGAGGCCGACTCGCTACTGCTCGACCTGCGCATCTTGCTCAAGACGGTGCCCGTCGTACTACGTCGCCAAGGAGTGGCCTGAATGTTCGATAACAGCTTTCCCCCCGCCCGGAGCATTCTGCGCCGCGAGCCCCCGATCGGCACCGCGATCGTCGGCTACGGTTATTGGGGGCCCAACCTGGCGCGCAACATCGCCGAATGCCCAGAACTGCGCCTGGACGCCCTGTGCGACCTGGAGCCCACGAACCGTCACACCTTCAGCCGCCGCCATCCTGACGCCCGCGCCGTCAGCGACCTGGACGCGATCCTGGTCGACCCCAGAATCGAGGCGGTCGTGATCGCGACGCCGCCCCAGACCCACCACTCGCTGGCCAAGCGCGCGCTTGCGGCCGGCAAGCACGTGCTCGTGGAGAAGCCCTTGGCCACCAGCCTCGAGGACGCCTACGACCTGGCCGACGCCGCCGAGGCCAACAAGCGCGTGCTGATGCCCGGCCACACCTTCATCTACAGCCCGGCCGTCAACACGGTGCGCGACCTGCTGCGCGAGGGCGTGATCGGCGACGTTCACTTCGTCACCTCATCGCGCATGAACCTCGGCAAGTACAACGAGGACGGCGTCGTCTGCGACCTCGCCCCGCACGACCTTTCGATCCTCCTTTACTGGCTGCAGGACCCGGTCGTCGAGGTCGCCGTGTCCGGCAGCAGCGTGCTGCGCCAGGGCGTCTCCGAGACCGCCTTCATGACGCTCACCTTCGAGCGGGGCCAGACCGCCAACGTCCAGATCTCCTGGCTCGCGCCACGCAAGGTGCGCCAGATGATCGTCGTCGGCAGCCAGCGGATGGTCCAGTACGACGACACCGCCTCAGACGAACCGGTGCGCGTGTATGACCGCGGCATGGACATGCTGCCGCCCACGCCCGCCAACTTCGGCGAGCACCAGCTGATCTACCGCACCGGCGATGTCCTGATCCCGCGCGTGGAGCCCAAAGAGCCGCTGCGCTTGGAGCTTGAGGATTTCGCCCGATCGATTCGCACCGGCGAGGAGCCACGCTCGAGCCTGGCCTTGGGAATCGAGATCGTCGCGACGATCGAGCTCGCCGAGGAATCGATGCGCCGTGGCGGCGTCCCGCTCACCCTGCCCGTGCTGGCCGACAAGGCAGCCGCCTGAGGTCCACCCGATGCCCGAGCTCCTCGTCGACCAGCCCTCGAGCGGCGCTCCGCCGGTCTTCCGCACGCCACGGCCGCGCGTGCTCTCGGTGATCGGCGCCCGCCCGGAGATCATCCAGGCGGCGCCCGTCTGCGAGGCGCTCGCGGAGATGGCCGAGGAGATCCTGGTGCACACCGGCCAGCACTACGACGAGGCGATGTCCGACGGGCAGATCCTGGCCACCAAGCTGCCACGCCCCCAGCACAACCTGGGCGTCGGCTCGCGCGCCGCCGCCGAGCAGGTCGCGCTCGCTCAGGAGCGCCTGGAAGAGTTGATCGCGAGCGAGCGACCCGACGCCGTGATCGTGCGCGGGGACACCAACGCGACGCTCTCCGGCGCACGCGCCGCGGCGGCCGCCGGCGTCCCCCTGATACACGTGGAGGCTGGTCTTCGCTCCTACCGCGAGGACATGCCCGAGGAGTACAACCGCATCGAGACCGACAAGCTGGCCCAGGTCCTGTGTGCGCCGAGCCCGGGCGCCCAGCGCAACCTCCAGGCCGAGGGAGTCCGGGGCGAGATCCACGTGACCGGCGATCCTCTGTGCGACATGCTCGAACGCTGGCGCCCGCGCGTGCGTCCCGCCGGAGACGGCGATTACATGCTCGCCACAGTGCACCGCAACTACAACACCGACACCCCCGAGCGCCTCGGCGCCGTGTTCGCCTGTCTGGCGCGCTCGCCGCTGCCGGTGCTCATGCCCTTGCACCCTCGCACGCGCGCCTGCGTCGAGGCGTGGGGACTGGCCACGCCGGCCAACGTCGAGCTGATCGAGCCGGTCCCCTACACGCGCATGCTCGAGCTCGAGCGCGGCGCGGGCGCGATCGCAACCGACTCCGGCGGCGTGCAGCGCGAGGCTTACCTGTGGGGCGTGCGCTGCGTGACGCTGCGCGAGGAGACCGAGTGGACCGACACCGTCGCGGCCGGCTGGAACACCGTTGTGGGTGTGGACCCCGACGCCTTCGCGGCGGCGCTCGACACCCCGTTGCCGGCCGAGCGCCCGGCGATCTTTGGTGACGGCCACGCGGCGGAGCGAATCGCCGAGGTCGTCACGTCGTTCTTGGGGGCACGCATCGCGCCCGGCGGCGAGGCAGATGGGCTCGCCGCCGGGACGAGCATGGGGGCAGCCGCATGAACATCAAATCGAACACCCAGACCAATAGAAGGAGCGCCGACAGATGGACGAGCTGAACGTCGGATTGATCGGCGCGGGGCGCATGGGCGCCTACCACGTCGAGACTTGGGAGCGCATCGCGATCGGCAACCTCGTGGCGATCGCCGAGCCCGACGAGCAGACGGCGCGCGCGCGCATCGGGCGCCGCCCGATCGAGTGGGTCGGCGACTACCGCTGGCTGCTTGAGCGCGCCGACGTGGACGCCGTCTGCATCTGCGCGCCCTCCGCCCAGCACGCCAAGATCGCGCTCGACGCGATCGACGCCGGCAAGCATGTGTTCGTGGAGAAGCCGATCGCGACCGCCCTGGAGGACGGCCTGCGCATGGCGGCCGCCGCGCGCCTGGCCGGCCTGAAGCTGATGGTCGGCCACGTCGAGCGTTTCAACCCCGCCGTGGACAAGCTCGCCGAGTTGATCGAGGAGGGCCGCATCGGCCGCGTCTTTCGCGCCCACGCGACCCGCGTCGGGCCGCTGCCGATACGCATCCAGGACACGGGCGTGGCAATCGATCTGGCCACGCACGACCTGGACCTCATGCAGTACGTGCTTGGTCGCGACATCACCAGCATCTATGCGGAAGGCAGTCGCTGCGTGCACCCCACCCAGGAGGACATCATCACCTGCCTGCTGCGCTTCGGCGACGAGGGCCCGCAGGGGCTGCTCGACGTCAACTGGCTGACTCCCGAGAAGCGTCGCGAGATGACGGTGATCGGCGAGGGCGGGATGCTCAGTGCGTCCTACCTGACGCAGGATGTCTGGTTCACCGAGTCCACCGGCGCGCCGATGGGCTGGAACGAGCTGGCGCGCATCCGCGGCGACGCCGAGGGCGCGGCCGTGCGCTTCGCGCTGCCTCGCGTCGAGCCCTTGCAGGCCGAGCTCGAGGCCTTCGCGCGCTGCGTGCTGCAGGACACACCCGAGCCGGTCGGCGCGGGCGAGGGATGCCGCGCTTTGGCCGCCGCGCTTGCCGTGCGCGACTCGGCGGCCAACAACCGACCGATCACGCTGCTTGACATGCCGATCGTCCAACCCATACGAGTCGCAGCCTGAGGAGGCCGCAATGATCCGCTTCGTCATCCCCGCCTACAACGAGCGCGAGAACATCCCCAATCTGCTCGCCGACCTCGGTCCCGTGGCGCGCGAACTCGGAGCCCGCGTGATCTTCGTCAACGACGGCTCCACCGACGGCACCGCCGAGGCGATCGAAGCCCACAGCGACTCCGTGCATCTCGCGATCGTCCGCCACAAGGTCAACCGCGGCCTCGGCACGGCGATCAACTCCGGCCTGAGAGCCGCTCTCGGCGAGTCCAAAGATGACGATGCGATCGTGACTTTGGAGGCCGACAACACCTCCGACCTGAGCGACCTGCCGCGCATGTTGGAGCGCTTCTACGAGGGCGCCGACGTGGTGCTCGCCTCCGTGTACGCGCCGGGCGGTCGCATCTTGGGTGTCGCGCCGTGGCGCCTGGCGGCCTCCAAATCGGTCTCCAACGTGTTCCGCTACACCGGCGGTCTGCGCGAGATCCATACGCTCTCCTCGCTCTATCGCGTCTATCGCGCGGGCACGCTGCGCCGCGCCTCCGAAACCTACGGCTATCTGCTCGTGCGCGAGCCCGGCTTCGCCGCCAACGTGGAGCTGTTGCTCAAGCTCTACAACGCGGGCGCCACCGTCGCGGAGGTGCCGACCGTCAACGACTGGTCGCGCCGCCTGGGGACATCCAAGATGAACCTCAAGCCGACGCTGCTTGCCTATGGTCGCCTGATGGCGGCCCACCTCGTCGGCCGCATCCAGCCGCCTCCGATCTCGCCGCTGGGCGGCGAGCATTCGGCTGGGCGCGCCGAGCAGGAGGCCCCCGTGGCTCACCTGCGCGCCGTCACCGAGCAGCGATGAGCGCCGGCGCGATGAGCCGGACGCCGGCGCTCGCCGGCACATCCACCGCGCCCGATGGTCCTCCGCGCGTGGGCATCGTGGGCGCCGGCATCCTCGGCAGCGTGCTCGCTCTGCGCCTGGCCCAACAGGGGGCCAAAGTCACGCTGCTGGAGCGCGCGCCAACGCTCGGCGGCCTGGCCGGCTCGATCGATTTCTCAGGTCACCGAGTCGACCGCTTCTACCACGTGATCGTGCCCTCCGATCAGCGCATGATCGCGCTGACCGAGGAGCTCGGTCTCAGCGACGAGCTGTCCTTCAAACCGGTCGGCGTTGGCTTCTTCGTGGACGGCGAGATGCACCCCTTCAACGGGATTGGCGACTTCTTGCGCTTCCCGCCGCTCTCGCCGATCGGCCGTGCGCGACTCGCCTGGTTCGTGCTGTATTGCCAGTTGCGACGCAACTACAAAGCGCTCGAGCGAAAGCCCCTGGAAGCGTGGCTTGCGCGCCACTGCGGCAAGCGGGTGGTGCAGCGCATCTGGCGTCCGCTGCTCGACTCCCGTTTCAACGCCCACCACTCCGAGCTACCGGCTACCTACCTGTGGGCGCGCACCAACAGGATGCGCTCGGCCCGCGAGCAGGGCAGCTCCGGCGAGCGCATGGGCTGCTTGCGCGGTGGCCACGAGACGCTGATCGCGACCGCCGCGGCCCGTGCGGCCGAGCTGGGCGCGCAGGTGCGCCTGGGCGCCGGCGTCGAAGGTCTCGTGCACGAGCCGGGCGGCGCGGTCAAGGGTGTGATGGTTGACGGCCAGGCCGAGCACTTCGACCTCACGATCCCCACGCTGCAACCACCGGGACTTAGGCACCTGCTGCCGCAGGACTTGCAGCCGTTGCTGAAGGCCTACCCGGAACGCTACCTGGGCGTCGTGTGCCTGATCCTCAAGCTCAACCGCTCGCTGACCCCCTACTACTCGATCAACATCTGCGACCCGACGCCGATCACCACAGTCGTTGAGACCTCGCACGTGGTCGGCACCAATCACACCGACGGCTTGCGCTTGGCCTACCTGCCCAAGTACTGCGACCCCGACTCGCCTCAGTTCGCCGAGGATGACGAGTCGGTCTACCGCAACTACACGGCGATGCTAAAGCGCTTGGTGCCCGACTTCAGCGACGCGGACGTAGTCGAACTGGACAGTGCAGCGCGCGCCGCTCGTCGAGCCCGTCCATGCGCTCGGCCACGAGCCGCGCACCGCACCTGTGTGGCCCGGTGTCGAGGGCCTCGCACTCGCCTCGGCCAGCCAGATCTACCCACGGCTGCTCAACGGCGAGTCGGTCGTCGCCCTGGCCGAGCGCGTCGCCGGCGAGGCGCTCGAACGCCTGGCCGTGAGCTCGTCCACCAGGGCGAGATAGCGCTCGCGCTGCTCTTCCCAGGCGATGCCCTTCAGACGCAGGGTCGCCTGAGCGGCACGCGCGCGGGCCTCCCGCGGATCGGCGCAAATCCGCTCGATCGCGCGGGCCAGATCCTGAGGATCCCCCGCCTGGAACTCGTGCAGGTCGAGCTCTGAGAAGTAGCCGCCGATGCCCGGCAGCCGCGAGGCCACGATCGGCAGACCCATGTGGGCGTACTCGAGCAGCTTCACCGGCAGCAGAAGGCGGGTGAAGCGGTCGTCGAGGGTCGGCACAACGCCGATGTGGGCCGCCTGAAGCTCAGCCGGGATGCGCTCGAAGGCCACCGGCTCGGCGGCGACGTCGATGCGCTCGGGGTCGATCTCGGCGGCCAGCGCCGCCAGACGATCGCGATCTTCGCCCGAGCCGCATACACGCAGTTGCAAGCGCGGAACCGTGTCCCGCAACCGCTCGAAGGCTCGAATGAGCGTCTCGACGCCGAAGCGGGGCGCGAGGCCCCCGTGGTAGAGCACCCGCAGCGGCCCGTCATCGGGCCAGGCAACCGGCTCGCGAGGTGGCCCGAACACGCGCTCGTCGGGTGAGTTCATGATCACGCTCGTGCGTCCCACGCCGACCCCGCGCTCTTCAAGGCAGCGGCGGGCCTGATCGGTGACGGTGATGACTCGCGTCGCGAGCGCCGCACTGAGTCGCTCCTCGCGCTCCAAGAGACGCACCAGGCGATGATCGTGCGGCCAGCCGTACTTGGTGGCGAACAGCTCGGGGAAGGTGTCGTGCACGTTGAGGATCACAGGCGTCCCGCGCAGGCGCGGCAACAGCGCCGCGGCGGTGAGGATGTCGGGCATGTTGTGAACCTCGATCAGGTCATAGCGTCGATGAGCGTCGAGCGCGCTCAAACGCCACAGCGCGCGCGCCAAGAACTCGGCGTATCCGCGAATGTAGGCGCGCCCGCCGCCCTGGGGCTTGCTCGCGCCGAGGGGATGGGTGCGTATCGTGCCCTCGCCGACGCGCACCGTTTCGCGCTCGCCGACGCACAGAAGATCGACTTCGTCGCCGCGCTGGGCCAAGGCCCTGGCCTGGCGTTGGATGCGCGAGTCGAGACTGAAATCGGACAGGTGCACCATCGCCACGCGTAGAGGCTCGCGGCGCTCGGGGATCAGAGCCGGCGAGGACCACAGCGAGGCACGGGGTGCTCTCAGCACAACACGACCTCGCCGCCGTCGCCGACCGTCAAACGCATGGCCCGCGGCAACGAGAAGTCGCGAGCGACGCGCGCGTCGCGGCCGACGACGCTGGCGACCAGGCGCCCGCCGATGTGCATGATCGAGGCGCCGCCGAGGATGATCGAGCGCTCGACCTCAGCGCCCTCGATGTGGGCACGCGGGCCGATCGAGGTGTAGGGGCCGATATAGGACTCGATCACCAGCGCGCGGGGGCCGATGATCGCGGGGCCGATGATCACACTCGACTCCACGCACGCGGTCGGGTGAACAACGACGGCTCCCTCGATGCGGTTTTCAGAGCCCGGGATCGGCTCGCTCTGGGGTCGCAGTTCGTCGAGCAAGACGCGGTTCATCTCGAGCAGGTTGACCGACTTGCCGGTGCTGCGCATCCAGCCCTCGACATACTCGACCCGGACCGATCCACCGTCGGCTATCAGCCGCTCGGCCACGCTCAGCAGGGGCGCCTCGCCACCGCCGCACCAGCCAAGCTCGCGCGCCCGAAGCAGCGCTCCGCGACCGAACAGGTAGATGCCCGTGGGACTCTGCACCGTGCCCGGCGGCGAGGAGCTTTGGGCCAAGCGCAGCAGGCCACGTGTGGCGAGACCAATCGAGTCGCTGTCCGGGGAGCCTTTGCGCGCGAGCACCACCAGATCCGGGGCGTCCTCGCTCAACATCTCCACGAAGCTCGCCAGCGGCTGCACGAGCAGGCCATCGGGAGGACGAACGATGCAGGGCGCCTCGCCGAGCGCCTCGATCGCGGCGGCAAGCGCGGCTGGGTGCTGACCGTGCTCGTAGGCAAAGTAGCGCGACCTCAGCTCAGGCCCCTCCGCCTCGATGCAAGCTCGGATCTCCTCCTCGAGCTCCGCTGGAATCACCAGCGCGACAGCGCGCACGCCTGCGTCTCGCAGTCTGTCCAGGCCGTGACAGAGGATCGGTCGATTGGCAACCCGCTGCAAGCCGGCCCGCAATGAGTCGGTTGGCGTCGTCCCACCGTAGCCCAGCAGGGGCCCTGACTCTATGAGCCCGTTAAGGACCATGTTCAGACAACGCTTGACAACGGTCGCTGCTCGCGCGGAGAGCCGGATCGGCGAGCCAACCCCGGCAGCGCGCGCCACATTCGCCCGCTTATCTCGCGACGGACAAATCGTCTGTACTCGCGGTCGGGCACGCGCTCGACGCGAGTGGCCCACGCGTGTACATATCCGTACACGAAGGCAATTCCCGACAACCCAATGGGACCGTTGCGCGCCACCTTCAGTGAGCGCAAGCCGACCCAAACTGGCCCGTAATGGGTGATGTAGGCGCACTCGCCGTGACGGGCTCTGCCGCGCAGGCGCCCGTCGGCGCTTGCGATCGGACGATGGTGGATCGAAACCAGGTCGGGGAAGTTGCGCGTCTGAAAGCCGTACATGCGCGCGTAGGTGCCGTCGATCGTGTCCCAGCCGAGACGCTCCTGCACACCGCCGATCGTCTCAAAGCAGGCGCGCGAATAGCACTTCAGGGCCCCGTGGACGTGATGTGCGGGAATCGCGATCGCGCGCGTGCCTCCCTCAGGCGTGGGCTCCACCAAGACGCCGCCGGCCAGCCCCAGAGAGGGGTCTTGCTCGAAGCGCTCCATCAACACGCGCAGATAGTTGGGGGGTAGCTCGATGTCGCCGTCGAGCTTCATCACGTGCGTGTAGCGCTCGTTGTCAGCCTCAGCAAGCGCGAGGTTGAAGTTACGCACCTCGATCGCCTGGGCCAAGCGGTCGCGCGGCCCGCCGCCGTCCGCTTGACGAGCGACCGCCGGTGCACGCGTAACCGTGAGCAGGTCGATCTCGAGCTCGAGCTCCTTGAGCAACTGGTAGGTGCTGTCGGTGGAGTTGTCCTCGATCACGACCCAGCGCGCGGGCGCCAGCTCCTGGGCGGCGATCGCCCGCGCAACCCGCTCGATATGGGCCGCCTCGTTGCGCACGGGCGAGACGATCAGGATGCGCGGCCGCACCGCGTCCTCGGGCGCGCGCGCCTGCTCGTGATTTGAGGCGAAGCTGGTGGTCATTCCACCCAAGAACGCACCGGCGGGATCGTTCCTCGCGCGGGCGGCTCGATCAATCCCTCGCCAGCTGCCCGCGCAACTCATCGGTCTCCTCTCGACTTCTCTCGCGTTCGGCTTGAAAGAACTCGTCGGGGTGCCGCGTTTCGTGAGGTGACTGACCAAGCGAAGCGCTGACAACGAACCTTCGACCGACACAACGACACGACGAGGTGGGTGACATGAGAACACTGGTGACAGGAGGAGCCGGATTCATAGGCGGACACCTCGTCCGCGAGCTGGTTGCCCGCGGCGACGAAGTCGTAGTGCTCGACTGCTTGGAGGAGCAAGTCCACGGCGGCGTGACACCCCAGTTGCCCGACGGGGTCGAGTTGATCGTCGGCGAGGTAGGCGACGTCGCCTGCGCCGATCGCGCATTGCGCAGAGTCGATCGCGTCGTGCACCTCGCCGCGGCCGTCGGCGTCGGGCAGTCGATGTATGAGATTGCCCGCTACACCGAGCGCAACACGATGCAGACCGCGATCTTCTTGGAGCGGCTCGTGGCGCAGCGCCCGCTTCCGAGCCGCCTAGTCGTCGCCTCGTCGATGTCGATCTACGGCGAGGGCGAATACGAGTGCCCCGATCACGGGCGCACCGCGCCACCGCCGCGTCCGGAGGAGCAACTGCTTGCACGCCAGTGGGAGCTCTATTGCCCTGACTGCGGGGCCGTTCTAAAGCCGGTCGGCACGCGCGAGACGAAGGCCCTGATCCCCACCTCGATCTACGCGATCACCAAGCGCGATCACGAGGAGCTGGCTCTGGTCACTGGCGCCGCCTACGGCATCCCTTCGGTGGCGCTGCGCTTCTTTAACGTCTACGGCCCCGACCAGGCGCTCTCCAACCCCTACACTGGCGTGGCCGCGATCTTCGCCTCGCGCCTGCTCAACGGCCACCCGCCGGTGATCTTCGAGGACGGCGAGCAGTCGCGCGACTTCATCCACGTGAGCGACATCGTGCGCGGGATCATGCTGGCGCTCGAGTCAGAGGCGGCGACCGGCCACGCCGTGAACCTCGGAACCGGTCGCCCCAGCACGGTCGTTCAGATCGCCCAGGCGTTGGCCGCGGGCCTTGAGTCAGACGTGGAGCCGATCCGCAACGGCCAGTACCGCGCCGGCGATATACGCCACTGCGTGGCCGACCCGACACGTGCGCGCGAGCTGCTCGGCTTCGAGGCACAGACCACCCTGGAGCAGGGAATGGCCGGTTTGCTCGCCTGGCTCTCAGATCAAGAGGCCGTGGATCGCGTCGATGACGCGACCCGCGAGCTCGCATCCCGCGGACTGGCTCGATAGGGGGTAATCGCAATGGAATTCGCCCAGGCCCTTCGCATCCTCAGAGCCCGCTGGTGGGTA
Source organism: uncultured Solirubrobacterales bacterium (assembly GCA_963753145.1). Taxonomy (GTDB): domain Bacteria; phylum Actinomycetota; class Thermoleophilia; order Solirubrobacterales; family Solirubrobacteraceae; genus Palsa-744. Next base: position 233,544 of record CAVWAX010000003.1, read on the forward strand.
ACGCTTGCGATCGTCGCGCTCGCCGTCGGCACCGCCGTCGCGGTGCGCGAGACCGTCTCGTCGATCCCGACGGGAGCGGCCACGGTCCAGGTCCTGGTCGACTCTCCCGACTCTGCGCTGGCCAACCTATCCCAAGAAACCGTGCCCTTGACCACACGCGCGTCGGTATTCGCGCAGGTAATGACCAGCGCGGCGGTACTCGAAGACATCGCCGCTTCGGCGAATGTGCCCGCGTCTGAGATCACCGCCCAAGGGCCTTACAGCGGCCCGGGCCAAGCGCTCGATGTGGTCACGCCTTCGGAGGCGCGAGCCAACCAGCTTCCGGCGCAGACCGTCAAGTACAAGCTGACCTTCGTCGCCCAGACCAACGAGCCGGTCGTGACCGCTTCGGTGCAGGCGCCCACAGCGGCCGCGGCGGCGCACGTGGCGGCAAGCATTTACCCGGGCGTGCAGCGTTACGTGACGACACTGCAGCAGCAGTCGGCCACGCCGCTGGCGCACCGCGTCACGATCCGCCAGCTTGGCCCGCCCCAAGCCGGTCCGGTCAATTCGAGCACGCGCTCGACCCTGATGGTGGCCGCATTCGTCGGCGTGTTGCTGCTCGGCCTACTGATCCTGCTCGGCATCGAAGGGATGCGTCGGCGTGCCGAGGAAGCGGCAGCGTACGAGTCAGAGCAACTCCCCGAGTTCGACCGGCTGTCCCTTTTCGTAGGTCCCACCGGTGGACCTGTCCCCGACTCGCCGGCCGCGCTGAGCGCCGGTGGGGCGCCGGCTCGCCCGCGCCGCTAGTACGGAGCGCGCAGTGGGCGCGAGCGCGTACCCCGCGAGCCGCCGGCCTTTGGCCCGGGGGCTCCTCGCGATCGCCCTGATCGCGGCTCTGACGGCGCTGTTGGTCGGCTACAAGCCGAGCGTGACACCGCCAGGCCTGCATCCGCGCCAATTGGCGCTGGGGGCCGCCCAGGCCGAGATCCTGGTCGACACAAGGTCCTCCCAGCTCGTGGGCATCACGCCGGCGTCGGTCAACACCAACACCCTCGCGGCCCAGCTCGCGGTCAACTACGCCCTGTACCTACAGAGCGACCCGGCGACCGCCGTGCTCGGCCAGGATCTCGGCCTGCACGGGATGAGCGTCGCCGCCTCGGGACCTTTCACGCTGCTCTTGGGTCGGGAAAACCTTGGGCCCAAGCGCCCGACGCCGCCCAACCCGATCCAGGTTGACCACAACTACCGGCTGTTGCTCGACGTAGACGGCGAACGCCCGATGCTCAGCATCTACGCGCAAGCCCCCACGGTGGCCTCGGCCAAGCGCCTGGTGGGCGCCGCTCGAGCGCTGTTGCTGCGCCACGTACGCTCCGAACAACCGGCCCAACTGTTCGGCGAAGAAGCGGTCGTGCTGAGGCCGCTCGGCCCGACCACCGGCGCACTCGTCGGCAGCGGTGTGCGCTGGCAGACGATGCTGCTCAGCTTCGGTTTCGTCTTGCTGCTCGGCGCGAGCCTGCTCTACGCGCGTCGCAACGGGCGTCGCCTGAGAGCGCGCGCCAAGGCGCGCGTCGAAGGCCTCGATCGTCTCGATGAGGAGCCGCTGGACAGCGACGACTGGCCGCACACCACGCGCATCCTGCCGTGGGTATTGGCGGGCTTTGTCGTGATGCTGTTCTTGGTCCCCTTCGACGCCATCGATCTGCCGGTCAGCCTGCCCTTGAGCAGCACCTTGGATCGTCCGCTGCTGATAGCGATAGCGATCCTGTGGCTGCTGAGCCTCGCGATCGTCAGCGGCGAGGCGCGCCCGCGCATCCGCCTGACCCGTGTGCACTTCGCGGTGCTCGGCTTCTTTGCCATCTGCTGCATCGGGGTCGCCCTGGATGGCCAGGTGCTGGCGAGCATGGATGAGGTCTCGCTGGTCGTCAAGAAGCTCGCGTTGCTGTTCTCCTACCTACTGTTCTTCTTCATCGTCGCCTCGGTCATGCGCCCGCGCGAGGTGCCCCGCTACGCGGCGATGATGGTCGTGCTCGGGGTGATCGTCGCGGTCGCGACGGTCGTGGAGTACCGCATGCACTACAACGTGTTCTACTCGCTGTGGGGCAAGATCTTCCCGATCACGCTTCCGGCCGAACTGGACATGCCCGACTCGATCGGACGCCTCACTGTCTACGGACCTACCAATCAGCCGCTCGAGTTGGCGGCGCTGCTGGCGATGGTGTTGCCGTTCGCGGTGATGGGCTCGATCGACGCGCCGACCCGCAACAAGCGCATCCTCTACTCGATCGCGATCGGCCTGCTGCTGGCGGGCGGTGTGGCCACCTCGCGCAAGACGAGCATCGTCGCGCCCGTCGGCGCGATCCTGTTGCTGGTCGCCTACCGGCCGCGCACCGTCACCCGCTCGCTGCTCGGACTGGCGCTCGTGCTTGGCATGCTCGTGCACGTCACCTCGCCGGGGGCGCTCGGCTCGGTGCTGACCCAGCTTGAGCCCGGTCACGTCAATAACGTGCTCAGCACGACCGACAGGACCGCCCGCTATGACGCGGTGCGCCCGGACGTGCTCAGCAAACTGCTGCTCGGGCGCGGCTATGAAAGCTATGACCCACACAAGTACCGGATCCTCGACAACGAGTTTCTGGGCCTGCTGATCACGACCGGGCTGATCGGCCTGCTCGCCTACCTGGGGATCTTCGCGACGATGATGAGCGCCGCTCATCGCGTCATACGCGGGCCGGACCCCAAGCGCGCCTCGGTGGCGCTCGCGGCGTTCGCCGCGGTGGGCGTAATCGCCCTGGCGAGCGGGCTTTTCGACGTGCTCTCCTTCCCGCACGTGCCCTACCTGTTGTTCTTCGTCGGGGCCATGATCATCGTCTTGCGCGAACGTTCTCCGCTCACACACAAAAGTACGCGTAGGTCTCGTGCGTTGCCTGATCAGATGCCTACACAACGCGCCACACCTAACCCCAAGGCGACGCGAGTCGTCGCCGGACTTTTCGTCCTGCTGATTGCCAGCTTTGCCCTGATCCTCGGCCGCCCCTCGGGCGCGTCCGCGGCTGAAGTGTCCTGTCCAAACTCCAACCCAATCGTCAACGAGAACAACTGCATGGGAGAAGGCACGACCGCCAATCAGTCGGCGATCGAAAACTACAGCGAAGACCTCGGCGCCTTCACGCCGCAAACGAGCTACAACCTCGGCGAAAACGTCCCGATCAAGATCGGCACCGACCTACCGTCGTTCCCCGCGACGAACGTCAACATCTCGATCTACCGGATCGGCTGGTACGGCGGCACCGGCGCGCGCCTGATCGCGGGCGCGGGCGCGAACAACGTCAAAGTGAGCAACTCCTTCCAGTGCAACCCGGCGAACACCACGACGGGCGAAGTGAACTGCTCCAACTGGAGCGTCAGCTACACGGTCGCCGGCAGCAAGCTGCCGGTCTCGGGCATCTACGAGGCCGTGATCACAGACGCCGAAGACAACGCCATTCAGAACTACGTCGTCTTTCCGGTGCGCAACGACGCGCGCCCCTCCCAGGTTCTCTACGTGTTGCCGAGCGCCGACTACGAGGCCTACAACACGTGGGGCTGCAAGTCCCTCTATTACGACGCCTGCGGCGGCGCCAACACGATCGCCGGCGACGGGCGCGCGGTGGCGGTCTCCTTTGACCGGCCCCAGAAGGAAGGCGAACAACAGTACAACCACTTCTTCGGTCCCGACTACCTGACGGTCGCCTGGCTGGAGCAGCAGGGCTATGAAGTTGACTACACCTCCGACGTGGACCTCGACTCCAACGCCAGCCAGCTCTTGAACCACAAGGTCGACCTCGTCTCGGGCCACTCCGAGTACTGGTCCTACAACGAGTTCAACGGCTTCAAGGCCGCGCGCGACGCGGGCGTGAGCATCCTCTCGCTGAGCGCCAACACGGCCTACTGGCAGACGCGCTACGAAAACAACCATCGCACGCTCGTCTGTTACAAGACGATCCAGGGTTCCAGCGACGGCAACCCCGGCGCCACGCCCAACGACCCGGCCTCGATTGGCCCGAACGGCGAAGCGCGCCCCCAGTACGCGACGACCACACGCCGCGACCCGGGCGCCCCCGCCGGCGACCCCAACGCGCCTCCGGGCGGACGCATCGGCCCCAACGAACCGGAGAACTCCCTGTTCGGCGTGATGTACGTCGGCGACAACGACTCCGAACGCTTCCACCTGACGATTCCGGCCGGCAATGCCAACGGCGAATTCGCCTCCAACCCGGCCTGGCGCAACGCGGGCATCTCGACGACCAGCACGACCACTTTGCCCGAAGCCAACGTCGGTTGGGAGTGGGACCAGGTCCCCACCCAGCCCGGCTACCTGGCCCAGCAGCCGGCGGGCGTGAAGCAGCTCACCCTCACGAGCGTCGCCAACCCCGAAGACTCCTGGCTGCAGGACGCGGGGCGCGCACGCGCCACGACGCCACCCCCAGGCGAGCCGAGCAACGTCAGCGCGGTCGAGTACCGGGCGCCCAGCGGCGCGCTCGTGTTCGCGACCGGCACGATGGAGTGGGCTTATGACTTCGATGCCGAACGCGCGGTTGACCAGCTGACATACAACATCCTCTCGGAAATGGGCGCCAAGGCGGCCACGCCAGGCGAAGACATCGTGCCCGACACGACGCCGCCCAACCCGCCGCGTCCGTCCTTCACGGCCACGCCGAGTTCGGTCTACATCGGCCAGAACGTCAGCTTCAACGCCTCCGCGTCGAGCGACCCGAGTGGCACGATCACCGACTACAAGTGGGATCTGGACAACAGCGGCAAATTCGCCGCCGACACCGGCACCACGCCGACGTTGACCCACGCCTTCGCCACGCCGGGCACCTACAGGGTGATCCTCAAGGTCACCGACAGCCGAGGCCAGAGCGAAACCACCGAGCGCACCGTCAACGTCGCCAACACGGCGACGGCCTCACTGGCGGCGTCGATGAACCCGGTCGGCGTCGGTCAGAGCGACACGCTCAGCGCCGCCGGCTCGAGCTCGGTGGGCGGCACGATCGTCGACTACAAGTGGGACCTCGACGGCAACGGCACCTATGAGACCGACACCGGCGCGAGCCCCACCGTCTCAAAGACCTTCAGCGCCACCGGCACGACCACGATCGGCGTGCAGGTCACCGACAGCAACGGCGCCACGGCGACCGCCAGCCTGCCGGTCAAGGTGCTGAGCCAGGGCGTCAGCCGCTACAGCGACGCGGTTACCGCCGCGCCTGGCCTGCTGCACTACTACCGCTTCGACGAGCCGTCGGGCCCGACGATCGCCGACAGCGCGGGGACGAGCAACGGCACGCTCTACGAAGCGACGTTCGGCGCCCCGGGCGCCGTCAACGGCGACCCCGGCACAGCGGTCGAATTCTCCGGCGACGGAGACCCAGTCGAGGGTGAGACAGGTTCCTTCGGCGCGATCCCGCTGAACCTCACCAGCCAGAGCGAGATCACCATCGAGTTCTGGCTCAAGTGGGACGCCTACGGCAACAACGACGCGCTGGCGATGGAGTTCACACCCAACTACAACGAACACACGGGCGGCTTCATCGTCGACCCCAACGCCGGCGAGTACGGCGGCACCTTCGGCGTTGGCATCGGCGCCGGGGCCACGCGCAACAGCGTGTTCTTCGCCAGGCCGAGCGCCGGTGTGTGGCACCACTACGCCTTCGTGCTCAACTCGGGCGCGCCGGCCGCAAGCGAGATCACGCCTTACGTGGACGGCCAGCCGGTCAGCTACCAGAAGGAGAGCAGCGGAACCGGGGCAGGCGCCTTTACCAGCTCCACGCTGTATCTGTTCTCGCGCGGCGGCACCTCGCTGTTCGGCAGCGGCTCGCTTGACGAACTGGCGATCTACAGCGGCGAACTCGGCGCCTCGACGATCCAAGAACAGGTCAACTCCAACGGCCCCGAGCCGCGCCCGGTCGCGCAGATCGCGTTAACGCCGAGTGAGCCTCACGCCGGTGAAAAAGTGACGCTGAGCGGCGCCGGCTCCCACTACGCGAACGGCTCGATCGTCAAGTACGAATGGGACCTCAACGGCGACGGCGCCTACGAGACGAACACAGGCTCCACATCGAGCGCGAGCACGACCTTCGCCAACCCCGGCACCTACACGGTCGGCCTGCGGGTAACCGACAGCGACGGCGCGGTGGGCACGACCACGCAACAGATCTCGGTCGGCGCCTTCCCCCCGACGGCCAAGGTGAAGGCCACCCCGAGCCCGGCGCTGACCGGCCAGACGGTGACCCTCGACGCGGGCGAATCGACCGACCAGGGCACGATCACGGACTACAAGTGGGACCTGAACGGCGGCGGCGAATACAGCACCGACACCGGCGCCACGCCGACCGCGACGACCAGCTTCCAGACCGTCGGCTCGCACACCGTGGGCGTGCAGATGACCGACAGCCAGGGACTCACGAGCACCGCCACGATCAAGGTACTGGTGCTCGAACAGGGCGTCAGCTCCTACGAGCAAGCCGTCCAGAACACGCCTGGGCTGATCGACTACTACAAGCTCGGCGAGCCTAGCGGACCGACGATCGCCGACAGCAAGGGCTCGAGCAACGGCACGATCAGCGGCGGCGCCTTCGGGCTGCCCGGCGCCGTGGTCGAAGACCCGACGACCGCGATCGGCTTCAACGGCACGAGCGACTCGGGCGCGATCCCGCTGAACCTGTCGAGCACCGGCAAGCTGACGATCGAGTTCTGGCTGAAGTGGAACAACTACGCCAACAACGATTCCCTGGCGATGGAGTTCACCCCGAACTTCAACGCCAACGCGGGCGGCTTCCTGGTCGACCCCAACGCGGGCGAGTTCGGCGGCACCTTCGGCATCGGGATCGGCAGCGAATCCGATCGCAACAGCATCTTCTTCCAGCGTCCCTCTGCGGGCGTGTGGCACCACTACGCGATCGTGATCGACACGAGCGCGCCGGCGGCTAACGAGATCACCCCCTACGTCGACGGCGAACCCGTCAGCTACCAGCAGGAGGGCGCCTCCAGCGGCCAGGGCGACTTCGCCAACTCGACGCTGTATCTGATGTCACGCGACGCCGGCGCGCTGTTGGGAGCCGGCACGCTCGACCAGCTGGCGATCTACAACCAGGCGCTCAGCGCGAGCACGGTCTTCCAGCACTTCAACTCCTACGGCTCCAATCAGCCTCCCAAGGCGGCCTTCACGGTCTCCCAGAACCCGGTGCGACCGGGCGAAAACGTGACGCTGAACGCTTCGAGCTCCAGCGACCCGACCGGATCGATCGTCGACTATCAGTGGGATCTGAACGGCGACGGCACCTATGAGACCGACACCGGCTCAAACCCGGTGTTGACGACAAGCATCCCAAGCGAAGGCACCTATGACGTCGGCTTGCGGGTGATCGACAACCACAACGCGAGCGCCTCGACGAGCCATGCCTTGACCGTCGGCAACCTGCCGCCGACGGTCAAGGCCAAGGCGACGCCGAACACGGTGATCGCCGGGCAGAGCACGACGATCAGCGCCGCCGAATCGAGCGATCAGGGCACGATCACAGACTACAAGTGGGACCTGAACGGCAGCGGCGAATACAGCACCGACACCGGCGCCACGCCGACTGTGACGACCAGCTTCCAGACGCCGGGCACGCACGCCGTCGGTGTCGAAGCGACCGACGACCACGGCCTGAGCGCCCGCACCACGGTCACCGTGACGGTGCTCGAACAGGCCGCCGCCGGCTACTCCGAAGCGGTCCAGAGCACGCCCGGGCTGATCGACTACTACAAGCTCGACGAACCCGAAGGGCCTACGATCCTCGACAGCAAGGGCCTGTCGGCCGGCTCGATCGTCGGCGGCTCCTTCGGCCAGCCCGGACCGATCCAGCAGAGCACCGCAGTCGGCTTCAACGGCTCCAGCGACTCCGGCGCGATCCCACTCGACCTGTCCGGCACAAGCCAGCTCACGATCGAGTTCTGGCTGAAGTGGAACAACTACGCCAACAACGACGCGCTGGCGATGGAGTTCACCCCGAACTTCAACGAAAACGCGGGCGGCTTCATCGTCGATCCCAACGCGGGTGAGTACGGCGGCACCTTCGGCGTGGGCATCGGCACCGGCTCCAACCGCAATAGCGTGTTCTTCCAGCGCCCGAGCGCCGGCGTGTGGCACCACTACGTGTTCGTACTGGACAGCACCGCGGCCGCGAGCAGCGAGATCACCCCCTACGTCGACGGCCAGCCCGTCTCCTTCCAGCAGGAGAGCTCGTCCGCCGCGCAGGGTCCGTTCGCCGACTCGACGCTGTATCTGATGTCACGCGACGACAGCGCCCTGCTCGGCAACGGCTCGCTCGACGAACTGGCGATCTACGACCAGCCGCTCAGCGCCACTACGGTATTCGCGCATTACCACTCGCGCGACGTGAACCTCGCTCTGGTGCCCTCGCTCACCGTCAACCCCTCCCCGGCGGTGACGGGCCAGAGCGTGAGCTTCGACGCGTCCGGCTCGACCGACTCGCAAGGCTCGATCGTCGACCACAGCTGGGACCTCGACGATAGCGGCGAATACGCAACCGACACCGGCTCCACGCCGACGCTGACGCACGTGTTCAACACGCCAGGCACGTACACGATCGGGCTGCGCACGACCGACAGCAACGGCGTCGTGGCGAAGCTGACACGCCGGCTCACGATCGCCCAGGCGCCGCCCTCGACGCCGGAACTGAGCATCTCGGGCGCCGGCGGCAGCACGTATGTGAAGGGGACGACCGTATACACCGATCCGCAAAGCGGCAATTCGGGCGCCTTCACCGTGAACGCCAGCACGAGCGACTCCTCCTCGGGGATCAGGGAAGTCGTCTTCCCGACCCTCGCCGGCTTTGCCTCGGGCGGCGGCGCGGACACGAGCACGCCCTACCAGAGCAGCTACAGCTGGTCCGGCGCGGGCGCCGAAGCCTCCGGTGCGCAGACTGTGACCGCGACCAACAACGCGGGGATCAGCGCGAGCGCGAGCTTCGACGTGGTGCCCGACACCACCGCTCCGACCGGCGGCGCGCTGAACATCAACGGCACGGCCGCGAGCGCGAGCGGTTCGAGCAGCTACAGCATCAGCGGCTCCTATCCGATCGCGATCCGCACCGATTACAGCGAGGCCCAGTCGGCCACCCAGTCGGGCCTGAGCTCGAGCACGCTCACGGTTGCGAGCGCCTCGCTTGCCAACAACACGTGCGGCAGTTTCGGCACGCCGATCGCGATAACGGGCGCCCCCAGCCAGAGCGAGCCCAGCGGCTGCTACCGCTACACGCTGACGGGCACCGACAACGTGGGCAACCAGGCCAGCGTCTCGACGACGGTGATCGTGGACACGACGATTCCGAGCACACCGTCGCTCACGTTCAGCGGGCTGTCGGCCAACACCTATTACAAGTCCTCGACCAACGCTCTGTACTTCCGGCCTTCGACCGGCGGCACGTTCACTCTGACCGCCAACTCGACCGACGCCGAGACCGGCATCAAGAGCTACACCTTCAGCTCGCTCACCGGCAGCGGCTTCGGCGAATCCCAAACTGGAGGCCAGATGGTCTACACGTTCGGCGCTAGCGCCGTGCAGCCGCCGACCGCACCGACCGTGTTCGCGGCCAGCAACGCGGGCGCAAGCTCGGCCAGCGCTACCTACAGCCTGATCGCCGACAGCAGCGCACCGACGGGCGGCGCCCTGAGCGTCAACGGCGTCACAGCCACCGCAAGCGGCGCGACCGGCTACAGCACGAGCGGCAACTTCTCGATCGGGCTGCGCACCGACTACAGCGCCGACAGCGGCTCGGGGCTGCTCTCCTCGGTACTGACGCGCTCGGCGGGGACGCTTGAAAACGGGGTCTGCTCCAACTATGGGACGCCGACCACGCTGACCGGCACACCGACCCAAACCGGGTTGGCCGCCGGCTGCTACAAGTACACCCTGACCGGCGCCGACCGGGTCGGCAACACCGCTAGCCTGACGACGACGATCGAGGTGGACAAGACCACGCCGATCGTCGGATTGACCGCGCCTCCCTATGCCACCGGACCCTATGCGGTCACGTTCTCGGCAACAGACAACGGCTCGGGCGTCAACACGGCCTCCGGACAGCTCAGGCGCGCGAGCGCGACGCTGACGCTCACCAGCAACACGTGCGGAACGTTCAGCTTCTTCTCGAACATCGGCTCGACCGGGTTGTCCTCGCCGTACACAGACACCAACGTGAGCACCGGACACTGCTATGAGTACGAGTACACGGTGTCCGACAGGGCCGGCAACTCGGCGACCTCGCCGGCAGGCGCGACGAGGGTGAGCACGACCAAGCCGGCGCTCACGGCCATCACCGACACCACGCCCGGCACGACCGCCGGAAAGCCGCAGGTCGGCGATGCGATCACACTCACCTTCAACGAGCCGATCGCGCCAGCGAGCATTCCCAGCAGCGTGACCCTGACCTATGCGCGAGCGATCATCGGCGCCACCACCGTGGCTGTCTCGGGGATCGGTTCGGGCAACTGGTCGGCGGGAGACACCGGCGGCGCGCACTACAGCAACACGGGCGGGACCAACGCTGTGGTGACGGCCAGTACGAGCGTGAACTCCAACACGATCAAGTTGACCGTGACCTCGATCAGCGATCCGAGCAACAACCTGACCGCCGGCGGCCCCGCCTCGGTGACGGGCACGCTCAACTCGGCGGTCAAGGACCAATACGGCAACACGGCCAGCACGAGCGGCTTTACGAGCTCGAGCATCCGACTCTTCTAGCCCTAAAAGAACTCGTGCGGGCAGACGCCCGCGCGAGAAACGCTCACATCGGCGCGTTTTTCAAGCATGAGCACGCAAACGATCAGCCTGGGGAGCGAGGCGAGCAGGCTCTCGCCCGCTCCGCCGCACGCGTCCGACTTTGACGGCGCCGCCCCAGACAAGGGCGCGAGCACGCGCAAAGCGCGTGCCGGGATGGCGATGTCGCTGGCCACGTTCGCGATGGCGGCGGCCTCGGCGATCCAGGCGGTGCTGTACCTGGGGCGCTTCGGCACGAACGTTCGCACCGACGGCTTCTTCGTGGCGTTCGCTCTGTATTCGACCTTTGGTGTGTTCAGCCAGAGCCTGCGCCTGACCTCGGTGCCGCTGCTGGTGCAGCCGGGCGCGCGCTTGAGCGCGCGCGAGTTCGCCGCCACCCTGGGGCTCGTGGGACTGCCCGTGCTGATCTTGACCGGGCCGCTTGCCGGCCCGCTGGCGCATCTGATCGCCCCGGGCCTGAGCACGCAGGGACGCGACGTGACCGCCGCGGCGCTGCCGGTGCTCGGCTGCGCGATGGTGTTGCAGCTGTGGGCTGCGGGCGCCGCGACGGTGCTGGCGATCCGAGATCGCTTCACGCTCGTGGCCGGTGCCTACATGGCGGGCGCGGGCTCGGGCCTGGTGACCTTCCTGGCCCTGATGGGCAGCGCCGGCGAGCAGACGCTCGGCTGGTCGATGCTCGCGATGGCGTTGGTCACGTGCGGTTGGATGCTCGTCGGCCTGCGCCGCAGCGGCGGGCTCGAGGGCGGGCGCGAGCACAGCTCGTTCGCGCCGCGCGCGATCGCGACCAACGCCGGCCTGATTCTGGGACGGACCGCGATCTACCTGGCGTTCAACGTGCTGTTCGTGATCACGCTGGCGTTCGCCAGCCACGCCTCGGCGGGCGGGACCACCGTGCTGTCCTACGCCTACCTGTTCGCGAGCTACCTGGTCGCCGGCACGGGCATGGCGCTCGGGATGTCCAACATCCCGGACATGACCCGCGACGCGCGCGCGCAACGACAGGCGCTCGTGACGAGCACGGTGCCGCGCGGTTTTCGCTACGCGATGTTGATCGTGGCGCCCGCGCTTGCCGGGCTGATCGTCTCGGGCGCGCCGCTGATCCACGCCGTGCTGCCCAAGAGCTTGACGAGCGCGGAGGTCGGCGAGCTGCAGACCTTCGCCGCGCTGCTCGTGCCATGGACCGTTTGTGCGCTGCTGGTGAACTTCTTGCTGCCGATGCTGTTCGCGATCGGACGCTCTCGGCTGCTCAACATCCTGGCGCTGCCGTTCGTGTTGCTGCACTTGGCGGCAACCGCCGTCGCGAGCGCCCTGTTCGGCGTGGACGGAGCGGTTGGAGCTTTCTTCATAGCGCCGGCCTTCTTTGCGGGAGTGCTGCTCGTGGCGGGCGCGGGCCGGGCCGGCGCCCGCGAGATGCTGGGCGAGCTGGCGGGCGACGCCGCCAGGTTCCTGGGCCTCGCGGCGGTCTGCTTCGGCGCGGCGTGGGCGCTCGGGAGCGCGCTGCCGAGCGAGTTCGAGCAGGCGGCGCTGAGCGGGATCGTCGGTTGCGGGCTCTACGGCTTGGGCCTGCGCTTGGTCGCGCGCCCGCAGCTGGAGATGCTCGTGAGCACCCTCGTAGCCCGACCCGCGCCGGCGTGAGCGCGACGCTGACCCCGCTGCGGGCCTCGGCGAGCGCGGCCGCGCCGCCCGCGCCGAGCGCTCACAGTGCGACGCGCGCGCGGGGCGCGCTGAGCGACCGCTCTGTGCTGGGGGTGCTTGCGCTCTGCTTCGTCGCGCTGACCGCGCTGACGTGGCGCAAGTGGGGTGTGCCGGAGATCGACGCGGGCGCGGAGCTGACGACCGCGGATCTGATCAAGCACGGCGCGGTGGCCTACAAGGACGTGCGCTACTACTACGGCCCGCTCGGCCTGTATTCGCTGGCGCTCAGCTTCAAGCTGTTCGGCTCGAGCTTTACGACCGCGTTTGCCTTCGGCCTGGTCCAGACCGCAGCGATCGTGGCGACGTTTTACGCCTTGGCGCGCCAATGGTTGGCGCCGCTCGTCGCCGGGTTGGCAAGCGCGGTGCTGCTGGCGATCGGCTTTTCGGGTACCGCCTTCAACTTCGTCCTGCCCCACACCGACTCGGCGACCTTCGGGATCTTGTGCCTGCTGTTGATGCTGCTCGCACTTGCGCGCGAGCGCGTCTGGCTGGCCGGGCTCGCCGCGGGACTCGTCGCGCTTACGCGCCCCGAGTTCGAGGCGGTGGCGGCGGGCGCCGGAATCGCCTATGTGGTGGGCATGTGGCGCGTTTCCGGCCCCGCCGCCGCCTGGCGAGCGGCGTGGCGCATGGCCCTGCCGGCGATCGCCCTGCCGGCGGCCGTGTACGCGGTGTTCTCCGCTCAAGCCGGCGCCTCGCGACTGTTCACGGAAAACCTGTGGCCGGTCAAGTTCCTCAGCTCGGGCGCCAAAACCGAGGAGAGCTGGATGCCGTTCACGCCCGCCAGCCTGTTCGGGCTGATCGCCCGCGGGGCGCTCTACTGCGGTCTACTGGCCGCCGTCGTCGCGAGCGCGCTCGGCTGGAGCGCCGGCCGCGAGCGCGGAGAGAGCCCGGCAAAGCGCGTGTCGAAGCTGTGGCCCCTGGCAGCGGCGCTCGTCACGGTCGCGCTGCTCGACGGGCTGTTGCGCACCGGCGGGATCCTTGGGTCCCAGCGTTCGGCGATCGAGCTGGAGTCGCGCCACCTGGTGCTCGGCATGAGCTGGCTGCCGGCGCTCGGGCTTGCCGCGGCGGCGTGGGCGCTGGTGCGGCTGGTGCGCGGGGAGAGTTCGCTGTTGGGGCGCTCCTGGCCGGCGGACCTTGCTTTGATCGTGGCGGCGGCTGGGCTTGGGTTGCGGGCATACAACGCCTTTAGCACCGAGGGCTCATACGCTCCCTACTACGCCGCTCCGCTGGTCCTGTTGCTGGGGATCCTGCACGAACGCGTGGCGGCCCACCGGCCGCGGGCGCGCGTCGCGACGCTGAGCGTGCTCGGCCTCGTGGCCGCGGGGCTCGCGGCCTATGCGCTGGGAGGGCTCTACGTCCACGACACAGTCACGGTGCACACCCCGAGGGGCAGCTTCGTGACCACCGCCGCGGCCGCGCCGGCGCTGCAGGCCGCGGTGGAGCGGATCGACGCAGAGACGACGCCGGGGCAGCCGATCTTGGCGGCGCCGACAGACGGAGGGCTGTATTTCATGAGCGACCGCAAGCCGGCGCTGTACGAGCTGACCGTGCTGCCCGGCCTGATCGCGACGCCCAGCGAAGAACGGGCCGCCGTGGCGCACATGCGCGGCGAGGGAGCGGCGCTCGCCGTGCTTGGCGCGAGGGATCTTTCGATCTGGGGCAAGCCGACGTTCGGCGTGAGCTACAACCCGCTGCTCGGCGCTTACATCAGGGGCGCGACTCAGAGCCGCGAAACGCTCGGCACACTCAGAGAACCGGTCGGCGGCACCAACCCCTCTCACGGCTTTACGATCTTGCGCTTGCGGTGATATGTCCGTGCGCGAGCGAGAGCTGATCCTCACCTTCCACGGGTTGGGAGACGAGATCCCGCCGGACGCCACGGCGGCCGAGCGAAAGGTGTGGGTCCCGGTCGAGTGGTTCGACGCGATCGTGAGGGCATTGCCCGCCGCGGGCGTGACCCTTGCCTTCGACGATGGCAACCGGTCTGACGCCGAGCACGCGCTCGGGGTGCTCAGGCGTAGAGGGCGCGAGGCGCGTTTTTTCGTGCTGGCCGAGCGGGTCGGATCACCCGGCTATCTGAGCGCGGACCAGCTCGGCGAGCTGCGCGAGGCGGGCATGAAGATCGGCAGCCACGGGTTGCGTCACCGCGACTGGCGCAGACTGGACGACGGGGAGTTGCGCTCGGAGCTGGTGGACTCGCGCAGCGCGCTCGAGGACCTCTTGGGAGTCGCAGTCGACGAGGCCGCCTGCCCGTTCGGCTCCTATGACCGGCGCGTGTTGAGCGGACTGCGCGCGGCCGGCTACCACAGGGTGTACACGAGCGACGGGGGCAGCGCGCCGGCAGGCGCGTGGCTGTCGCCGCGCAACACCGTGCACCGCGAGCGGGCGCTTGAGGATTGGCTGGCGCTCGCTGCGGGCGGGTCCGGCACGGGCAGCGGGGAGCATCGCTGGCGGACGCCCGTGTCGGCCGGCAAGCGAATGCTCAAGCGATTGCGATGAGCCCGGCGCGCAAGTCCGTCTTGATCGGCTTCGCCGATGCCTTGGCCGCTCCCGAAGTCGCGGCCGGCCTGATCGCGGCCGGGCACGAGGTGAGGAGCTTTACGCGGCGTGGGCGCAAGGTCTCGTTGCGCAAGCTGCGCGGCGTCGAGCTGATCGAGCTGACGGCGCCCGAGGAGGACCTCGCGGCGTGCGAAGCCGAGCTGGCCGGGTTGGTCGCGGGCCACGACCTGGTCATGCCGCTCGACGATCAGGCGGTGTTCGTGTGCGACGAAGCGCTCGCGCCGGACACGCCGCTTGTGGGGCCCCGAGGCGCGCAGGCGCGGCTGGCGCTGGACAAGCGCATGCAGCTGCTCGCCGCCGAAGCCGCCGGGCTGGCGGTGCCCGCGTGGATGTTGTTGGCGCCCGAGATGGACACGCTGGCCTGCTGGCACTTGCCCAAGGACATCTCGTTGCCGGCCGTGCTCAAGCCGGCGCTGGCGGCGGAGCGCCACGGGGGCCGGCTGCGCAGGCTGGCGCCGCGCATGGTCGCGGACGAGCGCCAAGCCGAGCAGACGCGCGCGGCGTGGGGGGCCGGGACGGCGACGATCGTGCAGCGCTGGGTCAGCGGCAGCGGCGCCGGTGTGTTCGGTATCGCCGACGAGAACGGCGTGCACAACCTGAGCGCGCACAGGCGCGTGCGCATGATGAACCCGGCGGGATCGGGCTCGAGCGCGTGTGCTTCGGCGCCGGTGCCCGAGGAGCTCGTGCGTCCGATCGAGAGCATGCTGCTTGACGCCGGCTGGCGCGGGCTGTTCATGATCGAGCTGTTGCGCGAGGGCGAGAAGTGGTGGTTCATGGAGCTCAACGGCAGGCCTTGGGGGAGCATGGCGCTGGCGCGCCGCCTGGGCTATGAGTACCCGGCTTGGGCGGTCGCACAGGCGCTTGACCCGCGCACGCCGCCACCGAGCGCGCCCGCGCGCGACGGCGAGCGGGAGCTACTGTGCCGCCACCTGGGGCGCGAGCTGGTGCACCTGATGTTCGTGCTGCGCGGGCCCGGCTCGTATGTGGGCGCCTGGCCCGCGCGGGGCCGGACGGTGAGGGATCTGCTGCGCGGCGGCCGCGACAGCGCCTGGTACAACCTGGGACCGGGGATGCGCGAGCTGTTCCTCGACGATGCGCTGCGCACGGTCGCCGCCCAAACCTGGTCAAAGAGGCGCGTGTGAGCACGATCGCTGCCGCATTTCACGTGCACTCGGAGTGGTCCTATGACGCGCAGATCCCGTTGGAGGGGATCGCGGAGCTGTTTCGCGGGCGCGGCTGCGACGTGGTGTTCATGTGCGAGCACGACCGGGGCTTCGATCGGGATCGCTTCGCGGCCTATCGAGAGGCCTGTGACCAGGCAAGCGTGCCGGGCGGTCCGCTGCTGGTGCCGGGCATCGAGTACGCGAGCCCGGACGACCGCGTGCACGTGCCGGTGTGGGGGCCGGTTCCGTTCTTGGGCGAAGGGGTGCCCACGACGGAGCTGCTGCGCGCCGTCCGCGCCAACGACGGCGCGGCGGTGCTGGCGCATCCGGTGCGCAGAGACGCGTGGCGCGTGTTCGAGCCAGAGTGGTTGGAGCTCAGCGCGGGGATCGAGATCTGGACGCGCAAGTGGGACGGTTGGGCGCCCAACCCGCGCGCTTGTCGCATGGCCGGCGAAGCCGGCCTCGTGGGTGTGGGGGCGCTCGACCTGCACCAGTCCCACCAGCTGTTCCCGCTGAGGATGGAGCTGGGACTGCGAGACGGCGTGCGGGCCGCAAATGCGGAGGGCAGGGCCGGCCGGGCCGACGCCTTGGCGCAAGGGCACGAGGCCGACCCGGTCAGTGTGGAGGCTTGCGTGGAGGCCCTTCGCCAAGGACGCTGCAGGGCGATGATCGGCGGGCGCCCGGTGGCGCCGCTCACACGGGGCGGACTGGGCGCTACCGCTGTCGCGCTGGAGCGCGTGCGTCGACCCGTGTGGCGTCAGGGCAAAAGACTGCGCGAGCGAAAGCAAGCGCGAGGGTGATTCGTTTTGTGGGCAGGCATGACTGAGCACAACGCGACATCCAACGGCGCCGGATCCAACGGGGCCGCGACCGCGTTCGCCGAGCGAAACCGCACGGGCGCGGCACCCGGGGAGCGCTCCGGGGAGCGCAACCACCCTGCCGAGGCATCGGCGGAGCGTTACGCCGAGCGAGCGCTCGTGGCCGACCTGGCGATCATCGTCGTTTCGACCAACGAGGCCCACTGGCTGGAGGCCTGCCTGTCCACGGTGTACGCGCGGGCGGGCACAGCCTCGCTCGACGTGGTCGTCGTGGACAACGAATCCAGCGACGGCACTCCCGAGCTGGTCAAATCCAAGTTTCCCGAGGCGCGCGTCGTGCCCTCGGCCAACCGCGGCTTCGGACACGGCAACAACCGCGGCCTGGAGACGACCAACGCGCGCTACGTGCTGTTCTTGAACCCTGACACCGAAATCTTGGCGGGCACCTTCGGCGAGCTCGTCGACATGCTCGACAAGCGGCCCGAGATCGGGCTGGCCGGGGTGCGCCAGCTGACGCCCGATGGCGAACTGTTCCCCACGATCCGACGCTTCCCAAGCGCGGCGCGGGCCCTCGGCGAGGCGCTCGCCTCCGAGCGCTGGCCTGTCAGCCCCGCGTGGGCGGGCGAGCGGGTGCTGGACATGAGCGTGTATGAGCGCGACGTCGAGTGCGACTGGACCTCAGGGTCCTTCATGCTGGCCCGTCGCGAGGCTTTGTTGAGCGCCGGCTGCATGGACGAGCGCTTCTTCATCTACGCCGAGGAGCCCGATCTCTGCCTGCGCATGAAGCGCGCGGGCTGGAGCGTTCGTCATTTGCCTGACATGACGATCATCCACCACGCTTGCAAGGCCGGGGTTCGTCCTCGCATGATCGCCCAGGACGCTTTCGCCCGCAGGCAGTATGCGCAGAAGCACTTCGCGCGGACCCACCGCACCCTGTATCTGGGGGCCATCGGCACCCGCCACGTGATCCGGGCGAGCATCGCCTCGGTGATGGGCAGCGACGCCGCTGTGCACCGCGAAGCCGCCCAGCGTGCCGTCAAGACGCTGCTCGGCCGCGCCGAGCCGCCCTTCGGCGAGCCCCCGGCGACCGCCTTTCCGCCCCCAGCGGCGCGCCGCCTGTTTTAGTTTTCAAAAACTGAGTGTGAACTGCCCGGCGTATCCGACGTATACGAGAACCGCGTGCTGAAGCACGTCTCGCCCGATAAGCCCCTGAATATGTTGGCCCTTGAGGGGCGCCTCGATGACCGTGCCTTCGACCACAACATTATTCGGGAATATGAACCGAACCGCATACTCGTAGCACTCGACGTCCGTTGACGACGGGGTGTTGATGAGAGTTACGCCGATCGGCTTCAATCCGAGTTCAGCGGCCAGTCCTTGTTGAATCACCGAACCGGTCGCCCCGGTGTCGATCATCGACTGCAGCTGGATCAACCGCGGTAGCGATTCGCCCGCCCGCCGAAGCTCGTCCTCAAGTGCCTGAGGGACGCTCAGGCCGACATCGACGACAGGACCCATCCCTTGCAGGTCTGGATGAGCGATGGTAAAGGACGGCACTCAGACTGCGAGGTGATTAGAGACAAAATTCTGGGGCGCTTCAACTGCCACGATCCCCTTGACAAGAAACGGGGTATTGCCGAAGTGTTTGTATCCAGATGTGATCGCATCTGCCTTCGTATCGAGCACTTCGACGATCTCGTTGCCGTGCACCAAGGCGAACTTTCCAGACGCCTTCGCGAGCAGCTCGTCACGATGGGCCTCAAAAGTCTTTCGCTCTTGCGCAAGCACCGGTTCGCTCATGACCACCTAAGTGTATTACGTCTACCCGGCCGCAACCTCCACCGCCTCCACCGGCGGCTCGGCCTTGGGTGGCCGGCGACGGCGTAGGCGCTCGCCGAGCGGACCGAGCACCTGGACAATCAGATGGCGCACGTCCTGCCAGGCGGCGGGGAAGGCGAGGCGTAGGACCAGCGTGTAGAGGGCAAGGCCGGTTGAGCCGACGAGCGCGAGCAACACGATCCGGGGCATCTCGCCGGTGAGCAGGCGCATCGCGGGCACCGTGAGCGCCGCGAGCGCGAGGCAACCGACAACGGCGGGCCCGAGCTCGGGGACGAGGCGGCGCATGGAGATGCCGACGCTGGGGTTCAGCAGGAAGTGGTAGGCGCCGACCAGGATGATCGCGTATGCGGCCACCACGGCGACGGCGACCACCATCAGACCGTGGCGCGAGGCCAGGAAGACCGCGCCCGCATAGACGAGCAGGCGCGCGACGTTGAAGGCGAGCAGCGGCCGGGGACGGCCGATCGCGAGCATGACCTGGGAGTAGCCGGTGAGCACCGCGGCCAACATGCCGGCGAGCGCGAGCACCTGGGTGGGCTCGACCGAGGGCTCCCAGGCGGCGCCGAACAGGAACGGCACGAGCACGGGCGCGAGCACCATCAGGAGGGCCAGCAGGGGAAAGATGATGGCTGCGTGGACGCGTGCGGCGCGCTCGTGGACGGCTCGCAGCTTGGCGCGGTCGGTCGTGCGCGAGTAGACCGGATAGGCGACTTGGACCATGACGCCCGAGAGCTTGTCCTGGTAGACGACGCCGAGGTTGAAGGCGCGGTAGTAGATGCCGGTGGTGGCGGCCG
This sequence comes from uncultured Solirubrobacterales bacterium, assembly GCA_963753145.1. Lineage (GTDB taxonomy): Bacteria > Actinomycetota > Thermoleophilia > Solirubrobacterales > Solirubrobacteraceae > Palsa-744. The sequence continues at coordinate 253,213 of CAVWAX010000003.1, forward strand.
AGAGGCGCGCCGCGAGGATGACGTAGTCAACGTTGCGAAACATGACCTCGACCAGGCCCGCCAGGGCGGCCGGCAGGCCGAAAGCGCTGACACGGCGCTGAGCGTGGCGCGACCAGCGCGGCCAGGGCGCCGGAGCGCGCGCGAACAGGAGCGCGGAGCTGATCGTCATCTGGACCAAGGCGCCGATCACGATCGCGCGAGCTCCCATGCCGGCCAAAGCCAGGCCGACGGCGACGACGTAGCCGCCGACGACGCTGATCGAGTCGATCAGGCTGGTGGAGCGGAAGTCAAGCGCGCGCCACAGTGTGGCTCGCGATACGCCGCCCAAAGCGGCGATGAACAGGATCGGAGAGATCAGGCGCAATAGGGACGCGGTCTGGGCGCCGAACAGGGGGCGGCCGATGGGCTCAGCCAGGAGAAACACGAGGGCGCTCAAAACAGCGCCGCCGACGATGCTCATGAGCACGGCGGCGCGGCGGTCGTCCTCGTCGATCGACTCGCGCTGGACGAGCGCCGAGGCGAAGCCCTCGAACGTGAGGATGCCGGCGAGCGGCAGGAACACGAGCGCCACGGCGGCGTGTCCGAAGGCCGCGGGCGCGACCAGGCGGGCCAGGGCGATGGCGGCGACGAAGGCGAACGTTTCGCCGAACACGCGCGTGATCGCCAACCAGCGAAGGCCGCGAATCGTGGTCTCTTTGAGCGTCTCCTCGGGCATGGGCGATCCTCTGAAATCAACGGGCGGCCCAGGGTGGGGCTTGCGGGCACAAGTTCCGCGCGCGAGCAGGCGTTTTTTGGTTGATGCGCGGCGACACTGGAGCAGCCCTGGTTGACCCGACCGAAGACGCGGACCCCAGGCCCGACGAAGCGGGCGGCCACGCGCGTGGCGAGCCCGGCGACGCCACACGTGGCGAGGTGGTGTTCACGTTCTCTTCGCTCAGCTGGGGCGCGGCGGCACGACGCGAATGGTTCGGCAGCGAGGACCGGCTTGCGCTGAGCTTGGTCGAGCATGAGCGCGTAAGGCGCGTGTTGGTGTGCGACCGCGCGCGCAGCCTGCCGCTCAAGCTCGTGCGCGACCGGCTGGCGCGCCCACATGAGGCGTTCCCTGGGGACGAGCACAGGCGGCTGCTCTCACCGGTGCGCGCGCGACGAACCGACGCGAGCTCGCTCAGGGGGGTGGCTCGCGAAATGAGGGCGTACGGGCGCGCGATGGAGCGCGGGGCGCGCAAGATGGGGCTGGAGGATCCGGTCGTGATCACAACCCATCCGCTGGTCGCGGGATTCGCCGATCTGGGGTGGGCGCGCTCGGTGAGCTATTACGCGCTCGACGACTGGACGGTGCACGAGGGCTACAGGCGCTGGTGGGAGGCGTATGCAGCGGCGTACGAGCGCATCCGCGAACAGGGCCACCGCGTGGCGGCGGTCAGCGCGGCGCTGCTCGCGCGGATCGAACCGACCGGGCAAGGCCTCGTGGTCCCCAACGGCCTGGAGCCGGCCGAGTGGCTGGAGCCCGCCGAGTGGCTGGGGCCCGTCGAGCGCCCGGAGCCGTTGGACCGGCGGGCCGCGCACGAGGGCGCGCGGCGGCGCGCCGGCTCAGAGCCGCCAACGAGCGCGGCGCGCGAGACTCATCCGCACTCCGATCGCGCCAAACCGGTTTTGGTGTATGTGGGCACATTGGACGAGCGCCTGGACGTGGACTGGTTGTGTGCGACCGCACGCGCCCTGCCCCACGCGCGAGTCGTGCTCGTGGGGCCACTGGTCGCCGCGGCCCACCTGGCGCCGCTCGGCGCCGAGCCCAACGTGAGCGTCGAGCCGCCCTTGGAGCGCGCCGCGCTGGCCGCGCTGATCCGCTCAGCCGACGCTGGTCTGATCCCTCACCGCCGCACGGCTTTGACCGAGGCGATGAGTCCGCTCAAGCTGTACGAGTACCTGGCGGGCGGGCTGCCGGTCGCGGCGACCGATCTTGAGCCGATGCGCGAGATCGATTCTCGCGTGTTGCTCGTCGAGCAGGGCGGCGACTTCGCGGCGGCGACTCGCCGCGCGCTGGCGCTGGGCCGCGCCAATGAGAGCGATCGCGCGGCCTTCGTGCGAGCCAACTCTTGGCACTCTCGCCACGAGGCGTTGCTCGACTTGGCCTTCGCCTAGCGAAGCAGATGGGTGTGCGAGGTCTGTAGCGCAAACGGGTTGAGAAACTGCTTGCCCCAGAAGGCGTCGCGCTGAGCCTGGGTGAGTTGCGCCTCGTCACACACCTCGTTCCAGTGGGCCTCGATGACGGACCGCTGCAGATCGACGATGGCTCGAGCTTCGTCTTCGCCGAGGTGATAGGTCGAGGCACGCGCTATGCACCCCTCGAGCTGACTGTAGCGCCAGCCGTCCTCGCCGATGGCCATAACCTGCTCGGTCTCGCCGGACCGCGGGTAGGGACAGATGTCATATGCGGGGGTTAGTTGCAGGTCCTTGCCGTTCCAGAACGCTGACTGGTTGCGAGCGTGGTCATCGGTGTTGGAGGTCAGGATGTTGAAGGTTATGCGCGAGAAGAGCTCACGCAGCGTGGCATCGGGCTTTGTGAAGCGTTCGCGAACTATGCGCGCCAGGTCGGCGTAGCTCGCGTAGCGCCCGCCGTTCTCTCCGAGTCCGAGGATGGTCAGGGCGGAAACCATCAAGCGACGACCGCCGCCGGGGGGTCGGTCGAAACGCTCGACAAGCAGGACCTGCTTTCCCATCGACCTGGTCAGCGCAACGGTTGCGACATCGAGCCCGGCGAGCTTTGCGAGGCGCATGGCCAGGAACTCGCCCTGGACGACCGGGAAGGTGTCGGTTCTGGAGCCGAACTTGGCAATCAGACCTCGATCGCCATCGTCCAGGAGAGCCTTGGGACGAGCTCCGCCGATCGATGTTCCGTGCAGAAGAGCGTCTGCCAGCGCCGGCGCGAGCGGCGCCCCGTCCTCTACGAGCTGAGCCGCCTCGACGAGTTCGTCAAGCGACGCGGCCGCGCCCGTGCGCGGCGCATACTCGGTCGAAGAGGCCTGAAAGTCGAGCCCGCCGATTCGGTCCGAACCGGCGGACATCAGGTATGTCAAGGGGCGTAGGTCCTCTGTGTCGTCGTGGGCTACTCCGAAGCGGCGGTGCAGGATGACGCGCTGCCCCCAGGAATCGGGACCCGCGTCGAGCAGGCAGCCGTGGATGGCGCCTTGTGGAACGTGCTCGCCGGAACGGAGGGGCAGCTCAGGCTCATACAGAGCGACGCGGTTCTCGCGCTCCAGGTAGCGCTCGCCATAGCGGAAGACCAAGGACTCGCCGACTTGGTCGACCCGCCCCGCCGGTACGGGCTCGGTCGCGCCGGGCAGCCAAATCCAGACGATGGCCGACTCGGGCTGTTGCTCAATGGGGTGGCCAAGGCTAGAAGTCGACATCTACGTTTCTCGTTGGGCGGCGCGCCCGGCTTGGAACCACCGCGAGGCGCGCCTCGGTCTCACGCATCTCGAGGCGCCGGCGGTCAGGGTCTGCGTGGAAGAGCGGAACGCCGACCAGGGTCGCGACCTCGAAGGCGGGGCCAAGCCCGACCGTGAGATCCCCCCGCTCGACCTTGCGAATCGTGTTGTGGCTGATGCCGGCCCGCTCGGCAAGCTCTTCGATTGTCCAGCGCCGCTCGAGGCGCGCGACACGCACTTGCGCCCCTAGCAACCGCGCGGCTTCGATGACCTGCGGCGAATAAGTTCGCGGCTTCTGCACGAACTCCAGTATACAGGTAATAAATGGACTATATCTCCATTTTATTGGAGATTGTCCTAGCTCCTACAGGGCATTCGAATACGTGCGCCCGACCCCGGAACGCACGGGCAACGCCGCGCAGGCGCTCTCAGAAGTCGCGCTGAAGATCACCGAGGGCAAGTAGCGCTCAGGCGAGACGAGCGCGGTCGCGCAGCTCCGAGGCACAGCGACGCAGCAGTGGACGCAGGCCCGGGCGGGGAGCGGCGGAGGGGTCTGGAAGTGGGGGCCCATATTTTTGATTGTCGTTGCGTGCGATTCTCGACAGGGAGGCCCATCTCACATCCCCCAACGCCTCGATCTCGCTGGCCGCCTGCGCAAAGACGTCCAACCCGTCGCGCAGCAGGTCTTGGTGGCCGTAGACGATCAACGGCTGGCCCAGGAAGGCGCGCAGCGCCAGATCCTCGCGGGGCGCGTTGAAGCCTGTGCGCGGCAGCGAGGGCAGGCCGCCGACCAAAGTCTCGCGCGCGGACCATCCCACCGACGCGCCCCGCTCGGGCGGCCCGGTTGCGAGCGCCGCCGCCGCTCCTGGCCGGGTGGGCCCGATCCAAGGGTAGGCGCGCGAGACGCATACGGCCTGAAAGCCCGCGGCCCGCAGGCCTCGCGCGGCCGGCTCGCTGAGCTGCTCGTGGGGCGGCACCATCACGCGCTCATAGGCGATCCCGGTGCGCCTTTCGAAGGCGCCGGCCCGCGCCAAAGCTTGGCGCGCGAGCACGTAGCCCTTGCGGTCGGTCGCGACGCGCCCCATCTCCGGACCCAAGTGGTCGTTGCCGTGAATGCACAGGGACAGCTCGCGGGGGTGCTCGCGAAAGACGCGAACGGCGCGAGGATGGGCAAACCAAGCGTCCAGAGGACTCATCGCAATCGACACGTGGTAGCCATGAGCTTCGGCGTGGCGCGCGAGCTCGCCATAGCGAACGTGGCCGTAGCTTGGCCAGTGAAGGTTGGGATCATCCAACACGAAGGCCGCCTCGAGTGGAGGCGCCTGCGAATCGGCTGTGAGGCGGCGCAAGAAGTTGGCCAGCGCGAGCATCGCCAGGCAGCGCCCGGGCGCCAAGCGCTCGCGCAGGCCCTCGCCCGGCTCGAGCTCGGCGGGCGCCGCCGAGACGAGCTCGCGGGGAGCGACGCGGTGGGCGCCGTAGTCAAAGACCCATGCGGGCCGCTCGCGCACGCTCGCCAGCACGCTCTGGTGCTCGCGCCACAGCGCGTCTGGCAGCGGGCCGGTCCAAGCGTCGCTCAGCCTCGCGCCGCGCACGGCCGGCGCCAGCTCGGGTGAGAAGCCAAGCACGACGGTCCTATCCTCATTTGCGCGAGTGCTCTCCTCGCCGACCATCTGAAACATGGGCAAGCCCTGGGGCAACGTGTCGGGCGCCGCGGCTCGCGCGCTCGCCTCGCCGGATAGCCCCGGGGCCACCCCGCCATCGAAGACCACGACCGCGTCCAGCTCGTTCGGGTCGGCCGCTTCGTGGGCCTCGAAGCGAACCGCATAGGCCGCCTCGAGCGCCGCCAGCAGTCGCGGGTGGCTGCCCAGCGCGCGCGCCGGCACGACGCCGACGCGGGCCGCGGGATGGGCCGGCGCGGATGGTCGCTCAGACGCGGTATGCGCCGCCGAGGAGGGCTCTGGTAGCTCGCGCGCTAGCGCCTGCGCAGGGCCCATATCGTGCCGTTGCTCGCCAAGGGCCGGTTTTCGCAGAGCACTTCGAAGCCGGCCTGCTCGAGCGCCGCGTGGGCGGCGGCGCGCGGGTCTGGGTGGGGGCAGCCGATGTCGTGCCACTCCATCGCTAGCGCCTGCGCGCCCAGTTCGGCGAAGCGCGGGTCGTCAAGGATCTCCCACTCGCTGCCCTCGATGTCGATCTTCACCAGATCGGCGGCCTGGGCGAAGCGGAAGGTGTCGACGCACGCGAGCTCGATCGTCTCCTCGCTGCAGTCGGCGCCGGCGACGTGCGATTCGGCGAATTCTCCAGCCACGAAACGCACCGTGCCCTCCCTGGTGGCGGCACACGCGGGCACCACCACTGCTTTGGCTGCCAGCGCGGTTGCACGCAACAAGACGAGGTTCTCGGGGTCGGGCTCGACGGCGGTGATCGCGGCGTCGGGCCAGTGCTCGCGGCAGTAGGCGGCGAACAAGCCGATGTTGGCGCCCAGGTCGAGGATCCTGGGCGCGCGACCCAGCTCCTTCAGGCGCGCAAGGACAGCGGGCGGCGGGTCGTATTCGCCGGCGATGAACACCTCCGCGAAGATCCCGACATCGCGTGTGGCGTGGCGGATGCGATAGCTGACTCCGCCGCGCGTGTGGTAGGAGCCGACGAGCTGACGACCGCGATGCTCGCGCCACTTAAAGCGCCACAGCTCGCGCACGGCGTTGCGCCAAACCCCGTACTGCTTGAAGAAGCGCAGGCGGCGCGCCACCACGGAGCTTCGGGGCGCTGTCACCGGGGCGACGTCGGGCGCCAGGGCGCTCACGGGGGTCGCGGACATACCCAACCAACGATTCACAGCCCGCGCTGCTCGCGCGCGTCAGGAACTCGGACCGTAGCTCTGCGTGGCCGGCGTCCAGTCGATGCCGATGCCCCTGCGGTTGTGGGCCAGCCGGTAGTCGCCTCGGGCCGGCGCCAAAAAGCGCGGATGGGCGATGGTGCGATCGGTGCGACTCGCCACGAACGACCAAGGCGCCTGTCCGAAGACGTTCTCGCGCTCGCTCATCGCGTAGGGCGTGCCGGTCGGTCGCTCCAAGGTGAACGTGGCGATCAGGTTGCGCTCGATCGTGGCGGTCGGCTGGAAGGAGGCTTCGTCGGCAACCAGAGCCAAGCCCTTGCCGTCCCAGATCGTGTTGTGCTCGACCGTCAGACCCTTCACGTTCCAGACCTGCGATAGGTTTGCGTATGAACCAATCTGGTCGCGCACGAACAGGTTGTCCACGAACGACACATTCGAGGCGTCGCCGTCCTTGACGAAGAACCCCTGGCAATCGTTGTCGTGCTCGTAGTTGCGATCGAACACGAGGCCTTCCCCGCCATACACAGATTGCAGGCAGTCGGTGTGGTTGCCGGTCTCGACGACGTGGTCGAGCTCGTTGCCTTCGATGCGCACGCCGCGCCAGTTGTCGAGATGGATCGCGTCTTCGCTTGCGCCCGATCCGATGTCGTGGATGTGGTTGGCCAGGATCGCCACGCTCGAGATCGGGGGCTCGGCTTCGCAGCCTTCCCACCTGGGAGCGTTGGGGGCAGTGCAATCGGAGGTTGCGAACACGATCCCGTCGCCGCCGACGCCGCCGGCGTTGGAGATGTCGTCGTGCACGATCTCGATGTCCGAAGCGCCCGCCGCGAGGGCCAGCTCGCCGTGGATCCAGAGGTCCTCGACGGCGATGTGGCTACCGGAGATCGCGACCGAGCCGGTGCTCACGCGCGCGCCCGGGGCGGCCCTGAGCGTGACGTAGCCCGCGGGCTTGGCGCGGAGCGAGAGCTTGCCTTTGTACGCGCCGGCTCGCAGGCAAACGGTCGTGCTCGGGGCCGCCCTGGCGACGGCGCGCTCGGCCTGGCCCAAGCGGGACACCAGGACGCCGCAACGGGCGGCCGCGCTCGCGGCTCGCAACCCTGGCGGCATCGACAGGCCGCCCACCGTGACGCTGGCGTTGCCGGGAGTCGTGGTCCTGGACGCATCAGAGCACGCTTGCAAAGCGGGCGCCGCCAGCGCAAGCACGAGCAGCGCGGCCACCACATTGCCGGCCAGGCGACCGCGCGGCCTGCTCAACTGGCGGGGCCGTAGTCCTCTTCGGAGGGAGCCCAGTCCACGCCGATCCCGTTGGGGTTCGAGGCCAGGCGGTAGTCGTCGGTTGCCGTGCTTGCGAATTTGGGAGAGGAGACTACGCTGTCGCCCGCGCCCTCGCTCATGTTGGTGGGCGCTTCGCCGAAGACGTCATTGCCCTCGGTGATCGAAAACGGATTGCCGATCGGTTTTTCGACTTTGAAGATGTTGATCACGTTGTGGTCGATCGTCGCGGTGGGCGTGAACGAGGCGCCGTTGGCGACGAGCGCGAAGCCCTTGCCGTCCCAGATCGTGTTGTGCTGGATCGCGAGGCCCTTCACGTTCCAGACCTGCGCGAAGTTGGCGTAGGAGCCGATCTGGTCGCGCAGGAACAGGTTGTCGGTGAAGGACACATTGGTGGCGTCCCCATCCTTGATGAAGATGCCCTGACAGTCGTTGTCGTGCTCGTAGTTGTGATCGAACACGAGGCCTTCCCCGCCATAGACGGATTGCAGGCAGTCGGTGTGGTTGCCCGACTCGACGATGTGATCGAACTCGTTGCCGACCACCGTCACGTTGCGCCAGTTGTCGAGGTGGATCGCGTCTTCGGTCCCGTTTTCGCCGATGTTGTGGAGGTGGTTGGAGGAGATCGTCACATCGGAGATCGGCTTGTGCGGTTCACATCCGCTCCAGGTAGGAGCGTTGGGCACGGTGCAGTCGGAGGTGTCGAACACGATGCCCTCGCCCCCGCCGGTGATGTCGTCGCGGTCGATCGTCATGTAGGAGGCGCCTTCTTCGAGGGCCACCTGCCCATCGATCCACAGGCCGCGCACCACTATGTGGTTGCCCGTCAGCGCCACTTCGCCGGTGGTCACGTGCGCTTCGGGTGCCGCCTGCAGGGTCACGTCGGAGCTGTGCGACGCGTCGAGCGCGAGCTTGCCGTAGGCTCCCGAGTTCAAGCAGACGACGCTGCCCGCCGCGGCGCCCGATACGGTCGAGGCGACGTTGGCGCCGACGGAGATCGTTTGCGTGCAGGTCGGGTAGGGCGGCCCGCTCGAGTACGCCGCCACGACGGCGCTCGCCGCCGAGGTGGCCGGCGTGGAGCCGCCCGCGTTGGTCGCGGTCACGACCACGCGCAACGTGTGCCCCACGTCGCCCGCGACCAGGGTGTAGGTGGACGCAGTGGCGCCGGCGATGTTCGAGCAGCTTGCGCCCGAACCGTCGCAGTCCTGCCACTGGTAGGCGTAGGAGGTCGGGTTGCCGCTCCACGAGCCCCGACCCGCGGTGAGCTGCTGTCCCTGGGTGGTCAGGCCGCCGATCGTGGGCAGCGCCGTGTTGGTCGGCGCCGGCGGCGGCGGTTCGCTCACGACACCGGTCGCGGCCGAACTCGCGGGGGTCGAGCCGCCGGCGTTGGTGGCCGTGACGCCCACGCGCAGCGTGTGGCCGACGTCGCTCGTCTTCAGCGTATAGCCGGCGCTGGTGGCGCCGGCTATGTTGGCGCAGTTGTTGCCATTGGCGTCACAGTCCTGCCAGCGATAGGCGTATGACGTCGGGTTGCCGCTCCAGGTGCCCTTTGTCGCGCTCAGAACGTCACCCACGACGAGTCCGCCGCCGATCGCGGGCACCGCGCTGTTGTGGGGCGCGGCTTCTTTGACCGGTTTTTCTTCGGGTTTTTCTTCTTTGGTTTTTTCTTTGGACCCTTCTTCTTTGGACCCTTCGCCCGGGCCTTCTTCGGGTTCTTTTGCTTTTTCTTTGGGCGTTTCTTCTTGCGTCTTTTCCTGGACGGGCTTTTCTTCCATAAGGGGCTGTTCGGCCGGCGGCAGGAACGGCGTGAGCGACTGGGGCGAGCCTGCGCCTGTCGCTCCCTGAACGGCGATAGTGGGGGGCGTCAGGTTGACGGGCGCACCGTTCTGACCGGGCGAGCCGGCGGCCGGAACGAACGGCGCCGCCGAGGAGAACGATGTGGCGAGCGCGTAGGCCGAGATCGGACAGTGGGCGTGGCGCACGGCCCGACTCGCGCTCCACGCGCGCGGGAGCTCGCTGAGGTGGGCGCTCAGGCTCCTGGCGCCCAAGCAGTGTCCGCCCAGGCGCGCTCGATAGCGCAGCGTGCCGCCCTCGCCGAGCAGGGTCAACCAGTAGGAGCGTCCCCCCACCAGCCGCGGCGCCGCCGCCAAGCGCACCGCGTTCCAGGCTCCGAGCGTTGGCCTATCGACCGTGCCGCTCGCGAGCAGCCCACCGGGGCGGCCGTGGGCGTTGCGGTAGAGCCCTACCGCGATCCTGCCGGCCGAGCTGTCGGCGTCGACGAACACGAGCAGCGTGACCGCGCGCCCGGAGGCGTGGGCGCGTAGGCGAAACGCCTCGACGCTGCCGCTCGGCAGCTGTGCGTGGCGCGCCTCGATCGTCGGATCGCCGAGCAGCGCATGCTGGCGCTGCCCCCAAGCGCCGGGCGAGAAGGCGAACAGCGACGCGACAACCGCGACCAAAGACACGATCGGCCATCTCGGGACACGCATCGGCCCTGATGCCCGCGAGTACGTCCTCGGCATCGAAACTCTCCTGTCCTCGTTGAGAGGCTGCCTATACGTGGAGCCCCTACCCGGCGGCCACTATACATAACCCTGCACGCGAACTTGCAAGTGCGATGTGAAGAGACCGCAAAAAGGGCGCTCGTTCTCAGAACGAGCGCCCTTTTTCTCCATCTGAGCCGCCCGCGCGGGCCCAGCGCACAGACGGGTCGGTCTTTACCCGAGCCGCCCGCGCGCCCCGGCGCACGGGCGGCGGGTCGTCAGTTGGTCGGTCCGAACTGGACTTCGGCCGGGCTCCAGTCGACGCCGATGTGGTTCGGGTTTTTCGCGAGTCGATAGTCGTCGATCGCGGTGTTCGTAAACACCGGTTTGGTTTCCATCAGGCTGTTGGGCCCGACGTTGAACGTGTACTCGTCATTCCCGGTGAACACATCGTAGTTCTCCGTAGTCGTGTACGACGGGCCGCTGCCGGGCCTCACGTTGATGTTGTCGAACACGTTGTGATTGATCGCCACCGTGGGTTTGGACGTCGAACCGTCGGCCTGCACGATCGAGCCGGACGTGCCCTGGTAGGTGTTGTTCGTGATCGTCAGTCCCTGGATGTTCTCGTCCACCCATACGCCCGTCACCTGGCCGTTAGTGTTCGTGTTGCGCAGGCTCAGATTGTCCGAGATGGTGACATCGGAGATGTCCCCGTCCTTGAGGAAAGGCAGGCCCTGGGCGCCCACGTTGTCGTGGGTATAGTTCCTGGTGACCGTCAATCCGGTCGTGGCCACACCGCCGTTGTAGGACTGCAGCGTGTCGGTGTGACAGGTCGAGCCTGGGCACTCCTTGATTTCGTAGATGTCGTTGCCTTCCACCGTGATGTGATTCCAGCCGTCGAAGCGCAGGGCGTCGCCCTCGTTCGTGGCGCTCGTGTTGTGGATGCGGTTGTAGGCGATCGTTATGTAGCTGGACGGGGTCGAAGTCGAGCTCATCACGCTGATCCCGTAACCGTTGGTCGGCCCGACATCGTTGTGTTCGATCGTGTCGTGGCTGAAGCCCGGATACGGCGAGCCCGACCCGACGTTGATCGTGCCCGTGCTGTGCAGCTGGCTGACAGTGATGTTCGAGGCGGCGATGTTCACGCCGCCCACGACCACGTGTGCGCCCGGAGCCGCCGTCAGCGTGGCGTTGCTGGTCGGGGTCGTGGTGATGCTCACCGCCCCGTAGGTGCCGGCCGCCAAGCACACCACGGCGCCCGCTTTCAGCGAGCCGTTGATCTGCGAGACGCTCGAGATCGTCGTGGTGCAGGCTTCGCCGCCGGTTTCTTTGGCTTCTTCGCCGCCGCCCGTTTCTTTGGCGCCGCCCGTTTCTTCGCCGCCGCTCGACTTCGCAGCGACCGTCGCCGTCGCGGCCGAGCTCGCCGCCGTGGAGCCGCCTTCGTTGGTGGCGGTCACGGAGACTCGCACGGTGTGGCCCACATCCCCCGAGCCAAGCCTGTAGGAAGCCGAGGTGGCGCCCGAGATCGCGGCGCAGCCGGCGCCCGAGGCGTCACAGTCCTGCCACTTGTACTGGTAGGAGGTGGGGTTGCCGCTCCACGAGCCGCTGGTCGCGCTCAGGACTTCGCCTTCGGTGGCCGTGCCGCTCACCGTCGGCAACGTCGTATTGGTGGGCGCCGCCGGCGGAGGAGGCGGCGGGGTTTCTTCTGCTTGCACCAACACGTTGTGCTCGACGGTGGCCGTCTGTCCGGAGGCATCGGTCACGGTCAGGCGGACGTACTTGGTGCCGGCTTCTTCGAAGGTGAACGAGAGCGTCGCTCCGCTGCCGAGCGGCCACAGCACCGTGGGCGGTTGGGTGGCGGAGCCGTCGTCGGACCATTCGTAGGTACACGGCCCGTCAGCGCAAGTAGAGGCGGTGCCGTTGAAGCTGACCGCCTGGCCCGTTTTGGGCGAGGCCGGGCTCACGGTGAAGCTCGCCGTCGGAGGCGCGGGTGGCGTGGGCGCGGCGGACACGGCCGCGGTCGGCGCAGAGCTCGCCGCGTCCGATCCGCCTTCGTTGGTCGCGGTGACCGTCACGCGCATCATGTGTCCGGTATCGCTCGAGCCGAGCGTGTAGCTCGCTCCTGTCGCGCCGGCGATGTTCGCGCAGCTCGCGCCGGACTTGTTGCAGTCCTGCCACTGATGCTTGAAGGACGTCGGGCTGCCGCTCCACGAGCCGTTGGACGCGCTCAAGACATCGCCTTCCATAGGCGTCCCGCTGATCGCCGGCAGGGCGGTGTTGGTCGGCGCTGGAGGCGCGGTCGGTTCTTCTACGACCGGAGGGGTCGGTTCCACAGGGGACACCGGTTCAACCGGGGTGGGCGGACCCAAAATCGATTCGCCGGCGCTCACATAGCCCGACAGCGGACAATCGGCGTAAACCGAGCCAGTGCGCCAAGCGGCCGGCAGCGATCCAAGGCGTTGGGCCTCGGTCTCGCTCGGGCACGGACCACCGCGCCGATCGCGGTAGCGCAAGGTCCCGTGCTCGCCGAGAATCGCCAGCCAGTAGGTCGAGCCGGACGTCACAGAGGCCGGCGTAAGCGCAACCGCGTCCCAGGCTCCGTTTTGCACTGTCGCAATCGATCCACTGCTCAAGAGCGCGCCCGGGTGTCCTTTTTCGTTGCCGTACAGACCCACCGAAAGTGTGCGTGCTCCGTTGTGGGCGTCTATGTAGACGTGAGCCACGCCTGTGAACGCTGACGCGTTGGCCTGCACCCGAAACGCTTCGGCTTCGCCGGAATTCACCGAATCGACGTGCGACTCGATGGTCGTCTCGCCGAGCAGTGAAGCGGTCGAAGTGGTGCTAAGCGCCACCAAGCGCACCGACTTTGACGCGTGTCGGCCTTTCCGGGCAGACTTTCCGCGTCGCGCCTTACCAGAGCTGTTCTTATGGCGATGACGTGCCGCATGTGACGTTGCAGAATGCGAGTGATTTGCCGCAAACGCCGATGGAACGGCGAACGCGAGCAGTGCAAGGCTTACTGCCAAAAGGGTGCGTGTGAATAGCTTGAGCATCTGGGGCCTCCCGCAAGGCGTGGGCGTGTGCTCAGTTGTTTCGGTCCCCCATTGGGCTCACTTGACCGTTTTGGGGGCGACTGGACACAGTCGCGTATTCCGCGACGGACGTTTGATCTAGTGCCGCGGGCCGGGTACGTATTCACTACGGACGGCCACTCCCGGGCGACTTCGCGCTCGACCCGTCCTGGGATGGATGCCCGGGCGGCGATGCCCCAAACGCCCAATTCGCTATGTTCGGCCGATGGAATCCTCCGATCCCAGCGTGCGCGTCGTCCTCGCCGATGACCACCACTTCTTTCGCGAGGGCCTACGCGACCTGCTCGAAGAGGCCGGCCTCAGCGTCGTCGGCGAGGCCCGGGACGGCTCCGAGGCGCTCGAGCTGGCGGAGCGGCTGAAGCCCGATCTGGTCGTGATCGACCTCGACATCTCCGGCGCGCCGGGGCCCGAGGCGCTCGAGCGCATCGCCGTCCTCAGCCCCGGGGCGCGCACCGTGGTGTTGACCGGCACGGTCGAGGCCACCAAGGTGCTCGCGGCCCTGCAGGCCGGCGCCTGCGCCTACGTGGTCAAGGGAGCACAGGCGCAGGAGATGATCGCCGGCATCCGCCAAACGGCCGGCAGCCACGTGTTGCTCTCACGCGCCGCGATCGATTCGCTGGTGCTCCGCATGGCCGCGCCCGACGGCGCCTCCGCGCAGGCGCCCGCCACGGCGCCCGAGGAGCTGCTCACCGCACGCGAGCGCGACGTCCTATGCCTGCTCGCCGGCGGCGCCGACAACGCGGCGATCGGCCTGCAGCTGTCGATCAGCCCCCACACCGTCAAGCAGCACGTCACCAACATCTTCGAGAAGCTCGGCGTACGCACCCGCGTCGAGGCGGCCGTGTATGCGGTCAGGACGGGACTCGTTTGAGGGCCTGAACCCACCGAGGTGGGCACGGCGTTTGGAGGAGGCTCAAGCCCCCAGGGCTTCGACGATGTCCTCGGGCCCCAAGCGCACGTCGAGGCCCTCCACCGCAAAGCCGTTGCGGGAGACGCCGACCAGAAGAGTCTCGTCGCTCGCTCCGGGAATCAGGGCGCGGTGTTGGATCAGCCTGCTCAGGTCGCCGCGGTCCAGTTCGCCCCGATCGCGCCACTTGATCGAGCCGACGAAGTCGATCTGCTCGCTGGTGCTCTGACCGCGCCCGCCCACCAGGTCCACCTCGACGGTTCCGTCGCGATTCCAAAAGGAGCCGACGAATTCCGCGCCGCCAAAGCGCCCGTCGGGCAGCAGGGCCTGGATCGCGTCGCGCACGAGCGGCTCGATCGCGTGGCCGGCGAACGATCTCCACGAATCGCGGATCTGCCTGTACACGATGTCCCCGCGCCCCCGCTCGAGCGCGGCGAGCCCCGAGCGTATGAAGCGAAGCCAGAAACGCAGATAGGGGTCTGACACGTAGTAGCGAGAGAGCTTGGGACGTGCCTGCGCGGAGTAGGGCAGTGCCTTGTCGATCACACGCTTGGCGATCAGCGTCGCGAGTGTGGTCTCGAGCGTCCTGTTGGACATTCGCGCCCGTTGCAAGATCGCGGTGAACACCCGCTCACCCGCACCAATCGCTTCGAGGGCGTCTCGCGCCTTCAGCTCCGCCGGAAACTCGGCGCCGAGCGAGCGTTCGCCGAGCACGATCAATGGCGACTCGGGATTCTGGAGCTCTCGGCTCAGAAATTTCCACAAGTCCTCCCCCTGGCGCCAGATCTGTGCCAAGCGCGGGAAGCCTCCGATGGCCAGATACGCATCTAGCGTCGCGACATGAGGCAGGTCCAACAGCTTGCCGACCGCGGCGGGCGAAAGCGGCCCGATCGTCATCTCGGTCAAGCGGCCGTAGAGCGGCCGTCCGTAGTCGCTCAGAGCAGCCATCATCGAGATGTCCGAGCCGACCAAGAGGAGCAACACCGGTTGGGCCTCCAGGCTACGGTCCCACTGCTTCTGAAGGATGGCCTCGATCGCCGGTTCGCTCTCGATCAGGAAAGGCAGCTCGTCGATCACGAGCACCACCGGCTGCTCGACCGAAGCCCCGCTCACGGCGACGCTCAGCGCCGCCTCCCACGAGCCCAGCGGTCCCGCGGCGGCGATCGTCGCCCCGTCAGTCGCCGACGTGGCGATCTGCTCGCCGAAAGCGCTCAACTCCCGAGCGGCATTCTGACGCGAGGCGGTATAGAACACAGCCCGAACCCGACTGCGCCTGATGAATTCCTCCACCAGGCGAGACTTGCCGATCTGCCGCCTCCCGCGCAGGGCAAGCATTTGCCCCGACCCGCTCTCGCGTACCCGGTCGAGATGCCCTTCTAGCTTGGTCAGCTCGTCCCGGCGTCCTACGAATGGCCTTACGCTCATAAAGTAAAGTGTAACGCAGTAAACACTACTCCGTTACACTTTACGGGCCGGTCCTGCCCTAAGCCACGGCGAGCGGCTCGATCGCGCGGATCGCTGCGTCGCGGTCGGCGACGCCCAGCTTGGCCACGCAGGCTGACACGTGGCGGCGGACCGTGACCGGCGAGAGCGACAGCATCTCGGCGACCTCGATCGTGGACATGCCCGAGCGCAGCATCCGCAGGATCTCCGACTCGCGCGGGGTCAGTTGCACGGCGCCCACGCGCATCGGACCGGCCGCGCCGGCGGCGGCAGACGTGCGGAACTCCTTGAGCACACGGCCCACGAGCGTGCGCGGAAGCGCGGCCTCGCCGTTGAGCACCCCGCGCAGCGCCGCGGGCAGCCGTTCGGGGCTGGTGTCCTTGGGCAGGTAGCCCATCGCGCCGGCTCGCAAAGCGTCGAGCAGGTCCTCGGTGTTGGTGGACACCGTCAGCATCACCACCGAGGTCTCCGGCGCGACCGCCACTACGCGGCGAGCCGTCTCGATCCCGCCACCCGGTATCCCCACGTCGAGCAGGCACACGTCGGGTCGGGTGCTCACGACCGCGCCGACAGCGCGATCGCAGTCCGCCGCTTCGCCGACCACCCGAAAGCCGCCGCGCATGAGCGCCATGCGCACGCCCAGGCGGGTCACCTGGTGGTCGTCGGCGATGACGATCGTGTGTTCCCGGCCGCTCGCGCCGGGAACCGATCGCGCGTCAGTCGCAACCGATGTGGCCATGAACCCATCCTTGGATCCCGCTCTTGATGCTCATCCGTGTTGTCCTCCTGTGTGCCCGTCCGATACGAGATGCCTGAGCAATCTCGGCTTCCACGCCTCAATGCCTTTAGCTTTGACTTTCCAGGCCCCGCATTCGAATATCTCGAAGGATGCTATTGAACCGCTCGATGCCATCCGAATGATACATATTTCCGGGGTTCTCCGCAGTTTGCGGTCTTTTCTTTTGGGACGCATCCGCTATTTGCCGCACTTTTGCGAGCCTCACCGCGGAGCGTGCCCAGCAGCCGTATCGGGCGCTGAGGCCATGATAGATAGCAGACACACAGTTCCCCTGCGTTCTTTGGGAACTCTTAGAGAGGTGCTTGGGCGCGGTTCAGGCGGTGCGCACGTCGCGGCGCTCGGCGCCGGCGTACTCGCCCAAGCGCGCCTTACGCCGGTCCACGCGGAGCACCGGCCCCGCGGAGTTGCCGATCGCGCGCAGCACATAGGCGTCGCGCGTGGCGCTGTATCGCAGCACCGGTTTGAGCATCACGAGCCAGTGGCGCGCGACATAGCGACGTGGACGCTGCTGGATGCGCATCGACCGCTCTCCCGTTCTCCGCTTTCTTCGAGCCCGCGAGCATGATCCTGCCCCAGTTGCCCGCAAGACCCTTCGCAATCCAATACGTCTCGCGCGCTCGACTTCCTACATCTTAATCCAGCGTCGGCGTCTTCACGCAGCAGCCTTCGATACGGCCCGTGCCCCGGCCGCTGTAGCGGCCGTCGGGCTGGACTTGCACGAGGTAGTGGGCCCAGGTACCCGAGCGGTAGCGGATCGCGCAAGACCATGGGTCACGCAGCGCCCCGCCACCCCCAGCCCGGCAGCGCACCAGCGCGGGACGGGTGCGCTTGGCCGGGGCCACAGGCTCGGGTGCCTGCGCCACGACGGCCTCCACCTGGGAGGCCGCCACGACCCTGAGCTGCTTGGAGGCCAAGGCCCGCGACTGTTCGATTCGCAACAGCCCCGCGCCGCCCCGTTCGCGCAGGACGGCGACCGTCGCGGCGAATCCCACCAGGATCGCCATGAACACGGCGGCCGCCGTCAACCTGCGCATCGTCGAACCGGACTAGCGATGGCCGTGGCCACCTTTGCCCTGGCCGCCGCCAAAGCCACCTTTGCCCTGGTCGCCGAAGCCGCCTTGGCCAAAGCCGCCGCCGAAGCCGCCTTTATCGCCGCCCCAGCCCTGGCCGCCTTTGCCGCCGTCGCCGAAGCCGCCTTTATCGCCGCCGCCTTGGCCGCCTTTGTCTTTGCCGCCACCCTGGCCGCCGCCACCTTTTTCGTGGCCTACGTAGTGGCAAGAGCCTTCTTCGTAGACGAAGCCGGCCGGACATTTGGGCACCGGAATCGGATCGCAGTTGCGGCCCCTCAGTTCGTACCCGGGCGGGCACGTCGGAGGCGGAGTCGGCACGCATTTGCCGGCGCTCACTTCATAGCCACGCGGACATTTGGGCGGCGGGATTGGGGTGCAGTGGCGACCGGTCAAAACATAGCCCGCCGGGCATTCCGGACGGTACTGGTGGTAGCTGGCGCTGCCACCCCCGTCTTTGCCGTCGCCGCCGCCGGCCAGGGCGAGCGTGCCGCCCATGCCGAGCACCAGGAAGCCGGCCGCGAACAGAGTTGTGAGGCGTTGCTTCATGAAAGATCCCTTTGCTCGAGAGGTTGACCGCGACGCCCGCATAGCCCGCAGCTTCACTCGATCGAGTGCCAGCGGGTCAAGCGACGGACGCCCATCGCGGAGCACGTCGGCGACGTGCCTCAGGTCGTCGGTGAGGTGTTCGTCTTCGTGTGAGTGGCTCATGTGGGCTGATACGAACGAAGGGCCAGATTCCGGGCTAAGGCTGGTCGCTCTGGACAAACAGACGATGCAACGCCTGTGCGCGGGTTCAGCGACGACGGATTCGAGCGGCTCTACGCCGAACATGCCCAAGGCCTGTACGCGTTCTTGCGCTACCGCACGGGCGACGCGGTCCTGGCCGAAGACCTCTTGGCCGACACCTGCGAGCGCGTCCTGCGCTCACGCCGGCGCTTCGACCCGCGCCGGGGCTCGGCCAAGACGTGGCTGTATGCGATCGCGCTCAACTGCCTGCACGACCACCGCCGCAGGCGCGTCGGCGAGAGCCGCGCCTTGGAGCAGGTGGCAGCCGGCGCCCTGGCCGCCGCGGACTTCGAGGAGATCGACCACTTCGCCGAGCCCCGCTTCGGCGGGACCGCCGACGAAGGTTCGATCGAAGACGCCCTCGCGACACTCAGCGGCCCCGAGCGCGAGGCCGTCTCGCTGCGCTACGGCGCCGAGCTGACCGCCCCGGAGATCGCCAAGCTCACCTGCGAGCCGCTCACCACGATCGAGAGTCGTCTCAGGCGGGGCCTGGAGAAGCTCAGGGACAGTTTGTCTTGAGGCTCACGAAGGCAAGATCGAAAGGTGGTTGGCGGCCAGCGCTTCGCCCTCCACGATCGCGGCGCGCCTGACCCATTCGGTGGGCTCGGAGCCGCTCAGCTGACGCACCGCACGCATCGTCAAGCGCTCCAAGGGATTCAAGCGCAGCGCGCGCACCGCGTCGGCGCGCGGATCGAGGCCGGCGGCGGCACGCGCGATCGCCAGCGCGTACCAAGGCTCCCAGCTGCCCGGGTCCTGAGCGACCGCCGCCCTCATCGCCGAGACCGCCAGCCGCGGGCGCCCCTCGCGCAGATCGCAGAAGCCGAGCACCTCATACGGTTCGGGGCGCACGTCGAGCCACCCGATCGAAGCCAGCGCAGCGGGCGTCGCCGCCCCGCAATCCCCCGCATACAGCCCCTGCTCGGCCTCCCCCAGCTTGCTCTGCGAGCCCACCACCGAGACCGGCACGACCAACGTCGCCAGCAGCAACAGCCCCAGCACGATCCGGGTCTGGCGCCCCGGCACCCAGGTGCGGGCGACCGCGCGCGGGCTCAGGGCAAGCCCCGCCGCCGCCATCACCCCGAGCGTCACGACCGGCATCTCCCAGTCCCAATCCACGCCCGCATGCGCAACCCAGACGACCACCAAAGCCAAACCCGCTCCGTAGCCAACCCTGCTCGAACCCCGGGCACGAACAACTATCCCAATCAAAATCGCCCCCACGAACACCACCAGAAGGCATATCCCCGCCAAGCCCAGCTCCGCCATCGCCTGCAAGTACAGGCTGTGCGCGTCGATCACGTAGGCCGGCCGCGAGCGCGAGCTGTTCCAGAGCAGCTGGTAGGTGCCCGCCCCGCTGCCGCCCTCCGGTTTGGCCCGGAAGGCGTCGAGCGCCACCGTCCAAAGTTCGGTGCGCCCGTCGTTGGAGGGGTCGGTCAGGCGCGAGCGCAAATCGTTGCCCACCAGCTTCGGCGGGGCGCCGCCGATGAAGCCGTCCCAGTCGTTGGCGATCGCGTGGGGCGCGCCCAAGAGCAGCGCCGCCACCAGCGCCGCCGCGCCCAAGCCGAGCGCGAGCGCCCGCTTGGCCCGCGCCGGGACGCGCCCCAGCGCGCCGCCCCGACGCAAGCCCCGGTCCAGCCGGCGCGCGCAAGCCCAGCGCAGCCCCATCGCCCCGGCCGCACAAGCCAGCGCCACCCAAGCGACCCGGTGGCCCTGCGCCACCGCGGCCTTGGTGCTCGGATCGAGCGTGTCCAGCAGATTCGCTTTGTAGGCCGCCACGACCAGCACCGCGCTGGTCGGGAGCGTCGCGATCGCGCCGCTCGACAACCCCCTGGGCCGCGCCAAGCCGACATACACGGCCAGCCCGATCGCGCCCGCCAGGATCGAACCGCGCGAGAACGTAAAGAACAAGGTCGCCGCCAACAAAGGCACCACACCCGCCGCGAGGACCGCCACCCCACGCCGTTCGCGCAGACTGCTCGTCAGATGGAAGGCCAACACGATCCCCATCGCCGCGAGCAGGCCGAGCGTGTTCCAGTAGGTGACCGGAAAGCTCAACCGCTGATTGGCCACATCCGGCGCCGTCGGCCAGACGTCCGGCGCCAGCCTCGTCGCGAGGCCCGCCACACAAACGACGCTCGCGCCCGCCGCCAACCCGCCCAGCAGCCAGCGCAGGTTCGATTCGCCGGCCCGCACGCTCGCGAACAACAACAGCACCACCAGATAGGCCCAAACCCGCTCGAACTCGATCAAGGCCCTACCCGTCGCATGCGACCACTCCGCCGATGCCAGGCTCAGCCCCGCATAGCCCGCCAACGCCACGACCGCGACCGCAGTCGCCGGCGCGAAGCCCTCGAACGGTCTGGCCGCCTGCAGGATCCTGACGAGCAGCACTTGGCTCACCACGATCGCCACCACCGCGCTCGTGCCCGGGAAGTAGCCGCCCGCGTTAAAGCCCGTGAAGAGCACCAGGCCGCCCGGCAACAGCATC
This sequence comes from uncultured Solirubrobacterales bacterium, assembly GCA_963753145.1. Lineage (GTDB taxonomy): Bacteria > Actinomycetota > Thermoleophilia > Solirubrobacterales > Solirubrobacteraceae > Palsa-744. Next base: position 273,814 of record CAVWAX010000003.1, read on the forward strand.
AGCGCGACCGTCGCCGCCCGCGCCCACGTGGCTTGGGTCCCGGCGACCCCGCCGCGCGCCTCGCCGGCGCTTGGCTCACCGCCGTCGGGGTCCGGCGCGCGCGCCGTCGAGGGCAGCCCGAAGCCTATGCTCGCGCCTGTAGCCACCGGCGCATCGTAAGCCCGCCCCGATCAGGGCTGGACAGGTGTTCTAGCGCTCAGCCGAGCCTGATCGGCTCACTGTAAGCCGACACGTGCGAGCCGTCGTCGATCTTGACCAGCGCGTCATACACGCCCCTCCTGCGCACCCTGACGATCGTGCTGAAGCTGGACACCGTCGGCGTCGCCGAATGCACGAACGTCCCCCCCACGTTCAGCGAGGAGCGACCCGGCCTGAGCAGCTGGAAGCCCACCTCCGCGCCCACCTCGGCCGGCGCCACCGTCCCAGACAGCCGGTAGTAGCGCCCCGGCCGGTTGCGCCGCACGCGGCGCGCACGCAGGCTGACCCTGATCGCCACCCCCTCCAAGAAGACCGGGCTCACCACGAAGGGCGCAGCGGTTGTCACCACCCTGAATTGGGTATTCGTTGACAGGCCCAGCACCGGAAACGAGAACCCCCCGGTCGAACTCGTCAACTCGGGATTGCCCACTTGCTGAAAGCCCTGGGTGTAGGGGAACGGATTGGCCTGCAACGCCACCCCACGCCCGCCATGGCCGGTGCCATTCAAGGTGCCCCCCACCACCAGCGTGTCCCCGTAGGGAACCGGACTCGGGCTGCCCGCGACCCCCAAAGACAACGGCACCTTGGGCGTTTTGAAGCTGCGGTCGCCCCCCAACACCGCGCCGCGAGCCCCATAGGCGACGAGGCGATAGTGATAGACCGTGTTCGGCGCCAACTCGCCCACCGGCTGGTTCACATGGATCGTCGCCCCCGACCGCCCGCCAGGCTGTAGCGCCGTCTGGATGCCATAGGCCTTGGTGGTGCCGTACTGGAAGCGATAGTTGACCGGCTCCGCTTTGGCGTTCAGCGACCCAAGCAGGATCGCCGAGGTCGGCGTCAAGCTGGTCACGCCGCCCGTGCCCACGGTCGGCTGAGGCGTCGCCGCCGCCTGCGTGCCCGCCGGCGCCAGGCTCGCCACGCCCAGCATCGCCACGCCCAGCATCGCCACGCCCAGCATCGCCACGCATACCGCGGCGATGCTGCATGCGCCGGCCCTCTCCAGAAACGCGACGATTCCCTCCATGACCCTTACATTCCCTCCCACGCCCCAACTAACCCTCAAATCCGTCCATAGTCGCGGGCGAGCAGCGTGTCCCGCACGCCGACCCGCGGGCCTTCGATCAGTCGGCCCCAACCTAGACAGCCAGCTTGGCGGCACAAGCCGCGAGCAGCGTCTCGCACACCTTGGCGACCGCGTCCTCGATGCTTTCCTTGCCCGAATGCAACACCAGGTCCGGATTGCGCGGCGGCTCATAGGGAGCGTCCACGCCGGTCATCCCTTTCAGGTCCCCCGCCCGCGCGCGCGCGTACAGTCCCTTCGGGTCGCGCTCCTCGCACAGCGCCAGCGGCGTGTCCACGAAGACCTCCACGAACGGCAGGTCCTCGGCCCCATGCAGCGAGGCGGCCTGTTCGCGGTCGCGCGCATACGGGCTGACCAGCCCGACGATCGCGATCGTGCCCGACTCGGCCAGCAAGCGCGCCACGTGCGCGGTCCTGCGCACGTTCTCGGCCCGCGCCTCTTCGCCGAAGCCAAGGTCCCCGTTCAGCCCATGGCGCAGGTTGTCCCCGTCCAGCATGAACGCGGGCCTGCCTTCGCCCACCAGCCTACGCTCGACCGCGCCCGCGATCGTCGACTTGCCCGCCGCGGGCAAACCCGTAAACCAGATCGTCGCGCCCGCATGGCCGAGCGATTCCCAGCGTTCTCGGCGCGTCAGCTCCGAGCGCTGCCACCTCACGTTGGGGCTATGCGGGGTATCGGGTGCTTCTGGCTTGCCATTACTCAGCATCGGCTTATCGCCTCTTTTTCCCTGGCTTTGCATACCTCAATCGGATGTGCCTCAATCGGGTGCCCAGCCGCTCTCGGCCGGCTCGCGTCCAAGCCTATACAAGGTCTCTGGCCGTTTCGAGCGATTTTCACAAGCTAGGGACATTTGTTGTAGTCGGCGCCGGCCCCACGCGAACAAACGATCCATCCCATCGAAGGCGTGTGTTTGAACTATTGGTGGCTCTCGCCCGAACTCGCGTGCAGGCAAACACCCACGCCTGCCTAGCGGCGCTAGCGGACCGAGCTGCCCCCGCCACGCGTCTCGCCAACCATCGGGCTGGGACGCACAGGCTCAGGGCGCGGCGGCGCGGGAGCCGGCTGCGGATTTGCTTTGCCAGACATTGGTTCCAGTCTATCGTTGGACCACAAGGGCGCTCATGCCACCTTCACGCAAGCTAACAAGTCCCCGCCGGGGCCGCGAACCCCCGTGCGACGCCCAAGACCTCGCTCAACCGTGAGCCGAGGGCACCGGGGGGACTCGGTGGGCTAGACCGTTCGGCGAGGGGGGCGGGGTGTTGGAGCCGGCGGGCGGCTCGGGCTTGGCCGGGGTGTAGTCGTAGCCGTACCCGTAGCCGTAGCCGCCCTGACGGCGGGCTTTGAAGCCGTTGGCGATCACACCCAACAGGGGCGCGCCAGCGCCGGTCAAGGTCTCGTGAAGGCGTTCGGCGACGTCCCTACGGTTGCGCCCGACACGCCCCACGATGACGACCCCGTCCACCTTCTTGAGCAACGGGAAGGCGTCTGAGACGGCGGTGAGCGGTGGCGTGTCGATCACGACGAGCTCATACTCGGCCTGAGCCTGCTCCAGGAGCCCGGCCATCGCCCTGCTCTCGATCAGCTCGCCCGGATTGGGTGGCGGCGTGGCGCCGGCGACGAGCACGTCGAAGTAGTGGCCGTCGGGCCGCTCTGTCGTGGGGGCCACCAGCTCGATCCGGCGGGTCGCCTCAGCCAGGGAGGCGCTGCCGATGAGCACATCCGCGAGCCCGCGCCCTGAGACCAAGCTGAGCTGGCGCGCGATGGTCGGGCGGCGCAGATCGGCCTCGAGCAACAACACGCGCGCGCCCACGCGCGCGGAGGCCGCCGCGAGCTGGCGCGCGACCGTCGTCTTGCCGTCGCCGGGAGCGGCCGAGGCGACCATCAGGGTGCGCAGCCGGCGATCCACGTTGAAGTAGCGCATGTGCGCCCTGATCAGTTGGAAAGCCTCCGACTCGCCCGAGGGCAGCGGCGCGCCCGGGGAGCCCTCGCCGCCGCCCGAGCGCTGCAAAGCCGAGCTTTCGGGGACCACGCCCAACAACGGCAAGCCGTAGACCTGCTCCAGATCCTTGGGCTCGCGGATGCGCCTATCGAAGCGCTCCAACAGGAACGCGATTCCCAGGCCAAGCAGCAGCCCCAGGACCGCGCCAAGCGCCGTATTGCGCCCGACCTTGGGCGAGGACGGCGAGGACGGCACCGTCGCGGCCTGGGCGATTTCGACGTTGCCGTTGTGCAGTTCGGCGAGTACGCCCAGAGACTGAGCGCGCCCAGCCAGCGCGATGCCCGAGGGACTCAGCTTCTGCTTGGGCGTCAAGCCCTTCAGCTGGCGTTCGACGAGCGCCAGGGCTGAGGCGTAGTAGGCGTGGTTGCTGTTCTGCTGCTCCTTGACGAACACGGTGGTGTAGGTGTTGGCGATGGCGGCGGCCAGGGTGGGGGAGGTCGAAGTGGCGGCCACGTTGACCACATTTGATTCGCCTTGAGCGCTGACGCTCAGGTTCGCGCCGACGTCTTCCTTGGTCAGGCCGTGGCCAAGCTGGCCGGCCGTTCTCGCCGCCATGTCGCCCAGTTGGACCAGCTTCAGATTCGTGTTCTGCTGCGCCAATTGATTGTTGCTATTCGCGATCGCGAGACCGGCGACCTGCTGAGCCTGCTGATTGTTGTTGAACACAAGCGAGGCCGTGGCGGTGTACTTCTTCGTTTGATGCTTTGAGAATCCATACGCCGCGCCGGCCACCAACAAGAAGCACACGAGAATCCACGGTGCACGGCGGCGCAAAATGCCCAATACCTGCTCAATACCTACGTTTGCCTGCTCAGGATTCATCAAGCTGCCTCCAGGTCGGGCACGTGACCGCAAGAGCGCCGCGCCTATTTGCGTAGACCTTCATCGGCCGCGACCCGCATAGAGTAAAGCACCCGACAACAAAAAGGGAGCCATAGCGCCCAACAATGCGTCAATGCACCAACAGCACGCGAATCGTCCTGTCTTCTCGTGCTCGCCAAATAGTAATGACGCTCCCATTATTTCACCATTTGCGCCGGGGCTTGCGGCGGCGAAGGATCGCTAGTACCGTCCAGCCCCATCGTCACCTAAACGTGTCTCGTGAAATGGTGCGCTCCCCTGATATAAACCGACCGGTATCGAGATCCACAGCGTCCTAGGCACGGAGGTCCAAATGGACGGCGATCCGTTCATACGTGTGCAAAGCGTCATATTCGTCCACAGGCGTCGAGGGCGGGTTTTTGCCTACCCCTCTAGCACACCTCAAACGTGGACCCTTCCCCTGATCCCGATTTCTTGAAGTAGTCATGGCCACCATCGATCTAGTGTCGCCTCGTAGGGTTCGATCCGAGCGGGTGCGACACACGTCGCTGGTTCTGTTCACCGCGGCAAGCTCGCTCTTCTCTCGGGCGTCGACGGCAGGGATGCTCGTAATTGCGGCGAGACGGCTTTCCACCGGAGGACTCGGCGTCTTCGCGACTCTCTTTGGCGTCGCGATAGCGGCCGCCTACGTGCTCGCGAGCACGAGCGGCAACATCTTGGCGTACTGGACGCGCGCGAACCCAACGACGACAAGGCGCGCCGCGCGCATCGTCTTGTTGGCCGGAACGTCCAGCCTTGTCCTATCCCTGCCCCTCTATCTCGGCGCTGGCCGACAACACATAGTGCTCGAGACCGTCCTGGCCACGCTTACACTCCTCATCGCGGGCCTCGCGGCCACGATCGCCCTGCAGCTCCTGCGCGGAGCCGGTCGCCTCGTACTGGGCGTCACGGCGGGCTTTCTCGTGCCATCCGTGCTGAGGCTCGCCCTGTCGCTCATGCTCCCCGCGCATGTCGTCGTGACCCAGATGCTCGCCGCGTGCGCCGTCGCCGCCAGCATCGGCGCGCTCACCGGCTCAATAGGGCTGCTCGTCCTCAAGCACGCCGCCGTGCATATGCCGGACTTCACATACAGGTGGAGCGTGCGACTGTCGCTCGCCGCGGGAACCGTGGGCCTGATGTGGTTTGCCCTTGGGCAGATCGACCTGACGAGCCTCACGATCATCCGCGGCTCCACCGCCGGTGGCGAATACGCACCCACGATGCGGGCGTTCGAGGCGATGAACGCGCTTGGCCTGGCGGTCGCGCTGGTCTCCATTCGCGCCCTCGCGGGCGTATCGGCCGACACCGCGGTGGCGCGCATGAGGCGCATCGTCCCACCGAGCCTTGCGCTCTACGCGCTGCTGACGCTTCCGCTTCTCTTCTTCGGCCACGACGTGTTGACCAGATTGCTGCACCGCCACGTGTTTTGGTCCCTGATTCCCGTGATCTGCCTGGCGCTGGGATACGGTGGAAATCTCGTAATGGCCGTGTGCTTCGAGACGCTCGCGTCTCAGCGCGCGACATCCCACCTGCTGCGCCTGGCACTGATCGTCCTCGCCGCCTCGTTGATCCTCACCCCGCTAGCGGTCGCGTGCTTTGGCATCACGGGCGCCGCCCTGGGCAATGCGTTCAGCTACTTTTTCGGCGGGCTCGCGATCTTTGCTTTTCTCACGCGCAAAGCGCTCGACCAGGGCGCCCTCGCCACCGTCCACACCGCGCCGACCGACCCAGCGCAAGCACAGTGCGCATAATCGTGGTCCAACCCCATCTGCGCGCCGGCGGATCGGAGATGCAAACGCTCCTCCTGGCCAACGAATTCGTTCGCCGCGGCATTGAGACACACATAATCCTCCATCGCGCGGGGGGCGAGTTCCTCGGCGAGCTTGAGCCTTGCGTCCACGTCCACGACCTTGGCATCGAGCACCACGCCCTGTTGCCCGTTATAGCGCTCAGGTTGAACCGTGCGCTCTCACAATTTCCAAGTGGGCAAGTCATCGTCAAGCTCTGGTCGAGCATCCTCGCGATCCAGCCGGCCGCCAGGCGTCAACGACAGCTCGAGTTCGCGATCTATGAGGACTTGGACCCCTCCGAGCACTGGCAATTCATCAGGTTCGGTCGCCTCAAGAGGGCGCTCATCAAGCCGGTCTTTCGACGTAGTCGGGTCATCCTGGCGAATACCGAGCGCGTATCGGAGAGCATGATGCGCGCCTACTCGCTCAGCCGCAGACCCCCGGTGCTCTACTGCGGCATCGACGTCGCGCGAATCAGGGCGCTCGCGGGCAACGGCGGCGAAGCCTGGCGCGCTCCCGACGCAACAGCTCCAATCAAAGTCGTGACGGTCGCTTCGCTACGCAATCGCAAGGGTCATCCACGCATCCTGGAAGCCCTACGGGCACTCGAGCGGCCCTGGCGATGGGATGTCATCGGGGACGGACCCGAAGCGAGCGCCCTGCGTCGCCACGTTCCGCGCGACGTCGCCGATCGCGTCTTCTTCCATGGCGCGCTCTCGAACCCCTATCCGCACATACGGTCGGCCGACGTGCTCGTCCATTTGCCCCATTCCGAGGCGTTCGGCTTGGTCGTCCTCGAGGCGCTGGCTCTGGGCGTTCCCGTGGTCACGAGTCCCTGCATAGGTCCGCGCGAGATCGCCGCGACAATCGACCCCGACGGCCTGTACATCCGCTTCGTGGACCCGTCGGACCCAGACGAGGTCTCGCGCTCGATAGAACTCCTCTCGACGCCTCGCGCCGACCAAGTTCCGCTCTGCATCACCGACCCTTTTACGATCGCGCGCGCCGCCGAGCGCTGGATCGGTCTGTCGGATGGCTCAATCGCGGCCGGGACGCAAGCGCGATGAAGATCCTGCTCGTGTGTTCCTCCGGCAGGCCACCTCGATCAACTGTTGTTGCTCGAAGGCTGGCTGGAGAAGCACGATGTCGCCGTCGCGACCTTTCTGAAGCCCGACGCGACCGACAGGGTCACACGATGGCGCACGTACGGGCTTCATTGGCCTACAAACCGTCACGCCGGCAACCTGCTGCGCAATTCGGTTCTCGCCATCAAAACCATGCTTCGCGAGCGTCCGGATCTCGTGATCTCCTCAGGCGCGGGGGGCGCGGTGCCCTTCTTCTATCTCGCTCGCCTGTTCCCGCGCACCCACACCGTATTCGTCGAGTGCTATGACCGCATAGATCTTCCCACCCTCACGGCACGCCTCGTCAGACCGGTCACCGACCTGTTCATAGTCCAGTGGCCGACACAATTGCCGTCGTGGTCAAGACGCGTCGAACTCGGACCGAGCCGATGACCGTGCCCAAGTCACGCCACGCCTTGAGGATCTTTGTCAGCGTCGGAACCCACGAGCAGGGCTTCCCTCGCCTGCTATCGGCCGTCATGGAGATAATGCCCTCTCAGCCCGAGGCGACCCGGTGGCGAATACAGACCGGCCCCGCCAAGGTCGAATATCCGAGCGCCGTACAGGCGCGGCCGGCGTACTCTCACGAGGAGATGCTGGCCAACCTGGCCTGGGCCGACGTCATGGTCTCCCAGGCAAGCCCTGGGAACGTCTTTACGGCCCTCGAGTCTCTGGCTCAGCCGGTCGTTCTCGCGCGGCGCCACGAGCTGGCCGAGCACGTCGATGACCACCAGGTCGTGTTCGCCCAATATCTTCAGTCATACGAACTTGCGATGGTGGCCACCGACGCTGACTCTCTCGCCGCTCACCTGGAACGGCTGTGCACCGAGCCACCGGACGCCAGACGCCAGAGGCTGGGGACGCTTTGCCTGAGCAGCCGGGAGCGCACCGGGCGTTGGGTATCCAAATTCGACGACGCGATCCAGCGGCTGATAGCGGATGACCACGAGCGCTAGCGAAACCGTCGATCGGTTGCGCCCGGGCGTTGTCGCCGTGCCCGTGGGGGTCATCGCCGTGGCGCTCGGCGCGTGCGTGGCGATAGCGCCCGTGGAGGCGGCGCTCGCGCTCCTCGTCGCGTTCGCGCTCCTCGCCCTGGCGGCCGCCCCCGTCGAAACGCTGCCGGCGCTTGCGCTTTGCTGTTTTGTGCTCTTGCCGGTCAACGACCTTCCGGTGCCCAGCTTCCTGCGCGGCGCTTCGCTTGGCGTCGTCGTGATGGTCGTCTGGCTCATGCGTCGCGAGGCGCCACGGCAGCCGCTGCCCGTGGCGACGCGCATCTCTGGCTATCTCTTGATTTGCTACCTGCTCGCCACCACCGCCTTTACGATCGAAATCGCACGGAGCATTGTTTGGACGATGGCCTTTGGCGCCTCTGTGCTGCTGCCCATCTTCGTCGGAGGGTTTACCGACCGAGAGGCGCGCCGGGTGATACGCACCATGATCGTTCTCGCCGCGGGCCTGTCGTGTTTTGCGGCGATCGAGTATCTCCTGCACCGTAACCCGATCTTCGGGACGCTCTACACCGAGGGTCCGTTTCCGGTCATACAACACTGGAAGACCTATCGCGTCACCACGACGCTTGGTCATCCGCTGTACAACGCCATGGTCTTTGCCGCGGCGACGGCCGCCGCGTTCGCCACTTACCTCCAAACCAGACGCGTGGCCTATTTGGCGGCGTTCATCGTGACGCTCATGGGGCTTTTCCTCACCGGATCTCGCGGAGCTCTTTTTTTGACGCCCGCGGCCATCGTTGTGGTTGTGATCTTCCAGCTGCGCAAGGGCGATAAGCCCCTTCGCGGTCTCGGCCGGATCGTGCTGATCATAGCCATAGGTATTGGTGTCGCCGGAGTGCTCTATGCGCAAACCGTGGGCGCCCGGGCGTCCACCGGCGAAGCTCGTTCCTCGACCGAAGCGAGATACCGCGATGTCGGAGTCAGCCTGTCGACCGCGTCGCACACGCACTTTCTGGGAAGCGGCCCCGGAACGTCCAACAGCGCCAAGGACGAAGGCGCCGAAAGCGTCAACGCCAGCAGCCTCGTCATCGAGAACTCATACCTGCAGCTTCTCGTCAGCATCGGCATACCCGGCCTGCTTTTGGTCCTCGTCCTCTTCGCGTCCATAATGAGGGAGGGGGTCAGACGATCCCAGCTGCCGGCGACCGCCGCCTTCGTGTCGGTGGCTCTCGTTATATCCACGTTCAATTTTGCCGAGGGCGACAGGCCCGGATTGATATTGCTCGGCCTGCTCGCGGGCAGCTGTCTGGCCATGGCGCCATCGTCGCCGGCCGAGCGCGCAAACCTGTCGGCTCGCGTTACGTGTCAGCACAGTCCTCCCATTGAGCGAGGATGGAGAGCCACATGATGAATCACGCCGGTGAAAGGCCCACGGCATTTATGATCTTCGCGACCCAGCGCACGGGGTCCAACTGGCTGATGGGCACGCTTGACAACCACCCGTCGATCGCCTCCTACGACGAGCTGCTCGACGGCGACGGCAGCGACTGGGGTAGGCAGGACCTGGAGTTCTTCAAGCCATATTGCGCTCACCACCGCGGGCGCGACCTTCGCCTTGGGCGGGCACGCTGGCTTTTTCGCTACCTGAACAAGCTCTACTCACCCCGCGCCGGCATCGAGGCGGTTGGCATGAAGTTGATGTACAACCAACTTTGGCACAACGCTTCGATTTTGATTTATATAATTTGGCATAGGGTGAGGATCGTTCATCTTGTCAGAGCCAATCGGTTCGACATTCTCCTCTCGGAAGAGACCGCCGAGGCGCGCCAGCGCTATCACGCGTGGCAGGGAGATGACGTAGAAACCCCCGCTGTGACGCTTGACCCGAAGAAGGTCGTCTCGTGGCTGAGGACGTTGGAGTTTCGTGTATGGGTTGCGCGCACAATAGTCAGCTTGCTGCCGATCAAGCACATCGAGGTGTCCTACGAGGAGCTCACGGCCGACCCGACCCTTATCTATGGCGTCCTCTCATTCCTGGGGTTCGAAGACCAGCCCGATCCTTCGAGCCTGACATCGGCATTCAGGAAGCTCAACACCAATCGCCGCTCTGAGCTCGTCGAGAACTACGACGAGATCGAACGGGCCTTGAAGGGCACCCGCTTTGAGCGCTTCCTCTTGGAATAATCGTCCGCGCGACTCGCTTTGACCCTATTTACCGTCCGGGCGCAACGTGACGATTGCTGCGCTTGACGCATCGACAACGACCGTGCTCGAACGTTCAGGGTGTACCTGGACCGGCGTGGATCGCCACTGACCCGCCGTACTCACGGGCGATGGCCCAAGGAGGATTCCGCGGCTGGAGTCGATGGATCGGCCGGTCAATGCGTCACCCAAAGATGGTCGTACCGCTTGTCAAGCGCCCGCCAAAAACCAAACGCAAGTCCGGCTACGGCACGGGCCCGCGTTGGGATATGCCCATCTCGTCGAATCCGCGAAGCCGTCTGATCGACCCGCCCGCGGGATGCATCGGTGAGAAACATGGGATCGTAGAGCCACGTCTCGGTCAGGCCGTCTGAGCCCACGACTGGATCGATCCAGAAGCTATAATGGTCAGCGTATGCCCCAGGTAAGGCTCTCCCGCTTCGGCGGTGATCCCCCTGGGGCTCCGTCGTTCTTGGCCCGCTTTGTGAATACAATACGCTACAAAGCGCCAGTCTTCGCCGACTGCCGGCCGAGAGCTTCGCGACCACCGAGGGTTCGCTCGCCGGACAGGCACGTCCGACTCGGCGCTTAGCTTGCCCACATGCACAGCGACAGCGACAGCCAGGTCATCCTCGGCGAGAACCTCGACGTCTTGCCGACGCTTCAAAGCGAGGCGTTCCAGTTCATCTACATCGACCCTCCATTCAACACGGGCAAGACCCAGACCCGCAAGACGCTCCAGACTCTTCCCGACCAGGACGGCGACCGCACGGGCTTCACGGGCCGGCGCTACAAGACGCGACTGCTCGCCGAGTCCTCCTACCTCGATCAGTTCGAGGACTACCTCGCCTTCCTCGATCCGCGCCTGCGCGAAGCGCACCGGCTGCTCGCGCCGAGCGGCACCTTCTACTTCCACATTGACTACCGCGAGGCTCACTATTGCAAGCTGCTGCTGGACGAGATCTTCTCTCGCGAGTGCTTCCTCAACGAGATCATCTGGGTATATGACTACGGCGCGCGCTCCACGCGTCGCTGGCCCGCCAAGCACGACACGATCCTCGTCTACGTCAAGGACCCAGCAGGCTATTACTACGATGCCGAGGCGGTCGACCGCGAGCCCTACATGGCTCCCGGTCTCGTCACCGCCGAGAAGGCCGCCAAGGGCAAGCTCCCCACCGACGTCTGGTGGCACACCATCGTCCCCACCAACGGGCACGAGAAGACCGGCTACCCGACCCAGAAGCCCGAAGGCATCCTCAGGCGCATGATCCAAGCATCGACCCGCCCCGGCGACTGGTGCTTGGACTTCTTTGCGGGCAGCGGAACCGTCGGTGCTGTGGCGGCGAGCCTGGACAGGCGCTACGTCCTGATCGACTGCAACCCCGAGGCCGTCCGCGTCATGCACCAGCGGCTGCCCCGGCGGGAGGATCAGTCTGCTCCGATGAGCGGCTAAGAACAGATGCGGTAGGGAGTGCCTCGGCACGAGCGTCCACCTACCGCCCGACACCGCCGCTCGTTCCGACCCCAACAGTGTGTAGACTTTTGTCTACGGTGGGTATATCGGCGAGGTGGGCGTGAACGCCTGATACTTATCGCCATGCGCCATATCCGGCGCATGATGCGCCGCGGAGGGTGCATATACTGTGGGGGTGCCACGCCAACGAAGTAGCGATCTGTTCCCCACCGATCAGCCGATCCCCGCCAGCCAGATGATCGGCCGCAGCGCCGATGTGCGCGAGATCGCCGCCGCGCTCGCGGGGGGAGCGAGCGTCATCCTGGCGGGCCCGCGGCGGACCGGCAAGACCAGCGTCTGCGACGCCGTCTTCGGGCGCTTGGCGCGGCGCGGCTACTACACGATCTCGGTCGATCTCTTCAGGATCGCGACCACCGCCGAGTTCGCCGAGGCCCTGGTGGCGGCCACCCTCTCCAACCGATCGACCCTGCGGCGCGCTGTCCACCAAACCCGTCGAGCCGGCCGCTTCGTCGCCGACGCGCTCCAAACCTCGGCCGTCCTGAAGTCCAAGGCCCAACTCGGCGAGGAGCTCGAGATCGCTTTCCGGCCCGGCCTTGCCGCAAGAGACCCAGAGCGCTATCTCGACTACGCGCTCTCGCTCCCCGCCCGGATCGCCGAGACCGACAACAAGCAGGCCGTCGTCTTCTTCGACGAGTTCCAAGAGGTCGCGAGCCCCCAACACCCCTACGGCGACCCCGACCGCCTCACCAAGCGCATGCGCTCGATCTTCCAGCGCTCCACCGGCGTCAGCTACCTGTTCGCCGGCAGCGTCGAGCACCTGATGCGAGATCTGTTCACCCCCTCCCAGCGAGCGCTCCACCAGTTCGGAGGCTTCCACGAGCTGCGCCCGATCGACAGCCTCGCTTGGCAGGCCGGCCTGGGCGAGCGCTTCGAAGCCGACGACTGCACCTTGGAGCCGGGCGCCCTGTCGAGGATCGCCGAGTACGGCGAGCTGCACCCCCGCACCACCATGCTCATCGCCCAAAAGACACACCTCACAAGCGTCGAACTCGACACCCATCGCGTCGACGCCGCCCTGGTAGACCAAGGCCTGCTCAGCGCCCTGGCGGCCGACCGAGTCAGCCACGAGCAGACCGTCGAGCGGATCCGCCGCCTACACAAGCTGGGCCTGGTGGTGGCCGAGCGCCTGGCCCGCGGCGAGCAGGTCTACCCCCACCTGCCCCGCGGCGGCGTCCGTCGAGCCCTCGAAGCCCTGCGCGAAGCCGCGATCATCGAAAGCAAGGGCCGCGCAGACTGGAGATTCACAAGCCCCCTCCTGCGCCGCTACCTCAGCGGCATCGGCCTGCTCGAATAGGGATGCGCCCAAGTCGGCGCATGATGCGCCGGGATTGGCGCATGGGGGAGCGCCTCGGGTGAGCCGCCAGGCGTGGCCTCCATACGCAAAGTGTTAACTACCCCGAGGCCGGTACGGTGCCCGCGCCGCTCGAGGGCATCGATGATCTCGACGTCCACACGCTGTTCGCGGGGATCGACGGCTGACGACCACAAATAAGTCTCGGGGTCGCCAGGTAGCCTTGCGCGCTCGATGTCGGAACCTATCGCCAAGCCGTGTGTCGGGCAACCCCTCCCGCGGGGCGCAGACGCATATTCGTCCCACGAGAAGTGGGTTCGTTGGATCCTGGCCGATCGCGGCCACAGACGTGAATGGGCGCGAGTCTTCAGGGTCACTGAGACCGATATCGACCTACTACGCCGGGCAATCCTCGACCAGGTGCTCACCGCTCACGTCCACAAGGTCGTCGATCATGGCCAGCACGGAGTCGTTTGCGGCGTCGATGTCCGATTGACCATCAGAGCGCGTACAGCAATAGTACGGACCTCGTGGCACTATAAGGACGCCAAGGCCGCACCCCGCTTGGTGACCGCGTATCCGAGGCTCTAGACTCAAGCCATGGCCACGCTTCAGAAGATCGCCCCCTATGACCTGGTCGAGCTGGTAGAGCCAATCGACCAGATTCCCGCAGGCGCCCGAGGAGGGGTCCTCGAACTGCGCGACGGCGACACTGCGATGGTAGAGATCACCACCCCCCCGCTTGACGCCGTCGATCGCGTGATCTTTGCGCCACTCGCCAAGCTCAGACTCACAGACTCACCAGATCGCTGATTCCGCAGTAGGGCGCCCGCAAGGGCTAGTTGGCTGGCGATCCGTGCGTTCTCGGCGGGGATCGACGACTGACGGCAACGAGGACCCTATGGGAAATAAGCGACGCGCGCGATGACCTGCGCGCTCAGGGCCCAAGCCCAGCGACCGCGGCGTGCTCGCGCAAATAATCGCGCAGGTAGGGCAAGGCGAATTCCACGTAGCCATAACCTCTTGCCTCGATGAGCTCCGAGGAGATGAGCCGGAGTCGGTACTGGCTCGCGAAATTGGCGTCGATGTCCAGACGCTGTTGTATGTCCCTCATCCTTGACGGCCCATCGTCCTTTGCCATAGCGAGAAGAAACGACTTATCAATCGTTGAGGCCTCGGCAAGCGCCGGCTCGTAGACCAGCCTCCCAAGCCGGCGAAGAGCGTTCGATACGCCTTCCCTCGCGCTCTCCATCGAGATCTCTCTGTCTGCTTTGTTAAGACGCCATACCTGGGCGCCGACCAGCTGGATCAGAAACGGATAGCCGCGCGTGCCTTGGACCATTACATCCAATACATCGTCGGCCAGAACACGGCCATTCGTCTCGATGGGTGTCCTGATCGCACGCGCAACATCCTCGCCGGCAACCGACCCAAGCCCGTGTCGCTCCGCCCTACGAAGGAACGTGAGCACTTCATCGTTGACGACATCGGTAATCGCCGACGCCAGCCCCGCCCCTACGAACGCGAGTTGCCGTTCCTCCCTGAAAGCATGCTGCACGGTCGTGGCGAGCTGACGTAGCTCGGCGATCTGGTTCTGATGGATCTCGTCCAGCGCGATGAGCAGCCCAGCTTCCTTCTCGGCCAGCAAGTCCGTGACGAGCTCGATCTGACTGCGCAGCGTGGCCTCAGGGACATGAACGTCGGTCGTGCCCCATGTCACGCCCCCAGCACCCAAAGGCCCTGTGATCCCAGTCATACGGCGGCGCACCGCCTTGGGGTCGAAGCCGGCGAGAAGCCGCGGCAGCTCCTGGCGGACGATTCGATCGACGAATCCGGGCGAAGCGGTCTCGCTCACGACGAGCCAACCCAACTCCCTGGCACGGTCTTCGACCGCGTTGAGCATGACGGTCTTGCCAGACCCGCGGGCCCCGGTATAGATCGTCGCCCTCGCGGCAGAACCCGGCCCGTCCTCAAGGCCCTCCACAAACTCCTCGATCAGCTCCTCGCGACCCACCAACAGAGGAGGGCTGACGCCGAAACTAGGCTTGAACGGGTTCGCTGCCACCCAACCCAGTATACAAGGCCCTTTTAGATTTCTTTAGTTTTTTTAGATCTTTTAGTTTTTTTAGATATCGCGCCCGATTTCGCCAAACTGGAGGCTTGGGTGGAGGCTGCCGGGTTGAGCAATCCCGAGGCCGTGCTGCACAGCAACGCCGAACGCGTGATCGAGGCTGCGTTCGCGGGACGCGGGGGGTAACCCTCGATGCGAATGACCTGATCACTGTCCCGCTCGCGGACGCGGGACGGAAGAGACGGTGATGGCATTTGCGCAACCCTCTACTGAACTCGATCGCGCACAGTCCAGCAATTGGCAGCCACGCCTTGCCCATCGTCGCGGCACGCGCCGGGGGGTACGATGAGTCAATGGCCGTGGCGCCCGCAACCACGCTTCCAGTGCATCGCCTCGACGTGGCGACCTACGACCGGATGGTCGCCAGCGGCGCGCTGGACGGTCAGCCCGTCGAGCTGCTCAACGGAGTCCTCGTCGAGGTGAGCCCCGCCTCCCCGACCCACGCGGCAGTGGTCAACCGCTTGACGCGACACCTCAGCGTTGCGCGCCGCTGGTGGCTGCGTGTGCAATCCCCGCTGGAGGTGCCGCCAGGGTCGGTGCCCGAACCCGATCTCGCCCTTCTCGCCGGCGAGCCCTCGCCTCATCGGCACCCCACCACGGCTCTGCTCACAATCGAGGTCAGCGTCAGCTCGCACATGATCGACCGCAACGTCAAGGCACCGCTCTACGCGCGCGCCGGCGTTCCCGCCTATTGGATCGTCGATGTCCCCGGACGGGCCGTCGAGGTGCACAGCGAGCCCGGGCCCGACGGCTATCGCAGGTGCCCGGCCTATCCCGAGGGCGGGACAGTGCCCGCGCCGCTCGAGGGCATCGACGATCTCGACGTGCGCGCGTTGTTCGCGGGGATCGACGGCTGACGGTCCTTTTGGCGACGCACCGGCGGCGCGACCTGGGTGGTTAGCTGGCCTCCTGCGGGCGCCGAACCGGCCGCAGCCTGCGCGGATGCGACCCAACAATCGAAGCCATCCCCAGGTAGGTTGGCCCGAGCTCGAAGTCGAGTACCGTCCGGTGCTGGTGCGAACATACGTTCGAGTCCAAAAGGTTTGCGGGCAAGAGGCTAGAAAGGGCAAAGGGTTATGGCAGACAAGAGTACGATCGAGTGGACCGAGGCAACCTGGAATCCGGTTACCGGCTGCGACAAGGTGTCCCCCGGATGCGCACATTGCTATGCGGAGACGTTCGCAGACCGCTTCATCGGCGTGCCAGGCCATCCCTACGAGCAGGGATTTGCGCTCAAGCTCTGGCCCGATCGGCTTGAGCATCCGCTGCGGTGGAAACGGCCACGCATGATCTTCGTCAACTCGATGAGCGACCTGTTTCACGAGCGCATTCCAGACAATTACATCGCCCAGATCTTCGATGTGATGGGGACCGCCGCACAGCATACGTTCCAGATCCTGACTAAGCGCCATGACCGACTTTCACAACTGGCCCCCGACCTGCCGTGGCACTCAAATATTTGGATGGGAGTGACAATTGAGAATCGGCGATTCGTGCATAGAGCCGACCGCCTGCGAGAAGTGCCGGCCGCCGTCCGCTTCATATCGGCCGAGCCACTGCTTGGCCCGCTTGACGGCCTTGATCTCACCGGGATCAATTGGCTCATCGCCGGTGGCGAGTCCGGGCGCAGGCACCGACCGGTGAAGGTCGAGTGGCTGCGAGAACTCCGTGATAGCTGCGCCGAGGAAGGTGTAGCTTATTTCTTCAAGCAGTGGGGCGGTCATCGACCCAAGAGCGGCGGACGGCTGCTGGACGGACGAACATGGGACGACCTACCTGATTCGCGAACACCAGCAGTAGCATGAGCGAGCGCGCGGCGCGCCCGTGGGGATATTGGACCCGCGCGAAGCTCGCCGTACTCAACGATTATCTGCCTGCGTTTCTGCAAGCGGCGAGCGGCAAGAGCGATGAGTATGTCTACCTCGATGCCTTTGCGGGCGAGGGTCGCGGCGTAGACAGGCTCACCGGCGAAGAGTTCCACGGCTCATCCCGCATCGGGCTTGAGGCCAAGGCGTTGCGGTCCAACGCCCGCTTCACTCGCCTACGTTACTTTGAGCAGGGAAGTAAGGCGCGTGAGCTGGAGAAGCAGTTTGAGGCGGAATACCCCGATCGTGACATCAAGGTCTACGGTGGCGATTGCAACACCGAGATACCAATAGCCCTACACGACCTCCGTGATCTGCGATGGGCGCCCACATTCGCCTTCATCGATCCCGACGGTATGGAGTTCGAATGGCGCACCCTGGAAGCCCTCGCCGCCCATAAGCGCGGCTATCGCTCTCGAACCAGCGCTAAGCGCGAATACAAGGTGGAGCTCTGGCTTCTCTTTCCTACACAGGGCATCGTCCGTACACTGGCACTCGACGCAAAGAGGGTCAGACCCGAAGACGAGGATCGCGCAACCTCGCTGTTCGGGACCGAAGCATGGCGGGCCATTTACGATCGACGAGTCGCAGGCGAGCTCAGTGCACACGACGCAAAGGAGGAGTACGTCAACCTCATGCGCTGGCGTCTGACCGAAGACCTTGGCTATCGACGCACTCACGCATTGGAACTGACGAACACACGCGGAGGGACGCTTTACCACATGGTCTTCGCTACCGATAACGACGCGGGCGACAAGATCATGGCCGACATCTACGCCAAGCGAGCTGAGCAGATTCTCCCGATGCGCCAGGAAGCGCGCGATCGCATGCGCGGACAAGCCACGCTAGACCTCGGAGTCACCCACGACGCGGACGACGCTAGCTACCACTACGAGCCGCCGTGGAAGCCGCCCGGGCTGCGCTAAGCGTGAGCGCTCCCGCTAAAGCTCCATCGCGAGGATCGAGGAGGAAGACGACCTCAGCGTGGCGCTCGAGAAGATCGAGCCGCTGCCCACGACGGGGCGGCTATTCGACGCGCCCAAGCTCGTCGAGTAGACGCCGCGCTCGCCAGCCCAGATCAACCCTCCAACTCCAGATCCTCCGGTAGCGGCACCTCCTGCGGCGGCGCTCCCTCCTCCTCCTCCCAGGAGACGAACGCTTCGCCGTCACGCCCCACGTGCTCGCCATCGCCGCCCAGCGCGATCGCCACCACCCGCTCGGGACCCAGGTTGACCAACTGGCGACGCACCCCCGGCGCGACCCTCATCAGCTCGCCCTCCCCCAGCTCGACCGGCTCCGCCTCGATAAGCACGGTCAGCCTGCCCGCCAGCACCAGATAGACCTCCTCCTGGCGCCCATGCCGATGAATGCGCCCCCTCTGCCCGGGGGCCAACACCAGCTGGTTCAGGCCGAATGAGGTGACCCCGAGCTCGCGGCGCAGCGCCACGAAGCGCTCCTCCGTGTCCATGTCGAGGCGGGCTCTTGCTGTGCCTTCTTGCATGTGTGGATCTTTGCATGCGCGGGCGCACATGCCCAAGCCCGAACATCGTCTGGCTGGTGCGCCGGCCTCCCGCGGCGGGGCAAGGATGCCCCGCCCCACCCGGCGCTGGACCGGGCCGCGGCCTGCGCGGATGCGACCCAAAAGCCGCCCCGCTCCATCAATACCACAGTCTTTTGAGCATCGACGAGCACGCCCCTAAAGACCGTTTGCAGCGAGAATCGGGCGACCCGGAGGCCCATGGACGTAGGTCGTCGGCGAAATTTCGTCGCAACCACCGTGTAGCGTCGGGACATGGCTTCAAAGTCGCTCACAGACTGGCGCACCGATGCGTGGAGCGCATTCGACGAGATCGAAAATGCGCACCGCGCGGTGGGAGGCACCAGGCCGGGCCGTCGCTTCTTGACGCAGCAACTCAATTACGCGTACACCACCCTGCTTGCCGCGCGCTTTCAGGGTTTCGCGCGCTCGCTGCAGGTCCAGACGGCCGACGCTATCGCTTTGGGTGCCCACAATGCAACCTACGGCGAACTGTTGCACGAAAATCTGACGAGTCACAGAGCACTCGAACGCAACAACGCACAACCCAATTCCATAGCGGAAGACTTCGCGCGCTTCGGGCTCGACGTTTGGAGCCAAGTTGAACGGGGAGCGCCATGGCAACGACCGTCGGCGCAAGAAGCTCTGGGCACTCATAGCTTGGCGCAACGCCATTGCACACGATGACATCGACGCCAAGCTCGCAAAGGGGGCTCTACTGCCCCCAGGATCAACCTCGGCACATGCCGCGACTGGCGCAGCACACTGAACGTTTTGGCCACATCACTCGACAGAGTGGCCTCGGATCGGCGCCAAGCTCTAGGCATCCCACGTCCCTGGTGATACGGTCAGGACATGCCCCGTTCTCGCACACCCACCACCGCCACCACTGAGCCGCTGAAAGTAGGTGACCGCGTCGCCTCGAAGGTTCCGGGATTCGACTGGACGGGAACGATCATCGAGGATTTCGGCCCGCTGGGCGTTGACGGCAGGCAGATCTTCCTGGTTCGTGTCGGCGATGAAGACAGAGCACGGCAATTCGACGTCCCCGCCGAAAGCCTCGAGCGCATCGCCGCGTAACACCCCATTCGGCGAGCCCCCATCGTGAGCCCGGGCCGGCACCAGCGACTACCGCGCGCTGCTGTGGCCGCGCCGGTTGACCAGCCGGCGATGCACCTTCCCCGAGACACTAGGATTCGGGCTCCATATCCCAACGCTGCGGCCAGTTCCGCAGAATCCGTTCGCATTCAATACGATTCCACACTATGACACGTGGATCTCGGGGATCGGACGGGTTCGGACGCGAGTTGATCCTGGGCCTTCTCGTCGAGGAGCCAGCCAACTGCTACCAGCTCGACCGACGCTTGGCCGAGCGTTTCGGCTCGGCGTGCTACGCCGAGGGGACCGCCCGGCAAACAATCAAGCGTCTCCTCGGCGACGGCATGGTGCATGCTTGTAGTCGATCGCGCGTGGCCGCCACCGCCGGCCTGCGCGCCCGCGTCACGGTCTACGAGCCGACGCCCGCGGGCATCGAACGCTTCGATGCCTGGATGTGGGCGGCTGTCTCCACGCCGCCGGTGCGCGAGGAACTCCACGCGAAGATCGCTTTGTGTCGGCCGCGCGACCTGCCGCGGCTCGTCGATGCGGTGCGCGACGCCGAGACTCTGTGTGCAGCCAAGAGCCAGTCTTTGAACTGGCGGTTGCGATCCCAGCGTGTTGACCGCAACCCCCATGACTTCCGCACACGCATGCAGCTGGCTGTAAGCACTGGCGACCAAGCCTGGTGGGAGAGTCGGATCAAGTGGCTCCAGCGCGTTCGTGTGTACCTGGAACAGGAGCTACAACAAGATCAGACCGAGCGTCACAAGGAAACATCGGTGCGGCAGATGGCTCGATGAAGCCGCTCTTGGCACTGCGCAACGTCGTTTTGAGCTTCGCGCGCGGACGCCACCGCTTCGACCACGTCTTGGCTGATGTCTCGCTTGAGATTGACCACGGAGAGCTTGTGTCCGTGCTTGCTCAGCGGGCCCAGGGCAAGACCACTCTGTTGCGCGTCGCGGCAGGCTTGGACCGTCCGACCTGCGGTCAAGTGCTCTTCAAAGGAGATGACCTTTACGCACTCTCCGATAGACACCGCTCAAGGCTGCTCACCGGCGCAATCGCCTTCGCCGGACCGTCTGGTCCGGATATTGACCTGCCCGTTCTCGCACACGTCGCTTTGCCGTTGCTCCCAACCCACACCAGACGAGATGCCTACCGTCAGGCTCACAGCATTCTGGAGCGCATCGGTGTTGCCGAGTGCTCCGAGCAGCAATGGCATAGCCTCGCTGATTCCGAGCGCGCAATGGTGGCAATCGCCCAGGCGATTGCTCGCGAGCCCGAACTGTTGTTGGTGGACGACATCACGGCGACTCTTGGCATCGGCGCGACCGAGAGCATTGGCCGCCTACTCCGCTCAATCGCCCACGAGAGAGGCATGGCTATCTTGATGAGCGTCTCCAATGCCGATGCGACGACCTGGTTTGACAGGGTCGCGTCGCTCTCAGGCGGCAAGCTCCTAGCGCCGTCATCGGATGCCAAGTTCGATGAGACGGCGAGCGCCCTCCCATGAGGTTCTTCGTGTGTCGAGCGTCTTGAGTCCGTGAGGAGTTTGACCAACCTCGCCTACCTCTATCTCACCCGCTTGAAGGCGCGCGCCGTGCTGGTTCAGGAGCTTTTCGCGATCATGGGTATCGCGGTGGGAGTTGCCCTCCTCTTCGCCTCCCAAGTCGCAAGCACAAGCCTGAACGGCTCAGTCGCCAAGTTGACGGGGGGCGTAATTGGCAACGCCACCCTTCAGCTCGAGGCCCGTAGTTCATCGGGGTTCAGCGACCGCTTGCTCACGCAAGTCCAGGGGACACCGGGAGTGCAAACAGCAGTACCCATCCTGGAGCAGCGCATAGGCATCGTCGGATCCAAGGGCACGCAGAACATCGATCTGATCGGCGTCGAACCTCGGATGATGCGTTTGTCGAGTCCACTACTCCGTCGTCTCGGCGCCAACCGCCTCGCCCGCGAGAAAGTTTTGGCGCTGCCAGCGTCCGTTGCCAACACCATCGGCACCGACCCTCTTGAAGTAGTCCGGCTTCGCATTGGTGCCGAACTCACTTCGAGCCTTGTCGCGACCGAGCTCGGCAGCTCGCAAATCGGCCCTCTTGCGTATAGCCCGATCGCGATTGCACCGCTTGCCTATGCCCAACAGCTTACAGGGATGCGCGCACGTATAACACGCATTTTTGTCAGACCCCGGACCGACTTCGAGGCGAAGGTAAAGGCATCCCTTTTAGCGATTGCCGGTGGACACGAGAACGTCGAGCCGGCGGACTTCGACTCCACGGTCTTCAACCAAGCGGCTGGCCCGATCAACCAATCCAGCAACGCATTCGCCGCGCTCTGCGCCCTGGTCGGCTTCATGTTCGCATTCAGCGCAATGCTCTTGACGGTACACCTGCGCCGAGGCTTCGTACGCGAACTGCGTCGCACCGGCGCCACGCGACGCTTTACGGTCCAGGCGCTACTACTCGACGCCGTGGTTCTCGGCGTCGTGGCCTCAGCGCTCGGACTTGCTCTTGGAGACCTGCTGTCGTTGACCGTGTTCCGCACCGGCAGCGGCTACCTCTCCTTCGGGTTTCCCGTCGGTTCGCATCGCCTCGTGAGTTTCCGGAGCATTCTCATCGCGACATGTGGCGGCTTTCTGGCTGCATTGATCGGCGTCTTCACACCGTTGCATGCATTCTGGACAAACGCGCGCAGCGACGAACCCGAGCGCTCGAGCGAGACGCGCCATCCCTACGCAATCGCAACGGCCTTGGCGGGTCTTGCCTGCATCTTCGCAACCACCACCATCCTGATTGTCGCCCCCCAGTCGGCTGTACTTGGCATCTCCTTGTTGACCCTCGCCCTGGTGTGTCTGCTGCCGATTCTGCTAGACGGCTTCCTGGTATTGCTCGACCGGCTACCCGAGGAGAAGTTGGCGGGAGCCAACCGTCTCGCCGCAATCCAGCTACGTGAGTTAGATGGCCGCACTCGCTCGATTGCGATCGCGGCCACCGGGGCCTTGGCTGTGTTTGCCAGCGTCACGATCCAGGGCTCCCAGCGCAACCTGCAAAATGGACTTGACGGATTGTTTCACGAAATCACAAGTGCGAGCTCGCTTTGGGTGCTACCAACTAACTCACAAAACCCGCTCGCCACCGACTCGTTTCACAGTTCGGTGCTTCCGGGACTGCGCAAGCTCGGCGGCGTCCAGTCGGTCGGACTGTATCACGCCAGTTTGCTCGAATTTGGGAAGCGTCGAGTGTGGGCGCTGGCGCCGCCCCCGAACACACAGAGTCCCCTCCCCGCCAAACAGTTGGTCTCGGGCAGCGTCGCCAAGGCCGACATCGAGCTGCGCACCGGCGGCTGGGCGGTTATATCGAAGACACTCGCTGGACAGAACCACCTTCGCATCGGGCAATCATTGACGCTGCCGACGCCCCAGCCGATCACGCTGAGGGTAGCGGCATTTGCCACCAACCTCGGATGGCCACCAGGAGCGATAATCCTCAATGGCAACGACTACACACGCGCGTGGGGTAGCGCCGATCCGAGCGCGTATGAGGTGGCGCTGTCGCCTGGATACTCGCCCCCCCTTGTTCGCCGCGAGATACGACACTTTCTCGGCCCAAGCAGCGGCTTGACGGTAGAAAGCGCGGATCAACGAGATGCGCTTCAACGATTCGCATCACGCCAAAACCTTGAAAGACTCCACCAGATGTCGAGTTTGGTACTGCTGACGGGCCTACTCGCCACAGTCACGGTCATAGGCGCGGCGGCATGGCAACGCCGTCGCCGAGCTCGCGCGGCTGAAGGTTCAGGGCTACATGACCGGAGTGTTGTGGACCGCTCTGGTCTGCGAGTCGGCGTGCCTGCTTCTCGTTGGCTGCTTGCTCGGGGCGGCTCTCGGCGTCTATGGGCAATTCCTACTCAGCCACGCCCTGCTGACGGTTACCGGGATGCCCGTCCAGTTCTCCTCACGCGTGGGTCTCGCTCTCGGCAACTTCGCCCTCGTGAGCTTTGCGGGGGCGATCATCGTCGCCATACCGGGATATCGCGCCGCAAGCGTGGCGCCGCAACCATAGTTCGCGCAAAAGATAAGGACGAGTCCCTATTCAGCCCTGCGTCGAGTCGTCATGGTGGCGTTCGATGAACAAGCCAAATCGTCCCGACGATCCCGCTTCCCGCATCAAGCCGGGTGCCAACCCGAGGTTCTCGCGGTCGTTGGAATATGCGTTTGCGTTGTTGGAATGCTTCGACGAGCACGAGCCGGCGCGTCAGATCGCGGACCTTGCGGAGCTGCTCGGGGTGAGCCGCTCGACTACGCATCGCTACGCGCAGACGTTGATCGCGCTCGAGTACTTGGAGCAGGATTCCAAGCGTCGCTACCTGCTTGCGCCTCGCGCGGCTGAACCGGGCTTGAACGCTGTCAAAACACTACGCGAGGAGACACCCATGGCCAGAGAGGTCCTCGAACAGCTACGCACCGAAACAGGGCTGACCGTGAGCATGGCCACGATCAGCGGCACCCATGCCCTCTACACGGAGCGCCTGCACGCCCACGGCCCCGACCAGTACGCGGCGGACCTTGACCATGGCGTCGGCGCACACGTTCCCCTGTACTGCACCGCGATCGGCAAGGCGCTGCTGGCGAGCGTCTCCCAGACCGAACAGAAAGCCCTCGTCTCGACCCTCACGCTGGACCCGGACGGCCCCAACATGGTCCAGAGCAAGAGCGAGCTCGTCGAGCAGCTCAACGAGATCCGCACGGTCGGCATCGCCACCAGCGACGAAGAGGAGGGCCACGGCGTGCTCTCGATCGCCACCCACGTCCCCCAACCGGGACGCTCACGGCCGCTCGCGATCGCCATCACCGCGCCCGCCTACCAGCACACCATGCAGACGCTCACCGACAACTACGCCCTCGCGCTCATCCGCGCCGCACAGCGAATCTAAGTCGCGCCCTCGTCGTTTAGCATGTCATAGCCATGCGAGTCTTCCGAACTGAGCGGGATGCTTGAGGTAAGCGAACTCGTCAAGCTCTACCGGGTCGGGGCGGAGGAGCCGATACGGGCGGTGGATGGGCTCTCGATGTCGGCGAAGGCGGGCGAGTTCGTGGCGCTTTATGGGCCCTCGGGGTCGGGCAAGACGACCCTGCTCGAGCTGATCGCGGGGCTGCGACGGCCTGACGGCGGGTCGGTGATCGTCGGCGGTGAGGACGTCACCGCCATGTCGCGCAAGCAGAGCGACGAGTACCGCTTGCACAAGCTCGGGGTGATCGGCCAGCCCCACCACCTCATCCCGGGCGCGAGGGCGATCGACAACGCCTCGCTGAAGCTGTGGCTGACGAGCGTGCGCCAAGCCAAGCAGAGGGTCGCGCCGCTGCTCGACCAGCTCGGCCTCGGCGAGCGCCTCGGCCACCGCACCGAGCAGCTCTCGATGGGCGAGCGCCAGCGCGTCTTGATCGCGCGCGCGCTCGCGACCGACCCGAAGCTGGTGCTCGCGGACGAGCCGACCGGGAACCTCGACACGCACCGTACGCACGAGGTGCTCGCATTGCTGCGCCGCCTCTGCCACGAGCGCGGGATGGCGCTTGTGCTCGCCACCCACGACCCCGAGGCGGCCGCCTACGCCGACCAGGTGCACGAACTGCGCGACGGCCGGCTCGGAGCCTATGCGCCGCCCGAAGGCCCACACCTCGCGACCCCCGCGCAGGTGCCGGCGCCGACTCCCGTGCCGCTGCCGGGCGCTCCCCGCTAGGCCTCGCCGACCGCGCGATGAGCCCGATCAACGTCCTGCGCCTGTATCGGGCCCGCATGGGCGCCCGGGCGGTGCTCGTCCAGGAGCTGTTCGCGGTGCTCGGGATCGCCGTGGGGGTGGCCTTGCTGTTCTCCTCGCAGGTCGCCTCCACCAGCCTGACCGGCTCGGTGCGCAGGCTGACGCAGGCCGTGGTGGGCGACACCCAGCTGCAGATCGACGCGCGCGGGCCGCGCGGCTTCGATCAATCGGTGCTCGCGCACACGCGCGCGGTGCCCGGCGTGGAGAGCGCTTTCGCGGTGCTCGAACAGCAGGGGGTCGTCACGGGACCCCATGGCGCGCGCGCCGTGACGCTGCTCGGAGTCGAACCGCGCTCGGTCTCGCTCGGCGGGCCTGTGCTGCACCGCCTCTCCGCCCACCAGCTGGCGGCCGGTCATGCCGTCGCGCTGCCGAAGCCCATCGCCGGCGCGATCGGGGCGGGGGCGCTCGAAGACGTCGCGGTGCAGGTGCGCGGCGCCTCCACCGAAGCCCCGCTCGGAGCGGTGCTCGGCGCAGGCGACATCGGCGCCTTGGCGAACGGGCAGGTCGCGCTGGCGCCCATCGCCTTTGCGCAGCGGCTGGCCGGGATGGGAGGAAGGATCTCGCGCGTGTTCGTGCACACCTCGCCCGCCGACACCGCCCAGGTGAGCGCCCGCCTCAGACCGCTCGCGGCGGCGGCCGGCGCCAACGTGCAGCCGGCCACGTTCGACGCCACCCTGTTCGCGTCCGCCTCCTCGACCCAGAACCAGGGCGAAACCGTGTTCTCGGCGATCAGCGCGCTTGTCGGGCTGATGTTCGCGCTCAACGCGATGCTCGTCACCGCGCCCGCGCGCAGGCGACTCGTGCAGGACATCCACCCCCAGGGCGCGACACGCGCGGCGATCCTCCAGATCCTGGCGCTCGACGCGCTCGTGATCGGTGTCGGCGCCTGCCTGCTCGGGCTGGCCCTGGGCGAGGCGTTCTCGATCGCGGCGTTTCACTCCACCCCGGGCTATCTGTCCTCGGCTTTCCCGGTCGGCGACGAACGCGTCGTGACGTTCCAGAGCGTCGCCCTCGCTTGCCTCGCCGGCCTGGTAGCGGCGGCCATCGGCGTGCTGTGGCCGCTGCGCGACGTGCTCGGCCGCTCGCCGACGCACGCCGAGGCCACGCTCGGAGGGCCGCACGGCGGACGACACTCGACAGCGCGCCTGGCCGCCGGACTGGGGGCCCTGGCGGTGACGACGGTCGTGCTCGTGGCCGACAACCAGAGCTGGCTGGTCGGGCTGGTGGCGCTTGTGATCGCGCTGGTGTGCATGCTGCCTTCGCTGTTCGACCTGACCTTGCTCGCCTTCGACCGGGTGCGCCGCCGAGTGCTGGACGGCGCGGCGCCGATGCTGGCGGTGAGCGAGCTCGGCAACCCGCGCACCCGCCCGCGCTCGCTCGCCGTCGCGCTGACCGGGGCGATCGCCGTGTTCGGCGCCGTGGCCATCGGCGGCGCGAGGGTCAACCTGCGCGAAGGCCTGCGCGGGGCGGTGCGCGACATCGACGGGGGCGCTCCGGTGTGGGTGGCCCCCGGGGCGCAGACCAGCCTGCTCGCCACCACGCCCTTCCATGCGCTCGACGAAAGCGCGCTCGCGCGCACCCCGGGCGTGGCCACGGTAGGCGTGTTTCGCGGCTCGTTTCTGGACTGGGGCTCGCGGCGCCTTTGGATCCAGGCGCCACCGGCGCAGGCAAAGTACGCGGTCCCGCCGGGCCAGCTGATCGGCACCCCGCTGGCGCTCGCCCAGGCCCGCTTGCGCTCGGGCGGTTGGGCAGCCGTCTCGAAGGCGCTCGCCGAAGAACACCACCTGAGGGTCGGCTCGCGCTTCGAGCTGCCCGCGCCGATCCCGACGCAGATGAGGGTGGCCGCATTGATCACCAACCTGGGCTGGTCGCCGGGCGCGATCGTGGTGAGCGCCTCCGATTACGCGCGCGCGTGGGGCAGCGACGAACCGAGCGCGTACGAGATCCAACTGGATCCGGGCTACTCGCCGGGCGCGGTGCGCCGCGCGCTGGCGCGCCAGATCGACCCGGCGAGCGGCCTGGTCGTCGAAACCGTGGCCCAGCGGCGCGCCCGCCACTATGCCCTCGGCGACCAAGGGCTGGCCAGGTTCACCCAGCTGGAGCTGCTCGTCCTGCTCGCCGGCGCCCTGGCGATCGCGGGCGCGATCGGCTCGATGATCTGGCAGCGCCGCGGATTGATCGCGTTCATGAAGGTCAACGGCTACCGCCGCTTCGTGCTGTGGCGCTGGCTCTTGTACGAGACCCTCGTAATGCTCTTGGCCGGCTGTCTAACCGGCGCCGCCTTCGGCCTCTACGGCCAGCTGCTCATCAGCCACGCCCTGGCCACCGTCACCGGCCTCCCAATCGCCCTCGGAGCCGAAACCACAATCGCCCTAACCAGCATCCTCTCCGTCAGCGCCCTCGTAGCCGCAATAGTCGCATTGCCCGGATATCTCGCAGTCCGCGTCGCACCAAGCACCGTCGGTGCCGCGTATTGAGCCGTGTTACAATGCGATACAGATGGCCGCCGTACCGATCAGCATTCGTCTGCCTGAGCAGACCGTAGGCCGCCTAGCCGACCGGGCGGGGCGTTCGCAGATGCCATCGCGGACACTCGCGCAACGCTATGTCGAGGAGGGCCTGCGCATGGACGAGCATCCGCTGATCCGCTTCGCTGACGGCCCCTCCGGTCGCCGCGCGCGCCTCCTGGGCGGCCCCGACGTGTGGGAGGTAGTGGCCGTGGCGCACGACAACGACGGCGACCTTGCCGAGACTGCCGCATATCTGGAGCTTCCGCTAGGCCTGGCGCAAGCCGCGGCCTCGTACTACGCCGCCTACCCGGAAGAGATCGACGAGCGTATCGAGCGCAATCGCCGCGAGGCTGACGAGGCCCACCGCGTATTCCTCGCGGCTCGCGGCGCCCTGTCCAGTTGAGGTTGCTACTCGACGAGATGCTCTCGCCGACCATCGCGCGGGAGTTGCGGACTCGCGGTCACGATGTCCAGGCGATCCAAGAGCACCCGGAGTGGTGCTCGCTCGACGACAGACGGGTCGTCGATCTGGCGCGCGACGAGCGCAGAGCCATCGTGACCGACAACCTCGTCGACATGCGCCCCTTGCACTACGAGGCGATCGCCCCCGGCGGCCCGGGCGACTACGGCATGATCTTCATCCCCGGCGGCCGCTCCCGCAAGCGCGCCGACACCGGGAGGATCGTGGATGCGTTGGAGCAGAAGCTCGCCACCTACCCAGCCGAGGATGGCCTAGCCAACGGCGAGGATTGGTTGTAGGAATGTCGGACCTGCCCGGCTCTCGGATTTCCACAGCAGCCTGAACTGCGAGTAACCTCAACCACTTAACGGTGGGAGCGCTCGATAGCACAACCGCTGCGCTGGAGGCGCCTGTGAGTGAGGCAGAGGCTCGGTCGCGCCTGGAATGGGTGGGTTGGATCGGGTTGATCGCGCTGGCGCCGGCGATGCTGATCTATTTGAGCTTTGAAGCGGGCGGATATTTCCCGAGCGCTACGGGATATGTGGCAATCGTGTTGGCGGGAGCGCTGGTGTTGAGGAGCACGCTGGCGGAGCGTCCGTTCGAGGGGATCGGCCGCCGGCTCGCGGTTCCACTGGGCGCCTTGGCGCTGTATGCAACTTGGACACTGGCCTCGGCAAGGTGGTCGCAGGCTGTGGCGCACAGTCTCGACGCTTATTGTCGCGTACTGCTCTATCTGCTGGCTTTCCTGTTGTTCGGATCGGTCCGATATACGCGCGCGCGGGTCTCCCGGTTGATCAAGGCGGTGACGGGCGGGCTCGCGGTCGTGTGCCTCGCGGGCCTGATCTCGCGCGTGCTGCCCCACGTCTGGCCGACCGCCGGCTCCTTTTATGCGAATCGGTTGAGTTTTCCACTTACCTATTGGAACGCCGAGGGGGTGATGGCGGCGATGGCGCTGATCTTGGGCTTTCACCTGAGCGCCGACCGCGCCGAGCATCCCGCGGTAAGAGTCGTGGCGGCGGCCCTCCTGCCGGCGCTCGGCGCGACGCTCTTGCTCACCTTTTCGCGTGGCGCCCTGGGAGTGGCGGCGATCGGGTTGTTCGCGTATTGCCTGCTGGCGCGCTCCTCGACCCTGCCGAGCGCCCTGATCGCGACTGTCCCGGCAACCGCGATCGCGATGCGCTCAGCCTGGGACGCGACCGAGCTGGCGAGCAGGCACGCGACCGACGCGCTCGCGATCTCCCAAGGACGCCACGTCGCGATCGTGGTGGCCGCCTGCATGGTCGGAGCGGGGGCGCTGCGGGCAGCACTGCTGGCGGCCGACCGCCGGGTCGAAGCGATGGAGATCGTGCGCACGCCACCAGGCCCGGCCGTGAGCGCGGGCGTGGGCGCGGCGATCGGCTTGGTCTTGGTCCTCGTCGCGCTGGCGCTCGGGGCGGGCGGCTTCGCCGGCCGGGAGTACTCGAGTTTCGTGCACGGGACCCATGAAGCCAAGAAGGCACAGACCAGGGACCGGCTGACAGACCCGGCCAACGACGGGCGCCTGCCACTGTGGCGGGCGGCGCTCGACATTTACCGCACGCGGCGACTGCGGGGCGCGGGCGCGGGCACCTACCAGCAGTACTACCCTCGCTATCGCAGCGAACGGTCCTATGTGGTGGATGCCCACTCGCTGTACTTGCAGACTCTCGCGGAGCTCGGAATCGTGGGTCTTATTTTGATTGGAACTGTCGTGCTGGGCGCGATACTGGGGTTGGGCCTATACATTCGGGGGCCCGATCGCGGTCCCGTCGCCGCGCTGCTCGCGCTGGTCTTGTCATGGGCGGTCCATCAGGGATTTGACTGGGACTGGCAGATGCCGGCCGTGACGCTCGACGTTTTCATGCTCGCGGGCTTGGGCTTGGCGCGCCGTGAGGATGGCAAAGCGGGGCTCACGGGGCTGCCGCTGGGGCGCACCGCGGTGGCCTTGGGTTGGCTCGTGCTGGCGGTGGCGCCGCTGCTCACGGCCACCTCCTATGCGCGCGTGCGAAACGCGTCGCGCGAGATGTTGAGCGGAGAATGCGCGAACGCCAAGGAAGCCGCGCTGTCCTCGCTTTCGCTGTCGGCCAAGCGGACCGCGGCGTACACGATCGTGGGCATCTGCGACTTGAAGCTGGGCTACGCCCAGGCGGCCGCCCAGGCGATGGGCCAGGCCGCGAGCTTGGAACCGCAGAACTGGGAACAGTGGTTTTGGCTGGCGGTGGCGCGCGCGGCGGCCGGCAAAGACCCGCACGCAGCGATCGCCCGGGCGATCGCCCTGAATCCGCTCGAGCGCGGACTGCGCCACGCGGCCGGCGTGCTCGGCGGCCACGACCCGCGCGCATGGGAACGCGCGGCGCCTCAGTTGCGCTTCGAAGCGTTGAGCTCGGGCAAGTTCGCGATCACGAATCTTTGAGGTCTGTCGGAAAAGCTGACGCCCATACGTATAGGGGCATAACGAGACTTCTCTCAGCAAACCGAGGCACCGGACCAGGAGGCGAAAAATGCCGCGCAAAGAGGACGCACAGATGGATGAGTTGGAGGGCGTCGCTCAGCGTCTGCGCGACGAGCGCCCCCAGGCCGGACCGCTCGATCTGGACCGCATCAAGACCACGGCGATGGCGCGCGCCAAGTCAGGCGCCAAGGGCGGCCGGGCTTCTCGCAGGCTCGCGGTGGCGGGCCTGACGGTGGGCCTGCTGGTCGCGACGACCGGCGGCGTGCTCGCCGGCCAGGGCGACCACGGCAAAGACAAAGGCGCCGGCAACGGCGGCGGCAACGCGGCCAACGCTCAGTACGGCGGCGAATGCAACATCCAGAACGGCAGCGGCAACGTC
The DNA here is from genome assembly GCA_963753145.1 of uncultured Solirubrobacterales bacterium. Classification (GTDB taxonomy): domain Bacteria; phylum Actinomycetota; class Thermoleophilia; order Solirubrobacterales; family Solirubrobacteraceae; genus Palsa-744. The sequence continues at coordinate 305,108 of CAVWAX010000003.1, forward strand.
GGCGATAACAACGGTCAGGGCTCGGAAAACAACGCGTGCAACGAAAACACGTTCGTCACCGAAACGAACAACATCGACGAAACGAATAATTCGACGACGAACAACAACACCACGAACAACTACTACTCCTCGACCGTGACGGTCGCCTCCACACCGGCGAGCGGCGGCGTGGCGGGGAGTGGCGGTGTGGCGGGAACCTCGACGAGCAAGAAGGCGTCGAGGAGCAGCAAGCACGTCAAAATCCACATCGCCGTGCCGCGCAAGTCGAAGCTGAAGCGGGTCACGCTCAGGGTGAACGGGAAAGTGGTGTCGGTGCTGAAGGGCAAGAAGGCATCGAAGAACGTGACGCTCGTGCGCCTGCCGTGCTCGGCCACCGTGACGGTCACCGCCGTGACGGCGAGCGGCAAAACCGTGACGCAGACACACAAGTACAACCTCTGCTGAGAAGACGCCAAGGCGGCGGACGCCAACAAAGGCAAAGGTGAGCGGGAAGCTCACATGAGACGCAGTCCAGGGCCCCGGGAGCAATCCCGGGGCCTTTGGTGCAAGGAGAGTCGATGGCTCACGAACTGACACACGCAAGCCAAGGGCGTATCGTCAAAGGCCGGCCCGCGAGAATGGGGTTGCGCATGAAAGCGGACAACTTCGAGAGGCTGTTCGAGGAACACTCCGGGCGGCTGTATGCGTTCTTGACCTATCACACCGGCAACCGCAGCTTGGCCGAGGATCTGCTCTCAGAGACCTTCGAGCGCGTGTTGCGCTCGCGCGCGCGCTTCGATCCGCGCAAGGGCTCGGAGCGGCGCTGGCTGTATACGATCGCGCTCAACCTGTTGCGCGACAGCGCGCGGCGCAAGGCCCACGAAGAGCGCGCCTTGCAACACGTCGGCGCGGGCGCCGCCGAGCAGTTGCCCGATCCGGCCCTGGCCGCGGTCGAGCAACGCGACGAGCTCCAGCGCGCGCTGCTCGCCCTGGGCGAGGACGAGCGCGCGGCGCTCGCCCTGCGCTTCGGCGCCGATTTGAAGCTGCGCGAGGTTGCGAGCGTGCTCGGCGAGGGCGAGAGCGCGGTCGAGGGACGCATTTACAGGGCCCTGGGCAAGCTGCGCCACGAGCTCGCCTGACCGGGCGCTCGCAAGCTCGCCCCAGGCTCGCCGGCGTTCCGGCGCCGCCTCGCACGTCGGACGCGCCTCAGGCTAGGGCGCGACGCCGGCGGCTACGCAGCAGCCTTTGATCGTGAGCACGCCGCGCACGGGCGTGCCTTCGGGCTGTCCTGAGCCGAAGATCGAGAGGTCGGCGCGCACCACTACGCGGTAGCGCACGCGCGGGGAGCGCGGGTAGCGCACAACGCACGTCCACGGGTTGCCAAGGGCGCCGGCGCCGTGCGCGAGGCAGCGCGCGGAGCGGGCCCTGCCGGAGTAGCCGGGGCGGGGGTCGCTCGTGGTTGCGACGAGGCTCGCCAGCTGGGCTGGGCCGACCGGTTCCAAGGAGCGCTGGGCCGAGACGAACTGGGTTGGCGCTTCGCGGCTGTGCACAGCAACGACCGTGCCCGCGACGCCGAGCAGCAGAATCGAGGCGACGATCAGCCAGGCGAACCTCATGCGCAGTCCTCCGCCATCGCGCCAAGCATAAAGCCGCCGGCCCACCTGGGCAAAGCACTGCAATCGCGCTCAGACCGGCCCAACTCCTAAGTGAAGAGAAGGGCTCGGCCGATAGCGAAGTATGAGGACTTTTCTGACAGCCACAATCTTGACGATCGCCTGCGCGATGCTCGCCTCGGTGGCGCTAGCGGCCAATGCCGGCGCGGGCCGCCACCACGCCAGACGGGCGCGGGTCGTTTGCGTGGCGAAGGCCAACCGCGGACACCATCGCGGGCACGGCGCCAGGCACGCGCGCAAGTGCGTGCCTGGGAGCAAGCACGCCAAGCACGTCCGTCGCGGTGCCCACACCAAGCACGCCCGTCCGGTCAACCAGAGCGGGCACAGCAAGCAAAGCGGGCAGCCCAAGGAAACGGCGTCCGCGACGCTGCCGACGAGCGCCGCGACGATCGCCAGGGTCCTGAGCACGAGCTGCGAAAACACCGAACTGATGCCCGAAACCGGCAATCTGGAAGCGGTCGAGCAGAGCGCGCTGTGTCTGGTCAACCAGGAGCGGGCGCGCAACGGCGAGCTGCCGCTGGCGCTCGATGCGGACCTGAACCGGGCCGCCGAAGGGCATTCCGCGGAAATGGTGCAAGACGACTATTTCGCGCACATCTCGCCCAGCGGAGAGACGCCCTTCCAGCGCATCGAAGCGAGCGGCTACATCCCCAACTCGCAGGTCGGCTACACCTTGGGCGAGAACATCGCGTGGGGCACGCTCCACCTGGCGACGCCCAAGGCGATCGTGGCGGCCTGGATCGCCTCGCCCGAGCACCTGGCCAACATCCTCAACGCGACCTACACCGAAACGGGACTGGGTGTCGCGCCGCAAGCCCCGCCCTCGCTGGCCGAAGGCGAGGCCGGCGCGGTCTACTCCCAGGAGTTCGGAGCGATCGAAGGGTGAGGCCTTGCGGCGGGCGAAGCGTGGAGACGGCTCGCGAAAAAGCCCCACTTTGCGCAGCGAGAGGCACGAGCTGGGTGTTTAGAGCGGGCAGAGCCGGTAATCACAAGTTGGACGGGCGTGGAGACGTTGTTATTGGACAGTTGTTCGGTCTGGGCCGGGGAGTATCAATGCAGGAAGGACTACGTCCGACATAAAGGGCAGGTCCTGTCGTCCTAAACGGGCAGCACGGACACGGCAGTCCCCGATGAATCGAAGCGAATCGAGCGAAATAGGACCCAATGGCAATGACCATCGCACTGATCTCACTCATCTGGCTTGGCTGCCTGGCGGCGCTCGTGTGGCGCCTCGCACGGCGACCCCAGCGGGTCACGCACGGCGGGGAGCGCTCTCCGCGCCTGCTCGACGACACCGGCGGCCAACTCGACGCGGCGATCGGCGAGATCCTGGCCGCGAATGCTTCAGAGGCCGCGGCGGCAAAGGACGTGGGGGACGGTTCGCAGAAGGATCTTTACGTCCGTCCATAGCGACCAGTTGGCCACGTACAGGTAGTCCATCGCCACCATCTCGCGCAAGGACACGTTCGCCGGGCCGAGGATCTGCCAGTGGCCGGTGATGCCGGGGTGAAGCGCCAGGCGGCGCCGATGCCAGCCCTCGATGCGCTGGTCCTCGTCGAGGATCAAGGGGCGCGGGCCAACCAGGCTCATCTCGCCGCGCAACACGTTGAACAGCTGGGGCAGCTCGTCCAAGGCGGTCTTGCGCAGGAATCCCCCGACGCGCGTGACGCGCGGATCCTCGGCGATCTTGAACAAGCCCTCCTGGGCTTCGTTGCGATCGGCCAGGCCGTGCTTGAGCTGCTCGGCGTCGGGGACCATCGTGCGGAACTTGAACACCCCGAAGCGGCGCTCGTCACGCCCGACGCGCAGCTGGCGAAAGAACACGGGACCCTTCGAGTCGAGCTTGATCGCGACCGCGATCGCGACCATCAGCGGCGCCAGGAAGATCACGCCGACGGCGGCGCCAACGAGATCGAAGGCGCGCTTGACCAGACCCGAGGAGCGCGTCAGATCGAAACGACGCACGCCCATCAGCGTCACCCCATGGAGGTCGTCGAAGACGACCGAGGAGCCGATCACCTGCAGCAGGCGCGGCACCACGCTGACCCTGATCCCGGCCGCTTTCAAGGTCCGGACGAGGTCGAGCACCTCGCCCGCTTCGCTGTCTGAGGGCGAGACGATCGCGCGGTGCACGTCAAGCTTGGTAGCCAGGTCGCGGATCTGCTCGAGCCGGCGCCGCGAGAAGGCGTTTGCCGACCAAGGCTCGATCTCGTGCAGGTTGACGTGGGCGACGATCTCCGCGTTGACGCCACCGTGTTTGATCAGGCGCGAGCGGATCGTCTGTTCGGAGGCGGCCGAGCCGACGAACAGGCAGCGTTCGACCGGCGCGACGTGCAGCGCCAGCGCCCGCGCCGAGCGGCGCCCGACGACCAGGAACGCCACCAGCGCGACCCACAAGAGCAGCACGTCGCTGTGGGTGAGCGTGCCATAGCCGAGCGGCTGCTCGGCAAGCCACGCCAACAGGGCGCACAGGGCCGCGACCTGGACCAGCTTGGGCAGCTCGTCGAGCGTGGTCTTGCGGATCACCGCCTCGTCGCGGTCATACAGGCCAAACAGCTTGGCCCCGAGTACGACCAGGGGCAGCCCGACGAGGCAGATGCGCCCCATGTGAAGACGTCCTCCGGAGAGCTCGATGGCGAGGGCGAAGGCGGCGACGATCGCCAGGACGTCGGCGCCGAGCAGCATGCGCCTGAAGATTAAGTCCCGCTCGACACTCGCCGCGGGACCGCGCGTCGCCAGGAGCGGACCAGGGCCGATCTTGCGCCCCAAGCCACCCCGGCGAGCCGGGCTCCTCGCCCCCGAACCCGCGCTCAGCGGTGGGTCGAGCGTCGCCTGAGCGGCCGCGCCGCGCTCCATCTGCCCACTGGTTGCCTCCAACCTTGTCTCCCGTGACGCCCGTTGAAGTTTCCGTCTTTAACTAACGCTGGTGCGGGGCACGGTAGCCCTGCATGTTGTGAAAGTCAAGCGCTTTGGACGTTATTTGGATGCCCCGAAATAACGGTACAAACCGGGCTAAAACTATTCATACAAATGTCGAATTCGGGAGCCGCCCGAATTGTTAATTGGAGGTGTCCCAACAGCCGGGTTGGGGATGTCCCGATTCCCGGGTCAGGCGACGGGGGGAGCCTTGAAAGGCTCCTCCACTCCGACCGTGCCGGGGCCGGCCAGCTCGAAGGCGGAGTGCAAGGACTGCACCGCGCGCTCGACGCGCTCGCGCGCGATCACACACGAGATCTTGATCGGAGAGGTGGAGATCATCTCGATGTTGATGCCCTCGCCGGCGAGCACGCTGAACACCTTCGCCGCGACCCCGGGGTGCGAGCGCATGCCGGCGCCGACGATCGAGACCTTGCCCATCTCGGACTGGGTCTCCATCCGCTCGCACACGCTCGCTCCCTTGGCCTCCAAGGCGGCGGTGGCGATTCGCAGGTCTTCGTGGGGCACGGTGAACGAGATCTCCGCCTTGCCCCCGGCGGAGGTGGGGACGTTCTGGTCGATCATGTCCACGTTCACGTTGGCTTCGGCCAAAGCCTCGAAGATGCGCGCGGCGGCGCCCGGCTCGTCGGGCACGCCGATCAGGGTGACGCGCGCCTCGGCGGTCGAGTGGGTGACGGCTGTGATCAAAGGCTGCTCCATGGTTTCTCCCTCCGAGAGCACAACGGTACCGGGAGCGTCCTCGAAGGAGGAGCGACAGTGGATGCGCACGCCCTCGTTGCGGGCGTACTCGACCGAGCGCAGCTGCAACACGCCCGCGCCCGAGGCGGCCATCTCGAGCATCTCCTCGAAGGACACGGTCGGCAGCTTGCGGGCGTCGGGGACGATGCGCGGGTCGGCGGAGAAGACCCCGGGCACGTCGGTGTAGATCTCGCATTCGCGCGCGCCCACCGCCGCCGCCACCGCGACCGCGGTGGTGTCCGAGCCGCCGCGCCCCAAGGTGGTGACGTCATCGGCGGTGGAGACGCCTTGGAAGCCGGCCACCAGCACGATGTTGTCTTCGACCAAGGCCGCCCTGACGCGCTCGGCGCGGACGTCGAGGATGCGGGCCTTGGTGTGGGAGGTGTCGGTCACGATCCCGGCCTGGGAGCCGGTCAAGGAGATCGCGCGGTGGCCGAGGTCGTTGATCGCCATCGCGCACAGGGCGCACGAGATGCGCTCGCCGGTGGACAGGAGCATGTCCATCTCGCGCGGGTCGGGCGCCGAGGAGACCTCCTCCGCCATGCCGATCAGCTCGTCGGTCGTCTTGCCGCGCGCCGAGAGGACCGCGACGACGCCGAAGCCGGCCTCGCGCTTGGCGACGATCCTCCGCGCCGCGCGCTTGATGCGTTCGGCGTCGGCGACGGAGGTCCCGCCGAACTTCATGACCACGATCTCGGGCACACGTTGAGGCTACAAGGAGCGGCGTCCGGCCAGCGCCTTGCCGAGGGTGACCTCGTCGGCGTACTCCAAGTCCGAGCCGACAGGCAATCCCGAGGCCAAGCGGGTTACGGTGAGCGTGGGCGCGCGGTGGCGCAGCTCCTCGGCGATGTGCAAGGCCGTCGCCTCGCCCGTCGTCGTGGGGTTCGTCGCAAGCACGACCTCACGCGCCGGGCCCACACGCGCGTAGAGCTGCTCGATCTTGAGGTCCTCGGGCTCGACCCCGTCGATCGGAGACAAAGCGCCCCCGAGGACGTGGTAGAGACCGTTGAATTCGTGGGTGCGCTCCATCGGGATCACATCCGAGGGCTCCTCGACGACGCAGATCACGGTGGCGTCGCGACGAGGGTCTTGGCAGATGCGACAGCGGGGCTCGTCGGCCAGGTTGAAGCAGACCTCGCACAGGCCGACCTTCTCCTTGACTTCCTTGATCGCCTCGGCCAGGCCGAGCGCGTCCTCGGGCGAGGCCCTCAGGATGTGGAAAGCCAGGCGCTGGGCGGTGCGCGAGCCGATACCCGGCAGCTTTGAGAGCTCAGTCACGAGCCGCTGGACGGGGGGCGCGAAGGATGAGCTCACCGAAACCGACCCGTGCTGTCGTTCGTGCCGCGCATGGACACCTGGGTCCTAGAAGCCGGGCAGCCCGAGGCCGCCGAGCGCGCCCGGGTCCAGCCCGCCGGTGACCGCGTTCATCTTCGAGGCCGCCAGGTCCTGGGCGGAGCGCAAGGCCTCGTTGGTGGCGGCAAGGACCAGGTCGCACAGCATCTCGACGTCCTCCGGGTCGACCGCGCTCGGCTCGATCTTCACGGCGCGCACCTGCAGGTCGCCGGACACCGTCACGGTGATCATGCCGCCGCCCGCGGAAGCCTCGACCGTCTCGTGCGCCAACTGCTCTTGGGCCTGCTCCATGTCCTGTTGCATCTTCTGCACCTGCTTGAGCATCTGTTGCATGTTGGGTCGCTGCTGTGGGGGGGTCACTGGGGGCTGCCTTTCTGTTGTGCGAGCTGCTCGGGTGAGACCTCCTCGGCGTCCAGCTCGCTCATCAGGCGGGCCACGATCTCCTCCTCGGAGAGCGTCTCCATGTCGACAGCGCCCTGCGGCGGAGCGTCCTCGGAGAGCTCGAAGGAGACGCTGTAACGACGGCCGGTGAGCGCCTTGAGCGCGTCGAGCAGGATCTTGCGATTCTCAGGCTCCTCGGCTTTGCGCTTGTTGAACGACGCGCTCGGCGGGAAGGCGATCGTGATGTGGTCCTCGGTTACGCTCAGAGGCGTCGCTTCGCTGAAGAACGCGCGCAACAGCTTGTGCTGGTCGCGCACCGTCTCGAGCACCGCGGGCCAGATCGACTCGAGGTTCCCGTTGAGGGGCGCGGGCGCGGGCGGGGCGGGGGGCGCCGCCTCCACGGGCGCGACCGGGGGCGCCGCTGCGGGCGACTCGACCGGCGCCAAATCCGCGGGCGGGGGAGCAGGGGCGCTCGGCGCGGGCGGCTCGGCGATCGTGGGTGGCGCCACCGCAGGCGCCGGCACGGACGTGGGCTGCTCGGCAACGACGGGCCGCGCCGCGGGAGCACCCGCCAAGGCGTGCTCGAGTCGCTCGATGCGCGCCAAGAGGGCCTTGGTCGAGCCGTCGGTGGCGGGCGTCGCGGCCTTGACCAAGGCCAGCTCCAGCTGGGTGCGCGGATCGGCGCCGGCGCGCACGGCCTCCAGGGCGGCGCCCAACAGGTCGAGCATCCTGACGACCTCGGCGGCGCCGATGCGGTTGGCCTGCTCGCGCAGGCGCTCGTCGATCTCCGGCGTCAAGGACAGCTCCGCGGGCACCTCGCCCAAGGTCTGCACGACCAAGAGCTCGCGGGCCCGGCCCTCGAGGTCGCGCGTGAACGAGGTCGCGTCGCGTCCCCCCTGTGCACAGCTGGCAACGGCGCGCAGCGCGGCAGGGGCATCGCCGGCCTGCACCGCGTCGAAAGCCCCCGAGATGAGCTGCTCGTCGGCGACCCCCAACACCGCCAAGACATCCTCCAGGGCGATCGTGGCGCCGCTGTAGGTGACCAGTTGCTCGAGCGTGCCGAGCGCGTCGCGGAAGCTGCCCGTGGCCGAGCGCGCGATCGCGGCCAGCGCCTCGGGCGGCACCTCGATCGACTCGGCCTGCGCGGCGCGCGTCAAGACCGAGGCGATCTGCTCGACCGTCGGACGATGGAAGTCGAAGCGGTGGCAGCGATCGACCACGGTCGCCGGCACCTTGGCGGCCTCGGTCGTGGCGAGCACGAACACCGTGCTCGGGGGCGGCTCCTCCAAGGTCTTCAGGAACGCGTTCCAGGCGGCCTGGGAGAGCATGTGGGCCTCGTCGAGGATGTACACCTTGTGGCGCCCCGACACCGGCGCGAAAGCGACCGAGTCGCGCAGGTCCCTGATGTCGTCCACCGAGTTGTTGGAGGCCGCGTCCATCTCGATCACGTCGAGCGAGGTCGCCGAGGCGATCGCCCGGCACGAATCGCACACGCCGCACGGTTCGATCGTGGGCCCGCCCGGGTGCACCGAGCCGTCCGCGCGGAGCGACCCGCCTTCGCAGTTCAGGCAAGAGGCGAGGATCTTGGCCATCGAGGTCTTGCCGGTGCCCCTCGAGCCCACGAACAGATAGGCATGGTGCACCTTGCCCCGCTCCACCGCATGGCGCAGAGTGCGCACGACCGGCTCCTGGCCGACGACGTCGGCGAACGAGCGGGGACGATGCAGGCGATAGAGCGATTGCGGGGCCACGCGGCCAGTCTACCCCCGGTCGCGGCCCGCTCAGGTAGCGTGCGCCGCGTGGCGAGCACCACCGCAGAGGCCCCCCTACGCGCGCGCGCAAGTCATGCTTTGCGGGAACGCTCGAAACGCTGGGGACCCGCCACCGTGGCGATCCTCGGCGGCGCGCTCGCCCTGTGGCTGATCGCAGGCGTGGGCTTCGTCAACTACGACACCCTCTACGCGCTCGTATGGGGGCAGCAGCTCACGCGAGGCGAAACGCCCGAATACGGCCTGCCGATCGCCCCCACGCCGCATCCCTTGGTCGAGGTCCTGGGCATCCCCCTGGCGCCTCTGGGGGCGAGCACTGAGAGCGCGATCGTGGTGGCCTTGGGCTTCTTGGCCCTGTCGGCCTGCGGCTGGGTGCTCTACCGGCTCGGCGAAGCTTGGTTTGGGCGTGCCGCGGGCGTCGTGGCGGCACTCGTCTTCTTGACCCGAGTCCCCGTGCTGTCCTATGGAGTGCGGGCCTACGTGGACATCCCCTACACCCTGCTCGTGCTGTGGGCGCTGCTTGTGGAGACCAGGAACCGCAGGGCCGGTGCGCCAGTCTTGGTGTTGCTTGCCCTAGCCGGCTTGTTGCGACCTGAGGCATGGCTGTTCTCCGGCATCTACTGGCTGGTCCTGGTCGCCGCCCGCGAGCGCTCGCGCCGGGACTTGGCCTGGCTCGCTCTGCTAGCGGCCGCCGCCCCGATCGTGTGGATCGCGAGCGACCTGGCGGTGACGGGCGACGCGATGTGGTCGCTGACCAACACCAAACACACCGCCACCACGCTCGGCCGGGCCACCGGGATCGGCGACGTGCCGCAATACATCCCGCGTCGCATCGGCGAGATCCTGCGTCCCGCCGTGCTGCTCGGGGCCGCGCTCGGCGGCGTCCTGTCCTTGCTCTGGCTGCGCCCCCGCGCCCGTCTCGGAGCGATCGCGGGGATCGCCGCCGTGCTCGTGTTCGCCTTGATGGCCGCCTTCGGCCTGCCGATCGACACGCGCTACGCGTTCCTCACCTCCGCGATCCTGTGCCTGTTCTGCGGCGCCGGAGCTTTCGGCTGGGTCGCGCTGGCCCACGATGATCGCCGCCGCGTCCCCTGGATGGTGGCCGGGACCGTCGTCGTGCTGGCGCTGCTGGCGACGCTGCCCGGCCAGATCAAAGCGAACCACAAGCAGCTGGCCGAACTGGCCCACCAAGAAAGCATCCAAAGCGACCTGCTCTCGCTCGTGAAAAGCGGCGCCGTCAGCCTGCGCTGCGGCCCGGTCGGCGTCCCCAACCATGCGCCCATCCCGCTGCTGGCGCTCTACCTGAAGGGCAGGCCGGGCCTGGTCGTGAGCGCCGAAGCACACCAGATCGAAAGCGGCACCTACGTCGATCCGGCCTCGACAGAAGTCGAACACGACTACATCCTCGACAACAAAGACCCCCACGCCGCCGTCTCGATCCCTCCCGGCTTCACAGCCACGCAGAGCAACCGCTCCTGGCTGATATTCCAGAAGTGCGGCTAAAAGGACCGTGCACCCCTCGTCGAGAATCCGGATTCCGAACGCCTACCTTCGCCGAGGACTCCGGCCCGGGGGCTCCCGTCGCGCCTGCCGGTTATCGCTTAAGGCTGCTTCCTTCCGGACCTGACCTGGTTCACAAGCCGACACCGCGAGGGACCCGAGCCATCGACGCTCCCGGCGGCGGAGCGACCGGAGCGGAACCCCTCGGAGGGGAGTTCAGCCCCGCTAGAGCGGATTGCGGATTCAGGGCGCCGCTACATCCCCGCCTAGCACGGTCCTCGCCGATCCTAGCGCGATCGCCCAGCTCGGCGGGCCGCGCGAGGCGGTCCGGCTCGTGGCGCACAGCAGACGGTGCGGCGCGCGAGTGCCCCGATGCGTTACGCTCCCCGCCGTTATGAACTTCATTCCTTCGCACCACTCAAAGCTTTTCCGCGCCCGTGCCGGCGCGGCCCTCGCCACACTGGGCCTCGCCGCCCTGATCGCCGGCTGCGGCTCCTCCGGCGGCTCGACGATCTCCGTCGGCAACGAGTCCGACACCAGCTCCGTGCCGCACGTGGCCGGCGAAACGACGCCCACCTCAACCACGGCCTCGACGCCGACCGCCGCCGCCAAGACGCCCACCAGCGGTCCGCTGGCGAGCAAGCCCACGGTCACGGTGCCTTCGGGCGCGGCGCCCACGACGCTGGTCACCAAGGAATTGATCAAAGGCACCGGCCCCGAAGCGAAGGCGGGCGACCCGGTCACCGTCAACTACGTCGGCGTGCTCTACAAGGGCGGCAAAGAATTCGACTCCTCTTGGAAGCGCAAGCGAACCGTTCGCCTTCACGCTCGGCAAGGGCCAGGTCATCAAGGGCTGGGATCAAGGCGTCGCCGGCATGAAGGTCGGCGGCCGGCGCATGCTGATCATCCCCTCCGAATTGGCCTACGGCAAGACCGGCTCCCCGCCCACGATCCCGGCGAACGCGCCGCTCGTGTTCGTGGTGGACCTGCTCGCCGTCTGAGACCTCCGGCGACCCGTCGCGCGCCGAGGCCCGTCGATGTGGGCGGGCGGGGTGTGGTGTCCCGCATGGGGGTGACTCGCGCGCGTGGGTGCGCGCGCGTGGGAGGCGGCGCTGGCCGGTGGGGTGAGATGTCTCGCGTAGGGGTGACTCGCGCGCGCGTGTATATGCGCGGCTGCGGGCTCGCGCTGGGTGTGGCGGCGCTGCTGGCCGGGTGCGGCTCGGGCTCCTCGGACGGGCCCTCCGCGCGCGAACTGGCTTTGGAGCGCACGCAGTTCGTCCGGATCAGCTCCGGCCTTGCCGCCGCCCAAGGCGCCGTCCGGGCCGAGGTGGGGGCCTCGCGCGGCGCCTGGCCCCAGATAGCCTCGGGCCTGCCCCCTTCCCCCTCGCCCGCTTTGCGGGGCGCCGTGGCGCGGGCAAGCGCCACGGCCGCCGCGATCCCCGTGCCGCCTTTCCTGGCCGAACCGCGCTCCCTGACCGGCCCCGCCGCGGGGATCGCGGGGCTCTACCAGAGCTACGAGCGCCTGGTGCCCCACTCCTGGCGGCTTGTCTCGGCCGCCCTGTCGGCGATCGCCTCCGCCCCGCCCGCAGCGGCACAGTACGCGCGCACCAACTCCTCCTTCTACGTCGATGCCCTCTACGACGGGCACTTCAACCTGTCCTTGGTGGGCAAGAGCTTGCTGTCGGGCTACGAAAAGCTGGGCGGCGCCTCGGCGTTCGGGGCCCGGCTGCCGGCGGCGCGGGTGGCTGGGTTGGCGGAGGCCTACTCGATCCCCTCGGTGCGCTTGGAGCCCCACCCGGCGGGGGCGGCGAAGGAAGGGTAGGTATCGGTGCCCAGGGGAGCTGTGGTTATGGCTCTCGAAACGGCTGCCCTACGCGTGCGCGCGGGGGGCCTTGGCGCAATAGAATCAAAGCCCCGGACGCGTAGCTCAGTGGGAGAGCGCTCGCTTCACACGCGAGAGGTCGCAGGTTCGAAACCCGCCGCTCTCCTGGCCTTGACGGGCACAATCCGGATCGCGCGGATAGGGATACGAATGGTCGGCGCTGCCGAGGCATACCGATGATGTCTTCGCGCCAACTTTTACGGTGCCAAGCCAAAAATCCGCCTTTCCGCTTGACATTGCCCACGCCAACGTGTATTAGCTTGGAGAATGAGGCGCAGACAACACGATGCAGGGATGGAGATCACGGGGGCGAATCGAGAAGCCCGCATGCCATCATTTTCGAAGGCTGAACCACCCAACCGTACGGTTCTGGATCCGCCCGCGCCCCACCGCAGAGCACCTAGAACGCGCCGACAACTGTCGCTTACGCCAACGCCGGACCAGTGTCCCGACGAGTCGGGGTCTCCGCGAGTACGCCTCTTGATGTCCGTTGCCGACGCACAGGCACTCGCCGACCTCCTGGCTACGCAGATACCCGCTACGAGCGAACAACGCCTTCTTGATCAACTCTGGCTTCGTACCGTCCTCATCGAGCAGTACAGGCGCGCTCGTCGCACCGAGAGGATCACCTTCGGCACCCGCGCAGACCGACTCCTTGAAGCGCTTGACCCCGCCGGACAAATTCTCCTGGATCGTGCGGCGATATCAAATCACGCCCCACAAGTTCGCTAGGCTATGCACTCCAATGCCCCTAGATCGCATCTGCCGCGTCCTCGCTACCGACAAAGCGGTGCCGCACGCAAGTTCGGACGCCCAGCAATTGACTATTCGGTTGAGCGAGCCGGCGATCGCACATCGCACCACATATTAGATTCTTCGATCCCAGATATGCCTAAGCATCCGTTCCATACTGAACTCGACGCAGATCAGTATTTCCAAGGCCTTGCTCGTCAGGAGATGGACTTCCAGGAGGCGCTAGGCGAGCTAATCGACAATGCCTTTTCCGCGCGACTCCCGCTGGAGTTCGGTGACGGAGTCCAGACCGATGGCCGTGGAGATCACGCTTGAAAAGCTCGACGGTGACACGGTAGAGGTTCAGGTCGCAGACCACGGCGTTGGGATGACTCTCTCTGATGTGACGAACCACGTATTCAATCCTGGGGGGCAGGGTTCCACGCGTGGGGCTCTCAACGAGCATGGTTTTGGGCTCAAGAATGCGCTTGCACTACTGACTGGTGGCAACTCAAGTGACTTTGATCTCTACACGCGCTCAGCCGATGACGACGATCTGGATGAGGACCACTTCTTGCACGTCACGGGACCACTCTCAACCAATATGGTGGTGCACGATGACGCCGGTCGGGACGCGTGGGCGGCCAACCTACACCGTCTCCAGGAGGCCAGAACCGGAACTAAGGTTCGTGTACTCGTGCGCTGGAAGTACTTCCGCTCAGTCTATCGGCGCGGCGATTCGGGCTTGGATGTTCTGGCACGACGATTGGGTGAGCATCTTGGGGTTATGCACCGCTACTACCTCAAGGAAGGCAACTCAATTGACCTCGCCTACCGACAGAAGGGTGGGGAGTGGACACACAAGACGGTGCAAGCTATCGACGTTCCATTCGAGGGCGAGAGCAAGTCAGTGACTCGCAGCTTTACACTTGACGACGGTTCGAAGTATACTTTCGACTATTCGTACGGTATGGCTGATTATTCGGTCAAGGACAACGATGCCGAAGCGGAGCACGGTTGGCCGTATCCGCTGCGCAGCTACTATCAGGGATCTAATGCCCGCTGTGGAATCGACATAGTTGTCCGGCACCGAGTCATAAAGTCCGGCGTGTTCGAGGAGATCTGGCCTGATATCCCCAAGACGGTCGAGTTCAATCGCTTCGTAGGCGAGCTGCGAGTTGGCTCCGACTTCCGCACTACCAACAACAAGACGGGCTTGGATCCGCATGCGGATAACTGGGAGCGGCTGCTGTCAGATCTCGACGTAGCTGAGTTCCGGCCCGAGAAGACGACAAAGTCAGACTCCGAGACCTCGCTACGCGAGAAGCTCATGCTCATCCTTTCGGGTACCTTTGCTGACGCCAAGGTCAACAAGGACCGTAGTGTATGGGGCGGAGGAATAAATATCGACATTTTGGTCGAAGTAGACCAGGAGAACATCCGTATATATGAGCTCAAGGTGACCAACGGGCGCGTCCTTGACCTCTACCAACTGCTCGCTGGCTGGGACGGACTGGTCAAGGAGGGCATTAAGCCTACAGTCGGCATCTTGGTTTGTAACAGCTATACACAGAAGCTGACGGAAGCAGCCGAAGCGGCCAATAACCGTTCCGATAGCGCTGGTAATGCCTACAATGTAGAAGTAAAGCGCATCAACGAGCTAGTACCGGAAACGTAGCCAGACAGGGCCGTTAAGGTATTTATGCCGAGTGGGCCTTATTATGCTGACCGGTCTCGTCCATCGGCCTTGGCGCCAGTGCACTACGGTAGGTTCGCAGCAGCAGATCGGCTAGCTTGAGAATATCCTTGGGCGTCACCTGGATCTCGTTCCAAGCCCGATGATCGCGAAGGCCAAAATCCCACTGCCCCCTCGTCCATGCACAGACATCGACCAGGGTCTCGAAGATGTTCCTCATATGTCTTGACCGTTGGCACCTCGGTTCCGACCGAGCAGACTTCGGTGATCTCATCCATCACATAGCCCAAGGACACGATCCCGGCCCCGTGGGTCAAGCGCGACTTACGCGGCGGCAACTCCCACGCCTCGGGCCAGGTCCGGGCAACGGCCTCCCAGAAATTCCACAGCACCTGGATCATGCAGTCGGTGTCGCCCTCTCCCGTGCCGGGATCACGGTAGCGGTAGAGAGCGCCGTCCGTGATCGAGTTCTCGATCATCTTCAGGACGGAGTTGTCGCGAATGCGCCCGTCGGGCATGGTCGGCGTCTTGATTGCGCCCGCCATCGGCGAGCCGGGCAGCAGGTTGAGCAGCGAGAGCAGCTTTGATGGATAGCGCTTGCGCAGCAGCGCCAGCGGCAGATGTCCCTCTGTGTCAGGCAGCAGCTCGTGGATTAGCCCCTTCGGCAGAGGCTTAGTGTTGTTGACGAGGATGAACTGGGCGCGCTGCTCACGTAGATCATCGGTGATGAAGGCCACGACCGGCACGGGAAAGCTCGCGAGCTGCGCATCCCTGAGCGCGGCGACCCGCTGCTGGCCGTCCACGACCCAACCGGGCACGTTAGGGGAATCGGGCCCGTATGCTGGAATGACGATGCTGCCAGCGACGCTGCCAGCACTCTCCTTGACGCCTGGCGCGGGCTCGAAGCGCACGCGCGAGTCGAACGCGATCACGATCGCGTTCGGCATGAGCGCGCCAGGGCTCTCCAGGTAGTCGCGGATCGCCTTGACGTGGCGCAGCACCTCGGGGCGCTGATAGCCGCCGATGCGTCCCTCTTCGTCACGATGAACGCGTGAGACGGTGCTGATGCTCGCCAGGCGCTTGCCGTCCACCGCGAACTGGTAGAGGCGGCGTGCGCCTTGACGTACCTCGAGCGCCGGCAGGTGCAGCTCAGACTGGCTCACCGACTGTCTCCCTATTGATCTTGGTTGCTGTGTTCATGCCGGCCATGTGCCCCTGCATTGTCTGGTTGAAAACCCATAGGTTGTGAAAGCCACGGCGCTTGTTGCGCTCAGTACCACGAAAGATCGCCACCTCTACGCCCCAGTTACGGCAGATCGCACACGGGCACTTCTGCCAGGGGCACGCTTCGAGCATCGCACGGTACTCCTTGGTGCGGTCGCGTCCCCGGGTATCGAAGATCTGCTCGTACTGCCTAAGCGCCTTGAGAGCCGCAGTCAACGTTCCCCGGCCCTGGTCATAAGCACGCACCGCGGCAAGCGCGCGCTCCTCCGCCTTGCGGACGACACTCTGGTCCAGTTGCCCAGCGCTGATGCGTCCGCGCAGGCTTGGATTCCCTTCCGACGGTGGAATACGCAATGCGACGTAGTTGGTGTCGGCGGTGTAGTAGTTGTCCTTGTCGTCCTTGAACGCTTGGCGGAATGGCGAGGTCGAGTCGATGCTGCGCACTCCGAGCGCTTGAAAGGTCGCATAGTGCTCTGTCCGGCTGATCCCGAGCAGATGCAGGCTAGTGTCGGGGAGCCGCACCTTCTGAACGGCCTCCAGACAGTCGAGGATCTGCATGACCTTCAGCGGGACCAACCCCCCGAGCGCGACGCGCCGATAACCGATCTCTTGAAGGCGCTGTACCGACGCCGCGTAGGACTCAGGGCTCCAGCCCTGTGCAGCGCCGATCGGCGTAAAGCGGGAGTCACGGCAGCTGTGCTCAGCGAAGAAGTCGGCAGCCAACTCGAGCGTGAGCGCCTGACGATCGAGCCAATCCTCCTCCGGTTCGCTAACCGCAGGGTCGGGCTGGTAATCGAGGATCACATGATCGACGGACACTCCCTCATCGACTCCTACATCCTCGTAGAAGTCGATGACCTCATCGACCGTGACGGGCGGCACATCCTCAGCGACGTAGCTGAAGCCGCCGCAGTCGCCGATGACTCCCAGCCCCTCAGGCAGCCGAAAGAACTCGTGCGCCCCCAGTCGATGGAGACGGTGCCGCTGGGCGGCGGTATAGCGACCCGCGGCGGAATAGCCGTCCACCATCGTCTTGGAGATCAGGATGCCGCTGTAGGGAGGCGGGTCGTGAATCTCGTGCGCATAGCGATCGTCGCGCTGGCGCACGTGAAACGCAGGATGGTCTTCCGCTTCGAAGTCGAACTTGGGGTCGATCTGATCTTGGCTGTCGGGGAAGTAGAAGTCCATCGCTATGCCGCGACCTGCTGCGCCCGGCGAGGACTTGCGGTCCTCTCCAACTGGCACAGGATGTCTGTGTACAGCGAGGCGAAACTGTCGATCATCTCGGGCGCGGCGGCGAGCCGTGAGAGCAACCGCCCCCCGAGCTCGCCCTTGAGCGCAATCAGCCCGCAGGAGAAGCGTCGCGCCTCGGCATTGGCCAGGGAAATCGTGCGAAGCCCGGGAACCGCCGGCATGCGCCGCGCGACTGTTGGACTGCAGAAACAGAGGAGCGGTCCCCCCAGTTTGACCTCTGCGTCGAGATCACAAGCCCGCAGATAGGGATCGCTCAACAAGAGGAGGCCGAGGTCAAATGGCCTGCTCAGGAGCTCGCGGATGTCGCTGGGAACTTGCTTCTCGAGTCCCTGTTCGCGGATGACCGCCGTCGGCAAGCCGGAGAACGAGTGGTCGTATGACGAGATCGACCTGCGTGCCGAGAGGAGCCCATGGTAGGCGGAGAGGATTTGGAAACACAACTCGCCTGCGGGTTCTTCTGCTTCGCGGTACCGCTTGACGCCTCGCATCAGACGCACATGCTGCTGCCCCGTATACAACGACTCGGCCCAGCGCGCCTGTCCGCTCGGCGTCTGGAGCTTCGTTGCAGTACATGAACTGACGACTAGAACGCCGCCACTCACGGCCGCCTCCACTGCAACCGCGCGAATGCCTGATGATCGTGGATGCTCTCCTGGTTGACGACCTCAAGCGCAAAGCCCGCGATCCGCTCATCCGCCTGGAGCGCCAACGCCACCTCTCGGGCCAAATCCTCGACAAACGCCGGCCTGTCGTAGGCGAGCATCGTTACGTGGCGCTCGTCTTGACGCTTGAGCAGGGGATAGATAGGCGCAGATGCCGCTCCGTCGCAAACAGCCAGCAACTCCTCCGGCCACAGTCCCTCCGCGCCTGTCCTCCATTGATTGTCCAACGCCTCGATAGTCACGTGCCCTCGCTGAGAATGCGCGCTGTAGTCGGCGATCTCCTTAGAGCAGGGACACAAGCTTGTAATCGGTATACAGGCTGCGATGTGCACTTCGGCAAGTTGCCCTTGGACGCGCGCGGCGAGGGTACAGTCGATTCCCAATAGCGCCTCCTGTTCGGTGATAGGCGCTTCTCGCGGGATGAACAACGGGAACGCCAGTCTGATCGCTGCCTCACCGGCATCCAGGTGGGCAGCCAGATCACGGGTCATCGCCAGTACGCCGGCCGGAGAGACCACGTCGCGCTGTCGATGCAGCGCCTCAACGAAGCGACTCATGTGGGTCCCACGCGTTTGCGCGTCGAGCGCGACAGCCAACCGCGCCTCGCAGATCGTCCGCTGTCAACTGCCGTCGGCACATTCCACGGTCAATGGATAGCGTAGGCCAGAGACACCTACGTCGTCGAGTGCCACGCCGCGCTCCTCCACGCCGGCCTGAACGTCGGGCAGCGTCCGCTCCGTCAACAATCCCCTCACTCGTGCTCACCTCGATAGCGGACACCCGAAGTGCAGGTCTCCCGCACCTCGATCATGCTTAGTTGTGGGAGCGCAGGACTGAGTCGCTGCCAAATCCAGCGCGCGAGGTTCTCCGACGTAGGGTTCTCAAGACCTTCGACCTCGTTGAGGTAGTAATGATCAAGATGACCGTCAACAATTGGCTTGAATGCGGCCTTGACGTCGGCAAAGTCCATGACCATTCCGGACTCGCGGTCGATCTCACCACTGACATGAATAGTCACTCGATAAGAGTGGCCGTGTAGCCGCGCACAGCGATGATCGGGAGGGACACCAGGCAGACGGTGGGCGGCCTCAAACGTGAACTCCTTAAAGAGCTCCACCTCAGACGCCCTTCGCCGTTCCCCAGGCGATCACATGCAACTGCGGCTGAACGCGCGCGTCGCGGAGATCAATTCGCCGGGGCACAGTCTCGCACAGCCAACGATATCGTTCGCGCAGTAGAGCCAGCGTCTCACCCTCGCCCAAGCCAACATCTGTGCCAACTGAAAGAAACAGAGGTAGGTAAGGATAGGCTTGGTGTCTGGCAGCGGCCCAGTCGAGATCAGCTTGGTCGAAGACCACAATCTTCAGAACGGGTGTCGAGGTAGGGCTCACATTGCGCATAAACGCTTGAAAGGCATCCATTTCACCGGGCCCGGCCATACCCGACGACGGTGGCTTAGGAGAGATGACGAGGCGGTCAACGTCGGCCAGCCACTCGCTCCAGCGACTGCCCTGCGTCTCGACCGCCACACGCCGGCCGTCACTTTTAAGCGCGAGGACAAGCGCACCGAGGTCAAGCAGAGCTGGGTTTCCCCCTGAGAGAACGACGAGTTCGGGTCCGACCGGCAACTCGCCGAGTCGTTGAATCACCCCCTCGGCCGTCAAGCGTTCCGCGTTTGCCCTGACCTGCGCAGGGTCCACGGCGTGCATCGAATCGCACCATGCGCAGCGATAATCGCATCCACCGAAGCGCACAAAATAGGCGGGCACGCCAGCATCCGGACCCTCGCCCTGAATAGTTGGGCCGAAGATCTCGACAACGGGAAGCGTCACTATTCCAGCCCTGCGTTTGCGAAACTCGATCGCCCGCGTCACCGTCATACCGTTAGACAGCCGATGCATGGTCGTGATAAGGCGCGGGATCAGACAAATTATTCTCGGCGAACGCACGCAGTCGCAATAGGCACGAATCGCAGCGACCGCAGGCCTCGCCAGTCGGCGCCGGGTCATAGCACGAGCGTGTGAGCGAGTAATCGACGCCCAGGGCAAGGCCACGACGCACGGTCTCACCCTTCGTGATGTCGATGAGAGGCGCATGAATCCGGAGTCGATGACCTTCAACGCCTCGCTTGGTCGCAAGGTTGGCCATTGCTTCAAAAGCCCGGATGTACTCAGGACGACAGTCCGGGTACCCACTATAGTCAAGTGCGTTGACACCGATGAAGATGTTGTCGGCTTCGAGCACCTCAGCGTAGGCCAGAGCGTAAGACAGGAAGATAGTGTTCCGCGCCGGAACGTACGTGACCGGAATGCCTTGGCCAAGTTCTGCGACGGAGTGGTGCTTGGGCACAGCGATATCAGCTGTCAAGGCGGATCCGCCAAAGACCCTGAGGTCGATATCAGCAACGACTTGGCGTTCGACGCCGGCCGCCTTGGCAACGGTGCTGGCTGCCTCTAGCTCTACCGCATGCCGTTGGCCATAGCGGAAAGACATAGCGTACGGTCGGTAGCCTTCGCTCTTAGCGATCGCCAGTGCGGTCGCCGAATCCAGGCCACCGGATAGCAGAACCACGGCACTAAGACCTGCACGCCGCTCGGCGTCTTGAGTCGCGCTCAGAGCACTCACGACCTGAATGATGCTCACAGCATCGGATGGGACGCTGAACGACTACCTGCGACCCTGCGCCCTTGAGCGCACGTCTTGCTCTACACACCCCGCTCGATGTACGCGGTGCGCCTCGGACGCTCACGCGCGAGGGGCCTTGGCGCAATAGACTCAAACCCCCGGACGCGGCGCCCAGTGGGAGAGCGCTCGCTTCACACGCGAGAGGTCGCAGGTTCGAGACCCGCCGCGTCCATGTAGTTCTGTAAGAGCCGTCGTAATGGTATCGTCATGAGCTTGGCCGAGATGCCTTACGTTCGACGGGTCGTCGATGACGAGTTGGATGCCCTCCTACCGGAACTGCCGGCAATCGCCCTCGAGGGCGCCAAGGGCGTCGGGAAGACCGCCACTGCGACGCGCCGAGCAAAGACCGTCCACGCCCTCGACCGACCTGGCGCGCTCGACTTGGCCGGCGCCGAGCCCGACCGGCTGCTCGACGGGCCGCCACCAGTGCTGATCGACGAGTGGCAGCGACTGCCCAGCTCCTGGGACCTGGTTCGCAGGGCCGTCAACGAGGATCCGAGCGCCTCCAGGTTCCTGCTCACGGGCTCAGCCACTCCGCGCGACCCGGGAACCCACTCAGGCGCGGGACGCATCGTGCGCATCAGGATGCGTCCGCTCGCCCTGACGGAGCGGACCGGCGCTCCTCCGAGCGTGAGCCTCGCGGCACTGCTCAGCGGCCGCCAAGAACCTGTCAGCGGCAGCACCGAGTTCACGCTGGAGAACTACGCCCGAGAGATCTGCGCCTCCGGATTCCCGGGCCTGCGCGGCTACGGCGAGCAGGCGGTGCGCGCTCAGATCGACGGCTATCTCGACCAGATCGTCAACCGCGACTTTCGCGACATGGACCACGCGCTTCGCAACCCCGACACCGTGCGCAACTGGCTGCGAGCCTACGCCGCCGCCAGCGCGACCACGGCCTCCTACGACGCCGTGCGCGACGCGGCCACACCCGGCGAGGCGAGCAAGCCCGGCAAGGCCACCACTCACATCTACCGCGACATCCTGCAACGCCTGTGGATTCTCGATCCACTTCCAGCCTGGCTTCCCACGCGAAGCCATCTACGGCGCCTCGGCGGCGCTCCCCGCCACCATCTCGCCGATCCGGCGCTCGCGGCCCGCCTGCTCAACGCAGACGCGAGCGCGCTTTTGCAGGCCCGCCCCTCCCAACCACCGACCGCTCGCGACGCGACACTGCTCGGCCAACTCTTCGAGTCGCTGGTCACACTTGGGATGAGGGTGTACGCCCAGGCCGCGCAAGCACGTGTCAGGCATCTACGCACCCACGCGGGCGAGCACAAGGTCGATCTGATCGTCGAGCGCGCCGACCATCGCGTGCTAGCGGCCGAGGTGAAGCTCGCCCACTCGATCACAGACCGCGACGTTCGCCATCTACGCTGGCTGAAGGAACGTCTCGGCGATGACCTTCTCGACGCGGTCGTGATCACCACCGGCCGCGAGGCATACCGCCGCCGCGACGGCATCGCGGTCGTGCCGGCCGCGCTGCTTGGAGCGTGAGCTACGCCTCACCGAACGTGGGCGTCATTGCCCAGCCAGAAAGCAAAGCGAGCTAACAGGGGGTTTATTCAAGATTCTGGCTCGGTGCGTAAATACCGCGTGAGGATGCTCGCGTTAGTAAAGCCGCATATAACGCCCGTCGCAAACCCTTGGCTTATTCAAGATTAGCTATAGTTTTGAAAATAAGCTTGCTGGGAGCGTCTTCGAAAGGTCCTGTGCCTTGCCACCGAACGATCATCGCGCCGGGCGCTTCATAACCCAACCGGCGGGCTACCGAGCCTTTATTCCGGCGCCCCTGCCACCCGATCCGCCGATAGCCTTCGACGGCGATCTACTCGCCCTGCTCTCGAGGGCCGATATATCACTGGGCAGACTCGACGGCCTCGTCAAGGTCATCCCAGACCCCGACTTCTTCGTGGCCATGTATGTACGTCGCGAGGCTGTCCTCAGCTCTCAGATCGAGGGCACCCAGAGCAGCCTCGAGGACCTCTTGGAAGTCGAGCTCGACCCAGACATCCAAGATCGCGGTGGCGACGTCGGGGACATCGTCAACTACGTCGCCGCCATGAACCACGGCCTCGAGCGCATTCATCAACTGCCGCTCTCCTTGCGCCTGATCCGCGAGATCCATGCCGAACTCCTCCGTGACGGTCGCGGCTCGCACGCAACGCCGGGCGAGTTCCGCACAAGCCAGAACTGGATCGGACCGCCGGGCGCCCTGCTCAACCAGGCGACATTCGTGCCTCCCCCAGCAGCCGAAATGAAGCGGGCCCTCGGTGACTTCGAGCGGTTCCTCCACGGCAACCACGAAACCGCGCTCCTCATCAGAGCAGGCCTCGCGCACGCCCAGTTCGAGACGATCCACCCGTTCATCGACGGCAACGGGCGCGTAGGACGGTTGCTGATCACCTTCCTGCTCGTCGACGGCCAGGCCCTGAGAGCCCCGCTGCTGTACTTGAGCTACTACTTCAAGCTCCATCGCCAGGAGTACTACGACCGACTCATGGCGGTTCGCCTGCGGGGCGATTGGGAGGGCTGGCTCCGGTTCTTCCTACGCGGAGTCGCCGAAACAGCCGAGCAAGCGACCGACACGGCCGAGCGGATCTTCGAGCTCCGCGAGCAGCATCGAGCGCTCGTATTGGCGGACGTCGGCACGAAGGGCCTCTTGCTGCTCTCGCTGCTCTTCCAGCGGCCCCTCGTGAACGTCAACGTGGTGAGCCATGCCCTGGATGTCACGTTCCCCACCGCCAACAGACTCGTTGCGCGCTTCGTCGCGCTTGGACTGCTCCGTGAGGTCACCGGCCGGCGCCGATCGCGGCTCTTCCGCTACGAGCCCTACATGCGCCTATTCGACGAGCCGCCGTCTCCGTAAGGCGCGCCGCCGGCTTCGACGCGGTTGCGCCGGAAGCAGTCTTGATGGAGGGCGATACCGTTGGGCGGGAGCGATTCAGCGGTCTGTGAGGTGAGCCTGGGAGGCGCTCCGTCCAACAGCACGACGATCGGCTCGTACACCGAGCACGTCGTTGCAGTGTCCGCAGAGGACTCGATCCTCGCGCGCGGGCTCGCCCTCGCCGTTCCTCGGCGGGAAACCATAGGGGGCACGTCGTCGTTCCCTTCGTACCCCGCTCTGGCGATGAACGACGCGCAATCGAGAGTAGGGTTTAAGATTCCAACGCGTCGCGCTCCGGCATCCGTGCCACTGTCGCTCATCGAGCGTATCGAAGATCCAATCGGCCCAGGACCGTAGTTAGCCGCGCATGCGCCTCAAGGGCGCCGTGCCACTCCCAGGATGTGTGGAACGGCGGGCAGGAGCGGCGCGAGACTGTAGGAGAACCGCTCCCGCGTCTCGACCTGAAACCCGGCGCGCTCGATCGCCGCGGTCGTGTCGCGCCCCAGGTGACAACCCCCGGCGAGCCGGGGCCAGAGCGTCGCGTCGGCGAGCCCCTGAAACCGCGCCTCCCAGATGGAATGTGAGCGAACGTGCTCGTAGAAACGCAGCTCGCCGCCCGGACGGATCACCCGATACAGCTCGGCGAGCGCGGCTTCCTGGTCTGGAACGCTGCACAGCACGAGCGAGACGACGCCCGCATCAAAAGAGTCTCGACCGGGGAGCCGCTCAGCGTGCCCGTGCGCCACGGAGACCGCAACAGGCGCCTCCTTGGCGACCCTCAGCGCTCGCTCGCGCAGATAGTGCTCGGGCTCGAGCGCCACCAGCTCTGTCACCGTCTCCGGGTAGTGGCGGAAGTTCGCGCCGCTGCCCGCGCCGACCTCGATCACCCTGCCCCGCAGGCCGGCGACCAGCCTGCGCCGGTGCTCCGCGCCACCGCGACGTTCGCCGATCTCAGCGACCCTTGCGTAGACGCGAGCAAACACGGGATGAGCGCCGGCGCGCTCTGGCTCTGCGCTCCAAGACACGCCGCTCGCCTCAGCCCAGCTCGCGGGGAGGGTCGCACTCGACGCCGAGCACCCGCTGCATCCACGCGACATCGTGCCACGCGCCGAACTTCCAACCGATCCGCCGATACACGCCAACCGGCTCGAAGCCCATCGCGCGGTGCAGGCCAGCGCTCGCCTCGTTGGGCAAGGTCATGCCCGCGACCGCGATCCGGTAGCCGCGCGCCGCGAGCCGCTCCAACAGCGCCTCATACAGCGCGCGACCCGAGCCGGTGCGTCGCCGGCCCTGTTCCACATAGACGCTCACCTCGCAAGAGAAGCGATAGGCCGCTCGCTGCTTGTGGGACGCGCCATACGCATAGCCCACGACACGACCGCCGTCCTCGAGCACGACCCACGCGTGCGTGCGGATCGCGGCGGCGATACGCTCGGCCATCTGCCCAGGCGTCGGGGGCTCACCCTCGAAACTGACGGCCGTCTCGCGCACATAGGGCGCATAGATCGCCGCGCACGCCGGCGCGTCGTCCTCGCTCGCATCTCTGACCATTGCGCCGGACATGTTCGGGCGCAGAATACGCGGCCGCACCCTGACCGGTCACAGCCGCCATGGTGGGTCGAGTCGATTCTTGCCGGCGTGGTAGATGAAGATCCGGTGGCCGTCGGGGTCGAGCAGGATCGCCTCGCGCCACAGGTACGGCTGATCGACCGGGTCGCACGCGAACTCCAAGCCCGCCCGCTGGAGCCGCTCGACGGTCCGATCGACGTCCTCGACCTCGAAGTGAACGCTCGCGCCCGCCGGGAGAGGGTCAGCCTGATGCAACGAAAGCGTTGTGTCGCCTTCGGGAGCAACCAGCCGCGCATAGTGCGGGTAGTCGGCCACGATCTGCGTGAGCCCGAGCCTCACGTAGAAGCCGGCCGACACCTCTACGTCGCGCGCTGCAAGCGTGATGTGATTCAACCTCATCCACGCGACGATACCCGGACGCGCTGGGAGTCTCGCGCCCGCAGAAGGGGGGCGAGATGGGCTGGATCCTTGAGAGCAACACGGCGATGAATCGTGGCATGGAGGCGATGGGGGCAAGATCGTCAAGCGCTGCCGAATGTACGAGCGGGTATTCGAGCTGGGCGAGCCAGTTTGATCCTCGCTGCGCTCAGTCTTTGTTCAATCGCTGCCAGCGGGCGCTTCTGCCTGTGCCAAGCGATTTGATCGCGCCCTGGTTCTTCAGGTCTGCCAGGACTCTGTTGATGTAGCCGGCGCTTACCCCTGGGGCGGCTTGACGGACGTCGGCGATCGTGAACTCATCAACCATCAGCGACTCGATGAAGCTCGTGATGAGCGCCCGCTTGGAGCCACGAGTCGCGAGCGCCGCCGTGCGGTCCTCGAACTCCTTGTACGCGGCGAGCAGGATGCCTAGGAAATAGCTCGTCCAGGGCTTCAAGTCGTGCTCGCTCTCGTGCCAGCCGCCGGTCGAGCGGGCAAGCGCGTCGTAATAAGTCTCTCTGCTGGAGTCGATCAGCTTCTCGATGCTGATGTAGCGGCCGACCTCGTGCCCGACGACATAAAGCAGCCAGAGCGTGATCAGCCGCGACATTCGCCCGTTTCCGTCTCGGAATGGATGAATCACAGTGAAGTCCAGTACGTACGCCGCACACAGCAACAGCGGCGAGTACGGGCCCGTGTCCAATGCGCTGCGGAACTCGCGGTGCAGTTCGTCCATCGCGCCAGGCGTCATGAACGCCGCGACGGGCTTGAAGCGAACTATCGTCCTGCCGTCGGGCAGCCGTTCCTGCACCTCATTGTCGATCTTCTTCCACTGCCCCGTGTCGCGATCGCCGACATATCGGTGGAGATAGCCATGCAGCTGCTGCACGTAGCGCGGCTGGAACGGAATGTCGGCGCCATTGGCGTGGATGGCCGCCAGCACGTCCCGGTAGCCGGCGATCTCCTGTTCGGATCGCGTCTGCGGCATGGTCTTCTGGGCGACCAGCGCCTCGATGCGAGCAAGCGGCGCGCGTATGCCCTCGATCGCGTTGGACGCCTCGGTGCTCTGGATCAACGCGACCTCGCGCAAGGTCTCCAGGCCCGCCGGGTTCTGCTCGCGATGGAGCTCTGCCCTTCCCTTCGCCTCGGCGATGCTCGTCAGCGCCGCCACGGTGTCGGGAGGCAGAGCCCCGAAGTGCCGCGCCAGGTAACGAAAGCTGCCCATGCCGCTAAACATACCACTAAGCGCGCGAAAGGTATACGTTTAGCGGGCGTAG
Organism: uncultured Solirubrobacterales bacterium; assembly: GCA_963753145.1. GTDB lineage: Bacteria > Actinomycetota > Thermoleophilia > Solirubrobacterales > Solirubrobacteraceae > Palsa-744. The sequence goes on from CAVWAX010000003.1 coordinate 331,720, forward strand.
GTGCACGTTCCAACCCGCCTGAGGTGAACCGGACCGCGCGCCGTAGACTCGACGTCGCAACCGCAGGTCGTTCCCGACCGAGACGTGTGTCGGCTAACGCCTACATTCAGCCGCTGACCGCGCGGACGTATCGCTGGGCGGCCTCCAGGTCGAACGATGCCGGGTCGAAGCCGCCGCCGTCCTTCAGCTCGGCGTAGCCCCACCGACCGCCGCAGTCCTCGGGCGGGCAGGCGCCCTTGCCGGCGAGGAGCGCCGGTCGTCCATCGCCGGCGTGCGGCTCGATCACCTTCTCAAGCACTATGTCGTGCTCCCAGTCGTCGCCGAAGTCGTAGGTGTAGCGGAGGCGATCCTTCGGGTTGAGCAGCACCTCGCCGAGCGTAGTTTCGGCCTCCTCGGAGCAGTCGTCGTCCCACTCGGCGCCTGAGACGCCGATCTGCTCGCCCTGGTACTCGAAGCTGTGCAGGTGCGTGTCGGTCCAGCCGAACGCCGCCTGGATGATCTGGTGGAGCGTCGCGAAGGTGGCGTCGGCGCGGACCTGAACGCGACGCCAGACCGGTGGCTTGCTGATCCCCTTCAGCGTGATCTTCAATTGGAGAATTCCGTCGGGTGCGACCGTCTGCGGCGCCTCGATGTCGGCGCGATCAAGCTCGCTGCGCGCGTTCCAGCCCTTGATGAAGGTGCCCAGCGCTTGCTCGTCCTCGAGGTCGACACCGGCCGTCTTCGCGGCCATCAGGAACTGCTTGGAGGGCCCGCCGAGCGCCGGGTCGAGTGCGGCATTGCCCATCTCCTGCACCCAACTGACGATCGACTCTCGAGTTTCGTCGAGGGCCCATTGCGGGATCCCGCGCCAGCGAGCGGCGAAGCGCACCCACGCATCGAGCGCGGCAGGCAGGCGGTCGAGCAGCTCGGGTGTCGCGAGGACCTTGCGCGGAACCCAGTCGGTCATGAACAGCTCGACGACCGCCGGGCTCCAGCGCAGCGGGTCGCCGCCGGTGTAGCCGGCGCAGAAGTCGATCGCCAGCGACGCTGCCCAGGCCTCCTGGCCGTCGCGCGCGAACTCGCGCCCCTCCGGCGAGGAGAGGAACTGGTCGCGCAGCCTGTCGCGCTCCTCGCCTGAGAACTCGGTGGGCTCTGGCGGATCGACCTCGCCCGGCGTCTGATCGGCACGCAGGAGCGCCAGCGCGCGCCCGGACCAGAAGTCCTCGTCAACGGGTGGGTTCCAGGTCATGTCCGTGCGGGCGATCGCCGCCCGGATCAGCCCGGCGGCGACGCCGGGCGGGGTCTGCTCCAGCTCCAGCTCGGGCCCCTCATCAGGCGAGTAACGATCCATCGCGCCCGCGACCTGCTCGATCGACTCGGCCAACAGAACGTCCTTGGCCAGCCCGCCTAGATTGCGGTCTATGAGCACGCCGACCGCCATCGTCTCGCCATCGGGATGACGGCTCTCGAGCAAGACCGTTCGAGCGTCGTCGAACACAGCCTCGCTCATCACCGCGGCGCCGACGATCTCGGACTCGCCGATCTGCTCGATCCATCGCGGCACGCCTGCCGGCGGCGTCGAGCCGGCGAGCAGCTCCGCCGCCAAGGCGCCCAGCTCGCCGTCGTCGAGCTCCGCGATTGACGCCAGCGCGACTGTCGCGGCGGGATCCTCGAAGCTCGCCAGCCGGGTGACGAGCGGCTCGCCGAACAACAGCGCGGCATCGACCCCGACCGCGTCAGGGAACGGCAATGGGTGCGGCTGCTCGCGGAAGGTGCCCAGCAGATGCGACGCCCACGCCTCCGCGTCGAGCGCCGAGTCAATATCAGCGGCCGACTTCGCGATCGCCCTTGCGACCCGGACCTCCTCGGGCAGCGCCGCTCGTTGCTCCCGTTCGCGTTCGCGGCGCTGAGCCACCCGAGCTGGATGCCCGCCGGATCCGCGTCGTCGTCTACCGCGACTCAAGGCCAACACCGTAGAGGACTCGCGGCAGAGGCATGCCGACAGATCCCGCAATTAGCGCCAATCCGGAATCCCGCTTCCAGAGCAGTGCAGGCCCGACTCAGGACCCACGTCGATGCCGCGCGCATCGAGTCTCAGGCCCGTCGCGCCTCGATCGCCGCCGGTACTCCGTAGTGTCGCGCGCCCTCGACCACCCACTCACGCCTCCCCTGAGTGCTGCCGCTCCCAGCACCGCCTCGCGTCCTGGGATCATCCGGCCGACGCCCAAGGACCGGATTCGGCGCTACCGCCTTGCCCCAGACGTGCGCGTCGCGATCCAGCGCTCAATGCGCATCCAGTCGAGTACGCGATCGTGCTGCTTGTCGAGTGCGACGGGGAGTGGCACGCGGTGCGCACATTCGACAACGCCCACGATCCGACCGAGCACCACGAGCACCGCTACATCGGCTCCGAGAAGCAGAAGCCAATCGTCACGCATGGGTCCGTGAACGACGCGATGCACGCCGCCGAAGTCAAGATCAGGGGAGGCTGGTCCGATATCGTTCGTAGCTGGCAGAACACCTGATGAGCGCCGTCTATGACAAGACCTGGGATCTCTTTATGGCTGCGTCGCTCAGCGACGATGACCTCGGCTACCCCGATGAGGTCGAGTTCGTTCCCGGGGATCAGGAGTGGGCCGACGAAGTGCTCTGGCGCAACCTCACCGAAGGCCATCCGACCGTCCTCGTCAGCGAGGACGCCGAGCTGCTGCTGCTCCCGCGGCCCCGCAGCCTGGTAGACCGGCTGCGGGGACACGTCGTCGTCAACGTTGCCCATCGCACCCACGGACACGCCTCGCCCTACGCGATTGCGGGCCGGCTGGGTCGCCATCCTGTGCGCCAGATGCGCGAGCTGGCCCACGCGTAGCCACGTTTTTTGCGCGGCTGGCGCAGTCCAAACTGCAAACCACGCCCGGTCGGTCCACTAATCGGACCCCGCACCCGGCGGTTGCGGGGTCCGCACACTCCTTGGGGAAGCTGGATTGGGCGGCATTAGCAGCAGCGCGGCCTGGAAGACTGCCGTCGAACCGGTCATGGACGCCCAAAGCCCAATAGAATCAGCCATCCTGGACGCGTAGCTCAGTGGGAGAGCGCTCGCTTCACACGCGAGAGGTCGCAGGTTCGAAACCCGCCGCGTCCATTTCCTTGTTTCCCCTGCAAATCGGCTAGTTCTTGCCCGTGACGAGTGTCGGCAGAGTTGGCTCAGATTTGTGGGCGGTGGGCTAAACGGTGGGCTAAAGTCCTGCCCGAGCCGCTATAAAGTCGCCCCTTTCGAATCAGGACAGGGATGTCGGGGCTCACTATGAGATCGGCAACGCCAGCCACAACCGCTACGGGAAGGCTGGAATTGGCCTCAGCACTGGGCTTTGATGGCTCGCGGCAAGGCGTGCCACGGATTGACCCGTAAAATTTCGAATGGACGAGTTCTCGTCCTGACAACGGTGGGTCGCTGAATCGATATAGATATACAATGGCCTATCAGCTAAGTATTGCGATATCCCCCGAATGTGCTGCATTTAGATTTTTCGCTATACTTAGAGAACAATGCTTTATAATTCTATAGCGCAAAATGCTCTGATCGCGCTCCGCCCTGACGTTGACCCCCAGGTCGCAGATGCGTTTGCCCGCCTACCCGATGTGAATGTGGTCGGTAACGCACCGGAGTCCGCCGTGATAGTCGCCGGGCAAGCCTTTCCCGTAGAGGTCGAGATCGTCGAGAACCGCGAGTTGGCCGGGCTGCTTGAGGGTGACGGGGCTGATGGTAGGCGCCTGGTGATGATCAAGGCCGTACTGGACGACGCAACGGCCGCTCGCCTCCAGGACGCCGACATCGGCTTTGTGGATGGCGCCGGTCGGGCTTGGCTTCCCGGCCAGACGCTGACCAAGCGCACACGCGACCGACTGCCAGCCCGCCGGCGTGCCCTACGCGCAGGCAGCCTGCGGCCCGCACAGCTGATCTCCGACCACCCCGAGGAAGCATGGACGATCCGGCAGCTCGCCGAACGAAGCTCTAGCAGCGAGGTGACCGCCCATCGCCTGCTCAAAACCCTGGAGGAGGCGCATCTGATCGAGCGACATGGGCATGGGCGCGGGATGCAGCGGCATGTGATCGATGTCGAGGGCGTGAGGCGCTGGCTCGCCGAGCATGGCCGTCCCTCCTCCCCGCAGCGACTGACGTGCTTTGTGCAAGATCCCGACGCGATCCCAGAAGCTGTCGCCGGTAATCAGATAATTCTCACCGGCGCCTTGGCGGCCGAGCGGATGGGGCTGCCGGTACTGACCGCGGTGCAGCGCCCGCTGTACCGAGTACAGGCTTCCGGTGAGGATCTCGAGCAGATCCCTCGAGCGCTCGGTGGATTTCGCACGGATAGGGGAGCCAACCTCACGCTGATCTCAGATCCGGAGCACCTGGCCGGCAGTGACGCCCGTACCGATGCAGATGGACGAATTCTGGCTCCGCCCAGCCGAGTCATGCTGGACCTGTATCTTGAGCCCAGGGGAGAGGCCGCGGTCGGAGTTTTCCTCGATCTGTGGGGATCGAAGTACATCGCGTGACCAGCGAGATCAAGCACCCACCGAACGCGTTGATAGGCGAGGTGGCAAGCCTCTTCCATCTCCTCGGAGGCATGGCCGCCAAGCATCTGGTCATCGTCGGGGGCCTTGTTCCTCCGCTGCTTGTCCCGGAAGCTGCCGATGCGCACATCGGCAGCGCGGACATCGATTTGTGTTTGTCGCTCGCCATCACCGGCGGCGCAACGCGCGAGTACTACCACTCGATAGAGGAGATCCTTGAGCGATACTTCAAGCCAGAGCGCGCAAGCGGATTTCGCTGGCGCAAGAAGCACAGTGCACCCGGCCTGCCTCTCATCCTCGACTTCCTCGCGCCCGCCGCGGAGGACGACACGATCCTCGCCAGCGGTATACGCGCGCTCGATCAACAGGCCGCAGCCCAAAACGCCGGTCCACGCCTCCGGCCATTGCCGATCCGCGCAGGCGGATTGATCGACGAAGACGCCATATCGAGCACCCTCGAAGGCGTATCACTCGTGTATCGACCCGGAGCGCGAGCCGATGTTCAAATCCGTCACGCCGGCCCGATCGGATTCCTCGCTGCCAAGGCCGACGCTCTCGCAGGCCGCGACGATTCCAAGGACGGCTACGACGTATCCTGGTGGTGCCTCAACGCTAGGCCGTCCGGCACGGAGGTAGCCACCCTGGTCACCGAACGACCCGCCTTCAAGCAGGAGCTCTTTCAGGAGAGCGTCGCGCAACTACACGCCGCTTTCCGCGCTCCCGACTACCCCGGACCAGACGGCTACGCCCGGGATAAGCACCCAGATCTTCAGCCGGGCGACGAGGAGTACGAGCAGGCTCGTAACACCGCGTACGTGGTCGTTGGGGAGGTCGTTGGGATTCTCAAGGAACAACTCTGGTAGCACGCCCCTTGCCTCAGCCACCCACCAGACAGAGATGACTGTCGAACTCGGTGTCGCCGGCGCCCGTGCTTACCTCTCGATAGCGAAGCGAAAGTGCGCCTCGCCCTGTGCCCGATGCCTGGTTCTCGTCCCTCGCGAGCGTGAGCCCAGTCGCCAGCGCGGACGCTCGCATCCACGCTAAGCGGCGGCGGAAGTTCCTTACGGCCGAGGGTCGGCCGTAAGGACAGGCCGATCAGATGTAGACGCCACCGTCGGGTGGGCGGTTTAAAGTCAGGTCGTGCTCGATCCGATCGTGTCGTTGTCCATAGCGTTGGCTGAGGCCCCGGGCACGTGCGTGTTCTTGTTGGGGTCGGGGGTGTCGAGGGACGCTGGTGTCCCCACTGGCGGGGAGGTGATGCGCGACGGGCTGCGGATGTTGCACCAACTCGAGACCTCGGCGCCGGACCCGGCGGGGGATGAGGAACTCGACGCGTGGCCAGAGGAAACCGATCGGTCAGGAATAGGCTACTCAGCGCTGCTGGAGCTAATCGCACCGGACCAGGCAGTACGCCGGGAATACTTGGCTGGGTTCTTCGAGGGCAAGGAGCCTGGGCCAACACACGAGCAGCTCGCGGACCTGGCGGCGGCAAAGCGTGACGAACATGACGTTGCCGGCGATTGCCTGTTTTCGACGAGCAGCATGCTCGGGCGGATGACATGAGCCGAGGTTTGCGATAGGGCGCCTGTGGGGCCGCGAACCGGTTCGCGGCCCCACACATCCACCGTCGATCGCTGCGGTTAAGCTTCGATCAATCCGGAGGCGCCGGTGAGCGTCAAACTCGGCGATAGGACTTCCTCGCCGCATTTGTACGACGGCTGTTTTTCTTCGGTGCAGCTAAGGCCTACCGTGCTTTTTCCGCCGCCTTCTACTTCGTATTCATTGGGCGTCTGATGATAACTTATCTGTTTGATGCTCAAAGAAAGAATTTCTTTGGTGAGATTGAGTGGCGTGACGACCGCCATCAAAGACCCCTCGATACTCATTTTAATTACTGAACATGAGAATTCGGCCACGACTTCTCCTGAAGCCGGCGACAACACCAACGCCGATTCCCTTCCTTCAGTACTTATTTTTTGTGGAAGCGTGTAGAACAACCCTGTTTTGAGAACTTTGGTCGTCACTTCGCCTTTGTTTCCGCACTTGAACCCGAATGCTTCACAGCCAGTCAGTTTGAGCGTTAGTTCGCCCGCCGCGTTTGAGCCGGTGAATTTACCGCTCCCGGATTCGCCCGTGCATTTCATCGAAGGACCAGGGGATTCGCTCGCAAAGCTGACTTTACCGCCGGAGGTCGTGAACGCGTGCGGGAACGCGCCTCGCGTGAGAACGAGCTTCGGCGCCGGGGGAGTTGCCGGGACTGCCTTGATTTCCTGTTCCACGGACGTCAAGAGTGATCCACCGGCCTGAAGGCCAAATAGCACCGGTTCGCTGATACCGCGATACCAACTAAGTTGTTCCCCGGCCGGCACCGTGATGAAGTGATTGTACTGCTGTACCCTTTCGACTTGAGAGTATTCGAAATGGAATTCTTTCGTTTTGGTGTTGATTGGAGTCAATACCCCGATCAAGAATCCCTTTAGTTCCACGCTGGAAATACCGCAATTAAATTTGGCGAACACCGGATGTTTGCCGGCTTCGTATTTTCCCTTGCCGAGTTCGAGCCCGACCTCGAGCGGATTCCTGCTGACATAGCCCAAGGTGCCGGTGAGGGGTTCGCTTTCGATCACCCTTTCGGTGCCTTCTGTTTTATTGAGGCAAAATTCGGTGCCGCCTCCACATTCACGGAGGTAAAGCTTGGCACTGACCGTTCTGGCGCCTGTGATTTCACCCTGGATCTTGATTCCACGGCTACAAGAATAGTTGCCGTCGCTGACAAAGGAGGCCGTACCTGATTCGGCGGTGAAGGTCCCCACGTGCGCGAATTCCGGTTCCGCCGCCGACGCCACTGACGCCATCAGCGCTCCGCAGACAAGCGCGCCCACTATCAGCCCCAGGGTCCGCCATTTGTGTTTTGTTATCATATTCAATTCCTTTCCAGGACGGGCGCCGGGAGATGCCTGTAAGCCCGTCGGTTGCAGTGAGTCCTTGCCCTTTCTATCTGAGCGGAGACAAGCTCGTCAAGAGGTCGCACTGAGTTAATCGCGCGTCTGTCCAAAGTCACTCGTACGAGCATTGGCGTTCCGCCCCGATTGCTTTAGGCACGGAGCATCCTGGCAACGGCCTCACCGTGCGTGGTCAGCCACCAAGCGTTGGGGCGCCCTGGCTGACCGGCCCGCTTGGCCATCAGCCCTACCGACTTGAGCTGGTTGAGCAACCGCGATATCTGGGGGTGGCTGATCACACCGATCGCCGTTGCGACCTCGCGGTTGCTCGCGCCGGGATGACCGGAGAGGTAACGCACAGCTTCCCGCAAGCGATGGGCTTTAGGGTTCAGGAGTAGATCAGGGATCTCTCCTGGGGTCTCGCCGTCTGATTCAGGCACCCGTCCGCGCTTCGCAAGCAACGCGCAGGCTAAGCCTTCTGCGATCTCCACCTGTTGCGCGATGTGCTCGGTGTCGAGGTAGGGCGCGGTCGCCAACCCGACGAGCGAACCGAGCAAGCCGAGGACGGGCTCGTCCTTACCTGACATAATCTGGTGCTGCACCACGCCGAGGATCGACGCGGCGACACCGGCGTTGGTAAAGAGGTAGGGCTCTGGCGGCGCAAGCGTCTCCCAGCGGGAGAGGATCAATCCCATCAAATCCGTCACATGGCGCTCGCGAGCCCGGAGCGACCATGGGCCGGCGGCCAGCGACTCGACAAGGCATACGCGCGTAAGCTGCGGCTCCGCGTCGAAGAACGACAGAAGCTCGGCGAGCCCGAAGCGCACACCCTCGCGCCAGTCGCCGGCGCGGGCCGAAGCCCGCAATATGGCGGCGCTCGCGTGCCGGTAGCCGTCGTCGAGAACGGCCAAGAAACATGCTTCGCGACTTTCGAACAGCTCGTAGAACCTGGATCGGGACACCCCCGCGGAAGCGCACAAGACAGCCACCGAGGCTCCCGCGAAGCCACGCTCCGCAGCCGTTTGTGCCATCGCGGACAGCACCCGCTCGCGCCACAGCTCATGTGTGCGCTTCTCCCAGGTTGACCGTTCGGGGCTCACCGCTTGCACGTTGTCCTACGTTCGCGCGGTTTCGGGCGACACACGATGCAGGGGGGCAGCCTGGGCCCGCTTTATTTTCGCGACGCGCGGGAGTGGCCTGCCTTCCCAAGATTCCCGTTGGCGGTCTTCTTGCGCGCATGGCGCACGTGCTTGGGGCAGCCGGTGACGGCGATCGGGGTGTTCTGTTTGATGACGGCTCCGTTTTGAGCGGTGAACACGGTCGGCATCTTCAGCTTCGTTTGGCAGAGTTTGCCTCCGGGTGCCGCGAGCGCCGGGAACTTGCCTTGCGGGAGGGTCAATTCGAACGTGCCTACCGGGACATCCGGGATCGTCCTGAAAGTGGAGCTTGTGACGCCGGCCTTGTTGATGAATGTTTCTGCGTGCAGCTGGACCGTGGTCCCATAGCCAGAGAGCACGATCACAAGTTCCGGGAACTTCGCACCGCCATAAGAGACGAAATACACAGGGCCTGTCAATGGCACCGGCAACAAGGGCGTCGTGGCTCTTGCTTCGCCGATCCTAGATTCTGGTGCGCAACCTGCGGGGTTCGCGTTGAACGTCGCGGCCGGGCACGCCTTCTGCAACGTTTTCAGCTGCGAGGGTAGTTGCTTGGGCAAGTCAACCTTGACGCTCTTGATGTTCGCCTGGCTGCCGAAGGCCGCTTTGGGGTAGGCCAGTTTGACGCGCAGGCTTGCACCGGTCTGACGCGAGGTTTTACCGTTCGTGGAGACGCTGAACGCGGGTTTGAAACCGAGCACCGCACAGTTGGTGACCTGTAGCGGCACCGCGACGTTCCTGGTCGCGCCTTCGGCGCTTGAGAGGCTCGCGGTGATCTGCATCGGGTTGCAGTTGGTGGGGTTGAACGTGAAACCGGGCCGGTTGATCGTGACGTTGACGTGCTTGATCTGCAGGGGGATGCCGTCGAGGATCGTCGGGATCGCATAAGGGCCGCTTGAGTCGGTCGTAACGGTCAACTGGGCGGTGATCGGGTCCACTTCGATCTTCGCCCTGACCACGACCTGGCCGAGGTCGAAGGGGCCGGCCTTGGCGGGGTTGACTATAGAGAGGCCGTAGGGGGCGCCCTCGTAGCCCTCGGTGACGAACACTTTGCCGCCCTTTACGCTGAAAGGATCGCCACCCAAACCGACGCTCACGATCGTTTCGCCGATTTCGCTTTCCGGACCGCAAGTGCCCGCGTTGGCCTGCGCTTCGCCGCAGAGCTTCACGCTGGAGAGCAAACCGGAAATGCCGGGGGGCATGTGCAGGGTGATCGCCTTGAGGTTCTGCTGGCCGTCTTCGCGGGTCATGGTCGTCGTGAACGGGCTGAACCCGCCCGCCTGGATGCTCGTCGTGCCGCCGGTCAGCGATGGGTTGAACGACAATGCGGCGCCGGGGCACGGTATGCCGTTGGGGCCACTTGAGATGCCAAAGGCCGATGAGGACTGGACGGTCAACACCGCTTCGCTTCCGCCTTCCGCCGACCACGGGACGAACGACGCGTTCGTCGTATAGGTCCCGCAGTGCGCAGGGGTGGCAAGCGGCGCGCGTTCGCCACCGAAGAAGTGCAGTTCGGCGTCTTCAAAGGCGAGCTGGGGATTGTGCTCGAAAGTGCCCGTGATCTGCCCCGACGGGCTGAGGCTGACTTCGCCGGGGAGCTTCACGAGCGTCCCCGACACCGGGTCCTGCGCGACGATGTACATCGCGACCAGCGAACCGAACGGGTTCGCCGACTGCGACGCCAAGTACACCGCGCCTTCGAGCACGTTCGGCAGTAGCGGCGTCTTGATCCTCACCGTCCCAACCTTCGCCGCATCCGGACAGAACGGTTCGCTCAGACCGGGCGAGAACAGATCCTGGCCGCTAGCAGGATCCACGCCCGTAAACCCAATCTCGCCCTCAGAGCACGCCAGCAACCCATCCGCTCCAGCCGGGTTCAAACCCACGCCTTCGGGAAGCGTGACGCTTATGCCCCTCACGTTCGACTCCGCCAACCCTTTGCCCAACAGCACCGAATCCTGGGGCACATGCACATCCACGTTCAAACCCGTAGGGGTGCTGGCGGCGGTGCCGTCCGGCGTGACCCTCACCGACGGGGCGAACGGAAGACGGTTGCAACCATCCAACGCAGGCATAGCATCGCCCTGAGTCACGACCTTGCTTTGCGGTTCAAGCCACGAATCCGCTTCCACGCTGGTCTGTAGCGCTCCGGTACACGACGTCGGCAACGACAGAAACGGCGGCGGATCGCCCCCTTCCGACGGCGTGCATGGCAATTCGACGTTCGAAGCTCCCGCAGTTTGCTGCAGACAGCCCCAGCCGCGCGAAGCGTCGTGGCTGGGATCCCCCGGCACGCCCCAAACAGTCACGGTGCTACTCAGAAACGAGATGGTCTGAGCGATGTTGTGAACGCTGACCGTTATCCCATAATCCCCGCCGGTGCGCACAGCAGTGTCGATGATCACGGGGACCGCTCCCACCGGCACGTAAAAGCCGAACCGCGCCGGCTCGCCAACCGCCGGTTCCAAATTGAACAACGGCACTGTAAAGGCAAGACGCCCGACTTTTAGTGTTTCATCGACCACCACAACAGCCACGCCGACCGCCGTCTGCTGCGGACATCTATTCACATTTTCTCCACCAGACTCGACTAGCTCTCCGAACTGCCCCATCGTACAATGGGGAATAACGGTAGGATTCCCGATCATGCCTGCGGGCCATTGAAAGCTCAAGTCCTTGGGAAGCTCAACCGGAACTGAAAGCTTGCCGGCGGGAGTCTTTGCTTCACGCTGATTCAAGGTCACGGCAGTGGTCACCTGATAGGGGTGCGAGCCGGCTTGAGTAGCAGATGTGCCGCCTTCGTTTTCAGCCGCCAGCCGATATTCTTCGATACCAAAAGCCGGTTCCCCGAAGATCAAATCTCGTTTGGTGGAGGCCGACAGCCCCCCGCCACCGGTAACGGTGGCTTCATTTGCTTCGCCGGCTTGTGGGGTAGCGCTGACGGCAACGCCGATCTGGACTTCGACAGACTCAAAGGGGGCGATCGGACCGGTGTATGTGCAAGTCAGGCTTGCCAAAACACACGTCAGTGCAACCGGCACGGTGCCACCAGTCCTTTCGGCTTCGATCGAGAAAGCTTTCAAACCTGGCGGTAGCTTGTCCATGACCTTGACTTCGCCTGACGTGACGGCATTGCCCAGGTTGGTGGCCGTCACGACGAGCTTGCCTTTGCCACCAGGCGACAAGCTGCTGGGACGCGAGGCAGAGCTCAACTGCCACCAGGGGGAGGCTGCGAGCGCCGAGGCGCTGAAGAACACCGTTACAAGCACAACTCCGATCAAGCCCAGACAAAAGCCCTTCAGCAAGCGCGCCATAGTCATCGCCCAGCCTTCTTCGTAGATTTCGAGGACTGCTTGGCCCCGTAGGTCTTTCTGGCGCGACGCTTACAGGCGGCGCGCCGCCCGCGCGGCCTCGCCTTACAGGCTTTCAATGCTCGGCCCAGCTTCTGCGCCCTGGTCAGCGATCTCTGCTTGGCCGCCGGCCTCGATTCAAGCGACGGGACCGGGTTGCCCGCGCCGGCGAACGTCGCACTCGAGGGCGATCCGAAGATCTGCGGCTGCGGCGTCGGCGCCGCTCGACACGCCTCGGTCGTCGTGCATGCCGGCGGTGACGGCGGCGTCGTGGCAAAACAGGGTGAGGTACTCGAGCATTCGTGCGCGTCGTAGACGTCCCGCGCCGTGTCGTAGTCCTGAGCGGCAAGTTTCGCGCCGGTGAGGAAGAACACATCCCCGCCAGTTTCGCTGGCGTCGAGGAAAGCCGATTCTTCGGCCGAGCTGCCCGATGAGATGGCGCCGACACAACCGTCGGTCGTCTGACTGTAGCTTGCGCTGGAGACCGTGCAGCTACCCACGCCGGATGGCTCGAACTCATAGACGTCCCACGTTCCGTTAACGTCCTTGGGCACCAGCGCATCGCTACTATTGAAGAAGAGACGGCCGCTATCTGACAGATAACGCGACTGGTGAACTGAGCTGTTCAGTTTAAGCGGTGTCCAACCCGGAATAGTGGCGGCGAGCCAACTCGACGGGCTCGACCATACACCATTCCCTGTTACCAGTCGTTCGCCCACTTCTCCTCCCTCGGTTCCCGTGGGCCTTGCCCCGCTGGGATCGCACGAAGCGCATTTCAGGGTTTCAGACTGCGCGCCGTAGAGGTACACCTCCTCATCGGGCTGACCGCTAATTGCGTCCCGATTGTCATAGCCCGTCAAGCTGCGCTGGGACGCGAACGCAAACCAGTTTCCGCTCGGGGACACTCTTGCGGTGAGTTCGGGCAACACCGCTTTGGAATACTCGCTGGCGCCCCAATCTGTATGATCTCCGTGCGCCGCAACTGCGGCCACGAACTTAGTTGCACCGTTGTGCCAAACGTACAGGTTGCAGAGAGCTTCAGCGGGCGCACGCGTTGTGCAGTTACCGGGATGAGCGCCGGGCGCAAGCGCACCGCTCGCAGCAAAATAGACATAAGACCCGTCAAGGCTTCCTCCGATCATCAGACCTTCCACCGCCGCGACTTCACCTGAGTGTCCGGGCGTCAGATCGCTCAGCTTGCAGGTCAACGCACCGGCAACTTCAACAATTTCACACTCGTATAGGTCAGGCTTTTCCTGTTCGGCGCCGGAGTCCGGAGTCAAGCGGTCTGAATCGACGAAGAAAACCCTCGAGCCGTCGCTGCTTGCGAACTGAAAGAACGGGTGTGTATCAGCACTGCCAGGCGACGCATCCAAACGCACCGTTTCCCCACTTTCTCCCCTTGTCATATCACGCATATACAGCTTCCCATCCACCGACCACACGATACGTGAACCATCTGCGGACACGGCGTTTCGCACATCCATCTGGCCCGCTGCATCGCCGAGCCTTCCTCCCACAGCAGATCCGCCTTCGCCGCGGGGCAGGATACTGACAAGCCGCAGCTCGCCTTCGTGCCACTCATATAGAGCGTTCTGTACGTGAACGGTCGTCAGCGCAGCCTGCGATGTGATGACCACATACTTCAAATCGCTGGTTCCACCAACAAATTCAGGACCGCAGTATGGATGGTTGTACCTTGCACATTCTCCAACCCCAAACGCAGTTCCTGACGAGACGTTTGCACTAGTGACGAGTGGATGAAAACACGAGTTGGCGCACACTTCACGCCCGTCAACGTCACCGTAGCTGTGGCGCAGGTACGGAGTTTGTTCAGTAGCTTCTTCGGAGAGTTCCGGGTTGAATGCGCCGAAGGGCTGGACGATCGACAGGGAAAGATCGGCGGAGAAAACCCGATACTCCTCGCCCAACCCCACTGAGCCACCCGTGGATTCTTGATGGGGCACCTCGATATCGCTCGAACTCCAGTCTTGATGGGCTGGGTCGCGCCAAGAGAAAACCTGCATCAAGTTCGTATAGCCCCGCGGATCGCTTTCGGTGGGAGCGGTGGCGACGTATGAAATGGCGCTCCCATCGGCGGCGGCCACTATCGGCGTCTCTTCGCCGATGGGTACGATCGCGCCGCTTTGCTTGTTCGGGGGCGAGACCATCTCCCAGTTGCGTCCATCCGGCAACGTAAAGCCGCCAGGTCTCTGCGTGACGAAGGTCCTGTCGGCCCCATCGGATTCGAAAGTTCCGCCAGCCAACTGGCTGACCGCGACGACACGATAGTGGTAGAGCGCTCCCGCTTCCAGGTCCCGGATGTGCGCCGCGAGCGACGCATCGCCTTCGCCCGATCCGACAGGTGCGCGCACCGTCTGAGAACCGTATTCGGTGGTCCTGCCGTATTCGAAGTAATAGCTGGTCGGCGAGTTGTCCGGTTCGATCACTGTATTCAGCGTCGCCGAGCTAGCCGTCACTTCGGAGACCGACTCGCTTTCGATCCCGGGGCCTTCGGTCTTGAATGTGCCTTCGTCTTCGGGGCCCTGGCCCGTGTTCACGATGCCGTTTTGGTTATGCGCGTCCAGCCGATAGTGGTAGACGGTGTCCGGTTGAAGACCAGTTATTTCAGCTTGCACCGACGTGACCGCGTTACCTTCTGGCACCGGTTTCGTGCACGGCGCACGCGACCCATAGGCGGCGGTGGTGCCATACTCGAATTCGCAGGTCGCTTCACCAGCACTGTCCGGGTTCACTGCTCCGTTCAGGGTTGCGCGTTCCGGCCCGACTGCAGATACTGGCTCTAGAGTGACATCCGGGACGATGCTGTTAGGCCCGAAAACGTCGATAACACCTTCCGTACCAACGCCGCCGGCTGGATTTGCACGGGAGTCGCCAACGTAGACGTGGTGAGTTGCCGGATCGACGGCAATGCTTTGCGGTGATTTGAACAACCCACTCGCAGTACCGGTAAGTTGGCCGACGTATTTGCCGGTCGAGTCGAACTGATCGATGACCTGTGCGTGATCGGCTTCTTCCACCCTCACGTAGACGTCACCGTTGGCACCGTCTGAAGCGACGCCATGGACGACGTAGAAGGGGACAGCCGGTGTACCGGTCAGCCGGTGCGCAAGCGCATATTCGTCAAGACCCGCGGGTTCAAGAATATCGACCACGGTATTGCCCCATGCCCCTCCGAGAGATTCGGTTTCTACCACCAGCAGATCCCCGTTGAGCGGATCGACCGTAAGAAGGCCGGAGTTGCTTACAGTGTCGCGAAGTGAGAAGGGGACACCTATTTCGGGGCCTGTAAGCTGAGTGACGTATTCCTCGCGGCCGCCCGCCTTGGGCTTCAGAACGTCGATTGCATTGGCTTCGCCGTCGGCGACGTAGACGAGGGGGGCCGCACCGTTGACGGTCACGTCGAAGAATCCTGATCGGCCGAACGATCCGCTCGGGGTATCGGCACCGTTCCAGGTTTCAAGCAGGGCACCGGTCGCGTCGAACACGGCTACGACGTAGTTGCCTGATTCTTCCCGCTCTCCGACGTAGACGCGGGTTTCGCCACCGGGATGGGCGATACCGAGACCCGTCGTTGCCAGTAATTTTAGAGAGCGGGGTTTGGGGGAACTGCGACTCGAAGCCGCCGCTTGAGGCGTCAAAGATATCTGTCCGGTGGCTGCTCGTTCCTTCGATGTGTTCTGCCACGTAGAGATTGCCAGAGTTGACGGTCATTGATTCGAGCCCGCTCAGCGGACCGGGCAGCGGGACCGCCTCTTTGTGCGGGCCTTCGGCGGGCACCGCCGTAATCTGCGAGAGATATTCGTGCGTGACCGCAGCCGAGGCGATACCGGTCGTAAAGACAGACGCCAGGACTGCGAGCAATATGGCGGGCAAATAGGCCAACCGTGTCATTCTTGTCACCGTCCTGTCCCGATTTTGTGAGTTCGTGTCATGTACAGTGAAGTGTCGGCGTCGGTCTCTAGGGGATCCCCAAGAGACCGACGTACCGACGAATCGATCAGGGAGCGGTTACCGCCCAGGAGCCGAGGGCGTAATCCCCTTCTGCTAGCGCGTTTGCGGCTAGCACAGTACCCGTGGTGCCGGCGCCAAGTTCGCCTTCCATGTTGAAGGCGTATAGGTTGGCGGGTGTGACTTCCAATCCGAATTGGATGTACACGCATAGGAATCCCGGTTCGGCGATCGGATTTTGAGCTGTGCCGCCACCACAGCCTTCGCCGGCGGCTCCTTCACCTTCGATGATCTTCACGTGGGATTCGTCGAGTGGCGCCGCGAGCGGAATGTTGAACGAGATCGGCGCCTTGACCCGAAGGGGTTTCGATTCCGGCGCGACTTCACTTATTGCCCACATACCTGTCTCGGTCTTGCCTTCGGGCAGCGTGGAAGTGAACCCGGTTTTACCGTTGCAGACTGTGGTTTTCTTTCCTTCGGCCGCAGTCAATTCGGTGCCGCCTTCTTTGGCGCAGGCCGCTTCGTTGGCGTTCAGCTGCTTGCTCGTGACGCTCGTGCCGTTTGTTCCGTTGGTACCGGCGGCACCGTCTTTGCCGCTGGCTCCCGCTGAGCCTTGAGGGCCGGCGGGGCCCTGAGGACCGGCAGGCCCTGTCGGTCCTTGCGCTCCTGGCTTGCCTGCCTTGCCCCGCAGTGACTTGAGCACCTTCGGGCTGATTTGTTTTGTCGAGGTAATCAGGACTTTGCTGGCTGCGTACGCGCCGCCGGTCATGGCGAAGACGAGCGCCAGCGTCATCGCCACGTTTGTGTAGGTGACGCGCTTGCGGATGCTTGAAAGCATTTGTTGTGTTCCTCCCCTGGCTTTTTGCTTGCTGAAGTTCATTGCCGATCCCCTCCTGCTACTGCTCCGTTTTTGTGTGAGTACGGATGTTCTTGGTCAGCTCACGACCGTTTGCTGTGAGTTGCCAGGCGTTCGGACCGCCCTGGCCGGGGCCAAGGCCGGTGTTTTCGATCAGGTCGAGGCGACCGAGACGGCCGAGCAGCTTTGACATCTGGCCCTGGTCCTTTATGCCGGCGTGCTCGCCGATCGTGCGGTTCGATGCATTCGGGTGTTCTGCCACGGCCATCAGGACACGCACAGTGCGATAGGTGAGACGCATGCCGGCGTCTTTAAATGGGTCGGCGAGCATGCGCGCGTCGTGGCGCTCTTCTGCTTGGCGCTCGATTGGGCGCTCCAGCTCCTTGCGCGCGGCGGCAGCGCCGAGGTAGGGGAGCACGATCATGCTCATCAACTGGTTTGCCAGCTCCAGCAGCGGCCTATCGTCGGCGCACACGATGTTCGTATAGATCAGTGAGAATGCGCCTCCGACCAAGCCTTCGGCGGTGAGTGGGGGCAGATATGCGGCACTTGCGGACTGCCCGCGTCCCTCGTCCAATGCTGTGGCCAGCTGTGCCAGGACACCGTTACGCCGGCGCAAGGTCTTCTCGCCGGCTGACAGCGACTCGACGATCAGCAGACGAGCTATGACCGGCTCCTCGTCAAAGAAGGCGAGCAGGGCCAGGAGGCTGGCTCTGATGCGCTCGCGCCACTTTTGCTCGGCGGAGTAGACGGGCATGACGCGCTGGGAAGCGAAGGCAAGCGCGTCTTCGAAGGCGGCCAGGAAGCAGTCCTCGCGGTCGACGAAGGTCTCATAGAACGTGCGGCGTGAGACACCTGAGCGCTCGACCACGTGCGCGACGCTCACGTTCGCGGCGCCACGGTCGGTGACCACATCAAACGTCGCGGCGAGGAGACGGGCGCGCTGGATCTGGGCTATATGGGCGTGGCCCAAGCCGTTGCCCGCCCGATTCTCGGCGCGTACGCGAGCGACGCGAGGCGAGCGTGGCGCCGTGCCTGGCGAGCGTGGCACGGTTGTGCGAGCACCGGCCATCTCAGCACGTTCCCTTCAGACGGCGGGCGGGCCCCTGGGCGCGATGGGAGAACGCGCCCAGGGGCGAGCCTGGATGTGGCGAGACGGCGGTCGGGTCAGGACAGACCGTCCCTCTTGGGAAGGTGCAGCGGAAGCTACCGCGTGTGTAACACGCGCGTGAGAGACCAAGCCGGGCCTTTTGCCCGGTTAGCCGCTGGCAATTGCCGCTGCGGAGGCTGCTAGCGCCTAGACGCCGGCTCGACCGAGAGAGAGAGAGAGAGAGAGAGACGCGTCAGCGACGCTGACGCGTCCTATTACGGACCCGCCTTGGACGCAACGACTCTCAAGCACGTCATTCCCCAATGAAAACACGCGAAATACAACCCTCTCTCAAAAACGACCCGGTCCCTCTCCCAAGGTCCCCGTCAAACCTAGAGTGGTGTCGACCACGAGGACCGACCCCTACCCGACCTTATGTTTTTCCGACAACCGTGGCGGTTGCCGAGATGGAGCTATCTTATACACAAGACTCCCGTGTTGTCAAGACCTGTTGGGTACGGTCATTTCTGTTGGGCACAATGCCCCGCTGCTCGACTAACTGTCCAGGGTCATCCGCCAGGCTCGCTCCCGAGGCGTCTGACTCCGGGCCCAACTCCGGCAAGCCCGGGCGCAGTGGCGGGTCCATCCGTCGGCGCCCGGGCTGTTGGAATTCGCCGATCTATGAGCTGCCGCGGCGGATGCCGGCTGAGCGGGTGCGCCAGCTCTCACATGACAGCTTTGACCGCGTCGGCACACTGCAGGCTCGCCCCCGCGCTCATCCACTCGATCGCGTCGAGAACCTCGTCGAAGGCGCCTTCGGCGAACAGGTCGATCGGCCTGCGGGCTCTGCGGCTCGCGGGCTGGTACGCGTCGCAAGTGTGCGTATACAGTTCGAGCCTCAGCTTGGTTTCGGTGGCCGCACGCGCGCGGCCCGGCGAAAGCTCCGGTGGCTCGATACGCAGACCGCCCACAGCAACCGCGAGCGCCAGCAAGACCACGGCTCCCGCAAACATCTGGAAGGTCTCGGTCAAGCCCAGATGCGGGGCGGCGACGCCGGCCGCTACCGCCGGCACCGAGATCGCTATATATGCCACCACATAGAACGCCGACATCACCTCGCCGCGACATCCGTCGGGGATCTCCGAGGAGAGATGTCGCAGTGCGCCCATAAACGCCAGTCCAAATCCAACCCCCGCGATCGCGACCGCGGCGAGAAAGAAAAGCGGTGAGGACGCCGACAACGATGCGGCCGTCAGCCCCATGCCGAGCGCGAGCAGCGACGCGCCGACGCTCGTGAGTGTGCGGTTTGACAGGTTTCTCCCCATCAGCTGAGCAACCGCCGCCGCGACGGACAACAAACAGACCGCCAAGCCTCCAGCGAGCTGGGAGTGACTGTGCGTCAGCACGCGCGTGAGCTGTGGCCCGAGCGCGAGATACAAGCCGCCGACCGACCACGAGGCCAGCACGCCAAGCGCCGCCAGCACGAAAGCCGTGCGCGTCGGCGCAGGCACGCGCGGACGCTGAGGGCGCAACCTAACCGGCTGGCGGTCCACGACGGGCTCTGGAAGGAGCCAGATTGCCGCTATGAGTGGGAGTACCAACGCCACAACAACCAGGAACGGGAGGACAAGCGGACCAGGCAGGAACTCGACGACCGCCCCCGAAATCAGCGCACCGGCGCCGATGCCGCAAGCGCTGGCTACTCCGTTGACGAGAGACGCCTGCTCGGTGTCGCGGCGCGGACTCAGATCAAGCAGCGCCGCACCCCCCGAACCCAACGCCGCTCCCGTCGCCAAACCTTGCAGCCCGCGCGCCACGAACAGCCACGCGACCGAGCGCGCCGCCACGAACAGTCCCATGGCGGCCAGCAACACCACAAGCGAGCCGAGCAACACAGGACGCCTCCCCACCTGGTCGGAGAGCCCACCGATCAGCAACAGCGAGGCAAGCACCCCTACCGCGTAGGTGGCATACACCAGCGTGAGCACCGGCGTGGAGAAATGCCAGCGCGCGCCATAAAGTCCATACAAAGCCGAGGGCGTAGCAGAGGCATACAGCGCCACCCCGATCACCGCGGCGACGGCCGCGAAGGCGAGCGGTTGGGAGAGTAGACGAGCACGTGGTTGCATTGCCGACGAGCCTCATCCTCCCATGAACGTCAGCCCGCCGGCACAATCGAGCCATGCACAGATCTGGGCGCCGCTTTGGGCAGTTTCAGGTCGCATCTCGCAGTCTCGCACTCAGGGAGACTCACGCCGATGATCAAGACCTATCCGTTGCGACTCGACCAGACGATCGCCGAGGAGTCTGGAGTTCGTGGCGACGATCGACGGCGTGACGATCGCCCAGGAGATCGGCAAGCCAGTCGTTGATCGGCTCGCGTATTCGACGCCCGCGCCGCGCATCCGTACCCGCCGCGCTGCTGGGACCGTGACCCACCCGCGCGCGGCGCGCCAGACTCCGGCATCGAAACGCATCCCGGACGTAACATCCTGGGCCCTGGCGGCCACTTTCCTGGTATCAACGATCAGGAGGTGAGGATGGCTGACAGGGACCTGCGAGCGCTTGACCGTGAGCGCTTCGAGGCTATCTACAGAGAGCATTTCGAGCGGGTCGCCGCATACCTGTTGGCTCGCGCTGACCGCGACGTGACAGCCGATGCGCTCTCGAGAACCTTCGAGATCGCCTGGCGGCGGATCGACGACGTGCCCCGCGAACCGTTGCCTTGGCTGCTCGGCGTCGCACGTAAGGTGCTCTCGGAGGCTCGTCGCGGTCAGGGCCGACGCGACGCGCTCGTCGAGAGGATCGGCGCGGATCTCGAGGCCGCGCCCGACCATTTCGACGCGCTCGTCGAGCGTCAGCGCGCGCTCGCAGCGCTTGCCCGCCTCAGCGCCCCCCAACGCGAAGTGTTGCTTCTGATCGCTTGGGACGGCCTCAGCCAACGGGAGGCCGCAGTCGCGCTCGGCTGCTCCAGAGGCGCTGTCGCACTGCGTCTGCACCGGGCTCGCGCGAGCCTTCGCAAAGCGCTGCTGGAGAGCGGCGAAGAGGGCCATGAGCCCCCGGCCGCGCCCGAGCTACTTCCCTGCCCCGCACAGCCCACCGGCGAGAACCTCTAGGAGAACACCCATGATCGATCACACCAACAAGCTCTTGAAGGGGCTACGGCCCAACGAGGCCGTGCGCGTGGAGGATATTTACCCTGCCAAGTTCCGTTCGGAGATGCTCGCGCAGATCGCCGGTGAGGATCGAGAGGTCGCGGTCGTTCGGCGCGCACGACCCGACCGGCCCCGACGTCCACTCCTACTCGGCGCCCTCGGCGCGACAACGCTCCTGGCTTGCGCCGCCCTCGCCACCGTGCTCGCCACAGGCTCCGCAGTGAGCCCCGCGCCAGCCGACGCCGTCTCCTTCCACACATCCGCCAACGGTGACCTGCTTGCCTCCATCGCCGACCCGTTCGCTACCCGCACACGACTGAACGCCGCGTTCGCCAAGCAAGGCCTGCACATCACAGTCAGCCTGATCCCAGCGTCACCGAGCACCGTCGGCAGAGTCCTCTACATGAGTCTCTCCAGCTCCCGCGGACCACAGATCGAGCCGTTGCGAGAAGGCCAGCATTGCACTTCAGGCGACGCCGACTGCGCAATCGGATTGCGCATCCCCAGGGGATTCACCGCCACCGCCACCATCGGCCTCGGCCGTCCCGCCCGACCCGGCGAAACCTATGCGAGCAGCGGCAGCGCCTTCGCCCCCGGCGAACTGCTGCACTGCAGCGGACTGCTCGGCGCCACCGTCGCCCAAGGCTTGCCCGTGCTGGAGCGCCACAAGCTCACGATTCAATGGATGGAAGACATCGAAGTCGTCCTGCTCCATTCGGGGACCAGTTCCCGCGCGAGGACCGTCGCCGATCCGCCCGCCAGCTACTACATTTGGGGAGCCACCCTCTCATCGCACGGACACATCGTCGTGCAGATCGAGCCAAAGCCCTGGCCCGCTACGCCAGGCGCCGGAGCGCGCTTTAACGATGGATGTCCAGTGCCCGACCGCTCTCTGCAGGCGAGACTTCCCTAAATGACGGTATTCACGGTACGCGCGCGACACGAGGCTCGGTACTCAGCTCCTGTAGTGCGCGGCGGAGGTTCAAGGCGGCCATTCTATTCCGCGGGCAACACACTCGGATGGGCCTTCGCGTATGACAGTCGGCGTTCGATTTGGGCGATGCGTTGACGGTAGGAGGGAATCGTGGCAGGCCCTCCTATCGGTTTCGCGAGGTGGATCAGGATGCGTAGCTGCCGTCTGGATTCGTTGAGCGTCGCAATGAGCGTCGGCGTTTGCCTCGCTGTCCCAAATGGGCCGTGAAGCGTCTCCGTCTCGATGCGGCCCGAGCGCAGGCGCACGCTGGCTTGGATCTCGCCCCTAAGGAAATATCCGGCGTAGACCGCGAGGAGCGTGTGAAGTGGTCCCACCGGCCTCAGCGTGCGCACTTCGCTGGGCGTGCTAATCGTCACCGACGCCACGTCCGGGCGAGCCACACCTGTGATCACCGTGCGTCCGGGCAGCGTCCGTCTTTCTATTTCCGGCGGTCCGATGTGGCCCGTTTCAGGGTCAAAAGGGTTCCTACCCGCGCCAACATGCTGCTGATCGAATTCCACGGGCTGGCTTCCTCGCGCTAGCAGGGGCTCGAGTTCGGTTGGGTGCGCCAGGCAGCTTGCGTCGCCACCCGAGAATTCCGCCCCCGGTTTGAGCACCCCGTTCGACGGATCGATGCTCGCCAGCCTTCCGCCCACGACGCGCCCGACCGACGCCGAGCAGTGGCGTGTGGCGACGAAGCCCCACGGCGCTCCCCCGTCGGGATCGGGCGCGCGAACTTGCGGGATTTGCGGTTCGGTGCCGGGCTGATACAGGCGCCCCGGTGGGTTGCTCGCGTGGCCCACACGGTGGCCATCCAGCAGATAGGTGATACGCGGTGTGGCGTTCCAGTCCTTGCCCGGCAAGACCACCAGGAAAGCGTTGTTGGCATCGACCCGCAAGGTCCGCGCAGGACCCACGCCGAGCAGCAGCGGGTCGCGGGCGCCCGGTGGCAACATGCCGCTGAGCACCGCCCGGGAGGGCGAGGGACGATAGGCATAAGGATCGTCCAGAAAGCTTTCAAGCGTCAGCGAGTAGCGAATCCGCTTAAGCTCGGCGGCAGTGTCGCAGCGTCCCGCTTGCCCCGCGGGTTCGCTGTACCCGGACGGCCTGGCGCTCGGGGCCACCAGGCGCCCATGCCAGAGACTGCCCAGCTGCATGCAGAAGAAGCGTTCCCTACCGACCCCGTGCACGCGTGGGTTGGGAGTCCCCTCCCAGCTGCGCACAACCCATTCAGGGCCGCCCGCCGGGTCAGGCCAGTGCAGCGTCTGCTCGAAGGTCGAGTCGATCGGCAACTCAAAAGGAGGGGGTAGCGTCGCCTTGATGGGCCTCGGCGTGCGGTATTCAGGCACCGGCTCGGCCACGATCGGCCTGTTGCCCATCGAGGAGTACAGCTCGCTTGGATGATGGTAGACGACGGTGGCGCCGCCGGTGAGCTTCGCCGTCAGCGTCAGTGCGCGCGGGTCGATGCGCCCGTCAAGGATCGCCGCGAACGCGCCTCCCTGACGGTCGATCGCGACAGTGCGCGTCGCGCCTGCACCGGCGAGCGAAAGGGACTGGATGCGTGGCGAGGCGACGCCATAGACGATCGTCCGCGACGGCGCGTTGTTCCACGGGTAGGGCCCCGCGTCTTCGCCAGGCACGAAGCGACGCATCTGCACGAACAAAGGGTTTCGGGACAAGTGGCCGCAAATCTCCGGAGTCATCGGCAACGTGACAAAGCTGGACTCGCTCTGGCTCGGCTGGCGCGTAACTTGTACGCAGCTCTCATCGGGAGCGGCGCCCGCTTCAAGGTCCGGTTCCGCACTCGCCACCCATCCACTTCCCCCAGCCGGATCGGGCAGTTCGCCCGCTGCCCCTTGATCGAGGCGGATCGTGCGGTTGCGTCCGTCGCGCTCGACGATGAACACATACGGCTGGACCGCTTCGGCTTCGCCGCTATAGACGGTGATGAAGCTTCCGTCTGGGCCGAGCGTGAGATGTCGCGCGCCCCAAGGCTTCGCGTAGGCGGTAACCGAGCGAACATCGGCGCCGGCCACGCCGCTCAGGACCGTGAGGGCTCCGCTCGGAGAAGAGCCGATGAACGTGCGGGCGCCGATCATCGCCGGGCCGGCCGGCGAGTCGATGCCACAACTGTCAACGCTGCCCAGCGACAGTTCGCGGAAGCGGTGGTCGAGCCCGACGATGCCGAAACGACCGTTGAGGACTTGGCCCACAGCCGTGCACGTTTCGCCTCCGGCGGTACGCGACAGGCGCAGGTCCCACGGCGGGTTCGCCGCATCGGGATCGGGGGCGTCCAGGCCGGCAAGCCGCACGCTGCCCGGAAGCGGAATACCGCTCGAGCGCAGGTCCTGCGCGTGCGGCGCCGGCAACGGTGAGCCTTGTGAGATCGCCAGCACCGCCGCGGCCGCGGCAGCGGCGAGCACCAACAACCCGATCACGACAACCAGCACGCCGAGACGCCCCGACGCGCGCCATGGTCGCGGGCCCTGAGACGCATTGCCCGCGAACTCACGTGCTGCCGCACGTTCGAGCTCCTCACCCAGTAGCGCGAGGGCCTTGGGAGCTTCGCTCACGACGCCCCTCCCTGTGGGACAGTCCAGTCGAGTTTGGACTCGACATGGGCGGGTTGGTGATGCTCCAAGGCGTGCGCCAAGCAGCGAAGCGCACGAGATACGCGAGCTCGCGCCGTCTGCTCGGAGACGCCGAGCTCGGCGGCCACTCGCTCGTAGCTGAACTCCTCGACCACCCGCAATCGCAGCGCCTCGCGTTGAGCCCCGCTCAGCCGCTCGAGCTCGCCGGCAAGCGTCTTGCGCAATTCAGAGAGGCTGGCACGACGTTCGATCAGCATCAAATCGTCCTGGTCGATCTCCGGCACCTGCATGCCCAAGCGCTCGATCGCGCGCCGTTCGACCCGGGCGCGGCGCAAGTAGCGAGACAGTTGACGCCGCGCGACGGTAAAGAGCCACGCCCTTTGCTGCTCGCGTTGCAAGCCCGCCAAGCGCCGCCACTGACCCAAAGCGATCGCGAACGTCTCGGCCGTCAGCTCGAGCGCAACCTCGCCATCCCACGTCCGGCGCGTCACGAAGATCAACACGTCCTCGGCCGCCTCTCGGTAGAGCTTCGCGAAGTCCTCGGCATCGTCCATCACCTTGAGAATGTCGCGAGCCCGGATTTTGTGACGCCCGAGTCGTCGTAGGCCCGAGCTGTGCCTACGGACCAGTCCGCTCGTGGGCTTCGCGCGCGCGCAGGGCTACCAGCCCGAGGAGCTGATCTCGATCATCCAAGGCATCCGCTGAACATGCCCCCGCTGCTTACCGATAAGCCCTCCAATGACCAACCAGCCAGCGTGCCCGCCGGCCCGGACCAGGGCATCATCGAAGAGGCGCGCCGTAGACAGCGCTCGCGTTGGCTTCGCGTGTCGCTCGCAATGTGCCTGGTCTTGGCCGGCATAGGAGCATTGATCGCTGTCACGACGGGCGGCAAGCCGCCAGCAGAAGCACCCCTGCACCTCCCGCCCGAACCGACGCTGCCGCCGGCGGTGCATCCCGGATCGGGTTCGCAATCACCGATAGTACGCCTATCCCCGAACCTCGAAGGCGGCCAAGCCGGCTGGTGTGTAACCGTCCTCGAAACGGGTGGAGCCTCCGGGAGCTGCGGTCCGCTTCCAACCTTCAACCATCCACTGCTCTACTCATCCTTCGGATGGACTCACGGCGAGAAGTACATAATGACCACCGAGATCGTCGCCCCGCGCGTCGCCTACTTCCTGGTGAACGGCACCCGGCGCCTCGCCACCAAACCACTGCCGGGAGTTCCCTACGGTCTGCGCATCGCGACCCTCCACACACCCCTTCGCGGGTCACCCGACCGGCGGCGTTTCGCAACGAGGCCGGCCACCCTTGTGCCGTTCGACTCCCAAGGGAAACGCATCGTTGAATCTCCCGACCACTCAACGCGTATGGAATCGGCTTCAGTGACATAACTGAATCCTATCCCTTGGGAGGAGACTTTGTGCCTGCGCGAGCACACCTTCAAACCCGCCGGCCTGCCGCCCATGGATGGGAAGGTCGTGCTCGTCACCGGCGCCAGCTCCGGCCCGGGCCTCGCCGCGGCCGAAGGCTTCGCGCGCCTCGGCGCCACCGTGCGTCTGCTCGCGCGCGAGCAGCGGCGCGGCGAGCTCGCGCGCCGGCGCCGCCGCCGAGCCGGCGACCAGCTCCGGCGGCTTCTGGCACGACCGCCGCCGCCGCCCGACCGACCTGGCGCCGTGGACACGGCAGACGCCCGCAGAGCACGAGCGGCTCTGGGCAGAGTGCGAACGCCTCAGCGGCTGGCACGAATCGGCGTCGCCGCCCGCCGAGACCCACACCCCGTCCCGCCCCGATTCGGATCGATAGGGAGGAGAGAGTCGGGTGGTCGGTCCGGCCCGGTGACTAACTTGCGCTCTCGTGCTAGCGATCGTCAGCGACACACACGATGTCGAGCTGTCTGAGGTGGAGGCGGCCGTTGGGGAACGGTCGTTTGAGCGTGGCCGCAGCTACGCGCGCCGCAACAGGGTGCTCCGGGTCGAATGGGACGCCGACACGGCGACCCTGACCGGCTCGGTCGTCGGCCACGGCGCGCTGTACGACACGGCTGCGTTCTTCTCAGTCGCTGACGGCGGCGAGCGCCCACCGACGTTCCGCGACGGCGAGTGCACGTGTCCGGTGGGGTACAACTGCAAGCACGTCGCGGCGATCGTGATAGCCGCGAGCGGCGGCAGCGGACGGGGCGCCGGGCGGCCGAGCGGATTCGCGGCGCGCACGACGACGCGTGTGGTGTCGCGAGTCCCGGCGCCGGAGCATCCGGTCCCCCCAGAGCCGCCCGTCTCGTCGGATCGGCCGAGCTCCTGGGAGAGCTCGCTGCGCGCCCTGGTCGAGTCCCCTCCGGCGGCGCTGAGCATCGGAACCCCGCTTGCGATCGAGCTGGCTCTGCGAGCGAGCGGATCCCCTGCCGATCCGGCGCCGCGGCTGATCGCCCGGCTGATGCGGCCCGGCGCTCGTGGGGGATGGATCAATGGCTCGCTGTCGTGGGGAGCGCTCGACTCCTGGCAACTGCGGGGCGGGGACTATCGCGACGACCACCTGGCGCTGGCGCGCGAGCTGGCCGCCGTCTACCGCGTTCGCATGGGGACCTCCTATTACTACGGCTACAGCGGCGCCGTGAAGACGCTCGACCTCGGCGCCTGCGAGAGCCCACAGCTGTGGCCGCTTCTGGAGGAGGCGGAGCGGATCGGCCTGAAGCTCGTTCACGCGCGGGCGGAGCTCGGCGAGGTGCCTCGCCACCGCCACGGCGAGCTCATCCTCGACGTCACCCGGCCAGAGGACGCGGGCGCGCTGCTGAGCACGGCCGTGCGCATCGACGGCGAGGACGACGCGTGGCTCCAACCGCTGCTGTTCATCGGTGGCAACGGACACGGCGTCGTGTGCGCCGAGCGCTCAGAGGCGCTGGTGGGCCATGGCATCGACAAGCTCGGACTCAGGCTGGTGCGCCTGGCCCGACCTGCGCCGGCGCGGCTTCAGCGCATGGCGCTGGAAGGGGAGCGCCTGCGGATTCCGGCGGGCGAGCTCGATCGCTTCGCGCAGGAGATGTGCCCCGCGCTGCGCGGCGTCGCGACGATCTGCTCGTCGGACGGCTCTTTCACGCCGCCTGAGATCTCCGCGCCGGAGCTCGTGCTGCGGGCTCGCTATGGCGCCGCCCACGCGCTCGAGGTCGCATGGGAGTGGGCGTATCGGATCGGCGACGCGACACGGCACGCGCCGCTCGCCGGCAACGGATCGGCCCCGGGGTTCCGCGACCTGGACGCCGAGCGCGCGATCCTCGCCGACGCCCGCCTGGTCGAGATGGGCCTGGAGCGGTTCGGCTTGGTGGACGGAGAGGGAGGGCCGACGACAGCGGATGCTCCACTGGTGGGCATCGACAGCATGCGCTTCACAACCGAGGCGCTGCCGCGACTGGCGGAGCTGCCCGAGGTGGCTGTCGAGATCGACGGCGAGCCCGTCGACTACCGCGACGTCGGCGATTCCCTGACGATCGCCCTATCGACCGTCGAGGTGGCGGGCGAGCGCGATTGGTTCGACCTGGGCGTGACGATCTCCGTGGAGGGCCGCGAGCTGCCGTTCGCCGAGGTGTTCGCGGCGCTGGCGCGCGGCGAGTCGCACATGTTGCTCGACGACGGCGCCCACTTCTCGCTGCTCGCCGACGAGCTGCAGGAGCTGAGGCGCTTGATCGAAGAGGCCAGGGAGCTCTCGGACGAGCCCGGCGACTCGCTGCGCATCAGCCGCTACCAGGCTGGGCTGTGGGCGGAGCTGGCGGCGCTCGGCGTCGTCAGAGAGCAGGCGCAGGCGTGGCGGCGCCAGGTGGGCGCGCTGCTCGAGATCGACGCGCTCACAGAGCACGAGCTGCCGCCGACGTTGAAGGCGCGGCTGCGCCCCTATCAGCGCGAGGGCTTTGGCTGGCTGGCGACGCTGTGGGACCTGGAGCTGGGCGGGATCCTCGCCGACGACATGGGGCTCGGCAAGACGTTGCAGGTGCTCGCCCTGATCTGTCACGCGCGCGAGCGCGACCCCGACGCCGGCCCATTCCTCGTGGTTGCCCCCACCAGCGTCGTGTCGGGCTGGGTGAGCGAGGCCGCGCGCTTTGCTCCCGAGCTGCGGGTCGAAGCGGTGACCGACACCCTCGCCAAGTCGGGGCGCCCTATCGAGCAGATCGCGACGGCCGACATCGTGGTCACAACGTACACGCTCTTCCGCTTGGAGATAGACGCCGACAAAGTGGTCAGCTGGGCCGGCCTGATCCTCGACGAGGCGCAGTACGTCAAGAACCACCAGGCCAAGACCTACCGCTGCGTGCGCGAGTTGGACGCGCCGTTCAAGCTCGCGATGACAGGCACGCCGATGGAGAACAATCTGATGGAGCTGTGGTCGCAGCTGTCGATCGCGGCGCCCGGCCTGTTCCCCGACCCGAAGCTGTTCGCCGAGCGGTACGCACGGCCGATCGAGCGCAGCGGCGACGGCGAGCGTCTTGCGCGCCTGCGCCGGCGGATCAAGCCGCTTATCAAGCGCCGTACCAAGGAGCTCGTGGCATCCGATCTGCCGGCAAAGCAGGAACAGACGCTTGAGATCGACCTTCACCCGCGCCACCGCAAGCTGTATGCGACGCGCCTGCAGCGCGAGCGCCAGAAGGTGCTCGGCCTGCTGGACGACATCAACCGTCACAGGTTCACGATCCTGCGCTCGATCACGCTGCTGCGCCAGCTCAGCCTGCACGCCGGTCTCGTCGAGGACGGCAAGAACGGGATGCCGTGCGCGAAGCTCGACACGCTCGTCGAGCAACTCGGCGAGGTGGTCGGCGGCGGGCACCGAGCGCTCGTGTTCAGCCAGTTCACCGGCTTTCTCGCCAAGGCGCGCGAGCGCCTGGACGGCGAGGGCATCGGCTACTGCTACCTGGACGGGCGCACGCGCAAGCGCGAGAAGGTCATCGAGCGTTTCAAAGAAGGCGACGACCCGGTGTTCCTGATCAGCCTCAAGGCGGGCGGCTTCGGGCTGAACCTGACCGAGGCCGACTACTGCTTCCTGCTCGACCCGTGGTGGAACCCGGCAACCGAGGCCCAGGCGATCGACCGCACCCACCGCATCGGCCAGACACGACCGGTGAACGTCTACCGGATGATCGCGCGCGAGACGATCGAGGAGAAGGTCGCCGCGCTCGCGCGCCGCAAGGCCGCCCTGTTCAGCGGGGTGATGGACGGCGGCGACCTGTTCGCGAGCAGCCTCACCGCGGATGACATCCGCGGCCTGCTCGGCTGAGACGCGCCCCTCGGAGGCCAACTCGCCCGATACACTGGGCAAAGCCCAACGAGGCTGGTCGGATATCGTTCGTAGCCGGGAGACACTCGATGAGCGTCCATGACAAGACCTGGGATCTCTTCATGGCTGCGTCACTCAGCGACGATGAGGTCGAGTTCATTCCCGGGGATCAGGAGTGGGCCGGAGCTGGCACACGCGTAGCGAGCGCTTGCGAGACGATCGCGATTCCAGCAATGCGCAACAGCGCTCCTACGGCGGTCCATCCGCAAGCTGGCGAGCGACTCAAAAGCCCAATAGAATCAAAGCCCCGGACGCGTAGCTCAGTGGGAGAGCGCTCGCTTCACACGCGGGAGGTCGCAGGTTCGAAACCCGCCGCGTCCATGGCTGGATCTCCTTTGTTGGAGCCGTTTTTGGCGATTGACGACAGAGGCCTTGCGGGCCGTCGGAGCCCCAAAATCGGCCATGGGCCCATTCATGGGCCTAAACCGCCTCCATTTGGCGCGCCGAAGGGCTTCGCCTCCCGTGCCCACGGGGCGTGACGACACGCAGCTGTTAGGCCGAGTGATGACTGTCGCAGGTAGCGAGCGGATACACCTGCAACCACTTGCTCGCTCTTCGTCCAAAGGAGACACCGCTGAGTTGATCGTCACGTCTGCTTTGCTCGCGGGAAGCAGCAGTGCCGACCCGGGCTACTACGGAGCCTTCGTGCTCGACCCCGACGGCCACAACATCGAGGTCGTCAACCATAACCCCTGAGCAACGGCTTCGGAGTTGAAGACCGGGACCGGGAGGGGCTGCCCACGCCTGGCCGGCCGTCCCTACATCGGGTAGATGAGCCCTCCCGTCGCGGGTCCCTTGACGCGCGGTCCGGTGTAGATTGCCAGCTCGGCGTCGCTCAACGCGTCGCCTGGCGGCCAGGTGAACATCCCGGTGACTGGCCAGATCCGGCGGTCGCGGCCGGCCACGCTCGGGTCACGATTCACCTCGAGGATACGGTGGCCCAGGTAGCTGCGAATTACTGCAATGTGAGCTCGCCTGTAGTGAACGTCTGGATGAACGCCGCGGGCCGATCCGGCGACCCGAGCAGCCTGTGCTGGTACTGGCCGACGAGAGTGCCGACGTGCCGCGCCGTGAATACGCTGACGATCGCGGGCAGCTTCCCGGAAGCTTGGGTCTCGTAGAAGACTGGAAATGCCTTCGCCCACGCCTCCTTGATCCTGGTGTCCCGCTCCATGGTCTGAAAGATCGAGCACTTGAGATAGGCCCAGAGGGCCATCTTGCGCTGCGTCTCAGGGGCAAGCGCGATCGAGCGACCAAGTATGAGCGGCAGCGCGAACGGCTTGACGGCAGCCTCGATCTTGCTCATCCAACCACGGTTGCACTCAACGCAGACATCCTTGAGGGTCGCTTCGAAGACCGGCGCCTCCCAGACCTCGTACGGCTCGCCTGGCGGTCCGTCGTGCAAGGCGCTGCGGATCTTCTTGCCGCGCTGGCCGGGCGCAATTGCGGCCTGCGCCCACCTCGGCCAAAGATGCTCCTTGGACATCTTGCCGCCGCGTTCACAGAACAAGCAGGTCTTGCTGTAGCCGGGCGTCGCTCTCACGGTCGTTTTCGGTGTGGACATGGGATATCCACTATATGAGCCGGCGTGTCGAACTTGTGCGGCTCGCGGGCGGCCTCAGTGGCGCCAACAAGTGACGACCCCGAGCGGCCCGTCTCGGCCCGCGAGAGGCCAGGCGCGAGCGAGGCGAGGTCCCCACCGTGCCATGAGGGTGGGCGACACCAGTCGATACGTCGGGCGGGTGCGCGAACATCCCACAGCGTGCGAATCCAGCTACCTAGAGAGCACGGGCGCTTGGTCGTGATCTTGGCCGTGCTCGCCTTCGCGGCCGGTGTCACTCTAGGGTTTCTGCACGGCACCCCAAAGCAGCTCCCCGGCGTGGCACTGGGCTGGCCGTTCTTCCTCCAAGTCGAGCGCGGCGCCGCCGCTGCGGCGCTCATCGCGGTGTTCGCGGTGGTCCTGCTCCAGCTTTGGCGCGACGATCTTCCGTCAGAGTTGCCATTCGGTGTCAAGTGGGCAGCCGCGGACAGCGCCACCACCCGCAACGTCCAGGAGCAACTGCTGCGGGTCGAGCATCAGTCGAAGGTCGCATTCGACGAGCTACACCGCGCTGTTACGGAACTCGCACGACATGTTCCGTCGGCTCGGATCGAGACGCAGCCGTTGGCACTTGCTGCGGATCGCTGGGAGTCCGGTCTCGCCGATGCGGCCGCGAGAGATCAAGTCGCACAGGCCGTAGCCGGGCTCCCAGAGCGCGAGAAGCTGATGATTGCTCTCTACTACTATGAGAACCTGAGCCTGCGCAAGGTCGCGAACATCCTCGGCGTGGACAAGAGTTCGGCGGTCCGCCTCATGAACAAAGCCCGACAAGACATATCGGAAGCACTCGACGTCGCCGATCCTGAGCCTTTGCTCCGCCATGTAGCCGAGGGCTCCCGATCTGATCGGGACTGACAAGGTCGAGCTTGGAGATCTCGTGCGCAACGAGGTCTCCCTCCGGGCTGCTGTCCGCAGTTCGCCCTCCCAGCCGGGCTCGAACCGCTCCTCTCGCGAGCAAAGCGGGCATCTCGCGCGACCCTCGGCAGAGTGCCGCTCCGGACGAAAAGCAGGAGTATCCCTTGTGTAACGACGTTGATCGGGTTAAACGGTCGGCGCCGGCGACTGAGGCGCGCTTTGGCGGTGGCTGTTGACGCCGCGTCTCGCCGACTTACTGACGTACTGCGGCGAAGGGACTCTTGGTTGGCTCGTCGTCGAAGCGCATCAGGATCCATATGGCTTGGCGCTCATCGGCGGTCAGGCGGCGGTGGCGGGTCTGTTGGTAGACCTGCAGGGTGAAGGCGGCCGACTCGTGGCCGATCTGGTCTGAGATCCAGTGGGGGTCGCGGCCGGCTTGGGCGGCCAGCATCGCCCAGGTGCGTCTCAGCGAGTGCAGGGTGATCTTCGGTAGGGGCGGCAGGCCCGCCTCAGATCGCCTCTCGTTGGCGAGGGCCGTGCTGCGCCCCAGGACGCGGTCGCGGAAGCGGTCCGGGTCACGCCTGCGTCCCGTCGGCGTGCCGAAGAAGTGGTCTTTCGGACCCATCGGGAAGCCGTCGCCCACGCGCTGCGCGTGATGGCGTCTCAGTTCGCGCCGGCACCGAGCAGTCATCTCCACCTCGCGCACCCCCTTCGGCGTCTTGGCGTCCTCCAGCTTGATGCGCGCCCTCACCAGATCGACGTGCCTACATTCAAGGTCACACAGCTCAGAGATTCGAAAGCCCGTGAGCGCCAGGGTCGCCAGCGCGGCGCGGCGGCCCACGCGCCGGTCTCGTCGAGCCGACTCGTCGAGCTTGCCGGCGGCCTGGAGCAGGGCGTCCAGCTCGTCCACCTCCAAGAAGGAGCGCATCGGCTTCACCGTGGGCAGGAAGCGATCCTTGCGCGCGCCCGCCTTCATCGGGTTGCGCTCGATGTGCTCGTAATCCACCGCCCTCTGCAGTATCTGGCTCAACAGGCCCAACATCTAGTTGATCGACGTGTTCGACAGTGCTCGCTTGCGCCTCCTGTAGGTCCTCCCCGATTTGGTGGTCACCGTCTCGGTCAGCGGCTTGCCTCGAGCGCTCGCCTCCTTGATCGCACGCGAGCGCGGCTCCCACGTGCTGTGCAGCACCTGCCGCTGGATCAACTCGATCTCGATCTCGGCGCGCCGGCGGTTCCATCCCTGGGCATTGGTCCCAAACACGAGGCGGTGACGCTCCCCGTAGGCGTAGATGCGCGCGCCGAACGTGGTCGTTTCGCCGTCCGCCCATGCACGTTCGGTGACCTGTCCACCAGCCGGTCTAGCCATCGCCGAGCGTCCTCGCCTCCGCGGACCACCGACACCGGGCCGCCACGCCGCGCATCGAACGCTCCTCGCTTCGCACGGTCACCTTCTGCGCTTCGCCCGCTGTTCGACCACGCGTCCCCTGCGGATGCGTGCTTCCATCGCTCTCCTCGCGGTCTCCAGGTCGAAGCGCAGGTGCGCCTTCGGGCCGTCGCCGAGTCGCATCACGCCCAGCTCCACCGCGTGCGCGTACGCGTAGTCAACCGACACCTTCAGAGCGTCCGCGAGTTGCTTTGCGTTCAGGAGTTGGTAGGCAGTCGGGCCGCGGGTTGGGATGCGCCACAGCTGGGAGGCCAGCGTGTAGATGTCACCGCCCCTCGGTTTGCCGTCGCGCGTCTCGCAGCCGTAACAGGCCCAGCCCTGCTCCGGGGTCGGGTACACGTGCAGGCTCGGCTTCTCGTCCTCGTGGAAGGGACACTCGATCTTGCCCTCCCGGTCGGGGGTCTTGCCGGTGAGCAAGCGCACGTAGTGCGCCGGCTCGATTCGCTGCAGCGGGTCCTGGTCGCGTACGCGTGTTTGGGCGCGGACGCCGCGCTGTGAGAGCTCGAGCGCGGGGAGCCCGGCGAGGATCTCCCCGAGGTCGTGGCGCGAGTCGCTGTGGTGGAGCAGCTCGACCGGCTGTGGTTTGCCCTTGTGGTTCCAGGTGCCCGGCACCCGCAAGATGCGTGTCGCGTCCGCGCACCTCACGTCCGCGCCGAGCTTCATCGCCAGCCTGCGGTTGGTCTCGGTCAGCTCGTCCAGGTCGAGGACTTTGCTCAGCGCCCAGTAGACGTGCGCGGGCCTCTCGCCCGCGCGCCCTCTCTGCGCTCAGGCAGCGACCGCCACCTCGCGCTCGCTCGGCTCCTCCGCCTGCTCGGACTCGGCGTCCTTCGGGCGTGGGGCCGCCAGGAACTCGATGTGGCCCACGACCTCGTACTCGTGGCGCTTATACGCGCCGCTTGCGTCCCATTCGCGGTACTTCAACCTCCCGCTAACCGCCACCAGCCAGCCCTTGCTCAGCTCCCGCGCCGCCGCCGCGCCGCCCGCGCCGAACTCCGTCACGTCCACATAGCCCACGTCGTGGCCGCGACCCATGCCCTTCACCGCGAGGCGCACTTTGCACGCCGGCGTGCCGTCCGGGAGCGCCGTCAGTTCCGGGTGTCCCGTCAAGCGGCCGGTGATCTCGATGCTGAAACCGGCAAGATGACCCGCCAGGCGTGCGAAGAGCTGCGGGGAGCCCGCCTGAGCGGACTCCCCGCCAGGGCCGGGGCGGTTTGTCTCGATTTACGCCAACGCCTCGCACGCGTTCATGTACGTCGGTGGGCTTCGCTTCGACACGGTTGAAGCGGGGGCGTATGACTCCGGGCCCAACTCCGGGAAGCCCGGGGCGCGCTGGCGGGTTTATCCGTCGGTGCCGGGGTGGGCGAGTTGGGTGGTACGGCATCCGGCGGGGTTGTGATGCCTTCTGTCAACGTCAGTTCTGGTATTATGATGGGTATGCGTGCCAGAGATGTGATCGTCGTCGCGCGCCGCCGCGCGGGGCTCACCCAGCAGGAACTCGCCCGGCGACTCGGCGTGCCGCAGGGGACCGTCGCGCGATGGGAGAGCGGGGCGACCGAGCCCAAGTTTTGTGCGGTCCAAGATGCTGTCGGCGCGTGTGGGCTCGATCTCATGCTCCAGTTCGCCAACGCCGACGAAGGGTCTTGGAACTCGCTGATCTACGAACAGCTGCAGCGCACGCCGGCTGCGCGGGTGCTCAAGCTCAGCCGTGGCCGGCGCGAGCGCGTCGAGGCGCTGAAGCTGGTCGGCGAGGCCGGGCTGCGCGCGATTGTCGTGGGGCCCGTCGCGGGGGCACTGCACGGTTGGCCGCTAATCCTCGACGGCACCGACGTACTCGATCTGCTTGTTCACCCAGGCGACCGACAGCGGGCCGCAGCAGTCATCGCGGCGGCGCCCACTCCTGAGCGGATCAGGTTGCTCGACGTGTTGCCTGGGGCCTGGGGCTATGCCGATCTCGCTCGTAACTCCGAGCGAGTGGAAGTCAACGGTGTTGCGGTGCAAGTCGCCGCATTGATCGATCTGCTGCGGATCGCACAGTCCGAGCGAGGTGGTGCTGGCGCCGAGTTCGCATTGGCCTTGGACGCGACGCTGCAGCTCGCTGAACGCCTGCGCAGTTCGGCCCTCAAGGCGCCCAAGCTCACAGATCGAGAGGCACGAGAGGAGGCCGACAGATGGCTGGCGAGACAGACAGCGGCATAGATCCAGGACGCGAAGCGCTGCTACGGGCGCTGCGCGACAACGACGTGCGGTTTGTCCTGATCGGCGGGGCCGCGCTTGAAAGCCACGCACAACCCCACCGCACAGAAGACATCGACATAACCCCCGACCGCGAGGACGGCAACCTCCAGCGACTCGCCGACGTACTCAACCGGCTGGAATGCCGCCTGGAGATCGATCCCAATCGACCGGAGACCGCGATCGAGCTGCCGCCCGACTATTTCACCTCAGCTTCGTTTGGCCGAGCGGCAGTCTGGAACCTGCGCACCGTCCACGGCAAGATCGACCTCACGGTCGCGCCCTCCGGGTTTCCAGACGGTTACACGCAGCTTGCGCCTGAGGCCCAAGTGGGCCGCGTTCACGCGACCCGAATCGAAGTCGCCATCGCGAGCCTTGCAGACGTGGAGCACTCCAAGCGGGTTGCCGACCGGCCGAAGGACCGCGCCTATCTTGAGCGGGTTGGACGACTTGACCCGCCGCCGACAGCGAGGGAGAGTGTCGGTCACGACCGCGATTACAGATACAAGGATGAACTCGAACCGCCTTCTCGCTAAGCGCTTGGAGAAGTAGCTCACAAAGATTTTGGCCGGTTCGCCGCGCTCGCGGTCAGTGAGGGTGTGTTCGGCTCCACCACAGCGGCTACAGACAGGCTGAGGGCCGCTCGGTGGAGGCGGTTGGGGGTCGTCGTGCTTGGCGGGGTGGCGATCGTGCTTGGGGCCGGCGGTTGCTCGGATCCCTATGCAGCCAAGCCTGAGGGCGCCGGTACGGGTGCGAGCTCGGTTCAGAACGTCGGCGAGCCGCCCGCGCCGGCCCCTCGGCAGGACGGGGCGGGCGGCGTTCTTGAACCGCGGGCCACCCCGGAGTTGGCGCTTCGCGGGTTCGCCACGCTCTATTCGAACTGGTCCTACCGCACGCTCGCCCGCGACCAGACCGTGTTGGCCTCGATGAGCGTCGGCGCCGCGCGCTTGGCCGAGCGCCAGGCCGCCGTCTCCGCGCGGGCCGACGCCACCTTGGCGCGGGCTCGACTCGGCAATCGCGGCGTCGTCGTCTCCGTGGCCGCCGACCTCGCGCGGAGCGGGTGGTGGGTCGTCGTCACGCGCGAACAAACCACCGGCGGCGGGGAATACGAAGGGCTCGCTCCCGCCATGCACGTCAGCCTCGCCCAAGCGGTGCCCGTCGACGGCGGGTGGGCGGTGTCCCAGTGGCTTCCCCAGAGTTGACCGCGCCCGCGCGGCCCCGCTTGGCGGTGGCGTTGCGGGCTTGGGTTGGCGTGTATTTCGCGCTTTGGGGATTCACGCTCGCCACCGCGCTCTTGCTGTGGCTCGTCCCCGGGGGCGCTCCGTTCGCGCGTAGCGCGCTCAGCCTCGCGTTGTCGGGCGACCGCAATCCGCCGCCCAGCGTCCCGCTCGTCCTCGCGATCGCCCGCAACAACCTCCTGCACAGCGCATGGCCCCTCACGCTTGGGCTGCTCGAACTTCAGCGCCGGCGTTCCACCCGGCTGCTGGGCGACGTCGCCGTGTTTGCCAACCTGCTGCTCGCCGCGCTGCTCGTCGGCGGCGCCATCGGCGGGTACGGGGTTCGAGCGCTCCCGTTTCTGCCCCATCTGCCTCTGGAGTGGACGGGGATCACAGTCGGGGCCAGCGGATGGGTGGTTGATCGTCGGCGCGCG
Organism: uncultured Solirubrobacterales bacterium; assembly: GCA_963753145.1. Taxonomy (GTDB): domain Bacteria; phylum Actinomycetota; class Thermoleophilia; order Solirubrobacterales; family Solirubrobacteraceae; genus Palsa-744. Next base: position 369,452 of record CAVWAX010000003.1, read on the forward strand.
CTCGATCGGCGCGCCCGCCTGCTCGGGCTCGCGCTCGCCGTGATCCTGCTCGGCCTCGCGGCCATTTTCGAGAGCTGCCTCGTGCCCCACCGCTGAGGCGCTCCCGCGCCCGCTCATCGCGCCACAGTCGCTTCCCTCCTGCGGTTGAGAAGAACGCGCCGCCCGTCGTCTATCTGTCCATTGCCCGATCGCCGACGCCGCTGCGCGGGTAGTCCGGACTTTGGCGAGGACACCGACCACGAAAGTTTTTGGCCGGTTTGCCCTCTTGAGGGTCAGTGGTCCGCGACGGCCGCTTTCGACGACACATTTCCCGGGGACCGCCCCGCCCTGACTGGGAGGTCTACACCGGGCGCCACCGGCGCCCGGCTCGACGCGCCCGTCCTGCTGGCGCGCTGGCGCTCGCGCGAGCTCTGGATCGCCAGGCAGTTTCGCCAGTGCGGTGGGGCGTCCTTGGCCGAGGTCGAGGAGATCTATGACGCGACAGTCGCCCTACTCGTCGAGCGCGGCGAGGAGTACGAGTCGGTCGAGCACCTGCGGGCCGCCTTGCATCGCGGGATCAAGATGCGGGCGCTGCGGTTGCACCGCGACCGGCGGGCGCGCCAACAGGCCCTCTCCGCCGCCGCGCCCGTGGTCGAGTCGGCCGGACAGGAGGCCGCCTGGTGGGCGCAACCGGAGCGGGCGCTGATCGCACGGGAGGACGATGTGATCGTCGGGGAGTTCATCGCCGAGCTCACGCCCTTGGAGCGGCGCGTGTTCGCGCTCGTGGCCGACGGGCGGTCCTGGCGGGCGATCGCCACCGCGCTCTGCATGCCCGAGACGCAGGCGCGCAAGGTCACGCGGGCCTGCGAGCGCAAGCGGGCTCGGTTTCTGTCCTTGTATTCGACCGGGCGGCTGTGCGGGTACCGGCCGGCCACGATTGGTGGGTTGCTTGCCGGGCGCTTGCGCGGGGAGCTTGCTTTGGACAGGGCGGTTGCGCATCTGCGGCATTGCCGGGCTTGCCGGGCGCGGCATCGGACGGATGTGGAGGGGTTGCGGGCGGCTTTCGATGCTCGCGTGCTCTCGGTGTTGCCTTTGGCGCCGGGGATTGTCGAGGCGCGGGGGTCTTTGTTGGAGCAGGCGCACGCCGTGGCGTTGCGGGTGGGGCGCGTGTTTCAAGTCCGGCGGATTCTCCTATCTCGGCGTGCCCTCGTCGCCTCCTCGGCGCGCTTCCGCGCCGGTTGTTCGCCAGCGCGGGGGTGGGCCTTTCGGGCCGTAGGCAAATTGGGAGGGGGGTCATTTCGCCGCTCGCAACGACATGTGGGTATTGGCGGGCGTTTTGCCCGGAATCCCGTTTCCAGGAGTGCTCACATGCGTTCTTTCTCGCCCCGGTCTTGCTTGGTTTTCGTGCTGTTTGTCGCGGTGTTCTCTGTGTTGTTTGCCGACCTGCTTGTCCTGTCGGCGTCTGCCGATCCGCTTGGGGCAGCGTTTGCTCCCGTCTCGCCCTCCACCGTCTCGCGGGGTTATGCCGACAGCTCTTTTCGGGTTTCCTCGCGGTTGGTTGACGGGAGTGGGGCGCCGATCCCTGATGCCTCGGTGCAGATTTTGCAGCGAGTGGTTGGGGGTGGCCGGATGGAGAGCGTTGGGAGTGTTGTTACGCGGGGGGACGGGAGTTTTGTGGCGGTCGTGCCTCGTGGGCCTTCGCGACTGGTTGAGCTGGCTTATTTCGAGGGTGGGGTTGTCCTGGCGCAGGCCCTTGTGTTCGAGCACGTCTCCGCAGGGTTGCATCTGCGGGTCACGCCGCACAGGACCTCGCCGAGCGGGAGCGTTACGCTGGGCGGAGTGGCATGGGCGGGCGGGGGCGACGGTTCTGGGCCATAGTGAGACTTGAGAAACGCCGGTCGGGTCGTCGTTTCGTTAGATATGATGTGCCGATGGCTTCTGCTGGCGTATCCGGCGCCAATCGGGCGTTCCTCACCGTGCTCAACCGCGAGCTGCGGGGGCCGTTCACGACGGCGGACGCCGCGTCGGCCGCCCACCTCGACCGTGAGCGAGCCGCGCGCCTGCTGCGACATCTTGCGGCGCAAGGCTGGGTCGCACGGGTGCAGCGAGGCCTCTACACGACCGTGCCGCTGGAAGCCGAGGATCCCCAGGCGTGGAGCGCCGACCCGTGGGCGGTCGCGATGGCCGCGCTCGCGCCCGGCTACATCGGGGGTTGGACGGCCCTGCACCACTGGGACCTGACCGATCAGATCTTCTCCACCACGGTGTTCCTCACCACCCACCCGGTCCCGCGCCGCAACCGCACGATCGGGGGTGCCCGCTACGAGCTGCGCCACCGCTCCAGTGCCGCACTGTTCGGCACGCGGCGCGTCTGGCGCGAGGGCACCCCGGTCGAGGTCTCAGACCGAGAGCGCACCCTGGTGGACTGTCTCGACGACCCCACGCTCGGCGGCGGGCTGCGCCACACCGTCGAGGCCCTCACCGCCTACGACGAGAGAAGCGACGCCGCCTGGAGTCGAGTGCTCACGTATGCCAAGCGGCTCGGCAACCGCACCGTCTTCAAGCGCCTGGGCTATCTCGCCGAGAAGCTCGGCCTCGGGGATGACTCGCTGATCGAGACGTGCCTTGCTCACGTCAGCGCCGGCACCGGCCGGCTCGACCCCGCCGGCCCCCACAGCGGCCCCACCGTCGGGCGCTGGGGCCTGCAGATCAACGCCCGAATCGACCTATGATCGCGGGGGCCGCGATCCAAGCAAGGGCGCGCGAGTGGGGGCTCACCGAGGAGGTCGTCGAGAAGGACTACGTGCTCGGCTGGCTGTTGTGGGCGATCGGCTCGCACCCCGCGCTGAGCGAGACCTGGGTGTTCAAGGGCGGCACCTGCCTGAAGAAGTGGAGTACGCGATCGAACTATCGGTCGCGCAGCCCGTCAGCAGCCATGGGCGCAGGACGCCGTTGAGGTCTCCCCGCGCCGCGCGATCTCGCCGCTGACAACGCCACACCGCTCGCCTGAAAGACCGGCGATCCCGGCTGTCCCGAGCCGGGCGCGATGTTTTTGGCCGGTTCGAATCGTGTAGCGCTGCTCCATCCCCATGAACGGCGACACGTGCAGCGCCTTGGCAAAGCTTGCGGAAAGCTCCGCGTCGCCTGTGCGCGTCAGCACATACGCGTGGCGCTTTCCCCAAGGCGTGTTCGTCACCTCCGCCACGACCGCGTCGAGTCGCTCCTGGGGGTGAAACAGTAATAGAAACTGACAGGGTTAAAGCAATGGCCGAGGGTTCGCGGTTGTGTGAGTATGCGAATTGGCCCGGTGGGCGCGTCGCCCGGCTCATCCGCGACGGCTGCGTCGCCACGCCAAGCTCGCCCAGCAAGCGTGCGAACTTCGGGTAGTTGCGATCCTCATCGATCTCCTCTGCGAATAATTCTATCCTGTCTAACACGACATGTTCTCATGGCTCGACACCGTCCTCGACCGCACCGTCGTGCTGGGATACACGCGCGTCGGCTACAGCCTCCGCGAGCGCACGTTCAAACCCACAGGCATCCCCCCCATGGACGGGAAGGTCGTGCTCGTCACGGGCGCCAGCTCCGGCCTGGGCCTCGCCGCGGCCGAGGGCTTCGCGCGCCTGGGCGCCACTGTGCATCTGCTCGCGCGCGATGAGCGGCGCGGCGAGCTCGCGCGCGAGCAGATCGCGGCTCAGAGCGGCAACGGCGAAGTGCAGCTCGACCTGTGCGACCTCGCCGATCTGGACTCGGTGCGACGGTACGCGCAGCGCCTGCACGCCCAGACGCCGCGCCTGGACGTCCTCGTCAACAACGCCGGCGCGCTGCCGCAAGAGCGGACGCTGTCCGCGGACGGCATCGAGCTGACGTTCGCGACCAATGTGGTCGGACCGTTCCTGCTGACGAACCTGCTGGTCCCGTTGCTCGCCGCGAGCGACCCCGGTCGCATCGTCAACGTGTCCTCGGGCGGCATGTACACGCAGCGAGTCCACCTCGACGACCTGCAGATGGCGCGCGAGCGCTTCGACGGCGCCACCGCCTACGCGCGCAGCAAGCGCGCGGAGGCGATGCTCACCGAGGAGTGGGCGCGGCAGCTACCGAGCAACTCAGTAGTCGCGCACGCGATGCACCCGGGCTGGGTGGACACGCCCGGGTTGAAGGCCTCGCTGCCGCGCTTCTACGGCCTGACGAAGCCGCTGCTGCGCACGCCGGCGCAGGGCGCCGACACGATCGTCTGGCTCGGCGCCGCCGCCGAGCCGGCGACCAGCTCGGGCGGCTTCTGGCACGACCGCCGCCGCCGCCCCACCCACCTGCTGCCCAGGACCAAGCAGACACCCGCCGAACGCGAGCGGCTGTGGGCCGAGTGCGAACGCCTCAGCGGCTGGCACGAATCGGCGTCGCCGCCCGCCGAGACCCAGGCCGCGCCCGGCGCCGATCCGAATCGATGAGGGAGGAGAGTCCAAATGGCCCACTACAACGCGAGCCTCGACACCGCGCGTACCCCAGAGGAGATGTTTGCCTACCTGAGCGACTTCTCCACCACCGCGGAGTGGGACCCGGGCGTCATCGAAGCCGAGCGCCTCGGCGATGCACCGGTTCGCGAGGGAACCGAGTTTCGGCTCGTGGCCGTGTTCCTCGGCCGAAAGACTCCCCTCACCTACCGCATCGTCGAGTACAACCCACCCCGAGCCGTCACGTTTCGCGGCGAGAGCTCGACTGTCGTCTCGCTGGACCGGATCGTCTTCGAACCCTCCGGCGGTGGCACGCGAATCGTCTACGACGCCGATCTCGCGCTCAAGGGCGCGCTCAAGCTCGCCGATCCGCTGCTCCGGCTCGCTTTCAGGCGCGTCGGCGATCGCGCCCTGGCCGGTCTGCTCAGGACACTTGAAGAAGGCCGGTGAGCGGCTTTGGTCGGCGGTCATGCAGACAATGACCCCCTCGACCCGGATTATCCGGGGTCTCGCTCCGGATTCTCCGGATGTCTAATCCGCGGCTATGTCCGCGGCTCCCGCATGGATGTAGACGGCCTACGCGCCGACGAGGATCACAGCATCGCCGTGCGGCGCAAGCGCTGTCAGCGCATCGAGCAGTACCCGCCGAGCCGCGACATACAAAGGGTCCACGTCATCCCGCGAGGGCGGCGGCCCGCAGACGAGCGCCAAGACCACCAAGTGGAATCTCTGGTGGCGTGCGCCCGGCTGGAGCGATCGCTTCGGCGCGCCGTCCTATCGCGACAAGTACTCGTGGACCGGAAATTCGTGGATCTCCGGCTCGGCCGTGATTCCGGCGGCTTGAACCCCTGGGGCTATGCGCCCCGCCGCGAAACTGTCGAACTGCGCACGCGACTCCCAGAAGTCAAGTACCCCCCAACCCCCTTCGATCGGACCGGACCCGTGGAAGATAAGCCCGTCGGGGTGATCGGCGCGCGGATTGATCGCCGCCTCCAACTTGTCGAACTGCTCGGCGTCCACGCCGGCAAGCTTGATGCGGATTCCTACAGCCATAGCCGCTCCTCGTTTTCGTTGGGTCATCCGGATCTACCCGTTCCAGGGCCTGCCCATTCCACGCCCGGCCGCCGCCCCTCGACGACTACACGCCCAGCGCGCATATGCCCGCGTTTCGCTTTGCGAGATCAGCCGCTTCTCGCGGCGACCCAGGCCAGTTGCGCGGCCTGCGAGCGGTCCTTCACCGCGAGCGTTCGGTAGCAGCCCTCGAGGTGCTTCTGTGCGGTGCGGATGCTGATGCCGAGCGCATCCGCGGCGGCCTGATCGGAGCTTCCCATCGCCACGAGGCGTAGCACCTCTGCCTGGCGCTCGGTGAGGCCGAGCCCACGCAGGTCCGCGATCACGATCTGCCGGCCCGCTCCCCGCGCAAGCTCGGTATGGGCGAGAGCGTTGCGGTAGACCTGGATCAGATAGGGCCGCACCAGGTTGAGCAGATCACGCTCGGCGGCGGTGAAGTCGCGCTTGGCGCGGCTCAGCGCGATACCCAGCACGCGCCCGTAGGAGGAGGGCAGGGTGAAGGCGATCTGGTACTCCACCCCCAGCGCCTGGTAGACCTCGCGGTAGAGGGCGAGCCGGTGGAGCTCGCGGCGCGTGAGGAGGTCCGAGAAGCGCATCGCGCGACCCTCACCAGTCTTCAAGTAGTACTCGACGATCGGGTTCTGCCCTCCATAGCGCGCGAACGCGACGTGCACCTCCGGCGGAACCTCGGGCTCTGCAAGCGAGACCGTGTGGGGGAGATCGGCTGGTAGCTCGTTCAGCGCGCACCACTCGGCGGGCACGGCTTCGCGCAGCGCACCAAGCAAGCCGCGGCAGAGCTCATCGAGATCGAGAAGCCCGATCACCTCGCCGACGATGGTCAGCGCACGCTTCTCCAGTGCCCCGGGAATGGGCCAAACGGTAGCGCTTCGATCATTTTGAGGAGCCGGCCTACGTGGCTAGTGCGTATCGCGGGTTTGGTGGCCCCCTAACCACAGTTGTGCCTATTTGCAGGCTCTTTTTGCGGGGGCCGCCAGTTCTTGGCGTCCTTGAGCGTGCGTCTGCCCAGAGTCTTCTGGAGACACCCTCAAATCCAGGTAGTCTGGCCGGCCGCGACGGGACGACCAGGACGGAGGCAGTGACATGGACGAGTGTGGACAGGCGTTCGAGCCCAGAACGACCCATCGGCCGGCGAAAGCGAGCCCAGACGCGCACCTGCGCCGACGACGGCGCGCAGCCCGGATGGCCTTGGGCGCCGCGATCGGTGTGCTGGCGTGCCTCGCGCCTGCCTCCGTGGCCTCTGCCGCGGCGCCGACCTATGACCTTCAGGGGACGTGGGCATCGGGACCTCTCGTCGGCGGCGTTCGTCAGGCGGCCAACGGCACCCAGACGGTCACGCAGATGAACATGACCACCGGCGAATTCTCCGGGACGTCCGTGGTCGATGGAATCAATTTTACCCTCACCGGGACCGAGAATGGAAGCGCTGTAACGTTTTCTCAGACCGAGGGGGGCTATGCGTCACATGACGTAATTCCCTCGCTGAGCATCCTGAGCAACGGCAACATCGGCGGGAACGGCTCATTCGAAGCCGGGGAATTCTGGATGGAAGTCACCTCATCTTCCACCTCCGAAGGACCGGCAAAAGAAAAACAGGCCAAAGAAGAAGCCGAAAAGAAAGCCAAAGAAGAAGCCGAAAAATCAGCCAAGCGGCCCACGGCCACGACCGTGACCTGCAACTACGAATTCGCCACCTCGGAGAACACCTGCGTCGCCGAGGTCGGTGACGCGGGAGCGGGAACACCCGTCACGCCCACCGGGAGCGTGACGTTCACGAGCACCAGCGGCGCCTTCAGCGGCGCGAACTGCTCGCTGGCGCCCACTTCGGGCTCACCCTCGGTTGGCAGCTGCACCCTCGTCTATCAAACCGCCAACAGCTCTCTGCCCGAAATCACCGCCAGCTACGGCGGCGACGCCCGACACTCCGCAAGCAGCGGGCGCACCCAGTTCCTTGGTATGGGCACAGGCGAAGGCACCGAAGAAGTTCCCCCCGGCCCGCCCGGCCAGTATCCCAACGAAATCAACCTCGGCGTCGAAGTGCCCACCAACGGCACCACCGTGGAAGGCTCCGCCGAGGGCTCCAATCCGAGCCCCGCGCCGCTGCCGCTGACGCTGCCCGCACTCACCGGACTCGACACCGTCTCCGCCACGGACCTGAAGCTCACCGAGACCGACGCCAAGAAGGTCGACGCCACAGGTGGCCAGAACGCCAACTCGGTAAAGGAAATGGACCAGAGCATCGAAAAGCTCAACCAGCGCGCCGTCGAACTCACACACGCCCCTTCGCCCGCCGAACAGGCCGAAGGCAAAGTGCTGATGAAGGACGCCAGCGAGACGATCGAATCGATCTCCAAGATGCTCAAGGCCCAGGAGGAATTCGAGAAGGAAATACTCAAGAACGCCAGGACCTCGGCGTTCTCCTCCACCCGGCACCGGACCCCCAAGCGACAGAAGACCAGGGCGATCAAGCCGTTGGCCCACGTCGTGCGGCGCAACGTCGCCGCCGGCAAGCTGAAGCTGGTGCTCAAGCTCAACCACGCGGCGCTGGCCAAGCTGGCGGGCAAGCGCGGCAAGGTGACCGTCTACGTGCGCGTCAACATGATCCTCCCGAGCATGCTCTACAAGAGCGGCCTGCCGCGCTCCTCGGTAAAGGCCATCACACTCAAGCGCACCCCTGTGGCCAAAGGGCACAACACCCACAAGAAACACTGAGAGCTACCCATCCGTTGACGCAACGGGCACTCTCGGAGGCTTGCTCACCGGGACCTTGCCCACGATCACCGGCACCGCCCCTTGGTATGCCTGGTAGAGGACTTCGATCGTGGCAGTGCTCCTGTGTACCGCCCTCGGATGGGACGGCAGGCCGCACAGGGGCGCGAACAGCTCGCCCGCCGAGAACCGGTGCGTGACCGTAGCCCCCTTTGCCACGTCGCGGCCGAGGGTTGTCTCGTCATAGCCCGTCGCGATCTCTTCGGGGCGGCGGTGCGCGAATGTCTCCCGGCCGCACTCCACGCCCGGGACCCGGATCGTGTAGTCCTGCTTGGCGCTCTGCACCGCAAACGGCGCCTTGAAGCTGAGCCGCACTCCCGTGAGCCGGCCATGGTTGACCTCTAGTCGGAAGTCCAGCGGTTGGTGAAGTTCGCGCGGCGGCACGCCCGCCACCGACGGCCAATGCGGGAAGGGGCACGGATCGGCGACCTCCGAGTGCCCGCCGGGCGCGACGACCGGGCCGCGCTCACACAGCTTGCCGGCAAACCGGTAGGTGATCGCGGTGAGCGGCGGATAAGCCGGCAGATCGCCCTCGGTGCCTATGCTTTCGCTCCCGAAGCCAACCTGCTCTCGGGGCTCGGCGCGACGCACGATCAAGTACGCGCCGAGCGGTCCCAACACCGGAATGGTCACGGGCGTCCTGCCCGCCCGGTAAGTCACGCTCACCGCTTGCGCGCCGAGCAGCCCGAAATAAATGTTCCTCAGCTCGCTCCTCGGGCGCGCGCTTTCGCGTCCATTGGCCGCGCCGGCACTGCGGTCCACGCCCCGGTGCTCGCCCGCGACCGCCTGACCGATCAAAGCGCAACTGACGGTGGCGCTCGCATCGTTCTCACCCCCGTTCACCCCTTGCCTGATGCTCCCCGGCAAGATGTCCGCGGGCATCGGATGAAAGCGCCCGTCGTCGTGGAAGACCCCGTCGATCCCCAGCTGTCCCAGCTGCGAGCCTCGGACACGGCCGATCTGAACGCAAAGCTCCCCTCGAGAGGTACGCACGACCTTCATCCCCCACTCCAAACCACCTTCCGGGTCGGGCACCCGCAACGAAAGCAACCGCGCCGCGCCCGGCACGGGAGCGCCTTGCCCCACAGCGGGATTCGGCTGTGTTTCGGGACGAACCGGCGCCCCGGTGAGGATCACCCCGGTCGCGGCCAGCGCGATCGTGGCGCTCGCCAGCACACAGCCGAGTGCGATCAAAGGCAAGCGCCAACCCCTCCTCACGGGCCCATGCCAACCTAGCCTCAGGCGGCCTCGCGAGCGCGGCGCCCGCCGTGCGAACGCGTCCGGTTCGGGTGCGCCGTGGGCGCCGTCGGCGAGCCTGCGATGGGCCGCCTCCAGCAGGTCGCGCTCCAGCTGCTCGAGAATGCTCATCGTCCACCAGCCAATCTTGCTCGTAGTGTGCCCAGCCCCCGGCTCACCCGCTGGCGCACGACCGCCTGCGAGCAGCCCAGCCGGCCCGCGATCTCTCCGTAGTCGAGACCTTCCACGACGCGCGCCTCGATCGCGCGGCGCTGCTCATCGGGAAGCCCCGCCAGCTCCTGCCCCGCCGTGCGGCCGTCCTCGCTCAAACGCGCGATCGTGCACGCCGCGTGGTCGTCGACCACCAAGCGGCCCATGCCCAAGCGCTCGCGCGCCCTCGCCTCAACGCGCCCCGCTCGACGGCTGGAACCGAGCACGTTGCGAGCGATCCCAAACAGCCACTGATCGGCCCGCCCCTTGGCCGTGTCATAGCCGTCCACCGACTCCAGCGCCCTGGCAAACGTCTCGGCCGTCAGGTCCGCCGCCAGCTCGGGGGTGCCCGTGGCCTTCATGAAGAAGCCAAGCACCGGACGCTCGAAGAGCCGGTAGAAGGCCGCGAAGGACTCCGCATCGGAGCCGGCCGCGACCAGTAGCGCATCCCCGTTGAGACTCTCCCGCTCCATGTCCTCACCTATTAGCCTATGGGGCGCCTTTGTGACGATCATGCAGCCCCTGGTCCACGTCAGGCGGCCAACAAAAGCTCCGCCCTCGCGGGTTTGGACGGGTCGAGGGAAGAGGCGTAGGGGGAGGGTTGCGGCGTCGCCGCGGGCGAATTGGGAATGGGGGGCGAGTGAGCACCATGGGCAAGTGTCCTCGCGGTCTGCGCAACCGCTCCCCCCGATCATCCGCCGCAGCCAGGCCTGAGACCAGATCCAGCCTCAGCAGATGCATCTCGTTCAGCGGGCGCTCGATCGCACACGCCGCCATCGCGCCGACCCGCGAGTCCGTCGCATGCTGGCGCGAGTTCTCGGCGAGCACCACCAGCGCCTGCGCGACAGCTCTCGCAGCTGACTCCCCGACCCCATCGCATGTAGGCTACTTTGATGTAGCATACATTGATGCCTGTTATCCCTTTCTACGGCCGTGGTGGGGAGCTGGCGCTGCTCGGCGAGGAGCTTCGCCGTGTGAGCGAATCCGGCACGGGCCGTCTGATCGCCGTGAGAGGGAGGCGCCAGGTCGGCAAGTCGCGCCTGCTCGAGCAGTTCGCCGCCGGCAGTGAGGTCCCTTACGGCGTGATCGCCGGGATGAAGGGCACGCCGGTGGAGGTGCAGATGCGCCGCGCCGTGGAGATGCTCGCCTCGGCACGGAGACCGCTCCCCGGGTTGGACTCGATCGCCGCTGTGATGCCATCCGACTGGTACGACCTGCTCTCGCGGGTGCGACTCGCCCTCGACGAGCGCCCGGCGATCCTCGTCGTCGACGAGTTCCCGTGGGCGGTGCAAACCAACAGCGGCCTCGATGGCCTGCTCCAGTCGTTGTGGGACGGCGATCTGCATCGACGCCCCGTGCTCGCGGTGCTCGTCGGATCCGACGAAGCGATGATGAACCGCCTGTTCGAGCACGACCGCCCGCTGTTCGGTCGCCTGGACGCGAACCTGGTGGTGGAGCCGTTCAACCCGGCCGAGACGGCGCGGGCGCTGGGAGACTCCCGCGGCGCGATCGAGACGTTCGACGCCCAGCTTATAACCGGCGGCTTCCCCGAGCTGGTAGCGCACGCCAGGCGATTCGCGTCCGCGGAGAAGCTGCTACAGGACACCTTCGCCCGCCCCCACAGCCTGCTCGCGGACGTCGCTCAGATCAACCTCGCCGGAGAGCTTTCCGACCAGGCGGGCACGAGAGCCGTACTGAGCGCGATCGGAGCGGATGAGATCGGAGTGGTGAGCTTCTCGCGGATCGCCTCCACCTTGGGCGGTGGCCGCGCCGCCGAGACCGCTGTCGTCAGGGCGACCGAGACGCTCGTCCAGTCCAAGCGTCTCGTCGCTGTTCAACCTGCCGGCAGCCAGCAGGAGCGGCCGCCTCAAGCGCTACCGGATCGCCGACTCCTACCTGCGCTTCTGGTTCCGGTTCCTCGAGCCGCAGTTGCGCAACGTCGAGGTCGGACGCGGCGACCTCGCGCTGCGCGCCTTTCGCCAGTCATGGCCGACATGGCGCGGCAAGGCGATCGAGCCGCTCGTACGCGACGCGGTACTGCGCCTGGCGCCGACCTTGCCCGCCCCGTATGACTCGATCGAGTCGGTGGGTGGCTGGTGGGACAGGACCGGCGCTCACGAGTACGACCTCGTCGGCCTCGACGGCCGGCGCGCTCCCGTGGTTGTCGGCTCGATCAAGTGGCGCGAGCGCGCCCTGTTCGGCGCGCGTGACCTCACCGAGCTCACCAGCGCGCGCTCTGTGATCCCACGGGCGGCAGCGGCGCGCCTGCTCGCCGTGGCGCCGCGCGGCGCTCAGGCCGGCGTTCGCGCGGACCTCGTGCTCAGCGCCAAGGATCTGCTTGGCGCATGGAAAGCGTGACGCCATTCCCGGCCACGTACTCGCGGACACATTTCGCCGTGAGCAAGCGCAGACCCAAGGAGTCGCCAAAATCTCCCCACCCCACCGCACAGAAGACATCTGACGCTTCGCGGGTTCTCCACGCACCTACCGATCCGGCCGAATAATCTCGATGAAGGGATTCTCACCAGGCCCGCACCGGGTGGCGCCTATGGTCTGGTCTGTGTCGGTGCGAGAGCGCAACTCGGTGCACCCATTGGATCGGCGAACCCTTCAGCGGGCATCGTGCGGGCGTGAACGATCCGCCTGAGAGCGCCGGCCCGGCTCACCTCCCAATGTCGCGCGAGCAGCTGCGGACGCGCCGCACACAACAGCGCAAGACCCGGCTCATGCGACGACGCGGCCTCCTGTTGATCGGGGTTCCCCTACTTGGTCTTCTCACCTGGGCGATCGTCTCCTACTCGGCTTGGATGCTGAGACCGACAAGCATGTCTTTCGGCGCCCGCAGCGCCGAGTGGGTGCGAACCGATGTGCCTTTCGGGAACACAGTCGTCGACGACATCGAGCACCTCTATTACACAGCGAACGCGCCCAAGAAGGATGGGCCGGCGCCCAAGAGCCTGCCGGCCCTGGGGCTGGGCCGAACGAGAGCCAAGCTGACAGCGACATCGCCACCGCCGATCAGGCCCGTGTTCGCACATCCACTGAACGGGGAAGGAATCTGGAAGCCGACAGGGCCGCCCGTCGAAGGCGGCCCGCCGGTATTGGTGACGAGCTTCCGCCCCGAAGCCGAATATCCCGAGCTGCTCGCCTATGTGGCCTGGTTTGACCACACACGCACCGCGATCGGCTACTACCCGGGACGCTACGAGCCACCCAGCGCGGCGGTGCGTGGACCGATGATGGTGCCCTATGGTCAGCGCTCGCGCCTACTCGCCACCTTCAATGGTGGGTTCACCTACGAAGACGGTGAAAACGGCTCGACGGTAGACGGCCACGTTAACGAGCCGTTGAAGGACGGCAAGGCCACGCTCGTCGGCTACCGCGACGGTCGCGTCGCGATCGTCAAGTGGAGCGGTGGCCCGAACGCTGGACCAGGCGTCGCCTGGACGCGCCAGAGCCTCGCGCCGATTGTCTGGGAAGGGCGCCTGAACCCCACCTTGAACGAAGACCCCAACAGTCAGCAATGGGGGTTCACGCTCGGCGGCGTGACACGCGTGTGGCGCACCGGTGCAGGCATCGACCGCCACGGCAACCTGATGTTCGTCGCCGCCGAAGGCCAAACGGTGATCTCGATCGCCAAGCTCCTGCGTCACATCGGCGCGGTGCGCGCGATGGAGCTCGACATCAACCCTTACTGGCACACCCTGATCACCTACAGCCATCGCCACGGCCTCGGCGCAAAGATGGTCGAGCCCCAACCGTCGCACACCGCAGACCGTTACCTGGAACCAGACGACCGCGACTTCTTCGCCGTCTACCGTCGCGGTCCCGGCCCGGTCACAGATCCGATGAGGTAGCAACCACCGCGTCCACTGCAGCGAAGTGCGCCCGCGGGAGAGGGGTATGCGCGCGCATCAAGCGCAGCGGAGCGCGGTGGTACTTCCGATCGTACGCCCATGTCCCACCAATTGGAAGATGCGTCGCGAAGCACCTGCGTTTCGCATGGTCCACGCCGCTTGCCACCCTTCGGGCACGCCTACGACCCTTGACCGCCACTGTCAAGCAATCGCCGGCCGCAATATGACAGGCTTGGCCCATGAGTCTCCGCTACCGCGTGCTCTACCGGCTGGGGTTTACGCCCTGGGATCAAGACCACGTCCCATCCGAGCTGACCGCGCTCGTCGAGGGCTCCACCGCCCTCCCGGCCGGCCGCGCGCTCGACATCGGCTGCGGCACCGGCCTGCAGGCCGTCTATCTGGCTCAGCGCGGCTGGCAGACCACCGGGGTCGACGCCATCCCCCACGCGCTCGCCAAGGCGCGCCGGCGAGCCGATGGCGCGGGCGTGAGCGTCCGCTGGGTGGAGGGCGACGTCGGCGAGCTCGCTTCGCTCGGACTAGACCGCGGTTTTGGCCTGCTGCACGATCGCGGCTGCTTCCACGATCTGCCCGCCCCCGTGCGCGAGGGCTATGTGCAAGGGATCTCCGAGCTCGCCGCTCCCGGCGCCAGCTTGCTCCTGATGTCCTTCGTGCCCGGCCCCCGCCGCATCGGCGCTCCCGCCGGTGCCTCCGAGGAGGAGATTCAGCGCCGTTTCGGCCGGCACTGGGAACTCATCTCCGTCCAAAGCGACTCCGGGCCCGCCCCACCGGGCCCGATGAGACGCGTGCCGCGCATCTGGTATCGCCTACGGCGACGCCCCGACCGGAGGGCCTGAGCAAATCGCAAGCCTCTACGCGGCAGACTGCCACCAGGCTCACCAAAGCAATAGGCTCGGGCGATCATGGCCTCCACCCTCCAACGGGCGGACGAGGGCTTCCTGACCGGCGCGCCCTCGCGCTACTCGGAGACCTTCGCGATCGCGCGTCCCGCCGAGGAGGTCTGGCGCAGGCTCACCTCAGATACCCCACTCGACTGGTGTCGCATCCTCTCGGTCCGCTGGACCTCGGGGCGCCCGTTCGGGATCGGGACGACACGCCAGGTGAAGGTCCTCGGCGCTGCCATGAAGCTGCAGGAGTACTTCTTCGTCTGGGAGGAGGGCCGTCGCTACGCGTTCTACGCCACCGAGGCCAACCTGCCTGTCTTCAAGCGCCTCGCTGAGGACTACGTCGTCGAGCCCGACGGCCCCGACCGCTGCCGCTTCACCTGGACCTTCGCGGTAGAACCCACCGCGCTCGGCAAGCCCGGCGCGCCTTTGAACGGGCTCATCTTCAAGCAGCTGTTCGCGGAAACGCGGCGGCGCCTGGGCTAACTGAGCGATGCCCACGCTGGTACTCGATCCGCCCCCGGCCGCGTTGCACGCATTGCTCGAGCGCCGCAAGAAGCTCGGCCAAGACCACAAAGACGAGGTCTGGGAGGGAGTGTTGCACGTGGTCCCCGCGCCTAGCCATCGGCACGCCGACCTCGTCCAGCAGCTGGCCGTCATCCTCGACGGGCCCGCGCGAGCGGCCGGGCTGCAGCCGACGATGGCCGAGTTCAATCTGGGCGAGTCCGAGCGGGACTTCCGCGTGCCCGACGGCGGGCTCCATCGTCCCGGCGCGGAGGCTATGTGGCACCCAACGGCGGCACTGGTAGTCGAGATCCTCTCACCCGGCGACGAGACGTGGGAGAAGCTGCCCTTCTACGCGGCGCACCACGTCGAGGAGATGCTGATCGTGGATCCCGACGCACGCGCGGTGCACTGGCTAACGCTCACCGATGGCGCGTATAGCCCAATCGAGCAAAGCGGGCTGATCGAGTTGGGACCCTCCGATCTCGTCCGGCGGATTTCCTGGCCTCAGGCGCCTCACGAATAGCCGTTGGCCAGGTAAAGCCCGATCCATACGATCGCCAGCGAGAGCAGGAACACAATGCCCTCGAGCATGTGCAGGTCCGAGCGGCGAATGTGCCACACGAGCAAGACCCCCACGATTGCGACCAGCGCCAGCTTGACGTGGAACGCGCCGTCGCTCCACAGCTCGAAGTGGAACGCCATTGCCGTGCCGGTAGCGATCAAGACGGCGAGCGCGATCAATGTGCCGTAGCCAAAGCGCCGTGCGATCGCGCGTAGCGCCTCGCGGTCGTTGGCCCTTCGCCCAACCGGAACGACGACGAACGCAAGCATCATCTGGCCACCCACGAAGAAGGCCATCGCCAGCAGGTGAAGCCAGCGGATGACGAACCACACGTGGCTCACCTGCGCCGCTCCCCGCAGAAGACGCTCACCCGCGGCCCTCCGGGTTCACGACCCGCTCCAGGGTCTGCGCGAGCGCCCCGATGCGGGGTAGGTGCTCGCGGGTCAGATCCTCCAGGCGCGTGCGGCCGGTGCCGGTCAGCGCCAGGTGCAGGCGCCGATGGTCGGCGTCATCTCGCACACGACAGATCAAGCCCGCGGTCTCCGCCCGTTGGGCGAGCTCGACCGCGCTGTGGTGTCGTATGTGCAGCTCCTCGGCCACCTGTCCGACGGTCGGCCCTGGTTCGGCCGGATGGCCCCGCAGAACCAGCAGCAGCTGGTGCAGCGACGGCGTCAGCCCAGCGTTGTCGGCCTGTTGCTCGCTCCAGCGCAAAAAGGCGCGCAACTCGCTGCGAAAAGCGAGCAGCCGTTGGTAGTCCTCGTCGAGCAAGGGTCCCTTGGCGCTGAGCACGGTCATCCTCCGGCCGGCTCCAGCAGGGAAGGCGACTTGCCCGAACCGGAGACCCGCCGGCGCGGCCCAAGCGCGCGCTCGCGGTGGCGCTCCTCGATCAGGACCCGCTCGTGGGCCTTGAGCAGATCGAACTGGCTCACGAGCCCCACCAGCCGGCGCGGCTCGTCCCGTTGCACGACGGGCAGCACGCCGTGACCGCTCCAGACCATCCTGTCGGCGACCTCGCGCAAGGTCTCATCGGCGAAGGCGAGCACCGGCGCGCGCGCCAGTTCGCCCGCGATCCGAGGCTCGGTGGATTGACGCGAAGCGAGCACGTCGGAGAATGCCAGCACTCCCACCAGACGGTCCTCGGGGTCGAGCACCGGGTAGAGGCGCTGGCGGCGGTCGGTGCTGCCCTCGGGCAGGCGCTCGTCGAGCCCGGCGAGCGTCGCGCCAGGCTGCACTGTGAGCACGTCGGTGGCCACTACGTCCTCCACGAGCAAAGCGTGCAGCGGGTCGATGTCGTACTCGCGCGTGACGTGATAGCCGCGACGCGCGATCTTCTCGGTCAGGATCGAGCGCTTGAGCGTGAGCACGCTCACCAGGTGGGCGATCGCACAGGCTACGAGCAGCGCAAGCAGCGCGCCAACGTCGTGGGTCAGCTCGAGCGCGAACACGATGCTCGTGAGCGGCGAGCGCATCACGCCGGCCATCGCCGCTGCCATCCCGATCAAGGCCCAGCTGCCCTCGGAGGCCCCGGGCAAGACGGCTCCCAGCAGGCCTCCCAGAGCGGCGCCGAGCATCAGCAGGGGCGCGAGTATCCCGCCGCTCGTGTTCGAGCCGAGCGCGATCGACCACACGGCCAGCTTGACCACGAGCAAGACCGCCAACGCGCTCAGCGCAAGGTGACCCGCGAGCTGGGCGCCGATCGTTTCGTAGCCGACGCCGAGCACGCGCGGGTCGATCAGGCCGCCAACGCCCACGAACAGGCCGCCGATCGCGGGCCACCAGGCCCAATGCACCGGCAGCCGCGCGAACAGGTCCTCCGCTCCATACACGCAGCGCGTCATCACCCAGGCGAGCCCGCCGCACGCCACGCCGACGAGCACCGCGCCGGCCGTGACCGACGCGCCGAGCGCGCTGTGCGCATTCATCGCAAACAGCGGCGCCGCCCGCAACAGCCCGGCGCCCGCAAGCGCTTCACGGACCGCCTCGGCCGAGCAGGCCGCGAGCGCGACCGGGACCATCGAGCGCGGACGCCACTCGAACAGCAGCAGCTCCACCGCGAGCAGCACCGCCGCGACGGGCGTCGCAAACACGGCGGTCATCCCGCCGGCGGCGCCCGCCACGAGCAGTGTGCGCCGCTCGGCTGCGGTCAGGTGAAACAGCTGACCCACGATGCTGCCAAGGGCGCCGCCCGTCACGATGATCGGCCCCTCCGCGCCGAACGGCCCGCCGGTGCCGATGCTGACAGCGCTCGAAGCAGGCTTGAGCAAGGCCAGTCGCGGCTCCATGCGGCTGCCTCGCAGCAGGATCGTTTCCATCGCCTCGGGGATCCCATGGCCCCGGATGCGCTCGGAGCCGAACCACGCCATCAAGCCGACGATCAGACCGCCCACCACGGGCACGAGGACGCTCCAGGCGCCGCGCACTTTCGTGTCGGGACTCGCGAGGCTGGTGTCGAGCGTGCCCGTGTAGGCGAGGTGGGTGATCAGGCCGATCAGATCGAGCAGCACCAGGGCGCCGCCCGCCACCAGGGCGCCGACGACGAGCGCGGCCAGGCAGATCCCGAGTATCGAGCGCGATACCGCGAAGTCCCCCAGCTCGCGCACGTCCGGCCCAGACAATGGTCCAGGCGAGAGGGCTGTAGCGCCATCGGGCGCCCGTTCGGCATCAGCTTCGCTCGGCACGCCCCGATAATATCGGCAGGCGATATGTTCGTCCGATGCGGCCCGCCGAGGATCATGCAGACGGGCCCTGCAGGCCCGACACACCCTCGTTGACCTAACCTGCTGACTCCGTGAAGCTCGTAATCGCGATCGTGCGCCCAGAGAAGGTCAACGACGTGCTCGAGGCGCTCTACCGCGCCGAGGTGGGCGGGATCTCGATGAGCCGTGTGCAGGGCCACGGCGGCGAGCTCGACCGCGTCGAGACCTACCGGGGCACGACGGTGAAGATGGGCCTCTCGGAGAAGGTGCGCTTCGAGGTGGCCGTGTCCGACGCCTTTGTCCAGCCAACGATCGAGGCGCTCTGCTCCGGCGCGCGCACCGGCGAGGTCGGCGACGGCAAGATCTTCGTGGTGCCGCTCGAGCAGGCGGTGCGGATCCGCACCGGCGAGACCGACGAGGGCGCGGTGACGCCGGTGGAGAAGCAGTGATGGCGCACGGTGCGATAAGCGCCGGCGATACCGCGTGGATGCTGGCGGCGACCGCGATGGTCCTGCTGATGACCCCCGCCCTCGGGTTGTTCTACGCGGGCTTGGTGCGCTCCAAGAACACGCTCAACACGTTCATGATGTCGATCGGCGCGATCGCTGTGGCGACCGTGACGTGGGCGACGATCGGCTATTCGCTGGCGTTCGCGAAGGGCAATGGGTTCGTCGGGGGACTCGGATACGCGCTGCTGCACAACGTCACGTTTTTGCCGCGTGCGGGGACCTCGATCCCGCAGCTGCTGTTCTTTGCCTTCCAGGCAACCTTTTGCATCGTCACCGTCGCGCTCGTGTCAGGGGCCGTAGTCGAGCGGATGCGCTTCGGCCCATTCCTGCTGTTCGCCGGACTGTGGTCGGTGCTCGTGTACTCGGTGCTCGCGCACTGGGCTTTCGGCGGCGGCTGGCTGCAGGCCCACGGCACGCTCGACTTCGCCGGCGGCGTCCCGGTCGAGATGGGCTCCGGCTTCTCGGCGCTGGCGGCGGCGCTCGTTGTGGGCGCGCGCAAGGACTATGGACGCCAAGCCCTGTTGCCCCACAACGCCGTCTATGTCCTGCTCGGCGCGGGGCTGCTCTGGTTTGGGTGGTTCGGGTTCAACGGCGGCAGTGGCTTCTCGGCCGGGCACTCCAGCGTGCTCGCGTTCACCAACACGCTGCTCACGCCCGCGTGCACCTTGGCGGTGTGGTTCGTGCTCGACGGGCTGCGCGGCAGGCGCGTGACGGCGATCGGCGCGGCGACCGCGATCATCGTGGGCTGCGTCGCGATCACCCCGGCCGGTGGCTACATCAGCCCGGGCTGGGCGATGGCGCTGGGCGCCGTGGCCGCGCTGCCGAGCTACGCGGTCATCGTGTGGCGTCCACGCACGCGCGTCAACGAGACGCTCGACGTGCTCGGCGCCCACGGCATGGCCGGCCTCACAGGGATCCTGTTCATCGGCTTCGTGGCTCAGCTTTCCTGGAACAAATCCGCCAACGGCCTGTTCTACGGCAACGCCGCCCAGCTCGGCCACCAAGCCCTCGCGGCACTCGCCGGGCCCGCATACGCGTTCACCGCCACGTTCGTGCTGCTGCGGTTGATCGGGCTCGTCATGCCTTTGCGCGCATCCGAGCACGAGGAGGCGCTCGGCATGGACGTCGTCCAGCACGGCGAGGAGGCCTACGCCACCGGCGAGGGCGCCATCCTCGTCTCGACCGAGGCCGAGATCCAGGCGCCGGTCGCGGTGGCACAGCCGTAAGGCGGGAGACCCGCCAGCCACACCGTGGACAGTTGTTGACCGGGACCGCCACAGCTGGCAAACTCGACCGATGACCTCCGCTTCCACAGGCGTCATCGACGATTTCCTCGAGGCGGTCCTGGCACGCGATTTCGAGCGCATCGAGAGCTTGGCCGATGAGGGCATCGACTTCAGGGCGATGACCCCGACCCGGATCTGGGAGGGCGCGGTGCCTTCCGAGGTGGGCGAGGTCGTGCGCGCTTGGTTCGAGCATCCCGAGCGGGAGGTCGAGAGGGTCGAGCCCGTCGAGGCGTCCTCGGTCGCGGACACCGCGAGAGTCGGCTGGCGAGTCTACGGCCAAGGCGCGGACGGTCCGTTCGTCTACGAGCAGCAAGCATTCGTGCGCGAGCGTGACGGCCAGATCGTGTGGCTGCGGATCATGTGCAGCGGGCCGCGACCGGCTGGGAGCATTCCAACGGAGCCGGTCGCCGCGAGGTTGTGAGCGCACGCAGCCGACGCCCCTAGCGCGACAGCAGGGACCGGCGGTATCTTGGAGCCACCTAACCATAAGGAGACCCTATGTATGTGCGTGTGGTGAGATTCACCGATGTGGATGGCGAGCGAATGGAAGGAATGCTCGCGCGAATCAAGCAGTCCGACGGGCCACCGCCCGGCGTGCCGACGACCGGGCTTAAGGTGATGTTCGACGCGGCCCAAGGCACCGCGGTGGTCCTCCAGTTCTTCGAGACAGCGCAGGACATGGAAGCGGGCGCAAAGGTATTTGAGGCGATGGACGCGGGAGAGACACCGGGGACGCGCGCCTCGGTCAACGCGTGTGAGGTGAAGCTCGAGCTGAAAGCCTGACCGGCAACATCCCGACGTTCGAAGAGACCGCGCGCCGGGCATCGCTCAGCCGGGGCAATCGATCCAGCGATACATCAGCCCATCGCGCATCTCGTGGTAGGAAGGCGGCGCCGGTGGCGGATCGGCTGACAATCGTGCGATCACCCGATCGGCGCCGTGCAGGTCTTCTTCCACCGCCGTGGTCCAGTGGATCTCCGGATGGAGCAACCGCCGCAAACGCTCCCAATCGCGACGCTCTATCGCGTCGAGCACGTCACACACCGCGGGGACCTGGTCGGCCATAGGCAACCCAGCCTATAGCTGCGATCAGTCCCCTAGCACGAGGTGGTCCACAGGCAGCCGGCCGGCCGACAAGATATGGCCTACGCCGCGAACCGGCGGCCCATCGGGTGCCTTGCGGGCGCCGCGCACCTCGCCTGTTATCTGATCCGATAACATACGTCTATGGATCCCTCACTGGACGAAGTCCTCGAGAAGGCCGCGCAGCTACAGGAGTTGGTCCCGGGAGCCGTACTAGTGGGCGGCTCAGCGGCGGCGTTTTACGCTCACCATCGCCGGTCCTTCGACCACGACCATGTGGTTATCGATTTGGCGGAGCGCTTCGATGCGATCCTCGAGAATTTGGAGGCGCTCGGCGATTGGTCGATGACGCGGGCCCAGCCCGGCAAGATCATTTTGGGCGAACTTGGAGGGATAGAAACCGGCCTGCGCCAACTCATCCGCAGCCGGCCACTGGAGACTAGTGAGGTGGAGCTCAAGGGCGGGCGCCTGGTGGTGCCAACCGCGGAGGAGATCCTGCGGATCAAGGCATGGCTCAGCCTCACCCGCAACCAGACCCGCGACTACCTGGACATAGCGGCGCTGGCGGACCGCATCGGGCTCGAACAGGCGGCCGGGGTGCTCGCGGGCATGGACGACTATTACGCTGACATCAATCAACGCCCGGAGGCTGTGTCCACTCAGCTGGCAAGGCAGCTGGCGGACCCTCAACCTCGGGACCGCGAGGTGACAGAACAGCTTGCAAGCTACAAGGGGTTGGACCCGCGCTGGCAAGACTGGTCTGTGGTGACGGGCCTCCTGGGGCAGCTCGCTGAGAGGATGACCGGATGACGGTGCACTTTCGCAACCTCGACTTCGACGCATCGCTGCCAATGGACGAGTGGCCCGCCGAGGCGATCGAGACGGTGATCGACCGCGGCTCGCTGTCCGACTGGCGAGCGCTTGCCAATGCGATCAGGGAGAACCCTTGGGGGCCGGCGGCGCGGACGACGGAGACGGTCGTCGGGTGGGGCGGACACTATGGCGTGGACTCGTTGATGACGCGCGTGATCGACCGTGCGCGCGAAGAGGTGACCCTGCGCGGGCGCGCGGATTACGCCAGGCAGATTCGTGGGTGGCGCGAGCAGACGGGGATGACGCTGCGCGAGTTCGCGCGGGCGGCCGGCACATCGGCGCCACGCTTGTCGGCCTACGAGAAAGCACAGGTGGCGCCAACCACCGACGTGCTCGGCCGCTTGGCCCGTGTGGCAGAGGCCACTTCGACCACGCGACACAGCCCCTAACGCGAAAGCGGGCTCGACGGCGCGAGGGTCGCGGGCTCAGTTCACTGCGTGCCGCCCGCCCGCGGTGGCCATCCAGTGCGATCAGTCGCCCAGAAGACGGGCCGTCAGCTCCGCCCGATCGGTGCCGTGCGCTTGTAGCACCCGGTCGAACTCGGCGCCATACACCTCCATCACGGCCATCAACACATCCGTGGTGGCGATGGCGCCCGTGCCTCGCTCGCGCGCGATCGCGGCGGCCCGCTCGGCGACCTGGGCGACCGCATCGCCGGTTTGCACCCGATCGATGTCCGCCGGGCCATCGTGGCGCTCCGTTGCGCCATCGCCGTCCGAAGGCGGCTCGCCCAGCGCGACAGATCCCAAGCCAGGCTCCGGCGAACTATGGTCGCCGCCAAGCAACTCTGGGCGCGGGGCGCCGGCGGCTTCGCTGACGCCGAGGGCTCGCAGGACCGCGCCCGACCGGCCGTTCGAACGCAACACGCGCAGCCACCGCTCGACCGCGTCCTCGCGCGAGCGGGCAAACGGCATCGCCGTCGAGGCCATGCCCAACACGATCGCCGCGTCCGGGGCAAGCGCGGATGCCGGGCTCATCCGGTGGCTCCAAGCCCGGAGCGCCGGGCATGCGCTTCGTCGAGCGAGGCGATGTTGTCGCGAAGCAAAGTGACCTCCGGGCCCCCCGCGCCAGCCCGCACCTGCAACAGGACCGTGCCGTGCTCACCGGCCGCGAGCTGAGCGGCGCCGATCAGCTCGGGGATCTGCTCGGGCGAGAGTCCGCAGGCGAGCAGGAACCTCTCGACTCGATCGCTCGTGGCTTCTTCGCGATCGAGCTCGAGCTCCTCCAACACCACCGCGGGCCTGAGCGCGCCGCCGGCGACGTTGAGCACGCATACCGCCATGTCGTCGGGACGGCGCGTCGTTTGAGCGGCCACCCGGTCGAGGACTTCCGCGGCCGTTGCGTTGGGGCCGAGCTCGTGCAGCGTGGCGAGGAGGCGCTCGGCGCCGTACAGATCGCTCCCGACGCGCGCCTCGGTGAGGCCGTCGGTGTAGAAGCAGATCTCCGAGCGCCCGGGCACCGACATCACGGTCTGGCGCGTGCCGGTGCGCATCCCGGTCCCGATCGGGGGCGCCGAGCAGACGATCACCGGGGCTCTGTCCGAGTCGAGCACGACCGGTGGCGGATGCCCTGCGGCGGCATAGGTCAAGGTGCGCGTGCGCGGCTGATATGTGGCCACGACAACCGTGACGAAGGACCCTCCGAGCTGGCGGTCGAGCACGGTCCCCGCAGTCCGCAAGGCCTTGCGTGGCGAGAGCCCCGCCTCCAGGTAGGCGCGCAGCGTGAAGCGCACCAGCGCGGTGTGCGGCAGCGCTTGGCGTCCGTGCCCAGACAGGTCGCCCAGGATGACTCCCAGCTTGCCGTCCTCCAAGGCGAACATGTCGTAGAAGTCTCCGCCCGCGCCGGGACCATCCGCGGGGCGGTAAGCGGCCGAGGTGCCGACGGGACCGAGGCGTGCGGGAGCCACCGGCAACAGGGCGGTCTGGAGCAAGCCGACGTCCTCGAGCAACTCCGTGCGCTGGCGCTCGAGCCGCCGGGCACGCATCGCGACCAAGCGCGCGCGCAGGGCGAGGCCGAGGGCGAGGGCGGCGAGCACGCCGAGCAGAGCCCATATGGCCGTCGGCACGACGCCCACGATCCGGGTGATCGTCGTCACGACCTGAGACGAGGTGGCCTGCGCTTGCGCGCGGTGTCGCGCCCGCCGCTGAGGCTTTGTGCTCGTGTCTGCGCGCCCCGCTCGACCGCTGGACAGCAGCGGCGCCGCGACCACGCCGGCGGCGGCCACACCGGCGCGGGCCGTGGACCCGACCGTGCGGGCGGCGCCGCGGTGGGAGTGCTTGGGGACGGCCCGACGCTTCTCATGGCCGGCCGGCGGTCTCCTCGACATGGGTGCGACGAAGGCTGTCGGCGGATCGCTGGTGGGGTTCGCCGCGGATGGTTCGCCGGCGGGACTCACGGTCGATGGATCGCCGGCGGGACTCACCGTCGATGGTTCGCTTGGAGCGGACGCGGCGGGCGCAAGAGACACCGGAACCGAGGCTGCGGTTGTCGTCGTGAGCGACCTGACGGCCTTGGCGACAGAACCGACCGATGCCTTGACGGGAATAGGCGCCACGAGGCTCTTTCCATGCGATGGGACCGAGCCCACGCCTCGAGCGGGGCGCGGGTGAGCGAGCGGATGGGCTGTGACCACATGCGAGTCGAGCGAGCGCCGACCATGCAGCGTGCCTTCATCCGCGGGCGCGCCGATGCCGGGAGAGCCGATGGGAGGGCCGCCGGGAGGAGGGCCAATGGGAGGGCCGCCGGGAGGGCCGCCGGGAGGGCCGATGGGATCCTGACGCGGTTCGCTCGTAGCCCGTGCCGTCGGCGCTCCGACACTCGAGGCGACGCCGGGCCGCTCGAGCACCCCGACGATGCCCTTGGAGTGATCCAAGCCCGCGGCGAGTGCGACACAGGGCGAGGCGCAGCCGAGAAACACCGTCGCGAGCACGAGCTTCCGTGTCAGAGAAGCGGCCCGCGGAGGTCTCATCGTGTGCCTGCCATGAGCGACTCGATCAGCTTATCTCGCCTGCCGAGCCTTGCAAGTAGGCCAGCGCTTGGTCAATCGACGGGAAGATCGCAAAGGCGCCGTCGACTCCGGCGAACTCGAAGATCTTCAGGACGTTGGACCTGGCGCACACGATCGCCAGTCCGCCCTCGCGGGCGAAGCGCCGCTTGAAAGCGAGCAAGACTCCAAGGGCGGTCGAGTCCATGAAGCTGGTCGAGGACAGGTCCACGACCAGCTGTGTGGGCGCTGACTCGATCAGGTCGAACAGCGTCCACTTCAGGCTTGGAGCAGCAGACAGATCGAGTTCCCCCTCGATCGCGACGACGCTCGTGTCGAGGGTCAGCTCGCGCGTGGAGATGGTGAACCGCTTGGAGTCCAGCCCCGCGGCGTTTGAGCTCATGACCGCTCCGTAATCGAGTCTCGGCGCCTACCCTGAGTTCACTACCTCGGTCGGCCGCGCGGCGCGCTTGACTATCCGGCGGGGCGCTCGAACAATCGTCCAGCCGCCGAGCCGCCCGGATCCGGACCGGCCGAGTCACGAGATGGAAGCGTCGCGACGCGTGCCACGAGCGGCAATCCCAAAAAAGACACGACGGCCATCGCGACGAACGCGGCCGTTGGATGGTGAACGAGCGCCTGGACGATCAAGGCGACGACGAGCCCACCCAGGTTTCCCGCCAACCAGACGATCGCCCCCGCCGTGCCCGCCGCCGGGCCGGCAAGGCGCTCGGTCGCCGTCAGGATCACGGGCAGCGCCGGCAGCAGGATCAACCCCATCGCCACGATCACCGCCGCTCGCGCCCCGATCCACGGCATCGCGCCCAGGGCGAGGCAGCCCGCGCCGCTGACCAGGACCGCCGAGCGCAGGAACGAGCGCTCGGCCCCGCGCGAGACGACCGCCGGGGCCAGCACCGCGCAGCCGATCACCCCGGCGATGACCATGCTCACGAGCAACAGGCCCGCCGTCGTTTCGCTGACTCCGGACGGTTCCAGCAAGGTCTGCAGCCAGGTCGCGATCGCCACGAACACCCCAAAGCCCACGAAAGCCAGCCCGCACAAGGTCCGCATCGTCGGCAAGGCCCACAGCGCGCGCGCCGCGCTGCCCTCGATCGCCGCGTGCTCCTCGCCCTCCCTTCCGGGCCTGCGCAGCGCATAGATCAGCATCAAGGCGGGCGCCACCGCCAGCACGGCCTCGACCTCGAGCAGCCTCTGCAATTCCCCGTGGCCGCCCACGGTGGGCCCCAGGATCAGGGCGATCACCATCCCCACGAACCCCCCGGCCGAGCCCACCGAGATGCCGGCCGGGCGCTGCTCGAGCGGCAGGTACTCGCCGGCGAGCTTGCTCACCGCGCTCAACACCACCGGCTGGGCCACCGCCACCGTGACCTGCCCGGCCATCGCCCAGGCGAACGTGTCGCCGCCCAAGCGCAACAGTCCCCCCGCCCCCGCCAGGGCCGCGCCGCCCGCCAGGACCGGACGAAACCAGCGGTCCAGCAGGATCCCCGCCGGGATCGCGAGCACGACGTAGAGCAGCGGAAAGATCTCCGCCAGCCACCCGATCGCCGAGCTCGAGACCCCGTAGTGGCGCGCCGACTCGGTCGTGATCACCGCGTAGGTGAGCCACAGCACCTGCGTCGAGGCGCAAACCAGCGCATATGGCGCGATCACCCGCCAGCCGCTTGCGCGCCTCATGACACCCTCGTTCCCATCAGAGCCGCCGCCGGCTATCGCTTCCGCCCGCCATGACCGCGCGCGGCGGCGTAGGAGACATATTCGCTGTGCTCCTCCCCCCGAAACCGCACCCTCTCCACGAGGCCTGTAGGGGGTGCGCCGATAGTGACGATCTTCGACGGTATAGCCGAGACCAGACGCGGCGCTTCGTCCCAGCTCACCGCTCTGCGACCCCCAAAGAGGGTCAGCGCGGTTTCGCCGGGTAGGGCCGCCGCGGGCGAGAGCACACCGCGAAACCCGAGATGCTTCAGCCGCTTGGCCTCGGCCTGACAGCGCTCCCAATCCTCATCGACAAGCGCGTCCGGCGGAAACCCCGCCGCCTCGGCCTTCTCGAAGGTACGGTAGTCAGCGATCCGGTGTTCGTCGATCTTGAGCACCCACAGGGGCATACGCACCAATGCGACGTCAAGCTCAGTGCGCAGATTCTCTTGACGGATCAAATCTGCCCAGCACCCATCTGGAGACAGGCACGTGTACTGGGTCGGTTCGCTTCGCGCCGTGTGCCACCGTCCGGCCCGCGTGTTGGGGCGCGCCCAAAGAGGCGTGTCGTAGTCCGAGTAGCGAAACGCCACGTCCGCGACACGGACCTCGAGCGGCTCATGCGCCATGTTGAGCGCGGCCCTGCCTCACGGCTCCGAACAGGAGTTGCTCGTACGCGGCGTCGTCGAGGACATCGATCGGCGGCTTCTCCTCGAGTTCCGGGCGAGCTCGGTAAAACCACGCGACAACGCCCGCGTCGGTCCACGAACGCCTCAAAATCGCGATCAGTCGCGCCACGATCTGGGCGCGCCGAGTGGGCGCCGAGTGCATCTGCCCCCACCGCTGATACTGGCGAATGGAGATGCCCATGAGGTCCGCCAGCTCAGCCTGACTCGCCCGCGGCAACCATTGCTGTAGTCGCTGGACCACCACGGAGACGTCGTCCTCGCTGCCCTCGACGTGCCCGTCGAGGGCGTCGCGCAGCAGGTGTCGCATCGCCTCGATATTGAGCAGCAGCTTGTCGAAGGCATCGAGCGGCCGCTCGTTCTGGATCGCTCGCAGACTGTCCAGCAACAGCCCACGAAACTCGGCGAGCCACTCCGGATCGAAATCGGCTTTGTGCAGCTCCCAATCCACCTGCACCAGCCGCGCCACGGTCTCTTTCAGGCGCCGCTGGTATGCCTCGTCGGCGAGATCCGCCGATAGATCCCCAAGCGCGGAGTCAAGAGCCTCTCGCCATTGGGCTAGCTCGTTCGTCAGCTCCTCGATCGTTGCCAGCCGGTCGTGTTCCTGGGCCGCAGCCGTGGACACAGTCACCTCCAAGTCGTTGTATAGCGACATGGTAGCGACATCGCCCGATCGCCAGGCGCGCGTGCTTACCCGGGCGCCGTGCCGCGCTCGGGCGCCGCCTCGCCGCCCGTCGCCCCATCGTCTGCCGCCTGGCCGGCCGCCGCCTCGCCGTTCGCCGCGGGCAGCGAGCCCGCCGGTGGCAACGCGTCGATCGCGGCCTGGGCCGCGGCGCGGTTCTCCTCCTTGACCGCCAACCAGATCTCCTCGCGGAAGATCGAGATTCCCTGCGGCGCTTCGATGCCGAGGCGCACCGTGCTGCCGCTGATCTCCATCACCGTGACGAGGACCTCGTCGCCGATCACAACGCGCTCTCCGGTACGTCGCGCAAGGATCAGCATCGCTGCCGATTATGAAGGTTCTCAGGCTTCGGCGACGCTAGACCGCGTCCGCCCCGCGAACCTGGCCCGCGCGGACCTGCGCGAGCCGGGCCCCGAGCGTCAGGCCGCGTCCGCTGAGGGCGCCTGCTCGGGCGCCGGCTGCTCGGCGCGCACGAACAGAGGCGCCTGCAAGGGAGCGTCCATCGAGGCGTTGATCACCTGATAGCCCTTGCCTTTGTAGATCACCAGGGGCGCCCTCAGGTTGGCGGTGATGTCGAACGGGTCCGGGGTCGCCCTCACGGTCACATACAGGGCCGGCCCCGATGGCCCGCCCGACCCGTCAACGGTGTGCTCCTCGACGCCGATCCTTTGCCGGTCCTCGGCCCCGAGGTGAAGGGAGAACTCGGGGAAGAACAGGTTCGGGTTGACCACGGGCAGCCCAAGGGCCTCGTCTTCGGTCGAGTGCAACCACAGAAAGCCGGTGCCCGGGTTGCGGTCGATCAAAGCGTAGTTGCGCCCGCCCAAGCCGATCAGGCCGAGCGGGAACTCGATCACGTCCTGCTCGGCGACCTCGACGGTGCCGAAGCGGATGCTCTGGAATGTGACTGCTGCTGACACTGCTCTCTCTTCGGTTGTCTAGTGGAGGAACTGAAGCAACGATTCTTGGACGATGCTGGCGCCGGCTCGCAGCGCCGCCTCATAGGCGGCCTGCTCGTTGGAGTACGCGATCGACACTTCCGCGATGTTCACGTCTTGCACGCCCGAGAGGCCCGCCGCGATCGTCCCTTGCAACCCTTCGATGCGATTGATCGCGGTCTGCAACTGGTTGGTCACGCTGCCCGCCCGGGCCTGCAGCGAGGTGAGCGTTTCGATGCTCGCTTCGAGGCCTTCCATGTCGCTCGAGCCGAGCGCTTCTACGTCGGCGGGCGTGCCGCCTTTGAGGTGTTCGGAGATCGTGCGCAACGTGTCCAACAGCTTGCCGTCAGCGGCGCCCTGCCCGCTGCCGAGCAGCGAGGAGAGGTTCGTGTTGACCACAACCGACAATCCCGGGCCGATCGCGCGCGCGATCGTGCCGGCATCGCCCTTGTAGGCATCTTCGGCGCCTGGTTCGTAGGGGGCGGTGGTGGTGTCGGTCCCCGAGAACACGTACTGGCCCGCGTACTGGGTGTTGGCGTCCTGCTTGACCGCTTCGGTCAGCTGCTGCACCTCGGCGGCCATGTGCTGCAGGTCGCTCGCGTTATAGGTCCCGTTCGGGGCCCTGACTAGGATTTCGCGGACGCTCTGAAGCAGACTGCTCATGTTCGACATCGCGCTCGAGGAGGTGTTCTCCCAGGCGATCCCTTCCTGGGCGCCGGTCGTGTAGGACTGCAGGCCGTCGAGCTGGCTCTGCAGATCGATCGCCTCGCTCGCCCCGTACGGATTGTCCGAGGGTTCGAGGATCTTTTTGCCCGAAGACAGTTCGCTCGAGCTGCGCTCCAAGGCGCTCATCGCCGAGTTCAAGCCGTCGAGCACCGAGCCGCTCAGGATCGCCGGTGTGATGCGCCCGTTCATCGCTACATCCCCGACCCGGTGTGCTCGATCAAGGTTTCGAGCAGGCTGTCCATCGCGCTCATCGTGCGCGCCGAGGCCTCATAGCCGCGCTGGAAGCTGATCATGTTCGTCATTTCTTCGTCCAAGGACACGCCCGAGACGCTCTGGCGCTGGTTGCCGATCGCCGTGACCGTGCTCTGCAGGTTGGTCTGCTCGTCGCGGGCACCCTTGACATCGCTCCCTACCTTTCCAACCAAAGCCGCATAGTCCTGTTCGGCCGCGCCTCCCCGCAGGGCCGCGATCTTCAGGGCCACGTCGTTGCCGCCGGGCGCTTCGGTCGAGGAGGTCTGCACCTGGGCGGCCGTCACCGCCACCTGCAGGGTCGCCGCCGTGGTCCCGCTGAAGAAGGGCGTCGAGGTGTGCAGCGCGTTGACTGCGCCCGCGATCCCCCCGGCCACCGCGTCGAGCGCGGCCTGATAGGAGGCCAGCGGCCCACCCGCTTCGGTCAAACCAATCAGGGCGCCGAGCCGGCCGCCCGCGGCCGCGGTCAGTTCTTGGGGCCAGGTGGCCGTCTCGCCTTCGACCAAGGGCTTGGCGGCGTCGCCGAAGCTGACCGTGTCGGTGCCGTCGGGCTGCTTTGCGACCGTGACGGAGGCCAGGGAGGAGAGCTTGTCGAGCAGCAGGTCGCGCTGGTCGAGCAGCTGGTTGGGCGGTTCGCCGGCCTGTTCGTCGAGCTTGATCTCGCCGTTCAGCTGGGCGACTTGGGCGGCGTCCTGCGCCACTTCGCCGGTGGGGCCGGTGAGCGCCGCGTACTGTTCGCCGGCCTGGGTGGAGATCGTGGTCAGCTGGGCGCTCACCTGGTGGAACATGTCGGCGAGCTGTTCGCCCGCCCCCACCACGCCTTCCCTGGCCGCTTCGCTGGTGGGCGCGTCGGCCAGTTCGCTCCACGCGCTCCAAAACGCCGAGATCTGACTGGCGAGCCCAGAGGTCGAGGGTTCGTTGAAGGCCGCTTGGGCTTGGCCGAGCTCTTCGGCCTGCGTACCCGCGGCGCCGAGCGAGCTGTTTTGGGTGCGATATTGGGCGTCCAGGTAGCTGTTGCGGATGCGATTGATCGTCTCGACGCTCACGCCCGTCCCCAGCTGCGCGCCCTCGCCGGTGCGCGAGGAGATCGCGGGGATCTCGATCGGCAGGCTCGAGCGCAGGATCACGCTCTCGCGCGTATAGCCTTCGGTGTTGGCGTTGGCGATGTTGTTGCCGGTCACGTCCAAGGCCTCCTGTTGGGCGAGCAGCCCACTGAGCGCCGTCTGGAGTCCCTGCAAGGTTGGAATCGACATCGGCGGTCGCCCTAGGCGTGCAGGTCGAGGACGTGCAGGCCGCCGCCGGGGCGCGGCCTGGTGATCGGGGTGGAGGAGCCGTGCGTGTCATAGCCGCTGACTCCGTCCATCGCCAGGATGCCCATCAGGTGATCGAGGAAGCCGAGCTCGATCTGCATGACCGCGCGGTTGGCGGTGTGCTCTCGCTGGAGCTCGTGAAGCAGGCCCTTCAGCTCGGCGCTGCGCGCGCCCGCGAGCTCCGCGGCGCCAGGCTCGATGAGCGCGCCCAAGCGGCTCAGGGTGACATCCTCGGCGGGGATGCCCAATCGCTCGCCGCAGCGCGCCAGCAGGCGGGAGCGCTGCTCCTCGAGCAGTTGCCTGCGCCCCATCTCCCCGCGCAGGATGCCCGCCAGGCGCACGACGGTGTGGACGTCGCGCTCGCGGATCGCTGCGCCCTGCTCGAGCACGACCTCGAGCAACCGGCGCGCCGAGTCAACCTGGGCGTCCAGGTGGGCCAGGACTTCGGCGCCGAGCGCCCCGTCGCGGGCGCCCGCCTCGGGCGCGAGCAGGCCGGTCGCGCTCATGCGCGCGTGCCTCCGCCGCGCCCGGGCGCGCGGGTCCACAAGCGCGGGCTCACGCGCGCAGCTGGTTTGCGATCGACATCATCTGACTCTCGGTCTGGATCGCGGCGCTGCTCATCTGGAAGGCGCGCTGGGTGCTCACCATGGCCGCCATCTCTTTGGCCATGTTCACGTTCGAACCCTCCAAGGCGCCCTGGCGGATGTGCCCCGACGCCGCGGCCTGGGGCGCGCCGCTTGAGGCCGTCGGCGTGAGCACGCCCTCACCGGCCGCCAAGAGGTGGTCGGGCGAGGCGACCGTCATCAGCTTGATCTGCCCGATCGCTCGCTTGCCCACGGTCACGGTCCCGTCGGGCGCGATTTTCACCTGGCTTGCACCGGTGCCCGGGGGCAGCTTGATCGGCGGTTCCAGCTGGCTGCCTTCGGGGCCCACCAGCGCCCCGCTTGCGTCCACCCCGAAAGCCCCGTCCCTGGTCAGTCCCACCTGACCATTTGCGAGCTTGACCTGAAAGTAGCCCTTGCCTTCGATCGCGAGGTTCAGGGGGTCGCCCGTTTCCTTGATGGTGCCTTGGATTTGGCTGCGCCCCATCACCTGCGCGCTAGCCCCCGCACCAAGGTCGGTTTCGCTGCCGGCAGTGTCGACCGCGTTGTAGAGCAGGTCTTTGAAGCCGACCCGCTCGGCTTGGTAGCCGGTGCTCGACACGTTGGCCAAGTCATTGGCGATCGCGTCGAGCTGTTCCTGCTGGGCGGCCATGCCGGCCGCGGCGGAATACAGGCCCTCGAGCATCAGCCGCCCACCGAGCCGATCTGCGAGGCGGCTGTCTGCAGGGTCTGTCCGATCGTTTGGATCGCCTGCTGACCGGACTGGAAGTTGCGCATCGCGGTGGTCATCTCCACCATGACCTTCGCCGCGTCCACGCCCGAACCCTCCAAGGCGCCTTGGCGCACGGTCCCGGTCGGCTTGCCCGAGGCGGTGCCCGCGAACAGGTTTTCGCCCTGCTTGGCCGCTTCGGGCACTTCGTAGAGGCCGAGCGCGCCCGCCGCCACACGGCCTTGCGCGTCGACTTTGATCGGCGCCCCTGCCTGGTCGAGCACGGGGTCTCCATTGGCATCGGTCAAGAGCCCTTGCGAGGAGGTCGTGAACTGGCCGTCGCGGGTGTAGCGCACCCCCGCGGGTGTCTGCACCGCGAAGAAGCCGCTCCCCTCGATCGCGAAGTCCAGCGGTTCTCCGGTTTCCTGTAGCGAGCCCGAGGCCATGTCGGTATAGCTCTTGCCGAGCGCCACGCCGGCGTCCAGGCTCCCGACCGTGGCGCCGCCCGCGGAGTTGGCCATCAACACGTCGCCGAAGCTGTGCGGGGAGGCCTCGTCGGGCTTGTAGCCGGGCGTGGTCGAGTTGGCCAGGTCGTTGGCGAGCTGACCCTCGCGCACCTGCTCGGCAACCATGCCCGACGCGGCGATGTATAGACCGACATCCATGCTCGGGTGTTCGGCCGTCGATCCTGATTCTTTAGGGAAGGCCATGCCGCATGCGGCATGGCCCCGGACGGTGCATGCACCGTCCGGCTGACCGGCACATGTGCCGGTCAGAACAGCACCTATCCAACCGCGCTGAACAGGGGAAGCTCGTCGCTCAGATCGTCGTACAGGCGCCGGCGCAGCTGGGTGTGGATCTGGGAGATCCTGCTCTCGGAGACCCCCAGGCGCGCGCCGATGTCGCGCAGGGTCCAGTGCTCGACGTAGAGGAGCACCGCCACTTCGCGCTCCTGGACCGGCAGCTTGGCGAACGCCTCGCGGAAGCGGGCCTTGGCTTCGCGGCGCTCGGCGCTGAGGATCGGGTCGCACTCGGCGTCGGTGCTCTCCAGGGTGTCGATCCGCTCGATGCGCGCGTTCTCATCCGAGCGCACCGTGCGGTTCAGCGAGCCGACCTCGGCCAAGGCCACGTCGTGCAGGCGCCCGACCAGCTCACCCGGCTCCATCCCGACCAGGCCCGCCAGCTCCTCGCGCGTCGGCTGGCGCTCATGCGTGGCCAAGAACGCGGCGCGCGCCTGATTGATCGCGCGCTCGTCGCGGCGCAGCGAGCGCGGCGCCCAGTCGTGGCGGCGCAGCTCGTCCAGGACAGCGCCGTGGATGCGCGTCCAGGCGTACTGCTCGAGCGTCGCGCCCTTCTCGGGGTCATAGCGCTCGATCGATCTGATCAACGCCTCCAGGCCGCACGAGAGGAAGTCCTCGACCTCGCACTGGGCCGGCACCTCGCGCACCTTGCGGTACACGATGTAGCGGACCATCGGTGTGAACACGAAGATCAATTGGTCGCGTAGCGCGCGATCGCCCGATCGCTTGTACTCGCGCCAAGTGCGCAGGGTCTCTGCGGCCGATATCCGCGCCGTCCCCCTTGCGATCGTTTCCATCGATTGGCTCCGTTTCGAGGACCCGATGGGCGTGCCTGCGCGCCGCCCATCCCGCCCACTGCCCCAATTGCGGTATTTCCGAAGATTGCGCGCGCACCGTATCGTCTGCTCCGGTCGTAACCGTTTGGCTGACCCGATGCGGCCGGCTCAGCCGATTGCCCGGCCGACCCCACGCGCGCGTCGACACGCCCACCGCGTCCGACGCGTCCGATCCGCTCAGGTATCGATCGGGCCGGTCGATCACCAAGCCTGTAGATGGCGGCTTTCCCTCCGCATACGAGCTCCCAGGCCGGCGCCGCCGAAGCCGTGGCCCTGATCGCGCGCGCCGAGCGGATGCTCACCGGCGGAGACTTGGGCGGGTATGGGAGGCTCCTGGACGAGCTGCCCACGATCGCCGACCCCCAGCGCCGCCACTGGGCCACGCGCAACCTGCTCGAAGGCGGACTCGCGGCGGGCGCGGGAGCTTCGCGAAAGCGCCGCATCCCTCTGCTCGCGAACATTGCGACTGCAGCCTTGAACGCGCTGGAGCGCGAGCCGCGCGAGCCGAGCCTGCTCCGCGTGGCGGGTCTCGCGATGTGCGAGCTCGCCAGTCCGGAGGCGGCCGAGGCGCTGCTCGATGCCGCCAAGCGCCTGGATCCGGGCCTGGAGCAGGCCGAGGTGAGGGTGGTGGAGGTCTCCGCAAAGGGGCGCCTCGCGCGCGCGGGGGGTGTGGGGGACGCCGTCGGGGGGGGCCCAAACGCGAAAAAAGGGGGCCCTACGCGCGCGGGGGGTGTGCGGGGTGGGGTTCTCGAAATAGGGGGCCCTACGCGCGCGGGGGGTGTGCGGGGTGGGGTTCTCGAAAAAGGGGGCCCTACGCGCGCGGGGGGTGTTCCGCCGCATCCGTCCCTGGCGGGCCTGGAGGCGCGCGCGCTGGAGCTGGCCGCTCGCGCGCAGCCGGCCCAAGGCCTGAAGCTGAGCCTGTGCATGATCGTGCGCGACGAGCAGGAGATGCTGCCCGGCTGCCTGGCCTCGCTGAAGGACGCGGTCGACGAGATGATCGTCGTGGACACCGGCTCGACCGACGCCACCGTCGAGATCGCGCGCTCGTTTGGGGCGAAGGTGATCTTTCACGAGTGGAGCGGCTCCTTCGCCGAGGCCCGCAACGTGTCGCTCGACGCGGCCGGCGGCGACTGGCTACTGGTCCTGGACGCCGACGAGGTGCTCGTCGCCGAGGACGCGTCCTTGCTGCGCTCGCTCACGGGGCGCACCTGGCGCGAGGCGTTTTACCTGGCCGAGACCAACTACACGGGCGACCTCGACGACGGCACCGCCGTCACGCACAACGCCCTGAGGCTGTTCAGAAACCGCCCGTCATACCGCTACGAGGGTCGCCTGCACGAGCAGATCGCGCACCGCCTGCCGGGCTTTTTGCCCGAGCGCATCGAGGCGACCGGGGTGCGCATCGAACACTACGGCTACCTCGGGGCCGTGCGCGACAGCCGCGAGAAGTCGCGCCGCAACATCGAGCTCTTGCGCTTGCAGCAGGCCGAAGGTGTGGACAGCGCCTTCCTGCACTACAACCTCGGCTCCGAGTACGCCGCCGCCGGCGAACCGGCCGCGGCGATCCCCGAGCTGGAGCGCGCCTGGACGATGAGCCAGGCCGACCCGAGCGGCCTGGAGTTCGCGCCGGCCCTGACGAGCCGCCTGGTCAAGGCCCTGCGCGCGAGCGGGCGCCCGGCCGACGCGATCGCCCGCGCCGAGCAGGGCCTGGAGCGCTTCCCCGGCTTCACCGACCTGGTCTTGGAGCAGGCCCTGTGCGAGATCGCCCTGCAGAGACCCGATCGAGCCCGCTACCTGCTCGAGCGGTGCCTGGAGATGGGCGACGCCCGCGAGGGATACACCGCGACGGTTGGCAGCGGCAGCTACATCGCAATGGTCCACCTGGCCGAGCTGCTGCGCGAGCAGGGCGAGCCGGAGGAGGCGACCCGCCTGCTGGAGCGGTGCCTGCGGGAATACCCCAAGTTCGTCGGCTCGGTGCTGCCCTACGCGAGCATCCTGCTCGCCTGCGGCAAGCCCGCCGAGGAGGTCGCCGAGCAGGTGCAAGCGCTGGTGCCCGAGCTCTCGCCCGCGGCCCGCTTCCTGCTTGGCAGCGCCCTCTACGAAGGGGGGGCGCCGAGCGAGGGCGAGGCCCAGTTCAGGGCCGTGCTCGCCCGCCAACCGCGCTCGGCGCGCGCCCGTGTGGCGCTCGGCGAGGCCCTGCTCGCCCAGCGGCGCTACGCCGAGGCGGCGGCCGCCGCCGCCGAGCTGCCCAGCGACGACCCCCTCGGCGAAGTCGCGCGGCGCACCGAGCTGTTCGCTCGCCTCGCCTCCGGTGAGTCCTCGATCGAGGCTGCCTTGGAGGGCGCCCGCGCCGCCGGCATGGCCGAGCCCGAGATCGACCTGTTTCGCGCCTGGCACGAGCTCGCCGCGAGCGGCACAACCGAGATCGAGCCGGCCGCCGAGGCCGTGCGGCCGCTCGTCGTGATGCTCGAGGCGCTGCTGCGGGTCCAGGACTTCCAAACGTTCGAGGTCCTGCTCGGCGCGCTCGAGCGCACGCCGGTGTCCGAGCGCGAGCGACGCGAGCTGCTCGCCGACGTGTACCTGCGGCGCGGCTTCGCGAGCTCCGCCGCGCAAGAGTGGATGGCCGTGTGCGAGCGCGAGCCCGACGCCCGCGCCCTGCTGGGGCTGGCACGCGTGGCGGCCGCGCGCGGGATGGCGCGCGAGGCCGAAGACTTCGCGGCCGCCGCCTTGGAGCGCGACCCCGACAATGCGCAGGCCGCAAGCCTGCTCTCCCAGGCCCAAGCGCCGGCGGCCTGAACGAACTCCATGCAACGCAGGCGCCCGGGCTGTGCATATCGACGCGGAAACGGGGTAGGACGCAGCTACTTACTCAAAGGCCGCGCCCGCGGTTGGCCGGGTCCGCACAAGCAGGATGGTTCGTGGAGTGGGCGAACCACGAATAAAGTTTTCGCCCGAAAGGTCGATCACCGGACTGGAAGTCAATCGCGAGGCGGCCCACGGACAGGGTCGCGTCACACGTTTTCAGGGAGAAAACGCAACATGCACTCGCAGATCACGCCTACCCAGGGCTCTACTGAGTCCACCCTGCCCGTACGCGGGCTCGCCGGACCGTTTACGCCTGCCGCCGGAGTCGATCCGGCCGGTAGCTTCGCCGCCGAGCTGCGCAGCGGCGAACACGCGCTCGGGATCGAGGATCCGCCCGGCTCGCCGCCGGCCGAGGTGCTCGACCAGATGGAGGCCGCCGGGAGGATATGCAGGCGGTTGCTCGAAAGCGGACAGAGACTTCGCTTCTCCGTCGAGCCGGAGGGCGGCGTCAAGATCGAACTCGCCGACCGTGAGGGAAAAATGCGCGCAGTGTCGCCCGCCGAGGCGCTTGACATAGCAGCCGGAAAGTCGCCGGAGTAGCGCGGCCGTGTCCTCGCTGTCAGTCGGCTCCGCCGCGGGGTCGCCGATCACCGTCTCCGGACTCGCCTCGGGGCTCGACACGAGCTCGATCATTTCGGCCTTGATGGCCGTCGAACGCGAGCCCTTGACCCACCTGACCAGCGAGCAGGAGAAGCTCGAAGGCGGCAAGCAGCAGTTGCAGAGCCTGCAGAGCAACCTCCAGCAGCTCGCCTTCAGCGCCGCCGAATTCAGCTTGCCGTCGCTGTTCGAAACCTCCCAGGCGGTGACCTCCAGCGACCCCACCAGGGTCGCCGTGTCGAGCAGCAGCGGAGCGGGCATCGGCGGACACGAGGTCGAAGTCGCCCAGCTGGCCAACTCGGCCCAGCGCAGCTTCGCCTTCACCAGCCCGGCCGCCGAAGACAAAATCGAAATCGACGGCAACAGCTACACGATCAAGGCGGGCGCGAGCGCCAAGGAACTGGCCGGCGCGATCAACTCCGACAGCAAAGGCACCGTGTATGCGGCGGTGCTCGAAAGCGGGACGATCGTGCTCTCCACCCGCGCGAGCGGCAACACCGGCAGCGAATTCATCAAAGTGAGCGACCCCGGCGGCGCGCTCACCGAAAAGGAAGGCACCGCCAAGGAAGGCAAGAACGCCGAATACACGATCGACGGCGTTGCCGGCAGCTCGGCCTCGAACATCCTCACCGAAGCGATCCCCGGCGTCACGCTCACCCTGACCGGCCTCACGAGCACGGGCCCCGTGACCGTCGACGTGCAGCCCCCGGGCGCGAGCGTGAGCGCGATCGAAACTCAGGTCCAGTCGTTCATCAAGCTCTACAACTCGACGGTCTCGCAGATCCAAAAAGAACTCACGACCAAGCCGAACCCGAAGGCGAAAAGCACCAGCGAATACGCCACCGGGTCGCTGTTCGGGGACTTCGAACTGGAGAACCTGATGGCCAAGATGCGCCAGACCATGTACGAACCGATCGCCGGGCTCCCAGCCGAAATGTCGAGCCCCGCGGACGTCGGCATCGACACCGGCGCGGTGTCGGCGGGCGGCGCCTCGCAAACCTCGATCGAAGGCCAGTTGACGCTCAACGCGAGCAAGCTCGCCGAAGCGATCCAGAGCAACCCGGCCGGCGTTCAGAAGATGTTGCAGAGCTGGTCGCAAAGCCTTCAGAGCGCCATCAACTCGGTCGCCGAACCGGGCGGTTCGATCGAAGCTCGCATCAACGGGGACTCGAGCCAGGTGCTCCAGCTGAACACCCAGATCAACAACATGAACGAGATGCTGGCCCTGCGCGAAAAGACGCTCCAGGCCACCTACTCCCAGCTGGAAGCCGCGCTCTCGCGCAACAGCTCTCAAGCGGCGTGGCTCACAAGCCAGACCGAATCGTTGACGGCGTCGGGGCTATGAGCGACTCCGCCGGCGCCGCCCCGCGAATCGAACGTCCCGCCCGCACACGCATCGAGGGCGAGGCGAATCGATGAGCAGCCTCGCTCCCTCTCCCGCCGCCTACCGCCAGGGCGCCGTCATGGCGGCCACGCCGGCCGAGCTGGTGGTGATGCTCTACGACGGCGCCCGCCGCTTCCTGCGCCAGGCCGCCATGGCGATGGAGGAGGGCGAAATCGAGCGCGCCCACAACACGTTGCGTAAAGCCGAGCTGATCGTCGACCACCTGGACAGCGTGCTCGACTACGACCAGGGCGAGGTCGCCCAGAACCTGCACCAGATCTACCGCTTCTGCCTGGCCCACCTCAACAGCGCGCGCCTCTCCCAGGACGCGAGCAAGTTGGAGGAGGTCAGCGAGATGTTGGGCGAGCTGCGCGAGGCCTGGGCCCAGGCCGCCGACGAGGTCGCCCGCGCGTGAGCCTGGATCGCTACGAAGCGATCCACGAGCACGCCGAGCTCGAACTGGAGCTTGCCGGTCGCGGGGAGCTCGAGCGCTTGGAGCAGCTGGGGCGTCGTTGGGACGAGCTCACCTCCAGGTTGCCGGCGCAGCCTCCGGCCCAGGCCTTGCCATTGCTCGAACGGGCAAA
This sequence comes from uncultured Solirubrobacterales bacterium, assembly GCA_963753145.1. Taxonomy (GTDB): domain Bacteria; phylum Actinomycetota; class Thermoleophilia; order Solirubrobacterales; family Solirubrobacteraceae; genus Palsa-744. The sequence goes on from CAVWAX010000003.1 coordinate 409,122, forward strand.
GCTGATCCACGAGCGGACCCGCATCGAGCTCCACCGGGTGCGCGACAGGCTATTGGTCGATGTGGCGACCAGCACTCAGGCCAAGCGCGCCGCCGAGGGCTACGGCGGGCACGCGCAGCGCCGGCACAGCCTGGACCGCAGCGCCTGATCCGGCCCACGCCGGCCGAACCGACCGGGCGCTCCTAAAGATTCGAAGGCGCCGGCCGATCACGGGGACGGCCTATGTCTCTCGTCGATTCGACCCAGCAGCTGCTCGAGGCGGCGATGCGCGGCTCGTGGCAGCGCGAGACGGCCCTGACGAACAACATCGCGAACGCCGACACGCCCGGCTACCAACGCGAGGAAGTCAACTTCGAGTCGGCCCTGCAGGGCGCGATGAACAGCGGCGAAAACCCCGAAGCGCTCCAGTTCCAGACCGAAGTCCAGCCCGAACAGCTCGGGCCGAACGGGACCGCTGTGAGCGTCGATCAGGAATCGACCAAGCTGGCCGAAAACGGGCTCGACTACCAGGCCCTGACGCAGGTCGCGGGAGCTCGCAACAGCATCGTCACGACCGCGATCGGGCCGGCCTGATGGGCATCTTCGAAGCGATCGGGATCGCCGGCAGCGGACTCACGGCGGAGCGCATCAGGATGGACGTGACCGCCGAGAACCTGGCCAACGCCGAAACCACGAAGACCGCCAACGGTCAGCCTTACCAGCGCCAAGAGGTGGTACTCACCCAGGTCGGCGAAGGCGGCTTCAGCGGCGCGCTGTCCGGGGCTCTGCAGCAGAACCGGGCCGGCAGCCCGCCGCCGGCCGGTGTGGAGGTCGCGGGGATCGTCAGCGACCCCACCCCCGACCAAGAGGTCTATGACCCCGGCAATCCAGAAGCCAACGCCCAGGGCTACGTGAAGATGCCCAACATCAGCACGGTCACCGAAAACACCGACCTGATCTCCGAGTCCCAGTCCTACCAGTCCGACGTCACCGCTATGCAGACCGCCAAGTCGATGTTCACAACGACGTTGGGGCTACTCAAATGATCGTCCCAGCGGTCGGCGGCCTGGCGGGCAAACTGACCGAAGGCGCGATCAACAGCGCCGCTCTGCCGCAGGCCAACAGCCTGGGCCAGGCCGGCCAGGGCCTCGGCAACGCGGGCCTCGAAGGCGGCCTGGAAGGCGCGGGCGCCGTCGAAGGCGCCGGCTCCTTGAACGGAGCGGGTCCCGCGAGCGGGATCGAAGGATCGAGCGGAGTCGAAGGCGCCGGCGGCCTCGAAACTCCCGGCGGGATCGGCGGCCTGGAAGGAACCGGCGCGGCGCAGCCGCCGAGCTTCGGCAACGAGCTCTTCGAGCGCCATCTCCTCCTTGGAAAGCACCCAGCAGAGCGCGGCCGGCGCCGCCCAGTCGCTCGCCACGGGGACCGCCACCGACCCCGAGAGCGCGGTCGTGACCGTCCAAGACGCCCAGATGGCGATGGACCTGGCGGCGACCTTGCGGACCAAGGCCACCGAAGCCGCCCAGACGATCTTCCAAACCCAGGTCTGAACGAGGTCTGAGCGGTGCCGCCCCTCAATCAACTCGCCTCCAGGCTTACTACACGCGGCTGGCTGATCGCCGGCGGCGCCGCCGTCGGGGCGATCCTGTTCATCTACATCTTCTTGCACATGGTCTCGGCGCCCAGCTACTCCACGCTCGTGAGCGGCCTCGACCCGTCGCAGACCGGCAAGATGACCGGCACGCTGAGCGAGCGCGGGATCAAATACGAGCTGCAAAACAACGGCACCGCGATCGCCGTCCAGTCCAACCAGACGGCCGAAGCACGCGTCGCGTTGGCCGGCTCGGGGCTGCTCGGCAACACCCAGCCGGACTTCTCGCTGTTCGAAAAACAGAACCTCGGCGAAAGCAACTTCCAGCAACAGGTCACCTACCAGCGCGCGCTGCAAGGTCAGCTGGCCGAGACGATCGACTCGGTGCAGGGCATCTCCGGGGCGGAGGTCGAGCTGGTCCTGCCCAGCTCCCAAAGCCAGGTGTTCGGCGAAAGCCAAGGCGCCTCCTCGGCCGCCGTCCTGCTGTCCGGTACCACGAGCCTGCCGCCCAACTCCGTCAAGGGGATCGCCCAGCTCGTCGCATCCAGCGTGCCCGGCCTGGAACTGAGCAAGGTCACGATCACCGACGGCTCGGGCGAGCTGCTCTGGCCGCAAACCTCAGGCAACGCGGGCGGCTCGGGCAACAGCGTGCAGGAAACCGAGCAGCGCTACGACCAGAGCACCCAGGCCAGCCTCGACGCGATGCTCGCGCAAACGCTCGGACCGGGCAAGGCGCAGGTGCTGGTGTACGCCAACATGAACGTCAACCAGGCCACCCAGACCCAGCTCACCTACGGCAAGGCCGGGGTGCCGCTGCAGCAGAGCAAGAACATCGAGACGCTGACCGGCAACGGCGCGAGCACGGGCGCCGCGACGGGCACCGCCAACGTCCCGGCGGCGGCCCAGGGCGGCGGCAAGTCCAACTACAAGCACGAAACCACGAGCTCCACCCTGGGCGTCAGCAAGACCGTGACGCACACCACGATCGCGCCCGGCACGGTCGAAAGCCAGCACGTGTCGGTCCTGCTCGACCACACCGTCCCAGCCGCCTCGGTGCCGGCGATCCGCGAAGCCGTCACCAACGCCGCCGGCATCCAGACCAAGCGCGGCGACACGATCTCGATCGGCCAGATCGCCTTCGCCAGCCCCACGACCGCGGCGAGCAGCTCGACCAGCAGCATGCTCGGCTACCTCAAGTACGCGCTGCTCGGCATCGGCGCACTCGTGCTCCTGTTCTTCATCACCAGGTCCCTGCGCCGCCGCGAAAGCGAGCCGATCGAGGAACCCGTCTGGCTGCGCCAGCTCGAGACGCCGATGCGCCTGTCCGACCTGCGCGGCGAGAACGCACCCAAGCCGGCCCCGGCCCTCGCCGGCGTGGCGCCCGGCGGGAACGGAAACGGGAATGGAAATGGGAACGGGAACGGAAACGGGAATGGCGGGGGCAACGGCAACGGAGATCACCTGCGCAAGCAGATCGAGGAGCTCGCCGACAACGACCCCGACAAGGTCGCCCAGCAGCTGCGCACGTGGATGCAGGAGGACTGAACAAGATGGACCCGGAGCCGCGCAACGCAGAAGCCGCGGGTGCGGGGTCGATCGAGCCGGACGATGAGAGAGGCTTGAGCTAGGTGCCGGTTGACCCGAGTGTCTCGGAGGTTCCCGCGCTGCCTGAGTCCACGCCCGAGCGCCTGCCGGGCGCCCAGAAGGCGGCGGTCTTGATGGCCGCGCTCGGCTCCGAGCGTGCGGCGAGCGTGATGAAGCGGTTGGAGGACGAGGAGATCGAGAGCCTCTCCCACGAGATGGCCCGACTCAGCTCGGTAGGCGCCGAGACGACCGACTCGATCTTGGGCGAACTGGCGGCCGGCAGCGGTGGCGCCGGCAACGTGAGCGGTGGCGTCGACTACGCGCGCGACGTGATCGAGCTCGCGCTCGGACCCGAGCGCGCGGCCGACCTGTTGGGACGCTTGACTGGAGGCGCCGACTCCAGACCCTTCGAGTTCCTGCACCGCGTCCCCGCCGAGCGCATCGCGGGCCTGTTGCGCGGCGAGTCCCCGCAGACGACCGCGCTCGTGCTCGCCAGCCTGCATTCGACCTTGGCAGCCGGCGTGCTGGCCCTGCTGCCCGAGGCCGAGCAGCCCGACATCGCTCTACGGATCGCGCGCATGGGCCACGCCAACACAAAGGTGATCCAGCAGGTGGAGGCCGTCATCCGCCAAAAGCTGGGCGCCGTGGTCGAGCGCAAGTACTCGGCCAAGGGCGGCGCCAAGACCCTGGCCGGCATCCTCAACCACGCCGATCGCTCGACCGAGCGCAACGTGCTCGAGCGCCTCGCCGGCGCCGACGAGGCTTTGGCCGCTCAGGTGAGGGGCATGCTGTTCGTGTTCGAGGACATCTCCAAGCTCGACGAGCGCGCGATCCAACAGGTCCTGCGCGAGGTCGACCAGAAAGACCTCGTGCTGGCGCTCAGGGGCGCCCCCGAGAACCTGATGGACGCCGTGCTCACAAACATGTCCGAGCGCGGCGCCGCGATGCTCAAGGAGGAGATGGAGATCCAGCAGCCCCAGCGCCAGCGCGACGTGGACGAGGCCCAGAGCAGAATCGTCACCGTGGTGCGCAAACTCGATGAGGCCGGCACGATCGTGATCGCCGGCGACGAGGACGAGGAAGGGGGCGAAGCGGTTGTCTGAGACAGCCGTGGGCTACGACTTCGAGCAGCTCGTGCCCTCCGCGCCGCCCGCGCGCGAAGACCCCGAGCAGATCCTCGCCCAGGCGCTGACCGAAGCCGAGCGGATTCGCGTCGAGGCGCATGCCGTCGGGCATGCGGAGGGTCGCACCGCCGGCCACGCTCAGGGCGCGGCCGAGGTGGCGCGTCTCGCCGACACCCTCACACAGGCGGCCGCCGGCATCGAAGCGCTGCGAGCCGAGGTCGTCGAAGCGGTCGAACACGACGCGATCGATCTGGGCCTGCGCCTCGCCGGACAGGTGGTGGCGGGCGTCGCCGAGTTGCGCGCCGAGCTTGTCGCCCAGGCGGTGAGCGGAGCCCTGGCGAGGCTCGCCGAGCGCCACCGGATCGCCGTGCTCGTCAACCCGGAGGACCTCGACCTGGTCAAGGACGCCACCGCCACCCAGGCCACGGCAGGCGGCGTCGAACACTGCGAAATCCGCGCCGACCCGCGCGTCGCGCCGGGCGGAGCGATCGTGAGCACCGAGCAGGGCGATCTCGACGCCGGCGCCTTGACCCAATTGGAGCGCGCACGAGAGATCGTCGAAGCGTCCCTGGCGAGCGAGCGGGCCGCGTGAGCGGCGCGCTGCTCGCGACCGCCGCCCAATCGCTGCGCGAAGCCGACCTGGCCAGGCGCCACGGTCGCGTCCGCAACCTGATCGGCCTGATCATCGAGGCCACCGGCCTGCAGGTCGAGGTGGGCGAGGTGTGCACGATCGGAGGCGCCTTCGACGCCCAAGGAGGCATCCCGGCCGAGGTGGTCGGCTTCAGGGACGGGCGCACCCTCTTGATGCCGCTCGGCGAAATGCACGGGATCGGCCCAGGCACGCGCGTGCTCGCCACCGGCGCGCCGTTTCGAGTCGCCGTCGGCTCGGAGTTGCTGGGACGCGTGCTCGACGGCCTAGGTCGCCCGCTCGACGAGGGCGCGCCGCCGAGCGGCGTGGAGCGCTCGACCGTCGCCCCACCCCCGAGCGCGCTCACAAGGCCCCGCATCGAGCAGCGCGTCGGCCTCGGCGTGCGCGCGCTCGACAGCCTCGTGCCTTGTGGGCGCGGCCAGCGCCTCGGCATCTTCGCCGGCTCGGGAGTCGGCAAGTCCTCGCTGCTGGGCATGATCGCCAAGTCGACCTCCGCCCAGGTCAACGTGATCGCGCTCGTCGGCGAGCGCGGACGCGAGGTGCGCGAGTTCATCGAGCGCGACCTCGGCCCCGCCCTGGAGCGCTCGGTGGTCGTAGTAGCCACCTCAGACCAGCCCGCCCTAGTCCGGATCAAGGCCGCCTTCACCGCGACCGCGATCGCCGAGCACTTCCGCGACCAGGGCGCCGACGTGCTGCTGATGATGGACTCGGTCACACGCTTCGCGATGGCCCAGCGCGAGGTGGGCCTCGCCATCGGCGAGCCACCCGCCACGCGCGGCTACACCCCCTCGGTGTTTGCGCTGCTGCCCAAGCTGCTCGAGCGCGCGGGCACCAGCGAAGCCGGCTCGATCACCGGGCTCTACACGGTGCTTGTGGACGGTGACGACATGAACGAGCCGATCGCCGACGCGGTCCGCTCGATCCTCGACGGCCACGTCGTGCTCACTCGCGAGCTCGCCCACGCCGGCCACTACCCGGCCATAGACGTCCTGCAGAGCGTCTCGCGCCTGCTCGGCGAGATCGTGCCCGCTCCCGTAGCCACCGCCGGCCAGCGCCTGCGCTCGGCTCTCGCCGTGCTGCGCGAGAAGGAAGACCTCGTCGCGATCGGCGCCTACCAAGCCGGCGCCGACCCCGCGCTCGACACAGCCCTCGCGCATCGCGAGCAGATCGAGCGGTTTCTGCGCCAAGCAGTAACCGAGGCCAGCACGCCGACAGAAGCCGATCAAGCCCTGCTCGGGCTTGCCGCGTCGCTGGACGGCCAGCCACTTGGCGAGCCCGAGATCGTGGACGCCGAAGCGATGCCCGAGACCGCAGTCGCGGACGTAGCCGCAGCTGCGCCTTACGCAAACAGTGGGCTCGAAGCCGCGGAGCAGCCAGCGATACCTGCGCTTGGGCTCACTATCTAGGGGCCGAAACAAGGCGGTAGGCGGGGGCGCTGCGCCCCATGGGAACGCCGTCTGGTGCGGTAGGGTGCCTATGTGGTTCCCGCGCTCTTGTCACCAAGCTCGCCTCTCCTTCGAAACCACGGACTCGTCGGCACTTCCACCGGCTACATGGCCAGCCAGCGCGAAGACTGGGATCAGCTCACCGTCGAATCGGCGGAGATCTCTGCGCTCGCCGTCGAGCTGTCCGCCCTTGCCGAGCACGAGCTGCCATCACTACTCGAATTCTTGGACGACGAGCCACAGCTTCCATTTCATTATCTGAGTGTCCACGGCCCATCCAAGGAACGCAGGTTGCGTGAGCCAGAGCTCGTGCAGCTTCTTCAGCGGCTCCCAGCGTCGGTCGACGCCGTCGTCATGCACCCTGACACGATCGAAGACCCGCTCTGCTATCGGTCGCTCGGGCGTCGTCTGGCGATCGAGAACATGGACGCACGAAAGAACGACGGGCGAACTGTGCGAGAGCTGCGACGCTACTTCGAGGCACTACCCGATGCCGGCCTCTGCTTCGACGTCGCGCACGCCAAGTCGGTCGACCCGACGATGCGGGAGGGAGAAGAAATCCTCGACGCCTTCGCACCGCGCCTGCGGCACGTTCACCTCAGTTCTCTCGACCAGGACAGCCACCATGTCTCGCTCACAGGTGAGGATGAACATCTCTTTCTGTCGGTGCTGCGAAAGTGCCGGGACGTGCCGTGGATTCTCGAGGCTCCGCCGGCTTAACCGACCCCACCGGCTGCGCCCAACTCCTCGCTGAGCGCACTGGCGTAGCGATCCCTCATATAGAACGAGCCCGCGCTCACACCCAAGCTGAGCTCGACCGAATGCGCCGTGTGTTCGCCGGCGAACCACTCGCGGACGATGTGTCTGTATGTGTGTTTGGATCTTTGGCCCGCGACGAGTTCACGGACGGGAGCGATCACGATTGGGCAATCCTCACGAACGAGCCTCACGCACACGATGACTCAAGTGTCGTTGCCGCACTACAAATTGTCGAAAAGCACCTCGGCAAAGAGGATCACGCACCGGGCAACACAAAAGTATTCGGCATGCCTTTCGATGTTCGCACGCTCGTCGAAAGCGTCGGCCTCGACGGCGACAGCAACACGAACCTCACCCGTCGCATGTTGCTACTGCTCGAGTCGCGCTCGCTGACCGGGACGGTGCACGAGGCCGGATGGAGGTCGGTCCTCGACCACTACATGAACCATGGTGTCAAGAACTACCGGCCGCCGCGATTCCCGTTGAACGATGTCGTCCGCTACTGGCGAACAGTATGCGTCGATTTTGAGGGCAAGCACCGCGACCCCAACGGCAACGACCCGAAGTGGGCAACACGCAATGCCAAGCTCCGCACGAGTCGCAAGCTTTTGTTCGCGGGCGGCTTGCTACCCATCATGCTCTGCCACGTCCGCACCACCGACGAAATACCGTCGTTCTTGGCGACCTGGTTCACCGCCGTGCCTTTGGACAAGGTCGCCGCCGCATTCATATGGGCGGACATGCAGCCCGAGGGCGCTCGCGCTCTCGCAACATACGACCGTTGGCTTTCGATCCAACAGGACAAGTCAGCGCGAGACGAGCTACGCACATTGACTCGCGACACAAGACGGTCTTCACAACTCTTTGCCGACGTGGTCGATCTCGGCAGACAGTTCGAGCGCACCCTCCTCGCGCTGTTGTTCGACTCTCCACTCGCAGCGGTCTCGCGACAATTCTTGATCTTCTGAGGCCAATCGGCGCCCGCAACGCCCGCAAACGTTTCCCTCCGTCTCAGGGCAGACCCACTATGCAAGTCCTCCGGCAAGGCGAAGCGCGAACACCGCTCAAGAACACACCAGCCCTGCCGATAACCCGGCCGTGAACGTGCCTGGGTTCAACTTCAAGCTCGAGCGGGTGCGTGCTGTGCGTGAGCGTGCCGAGCAGCTTGCTCAGCAGGATCTCGCCGAGGCGATCTCGCGTCGTTCGGACACCGAGGCCGATCTGCGCGCTGCCGAAGCCCTGCTCGAGCAGGCCCACGAGCAGCAACGCGGCGGGGCCAGCTCCGCCGAGAGCATCGATCCGAGCGCGCTCGTCGCACAGCAGGCTTACGTGGAGCGCATCGAGACGCTCCGCGCCGATCATGCCCGCGAGCTACAAGCGCGCGAGGGCGAGGTGGCCGCGAGCGACGCTCAACTCACCAAGGCCTCCTCCGAGCGGGAGATGCTCGAGCGATTGCGCGAGCGGCGCCGCTCCGAGCACTACCGCGAGCTCGCCCGCCGCGAGCAGAGCACGCTCGACGAAGTCGCGGCCACCAACTTCGAGCGGACCCGCGCATGAGCCCAGCCTCTTTGTACCGGCCCCGGCACCGCGCGTCGCGACAAGCGAGGGCCGAACTGTGAGCACCGAAGCCCTGGGCGCCGCCACCGGCGTCCCCGCCGGCGAGCTGGCCTTGGCCCAGCGCGTACGCCAGCTCCAAAGCCTGATCGAAGAGACGCGCGATGTCAGCCTCGAAGGCGCCACCCCCGACCTGGCGCCGGCCACCGCGAGCGGCTCTTCGGCCGCCGGCGCCCTGCTCGCCGACAGCGCTTCGACGGCGCTCCCGGGAGGGTCTGCGACCAGCTTCGCTGCCGCGCTCCAAGCCGCGACCGCCGCCGACTCCGCGACCGCGCTCGGTTCCCCGGGCTTGGCGTCCCAAGGCGCCGTACCCGGTGTCCTGGAAACTGGCACCGCCTCCCAGGTAGCCGCGCCCGGCACCCTTGAAGCGGGCTCCGCCGGGTCAAGCCGGTACGACCCCCTGGTCGAACAAGCCGCAGCCCGCTACGGGATCGACCCCGCCGTCCTGCACGGCCTGATCCAACAAGAGTCCGGCTTCGACCCCCAGGCCCAAAGCAGCGCCGGGGCGGCCGGCCTGACCCAGTTGATGCCGGGCACAGCAAGCTCGCTCGGCGTCGCCAACCCGCTCGACCCGGCCGAATCGATCGAAGGCGGAGCGCGCTATCTCAGCCAGATGATGGCCCGCTTCGGCGGCAACACCGAAGATGCCTTGGCCGCCTACAACGCCGGCCCTGGCGCCGTCCAACAGTACGGCGGCATCCCCCCTTACGCCGAAACCCAGAGCTACGTCCAAAAAGTGCTCGCCAACGCCCAGGTCTACCGTCAACTCCACCCCGCCCCCGCGAGCCTAGGGGTAGCCGCATGACCGCCTCGACGGCACCCCCCGTGCCCTCACCCCAGGCCGGGGCGCCCCCGTCCGCCTCGCCCGCGTCGCTGGGCCTGCCCCCGCCAGAAGCCCAATCGGGCGCCCCACCAGGGGCTCCACCAGGCGCGCCGCCGTTCAAGCGGGCGCTCCAAGAACACTGGGCCCGGACCGCCACCGCGGAAGGCCACTCCCAAAGCCCCAAGGCGCAACCCCGCCATGGGCGAATCGACGCGACAGCGGCCCTCGCACAGGCCGCGGTGCTTCCCCACGCGAGCTCGCTCGACTCAGAGCCGCCTGTGGCTCTCCCTCAGAGCGGCCTCGACGGCAACCCCGGCACGCCCTCCCCTCCGACCTCCGCGCCCTCCACTCCAACCGCCGCGCCCTCCGCTCCAACGACAGCGTCTGCCGGTATCCCCGCGAGCGCCGCCAGCCTGCTCACCGTGGCCGCCTCCCTCGTGCCCTCGGGCGGCGCATCCGCACCACAAACCACCTCATCGGTCTCGACCGCTCAGCCCGGCCCAGTCGCGTCCACTGCCGACAGCGCGCAATCTGGCGTCGTGCAGTCCACGACCACCGGCAGCCAATCCGGCGTCCCGCAGTCCACGACGGCCTCCACCCAATCCGCCATCGCGACGCCTTCAGCCGCGATCGCCCAAGCCGTTCTTCCGGTCGAACAATCGACCGGCGCGCCATCCTCGCCGGCCGGCGCCACCACCCAGCCCGCCGCCACCGAAGCGGCCGAGCCGACCACCCCCAACTCGGCCCCAGCCGCGAGCGACACGCCCACCACCGTCCTCTCCGCCGCCGCACCTGCCGCGCCCCCTCAACTGGAAGCGCCCACCCCCGCCGCCTCGCCATCGAGCGCGCCCGCGCCGCCTACGCTCGCCGCCTCGACGACCGCGCCCTCGCGCACCGTGCTCGCCTCCGCGCCTTCCAACCTGGAGACCGCAGCCTCCGCGACGACTCCGACCACCACGCCCCCAGTTTCAACCACCCCTCAAGACCACCAAGGCGCCGGGCCGCAAGCCACCGGGACCCAGACTGGTACGAACGTCGTTCCTCCCCAAAATCCCAACCCCCCTCGACCGCAACCAACCGCCGACGCGTCCGCCGCTCCCGCCACGTCCGCCCAAGAACCCGCCACGCCCGGTTTCGCGCCCCCCACCGGGCCGACGCCCGCCGCCGAATCGCCCGCCGGCACGACGGTCTTTGCCCCCCTCTCGATGCAGACCACGATCGACGCGCTCCGGGCCACTGTGGAAGTCGCCGCCCGCCAGGGCTACGCGCGAGCACGAATCGATCTCCAACCCGAAGAGCTCGGCCACATCACCGTCCGCCTGCTCCAAACCGCCGAAGGCCTCCGCGCCCGCCTCACCGCATCCACCCCCGCCGCCGCCGCCGCGCTCACACAAGGCCGATCCGAGCTGCGCTCCACCCTGACTTCGCTCGGCGTCTCCCTGCTCCACCTCGACATCGACTCCTCCCCCCAATCGCCCCACCAAGGCCCGCGACCGTTCGCCGGCGGCAACCAACCGAGTTCCGCCGCCGCCCCGACCTCCGGTGACGCGCCAGATGCGCCCGCCACCGAACTCCCACCACCCCTTCCACCCGGCCCAGCCCTGGGCGAAATCGTTGACATCCTCGCCTAACCCGAAAGGATCGTTTCCATGAGCGCCCCGCCCATCGCCCAAGCAGCCGCCGCGCCCGCCGCGGCCGCGCCTGCGCCCGCCACCCCCGAAAACCCCGCCGGCACGCTAGGCCAAAACGACTTCCTCAAGCTCATGATCGCCCAGCTCCAAGCCCAAAACCCGCTCGAACCCTCAAACGGCAACGAATATGTAACCGAGCTAGCCCAGTTCACCCAGCTGGAGCAAACCACCAACCTCGCCTCCGCCGGCGAGCTCTCCTCCGCCGTCCAGCTGATCGGCCACCTCGTCTCCTACAACGACCCCACCACCGGCGCCGCCTCCACCGGAGTAGTCGAAAGCGTCCAATCCGCCACCTCCGGCCCCACCGTCACCGTCGAAGGCGTCACCGGCATCAAGCTCTCCTCGGTCACCCAAGTCAATTGAGCTCCCCTCCCATCCAAAACCCAGCCCTGATCCCGCCCGGCGGCCTCGCCGGCCCGGCCGCGCCCGCACGCGGGGCCGACCGCCCCGGCTCCGCGCCCGCGAACGGCTCCGCCGCGCCCGCCGCCTCGTTCGCCGACACCCTCCATCAGGCAACCAATCTCCAATTCTCCCGCCACGCCCTCGCCCGCGTCCAGCGCCGAGGCATTGCCCTGGACCCCCCCACCCTGGCCCGCCTCTCCGCCGGAGTCTCCCAGGCCGCCGCCAAGGGCTCCCGCGACTCCCTGGTCCTTGTTGACGGCACCGCTTTCGTGGTGTCCGTAGCAAACCGCACGGTCATCACGGCCGTCGGATCCCAGCAAATGAAAGACAACGTGTTCACCAACATAGACAGCGCCGTAATCGCATGACTGCGGCGCCCAACCCCGGCTGGACCTCACCGAGGAGGCCGCGAAAGGAAGGGCAGTCACGATGATGACTGGAATGTACGCCGCCATCAGCGGCCTAGACGCAAATCAAGTACTGCTGGACGACACCGCCAGCGACCTCGCCAACGTAAACACCGTGGGCTACAAGTCCTCCAGTGTCACCTTCGCCGAATCGCTCACCCAGGTGATGCACGGAGCCTCCGGCCCCACCGCCACCAACGGCGGCTCCAACCCCGTCCAGGTCGGCCTCGGCGTGCAGGTCTCCGCCACCCGCAACGAAATGTCCGAGGGCTCCTTCCAAACCACCAACAACCCCTTGGATGTCGCAATCGAGGGCAAGGGGTTCCTGCGAGTCGGCACCGGCACCCCGCCCGCCGCTCCCCCCTACACGGCGGGCATTCCCGCCAACGTCAACTACACGCGCGCGGGAGACCTCACGGCCAACTCCCAAGGCTTCATCACCACCGAAGCCGGCGAATACGTCATCGGACGTAACGCCGTAGCCACCGAAACCGAAGCCGGCATCACCTACGCCGCCGGCACCGAAGACTCCTACATCCGCATCCCCCCCGGTTCCTCCAACATCTCGATCGGCCAAGACGGCTCAGTCGCCTACACCGACGAGAACCCCGCCTCACCCACCTACCAACAACGAGTCACCGCCGGCTACCTCTCGCTGGCGACCTTCCCCAACGAAGACGGCTTGGAACGCCTGGGCGGCTCCCTCTGGGCCCAAACCGCCAACTCCGGCAACCCCATCCTCGGCACCCCCGACACCGCCGGCTTCGGCTCCACCATCGGCGGCGAGCTGGAGATGTCCAACGTTGACCTCGCCTCCGAGATGACCAACATGATCACCGCCGAGCGCGGCTTCCAAGCCAACTCCCGCGTCATCACCACGGCCAACGAAATGCTCGGCACCTTGGTCACCATGGTCCAGTAGCCACCCCCCCTTCTCCCGCGCTTTCCCCCGTTTTTTGCGGGGTTGCGCCTTCATCGCTTTCACACCCAACCGAAGGAGCCTCTATACGACGGGACACTCCGAGGAGTGCGCTCGGGGCGGCAGCCTATTTTTTGGGCCGCCGCCCCGTCCGCCGCTTACTGGCCTAGCCTCAAACCACACCAACTCTCAAAGAAACAAGGAGCCCGCGATGATCGTCCTTCACCGGCTCGGCCACACCAGCGAGCCTTTCCAGCTGAACCCCGACATGATTGTCACCGTCGAATCCACGCCCGACACCGTCATCGCCCTGGCCACCGGCGCCAAGGTGGTCGTGTCCGAGACGCCGTTGGAGGTCGCCGCCGCCGTGCGCGCCTACCGGGCTGACGTGCTGTCCGATGCAATGCGTCAAAGACGTGCCCCGCGCGCGGGGGGCCTTGCCCCGGCGGCCGGCCCGCAAGATGGGCCCCACCTATCAGCCGTCGAGCCCGACACCGCCTGACCGAGCCGCCGCCCGCGTCGCCCGCTCGCGAGGACGCTCGCGGCGTGCGCCCCCCGCGGCCGGCGCGCCCCGCTTTTCAAGGATTTCTCCGCGCAGCCGATGAAGGTGGACAATGAAAGCTTCGACCGCCATAGGCATCGGGGCCGCCTTCGGCGCCCTCCTGCTCAGCTCGATGATGGACGGGACCTCTCCCGCCTCCTTCATCAACATCCCCGCCCTCATGATCATCATCGGCGGCACCTTCGGCGTGACCTTGGCCTCCGTCGGGATGGAGACCATGAAGCAGATCCCCAACCTCTACAAACTGGTCATCTCCGCCGAACCCCCCGACATGCGCGGTCGCCTCGACCAGCTCGTCGGCCTGGCCGACCAAGCCCGCCGCGAGGGCCTGCTCGCGCTCGACGCCCAGCTGTCTGAGATCGAGGACCCCTTCACCCGCAACGCCCTCCAGCTGGTGGTGGACGGCACCGACCCCGAGATGGTCCACACGATCCTCGAGGCCGAGGTTGACGGGATGGCCGCCCGTCACGCCGTCGGCGCCTCCCCGTTCGAGAAGGCCGGCGGCTTCGCCCCCACGATGGGCATCATCGGCACCGTCCTCGGGCTCGTCCACGTGCTCCAAAACCTAGCCGCCCCCTCCACCCTCGGCCCCTCCATCTCCTCCGCCTTCATCGCCACCCTGATGGGCGTCGGCGCGGCCAACGTCATCTTCCTGCCCATAGCCAACCGCCTGAAGGCGATCTCCGCCGAAGAGGTCGAGCTGCGCATGATGACCGTCGAGGGGATCCTCTCGATCCAAGCCGGCGACAACCCCCGCCTGGTCTCCGAAAAGCTGATGTCCTACGTGCCCCCCGCCGAGCGCTCCGCCGAGGAAGACGGCTCGGTGGCGCAACTCGCAGTCGAGCCCCAGGCAGCCTGATCATGGCGCGCGGGCGCGGTCGCCATCGAGGTGGTGCAGGACACGGCGAGGAGAGCGAGGAGCGCTGGCTCTTGACCTACGCCGACATGATCACCCTCTTGATGGCCCTCTTCATGGTCCTCTTCTCGATCTCCTCGGTCAACATCTCCAAGTACCAAACGCTCCAAAAGTCGCTCAAGGCGGCCTTCTCCGGCAACATCCTGCCCGGCGGCAAGGCGATCTCCCAACAGGGCTCCACCGCCAACGCCAGCCACGTCCCCGCCTCCCTGGAACTGCAAGCGATCGAGCCCGTCCAAACCCAGGGCTCCTCCCCGCTCCAAAACAGCACCGCCCGCACCTCCCCGACCGCGTCGGCCGCCACCACGAGCGCCATCTCCGCAAGCGCCGCCCAGCGCGAGAACAGCGAGTTCGCCCAAATCAAGCACGAGCTAGACGCCTACGCCAAGTCCCACGGCTTCAGCTCCAGCGTCAAGACGACGATCGAAAAGCGAGGCCTGGTCATCAGGGTGCTCACCGACGACCTCCTGTTCGCCTCCGGTCAAGCCACCCTCTCAAGCCACGCCACCTCCCTCCTGGCCGAGATCGGACAGCTGCTCAACATCGACGAAACCCACCCCATCAGCGTCGAAGGCAACACCGACGACGTCCCCATCCACAGCTCCATCTACCCCTCCAACTGGCAGCTCTCCACCGCCCGCGCCTCCTCGGTCGTCGAATTCCTGATCGCCCACGGCGTCGCCGCCTCCCGGCTCACCGCCAGCGGCAACGCCGACCAACGCCCGGTCGCCCCCGAGGCCACCGAAGCGGGCCGCGCGCGCAACCGGCGCGTAGAGATCGTCCTGCGCCGCCTCTACGGCCCAGAAGGCTCCTCCACCTCCTCCGGCGAAAGTTAACCCCCCATGCTCAAAAACAAGAAGATCCTGCTCGCCCTCATAGTGCCCATAGTCTTGTTCGGCGGCTACACCATGACCAAGGCCAAGCCCGTCCCCAAGGTCAAGATCAAGGGCACCATCTACGTCATGCCCCAATCCTTTTTGCTCAACCTCAGCGACGGCCGCTACGCCAAGCTCGACGTCGCGCTCCAGCTCGCCCCCGGACAGAGCGACGGCGCCTCCGCCGACGCCTCCTCCTCCGGTTCCGAAGGTGGGCCCGGTACCCTGCCCGAGGAAGCGATCGTGCGCGAAATCATCACCAACTCGATTACCGGCCAGAGCGGAGAAAGCCTGATCGGCTCGCACGGCCGGCAGGCCATCAAGCGCCAGATCCTGCACACGATCCTCCAGCGCACCGACGTCAAAGTAGAAGAAGTCCTGTTCCCGGACTTCACCGTCCAATAGGAGGCTCATGGCCGACGCAGTCGAGTACCACCAGTTCGAGCCCGCCGCCCCCGGCCAGGACAGCGCCCCGGCCGACGCCGACCTGCGCCGCCTCAGCGACATCCCGATGGAGCTCTCCGTCGAGCTGGGCCGCACCCAAATGACCGTCGGCGAGACCTTGGACCTGCGCGTCGGCTCGCTGGTCACGCTCGACTCCGCCGCCGGTCAGCCCGCCGCGCTCTTGGTCAACGGCACCGCGATCGCCCGCGGTGAGGTGATAGTCGTCGACGAGCGCTACGGCCTGCGCGTCACCGAGATCCTCGAGGGCAACGACATCGCCTGCGCCCCCGGCGCCGGCGGCGCCTCCGCGAGCGACCCCTCGGGCTCCCCCGCCCCCCAGCCCGACGCCCGCGACGCCGCGGCCGCCGAGATCGCCGCGAACGAGGGCTAGCCGGCCGCCATGAGCCCCAAGGGCAGCGCCGATGCCGCCTCCAAGCAGTCCCCAAAGAAGAAGCGCGCCGCCGCCAAGGGCGCCGAGCCCGCCAAGGCCGCACCGCCCGGCGAAGGCGACCCCATCGCCGCCGCGCGCATCCGCCCGCTCGACTTCTCCCAGCCCACCAAGTTCACAACCGAGATCCGCCGCCGCATCGCCGCCGCGATCGAGCACTTCTGCGAGACCTCCTCGGCGCGCCTCTCCGCCGAGCTGTCCGTCGAGACGCGCCTAACGGTCGCCGATGTCGACCAACACACCTGGGCCGCCTCCAAGGCACGGCTGCCCGCCGACGCCGTCGCGATCGCCATCGATGCCCGCGCGATCGACCGCCAGATGCTGCTCTGCGTCGAGCAGCCCCTGCTCCTACAGGCGCTCGAATGCCTGCTCGGCGGCCAAGCCTCCCAAGCCCCCGCCGAGCGCCACCTGACCGAGGTCGACTGGGTGCTCGCCAAAGGCCTCTTCAGCGGCTTGGTCAGCGAGCTCTCGAGCGCCTGGAGCGAGCTCTCCGGCCCCGAGCTCAGCCGCGGCGAGATCGACCTCGAGGCCGACGCCGGCGTGCTCACGCCCATCGGCGAACCCACCTTCACGGTCAAGCTCGCCTGCGAGATCGACGGCCAGGCATCCTCGATGTCCCTCTTGATCCCCTGGTCGGCCGTCGAGCCCATAGCCGAGCACATCCGCGGCGACCCCGCCCAGCCGGCCCCCGGCGACGCCCACGGACCCGACGCCCTGCGACGCGGCCTGGCCACAGCAAAGGTCCTGCTGCGCGCCGAGGTCGGCTCCGCGCAGATGCCGATCGAGCGCATGCTCGAGCTCGTGCCCGGCGCCATAGCCGAGCTCCAAGGCCGCGCCGAGGACGGCGTCGCCCTCTACGCCGAGGGCGTCCTGCTCGGGCGCGGCCACCCCGGACGCTCCGGCGCCCACCGCGCGCTGAAGCTCGAGTCCACCAGCGCCACCCCCACCAAGGCCGCCACCTACGCCCAGCTCGGCCGCGCCGAGCTGGAGCGCGCCCGCGCCCACGTCTCCAACGCCCAAGCCACGCCCGCCGGGCGCGCCGTCCTGCGCTCCATCTTCGTCCGCGTCTGGGCCGAGCTCGGCCGCACCCACATCCCCCTCAAGGACGCCTTGGAGCTGTCCCCCGGAGCCGTGCTCGAACTCGACCAAGCCGCCGAGGAGCCGATCGAGCTGTTCGTCAACGGCCTCTGCTTCGCCAACGGCAAGCTCGTCGTCACCGCCGAGGGCGCCTGGGGCCTGCAGGTCGCCGCGCTCGTCTGACTGGGTTCCGCCCTTTGTGGGGCGGGCGGGGATGTTCTCTTTATTGAATTGTCCATAGTAGCTACCAAAAGTAGCTACTTTTGTGAATTCGACAATTTCGATACGCACCCCTCCCTCATCCCTCTACCCCCCGAGAGCCTGAGGGAGATTCTCCCACCAACCCTCTCAAGACCTAACCACCTCCGCCGATAACCGGGGGCGACTCTTTCCTCGGAGTCGTCCCTTCGATGACTAAGCCGACCCCTTTCCGTGCCGCGCGCGCGGCCGTGTTGCTCTGCGGCTGCCTGCTCGCCTGGGCGCTCCTCTGGGCGCTCCTCTGGGCGCTCCTCGGAGCCGACCCCGCGTCGGCCTTCAAACCGGCCGAGCACGCCAAGGCCGGCAGCGGCGAAAACACGCCGCTCTCGCTCAACACCTCGACCACCGGCACCCACACCAGCTCCGGCGGCGCCTCGATAGTGCGCACGATCGTCGGCCTGGCCATAGTGATCGCCGTGATCTGGGGCTTGGCCTGGATCCTGCGCCAAGTCAAGGCCGGACGCGACCCGCGCGTCTCCGCCACCGGCCTGACCTCCGTCGCCGCCCTCACGCTCGGCTCGGGCCGCTCGGTCCACCTCGTCAAGGCCGGCAACGACTACATCCTGCTCGGCGCCGCCGAGCAGGGCCTCGCGCCGATCCACCGCTACACCGAACAACAGGCCTACGAAGCCGGCCTCCTGTTCGACGAAGAGCCCGCCCCGCGCCCGCGCAGACGCCTGCTGCTGCCCGCCTCGACCTCCGCGCCAAGCGACGCGTCCACATCGACCCCCTCGAGCGCCTGGCCCGCTTCGAGTGCCTCGCCCGCCTCGACAGATCCCCCCACCTCGGCCGTGGTCCCCTCCAGGCTCGACACCGACAAGCGCCCAACCGACCCCATGCGCATGCCCACCGCGGCGACCATCCTGCTGGAGCGCCTGCGCGAAATGACGGTGCGTCGTTGAACCTCAACTCCTCAAACGCCGTCCAGATCCTGCTTCTGGTCGGCGCGATCACGCTGGTGCCCGCGGTCCTGTTCACCGTCACGGGCTTCAGTCGCATCCTGATCGTCCTCGGCTTCGTTCGCGCCGGCATCGGCACCACCACCGAGCCGCCCAACCAGGTCCTGGTCGGGATCGCCCTGTTCTTGACCATCTTCGTGATGTCCCCCACGATCAGCGCGATCAAGACCGACGCGATCGACCCGCTCACAGCCCACAAGATCAACACCGTCACGGCCTTGGAGCGAGCCGAGGAACCACTGCGCCAGTTCATGTTCCGCCAAACCCGCGTCCAGGACATCTCGCTGTTCATGAACCTCGCCCACGACCCCACGCCCCACACGCGCGCCGAAGTCCCCACCGAGGTCCTGATCCCAGCCTTCATCACCTCCGAGCTGAAGACCGCCTTTCAGATCGGCTTTCTCATCTTCCTGCCGTTCCTGATCATCGACCTGATCGTCTCCTCGACGCTGATGAGCATGGGCATGATCATGCTCCCGCCGACCTTCATCTCGCTGCCTTTCAAGATCCTGCTGTTCGTGCTCGTCAACGGCTGGGACCTGGTCATCAAGTCACTAGTCCAAAGCTTTCACTACTGAGAGTGCGCCCGCCCGTGCCTAACAGAAAGGGCCTTCGATGAACCAGGACACCGTCGTCAACCTCGCCGCCCAAGCGATGACCTTGGCCTTGAAGATCGCCGGCCCCCTCTTGCTCGTCGGCCTGGTCGCCGGCCTGGCGGTGAGCATCTTCCAAGCCGTCACCCAGATCCAAGAGCAGAGCCTCACCCTGATCCCCAAGATCATCGGCGTCGCCGCCGTCATCGTCCTGCTCGGCCCCTGGATGCTGGGACAGATCGTCTCCTACACCGCCGCCCTCTACACCGCGATCCCCACCATGGTCGGCTCGTGAACCAGCTGCTCCACAAACTCGCCTCCGGCGAGCTCGCCGGCTTCATCCTGGTGCTAGCCCGGATCACGCCCCTGTTCCTGATCGCCCCCCTGTTCTCCTCGGCGATGATCCCGCCACGCGTCAAGGGCATCATCGCCGTCGGCCTCTCGATCGGCCTGACCCCCATAGCCCTCAAAGGCCAGCACATACCGACCGACCCCGTCCCCCTGTTTGGCCTGATCCTCGAGAACATGCTGGTCGGGCTCGGCTTCGCCTTCGCCCTGGCGATCCTGCTGGCCGCAATCGAAGCCGCGGGCGCCCTGGTCGACGTGGTCTCCGGCTTTTCCTACGGCGAGCTGATCAACCCGCTCAACGGCGTCAACGGCGCCGTCATGTCGCGCTTCTACTCGCTCGTCGGCACCCTCATCTTTCTCGTGATCGGCGGCGACGCCTGGACGATCCGCGGGCTCAGCCGCACCTTCGAACTGGTGCCGCTGACCAGCGGCCCGAAGATCCAGTCGCTCTACAACGGCGCCGTCCAGGTGTTCTCCGGCGTGTTCACCGACGCCCTCGAGGTGGCCGCGCCCGTCCTGATCGCCCTGCTCATCACCGACGTCGCGTTCGGGGTCGTATCGCGCGTCGTCCCCCAGCTCAACGTGTTCGCCGTCGGCTTCCCCACCAAGGTCGCGGTCAGCCTGCTCGTCGTGGCCGCCTCCCTGCCGTTCGTGGCCAACTGGATCTCAGAACAACTCTCGGTCAGCGTCGCCGCCGGCCTCGGCGCCCTGCACGTCGCATGAGGACTTCCCCGACCAGCGAGCGAGCCTGGCGCAGGCGCCCCACGACCCCACACGGGAGGGCGTAAGTGGCGCGCGAGGAACGCACCGAGAAGGCCACCCCCAAGCACCGCGAGCGAGCGCGCGAGAAGGGCCAGGTAGCGCGCAGCCCCGACCTCGGCGGCTCCACCGTGCTGGTAGCCGGCCTGTTCGCGATCAGCCTGATGGGCTCGCGGATCGTCAACGCCGGCGCCGCCGCGTTCCGCGAAACCTTCGCCAAGATCGCCACCTCCGACCGCGCGCTCAGCGCCGAAGGCCTCAACGGCCTGCTGCACTCCGCGCTCTCCACGATCGCCCTGGCGGTCGCCCCGGTCGCCGGCGCCTGCCTGCTCGCTGCGCTCGCGACCGGCGCCGCCCAGGCCGGCTTCAAGCCCCGCATCCAGGGACTCAAGCCCGACTTCCGCCGCATCAACCCCGTCTCCGGCATGCGCAACCTGCTGAGCCCCAACACCGTCTTCGAGGGCTTCAAGGTCCTGGCCAAGGTCGCCATCGTCGGCGCCGTTGCCACGCTGGCCCTGCTGCCCGGTCTGACCACGCTTTCGGCCCACGTCGGCATCCCCCCCGCCGCGCTCGCACCGCTGATGAGCAAAAGCGCGCTCTCGATCGCCCAGCGGATCGCCTTCGCCTACGTGATCGTCGGGCTCGTCGACTACGCCTGGAGGCGGCGCTCGCACGAGCGCCAGCTGCGCATGACCAAGCAGGAGCTCAAGGACGAGGTGCGCCAGTACGGCGTCTCCGCCGAGGTCAAGAACGCCCTGCGCCGCCGTCAGATGCAGGCCGCGCGCCTGCGCATGATGGCCGCCGTGCCGACCGCCGACGTGGTGCTCACCAACCCGACCCACTACGCCGTCGCCCTGCTCTACGACGGCTCGCGCACGGCGCCTGAGATGGTCGCCAAGGGCAAGGACCTGGTGGCGCTCCAGATCAAGCGCATCGCCGAAGAAAACCAGGTCCCTGTGGTCGCCAACCCGCCGCTCGCGCGCGCGCTCCACTCCTCCACGGAGATCGGCCAGATCATCCCGCCCGAACTGTATGCCGCGGTAGCCCAGGTCCTGGCCTTCGTCTACCGCATGGCCGGACGCCGAAGGCTGGCCTCGTGAACAGCCCGCTCGTAAAGCGCATGCTCAGCCACACCGACCTGCTCGCCGCAATCACCGTGGTGTGCGTCGTCACGATGCTCGTGGTGCCGCTGCCCTCGGCGCTGCTCGACCTGCTGATCACGCTCAACATCTCGGCTGCCCTCACGATCGTCGTAGCGACGATGTACCTGGGCAAGGCGCTCGACTTCGCCTCCTTCCCGAGCCTGCTGCTCCTGACCACGATGTTCCGCCTGGCGATCAACGTCTCGGTCACGCGCCTGATCCTCACCACGGGCGAAGCCGGCTCGGTCGTCAAATCCTTCGGCCAGTTCGTCGTCGGCGGCAACGTCGTCGTCGGCCTCGTGATCTTCCTGATCCTGGTCGTGATCCAGTTCGTCGTCGTCACCAACGGCGCCGGGCGCGTCGCCGAGGTGGGCGCCCGCTTCACGCTCGACGCGATGCCCGGCAAGCAGATGGCGATCGACGCCGACCTCAACGCCGGCTTGATCACCGACGACCAGGCCCGCGCAAGGCGCTCTGAGATCTCCCGCGAGGCCGATTTCTACGGCGCGATGGACGGCGCCTCCAAGTTCGTCAAGGGCGACGCCATGGCCGCCCTGATCATCACCGCGATCAACCTCATCGGGGGGATCGTCGTCGGCATGATGCAGCACAACCTGGGCTTCACCGAAGCGACGCAGCAGTACTCGCTGCTGACCGTCGGCGACGGCCTCGCCGCCCAGATCCCGGCGCTCTTGATCTCCGTGGCGACCGGCATCATCGTCACGCGCGCCGCCTCCGACCGCGACCTCGGCAGCGACATCGCCGGGCAGATCCTCAGCCAGCGCCGCGCCCCCATGGTCGCCGCCGGCGCGATCGGCCTGTTCGCCCTCATCCCCGGGCTGCCCAAGCTGCCCTTCCTGTTCATCGCCGCCATCTTCGGCTCGATCGGCTGGGCGGTGCGCCACGGCATGCCCGGCAAGGTCCAGGCCGACGCCGACGCGGCCACCGCCAAGGCCGCCCAGCTGGCCGCGTCGCCGCCGCCCGGAGAGCCGATCGCCGAGGTCGGCATCGACGCGCTCGAGCTGGCGATCGGGTTCGGGCTGGTGCCCTTGGTGGGAAGCCCCGCGCCGGCGGGCGCTAGCGCGGGAGGCGGCGCGGGAGCGGGGGCCGGCGCGAGGGCCGGCTCCGGCGCCGGGCCGGGCGGCGGGCGCTCGAGCTCGCTGCTGCGGCGCGTCTCGATGATCCGCCAACAGATCGCCGGCGAGCTCGGCCTCGTGATCCCGCCCGTGCGCATCCACGACGAGCTCGGCATGGAGTCCCACGAGTACGTGCTCAAGGTGCGCGGCTCGGAGGTCGCCCGCGGGCGCATCATGCCCGGCCATCTGCTCGCGATGGACCCCGGCGACGCGATCCCCAAGCTGCAAGGCATCCCCACGCGCGAGCCGGCCTTCGGCCTGGACGCGATGTGGGTGCACGAGTCCGGCCGGGCCGAAGCCGAGGCGCTCGGCTACACCGTCGTGGACGCCGAGTCGGTGATCGTCACCCACCTCACAGAGACGATCCGCTCGCACGCCGCGGAGCTGCTGACCCGCCAGGACGTCCGGGCCTTGCTGGACAAGCTCAAGGAGACCAACGCCGCCGTCGTCGAGGAGGTCGTGCCCGAGACGCTCTCGCTCGGAGAGATCCAGCGCGTCTTGCAACTGCTGCTCTCGGAGGGAGTGCCGATCCGCGACCTGGGCACGATCGTGGAGGCGATCGGCGACAAGGCGCGAATAACCCGAGACACCAATCTATTGTCCGAGTACGCGCGCCAGGCGCTCGGGCGGGCGATCACCGCTCCCCACCTCGACGAGGAGCTGCGCTTGCGCGCGATCACCTTGGACCCCGCCATCGAGCAGGAGGTCGCGACCTCGATCACCCAAACAGCAGACGGAGAGTACCTGGCGATGGACCCGCCCCGGGCCCAGGCGATCGTCACGGCGCTGCGCTCCCAGGTCGAGCACGCGACCGCGCGCGGCGCACGACCGGTCCTGCTGTGCTCGGCGCGCATCCGCCGCCACCTGCGCCGCCTCATCGCCCAAGCCCAGCCGCACCTGGCCGTCTGCTCCTACAACGAGATCGCACCTGGAATCAATGTCGAGACAATCGGGATCATCCACGCTTGAACCGGGCGCCGTACGCACCTACCACGGACGCACCATCGAGGACTTGATCCCTCGGATCCAAGAGGAGCTCGGCCCCGACGCGATCATCGTCCACCGTCGCGAAGGGCTGACCGGCGGCGTCGCCGGCTTCTTCCAGCGCCCCTACGTCGAGATCGACGCGATCCCCGGCGGGCCGCGCCTGGACGTCTACGACGAAGAGGCTGCCCTGCCGTCGCCGGTACCGCAGCGGGTCCCCCAGGCGCCTGCGCTAGCTGCGCCCCCAATGCCCGAGCCAGCGCCCCACACGCCCACGTCGGTGCCTCGCACGCCGTTCTACGAGCGCGAGCCGCCCCACGCGAGCCAAACGCCTCGCTACGTGACCGGACACCTGGCAGCGCTTGCCCAGTCGAGCGCCGCGCCGGCGAAGGTCGAGCGCGTCGATCCGTTCGAGCGCGTGCTGGAGCGCGCCGCTTCCCAGCAGGGCTCAAACGCCGTGGAGCGCGGTGTTGGTAGTCCCCCAGGGGTGGACCCTGCGCGTGCGCGACTGCGCGCGCGCGCCTCGCTGCAGAGCAGACTCGTGGAGCTCGGCACAAGCCCCGCCTTCGCCCAGGAGACCATCGACGCCGCCATGGCCCACGTGCTGGCGGTGGCGCCGCGCACCCCGCTCGCCAAGGCGGCCGCCCAGGCATTGGCCCAGCGCATCCCCGTGGCGCCCGCCCTGCCGGCCCACGGCGCGGCGATCGTGGTGGTTGGCGCGGGCGGTGCGGGCAAGACGAGCTGCTGCGCGGCCCTGCTGGCCGCCTACCGCGCCAACTCGACCCTGCGCGCCAGCTGCGCCACGCTGGTCCGGGGCCAAGGCAAGGACGAGTGGCGCCTCTTGCTCAGCCCGCAGCTGCGCAAGCCGGTAGCGGCGGCCGGCGAGAGCGCGCGGCGCGCGCTGCGCAAGGCCAAGGACGAGGGCCTGCTGGTGATCGACACGCCGCCGATCTCGCCCGGCGAGCGCGGCGGGATTCGCGCGCTCGGAGCGCTGCTGGGCGAACTCGAGCCCGAGCGCGTCACGATCGCCGTGCCGGCGACCTTGGGCGCCGTCGCGGCGGCCCAACTGCTCGAGGCTCTGCGACCGCTGGGGGCGAACGCCATGGCCTTGACCCACGCCGATGAGACCAACCAGCTCGGGGTCGCCCTGGAGGCGGCATGCAAGTTCGGATTGGCGCCCGAGTACGCGCTCGACCGCGGCCGCGCGGGCGGCTGGAAGCTGCGCCGCGTCGATCCGACTGGTCTGGCGGCGACACTATTGCCGTGACCCGCACCGACGCCAAGCCCGACCCGCTGGGACAGATCGAGCTGCCGCTGCGCTCGGAATCGGTGAGCTTGCTGTGCCCCGACGGAAGGCAGATCCCGACGCGAGTCGCCGAGCGCGGGCCGAGCAGCCTGGCGGTGCTGATCACCTTCGAGGCCGACGTGCTCGGGCCTGAGGAGCTCGAGGGGCTCTTGCTGGAGTTCCCCTGCACCCGGGGCCTGGCGCGGGTGGGCGGCAACGTGGCGCTCGAGGATCGCGACCTGCTGCGCTTCAGTGACCTGTACTCGATCGAGCTGCTCCAGCAACGCGAGTTCGTGCGCGTCAAAGCCAACCGGCCGGTGCTCGTCTACGTCGGGCGCGATCGCATGCCGATCCAAAGCTACGCGGTGGACCTGTCGGGCGGCGGCCTGCTCTTGGCCGGGCCCGACGTGCTGGAGATCGGCGAGGAAGTCGAGTTCCAGCTCACGCTCGCCTCCGGCGATCCCCCGATCGACGGCATCGGGACGGTCGTTCGCAGCGACGTGCAAGGCCGTCGCGCGATCTCCTTCAGCGTGCTCAGCGACATCAACCGCCGGCGCTTGGTGCGCTTCATCTTCAATGTCCAGCGCGCCGAGCGCAGGCGCGAACTCGACGCCCGCGAGCGCCATGGCCGCTGAGAACGGGGCCGCCAAGGGCGACTCGAAGAAGAAGGCCAAGGCCAAGAGCAAGAGCAAGGGCAAGGGCAAGGGCAAGGGCACGGGCGACGCGGGCGCCGGCGAGAAGCCAAGCGTGGCGGCCCACCCCAAGGCCTCCCTCTCGGTAGCGCGAGCCAAGGGCTGGGGCGGCTTGGCCGGCTTTCTGATCGCCGGCTACCTGTCCCTGCCCACCTCCACCCTGACCGAGGCCGGCCTGCGGGCCTTGGTGGCGGGAAGCGTGTGTTACGTCGCGGCCTGGGCGGGAGCGGTGTTCGTGTGGCGGCGCCTGGTCATGGTCGAGCTGCGCAACCGCGAACAGCAGGTCACCGAGCTCTAGCCATGGGCGCGCCGATGGTGGACCACCGCGCGGGACCGCCGCTCGACAAGCCGTGGCGCGAGGTCTAGCCCGATGGGCGCCATGGACCCGATCCAGCCGCTCGGACACGGTCCGCTGGCGCCGATCGCGCGCATGGGCCGCCAGCCGGTCGACCGGGCGGAGCCGATCTCGCGCGAGCGCGACCGCCCCTCGCGCGACGAGCGGGAGCGCAGGCGGCGCCAGGAAGCCGCCGAGCAGGCCCAACCACGCGAGGACGACGACGGCCTGCCCCACATCGACGTGCGCGCCTGACCGTGCAGAAAAACTTGCAAACGCAGGGAAAAGCGCGAACCGCAGGAATCTCCCTCAAGTTTCGCCGCCTGCCGGCGATAACCAGGGATGAGCTGACACGGAGTCGGCTCGGGACCCCCACCAAACCGTCATCAAGGAGATGAACGCATGTCCCTCACCGTAAACACCAACCTGGAGGCGATGGACGCCAACAGGAACCTGAACAGCACGACAAACCAGCTGTCTCACGCGATGCAGCGCTTGTCCTCGGGACTCAGGATCAACTCGGCCGCCGACGACGTCGCCGGCTACGCCATCAGCCAGCGCCTGCAAGGTCAGGTCAACGGCCTCAACCAGGCGACCCAGAACAGCCAGGACGCGGTCTCGCTCGCGCAGACCGCTCAGGGCTCGCTCAACGACGTCACGCAGATGCTCCAGCGCATCCGCGAGCTGGCGGTCCAGTACGCCAACGGCACGACCTCGAAAACCGATCAGGAAGCGATCACCTCCGAGGTCACACAGCTGACGTCCGAGATCGAACGAGTCGGTGAAACGACCCAGTTCAACGGCATCAGCCTGCTCAGCGAAAAAGCAACGATCTCCTTCCAGGTCGGTGCGAACGACAAAGAAGTGATCGGCGTCGAAACGGCCAACCTCAAGGAAGCGATCGAAAAAAAGATCGAACTCGGCGGCACGGAAACGCTGAAGAAGATCGACGAAGTGATCAGCTCAGTCTCCGCGACCGCCGGCCAATTCGGCGCGGTGCAGGATCGCATCCAGTACACCGAGGCCAACCTGGAAGTCTATTCCCAGAACCTCTCCTCGGCATACAGCGGCATCGTCAACGTCAACATGGCGGCCGAAATGACCAACTTCACCAAGCTGCAGGTTCTCCAGCAGGCCGGTGTGTCGGTCCTGGCTCAGGCCAACGCCCAGCCCCAGGCCGTCTTGAAGCTCCTGGGCTAGAACCCAGCTTCATCGAGGGACATCTGAGCGGGCGGCCCACGGGTCGCCCGCTCAGCTTTAAGGCACGGCCCCGGGCGGGCGCGGCGCCGGCCAAAAGACGGGTGCCACCGTAGTGACGCTCAACAGCGGGGCGCATCTGCCGACTACCGGGAATGATGTCCATCGAAGCCACGCTTGCGCGTGTCAGCCTGATCAGGCACGACCTCGCGAACCCGGCGGCCTTGATCAATCAAGGCACTGCCGTTACCGGCGGCACCGAAGCGCCCGCTCCTAGCGCGCCCGCCGACGGAGCCTCGTTCGCCTCGGCCCTGGCCCGGGCGAGCAACCCCAACCCGGCCATCCCCACGGGGATCGCGCCCACGGGGGTCGTGCCGTCGGGAGTCATGGCGCCCACCGCCGCCAACACCCCCGGCGAGCGCATCGTGGCGGCCGCCGAATCCCAGATCGGGCAGGCCGAGCAGCCGCCCGGCTCGAACGAATCGCCGGCGATCGCCGCCTACCGCGAAGCGACTGTGGGGGCCGCACCCGGGGAGCCGTGGTGCGCCTACTTCGCCTCGTGGGCCGCGCGCCAGGCGGGCACCCCGATCGGGCCGGCCGGCGAAGGGCTGGCGTCGGTTGGTGAGATCTGGTCGTGGGCGCAGTCCAGCGGCCGCGCGATCCCCAACGGCCCCGGCGTGGCGCCCCAGCCGGGCGATCTGATCGTGTTCGGCGGCTCCCACGTCGGGATCGTCAAGGAAGTGCTGCCCTCCGGTCAGATCGCGACGATCGAGGGCAACTACGAAAACAAGGTCGCCGCCAACGTACGCAGCCCGGGCGAAGCGACCGGGTACGTGAACATGGCCTGACAGGCGCCCGGCGCGCACGAGTTTCGACAGCGCGCCTGACCCGCCCGCGCCCATAGCGCAAGAGGAGCCAACCGGCAGAGCTATCCGGACGCGGGGACCCCCGTGGGCACGACCTCTTCTCCCTCCTCCTTGCCGAGCGCCTCACCCGGAAGCGCCCTGGCAAACCACAGGCCCACGAGCACGAACGCGGAGGCCACCAGCAACGCCTTCTTGAGCGCCTCGATCTGCGATTCGTTGTAGTAGGCCTCGAGCTTTTCGCTCTGCTCGGGTGGCACCCCGGCCTGGGCCACGGCCGCCTTGAACTGCTCCTGGGAGACCATCGGCAGGCCCTCCTCGGTGCCTTGCGCGATCTGCTGTTGCACGTGGGCCGGGATCGACGGATCGGCCAGCGCGCGCTCCTGAAAGCCTGTGGTCAGGCCGGTCAGCAGGACCGCCCCGATCAAGGCGGTGCCGAGCGATTGGCCCAGGTTCTGGGAGGCCCCCTGCACGCCGCCGGCCTCGCTGGAGCGCGTCTCGCTCACCGAGCTCATGACGACGTTCCCAAGCTGGGAGATCGACAACCCGATGCCCGCCCCGAAGCCGGCCAGCGAGATCGCAAACGGCACGGATGCAAGCGACGGAGAGATCGTGGCCATCAGGATCGGGATCGACACCAGCAGGAAGCCGAGCCCGATCTGGACCACCCTGCGCGGCGAGGTCCGCTCGGCCAGACGCGGACCCAGCATCGCCGCGATCATCATCGTCACCGAGATCGGCAGGATCTTGACGCCCGTTTCCAGCGCGTTCTTGCCGAGCACCAGCTGCAGATACAGCGGCAACACAAAGAACGTGCCCGCCAAGATCAGGTACTGGGAGACGATCGTCGACACGCCGGCCCGCAGCTGGGGGATCTTGAGCAGGTCGGGCCGAAGCAGCGGTGTGCGCCCCGCTTGCTCGACGCGCTCCTCCCAGCGGAAGAACCAGCCCAACACGATCAACCCCGCGAAGATCATGAACGGGACCACCGAGAGTCCGAACGGCGTGATCTTGGTGCCCGCGATCGTGAGCGCTCCCGTCGGCACGAAGAGACCCCAGGTGGAGATCTTGAGGATCGCAAACACCGTCAAGCCGAGGCCCGCCGCGCTCAGCGCGACGCCCCCCAGATCCAGCTTGGGCGGGCGCTCGGGGCGCTGCTCGCCGATGCGGTGGACCAGCGTCAACAGGATCATCACGATCACCGTCTCGGCCGCGAACACCACCCGCCAGGTGAGCGCGGTCGTCACGAAGCCCCCGATCAGCGGTCCCGCCGCGGCGCCGGCGCCGGCGATCCCGCCGAGCAGGCCGTAGGCGAGCGCTCGTTCGGAGCCGCTGTAGTTGACGGCCGTTAGCGCGAAGATCGCCGGGATCACAAGCACCGCGCCCAGCCCCTCGATCCCCGACCAGCCGATC
Organism: uncultured Solirubrobacterales bacterium; assembly: GCA_963753145.1. Lineage (GTDB taxonomy): Bacteria > Actinomycetota > Thermoleophilia > Solirubrobacterales > Solirubrobacteraceae > Palsa-744. The sequence goes on from CAVWAX010000003.1 coordinate 438,391, forward strand.
AGCAACACCCCGACGGTGGGGCTGAGCGCGGTCGTCAGCGAGCCCACCCCGTAGACGCCGAGCCCGATCGAGAAGGCCCGGCGCCTGCCCCAGATGTCGCCGAGCTTGGCCCCAGTCAGCATGAAAGCGGCCATCACAAGCGTGTAGGCGGTGATCGCCAGCTGCACGTCGGGAACGGTCGTTTTCAGGTCCGCGACGACCTGGGAGATCGACACGTTCATCACCGTGCTGTCGAGCACCATCACGAACTGGGCGGTGCCGAGCACCAATATGGTCGTACGGTTGCGAATAGTCGGTATTCCCTCTAATCTCTTTACCCAACGACCTTCACCAACAATGCGAACAGTTCCCAACTCTCTCGTTTCTCTCACGGGCAATCGCTTGTCGAAGCTCGTGTCCGCGCTGTCTCGGGGAGACGGCCAGGACGATATCTGGGGCGGCTCGTTCGTGGGGGCCAGCCTCGAGGCGAGCCTCGTCGCCAAGGTGCTGGCCACGCTGTTCGCCGCCGGCGCGACGCTGGCGCTGCTCACGGTCCTGCTGCCCCACCCCGCGGCCGCCAACGAGCTCGGCCTGCTCGCGATCGTCGGTAACGCATATGTGGTGGCCTTGGTGCTCTACACCCAGGCGGCCCGCTTGCCCCCGTGCAGCCTGCAGGTGACGCTCGCCTGGGGCTCCACCCTGATCACCGGCGTGGCCTACTTCTCCGGCGAAACGCCCAGCCCGCTCGTGTTCTTCTACCTGTGGGTGTTCCTGTACGCCTCGTACTTCTTCACCCACCGCCAGACCGCGCTGCAGATCGCCTACGTGGGCCTCGCCTATGGCGCGCTGCTCGCGCTCAAGGCGCCTTTTGACGCGATCTCGGCGTGGTGGCTGGTGGGCATGGGCACCCTGCTCGTCGGGGCGATGGTGATCATGGTGATGCGGGCGCGTGTCGAGCTCTTGATCGGGCGGCTGTATGACGCCGCCCGCGCCGACCCCTTGACCAAGCTCGCCAACCGGCGGGGCTTTCGCGAGCTGCTCGACCTCGAGCTCGAACGGGCGCGCCGCTCGGGCACGCCGATGGGCGTGCTGCTTGGCGACCTCGACGACTTCAAGGACTTCAACGACCGCCTGGGCCATCGCCTCGGCGACATTGCGCTACAGCGGGTCGCACGCCTGCTCGAGCGCCACGAGGGCGCGCTCGACACTGCTGCGCGGATCGGCGGCGAGGAGTTCGCCCTGATCGTGCCCGACGCCGATGCCAAGCACGTGGCCGCCCTGGCCGAGCGCCTGCGCCACGCCGTACGCGACGAGTTCGCCGGCGAGCGCGTGCCACTCACGATCAGCTTCGGGGTGGCCCTGTACCCCGCACATTCGGAGACCTCAGCCTCGCTCGTGCACGCCGCCGACGAGGCCCTGTACGCGGCCAAGGAGAGCGGGCGCGACCGCACCGTCGTCCACAGCCCGGCGCTGCGCCTCGCGCAAAGGATGCCCAGCGACGTTCACGACATCCAGGGCGAGCGCTTCGTGATGGCCGTGCTCGACATGGCCGAGGCGGTCGACCTGCGCTTCTCCGGCTCGGCCCGCCACTCCGAGACGGTCGGGCGCTACGCGGAGATGACGGCTCGCGAGCTCGGCCTGGCCGAGTGGCACACCAGCCGCGTCCGCCTGGCCGGCATCCTGCACGACATCGGCAAGGCCGGCGTGCCCAACAGCATCCTGCACAAGCCGGGCCGGCTCAGCGTCGAGGAGTACGAGATCGTCAAGGACCACCCGGCTTTGGGCGCGCAGATGATCGAGCACATCAGCCTCTCCGACGTGCGCGAATGGATCGCCATGCACCACGAGCGCCCCGACGGCCTCGGCTACCCGCACGGCCTGCACGCCGGCCAGATTCCCTTGGAGGCGTGCATCGTGGCGGTGGCCGACGCATACGAGGCGATGACCTCCGACCGTCCTTATCGCGACTCGATCGGCTACGACGCCGCTCTGGCCGAGCTACGCCACGGGGCCTCGACTCAGTTCGACGCGCGCGTCGTGGAGGCGTTCATCGCGGCGCTCGCGCGCGAGGCCAAGCGAGCCGGGGAGACGTCCGCGACCAGCGCCTGAGGGAAGATGGGGCGCCCGCTGCGCCCGAACCCGTCCCTGCCATTCGAATGGTCTCATGTAGAACGGGCCGGCGTCCGATATCTCGAAAATGAAGGATGTTTCGGGTCGGGGAGCGCCTGAGGGGGCGCTCGCTGGGCACATAGGGGGCTCAAGCTTCCAAACGAGCCTCGTCGCGAAGGTGCTGGCCGGTCTGTTCGCCGCCGGCGCCACGCTGGCCGCGCTCACGGTCGTGCTGCCCCACCCGCCCCAGCAAAACGAGCTTGGCCTGCTCGCGATCGTGGCCAACGCCTACGCGGTCGCTTGCGTCCTTTACCTGTGCGCGTCGCGGTTGCCGGCTTGGAGCATGTCGCTCGCGCTGGCCTGGGGCAGCACCTTGATCACCGGTGTGGCCTATTTCTCCTGGGAGAGCCCCAGCCCACTCGTCTTCTTCTACCTGTGGATCTTCCTGTACGCGGCCTACTTCCTCTCGCGTCGCGACGCGATCCTGCAAATCGGCTACGTGGGCTTCGCCTACGGCGCTCTGCTGCTCGCCCATCGGCCTCCCTCCGGCGTTCCCGCATGGTGGCTGGTCGGCATGGGCACCCTGCTGGTCGCGGCGGTGGTGATCATGGCGATGCGGGTGCGCGTGGAGCAGTTGATCTCTCGACTGTATGACGCCGCCCGCAGCGACCCCTTGACCAAGCTGGCCAACCGGCGCGGCTTTCGCGAGCTGCTCGACCTCGAACTCGAGCGGGCGCGCCGCGGACACACCGAGATGACCGTCTTGGTGGGCGACCTCGACGGCTTCAAGGAGGTCAACGACCGCGCCGGCCACCAGGTCGGCGACGCCGCCCTTCAGCGGGTGGCGCGCGTGCTGGGCGAGGGCAAGCGCCAGACCGATTCGGCCGCGCGCGTCGGCGGCGAGGAGTTCGCCCTGATCCTGCCCGACGCCTCCCAGGACGGCGCGTTTCTGGTGGCCGAGCGCTTGCGCGCCCTGGTGCGCGAGGAGTTCGCGGGCGATTCTGTGCCGATCACGATCAGCTTTGGCTTGGCCACCTATCCGGCGCACGGGGAGACAGCGGCTTCGCTGCTGCGCGCGGCCGACGAGGCGCTGTACGCGGCCAAGGAAAGCGGTGGCGACCGTACCGTGCGCCACAGCCCGCTGCTGCGCGATCTGGTGCGCTCGGAGGCCGCTGGCGCAGGCGCCGAGAGCGAGCGCTTCCTGTCGGTCATGCTCGACCTGGCCGAGGCGGTGGATCTGCGCTTCTCCGGCTCGGCGCGCCACTCCGAGACGGTCGGGCGCTACGCCGAGATGATGGCCCGCGAGCTGGGGCTCTCCGCGCGGCGCGTCGCTCGCGTCAGGCTCGCCGGGATGCTGCACGACATCGGCAAGGTGGGCGTCCCAGATTCGATCCTCAGCAAGCCGGGGCCGCTCAGCCAGGAGGAGCTCGCGGTCGTGCACCGCCACCCCGAACTGGGCGTCCAGATCCTCGAACACCCCAGCCTTGCCGACGTGCGCGCCTGGGTCGGCGCCCACCACGAGCGCCCCGACGGCCACGGCTACCCGCTCGGGATCTCCGGCGACGAGCTGCCCCTGGAGGCTCGCATCGTGGCCGTGGCCGACGCGTACGAGGCGATGACCTCAGACCGCTCCTACCGCGATTCGATCGGCAGCTCGCGCGCCCGTGCCGAGCTGCGACGCTGCGCGGGGACCCAGTTCGACCCGCGCGTGGTCAGCGCTTTCCTGGCCGCGTTGGATCGCGAGAGCGCCCGCGCCGAGGCCGAGTTGGCCCAGCTCGAGCTCAGGTTGTAGGCCGCGCATCGGCGTCCCCCTTCGCGGCGCGGCGAAGCGCGGATGGGGGGGGTCAGGCCGCGCGCCGCCGCCCGTTCGTGAAAGATGCGGGGTTCGATGGAGCTGGAGTACGAGCTGCAAACTCACCGCGCCGAGGACCGCCACTGGTGGTACCAAGGTCGCCGACGCGTCCTGGAGCGAGCGATCGCGCGCCTGAGCCTGCCCGCGGACGCGCGGATCCTCGACGCCGGCTGCGGCAGCGGACGCAACATGGTCGATCTGGCCCACCACGGAACCGTCACCGGCGTGGAGCTCTCGCCGACAAGCGTGCGCCTGGCGCGCGAGCGCGAGGCGGGCGAGGTTCTCGAAGGCTCGGTGCTGGACATGCCCTTCGACGAGGGCTCATTCGACCTGAGCGTCAGCCTCGATGTGATCGAGCACCTCGAAGACGATGTGGGCGCCCTGCGCGAGCTGCGCCGCGTGACCAAGCCCGGTGGGGCTTTGCTGGTGACCGTGCCGGCCTACCAGTGGCTGTGGAGCGGCCACGACGAGATCAACCACCACCACCGTCGCTACAACCGGCGCACCCTGCTCGCCGCCGCCCAGGCGGCCGGCTGGCACGAGGACAGCTCGGCGCACTTCAACTCCCTGCTGCTCCCGGTCGCGATCGCGCTGAGGGCGCTGGAGCGCTTCAAGCCCTCGACGACCAAGTCGAGCCTCGATCTGTGGGTGCCACCGGCGCCTTTGAACTGGGCCCTGCGCCAGCCGCTGAATCTGGAGGCCGCCGCGATCGGTCATGGCCGCTCGATCCCGGCCGGTTTGTCGCTGCTGGCGGTATACCGCTGAGCTCAGGAATCCGCGGCCGTCTTGACCAGCACCGGCTCGCGCCCGGCTTTGAAGGTCCAGGCACGATTCACGAAGAAGGTGAGCACCGTGACGATGCCGATCGTCAGCGCTTGGCCGACCAGCTTGTCCAGGCCGAAGCCGTCGACGAACAGGTAGACGAGGCCGAGGTTCACGAGCAGCCCGCAAGACTGGACCACGAACCAGCGCACGGGCGTCAGCGCGTCGCCAACATGACCCCTGAATGTCCACGCGCGATTCAGCAAGAAGCCGTTGACGGCTCCCACCGCGAAGCCGATGCCCGACGCCGCCAGATACCACACCCCGGCCTGTAGGAGCAGGAAATAGACCGCGAAGGAGATCAGCGTGTTGGAGACGCCCACGATCCCGAACTTCAGGAACTGCAAGATCAAGGGCATTCTCAGGATTCGCGCGGCTCGGTCCCCTACTCTTCTCATGGCCCCTACTTAATCAGCTTCGTGCCCCCAACAAGCTTCGTACTCCCCGGATAGCCACATGTCGGACTCTCACAACAACACGCCCTCCCCCGATCTGCCCGGCGCCGACGCGCCCAGCGCTCGCACGCGAGTGCCCAGCCTGCTGAGCGTCGTTGCGCCCGTCTACAACGAGGAGGAGCTCGTCGAGGCGTTCGTCAAGCGGGCGTGCGCCGCGGTGGCCGACTACACCTTCGAGCTGGTCCTCGTCAACGACGGCTCCGCTGACGCCACGCCCGCCCTGCTCGACCGGCTCGCGGCCGAGGACGAGCGGGTGCGGGTGATCCACCTGTCGCGCAACTTCGGCCACCAGGCGGCGCTCACCGCTGGGCTGGAGCACGCGAGGGGCGACGTGGTGGCGATGATCGACGCCGACCTGCAGGATCCCCCGGAGCTGATCCCGCGGATGATCGAGCAGTGGGAGCACGGCTCGGACGTGGTCTACGCGGTGCGCAAGCAGCGCGACGGCGAGACCGCCTTCAAGCTGGCCACCGCTTCTTGGTTCTACAAGCTGTTCGACAGCCTCGCCCAGGTCGACCTGGAGCCCAATTCGGGCGACTTCAGGCTGCTCGACCGGCGCGCCTTGGACGCGCTTCTGTCGATGACCGAGCGCTCTCGTTTCTTGCGCGGGATGACCGTGTGGGTGGGCTTCACCCAGACCGCGGTGCCCTACGAGCGCGACGCGCGAAGCGCCGGGGAGACCAAGTACACGCTGCGCAAGATGCTGCGCTTCTCACTCGACGCGATCGCCTCGTTCTCGCATCTGCCGCTGCAGCTGGCCACCTACGCGGGCCTGCTCTCGGCGGGGATCGCGTTTGTCGCGATCCCGATCGTGCTTGGGCTGCGCTTGACCGACTCCTATCTGCCGGGGTTCGGCACGATCACGATCCTGATCCTCTTGATCGGCGGGATCCAGTTGATCGCCTTGGGGGTCATCGGGGAGTACGTGGGGCGCATCTACGACGAGGTCAAGCACCGACCCCTGTACATCGTGCGCGAGGAGCGCAACCGGCCCTCTGAGGAGGCTGGCCCGGTGGCCCCGGTGCGGGCCGGCCTGCCGGCGCGGGTGGTCGAGCGCATCGGCTAGGGGGATACCGCTCCTTCGGGGCCTCCCAGCGGTTTACGGGGGCACGGCCTGGTCCACAAACGGGAGGTTCCGATGCGCCGACGCACCCTGATGCTGCTTGCCACGCCCGCCGTGATCGGCGCGCTCACAGTCGCTGTGCCCGCGCTCGCGGGCGTATCGATCCTGCCGAGCGCCCACACGGCCTCGACCAAATGCTTTGTCGCGCGCATCGCCCACCGTCGTGTCCGCGAGTGCTTGGTGCGCGGACCTCGGGGGCTGCCGGGTCCTGCTGGACCGAGGGGGTTCACGGGAGCGACCGGTAAGACGGGGAAGACCGGGAAAACAGGCTTTACCGGCAAAATGGGGGCCACCGGACCGGCTGGACCTACCGGGCTTACTGGTCCGACCGGCGCGACCGGGCCCGTGGGACCTCGGGGGTCGGCGCTGGCGCATGCCGTCGTGGCCGCCAACCTCGTGACGAGCGAAGCTTCGGCCGCGGGGCTCGTGAGCTCCCAGACCTCGCAGATCGCGAGCGTCTCCAAACCGGCAACCGGCGTGTATTGCCTGGCGCCAGACGCGCCGATCAGCTCGGACTCGGATGCCGCCGTGGCCTCGCCCGAGGTCAGCTATGCGTCCAAAGCCCCGGGGATCGTGGCGATCAACGCTCAGCACACCAATTGTGCGGCCGGGAACTTCGAGGTGGACACCTACACGCCGGCCGGGGCGCCGTCCAACGAATACGCCTTCACGATCGTGGTGCCGTGAGAGGCTCCATAATGGAGGCGTGAGCAGCTCGAGCGCCGACGGGACGAGACTGGAGGAGGATCCGCACGGCAGCGAGGAGCGGCGCGAGCGGATCCGACTTCAAACGCCCGGGCATCGCATCGAAGGTTCTTTGATGCTGGCCAGGGACGGCTACCGTTCGCGCGTTTCGGACATGCTCAACGCCTCAGAGCGCGACTTCCTGACGTTGACTGACGCGACGCTGCAACCGCTCGACGGCGGCCCGAGCGAGCGCCACGCCTTCTTGGCGGTGGCCAGGGCACACATCGTGTGGGTCGTCAGCGCCGATCCAAAGCCCGGTTCGTAAGCCGGGCCAGGCCCACGCCGATCGCGGCGCCGGCGAGGACATCGCCGGGGTAGTGCACGCCGGTGTGCACCCTCGAGTAGGCGACCGCGCTTGCCAGAACCCGCAGCGGGATGGCGGCCGGGGGCATGACGTGAGCGACTCCGGTGGCGAAGGCGAAGGCGGCGGCGGTATGGCCCGAGGGGAATGAGGTCGAGACGGGCATCCGCACGTGGCGGTCGGTCGGCACGCCTTCGGCCGCGCGATCGGGGCGGCGACGGCTCGTGAGCGGCTTGACGAGCAGGTTGACGATCGTGGCGGTCACCGTGACGCAGGCCAGGCCGTAGCCGGCGGCGCGACGGCCCTGGGGGCCGCCGGCTAGGGCCAGCAGGGAGGCCGAGGCGATCGACAGGCGCGAGTAGTTGGCGGCCTCTGACAGGCGCGCCATCGAGCGGTCGAGTGCGGGAGCGTTGGTTTGGGCGACGGCGGCGTAGAGGGCCGCGTCGAGGTTGTCGAGCTCGCGCAGGCCGCGCACAGTCAGAGCAGCTCGAGCGCGCGCTCGATCGGGCGGGCCAGCAGGGCACGATCTCCGTGCACGACGATCGGCCGCTGCACTAGCTCCGGGTTAGCAACCATACGGGCGATGAGCTCTTCGTCGCCGACCTCAGGCCGGTCCAAGCCGAGCTCCTCGACGAGCGGCTCGCGCATACGAAGCAGCTCGCGCGGGCCGGCGCCGGTCTTGCGCAGCAGGGCCCGCAGCCCGTCCTCGGAGATGCCGGTGACGTGGTAGTCGATCGAGTCGAAGCTGACGTCGTGCTCGGCCAGCAGGGCGCGCAGCTTGCGGCAGGTCGAGCAGGTTGGCTTTTCGTAGACGGTGAGCGTGGGCACGGATTGGAAGCACGGACGGGGGCGTCCTCGTAGAATGCAGAGCCTAGCCTCAATGGCGCCCTGGAGGGGTGGCAGAGTGGTTGAATGCGGCGCTCTCGAAAAGCGTTGTGCGTCTGATTGGCGTACCGGGAGTTCGAATCTCCCCCCCTCCGTCATTTGCTCGATGTTCGAACCCTTGCCAGCCGAAGGTCGTTATACTTGTCCAGTATGACAGGCCGGATCGGCACGAAGGGACAGGTCGTAATCCCAAAGGCACTGCGGGATCGCGCCCACTTGCAGCCGGGCGATGAGGTGGACTTCGAGTTGCACGACGAGCAGATCGTGATGGTGGCCCGACGAGTCCCCCGCACACTTAGCGGCCGGTTCTCCAGAACCGGGATGGCCGCTAGGCTGCTCGATGATCGCTCGCGCGAGCCGAGGTGAGCGTCTGTCTGGATTCTTGGGCGGTTCTGGCCTGGCTTGACGGCGAAGATCCCGCGAGGACAAGAGTCGAGGAATTGCTGGCCGACCGGCCGCTTATCAGCTGGGTGAACCTGGTAGAGGTCTACTATCGCGTTGCCCGAGACCACGGCGCGAGCGCGGCGGATGAAACGCTGGGTGACCTTCGATCCGCGCTTTCGCTCGATCTTCCGGGGACCGCGAGGATGGTCGAGGTCGCGCGGCTGAAGACACGAGCGGCGATCGCGCTCGCCGACTGCTTCGCGGTCGCGACCGCGACCGCACACGATCTCGTGCTGCTCACCGGCGATCCGGAGATCATCGACCTCGAGGATCTTCCCTGTCGAGTCGAGGATCTTCGCCCCAACTCAGATTGAGCGAGAGCCCAGCCAGGATGGAATCCAGCCGGCGGCCTACCGCCGCGAAGCAAAGAACTCACTGAGCAACGCACCGCACTCGCCGCCGAGTAGCCCTCCGGCCACCTCGGGGCGATGGTTCAGGCGCGGCTCGGCGAGGACATCGAGCACGCTCCCACAGGCCCCAGCCTTGGGATCGCTGGCTCCAAACACGACGCGGGGCACGCGCGCGAGGACGATCGCTCCGGCACACATGGCGCAGGGCTCGAGCGTTACGTAGAGCACTGCCTCCAAGACCCTCCAGGTGCCCAAGGCCTGCGCGGCCTGGCGCAGGGCGATCGTCTCGGCGTGGGCGGTCGGGTCTTGGCGTAGCTCGCGCTCGTTGTGGGCGGCCGCTATGACCTCGCCGCCCTGGGCGATGACCGCGCCGATCGGCACGTCCTCGTGCTCGAGGGCCCGTTCGGCCTCGCGCAGGGCGAGCCGCATGAAGTATTCGTCGCGTGGAAAGAACCGATCTCGCATAGCCTTCTCGACGGCCGCCTCGTTGCAAGCGCAACTTTGGCGGGCGTGAAGCATCATCATTACCGAGGAACACACTTGTCGCCGACCGATCGCCTCCCATCGACACGCATGCGAGACCGTCGGTTGACGGGGCTCCTCGCCTGGGCCGCGTCTCTTGCCCTGTGCCTCGCGCTCGCTTCGAGTGCCGCGGGCGCGTATGTACAGGGCGAGGTGTTGGTGGGACGCGGCGAAACGACCGCGCGCGTGGCGGTGCCGCGCGGCTCGACCGTGGCGGCCACGGTGGCCCGCCTGCGCGCAGAGCCGTACGTGGAGTGGGCGGCGCCCGACTACATAGCCCACGCGACCGCTATCTCGATACCCAACGATCCGGGCGTGTCGGGCAACACGCCCGGCGACTGGCAGCAGACCCAGTGGAACTTCGACGGGACCTACGGGATCGGCGCTCCGGAAGCGTGGGCCAATGTGATCGCCGACGGCGCGCCGGGGGGAGCGAAAGTGGTGGTGGCGGTGCTCGACACGGGCGTGGCGTATGCCAATAGGGGCAAGTACAGGCGCTCGCCGGACTTCAACAAGTACTCGTTCGTGCAGGGGTATGACTTCATCGATAGGACCCCCTACGCGAACGATCACAACGGACACGGCACGTTCGTGGCGGGCACGATCGCCGAGGCGACCGACAACCGGCGCGGGCTCACCGGGCTGGCCTATGCGGCGCGGATCATGCCGGTCAGGGTGTTGGACAGCGCGGGCGAAGGCGACGCGTCGGTGATCGCCGAAGGGGTGCGCTACGCGGTCAAGCATGGTGCGCGCGTCATCAACCTGAGCCTCGAGTTCTCAAGCGACGTCGGCGCGGCGGACATCCCGGAGCTGACGAGCGCGCTGCGCTATGCGTATAGGCACAACGTGCTGGTGGTCGCCGCCGCCGGCAACGAGGGCTCCACGACGATCCCCTATCCCGCGCGCGCTAAGCACGTGATCGCGGTGGGCGCCAGCACCGAACACGGGTGCCTCGCCAGCTACTCCAACGACGGTCCCCACATCACGCTGGTGGCGCCCGGAGGCGGACCGGACGCGGACCTGCCGGGGGATCCGAACTGCATGCCCGAAGCGGCCTCGGGACGGGACATCTTTCAGATGACCTTCACCGGGGCCTCACCGCGCGTGTTCGGCTTCCCGGGCGGCTACGAAGGCACCTCGATGGCCACGCCCCACGTGAGCGCGACCGCGGCGATGGTCATCGCGGCGGGCATCCTCGGGCGCAAACCCACAGTCGCCCAGCTGACCCGACGCCTGACGGCCACCGCGCGGCCGCTGGGCGGGCCCCAGGATCGGCGGCTGTATGGGGCGGGGCTGTTGGACGCGGCGGCGGCGACGGCTCCGGGCGGGCCGGGGGCGGTGGGTTAGGCAGGACGTCAAGTTCGGGCTAACGTCGAGGAGATCGTGCGAGTTCCGAAGACTGTTGAGCTGGCTCCACATGCGTAACGAGGCGTGCTAGACGCCACGCCCATCCGGTCTGCTCACACGTGTTGTGGACGAAGCTCACAAAAAAGTGTGAGCGCTCCGCGAGAGCGATATGGATACCCGGTTCTCTAGTTTATTACAGCAGAATCGTTATTCTACTGCTAAAGTAGAATAATGCTTAACATAGAAAATACTCCAGGCGAGATCCTCGCCGCCAACATCGATGGGGCGGCTTCGGCGCCCGATGCCAAGGCGGCCGGCACGACCCTTGTTCGCCTACACGACGGGCGAAGCATGAACTTCGACCTGCGATGGGCCGGTCGCGGATGGCCTCAGGACGTGCGCTCGGCGGCGGCCGGCGTGCCCGAGCCGTGGCCTAGAGATGTCGTGGTGATCGCCCGAAAGCTTTCCCCTGGCTCGATCGAGTGGTTGCGCGCGCGTGACGCCAACTGGGCAGATGAGTCCGGGCAGGCACGGATTCTGGGGCCGGGCGGATTGACGGTGATACGCGAACCGGCGCCCCAACGAGCTTCGGGCGCACGCCCCACCACGTTTTCGTGGTCGAAGTCCGCGCTCGCGACAGCCGAGGCGATCCTGGCACGCGAAGAGGCGATGCTGCAAGCGACCGAGCTCGCTCGCAGAACCGGCTGGTCGGTGCCCCAGACAGCCAACGTGCTCACGGCGTTCGACGGGCAAGGATGGACGGCCAAGCGCGGGAGCGCCCGTGGGCGGGGCGCCCACCGGGAGCTGATCGACCCCGCCGGATTGCTATCCGCTTGGTCCGCGGCCACGGGCGAAGAGCAACGCTCGACGCGTATCGCCCACCGCGCCACCAGGAATGTGATGGAGTTCCTGCGCGGCGAGCTCGCGCCCGCGCTGGATCAAAATCTCAGTTGGGCCGTGAGCGGATGGGCCGGACTGGAGCTTGCGGCCCCGCTCGCCACGACGACCCCTAACTTGCACGTGTATGTCGCCCGATCCGAGTTCGCCGGACCGCTTAGCCGGGCGATCGCGGCAAGCGAGCTGAACGAAGTCGAGCAAGGGGGGCGGGTGATCTTCTGGGCCGCCGAGCCGAGCGTGCTGGCGCTGTCGTGGCGCGCGCACGACATCCCGATCGTGAGCCCTCCAAGGCTCTACGCCGATCTATCCTCGCTGGGCGCGCGCGGGCAGGACGCGGCCGACCATGTGCGCGAGCTTTTGATCGATCCGCTGCACGGGGCTAGTGCGAGCGGACACGGTGGCATGTAGGGATGCTGTAGGTGTGGCGAACCTTCGTCCAGCGATCATCCCTCGCGGGTACTCTGGATTTGCGAATGACCAAATGGCAGTCAGTTCGACCCAACGGTGAAGCAAGTCAGAAAGAGCAACCGGGGAAGATTCCCTACGCGATGCGCGCTCCTCTGCGCCCTCGTAATCTCCCTCGCCGGAACACAGGCCGCCGCCCAAGCCGAACCCTCCTGGACCACCTACCACCGCGACGCAGAACGCTCCGGCGACGACCCGGACGCGACGCAGCCGGTCCCGCCAGAACTCGCCTGGCAGACCGGCGATCTGGGAGCTCCCATGTGGAGCCAGCCGCTCGTGCTTGGCGATCGCGTGTACGTGGCGACGGTGGGCGATGAGGCCTATGCCCTGGAAGCCTCGACCGGCAAGATCGTCTGGGAAAGAAGCCTCGGCACGCCCGTGCCCGCGAGCGATCTGCCGTGCGGGGACGTCAAGCCGAGCGTCGGCGTGGTCGGCACGCCGGTGATCGACCCGACAAAGCAGACGATCTACATGGTGGCCGACACGCTCAACCAAAAAGGCGAAATCGAGCACCTGCTCAAGGGGCTCTCGCTGAGCAACGGCGCAGAAACGGTCAGCCGCGACGTTGACCCTCCCGGCGCCGATCCCAAAGCCCTGTTGCAGCGCACGGCGCTGAACCTCGACGAAGGAAACGTGGTGTTCGGCTACGGCGGCAACGACGGCGATTGCAGCGACTACCAGGGCACCGTGGTCGCCGCACCAGAGAACGGCGGTGAGCCTCGCTTCTGGCAGTACAAACCTGCGCCACCGTCCAGCGCGGGGGGAGCAGTATGGGCCACCGGCGGTCCCGCGGTAGACGGGGCGGGCAACGTGTACGCAGCCACCGGCAACCCCAACCCGCCGGCCGGCGAAGAAGCAAAGGAATTTGACTACTCCGACAGCGTCGTCAAGCTCAATCCAAACGAAGACTTCGTGCAAGACCCGGCGAGCGAACCCGCCCCACCGCTCGCCGGCTTCGAGCCGCCCACGTGGCGGCAGGAAAGCAATACCGACGCCGATCTCGGCTCAGCCGCCCCCGAGCTCTTGCCGGGTGGATTGATCTTCCAGGCCGGCAAGAGCGGAACGGGCTACCTGATCGACGAGCGAACGATGGCTGCCGTCTTCAGTGGGCCGACGTGCAGCGAACACACCGGCTTCCCCGGCAGCTTCGGCGGCGACTCGTTCGCCGACAGCACTCTCTACATCCCCTGCGAGAACGGCGTCCAGGCGCTCGCCTACTCCGAATCGGCCAAGACCTTCACCCCGCTGTGGCAGGGACCCCAAGACGCGGTCGGCCCGCCGATCGTCTCGGCGGGCCTGGTCTGGACTATCGCCACGGGCGGCTTCAGCGGCGAAGGCACGAAGCTCTACGGCCTGGACCCGTCCACCGGCGTCCCCAGCTACACCGAGACGTTGCCGAGCCCGACGATCGATCACTTCGCATCTCCCTCGGCCGCCGGCGGCCGGCTGTTCGTGGCTACCGGATCGAGCGTGACCGCCTACGCCGTCTCGCAAACCGCGAGCTCCCCGCAGACCGGGCCTTCGGGCCAAACGCCCACCACCAACGAACTGCTCAGCTCCGTCGGCCCGCCACTGCCTCAGCCGCCACAACGCTACTCATCGCGCCTCACTCCCCACGCACGGCATCATCGCGTTTGCGCACGGCGGCGGCGCGCTCGATCACACCGGCCATCTCGACGCGGAAGCGCTCGCGGGAGAAACGCTCGGCGTTTCGGCGGATCGCGGCTTCGTCCAGACGCAGGCCCTCGAAGCGCTCGATCGCGCAAACCAGCCCAGAAGTGTCCTGCTCGTCGAACAAAACACCGGTCTGGCCGTCGATGACCGTCTCGGACGCCCCGCCGACGCGGTAGGCGATCACGGGCAGACCGGCGGCCTGGGCCTCGACCGGCACAATCCCGAAGTCCTCCTCGCCTGGGAACAGCAGGGCGCGGGCGCTGCCCATCAGGGCGTCGCGCTCGGCGTCGTCCACCCGGCCCAGCAGCTCGACCCCGGGGTGGCCCGTGGCGGCGGCGCGCACCGAGGCCATCGCGCGGCCGTCGCCGGCCACATTGAGGCGGCGCCCGAGGCGCACGCACGCGGCCACAGCCAGCTCGACACGCTTGTAGGGGACGACGCGCCCGAACACCAAGTAGTCCTCGCCTGGGCGGCGCGGCAGGCCAAGCAGCCGGGAGACGTTGACCGGAGGGTTGACGACCTCGGCGGTGCGCCCGTAGTAGCGGCGGATGCGGTCGGCGACGTTGTGGGAGTTGGCGACGAACACGTCGGGCGAAGTTGCTCCTTCGAGGTCTTGGCGGCGCAGGCGGCGCAGCATCAGGGGCAAAGCCAGGCGCGTGGCCCTGCCGATCTCCTCGCCCTCGAGCAGGCTCTCATCCCAGGCGTAGCGCATCGGCGTGTGGCAGTAGCACACGTGCAGCGCGCCGGGAGGAGTCCTGATGTTCTTGGCGCAGGCGTGGTTGCTCGAAAGGATCAGGTCGAAGCCGGAGAAGTCGAAGGCTCGGTAGGCCCGCGTCATGAACGGCAATAGCTTGGGGTAGTGGGTCTTGGCGCCGGGCAGGCGGCTCAGATAGGAGGCGTGGACCGGCCTTTCGGTAATGATCGCGGGCCACGGCGCGGGGTCGTAGATCGAGGTGAAGAGCTCGGCGTGGGGGAACATCTCGAGCAGCTCGACGACCACGTCCTCGGAGCCGCCGGGGATCGTGAGCCACTCGTGCACCACCGCCACCCGGGGAAAGCGGGCGCGCAGGGCGTCGAGCGAAGCCCCGCTCACCGGCTCACACCAGTCGCCTCGAGGAAGCCCTCCCACGGGGAGGTGTATCGAGCGAGGGTACGAACCAAATCCTCCAAATCGGTCCACCCCTCCTCGGCCTCCCAGCCCCAGTGCAGGACGATCGGCACCCACAGCCCCCAGCGTGCCTCGATCGCGCGTTCGACGGCGGGCCTGACCTCCGAGGCGCGCCCGTAGAAGGGGGCGTAGGACGGCAGGTACACGGCGCCCCCGAGCCGCACGGGCGTGGGGTGAAAGCCGAGCGTGCCGATCGACTCGGGGCCGCCGCACACGACCGCGAAGCGCTCGGCGAGGGGGGCGATTTGGGCCGCGTCGAAGCGGTTGTAGGGCGGCACGAACACGTCTGTCGAGATCCCCGCCTGCGCCAGCGCGGCCAGGCCGGCGTCGAGCAGCTCGGCGGTCTCGCGCATGGACAGCCCGCACAGCTCGGAGTGGCGCCTCGGCGAGGCGAACCTCGTGCGGTGGGTCAGGCCGTGCAGCGCAAACGAGACGCCGTCGCCCTTCAGGCGCGCGAGCATCGCCAGCTCGTCGTCTTGGAGCGGGCGCGAATCCCCCGCACGCGCGCGGGGGGCACCATCCTGTGAGGCACCCCTCTCCTCTTGGACCGGGGTGAGCGGGTCGTGGCTGACGCGCGGCAGGACCGCCACCAGATAGGGCACGCCGGCCTGGCTCATGATCTCGTGGAAGCGCTCGAAGCGTGCGGTGCCGAAGCGCGCCGGATCGTCCCAGGCGCGGTAGTGGGGAAACTCGTCTACCCGGACGAGAAAGCGCGGGGGCGCGCAGTCGCGCTCGCCTGGGGAGGATCGCCGCGAAGCCAAAAGCGGAGCGACGACGTGGCGCTCATAGTCAAGCCGGCCCAGCTTGTAGGCGAGTTGCTGGGCCAGGCGTACGGGACGGGCGGGCACGCGACCCTGGCGAGCGGGCTGAGCGATTGAGATCATGTCCGCGATGGCCGATCCGCCGAGGCTTCAGGGCCGCGACATCGTCTGCGTGGGGTTCGCCGATTGGGACAACGACCTGCAGACTAACCAGCACCACCTGATGAAGCGGCTCGCTCGCGAGAACCGGGTGCTGTTCGTGGAGTCGCTGGGGTTGCGCCGCCCCCAGCTGGCCGGGCGCGACGTGCGACGCATCGCCAGGCGCGTCGTGCGCGGACTTGGCGGCGCGCGCGGCGTCGAGGGCTTCGCCGAAGCTGTCCCCGATCGGCCCGGCGAGCCGGGGACGCGAACGGGCTTCGCGGAGACTGTCCCCGATCGGCCGGGCAAGCCGGGGACGCGAACGGGCCTGAGCGTGCTCTCTCCGCTTGTGCTCCCGCTGCACGGCAATCCGCTTGCGCGCAGGCTCAACGCTTGGTTGCTGCCGCGGCTCGTGCGCCGGGCCGCTCGCACGCTAGGCATGGAGCGGCCAATCCTGTGGTCCTACGTGCCCCAGGCCGAGGTCCTGATCGACTCGCTCGGGCCGGAGCTCGTGGTGTATCACTGCGTCAACGACATCGCCGCCCAGCCGGGTATCGACGCGGCGTCGTTCAGGGCGGCGGAGGCGCGCTTTGCGGGGCGAGCCGACCTGGTGCTCGCGAGCGCGCCCAGCTTGGCCACGCGGCTGGGCGAGCTGTCTGAGTGCGTGCTGTACGTGCCCAACGTGGCCGACACGGAATTGTTCTCCCGCACCCTGCAGGACGGTCCGGTGGATGGGGCGATGGCGCAGCTGAGACGCCCGCGGATCGTGTTCACGGGAGCGCTCGTGACCACGAAGTTGGATATGGGATTGTTGTGCGTGCTCGCCGAAACCCGACGCGAGTGGTCATTCGCGCTCGTCGGCCCCACCGGGCCCGGAGACCCACGTGCCGACATGTCCGCCTTGGCAGCCCAACCGAACGTGCACCTGCTCGGGGCGCGCCCCTATGAGGCGTTGCCCGAGGTCCTGCGCGGCGCCGACGCGGGCTTGATCCCCTACGCGATCAACCAGCTGACCGAAAGCATCTTCCCGATGAAGGTCTACGAGTACCTGGCAGCCGGCCTGCCCGTCGTGGCGACGCCACTGCCGGCGCTGGCGGACGTGAGCGAGGTCGCGACGGCAGCCGACGCCGAGGGGATCGCGGATTTGCTGGAGCGCGCGCTTGAGAAGGATTCGCCTGAGCGCCGCGCGGCGCGCTCGCTGGAGGCGCGGGGTCACTCGTGGGATCGGCGGTTGGATGAGATCGGCGCGGCGGTGGCGGACGCCGATGCGCGAGCTGGGGCGCGTGCGCAGGGGGCGCCGCATACGCGGACCGGGCGCGGCCTGGGCATCGCCGATACGACCCCCCCGAGCACCGTGGGAGACCTGCTGGTGACGACCCACACGCCGGCGGTCAGGACGGGACGCGACATGCGCACCTACGGGCTGGTGAAGGCCTTGGCGGCGAATGGTCCGGTGACCGTGCTGTACGCACGCTTCGGAGCGGACGAGCCGGAGGAGGCGTACCGGTCGATCCCAGGCGTGACGCTGCGCGAGGTGGTTCCATCGCGCGGGGCGGCGCGGTTGGCGGCCTTCGCGCGCGCCCGGGTGAGCGGCGTGCCGGACGGCTTCGCGCGGGGCGTCTCACCGGAGCTGGCCCGCGAGGCCGCGCGCCTGGCGGGCCGCGCGGGGAGCGGCAGGGTGATCGCCGACGGCCCGACGGCCGCCGCGGCGCTCGCCGGTCTAGCGCGGAGCAGGCCGGTGATCTACAACGCGCACAACCTCGAGTCCGCCTTCCGCCACGAGCTCGGCCCGGACACGACCCGCTCGTTGCGCGGCCTCGAGGCGTTCGAGCGCCGCCTGCTGGAGCGTTCGGAGGAGTCGTGGATGGTGAGCGAGGCCGACATGACCGCCGCCCGCGCGCTCTGCCCGAAGGCCAAGCTGCGCCTGGTCCCCAACGTGGTGGACGTCGCCGCGATCACCCCCGTCGCCGCCGTCGCCGAGAAGCGGGCGGCGATCTTCGTCGCCAACTTCTCCTACGAGCCCAACCAGACCGCGCTCAGGTTCCTGCTGGAGGACGTCTACCCGCGCGTGTGGGAGCAACTGCCGGACGCCGAGCTGCTGCTCGTCGGCGCCGGCCTCGACACACCACCGAGCACGGACCCCCGCGTGCACGCGCTGGGCTTCGTCGAAGACATAGCCGCCGTCTACCCCCAGGCGCGCTGCGCGGTGGTTCCGCTGCTCCAGGGCGGCGGCAGCCCGCTGAAGCTGATCGAAGCGTTCGCTTACGGGCTGCCGGTGGTAGCAACGCCGCGCGCCGTGGCCGGCCTGGATGTGACGCCCGGTGTGGACTGTCTCGTGGCCGAGGGGGCCGAGGCGTTCGCGGAGGCCGTCACACCGGCGCTACGCGAGGGAGCGCCGCAGGTCGGAGGCGCGGGACGAACGCTGGCTCAGAAGCGTTACTCGGTGCAGGCTTTGGCCTCAATGCTGCCTGCACCTAACCCTCACGCCACCCTCTCGCGGACCTCGCCTTAGCAAAGCTAGGCAACCGCGTGTGCCTTCGCCCGGCCGTAAAGCAGCGAAAGCAACCGTCGCTCTTCACCACTTGGGAAAGGGCGCTCCACACCTGTAAAGACCAGCACGATCTCGGCTGGGCCGACCGTGAAGCCAAAAGTATCTTCATAGTAGGCTGGCCGCCTCTTCAGATGATAGGCGTCGGCCGCAAGCGTGCCTTGAACGCGAAGGCCATATCCTGCGACGTCCTTTAGGGGAAACGGAATCGATGATGCGCCGATCCCCAACTTGTACGGTTCATGGTCAATGAACCGTCCGGACGCTTCCTTCGTCTTTAGCCTCGTAAGGCACTCCGGTGTAGTCCCCCTTGGTCCTGCGGCAACATTGCTGCTTGCAATAACTGGTTCGCGCATAACGTAGACGACAGAGTGTGCACCTTCGACCGGTGGTACGGGCATGGTGAAGCGGACGGGAGAGGGTAGCGTTCGCTTGGATCGCAGCAGCCACGGCGACTCGATCGCCGCAACCCGATCTTGCGTCTGCACACTCGTCGTGCAGTCACTATACGGAGGTCCATTCTTCGTTTCGAAGGGCCTCACGTATACAGACATCCCCTGTACGTCGGCACGACGCATATTGACCGCCCGCGCGAACGCAACCGCCTGCGGCTTAGTCACAGTATCGGTACCACCTCCGCCGCAGGAGCCGACCAGCGTCATACATAGAACCAATATCGGAAAGGCCATCATGCCACCGGCTTGCTTCAACATTCCGTTACATCGCAACAATCTCTTCTCCCGCATGTCTAACCGCAAGATGCTCCCAAGTGAAGTACGAAGCCATGTCTACCGCTTGTACGCAGTTCTGTGCACGCTCGACGACCTGGTTTGACGACGCTCACCCAGAAACCGCACCGCGGCTTTGGCGCTGTTGAAGCCTGGGCACGCGGACAACCCGCCGATAGGCGTGAGACAGGTATTCTGGGCGACCTCGCAGAACGACACGAACTGCCCAACCACGCGCTACTAGAGTGCTGTCTTGGTATGCATCGCCAGGAGCCGACCGAGGCTCGGATAGAGCGCCTACGAACACGACCGTGACGACCGCGCGAGCCCACCCATTACGGCTCTTTCTGCGTGATACGTCACGCCCATGCGGCGGATTATCCGACTACCTCACAATCGTGAAGCTGAGCAACACGGCGCTGGACAACGCACCGTCAGAGTTAGTCGCCTTCAATTCCAGCACGTAACGCCCCGGACCGAGCGAAACGGAACGAGAGATACGACCACGGAAATTAACCTTATTCTCACCGGCATGGCCAACGACAGAGAATGCGCCGCGATACTCGTCTAGTCCGCATGTATGCTTGTGCCTAGGTCGCGAAGCGTGCGCGAGACACTTACCTTTACTCATTCGTCCTTTGAGACGCTGAGCAAATGAGAACCTCACGCTTGCCGATTCGTTGAGCATAAAGGAGAATGTAGTGCCGGCCGGCGCGCGCTTGTCCCGGCGGGTGACGCCGGCAATCCGCAGGCTAGTCCTCCAAGTACGATGTGACTCGTTCACCTTCCCGATGCGAGGGGATATCAGCGGAGGCCGAGTTGCTTGTGGAATCACGGTCGTTGGTTCGTCCGGCGCATAGTGGGATGCGTATATCTCCGCCGTGTCCAAGCCGGGCATCGGGAGCGGGGTGAAGCTACCGCCGGTAATAAGCACACCTTCCCCTTGGAGCGCCGTGGCGAGGTGATACGCGCCCGTCGTGACTGGTTCTGTCAATGACCAGGCGTTCGTGGCTGGTTCGTAGACTTCGGCGCTACTTGCGGCACAGCAGTTTCCGTTCCCGCCAGTGCCGAGGCAGGAGCCAGACCCGCAATCGCTTCCGCCGGCGACAAGCACATTGCCATCCTCTAGCAGCGTCGCGGTGTGTCCCGCGCGCGGAAGATGCATCGGCGCGAGCGCGCTCCAGCTGTCGGTTTGCGGATCGTAGATTTCTGTGCTGGCGATGCTGCCGCTACCTGCCGAGCCAGTAAACATTGCGCTGACTCCGCCCGTGACGAGCACATTCCCGTCGGACAGTGGCGTCGCGGTCTCGCCCGCACGCGCCTGTTGCATCGGCGCGCCGCTGCTCCACGTGTTGCTCGTTGGATCATATATTTCGACGCCATTGAGTACCGTATAAACGTTCTCGACAACGGGCTGCGAGACGTGTTCCACGATATACCCGCCAATAAACAGAACGTTGCCGTTGGCCAAAAGGACCGGAGTTCCGTCGCCGAAGCTCTGACTAGGCGGGGCAGCCATGTGCCAAAGGCCCGATGCCGGATCGTAAATCGCGGCGCCCTGGCTCGCGCTACCTTCAGACGATCCAAATCGACCCAGCAGCAGGACCTGGCCGCCCTGGAGAAGAACCGCGCGCTCAGCAACCTGGAGTTCGGCAGGAGCCGCTGTCAACGCCCAACTATTGGTTGCCGGGTCATACAATTCTGCGCTTCTGTAGTCGTGTTCAGCTTCTGGCTCGCTGTCGCCGCCGACAACAAGAAGATCGCCATCAGCTAGCAGTGTGATGGTTTGATTTGTCCGCGCGACGAGCATTGGTGCGCTAGCCGTCCAAGTGTTCGACGCCGGATCGAAGAGTTCAGCCGTATCCAGGCGCGCGGCGTCATAGCCACCGAGGAGCAGGACCTTCCCATCCGGAAGGAGGGCGGCGCTTGCACCAGCCCTGAATTGAACGGGCGGAGCGACCGGGAACCACCTTTCGGCAGACGCAGTAGCCGCAAGCGCACCTGCCGCCGCGAACGCGACGACGATCCCAATGGCGCGACGCGTAAAGACACTCGTTGCCGCATCTACAAACCTCGCTGAACGTTCCACGCGCTGAAATCTATCGAAGGACGGACGACTTTGTTTCGTGGCTACCGCGATACAGAAGCAGCGATGCCTCCAGGGTTCTGACAGCGCCGCCGTACGGGCGAACCGGGGCACTGCACCAGCCATCGCATCACGAACAGTCGCGTTAGCCTGCCGCCAGCAGAACCGCAGCCTTGCCGGTCGTGTACGAGGCGATCGCATCGCGCGTCCGTGCCCGCTTATTCACGAGCTTGGCCTCACGCTCTTGTGGACGCACGTCGATCGCGAACTCTATGCCGAGCGCATCGGCGATGCGCGCGAGGGTATCGATCGTGGGGTTGTGTTCTCCAGCCTCAAGGCGAGCAACCTGTGGCTGAGTCATGCCGAGCGCGTCGGCAAGCGCCCCCTGCGAGAGTCCGTGGGCCGGTCCTATAGCTCAGGACCTTCAATGCCACGGCACGCGCCAGCGCTGTCCGGTCCCACTCGGCCTTGAAGACTGGGTCCAATAGCTGGTCGGCGAGAACCTGCTCGCTCGAAACGAGGTCACTGAACTTCATCGATGTCTCGTTTCAGACCAACCACAATGAATATCATGTTTGTTATATCACTAGGCAAAGTCGCCAGGCTCGTCGGACGTTCAATCGAGAACCTTTCCGTTGATGGCGAGACGGGAAAGCTGCGTTGCATACCCTCGGACGGATCGGTGCTCGACGTCAAGCCAGCCGCGATTGAAGGGAGGAGGATCCGCCCAAGCATCTCGATTCAAGAGCATTTGTATATAACTGCATGTAATCAGCGTAATTCGCGACATTGATGCATATGTCATCCACGGTGCCCGGCTAACCGATGGAGCGTTCAAACAACAGATACCGCCGATCCCCGACCACGGCCAGCAACCCAAGCTGGGCGGCGAACAGAACCGTGAAGCGAGCGTCCACGCCCGTGAAGCTCGCGGTCGTGTCCAGAACCACCAGACCCACCACGCCGCAAAGAGACGCCAACCCGACGGCTCGGAAGAGCGGCTCGCTGGAATTGCGCCAGGCCCGGATCGCGAGTATCACGCTGGTCGCGATCGCAGCGATATAGGCGAACAAGCCGAGTATTCCCAGTTTCAACCAAAACCAGAGCGCAGCGAAGTGAACGTAAAGGCGCCCGCCTTCGTGCTCGACGGGCAGCGGCCGCGCCGTCGCTTCCCACGGAATGGTCATGCCCAAGCCAGCAATCGGGTGACGTTCGATCTCGCTCAACACGTTTGCCCGCTCATCGAGACGGTAGCGATCTTCGACGTTGGCTTCGACCTTCGACGATTCCAGGGAGGTGACACGCTTGACGATCGGCGATTGAGACTGAAAATCGAGCGAACCCGCTGCCCATACGGCCAACACAACCAGCAGACCAACCGGCAGAAGCATCCGCCGCCCGGTCGGTGATATTCCTAGCAGCAAGACCAGCAGGACGGCAAGCGCGCCGGCGATCCAGAACGAGCGCCGGTAGGAAAGCAGCAAGCAGGCAAACAGAAGGGGCGATCCGAGCAACATCCACGTGGGTGGCCGCACCCGCATAAGAAGCGCGGCGAGGATTCCCAACAAAGCGATCATGACGATCCAGTTGGCCGTCGGTTCGTAGTACGTGAGCGTGGAGCTTCCCTCGATGACCTGACCATGACCACTCACGATCTCCACCAGGCCAAGCACGGCCTTCACGATCGCAAGCGCGACAGCTCCTCCAAGCAGCAGTCGCAGTCGTCGCCGGTCGATTTGGAGGTTCGCGACCGCGATCGGCAACACCAGCAGATAGCCGAGCACGTCCTCAGAAGCAATCACGAAGCGGATGCTCGCGCCAGCCTCGTATCCGGTGATGGCGCCAGCAATCATCCCGAGCGCAAGTAGGGTGGACGAAAGCTTGAGCGGTCCCGGAATATAGAGCGATCGATTGTTCCGCAGCAGGTTGAACGGCGACCGCGACGATGGCCAGGCCGACCATCAGATCGAGTGAGCTTACGTCTTTGTAGACCAGAACGTAAAGATGCGATGAGAACGTGAATATCCCGAATGTGGGCCCCTCGCACAGAACGGTCAGGGCCACTACGGCAGTTACCGTGAAGAAAGGTCTCAGTACCGCAATCGCGACCAGTACGAGGGCCAACGGGACAAGGATCCCCGCTTCGCCGGCCTTGTGAGCTGCCATCAAGGCCATCAAGGCGGTCGCGACCGCCACGGCAGTCGCTATCGCCAGATCGGTAGACGTGCGGTGAGCGATTGGTAGATGCCGCCCCACCAGCCCACTTCCTTTCAGGCGACGGGTGGACGGCCCGCAGGGCGCGACAGGCCGCCGGCCTCTGCCCGCATGGCGGCGCCATCCAAGACGCCATAAGGCTCATATCCGTACCGCCCAGCATCGCGCAATCCTGTGACCGCCAAACCGACCGGTTCCACTGTGTGTCGGTCCAAGATCGCACGTGCACGGCGGACCTCCTCGCGCGATGTCTTGTCCACGCGCGCCACGATTAGCAGGGCATCGACAGCGCCGTTGTTTAGCAGCACCTGAGTATCGGCAACTGGATTGAGTGGGGGGGCGTCCATGATGACCATGGCGCCTCCCTCGGCCAAGCTCGCAATGAGCTCCTCAACGGCCGCGCTTCCCAGCAGCTCAGACGGATTGGGAGGGAGACGGCCCGCCCTGAGAACACCCAGGTTGGGGGCGTCCGGAAACGGCCTAACCAGCAGATCTGCCACCTGCTCGTCCCTGGTCAGCGCAGCGGTTAGCCCGTCCTGTGAGTCGAAGTTGAAATGCCGTGCGAACATCGGCCTGCGGAGATCGAACTCGGCAAGTACGACTGGACGGCCGGTCAACGCGAAGGCGTGCGCCAAGTCGATCGCGACGGTGGTCTTGCCCTCGCCTGGGACGGCACTGGTCACGAGCAACGTATTCAGCGGGCGCCCCACGGATGCCAAGTCCAGTGCGCTACGCAGGATGCGATAAGGCTCCAGCCGCACGCTCCGCTCAGTCGCAGACCAGTTCTCGAAGGCCGCCTGCGGCACCCCGGTGAGGGCAGGCAGGCGGTAGGCGCGCTCGAATTCCTCGATCTTCTTGATCCGGCGGTCCACGGCCTCCAGCAAGAACACGAGCGAGAACGCAAGCGCCAATCCCACCAGGATCCCGATCACCACTGAGGTGGTCAAGCTCATGCCCGACGGCGAGGTCGGCGGAGTTGCAAGGCTGATCACATTCGCCCCGCCTCCCGCCACGGCTCGCAGACCCCCGAGTCGCTGCTGCGACTGTTCCAGCGATAGCCGCGCGGAGGAGCCGGGCGCAAGCGCGGCGATCT
Source organism: uncultured Solirubrobacterales bacterium (assembly GCA_963753145.1). Classification (GTDB taxonomy): domain Bacteria; phylum Actinomycetota; class Thermoleophilia; order Solirubrobacterales; family Solirubrobacteraceae; genus Palsa-744. Next base: position 463,099 of record CAVWAX010000003.1, read on the forward strand.
GCTGCTGAAGCTGACGCTGGGCTTCTTCGATGCTTGCCACCTGGGCGGAAGCCTTGAAAGCTATGTACTGAGCCGCGAAAGCATTCGCTAGGCGGGCCGCATACCTCGGATCTCCTGCGGTGGCAACGATGTTGAGGACATCAGCGTTTGCCGCCGCTTCGACCTTCACCTTTTCGAGCAGTTCCTTCGCACTCGAGGAGATGCGCAGCTGCTTGCGTACGCCTTCGGCGACTTGACTCGAATGGGCTATGTACACCTCTGTGTCGGCGGCCCTCTGGGGTTCGCTGCTACCGGACGGCGAGACCTGCAGCGCGGCATCGGGCAACGTCGCGCTTTGGAAGGTGACGCTCGCCGTGGCGGTATATGACTTGGCGGCTCGCTCGTGGCGAAACGCCGATACGAACGTGCAGGCAACAACGACCCCGACGATGAGTGGCCAGCGACGGCGCCACAACACGCCCAGAGTAGAGAGGTTGCCGCTTTCGCGAACCGCATCGAGCTGTTCGGACGCGCTCACCTAATCACACCCCAAGCGGCCCGATCCTTGACCTGAGCCGTCGTCGATGCGCCCGATGTCCCGGCAAGATTGGGGGTCGGTCTCATCGATCTCGGGTCTATCGGCATACGCGTCACACGACCCATCGTCTGCACGGTGCGCCCACTTGAGAGCCCCGGTCGCTCGCGCGGCGATGGGAAAATCATTGCAGCCATGGTAGTGGTGTGGGCCGCGGCCCACACCGGCTGCCAGCACAGTTGCAGCTCAGGGACGCAGGCATCGCGACGAGCGCAAAAGTACGGCCCGCGAGATCGGTAGCCCGTACATCCGTCTATGGGCAGATCACGGTCTCCCAAAGGGCCGTTTCGGACCGATGCGATGAGTGACCGGCGCACGAACGTCGCTCATGGAACCACGACAAAGGCACACCCGTCGCGAGACGGGGCCGCAAAGCCAGGGGTCTCCCGGAGATCGCCCAGCTTCCGAAGGAGTCCAAAATGTACGCCCTCCCAACATCGAACCGCCTCCTCGCCGCGACATTCGCGGCATTGACCATCATCTTCTGTTTCGGGGGGACCGTCGCCACCGCTCAGCAGCGCGTCGTCGCCGTCTCGGCGACCGCGAGAACCGAAGTGAGCGCACGATCAACCGCCATCGAGAGTCGCCATGCGCGCGCAACCGTAAGCCGTGTGTGCGCAACCCACACCAGCTCCCGCCGCCATCGCACGCGCAGCCACCAGTCAAGTCGCTGTCGCGAAGCGCGTCACCTCCTCGCCGATATACAGGCACGCGCAAGCAGACTCCGTGTCGCGCTGTCGCGTCTGCACCGCAAACAGGCTTCGCACACAACCTCGGGCTCAACCGGTTCGTCGAGCCCGACCGGCCCGGCGCCGACTCAGACCGGGACCGGAAGCTCCGCCGGGGTGGGGAGTTCAGGCTCCACCGCCGGGACCCCCACCCCACCAGGCACCGGGGCAGGCTCCACGGTCGGCCCGACACAAGGGTCTGACAGCGAAAGCGGGATCGAAGAATCATTGCCCGTCAACACCTCGAACCCGGAATCCACAAGCACCGGCTCGTCAACCGGTGGGGGCCAAGAAAGGCCCAGCACGACGTCCCAACTGCAGACCGGAATCGACTCGGGCAGGGAAGCCAACGATTACACGGCCACAACGCAACTCGGGGCCAAGCTCGTACGGATCGAGTGGACCATCGGCACCACCGCGGCCCAGATGCAACCGGTGATCGCAAGCTATGCCGCGATCGGGGTGCGCGTCCTACCGCTCGTGAGTTTCTACGGGACGCTGCCGACACCCACACAGGCCAAGAGCCTGGCCGGCTGGGCGCAAGCCTACGGCCCCGGTGGAAGCTTCTGGTCGAACCGCAAAGACGGTCAGCTGGCGATCCAGTCGATCGAGTTCGGCAACGAGACTTCCTATGGCTACCAGTACGGCGACGGCGCCGAAAGCGCTTCCTACACGACGCGGGCGCAGAACTACGCCCTGCGTCTGAAGGAAGCCGCCGAAGCCATCTCAAAGACGGGCATCAAAGTTGGGCTGCTGGCCCAAGCCGACGATTGGACCGGCAACTGGGTCAACGGCATGTTCTCGGCGGTGCCGAACCTCGGCAGCTACGTCGCGGGCTGGACAATCCATCCCTATGGCACCTCGTGGGAAGGCAGGCTCCAGGATCTCCTCGCACAGACCGCGGCCCACGGCGCACCTTCAAATATCCCGATCGACATCACCGAGTGGGGCGTGGCCAGCGATAACGGACGCTGCCTCAGCGACAACGACGGCTGGAACAAGTGCATGAACGACAACGAAGCCGCGAGCACACTCACGAGCACATTCAATGGCATCCAGCGCGTACTCGGCAACCGCTTCGGCATGTTCGTGCTCTACCAGGTCCGCGATCAGCAACCAACCGCCGCAACAAGCGACAACCAGGCCTACTTCGGCGCGATGCAGCACGAACTACAGCCGAAGGGCGCCTATACGACGGCCGTCGAGCAAACGCTTGCCGGCGTCTGAGCCGGCTGTCCCGCGTGAATGCGGGCAAGTGGCATAATCGCGACCGTGGGCTCAAGCCCGGTGTCTTCGCGATCCATACCGGCCGGCTCCGGCCGGCCGGCCGCCCGGAACATTCCCGGGGCAGCGCACCGGCTTCGTCTCGGCCCGGTTGAGATCGTCTTCGCTCTAACCGTGGTGGCGGCGGCCCTGCGCTTTGGGACCCTCGACGTGCAGAGCGTGTGGCTCGACGAGTCGGCAACGATTCTTCTGGTGCATCGCGGTTTCTCGGGGATGCTTTCGCATCTGCCCTCCAGCGAGTCCGCCCCGCCGCTCTACTACGTGCTCGTCTGGGCGTGGACAAAGATCTTCGGGGCGGGACCGCTCGGCTTTCGTTCATTCTCGGCGCTCGCCGGAACGCTCACCGTGCCGGTCCTGTACATGGCGGGCCGGCGCGTCTCGGTGCGCGTGGGTCTTTGGGCCGCGACCCTCGCGACGGTTAGCCCGATCCTCTATTACTACTCGCAGGAGGCGCGCGCCTATGCGCTGCTAATCCTGCTCAGCGCAGCCGCATTCGTCGCATGGCAAAACGCCCTGCGCAAGCCAACCACACGCAACCTCGCTTGGTGGTCCGGCCTTTCGGCCCTTGCCCTCTTGACCCACTACTTCGCGGTGTTCATGTTCCTGCCCGAGGCAGCCGTATTGCTGCGCCGTCTCGCCTGGCGACGAATCCGGCTCGCATTCGCGCCCGTGGTGCTCGTCGGCGCGGCGCTCGTCCCGCTCGCGTTGCGCCAACGAAACGGCGGGCAGTCGGACTGGATCCAGCACACCTCGCTCCTGTCGCGCTTCGCGCAAGCGCCCAAGCAGTTTCTGGTCGGCCTTTACAGTCCCGTGGAGATACTCACAGCCGCGCTCGCCGGCCTACTTGCCGCCGGAGCCGTGCTCATCCTGATACGCAAGGGCAGCGCACGCGAGCGTAGACTCGCGCGGGACGTAACGATCGTGGCAGTGGGAGCTCTCGCGATCCCGCTCGTGTTGGCCGTGACGCACATCGAGGATGTGTTCAACGGACGCAACGTCATGGCCGCATGGCCACCGTGGGCCGTCCTCGTCGCGATTGGCCTCGGCGCGGCACGCGCCGGGCGCACGGGCGCCGTGCTCGGGACCTTCCTTTGCGCGCTCTCGCTGCTCGTGATCGTGGGCGTCAACACCAACCCCGAATACCAGCGCAGCGATTGGCGAGGTGTGGCGCGATCGTTGAGCTCGCCTGCCTCCGAGCGTGTCCTGGTAACCGAACAGAATGCGGTGCTCCCGCTCGACGTCTACATGCCTGAGGTCAAGGCCATACCCGCGACTGGAGTATCGACCCGCGAAGTCAACGTCACCGCGTTGCCTACCGCACGGACTGGACGCGCCCCGCTGCCGCCGGTCATCCAGACGAAGCCCCCCGCCGGCTTCCACCTCGCCGAAGTGCGTAGGACGAGCACGTATGCCATCTCGCGCTTCGTAGCGACGCGAGAGCGAGTTGTCCTTCGTCGCGAGCTAACGAAGCCGGCCGGACAACCAACGGCCGAAGTCCTGCTGGAGCCGTAAAAAGCTCGAGAGTTCGGTCACACGGAGCGACCCATGCCCTGGGCCGAGTGTCGATGGACGAACCGGCCCGACGTGCAATGGCGAGGATCTCAGCGCCTCCCGTCTCCAGAGGACGCCACAGGCTGTTGCTTGCGCAGCAACCCAACGACCTCAGCAGGCACCAGCACCCCGAGCAGCAGAAGCGTCCCCAGGTAGAGGGGCCCCGCCACCAGCACCAAAACGCCAAGCGGAGCGCCGGCCAGGCGGGCGACCCAACACACTCCTCCCATCGTGGCGGCCGCCACCGCGGTACGGAGCAAGCGCCCCAGGCGCGGAGTCATTTTGAGAGCAAGCAAGACACTGCGCATCGAGAGAGACATGACGGTCAGCTCCGTCACGAGTGTGACCCAGGCCGCCGCCACGAATCCGTAGCGGGGAATGAGCGACACGTTGAGCACGACATTCACCAGCAGACCGATGGCCGCATAGATCGCGAATCGTCGCTGCAACTCCAAGATCACGACCATGTTTCCGGCGAGATACCCGAAGGAGATCGATACGAAGGCGCCTGCCAAGATCGGCAAGGCAGGGGCTCCCGCCGCGAACTGATCGCCGAACAGGAACGTCATGATGGGTTCGGCTGCGACGATCGTGAAGGCGAGGATCGGCAGCGAAGCCATCGTGAGGTACTCGGCCGCCGACTGAAGCAGATCCAGGGATCGAGCCCGACTGCTGGCATAGGCGGCCGCTATGAGAGGAAAAAGCGTGGTCATCACCGAGATCGGAATGAACTGCACCTGATCGAGCAGTCGGTAGGCCGCCCCATAGAGTCCCGCCTGACGAGCTCCGGCGAACTCGAGGACCAGCACTTGGTCGAGCCGCACGTAGGACGTCACGAGCAAGCCGGCGAGTCCCAGCCCGATGCCGACTCGCAGCAATGGAGCCCAGTACTCACGCGCATCGCGCACACGAACGGCAGCGATCCTCAGAGCAAACCACGCGGTCAGGCAAGCGGTGATCGTCGATGTGACGAAGAAAGCGACGGCAAAAGCGACCAGCCCACCCGACCGGGCGGACACGGCAACCACCGCGCCAGCCCAGATCACGCTGTTCAAGCTCATGATCCCCATCGGGATGTCGTTGCGCACGCGTAGCTGGAAGACCACGTTGAGGGTCGTCAGGACCCCGACAAGCAGCAGAACCGACAGGATCACACCGGCCAGCCGGCCACTGCGATCGGGCGCGATCGCCAGCACCGCCACAACGGACAAGATCGTCACGGGAATTGCCGTTAGTGCACGCAGGGACAGCAGCGCACCGAGCCAGCTCGCCTCGTTTTCGCGGTCTGAGGCCGCACGATTGACCGCCACCTCGTTCAGGCCCAGTTCCCCGAAGCTCGCCGCTATCTGGGTGATTGCGAAGAGCGATGACCAGACTCCGAAGCCGCGGCTACCGAGGGCGTGGACGATCACAAGCGTGACGACCACACCGAGCGCCAGATTGAGAATGCGCGCCACGATTTGCACCGTCACGTCGGCGGTCATGCGCCGCGCTCCAACCTGCCCCAGATCGCTCACCTGCGTGTACCGCCGCATCCGCGCACGCGAGGATGGTAGACGCGCCCACGGCCCCATCGACTACGAAGGGGCTCCCGTCCGTGCGTGCCGGACGACGGATGGTCTGTCGCGGCGCCCTGAGAGCCGTGGAGCATGAGCGACCTCGCGAGCCGATGTCTAGGTCCGAGCTAGACTCCCAGCGTGGCTGCGGGCGAGCGCGATGACATCACGCTGGTCGTCCCCACTTACAACCGAGCGGAGGCGCTGCGCATGAACCTCTCGTCGATGCTCGCGATACGCGAGGTAGCGGCGGTGATCGTCGTCGACGACGGCTCGAGCGACGACACGCCCAGCGTATGCCAACGGTTCTCCGACCCCCGGCTGAAGACCATTCGGCACGACACCAACCGGGGGGTTGCCGATGCTCGCAACACAGGCCTAGAAGCCGCAGACAGCGCCTGGGTCCTGTTCGGCGAGGACGACTGTCGCTTCCCAGCCGATTACGCGGCGGTGCTGCGCACCGAGGCCCATAACCACGACGCGGACATCGTTGGCGCGCCTCTCCTGCACGCGTTAGGGACAGATGAGCAGATCGCGGCGCTCGCGGCGGCGGCGCCGCGAGTGGAGCGACCCTCAATGGAGGATACGGGCGCGTTTCCCCAACACGCAGTCGAGACCCCGTTTCTCCCGGCGCGCGCCTTGATCAGACGGTCCATCTTCAACACGGTCCGCTTTTATGACGGCTTCCTCGTCAACGCCTACCGCGAGGAGACGGACTTCTTCGTGCAGGCAGCTCGCGCCGGCTTTCGCTGCGTGTACACGGGAGCGACCTACTGCTACCAGTCTGGCAACTGGGACGGAGGAGCCCACCAGTCCTCGACGCTGCGATACGAGTACTGGGCGGCACGCAACAACTGGCGCTTCTTGCGCCGCCACGGCAACTGGCTCCTGGAACAGGGCTACATCAAAGGGAGGGTTGCAAGCCAGATTGGCTTCCTGACCCAGCGTGCAGCGACTGTCGGACGTGGGGCGACGCAGGCTCGTCTCGCCAAGCTCCGCGCCACGCTTGCGCCCGCGATCAAAAACGTGCGGGCCAGCTGAAGTGGCGCACGCCGTCGTTATTTCCCCCGATCCATCGCACGGCTCGGGGGGCGTGGAGCGGATGGCCATGCTTCAAGCTCGCGTGATCGAAGAGCAGGGTTGGCGCACAAGCGTCGTCGGCCCGAGCGGTCCGCCGAGCCGCTGGCAATTCCGGCTCGGGCTTGGATACCCGATCATGTCGCTCTCTGCGGGCAAGGCGGCGCGTCGGCTGCAACCGGATGTGATCGTGAGCAACGGCTATCTGGGCGCCGGCCGCACGCACGGCACACCGCGAGTGCATGTTTACCACGGGACTATGATCGGCGACACACGTGCTGCCGCCGCAACCTCGCCGCTTCGCGAGCGGCTACGCCGCACAGCCAGCGCCGGGGCCACAGAGGCGTTCGCGGGCCGATGCGCAACTCGACTGGTATGCGTGTCGGAGTCGGCCGCCGCGGAGGCTCGCCGCTATTACCGTGCGCATGTAGACCGTGTGATTCCCAACGGGATCGACACAGCCACCTTCGCGCCACGCGCAAGCGATGCGGCCCGCGCGCGCTTTGGACTGGCCTGCGAGGGCCGCTACGCCCTGTTCGTCGGCCGGCTCGAACGCCGCAAGGGAAGCGACGTCGTGCTCGACGCGGTGCGGGGATCCGGCTATGAGCTGATCATCGCCGGTAGCACGGGCGCGTCCGACGCACGCCATCTCGGAGTACTCGACCCTGACGGCCTCGCCGACGCTTACGCGGCTGCCGACTGCGTTGTGTTCCCCAGCCGCTATGAGGGATGCAGCCTGGTCGTGCTCGAGGCCCTGGCCTGCGCTCGCCCTTTGCTGACCACCCGCGTGGGTTGGATGGAGACGTTCCTGCGCGAAGTTCCAGCATACGAGGCGCTCCGGGTAGAGCCGACCGTCGAAGACGTCAAGGCTCGCCTGTTTGCCCTCCCGGACATTGACACAGCGCAATTGGCCGCCCGGGCGCGAGCTTTCGTGCTCGAGCACAACAGCCTCGAGCGCTATGCCGCTCATTGGCGGGAGCTGCTCTGCGAAGTCCATACGGAGACCGTCAACCGATGAGGCTCGCGAGCCATCGCCTCGGCCGAACCAGCACGTGCCCCAAGCGTGACGGCCTCCTGATCGTCAACGCCGACGACTTCGGGGGCAATCGTCTCGCAACCGACCGGATTCTCGAGTGCTTCGCGGCAAACGCCATCACGAGCACCAGCGCGATGATGTACATGAGCGACAGTCGCCGCGCGGCCGAGCTGTGGCGGGCGAGTGAGTTGCCGGTGGGACTGCACCTGAATCTGACCCAAACATTCGAGGATCCGCAGACCCCGCAAGACGTGCGCGCCCGCCAGGCCCGCGCCATCGCCTATTTCGCCTCAGGGCGACGCCGACGCTTCACTTACAACCCGTTCGTGAGCACCTTGATCAAAGCCTGCGTGGCCGATCAACTTGCCCACTTCAGGCAGCTGTTTGACCGGGAACCGACGCACATCGACGGCCACAACCACGTGCACCTCAGCCCAACCGCGCTGCTCGCTTTGCCACGAGGCGCACGCGTGCGCGGCGGCGAAGATCCGCCCAGCGGGAAGCTGACCGCGAAAACGACCCTGGCGCGTACTCGCCAAGCCCTGATCGCGCGGCGCCACGTCACCACCGACCACTTCTTCGCGATCGACCGCCTCAGAAACTCGCCGAGCGAGACTGACATCAAGGCGTTGCTGGCTCCAGCCGATTGGTCCACCGTGGAGGTGATGACCCATCCCAACCGCGAACGCGACTACGCGGTGTTGATGTCAGACGCGTGGCGTTCGGCGCTGGGGGGATTGACGTGCGGATCCTTCGTCCAACTCGGCGCGGGGTCCGCATGAACACCGTCTCCGCACGACTGGTGAGCGACCTTGCGGGCCTGGAACAGATCGCCGCGGAGTGGGATGTCCTGGCGCAGATCAACAAGCGGCCGCTCCAAGCCCCCGCGTGGTTACTGGGGTGGCTGCGACACCTCGCCCCTAAAAGCGCGCAACCGCGCGCGGTCGCGGTTCACGCCGAGGGCGAACTCGTCGGCCTGGCGCCCTTCTACGTCAACAGCTCCAGCGGCGGCCGACTCGACTACCGCCTGATGGGCGACGCGCTTCCCCGTTCCTCGCCGCTTGTCCGCCCGGGCTTCGAGCGCGACGCGGCCATCGCCATTGGCGAGGTGCTGCACCAGGCCAAGCCTCGTCCCGACGTCATCGCCCTCGAGGGCGAGCCGTCCAACTCCTCATGGGGTTGTCTCCTGCGCGACCATTGGCCTGGGTCGATACGACCTCCCACCAGACGCTATCTAGTAAAGGACTCCCCCACGCTCGACCTGGGCGCCGAGAGTTTCGACGCATGGCTGGCCGGTAAGAGCAGCAACTTTCGCGGCCAGATGCGTCGCATCCGTAGGGACTTCGTCCAAGCCGGAGGGTCCGCCCGCATCAGCGATCTGGACACGCTCGAGGCCGACATCGATGCGTTCATGCGGCTGCACTCGACGCGCTGGGAGGGCAGGGGGACCTCCAGCATCGCGGCCCGTTCGGCTCAAATGCGGGCCATCTTCGGCGACGTGGGACGCGCGCACACCGAGTCCCTTCGCTTTCGGCTGTGGATGCTCGAGATCGAAGGCGAGCCAATCTCGGCGCAGCTGTTCGTCGAGGCCGGCGGAGAGGTGGTCTACATGAACGGCGGCTGGGATGAGCGCTTCGCGAAATTGAAGCCCGCGATCCTCGGCATCCTCTATGCCGTCGAGGATTCTTTTGCGCGCCGAGAGGAGCGCATCGATCTTGGTCCCGGCGGGCAGCCCTACAAGCTGCGCTTCGCCGACGGCAACGACCCCATAGCGTGGACGATCCTGATGGTGCCCGGAAGGCGCCTGCCCCTGACCGCCGCGCGTCTCACGCCTATGCTCACGCACGCGGCCGCTCGCAGCCTTGCCAAGCGCTCCCTCTCGGCACGCAACGCCGACCGTGCTCGTCGGATCCGCGACGCCCTGACCCGAGCGAAGCCATGAGAACAGCACATATCCCGCGGTTGGTGGGCTGGTTCGGATGAGTCAAGCGAGAAACAAGCTCCCTTGTGCGCCCTGGCCACACGTGGTCCTGCTCGACCCCTACAACGCGGGCCTGGCACTCGCCCGCCGCATGGTTCGGCTGGGCGCCGAGGTGACGGTGGTGGAGAGCCACCGTATCGTGGGACGCAGCCGTGGCGTGCGAAGCATCGTGGACCCCTATAAACGCGATGGCCAGGAGTGGCTGGAGCTGCTGAGAAGGCTGGCTCGGGACTCAACGGAGTGCGTGGTGCTTACCGGGACCGACCGAGCCAGCGAATGGCTCGCGTATGCGGCCGAGCGACTGCCGCCCAACGTTCGCTCCTTTGAGCGTCCCGACGGGGCTCACCTGAGATTGATGAGCAAGGAGCGAGCCGACGCCCTCGCGCGAAGCGCGGGCGTGCGCGTGCCGTGGACCGCCTGCGTGAGCAGCGCCGAGCAGTTCGCCGAAGCTGCTGCCCGGGCGCCGTGGCCGTGTGTGGTCAAGCCGGTGTTCTCGCACGAGTGGCGCGACCGTTACGGGGAGAAGCGGGCTTTCTTCACCGAGGACACCAACGCGGCAGAGCAGGTTGTTGGCAGGCCACTGCGGGAGGGGGTGCCGATGCTGCTCAGTCAATACATACCGGGTGGCGACAGCGACGTCGAGGAGGCGATCGTGGTCAGACTCGCGGACGGCAGCTATCCGGTGAGCTTCGGCTGTCGCAAGCTGCGCCAGTACCCGGCGGGCTTTGGCGAGACCGCGGTGGGAGAGTCCTCGCCGCTGCCCGAGACGTCAGAGCTCGCCCGGCGGGTGCTCGACGAGGCCGACTTCGTGGGGGTGGCCGGGGTGGAGACCAAGCGTCACACGGAGACCGGGGAGCGCTGGTTTTTGGAGGTCAACGTGCGCCTCCCCGGCCAGTGGGGCTTGGGCGACGCATGCGGTGTGGAAGCTTCGCCTCGCGTGGTGGGGGCGCTGTGCGGCCGCGAACTCGGTCCGCAGCCCCGGCTGCAAGCGGGCGTGCGCTTCGTGCAGCCCGATCTGGATTGGCACGGGGTGCTGCCGGCGGTGCGCGCGGCGCCTCCAAGCGCACGACCGGCGCTTGCCTGGCGACTCATGCGCCCCTACCTGGGCGCTCGCGAGCTGGGCATGTTCGACCCCCGCGACCCGGGGCCCCTGATAGCGCTTTTCGGCCAGTTCGCGGCACGCCGGATCAAGCGCGTGCGCGCCAGGCTCACCAGCAGCCGGTAGTCGCGCGGACGGGCGAGCGCCACGGCAGCAGAGCGCAATGGACCAATGGCCGGCTCAGAAGGCCCAGCGAAACAGCGGTCGGCGCTGTCCCAGCAGGTGCTGGGTGAGCGCGGGGGCGGTGTAGGCGGTGCCGACCACGAAGCGCATGGTCGGGCCGAAGCTCTCGGCCGCGGGCGCCCCGACGAAGTGGAGCCCGCGAACCGAGGATTCCAGACCCCGCCCAAGCAGCGGATATCCGTCCTTGACGCGCAGCTTGGAGCCAAGCTCCGAGTCGACGAATGGATAGCGGCGAACGTCTATCTCATAGCCGGTGCCGAGCAGCACATGGTCAACGAGGCGCTCGGAGCCGTCGTCGAGGCGCAGGCGGGCTTGGTCTACCTCGGGCGTGGCTTGGACGACCTCTCGCCCCAAGCTGAGCCTGGCCTCGCGCAGCCTGTCGGGCAGCCAGTGGGCGCCCGCCGGGCGGATGCAGTGGTAGGTGAGCGGCGCCCTGACGCCGCGCGGGAAGTGGCGGATCAGGTCGGGGGCCGCCCCCACCCAGCTGGTGAAGCGCCCGCCCACATCGGTGGGCGCGCCGTGCCAGTAGAGACCGTGGCGCGCACGCCAGGAAGGCGGCCCTCCCCCGCCTTGCGCGGGCGGCGGCAGGAGCTCGGCGTCCTCGACCCCCAGCCATCCGTGGTTCAGCCAGTAGATGGCGCGCGCCCTGCCGATCAGCTCGACTGCGCTCGCGCCGGCCTCGAGCAGCAGAGCCGCTCCCTCCAGGGCGCTCTGGCCGCTGCCGATCACGGCGAGCGACTTGCCGGCGAAAGCGCCCATCGGGGCGCAGGCCGAGGCGTGCGAAACGAGCGACTGGGGCAGTTGAGCAAACACTGGTGGGAGACGGGCGAAGGGCGCCAGTCCGGCGGCCACCACGACGCGCCCCACGGTCAGGCTGTCGCCGTCGTCGAGGGTGAGCTTGAAGCGCCCGTTCTCGGGCGCTATCCCGCGCACACGGCGAGGGTCGAGGTCGGGGCACGCCTGCTGCTGAAACCACGTGCCGTAGGCGATGAAGTCCTCGATCGGCAGGTTCTGGGCCAGCTCACGGCCGGCCTGCGCTGCCCAGCGCTCCAGGCTGAGGGCGTCGCCCGGCGAGCTGATGCTGCTGGCGCGCAGAGGTGAGCGCAACAGCATGCCGGCCGGCATCGTGTCCCGCCAGAACTCGAGCGTCTTGCCGAACACGATGCTTGGCAGACCGGCCCCGCGCAGATGGGCCGCCGCGGCGAGACCGTGCGGACCGGCGCCGATCACGGCGACGGGGGCGTCAGGAGTGAGGGTGGATGAGGATGACATGGCTCGAGAGGATGTCAGTGACGAATCCGGAACGCCCGCTCGACAGCGTCGAGGACCTGGTCGGGGTCATAGCTTTCGAGGATCGCGCGACGAGCGGCCTCACCCTCCTGGCGCAGACGTTCTGGATCGTCCCGATAGGCTTCGATCTCGGCCGCAAACGCGCGCGGATCGTTGTGTGGCGAGACAATCGTCCCGCCGCCTGAGGCCGGTAGCCAGGCGGCGCCCTCGGGGTCGGTCGCGACGATCGGCCGACCCACCAATTGCGCCATCACTATCACGCGTGGCTTGTCGGCCTCGATCGGACTCGGTGCGAAGGCGAGCAGATCGCACGCCGAGAGAAATGCCTCCACATGACCGCGCACGTTGGGCACGAAGCGGACACGCTGACCATAGGGAGCCGCTCGCTCGCGCAGGGCAGCCTCCTCATCTCCCTCGCCGGCCAACACCAGAAGCACTCCCCGATCCAGGTGGGCCATCGCGTCGATCAGCACGTCGGTGCGCTTGCGCCGCTGAAACCGGGCGATACAAGCCATCACGAGCGTCAACTCGTCGACTCCCCAGGCTAGTCTCAGCTCGGCGCGACCGGCGGGGTCGAACTCGACCCGGTGCAGGTTGACCAAGTCGGCCAGCACGAGAACCTTCTCGCGGGGAACCCCGGCGCCGATCACGGTGTCGGCCGTGCCTGGGGAGACGACGAGAATGCGACTGGCGCGCCGTGCTGCAAGCGCATACAGGACACGAGCCGGCCATTTGCGTATGCCACTTGGGAGGGGTCCCCACTCGATCCAGACGATCTCCCCTGTCAATCGACGGGGCAGCAGCGAACACAGCAGTTGTTCCTTCTTGAAGCTCACGCACAGACCGTCGAAGGGTCGCTCGGCTCGTATCGCGCGGACCAGTCGCAGGAGGGTCCGGGGGCTCTCGCGCACAACCCTCCAGGCGCTCCGGCGCCCTAGCTTTGGGCCGAGATCGAGCTTGTGCGCAACCACATCCGTCCCCGCAACCAAATCCGCGAGGTTGGTGAGCAGGACGACATCGTGCCCGCGCGCGACGAGCGCGTTGAGCAGGTCCACGTTCGCGTACTCCGCTCCGCCTCGCTCCCTGGTCGTCTGGATTGAGATGATGCGAAGGCGACCCACGTCGTCGGCATACTATCTTTCGAGCGGCCTGCCAGAGGACGTGTAGGGCTGACCATAGTGGGTTGTATCTGCCACCCGTGATCGACAAACGCGCACCGACATCCAACCGTGGAATTTCGGTGCGAGCCGTCGTTTATGACGAGGTGGGCAAGCTGACTCCCCATTTGCCTGCCTGGGATTCATTGGCGGTCGAGCGCGGCCAGCCATTTTGCGCGCCGGGGTGGATGCTCTCCTGGTGGCAGGAGGCGCGCACTGGCGATGCGCGCCTGCGAGTCGTATTGGTGTTCGAGGGAACCGAGCTGATCGCTGTCGGACCTTTCTTTGCCCAGGTCGCATTCGGGTTGGTCGAGTTGCGCCTGCTGGCGGCCGGCTTCGCTCACCGGATCGGCGTGGTAGCCAGAGACGAGTCGGCAGACGTCGCTCGCGCGCTCGCGCTCGCGTTGGCGAACATGCGCCCACGACTGGCCAGCGTCGTATTCGAGGGCGTTGACGAGACCGACCCTTGGCCGGACTTGATCGCGGCGCAATGGCCGTCGCCGAAGCCGCCCCGCAAACGCATAGATCAAACGATGGACGCACCCATCATCGAGCTCGGCGGGTGCTATGAGGGTTGGTTGGGGCGTCGCGAGCGCCACTTCCGCAAGGAGGCGCGACGTACCGCACGGCGCTTGGAGGAGGATGGCGCGCACGGCGAAATCCGATCCGACAGCTACGCCCTCGATGCACTCGTGAGTCTGCACCGTGCTCGCTGGGCAAAGCGGGGCGGCTCGAATCTCGACGCGTCCGCTCGGGCGGTGCTTGAGCGTGCGGCCCGAGCGTCTGGCGCAGCAGACCGGCTGTCCGTCGCCCTGATCGAGGCGCCCTCCGGCGCGGTGGCCGCCGAGCTGTTCTTGCGGGCTGGAGATACCGCCACATTCTGGGCGGGGGGCTTCGAGCCGGCGTGGGCTCGTACGGCGCCTGGCACCCAGGCGATGCTGCTCGCGTTGCGTCATCTGGGGAAGCAGGGCATCGAGATCGTGGATCTTGGGGGAGGGGACGACGACTATAAGCGCCGTCTCGCCGACCGAACCACGACGATCGTCTGGCGCACCGTCTTCCCGAGGGGAATAAGGTATCCGCTGATCCGTCTCCGTCTGGCCCCCAAGCAGGCGCGGGCTGCGATCCGCGGCCTGATTCGACACACGCTGCCCGAAGCTCGGGCCCGCCTGACACGAACACGCTCCAGTCGATGACGAAGCTTCGTTCGGACCGGTCCACAGACGGCGCGGGACCGCCCTCCCGCAAGCGCCTGACCGCGTGCCTGATCGTGCAGAACGAGCAGCGCAATCTGCCAGGCGCGCTCGAGAGCGCGAGCTTTTGCGATGAGACGATCGTGGTGGACGGGGGCTCGACCGATCGCACGGTCGAGATCGCGCGAGCGAGCGGCGCGACGGTGATCGAGAGTCCTTGGCCGGGGTTCGCGGCCCAGCGAAACGTGGCGCTCGACGCCGCCGGCGGCGAGTGGGTTCTGGAGCTGGACGCCGATGAGCGCGTGACGCCGCGTTTGCGGGCAAGCATCGAAGAGTTGCTGGCCTCGCCTCCGCGGCAGACCTCGATCGCCGTGTTCCCATTGCGCCATTGGTTCTTGGGGCGGCCGTTGGGACCGGCGGGCAAGTATCCGGCCTACCGCTCGCGGCTGTTCAAGCCGAGCGTTTACCGCCACAACGAAGCCAGAGGCGTGCACGAGGGCATCGAGCCACGCGAGCGTCCGGTGGTGTTGGAGGGCGACTTGGAACACGAGCTTGCACAGACCCTGGGTGGGGCCGTGCGCGACGCGTGGAGCTATGCGCGCCTGGAGAGCGGACATCTCGCGCGGCCGTCGAGCGGAGCTGTATACCTGAAGGGCATTGTGCTGAGGCCTGCCGCGAAGTTCGCGTACAGAACCGTGGTCGAGCGGGGTTGGCGCGACGGTTGGCAGGGGATGTTGAAGATCGTTCTGGATGCAACCTCGGATGCGCTCGTATGGGTGCTTGTCCTGTTGGGCCGTGGAGAAGCGCTGCGGGGCGCCGAGCAAAGTCCGAGCGTTGGCTCCACCGCGACACACTTCGGGCGTCGCCCGAAGGGGCCACCCAAGGTGGTGGCGCTTGCCGGCCGAGGCGCCGCGGCCGCTACCGCCCGCGCGTGGCTCGAGCCCCTGCGCGCGCAGGGGCTCGACGTGACGCTCCTCTCGGACGAGCCCGAACCGATCGGGACGATTTCCTGGCGAGGTGTCGGGCGGTTGCGGCCCATGCCCGCGATGAGGGCGTTGGACATCGAGATGCAACTGAGGACTATCCACGCGGTTGTACCTTTCGGCCGGAGGGCCCGCTTCGTGTGGCGATTTTTGCCTGGCACCCTGCGGCCGTCGATAGCGGGCCTGGATGCGACAGGCGATCCGGAGACGATCGCGAAGGCGATCAGCGTCTCGCAAGCGGAGGTGGATGGCCTCGCCGAGGGGTAGCGTAGGGGCCCCATGACCCACCGTCTCCCCCGCCCGCTGCTCGCCGCCGCGATCGCCCTGGCCGTCGCCGTCGCCCTCGCCCTGACCCTGCGCAACGCCCAAGCCTCAAGCCCGACGCGCGAGCTGCCCGACGTGGTGGCCGACTCGCCGAACGAAATCAGCCTGTCGGTGAGCGAAGAAACGCCGACGGGCGGGCACATGGAACCGGAGCTGTTGTTGCGCTTCAACGGCTACGTGCACAACATCGGCCCGGGCGCGCTCGACTTCCGCGGCTCTCGCGGCACGCCCGAAAAAGGGGAACCGGCGAACCCGCCGATGGGCGTGTCCCAGCGGGTGTACAACAGCGACGGCACCTACTCCGAAGACCCGAGCACGGCGCAGATGATCTACGTGAACGCCGACGGGCATCACCACTGGCACCTGCAGCACGTCGCCTACTACTCGTTGTGGAACGCGGACAAGAGCGCGGAAGTGGCGCCGGCTCAGAAGGTGGGCTTTTGCTTGGAGGACAGCCAGCGCATGGAAGAAACCGGCCCCGAAACAGCGGTCTACTCAGACGAAGAAGACGCACCGTTTGGGTCGCGCGAATTCTGTAGGCAGTACCAACCGGAAGCCACCAACGTGTACGAGGGCATCTCCGAGGGTTGGCGCGACATCTATACCTCCAACCTGGCTTACCAGTGGGTGGATGTGTCCAGTGTGGCGCCCGGCGAATACTGGTTGCGAGCGGAAGCCGACCCGGAACACTTCATCCAGGAAGCCCCCGGACCGAAACCGCCGGCGTATGCCGAACAGGCGACCGTGGTCCCCGGCTTCGACGCGACGGCGCGGTCGGACTTCGTCGAAGTCGGCCACAGTACCCCGATCCAACTCGCCTCCAAGAGATGGGAAGGCCCCGAATACGACGAACAGCCTTCCAAGAACCCGGTGTACGAAATCGTGACGCCCCCGGCACACGGCACGCTTGGCGCCGTCGAGGGCGACCAGGTGCAGTACTCGCCGGCCCCGGGCTACAGCGGGCCTGACAGCTTTACGTTCGCCGCGCGCGATCCCAACAGCGCCTTCCCGACGCACCCGGTCGTGGCGAGCGTGGCGGTCGATGTCGGCGAACACAGGCCGGCTGTGGCGATCGAAGGCGCGCCGGCAAGCATGGTGGCGGGCACGAGCATCTCGCTGTCGGCCTCGGTAGGCAACGACAAAGACGAAGTGAGGTGGGGCTCGAGCTTTCCCACGATCGCGGCGAGCGGTCCGACGACGGCCACCTATACGGCGCCGGCGACGCCCCCGCCCGGCGGCTTCGTGACGGTGAGCGCCGAAAGCCCTCTGGGCGGGCGCGATCAAAGGACGATCGCGATCACGCCGTACGTGGCGCCGGCGCCGAACCCGCAGGTCCCGCCGGCGACGACACCCGCACCGACGCCGACGCCCGGCAAGAACGCAAGCACGAGCAAGGCGACCCTGTCGGCGCCGACGGCGATGTTGATCGGGCGCAGGCTGTACTTCACGGCCACGGCCGAGCGGGCCGGGAGGTTGCGCGTGACCGCGACGCTGGGCTCACGCAGGCTGGGCAGCTGCTCGGCGCGGGTCAGGCGCCATCAGGCGCTGACCTGCACGACGAAGCTGCCGCGCGGCGTCTCGACGAAGGCCCGGATCGGCGTATGGGCGACGCTGAGGGTCGGCGAGCGCGTCGTTCAGACGGTGCGTCGCGCCGCGAGCGTGCCCAGCGAGATGAAAGCTATGGCGGCCGCCTCGTGGCGCGGCATCAGGGCCGCGTGGCGCTATTTGTGCGGGGGATAGGGGAGGTTCGTCGTGGCGGTCTCGCCCCTATGGGCGAGGATTGACCCGCGGAAACGGTCACCCGGCGCCCAGCAGCCTCGTAGCGGTCTTATGTAGTGCGGATGATCAGAACAGAACAGGGCGCGTGGTGGGAGACCTTGTTGGGCACCGAGCCGAGCAGGAAGCGCTTGGCGCCGGTCATGCCCTTGTTGCCCACCACGATCAGATCGGCGCCCTGCTCTTCGGCGACGTCGAGGATCGCGTCGGCCGGGTCGCCCTGGCGCGGGTACACGTTGACCGCGACGCCCCCGTCGCGGGCGATCTGGGCGGCGGCCTCCAAGGTGGCGTCAACGTCCTCGCGCGGGTTGACCGCCCACTGCAGGTCGGCGGGCATCTCGCGGCGCTCCTCGCGCAGGCGCTGGGCGGGCACGGGCTCATACGCACTGACCAGCTCCAAGGTGGCGCCGACGGACTTGGCGAGGTCCACCGCTTGGCGCACGGCCTGGCCGGCTGTGTCCGAGCCGTCGGTTCCAACCACGATCGATCTGAACATGACTCTCCTTGGCGGCGGTTCGCGCTGCTGAACTGAAGCGATTCGATCATATCCACCGGGCGCGCGTCCGGCCACGGCGACCCGCCACTCGCATATCGTTCAAGCGCGGTGATCGATATGCACACCCACGTGTTGCCCGGCATCGACGACGGGCCCGCGACGATCGAGGACTCGCTGGCGCTCGCCCGCGCGGCGGCCGAGGGTGGGACGCGGACGATGGTGGCCACGCCGCACGTCAACTGGCACCACCACAACGACGCGGCCACGATCGCGCGCAAGGTGAGCGAGCTCAACGAGCGCCTGCGCGGCGAGGGCATCGAGCTGGAGATCCGGGCGGGCGCGGAGATCGCGATGACGCGCGTCGAGCAGCTCGACCCGGGCGAGCTCGACCGGTTGCGCCTCGGCGAGGGGCCTTGGGTGCTGCTGGAGCCGCCGTTCACGCCAATCGTGACCGGGCTGGACGGGGTCGTGATGGAATTGCAGAGCGCGGGCCATCGCGTGCTGCTGGCGCACCCGGAGCGCTGCCCGGCCCTGCACCGCGAGCCTCAGCTGCTCGAATCGCTGGTCAAAGCGGGCGTGCTCACCTCGATCACGGCGGGCTCGCTGGTGGGGCGCTTCGGCGGGGAGGTGCGCCGTTTCTCGCGCCGCTTGATGGAGCGAAAGCTCGTGCACAACGTGGCCTCCGACGCCCACGACGCACACAAACGACCCCCCGGCATGGCCGCGGAGCTGGCCGAGGCCGGCTACGCGGTGCTCACCGAGTGGCTGACCGAAGAGGTCCCCGCCGCGATCCTGGCCGGCGAGGAGATCCCGATGCGCCCCGACGCGCCCCTGGAGCGCGAGCGCCGCTCGCACCGCATCCGCTGGCGCCGGCGCTGAGTCGCTCAGGCGAGCTTGGTGATCGCGATCACGATGCCGATGAGCACGAACACGACGATCGCGCCCTGCAGCCAGATCCAGGTGGGTGACATCGCCGGAAGCCTATCTCGACCCATGACACGCCCAGGCCAACCTCCGCGATTCATACCGAGGCCGATTATCGTGGAGGGATGACAAGGCGATTCATAACCCGGCTTGGCGTGGCAGCGGCGGTGCTCGCCGTCGCGACGCAGACGGCGTCGACGGCGCCGGCGAACGCGACGAGCGCCAGAAGCTCGCTGGCGCCCACCGCGGGCCCACCGCTCGGCGGCGTGAACATGGTCGGGATCTCCTTCGGCGCCTCGCCCGCTCGCGTCAACCGGGAGATCGCCTGGGCGCGCTCGCTCGACGCACACGCGATTCGCATCGAAATCCCCTGGTCCACGCTGGAACCGGTGCAGGGACAGATCGAACCGCGCGCTCTCGCCTTCACCGACAACCTCGTCGAAAAGGCCTCGGCGGCGGGCATCAAGGTCGTGGCCTTGGCGATGTGGACCCCATGCTGGGCGTCCTCGGCGCCGGCCGCGCTGCTGCGCAGGTGTCGGGCCGCCACCAGCACCAAGGCCCAGGCCTGGGCGCCGGTCAACCCTGCGGCGTATGGCTCGTTCGTGGCTTTCCTGGCCGCCCGCTACGGCGCCAAGCTGGCCGCGATCGAAGTCTGGAACGAGCCCGACCAGGCCAACGAAGACTACCTGGCGGGCCCTGAAAAGGCCAAGCACTACGCGGAAATCCTGAGGGCCGCCTATCCGGCGATCAAGCGGGCCGACCCGTCGATGACGGTCCTGGGCGGCTCGCTCGTGGGCTCCAACGGTGCTTTCCTGAAGGCGCTGTATGCCGCCGGAATCAAGGGCTACTACGACGGGCTGTCCGTCCACTTCTACAACCTCGTGCTGGCCTCGCTGCGCTATCTGCACGGGGTGCAGCTGGCCAACGGCGACACCACGCCGCTTTGGCTCAACGAGTTCGGTTGGAGCAGCTGCTGGCCGCGCCGGCGCATACAACAGGAACAGGCCTGTGTGACCAAGCAGGCGCAGGCCGCCAACCTGCAGAACGTGTTCCGCTCGCTTGCGCGCACCCCCTGGATCGCCGCCGAGATCGTGTATTCGCTGCAGGGCTCGCGCCGCGAAGACTTCGGCGTGCTCACCGAAACGGGCGCCCACAAGCCCTCGTTCGCGGCTCTGCGCGGCGTGTTCCGCTCTCCGTTTGGCAAGCCAAGCCCCGTCACGGTCCATCTGAGCCGCGGCGGCGGGCGCGTCGTGGCCAGCGGCTCGGGGCCGGTGGGCGACTACCTGCAGCTGGAAGCTTTCCGTGGCGGGCGCGCCGTGTACCGAGCGCAGTTCACGCTCGATCGCTTCAACCGCTACTCGATCCCCTTGCCTGCGGTGCTCGGCACGCGCGGCCTGCGCGTCAGCGTCTTCCAGTACTGGATGGGCTCCGCGCGAACCGCGCGCGCGAGCATCTGAGGGACTCGCGCGGAAGACCAGCCCGGGATTCGAACCTGCCCGGCGTGCGGGGCGGACGCGCGAGCGGGCGTCAGTCTGAGTTGCGGAAGATCGCCGTCAGCGTCAGCAGCGCGATCTTGAAGTCCAGGGCCAGGGACCAGTGGGCGATGTAGTAGTTGTCCCACTCGACCCTTTCGGCGAGCGAGGTCTGGCCGCGCAGGCCGTGGACCTGGGCCCAGCCGGTGATGCCCGACTTGACGCGGTGGCGGTCGCCGTAGCGATCGATGTCGCGGCCGAACATCTCCACGAACTCGGGCCGCTCCGGCCGCGGGCCGACGAGGCTCATGTTGCCGCGCAGCACGTTGAACAGCTGGGGCAGCTCGTCGATCGAGGTTCGCCGCAGGATGCGCCCCACAAGCGTGCGCCTGTCTTCGCCGCCCTCCACCCCGCCCGGAGCGGTGTCCACGGGCAGCATCGCTTCGAGGCCCGCCGCGCCCGCGTGCGCGCCCACGGGCTGGGCGGCGGGGACGCGATCGATCCGCATCGAGCGGAACTTGTAGAGGTCGAATTCGCTGCCGTCGCGACCGACGCGACGCTGGCGGAACAGGATCGGTCCGGCCGAGCTCACGCGTACCGCGAGCGCCGCCAGCGCGATCACAGGCGAGAGTACGATCAAGAGCGCCACCGCCGAGACGCGGTCGATCACGTGCTTGATCGCGAACTGCACGCCCTTCGGGTTGACGCCCGAGAACGACAGCAACGGCAGCCCGCCCACGGTGTCATAGCCGACGCGGTCGTTGATCGTGTCGAACATGCGCGGCACCACCGACACTTCTATTCCAAGTTCCTGGCAGCGCTGGATCAGGCGGCTGACGCGGGCGTCGGCGACCGAGGAGAAGGCCACGATCAGGTTGCGCACGCCGGTGCGCGCCACGATCTTGTCGAGGTCCTCGGCGGTGCCCATCACCGGCACGTCGCGGCCCCCGACCTCCGCGATCGAGCGAGGATCCTCGTCGAGGAAGCCGACCGGCGCGAGGCCATACTCCGGGTGGTTGTCCAAGCGGCGAGCGACCTGGGAGCCGACGAGCCCGGCGCCCATGATCAGGACCGGCTTGCCCACCAGGCGGCGCCTACGGGCAAACTGTTGGGCGTAAGCCAAGGCGATGCGGCTGAAGCCGAGCCCCAAAAGCACCCACAGCCAGCTCGCAAGCCAAGCGTCCTGGGTGGGCATCGAGCCGTTGACCAGCGCGCCCAGCATCGCGACCGCCACCGCGCCGACCGAGACGGCGCTGATGACCGGCACGACCCCGTCGAGCAGCAGGGCGCGCAGGCGACTGCGGTAGAGCCCCCTCAGGTAGAGCAGAAGCAGCGCGACCGGGGGCAGAGCCAACAACGGCGCTTGGCGCGCGGACACTTCGAAGGTCGAGTCCAAGCCGCCGAGTGCGACGATCACGCCGACGTACATCAACAGCAGATCGCAGGCCGGCCGCAACGCGCGCCAGCCGGTCCCCTCCAACAGCCATTGCAAGCGTCCTTTGAAGGCGCCGCGCTGCAGGCTGTGCGGGAACGGGGCATCGCGCCTGGCCGGCAGCTGGCCGGTCAGCGGCAGCGAGGATGATTGGCGTGAAATCTCCATGAGCTTTGGGCGTACGTGCCTGTGTGGGCTCTATCGGTCGCTCAGAGCCTGCTCTGTAGTCGGGAAAGCCGCACCGTCGCTACGGCTATCAGCGCAAGCGTGGCGATCGCGATCGCGAGCAGCAACAGGTCGGAGCCCGAGATCCCCAACACCGGCGAATCCGCCGAGGAGCGCAGGGCAGTCGGATAGACGAACGCGTGTATCTGTACGCGCTTTGCGCCGCTCGCCCCCGCCGAGGCCGCGCCGTGCGAGCCGCCGGCCGAGCCGCCGTGACCTCCATCGGACGAGCGGCCGCCGTTCGCGGACGAGCTGGATCCGGCGGCGACCGCCCCGGACGTCGAGCTGGAACCGGCGGCCGTGGCGCCGCCCGAGGAGACGCCGCTGGCGCCGGAGCCGCTCGAGCCGGACCCCCCCGAGCCCGAGCCGCGACCGCCGCCGATCAGGGTCGAGCCGACGATCGCCTGTTCTCCCGCGCCGGGCCCGCCGTAGCCGCTCAGCAGCGGGCTGCCGGCGAGCGCGACCGGCGAGGCCAAGGCCGGCGCCAGGCCGAGCGCGACCAGCGCCACTGCGATCCTGCTCAAACGATTCATCTTCCTACCTTGGATTCCCTTCTTCGGCGCGAGCAACGCACAGCTCGTTTTCCTTGCCGGCAACGAATCGGTGGCGCTTCGGACGTTGGACCTACTTCGGCCCGCCACGCCCCGGGACAAATCCGCTATCGCGGTCGCCCCGGGCGTCGAGCGAGCTCAACTACACGCTAGCGAAGGTGTACGGCATTCTCTGCACAATAACCCGCAAAGAGCCGATGATTACCCGCAGAGCTCACAAGCTGTTCACGAGAGCTCCTCGGCTTTGCGCAGGATTGCTCGATTGAGCGCTTCGACATTGACGTTGCGCCCCGACCGCACGGTCCGCAAAGCTTCGCGCGTGAGGGGATCGCGCGGGTTCAAGAACAGGGCCCGTTCGAGCAATCCGAGGGCCTGCGCGCGAGAACCCGTCTGAGAGGCGATCGCGCCGAGCTCCAGCGTCGCGTACGCGTCGTCCGGGACCCGCCCCAAGGCCTGCGAAAAAGCGGCCCGCGCGCGCGCCAGATCGCCGAAGCGCAGCGCGATCGTGCCTTCGACCACATACGCCCGGTCGCTGAGCGGGTTGAGTTTGGCGGCATCGCCCAGTCGCGCGTAGGCGGCCAGGGGAGCCTTGGGCCAGATGCGAGCCGCGCTCTGGATCTGGCGTTCGCTCAGCCACGGAGCCGCCAGCGACAGGGCCGCCGCGAGAGCGAGCACGCCCCCCAGCGCGATGGCGACCACACGCCCGCCGCGCCCCTCCAGACGCAGAGGGGTTCGTCCCACGGGTCGCGCCGGCGCGGGCGCCAAAGAAGGCCCCGAAGGCGCTCCCGCTGGAGGAGCGGGCGCCAAGGAACACGCGATCCCCAGCAGGGCGAAGGCCGGGGCGCCCAGGCCCGCGAACTCCCAAAACCAGTCGAACGAGCCATGTACAGCCCAATACCCAAAGCCCGCCAGCGCCGCCGCCGCGACCGTCGCGCCGAGCGCGTCGTCGCTTCGGCGCATCGCCCGCCGGCCGGCCACAAGCGCCGCGCCGAGCCCCACGATCGCCAGCAGTGCGCCGATCAGCCCGGTCTCGGTGAGCGTGCGCAGCTCCACGCTGTGCGGGTAGCGCGGCGTCTCGTTGCTGCGACCGTGGCGTAGGTACTGCGCCTGGAAATTGTCCACGCCGATCCCCACCAGCGGGTGGCTCGCGAATTCGTCGAGCGCCACCCGATAGAAGTCATACCGATTGCTCCCCAGACCGCTCAACAGGCGGCTTTCGCTGTTCGTGCTCGAGGAGGAGTAGCCGCCTTCGAAGCTTTCCCAGCTGTGGCGCACCCTCGTCACTGGATTGCCGGCCACGGCCAAGCCACCCACGACGAGCACGAGCAGCGTCGCCAGCGCGGTCGCGCCGAGCGCGCGGCGCACACCCCGCTCAGCCCGCTCGGACAGGGCGCGCCGGGTCTCGAGTGCGGCGCCGGCGCCCACCACGCCGGCCACCACCAGCGCCGCGATGAGCGCCGCCGCGATCGCCGCGTGGGTCGCCGCGTAGGGTGAGTGGCCCGCCTCGATGCGATTGCCCACACGCACCACCAGTGGCGCGCTGGCCGCGATCCCCACCGCCACCGGCACGCCCGTCGCGAACGTGCGCAAGCGATCGGGCACGAGCGCGAACACGAGCACAACCATCACCGGCGTCGCATACAGCGACCCCCTGCTCAGGCTCAGCAGGGCCACGTCCGCCAGCACCACCGCGCCCCCCGCGAGCAATCCGCGCAGCGCCCAGTGCAAGTCGCGCCCGCGCGCCAAAAGCAAAGCCGGCCAAAACGCCATCAACCACTGCGCCGCGTTCGCGTTCGGGTAGCCCACCGGATAGCTCAACCGTTCGCCCGAGAACAACCCCGCGTAGTCCGCGCCGGTGCTCGTGTCCACGCGCAGCGCCACATGCACGGCGAGCACGATCATCGCCGCCGTCCAGAACCCCACGAGCAGCGCCGCGCCGCTCCCGCGCTTACTCCAAAGGGCGAACAGGGCGAACACCAGCAGATACAGCAACGTCCGGTTGGCCCCTTCCCAAGCTTCGCCCGGCGCGCTCGCCCACAGGATCGACAGGTAGCTGAGCGCCGTGTATGCGGCCAAACATCCCAGCGCAAGCCTGATCGCAAGCGGCACGCTCGCCCAGGGCAGCCCCACCGCGGCCACCGCCACGATCGCCAGTGCCAGCACGATCAGGGCGCCCGGCGCCCAATGGGTGAGCGGATAGCCGGCCTGGCTCGTGCTCCACACGACGAACACCGCGACCGCCGCCAATGCCGGGACGGTGGCCGGCGCCTCCCGCAGCGACCCCATCAGCCCTCGGAGCCCTCGCGTCATCGTCGTGAGCATAATCCTCGCGGTGGAGGACTCTCATGCACGCCTGGTCGAGTTCTACGACG
Source organism: uncultured Solirubrobacterales bacterium (assembly GCA_963753145.1). Lineage (GTDB taxonomy): Bacteria > Actinomycetota > Thermoleophilia > Solirubrobacterales > Solirubrobacteraceae > Palsa-744. Next base: position 488,363 of record CAVWAX010000003.1, read on the forward strand.
AGTCCTACTCGCGCCAGGGCGCCGACGCCGAGCTTTACGCGCGCTGGCGAGCCCTCGGCGCGCGCGGCAAGGCCGACCATGTCATCGAGTTGTGCTCACGTGCCTCCATCGCCCCGCACAAGGTCCTCGACGTCGGCTGCGGCGACGGCGCGCTGCTCAGCGAGCTGCGCCGCCGGCGCTTCGGCCAGACCCTGCAAGGCGTCGAGATAACCGAAGCCGCGGTCCGCATCGCGCGCGAGCGCTCCGAGATCGACGCGGTCTCCCTCTACGACGGCGCGCACCTGGACTTCCCCGACCGGGCCTTCGACCTCGGCATCGTCTCGCACGTACTCGAGCACGTGCCTGACCCCTCCGCGCTCCTGGCCGAGGTCGCGCGGGCGTGCGGCACCGTCGTCATGGAGGTGCCGCTGGAGGCCAACGTGTCCGCGCGACGCGCCTCCAAGCGCGAGCACGCCCACGAGGTCGGCCACCTCCAGCGCCTGGACCGCCGCGCCGCACAAGCCATCGTTGAGCGCGCGGGCTTGCGCCTCGCCGCCGAGCTCGACGATCCCTTGCCCCTGGCCGCGCTCGCCTTCTTCGCCCAGACGCCGGCCCAGCGTGCGACAGCAACCCTCAAGTGGGCCGCTCGCGGCGGCCTTTACCGGCTCGCCCCGCCGCTCGCGCGCAGGCTGTTCACGGTGCACTACGCCTGCCTGTGCGTGGCGCGCTAGATTAAACTGGCTGCCCAGCCAATTTCAACGCGACAGGAGCGAGCGCCCATGGCGAGCACAGCCGCACACCCTTCCCCCGCAACCGCCGAGGCGCCCGTCGAGAGCCTGCCGGTCGACGCCATCTCCTACGTGGACCTGTACGCGCGCTGGGAGCGCGGCAACTGGAGCGCCATGGACCTCGACTTCAGCGAGGACGCCAAGCAGTGGCAGGAGCGCTTCACCGAGTTCGAGCGCCAGGCCGCGCTGTGGAACTACGCCCTGTTCTTCTGGGGCGAGGACGCGGTCGCCGACAACCTCTCGCCCTACATCGACGCCGCGCCCAAGGAGGAGCAGAAGTACTTCCTGACCACCCAGCAGGTGGACGAGGCGCGCCATGCCGTGTTCTTCAAGCGCTTCATGCAAGAGGTGTGCGGGATCGGGACCGGCACGATGCAGAGCGGGCTACAGGCAATCAAGCCCCAGCTCACACCCGGCTTTCGCAAGATCTTCGATCGCCTCGACACGATGGCCGACGAGCTGCGCGCCGACCGCTCGCCCGCCAAGCTCGCCGCCGCGGTCACGCTCTACCACATCGTGATCGAGGCCTCGCTCGCCCAGCCCGGCCAGCACTTCATCTGCAGCTACCTCGAAGACCGCGACGTCCTGCCCGCCTTCCGCCAGGGCATGCAAAACATCGCCGCCGACGAGCAGCGCCACATCGGCTTCGGCGTCAAGCTGCTCGCCGACCTCGCGCGCGAAGACCCCGTCGGCGTGCCCAAGGCCGTCGCCGGCCTGCTGCGCGAAGTGACCCGCTACACCGCCCAGGTCCTGATGCCCCCCGGCTGGGACGAAAGCTACATCACCGTGTTCGGCGCCACCTACGACGAGGTCGGCGTCGAAGGTCTCAGCTCGATGACCACCAAGCTGCGCTCCGCCGGCCTGCCCGTCGAGAGCCTGCCGGGGCCACCGCTGCTGCCCGACGGGCTCTCGCCCCTGGAGGTATCCCAGCGCGGGCGCACGCTCGCCCAGGCCGGCGTGATCGGCGTCAGGGAGGGGCCATCCAAGCGCGACCCCGAGACCGTGGCGCTCTTGTTCGACACGATCCGTCGCCAGGTCAACCCCGAACACGGCCTCAAGCGCCCTACCACCTTCCAGTGGGAATTCACCGACCCCGACATCCCCGCCTGGCACCTGTGCGTCAACAACGGCTCCTCCACCGTCGAGCAGGGCCTCTCGCCCAAGCCCGACCTGCGCCTCAAGGTCTCCTACCAGGACTTCGTCAACATCATCGGCGAGCGCCTGGACCCCTTGCGCGCCGTAGCCACCCGCCGCCTGCGCCCGCGCGGCAACCCGCTCGCGCTCAAGCGGCTGACGCAGGTCTTCCCGCGCGGCTGACCCGCGCGGGCCTCCCGCGGGCGCCGGTTGGAGGGGCCGCCTATTCGAGGCCGAACTCGCCGCTCCCCGAGCCGCTGGATGGCGGCGACGCGCCGCCGGCCGTCGGGGCCGGCAGCGCTTCGCCCGTGGCCCGTTCCGGTCCGAACTCGGCAGAGGACGCGACCTGAGCGCGGGCCGAGGCGCGCGTGGTGTCGCGGCCAGGAGATGCCACGCGGCGTTTGGGGTGCCCCACGTGCGTGTGAGCTCGCCGGCTCACATGCGTGCCGGGCGCGGCGCCCGGAGCACGCGCCAGCAGTCCCACGCTCGGCCTCACCGGCACAGGCGCCGAGCTGTGACGCGGGCTGCCATGCGCGCGGGTGCCAATCACCGCGTAGCCCGTCCCGAGCACGACGATCCCCGTGACCGCCAGCTTGGCGGTGAGCGAGCTCGCGAAACCGCTCCCCGTCTTGGCCGTCGTCGCGCTCGCCGCACCGCTCGCCCCACCCGCGAGTTGTGGCAGTAGCGGCAGCGGCAGCACCGCGGCCAGGCCTCGCAGCGAGGCGACGTAGGCGCGACAGGCCGGGCACTGGTCACAGTGCGCCGCCGCCAGCGCGTAGCGCTCGCCCTCGAGGTCGAGCAGGCCAAACGCATAGGCCCGCATCAACGACCCCTGTTGCTCGCACCAGCCCCCGCCCGCGATCGTCCCCACCAGCTCGCCCATCTTCGCCGCCACGCCCGGCCTGCCCGCACCGGCGCCCTCCATCAGCTTGCGCATCCGCGCCTCGCTCACGCCCATCCGCTCCGCCGCCTGGGCCCTGCTCAGCCCCTGCAGGTAGCAAAGCGAAGCCGCTTCGCGCTCGCGCGCGCTCATCCTCGCGCGCAGCCCCTCGAACAAGTGCCGCAAGCGCACCCTGTCCTCCAGCTCGCCGTCCAAATCGCGCCCACCGTCGGTCCCAGACCGGTACGAACTCGGATCCTCCCTATCGGCAAGCCCCCTGGCGCGAGCGGCCCGGTGCTCGTCCACGGCCCTGCGGAACGTCACCCTCACCAGCCAGCCCGCCGGGTTCTCGATCTGCTCGCCCTCGAGCACGCTCGCATACAGCCCGTGCCAAGCCTGCGCGTAACAGGCCTCGAGGTCCGCTGCCGCCAGCGCGACGCCCGCCCCGCGCAGCTGCGCCCTCACGACCCCCAGCACCCTGCTGCGCAGCCCCTCGAAGTCCCTGCGCAGGAGCCGCTCGGCGCGATAGCGGCGCAAATCGAGCGGCGTCACCGGCGAAGATCGCGAATCGTACGGATCATCCAACAAGATCCATCGACCGGTCCGCGCCGCTGGATCAGTCCGCGGATAGGCTTTCGACCAATCTCCGGTCCGCCCCCCTCCACCGCTCCCCCCGCGCCCGCGCCGCCGCCGCGAGTTTCGATCCTCGGCGTCCCACTCGCCGTGTCCTGTTACGAGGAGGTGGTCGCCTGGATGGACGCCACCATCGCCGCCCAAGCCCGCGCGACGGTGACCGCGGCCGCCGTCAACCTCGTCATGTCCGCCCGCGACGACCCACCCACGATGCGAGCCGTGCTCGACACCACCCTCGCGGTGCCCGACGGCCAGCCGCTCGTCTGGGCACTCCGCCTGCTCGGCCATCCGCGCGCCACGCGCGTCTACGGCCCCGACCTGATGGTCCACTTCTGCGCCCACGCCGCCCGCGCCGGCACCCCCATGTACCTCTACGGCGGCCGCTCGCCCGCCGCGCTCGAGCTGCTCGTCGAGCGCCTCCAAGCCCGCTTCCCCGGCCTGCGCATCGTCGGCGGCTTCTCGCCCCCGTTTCGCCCGTTGAGCGCCGAGGAGCGCGACCGGGTGGTCGCCGAGATCGACGCTTCGGGCGCCCAGGTCGTGTGGGTCGGCACCGGCCAGCCCAAGCAAGAGCTCTGGACGCACGAAATGCGCCCCCTGCTGGCTGCGCCTCTACTCGTGGGCGTCGGCGCCGCCTTCGACTTCCACGCCGGCATCGTCTCCCAAGCGCCCTCGTGGATGCAACGCAACGGCCTGGAGTGGCTCTACCGCCTCACGCGCGAGCCGCGCCGGCTGTGGCGGCGCTACCTCACCCAAAACCCCCGCTTCGTGGTGGGCTTTGCGCGCCAGTACCTGCGTGAGCGCCGATAACCTGCGCCTGATGTCACAGCCAAACACAGCCGCCGACGTCGCCGTGATCGGCCTGGGCCGCGTCGGGCTGCCGCTCGCGCTCAGCTTCGCCGACCGCGGCCTCTCGGTGATCGGGATCGACAACGACCCTTCCCGTCTGGAGTCCGTGCGAGCCGGCGTCATGCCCTTCGGAGAGACCGGCGCGCAGGACGTGCTCGACCGCGTTCACGCCGGCACCCCCAAGGGCACAGGCGGGCGGCTCGCGCTGTCCGAGCACATAGTCGACGCGGCCCAAGCCCAGCACATCGTGATCACGCTAGGCACCCCCTCCTTCTCGCACATCGAGATCGACATGCGCGACATCCGCACCGCCCTCGACGAGCTGCTCGGCGCCCTGCGCCCCGGCCACTCGCTCACCCTGCGCTCCACCGTCGCCCCCGGCACGACCGAGTTCGTCGCCGGCTACCTCGCCAAGCACCGCGGCTTTCAGATCGGCGACGAGGTCTTCGTAGCGCACGCCCCCGAGCGCATCGCCGCCGGGCGCTTCCTCGCCGAGATCGACTCGCTCCCATGCATCGTCGGCGGCGTCGGCGCCCGCTCCGGCGAGGTCGTCGCCGAGCTGTTCTCGGTGTTCAGCGCCCCCATAGTCCAAACGACCCCCGTCCAAGCCGAGCTCGCCAAGATCTGGGCCAACATCCTGCGCTACACCCACTTCGCCCTGCCCAACCTGCTGATGATGGACTGCGAGCGCCACGGCGCCAACGTCTTCGAGGTGATCGACCTCGTCAACCGCGACTACCCCCGCGGCGGCCTCGCCCAGCCGGGCCTCACCGCCGGCACCTGCCTGCGCAAGGACTTCACCTTCTCCGAGGAGCGCTCCCCCGCGCCCGGCATGCTGCTGGCCGTCTCGCGCGTCAACGAGTCGGTCCCCCTGTTTCTCGTGGAAGGCGTCAAACGCCGGCTCGGCTCCCTGTCGGGGCGCAAGGTGGCCGTGCTCGGCCTCGCCTTCAAGGCCGACACCGACGACGAGCGCGACTCGCTCGCCCACAAGCTGATCCGGCTCTTGGAGCGCGAGCTGGCCGACGTCGTCCCCCACGACCCCCACGTCTCCACGCCAACCGTGCCCTTCGAGGAGGCCCTCGCCGACGCCGACGTCGTCGTCGTGGCGGCCAACCACACCGAGTTCTGTGAGCCGGCCGCCCTGGCCACGATCGCCGCCCGCGCCGGCGCTGAGTGCCTCGTGGTGGACCCCTGGAACTGCTGGGGCGCCGGCCAGGTGTTCGCCTACGCGAGTGAGTTGGCGGCGCTCGGAGCCCCCAGCGCGTGAGCCGAGTCCTGGTTACAGGTGGCGCCGGCACGATCGGCGCCGCCGTCGTCCGGCGGCTCCTGGCCGACCCCGCCTATGAGGTCCGCGTGTCCGACCAGCGCTCCGCCCCCCTGTGGATGCGCGAGGGCTGCGAGGTCCACACCGGCGACCTGCGCGACCTCGCCCAAGCAAGCCTGGCGATGGACGGCTGCTCGCACGTCATCCACCTCGCCGCCATCGTCGGCGGGATCGCCAACTTCCACAAGCTCCCCCACACGCTCACCGAGGTCAACAACGGCCTCTACAACGCCGTCTTCCGCGCCGCCCTCGACCACGAAGTCGAGCGCTTCACCTACGTCTCCTCCTCGATGGTCTTCGAGCGCGCCACCGAGTTCCCCACCACCGAGGCCCACCTCCCCGACTGCCCCACCCCCCAATCCGCCTACGGCTTCTCCAAGCTCACCGGCGAGGTCTACTGCCGCGCCGCCCACGCCGAGCACGGGCTGCCTTTCACGATCTGCCGCCCCTTCAACGCCTACGGCCCCGGCGAGATGCCCGACGCCGAGCCCGGCATAGCCCACATGGTGCCCGACCTGATCAAGAAGGTCCTCTCCGGGCAGCGGCCTTTGCAGATCTTCGGCTCCGGCGAGCAAACGCGAACGCTCACCCACATCGACGACATCGCCGACGGCGTCGTCTGCGCCACCTCCTCGCCCGCCGGCCTCGGCGAGGACTTCAACATCTCCGCCTCGCGCGAGCTCACCGTGGCCGAGAGCGCCCGCATCGTCTGGGAGGCCTGCGGCGAGGACCCCGCCGAGTTCGCGCTCGAGCACCTCCCCACCTTCGAGGTGGACGTCCCCCGGCGCTGGCCCTCGGTCGAGAAGGCGCGCCGCTTGCTCGGCTGGGAAGCCAAAATCGACGTCGAGCAAGGCATCGCCTCGACTGTTCAGTGGCTGCGCTCTATAGGCTCCGCCGCATGAACAACAAACCCTCCGCACTCGTCACCGGGATCACCGGCCAGGACGGGTCCTACCTCGCCGAACTGCTGCTCGACCACGGCTACGACGTCCACGGAATGGTCAGGCGAGCCTCCACCGAGAAGTTCGACCGCATCGAGCAGATCCGCGACCGCATCACCTTGCACCAGGGCGACTTGCTCGACCAGCGCTCGCTCGTCGACGCCATGCGCGCCGCCCAGCCCGACGAGATCTACAACCTCGCCGCGATGTCCTTCGTCGCGGTCTCCTGGATCCAGCCGACCCTGACCGCCGAGTTCACCGGCACCGGCGTCACGCGCATGCTCGAGGCGATGCGCGAAGTGTGCCCCGAGGCCCGCTTCTACCAAGCGTCCTCCAGCGAGATGTTCGGCAAGGTGCTCGAGGTCCCCCAAACCGAGACCACCCCCTTCTACCCCCGCTCCCCCTACGGCGTCGCCAAGGCCTATGGCCACTTCATCACCGTCAACTACCGCGAGTCCTACGACCTCCACGCGACCTCGGGGATACTCTTTAACCACGAGTCCGCCCGCCGCGGGCTTGAGTTTGTTACACGCAAGATCACCTGGCACGCAGCCGCCATCAAGCACGGCCTGCTCAAAGAGGTGCGGCTCGGCAATCTCGACGCCGAGCGCGATTGGGGCTATGCCAAGGACTACGTCGAGGCGATGTACCTGATGCTCCAGCGCGACGAGCCCGAGGACTACGTGATCGCCACGGGCGAGTCCCACTCGGTGCGCGAGTGCTGCCAGGTCGCCTTCGACGAGGCCGGGCTCGGCGACTTCGAGCAGTACGTCACGATCGACCCCTCCTTTGTCAGGCCCGCCGAGGTGGACCACCTGATCGGCAGCCCCGCCAAGGCCGAGCGGGACCTCGGCTGGAAGCCGCAGACCAGCTTCGAGGAGCTGATCCGGCTGATGACGCGCGCCGACATCGAGCTGCTCGCGAAATGAGCGGCGCACCGCTCAAGTTGCGGGCGCTCGGAACCGATCGCTGCTCTGAGCCATGAGCATCCCCCTGTTCGACACCTCGACCGCGCTCGAGCCCTTGCGCGACCAGCTGCGCGAGGCCGTCGAACAGGGTGCTCGACTCCGGCTACTACATCCTCGGCCCCGAGGTCGAGGCGTTCGAGCGCGAGTTCGCCGCCTACTGCGGGGCCACCCACGCGGTGGGAGTGGCCAACGGCACCGAGGCGATCACGATCGCCCTGCGCGCCATGGGCGTCGGCCCCGGCGACGAGGTCCTGGTGCCCTCGTTCACCTTCTACGCCTCCGCCGAGGCGGTCCCCCCCACCGGCGCCACGCCCGTCTTCTGCGACATCGACCCGCAAACGTTCTGCATCAACGCCGAAACGGTCGCCGCCGCGCTGACGCCCCGCACCAAGGCGGTGATTGCCGTGCACCTGTTCGGCAACCTCGCGCCCGTCGCCGAGATCGAAGAGCTCGGCGTGCCCGTGCTCGAGGACGCCGCCCAATCGGCCGGCTCTGTCGGCGCGCGCGGACGCCCCGGCTCCCTGGGCAAGGCCGCGACGTTCTCCTTCTTCCCCTCCAAGAACCTCGGCTGCTTCGGCGACGGCGGCATCGTCACGACCTCCGACCCCGAGGTGGCCGAGCGCGCTCGCGTGTTGCGCTTCCACGGCTCCCACGACAAGGTCACCTACGACCTCGTCGGCTACAACTCGCGCCTGGACGAGCTCCAGGCCGCCGTCCTGCGCGTCCAGCTCCCCCACCTCGACTCCTGGTCTGACGGGCGCCGCCGCGTGGCCGCTGGCTACGCCGAGCTGGGCCTCGGCGAGCTCTTGACGCTGCCGCGCGCGACCGTCGGCGCCGAGCCGGCCTGGCATCTCTACGTCGTGCGCCACACCGAAGCCGACCGCCTCGCCGAGGCCCTCTCCAAGCAGGGCATCGGCTGCCGCGCCTACTACCGCACCCCCGTCCACGCCCAGCCTTCGATGCGCGCCTGGGGCCAGGGCGCCGACTTGCCCGGCACCGAAGAGGCCGCCCGCACGCATCTGGCGATCCCGATCAGCCCCGTGCTCTCACGCGAGCAGGTAGCCGAGGTCGTCAGCGCGGTGCGTCTGGTGCTCTAGCGCCAGCGCTCGAGCAGGTCGGGCTCGCCGACCTCGCGCACGACGCGCGCCGGCACGCCGATCGCCACGCCTCGCGCCGGCACATCCTTGGTCACGACAGCCCCAGCGGCCACGAACGCCTCCTCGCCGATCTCGACACCCGGGGTCAGCACCGTGCCGCCCCCGACCCTGCAGGCGCGGCGCAACAGCGCCCCGCGCAGTGGCGTCTCCGGGCCGTGGCGGTTCATCGTGTTGTCGTTCGTCGTGGTCGCCCCGGGTCCCACGAACACGTCGTCCTCGACGACGGTGAAGGCGGTCAGATACACGCTCGTCTGGACCCTCACTCTCGCGCCCACCTCCACGTCGTTATCGACCACGCTGCCACGTCCGATCACCGAGCCCGCGCCGATCCGCGAGCGCTCGCGCACGAACGCTTGGTCGCCCAGGATCGCCTCCTCGCCGACCTGCGCTCCCGCGAACACAACCGCGCCCGAGCACACCGTCACCCGTTCGCCCAGCACCAGATCGCCCACGTCCCCTTTGGCCGAGGAGCTTCGCGCCAGGCGCGGGCGCTTGCCGAGCACGACGTGATCCTCGATCACACACCCATCGCCGATCGTGGTGCCCTCGTGCACCACCACATAGGCCCCGAACGTCACGTTCTCGCCGACCTTCACGTTCTTCCCGAGCACCGGGTCCGCCGCGCTTTGGCTCATAGGGCCTTAACGCATCCAGAGATCCACGTTTTGCGTAGCGCCGCGCGCGATCTCACAACCTGACCACGCTTGGCACATTGCTCCCGCGAGTCACCCCGCGCAGATCGACCGTGATGCGCGCGCGCTGGGCGATCAAGGCGTGATCCACGCCCGGGTGGGCCGTCACGATCAAAGCGAGGTCCGCGCCGTCCAGCGCCTGCACCACCGGCACGCTGCTCAGAGCGAACTCGGGCAGGCTCGGCACGTGCGGATCGTGATAGGCAAGCTCCGCGCCCAGCTCCCGCAACAGCTCCAAGATCTTCAAAGCCGGCGACTCCCTCACGTCGCCCACACCCGGCTTGTAGCTGACGCCGAAGACCGCGATGCGGGCGCCCTTCACCGCGCGCCCCGCGTCGTTCAGCGCGCGCTGCACCTTGGCAACGCAGTGGTAGGGCATCTGCTGGTTGACCTTGCCCGCCAGCTCGATGAACTCGGTGCTCATGTCGAACTCGCGCGCCCGCCAGCTCAGGTAGAACGGATCGACCGGCAGGCAATGCCCGCCCATCCCCGGCCCCGGCTCGAAGCGCATGAACCCATAGGGCTTGGTGGCGGCCGCCTCGACCACCTCCCAGACGTCGATGCCCATGCGATCGGTGAGCATCGCGAGCTCGTTGACCAAGGCGATGTTGACCGACCTGAAGATGTTCTCCAGCAGCTTGGTCAGCTCGGCGGCCTCAGGGCTGGAGACCCGCACGATCTCGTCGCACACCATTTCGTATAGGGCTTCGGCGCGGTCGGCGCAGGCCTCGGTGAGCCCGCCCAACACCTTCGGCGTGTTGCGCATCGTGAAGTCGGTCCTGCCCGGATCGACCCGCTCCGGCGAGAAGGCCAGATGAAAATCGCCGCCCGCCTTCAACCCCGACTCCTCCAATAGCGGCGCGACCCGCTCGCGCGTCGTGCCCGGATAGGTGGTCGAACTCCAGCACCACCAACTGCCCCGCTTTCAGTACGCTCGCAAGCGTCCTCATGCTGTCCACGAGCGGCCCCAGGTCCGGCTCGCGATTCAAGCTCAAGGGAGTCGGCACGCAAACGAGCACCGCGTCCACCCCGCCCAGCGCCTCGTACCCGGTGCTCAAGCTCAAACGTCCCAGCACCGCTCCCAGGCGCTCAGAGGGGATGTCCTCGATGTAGGAGTCGCCAGCCTGCAGCTGGCGCACCTTGCGCGGGTCGGCGTCCACCCCCACGACCTCGCAACCCTCCTCGGCGAAGGCCACCGCCAGGGGCAGCCCCACGTAACCGAGTCCGACGATCCCTACGCTGGTCATCCCGGCAGTGTAGGCGCCGCCCCCGATGCGATCTCCCGCAAATCGGCGTCCACCATGCGCCGCACCAGCTGCTCGAAGCTCAGCTCGGGCTCCCAGCCGAGCTGCGCGCGGGCCTTGCTGGGATCGCCCACGCTCGGGGTCCGCTCGGGCGCGCGCACCAACTTCGGGTCGATCCGGATGTGGCGCTCAGCCTCAAGGCCCACACAGGCAAACGCGATATCCGCCAGTTCTGCGACGGTTCGCCCCACCCCGCTCGCCAGCACATAGTCCTCAGGGCGCTCCTGCTGGAGCATCAGCCAAGCCCCACGCATCGTGTCCCCCGCAAATGACCAGTCGCGCACCGCATCGAGCGATCCCAGCGTCACCTCCGCGGCCAGCCCCAGCTTGATCTGAGCCGCCGCCCGCGTGATCGTCCGAGTCACGAACTGGTGCGGGCGACGCTCGGACTCGTGGTTGAACACGATCCCTGAGCACGCATACAGGCCGTCGTGCGAGCGCATCGCGCCCACCAGTTGGTGGGCGGCCAGCTTGGCGATCGCATACGGCGTCGTCGGCCTGCATCGCGTGGTCTCGCGCTGCGGACTCTCTCCCGCGTCGCCAAAGATCGCACCCGAGGACGCCAGCCACACGCGCGTGTCGGGAGTTTCGTCGCGCACCGTCTCGAGCAGCGTGGCCGTTGCCCCCGCGATCGCCCGCATAGCCTCCGCGGGCCTACGCCACGTGTCCGGGATGAACGAAAGCGAGGCCAGGTGATACAGCTCGTCCGGCCGCGTCCGTGTCACGGCCCCCGCCAGGCTGTCCGCGTCCAGCAGATCGCCCTCCACCACGCTCAAGCGTCCCCGCAGATGCTCCGAACACCCCAACTCGCGCTCACCGCCGCCGCGAGCCAGCCCAACCACCTCATAGCCCTTTTCCAGCAGCAATTCGGCCAAGAACGACCCGTCCTGCCCCGTGATGCCCGTGATCAGGGCGCGCTTGGGTTCTTGCACGCTCACGACCGGCAGCTTATGGGCTCAGGCAGGGCACGAGCCCGTGCCGGCGTAGATTCGCCGCAGACCGTCGGCCACGACCTCGGGCCCGCACAACGCCGCAACGCACGCCCTCCCCCTATCTCCCAGCTCCGCGTCACCCCAAAACCGCTCGATCGCTCCAGCCAACGCGACCGGGTCCCCCGGTTCGACCAGCGCCTGCTCCTCGACCAGCTCGGGCAGGGCTCCGACGCGACTCGCCACCACCGGCAGGCCGGCGGCCATCGCCTCGGCGGCGGCCATGCCGAACGTCTCGGCCGAGCGCGAAGGGACGATTGCGAGCGCCGCTTCCTGGCGCACGCGCGCGAGCGTCGCGTCGTCGACGCGGCCGAGGAAGCGCACCGCATCCTGCCGCGGCGTCGCGCTCGGGTCGTCGGGGGGGTGGTGGTCTGTGTATGTCTTTTTGGGGTGCCCCGCGCGCGCGCGCGGCTCTTTAACAAGACCACCGTGTTGACCCGCCGCGCGCGCGCGCAGGGCACCCATTTGTGGACCATCCCCCGCCACCACCAGCGGCACCCCCGCGAGTCCGCAAGCGTCGATCGCGACGTCCACCCCCTTCTCGGGGGCCAGCCTCGACACGACCAGCGCGAAGCCGCCCGCTCCAGACGAGCGCGCTGCGGCGGTGCCCGCCCCGGCCGCCGGTTCGACCGGCGGCGCCAACACGTGCACGCGCTCCCAGTCCAGCGGCGCCCCCAAAGCGCGCAGCCGCTCGCGCGCGAACACGCTCGGCACGATCACCGCATCGGCCTGCCCCACCACCCGTCGCTGCCACAACGCCAGCGAGGCTCCATAGGCAAGCGCCTCCGCGCGGCTGTCGCGACAGTTGTGGATCACCCCCGGCAGCGTGTTGCGCCCGTGGCAGCGCGTACATTCCGTGCCTCCAGTGAAACAGACCCCATTGGCGCAAACCAGCCGGTACTGGTGCAGGTGCAACACCACCCGGGCCCCCTCTGCCCGGGCCGCCGCCGGCGCGCGCCAGCCGAACAGGGGATTCAAGTTGTGGGCATGCACGATCGTGGCGCCCGTCAGGCGCACGGCCTTGGCCACCTCGCGGGCCCCCAAACCGCCGCGCAACAGCCCCGCCGCCGCGCGCCCCGCGCCAAGCCGCGCCGAGTCGCGCTCGAGCAGCTCCGCCGGCTCGCCGAGCCGCCCGCGCACGAGCCCCAGCAGCGCCTGCACCACGCGCTCCTCCCCGCCGGTCGTGCGATACCGGTTGTGCAAGAACAGCACCATTCTCCGCAAACCTAGACTGTTGCGGTCATGCCCTCCACGCCGCCCCCCTCTCCCCAAGCGCCCGACCGGCGCCCCGCGCCGCCCGTCTCGATCGTGATCCCGACCAGACAGCGCCCCGACTATCTGCGCGTGGCCCTCGCCTCGATCGCCCCCCAAGCCTCCGCCGCCAGCGCCGAGGTCTTGGTCGTGGACGACGCGGGAGACACCCCCCAGACCCGCCTCTTGGCCGACCGCTTCGGCGCCCGCTACGAGGCCCACTCTGGGCCCCGAGGGTTGAACGTGGCCCGCAACACCGGCGTCGCCTCGACCTCGGGCGACTTGGTCGTGTTCGTCGACGACGACGTCCAGGTCTGCCCCGGCTGGCTCCCCGCCCTGCTCTCCGCCGCCCAGGCACACCCCGAGGTGGACGTTTTCACCGGCCCGATCCGACCCCTCCTGGAAGGCGCCCCGCCAAGGTCCTGCGGACGCGAGGGAGCGCCCATCACCTCGCTCGAACTTGGCCCCCGCGACACGCCTACGCGCTTCGCCTGGGGCGCCAACATGGCGATCCGCCGCTCCGCGCTGGAGCGCATCGGGCCGTTCGACGTGTCTCTCGAGCACGGCGGAGACGAGCAGGAGTGGCAGGAACGCCTCGCCCGCGACGCCGCCTCCGTCCACCCGCTCTACGTAGCCGGCGCGGCCCTCGAGCACCGTCGCGCGCCCGCCGACGCGCGCCTGCGTCCGCTCTGCCGCGCCGCCTACGCGCGCGGCCGAGCCGCCCGACGCTTCGATGCCTGGCGCGGTCTCGCGCCCTCGCGCGCCCACGAGCTGCGCACGCTCGCGGGCTGCCTCGCTCACGTAGTGCTGCGCCGCTGCCCGGCCGGCCTCACGATGGTCGCCCACAGCACCGGCCGCCTGCGCGAAGGCTTGTTCGCGGGCACCCCCACCACCGCCCACGAGCCAAACTCCGAGGCGGTTCCGCTTGGCTCGCACAACGACCTCACCGATGCTCCCACCGACCCTCGCTCTGACCCGGGCGAGGATTTCCTGTCCGGCGAAAGCGGCGAGGTCGGCGGCCTCGACGGCCTGCGTCGCGCCGCCGCGGACTTCGGCGCCGACACCCTCCGGGTCGTCTCGGGCAAGGCGGCGCGCATGGACCGCGCCGCTCGCCGGCAGCCGCCGACCCGCGACGTGCTCGTGCTCGGCATCGAGCGCCCCCGGCACCAGCGCTTGGTGCAGGCCATGCGCGCCAACCTGGCGCACTCGCGCCACCGCGTCGAGATCCACTTCGCCGAGGCGGGCGACCGTGGCAAGTTCGAGAACCTCAACCTGCTGCTCGCCGCGCACCCCCCCGAGGAGTTCGACTGGCTGCTCCTCCTCGACGACGACATCGCCTTGCCCCCCGGCTTCCTCGACCGCTTCCTGTTCCTCGCCGAGCGCTTCTCCTTCGATCTGGCCCAGCCCGCCCACCGGCTCGCCTCACACGCCGCCTGGCGCGTCACCCGGCGGCAGGCCCGCGCCGTCGCGCACGAGACCCGCTTCGTCGAGATCGGGCCCGTCAGCGCCTTCGCGCGCTCCACCTTCTCCAGCTTGCTGCCCTTCCCCGAGCTGCGCATGGGCTGGGGCCTCGACCTCCACTGGGCCGCGCTGGCGCGCGAGCACGGCTGGCGCTGCGGCGTGATCGACGCCACCCCGATCGCCCATCGCGCCGCCCCGGCCGCCGACGCCTATTCGCGCGATCAAGCCGTGGCCGAGGCGCGCGCGTTCCTCGCCGACCATCCCTACCTCACCGCAGCCGAAGCCCAACAAACCCTCGCCACCCATCGCCGCTGGTGAAGGTCCATCCACACAACTCAGCCGCCCCGCCGCAGGCGGGGCGGAGGCCATCGTGAAGGTCCTCGTCGTATCCGAGTTCTACCCGCGCCGCAGCGATCCGGTGCTGGGCGTGTGGGCGCACCGCCAAGCCCTGGCCGCGCGCGAAGCCGGCGCCGAGGTGAGGGTGATCGTGCTGCACCGGCTGGTGCCGCCGCGCGCGTCCTTCGCCCAGGGCGCCGGCGGGCCGAGCCGCGCGTTGCGAGGCCTGGCCGGCCAGCCACACGAAGAAACGCGCGACGGCCTGGAGGTGACCTACGTGCGCTACGTCTCGCCCCCGCGCGCTCGCGCCTACCACGCGTGGGGGGCTTGGGCCGCGCCCGCGCTGGGCTTGGCGCTGCGACGGATGCGGCGCTCGTTCGAGTTCGAGCTGATCCACGCCCACAACGCCGTCCCAACCGCCGACGCGGTGCGCCGAGCGCTGGCCCGTCCACGCCGCCTGGAGCTGCCGATGGTCGTCTCGGTGCACGGAGGCGACGTGCTCTACACCGCTCCCCGCAGCGAATCCGGGCGCGCGGCGGTGGGCCTCAATCTGGCCGCGGCCGCCGACGTGCTCGCCAACAGCCAGGGCATCGCCGAGCTGGCACGCCACTACGGAGCGCGCTCGACCAAAGTGGTGCACCTCGGCGCGGACATGCCCGAGGCCGGCCCCAAGCGCGACCCCCAACCGTCGCTCGTCACCGTCGCTCACCTGGTCGCGCGCAAGCGCCACGCCGATGTCCTTCGAGCGCTCGCCGTGCTGGCCAAGAGCCATCCCACGTTGCGCTACACGATCGTCGGGGACGGCCCCGAGCGGATCGCGCTCGAAGGCCTCGCCGCGCGCCTGGGCGTGCGCGAGCGAGTCGACTTCCACGGCCAGCTGCCCCATGAGGAGGCCCTGGCGGTGGCCCGCCGGTGCACCCTGTTCGCGATGCCCTCGACCGAGGAGGCCTTCGGCGTCGCCTACATCGAGGCGATGGCCGCCGGCGTACCCGCGATCGGCTGTCGCGGCGAGCCCGGGCCCGAGGAGATCGCGGCCGCCGGCGACGGCTTCGTGCTGGTGCCCCCCGGCGACATCGAGCGGCTCACCCAACGCATCGACGAGCTCCTCTCCGACCCCGGCCGGCTGCGCGAGGCAAGCATGCGAGCGCGCGAGACGATCGCCCTCAACTTCTCCTGGCGCCGTTGCGGCGAGCAGACGGTGGCGGCCTACGAACAGGCGCTGCGCGACGGCGGCCGTCGAGCCGGGCCCAGCGCGTGACGGCGCCGCGGCTCAGCGAGGTGTCCCGGCGATGAAGCCTGTCCTGTTCGTCACCGGCCACGCCCCGGCCTACCGGGTGGCCGCGTTCGCGCGCCTGCACGAGCGCGAGAACGTCCACTACGCGCTGTTCGGCGGGCGGCTCGCCCACGGCGGCGGGGGCACCGCCCAGGAGCTGCCGTTCCCCCACGAGCTGGTGCGCGAGCGGGACCTGTTTGCGTTGGCCGCGAGCGGGAACTACCGCGCCGTGGTCCTCTCGACCGGAGGACGGGTCGCATTGCCGGGCGCGTGGGCGGGAGCGCGGCGCGCGCGTGTGCCGCTGATCCTGTGGGCCTCCTTGTGGGCGCATCCCCGCTCGGCGGCGCACGCGCTCAGCTACCCCGCCCTGCGGCGCCTGTACCGCTCGGCGGACGCCGTGGTCACCTACGGCCCGCACGTCAGCGCCTACGTGCAAGCGCGCGGCGCGCGGCGCATCCACGTGGCTCCCCAGGCGGTCGACAACGCCTTCTGGGGAGCGCCCGACGCGAGCATCCAGACCGAGCCCGAATGGCCGACGGCGGACACCAAGTTCTTGTTTGCGGGAAGGCCCGCACGGGAAAAGGGACTGGGGGTGCTCGAGGAGGCTTGGAGCATGTCGGGCCTACAGGCACCAACCGCCGCGCTCGTCCTCGTCGGTGCGGGATCCACCCCCCCTTGGGTCCCGGCCGGCGGCGCGGTGACGCGCGCGCCGCGCAGCGACGGCCCGGCCCCAGGCGCCACAGGAGCTCGCTCGGGCCAGGAGGGTTCTGTGGCGCGCTTCGGGCAGGTCTCCCAAATGGAGCTGCGCAACTTCTACGAGGGCTCCGATGTTTTGGTGGTGCCGTCGATCGCGACGCGCACCTTCCGCGAGCCGTGGGGGCTCGTGGTCAACGAGGCAATGAATCGGGGACTTCCAACGATCGCAAGCGACGCCGTCGGCGCCGCCGCCGGCGGCCTGGTGCGCGACGGCCGCAGCGGCTTGGTCGTGCCCGCCGGCGACGCGGTCGCGCTGGCCGCCGCGATACGACGGCTGGCGCGCGACCCCGCCCTGCGCGCGCGCCTGGGGGCGGCCGCCCGCACAGACGTGGCCGAGTACACGCACGAGGCGTGGGCAGCCGGGTTCTCGCAAGCGCTCGCCGACGTGGGTCAGTCAGGGGCACGGTGAGATAGCGTTGGGCCTCTTGGAAGGGCTGTCGGTCAATCGCAGGAGGGGCTTCGCGGCGACGCTCGCCGCGCTCGCGCTGCTCGCGGCGCTCGGCGGCGCCTCGACGGCGCACGCGAGCCAAGCCTCGGCGATCGTCGAAAAGTGCGCCAAAGGCGAACCGTTCGGGGGCTACAGCCAGAGCGCCTACCGCCAGGCGCTCAAACAGCTGCCGACGATCGTCGTCGAGTACACGCCGTGCGCCGAACAGATCCGCAAAGCCGAGCTCGCGGCCGCGGGCGGCGGTGGCGAAACGGCCTCCTCGACCAGCCCGGCGAGCGTCCCTTTGGCGCTCACCCCGACCGAGCAGAAGGCCGTACAGACCGCCCACCACGCCGGCGCCGCGCCGGTGCGGGTGGGCAGCGAACCGATCAGCCCCGGCATCGTGCACGCCAACATCGCCTCGGCCGTCAACACGCTGCCCCACTCCCTGTTCGCGGTGCTCGCCTTGATGATCGTCGCCGCGCTGGGGCTCACCGTCGGGGAGGTACGCAAGCGTGTCCGCTCACGCCGCGACGGCTGAGCACGCCACGCTAGCGCCGCTCGTCGAGGAGCCGATCGAGCCGGCGCCGCGGGCGCGCGTCCTGGAGCGCGAACCGCCCAGGGGCGCGATCGCCGCCGCGACACTGATCGTGGCCGGCTTCTTGTGCTTTGCCACGTTCGGGGCCAGGGGCGGCCTGAACCTGGCCCCGATGACCACGCTGGAGCTGGCGAGCACGCTCGCCGCGGGCGCGCTGCTCGTGGGGGTCGTCCTCGTCGCGACCACCGGGGCGCGGCTGCGCGGGATCTGGTCGGTAGGGCTGTTGCTGGCCTTCGCGGCGCTGACCGGCGTCTCGGTGGCCTGGTCGGTGGCCCCCGACGCCAGCTGGCAGGACGCGGGCAGGCTGCTTGCCTACAGCGGCCTGTTCGCCGCGGCGGTGGCGCTCGCCTGGATCGTGCCGGCCGGCTGGCGCGCCCTGTTGGGGGGGATCGTGCTGGCGGCGGTCCTGGTGTGCGCGTATGCCCTGCTGACGAAGGTCTTGCCCAACCAGCTGGGATTGAGCGCCGAAGCCAACTTCTACGCGCGGCTGCAGGAACCGTACGGGTATTGGAACGCGATCGGTCTGACCGCCGCGATGGGCACGATCGGCTGCCTGTGGCTCGGCGCGCGGCGCGCCGGGCACGCGCTGCTCAGCGCGCTCTCCTACCCCGCCACCGGCCTCTTGCTGGTGACGCTGATGCTGGCCTACTCGCGTGGCGCCCTGGCGGTTTTGGCGGTCGGGGTGGCGGCCTGGATGTGCCTCGTGCCCCTGCGGCTGCGCGGCGCGCGTGTGTTGATCGTGAGCGCACTCGGCGCGGCTCCCGTGGTGGCCTGGGACTTCTCGCGCCACGCGCTCAGCGGCGACGGCGTGGCGCTCGGCTTGCGCACCAGCGCCGGGCACCAGCTCGGGGCGCTGCTCGTCGCGATGCTCGTGGTGCTCACCGTGGCGGGCATCGCAATCGGCTTCTTCGGCGACCGGCGGGCGCCGGCGTCCTTCACCCGTCGCGCGGTGGGGATCGCGCTGGCCGCGCTGCTGGTGCTCCTGCTGCTGGCCGGCGTCGGCGCGCTGGCGGCCACCAAACGCGGGCTCACGGGCACGATCTCCCACGACCTGTCCTCGTTGACCAACCCCAACGCGCCCGTGCCCGCCAACACGCCTGGGCGATTGACCGCGGTGGGCAGCGTGAGGGCGCGCTACTGGAACGAGGCACTGGAGATCTTCGAAGCCCACCCGCTGCTCGGCGCCGGCGCCGCGGGCTATGAAACGGCGCGCCTGCGCTACCGCACCCAGCCCTTGGACGTGCGCCAGGCGCACGGCTACGTGGTGCAGACGCTCGCCGACCTCGGGCTCGTCGGGCTGGCCCTCAGCCTCGCGCTGCTGGTCGCGTGGATGGTGGCCGCCGGACGCCCGACGCACCCGTTCAACCGGCGCTGGAGGATCGGCCGCTCGCCGCCGTCGCTGCGCTGGGAGCACACACCGCTTGCCTACACGCCCGAGCGTGTCGGGATGCTGAGCATGCTGTGCATCGTGATCGTGTTCGGGGTGCACTCGTTCGCCGATTGGACCTGGTACGTGCCGGGAGACGCGTTCGTGGCCTTGCTGTGCGCGGGGTGGCTGGCCGGGCGCGGGTCGCTGCCCGCGGGAGATACGACCAAGCCCGCCGGCTCGCCCGAGTCGGCGCACGCCGCCGAGGCGAGCGCGAGCGCGGGGAGCGATGCGGCGGCGGCCGGCGCGCGCGACGACGACGCAGACTCGCGGGGCGCGCGCATGCGAAAGCCGGCTCTGGGCGAGCTCGGGCCGCTGCGCGCGGGCATCGCGCTGGCGGTCGTGGTGGGCGCGCTGCTGGCGGCGTGGACGGAGTGGCAGCCCCAGCGCTCGGTTGACGCCTCCGAAAACGCGCTTGCGCTGCTGCCGCGCGATCCGGTGGCCGCCCGCTCGGCGGCGCAGGCCGGCGTCGAACGCGATCCACTGTCGGTCGTCGCTCTGTTCAAGCTATCGGCGGTTCAGCATGCCACTGGCGGGAGCGCGCTAGCCAGGGCCACATTGCAAAAGGCGGTGCGCCTGCAACCGTCCAATCCTGAAACGTGGCTGACGCTGGGCGAATACGACTTGGCAAGCAATCCACGCGCTGCCCTCGTGGAGATACGCGCCGCCGTATATCTAAACCCCGAGTCGATCCCCACCCAGAACGCCTACGTGGAGGCACTGCGGGCCGCCCCGCCGGCGGTCGCGCCCGTGCGGCACACGCGGCGCGGCGCACGGGCGGGGCGTCGCGGAGCAGGCCGGGCGCGCACCTAGTGTAGTGTCTTGTAAATAAGTTGGGTTTGTGGTAGGGTGGCGTATGCGCTCTCCTACTGCTGCTGTGACGACTGGCGGAAAGCCAGCGAGAAGTTCTTGAGAAGCTCGCGCGTCGCGTACTGCCAAGCATCGTGATGTGCAACGGGCACGCGCGTTGTTGCTGGCTGGCGATGGGGTTGCTAACACGCGGATTGCCGCTGAGGTTGGTGTCTCGCCAACGACCGTTTCGAACTGGCGGGAACGATTTGAGACCGAGGGTCTGAGGCTGTTTGGTCCGATCCGTCCAGGACGTGGCCGCAAGCCCTCGATTCCGCCGGAGAAGGTGGAGGCGATCGTGCATGCGACGCTGCACGAGAAGCCGCCCGGAGAGACACACTGGTCGTTGTCGCTCGCATGGCCAAGGCTCAAGGGGTCAGCTCCGCAACGGTGCAACGGATCTGGTCGGCTCGCAACATCAAGCCGCACCGAGTGAAGACGTTCAAGCTCTCCAACGACAAGCGTTTCGAGGAGAAGCTCGTCGATGTTGTGGGCTTGTATTTGAACCCGCCGGAGAAGGCGATCGTCCTGAGCATGGACGAAAAGAGCCAGATCCAAGCGTTGGATCGCACCCAGCCGAGCCTGCCTATGAAGAAAGGCAGGGCAAGGAACCATGACCCACGACTACAAGCGCAACGGCACGACTACTCTGTTCGCCGCTCTGGATGTCCTCACCGGCACCGTGATCGGCGAATGTCTGCCCCGCCACCGCCACACAGAGTTCTTGAAGTTCCTGCGCACGATCGACCGCGAGGTCCCCAAGGGACTACAGGTCCACCTGATCCTCGACAACTACTGCACCCACAAACACGAAAACGTGAAGAAGTGGCTCGCCAAGCACCCCCGCTTTCATCTGCACTTCACACCGACATCCAGTTCATGGTTGAACCTCGTCGAGCGATGGTTCGGCAAGCTCACCGACAAGGCCATCCGACGCGGCGTATTCCACAACGTCCCCGACCTCGTAGCAGCGATCGAGACCTACCTCGCAATAAACAACAAGAACCCCGAACCCTTCACCTGGACCGCCACCGCCGACCAAATCCTCGAAAAGGTACGACGCGGACGCGCCACCCTCAACACAATCACCACCTAAAACAGAGACACTACACTAGAAGCGCTTGCGCCGGGCGCTCGCGAGCAGCACGTGGCGCGCCCCGGGCAGGCCGCCGCGACGCGCGACGGCGACCTCGGCGAAGCCGAAATCGGCCAGCAGCCCCGCGAGCGTGCGGGGGACGTAGAAGCGAAGATGATCGGAGCGCGGGTCGAAGTGGGCCGCGAACGCGCGCTCGCCGAGGGCCAGGCGCAGGCGCGCGAGCGGGCCGTGGTCGGGGGTCGAGAGCACGAGGAGCCCGCCCGAGCGCAACACGCGACGGACCTCGGAGAGCCAGGCGGCGGTGTCGAGCACGTGCTCGATCGTCTCCCCCGCCCACACCATGTCGAAGACGGCGTCCTCGAAGGGAAGCGGCCCATCGGGCTCGGCAAGGCTCAGTGCGAGGCCGGGATGGGCAGCGCGGGCGCGGCGCAGCGGCTCCTCGGCGACGTCGCAGGCCACCACCTCGGCGCCGGCCCGCGCGAGGACGTCGGCGAAATGGCCCTCGCCGCAGCCGAGGTCGAGCAAGCGCACTGGGCGCCCCAGGCGCCTCCGCTCGGCGGCGAGGTGGTCCAATAGAAACGCACCACGCAGACTCGCATCGGAGGGCTCGAGGCTCGCGGGTATGCCCTCCCACAGACTCTCGTGATAGTCGCGCAAGGACATCGCCGATGCAAGGCTAGCGCCGCACAAGCACGGCAAACGATGGAAACAGCGGGAACAATTGCCGTTGCAACCGTACACAGAGCGTCGCGAATGACTATGTTGTGGGCAGTGCTTCAGGTGGGACAGCCGTGAGGATGTCTCGTGGTCGGGGCTCGCGGGTCGGAGCGCCTGACGCGATGAGGGTCGCATTCGACAGCCGACCCTGCGTCCGGGTGCGCGATGTGGGACGCTACTCGCGCGGACTGCTCGGCGGGCTGGATGCGCTGTTAGGCGAAGGCATAGAGATCGTCGAGACCCACCGTCCGCGCCATGTGGACGTCTACCACTCCCCGTGGATCGACGGGGCGATCTTGCGCAGTCCCTGCCCGATGGTCGTCACGATCCACGACCTCGACGCGCTCACCCGCCCGAGCGAGCGGTTGCGCTGCGGCGGGGTGTATCTGCGTCTGCGCCACCTCGCGCTCGCGCGCGCAACGCACGCGATCGTGCCCAGCGAGGCGGTCGCCGAGGACGCGGTACTCAGTCTCGGCTTGGAGCGCGAGCGAGTCATCGTGATCCCGGCCTGCCGGCGGGCGATGGCGCGGCAGCGTCCGTGCGTGGGGCTGGGAGGACGTGGCGCGCGCGACCTGGCAGGGTCTACGAGCGTGCGCTCTCAGAGCCGGGGCGGGCGTTCATCAGCCGGCCTCGGGCTGCTGCTTTGCGGCCTTAGGCCCCGCGCTGCG
Source organism: uncultured Solirubrobacterales bacterium (assembly GCA_963753145.1). Classification (GTDB taxonomy): domain Bacteria; phylum Actinomycetota; class Thermoleophilia; order Solirubrobacterales; family Solirubrobacteraceae; genus Palsa-744. The sequence continues at coordinate 510,856 of CAVWAX010000003.1, forward strand.
GATCAGCGAGAGGGGGTCTGGAAGTGGAGTAGCCTTTAACGGGACGTATATAGTGGACGCGTGAACGGACAACCTATAGGGACATTTAGAGCCATAGAAATCACTTGGTGGACGGTCGTGGCCGGCGATAAGCGAGGCTACGAAAAGAGCCATCCGTACATCAACTTCAGGCTAAGACCTGGACAAGCCAAACGTCGGCGCTTGTGGCTCCTTCTCGGGGAGGCGAAGTCCAAGAGCGCCCACATCGCGCGGACCCTCCTGCACCCGCACCGCAGTCACGAGCTTATGCAGGTATTCCTCACCAAGGGCGTCCTTGCCACAACAGCGATCGAGGGAAACACGCTCTCCGAGGATCAAGTCCGCGGTGTCATCGAGAATCGGGCCGACCTACCCCCTTCGAAGCAGTATCTGGCGCGGGAGATCCGCAATGTGATCGACGCCTACAACGAGGTGGTGGACGCTGTCCTTGAAGATCCCCACGCCGAGCTGACCCCAGAGCTCTTCAAGCGCTGGAACGCGTTGATCCTCGACGGGCTCGACATCGAAGAGGGCGTCGAGCCGGGGGAGTTTCGCGATCACAGCGTGGTCGTGGGCAACTACCGGGCGCCGGGCGCCGCCGATGTGAACCTCCTGATGAGGCAGCTCTGCGATTGGCTCAACGGCGATGACTTCAAGGCGCCAGACGGCCGTCCAGAGCTACGCGCCGCGCTGGTGGTCATCAAGGCGGTAATGGCACACCTCTACCTGGTCTGGATCCATCCATTCGGCGATGGCAATGGGCGAACAGCCAGGCTGCTCGAGCTGCAGCTCCTGCTGGCGGCGGGATTCCCCACACCGGCCACCCAGCTTCTCAGCAACCACTACAACCAAACCCGGTCCGAGTACTACCGGCAGCTGAGCGCGGCCGGCCGCACGGGCGATCCGCTGCCGTTCCTCACGTATGCGCTGCGCGGATTCGTCGATGGACTGGCCGAGCAGCTCGATCTAATCTTCGCTTGGCAGCGCGAGGATCGCTGGGAGCAGTACGTCTATCAGCAATTTCGAGAGCTACGCACCGAAGCCGATCGCCGCCGGCTCAGACTGGTCCTCGAGGTCTCCCGTGCCTGCCGTGAGAGTGGACAGCCGGTCCCCAGGACCGAGATGCGCTGGCTGAGCCCCAAGCTGGCCATGGCATACGACAAAAAGACAGAGAAGACACTGACCCGCGACCTCAAAGAGATCAGAGAGCTAAAGCTGCTGGTACGCGACGGTCGCGGCTATGTCCCCAACGAGTCGGTACTTCTGGGCCTCCTGCCAAAGTCCGTGGACGGTGTCCTGGTGAATGAGCGTATGTCGTTGGTGGAGAAGGAAGCGCATGTGGCGCTCGCATGCCGGACGAGTCGCTCAGTATGCCCCGCGCTGCATCAACACAGCTGGAATCGTCTTGAGCAGGATCGCCAGGTCCAAGGCCAAGGACCAGCGCTCGAGGTAGATGAAGTCGAGGTGGACGAGGTCGTCGAAGTCGAGCTCGGAGCGACCTGAGACCTGCCACAGGCCGGTGATGCCGGGCAGGACAAGGTAGCGCTTGCGGTGCCAGTCCTGCAGCAGCTCGAAGTCGCGCTCGGGCAGCGGGCGCGGCCCGACGAGGGACATGTCGCCGCGCAACACGTTGATCAGCTGAGGGAGCTCGTCCAGTGAGAAGCGCCGCAGGAAGCGCCCGACGGGCGTGAGGCGGGGGTCGTCCTTGATCTTGAACAGGGCGCCGTCGGCCTCGTTGAGCTCCTCCAAGGCCGATTGGTGCTCGTGGGCGTCGCAGTACATCGTCCGGAACTTCAGGCACGCGAACGGGCGCTGGCCGATGCCGGGGCGCATCGAGCGGTACAGGGCCGGGCCGCGCGAGGACAGGCGCACAGCGAGGAAGATCGCCATGAGCAAAGGGCTGAGCACGAACAGCAGCAGGGCCGAGCCGATCGCGTCGAAGGTGCGCTTGAGCGCGAAGTCGATGCCCTCGAACACGGGCGGGCCCAGCTCGAACAGGGGCACCGACTGGCCGGGCACGAACTCGGCGCGGTGGATCAGGATCTCCATCGTGGAGGGCGCGATGCGCACGCGCACGCCGCGCCGGTGGCACTGGTCGACCAGGTCCACGGCGCGCTCCTGGGGGAAGTCGGGGTCGGCGATGATCACCTCGTCGACGCGCTCGGCGGCGATCACGGCCTGCAGATGGTCGAGCGTGCCGAGGCTGCGGATGCCGTTGGGCGGCAGGGGCTCGGGCGAGACGAAGCCGACGACTTCGATCGGCGTGTTGGGGGCGTCGGCGAGGGCGTCGGCGACGTCGTGGATGTGCTTGCCGGTTCCCACCAGAACGGCGCGGCGCTGGTAGCCGGCGGCGCGCAGGATCGCGCCGGTGGCGCGCTCATAGAGGTAGCGGAAGGAGGAGATGTAGAGCAGGGCGAAGGCGAGCGAGCCGTAGAAGATGTAGTAGGAGGAGAAGTGTTCGCCGAGACCACCGCGAAGACGAGCGCCACGAAGGCGACCTGGAAGAGCGAGCCGACGATCCTCGACAGGCCCGGGCGCTGGGAGCGCTCGGCATACAGGCCCGAGCGGGCGAACAGCAAGGCGGTCAAGCAGGTAGGCGAAGGCCAGGATCGAACGCGTGCCCTGATAGGCCTGGTGGGCGTCGAAGCTGGACAGCACGGCGGCCTTGAGCGCCAGGGCGGTGAAGATCGCCAGCGAGAGCCCGCACAGGTCGAGCGCCAGCAGCGAGAGCACGCGCAGGCCGCGGCGCAGGGTGTCCATGCGCAGCACGAAGGAGAGCGCGGGCGGGCGCTTGGATCGCACATCGCGGTCGGACTTCGCCGGCAGGGCCTCCTCCGGGGTGCGCCGGACCGGCGCCTGTGCGCGCGCGGTCAGTGGCGGCCGGGGGGAGCGGCTGGTGGGCGGCGCGTCCGGGGAACGAACTCCCATTTCGGACTTCACAACAACTCAGTTTCCCAGATGTCGCGGTCACAACCCATGCGGGAGGCGTATTGCGCGCGCGGCGGCGCGCAAGTTCGGGGCATAGTCAGGCGATCGGGAATCGTCTGAGACGATGCGCTCAACCGACCAGCTGCTCTATGCCCGAGGCGTCGATCGTGCGGCGCAGGCCGTCGCGGAGGGACACTTCGGGGGCCCAGGAGAGGAGCTCTTTGGCGAGCGAGATGTCGGGGCGGCGCTGCTTGGGATCGTCAACGGGGAGTGCCTCGAAAAGGATCTCCGACTGCGCCCCGGTGACCTCCTTGACCGCTTCGGCCAGTTCGAGCAAGGTGTACTCGTCGGGGTTGCCGATGTTGCAAGGGTCGTGGTAGCCGGACTCGGCCAGGGCGATCAGGCCGCGGATCAGGTCTGAGACGAAGCAGAAGGAGCGCGTTTGGGAGCCGTCGCCGAACACGGTGAGCGGCCGGCTGGCGAGAGCCTGGCGCAGGAAGGTGGGGATCGCGCGACCGTCGTGGGGGCGCATGCGCGAGCCGTAGGTGTTGAAGATCCGCACGATCGCCGTATCGACGCCCTGCTGGCGGTGGTAGGCCATCGTGAGGGCCTCGGCGTAGCGCTTGGCCTCGTCGTAGACGCCGCGCGGGCCGATCGGGTTGACGTGGCCCCAGTAGGACTCCGACTGGGGGTGCTCGAGCGGGTCGCCGTAGACCTCGGAGGTCGAGGCGATCAGGAAGCGGGCGCGGTGGCGCTTGGCCAAGCCGAGCGTGTGGTGGGTGCCGTAGGAGCCCACCTTCAAGGTGTGCAAGGGCAGGCGCAGGTAGTCGATCGGGGAGGCCGGCGAGGCGAGGTGGTAGACGAAGTCGACGGGCTCGTCGATCTCATACGGCTCGATGATGTCGACGTTGACGTGCTTGAAGCGCTCGGGGTCGCGGATGTGGGCGATGTTGGCGAGCGAGCCGGTCTCGAGGTTGTCGACGCAGATGACCCGGTGCCCGCGCGTCAGCAGCTCGTCGCACAGATGCGAGCCCAAAAAGCCGGCGCCTCCGGTCACCAAGCAGGTCGGCACGGCCCGCACGATACAGGCTTCATATGATCTTGTCCCGGCTATGAGCGAGCACAGATCGAATACGGAGCACGAGGAGCGCCTCACGGTGGCTCCGATCGTGGGGGCCGAGGACCCCCGCAGATTCACCGACTCGGGGATCGAGATCGAGGCGCTCTACGACGAGAGCGACCTGCCGGCCGAGCTCGACCTGGGCGAGCCGGGCGAGTTCCCATACACCCGGGGCGTACACCGGGAGATGTACCGCAAACAGACCTGGACGATGAGGCAGTACGCCGGCTATGCCTCGGCGAAGGAGTCAAACGAGCGCTACAGGTACCTGCTCTCCAAGGGCTCGACGGGGCTGTCGATGGCGTTCGACCTGCCGACGCAATTGGGATTGGACTCCGACAACCCGAGGTGCCTGGGCGAGGTGGGCAGGACCGGGGTGGCGATCGACACGATCGACGACATGCGGACCGCCTTCGAGGGGATCCCGCTCGATCAGGTGTCGACCTCGATGACGATCAACGCGCCGGCGGCCTGCCTGCTGCTGTTGTACGAGCTGGTCGGCGAGGAGCAGGGCGTGCCAAGCGAGAAGCTGAGGGGGACGACCCAGAACGACGTGCTCAAGGAGTACATCGCCAGGGGCAACTACATCTATCCGCCCGAGCCGACGATGCGGATCACAACCGACCTGTTCCAGTACTGCCAGGAGAACGTGCCCAAGTGGAACACGATCTCGATCTCGGGCTACCACTTCAGGGAGAAGGGCTGCTCGGCGGTGCAAGAGGTGGCGTTTACGCTCTCCAGCGGCATCGCCTACGTGACGGCCGCGATCGAGAAGGGGCTCGACGTGGACGATTTCGCGCCGCGCTTGGCGTTCTTCTTCAACGGGCACAACAACGTCTTCCAGGAGGTCGCCAAGTTCAGGGCGGCCAGGCGCATGTGGGCGCACATCATGAGGGAGCGCTTCGGGGCCAAGAACCCGAAGTCGACGATGCTGCGCTTCCACACCCAGACTGGGGGCGTGACCTTGACGGCCCAGCAGCCGGAGAACAACATCGTGCGGGTCGCCCTGCAGGGGTTCGCGGCGGTTTGCGGGGGGACCCAGTCCTTGCACACCAACGGCTTCGACGAGGCATTGGCCCTGCCGACCGAGCACGCGGCCAAGATCGCCTTGAGGACCCAGCAGATCCTGGCGTACGAGTCGGGCGCGGCAGACACGGTGGATCCGTTCGCGGGGTCCTACTTCGTGGAGTCCTTGACCGACGAGATCGAAGCGAGGGCCAACGAGCTGATCGCCAAGGTGGACGCACTCGGGGGAAGCGTGAACGCGATCCAGTTCATCACCGGCGAGATCGACGAGTCGGCCTGGGGCTATCAGGAGCGCTACCGGATCGGGCAGGACATCGTGGTGGGCGTCAACAAGTTCGAGGAGGAGGACCTCGAGGTGCCCGACCTGTTGCGCGTCGATCCGCAATCCGAGCGCGAACAGGTCGATCGCTTGAAGGCTTTCAAGGCGAACAGGGACCAGGCGCTCGCCGAGAAGCGCTTGGAGGATCTGCGCGAGACCGCGCGCGGGGAGGCCAACTTGCTGCCGGCGATCCGCCAGGCGCTCAAGGACAGGTGCTCGCTCGGCGAGGTGTGCGGAGCGATGCAGGACGTGTTCGGGAAGTACGCGCCTACTTTCTAGAGAGACACCCACGCATGCGTGGGTGTCCTTGACCGTGCATGCACGGTCAAGCCCTCGGCGCATGCGCCGAGGGTCCGGCCCGTACATGTACGGGCCGGCCAGACGGCGCATGCGCCGTCTGGATCAATAGGATCGTGCGCGATGGTCCTCGCCGTCAGCTTCTACAACGTCGTCCTGGCCGTGCACATCGCGGCCGTGGTGTTCGCCTTCGGCGCGACGCTTGCCTATCCGGTCTTGCTGGGCACGATCACGAAGGCCGACTCGCGTGCCCTGCCGGCCCTGTACAAGGCCTTGCACGCGATCTCGACGAAGGTGATCATGCCGGGCTTGGTCCTGGTGGTGGTCTGCGGCATCTACATGGCCTCCGACGCCAAACTTTGGAGCGAATTCTTCGTCCAATGGGGCCTCGCCGCGGTCATCGTGATCGGGGCGGTCGAGGGCATGTTCCTGAGCCCGCGCGAGAAGCGCCTGTGCGAGATCGCCGACCGCGACCTGGCCGCCTCGGGCGAGGGCCCATTCCAGCCAAGCGTTGAGCACGACACGCTGGTCAAGCAGATCGGCGGCATCGGGGCTTTGATGGACACGATCGTGCTGTTGACGATCTTGTTCATGGCAATTAAGCCGTAGGCCCCGAGGGGCTGGTGGTGAACAACTTTTTTGAGAACCTTTACGGGTGGAATGATTTCCTGGCGTAAGGATTTCGCAATTTGAACACAACATCTCCCCCTCGCTACAGGCGGGCGACCGGCGGAGGTACCCTGCAGGTATGAGTCAGGACTACCGAGTCGCCGTCGTCGGGGCCACCGGGCAGGTGGGGACCCTCATGCTGCGCTTGCTGCGCGAGCGGGGATTTCCGGCGAAGGAAGTCGTGCCGTTCGCCTCCGAGCGGTCCGCCGGCAAGCAGATCGAGGGCGTTGGGGTCGTGCAGCCGCTCAACGAAGACACGATCCAGGGCTTCGACCTGGCCCTGTTCTCCGCGGGCGGCTCGACATCGGGCGAGTGGGCGCCCCGCTTCGTGGAGGCGGGCGCGGTCGTGGTGGACAACAGCTCGAAGTGGCGCATGAACGAGGACGTGCCCCTGGTCGTGGCCGAGGTCAACCCCAACGCCTTGACCGGCCATCGCGGGATCGTGGCCAACCCGAACTGCTCGACCATGCAGATGGTCGTGGCGCTCAAGCCGATCGACGACGCAGCCGGGATCGAGCGCTTGGTCATCTCCACCTACCAGGCCGTCTCGGGCACCGGCAAGAAGGCAGTGGACGAGCTGCTCGACCAGTCCCACGCCCTGCTCCACGAGACGGAGATCCCTGAGCCCGAGGCCTATGCGCACCAGATCGCCTTCAACGCGCTACCCCACGCCGGCAGCTTCGCGCCCGGAGACGACCACACCGACGAGGAGCGCAAGCTCATCAACGAGACCCGCAAGATCCTCGGCGACCCCGCCATCAGGGTGAGCGCGACGTGCGTGCGCGTGCCGGTCGTCAACGGCCACTCGGAGGCCGTCAACGTGCAGACGCGCTCCCCCCTCTCGCCCGAGCAGGCCCGCGAGCTGTTGCGCGCCGCGCCCGGCGTCGTCGTCGCCGACGACCCCGAAGCGGCGCTCTACCCACTGGCGACCGCGGCCACGGGCCGTGACGAGGTGTTCGTCGGGCGCATCCGCCGCGACCCCGGCCACGAGCGCGCGCTCGACATGTGGATCGTGGCCGACAACCTGCGCAAGGGCGCCGCGACCAACGCAGTCCAGTTGGCGGAGCTGCTCGACGAGCGGGGGTTGATCGAGCCGCGTCCAGCGCCGGCGACCGCATAAGCCAGAACCGCCGTCGAGCGTCCTGTTGCAGCGCCCCTGGCCGAGAAGGAGTCTCGGTAGGCCGCTCGAAACTGGGAGCGATGAGCGTCTCGGCCGAGGTGCAACGCACCCTTGTGAAGTCCCCGCCTGAGCTGTGGACGGAGCTGAGCACCCCTGAGGCGCTCGCGCGGCATCTGGGCGAGTTCGGCGAGATCCGCATCGTGGCCTGCGAGCCCGAAGCCAAGGTCGAATGGGAGGCGGCCGAGGCAAGCGGGGTCGTCCAGCTCAAGCAATCGGGCTGGGGGACCAAGGTTACGCTGTCGCTCACGCGCGCCGCGACAGTCCCGCAGTCCTCGGCATCCGCTGAGACCCCCGAGCCCGAATCGGTCGCCGACCAGACCGAGCCTGCGCTCGCCGCCGAGCAACCCGAGGCGAGCACCGTCGAGCCCGAGCCCACCACCGAGCAGCCCGAGGCCACGACCGCCGAGCCCGAGCCTGCCGCCCCAGACCCCGAGGCGCCTATCACGGCAGGACCGGCGGCACAGCCCGCGGTCGCGACCCCGAAGCCCGAGCCGGTAGTGGCAGAGAAGGAGCCCGAGCCCGTCGCGGCGCAAGAGCCAGCTGTCGTGGAGCCGGAGCCCAAGCCCGGGTTCTTCGCGCGGCTTTTCCGCAAGCGCAGGGCCAAGGCCGCGACGATCGTCGAGCACGATCCAGAGCCGGCCGCGGTGCCGGAGCCGGCCTCAGAGGCGGAGCCGGAGCCGGCCATCGAGGTCGTCGCGCTGGCTGTGCCCGAGCCGGCCTATCCGGATCCGCCGGCCCAGCCAGAGGCATCGGAGCCCGTTGAGGATCTGGCCGCCGAACTGGAGTCTTTGGAAGAGCAGATGGCGACAGAAACGACCGAATTGCTCACCAGCGTGCTCGACCGCCTGGGTGCCGCGCACCACAGGCCGTTCTCGCGCGGCTGACCCAGAGCACGGTCAAAGGGCGGGAGCGCCACTCAATCGCTCGATCCACTCGGCCAGCAGAGGATCGACCACGCGATAGCCGTCTCCGTCGCTCTCGATCTCAGCGGTCGCGAGCAACCTCGGAAGCGCCCGCCGAACTCGATCCTTGGTGAGCTCCAGGCGCTCCAATACGTCCCCGCGATAGGGCGAGCCGCCACCGGCGACGATCGAGCGCATGGTCTTCTGCTCTGAGGTGTCGAACCCGCGCCACTGCGCATCGAACTCGGGCTCCAGCTCGACCAGCGTTGCGGCGTGAGCCGCGCGCCAGTGATCGAGCGTCGCGGTCGAGCCGGCGTCGAGCTCCTCCCATAGGCGGTGAGCGAGCATCATCGCTCGCTGCGGATGCCCCTGGGCGCTGTCGAGCAGAGGATTGAGCGCCTCGCCGACAGAGCGGCGACTCTCGCGAAAGCGCCAATCCACGTATGTCGCGATGTCGCTCGCCTCGAGCCGTTCCAGGCGTAGCGGCACCGCCGAGCCGTAGAGGGGACGCTCCTTGGTCTCGAACAACTGTCTCATCATGCCCGGCTCGGAGCCGGCGAACACGTAGGAGGCGACCTCTCCGTGCATCTGGATATGACTGCGGATCAAACCGTCCAGGTCAGGGATCCGCTCGATGTCCTGGAACTCGTCGAGCGCGATAAAGGCGCGATAGCCGCCGCTCTGCTCGAGCCTGAGCGGAAGGTCAAGCAGCGCGTGAAGCGCCGGCAACGGGTCCATCTTGGCGCCCGTCTGCAGCTTCGCGCTGATGCCGTACGCCCCCAGCGAGAGGCCGATGCCGGTCTTTTGCAGAAAGTCCTCCACCTTGGCGCGCAACGCTCCCTTCAACTGCTTGGAGTAGGCGCGCTCGAAACGGACAGCGACGTCGGCGATCGAGGACACCCGATAGAGATCGACGAGCACTCCGACCATCGCCTCCTCCCGCTCGCCGTCGCGCAGAGCGCGCCTGAGCAAGCTCGTCTTCCCATACTTGCGAGGGGCGTACAGACGTACGTAATGTCCGCCCACCGCGTGCTTGAGCAGGGCGGAGGTCTCTCCGTCGCGATCGATGATCTCCTCCGGCGCGAGCGGATGCGAGTAGACGAACGGGTTGATCTCCAACGGATCCATAGTAGTCAGCCAGACTACCAGATATGCGTCTGCTAGACACCTAGCTGGTAGTCTCGCTGACGCAAAGGCGCGCGGGGGGCCGAAGTGGATACCGTTCCGAGCGATGGCAGCCCGTTCGACCAATCCCAATTCTCCCAACGGACCTGCCCTCTTCGAGGCCGCCAAGAGGGGCGGCTGTTCGAGTAGGGGCCCACGATGACACGCCAACCCTTGACGAGAAATAGCGATGAGGACTCGGCGGGAAGATGACGAACATCGCTCTAGGGGTAACGACCTACGCCCGCTCTAGAGTTCGACCTATGGCATTTCCAGTCCCAATCGCGAGCGTACTGACCGGTGCGACGACTGCGCAGCTGGCTTACTGGCGCAAGCACACAGGTTCCGCCGAGCCGCTGCTTGTCCCAGAGGGCAAGCGCGACGGTCGGATTCTCTATTCGTGGACAGACGTGGTAGCGCTGCGTTCGATCGTCTACCTACGACAAGAAAAGTCGCTGCCCAAGATTCGACGCGCGGTTGCGACGCTGCGGAGCCTGGAGGCCAGCGAGTGGACGCACCTGGCGAACTACCGCTTGATCTCAACGCAAACGACGATCGTCGTACAGACCCCCGATGGCGAACTGCTCGACCTGGAAAAGCGGCCGGGCACGGTGCTCCACGAAGCGCTGATGCGCGATGTTCTCGCCCCCTTCGAGACTCGAAGCGGACGCCTCGTGCCGGCGCTCGCCCGCCCGCGACCGCAGATCAGCATCGACCCAGAGGTCCTCGGCGGCTACCCCGTCATCTCTGGAAGTCGAGTGCCGTTTGACGTGGTTGCACAGCTTGCCGAGGACAAGCTCGAACCCGCCGAGATCGCGGCTATATACCCCTCCGTGGAGCCCGCCGCCATTACCGACGCAACCGCCTTTGCGCAGCAGGTCATCGCCGCGGCCTGATGCGAGTCCTGGTCGATGAGCCGATGCCCGTCCAGGTACTAGCGCCCCTGCGACTGAATAGAGGCCATGAGTTCGACCACGTCAACGACCTACGCTGGAAGGGCAAGAAGGACGTTCCGCTATTCCGCGACGCGGCGTCGCGGGGTTACGAAGCCATCCTTACACTCGATGTGGCCCAGCTTGAATCCGTCGAGGAGTCCCGTGCCCTGAAGCGTTCAGGACTCCACCACGTTGGCATTCAGCAGGGCCGGTCGGCGCAGGGTCTCCGAGGCATGGCGCGCATCCTCGCATCTGTCGTCGTGTCCATGCCATACGTCTTGGACGACCTGGATCGGATCAAGGAACAGCGGATAGTTGAGTTGAGCCTTCTGTCGGCTGCGCGTCGCCATCGCGTCTTCGATCCGCGAGTTGACGTGGCTCGGTTCCCGTACTGGCGCTGAAGTGCCGGCGGCCTCTCGGCCAGGATAAGATGCGCTCCGATGCGCGCCAAGGCCCCCGAAACCTACGACGAGAAGCTCGCCGAGCTGAACGGCTTACGCGAGGAAGCGCTGCACTCCGCCCCGGAGGCCGAGGAGAAGCAGCACGCTCGCGGCAAGTACACCGCGCGCGAGCGCATCGAGAAGCTGCTCGACCCGGGCTCCTTCCAGGAGCTGGACACGTTCGTGCGCCACAGGACCTACGACTTCGACATGCAAAAGAACCGTCCTTGGGGCGACGCCGTGGTGACCGGTCACGGCACGATCGACGGGCGCCGCGTGTGCGTGTTCAGCCAGGACTTCACCGTGTTCGGCGGCTCGCTCGGCGAGGTGATGGGCGAGAAGATGTGCAAGATCATGGATCTCGCCGCCAAGATCGGGTGCCCCGTGATCGGCATCAACGACTCCGGTGGCGCCCGCATCCAGGAGGGCGTCGTCTCGCTCGGCTCCTACGGCGACGTGTTCCTGCGCAACGTGCGCGCCTCCGGGGTCATCCCCCAGATCTCGCTGATCATGGGCCCCTGCGCCGGCGGCGCCGTGTATTCGCCCGCGATCACCGACTTCATCTTCATGGTCAAGGAGACCTCCCACATGTTCATCACCGGCCCCGACGTCATCAAGACGGTGACCGGCGAGGAAGTGGGCTTCGAGGACTTGGGCGGCGCGATGTCCCACAACACCAAGTCGGGCGTGGCCCAGTTCGCCTCCGAGGACGAGGACGCGTGCCTTGAGGACTGTCGCTACCTGGTCAGCTTTCTGCCCCAAAACAACATGCAATCCACCCCCCGCGTGCAGCCAACCGACGATCCCCTGAGGATGGACCCCGAGCTGGACCACGTCGTGCCCGACAACCCCAACAAGCCATATGACATGCGCGACGTGGTTCGCCTGATCGTCGACGACGGCGAGTTCTTTGAGGTGCACGAGCACCACGCCAAGAACATCGTCTGCGGCTTCTCTCGCCTGGACGGACACGCGATTGGAATCGTCGGCAACCAACCCAACCAGCTGGCCGGGGTGCTCGACATCGACGCCTCCGCCAAGGCCGCCCGCTTCGTCAGGACCTGCGACGCTTTCAACATTCCCCTGATCACCTTCTGCGACGTCCCCGGCTTCCTGCCTGGCACGGCCCAGGAGTGGGGCGGCATCATCCGCCATGGCGCCAAGCTGTTGTACGCGTTCGCCGAGGCCACGGTCCCGAAGATCACCGTCATCACTCGCAAGGCCTATGGCGGTGCCTACGACGTGATGGCCTCCAAGCACCTCGCCGCCGACTTCAACTTCGCCTGGCCCACCGCCGAGGTCGCCGTGATGGGACCCGAGGGCGCGGTCAACATCATCTACCGGCGCGACATTGCCGGCAGCCCCACGCCGACCGAGCGCAGGCAGGCCCTGATGGACGACTACAAGGCGCGCTTCGCCAACCCCTACACAGCGGCCGAGCGCGGCTACATCGACGACGTGATCATCCCCCACGAGACACGCCCCAAGCTGATCGCGGCCTTGGACACCTTGCACACCAAGCGCGAACCCGGGCCCAAGCGCAAGCACGGGAACATCCCGCTGTAGGGTCAGGCCCCACAGTGCGTAGTAGATCGCTAGTGAGTGGTCTACCACACATATGAGTAGTATAATACTCACCGTGGACGTTTCGCGCCCCTACACGGCGGTATGCCCGACACTCGACGGAGACGTGCTGCGGGTGCTTGCCGGGACGGATCTGGGGCTCACGGGTCGTGAGGTCGCGGCGCTGGCCGGCCGCTCACAAAAGGGGGTGCTTGATTCGCTACACAGGCTCGCCGCACACGGTCTGGTAAAGCGCGTCTCCTTGAACCGTGCCTATCTGTTCACGTTGAACCGGGACCACCTCGCGGCGAACGCCGTGGAACTTTTGATGTCCATGCGCGCGAAGCTGTTCGAACTTATCGAAAAGGCAATCGGCGACTGGGACACTGCGCCCGTGCACGCGTCTGTGTTCGGCTCTACTGCTCGTGGCGACGGGGACGTCGACAGCGACATCGACATGCTGATCGTCCACCCTTTCAGCGCCTTGGGGGAGGAGCGCTGGCAAGCACAGGTGGACGAGCTGCGCGACCAGATTGAAGCGTGGACCGGCAACCGAGCAAACATCGTGGAGAGATCCGAGCCAGAACTGGCCGAACTCATAAGGCAACGGCGTCCGATCGTCGAAGAGCTCCGCAGCGACGCGATTGCCGTCGCTGGGGCTCGGATCCAGACGCTTCTGGAATCCGCATGAGCCCGCGCGAACCCAGAGTCCAGCCATGCTCAAAGGCTGACGCAGCGGCACGACTACGCCATGCGACGCGCTTCCTGGAAGTTGCCGAACTCGTTGTCGACGAGGGCGACGATCTCGACTATTCCAGTGCGTCCGCCGCGCTTGCTGTGCTCGCCGGCATCGCCGCCTCGGACGCGGCATGCTGCGCGGCGCTTGGACGCCGGGCGCGCGGTCAGGATCATCGAGAAGCAGTGGTGTTGGTGGCGAATGTTAAGCCCGGCGGTAAGAGGGCGGCTACGTCGTTGCAGCGCCTCCTCGCTCTCAAGGACGAGGCTCAGTATGGCTTTTTCGACGTCGGCAGTCCACGGCTCAAGTCGGCGCTGCGCCAGTCCGGTGTCCTACTCGATTTCGCGCGCGGAGTCTTGCGAAGCTGACTTCCGCTCGCGTCGTTTCGCGTCACAATGCACCGATGCCCAACCGCCGACCCAAGCTCGAGCTGATCGCACCCTCCGCCTCGCCGACCGAGGCTGCCGCGATCGTGGCCGCTTTGGAGCGCTTCATGCGCGATACGGCGCCGCGCGTCGCGCCTGCCGCCGAGGGCGTGGATCCGTGGCTGCGCGCGGCTATGCTCGAAGGCGTGGCGCGCAATGTTTGGGGTTCCCACCCACCCGACGAGCCGGACCCTTGGATAAATACCTAAAAGCCGCTAGGCTTTAGCGCCAATAGCTCTCTGACCCGCAGCAAACGACAAAAAGCCCAGGGCTGAACCGCCCCGGACCAGGAGGTCTTCGCCAGATGGAGCCAGTTTCGATACCTGCAGAGCAGGCCCCGAAAAAGGGCTCGCTGGAGGATCCCGAGGTCCTGCAGAACGTTCCGGGCCACGTGATTCCGATACTGCGGCGCGAGTACGACGACTTCAAGACCAAGGCCACCAAGTTCCTGGACGGCGAAACGCCCGAAGACGAGTTCATCAAGTTCCGCCTCAAGCAGGGCGTCTACGGCCAGCGCCAGCCCGATGTCCAGATGATCCGCACGAAGCTCCCCTTCGGCGGCATCACGCCCGAGCAGATGGACAAGTTCGCGGACGTCGTCGAAAAGTATGCCCCGCTGAACAAGGGCCACGTCACCACGCGCCAGAATATCCAGCTGCACCACATCCCCCTGCCGGAAGCCGAGAAGGCGATCCGCGAGCTCGGCGAAGCCGGCCTTTCCAGCCGCGAGGGCTGCGGCAACACCGTGCGCAACGTCACCGGCGACCCCTGGGCCGGAGTGGCGGCCGACGAGCTGTTCGACCTCACTCCCTACGCCGGCGCGTACGTGCGCTACTTCGTACGCCATCCCACCACCCAAGGCATGCCCCGCAAGATCAAGACCTCTTTCGACGGCTCCCCGCGCGACAGGGCGATCAGCGGCATTCACGACATCGCCTTCCGCGCCCGCGTCAAGGAGATCCCCGGCCGCGGCGAGGTTCGCGGCGCTGAGATGCTCGTCGGCGGCGGCACCTCGATCATGCCGCGTGTCGCGCCCGCCTTGTATGACTTCGTGGAGCTCGACAACGGCGATTACCTGAAGATCTCCGAGGCCGTCTTTCGGATCTTCGACCGTCAGGACTGGCTGCGCGTCAACCGCGCCCGCGCCCGCATCAAGGTGTTCGTGGACAAGTTCGGCATCGACGAGCTGCGCTCCCAGGTCGAGGAGGAGCTGAAGGGCGACTGGGTCGCCGAACGCGACTTCTCGATCGAGCATCGCCTGTTCGGAGACGACGAGCGCGAGGCGGCCCCGGCTCCGCCCACCGTCTACGGCAGCCCCAACGGAGACATGTCCGAGTTCGAGCGCTTCCAGGCCGCCAACGTGCAGCCCCAAAAGCAGGAGGGCTTCGTCACGGTAGAGGTCAAGATCGTGCGCGGCGACCTCACCCCCGAGCAGTTCAGGGGGCTGGGCGGGGTCATGCGCGACTACGCCGGCGGCTACGCCCGCACCACGGTCCAGCAGAACCTCGTCCTGCGCTGGGTGCGCGAGGAGAGTGTCTATGACGTCTGGAAAGCGCTCTGCGCGCTGGGCCTCGGCGGCGCCGGCAGCCGCGAGATCGGCGATGTCGTCTCCTGCCCGGGCACCGACTCGTGCAAGCTCGGGATCACCAGCTCGATGGGCCTCAACAAAGCGATCGAAGAGCGCATCGAGCAGATGAACATCACAGACCCGCTCACGCGCCAGATCCACATCAAGATGAGTGGCTGCCCGAACGGCTGCGGCCAACACCACCTTGGCGCGATCGGCTTCTACGGCGCCTCGATCAAGGTCGGCGAGCACACGATCCCCGCCTACATCCCCCACGTCGGCGGCGTATGGGAAGGCGGCGAGGTCAAGTTCGGCACCCGCCTGAAGCTGCGCCTGCCCGCCAAGCGCGCGCCCGAGGCGGTCGAGCGTTGGATCCGTCACTACGAGGAGACCCGCAACGACGGCGAGGAGTGGGGCCAGTTCGTCGAGCGCGTCGGCACGCCCGAGCTCGAAGGCTTGGTCAAGGAGCTCTCACTCCCGGTCGACTTCAGCCTCGAGACGATGAACACCTTCATCGACTGGAACAGGGACGTTCCCTTCCAGGTGATCCGTGGAGAGGGAGAGTGCGCGGTCTAGCCGACACTCCGCTTCAAAGCTCGCAAGACGCCTCCCCGCAGAGCGCGCTTGCCCCGTCACGAGTCACGGGTGAGGAGCTTGCGAGCAGCCTGACCGAGACGCTGCGTGCCGCCGTGGAGCGCCACGGCGAGAAGGCCGTGCTGCTGTGCTCCTTCCAGAAGGAGGAGTCCGTCTTGATCGACGAGCTGTTGCGCATCGGCGAGGGAGGAGGGGTCCCGATCAAAATCGCCACGATCGACACGGGCGTGCTCTTCCCGGAGACGTTGCAAACGTGGAAGGAATTCGAGCTGCGCTTCGGCGTGGCGATCGAGGTCTACGACGCCGGCGACTCAAGCGACCCGTGGAGCGGCCCGGAGCATTGCTGCTCGATCGCCAAGGTCGCCGCCCTGGAGCGCGCCCTGGAGGGCGCCGAGGGCTGGATCACCGGCATCCGCCGCGAGCAGGGCCCCACGCGCGCGCAGAGCGAACCGATCGAAGAGGACGCCAAGCGGGCCCTGCACAAGTACAACCCGCTCGCGCTGTGGAGCGAAAAGGACCTGTGGGCCCGCATCTTCGAGCGCGACCTCCCCTACAACCCGTTGCACGACCAGGGCTACGCCTCGATCGGCTGCGCGCCCTGCACCCTGCCCGGCGCCGGCCGTGAGGGCCGCTGGGCGGGCAGCGAGAAGACCGAGTGCGGCTTGCACGTCGAGGACGCAAATGTTCACAACCCCGAGCGACATGACGGCTAGTTTCCGCCACAGCCATGGAGATGGGAGCACCGATGAGCGTCGCTGAGCGCCCCCAACTGAGCCACCTGCGGGCCTTGGAGTCCGAGGCGATCCACGTGATGCGCGAGGTCGCCGCCGAATTCGAGCGCCCCGTGCTGCTGTTCAGCGGCGGCAAGGACTCGATCGTGTTGCTCAGACTGGCCGAGAAGGCCTTCCGTCCTGGGCCGTTCCCGTTCCCCTTGATGCATGTCGATACGGGCCACAACTTCCCCGAGGTGATCGAGTTCCGCGACCGCCGCGTGGCCGAACTGGGCGAGCGCCTGATCGTCGCAAGCGTGCAGGAGTCGATCGACAAAGGCCGCGTCGCCGAGCAGAAGGGCCCGCGCGCCTCGCGCAACCAACTGCAGACCGTGACCCTGCTCGACGCGATCGCCGAGCACTCCTTCGACGCCGCCTTCGGCGGCGCGCGGCGCGACGAGGAGCGGGCGCGAGCCAAGGAGCGCGTGTTCTCTTTCCGCGACGACTTCGGTGGCTGGAACCCCAAGAACCAGCGCCCCGAGCTTTGGAACCTCTACAACGGGCGCATCAAAAAGGGCGAGAACGTAAGGGTCTTCCCAATCTCCAACTGGACCGAGCTGGACGTCTGGGAGTACATCGACCAGGAGCGGCTCGAGGTCCCCTCGATCTACTTCGCCCACGAGCGCGAGGTCTTCAGTCGTGACGGAATGCTCTACGCGTGGCGCGAGGATGTAGAGCTGATCGAGGGCGAGAGCGTCTTCTCAGAGACGGTCCGCTATCGCACCGTCGGCGACATGAGCTGCACCGGTGGCGTGCAATCGAGCGCTGCCACCCTCCAAGAAGTCGTGACCGAGATCGCCGCGACCCGCATCACCGAGCGCGGCGAGACCCGTGCGGATGACCGCGTGAGCGAGGCAGCAATGGAGGATCGCAAGAAGGCCGGGTATTTCTAGATGACCCTCGACCTGCTCAGATTCACCACAGCCGGCTCGGTCGACGACGGCAAGAGCACCTTGATCGGCAGGCTCCTGTATGACACCAAGCAGGTGTTCGAGGACCAGCTCGACCATGTCGCGCAGGCTTCCGAGCGCCGCGGCGGCGAGGGGGCGCTCGACCTGGCCTTGCTCACCGACGGGCTAAGAGCCGAGCGCGAGCAGGGAATCACGATCGACGTGGCCTACCGCTACTTCGCGACGCCCAAGCGCCGCTTCATCATCGCCGACTGTCCCGGCCACCAGCAATACACGCGCAACATGGTCACCGGCGCCTCCACGGCCGACCTGTCGGTGATCCTGCTCGACGCGCGCAAGGGCGTCCTGGAGCAGTCAAAGCGCCACGCCTTCATCAGCGCGCTGCTGGGCATCCCGCACCTGGTGGTGGCGGTCAACAAGATGGACCTGGTCGAGCACTCCCAGGAGCGCTTCGACGAGCTGGTCCGCGAGTTCGAGGTGTTCGCCCAGAAGCTGCGCGGGATCGGCACCGGAACGGGCATGGGGCGCGACATCGCCTATATCCCGATGTCCGCGCTCAACGGCGACAACGTGGTCGACCGCTCGGAGTCAATGACCTGGTATGCCGGCCCAACTCTGCTCGAGCTGCTCGAGCAGGTCGAGGTCGCCTACGACCACCCCTATGACCGCCCCGCTCGCTTCCCGGTGCAGTGGGTGATTCGCCCGGCCCAGAGCAGCGACTACCGAGGCTACGCCGGCCAGGTCGCAAGCGGCGCGTTCAGAACTGGAGAAGAGGTCGTCGTGCTGCCGGCGGGACAGCGCACCAGCATCGCCGCGATCGACACCTTCGACGGAGAGCTCGATGAGGCGCTCGCGCCGATGTCGGTGACGCTCAGGTTGAGCGACGAGATCGACATCTCCAGGGGCGAGACGATCTGCCGCCCCGAGCATGCGCCGACCGTCGCGCGCGAGATGGAAGCCGACGTGTGCTGGATGACAGACCAGCCGCTGCGCACCGGCGGGCGCTATCTGATCAAGCACACCACCCGCGAGGTCAAGGCGATCGTCAACGAGCTGTGCGACCACGTCGACGTACACACCCTCGAACGTGGCGGAGCCCCACAGGAGCTTGCCCTGAACGACATCGGCCGTGTGCGCCTGCGCACGAGCGAGCCACTCGTGTTCGACCCCTACGAGACCAACCGCCGCACCGGAAGCTTCATCCTGATCGACGAAGCCTCCAACGACACGGTCGGCGCCGGCTTGATCTCTTAGCGGGCTCGCTTGTCCGCGCGGTCCGCCAGCGAGGGCCGCGCCAAGCCGATGGATCCACAAAATCCCTTGCGGGCCTTTAGCCCGGTCTTACAGCTGTGTAGCATAGTGTTGACTATGGTAGGGAACTTAGTTTCGCTTTTGGTTTGTATCACAGGACGTTGAAGACCATTCAGAAGGAGATCTATCCCAGTGCGCCACTTGCGATGGTGGTTTTCGAGCTGCGCATTTCGCATACGCTTGCGCTGGGCGCACGGTCGGGGCAAACGGGGGTGTGGGAGGCGCTCAAGCAGCATTTGCCAATCACCCAACCAGAATCTGCGGTGCAGGTGAGCTTGGGCGCTCCCGGGATGATGCAGACCCCACAGGGGCCATTGCGGATGCTCGACCGTGGACGCACGCTTAGCGTGGTGGTGGGCGCCGAGAGAGTAGCGGTGGAGAGCACCGGCTATCGCTGCTTCGAGGAGTTCCGGGAGTTCTTGGGATCTGTTCTCGCGGCTTTGCCTTTAGAGCAGATCGCGGGCTTTGGGCGCATCGGCTTGCGCTACATCAACGAAATCCGGGTTCCGGGCGTGACGACGGCGCGTGAGTGGGAGCCTTTCGTCGCGCCTGCGCTGCTGGCCGGCGCACAGCTCCCGCTGGCCGAGCTGACCGCGCAGAGCGCCAGCGCGGAGATCGAGTATGTCGGTCGCGACGGAATGCGCTTGACGATGCGCTATGGCTCCAACAGCGGACGCGTGGTAAACGCGGGGGGCCCGATGCGCACGCGAACGCATGAGAGTGGACCGCTGTTCTTCATCGATCTCGACAGCTATTGGGAAACCCCCCCGGACAGCGACCTACCTGAGTTCTCAAGCGAGGCGATCCTCGCTCAGACTACCCGCCTGCGAGCCCCGATCCACGAGCTCTTTGAGGGCTCGATTACCGGACGGGCGCGCGACATATTCAGAAAGGAGCCGCAATGACCCCAGATCCGACGGGCACTGGCACAGGCATGATCAGCGAGCTGCCGCGAACACCGGCCACGACTTATGACGGTCTTGCCGATCGGGCCGCGGCCGTGCGCGATGAAGTGAAGGTCACAACCGAGGATGTCGAGGACCTGCACGGCGAGCTGCAGGGTAAGGTCCTGGATGGGCGCACCGCAGCGCTCGCTCAGGGCGAGCCGGGCGAGCTGCTGGATGCACTGGCCGACGAGTGGGGATTGTCTTGGACCCTGGTAGCGCAGCTACTCGGTGTCAGTCAGACCTCGGTCCGCAAGTGGCGACGCGGCGAGTCGATGACTCCAGAGAATCGCCGTGCGGTAGCGCGGCTGGTGGCCTTCTTGGGAATGCTGCGCGACCAATACCCCATGATCAGCGACCATGCCTGCTGGCTGGAGATGCGCATCTCTGAGGAGTCCACGCTGACCCCGGCGGACTTGTATGCGAAGGGTCGCGTGGAGCTTCTATTCGATCTCGCGGCGCTGAGATGCGGACCGCAGGAGGTCTTGAGCGCGTTTGACCCCGACTGGCATTCGAAGTACGGGGTGGAGAGCGACTTTGAGCTTGTCAAGGGCGTTCGACGGGATGCCGTCGATCGTCGTCAAAGACAGAAAGTAGCCACGCGAGTGCTGGACTCGCCGAGTGACGTTCAGGAGATCTATCTCGCTCGCGGCGAGGAAGTTGACGCTTACCGTCCGATCTGCCAAGGCGATGTGTTCGAGGACGTGGAGATCCCTGGCCTGGACGCCACTCACGCGGCGATGGTGATCGCTCACCCCTGCACGATGCGGGCCGGCCCACGCTTGCGTGCAAAGGTGACGGTGATCCCTGTCGCCGAGCATCAAAGCGTCCCACTCGATCAGTGGGCGACCCACCATCTCAGGGTCTTCCCGCTCCCAGAGCTCGACCCGGAGCAGCTCAAGCGCCCCTATGCGGCAAGGTTCGACGAATTCGGGACCGTGCCTAGCGAGGCACTGCGACTCGACCGGCGTGCGGCGATCCTCTCCCAACGCGGGCTGCTGTTGTTGCAACAACGCTTCTTCCATAGCCTCAGCCGTGCGGAGGTCCCACTGGGCATGTTGCTCGGCGCGTCGGCCGCCGTACTCGAGGAGCTTGAGCTGCAGGAGCTGGAATCTAGCTTTCGTGAAGCCAAACGTGCAGCAAGGAGGCGAGCCGATGGAGCTTCTAGAGGAGGAGGCGCATGCATTCGACGCGCTTCTGAGCGCAGGCGAGCACGACATGACGCTACGCGATCGCCTCCAGGTCCCCGAGGCCCGCGCCGAAGTCAGGCGTGCAGTGAACCAAGCGATCCTCGAGCGAAAGGCTGAGTTCCAACGATGACCGACGCCTTGAACCCGATGACTCCACAGGTGGGCCAGCGAGTGAGGGTGGACCTTTCAGGCATGCAACTCCCACACAGGACCCTCGAGTCGGGAGCTGTCTCGGTCGGAACGGTCACGCACATAGACGCCGCAACCAAGCGCTTGACAATCCGGTTGGACATATCCGTGGATGGCTACAACCTAGTGACGGCCGACCCGGGGCGCATCCTCACCATCAGCTAGACGGCGAGCCTCAAGACGCTCCCTCCGCCGCGGGCTGTGCGCGCAGCGGGCGAGCCGGGACCCGCAGCAAGCGCGCCACCGGGCGTGGCATCCACCAGTTCCAGGCACCCAGAAGCGACACGAGCGCGGGCAGCAGCAGGGCGCGGACGATCGTCGCGTCGAGCAGGATGCCGAAGCCCAAACCCGTGGCGAGCACCTTGATTTCGGTGTTGGGCGCCGAGGCCAGCGAGGCGAACGCCAAGAACAGGATCAAAGCGGCACTCGTCACAAGCCGCCCCGTACGCCCCAGCCCTTCGATCACGGCCCCGTCGGTCGAGCCGGTGCGGTCGTACTCCTCGCGCACGCGGGCGAGGATGAACACCTCGTAGTCCATCGACAATCCGAACAGGAAGGCGAACACCATCAGCGGTATCCAAAACGCGATCGCCCCCGTTGCTGGTATGCCGAAGACCACGTTCGAACCGTGCCCTTCCTGCCAGAACCAGGTCATCAGGCCGAAGGCCGCCGCCATCGAGATCAGGTTCAGCAGCACGGCCTTGACCGCCAGCACGACCGAACGGAAGGCCCGCGCAAGCAGCACGATCGTGAGCAGCGCGACGATCGCGAACATCAGCGGGAAGGTCCCGAACACGGCGTGCTGGTAGTCGAGCTCGATCGCCCCCTCGCCGGCGATCCCGATGGCGCCGGGCTCGCCTTTGAGCGCCGTGCGCGCCGCGCGCACCGGCGCCAGGGAATTGGAGTTGTCCGTCTGCGCGACGGGGATGCCGAGCAGCACTGTGGTGCCGTTGCGCGTCGAGTCGGCGGCATGCGAGAGGGCGACGTTCACCACGCCCGGCACTTCGGCCAGGCGCTTTTGCACCGCTTCGGCTTGGTCTGAGTGCGCGAGCACTTCCATCGGCGTCAGCACACCGCTTGAGACCCCGCCCGAGGTCAGCCGGTCATACGCTTCGCGCGCCGCTCCGTTCTTGGCCAGCGCGCTCGCGCTCGTCTGGCCGGTCGTCAAGGAGAACAGCGGCACGATCAACAGTCCCAGCGCGACGACCGCGATGCCCGCGGCCAAGCCGCGCCGGCGCACCACGCCCCGCGTCCAGGCGGTCCAGCCGCGGCTGGCCTGCGACTCGTGGCGCAACTTCGGCCAGTCCACGCGCGGCCCGATCCCGCCGAGCATCGCCGGCAGCAACGTCAGCGCGACGGTGGTCGACATCAATGGGATCAGCATGCCCGCGTAGCCGACGCTGCGAAGGCCTGGCACCGGCAGCACGATCAGAGCAAGTAGGCCAATGGCGACCGTCAATCCGGACAGAAGCACCGCGCGGCCGGCCGTTGCCATCGCCGCGACGACTGCCTCGGAGTTCTCGCGGCCGTGATCGCGCTCCTCGCGCCAGCGAGTGACGATCAACAGCGAGTAGTCGATCGCCACTCCGAGTCCGACGAGCGAGACCAGGAACTGCACGACGAAGGACACTTCGGCGACGTAGGTCAGGGCCAGCACGACCAGCAAGGTGGTCAGGATCGACACAGCCGCGATCAGCAGCGGCACGAACGCAAGCAGCGAGGCGAACACGAAAGCCAGCACGACCAGCGCGCCCGCGCCTCCGATCAGAGTCTCGACGAACACTCCCGGGCCTTTTTCAGAACCGCCGCTGGCGAGTTGTGAGAGCCCGGTCAGCTGCACTTCCGAGCCCGGCAAAGCAGAGGCCACCGCTTTCTGCACTTCGACTGGCACCTTCGGCGCCCCGAACGTCTTCTCGACCGGCGTGAACACGATCGCGTAGGTGGTGCGACCGTCTTTGGTCAGGAAGTGGGGATCGTGGGTCGCGCCGTAGTTGACGATGCGCACCTTCGGCACGGTGCCGCGCGCGTGCTGGAAGGCCGCGGCGACCTGTGTCTGCTCGGAGGCGATCGTCTTGCCGGCAGGCGCGGTCACCACGACCACCGAGGACGGGCTTTCGCCGCCGTTGCCGTAGTCGCGAGAGATCTGCTTCGCCGTCTCATACCCGGGCTGGCCCGGCAACGCGAAGTCGAAGGAGAGCCGTTTGGAGACGCTACCGGCCCCCATGCCGCCGACGAGGAAAGCGACGACCCAGATAGCGATCACCCGGCGTCGGTGCGAGAGCGCCCAGCGCGCGAGACGCGCGATGGCGTTGTCTGGGATCTCGGGGTGCTTTGCGGAAGCGGTCGCGGGCGCGGCCTTGCCAGGCTCGACCGCGGCCGACCGGGATGCGGGAGGAGTGCTCACAGGGTCTCTCCTAAACAAACGAATTGATTCCGGACGGAATGATTGCTATCACAAATCATTTGTGGATGTATAGTTCTCAATCGAGATGAAGTCACCGAGCGTGCGCCTTTGCCCCCTGTAGACCGCAAGTCGGGCGGGAACTCATCGGTCGCCGAGGCGGCGCACACCCCGGCCGTGTCGGTCGGCTTCACGCTGTCGAGCCTCGGCTACGCCGTCTCGCGACGCTTCCAGGCGACGCTCGCCCCGCTGGGGCTCGAGCCGCGCGAGTTTGCCTTGCTGCGCACGATAGAGCCCAGGCAGGGCGCCTCCCAACAGGCCATCGGTGAGCGACTGCAAATCCCGCCGAGCCGGATGGTGGCCTTCGTCAACGCGCTGCAGGCGCGCGGCCTGCTCGAGCGCAGGGCCAACCCCGAGGACCGTCGCGCCCGCGCGCTGTACCTAACCGATGACGGCCGCAAGCTGCTGGCCAAGGCCTTCGATCTGGCCGGCCGGCTGGAGGCGCAGCTGTGCGCCGAGCTCTCCGAGCCCGAGCGCGAAGCGCTGCTCGACGCCCTGCGCCGGGTCGGCGCACAGCTGGGCGTAGGGCCCGGCGTGCACGCGGCGCACTCCGACTAGCTCAGATCAATTAAGCTCCCGGCCCGATGTTCACCAAGGTGCTCATAGCCAACCGCGGCGAGATCGCCGTCCGCATCGCTCGCGCGCTGCAGGAGATGGGGATCGCCTCGGTCGCCGTCTACTCCGAGCTCGACCGCGACGCCCTTCACGTGCAGCGCGCCGATGAGGCCTACAACCTCGGCGAGGGCCCCGCGGCCGAGAACTACCTGAACGTCGAGAAGATCCTCGACGCCGCCAAGCGCTCGGGCGCGCAGGCGATCCACCCCGGCTACGGCTTCCTCGCCGAGAACGCCCCGTTCGCCCAGGCCTGCGAGGAGGCAGACATAGTGTTCATCGGGCCACCCGCCTCGGCGATCGAGGCGATGGGCTCGAAGACCCGCGCCCGCGAGCTGATGAAGGCGGCCGGCGTCCCGATCGTGCCGGGCACGACGGCGCCGGTGGGCACCGTGCACGAGGCGATGAAGATCGCCGAGAAGGAAATCGGCTTCCCCGTCGCCGTCAAGGCCGCGGGCGGCGGCGGCGGCAAGGGCTTTCGCGTGGCGCTCTCCCCCGAGGAGCTCGAGGGCGCCTTCGAGGGCTCCAGCCGCGAAGGCGAGAAGTTCTTCTCCGATCCCACCGTCTACCTGGAGCGCTACCTGCCCGACCCGCGCCACGTCGAGGTCCAGGTGCTCGCCGACCGCCACGGCAACGTGATCCACCTCGGCGAGCGCGACTGCTCGATCCAGCGCCGCCACCAGAAGGTGATCGAGGAGTCCCCCGCGCCCGAATGGGTTGTCGACGAGGCTTTGCGCGAGCGGATCGGCAAGATCGGAGTCGAGGCCGCGCGCGCCGTGGACTACGTCGGCGCCGGCACGATCGAGGGCCTGCTCGCGCCCAAGGAGGACGGCAGCTCCGAATATTTCTTCCTGGAGATGAACACGCGCGTGCAGGTCGAGCACTGCGTAACCGAGATGACCACCGGCGTGGACATCGTCAAGGAAGGCATCCGCGCGGCCGCAGGCGAGCCGCTGGCGATCCGCCAAGAGGACGTCGTGTTGCGCGGCCACGCGATCGAGTGCCGTATCAACGCCGAGGACGCCTCCAAGAACTTCGCCCCCGCCCCCGGCAAGATCGGCGCCTACTCCGAGCCGAAAGGACCCGGCGTGCGCGTCGACTCGGGCGTCGGGGCCGGCGGGGAAGTCTCGCCGATGTATGACCCCATGGTCTCCAAGCTGATCGTCTGGGATGCCGACCGCGCCCAGGCGACCAAGCGCATGCTCAGGGCGCTGCACGAATACGAGATCGAGGGCCTGAAGACCTTGATCCCCTTCCACAAGGCGCTCCTTCAGACCGAGCAGTGGACCAAAGGCGAGACCTGTCGCGACCTGCTGGAGGACAAGACGTGGCTGAAGACACTCGCCTTCGAGAAGCCCGCCGCCAAGAGCGACGAGGACGAGGCCGAGAAGCTGGAGCACACCTACACGGTCGAGGTCTCAGGACAGCGCTTCGAAGTCAAGGTCCTCGGGCCGCCGCCGATCGGCGGCGTGGCGAGCAACGGATCGGCTCCCGCGGGCCAGGCGGCGCCGAAGCGCGCCTCCAGGGCAAAGGCTTCGAGCGCCGGGGGTCCTGACACACTCGAGTCGCCCTTGCAGGGCAACATGTGGAAGGTGCTGGTCAAACAGGGCGACAGCGTCACCGAGGGTCAGCTCCTGTGCATCATCGAGGCGATGAAGATGGAGAACGAGATCACCGCCCACAAGGCGGGCACGATCGCCGAGCTGCCGATCGTCGAGGGCGAGCCGATCAACGCGGGCGCGCCGATCGCCACGATCAAGAGCGACGCCGCCGCCGAGAGCTGAGCGCCGGCCGGCCCGCCGACCAACACAAGCAGAGGACCAGGAATGTCAACAGTCGACTACGCCGCCGTCGCCGCTGGATTGAGCCAGGCGATCCCCTTCAACGTGCACCTCGGCCTGGAGACGGTCGAGGTGGCCGCCGATCACGGCGTCGTGAGGCTGCCCGACGAGCAGCACCTGCGCAACCACGTCGGCTCGCTGCACGCGGGCGCGCTGTTCGCGGCGGGCGAGGCCGCCTCCGGGGCGGCGTTCGTGGGGGCGTTCCTGGACATCATGGGCGAGATCATGCCGCTGGCCGAGTCGGCCGAGATCGCCTACAAGAAGCTGGCCAAGGGCGATATCACGGCGACCGGTCGCTTCACCGAAGACAGCGGCGCGCTCAAGGCCAAGCTCAGCGAGGACGGGCGCATCCGCTTTCCGGTCGAGGTGCAGATGACCAACGCCGACGGCGACGTCGTGGCCGAGATGACCGTCCGCTGGTACGTGCGCCGCAACGACGCCTGACCTCCGGGCACCTCATTCTCATCGATGCTCACGCGCTGAGCATCGCCTTGTTTGCATCCAACAGCTCAAGCGCCCGCGAGGCCTCGAGCACTGGACCGTGGCCCGGCACCACGTGCTCGACCGCCATCACCAGCGGGCGCAACCGTTCCAGCGTGGCGATGTACGCATCTCTTGAGCCCTCCACCTGGGGCTCCTCTACCATCGATAGGTAGTCCCCGACCACGAGCACATTGGCCCAGTTAAGCAACACGGCCATGCCATCCTCGGTGTGGCCCTCGGCCGCGTGCAATTGCAGCACGCGCCCACCGATCTCGCAGCGACCGGGCACGTCGAGCGCTTGGACCGCGCCCAGGCTGAGCGGACGAGGGCGCTCCACGTAGAACTGCCGGTCGAACGCCCGCAGCTCCCGCTGGGCCGCACCCGGCTGCTCGCTCAACCGGCGCGCGGTCGAAACGGCGCACCCTAGAGCCGCCTCCGGGAAGGCGAGTCGCGCGAGCAGATGATCCCAGTCGGCGTGTGTCGCCAACAAGCCGCTCGGCGAGGCAAACCCGGCCTGGGCAATCAGCGCCGGCAGCGCTTCGAGCTCCTCGGGCAAGACGGGCGAGTCAATCACGAACGTCTCTCCCGAGGCGTCCGGCTCGCCGGCGATGTGCACAGTCACGAGGCTCTCGGGGTCGGGCGAGAAACGGCCTCGCACGATCGTGCAGTTGGTCTGCCAGATCGCGCTCGTCGCGACCAGTACATCGGCGTGCAGCGAAACGACCCGCACGCCTAACCGTCTTTCCGCGTCGCGCCCGGCCGGCCGGGCCTAGGCGACGCCGAGCAGCTTCGCCGCCTCGCGCAGATTGGGAACTTCCGCGGTGGGCTTGCGCTGCGAGGACTCGAGCGTCTGCTTGTTGCGGTTGATCCAGATCACCGGGATGCGCTGCTTGATGCAGGGCGACACATCGGAGTGGTGGGAGGCCGCCACGTGCACCCAACCCTTCTTGGAGCCCAAGCGCCGGGCGCACTCCACGAAGTGAGCCGGATCGGGCTTATAGGAGCGCACCTGCTGAGCGGTCACGACAAGGTCGAAGTCCATCGGGATATGCCTGCGCGTCTGGCCGAGCAGCTTGTCGTCGATGTTGGAAATCAACCCCATCTTGTGCTTCTTGGCAAGCTTGTTCAGCTGCGTGGCGGTCTCCTTGAAGGGCTTCCAGCGCTGCACCGAGTCCGGTAGGAAGCCGGAGCGCGACGGTTCCAGTTTCCATTCCAGGCGCTCGGCGATCTCGAGCGCCGTGCGCCGCAGCACCTCGGCGTAGAGCTCGTAGGAGCCGGCCTCGATTTCCTGGGAGATCTCGTGGAACAGCGGGATCAACACGTTGCGGTCGATCTCGAAGTCGTCACGCTCGGCCTCCTTGGCGAAAGCCTCGTAGATGCCGGTCTCCCAATCGATGAGGGTGCCGTAGACGTCGAAGGTGACGAAGGTGATGTTCTTTGGAATGGGCATCGGCCGAGCATTATGCCTCGCGCGCGCCTCGGCGCGCGTTGTGCCTCTTTCGGCTAGAGTCTCGCGCCGCATGGACCTGCTCGAGTACCAAGGAAAGCTTCTGTTCGCCCGCCACGGCCTTGAGGTGTCGGCCGGCAAGGCGGTCACCACCGTCGAGGACGCCGTCGCGGCCGCCAACGAGGTGGGCTACCCGGTCGTCGTCAAGGCCCAGGTCCTGATCGGCGGACGCGGCAAGGCCGGCGGCGTGAAGCTGGCCGCCGACGAGGCCGAGGCGCGCGAGCACGCCACCAACATCCTCGGCTTGGACATCAAGGGCCACATCGTGCGCACCCTTTGGATCGAGCACGCGAGTGACATCGCGACCGAGTACTACGCCTCGGTTCTGCTCGACCGCTCGGCTAAGCAGCCGATGGTGATGTTCAGCGTCGAGGGCGGCGTCGAGATCGAGCAGGTGGCCGAGCACAGCCCCGAGAAGCTGGTGCGCCACCACGTGGACGCCCTGCAGGGCCTCAGCCGCGAGGAGGCGGTCGAGATCGCTCGCAAGGGCGGCGCCGACGCCGACGTCGTCGAGGGTGTGGCCGACGCGCTCGTGGCGCTGTATGAGGTGTGGCTGGCGGAGGACTGCACGCTCGCCGAGATCAACCCCTTGATCGTGACGCCGGAGCGCAAGGTCAAGGCGCTCGACGCGAAGGTCTCGCTCGACGGCAGCGCGCTCTACCGCCACCCCGAGAACCAGGGCCTCTCCGACGCCGAGAACGAAGACCCGATCGAGCGCCGCGCCAAAGAACAGGGCGTCCAGTACGTGGCGCTCGACGGCGACGTCGGCATCCTCGGCAACGGCGCCGGGCTCGTGATGTCCACACTCGACGTTGTCGCCCAGGCCGGCGGCAGCCCCGCCAACTTCCTCGACGCGGGCGGCGGCTCGGACGCGGCCAAGGTCAAGCAGGCCGTCGAGCTGATCCTCTCCAACGACAAAGTCAAAGCCGTCCTGTTCAACATCTTCGGCGGCATCACCCGCTGCGACGAGGTCGCCAAGGGCCTGATCGGGGCCTTCGAAGACATCAAACCAACCGTTCCATTCGTGGTCCGCTTGGACGGCACCAACGACGTGCAGGGCCGCGAGCTGCTGCAGCAGGCCCAGCTGCCGAACGTCCACGCCGCCAAGACGATGAACGAGGCGGCCGAGAAGGTCGTCGCGCTCGCCGCGCAACAGCAGCAAGGAGCCCCCGCATGAGCGTCCTGGTCGGCAACGAGACGCGCCTGTGCGTGGCCGGAATGACCGGCAAAGAGGGGTCCTTCCACACACTCAACAACCGCCGCTACGGCACCAACGTCGTCGGCGGCGTCACACCCGGCAAGGGCGGCCAGGATGTCGAGGGGATTCCTGTCTTCGACTCCTGGGAGGACGCGGCCCGCGAGGCACAGCCGAACACCGCGATGATCTTCGTGCCGCCGCGCTTCGCCGCCGACTCGATCCTCGAAGCGGCCGCGGCCGGCGTCGAGCTCGTGATCGCGATCACCGAGGGGATCCCCGCCCACGACGAGCTGCGCGTCTACAACACGCTTAAGCGCGACCACCCCAACACGCGCCTGGTCGGGCCCAACTGCCCCGGCATCCTCTCGCCCGGCAAGGCCAACGTGGGGATCATCCCGGCCTCCTTCTTCAGCGAGGGCAACGTCGGCGTCGTCTCCCGCTCGGGGACCCTGACCTACCAGATCGGCAACGAGATCGCCCAGGCCGGCTTCGGCTGCAGCTCGATCGTCGGCATCGGCGGCGATCCTGTTCCAGGCTCCTCGTTCGTGGACATCATCGAGCTATTCGAGCATGACGAGCAGACCGAGCTGATCGTGCTCTCCGGCGAGATCGGCGGCTCGGCCGAGGAGGAGGCCGCCGAGTACATCGCCAGCAACGTCTCCAAGCCCGTCGTCGCCTACATCGCCGGCTTCACCGCGCCCGAAGGCAAGCAGATGGGCCACGCCGGCGCGATCGTCTCCGGCTCGGCCGGCACCGCCGCCGCCAAGGCGCTCGCTCTCGAAGCCAAGGGCGTCAGGGTGGGCCGCACCCCGACCGAAGTGGCGGAGATCGCCGTCGAGATACTCGGCGGAGTATCCGCCGGCCTTTGACGGATGTTTCCTCGCGGCGCCGCCGCCGATCCGCAACCGACACGCCGTTCGGGGGCGTGGACGCTCCCTTCGAGGCACGCCGGCAGATCGCCGATCGCCCAACGGCTACGCTAAGGGCGTGGACCAGGAGGTCTCAAAGACGCTCGGCGAGTTGGAGCTCAAGCTGCAACAGCTAGAGCAAGAGCTGACCGCGATCGGACCGCGCGAGGCGAAGCCCACGTCGTTCGAGCAAGCGCAAGCTTCGGGCAGGCTCGTCGACGAGGCGATCGAGCCGCCCCAGGCGACAAACGCGATCGTGGACGACGACAGTTTCGGCGGTCCGCCCGTTTTCGGCGGCGAGGAACTGCCCGCGCAGCCGGCGGCGAGCGGCCAGGATTGGAAAGTGGACGTGCGCGAAACCGCCTTCGGCGAGATCCCCTCCGACGATACCTCCGCCTCCTCCTTCGGGCACCCGTCTTCGGCCGGGCCCTTGGTGGAGCGACCAGGCCCACCGATCCCGCCGCCGAGCCCAACCCCCCAGCCGCCGCCCACGACCCCGCCGGGCCCGCCGCCGCCCGAGCATCCGCCCGCGCCGGGGCCGGGGCCGGGGCCGCAACCGATCGACCGCGCCGAGCTGGTTCGCTTCAAGCAGCGCCTGGAGCACACCATGGCCGAGCTCAGCGACGAGCTCGCCAGACTGCTGTTGCCCAAGCCTCCCACGTAGGATGTCGGCCGTGATCTCATTCGCAAGGGGCGCACCGTCGCTCGACATCGTCGACGTGCAGGGGCTGAGGGACGCCGCCGCGCGCGCGTTCGAGAACGATCCGGCGGGCACTACCGGATATGGCACTTCGATCGGCTACCCGCTCCTGCGGACTTGGATAGCCGAGAAGCACGGTGTGGAGCCCGAGCGGGTGCTCGTCACCAACGGCTCCATGCAGGCGGACGCCTTCCTCTTCGAGCAGGTGGTCAAAGCCGGCGATGAGGTGATCGTGGAGCGCCCAACCTACGACCGCACGCTGCTCAACCTGCGCTCGCGCGGAGCCAATGTGCACCCGGTCGAGCTGCAACCCGACGGGATCGACACCACCGCGCTCGCGTCGCTGTTGAGCGGCGGGCAAGCCGGGGCCGGCCAGGCCCCTTCTGGCTCGAGCGGCGCGGTCAAGCCCAAGCTCGCGCACATCATCCCCAACTTCCAGAACCCGGCGGGCTACACGCTTTCACTGGAGAAGCGCAAGGCCCTGGTCGGGCTGGCCGCGGAGCACGACTTCTTGATCTTCGAGGACGACCCCTACGTCGACCTGCGCTTCAGCGGTGAGCGGCTGCCGACGATGCTCTCGATGGACCCGGAGCGGGTCGTGTACGCGTCCTCCTTCTCAAAGACAGTGTGCCCAGGCATCAGGGTCGGCTACCTCGTGGGGCCGACCGACCTGATCGGCAAGATCGCCAAACTGGCGACGAACACCTACATATCGCCGAGCATGGTCTCCCAAGCGATCGTCTACGAGTTCTGCGCCTCGGGCGCGATCGAGCGCTCGATCGAGACCGTGCGCACAGCGCTGGCCAAGCGCGTCCTGACCCTGCAAACCGCCCTCCAGCGCGATCTCCCCGAGGCCAAGTTCGTGGCCCCGCAGGGCGGCTATTTCATGTGGGTCGAGCTGCCCGAGGGCACCGACGTTGAGGCCCTGTTCAAGCTCGCGGGCGAGCTGGGCGTGGCCTTCGTGAAGGGCACCGACTTCCTGCTGGAGGGCGGCGAGAACACCCTCAGGCTCGCCTACTCGGGCGTCACTCCCGAGCAGATCGACGAAGGCGTGGCGCGTCTCGCCGAAGCGTTCCGGTCGCTCTGAAGCTGTCCGTTCTGACGGGCGCGAGAGCCAAGCCAGACAAGGACGCAGCCCGCGTGGCGTGCATGGCACGCGAGCGGGCGAGGACGCAGTATGGCGCCGGCTCTCGCGCCCGTCAGCGACCGTATCTTTGGCCCAATACCAACTGCTCGGGTAGAGCCGTTCGCGGCGGCGGCGAGGGATCGGCTGTCACTGACACGGTCTCGGCGACGCTCGGCGTGAGCACACAGCGAACGCCCTCGGGCGTTTCGAGGACGACCTGCTCCTCGTCGTGCTCGGCCAGCGTGCCCGTCAGGCCCGGCTCGATACCCGACTCCTTGAGGTAGCGCAGAAGGTCCTCCGCCTCGTTCTCGAAGCGCAGAATCCGCACCTCCGCGCCCACCTCGACGTCCGCGAGCGGGACGCCGGCAAGACGAGCGCCGGCGACGATCGGGTGTCCGTGCGGACACGTCTTGGCGTCGCCGATCGCGGCCAACATTTTCTCCTCGAGCACCGGCGACATCGCGTGCTCCAAGCGCTCGGCCTCCTCGTGCACCTCATCCCAAGGGACGCCCAGCACATCGGTCAGAAATCGCTCGATCAAGCGATGACGTCGCACGATGCCCTCCGCGTGCTCGGCGCCCGTGGGAGTGAAGGAGATCGCGCGATCGGAGCCGCGGGTGATGTAGCCGTCGCGCTCGAGGCGCCCCACCATCTCGTGCACCGTCGGAGCGGAGAGCTGCATCGCGCGAGCGACATTGGCGCCCGTCATCGGCAGACCCGCCTCGTGCAGCCAAAACAGGATCTGCAGGTACTCCTCCTCGGCCACGGTCGCCGTGGCGGCGCCTTGCTCGCTCATGACTCCAGACTACCTACGTTGCGAGCTGCTCGACCGTGCACTCCTTAGGGTCCTTGTCCTCGCGCCAGCGTTTGAGCTTCGCACCGTGGCGGATGCGCCCGGCGGAGACATGATCGAAGTCGATCTCCACGACGAGCTCCGGGCGCAGAGCGACCCACTCGAGGTTGCGATCGGCGCTCCAGCGCGACGGATCGGCCGACCCGCGCTCGCCCGTCTCATACGGTGCAAGCGAGTCGACCAATTCGCGCTTGACCTTCGCGGTCAAGCCCGAGCAGTGGCCAACCACGCGCAGATCCTCGCCTTCGTAGAGGGCCAGGATCAGAGCCCCGACAGTGTGCTCCTCCTTGCCCGGCCGCCAGCCCGCGACGACAGCGTCGATCGTGCGGGTCCGCTTGACCTTGATCATGCCCTTGCGCTCGCCCGGCAGATAGGCGGCCGAGCGCTCCTTGGCTATCACTCCCTCGGCGTCGCGCAGCCAAGGCTCAGCCTCCGCGGCCGTATCGACCGAGACCATCAGCTCGACCGGAAAGCCGGCGAACAGGCCGGCCTCGAACATCCACTCGAGCCCGGCGCGGCGCTGCTCGAAGGGCTGCTCCAGCCACGAATCGTCCTCGTAGGCGAGCAGGTCGAAGGCGATGAACAAGGCCGGTGTCTCGACGGCCAAGCGCTGCACACGCGACTGCGCCGGGTGGACACGCTGACCGAGCGCGTCGAAGTCCTCGCGCCCACTCGCGTCGCGCACGACGATCTCGCCGTCGAGCACAAAGCGCCTGGGCGGGAACAGGAGCTCGGGGAAGTAGCGCCCGAGCGTCTTGCCGTTGCGCGACTGCAAGAAGACCTCCTCGCCGTCGACGAAGGCGAGGCAGCGAAAGCCGTCGAGCTTGACCTCATACACGTACTCCTCCCCTTCGGGCAGAGCCTTGCGCGAAAGCGCGAACTCTGGCTTCAAGGGTGGGGTGAGCGGGAGCGTCATCCCAGCGCCGCCCAGCCTACGCAAGCGGAGCCCCGCGCGCGACGGGAGAAGCAGAGCGCCGCCGCCGCGCGCGTCATCGTTGCTTCGCTCGGCTGGGTCGCACGCGCCGCGGCTCCCCAGTCTGCTTGCGGAAGTGCGGCGGCCATGGCGCGTCGCCAAGGCCCTCGTGCTCGTCGCGCGCGGCCAGCTCGAGCAACCCGCTCAGCGAGCCGGCGCGATCGTCGATCGAAGCCGAGGGGTCGCCGCGCCCGCGCAAGCGCGCCGGCACGGTGTCGATGCGCAGCTCCGCCGGATCCACGTCGGGCACCTCCTCCCACTCCAGCGGGCAGGACACGCGCGCGTCGGGCACGGCGCGCACCGAGTAGGCGGAGGCCACAGTGCGGTCGCGCGCGTTCTGGTTGTAGTCGATGAAAACCCCTATGCGCTCCTCCTTCCACCAACGCGAAGTGGCTTCGCCGGGCATCCTGCGCTCCACCTCCCGCGCGAGCGCAAGCGCGGCGCGGCGCACCTCGGAGAAGCCGTGCTCGGGCACTATCCGAACGAACACATGGATGCCCCGCGAGCCGGAGGTCTTGGGGAAACCGAGCAGCTTGTGCTCCTCGAGCACCTCACGCACAACGAGCGCCACGCGCCGCACCATCGCGAAGTCCGCGTCGGGCCCGGGGTCGAGGTCGATGCGCAGCTCGTCGGGGTGATCCAGATCCGCGCGACGAACCGCCCACGGATTCCAGTCGATCACGCCCAGGTTGACCGCCCACACCAGGTGGGCGGCGTCGTTGGGCACCAGCTCGCGCGCGTGGCGTCCGCTGGGAAACGTCACCGTCGCCGTTTCGAGCCATTCGGGCGCCCCGCCCGGAACTCGCTTTTGAAAGAACGGCTTGCCGGCGACCCCATCCACCCAGCGCTTCATGACCGTGGGTCGCTCCCTGAGATGGCGCACCACCGCCTGCTCGCACTCGATGTAGTAGGCGACCAGATCGAGCTTGGTAAAGCCCGGCTTGGGAAAGAACAGCTTGTCGGGTTTGGAGACGCGCAGCTCCCTCCCACACACCTCGAGCATCACGTGATCGTCGTCAGCCATCGCTGAAAGGATGCCACCCATGATCTCCGAGACCGTTCTCGTGCTCGCCGGCGCCTTCGACGAACAGCTCGACGCCGAGCGCGTGGCGCGCGCGATCGGGCGCGGCCTGACCGCCGACGGGCGCCTCACGTGCGATCTGTGCCCGCTCGCGCAGGAGCCGTGCGTGCCCACAGCCGACGCGTCCCAGCCGCTCGGTCTGCTCGACTTCGACCGCCGCGCGCGCGCCGCCCGCGCGCTCGTGATCGCCTGCGCCCGCCTCGAGGACCGCGCGCTCGTGGGCAGCGTCGCGTTCGAGGCCGCCACCCGCGCGCGCCAGACGGGATTGCCCGCCTACGCGATAGTCGCCCACGACGCGCTCGACCGCTTCGAGGCACGCATCATCGACCTGCAGCTCATCCTCGAGGCGACCACGGCGCGCGGGATCGCCGCGGCGGGCAAGCAGCTGGCGACGGTCATTTAAGCGCCCATTCCAGTAGGCGCATAGGGGCGCGCGGCGATTGCGGGAATCTGCGCTGTTGACGTGACGTGCCCACGGGCGCTACTGTCAGCCCATGCACGACGTGGCCCTCGACGCTCCGCCACTCGCAAGCGAAGCGGCGGCGGCGGGGGGCCGGTCGAGCGAGGACTTCCAGATCGTCCCGCTCGCGGGACTTCCGATCGTGGCCGTCGTGCTGGCGCTGTTGATCGCCGGGATCGCTGTCAACGAACTGTGGCCGCTCACGTTTCTGCACGTCGTCGGCGGCGCCGCGTGGACGATCATCGACCTGTTTCTCGGCTTCGTGCTGGGCCCCATCATCGGCAAGATGTCGATCCCGGCGCGCATCGAGTTCACCAAGCGGCTGATGCCCAAGATGGTCCTGATCATGCCCACGGTCGTCACCGTCACGCTCGCGGCCGGATGGCAGCTCGGGGTGCACACGGGAACGGTCGACTCCGGCAATCCGCTGCACGGCTGGGTCGTGGCCAGCTACATCGTGGTTGGGATCATGGCCGTAATCGCGCTCGGACTGCTCGAGCCCGCGAATATCGCGGTCTTGGTGGAGCTGAAGAAGCCGCGCCCCAACCCGGCGGTGATCGAGAAGCTGATGAAGCGCTTCATCTATACCGCCGGAGCCACCGGGCTGATGCAGATCGCCACGCTCGTGATCATGACCAAACTGGCCTCATCGTGAGCACCGTCGCGGCATCGCCCGAGCAGGCTCACAGCCACGCCGGCGATACCGGTGAGCGCGCGCTTCCCCCGGTGACCCAACTGGCGATGACCTCGCTCGCGCTGATCGTGGCCGGCGGCATCTATCTCGCCTCGCACCTCCCCGAACAGGTTTCCCTCGCGCCCGCGATCGCTTTGCTAGCGGCCTCCGCTCTGCTGCTGGCTACCAACCTCATCCTGCTCGCGCGCGTACCTGACTTCGCCTGGACCAGGTTTTGGGATGTCGCCAAGTGGGCGCTGCTGGCCTACACGATCATCGCCGCCACGATCGAGTACGCGTTCCTGCGCAACCACCTCAAAGGCGGCGCCCTGGTCGTGTTGACGCTGTCGCTGGTCGTGTTCGCGATACACGTGCCGGTCCTGATCGGCTTCACCGTCGCGCGCTTCTACCCTTCCGCGGCCACACCCTCAGACTGACGCGCACTGGGCGACCACCGATGCCGGCAGGGTCGGGCTCATGCACTCACAGAAAGCAACGCCCCTCGCCCCGGTAGGTCGGCACCTCCTCGACCACCCGCTCGCCTTCGATCAAATACAGGCGGTCGAAGCGCTCGCACAGCTCGCCCGCCTTGGCGTGACGAAACCAGACGCGGTCGCCGACTTCCAGCGC
This sequence comes from uncultured Solirubrobacterales bacterium, assembly GCA_963753145.1. Classification (GTDB taxonomy): domain Bacteria; phylum Actinomycetota; class Thermoleophilia; order Solirubrobacterales; family Solirubrobacteraceae; genus Palsa-744. Next base: position 547,560 of record CAVWAX010000003.1, read on the forward strand.
GTGGGCCGCGGCGCCCGCGAGCGGGGTCTGCACCTCGCCCGCACCCTCCTGCTTGTCGAGCGCCAGACCGGCCGGCAAGAACGGGGAGGGCAGGCGCGCCCCATCGGCTGGCCCCGAGGCGAGATAGCCGCCGCCCAGCACGGTCGCGACCGAGGCGCGCGGCTTGCGGACGACCGGCAGCGCGAACAGCGCCGCGGGCTCGGGCTGAAAGGCGCGGTAAGCGTCGAACAGCGTCGGTGCGTACAAGCCCGAGCCCGCCGCGATCTCGGTCACCTCCGGCTCTGCGGCCGTAGACTCCAGGCTGCCGGTGCCACCTCCGTTGACGAAACGCAGCGGCGGTTGGGCTGCGGCGGCGAGCACGTCGCGCACCGCGGCGACCGCGGCGGCGCGCCGCGAGGCGAGCTCGGCCAGCGAGCGTCGCTGGAGTCCTCGAATCGTCGCCGCGCGCACACGCCTGCCCGGTGGCTCGTCGCCGACACCGGCGACCTGGGACTCGTAGGCCATCATCCCGACGAGACGCAGGCGCGGACGGCTCACGACCTCGCGCGCGAGCGCCGCCGCCTGCTCGGGTGAATGGACGGGTGAGCGCTTGGCGCCGATGCGAAGCCGTCCGTCGAGCAGCCAAAGACCGGCGTCGAGCTCGATGCACACTTCGATCGGCTGCTCCGAGCCGCGCGCGGCCGCTTCGATCAGATCGAGCTGGGCGGCACCGTCCACCATCAGCGCCAGGCGCGCCCGCGGGGACTCGTCGGTCAGCGTCGCCAGCATGCGGATCGCGTGACGATCGACCGTCGGGTAGGCCACAACAAGGTCCTCGAAGCCGTGCCCGGCCAACCACAGAGCCTCGGGCAAAGTGAAGGCAAGCGTCCCCTCGAAGCCGGGCCGTGCCAGCACCCTCTCCTGAAGGGAGCGGCAGCGCACCGACTTGGAGGCCAACCGGATCGGCTTGCCGTGGGCGCGCCGGCGCATGTCGGCCGCGTTGGCCCAGAACGCGTCCAGGTCGACGACCGCGAACGGCGGCTCGAGCTCGGCCGTGGCGCGATCGAGGCGCAGGCGCGAGTCACCCGCCGAGCGCACCGTCGTGGCGCTCTCCAGGCGCCGACGCGAACCGCTCACGGAGCCCCGCCGACCGGCCCCAGCACGCGATCGGTCCAAGCGCTGGCGAAGAGGCCCGCCGGGTCAAGACGCGCGCGGACCGCTTGGAAGCGCTCCCATCCTGGATAGCGAGGCCGCAACGTGGCCGCGGTCTGCGAGTGGCGCTTGCCCCAGTGGGGGCGACCGTCGAGCTCGACCATGATCCGCTCGACGGCCTCGAAGTAGGGCCGCCACGGCATCCCCTGGTACATGTGCACCGCCACATACCCGCTGTCTCGCCCCTGAGCCGTGCTGAGCAGAGCGTCGTCGGGGGCGACCGCGCGAACCTCGATCGGGAACGGCACCGCGAAGCCGCGGCGCTCGACTGTCTCGAGCACGCGCCTGACCGCCTCGCTCGTGCGCTCGCGCGGCAACGCGTACTCCATCTCGGTGAACTTGACCAGGCGTGGGCTCGCGAAGATGCGATCGGAGCGATCGATGCGCTTGGACTTGCCGGCCAATCGCGTCACGATCCGGTTGATCTCCGGGATGCGGTTCGGCACCCGTCGCGCTATGCGACAGAACATCTCGAAGGTGCGGTTTGTCAGCAGCACGTCGTTCGCGTACTCGGCCACCTTGCCGCGCGGCTCGGGCGGTTGCTCGGTGCGATTGTTGGTGCGAGTCAGCGCCGTGTCGCAGTGCGGGAACACGTAGAACTCGAAGTGATCGTTCTCCAGCGCCAGCTGCTCGAAGCGCGCAAGCGTGTCCTTTAGCGGCGCCGGCGCGTCGATCCCACACAGCGTGAAGGCCGGCACGCAGCGCAGCGTCACCTCGGCGATCACGCCGAGCGCGCCCAGCCCGACGCGCGCCGCGAGCAGCGCCTCGGCGTCGTCCTGCTCCGAGCACTCAAAGACCGAACCATCGGCCAAGACAAGCGTCAACGCGACGACCTGCGAAGGCATGTTGCGCAGCCGCGCGCCGGTCCCGTGCGTGGCGGTAGAGATCGCTCCGGCGATGCTCTGGGCGTCGATGTCGCCCAGGTTCTCAAGCGCCAACCCGTGCTCGGCCACCGCAGCGTTCAGGCGAGCAATCGAGATCCCGGCCTGCACGCGCACGAGGCCGGACGCTCGGTCCACATCCAGGGTCTCCTGGAAGCGGTCGAGCACGATCAACATCCCGTCCGTGCAAGCGATGTCCGTGAAGGAATGTCCCGCGCCCGCCACCCGCACACGCATCCCCGCTTGACTCGCGCGCGCCACGGCCGCGGCGATCTCCTCGGTCGATCGCGGGTGCACGACCTCGCGCGGACGGCAGCTTTCGTCGCCGGCCCAGTTGCGCCACTCCACTTCGCTGGTCTCTGGGGCAGTAGGCTCGCGCATCGGATGACCTCCTCCGAGCCTATCGCCACCCACGTGTCACGTGCCGCGCGAGCGCGCGCTTTGCCAAGCCCCGTGGCACGCCGTGCTGTCGTGATCGGAGCCGGTTCGTTCGGCACCGCGCTGGCGGTGCTCCTGAGCCGAGCGAGCCTGCGCACGACCCTGCAGACGCGCCGCGCCGAGCAGGCCGCGACGCTGTCGGCAGATCGCGAGAACCGACTCTACCTGCCAGGCGTCGAGCTGCCGAGCCAGCTGCGCATCGAGCCCGTGAGCGCGGGAGTCGCGCGAGCCGACTATGTCTTCCTCGCGGTTCCCTCCCGCAGCCTGGACGTCGCGATCGCGGCCCTCCAATCCGGTGAGTTGCCCAAGCGCGCCGCGGTCGTGTCGGTGGCAAAGGGACTTGTCCCTCCCGACGGGAGGCCGCCGACCTCGGTCTTGAGCGACATCTTCGGAGCGCACCGTGTCGCTTGTGTGGGTGGACCGGCCCACGCGCAGGAGATGGTCCGCTCTGGCGCCGGCCTGGTCGTGGCGTCCGTCGATGAGGATCTGGCGCACACGCTCGCCCAGATCTTCACTCGTGCCGGTGTCGTCTGCGAGCAGTCAAACGACCCGATCGGCGTCGAGCTTGCCGGCGCCGCCAAGAACGCGGCAGCGCTTGCGGCGGGCGCAACCGAGGCACAGGGCGCCAACGCCGCGGGGGCCGCAGCGGGTCACATCTTCGCAGAGGTGTGGCGCTACGCCGAGAGCCTGGGCGCCCGCCCGGAGTCGATGATCGGGCTGGCCGGCGTCGGCGACCTGCTCGCGACCGCACTCGCGCGCGAGTCGCGCAACCGCCGTGCCGGCGAGCTGCTCGCCGAAGGTGTGCCGGCCGCCGAGATCCCGGCGCGGATCGGTCAGGCCGTCGAGTCGTTGGAGTGGGTACCTCTGCTTGCGCGCACACTGGAGCGCGCCGGAGCCCGAACCGACGAGCGGGCGCCCGTGACAAGCGCGCTCGGCCGTCTGATAGCCGGCGAGCTGCCGCTGGCCGAGTGGGTTTCTCTGGTTCGTACCACGGTGCCACCGCCGGCCCGTTGGCGCAGACGACCACAGCCAGGGTTCTGGCGACGGCTTTGGGCGAGAGTTGGCCGTTGATTTTTTTGATTTGTCAATCGTATCTACGATTGGTATGTACTATTGTGTATAGTGCAAAATAGAGATATGACACCGACACCGAATGACCCCAAGTCTCCGACCAGAGACTCCCGTCAGGCCATGGAACAAGAAGCGAACCAACGCGCCCTGGAGAAGCTCGAAGCCGAGCTGGCCGAGATGGACGAGCGCAAGCAGCGTGGACACGCAGACACCCCGCCCCGGCCGCCCAAACGAACGACCCCGATCGCGGTCCGCTTCGATGAGTTCACCATCAAGCGCCTGAAGGGCACTGGCGGCGCGACGCAACACCGGCTACCAAACCCTGCTCAAAGACTTCGTCGTGGAACGGCTCTACGAGGAGGAGAAGCGGGAACGCATCATCGAGTAGGCCAGCTCATCCGGCGACGAGCGCGCTGAGCGGCACACTCATCCAGCGACAAGCGTGCTGAGGACCGCCTCGTAGACCCCGGCGCCGTGCTCGGCCTCGGCGACGCGCACGTTCTCATAGCCGACCGCCGCCTCGCGGATCGTCGGATCGCGCCGCACCGCGTTGCCCACGAGCCAAAAGCTCCCGACGTGACTCGCGCAAGCGAGGTCCTCGCGCGAGTCGCCGACCGCGAAGGTCTCCTCGCGAGCGTAGCCCCGCACCTGCCTGTGAAAGGCCACCGCTCCCGCCTTCGAAGCGCCGGCCGGCACCAGATGGTAGCCGCGCACGTGCGGGAGCTCCGCGAGCGCCGCCGAACGCCGGTGGACGACTCCGTTGTCGACGAGCCGCAGCTGCCCGTGACCTTCCTCGGCCAACAGCGCGTCCACCTCGAAGGCGTCCACCAGCCCGCGGAACAGGTGCGAGACTTCGCGACCCGAATGCCACGGCTCGTGGTACTCCAAGCGCCCCGCGTATCGCTCGAGCAGCATCGCCGGCGCCCCCGAGCGCTCGATCTGCTGGGCGATCGTCAGCTCACCCGGCTGCAGCTCGCCGGTCAACCAGTGCTCCTCGCCGCCCAAGCGCGGATCGCCGAACACGACACACGCGCCGGCCTCGAAGATGTAGGAGCTCTGACCGAACAGGCGCGCGTCCTCGGCGACCTGGATGCTGCGCCGACCGGACATCAACACGACCTCCACCTCGGCGCGCAAGCACGCCTGGACGGCCCGCACCCCGTCGAGCGAGACTTTGCCCTCCCCGTCGTGCAGCAGCGAAGCGCCACGGCCGAGCAGCGTGCCGTCGAGATCGACGTACAGGCAGCGCGTCTTCATCGACTTCTCACAGACTCAAGCGACGGACGCTCGAGGGGCGCCTCGGACAGATCAACTTCGCTCAACCTGTCCTCTTCGCACACGCGCCGCGCGATCGTCGCGAGCACCCGCTCGGACATTTCCCCAAGCGCTGCCAGCGTCTGGTGACGATTGCGGTGCACGTCGAGATCGACCTGCGCGAGACCGTCGAGGCCGATCGCGCGCCACACGTCGATGAGCATCCCGATCTCGACGCCGTAGCCGGTCGTAAACGGCACCCGTTCGAGCAGCTCACGCCGCGCCGCGACCTCGCCCGCCAAGGGTTGGCGCACCGCGCTCAACTGGGGATAGAAGAGTGCGAGCGCCGGGCGCGCCAGCAGACGGTTCACGCGTCCCCCGCCATCCGGCAGCGAGACCCCCCCGTGCTCGAACGGGCGCCGGTAGAAGGCCTTCACGAATTGAACCTCCGGCTCACAAACCAGGGGGCCGAGCAGCCCGCTCGCGAAGTGCGGGGAGAAGTCGGCGCTGTCAGCGTCCAGGAAAACGACCAGCTCGCCCTCCAGCACCGACAACGCGCGCCACATCGCATCGCCCTTGCCCAGGACCGGGCCGGGCCACTCCAACGGCTCACCTTCCCGCACGAGCTCGGTCCCCGCGTGTTCGGCCACCGACCCCAACTCCACCATCAGCTCCGCCTCCTGCACCACCTTCGCCCCCGCGTCGGCGGCGATCCGGGCGGTGCCGTCAACCGAGGCGGCGTCCACCACCACAACCTCGTCGATCGCGCCCGCCGCGCGCAGGTCGAGCAGGGCGCGCACGATCTGCCCGATCGTATCCGCGCACTCGCGAGCCGGAAGACACACCGATACGCTCACCTCACGCTCGGCCGCGATGCGAGCCGCCGGATAGAGCGAATGGTGGAGGGTGCGCCTTTTCGCCCAGTCCTCGGCTGCGGGGTCGAGCATCGCCTCTACTATCGCAAGCGATGGCCAAGTCCGCCTCCGGCGCCCCCTCGAGCACGACGCCCGCCGAGCCGCCCGCCGGCTCGCGCAAGCGGACACCCGGCGTCACAGAGCGCGCAATCGAGCCCTGGAGCGCCCTCGTCGACGAGGCGCGCGAGGACGGACGGATCGTGCGTGAGGCCCATGAAGGGCCCGGCACGGCCAGCCTCGTCGAGATCCCCTCGGAACTGCACCCAGACGTCCTCGCGGGCCTTCGGCGCACAGGCATCGAGCAGCTCTACTCCCATCAGGCCGAAGCGCTGGCCTGCGCCTGGAAGCGGACGACGATCGTCACGACCGGGACGGCTTCGGGCAAGTCGCTGTGCTTCAACCTGCCGACCATGCAAACCCTCTGCGCCGAACCGCAGGCACGCGCGCTCTACCTGTACCCGACCAAGGCGCTTGCCCAAGACCAGGCGCGTGCGCTCGCGGCGTTTGGGCTGGCCAAGCAGGTACGCCCCGCGATCTACGACGGCGACACCCCCAAGGATGTGCGCGGCGACGTGCGCAAGCAGGCCAACGTGGTGCTCACCAACCCGGACATGCTCCACCTCGGCATCCTGCCCCACCACGGCTCCTGGGAGCGCCTGTTCGGGCACCTGCGGATCGTCGTCGTCGACGAGGCCCACGTCTACCGCGGCGTGTTCGGCTCGCACGTTGCCAACGTCCTGCGCCGCCTGCTGCGAATCGCCGCCGCCTACGGCAGCGAGGTGCGCGTGTTGCTCGCCTCCGCCACGATCGCCAATCCCGTCGAGCTGGCCGAACGACTGACCGGCCTGCAAGACGTCGCGCTGATCGAGCGCGACGGCTCGCCCACGCCACGGCGGCAGATCGCGATGTGGAATCCGCCCCTCATAGACGAGGCGATCGGGGCGCGACGCTCAGCCCTCGGCGAGGCGGCCGAGGCGCTCGCGCGACTGGTGCGCGACGGGGCGCGCTGCATCTGCTTCATGAAGTCGCGCAAGGGCGTCGAGCTGCTCGCCAAGCTGGTGCGCGAAGACCTGGAGCGCACCGACCCCGACTTGGCAGAGCGCGTGGCCCCCTACCGCGCCGGCTACACACCCCAACAGCGCCGCGCCCTGGAGGCGCGCCTGATGAGCGGCGAGCTGCGCGCCGTGATCACAACCGACGCCCTGGAACTGGGCATCGACATCGGCGAGCTCGACGCCGCGATGGTCGTCACCTTCCCCGGCACGGTCGCCGCGCTGCGCCAGATGTGGGGCCGCGCGGGGCGCCGCGGCAAGGGGTTCGCCGTATACGTCGCCGGCGAGGACGCCCTGGACCAGTTCTTCTGCCGTCACCCCGACGAGTTCCTCGAGCGTCCCGTCGAGGCCGCGATCCTCGACCACGAGAGCGCCCAGATCCACCAGGCCCACCTGCTGTGCGCCGCCTACGAGGGCCCACTCGAAGCAGCGGACGCCGAGTTCTTCGGGCCGCGCTGGGAGGCCCACGCCGAGGCGCTCGTGTCGGCCGGTCTGTTGCGCAAGCGCCCAACCTCCCCAGCCGCGGGCCGGAGCGGGCGCGGCGAGAGCTACGTCCTGCGCCGTCCCGCCGACTACCCCGCGGCGCGCGTCTCGCTGCGCTCCTCCTCCCCCGAGAGCTTCGCGATCGTCGACGTCTCCTCGGGCGAGCTGCTCGGGCAGACCGAGGCCGCGCGCGCGTATTCGACCGTCCACGACGGCGCCATCTACCTGCACCAAGGCCGCTCCTATGAGGTGCGCGAACTGGACATCGCCAACCGTCGCGCCCTCGTGGCGCCGTTTGGCGGCGACTGGTACACCCAACCCAAGCGCGAGACCGACACCAGCATCGAGCGCCTGCTCGACCGCCGCGAAGCGCTCGGCGTGACGCTCTCCTTCGGCGAGGTCTCGGTCACCGAGACCGTGCTCGGCTACCAGCGCAAGCGACTATCCGATCACGCCCAGGTGGATCTGGTGATGCTCGACTTGCCCCAGACATCTTTCTCCACGCAGGCGCTCTGGTTCGAGCTCGACGGCGCCACGCTCACGGGCCTGGCGGGCGAGACACCGGCCGGTGGCGCCTTGGGCGGCAAGGAGGGCGGCGCGAGCGCGAACGGCACGGCGAGCACCGGCCCGATCGCGATCCCGATGGACGCTCTGCTCGGGTCGCTGCACGCCGCCGAGCACGCCCAGATCGCGGTGCTCCCGCTGATCGCGATGTGCGACCGCTGGGACATCGGCGGGCTCTCGACCAACGCACACCCGCAAACGGGCGGCCCCACGATCTTCATCTACGACGGCCACCCCGGCGGCATCGGCATCACGCGCCTGGCCTACCAGCGCTTCGAGGAGCTCTGCCGCGACGCCCACCGCCTGATCGCCGAGTGCCCGTGCGAGCAGCGGCTGCCCCTCTTGCGTGCAGTCGCCGAAGTGCGGCAACCTCAACGAACCGCTGTCGAAGGCGGGAGCAAGAACTCTGCTCGAGGGGCTTCTCACGGCAGGGCCCGGACAAGATAGTCAGGCGATGATAGAAAGATAGATAACAAATATCATGACCCAAATTACATCGTAATCGGACTTGCTACGATGATGGCATGCCAGCCAAGTCGGCACCATTCAGCATGCGGATCTCAAAGGGCCTGGAGACGTTCGTGGAACGCGAGGCCCAACGCACGGGGCGCAGCAAGGGCGCTGTGGTAGAGGCGCTTGCCGATGAGGCGTTGCGCATGCGTCTCTTCCCGGGGATCGCCTTTCGCGGCACCGACTGGGACCGCCGCGCCTGGCTGATGGGGACCGCGTTTGACGTCTGGCAGATCGTCGAGGCATATCAGGACATCCACTCGGTGGAGCGCATGGCCGAAGATGGTTCGGTCGGCGAGCGTCAGATCCGGCTCGCTCTCGACTACTACAAACGGTTCCCCGACGAGATCGATAAAGCCATCGCTGAAAACAGACGGCCGATCGAGCAACTGGAACAGGAATTCCCGTTCATCGCCGTCAGCCGTGTCCACGTCTGAGTAGCCGCGCGTCCCCTCCCCTCCGTACCCGTGCGACTGCTCTTCGACGCGCACATCTCAGCACGGCGCATTGCCAGACCGCTGCGCGAGCAGGGTCATGACGTGCGCGCCGTTGCCGAAGAGCGCCAGCTCGACGGCCTGGCGGACGAGCATCTGCTCGAACTGGCCACAACCGAGACGCGCGCGATGATCACTTTCGACGTCAAGGACTTCACGGTGATTGCCAGGCAGTGGGCGGAAGCCGGCAGGCGACACGCCGGTCTGGGCATCGTCGTCGGCATCGACCACGGCGAGTTCGGCACGATCGTCGAGGTGCTCAGGCGCGAGATCGCCGCACGACCTGAGCAGTCCGACTGGACCGATCTCAACCTGTTCATATCGCGCGAACCCTGACCAACCGCTCCGGCACGCGTTACTCAGTCGAGCAACCGGCGCCCTACCCCCGATTTCCCGCGGCGATCTTCTTCAGGTCGATCGTGGCGTCATAGAGCTTTGCGTCGACGCCCTCCTCCAATGCGACCTCGCGCAGGGGGCGGCCCGAGTCGGTCGCCTTTTTGACGATCGCGGTCGCCTTGTCGTAGCCGATCGCGCCGTTCAGCGCGGTGGCGACCGCCAGCGTCGCGCCGGCCGAGGCGGCGCAGCCTGCCTTGTTGACGGTTATCCCATCGACGCACTTCTCGGCGAACGCCCGCGAGGCGCAGGTGAGCAGGTTCAGCGACTGCAGCAGGTTGCGGGCGATCAGGGGGATCCTCACGTTCAGCTCGAACTGACCTTGCAGTCCGCCCACGGTGATCGCGGTGTCGTTGCCGATCACCTGCGCGGAGACCTGCAACACGACCTCGGGGATCACCGGGTTGACCTTGCCCGGCATGATCGACGATCCCTTCTGAAGCTCGGGCAAGAAGAGCTCGCCGATGCCCGCCCGCGGGCCCGACCCCATCAGGGCCAGATCGCCGGCGATCTTGGTCAAGGACACCGCGACCGTCTTCAGCGCACCTGAGAGCTCCACGAGCGCGTCGCGGTTGGCCTGCGCCTCGAAACGGTCGAGCGGCGCCACGATCTGCTTGAGCCCCGAGTCGCGCTTCAGTCGCGCCCTCACCTTCTCCGCAAACTTCGGGTGCGTGTTGAGCCCCGTGCCGGTCGCGGTGCCCCCGAGCGGGATCTGCCCGACGTGCACCAAAGCGGCCTGCACGCGCTCCTGGCCGAGCGCCATCTGCGCCGCGTAGCCCGCGAACTCCTGACCCAAGGTGACCGGCACCGCGTCCATCAGGTGCGTGCGTCCCGCCTTGACGACCCACGCGAAGCTCTTGCTCTTCTTGGCGAACGACCGCTCCAACTGCTTGAGCGCCGGCAACAGCTCGTTCTGCGCCACGTCCAGCGCCGCCAGGTGCACCGCGGAGGGAAACACGTCGTTCGAGGACTGGCCCATGTTGACGTGATCGTTGGCGTGCACCTTCTCGCCCGCCAGCGTCGCGATCACCTCGTTGGCGTTCATGTTCGTCGAGGTGCCCGAGCCGGTCTGGAACACGTCGATCGGGAACTGCCCGTCGTGCTTGCCCGCCACGATCTCGCGTGCCGCCTTCTCGATCGCCCCCGCGCTGCGCTTGCTCAGAAGGCCGAGCTCGCCGTTGACCGCGGCCGCGGCGCCCTTGACGCGCGCCAGCCAGTGCACCACCGACACCGGCACCGTCTCGCCGGAGATGGGAAAGTTGTCCACTGCCTTGGCGGTCTCTGCGCCCCACAGCTGCTTCTCGGTCATCGCGTCTCCTCGGTCGTCGTCGCGCCCCCCAGCTCGCCATTGGGCGGCCGTAAAGGCATCGTCGGGCGGTTACGGTCCTCGTCGGGCTCGTAAATCTACCCGCAGAACGCGACCAGCTCGCGTGCCACCCCGACCGGATCGTCATAGGTCATCAGGAAGCCCGTCCCTGCCAGCACCCGCAACTGCCCGCGAGGCAACAACCGGACGGTGTCCTCGGCGCCCGCCAGCGGGTGCACCGGATCGTGGTCGGCCCAAAGCAGCAGCACCGGCATCTCCAGCCGCCCGTACAGCTCGAGCAGCTGCGTCTGTGCCCCGCGCGGCCAGCGCCTCGCGCACTTGGCCCACGAGCGCGCCAGGTTCGGGTTGCCCGGCACGTCGGCGAAAGCGTGGCGCATCAAGTCGCCGGCCTCGGGCACGCGGCGCTCTGACATGCGCAGCCCCAAGCGCGGCGTGAACACCAGCTTGGTCGCATGGCTGAGCGCGCGATCCAAGCCCGGCAGCGAACCGCCCCGCGCGATCAGCCGCCAAGCTTCGCGCTTGCCCGCGCCCTGCACCGGCAGATGCAGGCGGTTGGGCATCAACACCATCCGGCTCGGCTCGAGCAGACCGGCCTGCACCGCCCGCAACAGGATCTCCGCCCCCGCGTCGTGCCCCACCACAAGCGGCTTGGGCCCGAGCACGTCCTTGGCGAAGCCGCTCATCACCTCCGCGAACCAGTCGATCGTGTAGGGGTGGCGCGGACGATCCTCTGAGTCGCCGTGCAAGGGCAGATCGGGGATCACCAGCCGGTGGCGCTCGGCCAGGCGCTCGACCACGGGCTCCCACTCGCGGTGAGACAGCAACCCCGCGTGCAACAACGCAAGCGGCGGCCCCGCCCCGACCTCGCGATAGGCCACCCGCGCGCCGTCCGAGTGGTGGTAGAGGCGCAGCCTCATCGGTGTCGTCTCGCGCCCGGGCACGCTCCCATCGTATGTACGGCGGCCCGCCCGACCCGGTCATCCGTCGCGCCGACGCTCCGCGCTCCTGTGCGTGCAAGCAAGATCCCAAGATGCACAGCGCCTTGCGGCGCTTGCCCCGCGCGGCGCCAAAGCTCAACAATCCTATGTATGAACGTAATTCGCACAAACGCGGCCGCCGCCCTGCTCGGCGTCAGCCCCAACGCCCTGCGCAGCTGGGAGACCCGCTTCGGCTACCCCACCCCGACCCGCACCGAGGGCGGCCACCGCCAGTTCGAGCTCGCCGAGATCCAGGCCCTGCGCCAAGCCCACGCCGAGACCGGCGACATCGCCTCCGCCATCTCGCTCGTGCGCCAGCGCGCCGAGGGCCCCTCGACACCGGCGCGCCTGTGCGCCGCGTTCGCCGAGTTCAGCGCCGAGAAGGCCGACCGCCTGCTCGAGGAGAGCATGGCCATGCGCTCGCTCGAGCGCACCGTCGAGACCGTCCTGCTGCCCGCTGTCGAGGCGATGACCGAGGCCTCGCCCGAGTATTGCGTCGCCTGGCGCTACGCCACCGGCTGGCTTGCCGCGGCCCTGCGCGTCGCCCCGCCCGCCACCCGCGCCGAGGGCGTGCTCCTGTTCGACGCCTCCGCCCCGCTCGACGCCGATGCGCTCTACACGCAGGCGCTCGAGCTGTTCCTGAGGCGCTGCGGCCTGCGCGTGCTCACCCTGCCCGTCGAGCTCGATCCCACCCGCATCGGCGCCGCAATGCGTGCCCTCGGCCCCAACGCGCTCGTGCTGGCGGGGCGCAACTCTTCCTTGGAGGCGATCGGCCGGCTCGTCTACGCGACCCGCCAATCCGCCGGCGAGCTGCCGGTGTTCGACTACCGCGACGCGCTGCCCGACACCGGCGCGAGCACCGTCGAGCGCATCGGCCCCTCCCCGACCGAGGCCGCGACCGTCCTGCGCGAGCGCTTGGCCGCGCCCGCCGAGCAGCGGGTGTCCCCGCCCGCGGCCGCGCCCGAAGGCCGCGACCGCTTCCTAGCGCCGAGCGCACCTACAATGGGCCGCCCATGACGGCCCCACCCAGACACCCTGCAATACCGCCGCGCGAAGTGGACGCGCGCCAGGACCTGCCCGACCTGGAGCAGGAGATACTGGGGCGCTGGCGTGAGCGCGACGTGTTCGCCGAGTCGCTTCGGGGCCGCGAGGGCGCCCCCCGCTGGGTCTTCTACGAGGGACCCCCCACCGCCAACGGCCGCCCCGGCTCACACCACGTGCTCTCGCGCGTGTTCAAGGACATCTACCCGCGCTACAAGACGATGCGCGGCTACCGCGTCGAGCGCAAGGGCGGCTGGGACTGCCACGGCCTGCCCGTCGAGATCGCCGTCGAACAGAAGCTCGGGATCACCACCAAGGCCGAGATCGAGGACCCCGAGCGCGGCATCGGGATCGAGCGCTTCAACGAAGAGTGCCGCAACTCCGTGTTCGAGTACCTGGGGGAGTGGGACCGCCTGACCGAGCGCATCGGCTTCTGGGTGGACCTCGAGCACGCCTACCGCACGCTGGATGAGAGCTACATCGAGTCGGTCTGGTGGGCGCTATCGGAGATCGACAAGAAGGGCCTGCTGTACGAGGGCAACAAGGTCGTTCCCTACTGCTCTCGCTGCGGCACCGCCCTCTCCTCCCACGAGGTGGCGCTCGGCTACAAGGACGTGGTCGACCCCTCGATCTACGTGCGGCTGCGGGTGGCCGCCGATCACGGTCCGGTCGCCGCTGGCGATCAGCTGTTGATCTGGACGACGACGCCGTGGACGCTGCCGGGCAACGTAGCCGTTGCGGCGGGCCCGGGTGTGTCCTACGTGCGCGCGCGGCGCGCCGGCGACGAGTCGGTGTACGTGCTGGCCGAGGCGCTGGCCGAGCGCGTGTTGGGTGAGGGCTTCGAGGTCGTTTCGCGCTTCGGCGGCGAAGAGCTTGTCGGGGCACATTATTCAGGTCCGATTTTCAATATCGGCCGAAAGCGGGGGCTTCCCCGTCATCGCCGGCGACTTCGTCACGACCGAGGATGGGACCGGGCTCGTGCACTTCGCGCCCGCCTTCGGCGAGGACGACTTTGCTGCCGTCGCCAAGGCCAAACTCGGCCCATTTGACCCGAACAACCCGCACACCGTGTTCAACCCGGTGTCTCCTGACGGCACCTACGGCATGGACGTGCGTGGCCACGACGAAACGAGCTCTCAAGGGCCGTTTCGTCAAGGACGCGGCGCTGGCGGAGGAGCTGATCGCCGACCTCGACAAACGCGGACTGCTGTTCGCGCGTAAGGAATACGAGCACTCCTACCCCCACTGCTGGCGCTGCTCCACCCCGCTCATCTACTACGCCAAGCCCTCCTGGTACATCGCCACCTCGCGCCTGCGCGACCGCATGATGGCGGCCAACGAGACGATCGCCTGGCACCCGCCCCACATCAAGCACGGCCGCTTCGGCGACTGGCTCTCGGGCAATGTCGACTGGGCGCTCTCGCGCGAGCGCTACTGGGGCACCCCCCTGCCCGTCTGGCGCTGCCCCGCCGGTCACACGCACACGATCGGGTCCTTCGCCGAGCTCGAGCAACGCTCTGGAAAGACGCTGAGCGACCACCACCGGCCATATGTCGATGACGTCAGCTTCCCGTGCCCCCACGGGTACGAACACGGATCCACCCTATCGACCCCAACCGAGTCCGGCGCCGACCCCGTAACGACCCCGGGCGCCGTCTGTGGCCGGCCGATGACTCGAGTACCTGAGGTCATCGACGTCTGGTTTGACTCGGGCTCGATGCCGTTCGCACAGCACCATTTCCCCTGCGAGCACGAACAACAATTCCAAAAAGAATTTCCCGCCGACTTCATCTGCGAGGCGCTCGACCAGACGCGCGGCTGGTTCTACTCGCTCCTGGCCGTCTCGACGCTCCTGTTCGACCGCTCCTCGTACGAGAACGTCGTCTGCCTCGGCCTGATCCTCGACGGCGAGGGCCAGAAGATGTCCAAGTCGCGCGGCAACACCGTCGAGCCGTGGCAGGTGCTCGACGCCTACGGCGCCGACGCGTTCCGCTGGTACTTCTTCACCTCCAAGCAGCCCTGGGACGGCTACCGCTTCTCCGAGGAGGCGATCGGCGAGGGCGTGCGCCTGTTCCTCAAGCAGCTGTGGAGCACCTACTTCTTCTACGTCCTCTACGCCCACGCCAACCGTGACACGCTCGAAGCGCCCGGCGAGGGCACGCCCACGGAGCTTGACCGCTGGGCCCACTCCAGGACCGCCGCCACCGCCGAGCTCGTCGCCGAGCGCCTCGACGCCTACGACGCCACCACCGCCGGGCGCGCGATCGCCGAGCTGCTCGACGATCTCTCCAACTGGTACGTCCGCCGCTCGCGCCGGCGCTTCTGGGACGGCGACCCCGCCGCCTTCGCCACCCTGCGCGACTGCCTGCTTACCATCGCCAAGCTGCTCGCCCCCTTCTGCCCCTTCGTGGCGGACGAGATCTACGACAACCTCGACGGCGCCCTCGCCTCCGTCCACCTCTGCGACTTCCCGCTCGGCGACGCCTTGGCCCCACGCGACGAGCCCTTGGAGCGGGCCATGGCCACCGCGCGCGAGACTGTCCGGCTCGGCCTTGGGGCGCGAGCGCAGGCCAAGATCAAGATCCGCCAGCCCCTCGGCGAGGCGGTCATCGTCGCCGACGGCGCCGAGCGCGCCGCGATCGAGCGGCTCAGCGAGATCGTCCGCGAGGAGCTGAACGTACGCCGCGTCCGCTTCGTCGAGGCGGCCGACGAGCTCGGCGAATACGAGCTCAAGGCCAACTACCGCAGCCTCGGTCCCCTGTTCGGCAAAGACATGCCCCTCGCGGCCGACGCGATAGCCGCGCTCGATCCATCCCGCGTCGCCGCGGCCGTGCGCCCCTCCGCGGACGGCGGCCCCGTCGAGCCGGTCGGCATCTCCGTCGGCGACCGCGAGCACACCCTCAGAGCAGAGGACGTCATCCTCACGATGAAGCCGCCCCCCGGCTACTCGGTCGAGCGCGACGGCGCCCACGCGGTCGCACTCGACCTCGCGATCGACGATTCCCTGCTGCGCGAGGGCCGCTCGCGCGAGATCGTCCACGCCGTCCAGAACGCCCGCAAGAGCGCCGGCCTTGAGGTCGAGGACCGCATCGCCTTGGTCCTCCTAGGCGACCCCGCCCTGCTGCAGGCCGCCCGCGAGCACGCTTCCTACATCACCGGCGAGACCCTCGCCACCGAGTTCTCGTTCGGCGGCGACGGGGACCCGTCGGCGATGGACTACCGCGAGCAGACCGAGATCGACGGACTCGCGCTCGAGATCGCCCTAAGCCGCGCTTAGCGCCCCCTCCAGCTCGGCCTCGATCTTCTTCTTCGGGATAAGCCCCGACGACCGTCTTGACGGCGTTGCCGCCCTTGAAGAGGATCATCGTGGGGATCGAGAGGACCTGGAAGGCCGCGGCGGTCTGCTGGTTATCGTCGACGTTGAGCTTGACGATGCGCAGATCATCGCGCTCGGAGGCGATCTCCTCGAGCACGGGGCCGACCACGCGGCAGGGCCCGCACCAGGGAGCCCAGAAGTCGACGAGCACGGGCTTCTCCGACTCGACGACCTCGGCCTGGAAGTTGGCGTCGGTTACTTCGGTGAGGGTGCCTGCCATGAGAGTCTCCTATCGAGGGGCGGGACGAAGCGCGCTGGTGGGAGCGCCAAAACAAAGGCTACACAGGGGTGCTATACAAAGTGAAGTATACAACCTCCCGGCGTGGCCCAGGACCTGTCCCGGTAGGCCCGCTCAGGCGCCCACGCGCACCGTGAATCCATCCCAATTCCCCACGATCGGCGCGTGCAAGCCGGTGAGCGCCGTGAACGCGTGCGGCGAGACGTACACCTCCAGCAGCGCCGCCACCACCAGCATCGGCAGCGCAATCGCCACCGTCACCAGGGTCGCCGCCAGCAGCTGGTCCCACTCGCCCCGCCTGCTCGCGATGATCCACGCCGCCAGCGGCAGGAACAGAGCGATCAGCTCGATCAGGGCATGGGGCAGCACGCCGAGCAACAGCAGCGCCGGGGACACCTTCAAGAAATGGGCCACTCCCGCAAGCGTGTGGCCGAGCACGTAGGCCTGGGCCGTCAGCGAGAAAGCGGTGGCGCAAGCCACGAATCCGATCGCCAGGCGCCCGCCATGCTCGTGCACCCAAAGCGAGACCCCGCTCTTGCCCTGCGCCTGCAGCGGCAGCGAGCTGCCCGCGATGAAGCCCGCCACGCAAGCCATCGCGTGCAGGGCCAGCACCATCAGGTTGTGCCCCAGCACGCTCCCCACGTCACCCCAGTCGCCGACCGCGAACGGGGGACGCAGTTCGACCGGCTGGGCATAGCTCGTGAACAGCTCCGAGATGACCAGCACCGCGCAAAGCAGCAGCACCGCGGCCAGCGTCGATCCGGCGATCCAGCCGCCGAGCACCGGCAACGGTCGGCGCTGCCACGTCCTCAGCGTGCTCCGAGTGCGGCGCACGCCGTGATACAGCGCGTAGGAAGAGGCGTCCACGCCTCTCTATCGACCGCTCCGGGCCCACACCTGAGACGCCGGCCCGGCCGGCACAACCCTGGGACCCAGCCGGAGCCCGGACCGGCCTACGTACCGGAGGGACTGCCCGCGCTCGCCCCCGCGCGCACCGCCGCCACAGCAGGCGGCTGGCGCCCGTAGCGCAGCTTCGGCACGAGCCACATCGCCTCCGCCGCGATCCGCCAGGACATCTTGCTCTGGCCGAGCTCGCGATCTTTGAAGACGATCGGCACCTCCACGACCTTGAAGCCGGCCTTGACCGCTCTGTAGGTGAGCTCGACCTGGAACGCGTAGCCCTGCGAGCGGACGCTGTCGAAGTGGATCGCTTCGAGCACCTCCCGCTTGAAGCACTTGAAGCCGCCCGTCAGGTCCTTCACGCGCAGGCCCAACACCCAGCGCGCGTAGGTCGAGCCGCCCTCGCTGATCACGCGCCGCAACAGCCCCCAGTCGGACACGCCGCCGCCCGGCACGTAGCGCGAGCCGAGCGCCAGGTCCGCGCCCGAGCGCACCGCGTCGAGCAGCCGCGCCAGGTCGGCGGGATCGTGGGAGAAGTCGGAGTCCATCTCCATCGCGTACCCCGCACCCCGCTCCAGCGCATGCGCGAAGCCCGCCAGGTAGGCCGGCCCGATGCCGTTCTTCTCGGTGCGGTGCAACACCTCGACCTGCTCGCGCTCGGCGGCGAGCCGGTCCGCGATCTCGCCCGTGCCGTCGGGCGAGCCGTCGTCCACGATCAGGATCTTGTAGGCGTCGTCGCCGCTACCGGCGAGCACATCGCCGGCGGCGGTTACTATCGCCTCGATGTTCTCCGCCTCGTTGTATGTCGGAAGGATCAGCCAGGGAGCGCCAGTCACAAGGCGCGTACCCTAGCGTGTCGCCCCAGCGGGCCACCCCGCTCGCGGCGCTCCTTGGGTTCGTCGCGAGCGCGATCGTATTGTGGGCGTGCGCGCCCTTGGCCACGGCGAGCGCGCCCGCACCGCCGCCGGCGCCCGCCGAAGCCGTGCCGCTCGCAAGAGAACCCGCGGCCGCCCCCAGCGAAGCCGCCCCCCAGACGCTCGAGGCCGGCCCCCTGGACGCCTACATCGCCGGAGTCGCGCGCGCGTGGGAGCCCTACACGACGCCCGACGGGCGCGTCGAAGACCCGCTGGACGCGGCCGACACGGGCGATAACTACGGCGTGATCCTGCTCGCCGACACGATGCTCAAGGTTGCCCACCGCACCTCCGACAGCGCCCTGGAAGCCACCGGCGAGCGGATCGTCGAATCGGCGCTGAGGCTGCCGGTGCCGAACGACCCGTTCAACCTGCTGGCGATCGCCGCCGCGATCCACGACGGCGAGCAGGCCGACTTCTCGGCGAGCGCCTGGGCCCGGATCGCACAGCCCCTGGAGCAGCGCGCCGGGCAGATCGGACCGCCCAGCGAAGCCTCGTGCCTGCTCGAACTGCCTTGCTACGACAACTGGCGCTTGGTGTGGTCTGCCGGCGCGGCTCTCTTGCTGGCCGATCGCGTCCCCGGCGCGCCCGGGTCCCTGGCCGGGGACGGCGTGCCCGCGGCGAGCCAGATCCAGGCCGACCTGGCATTGGCGGTCGCTCACGCGGGCCGCCCGCTGCTCACCGACTCGCGCGCCGGCGCCGCGCGCGAGCTCTCGGACCCCGGCGCCGAGCCGCCGGCCTACGAGCTGTTCTCGACCTTCATGCTGGAGCTGATCGGCGAGTTCGACCCGGGCGCGATCACGCACCGCGTCGCCGCGCTGCGCCGCCAGGCCGACCGCTACGCGCTCGACATGATGGCCCCCGACGGGCAGCTCTCGCTGTCGGGGCGCTCGCTGGACGAGTCCTGGGTCCAGGCCGCCGCCGCCGCCCTGGGGGCGCGCAGGGCGGCGCTCGAACCGGGAGCGGCGGGCGCGTGGCGCGCGTTCGCCCAGCGCGCCGTCTCCTATCTGCTGGGCGCCTATCCCCTGCGCGCGAACGGATTGCTTCCGATCGTGCCGGGGCTGAGCGTCGAATGGAACCGCTCGATCGTCGACGGCTACGCGGCCTTCAACCAGTACGAGGGCCTCACGCTGTGGCTGCTCTCCGACGCGCTCGAACTGTGGCCGCGCCCCGAAGCCCCGCGCGGCGCCCTGCCCGGAGACAGCCGCGAACTGCTGGCCGACGACCTGCGCTCCAGCGGCCTGGTGTGGGGGCGCTCCGGGCACGTGTGGTGGCAGCTGAGCGGCCATTCCACCTCCAGCGACCCGCGCTCGGCGCAGGGCTTGGTCGCGGTCAAGGTGCAGCGCGCCGGCCGCTGGCGCGACCTGCTCGCGCTGCGCCCGCGCCGGCATGGCCTGTCGAGCGTGTGGACACTCACGACCGCCCACGGCGCGAGGGCCACCGCGTCGTTCGCCGGCGCGCGCGGCCATGGGCGCGCGGTGCGCCTGAGCGGCGACTTCCGGCGCCCGGGCGGGGCCCTGGTGGCGCGCACGACGTGGGCTTTGACCACGACCGCTACCGGCATCCGCGTGGCGATGAAGCTGCCGCCCAAGGACGCCCTGCGCACGACCCTGTGGCTGCCCTCAACGGGCACTCGCCTCTCGGCCCCCCGGGCGACCCTCGCCCACGGGCTGTGCACCGTTACGGCCTCCGGCCGCGCCTGCCCCGTGACGATCGCCTGGCGCCATACGCGCCTCGCCGTGCTCGAAGTCCGCGCCCCGTAGCCCAACCCCCGCCGACCCGCGCCCCGTCGCGGGGCGACCCCCTAGAAAAGCTTCGGGATCGACCGCTGGAAGTGGCGGTGCAGTTCCTTGGCGACCACGTACAGGGCCGGCCGCGGTGCGCCGTTGGCCTTGACCAGGCCGGCGTCCCAGGTGGCGCGACGCGCGGCCTTGGCGCGGGGCGTGCCGGGCGAGCGCCAGTGGTAGTAGTAGATGCGCGTGATCCGCGAGCTGAGCTTGGCGAATCTGAAGATGTTGTGGGCGACGCGCGCCGCGTAGGCTTCGCCGTGGTCGATCAGGCGGCCTTTGAAGCGCCACCACACGACGCCGCCGACCTCGCTGAACCAGACCTGCCCGTGCACGGCCGCGAGGAAGTTTTCGATCAGGACGGGGCTGCCGACGCTGATCGAGTGATACGGGTTGTACGGCCAGATCTTGGGATAGGGGTGGGCCCTTTCCAGGAACGAGCCGACCCAGGCCTCGACGTTGCCGTCGGAGTCGAGGATGTCAGGGGCGGTCACCTCGCAGCCGCGGCAGTGGGCGGCGAGCACGTTGTAGTAGGCGGCAGCTAACCAGGGGTGGTGGGCGGTCGGCTGGGTCGCGTGCGTGGCCTCGTCCCAGGGGGCGAACTCCTTTACCCAGGGGAACAGCTTGCGGAAGCGCAGGAAGGCTTTCAGGAAACGTGCGGGCGAGGGCGCGCGGCCGTTGTTGTCGGCGTGCTGGAAGGTGATGAACGGGGTGATGTGGTAGGCGTGCTTGACCGCGTCGAGCCAGGCGGTCACGTTCGCCAGGTCGCGCTTGTTGAGCGCCGCGTTCCAAGGCACGACATCGCGCGCGAGGTGCACGCCGAGCTCGCCGACGCGGGGGTCGGAGAAGGTGCTCGGTTCGTAGTCCGAGAGGCCGAAGCGGTAGTTCGCCGCAGACGCTCCAGCGGTCGCGAACAGGCCCATCAGCAGGAGACCCGCCAGCAGTGCCAGGAAGCGTCTAGAGGCGCGGGTCGCAGGCATCGGTCTGGCTATGATAGGCGCCGATGAGCCGCCGCTGCGCAGGCTTCGTTGCGGGAGTGCTCGCCGGGGCCCTTCTCGCCCTCGCGGCGCCGGCCGGCGCGACGGTGCTCAGCCGCTCACCGTTCGGGCTGTCCTTCGAGTACCCCCTGATGGAGCGGGCGCTTGGCACTGGAGCTTGTCCGAGCGCGGCTTTCGTGGCGCGCTTGAAGGCGCTCGGATCGCCGACGATCAGGGTCGGCGGCGACTCCCAGGACCTGGCGGGGCCGAGCGCGGCCTACCACTACTACATAGCGCCCTCGTTCTGGACGGCGCTCGGCTGCCTGGCGCGCGAGAGCGGCTCGCCGATCGTGGTCGGTTTGAACTTCGCCGAAGGATCGCCGGCCGACGAGCAGGCGACGATCGCGCAGGCCGAGCAGGCGATCCCGGCGACCCAGCTGAGCTTCTCCTTGGGCAACGAGCCGGACCTGTACGGCTTCGCGCACATCTTGCCCAACGAACCGGGGTTCACCGTCCCGGCGTATCGCCCGGCGCCTTGGACGGCCGCGCAGTACCTGAGCGAATGGACCGCGCGGCGCGCCCAGCTCGGGACGGTCCCGATCGAGGGACCGGACCTGGCCGGGACCGGGTGGCGCGAAACGATGGGTCCGGCGCTGCGCGAGAACCCGCCTGTGGCGATGACCGTGCACGCTTACCCGACCGCCGCGTGCGGCACGGCGGCCGCGCCGACGACGGCGGCGCGCCTGCTGACCAAGCACGCGAGCGTGGGCTTGCTCGAAAAGTACGCTTGGCTGCTCGGCGCGGCGAAGGCGGCGGGCCGGCCGGCGATCGTCTCGGAGAGCAACAGCGGCTCCTGCGGCGGGCGGCCCGGTGTCTCGGATGAGCCGGTCGCGGGCGTTTGGGCGGCGAGGTATGTGGTGGCGGCGGTGCTCGCGGGCTGGACCCAGGTGCGCTTTCACAACGCGGGCACCAGCTATGACGCGCTGGGCTTCGAAGCCGACGGGGGGGTCGCGCTGCATCCGCTGGGGGAGGCGCTCGCGTTCCTGCACCGCTGGCTGCCCGTTCCCAGCCGCGTGAGCACGGCCTCGAAGGACCCGGAGATCCTGGCGGCGAAGGTCGTCTCGGGGGGCGGGCACGTGAGCGTGATCGCGAGCTCGTTTGCGAGCAAGCCGACGCCGCTTACGATCCCGGTGGCGGGCACTGCCGGGCGGGTGCGCACCGAGACGATCTCGACGAGCAGCGCGCTGGAACGGGGCGGCTCGGTGGCGGTGCACAAGCACCGGGCGCACGTGGTGCTGGCGCCGGACACGGTCGTGGCGATCCGGGTGAAATGAAGGCTGACCCGACCAACGCGGCGATCGCCGAGACGCTCGAAGAACTGGGTGAGCTGTACAAGCTCGACGGGGCGATCGTGCACCGCGTGCGGGCCTACAGCAAGGGAGCGCGGGCGGTGCGCGAGGCTCCGGTGTCGGTGGCGGCGCTGGCGCGCGAAGGCAAGGCCACCGAGCTGGCGGGCATCGGGGGCACCTTGCAGGAGAAGATCTTGGCGCTGGCCGAGACGGGCACGATCCCGGCGCTTGAGAAGCTGCGGGCGAAGATCCCGGCAGAGCGCCTGCCCACGAAGACCGACGACGCGCAAAGGGCGCCGCGCTTGTTGTTGCCCAAGGCACTGGAACTCGGCCAGGCGCTCGCCGAAGGGCTGACGGAGATCGGCGGGCGCGGGCACCCAGGTGATGATCGCGGGGTCGGCGCGAAGGATGGCCGACAGCGTCAAGGACGTGGACCTGGTTGCGGTGACGAGCAAACCGGTGACGCTGGCCAAGGGGCTGGCGCGATTGGCGGAGGTGCAGGAGGTCTCCTCGGCGGGCAGGACAGGCGCTCGCGGGCGCGCGCACACGGGCGTGGGCATCGACTTGCGCATCGCCAAGCCGGCGCAGCTGGGCAACCTGTTGCAGCACTTCACGGGCTCGGGCAAGCACAACGCGGCTTTGCGCGAAGCAGCGGTGCGCAAAGGGCTGCACGTGTCCGAGTACGGGATCGAAGACGAGCGCACGGGCGCCACCACGACGTGCGCGAGCGAGCGCGAGGTGTATGAGCTGCTCGGCTTGGAGTACATCGAGCCGGAGCTACGCGAGGATCGCGGCGAGCTCGAGGCGGCGCGCACGGGAGCGCTGCCGAAGCTGATCGAGCCGGGGGACATCAAGGGCGACTTGCACTGCCACACGGTGGCCTCCGACGGGCACAACACGATCGAGCAGATGGCGCTCGGGGCGCGCGAGCGGGGCTATGAGTATCTGGCGATCACCGACCACTCGGCCTCGCACGGCTTCGGCAACGACGTGAGCGCCGCGCAGCTGGAAGAGCAGATCGAGCGGGTGCATACGGTCAACGAATCGATCGAAGGCATCGAGGTGTTGGCGGGCAGCGAGGTCAACATCCTGCCGGACGGCTCGCTCGACTACGAGGACTCGCTGTTGGCGCGGCTCGACTGGGTGATCGCGAGCGTGCACACCTCGTTTCGGATGGGCGAAGAGAAGATGACCGAGCGCATGATCGCCGCGGTGGAGCACCCGCTGGTGGACGCGATCGGGCATCCGACGGGGCGCTTGATCGAGCGGCGCGAGCCGTACGCGGTCGACGTGGGCGCGCTGATCGAGGCGGCGGCGCGCAGCGGGACGATGCTCGAGATCAACTCCAACCCGGACCGGCGCGACCTGAACGAGCTGCACGCGCGCGCGGCGGCGCGCGGGGGGGCGATGCTGTTGATCGACTCCGACGCGCACTGGGTCGAGCGCCTGGCGGCGGTGCGCTGGGGCGTGGCGAGCGCCCGCAGGGGTTGGATCACGGCCGCGAACGTCGCCAACACGCGGCCTTGGGAGGAGTTCGCGAAGCTACGCAAGCAGGCGCGGCAGTAGCTGCTCGGCGACGAGGCGATCGACCTCGGCGCGGCGAAACGGCGCCAGCGCGGCCTGGGCCCGCAGGGCATAGTCGGGGGCGGGGTCGTCGAGCGCCACGCGCAGGGCGCCGGCCAGGTCCTCGCCGACCAGGCGCGGGTCGAGCGAGCGGGCGAGCGGCAGCGCCGCGTAGGGGCCGGGTGAGGGCGTGGTGACCAAGAGGCAACCGTCCGAGAGGGCCTCCAGCTGGGCGATCCCGTAGTCCTCGCGCCGGGCCGCGCACAGGAACACGCGGGCGCGGCGCAGCAGGGCGCGGTACTCGGCGTAGGGCAGCATCGGGACGACCTGGACGCCAGGCGCGGGCAGCGCGAAGCCTTGGGCGCGGAGGTCCTGCTCGGCGGCCCCGGCCAGCACGAGACGCTCGCCGGGGCGGCGCGCCGCAGCCCACGCGGGGAGGATGCGGGGGAGCCCCTTCTTGGAAGGGTTGGCCACATAGGCGACGGCCGCGATGTCGCGCTCAGGGGCTTGGCTGGTCGCGTGCGTGTCGGTTGACGAGGTGGTGGGGGACTGTTCGATCGCTACGGGGAGCACCAAGGGGGAGGAGGATTTTTTTTGGGATTGGACGGGCGTGCCGGTCTTTGAAGAGAGCGCCTCGAACTCGCTGAGCGCAGCCTGGCTCCAGGGCAGCAGGAGGGGAGCTTCTCGCAGGCGCCGGCGCTCAAGCGGGCGCTGCCATAGGCCGTGGCGGGCGGGGCGGTTGCCGGCGGCGGTGGCGTCGAAGCGGATCGCTCCCGGCCTTGGCCACAGCAGGGCGGCGGTGGTGGATGAGTAGACCAGCGCGCGCGCCTCGCCGCGACGCAGCGCGGCGACGGCGGCGCGGCGCGCGGAGAGCGCCCAGAGGAGGTCGGTGAGCGCGAGGGTGCGTGCGGCGGGCGGGGGCTTGGCTTGCACGATCGAGGCCTCGGCGCCGGCGCGGAGCAGGGCGCCGAGCAGCTGCTCGTCGGCGGTTCGCAGGCCGCCGGTCGAGCCGAGCGAGACGATCAGGACGTCCACGGTCAGGTGGTGGCGCCGTCGATGCGCTGGGGGCGCAGCGCCTTGAAGCCGGGGGTTCGCGCGAGGGCGATCGCGCGGAAGGGGGAGGTGCGCAGCACGTGAAAACGCGCGCCGTCGCGCTCCTCGATCGCGGCCACGGCGGCGTCTTGGCGACGCCACCACAGGGCCAGGGCGATCCCGAAGCCGGCGCCGATGCCGGGGATCTGGGGGTAGAGGAAGGCGAGGCCGCCGGCGATCAGGGTGAACAGGAGGAGCGGCCAGAGGCGGTTCAGGAGCGTGGCGCCGGGGCGGTACTCGGGCAGGGCGGTGCTGGCCTTGGCGTCGGCCAAGAGGCGCCCGATCGAGGGGTTGACGTTGGTGTGGCGTCCGAGGCGCAGGCCGATCGCCGCCGAGAGGATCCACCAGGCGACGGAGATCGGCACGACCCTCGGGTCGGCTGAGCCGGCCGCGGCGAACACGGTGACGATCGCGAGCGCGGTGGCCGCGGCCGCGCTGAGCAGGACGGTGGCCCTGAGGAAATCTACGAAGTGCACGCCCCGGACGCTAGAGCAGAGCCTGCAGGAGGGCGCGCACGCCGCTCTGGCCCTCGATCGACAGGTCGGCTTGGGCGGCGAGCTCGGGCGGGGTCTCCTCCGAGCCGACGGCAACACACACGGCCGACTGGAGCGTGCCGGCGCCCACGAGCGCGCGCAGGCCGCGGAAGGCGTCGAGGTCGGTGGAGTCGTCGCCGACGTAGAGCGCGGTCTTGACGGGGGCGCCGCCTTCGCGCTCGGCTGCACTTTGCAGCAGCGCGGTGACGCCGAGGCCCTTGTCGAGCGCGACGGGGGGCGGACCTCGAGCACCATGCGCCCCCAGTGCACCGCGAAGCCCTCATTCTGGGCGTGCTCGGCGATCTCGCGGACGAGCGCGGCGGCGGCCTGCTCGTCGGGGGCGCCGCGCCAGTGGAAGGCGGCGATCGCCTGCTTGTCCTCGCTGCGCACCCTGGCGCGCTGCAGTTCGGGAGTGAAGGCTCGGGCGGCGAACTCGCGGACGCGCTCAGACCAGGCGGTGAGGTCGGGGTCGAGCTCGGCGCGGGTGGCGCCGGGGCGAAGGAGTTCGCCGCCGTGGTTGCCGACGTAGGCGATGCTGCCGATCGCGACGATCTGGCGCGCGGTGGCGGCCTGCCTGCCGCTGACGCAGCCGACCAGGCCGTAGCGGCGGGAGATCTCGATCAGAAGGGTGCGCGTGGCCTCGGGCACGTGCGCGTCGGCGGCGTGGCGAACGATCGGCGCCAAGGTGCCGTCGATGTCGAGCAGGACCGCCGCGTGGGCGGGGTCGGAGCGGAGCGGCTCGAGCGCCTCCACAAGCGTGGCAGCCGGGGACACGGCCTTTAGTATGGCGCGCCATGCGGGCTGATCCGCCACAGGCGAGCCGGCGCTTGCTGACGCTCGCTGTCATCGGCACGGCGGCGGGCGTGTTCAGCGGGCTGTTCGGCGTCGGCGGGGGCAGCGTGATCGTGCCTTTGCTGATCCTGTGGCTCGGGTATGGGCCGCGCGAGGCGACCGGAACATCGCTCGCGGCGATCGTGTTGATCGCCGCCTTCGCGACAGCGACCCAGGGCGCTTACGGCAACGTGAAGGTGGTGGATGCGGTCTTGATTGGCGTGCCTGCGATCGGCGGGGTGTTGATCGGGACTTGGCTACAGCAACGGCTGGAGACTCGCTCGATCTCGTTGCTGTTCGCGGCGATCCTGGTGGCGAGCGCGGTGGAGTTGTTGGTGCGGTGATCGCGGCCGTCGCGATCGGGGTGTGCGCGGGCGTCGTGGCCGGCCTGCTCGGCGTGGGCGGAGGGGTGTTGTTCGTGCCGGGCCTCGTGATCTTTTTGGGCCTCGGCCAGCATCAGGCGGAGGCGACTTCGCTGCTGGCGATCGTGCCGGTGGCGATCGTGGGGACGGTCAAGCAGGACGGCTATGGCAACGTGCGCAGGCGCGACGCGCTCGTGATGGGACTGCTCTCGATCGCCGGCGCGGCGGCGGGCGTGGCGCTGGCGAACGCGCTGTCGGGGACCGTGTTGCGCGTCGGCTTTGCGTTGTTGATGGTGCTGGTGGCGGTCCAGTTGACGCGCAAGGCCCTGAGCGAACCGCGCGACTCTGGAGAAAATCGCCCCGTCCCGCCGGATAACGCCTAGACTGAGCTGGATGGGACTCGATAACCCAATTCACATCCTCTTCTTGGTTGTGGCCCTGCTGTTGGTGTTCGGCGCCAAGCGCCTGCCCGAGATCGGCCGTTCGCTCGGCACCGGGATGCGCGAGTTCAAGCAGTCGGTGACCGGCGAGAGTCACAGCCAAGATCAGCAACGCCAGACCCTGCCCCCCGCCACGCCCCAGGTCACCCCGCCGACCCAACAGTCAGCGCAAGACGCCTTCGCGCAACGGGATACGGCTTCGACTGAGCAACGCTGAGCGCGCGCGGCGGCCGTAACGCCTGGCGAGCTTTGCTGGTGGCAGACCATGCCGCCTGGCAGACGCAGGCCTGGCGCGCTCAACCGTCCCGCAGCCGCTCCGCACGCACGAGTGCACCGGAGTCCACCGGCCCGTCCCACGCTTGGGAGATGCGATCCAACTCGGAAAGCAGGCTAGCCGACTCACGACGCGGCAAGCCCAGCTCACGGCGCACAGCACTCTCCAAGATTGCACCGCGACTGGTGCGACGACGCTTGGCTTCCGCGTCAAGCACAGCGAGCAAATCATCGGGAAGCGAGACGGTGATCGTAGCCATCGATTCAGCATAGTAAGCACAAGAGAAACAAACACAACGAAGCGGGCGGGGGGTTAGCCTGCCGTATATGCAGGCTCCCCTCCACAGAGCGGCGCTCACGCTGAGCGTCGCCTTGTCGCTACTCGCGGCGACGAGCTGCGGTTCGGGCGCGCCGGCCGACGGAGCCTCGGGGGCTTCGCGCCCGACCGTGGTGACGCCTGCCCCGGCCGGGTGCGCGGCAACAGTCGCAGACGCGCTGGGAACGATCGCCAAGCACGTCTACCACGAGCTCTCGGGCGGGCGGATCGCGCGGCCGTCGGTCGAGCGCCTCGCGGCCTCGGCCGCCCTGATCGCGGCCGCCGAAGCACGCGATCCGGCCGCCGCACGCGCGGCGATCGTGCCGTTGCTACGCAATCAACTGGTGCGCGTGCGGATCACTGTAGGCGGACACACGCTGCTCGACTACGGCACGGCCAATGCGGTGGCGCCGGTCAGCGCCCCGCTGAAGGACGCCGCGGGGCGCACGATCGGGCAGGTGATCGGCTCAGAGCAGGGGGTGCTGGGCTACTCCGACACGGTTCACACGATCTCCAGCGCGCAGGTGTTCGTGCGAAGCGAGACGGGCACGTTGGGCGGCTCCTCCAACACGAGCCCGGCGTCGATTCCGGCCGCGGGCGAGATGAGCTGGAACGGCACGCGCTACGCCGTGTATTCGTTCGCGGGCGTCGGCTTCCCCAAGACACCGATCCATACCTACGTGTTGGCGCAGGTCCCGCCCGCCTCGGCTTGCGCATCGACGAAGGCCGAAACGACTGCCGACACGCTCGGCCGGGCCGCCGAAAACATCTATCGCGACGAGCAGTCCGGCGCACAGACCAAGGCCGTCGTCCGCGACTTCGAAGGCTCGCGCGCCTTTCAAGAAGCGGTCGCGAGCGACGACCGGGCCGCCACCGAACGCGCAATCGTGGGGTTCTTCAAATCGACGCTTCACGTGGTGCGAGTACGCGCCACGCTGGGCGAAAAGCTGGTCGCCGACGTGGGCGGTCCCCACGTGCTGGCGCCGATCCGCGGCGACGTGCGCGACTCTCAGGGACGCGTCGTGGGCCACTTCCTGCTCTCCGTCCAGGACGACCTCGGCTACGTGATCCTGGCGCACCGCTTCGTCGGCGTGCAGGTGTTCTTGAGCAAGGACGGCGTGCCGCTATCGGTCGGCGAAGGGGCCCTCGGCGACACTGGTCCTCCCCCGGCCGGCCTGCCCAAGCGCGGCGAGTTCACCTACAAGGGCCTGCCCTACCACGTCTACTCGTTCACGGCCGAAGCCTTCCCCAAGGGGCCGCTACAGGTCCAGCTGCTGATCCCGCCGCTCGCGGGCTCCTGATCACAACATGCTCGTGGTCATGCGCTCGATCTCGGCGATCGAGGTCTGACCGGCGCGGACCTTGGCGATGCCGTCCTCGCGCATTCGGCGCATTCCCTGGCCCGTGGCGACGGCGGCGATGTCATCGACCGAGCCGCGTGCCAGCACGATCGCGCGGATCTCCTCGCTGACCGACATGACCTCGTAGATGCCCATGCGTCCGCGATAGCCGGTGGCGGCGCAGCGCGTGCATCCGACCGGCTCGAACGCCTCGGACTCGTACAGCCCGTACTCGGCCAGCAGCGACTCGGGTGCTTTTGAGGGCTGCTTGCAGTGCGGACACAGGGTTCGCACCAGCCGCTGGGCGACGACGCAGTCGATCGCTGAGGAGATCAGGAACGGCTCGATGCCCATGTCGATCAAGCGTCCGAGCGCGCTGGGCGCGTCGCGAGTGTGAAGCGTCGAGAGCACCAGGTGACCCGTCAGAGCGGCCTCGACCGCGATGTGGGCCGTTTCGCGGTCGCGGATCTCACCGACCATGATCACGTCCGGGTCGGCTCTGAGCATCGCGCGCAGGCCCCCGGCGAAGGTCATGCCGGCCTTGGGCGCGACCTGCATCTGCTTGACGCCGGCGATGCGCGACTCGACCGGGTCCTCGATCGTCAGGATCGAGCGACTGCCGTCGTTGACCGCGCCGAGCGCGGCGTACAGGGTGGTCGACTTGCCCGAGCCGGTCGGCCCCGTCACGAGCACCGCCCCGTTGGGCCGGGCGATCGCGTAGGCGAAGCGGTCCTGCTCGGTGCGCTGCATCCCCAGCGACTCCAGGCCGCGCACGGCCACGCCCTTGTCGAGGATCCGCAGGTAGGCGCCCTCGCCGTAGACCAAGCGGCAGGGTCGTCACGCGCACGTCCACGCGGCGACCGCCCACGGTCAGCGCGAAGCGCCCGTCCTGGGGCACGCGCCGCTCGGAGATGTCCATCTCGGACATGATCTTGATGCGGGAGATCACGCTGTTGGCCATCGAGCGCTTGAGCGTGGCTGTCTGGGAGAGCACCCCGTCGATGCGCAGCAACACGTGCATGTCGCCCTCGCCCGGGTCGATGTGGATGTCCGAGGCGCCCTGCTCGATCGCCTCGGCGATGATCGAGTGCACGAGCTTGATCACAGGCGCGTCCTTGTCGGCCTCGTCCATGTGCAGCTCGGTCTCGGCCTGCGCGTCCTCCTCCTCGACGATCTCTTCGACCGACTGCTCCACGCGGGAGAGCCGCATGATCAGGATGTTGAGGTCCTCGATCGAGGCGCTCGCCGAGCGCACCCGGCGACCGGTGAGCATCGCGATGTCGTCGATGCTGAGCACGTTGGTCGGGTCGGCCATCGCCAGCAGCAGGGTTCCGTCTTCGAGGAAGCCAACGGGCACCGCCTGGTAGCGGCGGATCGCGTCCATGTCGATCAGGTTGACCGCGCCCATGTCGAGCTCGTAGACGGACAGGTCGATGTACTCCAGGCCGAAGCGCTCGGCCACGACACGGGCGAGCTGGTCGTGGCGCAGAATGCCCTGCTCGACCAGGACCTGGCCGGTCGGCTTGCCCTGGGCGCGCGCGATCTCGACCGCGTCCTCGACCTTCTCACGCGTCGCGAAGCCCAGATCGACGACCACGTCGCCGATCAGCCTGATCGGGCGTCCGTCGCCGATCTGGTGGGCCAGCGCGATCGCGGGGCCGGCGCTTGCCGCGACCGGCGCGTCGGGGACCCGCTCGGCGGGTCGCAACAGCGACAGTTCGCCTACCTGGGTGCGGTTATCGGAATGGTCCCCCACGCTTTCGTCATCGGCACGCGCGGCGAGACGCGGACTTAGACGCCCGAGCCCGCGCTCGAAAGCGCCCTTGACGCTCGCGTCCAGCGCGTTCAGGCGCGCCAGGGCGAGCGCCTCGGGGGAGGCGAAGCGCTGAGCCGAGGCGCTCGCCTCGCCGACCCCGTGGTGGGTGAGCACGCAGTGCTCCAGCGCGACCCTTCGCTCGGCGCTCAGCGCGGGCGGGGCGTGGGCGGCGATCAGACGCAGGCCGAGCTCGACGTGGCCGAGCATGCTTCCCTCTTCGGTGCGCGTGATCTGAGCGCCGTAGGCGTACTCGCGCGTCTTGCCCAGATCGTGCACCAAGGCGGCGCACAGCAGCAGATCGCGATCCAACCGTTGGTGCACCGCGCAGAGCTCCAGCGCCATCTGGGCGACGGCCACGCTGTGCTCGAGCAGGCCGCCCAGGAAGGCGTGGTGGGAGACGGCGCGCCCGGCGCCGGGACCGGAGTCGGGCAGCGAGCAGGGAGCGCGGCGCAAACCGTCGCGCAACTCGCGGTCGGCCAGCAGGCTCGCCAGCAGGGCCGCCAGGCCGGGGTCATAGACCTCGCGTGCGAGCTGCTCGATAGAAGCCCTTCGAGCTCGTCGAGGTCCCGCTTGGAGACGGGCAGGAAGCTCGCGGCCTCTCGCTCGGAGAGCTCGACCTTGGCGATCTTTCGCAGCGAGATCTGAAGCTCGTCGCGAAATAGCTCGGCCTGGCCCCGCACGCGCACCAGGTCGCCGCGCTCGAAGCCCCCCGCCAGGAGGTCGGCGTCGCGGAACGCTCGCGCCTTGACGCTGCCCCCGCTGTCGCCCAACTCGAGCGCCAGATAGGGGTCGCCGGAACGGGTCAGCAGCCGCTGCTTGCGCGTGCACGCGAACACGGCGTCGACCGGATCGCCGGGCCTGCAGCGTTGCGAGTGTCTGGGTATGCGACGGACATCGGCTCTCCATGATGTACGGTGGTTCGGATGCAGCCGCTCATCTGGGATCGTCGGCCCGACGGCCTGAGGGCCCCCGCGATGGTGTGCTCTTTCTCGGGTTGGAACGACGCCGGCGACGCCGCCTCGACGGCGACAGCCTTCCTGGCTCAGGCGCTTGGGCGCCGAGCGCTTCGCGAGGACTGACACCGAGGAGTTCTACGACTTCCAGGCCAACCGGCCTCACGTCCAGATCGACGAGACCGCCGCGCGTGTGATCTCGTGGCCTTCGGTTGAGATCCTCGAAGCTCGCGCGCCGCGGGCGCCGCGCGATCTCGTGATCGTGCAAGGCGCGGAGCCTTCGCTGCGCTGGCCCTCCTTCAGCTCATTGATCGTGGACCTGGCCGAGGCGCTCGACGTGCAACTGGTGGTCACGCTCGGGGCACTGCTCGCCGACGTGCCCCACACCCAGCCCGTGGCGATGACCGGGTTTGCCTCGGACGCCTCGATGATCGAGCGGATCGGCCTCAAATCGAGTCGCTATGAGGGCCCGACCGGGATCGTGGGCGTGTTGCACGCCCGTTGCACCGAAGCAGGGCTGCCCTCAGCCAGTGTGTGGGCGAGCGTCCCTCACTACGTCGCGGCCGCCGCCTCGCCCAAGGCGGCTCTGGCGCTGCTGCGCAAGCTGGAGATGATGGTCGGCGTATCCGTCGACGTCTCAGAGCTCGAGGAGGCTTCCGGCGAGTACGAGCACCAGGTCGGCCTCGCGGTTCAGTCCGACCCGGACATCCAGGCTTTCGTGGAGCGCCTGGAGAAGCGCGCGGCCGAGGACGGCCAGAGCACGATCTCCCCGCAGGACCTGCCCTCAGGCGACTCCCTGGCGCGCGAATTCCAGCGCTTCCTGCGCCAGCGCGGCGCCGATGGCTAGCGCGAGCTCAGCGCGAGGCGATGCCGTAGGTGACGGCGGCTTGGCCCATCAGGAGTTTGCCCTGGCCGTAGTCGGCCTCGGCCTGGGAGGGTTGGAAGCCGGTGGAGATCGGGATTGTCTTCTTGAGCGCGTACATGACGAACTCGATCGTGTCGCTCTTGCCCTTGGCGGGACAGATCGGCGAGTAGCCGACTTTGCCGGACGTGTTGGTGCCCTGAATCCCGCCTTGGGGCACCTTGCCCGCGGCGACGCCGGTGGAGGACGGGTCGATCCCGCCGACCACCCAGCGGATGCCGCCGCTGGAGCCCGAGGAGTTGTCATCGATCACGAACAGCACCAGCTCAGCGGCTTTGGCGGGCACTTTTTCCCAGGAGAGCGGCGGCGAGGTGCCGGCGCCCGCGCACGTGTACTGGGCGGGGATCTGGCCGTTGCGTTCGAAGGCCGAACTGGAGATCGAGAAGGCGCCGGGCGCGGTGTAGACCTCGCCGCTGGAGCTGGATGCGCTGCTGCTGGAGGCCGAGGAGCCGCTTGAGGAGCCGCCGGAGCCGGCGCTCGAACCGGAGGACTTGCTGGAGGTCGCCGTGAGGTCTTCGGGCTTGCCTTTGTACTGCTTGCAATCTTCCATCACGTAGCCGGCCTTGCAGTCGGTGTAGGCCTTCCAGTGTTCGTGGAAGCCCTTCTCGAAAGCGCTCAGCAGCGCCGTGCGTTGGGATGAGCTCTTGCCGGAGGTGACCTTGGCCGCAACCTTGGAGGCGAGCAGTTCGACCTTGATGCGGGCGAGCAGGTCGGCTTCGGTCTCACCCGATTTGGCCAGATACTTCTTCAAGGAGCCCGCCTTCGGGAAGCTCTCGTGCACCAGCTGGGCGTAGCGCTGCTTGACTTCGGCTTCGGAGACTTCGATGTGGCGCGCGGCGGCCTCGCCGAGGACCCACTGGGAGGTGATCAGGAAGCCGAGCGCCTGGTGGCTGGGCGAGCCGGCGGCGCCGAGCGCGCGCTCGATCGCCAGCCAATGTTCGTAGCTGGCCTTGGAGATCGGCGTGCTCGACACGTAGGCCACCGCGTCGGCGGTGGCCGCCGTCCCCTGCACGGGCGCGACCGCGGGCGATGCCGGCACGGAGGGGGTCGAGGTCGTGGAGGAGGAGCCGCCGCAGCCGGCCGCCAACAGACCGGCGCTTACAAGCACGGCAAGCGCCGGCAGCGAAAGCGCGGGCACCCGAAAAACAGCAGGCGAACATGCGCTCACACGCGTCACAGCCCCTCCCTTCAAGACGCTTCTCTTCATCCTCGCGGCAAAGCCTAGCCGCCGGGCCTAAAGCGCAGCGAAAGGTCGGGGGTCTGAGGGCCGCATAGGCGTCAGACTTGACCAAGTGGTGCGTCGCCGAGCACCGGCCGCCGCGTGTAGCTGATCTACTAACGCCCGGCGCTGCCGCGGCCGCCTCGTATCGCACCCGGCTCGGGTTTGATCATCGTTCTGATCGGCTCCGGCGGGGCCGGCTTCGGGGCGGGCTTTTCGGACATGACCGTCATACTAGCGCCAGTTGAAGTCCCCACAGCAGAACCTCGACGATGATCGCAGCCGACGCCAGCGTGAACACCGCGCCAAGCCGCTCGATGTGAGCCTCATTCGCCGCGGCGATCGCGTCACACGTGACCGTGAGCCGACGATAGGCGTCGGACGCCGGATCGGGATCGGCGAACGTCAGGTCGAGCAGTGCGCCTCCTTGCGTCAATGACTCGATCGTCCTGGTCGGAACCACCACATAGAGACATGCGACCAGCGAGAGCACGAACACACCAAGCCCGAGAAACGCCATGCCCCGCAGATGACTCGTCGTCAGCGCCCGTGCGCCAAGAAACGAGACGACCACCGATGTGGCGGTGAGAAGCGCGCTGGTTCGCGCACGCAAGTCGCGAACCGACTCGTGCTGCTCGTCGATTGCCGCATGCGCGATGGCATACGCGACGCGCGCGATCTCTCGCTCGTCGCCCGGCTCGATCGTCGCTGTCGCGGACATCGACCCAGCTTCGCAAACGAGTGCGACGGTTCTCGTCTCCGCCGCCCGCCACGAGCCCGCAAACCCAGTAGCCACCTGACTTTTCGGCCCGAAAAAATCGAGTGGACCAAGGCTGCGGCGAGATAGCCCACCAATCCGGAATAGGAAGCCCTGCTATCTCGGAATAGGCGGCGGGACCCTACCCCTGCTCCGCGATCGCCCCCTGCACGCGCCAGCCCTTCTCGGTGAGGATCCATGCGTTCGGTTCGCCGCGGGCAGCGCCGCCGCCCGTGTTCTCGACCAGGCCGAGGTCGTGCAGGCGGGCGAGCAGCTTTGACATCTGGCCCTGGTCTGTGACCTCCGCGGCGTCGGCGACGGCGCGGTTGGATGGATAGGATCCCCGCCCGCCCAGGGCGGCGATCGCCATCAGGACTCGGACGGTGCGGTAGGTGAGGCGCATCTCTAGTTCGCCGAGGGGGTTGCCTGCATGCGACACGGACGCACGCACGGTGGGCGGCGGCTTTGCCAGCTCGCGGCGCGCGGCGGCGGGGCCGAGGTAGGGAAGCACGATCATGCTCATCAGCGGGCCGGCGAGCGTGAGCAGACCGCTGGACTGGTCCCCGTCGATCAGGCGCGAGTGCAGGACCGACAGCATGCCGCCCACGACGCCCTCCGCCGTCAACGGCGGCAGCTCGGCTCCCGCCCTGGACTCGCCGCGACCCTCGTCGACGACGGCGATCATCCGCGCAAGGACGCCTCTGCGGCGCTCCAAGGCCACAGCCCCCGCGCCGAGCGAGCCGACGATCAGCAAGCGCCCGGTGTCGCGCTCGGCCTCCAGGTAGGAGAGCAGCGCGACCAGCCCCGATCTGACGCGATCGACCCAGTGGGCGGACGGATCGTAGCTGTCGAGCACATAACGCGAGGCACGCGCCACGCCCTCCTCGAACGCGCCGAGGAAGCAGTCTTCGCAATCGGCGAACAGCTCATAGAACGTGCGCCGCGAGACCCCCGCCCGCGCCACGATGTGCGCGACGGTCACATTCGCCGCGCCTCGCGCGGCGCACTCCTCGACCATCGCGCCGAGGATGCGGGCGCGCTGGATGTCATTTACGCGCTCGCGGCCGAAGTCGCGTGGCGCCACACCGTCGCCGCGTTGACGCACAACCCGTCCAGCACGGCCCCGTCCACCGCGCCCCTGACCCGCGCCCGCATCGGGAGGGGTGAGTGGAGGGGCCTGCCCCCCCAATGGGGGATTTGCATTCGCGGCCATTTTACTTCTTCTTCTTGTGTGTTTTCCCTTTGTGATGCTTACGTGACTTTGTCGTCTCGTGCGCCTTCTTGGGGCAGCCTGTGACGCTGATCGGCGTGGACTGTTTGATGACCATCCCGTTTTGCGCGTCGAACAGGGTCGGCATCTTGAGTTTGGTCTTGCAGAGGTTGCCGTTGGCTGCGAGCGCCGAGTATTTGCCTTGGGGTAGGGTGAGTTCGAAGCTGCCTACAGGTGCGTCTGGGACGGTATGGAATGTGCTTGAGGTGATTCCTGCTTTGTTGATGAACGTTTCGCCGTGCAGGTCGAGGGTGACGCCGTAGCCTTGGAGGACGACGACTAGTTCTGGGAACTTTGCGCCGCCGTAGGACACGAAATACGCCGGACCCGTCAACGGAACCGGGATCAATGGTGTGATCGCGGTCGCGTGACCGACCTTCGACGCCGCCGGGCAACCAGCCGGGTCCGCTTGGAACTGTGCGGAGGTGCAAGCCTTCTGCAGTGTCGTAAGGCGTGAGGGTAGTTGCTTGGGCAGGTCGACCTTGACGCTTTTGATGTTCGCCTGGCCCCCAAACGCCGCTTTGGGATAGGTCAGCCTCACGTCGAGGCTCGCGCCGTTAGCCCTGGAGGTCTTCCCGCTAGTCGCGACCTTGAAGCCCGGTTTGAACCCGAGGACCGCACAGTTCGTGACCTGGAACGGGACCGAAACGGCGCTCGAAGACCCTTCGACGCTCGAGATGCTACCCGTCACGCCCATCGGGTCGCAGTTGGTCGGGTTGAACGTGAACTCGGGACGGGTCGTTACGAAGTTCACGTGCTTGATCTCCAATGGAATCCCGTCGAGTATGTGCGGGATCGCATACCCCTGCGACGGACTGTTCGTCGTGACCGTCAAAGCGGACGTCGTCGGATCGACTTCGATCCTGCCCCTCACAACAACCGTCCCGAGGTCGTACGGGCCCGCCTTCGCGGGAACCACGATCGACAACCCGAACGGAGCGCCCTCGTACGGACCGGTGATGTAGACCTTCCCGCCGGTCACGCTGAATGGATCCCCGCCGAGACCAACGCTGACGGTCGTTTCACCGATCAGGCTGTTCGGGCCGCACATCCCGTCGTCCGCCTGCGCTTCGCCACACAGTTCAACGCCGGTCAACAGGCCAGAAAGGCCCGAAGGCATATGCAGCTGGATCTGCTGAATGTTCTGCTGGCCGTCATTCCGGGAGACCGTCATCGTAAAGGGGCTGAACCCACCAGCCTGAATGCTCGTAGTGCCGGCCGTGAGCGACGGGCTGAACGGCGACGGACTCGCGCACGCGCTGCCGTTCGGACCCGAGGTGATGTCGAACGTAGAGGAGGGGGTCGCGGGCGCGTTGCCCGACCACGGAGCGATCGACGTCGCCGTCGTGTACGCACCGCACGCAGCCGGAGTGCCCAACGGCGCCCTGGAACCACCGAAGAAGTGAAGCTTCAAATCTTCGAACGGTAGCTGCGGGGTGTGATCGAACGTCGAGACGATCCGACCCGTCACTGGATCCAATTTGACTTCCCCGGCGACCTTGATCAACGTGCCAGACACCGGGTCTTCGGCGACCAGATACATCGCGACCAACGAGCCGAACGGGTTCGTCGTCTGCGCCGCCAAGTACACGGCTCCCGTCAACGCGTTCGGCAACAACGGGCTCTTGATTTCGACCGTGCCGACCTTGGCCGCTTCGGGACAGTTCGGCGGGGCGTGAACGTCAAGAGCGATCTGTGCTTCCGAGCACGACAGCAGGCCATCGGCCGCCGCCGGGTTGAGCGCCACGCCCGCAGGCAACGTCACGGTCGTATTCCTCACGTCTGCCTCGCCGAGGCCTTCGGCGTCAAGGCTCACTTCTTGAGGCACATGAATGCCGACTGTCAACCCCGATGGCGAGCTGGCCGCCTGCCCGTCGGGCGACACGCTGATCGACGGGCTGAAGGGAAGCCGGTTGCAACCATCGAGCGAGGGCAGGGGCATAGTCGGCGTGAACGAGCCGAAGGCGCCCTCCGCCTGCCACGAGTCCGCTTCGACTGTCGTCTGCAGAGGCCCTGTGCACGACGTCGGAAGCTCGAGCAACGGCGGGGGGTTGTGTTGCCCCTCCGGAGTACATGGCGGCACGTTGCCGAAGAACGACCAGAGGTCGTCGGCGACGCAACTCCAGCCGCGCGCCTGGTCGTGGCGCGGATCGCCCGGGACTCCCCAGAACGTGACACGGCTTGCTACGAACACGGCCGCCTGGGTGATGTTCGTGACTTTCACAGTCACGCCGTAGTCTCCGCCCGTGCGCACTGACGTGTCCAGGTACACGGGCGTCCCCACGGCCTCGAAGCCGAAGCGAGCAGGCTCACCTGTCGAGGGGGTCAAATTGAACAGTGGGACCGCCACCGTCGTAAACGTGAAGATGCCCGGTACAGAGATCGTAACCGCGGCGACGCCGATTGCGGTGTCATCCGGGCATTCGTTTATGTAGTTCGACGATTTGGCGAACTGCGGGAGTCGGCACTGCGGGAACGGCGTCGGATTGCCGATCAGGCCTGGCGGCAGCTTGAAGTTCAGATCCTTGCCCATTTCCGCAGGTTCCGGCTTGTATTGCGAACGCAACGGGTTCTCGAGAACCCTCTGGTTGAGCATCAGTGTCGTTGTCAGCTGGAACGGGTGGCCGCCCGCCTGCGTGGAGGTAGTCCCGCCTTCTTCTTCAGGTGTCATTTCATAGTTCTCGACACCGAAGGCCGGGTCTATGTTTCCGACCGTCATCGACCGTGCCGTTCTTGCAGGCAGCGCATTGCCGCCGCCGACCGCGAGTTCGACGACTTCGCCGGATTTCGCCCCGCTGTTGATGTTGACGGGGATGATGAGCTGTAGCTGTTCGTACGGGAAGGTCGTTTCGGGGTACGTGCAACTCAGCGATCCAAGCGTGCATTCGAGTTCCGTGAAGCCGGCAAAGCCACCGGTGCCTTTTATCGCCACGGCTGTCAGCCCCGCCGGCAGCTTGGCCGATACTGTCACGGGGCCGGTGAGATCGGCGCCTCCCATGTTGGCCGCGGTCAGGATCAGCATGGCGTCGCTGCGACCTTCGACCGGCGCGGTGACTGTCGCTTCTTTGCGGCCGCCGGTGAGCGACGATTCGATCGACATGCGTTCCAGGGAACGATCGGCGAATTCGCCCTTGAAGACCACCTTGTACGGTTCACTGCCCGTTTCATTGCCCTGGCCACTCGGAACTTCGATGTTGCCGGCGCCGAACATTTCTTGGAGGCCTTCCTGCAGTTGCTGGTGCGTGGCGTCCCATGGGAACGTGTGGGTGGCGAACGCGGGAGTTTCGGTCCTCAATTCAAAGGTGCCGCCTGTCGCGCTGACCGTGATTTCCTGAACCTCGTCCTTGGCCTGCCCTGGCTGGAGCACTGCCGGCGCGCTATCGACGTTCAGGTGCCACCAAGGCGTACACGTTTCGCAGCGCGCTTCGGCGAACGCTGGACTCGCGGCGAGCGTCGCCAGGATCACTGCCGCCGCCCAGGCGCCGACCATCCCTCTCTTGATGTGACGCACCCTCATCGTCCGCCCCTCTTCGTCGCATTGGCCTTACGAGACTTCTTCGCCGCGTGATGCGCACGCGCCTTGCGTTCGCATGCGGCGCGCAGCTTGCGCTTTCTCTTCTTGTGACACGCCCTCAGGGCACGGGCGAGCTCTTGCCGGCGCGTCAAGCGTCTTGGCTGAACGGCCGACACCACACGCCGTGAGGCTACGTTGCCCTCGCCCGAGAACGTGGCGCTCGCGGGCGAACCGAAGATCGATGGCTGTGGCGACGGTGCGGCCTTGCACGAGTCGCCGCTTGTACACGCCGGGGGCAACGTCGGAGGCGACGCTATGCAACGTGTCTGCGGCACGCATTCGCGCGCGTCGTAGATGTCGTAAGCGTTGTCGAAATCCTGCGTGGCCAGTTTGGCAGACGTCAGGAAGAAGACGTCGCCGCCCGTTTCGCTCGCGTCCAGGAACGCGGATTCTTCGTTGGACGTCCCCGATGAGATCAAGCTCACGCACCCGCCGGAACGTTCGCTGAAGGTCGAGCTCGCCGTGGCGCAGTCGCCGACTCGGGCGGGCTCGTACTCGTAGACGTCCTGCGTGCCGTTGGCGTCCTGCGCCACGAGCGCGTCGTAGCTGTCGAAGAACAATCGTCCACTATTCGACAGGTAACGCGACTGGTAGCGTGCTTCTGAGAGGTCGAAGCGAGTCCACGGCGGAACGTTGGCCGCAATCCATTCATTTTCGTTGAAAACCCGGTCGGCGGCCACGAGCTGTTCGCTGCTGTATTTGACGCCCACCGGACGCGCTCCGGTGGGGTTGCACGAGGCGCATACAAGGGCGCCCAGTTCGCTCGCAAGGTCTTGCGGAGCGTGGTAGAGGTACACCTCCTCGTCAGGCTGCCCACTGACCGCGTCGGTGTTCTCATAACCGGTCAGGTTCCGGTTCGACATGAACGCGATCCAGCGCCCGTTCGGTGAGACGCGCGCGGTCAGGTGAGAGAGATCGGAAGACCAATCCGGGTAGTCGCCCTGCGACAGTGCGGCAATGAGCCTGGTGGTTCCATTATGGCGCACGTACAAGTTGCACAGTTCCGCCCCTTCACCCCCACATGCGCCGGCTCTCGCGCCCGCGGCGAGAGCACCGGTGGCGGCGAAGTAAATGTACGATCCGTCGTTGCTAGCGCCGGTCACCATGCTTACTCCGGCAGATTCGCCTATGTCGCCATCTACGGTCAGGTCCGTCAGTCGATGACCGAGAGCAGCGTTGAGGTTATATTCGTACAAGTCCCGTTGTTCCGGATACCCTGTTTCCTTGGCCGTCGAGTCCGCCGTTAGCCCAGACCGTGCAGTAAGCACCGCGCCCCCGGGGTGAGCGGGGGCGCGGAAACGTCCGGTGGAGCAGGGATTCTTGGGGTGTTCAGTTCCCGAATCCCGAGCTTTGGAGGTTCACCTTGAGGGTGATGCGTGATGGACGCCCGGTTACCGTAGATGTCACGTCGGACGGAGCGGGGTTGGTGTCGCACGCGGGCAGCGCGCTGCTGGTCGGGGTGGCCGACCGGCTCGGCCTCACGCGAGCGCTCTCGTCGAGCCTGGCCGTCCTGAAGCAGCGGCGTCGCGGCCACGATCCGGGCCGGGTGATCCGGGATCTCGCGGTGATGCTCGCCGATGGCGGGGAGTGCGTGTCCGACCTCGGCACGGTGCGCGACCAGGAGGAGCTGTTCGGCTCTGTGGCGTCGGATTCCACGGCGTTTCGGATGATCGACCGGGTCGCGGGTGAGCCTGGCTCCTTGGAGGAGCTGCGTGCTGCTCACGCACAGGCGCGCGAGCGGTTCTGGGAGCTTTCCAATGTTCCTGAGCGGTTGACGATCGACGTTAACGCGACGCTCATCACAGCGCATTCCGAGAAGGAGAAGGCCGCCGGCAACTACAAGGGCGGTTTCGGGTTTCATCCGCTTCAGGCATACGCGCAGGAGACCCGTGAGGCGCTGGGTGGCGTGTTGCGGCCGGGGAACGCTGGCGCGAACACAGCTGAGGATCACAAGATGGTGCTGGACCGAGCGCTCGCGCAGATCCCGGCCAGACACATCGAGAACATGGAAATCCTGGTGCGCTGCGATTCCGCGGGCGCCACGCACGGCCTGGCTGATCATTGCCGCGAACACGCGATGCGGTTCTCCGTCGGCTACGAGCTGACCGAGCCGGTCAGGGCTGCGATCCTCGCGCTTGGCGAGACCGCTTGGGTCCAGGCGCTCGACCAGGACGGCAGCGAGCGCAAGAACGGGCAGGTCACAGAGATCACCAGCAGCGTCAATCTTTCCTCGTGGCCGGAGGGATCGAGGCTGATCGTCAGGCGTGAGCGTCCTCATCCCGGCGCGCAGCTCTCCTTCACCGACCACGACGGGCACCGTTTCCAGGCGATCCTCACCGACCAGACCGACCAGAACATCGCGATCGTCGAGTGTCGCCACCGCCAGCATGCTCATGTCGAGGACCGCATCCGCGACGACAAGGACACCGGTCTCTCAAAGTTCCCGTTCAAAGAGTTCGCGCTCAACGAGGTGTGGTTGGAGATCGTGATGCTCGCGCACGACTTGATCGTCTGGACCCAAGCACTGCTGCTTACCGGAGCACTCGCAAAGGCCGAGCCCAAGCGGCTGCGCTACCAGCTCCTGCACGTCGCCGGTCGTCTCGCGTTCCACGGCCGCAAAGCGAAGCTTCACCTGCAGAACACCTGGCCCTGGGCAGACGAACTCGTCGCTGCCTTCCAGAAACTGCGAGCGCTCTC
Organism: uncultured Solirubrobacterales bacterium; assembly: GCA_963753145.1. Classification (GTDB taxonomy): domain Bacteria; phylum Actinomycetota; class Thermoleophilia; order Solirubrobacterales; family Solirubrobacteraceae; genus Palsa-744. The sequence goes on from CAVWAX010000003.1 coordinate 589,649, forward strand.
AGCGCCCGCCGGCTGACACCGGCAAACGGCCACCACCAACATCGAGCCGTCCCACGGCCACGGCCGCGATCACCGCTGGGCGCACACCAGCCAAGCACGCCCCTCGCAAACACGCTGAGCCACCCTCCAGCAGCCGCTCCAGGGCCAACACCACCCTCAACGACCACGCTCAACCCCGAAAGCGGATCTACGGCCAGATTCAGACCGCTACTGCACGATCCGGGTTAGGCGTTCCTTATCCAGGAAGAAGACACGCGAGCCGTCGCTGCTTGCCGTCATGAAGAGCGGGGTGCCTTCGCCGCTTGGCTGCGCCACGCCGACGTTTGGAACATCGAGCCGAATCGTTTCGCCGCTGCCCATCTCGCTCAAATAGAGATGGTCGTAGTAGCCTTTGCCCTGTCCGGCCCACACGATCCGTGAGCCGTCATCGGAGATCGCGTGCCTCGCGCTGTTGTCGCCTTCGCCAAGCACCGGATTGATCGCGACCGCGCCTCCCTGCTGGTTAGTTTCACCCGGCGGCAGCAGGCTGATCAACTGTAGAGCGCCCTTGCTCCACTCGTACAAGCCGACCTGACCTTCGGTGGAGGTCGTCGTGATCTGTACCGAGGAGGAGATGACGACGTGGGTCAGGTCGGGATTTGCGCCCACAACACGCGGGCCACAGAGCACATCTTCACACTTCCCTTCCGGTTCTCCGCCGTACATCGTGCCGGCTGGCGTGTCAGCCGCGCTAACGAGCGGCTGATAACAGTTGGAGCCACAGATTTCGCCCGGGTTGCCGTTCAGGTAATCGGCGCGGATATACGGTGTGGATTCGGTGACTCCCGGCGCCAGCGGCGTCGCGGGTCCGAAGGGCTGGAGGATCGCCCGCGAGAGGTCTTCCGAGAACATGCGGTATTCCTGCCCGTTTCCGACCGGGGGGCGACCCACGGCGGCGTGCGGCGGCGTGATCGTCTTCGCGTGCCAGCCGTCCGAGCCGCGGCCGAAAAAGTTCGCCTCCGAGAAGCCGAAGGCACCTTGAGCCTTTTCTTCCATCGGCTCGAATAGGGTCCAGTCGCTGATGGCATCGCCGCTCGAGGATGCCTGGATGATCCCTTCGACGATCTCCCCCAGCTGCGCGCCTTCCTTCTCGGGCGGCGAGACCATTTCCCAGACGCGTTGGTCGGGGAGGGCGAGCGCTTCGCCGAGCGGCTGCGTAGTGAACGGCACCGGTTCCCCGGTCACGCTCTGCACCGAGTTGACCGCCACCACTCGGAACTGGTAGGTCGTGTGCGCGCTCAACCCCGCCTGAACGTGCACGCTCACCGGGACCCCGGAGGTGCCTTCGGCGATGCTGCCCTTGCCAGCCGCTTCGGGCACCGCTACGAACGTGCCGCCGGCCGGCGCATATTCAAAGGCGTAGGAGGTTGCGGCGCCCTCGGGATTGATCGTGGCCTGCAGCGTCGCCGAGCTAGAGCTTGGCATCGCTCACGCTGGCTTCTTCGATCTTTGGAGCCGCCGCGAGCGTCGTGAAGCTGCCTGCGGCGCTCACAGCCGCTTCTCCGGCTTCGTTGGCCGCGCGCAAGCAGAACGTGTACTGCGTGTGCGGCAGCAGCCCCGCGGGTGACGCCGACACCGCTTCGGCCTGCGTCCCGGCAGCCGCCGTTGAGGGCGTAGATGATTCGCCTTCGCATTCGGTGGTAGACCGCTTGTAGAGGAATTCGTAGCTGCCCGGTTCTGCTTTTCGTTCGGCGACGGGATTGAGCGTTCCTTTGAGTGTCGCGGTAAACGCGGCAACCGATTCCGCCGTCAATCCCCTTGGGACTTCCACGGGGATAGGCGCCGTGAATGTCACCGGAGAGCTGAGCGTTGTGCCTTCGGGACTCGTCACCGACATGCACGCCGTGTACTGCTTGCCGGGCGTCAGACCCGAAAGCGTTTCGTATTTTTCTTCGAACTGGTTGCCCGTCACGATGCCCGACGCGGTTTTGCTGCCACCCGTGCATTCGGTCGCCGACTGCTTGTAGAGGAATTCGTAGCTGCCCGGTTCGCCCGTGATGTTCGGGTAGAGCACGCCGCGCAGGCTCGCTTCCTCGCCCGGAGTGGCTTTACGCGACTGCAGTTCCAGATATGGCGCTTCCGGCGCGGCCGCAAGCGCAGGAGCGCTCCACAACGATAGTCCCACGATCAATGCACCCAACCAGACGAAGACAACCGTCAATCCGCGAGCACGCATCAAACCCATCCCCTCCTAGAGCGATCCACACGAGAAAGACCCGCGGGACCGCGGGCATGAGAAAGCCACCCCAGGCGCGAGGCCCGCGGCGGCGAAAGCTTCGACTCGGCTTTGGCGCCTAGAGCGCCGGGCCGGGCCCGGCCAGAAGAGAGAGAGAGAGAGAGAGAGACGCGTCAGCGACGCTGACGCGTCCTATTACGCCGGCCCCGTGAGCACACGGACTCTCAAACACATGATCCCCAAATGAATGCACGCGAAATACAACTCCCTCTCAGAAGCGACCCGGTCCCTCTCCCAAGGTCCCCGTCTAACGTTAAAGCTGCCGGCCACGAAGACCGACCCGTTACCCGACCTTATGTACGTCGCACCCTTGACGGATGCGAACACGTAGCCACTATATACCCACCTGGCGCAAGTTGTCAAGTGGTCTGGGATAAACAGGTGTGTCGGCTACTACCGCTCCCAGGCGGGGCAGGCGATCCGGTAGTCGCACAGGCCGCACACGCTGGGCGAAGGGGTGGGGTCGAAGCGTTGAGACATGATCGCCTCGCCGACCTCTTCGACGACACGGGCGATCCAGTCGGGGTCCATCTCGGCTGAGGGCACCGGCACCTTGACGTCGTCGAGCACGTAGTAGTAGGACAGCCTCTCGGCCTCCACGTGCCAGGACTCGCGCGCGCCCACCGCGTATAGGGACAGCTGCACGTCGTCGCGCAGCTGCTCCGCCGTGCGGGGGCGGCCCGTCTTGTAGTCGATCATCTCGTAGTTGCCGTCGGCCAGCTTGTCGACGCGATCTACCCTGCCGCGCAGGTGGTGCGGGCCGAGCTTGAAGGAGAAGCCGCGCTCGAACCAGACCGGCTCGGCCTCGTGGGCCTCGAGGTGCTTGTGGTAGAGCACCAATGCCGCGCGCGCCTTGGCGTGGAGCTCCAGCTCGGCCGGACTGTCCCCGAAGCCGCCCCTTCGCCAGCACGCCTCGAACAGCTCCATCATCTGCGCGACCGTCGTGTGCTCGGCCGCGTGATAGCGCTCCAAGACCTGGTGCACCGCGATCCCGAAGCGTTGGTGGATCGTCTGCTCGGAGGGGATCTTCAACACGCGGGCGAACTTGTACCGCAGCGGGCAGGCCCTGTAGGTGTCGATGTCCGAGGCCGAGAGCACCAGCCCCTCTCCCCGCCGGGGCAGGAAAGCGCCCAGGGAGGGTTCCTCACGGCGGGCGAAGATGTTCGGAGCGCCCTGGGGAACCGCCAGGCACGCACTCGGATCCAAATCATTCTTGCCTGCTTCCTCGCGAAGCAAGGTCTCGTCGAGGCTGGAGGTTTCGAAAATCTCACGCTGCAAAGGAGTGCAAGCCGCGAGCAGGCGCTGGTTCACGTCCGCCAAGGCCTCCCCCATGCTCTGGCCGGCCGGCCGATCGCGCAGCGCGGCGAGCTTGACCAGCTCCAGGTAGCGCACCACGCCGTGGGAGATGTCCAGGTCGGTGTCCAAGCGCAGCTCGCCCAGGCGTCCCGCGATCCGCGTCGCGCCGCCGAGCACCTCCTCGCGCATCAGCTCGATCGTGCGCTCCAACGTCTGGGGCTGCTGCGCGGAGAACGACTCCTCGCCGAGCAAGCGCGCCTCCGAGGCCGCGATCAAGTCAGCCGCCAGCTCGCGTGCCTGCTTCACCGACATGCCCCCGGCCGGGTCTCCGGCGGGTGTCGGCGCCAAGCGCGCCCTCAGCGCCTCGAAGCCCGCGGCCGCTTCGCGATGGAGCTCCTGGAAGTGGGCGATCCGCTCGCGCGCCTCGGGCGGCATCCCGGGCGCCTCCATCGCCGCCCCGAGCGCCGCAACCATGTCGAGCTTGGCCTTGCGCGCCACCTGCACGACCCTCGCGATGTCCACCTGACGCAGCTCCACCGGCGGGCGCCCCAAGGCCCGCACCACCGCCGCCGAGTCGCGCGGATCGCTCAGCAACCGCACCCAAGCCAGCACATCCCGCGCGCCCGCGCGCTCGAACAGCTCGATAGGCGATGCAGGCACGCGCCAAGCATACGAGTGCGTACGCTCTCTGTATGGACGGCATCGACTGGAACGTGGCCCAGCGCGTCGGCGAGATGCTCGCTGGCGACGAGAACGGGTGGGAGCGCGGCAAGGGCGCCGGGGCCGCGCAGGCCCAAGCCGTCGCCGAGGGCTACGCGGCCCGCGTCAGCGCCTACACCGGGCTGCGTCCCACAGGCCCCTTGCCCCCGATCGAAGCGATCGACCGCAAACGCTGGATCGAAGCCAACATCGCCACGATGCGACCCCTGCTCGACCCCTTGACCGAGCGCGCCGGCAAGAGCCCCGGCCCGCTCGGCCCGGCCTTGCGCTCGTTCACCCAGCTCCTGCTCGGCGTCCAGGTCGGCGCCGTCACGGGGATGCTCTCCCAGAGGGTGCTCGGCCAGTACGACATCTCCCTGCTCGACCCCGCCCAGCCGCCGCGCCTGCTCCTGCTCGGCCCCAACCTGGCCCAGGCGGCGCGCAAGCTGGAGGTCGACCACGACGAATTCAGCGCCTGGGTGGCGATCCACGAGGTCACCCACGCGGTCCAGTTCGGCGGCGCGCCCTGGCTGCGTGCCCATCTGGGCGGCATGTTGAGCGAGCTGATCGGCGGAATACAGGTGGGTATTGGGGGAGGATTTGTGCGTACGTTTCGGGTTCCCGCGCGCTCCGATTTGGGCGGGCTGGTCGATCGGGTCCGCGCCGGCGAACTGCTCCGTCTCGGCCTCGGCGAGGACCGCTGGGCGGTGGTCGAGCGGATGCAAGCCGCGATGTCCTTGATCGAGGGACACGCCGAGCACACGATGGACGCCGTCGGCGCGAGCGAGCTGCCGAGCCTCGAGCGGATGCGCTCAGCGATGAACCGCCGCCGCCGCGAGCGCGCCTGGCCGTGGCGCATCCTCGAGAAGCTTTTGGGCCTGGAGATGAAGATGCGCCAGTACGAGCTCGGCCGCGAGTTCTGCGACGCCGTCGTCGCGCGCGGTGGCCCCGACGCGTTGGCTGTGGCCTGGACTTCGGCCGAGGCCCTGCCGACGATGGCCGAGCTCGAAGACCCGGACGCCTGGCTGGCGCGAACGCATGTTCCGCGCCTGACCGGGTAGTGGGCACGCAGACACGTTCTTTACAGGGTGTTCACCCCAGCTTGAGGTTGGCGTGTAACCATCCTCTTAGAGCGGGTTAGGAACAAGTGTTCGGTGCTACTCTCAAAGCAACCCGAACAAGTGTGCCCCCAATAGACAGGAGACCCTCTCCAAAATGCCCCCAGCAAAGACCACCACCCCCAAACCGCGCGCCGGCGCCGCCAAGGCCGCTTCGACCGCCAGGAAGACCACGGCCACGAAGCGCTCCACGACGGCCGCGCCCAAGCGCGCGACGGCGTCCTCCGCGTCCTCCAAGCAGTCGAGCACGGCCGAGCGCGCCGTCCTGATCCCGATCGGCGCCGCCCTGATCGCCCGTGAGCGCGTGCTCTCCGAGGTGAGCGACGCGATCGCCAACTACAACTCGACCTCCAAAGCGACGGCGCAGCTGCGCAAGTTCGAGCGCCGCGGCGTCACGGCCCGCAACCGTCTCGAGCGCGAGGTGCGCAAGACCAGGGTGCGCGTCGAGCGCGAGGTGCGCACGACCCGCGCGAGCGTCGAGCGCGAGGTGCGCCGCCGCCGCCGCGAGGGCGAAGAGCTCGCCGACAAAGTCCAGGAGCGCATCCTGAACCTCGTCTAGCCGCCCCACCCGTCCACCCGCGCCCGAATGGGGCGGTGGGCGGTGCAACTTCCCCCGGCGCCCGCGGAGAGACGGCGACGGAAGGTCTGCCGGCCCATATCCCGCCGGTAGTAGAAGCACCCTCTCCTCCCTCGCCGCCGGGCGGTCCCCCTACCGCCCGGCGGCATTTTTGTTGGGGCGCCCGCGTCCCTCCTCTTCTCGCCCCCCGGGCCGGCGGGCGAGGTTTGGCAGAATGCGAGCAGACATGAACCGCGACGAAGTCCTAAAGGCCCTCGAGGCCGTGATCGACCCCGAGCTGCGCCGCTCGATCGTCGAGCTCGAGATGGTGCGCTCGATCGAGATCTCCGCCAACGGCGTGGTCGACGTGACCGTGTCCCTGACGACCGCCGGCTGCCCGATCAAGGGCCACTTCCAGACCTCCGTCGCCGAGGCCGTCGCGGCCTTGGAGGGCGTGACGCACGTGAACGTCTACTTCGACGTGCTCAGCGACACCGAGAAGGCCGCCCTGCAGCAGAAGCTGGGACGCGGCTCGCTGCCCCAAGGCACGCTCGCCCAGGTCTCCAACGTGTTGTGTATAGGCTCGGGCAAGGGCGGCGTCGGCAAGTCAACCTTGACCGCCAACCTCGCCGCCGCCCTGACCGCCGACGGCAAGAAGGTGGGCATCCTCGACGCCGATGTGTGGGGCTATTCGATCCCGCGCATGTACGGCCTCGGCGCGACGCGCCCGCCGGTGTCCGCTCAGCGCAAGATCCTGCCCCTGGAGTCCCAGGGCGTGAAGGTGATGTCGATCGGCTTCTTCCTCGAGGAGGACGCCGCCGTGGTATGGCGCGGGCCGATGCTCCACAAGGCCCTCGGGCAGTTCCTCGGAGACGTCGAATGGGGCGTGCTCGACTATCTCTTGATCGACCTGCCCCCCGGGACCGGCGACGTGTCGATGACCTTGGCCCAGATGCTGCCCCAAGCCCAGTTCGTGATCGTCACGACCCCCCAGCCGACCGCGCAGAAGGTGGCCAGGCGCTCGGCCGAGATGGCCAACAAGCTGTCCTTGGAGATCTGCGGCGTGATCGAGAACATGTCCGGCTTCACGACGCCCTCCGGCGAGCGCTACGCGATCTTCGGCGAGGGCGGCGGCCAGGACCTCGCCGCCGAGCTCGACGTGCCGCTGCTCGGGCGCGTCCCCCTGACGATGCCCCTGCGAGCCCAGGCCGACGGGGGCGTGCCGCTCGTGTTCGAGAACCCCGACGACCCGGCGTCTCAGGCGATCCGGCAAGCCGCCCGCGGCCTGATCGCGATGGCGCCTTTGGATCTGCCGACCTTGCAGGTCGTCCCACCCGCGCCGCCGCAGCCTCCCGCGAGCCCAAAGCCCGCGGGGATGTCTTTGCCGATGGCCTAGAGCCTACTTGGCATTCGCAAAATATTCGGCGTTGATCGTCGAGTACTTCTGCCACTCGTCAGGCAGCTGGTCCTCGGCGAAGCAGGCGTCAACGGGGCACGCCTCGACGCAGGCGTCGCAGTCGATGCACTCCTCCGGATCGATGTAGAGCATCTCGGCCGCGTCGTAGCCGGGCTCGTCGGGCGTCGGGTGGATGCAATCCACGGGGCACACCTCGACGCAGGAATTGTCCTTCGTGCCAATGCACGGCTCAGCGATTACGTAGGCCATTCGCTTCCTTCTCGATTCGTTGTCGGGTCAACAGTTGCGGGACACGAATAGTAGCGAGGCGGCTATGCCCGCCCCGCCACGCTACCCGGCTCCGGGCGACAGGCCCACTCGCTTCCCGTCGCATCACCGGATGCCCGGGCGGCGTGAGCCGCCCGACGTACTTCGCTAGCTTTGGGCGATGCTCCTGCTCACCGGCGCGACCGGACTCGTCGGCTCCGCGCTGCTGGGGCGCCTGCTCGCCGAAGGGCAGACCGTGCGCTGCCTGGTGCGCGAGCCCCGGCGCCTGGGTCCCCAGCGCGTACGCGTGCAGATCGCGCTCGGCGACCTGACCGACCCGCCCTCGTTTCGCAACGCGATGAGGGGCGTCGACACCGTCGTACACCTGGCCGCCTCCACGCGCGATGAGCCGCGCGGCTCGATCGAGGAGCTCGCGGCGATCGCGACCTGGCGGATGGTCAACGCCGCCCAGCGCGCGGGCGTCGAGCACTTCGTGTTCTTCTCCGCGCTCGGCGCCTCCGAGCACCACCGCTGCCGGCTGTTCAGGGCCAAGGCCCTGGCCGAGCAGGCCGTGCGCGAGTCGGCGATGCGCACGACCGTGATCGCCCCCTCGCTCGTGTACGCGCCCGGCGACCGCTGGTTGACCTTGATCGAGCGTCTGTCCTTGCTGCCGGTCGTGCCGGTCTCCGGCCGCGGCCGCGCCGTGTGCCAGCCGATCTGGGCCGAGGACGTCGCGGGGTGTGTGGTCGAAGCGCTGCGCAGCCCCAACGGCGACGGCGCTCACAAGCGCTACGAGCTGGGCGGTCCGCAAACGATGACCTACAACGACGCCCTTAACACGATCCTGCGCTCGCTCGGGCGGGAGCGTCCTCTGCTGCCGATCCCCACGCCGATGGTCTCGCGCGCGCTGCGCCCAATCGAGCGCGCGATGCACGCCCGCACGCCGATCACGTGGGATGAGGCCGAGCTGCTGGAGGCCAACATGGTGGCCAGGGACGGCACGGCGGACGCGCAATCGCTCGGCGTGATGCCCGAGTCGATGCGGGCGGTACTTGGCGGCAATCGAGAGATTCCGTCGCCCATGTCGAGTATCACTGTCCGCAACGGAAGGTGAAGTGGTCTGGGACCACGAGCAGACTGATAGCTGTGAGTCCGGTTCGCCCCGGATGGAGTTCGATTCTCCCGCCTTCCGCCAAGATTCAGTTCGATCGGTGGTCGCGCGGGGAGAGCAAGCGCGAGGATCAGTGCGCTGGCGGGTAGCGACCGCCAGCTCTCAGCGGCCACCGATTCGAGCCAAATGCTTGCTCACCTGCTATAGTCGCATTGGTTATCAGTCTGCTCGGGGTAGCTCCCCGTCACCTCGACCCGCCCTCTTGTGGCGGGTCGATTTGTTTGAGGACCTCTAGTAGTGCTCCGTTAGGTTGGTGGTCCTCGTAGGGGGCTGTCGGGCGGCAGCTCTCTGCGGCACGTGGGGCCAGGTTCCGTGCCAGCAGGCCAGGAGTGTTTGTAGCTCCCGGACGACCTGGAAGAGGGTCAGGCTGCCGCCCTGAGTCGAGGACGGCGATCACGCCGCTTTCGCTCGAGGGTCAGGAACGCGTGCGCGACCGAGACCAGGGTGAGGTGATGGTTGAATCCTCGGTAGCCGCGGCCCTCGAAATGGTCGAGCCCGAGGGCGTCCTTGAGCTCGCGGTAGTCATGCTCGATCCGCCAGCGCATCTTCCCCAACCGGACGACGTTCTCGATCGGGGTGTCCTCGGGTAGGTTCGAAAGCCAGTACTTCACCGGCTGCTCCTTGTTCTCGGGCCACTCACAGATCAGCCAACACAACGGGATCTCCTCGCCGGCAAGACTTGCTTGGTTGCGCAGCTTGACGTTTGCCGGACGGACTCTGAGAGTCAGGAACCGTGACGTCATTGCGCCGCGGGTGCCCTCCCGCCAGGTCACCTCAAAAGCGGCGGCCTGCCCGGCCGCGAGCGCAAGATTGAGCAGTGATGAGGGGGTCTGGCGGTAGCGAGCCTTCGGCGGCTGACCCCGACCCTGATATTCAGGACGTTCGGGTTTGATCGCCTCCGGATAGGCCGAGGTCGTGGCCTTGGCGTCCAGCACGTAAGAGATACCGCGGTTCTGGAGCTCCGAGCGGAACTGGGTGGTATCGCCATAGGCGCCGTCGGCCAGGATCACGGGCGGGTCAACGCCCCAGCCGACGATCTCATCGATCATCTCCAAAGCGAGCCGCCACTTCTCCACGTGGGCGACGTCCTCGGGCAGCCCAGCCTTCTTGCGTAACACCGCCAAGAAGATTCGGCCCACAAACCCAAACCCCTCCAAAAACCTAACGGAGCACTACTAAGCAGATGCCTCGTTAAGCTATCGGCGCCCGTCGCCCCGCCCAGGGCACGGCGGTCTCCAACTGCCGCGCCAGCGAGATCAGGGTCGCCTCGTCCGCCGGACGACCGACCAGTTGTACGGCCAAGGGCAACCCGTCCTCGCCCTGATACAGCGGCAGCGAGATCGCCGGCTGGCCGCTCGCGTTGAAGATCGGGGTGAACGGGGTGAAGTAGCCCGAGCGCGTAAACGTAGCCATTGGATCGGGTGCGGCGGTGTCGAGCGAGCCGATCGGCAGCGGGCGCTCCGCCAGAGCCGGCGTGAGCAGCACATCGTAGGGCTCGAGGAACTGGATCAGCTGACGCGTCAAGGCCTGCAGCTGGATTTCCATGCCCAGTCCGTGCACCGAGTCGATCTGCTTGGTCATCTGGTGGATCGCCCAGCTCATCGGCTCCATGTCCTCGGCCGTCGGCTCGCGGCCGGCGACCATCCCGGAGTAGAGGATCTGCGTGGCGATGTGGACTGAGAAGACTCCGCCGAACAGCTCCGAGAGGCCAGGGATCTGCCAGGGCGGATCGACGTGCTCGACCTCGTGGCCAAGCGAGCCGAGCAGTCGCGCCGCGTCCTCGACCGCCTGCACCGCGACCGGATCGACGGCCGCATCAACCAGCGGTGGCGTGGTGGTGACGGCGATGCGCAGGCGACCCGGCTCGCGGGTGGCCTCCTCGGCGAACGGATGAGCCGGCGGCGGCGCCCAGGCCACATCGCCCGGTTCGTAGCCCGCGAGCACGTCGAGCAAAGCCGCGGTGTCGGCAACGGTGCGAGTGAGCATCCCATCGACGTCGAGCGGCGCCTCCCCGCGTTCGGGCGCGGCCGAGATGCGCCCGCGGGCGGGCTTCAAGCCCACCAGGCCACAGCACGCCGCGGGGATGCGGATCGAGCCGCCGCCGTCGTTGCCGTGCGCGACGGGGACCATGCCGGATGCGACCGCCGCGGCCGCCCCGCCCGAGGAGCCGCCCGGGGTGCGCTCCAGGTCCCAGGGGTTACGTGTCGGCCCGAACATGCGCGCCTCGCTGACGGGCAGGATCCCGTACTCGGGCAGCGTCGTCGTCCCGACGATCACAAAGCCCGCGTCCTTGAGCCGGCGCGAGACGTTCGAGTCGTGGTGGGACATGTTGTTTGCCAGCAGCTCGCAGCCGAGCGTCGTGCGCAAGCCGGCGACGGGCCGGTTGTTCTTGATCGCCGTCGGAACGCCCGCGAAGGGCCGCTCGTCGCCGGCTTCGATCGCCGAGGCGGTCTGAAGCGCCCGCTCGCCGTCGATGTCCACGAATGCGTTCAGCTGCGGGTTGAGCTGCTCGATGCGCGCGAGCGAAATCTCGACCAGCTCGCGCGAGGACACCTCGCCGGAGCGCACCATCTCGGCGAGCTCGGTCGCGGGACGGAACATCAGGTCACTGTCGCTCACGGCGCTCCTCCTCCTCGTTGGCCGCAACGGAGCCTACCTGGCCAATTCCTGCGACGATATGCGCCTGCCCAAAAGGCAGCCGGGTCGACTCCGGTGCAATCCAGCGGGATCGACTCTCCACCGGTAATCAGAGCCAGAAAGTGAGCGCCACATGAGCGAGGTCACGACACAGCCTCCCGTATCGTCGTCTGCCACACCCTCTTCCAGCCAAGCCCCCTCCCCCGAAGTCCAGTCCGGCCTGGAGGGCGTCGTCGCCTTCGCCACCGAGATCGCCGAGCCCGACCGGGCCGGCGGGTCGCTGCGCTATCGCGGCGTCGACATCGAGGATCTGGTCGGCACGATTCCCTACGAGCAGGTCTGGGGCCTGCTCGTCGACGGCCGCTTCGAGCCGGGGCTGCCGCCCGCCGAACCGCACACGCTGACGGTGCGCTCCGGCGACCATCGCGTGGACGTGCAATCGGCTTTGGCGATGCTTGCTCCCGAGTGGGGTTTCAACGCGCTTATCGACGTCTCCGACGAGCAGGCCCGCGACAACCTCGCGCGGGCGTCGGTGATGGCACTCTCGTTCGTCGCCCAGTCGGCGCGCGACGCCGGCCAGCCGCCGGTGCCCCAGTCGGAGGTCGACAAGGGCAACTCGATCCCCGAGCGCTTCCTGATTCGCTGGCGCGGCGAGGTCAACCCCGACCACGCCAAGGCGATCGACGCCTACTGGATCTCCGCGGCCGAGCACGGCATGAACGCCTCCACGTTCACCGCGCGCGTGGTCGCCTCGACCGGGGCGGATTGTGCCGCGGCTTTGTCGGCGGCCGTGGGCGCTTTGTCGGGGCCGTTGCACGGAGGGGCGCCTTCGCGCGTCTTGAAGATGCTCGACGAAGTGGAACAGACCGGCGACGCCGACGTGTGGGTCAAGGCGGCGCTTGACCGCGGTGAGCGGCTGATGGGCTTCGGCCACCGCGTCTACCGCGCCGAAGACCCGCGCGCGCGTGTCCTGCGCCGCACCTGTCGGGAACTGGGCTCGCCCCGCTTCGAGGCGGCCGAGGCGTTGGAGAAGGCGGCGCTTGCCGAGCTCACGGCGCGCAAGCCCGATCGCGTGCTCGCCACCAATGTGGAGTTCTGGTCGGCGGTGATCCTCGACCTGGCCGAAGTCACGCCCGACCTGTTCACGCCGATGTTCACGTGCGCGCGCGTGGCCGGCTGGTCGGCCCACATCCTCGAGCAGAAGCGCGAGGCCAAGCTGATCCGCCCGACCGCCAAGTACGTCGGCCACGGACCGCGGCCTGTTTCGGCAGTGGAATAAGGGACGGGAACGCAAGAGGCGGGACAGGCGAGGTGTTGTTGTTTCATTTTTTTGGATTCCTTACAAAACAGAATCATTCCTGCCTGTAAGGAATCCACATTTTTCAAACAACATCCCCGCCCCGCCCGCCAAGACCCCTGACCTACAGACCCCGGACCCACCGACCCCCCACAACGACAGAGGGCCCAGCATCCTGCCGGGCCCTCTGCGATTCCTATCGGCAGAATCCGCGCGCCGCTGAAGCGCGGCGCGCAGAGAGACGCCGGCTGACTACATCATGCCGCTCATGTCGGGCATCCCGCCGCCCGGCATGCCGCCGCCTTCCTTCTCGGGGACCTCGGCGACGATCGCCTCGGTCGTGAGGATGTTCTTGGCGATCGACGCGGCGTTCTGCAGGGCCGAGCGCGTGACCATCGCCGGGTCGATGACCCCAGCAGCAACGAGATCGACGATCTCGTTGGTCGCGGCATTGAGGCCTTCGCCAGCCTTGGCCTTGCGCACGTCGTTGACCACCACGGAACCCTCCAGGCCCGCGTTCTCGGCGATCTGACGAAGCGGCTCCTCCAGCGCGCGCAACACGATCTGCGCACCGGTCTTGGCGTCGTCTTCCAGACCGTCGAGCGACACCGACGCGGAGGCCTGCAGCAGCGCAACGCCGCCGCCGGGCACGATGCCCTCCTCCAGCGCCGCCCTCGTCGCCTGCAGGGCGTCCTCGACGCGGTGCTTCTTCTCCTTCATCTCGGTCTCGGTGGCGGCACCGACCTTGACCACGGCGACGCCGCCGGAGAGCTTCGCAAGGCGCTCCTGGAGCTTCTCGCGGTCGAAGTCCGAGTCGGTGTTCTCGACTTCGGCCTTGATCTGGTTGATACGACCCTTGATCGCCTCGGCATCGCCGGCGCCGTCGACGATCGTGGTGTTGTCCTTGCCGACGACCACGCGACGAGCGTGCCCGAGCTGGGACACCTGGGTGTTCTCCAGCTTGAGGCCCATCTCCTCGGTGATGACCTCGGCTTTGGTGAGGATCGCGATGTCCTCGAGCATGCGCTTGCGACGGTCGCCGAAGCCGGGGGCCTTGACGGCCACACCGGTGAAGGTGCCGCGCAGCTTGTTGACGACGAGCGTGGCGAGCGACTCGCCCTCGACGTCCTCGGCGATGATCAAGAGCGGCTTGCCACTCTGGATCACGGCCTCGAGCACCGGCAGCACGTCGCGCACCGAGCCGATCTTCTGGTTGGCGATCAGGATGTAGGGGTCCTCGAGGGTTGCCTCCATACGGTCCTGGTCGGTGACCATGTAGGGCGAGATGTAGCCCTTGTCGAACTGCATGCCCTCGGTGAACTCGAGGTCCATGCCGAACGTCTGGCCCTCCTCGACGTTGACCACGCCGTCCTTGCCGACCTTCTCGATCGCGTCGGCGATCACGTCGCCGATCTCCTCGTCGCCGGCCGAGATCGTCGCGACGCGCGCGATCTGGTCCTTGCCGGAGACCTCCTTGGACTGCGAGGCGATGTTGGCGACAACCTGGTCGACGGCCTTCTCGATGCCGCGCTTGAGCGCCAACGGGTTGGCGCCGGCCGCGACGTTCTTCAGGCCCTGGCGAACGATCGCCTGGGCGAGCACCGTGGCTGTGGTTGTGCCATCGCCGGCGACGTCGTTGGTCGCCGTTGCGACCTCACGCACGAGCTGGGCGCCCTGGTTCTCGAACACGTCCTCGACCTCGATCTCACGAGCGATCGTGACACCGTCGTTGGTGATCGTGGGCGCGCCGAACTTCTTGTCGAGCACCACGTAGCGGCCCTTCGGGCCGAGCGTGACCTTCACGGCGTTGGCGACAGCGTCAACGCCGGCCTCCAGAGACTTACGCGCCTCGGAGCTGTACTTGAGTTCCTTGTGAGCCATATCTATTCAGTCTCCTTAGGCGACCTTGGCAAGGACGTCGGACTCGCGCAAGACGAGCAGCTCCTCACCGTTGTCGGGGTCTTTGATCTCGGTGCCGCCGTACTTGCTGTAGTAGACCTCGTCACCCGCGGCGACATCGAGCGGGACGCGCTTGCCGGCATCGTCGAGCTTGCCGTCGCCTACGGCGAGGACCTCGCCCTTCTGCGGCTTCTCCTTGGCCGTGTCGGGCAGCACGAGACCGCTGGCGGTCGTCTGCTCCTCCTCGATGGCCCTCACGATCAAGCGATCGCCCAGGGGCTTCAGTTTCATGCTGGAAAACCTCCGTTTAGAGTTGCTTCGGATTCGGCGACCGCCTGGAAGCGGCGGACCCGCCGTTGGCACTCTCCGATCGAGAGTGCCAACCGTCACGTCAATATATAGACAAAAGCTCGAACACCCGGTGTGAAGGTCTGGATACGCTTGGCCTGGATCCCCATTGTCGTCCGGGCTCGGAGCGTATCCAGGTGGGACGGGGCCCTCAGGAGGCGATGGCGGCGGGGCTCTCGCCGCCGATCAGCCGCTCGACTTCGTGGCCCTTCTTGGTGAGGGTCCACGAGTTGGGTGCGCCGCGCACCTGGCCGGCCCCGCTGTTTTGGACCAAGCCAAGCTTGTCCAAGCGGCTGAGCAGCTTGGAGATCTGACCCTGGTCTTCGATGCCGGCGCCGGCGCCCACCTCGCGGTTGGAGGCCCCGGGGTTCGCGGAGATCGCCATCAGGACGCGCACCGTGCGGTAGGTGAGCCGCATCTGCAGGTCGCGCAGCGGGTCCCTGGAGGCGGGGAGCGCGCGCTTGCGCCGCGCTGGGGTCGGGCGCGCGCTCTCGCGCTGGGCGGCCGCGGGCCCGAGATAGGGAAGCGCGATCATTCCCATCAGCGGACCGGTCAGCTCGAGCAGGCTCCCGTCCCCATCGAGCAGGCGCGCGTGGAGCACCGAGAGGACGCCGCCCACGACGCCCTCGCCGGTCAGCGGCGGCAGCACCGTGGCCGACCTGCCCTCGGCGCGCCCTCGATCGACCGCCGCGATCACCGGCTCCAAGGCGCGGATGCGGCGTTCGTGGACGCGCCGGCCCGCGCCCAACGTCTCCACGACGCACAGGCGGGCCATCGCGGGCTCGTCTTCGACGAATTCGAGCGCCGCGATCAGGGCGGCCCTGATGCGCGCGGTCCACTTGGCATCGGGCTCGTACACCTCGCGCACGTAGTCGCCGGCGCGCGCGATCGACTGGTCGAGCGCGGCCAGGAAGCAGTCTTCGAAGTCCTCGAAGACTTCGTAGAAAGTGCGCCGCGAGACTCCCGAGCGCGAGACCACGTGAGCGACCGTGGCGCCCGAGCGGCCGCGCTCGGAGATCGTGTCGATCATCGCCGCGATCATGCGCGCCCGCTGGATCTCGGTCACTCCGCCGTGCGAAGCTCCGTCGCGCTGGGCCGCGCTGGCGCGGACGCCGGGGGTTCTTGTCTTGGCACGCGGCACCCCCGAATCCTCCGCTCTCAGCGCGCGCATGTCACGCGCTGTTTCCCTCTTAGTTCTGGGCGCCGCCGAAGCCCTTCATGGCTTCGGTCATCGCCGTCGGCTTGTCGAGGATCTGGGAGAAGCGCACGACGGTGACGGTGTCGTCCATCGAGACCGGCCGTCCGTAGATCTGCTCGAGGAAGTTGATCAGCTCCTCGTGGCGGCGAAACTCGGGGTTGTCGTGCTTGATGTCGCGGGGCGAGAGCTCGGAGACCTTCATAACCTCGACCTGGTCGATCACGGCCTCGAAGATGCGCTCGCGCGGGGAGTACTGGTAGCCGATCGTTACGAGCACCGCTTGGTTCTTGCGGTACTTGCCGGACTTGTCGCCGAGCCTGATCGTGGCCGTCTTGCGGCCCTTCTTGAGCTCGTCGGCGAAGATCGTGGAATAAAAATTGAGTACTTGCACGAATGGCAGGCTATCGGTCTTGCCGGGCGATGGCCAGCGCGCGAGCCACCATCTCGCGCTCTCCCGAATATGTGAGCTCCCGAGCGGCCTGCTCGAGAGCCATCCAGCGGGCCTCCAAAACCTCGTCGTCGTGGTCTGAGACGTCCCCGCTGAGGTAGTCGAACAGGAAGAAGTACACGCTCTTGGCGACCCTGCGACGATCGCGCACGTACCAGTAGCGCACCTCGCCCAACTCGCTGACGAGCCGCGCCGTGACGCCTGTCTCCTCGCGCACCTCGCGCTCGGCGGCCTGCTCCAAGGTCTCCCCGCCGTCGAGGTGGCCCTTGGGCAGGCCCAGCACGTGCGAGCCGTCGGCCGCGCGCCTGGTGGGCACGATCACGAGCACCTGGCCTTCGTGGACGACAACCCCGCCCGCGGACACCTCGCGCTTGGGCACACGCTTGCGCCCGGCGTCAGGCGTGCGCTCAGGCGCGGAGTCGCGCTCGGCCGACTCGCGCTTCTTGGCGGGCCGACGCTTAGAAGACATAGCCGTCGAGCGCAGCGGGATCGTGGACGACGAGCCGGCCGCGGCCTTGGGAGATGACGCCGGCGCGCTCGAGCACGGCCAGAAAGCGCGAGGCCGACTCGCGCGAGGAGCCCGCCAGCTTGGCCAGGTCCGCCTGGGTGGCCGTTAGCAGGACCTCATGGTCGGGAGCGCCGTCCTTCACCGCTTGGGCGACGAGTTCGGAGAGCACGACCGCGACCCGGCTTTGGACCGTTTGGAAGGACTGTTTGGCGAGCCGATCGTTGGTTTCGCGCAGGCGCCGCCCGAGCGCGGCGAGCAGGCGGATCGCGATCGGGGGGTGTTCGACCAGCAGGCGGCGCATGTCGGGGCCGAGCACCGCAACGGCCGTGGTGGGTTGGACCGCCTCGACGGTGGCCGAGCGCAGCTCGTCCTCGAACATGGCCAGCTCGCCGAAGATGTCGCCGCTGGCGAAGGTGGCGAGCGTGATCGTGCGCCCGTCGGGGTGCTCGCGCACGGCACGGGCGCGTCCGGAGCGCACGATGTAACACGTGTCCGAGGCGTCGCCCTCGCGAAAGACGATCTGGCCGGGCTCGTATTCGCGCGGCACGGCCAGCTCGGCTATACGCTCCAGGTCTTCGTGCTCGAGCGTCGAGAAGACGGGCACCTGGGCGAGCAACTCGACTATCTGCGCGTCCTTGGTCGCCCCCATGCCTTGGAGATATCACAGGGCGTGAGCGGTGGCGGCCCGGATCGCTTGGCGAGCGGCGCCCGATGAGCCGGAATCCCGCAACTTGGGGGGTCCCGGCGCTATCTTCACAGTATGAGTCCCTTGCACGCGCTCGCGCCGCTGCTGCTGGCGGCCGCGTTCACACCCACCCAGGGGCACCGCCTGTTGCATTCGCACGAGCTCTGGGCGACGGTGAACGTGTGCAGCCCCAAGGACCAGCCCAATACGATCGGCATCCGCGGCTCGATGCCGGGCGATGGACACGCGAGCGACGCCCTGTACATGCGCGTCACAGTGCAATACGAGGATCCGGCGAGCAAGCAGTGGAAGGCGGTCGGCCACGAAGGCGATTCGGGCTTCATCAAGGTCGGCTCAGCCGGCGTCGCGCGCCAGGGAGGCAAGAGCTTTCAGTTCGAGCAGCCCGCGGGCAAGCCCGCCTATCTGCTGCGGGGAGACGTGGTATTTCAGTGGCGCCACGGCGCGACCGTGCTCGAGACGACCAGCCTGGCGACGACCGCGTCTCACAAGAGCCTGGCCGGCGCTGACCCGGCGGGCTATAGCGCGGCGACCTGCAAGCTCAGCTGAGGCCTGCGCGCCTGGGCGGGCGGGCCTCGACGCCCGGGCGGCGCGGGCGGGGCCTCAATGCCCGGGCGGGCGCAGCGGGAGGGCGGGCCGGACGCTCAGGCGGCCTCGAACAGGCGGGGGTCGTTGGTGATGATGCCCGAGACCCCCATCTCGGTGAGGCGGGCGATGCGGGCGGCTTCGTCGACGGTCCACACGTAGAGCTCGCCGCCCGCGCCGGTGACGGCCTTGACGAGGGCCGGCGTGACGACGCGCCAGTGGGCCATGATCGCGTTGACCCGGCCTTGGCGCAGCGCCTCGCGCGCCCGGCGGGGCAGCAGCGCACGATAGCCGGTCAGGGCCGCGAGCGCGGGGATCGCGGTGAGCATGTCGGTGGTGTAGTCGCGTCGCACGCGTGGCACCGACCAGCCCAGGCGCAGACTGGGCTCGGCGGCGCGGACGAGCGCGAGCGAATCCGGGTACATGCCGCTGAGCAACGTGCGTTCGGTGAGGCCGGCGCGGCGCAGCGCCTCGACGACCCTCATCTCATAGCCCGGGATCTTGACGTCCAGGTCGAACCCGATCCCGGCGAACGCCTCGCCGGCGAGATGGTCGAGCGCCTGCTCGAGCGTTAGCGGCGTGCGCGAGGCCATGTCCTCATAGTCGTGTGCCACGAGCAGCGCACCGCTGCCGTCGATGCGCTCGCTGAGCACGTCGAACTCGATCATGTCCACGCCCTGGGACAGGGCAGCGTCGAAACTGGCCGTGGTGTTGCCCGGCGCGAGGTGCGCGGCGCCCTTGTGACCGACCCGGCGCGGGCGTGTGAGCGGACGGATGGCTTCGTGGATGGCCACCGCTTGAGGATAGTGGCGGGCTCGACAGGCTCACGCGGGTCCGGCGCGCATGCACGCCCACATGCACGGGCGGGCGCACACGCGCACACGTACGGGCGGGCGCACACGTACGGGCAGGCGCACACGCGCACATGCACAGGCGGGCGGCGCGCGCACAACGCCGCGAAGGGCGCGCTAGGAGACCTTGACCCGGACTCGCCGCGCACCGGCGGTTTCGATCGCGTCCACGGCTTGGCGCGGGCCGACGTAGGGCGCGAGGATCAGGAAGGCCAGGTGGTCGACGAGGCACGGCAGGTAGCGCAGGCGATCGTGGGGCGCGTAGCTGGAGAGGATCGCCCAGACCGCTCCCATGTTCGCCTCCGCGGTGACTTCGGGGGCGCGCTGTGGTTCGGGGACGCGGGCGGTCATGACCTTGATGAAGCCGTCGAGCACGCCCGAGAGGCGCGCGACCATGCCGTTGCCGGCGTCGAACAGGTTGACGAATGAGAGCTTGACGAGGCCAGGGTGGGCAGCGCAATAGCCGATCAAGGCCTCGACGCCTTTGTGGACCGCTTCGGGCCAGTCTTCGTCGTTGCGGGTGGCGCGCCTGACGGCGTCGTGGGCTTCAGCGGCGAACTCGTTGACGACGGCCAGGAGGCACTCTTCCTTGTTGGCGAACTCGCGGTGGAACGCTTCGGTCGAGACCGCGGCGGCCCGGGCGATTTCGGAGTCGGTGATGTTGGCGTAGCCCTCCTCGAGCGCCAGCTGGACCATCGCGTCCATGACACCCGAGCGGCGGTCTTCGCGCGTCAGGAAGCGGGCGCGTTTGGCCAGCAGATTGGGCGGGCGGCCCGAGCCGAGCGTGCGCAGGCGGGTGATCTCGGTCGAGCGATAGGAGCTGGCCCAGTCGAGCAGTTCGTCGGCCAGGCCGGCCAGCTCGCCCGCGCGGCGTTCGCGAAGGCGCCTCATGACGACGAAGCGCACGCCACCGACGATCGCGCGCGGCGCGAGCGGGGGCAGGGTGATGTGGTCGGGGGTGAGGCTGAAGCCGGTCGCGACGACACGCTCGAAAGCGGTGGCGGTGAGCTGCATGCGTTCGTGGCCGCGGGGGCCGACGCCGATCGACTCGACGAGCACCAGGTTGGCTCCGCGCGGGTCGGCGGCGATGGCGTCGAGGAACACTTTGCAGGCGACATTCAGCCGGTTCGACCAGCCTCGCTCGGACAGCCACGCTTGCAGGACCTTTTTGCGCGAGGCCGCCACGAGCGCGTCGTAGGTGGCCAGGAAACAGTCTTCCTTGTTGGAGAACTGCTCGTAGAACGCCCGCCTGGAGACGCCCGCGAGGGCGATCACGTGCGCGACGGAGGTGCCCGCGTAGCCGCGCTGGAAGACCGACTCGGCCATGCCGCCGTACAGGCGGGCGCGCTGGTGGCGGGCGACGACATCGCGACCGAGGCCGTGGGGACCGTGGGGCAGGCGCTTGTAGAGCGGGGTGATGCCCTCGTAGGGACCGGAATCGTGCTCGAAGAAGAAACCGTCGCGGGAGATCGGGACCGTCGGCAGATCGGGGTGAGCCGGGTGGGCAGGCGGTCGCTGGGAGCGATTCAGGGCAGCGGATGACGTGCCGGGAGCCTCGCCAGCGGCCAAGCGATCCGCGCCACTAGTTCCATTCATCCCCATTGTTCGTGAAGATAATTCAGGCCTGAACTATTGGCAAGGGCGCTCTGAGGCAGTTCGCGCGAATGTTTCTGACTGCTGCGTGTTTTTTGCAACCGGCATCCCTCCAGGTCCGGCGGCGATAACCCTGACACCATGTTCCCGCACGGGGTCCGTAGGTTCAACCATGTTTCCTACCCGAATGGTATTCGAGAAGCTCGGGCGATTCAAGCTCGCCGGTGAACCGGCGAGGCGCGGGGGGAAGAGGCGAACGGGCGATTCAAGCTCTGAGCGTGAGGCGGCGGGGGCCGGAGCGGAAGCCCAGGTCGATGAGCAGGGGCTCCAGGGGGGAGCCGATGGCGGGAGCACCATCGATGCGCTCCAGGGCGATCGCGGGGACGCGACCGGCGCGGACGGCGTCGGCGAGGGCTCCCAAGGCGACCGGCAGGCTGGCGTGGGGGGCGTCGAAGGTGAGGATCGAGCGGGCGCCCCGCTCCAGGTAGAGCACAGGTTGGGCGTCTACGAACGCGACGTGGGCGCCGGCGACGCGGGCGGGGCGGCGGGATTGTACTTCGCGGCGGGGCCAGGGCAGAGCGGCGCCGAGCGGTTGGGCGGGGTCCACGGCCGCCAGAACCAGGGCACGGGGCTCGGAGCCCTGGCCCTGGCCCTGGGAGGGAGGGCGGGCGGAGCGCAGGCGCTCGACCGCGCCGGGCAGGGCGAACTGGGCGCCGCCGAGGCCCTCGACGAAGTAGCCGCGACGACACACGCCCAGCGTCTCCAGTTCGCCCAGGGCGCCGTAGACGGCCGCGAAACCGCCGGGGATACCCTCGGCGGCGACCTGCTCGCGGGTGAGCACGCCGTAGCGCTCGAGCAAGAGCTCGGCCACCGCGCGGCGCCGCTCGCGGGGGTCGATCGCGGGCGGGGCAGGCGCGGGCGGGAGCGCGGCGGACGCTGATGGGTCGATCGCGGACGGGGCGATCGGCGAGACGCCGCCCGCGGCGAGCCCATCGGTCGAGGACGGGAGCGCAAGGCCGAAGATCGGGGCGCTGAGCGACCAGCGGCCCTGCACTTGGGCGCCCATGCCTCGACGCGCCGAACGCAGCGAGCCGCCGCCGAAGCGTCGTCCGGCGCGGGCGCCGTGGGAGACAGCGCCGGCGAGCTGGGGCGCGAGCGCCACGCGGGGGGCGCGCAGGGGGGCGAAGGCGTCGTTGGTGACTTCGCCCGCCCACACCAGGTCCCAGAGGGCCTGCGTGAGCGTGGCGAGGGGCAGCTCCAGCTCGGCGATGAGATCTGCGAAGAAGCACGGGGACCCCGCCAGGCGTGCGCGCAAGAGCTCGTGCTCGGGCTCACTGGGGGCGGCCTTGGAACGCACGGGCGGGGGGCCGAGCAGGGGGGCGTCTTCGCGGAAGTAGAAGGCGAGGCGACCCGAGTCGCGGGACAGGGCGCCGGCGCCGACCCAGACGAGCTCGCCGGAGGCGCACAGCGCGTCGAGCCAGATCGGGGAGTAGGAGCCGCAGCGGGCGGGCAGCACCGAGCTCTCCCAGGCGGTCGCGGGCAGGGCGAGACCTTGGAGGGGGACCAGCACCTCGCGCAGGCGCTCCGCGGAGGCGCCGCTGGAGCCGGGCCGGTAGCGCTCCAGGCCCTGCCAAGAAGGCATGAAGGCGCTGAGGGCACGAGCATCGACAGGCTCGATCTCGCGACGCAGGGCCGCCAAAGAGGCGCGGCGCAGGCGGCGCAGGACTTCGACGTGGCACCACTCGCGCTCGGATCCGCCGGGGCGCAGCTCGCCCTGGACGATCTCGCCGGCTTGCTCCAGCTCGCGCAGGACCGAGGAGAGGTCGAGCGAGTAGCGGGAGCGCAGCTCGGCAAACGTGAAGGGGCCGTGGGTGCGCGCGTAGCGGGCCACCAGCTTTATCAAGGCATCGGGCACAGGCTCGAGGAAGGCCGCGGGCAGGCCGGCGGGCGTGGGCGCGCCGAGGGCGTCTCGGTACAGGCCCGCGTCGTCGGCCGCGATGACGCGCTCGCCACTAGCCAGCCGCACACGAGCGACTCGCCGGTCGCGCTCCAGGGCGGCCAACAGGGCAGGGGCGTCAAGGCCGGAGAGGACCCGTTCGACGATCTCCCCCTCGGACAGGTCGCCGACGGCGCGGAGCACCTCGCAGAGCTCATCGGCCGAGGTCGCCTGGGCGCGGGGCGAGCGGCGCTGGAGGTCGTCCTCCACCTGGGCCAGGGCGGTGGGGTCGATCAGCTCGCGCAGCTCGTCCTGGCCGAGCAGCTCGCGCAAGAGGTCGCGGTCGAGCGAGAGCGCGGCGGCTCGGCGCTCGGCGGCGGGGGTGTCGCCCTCGTACATGTAGGTGGCGACGTAGTCGAACAGCAAGGAGCCGGCGAACGGCGAGGCGGTGGGGGTGTCAACCTCCACCAGGGAGACCTCGCGCGTGGCGAGCTTGGCGAGCAGGCCCTGGAGCGCGGGCAGGTCGAGCACGTCGCGCAGGCACTCGCGGTAGGTCTCCAGGACGATCGGGAAGTCCGGATAGCGGCGGGCGACCTCGAGCAGGGCTTGGGACTTCAGGCGCTGCTGCCACAGGGGGGTGCGCCGGCCGGGATAGGCGCGCGGGATGAGCAACGAGCGGCCGGCGTTCTCGCGGAAGCGAGCGCCGAACAGGGCCGACGAGCCGAGCTCTGCGACGACCAGTTGTTCGACTTCGGTGGGGTCGATCGCGACCAGGTCCGCGAGCGAGGCGGAGTCGGCGAAGGCGCCCGCGTAGTCATCGCCCGAGTCGGCGTCGGCGTCGGCGTCGGCGTCGGGCTCAGCATCCGAGTAGACGTCGGGGTCGGGGCCGGCGTCGGGCAGGCGCAGGACGATGCCGTCGTCTGACCAGAGCGCCTCGGGGTCGATGCCGAAGCGCTCGCGCACGCGCGCGGAGATGGCTAGACCCCAGGCGGCGTGGACGCGGCCGCCGTAGGGCGAGAGCACGCAAAGGCGCCAGTCGCCGATCTCGTCGCGGAAGCGCTCCAGCACGATCGTGCGGTCTGAGGGCAGGGCTTGGGTGGCGGCCTGTTGGGAGCGCAGGTAGTCGAGCAGGTTCGAGGCGGCGCGCTCGTCCAAGTCGTACTCGCGCGCGAGCACATCGGCCGACTGGTCGACCGCCCAGCGCGCGAACTCGCCGACGGCTTGGCCGAGCTCGGCGGGACGCCCGATCGAGTCGCCCTTCCAGAAGGGGACCGCGCCGGGGGCGCCGGGCGCGGGGGTGACGATGACGCGGTCGCGGCCGATCTCCTCGATCCGCCAGGAGGAGGCGCCGAGCATGAAGACCTGGCCGGCGCGCGCCTCGTAGACCATCTCCTCGTCGAGCTCGCCGACTCGCTTGCCGTCGGGCAAAGTGACCGAATAGAGGCCGCGGTCGGGGATCGTGCCTGCGTTCGCGATCGCCAGCTGGCGGGCGCCGCGACGCGCGCGGATCGTGGCGGCGACGCGGTCCCAGACGATGCGCGGGCGCAGCTCGGCGAACTCGGAGGAGGCCCAGCGCCCGTCGAGCATGTCCAGCACGTTCTCCAGCAGCGCGTGAGAGAGCTCGGCGTAGGAGTGGGTGGCGCGAACCAGCTCGTAGAGGCGCTCCACGGACACGCTGCCTTCCTGCTCCAGTTTTTGGGAAGAGGATTTGGCGTGCCGGTCGTTGCCCCCGGCCTGGCCTACACGTTCCGGGAGCGGTCGTGATTCGTTCGTGCCGATCTCCGCCGCCGCGGCCACCGCGACGATTTGCTGGGCGAGCACGTCGAGCGCGTTTTGGGGCACCGTGGTTGACTCGATCGCACCGTCGCGCATCCGGCGGCAGACGACCGCGCACTCGAGCAGGTCGCCTCTGAACTTGGGGAAGATGCGCCCCTTGGAGACGTCGCCGACGCCGTGGCCGGCGCGGCCGATGCGCTGCAGGCCGGAGGCGACGGACTTGGGCGACTCGATCTGCAGGACGAGATCCACGGCGCCCATGTCGATGCCCAGCTCAAGCGAAGAGGTGGCGACCAGGCAGGGCAACTGCCCAGCCTTCAGGAGCTCCTCGATCGTCGTGCGCTCCTCGCGCGAGAGCGAGCCGTGGTGGGCCCTTGCGATCTCGCTCGGCGCCACCTGCCCCTGTGGTGAGACCGGCACGAACGTCGATCCATCCAAATCCTCAGAGTCCGATCGCGGCTCGCTCCGGTGATCGGCGGCGGCGAGCTCATTGAGGCGCAACGCGACGCGCTCGGCGGAACGACGGTTGTTGACGAACACGATCGTCGAGCGGTGGGCTCTGACGAGCGAAAGCAGCTCGGGGTAGATGGCCGGCCAGATGGAGTTGTGGGTCGGCTCGCCGCCGACCAGCGGCTCCAAGGGGTCAACATTCGCGGCGGACCCGAGCGACGGGTCGATCATCGACTCGACCGGGACCTCGATGCGCAGGTCCAAGGGCTTGCGCGTGCCCGCGTCGACGATGCGCGCCTTGCGCGCCGGCCCGACCAGGAAGCGGCCGATCTCGGCGAGCGGGCGCTGTGTCGCCGAGAGGCCGACGCGCTGAACTTCGCGCGCGGGATCGCCTTCGCGGACGTACTCGTCGAGGCGCTCGAGGGTGAGCGCGAGGTGGGCGCCGCGCTTGGTGGCGGCCACGGCGTGGATCTCGTCGACTATCACGGCCTGCACGGCGCCCAAGATCGAGCGGGCGCGGGAGCCGAGGATCAGGTACAGCGACTCGGGCGTCGTGATCAGGATCTCGGGCGGCCGGCGCGCCATCGCGGCGCGCTCGGCCTGGGTCGTGTCGCCGGTGCGGATCGCGACGCTCACGTCCGCCCCGATCCCGCGCAGGGGCGCCCTCAGGTTGCGCTCGATGTCGTAGGAGAGCGCCTTCAGCGGCGACACATACACGACCCGCACACCCCCCGCGCGCGCGTAGGGCACCCCGTTCGGGCGATCCCCCCCACCAGTGCGGGGCCCGCCGGACGCGACCGGGCCGGATGCCCCGGCGTGGCGCTCGAGCGCGAGCCGGTCGATCGCCCACAGGAACGCCGCCAGGGTCTTGCCGGAGCCGGTGGGCGCCGAGAGGAGCACGTGCTCGCCGCTTGCGATCGCGGGCCAGGCCTGCGCCTGGGCGGGGGTGGGGGCGGCGAAGGAGGCCTCGAACCAGTTGCGCGTGGCCGCACTGAACGCCGCCAAGGGGTCGGCCGGAGCAGTGCTGGAGCGGGAGCGCGAGCGGGCCACGGAGTCGAGGCTAGCGCGCCGGCCCGCTTGCCTCTACGCGCCGCGCGGGGCCTGCGTCCGCGGGCCAGAACACCTCTAAGAAACGCAATCGGTCGTTTCTTGGGATTGTTCGATTAGACTGCCGCGCGATGTCGGCTTGGTCCAGGTTGCTGAAAGCAAACACGCGCTCGCGCCAGGAGTCGAACGAGCAGGTGGTCGTCCAGCTGGATCGCATCGACGCGAGCACGCTGCGTGCGCTGCCGGGTTTGCTCGACTGCACGGCGCTGCCGAACGGGGTGGTGGAGCTGGTGATCGAGGACTTCGAAGCGCCGACGCGTCAACTGTTCGACATCCACGACGGCCGCATCGCGCTCGTCGAGCCGGGCCAATGCGTGCCGTGGGCGAGCATTGCGGGCGCCCCGATCGCATGGTCGAGGGCGCTCGGCCACGAACGCGACACGAGCGCGCTGCACTTGACCGGCGACGCCCAGCTCGCGCGGCGCGTGCTCGCGGCGCTTCCGTCGCCCGGCTGAGAGCGGCCCGTGTGAGCAGGCGCCCAAGCGCTCATCCGGCGCGCCGCCGCGGACGCGCGGGCCGAGGGAGCGCTACGCGGCGGCGGCGCGGGCGAAGCGGGCGAGCGCTTGGTCGATGAGCGCGTCGTCCATCGCCGTGGAAACCGACACGAGGCCGTCGACGGCGACGAGCACGCCCTCTCTGTACAGCCTTCGCCACAGCTCGGGCAGGTCTGGGGCGTGGAGCTTGCACAGCGAGCCCGCTCCGCTTACCTCGTAGCCGAGGCCCCTCAGGCCCGCGCGCAGGCGCTCGCCGAGCAGGCCGATGCGCTCGATCGCGGGCCCGTCGAGCGCGGCGAGCGCGGCCAGGCCGGCCTTCATCGAGACGGGGTTGGCGGCGAACGTCCCGGCCAAAGGCACAGATTGCGGCCCGCCCGGGTCGAAAGCGTCCATCCACTCGGCTCGTCCGCCGAGCGCCCCCACGGGCAAGCCTCCGCCGATCAGCTTGCCCAGGGTGAGGATGTCGGCCTCGATGCCGCAGCCCTGGTGCATCCCGCCCGGGGCCATGCGGAAGGTGATGACCTCGTCCACGATCAGGGCCACCCCGCGGGCTCTGGTCTGGGCGCGCGCGAAGCGCACGAACTCGGGCTCCAGGGGCCTTAGGCCGGCCCGGTTGGGCATCGGATCGAGCAGCACGCACGCGACCTGCCCTTCGTGCTCGTCCAAGGCGCCCTCCAGGGCGGCGGCGGCGCCGAGCGGAAGCGTCAGGATCTCGCTCGCCACCGCCCGCGGCACGCCAGGATCGCCCGGCTTGGCGAGCGCGTCCCAGCCGCCGTGGTAGCAATCGGCGAAGCGGACCACCTTCTCGCGCCCGCTGACCGCGCGGGCGGCGCGCACGGCCGCCATCACCGCTTCGCCGCCCGAGCTCACGAAGCGCCAGCGCTCGGCCCAGCCGACCCTGGCGGCCAGACACTCGGCCAGCTCGATCTCCGCCGGCGTCGGCAGGCCGAACGCCGAGCCCTCCCCCAGCGCCTCGCGCGCCGCCGCGAGAACGGGCGCGTAGGCGTTGCCGTGGACGAGCGCCGAGTAGTCGCCGTGCAGATCGATCGCCTGGTGACCGTCCGCGTCGATCACGATCGCGCCCTCGCCGCGCACCGCGTACGCGGGAGGCGAGGCCGAGGCCAGGGTCGTCCGCGAGGCGCCGCCCGGAAAACGCGCCCGCGCGCGCTCGTAGAGATCGCGATTGCTCACAGGGACAGGTAAGCGTGCCTGATTTTCTCGTCGGCCAGCAGCGACGCCGGGTCGCCCTCGGCGCGGACGAGGCCCCGGTCGATCGCATAGGCCCGGCCGGCCAGCTCGCGGACGAGCCCGAGGTGCTGCTCGGCCAACACGATCGTCAGGCCCGAGGCCTTGATCTGGAGCAGCTGCTCGGTCAGGGTCTCGACCACGCGCGGCGCCAAGCCCTCGGTCGGCTCGTCGAGCAGCAGCATGCGCGGCTCGGTGAGCAGTGCGCGCGAGATCGAGAGGACCTGTTGCTCGCCGCCGCTCAACCACGCGCCCTTGGACTTCTTGACCTTGGCGAGCATCGGAAAGATCTCATACAGCCGCTCGACGCTCCAGCGCGCCCGCTCGGCGGCCCCGCGACGGTGACGAATCGCGGTGCGCAGGTTCTCCTCGACGGTCAGCTCGGAGAACACGCGCCTCCCCTGTGGCACGAGGGCGACGCCCAGGCGCGCGATCCGATGGGCGGGCAGGCCGATCGTCTCGGCCCCATCGATCTCGATCGAGCCCTCGCGCGAGTCCAGGGCACCCATGACGCACTGCAAGGTGGTCGTCTTGCCGGCACCGTTGCGACCGATCAAAGCCACCGTCTCGCCTGGCTCCACGTGCATGTCCACGCCGAACAAAACCTCGCTGGAGCCGTACGCCGCGCGCAAGCCCCGCACCGTGAGATTCATCGCGCCTCCGATCCGCTCATACCCTCGGAGCCGCCCCCGCCCTCCGAGCTACCCAGATAGATCTCCTGGACATGGGGGTCGCGCCGGATCTCATCGGGCGAGCCGTCGGTGACGACCTGACCCCGGTCCATAACGACGACCCGCAAGGCGTGGGTGAACACGCTCTCCATGTCGTGCTCACAGAACACGAGCGTCAAGCGCCGGCGCCTGACGAGGTCCATCACGAGACTCATGATCGCGGCCCGCTCCTCGACGCCCATGCCGGCGGTCGGCTCGTCGAGCAGCAACACTCGCGGATGCAGCGCAAGCACCATCGCAAGCTCCAGGCGCTTGCGCTGGCCTTGAGACAGCGCCTCGGCCGTGCGGCTGCGCTCCTCGAGCAAGCCGACCTCGGCCAAGACAGCCTCGATCTCCTCGCGCTGGGACGGGCGGGCTGGAGGCTCCGCGTTTTCCATTGGGGTGTGCCCCGAGCGCGCGAGTAGCGCGATGCGCGCATTCTCGGCGACGCTCAGACGGGCGAACAGCCGAGGGGTCTGGAAGGTGCGACCGACCCCGAGCCGGCTGTGACGCTCGGGCGAGAGGCCGCCGATGTCGCGGCCGTCGAGGCGGATCGTGCCGCGGGAGGGCGCCAGCTCGCCCATCATCAGCGCGAACAGGGTGCTCTTGCCGGCGCCGTTGGGCCCGATCAGGGCGAGCACCGCGCCCTCCTCGACGGCAAGCGTCACGCCGTCCACCGCGCGGATGCCGCCGAAGTGGCGCTTGACGTCCTCAAGCTCCAGCACCGGTGCGCCCACGACGGCTCTACCCCGCCGCGCCCGCACGGCGCGCCGCCGCCGACCGGCCTCGCACTCGCCCAAGCAACGCGCGCGCTCCCCCGGGCAGGCCGCCCCGGCCGGCCGCGCCGACGCCGCGCGGGGCGATCAGGATCACCGCCAGCAGGACCACCCCGTCGATAAGCAGCGTGTTGGTGGTCAAGCGCCCCACGTAGAAGTCGATCAAGCCCAGCACCACCGCGCCGAGCGCGGGCCCGGAGAACAAGCCGACCCCGCCCAGCAACGTCACGATCAAGGCGTTGGCCGAAACCTGCCACGCGAACACGCTCGGGTAGACGATCTGGGTCGAGAGCACCGACAGTCCGCCGGCCGCCGCCGCGACGGCGGCAGCCAGCGTGAACGCCCCCAACCGGCGCCGGTCAACCGCGATGCCCATCGTGCGTGCACGCAGCGAGTCTTCGCGAATCGCACGCAACAACAATCCCATATGACTGCGCACGAACACGAAGGCGCCGATCAGGACCACGGCGGCGACCGCCAGGATCGCGTAATAGACCCGGTTCACGCCGAGGATCACGTCCAGCGATTCGGGCAGATTGGCGATCGTGCCGCTGTCGCCGCCGGTCAGCGTGTGGGCGTGATTGGCGGCGAATTCGAGCAGGTCCGCGAGCGCGAAGGTGAGCATGATGAAGGCGATCGGCTCGAGCCTGACGAGCACCGCGCCGCTCGCCGCGGCCAGCAGCGCCGCCGCGCAGATCCCTGCGAGCAGGGCCACGTAGAAGTTGAGTCCGCCTTCGTTCAGGGCCAGCACCGTGACGTATGCGCCCACGCCGTAGAAGGCGGACTGGCCGAAGGAGAACATGCCCGCGTAGCCGAACAGCAGGTTGAAGCTGACCCCGAGCAACGCCGTCACGATCATGCTCGCGGCGAGCAGCACGTAGTTGCTGGAGACAAACGCGGGCAGCACGGCCGCGATCGCGATCAAGGCCAGCCCCGGGGCCCATTCGGGCGCCGGCCCGAGCCACACGAGCGCGCGCCTCACCGGATGCGCTCCTGCGGCGCGCGCGCGCTGAGCGCGGCGAACATGCCACCGGCCGGGGCGCGAAGCCTCACCGGCTCACCGCCGAGCGCGCCGGCAACAAGCGGCGGCCACCCGCGGCGCGCGCAAGTAGGACCGCGCTCATCACCACGTAGGGCGTCAGCGGCGCCAGCGTCGGGCTCTGCAGCGTGACGAAACTCTCGATCACCCCGATCGCCACCGCCGCGATCAGGGCGCCGGTCATGTTGCCGAGACCGCCGGTCACGACCACGATGAAGGCCGGCACGAGCGCGGCTGTTTCGAGATTGGTGGTGACCGCGCCGTTGGGCGCGTCCACGACCCCGCCGAGCGCTCCCAGGCCGATCCCGAACGCGAACACCGCCGTGTACAGGAGGTTCACGTTGACCCCCAGGACCGCGAGCATCGCGCGATCGTCGACCGCGGCGCGCGTCAGCAAGCCGACCCGGGTGCCGTACATGAGCACCCAGATCGCGCCCGCCACCAGCACCCCGAGCATGATCGTCACGACCGTGTAGATCGGCAGGGTCGCGCCCAAGACGTGCCAGCTGCCGCTAAGCGAAGCGGGCAGCGACACGGTCTTGAAGCCTGAGCCGTACACCGCCACGACCCCGCCCGCGAGCAGGTAGGAGAGCGCGAGCGTCAGCATGAACTGCTGGTTCTCGTCATGCTCGCGATAGGTGCGCCGCAGCAGCGCGACCTCCACCGCCGCCCCGCCCAGGGCGCCCGCCACGGGCACGATCGCGAGCGCGAGCGCCCAACCGAGCGCGGAGGCGCCCACGTGGGCGATGACGGTCGTCGTCAGGTAGGCGCCCACCATGTACACGGCGCCCGCCGCGAAGTTCATCACTCCCAAGACGCCCCACACCAGGTTGAGGCCCGCCGCCGAGAAGAACAAGATGAAGCCGAGGCCGAGCCCCGCGAACAGCTGGTCCAAGAAGGTGGCCAAGCTCATCTGTCCTCAATCATCGCGAGCGCGCACGACGCCAGGCTCGCGTGCGGCGCGCGCCCAGCCCAAATGTCTCCCACAGCCCGCCTCTGGGCGGCCCCGCCGCGACCCCCTCGGCGCCGGTCGCGCACCGACCGGGGAGGCGCGCCGCCGCACGCCTCCCCGCCGGTCCATGACCCCCGGGCTCAGCAGGTGAAGTACTTGTTGGTATCCACCAGTTCGATCGGCGAGAAGTGGGCGAACGGCAGTTCTTTGGTCGCCGCCACCACCGGCCCCATCGCGATCGGAACCGCCGTGAGGTTGTTGCAGGAGTGGATCTTCTCGCTGCCCTGGATCATCTGCACGGTCGCGCCGGCCAAGGTGTTGCGCACCGTGACCGGTTCGGTCGATTTGGCCTGCTCGATGCCCTGGGCGATCATCTCGATCTGATTGAACCCGTCGCCGGCCGCGCCGCTGTTGGCGACTTCGGTGCCGAGCGGGTCCAGCTTGGCCGACAGCGCCGTGTGGTAGATCGAGGCCGACGGGTAGTAGGTGTACCCGAGCGCGCCGACCGGCGGCTTGGGCATCGGGTCGATCGTGCCGTAGTCGAGGATCCCAAACAGCTGGGTCGCGTTGAACAGGCCGAGCGGCCAAGCCTGCTTGACGAGTGTGATCGTGTCTTCGGCGATCACCGTGCTGTAGGTCACATCCGGTTTCTCGGCCACCAGCTTGTTGATGTAGGAGCTGTAGCTGGAGGCCCCCGAAGGCACGAATTCCTTGCTCACGATCTTCTGCGGGCTACCCTTCATGCCCTTCAGGAAGGCCGCCGTGACTTCGTAGCCGTAGGAGTAGTCCTCGGCGAGCACCGCCACGGTTTTCCACTGCGGGTGCGCCCGCACGTAGGCGGCGGCGTTGGCCCCCTCGATGTTGGCCGTCGGGATGGTCGCGAACGCGTAGCCCCCGCCGGTGAACACGGTCGGGTCGGCGACGCCAACCGTGTAGACGATGTGGCTGGGGTTGGCCACGAGCCGCGCCACGCTCTTGCCGACCGCGCTCGTGCAGGTCCCCGCCAGGAACTTGACGTGGTCGCTGAGCACCAGATCGCGCGCCTGGCTCACGCCGACGCTCGGTTCCGCCTTGTCGTCGCGCACCAACAGTTCCAGCGGATGGCCGAGCACACCGCCTTCGGCGTCGATCGTCTTGACGGCCTGCTGGGCGCCCTTGACGTAGTCCTGCGAGAAGCCGGCGCAGAACCCGGTCAGCGAGGCCAGGTAGCCGATCTTCAGGGGCGCGCCCGAAGCGAGCGTTTCTTTGCTTTTCGAGGAGCCGCACCCGATGCTCGTGAGCGCGACCGCCGCGACCAGTCCGCACGCGACCAGCTCGCGTGCTTTCACAGCTTTTCTGCCAACCATTTCTGCTCCTCCCGCAAGCCCGCCGGGGCGGGCTCGTCCGATGTCGTCGCGGCCGCCTCCACGACCATCGACCTGCGCCTGTCAGTGAATTACCGCTGCCCCATTCGGTTTGCTGCCACCCATTCGGTCTTCGCCGCCGAACCCCTCCGGCCCCTCCAAACCTTCGTGCGATCGTCGATGCGCTTCAAACGACCGGGCGAGGATACCGTTCCGCCGAACGGTTGTGTTGAAACGTTCGGCTCGGCGGGTGTCAACGTTCCCAACCGGCGCCGCCGTCCGCGAAGGTGCTCATCACAATCCGGGCATGACCTCGCGGGCGAACAGCTCCATCGAGCGGACCACCTGCTCGTGCGGCTGACCCACGTTGTGCCAGGCCGAGAACATGTCCACGCCCAGGCCCGCGTAGCGCTCCAGCTTGGAGCGCACCTCGGCGACCTCGCCGAAGGCGATGTTCTCGTGCATCTGCTCCAGCTCGGGCTCGTCGCGCTCGATCGCCCGCTCCACCGCGTAATCGCCCCCCTGCACCCGCTCGCTGTTGGCGAGCTGCTGGTCGATGATGCGATGGTTCATCAGCACATACCCGAGCACATCGTGGGTCTCCTGGGGAGTGCCCACGTAGGTCATGCGGTTGACCGCGAACTTGGCGTCCGCGCGCGGGCGGCCCTGCTCCTCCATCGCCTGGGCGAACGCGCCGTACACCTCTTCGACGTGCGAGAACGGCTCGCGGAAGGGGCTGAAGATGAAGTTGGAGTCAAAGCCCAGTTTCACCGCCCAGCGCATCGAGCGCGCCGAGAGCGCCGCGATCCACACCGGCGGGTGAGGCCGCTGCACGGAGGGAGGCAGCACGGTCGCGTTCGGGTAGGTAAAGAAGCGGCCCTCATGGGCCAGACCCTCGGAGGCGCTCCAGTGGTCCACCATGATGCCCAGGTGCTCGGCGAACAGCTCCCTGCTGTCGCCCTCGGGCAGCTCGGCCTGGAACTGGCGCATCTGATACGGCGAGGCCCCGCGCCCCGCGGCCACGTCGAAGCGCCCGTTACTGAGCTGATCGATCTGCGCGATCGCTCCCGCCAAGCGCAACGGATGGTGGAAGGGGAGCACGTGCACGGCCACGCCGATGCGGATGCGCTCGGTGCGCTGAGCGATCATCGCGGCCAGCTGCAACGGGTCGGGCGCGGCGAGGAAACTGACGAGGTTCTGTTCGGCCAGCCAGATCCCGTCGTATCCGAGCTGCTCGGCCAGCACCGCCTGCTCGAGCATCTCCTCGTAGAGCCGCGCCGGCGGCTTTCTTCGGTCCCACCACTGCCCGGGCAAGAACAGGTAGAAGTCCATCCCTAGCGCCCCTCCGCGCCGGCCGGGACCACACGCCCGGCCCTGTTCGCCCAAGCCCTCGCGGCGTCGGCTGAGACCGTGACCATCTCAGCGCCCGATCCGGCTGAGGTGATCGCCGTCGGCGTTTATCACGCGGTCGCGCAGGTCGGCGTCGGCACTGTAGACGAGCTTGCCGTCAACGATCGTGTGCGCGACCTCCAGATCGCCGAAGTCCTCGTCGCTCACCTCGTCGATGGCGCCGCGCAGGACCACGATGTCCGCGAGCTTGCCCTCCTGCAGGGTGCCGCGCGAGTTCTCGCAAAAGCCGGCGTGGGCGGCGTAGCGGGTGTACATCGCCAGCGCCTGCTCGCGATCGATGCGCTCCTCCGGATCGAGGGTCTCGCCCTGGAAGGTGGTGCGGGTCATGGCGCACCACATGTTGTGAAACGGGTTGAGCAGGCGGGGATCGCCGCCGGTCGTATCTGAGCTGCTGGGAACCTCGAAGCCCTCGGCCAGCAGACTGCGCAGCGGTATGCAGGCCCGGCTGCGCCGCTCTCCCAGCGAGCGCGGCCAGAACACGCCATAGTTGTGGACGAAGCCCAGATTGGGCACCGGCAGCACCCCGGTGCGCTTGCACCACGCGGTGCGATTTGGCGTCCAACCGGTGTTGGCGCCGTGCTCGATCCGCGAGCGGCGCCCGTCGCCCGCGCGCGCGCCGGCCAGCTCGAAGGCGGCCAGCGAGATGTCCTGGGCGAGATCTCCGGCGGCGTGCAGCGCGACCTGGGCGCCCGCGTCGAAGGCCGTGCGAATGTGGTCGATCAGCTCGCCCAGCTCGTAGGTGAGCGCGCCGCGCTTGCCGGGAGCGTCGAGGTACTCCTCGTAGAAAGCGGCGGTGTGCGAGGAGGTCCCGCCGTCCACGAACAGCTTCACCCCGCCTCCCTCGAACCAGTCCTCGCGCAAGGGCACGTCGGCGATCGCGCCGCTCGCCACCTCGGCGACCGAGCCCGCCAGTGGCACCCAGCCGTAGCCCCGCACGCGCAAGGGGATCTCGCCGGCCACGGAGGCGCCGGCGAGCAGGCGCATCACCTGGGCCGAGTCCCAGATCTCCTGGATCGAGGTGACCCCGTTGGCAAGGTAATGGCTCCAGGCGACGCGATCGATCGAGCTCGCCAGCTCGGCGTCGGTCGGCGGCGGGATCGGGAAGCGATCGAACATCTCGGCGAGCACACCGGTCGGCTCGCCCGTGGCGTCGCGCTCGATGCGGGCCCCGGGCGGCTCGGGGGTGTCCCGGTCGATCCCCGCCAAGCGCATGGCGCAGCGGTTGGCGACCACGTTGTGGATGCTCGAGCGGTACACGATCGGGTGCTCTTCGGAGACCCCGCTCAGCTCTTGCGGGGTGGGAAAGCGAGCGTCGGCGATCAGCTCGTCTTGGAAGGTCGTGCCCTGCAGCAAGAGCCACGTGCCGGGGGGCGCTTGGCCGGCGCGCTCGCGCGCTCGCGCGAGCATGTCGGCGATCGAAGCGACCGGCGGCGTGCGGCAATCGACGGCGGTGGCCATCGAGCGAGCCACATGGCCGAAGTGACCGTGCGCGTCGATCAGGCCCGGCAGCACCGTGGCCCCTTGCGCGTCGATCACGGTGGTCTGCGCGCCGCGCAAGGGCTCGAGCTCGGCGGAGGCACCGACAGCGACTATGCGCCCTTCGCGCGCGGCCACCGCCGTTGCGCGCGACGCCGCGTGCGGGTGCATCGCGCGTACGTCCGCGCCCAAGATCAGCAGGTCAGCGAATCGGTCTGAACATTCAGTTCTGAGCATTTGACTAAAACGATCCCCGCAAACCTAAGGGGAGCATAAGCGACGGGCTGCGGGAAACTCCGTGCCACGATGCATATTCCCCACGGACACAGGGCATACACGTACGCGACAATCTGTCAGAAGGGTAAATCGGAGATTAGCCGGGAAGCCGCTGCATAGCAGTTCGCACGCTCGTTTGGCTTTTTGGCCAGTCGCGTCGCGGTTCGCGATTGAGATCGTCGGCATTCCCAAGTATGATGACTGTTCAATAGAGGTGCACCAATGTAGAGGCACCTCCGGCACTACGGATAGGGGCCCACGCACAGATGCCTAGAGTAAGCTCGAATTCTTCCAAATCCAGCCAGGAGGGTGAGTGGTCGATACCCAGCCTCCGTGAGCCACGCTACTCCCAGTCGCTGGAGCGGGGCCTTGCGATCCTTGGCTGCTTCACACCTGAGCGTCCGGTGCTCGGGATCGCGGACATCGCCGACGACCTCGGCATGAGCCGCTCGACGACCCATCGCTATGTGATCACCTTGGTCGCACTCGGCTTTCTGGAGCAGGGTGCCTCGCGCAAGTACAGGCTCGGCCTGCGCGTCACCGACCTGGGCATGTCGGCGCTGAACTCGACGGGGCTGCGCGAGCATTCGCGTCCCTACCTCGAGGAGCTGCGTCAGCGCACCTCCTACACGGTGAACCTGTCGGTGCTCGACGGCCCGGAGATCCTGTATGTCGATCGCGCGCGCAGCTTCCGTCGCGGACAGAACAAGATCGACTTCAACCTGCGCCCCGGCTCGCGGCTGCCCGCCTATTGCACATCGATGGGCAAGGTCCTGCTGGCCAACCTGCCGGAGGCCGAGCAGCGCGAGCTGATCGGTGAGATGACGCTTACGCGTCGCGGGCCCAACTCGATCACGAGCAAGAAGGCTCTGCGCACAGAACTGGAGCACGTGCTCGAGGAGGGCATGGCGGTCAACGACGAAGAGCTCGCCCAGGGGCTGCACTCGATCTCGGCTCCTGTACGCACCGAGTCGCGTGAGGTCGTCGCCGCGGTGAACATCGCGGCGCACAGCTCGATGATCTCGCTGGAGGAGCTTGTCGACGCGCTCGGCCCGCACCTGGTCGCGACCGCCGACAACATCTCCGCGCGGCTGGGCTACCGTCGCGACGACGAGCAGAGCTGAAAGAGCAAAACCGCCGGGAGGCTTACCACGGCCGGTGTCGTCCGCACGACACCGGCCGTTCGGCTTTAAGGACCCTCCTCGTGGGCGCCGGGGCCTCACGCCGGCCCACCGGGGCGCTTGGGTGGGACGGGTCGTGGGCGGGTTTGACGCACCGCCTGTCCGGCTCGCATAGGCTACGGGCGATGATCGCCTCGACGAAGCCTCTCGCCGCCGCGCTGTGCGCGCTCGCGCTGACTGCGGGTGTCGCGGCCTGCGGGGAAACGGCGTCCACGAAAGGCTTCAGCGGCGAAAGTCAGAAGGTTGCCCAGACCGTGGCGAACTTCCAGACCGACGCCACCGCCAACGATCAAAAGAAGCTTTGCGAAAACGATCTCGCGGCCACGCTCACCGGCCGGCTGCGCAGCGCGGGCGGATGCCAGGCGACGATCAAGGAACAACTGAAGAACATCGACTCGCTGGGGCTCACGATCGAATCGGTCGCCGTCACAGGCTCGAGCGCCCTGGCCCGCGTGAAGAGCACCTATTCGGGCAAGAACGCGGTCAAGACGCTCAAGCTCGTCAAGGAAGGCGCCCACTGGAAGGTCTCAGGGATCTCCTAGGTCACGCCAGGGTGCGACCGTACTGGCGCTGATAGTACGAGCGATAGTCGCCTGAGCGGATCGGCTCCCACCACCAGGCGTTCTCGCGGTACCACGAGACGGTCTGCTCGAGGCCCTCGGCGAAGCGCACGCGCGGCTCCCATCCGAGCGCTCTGACCTTGGCCGAGGAGAGCGAGTAGCGGCGGTCGTGGCCGGGTCGGTCGGTGACGTACTCGATCAGCGACTCATCGGCGCCTGTCAGCTCGATGATGCGCTTGACCACTTCCATGTTGGGGCACTCGTCGGGTCCGCCCGCGTTGTAGACCTCGCCGGGCGCTCCGTGTTCGAGCACGTGTCCGATCGCTCGTCCGAAGTCGGTGGCGTGGATCCAATTGCGCACCTGCATGCCGTCGCCGTATACCGGCAGAGCGTCGCCGTGCAGAGCGTTGAGGATCATCAACGGGATCAGCTTCTCGGGGTACTGGTAGGGCCCGTAGTTGTTGGAGCCACGGCAGATCGTGGCGGGCAGGCCGTAGGTATGAAAGTAGCTCTGCACGAGCAGGTCGGCGCCTGTCTTGGTCGCCGAGTAGGGGGATGAGGGACGCAGCGGCGAGTCCTCGGTAAAGGAGCCGTCCTCGATCGAGCCGTACACCTCGTCGGTCGAGACCTGCACGTAGCGCAGGCCGCGCTCACGGGCCGCCTCGAGCAGGACGTAGGTGCCCTGGGCATGCGTGCGCACGAAGGCGTCGGGCTCGGCGATGGAACGGTCGACGTGGGTCTCGGCGGCGAAATTGACGATCGCGTCGACCGGAGCGCCACCTGCTCCGCCGTCGAGCGCGGCGGCCACCACCTCGGGATCCTCGATCGCGCCATGCACGAAGCGGAAGCGGGGGTCCTCTGCGAAGTCGTGGAAGTTCTCACGCCGACCGGCGTAGGTGAGCTTGTCGAGCACGACGACCTCGTCTTCGCTCTCGCGCAATCGCAAGCGCACGAAGTTCGAGCCGATAAAGCCCGCGCCGCCGCAGACCAGGAGTCTCATGCGCGCATCATCCCCTCTCTGGCCGCCAGGTAGCCGGCCAGGCCGTCCTGCCAGGGACCCATCGGCAGGACATCGTCGCGTTCTGTATCTAGCACCGAGAAGGCCGGCCGGGGCGCGGGGCGAGCCATCTGTTCGCTGGAGACCGCCTCGACGCGGCAGTCGACCTCGGCTTGGCGGAAGATCTCCTTGGCGAATCCGTTCCATGAGACCTGACCGGCGCCGGTGAGGTGAACCAGGCCGTGAACGCCGCGCTCCAGCAGACCCACGATCGCGGGCGCGAGATGGCCGGACCAAGTGGGCGAGCCGATCTGGTCGTCGACCACCTGGACCGCGTCGCGTTCGCCCGCCAAGCGCAACATCG
Organism: uncultured Solirubrobacterales bacterium; assembly: GCA_963753145.1. Taxonomy (GTDB): domain Bacteria; phylum Actinomycetota; class Thermoleophilia; order Solirubrobacterales; family Solirubrobacteraceae; genus Palsa-744. The sequence goes on from CAVWAX010000003.1 coordinate 628,586, forward strand.
TGGCGACGAAGTTGGGCCCGTCGATCCCGTAGAGCCAAGCGGTGCGCACGACTGTATGAACGGGCGAGGTCGCCAATACCTTGCGCTCGCCGGCGAGCTTGGTCTCGCCGTAGACCGACCGCGGGCCGGTGTGGTCGGACTCCAGGTAGGGCCGCGGTTGCCCGTGGCGATCGAGCGGCGCCGTGCCGTCGAAGACGTAATCGGTGGAGATGTGAAGCAGCGGCGTGTCGATCGAGTCGGCGGCGCGAGCCAGGTTGTCGGGGCCCTGAGCGTTGACGGCGTGGGCGGCCTCGCGGTGGATCTCGGCACCGTCCACGTCGGTCCAGGCGGCACAGTTGATCGTCGCCTCGGGCCGCTCGCGCTCGTAGAAGGCGAACACGGCCTGCTCGTCGGTGATGTCGAGCTCCGGCAGGTCCACCAGGATCAGCTCGTGCCCCGCGCGCTCGCCAACGCGCCGCACATCCGCGCCGAGCATCCCAGCAGCGCCTGTCACCAGTATCCGCATCAGCTCGACGCGATCGTAGGGCAAGCCGGGCAAGGACGTACCCTGAAGGGCACAGGCAGTCCGCGTGGCGTGCCGGGGCACGCGAGCGAGCGAGGACGCCGCCCGGCGCCGCCATACGGTCGCGTCAAAGGATGGAAATGTCGGAGTTGTCGCCGACCATGAAGCGGTAGGCACGCGGTTGGCGGTCGCCGCGGCGGATCGTCACGTTGCGACCCAGCAAGGAAGACTCCATGCGCCCGTCGAGGTCGCACACCGAAGAGCCGGCCAGCAGGATCGAGTGCTCGACCTCGGCGCTTGCGATGCGGCAGTTCTCGCCGATCGCCGTGTAGGGACCGACGTAGCAGTCGCTCAGGTGGGCGCCCGCGCCGACGATCGCGGGTCCGCGCACGGTGGTGCGCTCCAGGCGGGCACCCGGCTCGATCACGACGCGCCCGTCGACCTGGGAGTCGATCAGCTCGCCCTCGATCGACTCGGTCAGGTTGTCGAGGATCAGCCGGTTGGCCTCGAGCATGTCGTCGAGGCGCCCGGTGTCCTTCCACCAGCCGCGCACGATGTGCGGCTCGACGCGCCGGCCGCCGTCGACGAGGTACTGGATCGCGTCGGTGATCTCCAGCTCTCCGCGCGCCGAGGGCTCGATCGCGCGCGCGGCGTCGTGGATCTTGGGGGTGAACATGTAGACGCCGACGAGCGCCAGGTCGGTCGCCGGCTCGGGGGGCTTCTCGATGAGCTTGACCACGCGGCCGACCTCACCGGGCGCCGCGTCGGCCAGCTCGGCGACGCCGTAGTTCTCGGGGTCGGGCACGGGCGTGAGCAGGATCAACGCGTCTGGCTGGTGCTCGCGGAAGGCGCCCACGAGGTCGGCGATGCCGCCCTGCAGGAGGTTGTCGCCGAGGTACATGACGAATGGGCTCTCGCCGAGAAACGGCTCGGCGGTGAGCACGGCGTGGGCGAGCCCGAGCGGCTCGTCTTGGACTATGTACTCGATCCGCACGCCAAAGCGGGAGCCGTCGCCCGCGGCTTGGCGGATCTCCTCGCCGGTCTCCGGCGCGATGATGATGCCGACCTCCCGCACCCCCGCGGCGGCCATCGCCTCGATCCCGTAGAAGAGCACGGGCTTGTTGGCCACGGGCACCAGCTGCTTGGCGCTGGTGTGGGTGATCGGGCGCAAGCGTGTGCCCTTGCCACCGGAGAGTATGAGCCCCTTCAGGGAGTCCATGCGGCGCGAAGCCTAGATGATTGAACCATCTAGTAGGCGCCGCCCAGCTTGCGATGGTCCCACGTGGCGCGCCGTCGCTCCACGAACTCCAAAGCGACCCGCTTGGCGGCCTGCTTGTCGACCATCGCGTCCACCTCCGGCGCAAGCGCGTCCACCGGCAGCTCGCCGCGCGGGGCGGCGTAGCGCCTGAAGATCTCGTGCCCCAGGGCACTCACCACATCGGTCTCGCGGTGCACGCGCACGTCGCACTCGAACATGACCCCGCGCAGTTCCTGGTACTGCTCGCCGGCCTCGACCTGCAAAGTGGCGCGGGGGTCGCGTTCGAGGTTGCGCACCTTTTGCGAGGAGGCATACGTCCATGCCCAGATGCGCGGGCCGGGCCCAACGTCGGGCTCGCGAGAGACGTACCAGAGAGGCATCAGATGCGGCCAGCCGCGCGGGCCGATCGTGGCGCAAGTGACCGTTCGCTCTTGCTCCACGAACGCGGCGACTTCGACGTCGGTCATCTTGATCTGATCGCGCCGGCTCATCCTTGCTCCCCTCGCGACCTGCGTCCAGGGGTTGGGGTTGGGGTTGGGGTTGGGGTTGGGGTTGGGGTTGGGGTTGGGGTTGGGGTTGGGGTTGGGGTTGGGGTTGGGGTTGGGGTTGGGGTTGGGGTTGGGGTTGGGCAATCATTTTTTCGAGTTTCTTTCATCACGAAACTATTTCGAGGTGTAAGGAATCGAGGATTTTGACCTAACAACAGTCGAGCGACGCGCCCGCGGCTGGCAGCGCATCGGCGGGAGCGAGCGCGACTCGCGTGTCCCCGCTCACGTGACGCCCGCAGGCACGGTCCGCAACCGACGCACCGCTGAGAGCACCGCTTCGCGCGCGTCCTCGGGCTCGATCACGGCGGCGTCGCCCGCCTCCTTGAGGATCTCGCGCACGAGCCAATCGGTGCCGGCGAAGCTCAGCTCGACGACGATCGAGCCATCGAGCAGCTCCTCCTCGACGCGCCTGCGCTCCCTCGCCCAGCGAGCCCGCTCTGGCGAGATCCAAACGCGCGCGGTGCGCGAAGCGTGCACCTCGCCGGTACGCATCCAGCCCTCCACTTCTCCGGGATCGACCTCCGGCCGAGGCTCGAAGGCCTCCTCGGTCACGTGCGCGCGCCTGATCCGGTCCAGGCGGAAGTGACGCATGGCGCGCTTGGCGGGATCGAAAGAGGCCACATACCAGCCCTCGCGTCCGTTGGTGAGCGCGTAGGGCTCGACACGGCGCATCGAAAACTCGTCCTCGTTCTCCTTGTAGTAGTCGAGCTCCACGATCCTGTGCTCGACGATCGCGCGCGAGACGGTGCGCGCGACCTCAGAGTCGTCGCTGGTGGCGTGGGCGACCTGCAAACCCTGCTCCATCGGGTCCTCGCCGAGCGCCGCCACGATCTTCTCGCGCGCGCTGGCGAGCGAGCCCTCAGGAATGTGCTCGCCGACCAGGTCGATCGCCGCGACGAGCGCCTTGGCCTCGACCGGGAGCAGGCGCGCGGGGCGGTCGAAGTTGTCGCTGTAGGGCTCGGGGTCGACGTCGATCTCGCCCTCCTCCTCGAGGATTTCCGCGTACAGCACATAGGAGCCGCCGCCGAAGTTGACGACGTTCAGCACGTTGATGTCCTCGCGCAGCTCCTCGTCTGAGAGCTGCAGGCGCTCGCGCACCTCGTCGATCTTGACGCGCTCGCCTCGCCGCCCCGCCTGAATCAGCACACTCGCCAGCGTGACCAGGCGGGCGAAGCGCTCGGGACGGATCGCGGCGTCGGCCTGGGGGTCGCGCTCTGCCGCGGCCGCCCTTCGTCCCGCGCGCGCCGCGGCCGGCCCGGCCGGCTCCTCGGGCTCCTCGACCTTTGGCACTCGCTCGGCCAACTCCAGCGTGTCGGTGTGGAGCTCCTCGAGCAGAGCCAGGCGCCGTGCGTGTTCCTCGACCAACTCGGCAGGACCCAGCAGGCGCGCGTTCTCGCCTAGGCCGAGCACCCAGGAGACCAGCATGCGCGCACTGGAGTAGCTGGTGCGCAGGACCCTGTCTCCCTGGCCGTGCCCGGCCTCCTCCGCGCCGAGCATCTCGCCGTAGCGACCGAAGTGGCGCTCGATCTGCCAGGCGATCCGCTCGCTGAGCAGGACTTCGGCAAGCCCCTGCTCCTCGCCGAGCTGCCACTCGGCGCGCCCCGCGTACTCGCGCGGGTCGAAGTCGACCGGACGCCTGAAGTCGTGCTCGGCCTTGGTGGCGTAGGAGACCTTGCCGCGGATGCGCGAGAGCCTGAAGACCCTGATCTGCTCGCGCTCGTGGGCGTAACCGAGCAGATAGAACTCCCCGCCCTGAAAGAGCAGGTGGTAGGGATCCACGCGACGGGCGCCAACCTCGTCGCGAGCCATCGTGTAGTAGTCGAAGATGATCGTCTTGTTGCGGAAGATCGCGGTCTCGATCTTGGCGAGGCGCACCGACAGCTCATGGCCGTCGGCCTTGGCGGTTATCGCAAGCGCGACGGACTGCTGCTCGGGCGCCCGCAGCGGGCTGGGCCTGCCCCAGGTGATCTGCTGCAGCGCCAAGCGCAACGGCTCGGCGTAGGCGAACTCTCCGTCGAGCAGGTGCAGGGCGGCCTGCAGAGCGGCGTGCTCTTCGTCTGTGAACTCGATCGCCGGCAGGTGGAAGTTCTCAGAGCGCAGCGAATAGTTCTCCTGCTCGGCGGCGCCATCGGCGGGGCGGTCCACGGTCAGCTGGATACGCAAGGACTCGAGCTCGGAGCGATCGGCGTAGAAACGCCGCGCGAAGGCGTCCTCGTTCATCCCGCTGTAACCCTCCACGTCGCGCCGGATCTCAAGCGCCGTGACCGGCCTGCGCTCGGCCATCAGGTATGAGATCAGCGACAGCTGGCGGATCAGCTTCTCTGTGTCCTTGGCCATCCCCTAAGAAGATAGAACCCGATGGCGAGACGTATTCGCCCGGCTGCCCGCCGGTTCGCAAATTGCGACTTTTTGGGCGGGCCGCTAAGGCGCGCTCAGGCGGCTTCGCGCGCCTGCTGCTCGGTCGGGACGCTCGCCTCGCGCTCGCCAAACCACGCGCCGGCGCCGAGCGCGCGGTCGAAGCTCGACCAGCTCGCCCCGGGCGCGAGCTCCTTCTCGATGCGGTCGAAGCTGCCCAAGCGCCCGCCCAGGTTGTCGATCATGTGCACCAAGGTCGCCTCCCGCGTGGCGGGCACGACTGGACTTCCGTGCTCGAGCGAGCCGTGGTGGGAGAGGATGATGTGCCCGACGGCCCAGGCGAGCTCCTCGGGGAAGCCTTCGATGTCCTCGATCGTGCGGCGCACGCGGTAGTAGCCGAGCGCGATCTCCCCGTGCAGGCGCCCCAGGCTGGTCAGCTCGATCGCGGCTGTGTCCTCGCCGTAGGCGTCGAGCTTGCCGATGTCGTGCAAGAGCGCACCCGTCACCGCCACGTCGCGGTCGATCCCCGGGAAGGTGGCCGAGATGGCGCTGACCGCTTGGGCGACTCCGAGGCAGTGCTCGAGCAGCCCGTGACGGTAGGCCTGGTGGTAGTACTTGGCCGCCGGCGCCACCTCGTAGCGGGCCCAAAGAGACGAGCCGTCCCCGAACACGCGCTCCAACAGGACGCTCAGGTGAGGGTTGCGCACGGTGGCGATCAGCTCTCGCAAATCGGCCTCCATCTGGCTGGCCGCGCGCGCGGGGCCGTCGAACAAGTCGTCTGTCGCGTAGCTACCCGGCTCGGCGGGAGCGAGCAGTCGAAGGTTTATCTGTGGCCCGAACCTGGGATGGACCGTGTAGCGGCCCGCTACACGCACGGGCGTGCCGGCGGACGCAACCCTTTCGGTCTCGGCGAGGTCATCCCAGACCATCGCGACGAGCGCACCCGTGCGATCGCCGAGCTGCAGGCGCAAATAATCGCCGCCATCGCGGCGGGTACGGCGCTCGATTGCGCGTACCAGCAGGACCTGGTCGATCTCTGCGCCATCTGAAAGCTCGTTTACGAGCATGTCCGGAAGGTAGTGCGAGATGCGGACGGTATCCGGTCAAACTCCGGACACTCGTGCACCTAATTGTCCAACGGGTTGCTCAATATTTGTCCATCGGACCTATAGACGTCTCCACTTGACTGTCCTACTCTGGAGTTGTGTAAGGGCCAGTATCAAGGTTTGTGTAGAGATCAGTTTCAACACTTCTGTAGCGACTGTTTTCTACGAGGGGCACGACAGGAGGATCCGCAGAGATGAGCACTGAGACACACACCACGGGACACACCAAGATCGCGGGGAGCGGGAGCGCCGGCGGCGACGGACGGCTCAAAATCGTCAGCTGGAACGTCAATGGGATCCGGGCGCGGATGCCGCGCATCGCGGAGATGCTGCGGCGCGAGCGGCCCGACATGGTCTGCTTGCAGGAGACGCGCTGTCCGTTTCGCCACTTCCCACACCAGCGCCTGGAGCAGCTCGGCTATCGCGCCGAGCACAGCCCGGGCCGGCGCAACGGAGGCGTGGCCATCCTGGTGCGCTCAGATCACAAGGTCACGCGTCGCAGCCGCTCGCTGGACAGCCGCCACGACCTGGCTCAGGGGCGCTGGCTGGAGACAACCTGCGCCGGGCTCACGCTCGGCTCGGTCTACGTGCCGGCCGGTCCGACCCGCCAGGAACTGGATGACTCGGGCAAGCTCGCGTTTCTGGAGGCGGTCGCCAACCAGGCTTGCCGCGACCACTACTACCCGCTGCTGATCGCCGGCGACTTCAACGTGGCGCCATCCGATCGCGACGTGTACGAGCCGACCTGGCTGGAAGGCTCCTACCACACCGCCGCGGCCGAGCGCGAGGATCTACGCCACATCCTGCGCGAGGGCGAGCTGGTGGACGTGTACCGCCACCTGCACCCCGAGGAGCGCGGCTACACATGCTGGGACCAGCGCGAGGGTCATTACGCGCGCGATTACGGTCTTCGCATCGACCTGGCGCTTGCCAGCAGTCGGCTGGCTGAGCACATCGTGCGCTGCGAGGTCAAGCACGCCTACCGACAGGGACGCCGGCCTTCCAATCACGCCCCCCTGGAAATCGAATTGCAGGGGATCGGTGAGTGAGAAGCTCTCTCCGCGGACTCCCATCGCCCTCACCCCTCGGGGGCGGTGGGAGTATCTATGGCTCCAAGCGGTTGGGGCCTCGATACAGGAACGTGACCTCGCGGACGTTGTCCTGACCGAGCATCTGCATCAACAGGCGCGTCAAGCCGAAGCCAAAGCCTCCGTGGGGGGGAGCGCCGTAGCGGAAGAAGTCGAGGTAGTACTGGATGGGCTCGACCTCGACGCCCTTCTCGCGCGCTTGGGCGAGCAGTTGCTCGTAGCGGTGCTCGCGCTGGGCTCCAGTGGTGAGCTCGATACCCCTCCAAAGCAGGTCGAAGCTCTTGGTGAGGGTTGGCTGGTCCTGATGTCGCATGTGGTAGAAGGGCCGCACGGACGTCGGGTAGTCCGTGACGAACACGAACTCGCTGCCTGACTGCTCGGCCAGGATCGCCGAGAGCGCGCGCTCGCTGGGCGGGTCCAGATCGTGATCGGGCCCCGGCGCCTCCTGTCCGTGCTGTGCAAGCAGGGCCTTGGCGTCGGCCAGGGTGATCCGCGGGAACGGGACCGCCGGCGCCGAGAGCTCCACACCGAAGGTGCTTTCGATCTGCTCGCCGTGCTCGCGCGCGACCGTCGAGAGCACGCGCGCCAGCCATGCCTCCTCGAAGGCCATCACGTCCTCGTGCGAGTCGATCCAGGCGATCTCCACGTCCACGCTCGTGAACTCCGTGTCGTGCCTGGATGTGAAGGAGGGGTTGGCGCGGAACACGGGCCCGATCTCAAAGACCTTGCCGAAGCCGCCGGCCATCGCCATCTGCTTGTAGAACTGGGGCGATTGGGCCAGATAGGCGGTCCGCTCGAAGTAGTTGACCTTGAACAACTCGGCGCCGGACTCCGAGGCGGAGCCCATCAGCTTGGGCGTGTGGATCTCGAGAAAGCCCTGCTCGCGCCAGTACTCGCGCATCGCGTGCTCGACGGTGGACTGGACTTCGAAGATCAGCCGTCTGTCGGGCCGGCGCAGGTCCAGGTAGCGCCAGTCGATGCGCTTGTCCAACGCCGACTCGGGCGTGACCGGCAGTTCGGGCTCGGCCGGCGAGTCCACGGTGAGAGACGCCAGCTGGATCTCAAGACCCCCCAACTTGACGCGCTCGTCTGCAACGACCAGGCCGGCGACGGTGACCGCCGACTCGAGGGCAAGCGCGGAGATCGCCTGGTTGAGCTCGCTCGGCGGATCTTGCTTGGGGAGCACCAGCTGGGCCAGGCCCGTTTCGTCGCGCAAGACCAGGAACTGCATGCTCTTCTGATCGCGGATCGTCTGCGCCCAGCCGCGCAGCTCGACGGTGGCGTCGATGTGATCTTTGAGCTCGGCTATCGGGGTGCGGGGCACGGGAGAGGCAATGCTATTGCAGCGCCCCGTTCGCCGGCCCTTCGCGCGCGTCGCGCTCTGAGCAGTGGGTCGGACAGTAGACGCCGCGTACGCTCCCGTCCTTGGCGCCGAAGGCGAGCCAAACGCCGGAGCGCCAGGAGAAATAGAAGAAGCCTTCCTGGATGTCTTTGAGCTGGCGCTCGCGCTGCCACGCCTTCACGACGACGCTGCTCGGGATGCGCGAGCGGCAGGTGCGCTCGTAACTCGGGTAGCCGCTCCACACACACTTCATCGGGTCCTCGGCCGAGGCGCTGGGGCTCGTGACCTGCTCGGGGGGCGACGCGACGCCCGCGAGAGCCTCGGACGCATGGGGGGCGACGTCCGCCGGCGGCGCCGGCGGCGGAGTGATTTGCTCAATGGGGTGGCGCTTTGGCTTCATCTGCCCGGCTCGGACAACACGGGTGTCGTCCCAAGAGGACTACAAGGTTTCTATCGGCTATACGGCAAATCGTGGGGCAGGGACGCATCCACATGTCCACATTGGACGATTGTTCTACACCAGTCGGACGGGGCTCAGGTGCGTGCGGACGACAACGATCCGAGCGTGGCTTTAGGCTTCGATGAAGATGACCGATCCCGTTGAGGAAACAGAGCCCGCCTACCACCTGTTTCTCGACGGGCAGGAGATCACGCTCTGCGCGAGCGCGCTGCGCCTGCTCGTCTCCGGCGAGGCCCACGAGCCTCAGATCCGGGGGTTCGCGCGAGCCGTGCTCGCCGAGCTCGATGCGCAGCCCGACGAGCGCGGCAAACTGACGGTGGCGCTCAGCCCGGAGCAGATGAAGATCACCCACACCGCCGTGAAGCTGCTGCTGGACGATTCCCAGCGCGAGCAGGCCGAGGAGCGCGAGATCCTGCGCGGCGTGCTGGAGAAGCTGCCGGACGAGCACACGATCCGCGCGATCACTCTGCCCTGAGGCGGCCAGAGCCCGGCGGCGCCCGCGCGGCACTCCGGCCGCCGGAATCGGCGCTCGGCAGGTTAGGCTTAGCGCAGCGATGAGCGCGAGCCAACCGCATAGCACCGACGAGCTGAGGTCGAGCTTTCTCGACTTCTTCGTGGCGCGCGAGCACCGGCTGACGCCGTCCTCGAGCCTGGTGCCCCAGCACCCGAAGGCGCCGCTGTTCGCCAACGCCGGGATGGTCCAATTCCTGCCCGTGTTCTTCGGCGAAGAGCCCCCGCTCTCGCCACGGGCCACCTCGGCGCAGAAGTGCCTGCGCGTGAGGGGCAAGCACGACGACATCGAGATCGTCGGGCGCAGCACCCGCCATTTGACGTTCTTCGAGATGCTCGGGAACTTCAGCTTCGGCGACTACTTCAAGGCTGGAGCGATCGAGTACGCGTGGGAGTTTCTGACTGGGACGCTCGGCCTCGACGGCGAGCGCATGTGGGCGACCGTGCACACGAGCGACGACGAGGCGGCCCAGCTGTGGCAGGAACTTGTCGGACTGCCCGGCGAGCGCATCCAGAGGATGGACGAGGACAACTTCTGGGAGATGGGCGCGACCGGCCCCTGTGGGCCCTCATCGGAGATCTTCTACGACAAGGGGCCCGCCCACGGGGCCGAGGGTGGACCGGCGGCGGGCGGCGAGGAACGCTACGTGGAGATCTGGAACCTCGTGTTCATGCAGTTCAACCGCTTGGAGGACGGCGCTCTGGAGGATCTGCCCAAGCGCAACATCGACACCGGCGCGGGCCTGGAGCGGATCCTGCCGATCGTGCAAGGCGCCTCATCGGTATTCGAGACCGACGTGTTGCGACGCTTGATCGGCTCGGCCGAGGAGCTCGCGCGCCGCTCCTATGGGCGCTCCGAGCAGGACGACGTGAGCCTGCGGATCGTGGCCGACCACGCGCGGGCCGTCACGTTCATGCTCGCCGACGGCGTGGTCCCGTCCAACCTGGAGCGAGGGTATGTGCTGCGCAGGATCATCAGGCGCGCGATCAGGCACGGTCAGAGGGTGGGTGCGAAGGAGGGCATGATGGCGGCGATGGCGGCCGCCGTGGCCGAGACGATGGGCGGCGCCTACCCGGAGCTCGAGCGTTCGCTGGACATGGTTAGCGACATCTTGGAGCGCGAGGAGCATCGCTTCGTGCAAACGCTGAGCCTGGGCCTTGGGATGCTGGAGGACCTGATCGACGGGGGCGCGCAGTCGATCGGGGGCGAGGACGCGTTCCTGTTGCACGACACCTACGGCTTTCCGGTCGAGCTGACCGCTGAAATCGCCGCGGAGCGCAAGGTGGGACTCGACATGGAGGGTTTCGAGGCAGCGATGGCACGCCAGCGCGAGTTGGCGCGCAGCGCCGCGGGCGGCGGAACGGGCGACGAGCGCGCAAGCCAGGCGGCCGGCCGCTTGGTGGCCGCGCTGGATGGGCTGGCCCCCACCGAGTTCCTCGGCTACGAGCAGTTGCAGGCGCAAAGCACGCTCGTGAGGATCCTCAAGGCCTCCGACGGCGGGGCGCAGAACTCCGCCGGCGAGGGCGCCGACGGAGGTGCGCAGGCAAGCGGGCCGACGCTTGAAGTGTTTGCCCAGCGGACACCCTTCTACGCCGAAAGCGGAGGCCAGGTGGGCGATACGGGGACGATCGAAAGCGAGACTGGACGGGCGCGCGTGATCGACACCGACCGGCCTTTGGAGGGCATGATCAGGCACACCGTTCGCTTGGAAGAGGGCACCTTGGTGGAGGGCCAGGAGGCGACGCTGCGCGTTGACGGCGAGCGGCGCGAAGCGATCAGACGCAGCCACACGGCCACACATCTGCTGCACTGGGCCCTGCGGAGCACGTTCGGCACGCAGCTACAGCAGCAGGGCTCGCTTGTGGAACCTGACTATCTGCGCTTTGACTTCAACCACCATTCGCAGCTCAGCGACGAGGACATAGCGCGGATCGAAGACCTCGTGATCGGCGACATCCTGGGGGACGAGCCGGTGAGCACAACCGAGGAGTCGCTCGCGCAGGCACGCGCCGAGGGGGCGATGTCGTTCTTTGGGGACAAGTACGGGGACATCGTGCGCGTGGTCAGGGCCGGCGAGCACTCGGTCGAGCTTTGCGGCGGCACGCACGTCAGCGCGCTCGGGCGCATCGGGGCGTTTGTGGTGCGCGGCGAGTCCTCAGTGGGGGCCAACCTGCGACGCATCGAGGCGTTGACGGGCAAGGCCGCGCACGCAGACCATCGTCGCTCGCGCGGACTGCTGGGCGAGGCGGCCGAGTCGCTGTCGGTCACACCCGAAGCCGTGCCCGAGGCGATCGCCCGCCTGCGGGGCACGCTCGACCAGGAGGAACGCAGGCGCAAGGCGCTGGCCGCCGAGGCCGATCGCGAGTTGGCGCGCACGCTGGCCTCCTCAGCGCTGGAGGGTGTCGTGATCGCGAGGCTCGACGAGCGCGATCAGCAGGCGCTGCGCGTGATCGCCGCGGAACTCGTCGGGCGGCCTGAGATCGAGGCGGTCGGCTTGATCGGCTCGCCCGACGGCGAGGCGGTCGCCATCGCGGTGGCGATGGACGGCGACGGCGCCGACGCCCCCTCAGTCGTGCGCACCACCGCCAAGGCGGTGGGCGGCGGCGGCGGGGGCAAGGACAAGCGCCTGGCTGTCGGCGGCGGCAAGGACGTTGGCGAGATCGACGCCGCGCTGGAGCTGCTGCGCGATGCGCTGGGGGCCGGGGCGCGCGCTTAGCTCAGCCGGCGGCAACCCGCGGCAACACCAGCAGCGAGCTGCGGCCGTGGCGCTCCAGGAACATGGAGGTGCTGCCGAGCACGAGCCGCTTGAGAGGCCCGTAGCCGCGCGAGCCGACGACGAGCAGATCGACCTGGTCGCCGAAGGCGGCCAGCTCCTCGCCAGGTAGGCCCGAGACCGCGCGCGCCTGCACGTCGGGCAGCTCGGCCAGGCTCTTGGAGGCATCCTCGAGCATCTCCTCGACGAAGGCTCCCATCGGTACGGCGCCGCCGTAGGCGTAGCTGGCGATCGGAACCACCTGCAGGACGTGTATCTGCGCGCGCGTGCTCTCGGCCACTTCCCGGGCGGCGGCCAAGGCGGCAGCGCTCTCGGGCGAGTCGTTGTAAGCGACTCCGATCTTGGCGAAGGGCGTGGGGTGATCGGCATAGCCTCGTTCGGCGACAGCGACCGCGCAGGGAGCGCCGTTGAGCGCGGCGCGCGTGTCGTCGCCGACCATGATGCGACCGAAGGCGCCACGCGTGGAGGAGCCGACGACCAGCAGATCGGCGTGCATCTCCTCGGCCTGTTCGTGCAGGCCGCCGCCGGGACTGAGCGCGGCGACGCTGACCAGCTCGGCGCTCACCTCAGCCGCGGAGCGCTCCCGCTCGAGCAACTCGTGCGAGGCCTTGCGCTCCCCCTCGATCACCCCGGGCGCGGCGGCGTGGAGCGGGCTGAGCACGTCGCTGTGTACGTGAGCCAGGGTCAGCTTGCCTTCGGGATCGAGCAGGCGCGTGGCGAGCGCGATCGCGTCACGGCCCGTGGGCCGGCCATCCACTCCGACAAGCACGTTCTTGAACATCTGGTCTCCTTGCGTTGAGCCGGCGATGCGGGCGTTGCTGCCACGATAGGCGAGTCGGCGCGATCGAGCATCGGTGAATGCCACAAGCGGGGTCCGTAGAGAACACCTAACGCGACGGCGCCGCATCGCAGCGCGGGCTCAGCTGGCGTCGCGCCGGGCTGCCGTGAGTAGCACCGCGAGCGTGCTCGAGCGGATCGGCCGCCCAAGGCGCTGTTGCAGAGCCCGATTGTCGGCCGCGATGGCTTCGCGCTGGGTGCTCGAGAGACGGGCCCAGTGCGACATCGTGGCGAGCAAGGCGCTGAGCTCATCCGCTGTGTGCTCGACCACGGTGGGCACCGTGGCGAGCTGTACGTCCTCGAAAAGATCGGCCGCGTAGTCGCGTCCTATGTCATAGCTCCCCAGCCACGACCAGGCATCGGCGATGTTGTGGCGACGCTCGTGAACCCCCGCGATCGTGCGATCGAGGTCGCGGGGCGCCGGCCAGATCGCCGCGAGCTCCGGCGCGTGACTGCGAATCACGCCGAGGAGCGCCTGTTGGTCATCGAGCGTGCTTGGCTCCTGCAGACCGACGTACTGGAGCAGCGCGAGCGTGCCGCCGGGCACGAGCGCCTCAGCGATCTTGCGCCAGCCGAGATCGGGGTCCACCCAGTGGATCGCAGACGCGCAGAAGACCGCTTGGTAGCGCTCGGCGGGCAGCTCTGCATCCTCGAAGCGAGTGTGGATTAGCTCTAGCTCGCCCGTGCCCCTCAGGTTCTGGGCAGCGAGCGCGGCCAGTCGGTCACCCGGCTCCAAGGCACTCACACGCAATCCTCGCGCAAGCAGCCCGCGAGTGAGCTGGCCGGTGCCACAGCCGATCTCGAAGACATGGTCGCCGGCACCGAGGCCCGCTACCTCGCAGGCCCGGTCGAGCAGGACGTCGGGGTAGGCGGGACGATTGCGGTCGTACTCGACGGCGATCTCGTCGAAGACCTTGCCGTAGCTGCGCTGGAGCGTCGCGTCGGTCATGCCCCGAACGTACACGGCCGCCTGGATGGACCCGAATACCGCGAGGGGTTGGCGCTTGAGAGGAGCCAACCGCCCGCCCAGACGTAGGATCTAAGCATGTCGGCGGCGATCGAAGCGCACGGATTGACCAAGACGTTCGGCACGACGGTCGCCGTGGACGAGCTGAATCTGAGCGTCGAGCCGGGGCAGGTGTTCGGCTTTCTCGGGCCGAACGGCGCCGGTAAGACCACCACGATCCGTCTACTACTGGACTTGCACCATCCGAGTGCTGGAAGCATGCGCGTGCTCGGCCTGGACAGCGTGAGGGACAGCGTCGCTATACACGCGCGCTGCGGCTATCTGCCGGGCGATTTGGAACTCTACCCGCGCATGAGCGGTTGACGCGTGATCGACTGGTTCGCCAATGCGCGGGGCGGCGTGGACGCTGCGTTCCGCAAGGAGCTGATCGAGCGCTTCGAGGTAACGCAGGATCGACGCATCCATGAGCTGTCCAAGGGCAACCGTCAGAAGATCGGGCTCGTGCTCGCGTTCATGCACCGGCCGGAGCTGCTCGTGCTCGATGAGCCGACTTCCGGGCTGGATCCGCTGGTGCAGGACGAGTTCCATCGACTGCTGCGCGAGACGATCGCGGAAGGCCGCACGGTGTTCCTGTCGTCTCACGAGCTCGCCGAGGTACAGCGCATCGCCGATCGCGTGGCGATCGTGAGGGAGGGTCGTCTCGTGCTCTGCGACTCTGTGCGGGAGCTGCGCCACCGGGCTCCGCATATCGTTGAACTGCGCTTCAAGGCGCCCGTGGCACGCACCGTGTTCGAAAGCCTCGACGGGGTGGAGCGCGTCGTCGTCGAGGACGATCGCGTGTCACTGCAAGCGACCGGCGAGCTCGCGCCGCTGCTGCGGGTGATCGCCGAGCACGAGCCCGTTGACCTCGTGACTCGCAACGCCGATCTCGACGAACTGTTCCTGACCTACTACCGCACCGAGACACTCACAGACGATATGTCCAGCAAGCCCGACACGCAGAGCACCGATGCGAACTGATATCGCGCGGCTGGACCTCCACAACCGTCGCCGTCTTACCTTGGCGTATGCGATCGGCATGGCCCTCTACATGCTCGTGATCGCCGCGCTCTACCCGGCGTTTCGGCACTCCAGCGGCCTGGACAAGCTCGTCTCGGGCAATTCGGGGGTTGCGGCCCTGTTCGGCGTGAACGGACCGCTCACCTCGCCCGCCGGCTGGGTCAACGCCAATGCGTACACCAACTTCCTACCTCTGATCATGTTGATGCTCACGATCGGCTACGGCGCCGCCGCGATCGCCGGACAGGACGACGAGCGGACGCTCGGGCTGATCATGATGCTTGCGCTGACGCGACGGGGGATACTTGCGCAAAAGATCGCGGCGATGCTCGCACAGGCGCTCATATTGACGGTTGCGGTCGCCGCGTGCGTCTATGCGGGACGCGGCTTCAAGTTGACGCTCGACCCGTGGCACGTCGCGACCGCGTCCCTCGCGGTGCTGGCACTCGGTATCGATCTGGGCCTCATCGCTCTGGCGGTCGGAGCGGCGACCGCCAGCCGTCCCGGCGCGATCGGGGTCGCCACCGCGCTGGCTTCGGTCTCATACCTGATCGGTTCGCTCGCGCCCGTCGTGCACTGGATCAGGCCGTTTCGCTTCATCTCGCTGTTCTACTGGGCCGTCGCGGACAATCAGCTCGCGCACGGAGCGGGACTCGCGTCGTTTGCGGTGCTCGTCGCCGTCGCCGTGCTGGCGGCGCTCGCCGCGAACTGGGCGTTCGCACGCCTCGACGTGCGTTGAAAGAGATCGCGTCCAGCGTTCGCGATCAGCGCTTCGAGCAGGACCGGCTGGCCGATAAACAGCTTGCGCCGCAAGGCGGGCTGAACGGACAACAGGCAGCCGCGCGCCTCGAGCGCTACGGCGAAAACACTCTGGTCGAAGAGCGACGCAGTGTGGCGCTGGAGTTGCTCTCGCACTTCTGGGCGCCGATCCCATGGATGATCGAGGCTGCGGTGCTGCTCACGGCGCTCACTGCGCGGTGGGCAGACTTCGGGATCATCTGCGCCCTGCTGTTGCTCAACGGTTTGGTCGGGTTCTGGGAGGAGCACCAAGCCGCCAACGCGATCGAGGCGCTCAAGCAGCGGCTGGCTACGCAGGCGCGCGTGAACCGCGACGGAGCATGGCTCACTCTGCCGGCCGAGCAGCTGGTGCCGGGGGATCTGATCGCGCTGCGGCGAGGCGAGGTGATTCCGGCGGACGGGACGGTGGTGGGCGGCGACGCCGAAGCCGACGAGTCGGTGCTGACGGGCGAGTCGCTTCCGATCGAGAAGCCTCTCGGCGCGGGAGTCTTCTCAGGCACCGTCATATCGCGCGGCGCACCAACCATCCGAGTGCTCGCGACCGGCTCGAGCACCGAGTTCGGGCGCACGGCGCAGCTGACCGCGCAGGAGCGACCGCAGAGCCATCTCCAGGCGGCCGTCTTCTCGATCGGTCGCTACCTGATCGCGATCGCCGGTGGCCTGGTCGTGTTGATCGTCGCGGTCTCGCTGCTGCGCGGCGCGAGCGTCGCGACGACGCTCGAGTTCGCGCTTGTGGTCACGATCGCCTCGATCCCAGTCGCGCTGCCGGCGGTGCTGTCGGTGACGATGGCGGTCGGCGCGCGCGAGCTCGCCGACCACGAGGCGGTCGTCAGCCACCTCCCAGCGGTCGAGGAGATGTCTGGCGTGGATGTGCTGTGCTCCGACAAGACGGGCACGATCACAAAGAACGAGCTCGCGATCGCAGATATCGCGGTCATCGCCGAGGGCTGGGACCGAACGCGCGTCCTGGCGGAAGCGGCGCTCACCGTCGAGCCGGACGGCAGCGACCCGATTGACGCCACGATCCTCGCGGCGCTCGGCGGCCGAGCATCCGACCGCCACGAGGTGCTGCAGCTCGAACCGTTCGACGCCGATCGCAAGCGCGCCGAGGCCCGTGTAAAGGGCCCAGACGGGTTCGAATACCGTGTCGCCAAGGGGGCGGTGCAGGCGATCCTCGACCTGCCCGCGACCAGGAGCCAGGACACCGCGCGGGTGCTGGCCAGGACCACCGAGTTCGCAAAGAAGGGATACCGGGCGCTGGCGGTCGCACGCGCCGACCACGGCGTTTGGCGCCCGACCGGGGTGCTCGCTATCGAGGATCCGCCCCGGGAGGATTCCCGCGAGACGCTCGACCGGGCGCACCGCCTCGGCGTCGAGGTCAAGATGCTCACCGGCGACCGCGTCGAGATCGCTCGTCAGGTCGGCGAGCAGGTCGGCATAGGGACGAACATCATGACCGCCGGCGCGATCGCCCACTCCAAGGAGCGACAGCTCGCCGACGCCGTCGAGTCCGCCGACGGCTTCGCGCAGGTCGTGCCCGAAGACAAGTACCGGATCGTCACCGCGCTGCAGATGCGCGGACACATTGTTGGCATGACCGGAGACGGCGTCAACGACGCGCCCGCACTCAAGCGAGCCGACGCCGGTATCGCCGTGTCCGGCGCCACGGACGCAGCGCGCGCGGCGGCGGACATCGTGCTGCTGTCCCCCGGCCTGTCGGTGATCGTCGAGGCGATCCATCGCGCCCGCGAGGTGTTCCGGCGTATGACCAACTACGCGATCTACCGGATCACCGAGACGATCCGCGTAGTTCTGTTCGTGACGGTGTCGATCGTAGCCTTTGCGTTCTTTCCGGTCACGCCGATCCAGATCGTGCTACTGGCGATCCTCAACGACGCGGCGATCCTCACGATCGCCTACGACCGCGTCCAGCCCGCGCCGCGACCCGTTCGCTGGGACCTGCATGAGGTCCTCACGATCGCCACCGTCCTCGGGCTCGGAGGCGTAATCGAGTCCTTTACTCTGCTTGCGATCGCGATCGGCCCGCTCGGCGTGAGCCACCCCGAGGCGCAGACACTGATGTACCTGAAGCTGTCCGTAGCCGGACACCTCACCCTGTTCGTGGCGCGCGCTCGTGGGCGGCTGTGGTCCCAGCCCCACCCTGCGAGAATCCTGCTCGTCGCGGTGATCGGCACACAGATCCTCGCCACCGCCATCGCCGCCGACGGCCTTTTGATGAGACCGTTGCACTGGCCACTCATCCTGCTCGCATGGGGCTATGCGCTCGTCTGGATTCTTATCCTTGATCAGATCAAGCTGATCGCCTACCGCATTCTCGGCAGGCGAGAAGGCCTGCGCCTCGACGCAGCCGGCGGCGCCTGATCGTCTCGGCCCATGTCAAGCCTCGCCGCAAGGGGACATCCGAGGACTCACGCGCTCGAGGTGCCCTCCTCGGCCCGTAGGGAGCGGCGCTCGAGCGCGAGGATCCGCTGCGTGGTGTGAAGCACCGTGTCGGGGTTCAGGCTGATCGAGTCGATCCCGAGCTCGACCAGGTATTCGGCCATGTCGGGATAGTCCGAGGGCGCCTGCCCGCACAGACCCGAGTGGATCCCGTTGCGGGCGCATCCCTCGACCGCGAGGCGGATCATCTGCTTGACCCCCTCGTCGCGCTCGTCGTAGTCGAACGCGACGATCTCCGAGTCGCGGTCAACGCCGAGCGTGAGCTGGGTGAGGTCGTTGGAGCCGATCGAGAAGCCGTCGAAGCGCTTGGCGAACTCGTCGATCAGCAACACGTTGTTGGGGATCTCGCACATGGCGTAGATCTGAAGGCCGTCTTTGCCGCGCTGCAAACCAAGTTCGGCCATACGCTCGAGCACGCTGTCGGCCTCCCCTAGGCGGCGCACAAACGGGAGCATGAGGATCACGTTGGTCAGACCCATGTCGTGGCGCACGCGCAGCATGGCTCGACACTCGAGCGCGAACCCCTCGGCGTAGGCTGGGTGCGCGTAGCGCGAGGCGCCGCGAAAGCCAAGCATCGGATTGGCCTCCTCGGGCTCGAAGTCGGCGCCGCCAAGAAGGCTTGCGTACTCGTTGGTCTTGAAGTCGGACATGCGCACCACGACGGGCTTGGGCCAGAACGCGGCGGCGATCGTGCCGATGCCCTCGGCGAGGCTCTGGACGAAGAAGCGCTCGCCGTCTGGGTAGCCGCGGATCAGCCTCGCGAGCTCGTCACGCTGCCCTGGATCGCTCACCCGCTCGGGGTGTAGCAGGGCCAGCGGGTGGGCCTTGATGTGCTCGCTGACGATGAACTCCATGCGCGCGAGACCGACGCCGTCGTTGGGCAGGAACGAGGTCTTGAACGCGAGATCGGGGTTGCCGAGGTTGACCATGACCTTGGTTGCCGGGCGCGCGAGCTCGCCGATCTCGGTCCGCTCTACGTGGAAGGGCACCTCGCCGCGATAGACGCAACCGCGCTCGCCCTCCGCGCAGGACACGGTCACTGAAGCACCGCCGGCCACGGAGGTGGTCGCCGAGGCGGTGCCGACGACCGCCGGGATGCCGAGCTCGCGAGCGATGATCGCGGCGTGGCAGGTGCGCCCGCCGCGGTTGGTGACGATCGCGGCGGCGCTCTTCATCACGGGCTCCCAGTCGGGTGTGGTGATGTCCGCGACGAGGACCTCGCCGGACTGGAACTCCGACAGTTGCGAGAGGTTCTCGATTAGCCGTGCGCTGCCAGAGGCAATCCGCTCGCCCACCGAGCGTCCTTCCGCCAGCACCTCGCCTTGCGCCTCGAGGACATAGCTCTGGAGGGTCGCGCCCTTGCGCTGAGAAGCGACTGTCTCGGGGCGCGCCTGCACTAGGTAGAGCTGCCCGTCGAGCCCATCCTTGGCCCACTCCATGTCCATCGGGCGGCCGTAGTGGCGCTCGATCTTGATCGCGTAATCGGCCAGCTCGAGCACGTCCTCGTCGGAGATGCAATAGCGCTCGCGGTCGGCCTTGGGCGTGGGCACGTTGCGCGTGGTCTGCTTGGCCTGGCCTTCGAGGAAGACCATCTTGACCGCCTTCTCGCCGAGCAGACGGCGCAGCACGGCGCGATGACCCGCGGCGAAGGTCGGCTTGTGGACGTAGAACTCATCGGGATCGACCGCGCCCTGGACCACGTTCTCCCCCAGCCCGTAGGCGCCGGTGATGAAGACGACGTCGCGAAAGCCCGACTCGGTGTCCAGCGAGAAGAAAACGCCGGAGGACGCCAGGTCGGAGCGGACCATCTTCATCACGCCGATCGAGAGCGCGATCTTGAAGTGGTCGAAGCCCTGATCGATCCGGTAGTGGATCGCGCGGTCTGTGAACAGGCTGGCAAAGCAGCGGCGGCACGCGTCGAGCAGGCTCTGCCCGCCGTGGATGTTCAGATAGGACTCGTGCTGACCGGCAAAGCTCGCGGTCGGCAGGTCCTCGGCGGTGGCGGAGCTGCGCACCGCGAGACTCACCTGCTCGCCGTACTGTTCCTGGAGGGCGCGATAACCGTCGAGGATCTCCCGCGCGAGATCCGCGGGCAACCCGGCGCCATAGACGATCTCGCGCGCCCGGCGCCCGCGCGCGGCAAGGTCGGCGACGTCGGAGGAGTCCAGCCCGTCCATGGCTGCGCGCAGCGGCTCGAGCGCACCAGCCTGCTCAAGCATGTAGCGGTAGGCGGGCGCCGTGATCGCAAAGCCGTTGGGCACACGCACGCCCTCGGCGGAGAGCTTGCTGTACATCTCGCCGAGCGACGCGTTCTTGCCCCCGACGAGCGGCACGTCGGCCGCACCGAACTCCTCGAAGAAGCGAACGTACTGCGGCGCGGGCATGATCGCCAGGCTCCCACCGCGCTGGATGCGGCGCATCGGGAAGGGGCCCCCAAGCGGCTGCGGAGAACTACCGAAGGTGATTGAATGAGGCATATCGGAAGCGATATGAGCGGACGTGGCGAGCCGACGCAAATCAAGGTCCAGTTGCGCTTGCGACTGGCCCGGGCTGGTGCGGCCCTACTACGGATACGCCGGCTCGTGCGGGCGCCGATCTGGCTCTACCGAGCGAGACTGGGAGCGATCCTCGAGCAGACGCTCGGCGCTCGCATCGAGGAGAGCGCCACCGAGCTGCCGATCGTGGCGCTGCGATGCGCGTCCTGATCGTCGGCGGCGGCGTCGCCGGTCTCGCCCTTGCGGCGAAGCTGGCACGTCAGGGCCGCGAGCCGATCGTCGCGGAGAGAACGGCCTCCTACGGAGAGCACGGCTTCAGCGTCTCGCTGTATCCCTACGGCTCCGCCGTCCTACACGGGATCGGCGCCTACGGGGACCTGGCCGCCGGTGGGGTCGAGATGAAGACATATGAGATCGCCGACCGCAGGGGCCGGGTGCTGCGCCGGATCGACTTCTCCCGCCTCCTCGCCGCCTACGGTCCCACCCTCTTCAGCACCCACGCCGAGTTGATCGCGCTGCTGCGCCGCGCGGGGGGAGACCGAGTCGAGCTTCGCATGGGGACCACCGCGAGCGCGATTCAGGAAGCGGGGGGCGAAGTCGAGGCGACGCTCAGCGACGGCTCGACTGAGCGCTTCGACCTCGTCGTCGGCTGCGACGGCATCAACTCCGCCACCCGCGAGATGCTCTTCGGTCCCCAGCCGGGATTCGACACCGGCTGGATCGGCTGGACCTGGTGGGCGCCGGAGGGCATCTTCCCGGCAGAGACCGTCCGCGAGCACTGGCTGGCGGGAGCGCTTTTCGGCGCCTACCCGACGCCGGGGCGGACGATGTGCATTGTTGCGGTCCCGCTCCATGTCGCCGACCCCGATGGTGGACTCGCGGAGGCCGAGCTCCTTGAGAGCCTGCGCGGCGCGCTCGGGGAGCTGGCCCGCTCGCCGGAGATCGAAAGGGCGCTGCAAGAGGCTCGCGACCTCTGGCCCTGGCGGCTGCGGGACGTCCGCTGTGGCCAGCTGAGCAAGGGCCGGGTCGCCCTCTGCGGCGATGCCGGCACCGCTTTCCTGCCGACGGCGGGAGTTGGCGCCTCGATCGCCCTGCGCTCTGCCGCCGCCCTCGGCGACGAGCTCTCGCGCGCCGACGCACGGCTGGCCCCGTTGGCGATCGAGCTCTACGAGAAGCGCACGGCCAAGACCGCGCGCGCCAACCAGCGAGACTCGCGCATCCTTGCCAGGTCGATGTTCATCGAGAACGGCGCCCTCTCCTGGGGCCGCGAGCGGCTGATCCGCCATACCCCGGTGCGGGCGATGATCGGCTCGATCCTGGCCGCGATGCGCCAGCCGGTGTGAGTAGCCGAGCCGGGGCAAGAAGTGGGGCAAGGCGCCTCATGGATTACAGCCGATCCCAGCCGGTTTCGGCCGAGCCCAGGTTCAGGTGCGCCATGTCAGGACGGCGCCGCCCACGCGCCGATGACGGTGCTCACCGCGAGCGCGCGGATACGCTCGAGCATGGGCGTTTCCGATCTTTCGCCGCCAGGCTCGGCTACCAGGACTGGCTTGCTGCCACCGTCGGCCAGCGCCCGCCCGGTGGACCAGGGCAAAGCCGCCTCGCGGCAGGTTACGCCGCGTGAGCATCCCCGAAGAACATATCTCGCCGTTCAAGGCCGACTGGATCGGCGACCCCAACCGACTGAAGGCGCTCGCCCCCGCCACAAGTACGACGACCTACTCACCGCCGAGCTGGCCGCATGGTGCGCAGAGGTGCACGAGCACCTACACGGCTTGGAGGACACCGTTGGCGTTGAACTCCTGCTGATGGGTGGCAATGCGGCGTCCCTGCGCTTCGACGCCATACAACAGCGAGGCAAGACCAACCCACAGATCGCCGAGCAACTCTTGATCGCACGAAGCACAGTAAAGACGCACCTCTCCAGCATCTACCGCAAGCTCGATGTCGCAAACCGCACCGAGCTCGCGCTAGCTACGGGGGTCAGATCGTCGGGCGACCCTGCGGCTCGCTGAGGGGCGCGCGGCTCGACCCGACCAGCTACGGGGTGAGGTCGGCGACCAGCTGTGCGGCCGGGCGGACCTCTGAGATGCCCGTCACCCTCGCGCCTGCGTAGAGCGGCCCGGAATCCACGAGGCTGGCGGGCCCATCGTCCAGAGCCATTGGGGGGCTGAGGAAGGGGAGCACTGGCCGCTGTATCGCGAGCCCCCGATCCTGGAGCCCTTCGGGGAGGCGCATTATGAGCGGCGAGACGAGACGGTTGAGGCGCAGGATCCATCCCGGTCCGCGCGAGTCGTGGTTGCCGAGCCAGCGGCGGGTGGCGGCGTTGGGGACGACACGGTGCGGAGCTTCTGCCCAACCGAGTCCGAACAGCTCGGTCAGGATCGTGCGGTCGGCCTCGAGACAGCGCTGCTTGTAGTTGGCGTGCGCGCGACTCTCGTCGCTGAGCAGGAAGCGGGTGCCCACGACCGCGGCTACCGCGCCGGCATCAAGCACTTGGCGCACGCCCTCCTGTTCAACGATCCCGCCCGCCGCGAGCACCGGAACCTTGGCCACTGCGCGTACACGCTCGACCAAATCGAGCAGCGGCGTCGTGCCGCGGACGTGCCCGCCGGCCTCGACACCTTGGGCGATAACGGCGTCGGCGCCCGCCGCCTCGGCAGCTCTCGCCTCCTCGACGGAGCCACATTGGTGAACCCAGGTGCCGCCGGCAAGCCTGCGTGGCTCGCCCCAAAAGGTCACGATCACATCAGCCTCCGCGGCTGCCTGCACATCGCCTGGCCGGAGCAGGGGCAGCACGAGGTTGACTGCGATCGGTCCACTAGTGAGCTTTCGCGCGGCGGCCAGCTCGTCGGCGATCCGTCCGCGGGCTCCCCCAATCGTGCCGAGCCCGCCGGCCTCAGACACAGCGGCGGCGAGCTCATGCCGAGCTACAGCACCCATCCCGGCCTGGACAATCGGCGCTGACAAACTGCGGAAGTCGATCGTGTCGGTCATCCGGCGAGCAGCCTACAGCGTGAGACGCTTTGAGAGGAATGGGCGAAACTGCTCTGTGCGCAAACCGTCTGTTGCTGGCGGCCCCTGCTGTTGGAGTCGGCTGAGCTGTGACCTTTGGCTTCTATCGCTGAGTCGGGATCTCAAGCTCGGCGATGTTGCGTTCGTATATGACGTAGAACCACGGACCGGGGCCACGTGTGCGGATGATGTTCTCCATCTCGTCCCAGTGGCGCACGAGCCAGGTCAGCCGGCCCCAGGTCGTCGTGTCCCGCTTGCCGCCGATGCGGAACACCCGCAGTCCCGCCGTAATGAGCTGTTGGACCTCGGCAGGGCGCGTTCTGATGCGCTTGTCTCTGCCGGTCACGATCAGGTCGCGTGCGGCGACTGCTTGGATCCACTCTGGATCGAGTGTTCCGAGTGGGCACTCGGGGATCAAGGGATGCCCGGCGTGGATCACGTCTTCGCGTGCTGCCGCGAGTGTCTTTCCTAGACCGAGGGCGCTCTCGTCAACATAGAACCTGAGCCGATCGGCGTTGGCTGGCACGCTGCATCGTCAGGCGGCCGCGCGCAACAGCTCGTAGCGCACGGCCGCTTCAACGGACTCTCGTGGCAGCTCGTATACCTCGGCGATCGCGTCCTGCGATTCGCCGGCCTGCACGAGCTCGCGGATGATCTCGGTCCTGACGCCTCGTACGACTGGCTCACCGAACCCCAGCAGTGGATCGACCACTACGTCGTTGATCCCGGCGACTGGTCGCAGCCGTCGCGGTTCGGCGTCATCGCTCTCGCCGGTCCACTCGATCGCGGTACGGAAGCGGTCCGCCTGTGGCGACCACGCCAGCATCTGGCCTGTTGCAACGACGACGAGCGCCAGGTGCGAGTCGAGGCCGACCTTTTCTTCGACTACTCGAACCAAGTCGCGGCCCTCGGGACGTAGCCACATGCGAGCCGACGCGAGCGGATAGCGCACGTTCAGCTCCGAACGCAGCGCCTCGACCGCGGGCCTCATGCGGATCATCGGCACGCCTGCGTCTCGGTATTCCGCGAGCAGCCGCGTCTCGATGAACTCGCCCCACGTCGCGATCTCCTCGCCGGTGCTGTGCTCACGCACCACCGGCTCATACAGCTTCCCGCCGCGACGGTAGCCGTCGATCCATCGGCGCGCTGTGCCGGCCTGCAAGCCGAGCAGCGAGTCGATCTGTGCGAGCCCATACGTCGGGCGGTTCAGTAGATCAACGACCTTGCCCATGCACGGCATCATCGCATCTCGCCCCGTCGTTCTGGGCCTCGCCGTCTGCGGATGGCGGGCACAGGGGTAGCGCAGTGCTAGACGTGGCCGTATGATCCGACCCGCGATATGGAGATCATCCCTGACAAGCGCAGGGTCGTCGGCCTGATCGAGCAGGCGCACGAAGGAAAGATCTGCCTGCCCAACTTCCAGCGTGACTTCGTGTGGACGCGCGAGGAAGTCGCCGATCTCATCCGCTCGATCATCCGCGGCTACTTCATCGGTTCGCTCCTGCTGTTGCGCTGCGATCCCAACAATCCGCCCTTCGCGCCGGAGTTTCTGCGCGGCGCACAGCCGCAATACAAAGAGCCGAGGCCGGAGCATCTTGTGCTCGACGGTCAGCAGCGCCTGTCGTCGTTGATGTACGCGCTCACGGCGCCCGATCTCTCTCTCAAGGACTCCAGCGCGCGACGCTGGTACTTCGTGAGCCTCGATGTTCTCCTCGATGAGCCCGACAGCGACGAAGTCGTCTTCGACCGCTCGAAACGCGAGCTGCGCGGCCTCGACAGCATCGAGACGCAGTACACACAGCGGATGCTCCCGTGCACGACCTTGCTCACCCAGCAAGGCTTTTACCAGTGGCGCGACGGCTTCGAGGACTGGCTTCGCGCGAACGCACCCGCCGAACTAGACCGTTACCGCTCCGAGTGGCGCGATGGATGGACAAAGGCCGTGACGGACTTCCAGACCTTCGAGGTCCCGCTCGTGGAGCTGCCTCGTGTCGATGAGGCAGACGGCGATGCAATCGGCCGTGTGTGCGCGATCTTCGAGAAGCTGAACTCAACCGGCGTGGACCTCTCGGTGTACGACCTGCTGACGGCACGCCTGTATCGCTACGGCATCCATCTTCACGACCTGTGGGATGAGGCGGTCGCCTCGCACGGGCGACTACGCGCGTGGTCGAACGGCAAGGCGGACCAGCACAAGTTCGGGGTGCTCGTGCTGCGTGTACTGGCGCTGTTGCGCGGCCTCGACCCGAAGCCACGCATCCTCATTGACCTGCGGCCAGAGGACTTTGAGACAGACTGGCGGCGTGCGGCTGCCGCGATGGAGCGGGCGTTGCAACTGGTGGAGCTTGTCGGGCCTGACGGCTTCGGTGTCTTTGACGAGAAGTGGCTCCCCGGCTATGGGCTCGTACCGATCCTCGCCGCGCTTCGCGCGGAGATCGACGAGAAGAGGCTCGGCCAGATCGAGCGCGATGAGCTTCGCCGCTGGTACTGGTGCAACGTTTTCCTAGAGCGCTACTCAAGCGCCGTGGAGAGCAAGTCGCGCAAGGACTACCTTGAGATGACGCGACACTGGTTCGAGGGCGGACCGGAGCCAGAAATCTTCCGCGAAGCGCAGGGATGGATCGGCTCACCCGGCTTCCGAGTCCGCGACTCGGCGAGCTACGCAAGCGCCGTTTACAGCGGCATCTTCTGTCTGCTCGCTCTCCGCAGTGCGCGCGACTGGCGCCGCGGGGAGGACATCCGGCTACAGGAACTGCACGACCACCACATCGTTCCGCAGGCATATCTCAAACGTCACGGAATCACCAAACGAATAGATGTCAACACGATCGCCAACCGCACGCTCATCTCCAACGAGACGAACGGCAAGATCAAGGACAAAGCTCCAGCGGAATACCTCGCCGACCGGGACATCTTTCCCAACGGCCCACAACCCGAACTGCTGGCGCCACACTTCCTCGATGACACAGCGACAGGGCTGCTCGTCGAAGCAGCAGAGATGCTGCCTAACGAGGAGGCCGCCCAGCTCTATGAGCGCTTCCTGCAAGCGCGGCAGGCAGCTCTGATCGAAGAGATCCGCCGCGCGTGCGGCATCACGGCAAGCGCCGAGCCGGTGGAGTTCCAGGAGCCCGACGAGCTAGCAGCGGACGTCAAGGCGGGCGCCGAACCGTTGGTTGATCTCGATGCCCGGACAGACGAAGGTCCGTCGCATACGCCCTCGCCGACAATCACAGCCGACCGATGACGCCGGTAGACAACGCCGCATCACCGAAGCTTACGGTTGAGCTTGTACCTCGGACGTGCTGGTTCTCAAACGTCCGTGAGCGCGTGTCTCGCCAGGACTGGGATCGCATTCGATCGCAGACTTATGAGAATGCTGGGCGTCGCTGTGAGATTTGCGGTGGGCGCGGCAGCAAACACCCAGTGGAGTGCCATGAGGTATGGGAGTACGACGAAGCCGCAGGCACCCAACGCCTTGTCCGGATGATCGCTCTTTGTCCGGCATGCCATGAGGTCAAGCACATCGGTCTTGCCGAGATCAACGGTCGCGGCGACATCGCACGGGCGCATCTCGCGGCAATCAACGGCTGGACTGAGGAGGTCGCCGCCCGATACGTCGATGAAGCGTTCGCAGTCTGGACGGCTCGGTCCGGCAGAGCGTGGACGCTCGACGTGTCTGCCTTGGCGTCCTACGGCATTGACCCGGCAATCGTCGCCGAGGCGAATGAGATGCAGGCCACGAATCGGGCGCACGACGCGTCAGCGGCGACCGCAAGGGTGCGGCGAGGCTCGCGCCGTTCCCGGCCCACGTAGCCGGCTCGTCGGTCTGTCCGACGACCTCGCTACCCATCCACCCCGACCGATCAATCAAGTGGCCGGACGGGTGTAGGGCACCCGCCCGGCCGAGCACCGAAGAACGAGCCTTCGATGCCGCGGAGAACGGTAGCTGTCTGCTGCCCGCCTACCGGGTGTAGCTGTTTGGCGCGTGCTTCTTCGGCGTTTCGACGCGAAAGGAGCCCTGCATGTACATGACGATCAACAGGACGTACCGGGATGCGCTGTACGACGGTCTGATGACCGATCTGACCGCGATCGGCGACATCTTCGGCCACCTGCACAACGACGAGCCCATCCGCGCGAAGCGGCTACGGCGGCGCTTCGAGGTCGAGCTTCGGCTGCTGGACGACCTGGGCTGGGAGAAGGAGCCCGAGGCGGAGCGCTTCGAGTTGAGGATGCTGGCGCAAGAGCTGCGGCCGATCGTGGAGCGCATCTACTGGTCGGCGGTCGGCTCGCTGGCCGACCGTCCCGACGAGCTCGTGGACGAGGCCGTCTACGTACTGCGGGCGGCGACTTCGGCATGCCCGGAGATTCTTGCCAGGCTCGCCGAGGACGACCTGCTCGACCCCGAGGCGCGGCAGGGCATCGCTGTGGAGGACACGGAGGCGGCGTCGGAGTGATGAGGGTGCGGCGCGCGCCGGCTCACCCGGGCGCGCGCCGCATAGCTTCCGCGTAATCGCGGGCGGTGTTGGCCGCTGACACAGCTAGCAAGCAACTTGCAAATCGGCTGGCAGGCCGCGCGGGATCGCGTAGCGGCGTGTCCCGTTCTGGGAGTTGGATCGACCTTTCTGGGTTGCGAGGCCCTTCGGTAATGGCCGTGCTGGTGCTGTCACACGAAGGCCATCGATCGCACCTTTCTGTGGTGCCCAAGGTCAGCCCGCCGGCTGAAAAGAGGCTATGCATGAACGTGTACGCGATGAGGAGGGCGTGCGTCTTGCCCGCCCGCGGATACAGCACCTTTCGTCCGAAATGGAGCGCGAGGCCACGGCGCTGCTCGGCGGGCTCTTGGCCGACGCTGCCAAACGTGGGGTTCAGATCGGTACGCCGCTCGATCGACCGATTCGCACTCCGATAGCTACTCCGAAGAACCGGCCCGCTGGAGCCGGCGGATCGCAAGTACCCAAGCGGGATCGGCGAGTTTTCGCGGAGTCCGACAATAGGAGGGGAAAGAGAAGTTGAAGGAGATCGTCCGCCCCAGGCGGTTCACCAGCCAGGATGTGGGGAGGCTCGCCTCGCACTTGACTGAGCGTGACCGGCAGATCGCGCTGGACTGCTTCGACCATCGGGTGCTGACGACCGACCAGATCAAGCGGCTGCACTTCACCGACACTCGCACCACGGTCGCTCGTCTGGACGTGCTTTATCGCCTGCGTGTGCTCGATCGCTTCCGCCCGTCCCGACCGCGGGGACGGGGGACCGCTCCGTATCACTGGATTCTCGATGAGGGTGGCGCGCTCATTGTCGCGGCGGATAAGGGCATGGAGCGCTCAAAGCTCGGCTGGCAGCACGCTGTCGCCGTGAGCGTCGCTACGAGCCGGAAGCTCACGCACCACGTCGAGGTCAACGAGTTCGTCGTGCGGTTCGCCGTCGAAGCGCAGGCCGCGGGCGGCATGCTGACGCACTGGCATGGCGAGCGCTGGCTGCATGGCGCCTTCGATAGCATGCCGCTCCCCGATACCTACGCCGCGCTCGGCTTCCGTGACCGTCCGGCGCTACACATGCTGGTCGAGCTTGACCGCGCCACCGAGACCCTTGAGACCCTGCGCGACAAGGCCGAGCGCTACGAGCGCAGACTCGACTACAAGTTCTGGCGCGAGGTCGATCCGATG
The DNA here is from genome assembly GCA_963753145.1 of uncultured Solirubrobacterales bacterium. Taxonomy (GTDB): domain Bacteria; phylum Actinomycetota; class Thermoleophilia; order Solirubrobacterales; family Solirubrobacteraceae; genus Palsa-744. The sequence goes on from CAVWAX010000003.1 coordinate 657,826, forward strand.
GTGCTGTTCGTCGTGCCAAGCCAAGGACGCGCATGCAACGTCACGGACACGCTCGCCGGGATGAGCCCATCGCTTGCCGTGATCGTGTGGGGCAAGGACGCCTCGCGCTCTGCGTTCACTGCCGTGCTGGAAGCCAGTGAGCACCGTCGGCTCGTCCGCGAGTGGGAGCAACGACGCGAGCGAGAAGACGCCGAAATACGTGCCGAGGCGCAAGCGGCTTCTGCACGCAGCGGCAGGGGTGGCGGGGATGTAGCAGGGCGGTTGCGATCCGTCCTTGCATCTGATCTCCTCGACCATCCGCAGCACCCCGCCGAGCAGGAGCCAAGCCCATGACCCGCACATGCCTCTACACCCGCATCTCGACCGACGAGGAGAACCAGCCAACCTCCCTCGCCTCGCAGCGCGAACGCCTGGAGGGGTTCTGCAAGGTGCAGGAGGACCGGCGGATCATCGCCCATCACGAAGACCGCGCCACCGGCACACGCCTCGACCGCCCAGGGCTGCAAGCGGCACTCGACCTCGCCCGGCAAGGCCGCATCGACCAACTCCTCGTCTACCGCATCGACCGACTGTCCCGCAAGGTTCGTCAGCTTGCGGGGATCGCCGAGGAGTTGGACAAGCTCGGCGTGATCCTGCGCTCCGCGACCGAGCCATTCGACACCAGCTCCGCCGCGGGGCGGATGATGCTGCAAATGCTCGGTGTGTTCGCCGAGTTCGAGCACGCCACGATCGTTGACCGCGTGACCTCCGGGATCGAGCGCCGCGCCAGGGAAGGCCGCTGGCCCAACGGCCGCATCCCCTTCGGCTACCTGCGCAATAACCGCAAGGAGTTGATCCCCGACGAGCGCACCGCCCCGGTCATCCGCCGCATCTTCACTTGGTACGCGGCCGGTCGCATCGGTGCTGCCTCGATCGCCCGGCGCCTCGACTCCGAACAAGCGCCGGCGCCGCCGCGTGGCTGGCAGCCAAACATCGTGCTCTGGGTGCTCAGCAATCAGGCGTATGTCGGGCGCGTCCATTGGCATGAGCAGACATTCCCCGGCATCCACGAGCCCCTGATCGACACCGACACCTTCGACCGTGCGCAAGCATTGTTGAAAGAGCGCGGGGAGGATATGACCCACCGCGCCGCCCGCGCCGAGTTCCTACTCTCCGGTCTGCTGCGCTGTGGGCGCTGCCGTCGCGCCTACGTCGGGATGTCCGCGAAGGGCAACGGCGGGACCTACCACTACTACGCCTGCTCCGGGGGGCAGAAGCTCGGACGCCGAGGCTGCGACGGCGAGCGACTACCGAAGGACAAGCTGGAGGCCGCGATCCTCCACCAACTCACCGGCATCTACCGGGACGGCAGCCTGATCCGCGACGCAATCGAGCAAGCCGCCGCCAGCAGCCACACCGACCGGGCGGCGCTCACCGAAAGGCGCACCTCGCTGGCCAAAGAGATCGCCCGCGCCGAGCGCGCGATCGAGCGCTACCACGACGCCTTCGAGAACGGCGACCTTGACCCCGCACGCTTCAAGGAACGCGTATCCGCCCTGGATGCGCGCCTCGACACGCTCCACGGCCAAGACCAAACACTCGACCACGAAATGAAGGCAGCAACGCCCACGACGCCGGATACGGTCACCCTCGAAGCCGTCGCCGACGAACTCGGCCGCGTCGTCGCCACCGGCGACAGCGACCGAGCCAAGGCCCTGCTGCGCATCCTCATCGCCGACCTACAAGTCAACAGCCGCGCGGAAATCCTGCCCACCTACCGCGTTGCCACACCCACGGTTTGCGCACACAACAGTTCAGTGGCGAGACCCGGGCTCGAACCGGGGACACCACGATTTTCAGGGGTGGGGCTACCAATCCGACCCGTCACGCGGATCGTAGTAAAAGCCCCGTGTTTGCTGGCATGTTGGGGGACCCAGCCGAGCCACGGATCGTCGGTGTTGCCGCTGAGATACCGGCGGATACCCACGGATACCGGGGGGTTTGTGCCGCGCCACGGACTCGACGGCACAAACCCCAACTGGCTTGCGACTCATGCTTCTGTCATGCGGCCTTCAGAAAATTTCTCAGCGCCTCGCGGATCACCTCGGAGGTCGTGATGCCCTCAGCCTTTGCGCGCTCGAGGAGCTGGTCGCGCAACTCCGGATCCAGCCTGACCGACTCGACACTTGCAGGCGCCGAGCCCAGCGCGGGCCGTCCTCGCTTACGCCTACGGGCAAGCAGGACGTCTACGTCGTAACCCGCCTCGGCCTCCGCAGCGAACGCCTCGATCTCCTTGTCGGTGATCGGCTTACCCGACCGTGTATGCCCGTACACGCGATCTTTGCTCATGGCCCGATCAGCTTCCTGAACTTGGTGCGCATACGCATCGCGTGGATCGCCAGCCGGCTACCCTCGATCGTGACGAGCACCACCACCTCAAGGAGATTCCCAGCACGATCCGGGCCGATGACAAGCCAGCGGTCTGGGTCCTCTCCGGCATCCTCAATAGCGAGCGCATGGTCAATGGCGTGACGGATGTCCTCGTCAGCAACGCCGTGCTTGCGAGCCGACGAGTGGCTCTCCACCGCTTTAGTGTAATACAAAATCCGGCGGCATTCAAAACCCGTGTTCGTGCGGGGTTTCGGGGGATATGGCGAGACCCGGGCTCGAACCGAGGACACCACGATTTTCAGTGGCGCGGCAACCATGCCTGACTCGCTCGGCTGAGCGTAGTAAAGAACGCCTGTTTGCTGGGAGTTGGCAACGTGCTCGCCGGTTGCCTCGAGCAGCGTGGTCTGTCGAGATCCCCGCGGATACCGGCGGATACCTGGGGGTTTGTGCCTCGATGCGGGCGTCCGTGACACAAATCCCGGTGTCGGCTTAGCGCGATGATGGGGCGCCGTGCTGCTCTTTGCTCGGACCTCGTAGTAGGGGCTGGAGGGGTCTTCGCAGTCATCTAGCTGAAAGCGGGTACAGCCGGCTTGCGGGGTGGCAAGCCCGATCGTGCCAAGGCCGGCGCCGCGATCCCGTGCATCCTGGGGTGACTCCCGCGTCAGAGTCCGACGATCGAGAACGTCACCAGATCGCTTCCCCGCGTGCCCCGCACACAAACCACGGGGTCGCAGCCGCCGCAGGGCTCGCGGATCGCGATCCGAAAGCCGTCGACCTTCTCGGGTACCGCCCGGCCATGCAGTTCGTCGGTCGCGATCCGGCTCGCCAGGGCGCGTGCGGCGCGGCAGGCGACCCCCCGTGCCCTGATGTCGGTGACCTCCAGTTCCTCAGTTGCCGTCGAGAGCCTGAGACCGCTGGAGCTGCAGGTCGAGGTGCTCGCGTGCGCATCCTCCGCCGGAGCCGGGGATGCGGCGGTCGCCGCGAGGGCCACGAGCAACGCGACGCACGCCGGCCCGCGCCGGCCCGTCCCTGCGCCTATGTGAGCCGCCGCCGCCTTCACGGTCTCAGTCTCACCTTCCTCGTGGCCGTGACGGTCCGGTGGCCGACGACGAGGACGGACGACAGCTTGATCGTCTTTCGAGCCGTCGCCTCCTTGGCTCCCGACTTCGTGAGCTTGACCTTCAGGCGCCTGGTGCCTGCGCTGACGGTGACGGTCAGGGTGCGCAGGCCCGGACCCTTCAACGTCAACCTGCCAGCTGTCGTGGTGTTCACCGTCACGTAGAGCGCGCCCTTGGCGAGCTTGACCTTCACGATCCTGACGGCCGCGAGACGTTCCTCTTGCTGCAGTCCGGCAACCTGGACTTTGCCCTGACCGCTGCCGCCCCTCTGCGGCGGCAGCGGCGGCGAGGACTGCGCGAGCACCGTGAGCGTGGCGGCGTTCGAGACGACGCTCCCAAGCGCGTTGCTGAACCTCGCGCGGTACTCGTAGCCGTTCTCTCTGACACTGGTCAACGCGAGCGTGAGTGTGTTAGTGGTCGCGCCCTGGTCGCTCGTGTCGGCGCTGAACTGCGCACCGTCGTCGGTGGAGACTTCCCATTGGACCACACCTTCGCCGGACGCCGTCGCCTGGAAGCTCGCGGGACCGGGTTCGACCACCGTTGTCGAACGCCGGCTGGGAGGCGATCACCGGCGGTTCGCTCGCCTGCAGGATGTATTCGCTCAGGCGCAGGCGCTGCGAGGTCGCGCTGATCAGCGGATCCGCGCTCGAAAGCTGCCCGGCGCTAGCCTCGGAGGACGCCGCGCCCGCCGCCGCTCTTCGCGCACCCATACCGCTCGCGCCCGGCTGCGGTGCGATCGACGACGCGGTGACGTCGCTGGCGAGGGCCGCGGCGACTTCCTGGGCCTGCGCGAGGAACCCTTTCTGGATCGCACCCGCCGGGGCCACCGGGTCTTCCGAAACCGCCTTGTGGTCTTCCTTCGCTTCTATTTCTTCGGACAGGTACTGCCGGAAGTCTTTCCAGATCTGGTAGGAGCCAGGGCCGTTGCCGCCGGCGTTGCTCAGAAGCGTGTGCGGACCGTACACCACCTGACCGAGTGCGTTGTCAGTTGTGAGCGCAGCCGGCAGGCCGAGCTCCGTGTAATCGTCGAACAGTGCAACGGCGCCGTTGAGGACGTTCGCGCCCTTGCGGAGATTCTCGTTGTCGCTGGCGAACGACGGCTCTTCAGCGGGTGCGACGGTGGCGAGCGTAGTGATTCGCAGCCGCCTTAGTTCGCTTTCGACCTCTCGCCGGACGGCCGCTCGGAGCGGGTCGTTGAAGTCGATTTCGTCGCCGACTTCTGTGAGGCCTTCCGGCCCTTGGCGACAGAGGATGATACAGTCGTTTTCCAGCTGCGACCACGATTGCGCATGCTGCGCAAAGAAGGCTTGATACGACTTCACAACGCCGTTGCCGTACGAGAATTCTTTGACCGCCTGTTCTTCTTCGTGCAGACATTTCTCGTACGTCCCGTTGGTCGGTTCTTCGCGCCAGAGCGTCGCCAAGTTACGCTGGGCGTGTCCCGAGTCGCACCCGAGCGGCGCAAGCACGTGCCGTTCCAGGCTGTACACCAGCGTGGTCGTCCCGGTGTTCTTGTCGTACCAGTACCACCGCATTGCCTCCGAATGACTGGTGATGATTCCGGAGGTCGTTTCCGATGCGCTGTAACACGCCGTCAGCCGCCCCAGCCCCAGGTGCCACGCATTGGCGAACACGTTCGGAAGGGGATCGAACGCCGGGCTGATTTCACCGGCGCCCTGACCCGCTGCTGTTTCGAGCGGCAGTTCGGCAGCTTCACCGCTGCACGCATTGGTGCGCCCGAGCTTGTGCACCCCGCCTTCGCCCGTGTCCGTGCCGGGCGACTCGGCGCCGAAGAGGCGCAGTGCGTCCTGCGCGGCCGGTGCCTGTTCGGCACCACCGAAGACGTTTATGAAGGCCGTGCCCTTGTCGCCTGGTTCCAGCGGATTCGGGGCACGTGCGAGCGTACAGGGAGTGCAGTTCGCTTCGCCGTTGCTGCCGGGATCTTCGGTGGCCAGGAACGTATGCTCTTCGGCCTCGATCCGGTTGAACAGTGATGCGCCGGCCGAGACGTAGTTTTCGAACGCATGGTTGATGACGCTGCTCCCGGTGTTGATTTCCACTCCGTCGTCCGTTTGGCTGCGGTATTCCTTCCCGCGGGCGAGGATGCCTTCCAGCAGCGGGTTGAGCGTTTCCCCGACTTCCTGCAGCCGCGCCACCTGAGCTGTCACGGCAGGGGTCACGTACTCGGGGTTTTCGAGCAGCAGCTGGGCGAAGGCGTTCGCTCCTGCGGCCCACACCGCCGGATTCGGCAGATGCGTCGGCAATGAGGCGCCGTCGCCCCAGCCACTCGCATTCGCATAGGCCGCGAGGAAATCGAGATTGAAGTCGAGAGCATCGGTCGAGGCGGCGCCCCCCAGCTTGGTGGCGATTTCGGCGGGTTCTTCGGGCCACTCGCCCTGCGGGAGCTCGGAGATGGCATCGGTGGCATCGAACGTGGCCCACGTGAAGAACTGGCCGTCGGCCTGCTCGAACTGGGTCAGCGGCAGCGCAGCGTGACCGGGCGCCCGTTCGCTGTATCCCAGATCGGTGTTGAGGTCGGCTTCCAGTGCTTCTTCGCGCTGAGCCTTACCGACTTCGAAGAGGTTCGCCTGTAGTCCGCTCACGTGTTCTTCGATGTTGGCGACGTCATTGCTGAGGGCTCCGATGTTGCTCGAGACGTTCCTCAGCAGAGCAGTGTCGCCCGCAAGTATGTTGTCGATTTCTTCGATGCCGGTGTCTACCTGGGAGAACCCGGCCTGTATCTGCTTGCTGACTTCTTCGATCATCGTCCCGATGTTCTTCAGCTGCGTCAGGACGGCTTCTTCGAAGCTTTCGCCACCGAGGGCGAATTTCACTATCGTTGCGATGATCGCCGGCGCGTTCGTGATGAGGGCGCCCGCGAGGGAGGTGGTGATCCCGCCGAGCAGCTTCGTAGCCTCATCGAGCTCGGCGCCGGTTTTCACCGTCAGCTGGTCCACCGCCTCGTTCAGCTCGACGAGGGACTGCTTGAACGCTGCGGCGTCGCCCTCGGCCACGTTTCCGAGCTGAACGGTGGCGAAGTACGCCTGGAACGCCTTGATCGCGCTCCGCGTAACGGTGTGTTCGCCCTTCAGCACGCCCCCGAGAGCCGTCTTCCATTCGCCGAGCGCAAGGTTGCTGATATTGCGCGCGTCTTCGCCCAGGAATGACACATTCAGCTTTTCCTTCAGTTTTTCCGCCAGCGACGTGAGCTGTACGTTCCCCGCCTTTTCGAGAAGCTTTCTCTCGCTAATGTTGATTTCCGGTACTTCGGGGCCCAGCACTGCCTGATACAGGTCTTCGACCGGCGCGTCGCCCCGAGCCTTGGCGAACGCTTCCTGGACGGCAGAGTAGGGGTCCAAGGAGGCATTCTGTCCCCACCAGAGATCCTCCGCCGCATACGGATCGTACGCTTTCGACCCGCTTCCATCGGCTTCGAGCAGGAGGTCCCGGCCGACGCGCTGAGCGGCGTTGCGTAGAGCGGCTTGCAGAGACGAGAGGGTCTGCGCAGGCGCTTCGAGTCCGAGCTGCGAGATCAGAGCGTTGAGGTCGGCGATCGCTTCGCCCAGCTTTTCGCCTTCGCCCGTGTGGCCGATCAGCCGTTCGTTTGCGTGCTGGAAGAGAGCCTGGAGTTCGCCCGCGGCGGGAGCGAGTGCCTGCCCCCGAGAGACTTCGTTGATCAGCTCGGTCTCGAGCAGGCGAAGCGTTCCATCTTCATGCGCTTCCGTCGCTTCCTGGGAGCTGAGGTTCGTCACGGCGACCGTCGCGTACACCGCTTCGAGCTGCTGCTGTTCGGAGAGCTGCACGCTGGCTTCTTCGGCTCGCGCCGCCGGCGCGCCTGCGCCCGCCTGCACAACTACCAGCACCCCCAGAACAGCCAGCAAGGCAGCGAACCGTCGGCTCGGCCCGCGCAGCCCTGGTAGATCGGCGATCGTGCGAGTCGCGGTCACGCTGCGTCGTCTCGTCTCAGACCGATCCATCCGAGCGCGACCGTAGTGGCCCCGGCGATGAGCCATAGGCGCTGTGAGTGGGGCCGGCTGGTGAACTGGTCGTAACGGCGGCCGATCGCGCCCATCGCGGCGAGTAGCCGCAGTTCGATCATGCGGCTGCCACTGCGCTCGTGGCGGGTTGGTCTGCGGCGGCGCGCTCGCGCAGGCGGACACGCAGCCCGCGAGGCACGATCGCGAACTCAAACGCCTCCCGCACTTTTCGCCGCCCGTCGACCTCGATGTGAAAGCTGGACGCGATCATCGAGAGCGCCGTCTTTGACTCAAGTAGCGCGAGGTTGCGCCCAGGGCAGAACCTCGGCCCCGCGCCGAACCCGAGCGTCTTCACAGGCCGCAGCTCATCGCTGTCGGACAGCCAGCGCTCCGGCAGAAAATCGTGCTCGCGCCCGGCGGTCTCGCGGCCTGCTTGGCGCGTAAGCAGCAGCAGGCGTGTGCCGGCCGGCACCTCGACATCGCGGAGTGTCACATCGTTGGTGGGTTCGATCGCGAGCATCGGGCTGACCCCACGCAGGCGCATCGACTCCTGCACGACCGCTTCGCTATAGCGCAGCCGGTTGACCAACTGCGGGTCCGCGGCGACGGGCCGATCGCCGAGCTCGGTGGCAGCCTCGTCGCGAAGCTGCTGCTGGACCTCCGGGCACGGTCCGATCAACGACAGCGTCCAGGCAAGTGTGTGCGCCGTCGTGTCCTCACCGGCGAGCAGGATCGTGTACACGTTGCCGGCGATCTGATCGTCAGTGAAGGTGCCGTCGCTGGCCTGAGCGGCGATCATCGCCTCGAGCATGTTCTGTGGCTCCTCATACAGCGCGGGCTCCCGGTCCATTCGCTCGCGCGCCTCGGCGACGAAGCGGCGGATCGCCTGGTTGACCGCGACGATCGAGCGCTCAGCACGGCGGTTGACGGGCAGCTTGAAGTGCCGCCAGTAAGGAAACGGTGCCGAAAGGCGCCTGGCGATCGTCTGCATGACGACCCGAAAGTGCCGCTGCAGCTCATCGTCGCGGCGCTCCAGCGTGTTCAGATCGTGCCCGAGCGCAAGCCACGAGGTGACATCGACGGTGAACGACGTGAGCTCCTCGGTGATGTTCAACCACGCTCCCGATTGCGCCGCTGCTTTCAGTCGCGCGTGAAGCCGCTCGGTGCAGGTCCGCACCGCCTCGTAGTAGCGGTGGATGTGGTTCGTGTTCAGCGCGGTGATCACGAGGCGCCGCTGCGTCTTCCACTCCGTGCCCTCGGCGCCAAACAGGCCGGTCGGAGCGATTTCATCGAAAACGCTGCATTGCTCCGCCCACCGCCTGTACCCACCGGGACGGTCGCGAAGGATCTGATTGATTGTCGCCGCGTCAGCGATCCCCACCATCTCACGGCGCCCAACACTCACACGGACCATGCTGCCGTAGCGCCGCGCCCACAACTCTGCCTTTAGATGCACTCGCGCAGGCGGGATGAGCTGAACGGCATTGCCTAGCAGCGGCAGCCCGCGCGGCCCAGGAAGATCAGCGATTGTGCGGGTCGCGGTCATGACACGTTTCGGTCGGCGGCGCCGAATAGCCCGCCGGGCGTGACGCCGCCGAGGACCGGGACCGCGGCGGGTCGTACCGTCTGCCTCGCTCGTCCAAGAGCTCGTGTGCGGGCGCGGTCGAATGCGAGCAGCGCCGAGAGAGCTTGAAGTTCCACCATTCAGGCGAGGACGGTACGCGACGGCGGTAATCAAAACATCGGCCATGTGGCCAGACTTAATCGCGGGCCATCCGTGTGACATCGGCTGGTTTCTGAGACGATCTCTCGGGATGCTGACCGACGGAGGACCTCTGATCGGGCGCGAGTCCGAGCTCGCCGAGCTTCAGTCGATGCTCGCCTCCAGCCCGCTCGTGAGCATCACGGGCGCCGGGGGGTGCGGCAAGACGCGGCTCGCTCTCGAGATAGCCCAGCGGATCACCTCCACGCCGGATCGCGACGGATATGTGGTGGCTGCGCTCGCGGACGTGCCGCGAGCCGACCGGCTCATCGAGGCACTGGTGGCCGCAGTAGGCGTGCGCGAGCGTTTCGGGAGAACGCCGACGCAGGTGCTGATCGAGCATCTGAGCTCCCGGCGCCTGCTGCTGGTCCTGGATAACTGCGAGCACCTTCTCCCCGATGCCGCCCAAGTTGCCAGCGAGCTGTGCCAGGCCGCGCCAAGCCTTCGACTGCTCGCGACCAGCCGAGAGTCGCTTCAGATCGACGGAGAGGACGTGCTTTGCCTCGGTCCGCTGAGCCTTCCCGACTCCGATGGTGACGATGTCGGCGCGATCGTCCGTTCTGACGCCGGGCGGATGTTTGTCGAGCGAGCCGTGCGTCGAGACGCGGCGTTCGCGCTCACGCCGAGAACGGCTCAGGCGGTGGTGAGGATCTGTCGCGAGCTAGACGGTCTGCCACTGGCGCTCGAGCTGGCCGCCGCCCGCCTGGACACGCTCAGCGTCGAGCAGATCGCTCGCGAGCTCGGCGGGGAAGGTCGTCTCTCTACCGCCGTAACCACTACTGAGCCCTCCCGCCATAGCTCATTGCGCGCGTCGCTGGATTGGAGCTACCGACTGCTCGATGAGGCCGAACAGGGACTGCTGCGGCGCCTTTCCGTGTTCTCGGGTGGCTTCAACGCCGCTGCGGCACAGGGGATCGCCGCGCCTTCGGAGAACGTGACGCAAGTTCACGATCTCCTTCGAGCACTGGAGCGCAAGGGGCTGCTGGCGCCGACGCCCGATGACGCGCCGCGGCGCTGGCGGCTGCTCTCGACGGTGGCCGAGTACGCAAGTGAGGAGTTGGCAATGGCCGGTGAACGCGACAAGCTGGCCGACCGGCACCTGTCCTGGTTCACGACGTGGGCGATGCAAGCCGACCGACGCCTGCTCCAGGACGGGCACGAGCCGATCCATGCGGAGGCGCCGAACCTACGCAGCGCGCTCGACCGCGCACTGGAGCGCGACCCTTCAAGCGCACTGAAGATGACAGCATCGTTGATGCGCCACTGGATACTCGCCGAGCACTTCCACGAAGCACACTCGATCTGCTCGGCGGTGACCCAGGCCGTTGACGAGAACGCGGATGCACAGGCGCGTGCGACCGTTCTGTGCGGGGCAGCGCTTGTCGCGATGCTGAGCGAGGACTACGAAGGCGCGCTCGCGAACACGCAGGCAGGTCTCGCGCTGCTGGACGCAATCGAGGACCCCGGCGTACAAGCAGCGTGCCTGATGTTCTCCTCGATGGTGCTGATCCAAACCGGCGTCAACCTTCACGGTGGCCTCGCTAACGCCGAAGCAGCCGTGGGACTCGCAGAGCGGCAGGGGGATGATCCGCTTGGGATGGCGTGGGCGCTCGTTACGCTCGCGGTCGCCGCGATGCTGTGCGAGCACTACGGAGCGCTCGACGAGGCATACGACGCGTTCCTCGCGATCCCGACGGCCCGCGAGCATCGCACCCTTCGCGCCTGGGCGGAGCAGACAGCCGCGTGGGCGCAGGTCAGCGTCGGATCGCCCGAGCGCGCGCTCGTACACATCGAGCTGGCAAGCACCCTGGAGGGCGACTGGCCGTCGATGACGCACTTCCAAGTCCTCGGCTTCCGCATCCATGCGCTGGCCCGCCTCGGGCGGACTGATGAGGCCATAGATATAGGCGAGCGGACGCTACAGCGCGCCAGCGAGTCCGGGGCGCTGCAGGCGGTCCCCGCGATCGAACTGGCGCTCGCGACCGCCGAGCTTCTTCACGGCGCCCTGGACTCCGCCGCCGACCGCGCAAACGGACTGCTGCGAATGCCGCACCTGCACACGCTCGTTCTCGCGCGTGAGACACTCGCCCGGATTGCGCTCGCCCGCGATCAACCCGAAGAGGCTCAGCGCCACGCGGCCGAGTTGGAAGCGATCGCGCAGCGATCGGGAAGCATGCGCCATCGGGCGCTCGCGGAGTACATCAACGCCCGCGCCGCGCTACAGAACGGCGAGAACGACACTGGGCGCGATCTCCTACACGCCGCGCTCGCTAGATACGCCGAGCTTGGCCTGGAGCGCGAAACAGTTGACGTACTCGACGAGCTCGCGCTGCTCGCGGCAGACACCGGAGAAATCGAGCGCTGCGCGCGCCTGGCGGCGGCCGGCGCATCGACCCGCGCACGGCTCAGCTTGCGCGCTCCCGCTTCAGATGACCGAACGGCTCGACACCGCACACACAAAGCTCACAGCCAACGGAGACAGCGACTGCTGGGACGCTGCTTGGGCGCAAGGCGAACAGACCACGCTGGCCGACGCGATCGCCTACGCACGACGAGGACGAGGGCGCCGCCCCCGCAGCACCGCAGACGGCTGGCCAAGCCTCACCGACACCGAGCGCGACGTAGCCCTCCTGGCCGCGAGCGGCAAGACCAACCCACAGATCGCCGAGCAACTCTTCATCGCACGAAGCACCGTAAAGACGCATCTCTCCAGCGTCTACCGCAAGCTCGACGTCGCAAACCGCACCGAGCTCGCGCTAGCTACTGGGGCCAGATCGTCAGGCGAGCCATCGGCTCGCTAAGGGACGCGTGGCTCGACCCGCCCAGCTACGGGGTGAGGTTGGCGACCAGCTAGTCGAGCCACAGATCGCCAGATTGCCACGCTCGCGTAACGCTGAGCCACCTCTAACCGAATCTAAAACCTCCAAAGGTTCTCGTCCTATCAGCAAAGCCAGCGGTTCGAGAACGCCGTCACCGAGAGAGTTATGGGACGTTGATCGAGGTCGCGTAAACCCTGTAAAACTCGTTATAACTTCGAGCGGCTTTGCGATGGCGAGACCCGGGCTCGAACCGGGGACACCACGATTTTCAGTCGTACCTGGTGTCCACCGTGAACCCGCCGTGTTCTAGGGATAGCCAACGGCGGGCGCGACCGGAATCCCTTTGCTAGAGCCAAAAACAGCCAGTCCTACGTTTCCGTCAGGCCGCTGGGCGAGGTGCGTGGTGCACTTTTTGTATGAGCCGGATACCGTCGGATACCGTGAGATTAGGAGGGGTTTGGGACGTGAGATATGGCTTCCCGTCCCAAACCCTACGCGCCGTTCGAGACACCGGTTTTGGGGCCACCGAGGCGGAGTGGTTGATCGTCGGTGTTGCGGCTGAGATACCGGCGGATACCCACAGATACCGTGGGGTTTGCGCCGCGCGACGGACTCGGCGGCACCAACCCCAACCGGCTTGCCTCTCATGCTTCTGTCAGGCTGCCTTCAGAAAACTCCTCAACGCCTCGCGGATCACTTCGGAGGTCGTGGTGCCCTCAGCCTTCGCGCGCTCAAGCAGCTGGTCGCGCAACTCGGGATCCAGCCTGACCGACTCGACACTTGCAGGCGCCGAGCCCAGCGCGGGCCGTCCTCGCTTACGCCTACGGGCCAGCAGGACGTCTACGTCGTAACCCGCTTCGGCCTCTGCGGCGAGCTTCTCGATCTCCTTGTCGGTGATCGGCTCGCCTGATGGTGTATGCCCGTAAACGCGATCTTCGCTCATGGCCCGATCAGCTTCCTGAACTTGGTGCGCATACGCATCGCGTGGATCGCCAGCCGGCTACCCTCGATCGTGACGAGCACCACCACCTCAAGGAGATTCCCAGCACGATCCGGGCCGATGACAAGCCAGCGGTCTGGGTCCTCTCCGGCATCCTCGATGGCGAGCGCATGGTCAATGGCGTGACGGATGTCCTCGTCAGCAACGCCGTGCTTGCGAGCCGACGAGTGGATCTCCACCGCTTTAGTGTAGTACGAAATCCGGCAGCATTCAAACTCTGTGTTGATGCGGGTTTTGAGAGCGATGGCGAGACCTGGACTCGAACCGGGGACACCACGATTTTCAGGGACGACCAAAACCAGCCCTGAAAACCGCAAGCGTTCAGTGGGTTGGGGGAGATAGCTTGGCCGCGTCGAAACCTGTCGTGTGGAGCGGGCTGAGGCGGAGGCGATCTATGACGCTGGCCGTGAGGCCGTGGTCGAGGTGTTGCTGCGCATGGATCGGCAGATCCTGCAGCTCACGGAGCGTGTCGCTCGCCAGGATGAGCGGATCGCTCAGCTCGAGCGCCGACTGAACCGCAGCTCGCGCAACTCCTCTATCCCCCCGAGCGCTGATCCGCCCGCCAGCACGCCCAAGCGCGGCAAGGATCCATCGGGTCGCAAACAGGGCGCCCAGCCTGGGCATGAAGGCAGGGGCCGGCCGCTTTTGCCAGCGTGGGCGGTTGACCGGGTGGTCGAGCATTGGCCCGAGCGTTGTGACTGCGGTCACGCCTTCGCGCCTGAGGAGCGTGTCGCGGTGGGCGAGCCGGTGCGCTGGCAGGTGGAGGAGCTGCCCGCGATCTCGGTGATGGTGGCAGAGCACCAGTGCCAGCGGGTGCGCTGCCCGGTCTGCGGTGAGCGCCGGCGAGCCGAGCTGCCGAGCGAGGTCACCCAGAGCGCGTTCGGTCCGCGCCTTCAGGCGGCGGTCGCGACGCTGTCGGTGCGCAACAGGATCTCTCGCCGCGACGTCGTCGAGTGCTGCGAGCAACTGTTCTCCTGCAGGATCAGCACGGGCACGGTGGACGCCATCCTCGACCGGACCGCGCAGGCGCTGGCCGAGCCGCACGCTGATTTGCTGGGAGCGCTTCGCGGGTCGGGCGCGGTGAACATGGACGAGACCGGCTGGCGGACCGCGGGCGAGCGCCGCGCACTGTGGGGCGTCTTCGATCAGCGTCACGCCTACCTGCAGATCGCTTCTGACCGTCACGAGGATCACGCCAAGGAGATCCTGGCCGACACCAAGGCGATCGTGACTTCCGATCGCTGGTGGGCCTATGCGCACCTGCCGTTGGCGCGCCGCCGGCTTTGCTGGGCGCACCTACGGCGCGATTTCGCCGCGCACGCTGAAGGTCTCGCCGCCGAGAAGGAGTTCGGCGAGCACGGGCTTGCGCTCTGTGAGCGCGTCTTCTGGGCTTGGGAGGTCTTCCAGAACACAAGCGATCGTCGCGAGCTGAAGCTCGCGATCCGCCGCTGCCAACGCGAGTTCAAGCCAATCATCGCCCGCTACGCCTCAAGACGGGCGCGCAACAAGTACTGCCGCGGGATGGCGCGCAACCTCTTGAAGGCGTGGCCCGCGCTATGGACCTTTGCCGCCCACGACGGCGTGGAGCCGACCAACAACCACGCCGAGCGCTCCCTGCGGGGCGCGGTCATCTACCGCAAGCTCAGCCTCGGCAGCCAATCCCAAGGCGGCGAACGCCGCATCGAGCGACTGCTCTCCGCGCACACCACCTGCCGCCTACAGGGACGCTCGCTGTTCGCCTACCTCACCGACGCGCTCACCGCCCACGCCCGCGGCGACCGCGCGCCCCTGCTCACCTAAACGGCCCCAGGGGACTGAACGCTTACTGAAAACCGCCCATTTGCAGGGATTTGTGCCTGTCAACATCTAGCCAGATACCACCTGTTCCGGGCAGTTTATCGGGGGTTTGGGACCACGAACGGGATCATGGTCCCAAACTTCCGGGGCCGATTCTACCCTTCTCGACGCGTGCCGATACGGGACGACTTCGAGGCGCTGTGCGCTGCCGAGACCGAGCTCGCTGTCAACCTGCAAGTGAGCATCCCCGCCGACGTGCCGTCGTAGGCGCGGCCGGCCGTATAGACACTCGGGCCGCTCCGTGGCCATCAGGGCGCGATCGTGAGGGACCTAGAGTGGCGCGGCGAAAGCAAGCAGGGCGGAGTAGACACCCAGAAGCGCCAGGTCGCCCGCACGCACGTCAAAACCCTCGTCCGAGCCTACGGCAAGCACTCCCTCACGGTCCCCCGGGCCTTTAATCGGCACACAGAGGTAGGACTCATTCTCGCAGCCCGGACGCGAGACAAACCACTTGTGCGGTCGTCTGCCGTCAACCGACAGCGGCTTACCGGTCTCCCAAACCTTTCCGAGAAGCCCTTCCCCTTCCTTCCACTCGTGCTTCTCCCATTCGCCCTCCTGAAGGTTGACCGCTTGAGTGATCTGCAAGACCTTTCTCTCGCCAGGCTGAAGCCAAGCGGCGTAGGCATCGTCCGCGCGTGCGAGAAACGGGTCCAGTGCCTCAGCGAGGACGGCCTTGGCCCAAGCGTCCCGCTGCCCAGCTGCGATTTTTGCCTTCCTGTGCGTGCGCAGATTAGCTACGAGGCTTGAGGCCGACATTAGGAGGTCGTTAGTCAGGGTTGGATCCGACGGCGTCTCGAGCGGTCCGAGCTTGCCTATCTGGGCAGCAACCTTGCTCGCCGGCCCTCGCATGCTGTTCTTCCTAGCTTTGGCGGTCTTGCGAGCCTGAAAGAACCCGAGCGTGACGCCAAGCAGATCACTAGGGAGCTTGACGTTATTGTCCTCGACGAGGAGAAACGCCCGGTCACGCCCGAGCCGACCTACGAACAGCCCGAACTCGAGGATGACGTTGTCCCTCGGCGAGAGCTCAGTCTTGCCGCGCGCAGTCGCCAGATCATCTGCGGTTGCGATCAGCACTGCAAAGGAGTGACGCGCTAGCACATCCTCCAGCCCCTCGACTGTCGTCTGGCCGAGAGCGAACGCGTCGTCCCAGACCTCGCACGTGGTGTTGTGGGCCTCTTCTAGGTGCGCCGCAAGCACCTTCGCGTACCCGAGGCCCTCCCTAGAGGAGCCTATGAAGCACGTGACGGCATCGGCTGTCACGTTCTGTCCGCACCTGGCGCGATGATAGTGCGATGCAGCTCGGGGTTGTCCAACAACAGGCTGCGGTTGATCCGGGCGCCTGCCAGATCGTTCGCATCGACTACATCAACTATCGTGGAGAGCGTGCAATCCGGCGCGTTATCCCCGGTCGGTGCTATCTGGGTGAGGTGACCTGGCATCCAGGCGTCCAGTGGGTCCTCGACGCCTGGGATGTGGACAAGGACGCGATCCGCTCTTTTGCGATCGCAGACATCCAGCGCTGGGGTGTCTGAGCCCCTTGCTCGCGCGCTGCACACCGAGGCGAAGGTCGTCCTCGAGGTATTCAGTGATGATCGCGGCGGCTTGAAGGCTGTCCCTGCCCCGGCAGACGCCGGCGCGACCTTCATCAGCAACCTGTCAGCGGCGGCGATCGATCCCGAACTTGCCGGCACGTGGCTCCACTTCAAGGGCGGCTTATACGAGTTCGTGACCCGCGTGGCGAGCCAGAAAGGCGAGCTAGTCCTGTATCGGGACGAGAGCGGCGGCAGCTGGCTACGTCCCCTGGCTATGGTGAGCGAGCCGGTCGAGCGCGATGGGCGGCGCTGCCCCCGCTTCACCCGTCTCACGCGCTCGTGACCGTAGCCGGTCCCCGACCCTTCTGCTCCTGACGGCGGTAGTAGCGCTCCATCACCGCAGGGTCGATGATCGCTGCGGATCGGGCCGAGTCCGAAATTCCCTTGCGGGCACTCTGCCACGGTTCCTCCCCGTGCGTCAACTGCGAGAGCCACGCGGCGCTACGCTGGCCGTAGGTCCCAAGGATCTCGTCGAGAAGGGTGCGCTGACCTCTCGATAGCGCAGTAGGGTCACCGCTTTGCCAGCCGCTCAGCGAGAACTGACCGCGATGCTGGTCGTAGAGCTCACGGACGACAGGTCCGTTTACCCAAGCCTCGATCGGCTCGGCGAACAGCGGTCCCCCAGTCCGGGCGAGATGCCATGCCTGCGCATAATAAACGAGCTTCTGCATCTTCATGGCAGTCATCGCGTGGCGGTCGAGGATGTAGTAGGCGACATCGTCAGCGGTGATCATGCCGTCGAACCGTACCGGGTATGGAGGCGGAGCGGATCAACGCTCTACCGTCGTGCTCTCCCTCGCTTCTAGGCCATCTTGCATCATGAACGCTCCTTCGGTAGGAACCGCGGGCCGGACCTTACGCCTGTTTGGGTGGTCTCCGCACCGCCTGATCTCAGGGGCGGTACTCAGCTATACACGAAAGCACCGTCCTCAAATCCTCCGGCGGCAGCTCGGCGGAGGCGAGCTAACTATTTTCGGAGTTTCGTGCTCGCCGACCTTGCGGCCTTGCGTTCGGCGGAGCGGGCCGCTGCCCCGATCGATGACGGCGTTGTCTGGTTCCCGGGTACGACGGCACAGACAACGAGATGATCGACCGGCGTGCGCCCGATGGTGATTGCCCGCACGCTACCGGCCAGATCAGTCGGACGGCCCTGTGAATTGTCGGAGAGATCCAGAAGTACAAGGAAGCCGATGCGGGAGCCGGTGGCCAGGTAGGCGTCGGCCTGCATAGCCCAGCCTTCGAGGGTGCCGGCTTTCCACGGATCGTAGTCGCGCTTGCACTCGATGATGATGCGATCATCGCCGAGATCGACCACGACGTTGACGCGGCCGCCACCGATCTCGGGCACCTCGGTGCGCACGCCCTCGCCATACCAATAGCGGAGGTGCGTGACCAAATCGTTGGCCAGGACCTGCTCAAGTGCGTCGGGGTCGGTGAGATATTCGAGGTGCGGGCGACGCCCGCGCGTCAGGTTAAAGCGCTCGGCGATGAAATCCAAGATGTGAACCAGAACCGTAGTCGCCACCCGGCCCCCGCGCGTGTCCTGATCGGGGTGCATGAGGAGAGCCTCCGCGACTCTCCCACATGCCTGCCACCACTGGGGGCCGCGTTCGATGTGAACCGCGCCGGAGAGGGCGTCACGCATCGCCACCACGGCCTCGATCTGTTTGGCGTCCAGCCCGATATCGTGAAGGGCTCTGAGCAGGCCATCGGCCGACTCAGAGCCATCGGCTTTTGGGGGTTCGTCCGCGGCGACCAGCAACTCTGCTGCGAGATCCGCGCAGGCGGGATCGACCAGTGTCTCGATGTGGCGCTGCAACAGAGTGCGCAGATGCTCGTTCTCAACGAACGGAGCTCGCAGTCTAGGTGTGACGAGCACTCCGAGATTGGCGCCGCCGACGCGCTGAGCCCGCGAAAGACGTACCGCATCAGTCAGCAAAGTGAGCGCAGCGATCGGGTCAAGCCATGCGGTATCGCCAAGCGCCTGACCCGCTTCGGCCAGCCTGTGCGCCAGGAGGCGCCAGGCATCCTCGGCTGGCCGCCGGCTCAGCTGGTCTCCGGAGCCTGTCCCGTACATCGCGCGCTCGTCGCACAACTCCTCGAGGCGCGCGGCTCGGTCCGCGAGGGGCTCGCCGGCGGCGAAGGCAGCGACCGCGCCAAGGCCACAGGCGACGATGGCCGCGTCGATGCGGTCCCCATCCATGGTCAAGACCTCATCGAATCGCTGCCGGGCGTCCGCGAGGCCCTGATGAACTCGCACGCCGTCGGGCTCCGACAAGGCATCAGCGAGCCGGAGATAGGCACGCTCCATCGCGACGTCGACCTCAGTGTCCTGACAATCTGCCAGGCCGTCGAGGACGGAGTCGATAGCCTCGCGGACCGCGCCGTCCTCGGGCAGCGCGTCGACCAGCGCGCCCGCGGCCCGAACCGCAGCCGACGCGACCACGTCCGACAGCGATGGTGCTGCGTCGGAGAGCTCGAGCGCGACGCGGGCGGCCGGCAGTGGTCGGCTCGACGCTAGCGCAACAGCGGTCGCACCGACGATGGCCCGGGCGGCGATGTGGGCTGCCGCTGCCGATGTATCGCCGTTGCGGACACGTTCCAGGAGCGCGGGCACCAGACCATCGGCGATGTGCCCGGCGGTGTCCGGAAGGGCGACCATTGCCGCTCCGAACGTCGCGGGGTCATCGCACTTGCGAAGCTCGTCCGCCAGCCTGCCCGCCAGTTCGGCGTCGCTGATTCCGGCCTCGGTCAGTGCTGGCACGAATAGCGGAAGATCAAGTCCCGGCGAACTCGTATCCAGAAGGGCGCGGATGCCGGCCGTCCCGCCGAGCTCGACCAGCGTGGGTGCGACACCCGTAGCACGACTGTGCGCGAACGCCTCGTCAGCGGTCATCCGCCCGGACCACAGCCAGCTACCACAGCCGCTGGCCCGCTGACGCCAAGCGCGTGTGCCCAGCCAGCAGCACGCCCAATGCATCCACGCGGGTAGTCGCGATCAGGACTTGCAGGTCCGCCTGTTCGTCCGCCAGTTTTGCGATCTCCGCCAACATCAGGTCCAGATTGACATCCGATATCTCCTCGGCTGCCGGCGAGTCAATCACGATCAGACCCGGGTGGCGGCTCGGGTGGCCCACCCGCAAAAGCGCGATGACCGTGGCAATCTTCAGGCGCAGCCGCTCACCGAGATTGAGCTTCGAAAACGTCGTGCGCACCCCGCCCTTCTCGACGGCCATGCGCGCTCCACGATCAAGGCGAACTGCCGTAATGTCCGTCAGACCCAAACGCTGCGCGACGACGAGGACCTCATCGTTGAGCCGCCCGAGGAGCGCCTCAGAGCCCATCCGCGCCGATGCCTCCGCCTGCGCTGCGACCAAGATGCTGCGGTCACCATCCGACTGTTCGGAGGTCACGGGTGGTTCGTCGCGCTCAACCTCTTGCAGCTGGCCCTCCAAGCGTGCGGCTTCGAGTCGTACGCCTTCACGAGCAGACAACCGCGCAACCTCGTCTAGCGCCACTTGGTAGCGATTTGTCGCACCATCGCGTTCACGCGCCCCACGGTCGGCCGCAGTCTGCGCGCCTTCAACAGCAGCGCGGACAATGGCGACAGCCTCAACCGCTGCTTCCAACTGCTCGCTCGCCTCGGCGATCCGCGCCTCCGCGTCATCTGGCACATTCGGCTGCTCGCGGTCGCACACTGAGCAGGTTCCGTGAGCCTCGTGCGACCGGCGCTCATCGTCGATCGTCTGCTCGCAACGCGGGCAGCGAGCCGGCTCCAGCGTGCCGAACAACGCAGCCGCCGATTCAGTCTCCTGCAAGTCGCGCAACCGTCGCCGGGCCACACGCTCGACCCCTTCCGCCGCCCGAAGCTCTGCTAGGGCCGCCCGCGACGCTTCGTCCTGCTCCAGCGCGACGCGACGGGTCCGATCCTGCTCAGAGGCCGCCTGCTCAAGCTCCGCCGCCGCGGCGGCCGGGCTGCCCCCAGCGTTTTCGCGGGCCCGCTCGAGCTGTTGCTTCAGACCTCCCGCGCGCTTGGCCCGCGCTGCCGCATCCCGAGTAGCCCGCCGCTCGACGTCACGATCAGCCTGCGCCAGTGCGGAGATCGCTGCCCGAATCGCCTCGCGGGTGGAATACCAAGGCAGGCCGACGAACATTTGCAGCAGCCGGCCTGCGCCCAACGGCTGGTCGCCCAGCACAACCGTGTAGGCCGCCTCGGGCACGAACAAGCCCGGTAGCAGGCTCGCCCAGTCGTACTTGACCGCCTGGCCATCTTCCGATCCCGGGTACTTCTGCCAGCCAACGAGCCGCTCAAGGCCGAGCCGCTCCAACATGATGCTGCTCATCGTGCTCTCGAACGTCCTGTTGGTGAAGGAGATCGGGGCAGCCGCGCCGACCGCCACGGTGCCAATTACCGCTCCACGCGCACCGTCGACCACGATTTCGCAGCGCTCTTCTGCGACTTCGACGATCAGCTCCGCATGGTCGATCATTGCACGAGCGCCGTCGTCGACACGCTCGCGACCGGAGAGCAGCCAACGTATCACGTTCAACACCGTGGTCTTGCCCGCCGAGTTGTCCACCGTGCCGAGGGCCCAGACACCCGTGCTGGTCTCCCACGCGAACGGCTTGTAAGGCAGTCCATCCTTGATGCCAGAGAACATCACGTTCAAGACCGTGAGGCGGCCGGGCGGTGGCGGGGGCGTCCACGCCTCAATGCCATGCGCAGCAAGCACCTCGGTCACACGCTCGCCGTCGACGCTGGCGCGTTCCGCCACAGCCTCGATGAAGTCCGTCATCTTCCCTCCTGTTCCAACTCCATAGCAACGTCGGCCGCGATCGAACCGATGCGCTGTCCCCATCGCGTCCTGCGGTACTCGGTCTGCTCCTTCTGGTGCTGCTTGAGCGCGTCGCCCCCGCGGTCGCCAGCGACCTGCGCGACTAGCTTCGCGCGCTCCATGTACCAAGACAGCTCAGGCGCCCGCTCCGAGAGAGTGTCGAGGAAGGCGCGACCGCGGGGCATGAGGTAGAAGTCGCGCCGACGCCGATCCGAGGCCGGTTGACGTACGACCCGCGCCAGATCGTAGGCACCTAGCAGAGAGAAGGCCTCGTCGATCTCCTCGTAGGCGCCGAACAGGTAACGGAGCATGGGGAACGTGCGCACGTCGACCTCGCCGTCGTTCAGCACCTCCCGGGCGGCTTGGAGCAGCGCGCAATCTTGGCGATCACCATCTCGGTACTGGGTCAGCAGCTCGTGGGCGAGGTAGTCCGGGTTACGCAGCCAGAAGTCGAGGGCATGCAGCCTGCTCTCCGCCCGGAGCTCCGCCACCGCACCATCTGGCGCACCCTCGCCCACCTGGCCGGCTGCGGCCCCGAGGATGACCAGCAGGCGCACGGCGTCCTGCTCGGCGGTCGTTCGCCTTTCGAACTCGACGGAAGATGGTGCTGAGACCTGCAACCCAGAGATTTTCGCGCATCCGAGATGTTGGCGAGTTCTGATCGTCGAGCGCTATCGAGAAAGCGGCCTCTCGCACGTCAAGTTCGCTTTCGGCTTTGGCTTTGTCCTAACCTTTGGATTCTTCCGGTTTCGCGCTTGTCAGTCGCTTCCTCTAGCCCAGACCGTGCAGTAAGCACCGCGCCCCCGGGGTGAGCGGGGGCGCGGAAACGTCCGGTGGAGCAGGGATTCTTGGGGTGTTCAGTTCCCGAATCCCGAGCTTTGGAGGTTCACCTTGAGGGTGATGCGTGATGGACGCCCGGTTACCGTAGATGTCACGTCGGACGGAGCGGGGTTGGTGTCGCACGCGGGCAGCGCGCTGCTGGTCGGGGTGGCCGACCGGCTCGGCCTCACGCGAGCGCTCTCGTCGAGCCTGGCCGTCCTGAAGCAGCGGCGTCGCGGCCACGATCCGGGCCGGGTGATCCGGGATCTCGCGGTGATGCTCGCCGATGGCGGGGAGTGCGTGTCCGACCTCGGCACGGTGCGCGACCAGGAGGAGCTGTTCGGCTCTGTGGCGTCGGATTCCACGGCGTTTCGGATGATCGACCGGGTCGCGGGTGAGCCTGGCTCCTTGGAGGAGCTGCGTGCTGCTCACGCACAGGCGCGCGAGCGGTTCTGGGAGCTTTCCAATGTTCCTGAGCGGTTGACGATCGACGTCGACGCGACGCTCATCACAGCGCATTCCGAGAAGGAGAAGGCCGCCGGCAACTACAAGGGCGGTTTCGGGTTTCATCCGCTTCAGGCATACGCGCAGGAGACCCGTGAGGCGCTGGGTGGCGTGTTGCGGCCGGGGAACGCTGGCGCGAACACAGCTGAGGATCACAAGATGGTGCTGGACCGAGCGCTCGCGCAGATCCCGGCCAGACACATCGAGAACATGGAAATCCTGGTGCGCTGCGATTCCGCGGGCGCCACGCACGGCCTGGCTGATCATTGCCGCGAACACGCGATGCGGTTCTCCGTCGGCTACGAGCTGACCGAGCCGGTCAGGGCTGCGATCCTCGCGCTTGGCGAGACCGCTTGGGTCCAGGCGCTCGACCAGGACGGCAGCGAGCGCAAGAACGGGCAGGTCACAGAGATCACCAGCAGCGTCAATCTTTCCTCGTGGCCGGAGGGATCGAGGCTGATCGTCAGGCGTGAGCGTCCTCATCCCGGCGCGCAGCTCTCCTTCACCGACCACGACGGGCACCGTTTCCAGGCGATCCTCACCGACCAGACCGACCAGAACATCGCGATCGTCGAGTGTCGCCACCGCCAGCATGCTCATGTCGAGGACCGCATCCGCGACGACAAGGACACCGGTCTCTCAAAGTTCCCGTTCAAAGAGTTCGCGCTCAACGAGGTGTGGTTGGAGATCGTGATGCTCGCGCACGACTTGATCGTCTGGACCCAAGCACTGCTGCTTACCGGAGCACTCGCAAAGGCCGAGCCCAAGCGGCTGCGCTACCAGCTCCTGCACGTCGCCGGTCGTCTCGCGTTCCACGGCCGCAAAGCGAAGCTTCACCTGCAGAACACCTGGCCCTGGGCAGACGAACTCGTCGCTGCCTTCCAGAAACTGCGAGCGCTCTCAGCGCCCGCCGGCTGACACCGGCAAACGGCCACCACCAACATCGAGCCGTCCCACGGCCACGGCCGCGATCACCGCTGGGCGCACACCAGCCAAGCACGCCCCTCGCAAACACGCTGAGCCACCCTCCAGCAGCCGCTCCAGGGCCAACACCACCCTCAACGACCACGCTCAACCCCGAAAGCGGATCTACGGCCAGATTCAGACCGCTACTGCACGATCCGGGCTAGGGCACTTCTTGTGTGCTCCGTCCGATAGACCAGGCAGGCTGATGGAGTGGCGCGTTTGAATTCTGGCTCGCTGCATACTCGCACCTTGGCTGACGGCTCACGGGTATTTCGTCTGCGTTTCCACGCTGGCGGGCGGCGGCAGATCTTGACTTTGCACGAGCGCGCAGGCTGCGATTGTGGCTGTGGGGGTGGTTGGGACGAGCGGGCGGCGCGCCGGGAGCTCGCCGAGACGGTCGCACGGATCGGACTGGGGTTGTGGAAGCGTCCAACTGCGGCGATGCGCAGCAGGCGGGTTGGGTCGGGAACGAGCCTTGAGGGCTATGCGCGGCGGTGGCTACACGCGAAGACGGAGGGTGTGTTCGGTGAGATCCGGGCAAGCACGGCTGCTGACTACAGGTGGTGCATCGAGCGCCATCTTCTGCCGATCTTCGGGGATTCTCTGGTGGAGGAGATCGACCGGGCACCGTGCCTTCGGTTCAAGGCGCGGCTTGTAAGCGATGCGCGCCAGTTGCGTGAGGCGATCGACGCTGGTCGCGATCTGCGCGATGAGCGGGGGCGCCGGCGTGTACCGCTCGGGCCAGCCTCGATTCGCAAGGTACTGCGGACGCTCGCGGCGATTCTCGACGATGCGGTGGAGGATGAGTTGATCGATGTCAACCCGGCGCGCGGGAAGCGGATGCGGGTCAAGGTGCCCAAGCCTGAGCGCACGTTCCTTGAGATGGACGAGCTAGCGCTGCTGCTCGACGCGGCCGGCGCGCAGGATCTACTGTTGCGCGATGGCGAGCCCCTTGGGGAGCTTGGCCCAAAGGCACAGCAGGTTAGGCGTCTGCTTGAGAAGGGCTACCGGCCGCAGCAGATCGCCAAGCGGCTTGGGGTGACGCCGACGACGGTGAGCTCGCATGTGCGGCGCCTCAATTTGAGGGCGGGTCGTGGCTATGCTGGAAGGCGGGTAGCGGCTGAGATCCTCGCCCGCTCTGGTGTACGGGTTAGCGAGTTGTGCGATCTGCGCATCGGACAGGTACGCCTCCACGGTTCTGATGGTTGGCGGTTTCGGATCGTTGACTCCAAGACCGAGACGGGGATCCGGGAGGTGCAAATGACCCCCGAGCTCGCTGCTGTGCTCGGCGAGCACCTCAAGCGATTGCGTCGCATCGGCGCCCCGACAGGACCGGACGCGTTCTTGGTCCAGAACGTGCGTGGCGGACGCGTGGATCGTGGGCGCATCGCCCATGTGTTGGCGAAGGCGAGCGCGAGTGCGAGCGAGCGGCAGCTCGCGAGGGGGTTGCCACCGTTGCCGCACACGACACCGCACACGCTGCGACGAACCTATATCTCGATTGCCCTAGTCGCGAACAGCTTCGATGTGAAGTGGGTGATGGCGCAGGTCGGCCATGCGGACTCGCGGATGACGATGGACGTCTACGCGCAGCTCGAGCAGCGCGCCAAGCGCGACCACGGCGAGAGCTTCGATCGGCTCTTGCGAGAGGCCCACGAGCTCGACAAGCGCCCACTGGCGGCCGCGTGAGACGGTATCCGTCACATTCGGTACTCGCATTCTCGGGCGGATGGGACGCCGCTCGCGGTCTCCTAGCGACGAAAAGGGACCGAAAAGGTACCGGTACCCGGAAATCGTGGTGTTCTAGGTTCGATTCCAGCCGCGCGTTAGACTGGCGGAAACCCAGTGTTCATGCGGGGTTTCGGGGGTTATGGCGAGACCCGGGCTCGAACCGGGGACACCACGATTTTCAGTCGTGTGCTCTACCAACTGAGCTATCTCGCCGCGACCGCCGATCCTAGCGCTTGTTGGCTGGAACGACCATCCGGCGCGGGCGGTGGAACCACTCCAGCGATACACGTAAGATCAGCGATTGCCCGATGAGAAACAGATCGACCCACAGCTTGCGCGCGCCCTTCGCGGCGATCCTCGCCCTCGCCGTCACAATCTTCGTTTTCGTGCTCGGCCACACCGCCGGCAACGCCGACGAGGCGCCCTTGTCCATCTCGATCTCGGGCAACCACTTCGTCAACGGCTCGGGGCAGACGATCAGGCTGCTGGGCGTCAATCACGCGAGCTTCGAGTACGCCTGCGTGTACGGCTATGGCTACAACGGCGGCCACATGGACGACGCGGATGCCGCGGCCGTGGCCTCGTGGAACGCCAACGCTGTCCGGGTGCCGCTCAACGAGGACTGCTGGCTGGGGATCAACGGGCAGCCCAACAACAGCCAGGATCCCGGCGAAACGCTCACGGCCTCCGGCTATCGACAGGCGGTCGAGGCCTATGTGAACGCCCTCAATGCGCACGGGATCTATGCCATCCTCGACCTGCACTGGACTGCACCCGGCACCCAGGTCGCCGAGGAGCAGCAGCCGATGCCCGACGCCGAGCATTCCCCGACCTTCTGGCAGTCGGTCGCTTCGACGTTCAAGGACAACCCGGCGGTCGTGTTCGATCTCTTCAACGAGCCCTACGACCCCACCGATCCGAGGTCGGGCACGGATCTGAATCCACAGGATCAGGTGAGCTGGAATTGCTGGGACACGGGGACCGAGAACGGACCCGCGGGCGGGGCTCCGTGCGATACCTCCGCGTATGACGAAAACGGGATCAAGACGAGTTCCTACCAGGTCGCCGGCCTTCAAAGCTTGCTGAACGCGATCCGGGCCACCGGCGCCACCCAACCCGTACTCGCGGGCGGACTGGACTTCGCCAACGATCTGAGCCAGTGGCTCGATCACGCGCCCGACGATCCGCTCGATCAGGAGGCGGCTTCGTTCCACAACTACACCGGACAGGCATGCGAGGACGCCGGCTGCTGGAACAGCCAGATCGCGCCCGTCGCCGCCAACGTTCCCGTCGTGACCGGAGAGTTCGACGAGGACGACTTCGACAACTCCTCCTGCGCGGAGAAGACTCCGAGCACGTTCGACGCCGACTACATGAACTGGGCAGACCAGCATGGCGTCAGCTATCTGGCCTGGGGCTGGGAGGTGCTCAGCGCCGGCGAAATCAGCGTGCAAGGATGCAGCGCCTATTACCTGACCGGCGACCCCGAAGGCGCCCCCGCCGCCCCCAACGGAACGGCGCTGCACGAACATCTGCTGAGCCTTCCGGCCGGGGGCATCACCCCCGCCGGCGGAGGCTCGCCCGAAGCAGGAGCGCCCTCCGCAGGCCCGACGCCGACAGGGTCGACGACCGGCACGACAGCAACCGGTACTACGGGCAATCCCATCGAGCCCTCTCCTGGCCACGCCTCATCCAAAGGGACGCTCGCTCAGAAGCTTGCCAAGGCACTCAGGGTTTGCAAGAAAGAGAAACCGAAGCACAGGCGCCAGCAGTGCGAACGGGCGGCCAAGAAGAAGTACGGGCCCAAGCCGCACAAGAAACACAAGAGCAAGCCCGGAACCGGCCGTTAGTGGGCGGCGGCTTCCCAGGCTTCCAGGTAGGCGAGCGGGTCGATCGAGTAGCCGGAAGGACCGTGCCAGCCGCCGACCCAGATCTCCAGGTGCAGGTGCGGAGCGGTCGCGTCGCCGGTCTGGCCGACCTTGCAGATCGCCTGGCCCGCTTCGATCGCTTGACCGGCGCTCACCGCGAGCGAGGACGCCTGGCAGTGGGCGTAGAAGAAGCTGAGCCCGTCGGCGGTCTGCTCGGCCGCGTACCAACCGGCCCCGCCTGCTTGGTAGGAGGTCGCGATGACGGTGCCGGCCAAGGGCGCGACGACCTGGAAGCCTTCTTCGGCGAGCACGTCCTGGCCTTCGTGGACGTGACCTTCGCGCGCGGCCCCGAAGCGGTTTTCGGGACCCCCGAAGTTGTGGGGCCCGAGCACGGGGAAGACGGCCCCTTCGGCGACCGTCTGGGCCGGCGTGGGGACGCCGGGCGGCGGATTCGCGGGCGCAGGAGGCGCGGGCTGCGGGGTCGGCTTGGGCTTCGGCGCGGGTTTCGACGCACGCTTGGGCCTTGCCTTCGAGGCGTGCTTCCTGGGCTTGGTCCGGCGCGCGGCGCGCGAAGGCTTGTGGGTGCTCGCTTTGGTGGGCGCGGCTGGTTTAGGGACAGAGACCCCGTATTCGCTGCCACCGGTCCCCTGCGTTGCGGGAGCCACCGACCCGCCGAGCCCAGCCGTGTCGGTCGCCGCGGAGACCGAGAAGGGCGGCGTCCCCCCGGTCGAGTCGAGCGCCTGCGCAACCGGCGCCGCGCCACCGAGCAGGGCAAGACCAAGGGCAAGCGGGCAGAGAGCACGCCTCATGCCTTCTTATTCGACCGCAGGAGACCGGCCGCAAACAGCTGGGCGCTAGCTTGCGGCCTGGAATTCGGCGATGAGCGCCGCGTAGGTCTGGCGCAGGCCGTCCTCGATCGCCACCTTGGGCGTCCATCCGAGCTCGTGCTCGGCGCGCGCGCAATCGAGGCAGCTGCGCTGCAGCTCGCCGGGCCTCAGATCGGCCAAGTGCGGTTCGATGTCCGAGCCGGCGGCTTCGCTCAAGACGCGCCACAGCGTTTGCACGTCGGTCTCGACGCCGGTGGCCACGTTGAATGTCCCACGCTTGCCGTTGGCCGCGATCAGGGCGGCGACGACGTCGCCGACGTAGACGTAGTCGCGCGTCGGCTTGCCGTGGCCGAACATCTTGGGCGCGCGACCGGTGTGTAGGTGCTCGGAGAAGATCGCCACCACGCCCGCCTCGCCATGGGGGCTTTGGCGCGGGCCGTAGACGTTGCCCAGGCGACACACGGCGTGGGCCACGCCCGAAGAAAGCGACCACGTGTTGACGTAGGCCTCGGCCGCCCACTTGGAGGCGCCGTAGGGCGCCAGGGGCGCGGGGATCCGCTCCTCGGAGGTCGGCAGGGGGGCCTCGTCGCCATAGAGAGCGCCACCGGTGGAAGTGAACGAGACCGGAGCGCCGAGCTTGGTCGCGGCGTCGAGCACGTTGAGGGTGCCCTGGACGTTGACCGCACAGTCGCGTCCCGGGTCGGCGACCGACGCCGTCACGGACGCCTGGGCGGCCAGGTGGTAGACGGCTTCGGGTCGGACCTGCTCGAAGACGCGGTCGATCCCACCACGATCGATGATGTCGAGCTCGCGCAGCTCGGCCGCGGAGGCCACATTGGATGCACGCCCGGAGGAGAGGTCGTCGATCACCGTGACCTCTTGGCCGGCCGCAAGCAGGGCGTCGACGACGTGCGAGCCGATGAAGCCGGCGCCGCCGGTCACTATCGCGCGAGAAGACACGCGCGGAAGCCTATATCGCCGAGCTCGCAATGGCAGGGATTCGTCGGGGGGAGAGCTTGCACCAATGAAGCACGCACCTAATTATCCATGTAAATCGCGATCTAAGGTATACAATTGCATGGATGATCGAGAGGCGCGCGATAACCGAAGTCAGGTCGCTCATGGAGCACACTCCAGCTGTCGCGCTGGTGGGCCCACGGCAGGTCGGCAAGACGACGCTTGCCTTGGAGATCGCCGAGACCCGCTCGTCGGTGTACCTCGATCTCGAGTCGGACGCCGATCGCTCTCGCTTGGCCGAGGCCGCGCTGTATTTCGCCGACCACGCGCACGAGCTGGTGATCTTGGACGAGATCCACCGTGCCCCCAACCTGTTCGAAGACCTGCGCGGCGTGATCGACCGGTCAAGGCGCGAAGGCAACGCGAACGGCCGGTTCCTACTGCTCGGCTCCGCATCGATCGACCTGTTGGCCCAGTCCGGCGAGACCTTGGCGGGACGCATCGCGTTTGTCGAGCTCTCGCCGTTTGACATCACCGAGGTGGGGCCCTACGAACGCTCCCTCGGCCGTGGGGATCGGCCCGCGGCGCGCGAGGCGCAGACAACGGAGGAGACCCTCGATCGACTTTGGGTCCGCGGCGGCTTCCCCGAGAGCTTCCTGGCCAAGAGCGATCCGATCAGCCTGCGCTGGCGCCAGGACTTCATCCGTACATACCTCGAGCGTGACATCCCGCAGCTGGGACCGCGCGTTCCGGCCGAGACGCTGCGACGCCTGTGGACGATGTTCGCCCACCACCAGGGCGGCCTCCTGAACGCCGCGCAGCTCGCTCGCGGACTTGGTGTCAGCCCACGCACCCTGGCGCACTATCTCGACCTGATGGTCGATCTGCTGCTCGTGCGTCGCCTGCCGCCGCTGCTGCCCAACCTGGGCAAGCGCTTGGTCCGCTCTCCGAGAGTGTACATCAGAGACAGCGGCCTGCTACACGCTCTGCTCGGTTTGGCCGACAAGGAGGCGCTGCTTGGCCATCCGGCGGCCGGACCCAGCTGGGAGGGGATGGCGATCGAGAATCTGATCGCCTCAGCCGGGATCGACGCTCAAGCAAGCTTTTATCGGACCAGCAACGGGGCCGAGATCGACCTCGTCCTCACCTGGCGCGACGGCGCCAGTTGGGCCGTTGAGATCAAGCGTAGCCTTGCGCCCGCGCTCGGGCGGGGCTTTCACTCGGCGCTCGCCGATCTGACGCCGGAACGGGCACTGGTCGTGTATCCGGGCCAGGAGACATACCGGGTGTCCCCTTCGGTGGAAGCTATCGGCCTGGAGGCGCTGTGTGAGCAGGCGCAGACGCGAGCGACCAACTGAGACACACACGCCTCGGGGGCGCCTACCCCCGGGCCAACATGTAGCGGTCCATCGTGGCGATCACCCGCCGCGTGATCGAATCGGCGCGCTGCTCGACCTCGGACTCGATCTCCTCGGCCTGGCGCAGCTCGGCGATGCGGAACATCGCTGGGCCGATCACCTCCTGCTTGAGGGTGGCCGGCTCGATGCCGTCCTCGATCGCCTGGGCGATCGCTTCCTCGGCCAGCTCGGCGTCGCCGAGGCGCATCGCGTCGGTGTAGATCTCAAGCGCCCCGGCGATCAGGGTCGAGGGGTCTGAGCGCTCGCGGGTGCGGGCCTCCGCGCCGGAGGAGTCGAGCACCTCCATGAACTTGTGCAGCAGGACCGGGTCGAAGTGGCGGTCGGCCTGCTCGAGCATCATCTCGACCGCCTGCTCGACCGAGAAAGCGCGGCGGTAGATGCGGTGGGAGGTGAGCGCGTCGAACACGTCGGCGATCGCGACGATGCGGCCCTCGATCGGGATGCTCTCGGCCGCGAGGCCGCGGGGGTAGCCGTCGCCGTCCCAGCGCTCGTGGTGGGACAGCGCGATCGTGGCGCCCATGTCGAGGATCGACGAGGAGGAGCCGCGCAACAGGCGGTGGCCCTCCTCGGCGTGGGTCTCCACGATCGCGCGCTCCTCGGCCGTGAGGGGACCGGGCTTGAGCAGGATCGCGTCGGGAATCGCCACCTTGCCCACGTCGTGCAGGGGGGCGGCGTGGCCGATGCGCCGGCAGAACTCGGGGCTCATCCCGATCGCTTCGGACAGGAGCGTGGAGAAGCGTCCGATGCGCTCGATGTGGGCGCCGGTGTCCTCGTCGCGAAACTCGACCGCCATCGACAGGCGCCGCACGGTCTCGGCCTGGGCGATCTCGAGCTCGGACAGGGCGCGGCGCAGGTCGTCGTTGCGTTCGTCCACCTCGTGCTGGAGCACCTGCCTGCGGTCGTCTCCGAGCAGCCAGCCGCACACGGTCGCCACGGCGACTATCGCGAACGCTCCGAGCACGGTGAGCAGAGTCCCGCCGAACACGACCGCGGCGACTCCGGCTAGAGCGAGGAGGGCCAGGGCGAGCGCTCGGCGCCACGGTCCGCGCGGGGAGCCGCGCCCGCGATCGGTGCTCGCGGGCGCAGGACCATGCGGATGGGGCGGGTGAGGCTGGGAGGCCCCGTTGGACGCGCCGGTCTCACTCTCGGCGTGCTTTGGCGCGGCACCACCGAGCAGGGCGCGCAACTTGGCCGGAACCGAAACGTGCTGCGGCGCGCTCGCGGCGGAGTCGGAGTGCCCGCGCGGGAGCGCCACCCCGTGTGGGGTGGACCGTTCCAAGCCAACCTTTGTGACTCCACGCACGACATGCACCTCGTTTCTGACTCTGCTCGTCTATTCGGCCGAATTCGACGCCGGCTTGAGCTACCCCGAAACGAGCTACGCGAATCAGATCGAATCTTTGGTCGTCATATCGATAGTGCGACGTACTTGGTCTCCAAGTACTCGCCGATGCCCTCGAAACCTCCCTCGCGACCGTACCCGGACTGCTTGACGCCCCCGAAGGGGGCGGCGGGGTTGGACACGATGCCCTGGTTGACGCCGATCATGCCGGCCTCGACGGCCTCGCTCACACGAACAGTGCGTGAGAGATCGCGCGTGTAGAGGTAGGCGACGAGCCCGTACTCGGTGGCGTTGGCCGCCTCGATCGCCTGAGCCTCGGTGGAGAAGGTCGCCACCGGCGCGACTGGGCCGAAGACCTCCTCGCGCAGCAGGCGAGCGTCGGGAGGCACGTCGGCGAGCACCGTCGGCGCGTAGAAATAGCCGGGGCCGCTGGGCTTCTTGCCGCCGCACAACAGGCTGGCTCCGGCGGCGAGGGCGTCGCCGACCAAGTCCTCGACGATGGCGCGCTGGCGATCGTCGATCAGCGGGCCGACGTCCACGCCCGGCTCGGTGCCGCGGCCCAGCTTCAAAGCGCTCATGCGCTCGGCCATGCGGCGCGCGAACTCGGGCGCGATCGACTCGTGCACGTGGAAGCGGTTGGCGGCGGTGCAGGCCTCGCCGACGTTGCGCAGCTTGGCGATCAGGGCGCCCTCGACGGCGGCGTCGAGGTCGGCGTCCTCGAACACGAGGAAGGGGGCGTTGCCGCCGAGCTCCATCGAGACGCGCAGGATCTGCTCGGCGGACTGGGCGATCAGGGTACGCCCGACCTCGGTGGAGCCGGTGAAGGAGAGCTTGCGCGTGCGCGGGTCTCGCAAGAGCGGCTCGACGACGGCGCCGGAGTGGTGGGCGGTGATCACGTTGAGCACGCCACCCGGCAGACCCGCCTGCTCGAACAGCCCGGCAAGCGCGAGCATCGAGAGGGGGGTCTGTTGGGCGGGCTTGACGACCATCGTGCAACCGGCCGCGATCGCGGGGGCGATCTTGCGGGTGCCCATCGCGGTGGGGAAGTTCCAGGGCGTCACGAACACGCACGGGCCGACCGGTTGGCGCATCGTGAGGATGCGACCGACGCCGGTCGTGTTGGTCATGTAGCGGCCGTGGATGCGGACCGCCTCCTCTGAGAACCAGCGCAGGAACTCGGCGGCGTAGGTCAGCTCGGCGCGCGATTCGGCCACCGGCTTGCCCATCTCGAGCGTCATCAGCAAGGCGAGCTCATCGGCGCGCTCCAGCAGCAGCTCGTAGACGGTGCGCAGGATCTCGCCGCGCTCGCGGGGTGCGGTGGCGGACCACGACGCCTGAGCCTCGGCGGCGGCGCCGAGCGCCGCGAGGGCGTCCTCGGGGGTGGCGTCGGCGACCTCGACCAGGGTTTGACCCGTCGCGGGATCCTCTACGGGGAGCGTCCCGCCACCGGTGGCCGCGCGCCACGCTCCACCGATGTAGAGCTCGGTGGGGGTGCGCCGCAGCAACGCATGCTCGTCGGCGCCGCTCACGGCCGCGCCTTTGGCGAAACCCTGGGGAGCCGAGTGGCGCTCACCGCCCGCCACCGCTCTGGCGTGGCTCAAGCCGAGGGGCCGATCGTCCGAGGCTATGCATATGTACGCCCAAGCCGAGAGAGCGCGCGACTAACCGGGTACCGCACTGAGCACGGATGCTCCTCACGAGATCAACCTATCACCGACTTCGTGGCGCCCTGGGCATGGTGGCCGTGCTTGGCATGCTCCTCGGCTCCTCGGCCGCAGCGGCCCCGACGCTCACGATCGACGGCGCGGGCGATGGGCACGGCGTTGGGATGAGCCAGGACGGAGCACTCGGCTTTGCCGAACACGGGTGGTCATACGAAGCGATCTTGGCGCACTACTACACGGGCACCGCGCTCGGGCAGGCGCCGGCGGACACCGTGGTGAAGGTGTTGATGGGCGCGAAGGTGAAGGCGATACCGCTTGAAACGTATGTGCGTGGGGTGGTCTCGGCGGAGGTGTCCGCGAGTTGGCCGATGGCGGCTTTGGAGGCGCAGGCGGTGGCCAGCCGGACGTATGCGATCACGGCGCGTGCGG
Source organism: uncultured Solirubrobacterales bacterium (assembly GCA_963753145.1). Classification (GTDB taxonomy): domain Bacteria; phylum Actinomycetota; class Thermoleophilia; order Solirubrobacterales; family Solirubrobacteraceae; genus Palsa-744. Next base: position 691,681 of record CAVWAX010000003.1, read on the forward strand.
GGGGCAGCCGGTTCGACGTGTACACCGACGATCGCTCGCAGGTGTACAAGGGCAAAGCGGCCGAAACGTCGCGCACCAACGCGGCGGTGGCGGCCACGGCGGGGCAGGTCGTGACGTATGCGGGCCAACCGGCGATCACCTATTTCTTCGCCAGCTCCGGCGGGCACACCGAGAACATCCAGGACTCCTTCTTGGGCTCGGCTCCCGAGCCTTGGCTGGTCGGGGTGAGCGATCCCTACGACGGCGGTCCGCTTCACCGCTGGAGCGAGAGCCTCAGCTTCGCCTCGGCGGCCCGCAGGCTGAGTGGGCTGGTGGACGGATCCTTCGAGGGGATCGAGGTGCTGGCGCGGGGGGCCTCGCCGAGGATCGTCTCGGCGGAGGTGCTGGGCTCCAAGGGTCACAAGCTGGTGAGCGGACCCGAACTGGCGGCGCGCTTGGGCTTGTATTCGACTTGGGCCTACTTCAGCGTGAAGGGCGCGCACGGCGTGAAGGCCGAGCCTGACCTGAGCGGCCCCGCGAGCCCGGCGCCGAGCACGACCGCGCCGGTCTCGGGCTCAGCGGCGCCTGCACCCGTCGCGCAGCCGGCGAGCGTGACCGGCGAGGGCGGCTCGGCGGCGGCGCCGGCAAGCGCGCGGCCCAGCGGCGTGAACGGCCAGGGCGGCGTCTCGGCCGGATAGCCATAGGCTATGGCGGTGGACGCGCCGCTTTTGATCGCCGACGTTCCTTGGCTGCTCTATCGGGCCTACTTTTCGCTACCCAAATCGATCAAGGGCGCCGATGGGAAGCCCGCGAACGCGCTGCTGGGCACGGTGAACGCACTGTTGGCGGCGATCGAGCAAGAGGCGCCGCGCGCGGTTGTGGCGTGTTTCGGGGCCGAGGAGGCTCGCTATCGGGTGCGGGCCTACTCGGCCTATCACGCCCACAGGGACCCGATGCCCGAGGAGCTGGCGGGGCAGTGGAAGCTGGCGCCAGAGCTGCTCGCGAGCTTCGGCTGGCATGTGGCCGACGCCGGCGACTTGGAGGCCGACGACGCGATGGGCTCGCACGCGCGCGCCGAGTCCGAGGCGGGCGGGCGGGCTCTGTTGATGACCGCCGATCGCGACCTCTACCAGTCCGTGGAGGAGCGGGTGGCTGTTTTGAGTTTGGAGAAAAATGGTTCGTACGTGTCGCGAGGGCCGGCGCAGGTCTTGAGTCAGTACGGCGTGTCGCCCCGACAGGTGCCCGATTTCATCGCGCTGCGGGGCGACCCTTCGGACGGCATCCCCGGGGCGCCGGGGATCGGAGCCAAGACCGCGGCGAGCTTGCTGCGCGAGTACGACACGCTGGAGTCGCTGCTGGAGGCGGCCGAGCGACAGATCGCCGAGGCGGGCTTCGGCGAGTTGCGCCCGCGCGTGGCGAGCGCTTTGAGCGAGAACGCGGACTTGCTGCGCACGTTCAAGCAGATCGCGACGCTCGTGCCGATCGAGGTGCGGCGCCCGAAGGACACCCCCACCGACTACGCCGCCGGAGCGGCCAAGGCGCGCGAGCTGGGCCTGAACCGCTTGGCCGAGCGGCTCGACGCTATGGCGTGAACTTAATCGTGATCACATCGCCATCTTGCATGGGGTAGTCGCGGCCCTCCAGGCGCAGGGTGCCGCGCTCGCGGGCGCCCGCGTAGCCGCCCGCGTCGACGAGCTCGCGCCAACCGACGACTTCGGCGCGCACGAAGCCCTTCTGGATGTCGGTGTGGATCTGCCCGGCCGCGTGCCACGCGGTGAGGCCGTCGCGCAGATGCCAGGATTGGGCGGGCTTGGCCTCGCCGGCGGTGAAGAAGGCGATCAGCCTGAGCAGGGAGAACGCGCCTCGGACGATCCGGTGAAGGCTCGATTCTGAGACGCCGAGCTCGGCGCGCATCAGGGCTGCTTCCTCCTCCTCGAGCTCGGCCAGCTCGGACTCGATGCGCGAGCTGACGGCCACGACGCCGGCGCCCTCGGAGGCGGCGTGCTCGGCGACGGCAGCCGGCACCTCCTCGGAGCCTTCGTCGACGTTGACGACGAACAGAACCGGCTTGGCGGTGAGCGCGCCCAGGTCGCGCAGCGCGTGCGGCGCGTCTTCGGGGGCGGGCACGCCGCGGGCGGGGCGACCCGACTGCAGCTCGCCGATCACCTCGCGCAACCAGGCCTCCTCGGCGATTGCGACGCGGTCGCCGCCCTTGGCCTGCTTGGCGACGCGATCGACCCTGCGCTCGGCCTGCTCCAGGTCGGCCAGGACCAGCTCGGTCTCGATCGTCTCGATGTCGGCGATCGGATCGACGCGCCCCTCGGGGTGGATCACGTTCTCGTCGCCGTGGGCTCTGACGACGTGCACGATCGCGTCTGTCTCGCGGATGTTGGCAAGGAACTTGTTGCCGAGCCCCTCGCCTTTGTGGGCGCCCGCGACGAGGCCGGCGATGTCGTGGAAGTCGATCGTGTCCCACACGATCTCCGAGGCGCCCACGGTCTGTGAGACCTCGATGAGGCGCTCGTCCAGCACAGGCACGACCGCCACATTGGGCTCGATCGTGGTGAAGGGATAGTTGGCCGCCTCGGCGCCCGCCCTGGTGAGCGCATTGAACAGCGAGGACTTGCCCGCGTTGGGCAGCCCGACGATTCCTATACGCGTGCTCAAACCAGCCCTCTAGGCGATCGAGAGGCGCCCAACCTAGACAGAGAAACCGACTCGGGCGTCGCTGTCCTCAATGCGCACGTAGACGACCTGACCGAGATAGAGACGCACGGGCCCCTCCTCGGTTTCCAGTTCGTGCCAACCGCCGTCGCCAAGCGACTTGTAGAGCGTCTCGAGCTGCTCGTCGGTGACGCGCAGCGAGAGCACCTGCCCGCCTTGAAAGCCGACGCTCACACGCCGGTGCTGATGAGCCATCAGTGAACCTCCACAGGTTGAACCAGCTCGGTTAGGACCCGCTCGGTGCCCTTCGGCTCCAGGAACGCGACCAGGGCCCCACGAATGCCCACGCGCGGAGTCTTGTCGATCAAGGGCTGTCCGGCCGCCTTCAATTGCTCCAGGGTCGCCTCGATGTCGGACACCTGGTAGGCGACGTGGTGCAGGCCGGGACCCCGTTTGGCCAGGAACTTGCCGACCGGGGTGTCGGGGCCGAGCGGCGAGAGCAGCTCGATGTGGTTCTCGCCGACGTCGAGCAGCAGCGCCTCGACGCCCTGCTCCTCGACAATCTCGCGGTGGACCAGCTCCATCCCGAAGGCGTCCTTGTAGAGGGCGAGCGAAGCGTCGATGTCCTCGACGGCCACGCCGACGTGATCGATGCGGTTGAACACGTCCGGCAGTCTAGGAGCTTTTGGGCGCGACAGGAGGCACGGCGGCGGCAACCCGCAAGCCCACGCCGGGCCGGCGTTCCAAGCGAGGCACTCCCTGCATCACGCGGTCGATCGCCTCGCGGTCGATCGCCTCCTTGCAGAGCAGCTCGGCGGCGAGTGCGTCGAGCTGGGCGCGATGGGCGAGGATCATCTTGCGCGCGGCCCTGCGCGCCTCCTCGACGAGCTCGCGGCGCTCCTCGTCGCGCAGGCGCAGGGTCGTCTCGGACAGGCGCACGTTGCCCTCGGGCGTGCGGCCGACGCCGGCGCTGCCCATCGCGTAGTCGTGGACCATCGAGTGGGCGATGTCGGCGACGCGCTTGAGGTCGTCGGAGGCTCCGGTCGTGATCGCGCCGAACACGACCTGCTCGGCCACGCGCCCGCCCAGCAGGACGGTCATGTAGTCGAGCAGCTCCTCCCTGGTCTTCAGGTAGCGGTCCTCGGCGGGCAGATTCAGGGTGTAACCGAGCGCGCGCCCGCGCGGCACGATCGAGATGCGGTGGACGCGATCGACCGACGGCAACAGCTCGCCGCAAAGCGCGTGGCCGGCCTCGTGATAGGCGACGACCCGCTTCTCGTGGTCGTTCAGGACGCGATGGGACTGCACCCCGGCGATCACGCGCTCCAGGGCCTGATCGAAGTCCGCGCCGGTGATCGACCTGGCGCCGCGCCGCGCCGCGAAGATCGCCGCCTCGTTGCAGATGTTGGCCAAGTCCGCTCCCGTCAGTCCGCTGGTCTGCTGCGCGACCAGGCCCAGGTCCACGTCGCCCAAGGGCTTGTCGCGCGTGTGCACGCCCAGCACGCCCCGGCGACCCTTGACGTCGGGCGGGCTGACGAAGATCTGGCGGTCGAAGCGCCCCGGGCGCAGCAGCGCGGGGTCGAGCTTCTCCAGCAGATTGGAGGCGGCGATCACGACCAGACGGCCGCTGGTGGCAAAGCCGTCCATCTCGACGAGCAGCTGGTTGAGCGTCTGGTCCTTCTCCCCGGAGATGTCGTTGCCGCGGCGCCCCCCGACGGCGTCGAGCTCGTCGATGAAGATGATTGCTGGTTCCTGCTTGCGCGCGACCGCGAACAAGCGCCTGATGCGGGCGGCGCCGAGGCCGGCGAACATCTCCACGAAGGCGGCCGCGGACTGGGCGAAGAACTGGGCGCCCGACTCGTGCGCGACTGCCTTGGCCAAGAGCGTCTTGCCGGTGCCGGGCGGGCCGTGCAAGAGGATGCCCTTGGGCACCTTGGCGCCGAGCTGCTCGAACTGCTTGGGGTCGCGCAGGAACTCGACAATCTCCTGCAGCTCGGCCTTGGCCTCGTCAGCGCCGGCGATGTCCTTCCATGCGACCGATTGATTGGAGGAGGGCTTGATCTGCTGGGGCTTGACCCGCGGCATCACCTTCAGGGTGCGCCACATCAGGTAGATCAAGGCCGCGAAGAACAGGATCATCACGACGCTCGACCACTGATAGGACCATTCCTGGATCTTCTGGACCAGTGAGCTCGCGAGCACCATCATGCAAGCAACGCGCTCAACCGAGCAGTTCTAGCGCGAGCGCTCGGTAGAAATCCGCGGCCCAGCCAAGGTCGAGCATGTCGATTCGCTCGTCGGGGGCGTGCATGAGCGCCTGGGTCTGGAGCAAGGATTGGTTGCGCTGGGGAAAGAAGCCGTAGGCGACGCAATCGGGGAAGGCCGCCCTGAAGTGGCGCGAGTCCGTGAAGCCGGGCATGATCGTGGGGACGGTCTTGGCGCCCGGATCGCCCGACTCGATCCACGCGGCTAGCGTGTCCATCAGCGGCGAGGCGATCGACGAGCGGTTGCCCGAGATCCGCTCCGTGAAGTCGATTTGCAGGCCGTCGAGGCCTCCCAGCACTTCCTCGATCGCCGTCCTCGTCTCGGCCTCGCCGAGACCGGGAGGGACGCGGCAGTCCACCCTCAGCTCGGCTTTGGAGGGGATCACGTTGATCTTCTCCGAGGCCGACACCTTGGTGGGCGCGAACGTGACCCCGAACATCGGCTCGAGCAGCGCCGACAGACGCCCGTCGATCGCCGCCAAGCGTGCAAGCGCGGCGGCGGGGTCGGACTCGTCCTCGCCGACGCCGCGCAGGAACGCCAAGCGGCTCGGCGGTCGGCGCGAGCGCGGGCTGGCGCGAGGCGAAACGCTCGAGCACAGGAGCCAGCTTGAGCAGAGCGTTCTCGCCGAGCTTTGGCATCGAGGCGTGGCCGGCCGCCCCCGTTGTGCTCACCGTGAAGCGGTAGACGCCCTTCTCCGCACAGCAGACTCCGTAGTAGCGCTGAGCGCCGAGCTCGAAATGGGAGCCGCCCCCCTCGTTGAGCAGCATCTCGCAGCGCACCTTCTCGGGGTGCGTCTCGCACAGCCACTTGGCGCCGAGCTCGCCACCGGTCTCCTCGTCGACGACCGCCACCACGAGCAGATCGCCGCGCGCGGGGCGCCAGCCCTCGCGCGCGAGCCCGGCCGCGGCGGCGACCTCGGCGGCGACTTGGGACTTCATGTCAAGCGAGCCGCGCCCCCACATGAAGCCTTCGGCGATTTCCCCCGACCACGGATCGTGGCTCCACTCGCTCGCGTCCGCGAGGACGGTGTCGACGTGGCCGAGATAGCAGAGCGTGGGGCCTTCGCTTCGCCCTTTCAGCCTGGCCACCAGGTTCGGGCGCTCGGGCACAGCGCCGAGCAGCTCGCACCGAAAGCCCGCGTCCGTGAGGATCGCTTGCAAGTGCTCGATCGCGGCCCGCTCGTTGCCGGGCGGATTTACGGTGTCGAAGCGGATCAGGCGCTGAAGCAACCGGGCTGCGTCGTCCACGCTCCCGATCCTACGCCACCGGGCAAGGCCGCCGAGAGCGGCACGCGCGGACAGGCGGCGAGCAGTTGGCGCGTGTAAGGGTGCTTGGGGTTTTCGAGCAGCTCGCGAGCGTCGCCCTGCTCGACGACCTCGCCTCCGTGCATCACCGCGATTCGGTCCGCCAAAGCTTCGACGGTGGTGAAGTCGTGGGACACCAGGACGTATGCGCAGCCAACCTCCGCTCGCAGCTGCTCGAGCAGTTCGATCACGCCGCGACGGATCGAGGCGTCCAGCGAAGAGACCGGCTCATCCAGCAAGACCAGGCGCGCGCGATCGCGCCTCGAGGCAGCGCCCCCCGCGCGTCGTGTGTCGGCGTCCTGTGTGGCGCTCCCCACGGCGGGTGGCGGGCCGGCGAGCGCGCGAGCTATCCCCACGCGTTGGCGCTCCCCGCCGGAGAGCTCATGCGGGAAACGCGCGGCCTGCTCGGCCCGCAGGCCGACGCGTTCGAGCAGGCGCACGGCCTCCGCTCGGGCTTCGGGCTTGGCATGCCCGCGGGCACGCAGGACACGCTCCAGGGTGGCGCCCACCCTGCGGCGCGGGTTCAGGGACGCCTGGGGGTCCTGGAAGACCATCCCGAGCCCGGCGCGTGCCGCGGCGAGCTCGCGGCGGCTCGCCCGCGCCAGGTCCTGGCCGCCGAGGCGGATGGCGCCCGAGCTTGGCGCCGTCAGACCCGCGAGGCAGCGCAACAAGGTCGTCTTGCCGCAGCCCGACTCGCCGACGATCGCCAGGGTCTCCCCCTCGGCCACCGTGAGCGAGACGCCGGCGAGCGCCTGGACCGGCTCCTGGTTGCGGCCCCGTCCCGGGTAGAGGACGCGGAGGTCTTCCACCTCCAAGAGGGGCGCCCCGGCGGGCGGGCCGCCGGCACGCCGGGTACGCGCGACGGGGCGCAAGGCCTGAAGCAAACCACGCGTATAGGGATGCTCCGGATGCTCGAAGATCTCCGCGGCGGCTCCCTGCTCGACGATCTGACCGGCCCGCATCACCGCGATGCGATCTGCGACGTCGGCGACCACGCCGAAGTCGTGGGTGATCAAGACGATGCTGAGATCCTCGCGCTCGCGCAGGTCCTTGAGCTGGGTGAGGATCTCGGCCTGGACGGTCACGTCGAGCGCCGTCGTCGGCTCGTCGGCGAGCAATACCTTGGCCCCGAGCGAAAGTCCCATCGCGATCATCACGCGCTGGCGCATCCCGCCCGAGAGCTCGTGCGGATAGGCGCGCACACGCTCGCGCGCCCTGGGGATGCGCGCGCGCTCCATCAGCTCCGCGGCGCGCTCCAACGCACGCTCCTTGGGGACAAACGGTTCGTGAGCCCTGATCTGCTCGGCGATCTGATCGCCCACCCGATGGACGGGGTTCAGGGAGGACTGGGGGTCCTGGAAGACCATCGCAAGCTCCGCACCGCGGATGCGCCGCAGCTGCGTCTCTGAGGCTCCGATCAAGTCGCGGCTCTCGAACAGCGCTCGGCCGGAGATCGTCGTGTTCGGTCCCCGCGTCAATCCCATCAAGCTCATCGCGCACACCGACTTGCCCGAGCCAGACTCGCCCACGATCGCGAGCACCTCGCCGCGACCGAGGGCGAAGGAGGCCCCGTCCACCGCGCGCACCTCGCCTTCGCGCGTGGCGAATGACACGCTCAGGTCTTGCACGTCGAGCAAGGGAACGGTCCCTGTGGACACAGAACCGGCGCCCTGGGGACGCTCGCCCGCGCCCCGCTCGAGCCCGGCGGGGCGTCCGAGCCCGGCGCGATCCAGCGCCGGGTCGAGGTCGCGATAGGCCAGCGGATCGGGCGGCACCCCGTCGGCGTTCACTGGATCCTCACCCTCGGATCGAGCAACGCGTAGGCGATGTCCACGAGCGTGCTGAGGACGACCACCGCGGCGGCCACCATCATCGTCAGGACCATCACCGGGGGAATGTCCAGGCGGCCGATCGACTGCGCCGCGTATTGGCCGACTCCGCCGAGATTGAAGACCGACTCGACCAGGATCGCGCCACCGCCGATGACCCACGCGAAGTCGAGGCCCCACAGGGTCACGATCCCCGCCAGGGAGTTGCGCAGGACGTGATTGACGAGCACGCGCCGCTCCGAGAGGCCCTTGGCACGCGCCGTGCGTACGTAGTCCTCGCTCATCACGTCGAGCAGGTTGGCCCTCAGCAGGCGCGAGTAGACGCCGATCGAGACGGCCGAGAGGGCCACCCAGGGCATCAGCATGTGGGTGAACCAGCCCCAGGGGTCGCTGGTGAGCGGCACGTAGCCTTCGAGGGGCAGCAGCTGCCACTGGTAGCCCAGCCAGTAGAGCATGATCGCGCCGAGGAAGAACACGGGCATCGAGATGCCGGTCAACGAGACGACCGTAAGCGCGCGGTCGAGCCAGCCCCCGGCGTGCACCGCCGAGAGCAGGCCGAACAGGACGCCGACGAGCAGCCAGATGATGCCGGCGCCGACCGCCAGGGAGATCGTGGGTGGCAGGTCAGCCACGATTTCCCGCTCGACGTTGGTCTGCTGGGAGTAGGAGACGACGCTGCCGTCGAGGACCTTTTCCATCGTGCGCAGGTACTGGACGTAGATCGGCTGGTCGAAGCCCCACTGCACGCGCACGTCGTGGACCTGCTGGGGCGTCGCCAGGCGACCTGCCATGCGCAACGCGGGATCCCCGTCGGGGATCGCCTGGAAGATCAGGAAGGTGAGGACCGTGATCGCGAACAGGACCGCCGCGAGCGAGGCGAGCCGGCGCGAGAGAAAGCGCGCCATTACAACCGCCCCCGCAGCGAAGCCTTCGGGTCGAGCGCGTCGCGCACCGCGTCGGCGAACACGTTGACCGAGAGCACCGTGAGGACGAGCATGATGCCGGGCACGAGCACGAGGTGGATCGCGCCGGGCATCAGGCGAGTGCCGTCGGCGATCATCGTGCCCCACGAGGGGCTCGGCGCCTGGACGCCGGCGCCGAGATAGGACAGGGCGGCCTCGAGCAGGATCGCGTTGGCCACGATCAGGGGCGCGAACACGACGATCGTGGAGGTGAGATTGGGCAGGATCTCGCCCACCATGATCCGCAACGACGCGAACGGGGGCGGGTAGCCCATCAGGCGAGCCGCGTCGACGAACTCGCGCTCGCGCAAGGACAGCGCCTGGGCGCGCAGGGGCTTGGCCACGTAGGGGAACACGACCACGCCGATCACGAACGCCGGCAGCAGGAGCGAGCCGCTGTGCAGCGTGAACACGCCGAGGTCGATCCCGCCGACCGCCAGGGCCACGCCGAGCGCCACGCCGAGCAGGACCGCGGGGTAGGCCCAGACGAGGTCGAACAGGCGCGAGAGGACACCGTCGGTGAGGCCGCGCATGTAACCGGCCAAGGTGCCCAGGGCGATGGCCAGGATGAGCGTGATCGCGGTCGCGATCGCGGCGATCTCCAAAGAGTTGCGCCCTCCGTAGAGCAGCCTGACGGCGACGTCGCGCCCGTTGGAGTCGGCGCCGAGCAGGAAGCGGCCTTTCCAGGTCGGGCCGATCGGCACGCCCGTGGGCGAGACGACGTCCACCTGCTTGCCGCCGACGCTTACGGTCTCGGTGATGTGGTTCTGATCGGGACCGGTGTGGGCGACGTCTTTGGCGTACACGGGCGCGAGCAGGCACGCGAGCACGATCGCGACGAACAGCGCTCCGAAGACGAGCGCCACGCGATTGCGAAGGACGACCCTCATGCCCCCTACATCGCCAGGACGGGGGGCGCGCCTTTAGGACCGACAGCGCTACTTCAGCTGCAGGCTACTCCAGTCGGTCCCGTAGACCGGATGGAACACGAGCGCGCCGAAGTCGATCCGCTCGGATGTGAACTTGGGCACCTCGTCGTAGCCGAACGGAGCCATGTAGGCGTTGCGGGCGTTGTATTCGTCGAGCGCCTGCCAGCGACCCACGACGGAAGACAGCTGCGAGGAGGGCACCGGCGCCAGCGAGGCCAGTTCGGACTGGATGTGGGGGTCGTTGACCTGGGAGAGGTTGTGGTTTTCGCTCGGCAGGATCGATTTGGCGTCGAGCAGCTGGTAGAAGTCGATCGGGTTGGGGAAGTCCTGGCTGAAGGACATCCAGCCGGTCTGCGCTTTGTTTGAGAGGTTGCCGACGGTCGCGTAGTACTGGGCGTCGGCGACGATCTTCTCGCTTGCTTTCAGGCCGATTTCGTTGAGCACACCGGCGTAGTAGTCGACGAATTCCTTGTGCGGAGCGCGCGAGCCGCCCCACACCGTCACCGAGGTACCGGCCATGCCGGACTTCTGGACGAGTTCCTTGGCCTTGGCCACGTTCGGGCCGACGCTCGGTTCGCCGTAGGGGCAAGGACCGGAGGGGTGGCCGGGCATGCCGACCGGCAAGAAGAAGCATGCCGGGTCGAGCATCCCCGAGTCCAGGCGCTGGAGCGCACGGCGGTCGATCGCGTAGTTGACGGCTTCGCGCACCAGGCGGCTGGAGAAGGGCTTGGCTTTGACGTTGAGGAAGAAGTACTCGCCCGAGACGGTCGGCTCCTTGGCGTACCGATCGGAGGCTTGGCTTTCGACCTTCGTCAACAGGGTCGGGGGGATCGTGTCGTTGTAGTCGAACACGTCGGCGCTGTTTTCGAGCACCTGCTCGGCCTCGCTCTGGTTGTTGGAGACGATCCTCACGTTGACGTTGACGTGCGCGGCCGGGACGCCGGGGATCGTGGAGCTCGAAGAAGTGGGGGTTGAGCTCGAGCGAGAAGGACTTGTTGGGCACTACGTTTGCGATCTCATACGGGCCGACGCCGGCCGGAGGATCGTTGGGCAGGGCCTTCATCGGCGTGGCGCTCGGCACGAGGCCGGCCGCGGGGAAGGCGAGCACGTTCAGGAACGGGCCGTAGGGCGCGACGAGTTTGATCGTGATCGTGCCGGTCGTGTCGTCGGCCTGGATGCCGGAGATCGTGGAGGCCTTGCCTTTGTCGAAGGCTTCGCCGCCGGCGATGTTTTCGGTGAGCATTTCCTTCTCGCCCCAGCCGAGCTTGATCGCGCGCTCGATCGTGTGGGTGAAGTCCGAGGCCTTCACCGGCGTCCCATTGGAGTAGACGAGGCCCCGGCGCAGCACGAACGTGTAGGTCTTGCCGTCAGATGAGACCCTGGGCAGGGCTTCGGCCAGGCCGGCGATCAATTTGGTGCCGGCTTCCCCCGAGGCGCGGGCATAGGTGACCAGGCCGGTGTAGGTGAGCCAGGTCGCCTCGTAGGACTGGGTGGTGAAGCCGAGGCCGGGGTCGAGCGAGTCGGGCGCGGTGCCCATCAGGACGGTAACGGGGCCGGTGCTGCTGGAGGTTGAGGATTTGGACGAGCTCCCGCAGGCGGACACGCCGACGGCCAAGACGAGCGCAAGCGCCATCCCCAGCAGTATGCGCGGTCTGTCCAGATGTCGCCTATGCACTTTGCGCCCCTCCTCCTCGCGAGCCACGAGTCTCGTAATGTGTGCCATGAGTTTGAAAGAAGAGGGGCCCGGCTCGTCGGCCTTCGGCCGACTGCGCCACCCTCTCGGTTACATGGTTCGACAACCCTTGTCGGCACCCTTTAGCGAAACTTGAAGTATTCAAATGAGCGTGGACGCCACGAATATCGAAATCGACGATGTCGTCGCCCAGGTGGCCAAGGTTCAGCCGCTTTGGGCCCTCTTGCGGATGGCCGATCGCGCCCGCTACATGCGCCGCATGGCCCAGGCGATCGTGGACGAAGTGGACGAGCTGCGCGAGACGATCGCCGTCGAGCAGATACGCCCGCGCACCGAGGTGGCTACGCTCGAGCTGCTTGCGGCAATCGACGCGCTGCAATGGGTGGCACAGCGGGGCGCCGGCGTGTTGGGCGCCCGGCGCGTGGGGGTGCACCGCTCGCTGTTCGCAACCAAGCGGGCGCGCATCGCGTACGAGCCCTACGGCGTGGTGGGCGTGATCGGGGCGGGCAGCGCCCCGTTCGCGCAACCGCTCGGGCAGATCGCGGGGGCCCTGTTGGCGGGCAACGGGGTGGTGTTCAAGCCCGCGCCGCGCGCCGCCCTGGCGGGGGAGCGGATCGGACGCGTGCTCGCACGCGCGGGGCTGCCGGAGGGCCTCGTGCGGGTCGTGCACGGTGGAGCCGAGACGGGCTTGGAGTTGGCGCGCTCGCCGGTCGACAAGCTCCTGTTCACCGGATCGCCGACCACGGGACGCGCGGTGGCCAGAGAGTGCGTCTCGCGCGAGAAGGAGGTCACGGTCGAGCTGGGCGGCAAGGACGCGATGATCGTGCTCTCCGACGCCCACGTCTCGCGCGCGGCCGCGGGCGCGCTGTGGGCGGGCTGCGCCGCCGCGGGGCAGGCGCGAGGGGCCGTCGAGCGCATCTATGCGGCGCCGGAGACGATGGAGCGGCTGGTGGGGCGGCTGGTCGCAGGGGCCCAGGCACTGCGGGTGGGCGATCCGAGCGACCCGAGCGTGCAAATCGGCCCGCTGGCCTCCGAGCGTCGCCTCGAGCACGTTCGCGGGCTCGTACAGGAGGCCGTTGGAGAGGGAGCGAGGCTGCATTGTGGCGGCCCGCTGGAGCCGGCTGACGCGCACCTCTACGCCCCGGCGATCCTTACTGGCGTGACGCACGAGATGCGGATCATGCGCGAGCCGATCGGCGGGCCGGTGTTGACGGTGATGGAGTTCGGGTCGGTCTCGGAGGCGATCGCCCTGGCCAACGACAGCCCCTACGGCCTGGGGGCGTCGGTTTGGACCGCGGACCGTTACCGGGGCATGCGGATCGCGCGCGAGCTGGACGCGGGCATGGTGTGGCTCAACGACCACCTGCCGAGCCCCGCCGTCTCGCGCGGACCGTGGGGCGCCGCGGCGGGGAGTGGCCTGGGGCGCACCCTGGGCGAAGCCGGCCTGCGGGCGTGCGCGCAGGAGAAGCTGATCACCTGGGATCCCTCGGGCACGCGGGGCCTGTGGTGGGGACCGTACGACGAGGTCGCGGCGCGCGCCGCCAGAGCCGCGACCCGCCTGCGCTCGACGCGCGAAGGCGACCGCGAAGCCGCCCTGCGCGAAGGAGGAGCGGCGCTCGCTCGCGCGAGCATCCGCGCGCTGGGGCGCAGGTGAGCCGGGGCGCGCCGCAGTCGCTCGGCCGCGGGCGGCTTGCGAAGCGGCGAACGGTCTCGACTACCCTGTAAGCCATGCCGGCCCAAGCCTATGCGGGCAAGGAGTGCGTTTGCCAACTGCGCAAGGGGATCTGCGACCAGAGCTGCGTCGCGGACATGCTCGCGACCCCCTTCTACATCGCCTGCCTGAAGCTGAAGGGCCGTCGCTGCGTGGTCGTCGGCGGCGGGGAGATCGGCCTGGAGAAGGTCGAGGGGCTGCTCGCGTGCGACGGCGAGGTCACGCTGATCGCGCCGGAGGCCGAGCCGGCCCTGGCGGAGTACGCCGAGGAGGGCTCGATCCGCTGGGAGCGGCGCTCCTACGCCGGCGCGCAGGACCTGGAGGGGGTGTTCATGGCAATCGCGGCGACCGACGACACCGACGTGAACATCGCCGTGTACGAGGACGCGGAGCGCAGGGCGATGCTCGTCAACGTGGTCGACGTGCCGCCGCTTTGCAACTTCATTCTGCCGGCGATTGTGAGGACTGGCCCACTCGCGATCGCGATCTCCACGGCGGGCGCCTCGCCGGCGCTGGCCAAGCGGATGAAGCGGGAGATTGCGGCGAGCTTCGGCGAGCCGTATGCGCAACTGGCGGTGATGCTCAACGACGCCCGCGGCTGGGCGAAGGGCACCCTGCCCACGTACCAGGACCGCAAGGAGTTCTTCGAGGGGATCGTCAACGGAGACCCCGACCCGGTGGTCCTGCTGCGGGACGGCCGCGCAGGCGCGGTGCGCGAGCTGATCGGCCATGCCCAGGCTCGCCAAGAGGAGCGTTTGCTCGCCTAACCTGTGCCGGTGATCGAGCTCGACGGGCTGACGCGCAACTACGGCGAACGCGCCGCGCTCGCGGACGTGACGCTGTCGCTGCCCACGGGCGCGACGATGGTCGCGTTCGGGCCCAACGGGGCCGGCAAGACGACGCTGTTGCGCGTTCTGGCGACGCTCTTGCGGCCCCACTCGGGCACGGTCGAGGTCCTTGGCGCGAGCTTGCCCGACGAAGCGTGGCGGGCGCGCGGGCGGATCGGGCTGCTCGGCCACGAGCCGCTGCTCTACCGGGAGCTGACCCCGCGCGAGAACCTGCAATACCACGCGCGCCTGCACGGCGTGGGCGAGGAACGCGTCGAGCGGCAGCTGGAGGCCGTTTCGATGACAAACCGGGCCGAGGAGCCGGTCAAGACCCTTTCGCGCGGCATGGTCCAGCGCGTGGCCGTCGCGCGCGCCACCCTGCACGACCCCGAGCTGCTGTTGCTGGACGAGCCCTACGCCAACCTCGATCCCGCCGCGATCGAGCTGGTCGAGCCCCTGATAGGCCCCTCCAGTGGCCTCACCAGGGTCCTCACCAGCCACGACCCGGGGCGCGGCCTGGCCGAAGCCGACCTCGTGCTCGGACTACGCGGCGGGCGCGTCGCGTTGCTGGCCGACGCCGCGAGCGTGGATCCGGCGGAGATCGCGGGGTTGTATCGATGACCAACCCCACCGTTCCCAGGAAGACATCGCCGCATGCGGCGATGTCCCCACCCGCACATGTGCGGGTGGGCCAGCCGGTGCATGCACCGGCTGGAACAGCAAAAGTGGTCCTCGCCCTCTTGCGCAAGGAGCTCCTCGTCGAGCTGCGCACGCTCGAGTCGGTCCCCGGCATGGCCCTGTTCGCGGTCACGACCTTCGTGGTGTTCCACTTCGCCCTGAACCAGAACACGGTCTCAGGCCAGGAGGCCGCAGGCATCCTGTGGGTGACGCTGCTGTTCGCCGCGATGCTTGGCGTCAACCGATTGTTCGTCGCCGACGCCGACCAGGGCGGCTTCGACGGCTTCCTGCTCGCCCCGGTCGACCGCTCGGCGCTCCTGATCGCCAAGGCGCTGTCGCTGCTCGCCTACCTGTGTGTGCTCGAGCTGGTGGCCGTGCCCGCGTTCGCCCTGCTTCTGCTCGGCCCCTCCCTGGGCCAGGCCCTGCCCGCCCTGCTCGCCCCGCTCGCCCTCGGCGATCTCGGGGTGGCCGCGATCGGCACCCTGATCGCCGCGATGACCGTGCGCACGCGCGCGCGGGACCTGCTCGGGCCGATGCTCACCCTGCCCCTGCTCGTGCCCGTCGTGATCGGCTGCGCCCGTGCCACCGCGCCGCTGCTGGGGGCGGTCCGTCCGGGCGATCTGCCCTTGCGCTGGCTTGGCACGCTCGCGCTCTATGATCTTGTGTTCGGCCTCATCGCCTACGCCGTATTCGACTTCCTCCTGGAGGACTAAGGCCACGATGCGCAGCCCTTCACTTCGCGCCCTCTCCATCGCCACCGTCTTCGCATTCTGCGTCTCGCTCAGCCTCGTCTTCTTCTACGCCCCGATCGAAGCCGAAGAAGGCTTCCTGCAGAAGATCTTCTACCTGCACGTACCGCTCGCGATCGTCAGCCTCGGCGGCTTCGTGATCGGCGGCCTCTTGGCGATCGCCCACCTGCGCACGCGCGACCAGCGCTGGGACCTGCGCTCCTACGTGGCGATCCACATGAGCCTGATCTTCGGCGCCGCCGTGCTCGTCACCGGCTCGATCTGGGCCAGGGCCTCGTGGGGCCACTGGTGGGTCTGGAACGAGCCCACACTCGTCTCGTTTCTGATCGTGTTCCTGCTCTACGCCACCTACCAGCCCCTGCGCTTCGCGATCGAGGACCCCGAGCGCCAGGCGCGCTACGCCTCGGTGTTCGCGATCACCGCCGGCGCGTTCGTGCCGCTCAACTTCATGGCCGTGCGCCTGTCCGCCTCCTACGTGCACCCTCGCGTCTTGGGCTCCTCCTCGAACCTGCCCGGCCCGATGATGCTCACCTTCCTCGTGTCCCTCGGCGCCATGGCCCTGCTGTTCGCGACCCTGTGCTCGTACGAGCTGGCCGCCAAGCGCACCCGCATCCTGCTCAAAGCCCGCTCGCGCATCCTCGGCTTCCAATGATCTCCCTCGCCTCGACCCTGCCCAACTCCAACAGCGGCTACGTCGCCGCCGCCTACATCGTGTTCCTGGCGATCGTGCTCGTCTACGTCGCGATCATGGCCGTCCGCCTGGGCCGGGTGGAGCGCAAGGTGCGCGAGATGAATGCCGATCAGCGCGAACAGGAGCGCGAGACCGTATGAGTGAGCTGTTGGCGCTCGGCATGTCGCACAAGACCGCTCCCGTCGCCCTGCGCGAGCGGCTGGCGTTCACCGAAGCCCAGGCCGTCGAGTTCGCCCGGCAGGCGATCGCGGGCCCCGAGGTCAGCGAGGCGGTGGTGATCTCGACCTGCAACCGCACCGAGGTCTACCTCGTCGTCGACGGGACGGGCGGGGACTCGCTGAAGGCAGAGGCCGACGTGCTCTCGATGCTCGCCCGGCGCGCCTCGATCAGGCCCACCGAGCTGGCCCAGGAGATCTACTCGCCGCGCAACTGCGAGGCCGCCCGCCGGCTCTATCGCGTCACCGCGGGCCTGGAATCGATGATCCTCGGCGAGGCCGAGATCCAAGGCCAGGTCAAGCGCGCCTACGAGGCCGCCTTGGCGGCCGGCACGACCGGCCCGCTCTCCAACCGCCTGTTCGCCGCGGCGTTGACCGCCGGCAAGCGCGTGCGCTCGGAGACCGGCATCGGCTTCTCGCGCGTGAGCGTGCCCTCGGTTGCCGTCGACCTCGCCCAGGACGTGCTCGGCGACCTGGCGGACCGCCGCGTGATGCTGCTCGGCGCCGGCGAGACCTCCGAGCTGACCGCCCAGGCGCTGGCCAACCAGGGCGTCGGCACGATCTTCGTGGCCAACCGCCACGCCGACCGCGCGCTCAGCCTCGCCCGGCGCTTCGGCGGCTCGGTCGTGGGCCTGGACAAACTGCCCGACCAGCTGGTGGAGGCCGACATAGTCGTGTCCTCGACCTCCTCGCCCCACCCGATCCTCGGTGCCGAGGAGCTGGCCGTGGTGATGGACGCGCGACGCGCGCGCCCCGACGGCGATGCGCTGCTACTGATCGACATAGCGGTGCCGCGCGACATCGATCCGCGCTGCGCCGATCTGGAGGGCGTGACCCTCTATGACATCGACGACCTCCAGTCGGTCGTGCGCCGCAACCTGGGCGCACGCGAAGAGATCGTGCCCCAGGCCGAGGAGATCGTCGAGGAGGAGATCCGCCGCTTCGCGCGCTGGCTCGGCCAGGCCGAGACCCTGCCGACCGTGGCCGCCCTGCGCCGGCGCGGCGAGGAGATCGTCGAGCAGGTTCTGGCCGAGAACAAGGGGCGCTGGGAGGCCGCCAGCGAGCGCGACCTGATGCGCGTCGAGGCGGTCGCGCGCGCCGTCCTCGGGCGCATGCTGCACGAGCCCACGATCCGCCTGCGCAGCCTCTCGGCCGAGCGCACCCTCGGGGGCGCCCCCGAGGGAGAGCGGGCGAGCGCCCACGCCACCCTGCAGCTGGTGCGCGAACTGTTCGCCCTCGACACCCCCCAAGGGGACGCACCCCATGGCGGGGCCCAGGCGGGCGAGAGCGCTCGCCGGGAGCGCGCGAGCGGCGAGACGCCCGACGAAGACTTGGACCGCAAACTGGCAGAGGTGCGCTCGATCCAGAGCGCCCGCAAGGGTTCCTGAGGAGCGCCGCAGACATGCGAATCGGGACGCGTGGAAGCGCACTAGCGCTGGCCCAGGCGCGGCTTGTCAAGCAGTGGCTCGGCGGCGGCGAGATCGTGATCGTGCGCACCCGCGGCGACGTCATGTACGAACCGCGGCCGACCAACGGGCACGTGCGCCCCAGCGCACCGGTGCCGCCGGAGAAGCGCCGGCGCGGAGACGACAAGTCGCGCTGGGTGGCCGAGCTCGAGCAGGCGCTCCTGTTAGAGGACATCGACATCGCGGTGCACTCCGCCAAGGACATCCCCGTGAATGTGACCGAGGGCCTGGAGCTGCTCGGCTCGCCCAACCGCGCGCCCGCCGAGGACGCCCTGATCGGGGCGCGCTCGATCGAGGAATTGCCGCTCGGCGCCTGCCTTGGCACCAGCAGCGTGCGCCGGGCCGCCCAATTGCGCGCCGCGCGCCAGGACCTCGAGGTGATCAGCCTGCGCGGCAACATCGACACGCGCCTGCGCAAGCTCGCCAATGCGGTCATGGCAAGCGGCGACGGCTCCGGCGGCAGCGCCGCCTCGCTGCACGCGATCGTGCTGGCCAAGGCGGGTCTGGTGAGGCTCGAACGCGAGCGCGACATCGGCCACATCCTGGACCCCGCCCGCTTCGTGCCCGCGCCTGGCCAGGGGGCGCTTGGCCTGCAGGCCCGCGCGGGCGACGAGACCGTCAAGAAGGCGGTCGCGCCGATCGTCGACGCCGACGCCTCGGCCTGCCTGAGCGCCGAGCGTGCCTTGGCGGCCGCGCTCGGGGCGAGCTGCAACACCCCGCTCGGGGCCCATGCCGTGCCCGCCGGCTGTGGCTGCCTGCAGATGCGCGCCTGGGTCGGCCTGCCCGACGGCTCGGAGTGGGTCGCCGACGAGCTGCTCGGCGGCTTCTACGAACCCGAGGAGCTTGGCCGGCGCATGGCCGAGCGGATGGAGGCCGCCGGCGCCCGCGAGCTCTTGCGCCGCGCCGAGGAAATCGCCTTTGAAGCCGGCTGAGCACCCGGTGGGCACGCAGCGGGCCGGCCACGTCTATCTGGTGGGCGCCGGGCCGGGGGACCCCGGGCTGCTCACGGCGCGCGCCTTGGAGTTGATATCGACGGCCGACACGATCCTCTACGACCGGCTGATCCCCTCCCAAGCGCTGGCGGGCTCGCGCGAGGACGCAGAGTTGCTGTTCGTCGGCAAGCAGGGCGGCGGCGCCTCGGTGCCGCAAGAGCAGACCGAGGCTTTGATGGTCGAGCGAGCCTTGGCGGGGCGCTCTGTGGTGCGCCTGAAGGGGGGAGACCCGTTCGTGTTCGGTCGCGGCGGCGAGGAGGCCCTCGCGCTGCGCGAGGCGGGCATCGACTTCGAGGTCGTTCCGGGCGTCACCGCCGGTGTGGCCGCCTCGGCCTACGCCGGCATCCCGGTGACCCATCGCGGCCTCTCCACCGGTGTTGCTTTGATGACCGGCCACGAGGACCCGGACAAGCCCGAGCAAGAACTCGACTGGAACGCTTTGGCAGCCTTCCCGGGCACGCTCGTCTTCTACATGGGCGTCCGCTCGCTGCAACGGATCGCCGGCTCGCTCATCGCCGCCGGGCGCTCGCCGACCCAGCCGGTGGCCCTGGTCGAACGCGGCACCCTGCCCGATCAGCGCAGCGTCCTGGGCACGCTCGCCACGATCGCCCGGACAGCGGCCGAGGCCGACATCAAAGCCCCCGCGATCACGGTCGTCGGCGACGTCGTCAGCCTGGCTGAGAGTCTTGCCTGGCTCGCAAAGGGTCCGCTGGCTGGCCTGTCCGTGGCGGTGACCCGAGCCCGCGCGCAGGCCAGCGCCCTGGCGGCGCGCCTCCAGGAGCTGGGCGCGAGCGTCGTCCAGGCGCCCACGATCCGGGTCCGCGAGCTCGCCGATCCGGGCGCGCCGCCGCTCGACCCATCGCCGTATGACCTCGTGTGCTTGACCAGCCCGAATGGCGTCGACTTCCTGTTCAAGCGGCTGGCCGACGCGGGACGCGACGCGCGCGCGCTCGCGGGGGCGCGTGTGGCGGCGATCGGGCCGGGCACCGTGGCCGCACTGGCGGCACACGGGATCCTCGTCGACATCGTGCCCGAGCGCTCACTCGCCGAGTCGCTGGTCGAGGCGCTTGGAGAGCTCGACATTGGCCGCGCGCTCGTTGCCACGGCGCGCGGGGCGCGCGAGGTGCTGCCCGACGCATTGCGCGCTCGGGGGGTCGCGGTGGACGTCTTGGAGCTGTACGAGACGGTCGCCGAACCCCTCTCGGCGAGCGCTCTGGAGGCGGCCACGAGCGCCGACTACATCGTGTTCGCGTCCGGGTCGAGCGTTCGCTTCTTTTGGGACGCCTCGACCGGCGAGCTCTCGCCCAAGACCCGCATCGTCTCGATCGGCCCGATCACCAGCGCGGCGCTCGCAGAGCACGGCGTCAAGCCACACGTCGAGGCCGAGCGACACGACCTCGAGGGCGTGATCGACGCGCTCGTGGCCGACGCCGAAACCCGCCCCGCATGAACGCGAACCAAGACGACGAGAGCGGCGCAGGCCGCGGTCAAGCTCCCGGCCCCGAACGGGACGCCACAGACGAGCGCCCCCCCTTGGGCCGCCCGCGCGTGCACCTGCGGGTGGTGGACTCGACCAACGAGCGCGCGCGCGCGCTGGCAATCGCGGGAGCGCCGCACGGCACGCTCGTGAGCGCCCGCGAGCAGACCGCCGGGCGCGGACGCCAGGGGCGCACGTGGGCCGCTCCGGGCGGCAGCGCGTTGTTGTGCTCGCTGATCGTCAGGGAGCCCTCCCCCCTGCTGTCGCTGATCGCGGGGGTCGCGGTCTGCGACGTCGTGGGCGAGCAGGCGCTCTTGAAGTGGCCCAACGACGTGGTAGTAGCCGACCGTTCCGAGGTGCGCGGGACGCCGTCGCGCGGCGACCCGGGCGACCCGGGCGACCCGGGCGACCGACCAGACAACGGCGGGCAGGCGCCCCGCTTGCGCAAGCTCGCGGGGATCCTCGTCGAGGGACGCCCCCAGGATGGTTGGGCGGTGCTGGGGATCGGCCTCAACGTCGCCGTCGCGCTCGGCGAGCTCCCTTCGGAGCTGCGCTACAGCGCCGCCACGATGGGACTGTCGAGCGCCGCGATCGAGCCGACGCTGCAGCGGCTCCTGCGCTCGCTCTCCGAGCGCCTGGCCGAACCCGCCGAGGACCTGCTCGATGCTTGGCGCGCACGCGACGCCCTGCGCGATCGCGAGGTCTCCTGGGAGGGCGGCCGCGGACTGGCGCGCGGGATCGACGAGCGCGGGCGCCTACTCGTCGCTCCCCGCGACGGCGCCCTCAGAGCCCTCGACGCGGGGGAGGTCCACCTTGCCCTCTGAGCCCGTGCGCTGAGCGCCCTTGCGGCGGCGGCGCTGTCCGCGCGGACGGCGCTTGGGGAAGTTGCGCAACAGCTCGCGCGCCAAGGCCGGCGGCTTGCGCGCCATCCGCGTGCGGGCGCCCCGCAGAACCTCCTCGGCCTCGGGCGTGTGCGCCAAGGCAGCGGCCAGCAAGGCGGCCGCGAGCCGGCGGTCCTGCTTGCGCGCCGCGTGAACCAAGCGGCGCGCGTTGCGGGCGTGGGCGCCGCCGGCCGAATTGACGAGCAGGCCGAGCAGACGCTTGGTCTCCGGCCAGCGCTGCACCGCGTACTCCTCGTGCACCTCTCTGGTGTATTCGGCCAGGCGCCAGATCCACGCGTTGGCCTGGTCGCGCCTGCCGATCCGCCGCTCGACGAGTGCCCGGAGCATGATCTTGGCGGCCTCGCGGCGCTCCTCGCGCGGCCAGGAGCCGGCGATGTCGATCGCCGTGTCGAACGCGTCGGGATCGCGCAGGGCCGCGATCTCCGAGAGCGCCTTCAAGCGCAGCTGGGAGTTCTTGTTGCGCTGCACCGTCGTGATCAGGAAGCGCGCCTTCAGCTCGCCGGTGCGATCGAAGTGGAGCATCGCCCGCGCGCGGCGCCAACCGTTTGGGGTCACCTTGGCGCCGGCCAAGGCCGCCCAGACGTGCTGCTCGCCGTAGTCGAGGTGTTCGACCGCTATGCGCCACAGCTCGCGCTCGAACACTTCGAAGCGACGCTCCTCCTCGGCGCACACCGGCAATACGCGGCGCTCCACGCGCATCCGCCGCCCGCGCCCGCGCCTGACGGGGCCGACGACGATCGCGCCGCCGCGATACACGTCGCGATCGAGCAGCGAGTGCAAGGTCACGACCGGATCGTCGTTCTTGGTGGCCGGATGCACGAAGTCGACGACCAGGCCCGCCTCCTTGCCTGGGTGGCGGCGCGTGACGCGACCGACCCGCTGCTGGT
Organism: uncultured Solirubrobacterales bacterium; assembly: GCA_963753145.1. GTDB lineage: Bacteria > Actinomycetota > Thermoleophilia > Solirubrobacterales > Solirubrobacteraceae > Palsa-744. Next base: position 713,901 of record CAVWAX010000003.1, read on the forward strand.
AGATGCGCTTGGAGGCGGTCGGCGCCAGATGCACGCAAACGGTCGCCCGCGGGCTGTTCCAGCCCTCGGCCAAGAGCTGGGCGTTGATCAGCACGTCGATGTCCCCGCGCTCGTAGCGCGCCAGGATCTCGGCCAGCTCGCGCTTGGGGGTCTCGCCGGAGACGCCCATCGCCTTGAGACCTTCGGCGCGGAATGCCTCGGCGAGGTTGTAGGCGTGCTGCACGCCCGCGGCATACACGACGCCCGGGACCCCGTTGAAGCGGGTCTTGTAGAGATTGGCAGCGGCGATGTTGAAGGGGTGCTGGTCGAGTAGGGCGGCGAGCTCCTCCTGGTCGAACTCTGTGTCCACCTCGCCTCGGCGCAACGGCACGTTGGCGATCGTACGCACGCCGACGCCAGGGGAGATGCGCACGCAGCGCAAGGGCGCGATCACGCCGCGGCGGGCCGCCTGGGCGAGGTCGAAGCGGGAGGTTTGCGTCGGGAACAGGTCGGTGACGTGGCGCGCGATCAGCGCCCCGGTGGCGGTCATGCCGATGAAGATCGGACCGGTCCACGCCCTGATGGCGCCACTCGTCTTCTCACCGAGGGCGGTGTGGGCCTCGTCGCAGATCACGATCGTGTAGGCGCTGGAGATGCGGCCCGCGTTGCGCACGAACCACTGGTATGTCTCGACCGTGACCGGCCCCTTGGGCGAATCCTCGCCGACGTATAGGGGTCTTGAGATGCGCTTCTGGTAGCCGCGCTGGCGCAGCTCCCCGTGGAACTGGTCGACGAGGTTGCGCCGGTGGGTCAGGATCAGGATGCCTCCGGTCTGCGAGGCCTCGACGAAGCCGAGCGCGGCGACCGTCTTGCCGGCGCCGGTCGCGTGCTCGAACCAGAAGCGCTTGGCCGCGTTCGGGTCCTCCGGCTGGTCGGAGACGTCCTCCTCGTCCTCGTCCACCCAGTCTTGGGGCTCCTCGTCCGACTCCTCTTCCTCTTCGGGCTCCAGCTCGGGCTCGGGCTCCTCGGGCTCCTCGTCGAAATCGTCGTCGTCCTCGTCCTCCTCGGGAGCGGCGCGCTGGACGGGGCCGAGATCCTCGTCGTCCTCGCCCTCCTCGGCGTCGTCGTCCTCGTGGTCGTCCTCGTCCGCGTCGGCTTCGAGCTCCTCCGCGGGCTCGACCTTGCCGTTTGCGGGCGCCTCGAGGGAATCGTCGAGCGCCGGCCCATCGTCAGGACCGAGGATCGCCGCGGAGGCAAGCAACTCCGGCGAGGCGGCCGTGGCGGCGCGCCCGTTGCCGGCGGCCGCCGAGCGCTGCGCCTCGGCCAAGAGCGCGGTCAGGGTGCCCGACAGCGCGTCCACCTGGTGGGCCGAGAGCACGGTCCCGTCGACCAGCTTGGGCTCGTCCTCGGAGAGGACGCGCTCCAGGCCGAGCAACAGCGAGAAGTCGCGCCGCCAAGCGGTGGAGGGGTGCTTGGCGCCTTCGCCTAGCTCCACCAAGGCTTGGTCGAGCGCACGCCTGCGAGGCGTGCCCGCCGCCAGCGCTACGTCGCGATCCTCGCCCTCGTGCACGAAACGCTCGCGCACGAACTTCTCCGCGCGCTTGATCTCGGCGGAACTGGGAATGGACGCGGCCGCACGGGCCACTTCGGTTGACTCGGCCATAAGAGGCTCTGGGGCTTCGAGATGGAGTCGCCCCGGACGGATTCCAGGTGACTCGAAAACCGGCGCTAGCGCCGGTGAGGCTCGGAGAAGAGGTCGTGGACACCCAAGCCGGGCTGGTCCCTACTTCTTCCCGTTACCTGCAGGATACAGCACAGCCCGGCCAAACTGAAGAGGGGGCTCGCGATCTGCCACCCTTCCCATGCATGACCCGACGACAAGCGATCGCAATACCCGCTTGCATAGCAGTGCTCGTCGTGATCGGGGTCGGCATCGCGCGGCTGCCGCACAGCTCCTCCGGCGGAGATTCGACCACGCCCCTCACGAAGGCCCAGGTGAGCGCCCTATTGGCGGGCTCGCCGCCGAAGCTCGCGGCGCTTCACGCCCAGGGAGGCGCCCTGCTGGACGGCGGGGCCGATGCCTTCAAAGCGCGCCTGGCCGCATTGAAGGGCTACCCGGTCGTGATCAACAAGTGGGCGTCGTGGTGTGTGCCCTGCAAAGAAGAGTTCCCCGCTTTTCAGCGCGTGGCAGCCGAATATGGGCGTCGCGTGGCCTTCATCGGGATCGACTCCGAAGACCCCAAACGAGGGGACGCGCGCGCGTTCCTGAGGGCCTTCCCGGTCAGCTACCCGAGCTACTACGATCCCAGCGATCGACTCGGACTCCAGACCACCGACTCGTCTTTTACGCCTGTGACCGTGTTTCTCGCGCCCGACGGGCGCCGCTTCATCTACCAAGGACAGATCCCAAGCGCGGCCAAGCTGCGCCGCGACATCGAACGGTACGCGCTGGATGCCTGAAGTCAGGATCGATCCGCTGAGCGGACACAAGACGATCGTCGCCGGCGAGCGCTCGGTGCGACCGGGCGGCGAGCCGACCTGCCCGGCGCCGAGCGCGATCGACGTCGAGCGCGACCCGTTCGCAGAGGGCCACGAGGACCGCACGCCGCCCGAGCTCTACGCCGTGCGGCCGGGGGGCGGGGAGCCGGACACGCCCGGCTGGAGCGTGCGGGTCGTGCCCAACCTGTATCCGGCGCTTGCGCCCGACTCGGCCCAACCGCCGCCAGACGCGGCGCCTGACCTGTTCTGCGCGAGCGCCGCCACGGGCTCGCACGAGGTGATCGTGAACGCGCCCGAGTCGGTGCTCTCGCTGGCCGAGCTGCCCGCCGAGCGATTGACGGACGCGATGGCCGCGTGGCGCGAGCGGATGAGGGCCCACGCCGAGTCCGCCTACGTCCAGCTGATCGTCAACGAGCGCCGCGAGGCGGGGGCTTCGCTGGAGCACACCCACGCGCAGCTCTACGCCTTGGACTTCGTGCCGGCCGAGGTCGCGCGCGAGCGCGAGCGCTGCGGCGCGTACGCGACGCGCACGATGGGCCGAGGCCTGCTCGAGGATCTGGTGGCCGAAGAGGTGCGCCGGCGCGAGCGGATCGTGGCGATCGACGAGGAGGCCGTCCTGATGGCCCCCTACGGTTCGCGCTTGCCGTTCCAGCTGATGCTGGCCCCGCGCGCGCCGCGCATGCGCTTCGAGGACGACGGACCGCTCGGGGCGGCCCTGCTCCATGACGGACTGTGCCGGTTGGCGCGCCACTTCGGCTCGAGCCCGCCTTTGAATATGTGGGTGCGCACAGCGCCGCGCGGCGCCGAGCACTTTTGCTGGCGCATCGACATCGCCCCGCGCCTGACCCACCTGGCGGGCCTGGAGCTGTCCACCGGCGTAAACCTGAACATCGTGGCTCCCGAGCACGCGGCTGGGGTCTTGCGCGAAGCGTAGGCCGAGTCGGCCTGCCGCGGGAGCGGCGCACGCGGCAAGGACAGGAACCGGCAGACCGGGCGATGCGCGCGGCGGCTAGGCTCTCGCTCGATGCCGCCCGTCGAACGAGCCGTTCCAAGCTTCGCCGCCGAGCCGCCCCAGGAAGGCCTGCCCTATGGGCGCTGGGCCGACCGCTTGACCGAGGAGCTGCACCGTGCCTGGGCGCAGCTGGACACCGAAGGGCAGGATCTGGGCGAGCCCGGGCCGATCGTGTGGTACCCGGACCGCGGCTGGCACGGGCGCCGCTACGTGCCGGCTACGTCGATCACCTCACAGGGATACGAGCTGTTCGGCTACGTGCGCTTCGTGTCCTCCACCAGCGGCGAGGAGCCGATGGAGCTCTCGGCCCACGGCGATTTCACCGAGGAGACAGCCGAGCGCAACCCCGATTGGAAGCTCGACGTTTGCGACGAGGTGATCGGCGCCTGGCACGGGCCGGCCGGCGCGATCGCTTCGATGACGCTCGTGTGGGGCCGACCCCTGGTGGGCTCCGGACGCATCGTGACCGCCGAGCTGGGACGCGCGACCGTCGATCAGTGCGAGCTGATCGAGCAGCGCTTCACGCTGATCGCGCCCGACGACTATCGCTATGACTTGCTCGAGATCAAGTTGTGGGGCGGCAAAGGCCAGGAACTGGCGCGCGAGTCCCTCTACGAAGAGGACCCCTCGGCCGAGCAGACCGGCGAGCCCGCGACGGGCGACGCTCAGGACAGCGGCACGGGGGAGGTGGACGCGGGCGGCGGCGGCGGCGGCGCAGGCATGGGAGACACCGGCGAGGAGCGGTAGGCGGCGATCCACGTGTGGATCCAGCGCGCGATCGAGCTGACCTTGACGAACACGGAGGGACGACGCGTCGAGCACTGGCCATACACGTGCACGGCGATCCCGATCTGGATCGTGCCCCCGTCACCGCCGGGCGAGGAGGCCAAGAGTGGCCCGCCACTGTCCCCGGAGCAGACGCCCGTCGCGTAGCTGGGCGGGGCGATCCCGCAAATCTCGCCTTTCGCAGAGAAGGGGGGCGCGTTGAGCGCGCACCAATCGCGTCCCTGCACGACCGTGTCGGCCGACCGCAGGGTTTCTGTCGGACTGTGCTGGGCAAACGAGGTGAGCCCCCAGCCGGCCATCGTGGCTTGAAAGCCGGCTTTCAGGCGCTTCATCTGGGCAGCGGTGGCCAGCGCGATCGGCGGCGCGGAGACGGGGTTTGCGAGCACCAAGAGCGCGGCGTCGCCTTGATCGAGTCGGCGCGCGAAGCCGGGATAGACGATCACGCCGAGGACTCTGGAGACCGTGGCGCCGGGCGCGAGCGGATCGACCGCGCCCGTGACCACGCGGTAGCCGGAAGCCCTGTAGCGCGCGCCCGTCGCGGTGTTCTCGGCGCAGTGGCCGGCGGTCAAGACCAGGCTTGGCGCTACCACCGTGCCGCTGCACTGGTAGGCGTAGGCGCCGTGGATGTCGATCACGTAGGCGAGCGAGGGAAAGCTGCTCGCCTGTGCGTTCGTGCCACCGATGATCGATGCATGAGCGAGAGCCCTCACGCGGGCGCCGGTGTTGGCGTGAGCCGAAGCTGATCCGACCGCGCTCGCGCCGAACGCGAAGACCGTGGCGCACACCAATGCCCCCAGCCGCGGGGCTTTGCCGCTTGAACTCCTGTTTGTCCTCATCGTTCTGGTGGCCTTCGAACCGTAAATGTCCGCGCGCCGAGGCGGGGGGCGCAGGGCTTCATCGGCAGCATCTCGCAGCTCGCTTAACGCGAGGCTAATTGCTTCTCGCTCACCGAGCGCGCGGCGCCGGCCTGAGGGGGCGCCGCTAGATGCCGATGATCGTTGGTCGCTGCTCAGACACGACGTTCGCTGCAATCAAGAAGCGCCCTGAATATGCCGAGTAATCCGGTATGCGAGACGCAAGAGAGACCGCTGAGCCCGGCGAGAGAGACGAGCGGGTGGCGCAGAGCCTGGCTCCGTTCGCCGCCGCCGCGGGACTCGCGGCCGCGGCGGCGCCGGTCGGGGCCGGCCACATCGAGTGGGGGCAATACGCGGTCGCGATCGCGCTTGGCGCGCTGGCGGGCCTGATCCGCATGACGCCCTGGCAGGGGGCGCTCGGAGGCGCGAGGGAGGTCTTCCCCTCGCTGGTCTTCTTGATCGGCGTGGCGTTTTTGCGCAGCTCCGCCGGGGGAGCCAATTCGGGCATCGCCGTGGTTGCGCTGCTGCCCGTGTTCTGGACCGCGCTGCACGGAAACAGGCGCGAACTGTGCGCCGTGACCTTTGGCGTGGTCGTCTTCTTCTTGGCGCCGCCGCTGCTTATCGGCGGCACGGCCTACCCATCGAACCAGTACCGAGCCAGCGTGGTGTTCCTGGCCGTGAGCGCGATCATCGGCTTCACCACCCAATGGCTGGTGGGGGAGGTCGCCACCCAGGCAAGCGAGCGGGCGCAGCGCGAGAGCGCCGACCTGGTCTTGGAGTTGACCGACATGGCCAGCACCGACGCATTGACGGGGCTGCCCAACCGCCGGGCGTGGGATACGAGCCTGGACGAAGCTCTATTCGACGGCGAGCGCTTCGTGCTCGCGATGCTCGACATCGACAACTTCAAGGAGTTCAACGACACGCGCGGACACCCGGCCGGCGACCGGCTGCTCAAGGAGACCGCGGCCGCGTGGCGCGAGGAGATTCGCGCCGGCGACTTCCTGGCGCGCATCGGCGGCGAGGAGTTCGCGCTGCTGCTGCCCAACTGCACCGCAACCGCCGATGCGGTGGCTGTCGTCGAGCGCCTGCGACGGCGCGTGCCCTACCGACAGACCTGCTCGGCCGGTGTCGTCGTGCGCGCCCCAGACGAGTCGGCGGAGGGATTGATGACCCGGGTGGACGCCGCGCTCTACGCGGCCAAGGACGCCGGTCGGGACTGCGTTTCGCTGGTGGGGTGAGGGCGTGTGGCCTATGCGCCGCCGGTAGGCGACGGATCAGCCTGTACCCTCAGCGCAACAGGCTGAGAAACGTCACGAGAGCGTGGAACTTGGCTCGCGGGAGGTGCTTGAAAGAGGGCATCGGCTGCGTGGGCTCGGCGATGGCGTAGTCGATCTGACGCGTGGACAGGGTCGAGCCGATATGGGACAGGTCGGGCCCCGGCCCCGGGTTGCCCTGAACGCCCAGGCGGTGACACGCCTCACAGCCAGACTGGGCGAACACGAGCCTTCCCCGCTTGAATTCGCTCAGCTCCTGTCCCCCTGCGCGCCTCACGTCGGGAGGCACCGGTGGCAATGCCGGCACTTGCCCGGGAGAGGGCGATTCGATCAGCGCGATTGCGACGTAAGCGCTGCCTGGACAACCGGCTGCCCGAGCGCTCTGAGTGCGACATCCACTGATGGGGACCAGTCGCATTCTGCTTGTCACGAGCCAACGGTGGCCGACCTTCCGCAGTACGAGCGAAGCGACGCTTTGCTGGCCGTAGCGGACCGACGCAGACGCATATTCGTCTCGCCAAAGAACATCGGTCACCCGCCAGCCCGCGGGCGGGATGACCCTTACGGCTCGGTCGCCAGCGGCCGCTTTCGCGAACAGTTCAGCGACCGCCGTCACGCACGTTGCGGTGGGTGGGGCCCCGGCGACCACGTGCGCGGCCGCGGCCGGTGTGAACGCGTCGCAGAAGGCGCTCGTGTCCCGGTGGGCGAGTGCTTCGTACGGCGCCCGTGCGGCCTTGACGATCTGATCGCGAACGCTCGGCGCCGACGCGAAAGCGTTCATCGACGCGGCCACTCCCAACGTCAGTGCCGTAGCGGCCGGCGCGTACCAGCGCAAGGGGATTCTCATTGGCTTGCCGGGCTTGCCTGCGCAGCGGGCACGAGCGAGGCGCGCCTGGCGGTCGCGTCGGCCCAGTCGGTGGTGCTGAGCCCTCCGAGCAGGACTATTGCGGCGCCACACAGCGAGAGCAGTACCCAAACGGGGCCGCTGTCCTGTACGAAGCTCGGCGAGACCTGGGCCGCTCCACCGGCGGCGATCGCTCCGGCGAGGGCCACGCCGAGCGTTTGGCCGAGCTGGCGCGAGGTGGATGCGACCGCGGCGGCCACCCCGGCCTGGGCCTCGGGCATGCCCACGACCGCGGTGTTGGTGATCGGCGGGTTGACCATGCCGAAGCCGATTCCGAAGGTGAAGTAGGCGGGAAGCAGGTGGGTCAGTGGGGTGGTGCGCGTCATGCCCGTCAACAGGAGCGCGCCGATCCCGATGCCGGCGCCGCCGATCAGCAGCGAGATGCGAGGACCGCGATGGCCCACCAGCCGTCCGGATATCGGTGCGAATATCAAGGTCATCGCGGCGATCGGCAGGATGTAGAGACCCGCGCGAAACGCAGAGAGACCGCGAACCTCTTGCAGGTAGAGGGTGTTGACGAAGAACAAGGCGCCTAGCGCCGCAAACGCGAGGACCGCAATCGCGCTGGCGCTGGAAAAGGGGAAGCTGCGGAAGAAGCGCGGATCGATCAGCGGTTCGCGACGGCGCAACTCATAGCGCAACAGCGCCCCCGCGTCGAGAGCGGCAAAGGCGAACAGACCGACGCTCTGAACCGAGTCCCACCCCGCCTCGGGCGCTTCGATGATCGCGTAGGTGAGCGAGGCGAACAACGCGATCGTCATCAGCTGCCCGAGCGGGTCGAAACGCCTTGGGTGGGGCGCGCGCGACTCGGGCACGAAGCGCATCGTCAACACCACCGCCAACAGTCCGATCGGGATGTTGATCCAGAAGATCGCCCGCCAATCGATGCCCTGCACGAGGGCGCCCCCGAGCACGGGTCCGAGCGCGAGGCTGAAGCCGATCGTGGCGCCCCACACGCCGATCGCCTGGGCGCGCTCGCGCGGGTCGGTGAAGACATTGCGGATGATCGACATCGCCACAGGATTGAGCATCGACCCGCCGACAGCTTGCAGAGCGCGGAACACGACCAACCACTGGAGGCTCGGCGCGGTGCTGCACAGCAGCGAGCCAAGCGTGAACAACAACAAGCCGGTCTGGAAGATGCGGCGGCGGCCGAACCTGTCGCCGAGCGACCCGCCGAGAATCAGCAGGCTCGCCAGGACAAGCGTGTAGGCGTCGATCGTCCACTGAAGCTCGGACACACTCGCGTGCAGATCGCGACCGATCGAAGGCAGCGCGACATTGACGATCGTGTTGTCAAGACCGACGATCAGCAGGCTCATGCAGCAGATCGCCAGGACCAGTCGACGGCGGGAGCGGGGGATGGTTCGAGTCTTAGCAGAGGCTATGACGGCCTCCGAGATGCCGGTCTTCAGGAACCCGTCTTTGGCTGCGATGGCGTAGCTGCGGGTGTGCCCCCTGAACGTCTACTCCCTTGCGATTGTTGCTGCTCGAGCTCGATCCCGTGACGTAGCAACCACTTGTGCGTGCTTTCGATCAGTCCCGGCAGCGCTTGGCGGAGTTGCTCGATAGATGAACGCACTTCCTCCGCGTCAACATCCGGTGAGGCGTGCTCAAGGCGGCCCTCCAATACGTAGACCTCATTGAGTATTGCGGCCTGATCCTTGCTAAGGCCCTTGTCAGCGACAATCTCCTGGATGACCTGTTCGGCATGGGGGCGACGGTATGGAAGCAAGCCGATGAGGCGCGAGCCGGCGGCGGCCTTGAGTATCTCGACATAGGCATTGAGAACCGCCGAATGGTCACCGGTGATGACCATCGTGCGATTCGCGTCACGAGGCTCGTCGGACTGAAAGACCCTCCGCCACTCCGCCGGGTCGAGCTGGCCTGCGAAGTTCTCTTCAATCGCCACGTCAAGCGCCTTTCGGTGCTTGTTGATGGTTTGGAAGAAACGGGCCAACCGTGCTTGCTCGGCTACAAGGGCTTGGCTTCCCGGCATGTCCGACAGGTTGCCGCTCACGCTGTCAACTCCTTGATCGCGAGGGCAGCGTCAGCCATATTGCGGTTGTAGGCACGACGAGCTTGGGAGGCGATGATGGGACGGCGCTCACGCAATCGATCCCACTGTCCATCACGATCAACTAGGACACGACCGTCAGCAAGGACGCGGTCGAGAAGAAGCGGCGAGTTGCTCTCTATCCGCTCCAACCGAGCGACATCCACGCGGTGAGCGGTGACACGCTGAAGGCGAGTGGCGAGCTCGTAGCCAGCAGATAGATGATCGTGGGCGAATGAGACCAAGAGGTCCAAGTCAGATCCAAGATCCCCGTCGCCCCGTGCAAGCGAGCCGTAAAGCACAGCCAGCCTAACGTTGTGCTCGGTGCGTAGCGCTTGTCGAAGCGCCGAGAGAAGAGCCCAGTGCGTGCGGAGGTACTCCTGCTCGCCGGGCGCCAACCACAGCCGACGCGGCCCCAGCCGGCCGGCTCGGAGGGTGCCTTGAGACACGGCACGCCGCAGAGTGCGCTCCTGAACCTCGAGATCGGCCGCCAGATCCTGAATCACACCCACATCTAGAGAGACTACCAGGCTCGTATGTCCGTTACGGACGAAATCCGCTTCTAAGACAGCATTTTTCGACATGGCTTGCTCGAACCCTGAGGCTGTTGCTTCTGAGTTCGCGCGGCGGTATATCGCGAGCGTTCGCGGCTCCCGGACTCGGACGGATGGGCGGGGCAATCTCTAGAATCGTTGCCAAGGTGAGGATCGGCATTGGACCGCACGTGGTGCGAACACCCTCGGGGCAAGCGTGGCGCGTGGGGCGTCGTTGGAGCAATCGTCGAATGCCTCGTTGGCGCAAAACGCGCATCGGGAAGATTCGCCCGGGTGATGCGGCTGACGCCGTCTTCTCTGTGCCCGATCTCGGCGGCATCGATGACCTTGGCGTTGCCGCGCTTGCCCTGCTCGCCCTTGTAGTCGTGGCGATAGTCGTGGTTCCGCTGTTGCTGTTCGGCATTGAGCTGATCTTGCTGGGGCTGCTCATCGCGATGGGCATCGTCGGACGGACACTCCTTGGGAGACCATGGATCGTGGACGCGACTCCACTCGTGGGCGATGACGAGGGACTTATGTGGCGCGTAGTCGGGTGGAGGCGCTCGACTCGCTTGATCGGCGAAGTTGCAGCTTCTCTCAGCGCAGGTCTCGATCCTTCACCGACGGAGGCAGCCGAATTGATGCCGACGGCATAGTCGGCCCGCCTCATCCACGACAGTGAACGTCAGCGGCGGACCGTTGCGGCTCGTGGGCGCTCGCCGCTTGCCTACAGCTGTTATGCCTTGTGTGTGCGACTGCGGTCGAGCTCCTTGCCAAAGGCCACCTCGACCGCCTGGGTCATCGTGGGCGCGAAGCCAGCGAGGAGGGTCTCGGACGCGAGCGGTCGCAGCTGATCGAGCGCGGCTCGCACGGCCGGCCAGTCGGCCTCGGGCCGGCCGGCGTCGTCGAATGGCTTCCAGATGAACTCCAGGAACATCTGCACGAAGCTCTGCGCGATACGGTGGGTGTTGCGCTTTAGCTGATCCAGCGTGTCCAGGGCCGTCTCCACAGGCACGCCCAGAGCGACGAGTCGCTCGCCTGCGGAGAGCAGGGTCGGGCTGGGGACTTCGAAGCAGTTCTCGTCGATCGAGATGACGAGGCCGAGCTTCTCGGCCTTGGCGAGCAGCTTTGGAGCGAGCACGCCGCCGAGGCGCTTGATCAGGTCGGCGTGCTCGACGATCTCCGGCGTCTCGGTCTCGAATGGAGCCATCAGGGAGCGCGTGAAGCCGAGGACCTCCTCGCCCGATCCATGCGTCCGCTCAAGCACGTGAGCGATTGCGGCGAGGTTGAACCCCTGGGCCTGCATCTCGCGGATCAACTGCAGCCGCGCCAGGTGCTCGGCGCCGTAGTAGCCGACTCTCCCCTGTACTTCCGGTGGCGGAATCAGTCCACGCGACTGGTAGCTGCGAACGTTGCGCACGGTCAGCCCGGTCGCCTGTGCCAGCTCGTCGATCGTCAGCGGCTGCTCGCTTGCCGGCGCCGCTCGCCGCTTGCTCTGAGTACTCGCCATCCCGCAATTGTATCCGAGCTAGTGGTACACAGTTCTACGTACCATCAATCTATGTTACAATACTTAGCGTCAGAGTACCGACCCAGCGGAGGTTGCGTGAGTCAACTGCGTGAACCGGGCAAAGCCGTCTCGACGCGGGGGTCGTGGTCGACTCTGATCGTGTGGGCAGCGGCGATAACGGTGCTAGCGGTACTTGGCACCGGCATAGCCGGACGGTTGGCGCCGATGTCGCTCGAAGTTCCGGGCACGCCGTCCTCGCGGGCCGAAGCGATGCTGCGCGCGAGGTTCGGCAACACGATCCCGATAGCGATCCTGCTCAAGGGCCCGCCCACTCAAGTTGACAGCCAAGGCCGCCGGCTGGTCTCAGAGCTGCGAGGCATCGGCCGGGTCCAGGTGCTCTCACCGTGGGACCAGGGGAGCGCGATGGGCTCGCTGCGCCCGCGGCCGAGCGCGGCCTTCGTGCTCGTGAACTACAACCGGCCCGCGGATCGCGCGATGGCGGTGGTGCCGAGCGCCGAAGCCATCCTCGCCCGAACCGTCCGACCTCCGGTTCACACCTATCTGACCGGCGTGGCCGTGATCGGACAGGCCCTCCAAGAAGCCACGATGTCAGACACGCTGCGTGCGGAGATGATCGCGCTGCCGGTATTGATCCTCGTGTTGCTATTGGTATTCCGCTCGCCGGTGGCGGCCGCGGTACCGCTGGCGATGGGTGGCGCGACGGTGATGGCCGGCCATGGGCTGCTGTGGCTGGCAAGCTTCGTGACGCCGATCAACTCGCTGGGGGTCGCGATCGCCGCGATGATGAGTCTCGCGCTCGGTGTCAACTACGCGCTCTTGATGGTCTCGCGCGTACGCCAGCAGCTGGCCGAAGGATGGGACTACGAGGACGCCGTGGCGATCGCCGCGAAGACCGCCGGGCGCACGATCGCCTCGGCAGGGGGCACGCTGGCGCTGACGATGCTCGCGGCGAGCGCGGTCGCGACCCCGGGATTGCTCGGCCCGGTCGCGATCGGGGTCGTCATCTCCGGCCTTCTCAGCGTCGGCCTGGCGCTGAGCGCGATGCCGGCGCTGTTGCGCGTACTCGGCCCGCGCCTGAACCGCTGGGAAATCAAGCTCGCCCGCTCACCTGGCAAGAAGGCGCGCGGCGGCCTCGGCGCGCTTGCGGAACGTTTGATCGCTCACCCCGCGGTCACGGTCCCGCTGATCCTCGCGGGGATGATGGCGCTGGCGGCTCCCGCCGGCGCGCTGCGCATGGGTCCGCCCGACGCCGCCGAGCTCCCCGCCTCCAGCCCGGCGCGCCAAGCGGTGCGGATGGTGGAACGCACGATCGGTCCCGGCTGGTCGGCGCCGTTCGTCATCGTCGCAAGCGCTCATGAGGGCGCGATCACCACTCCGGCGCGCTTGCGGGCGTTGATGAAGTGGCAGGAGACGATCGCCCGCTCAGCCGGACGTCGCGGCGGTGCTCGGCCCTGCTTCTGTTGCGAGCGCGCGAAACAAGCTCGCGCAAGCCCACACCGCAATGGTCACCGCGCCGCGGCGCTTGGAAGGCGCACAGCACGGGATCGCGGGTCTGCGCTCGGGATTGAATCGCGCCGGCAGCGGCGTAGCCGAACTGCGCAGCGGCCTGGCCTCGGCCGCGGGGGGCGCGAGATCCCTCGGCGGCGGTGCCGGCCGCGCCGCCGGCGGGGCGCAGCGCCTGGCAGGCGAAACCGAACGTGCGCACACGGGCGCGCAGCGACTGACAGCCGAAACGAGTCGTGCCCATGCGGGAGCGAGGCTGCTGGCAAACGAAACCGGGCGTGCCCACACGGGCGCGAAGCGGTTGGCAAGTGAAACCGGCAAGGCCGGCAACGGCGCGACGCAGCTACAGACGAGCCTCGCCCAGGCGACGGCGGGATCGGCCCAGCTCGCGAACGGGATCGACGAAGCCTCAGCCGGCTCTGAACGCCTGGCGAACTCCGACCGCCCGCTGACGACCGGCGCTTCCCAGATGGCGGAAAGCTTGGACACAGTTGACGAAAGAGTCCACGCGATCCTCTCACAGCTAGAACAGACCGTGCCGGTTTCCAAACGGCTCTCACCGTTGATCGCGGGCCTTGACCGGCTGCGCTCGGGCGCCGACGCGGTCGCCGTCGGTGCGCGAGAATCGGAAGAAGGCGCAATCGCGTTGCACTCCGCTCTACAGCGCCTGGCCGTGGGCGGGCACAGTCTCAACAGCGGGCTCGCTGGACTGAGCGGTGGAGCGGGCCGGCTTGCCGGCGGCCTGGCCAAGCTCTCCAGCGGGAATGCCCGGCTGGCAAGCGGACTCGGCAAGCTCGCGGGTGGCAACACCCGGCTCGCGAACGGTCTGGGCAAGCTCGCAAACGGGAATGGCCGGCTGGCCGGTGGGCTCGGCAGACTCGCGCGCGGCGATACGCAGCTTGCCGGCGGCCTCGGCGCGCTCGTGGCCGGCGACGCCAAGCTCGCCGACGGCCTCTCAGCCGGTGACGGTCGCGCGGGAGCGCTCGCCGCCGGCCTGGGCCAGGCCCAGGCGCCGCTGCGCAGCTACGCGACGATGCTGAACGGCTACCAGCAGGACAGCCGGCTACTGCACACCGATAGCCCGAACGCGGTCGATTCGGGGTATCTGGTGCTGACGGCGCTCGACGGAACGGTCTCACCAATGCGCGAACAGGTCGCCCAGCTCGTCAACGTCGATGCAGGTGGCCAGGCCGCGCGCATCATGGTCGTCGCCGCGAGCCCACCCAGCTCTCAGGCGACCGCGGCTCTCAGCGACAGGCTGCGCCGTAGCCTCCCCTCGCTTGCCGCCGCTACCGGCAGCGAGGTCGAGATCGGCCAGGGGGCGCAGTACCTGCTCGATTACAAGAACGCGAACACCGCCCGTGTCCCATGGCTGGTGCTCGCGCTTGCGATAGTTGCCGTGCTCACACTGATCGTCGTCCTGCGGGCACTGCTGCTGCCGCTGATCGCCGTCGCGCTCAACCTCGCGACGATCGCCGTTGCGCTGGGAGCCTTGGAGCTGCTCACCGAGCAGCACGTGCTCGGCGGCCCGGGCTACATCGACGCCGCTTCGGGTGCAGGCATCCTCTCGATCATGTTCGTGCTCTCGATCGACTACGAGGTGTTCCTGTTGACGCGGATGCGCGAGCAATGGCTCGCCACCGGCGACTCCGAGGGTGCGATCGGCTACGGACTGCGCCACACCGCGAGCGTGATCGCTGGATCCGCCGCGATCATGACCGCGGTCTTCCTCGCGTTCGCCGGAGCCGACGTGATCCCACTGCGCCAGTTCGGCGTCGGACTCACGATCGCGGTGGCGCTCGACGCGACGATCGTCAGGCTCGTGCTGTTGCCGGCAATCATGCGGGCGGTTGGACCGCGGGTATGGTGGATGCCGCACTGGCTGGATCGCAGACTGCCCAACATCGAGCGCCCCTCCGCGGCACTCGCCGGCGGCAGGTAGCCGGCCGCGTTAGCCGAGTGGCACGGGCTCGCGCGTGTGAAGGTAAGGGCTGAGGTAGCGCCCAAAGACCTTCTCCGGCGGTGTGGCCGATTCGGAGTCGCTGAAGTGACCGTGGACGGTGGAGGCCGCGGTGACCTGGCCGAGCTCGTCAAGCTCGGCCCGCAGGAACACCGGGTCCGCACCACCGATGAGCCGGGCGCGCAATACGCGATGGACCCTGGATTGAGTGACTGAAACACCGTGGTTGGCGGCGATGTGTTGCGCGATCACGTCGGCTTGCTGGGCCGCCAGGCCACCCTGCTTGACCGGGAAGCTGGTCATGTCACCGGCTGCGTAAACGTCGGGCAAGCCGACCACTTTGCCGGACGCATCAGTTCTAACGAAGCCCGACGAGTCGGTCGGCAAGCCGGTTATCCGAGGCCCCCGCAGACTGGGTGCGGCAACGACACGATCGGCGTCCAGCGTCTCTCCCGAGCCCAGCACGAGAGCTCCACTTCGATCGACTCTCTGCGGATCGGACTCTCCCACGAAGCGCACGCCCCGCTGCTCCAACAGGTCCGCGACAAGCGGCGAAGCCTGCTCGCCGAAAACACACAGGGGCGCTCTCTCTGGGCTCACGAGCGTGACCTCACCCGTAACGTCCAGCTCTCGCAGACGAGTAGCTGTAAGCAACGCCAACTCGTACAGAGGCAGTGGCCAGGAACAGCCATTCGGCACGGCGAAGACGATCCGCCGCAACTCCCCGGAGCGCAACTCGCCGATCAAACGCCGGATGTGGTGAACCTCGTGCTGATCGCGAAACGTCAGCGCGCCCGGTACCGCGCTGACCGCCCGGGCGCCCACAGCCAGGACAAGTGCGTCGTAGTGGAGGTGAGCAAAGGAGGCGAGCCGCACACTGTGATCGTTCGGAGCGACCGCCTCCAAGCGATCCAAGCGAATGGACGCGCCAACCTCGACGGCGATCGCCTGCAGGTCATACGTGCGCGGCGGAGCATCGTCGAACGCCTCCATAGTCGCCGCCGGCCGGTACGCGAGCACCGCGGAGTCTGAAACCAGCGTCACGCTCACACGCTCTGACGCGAGCGCACGCAGAGCGAGCATTGCCTCCACTGCGCCGAACCCCCCTCCAGCTATCAGCACGTTCGCGGTGTCCGATGACGAGGTGTCGCGCGCCATGCACGAAAGAATCACACCTAATCGCCGAACCGGCGTCCGTGGAAACCACAGGACCTCAGACCGGGTGTACTACGTGGCGACACATCATGCGCGTCCGACGAAGACCCGCACGCTAAGCGCTACAACGCGAGTTCGTTCTCTCGGCTCAACTCGCAAGGATCAAGAGCGACCGTTTCCCGGGTTCGGAACCGCTCGCGTCCGTCATTGAAACCCACAAACCAGGCTTCGGCGCCGTGCCCCCACCAGGTCATGCTTGCCTCTACTGGCTTTGGTGCCCGCTACGCGGCGACGGCGACGCCAGCGGGGACGTAGTGCTCCACCGTCAGGCCGTCGCACTCAAGCGCGAAGCGCACCCCCTGCGCCACGCGATGACTCTACGCGGCGCCCCGGGCGCTAATGCAACTGCCCGACTATCTACCGCCTCGGCGATTCTCGGGTTACGCGCGATACCCGGCGATACGATCGGATTCGGCTGGGTTTAGGCAGAGATTTGAGGCTGCTGCCTAGACCCAGAGCTCACTGCTGTGCCCTCGGATCGGGCACAGCATCGGAGATAGATAGATCTTTTGAGTTTCTCGGTAAGATCGATAAGTCTTGGTAAGGTCTGTCCAAATGGACGCCTTCGACAATCCCTTCCGTCCCGGCGCAGGCACTCCTCCACCGGCATTGGTAGGCCGCGACGAGTTGGTTGAGAAATACGACGTAGCGCTACGCCGCGCACTGACTGGCCGACCCGGCAAGAGCCTCATGCCGATCGGCCTGCGCGGAGTAGGCAAGACCGTTCTACTCAACCGCTTTCAAGAGATCGCGCGAGATCGAGGCTTGCATATCGCGTTCATCGAGGCGTCGGAGTCGGGTGACTTCAAGCGCCTATTGGTCACTCGTCTACGGTCGGTTCTACTCGAACTCGATCAGGGGCCCGTCTCCCGAGCTGTCAAGCGCGCGCTCGGGATCTTGAAGTCATTCACCTACACGTTGCCCGACGGTACCTCCATCTCTCTGGATGTCGATGCAGTCGCCGGCAGCGCGGACTCAGGCGTGCTCTCGGAGGACATGTCCGACTTGCTGAGAGCACTCGGGGAGGCAGCACAAGACCGTAACAGCGGGGTCCTAATAGCGATCGACGAGGTGCAATATCTCGACGCGACTGAGTTGGCGGCGATCATCAGCGCAATCCACCGTACTGTGCAACTCAGCCTGCCAGTGATCTTGGTGGGCGCCGGACTACCACAGCTACCCGGTCTCGCTGGAACCGCCAAGTCATACGCCGAGCGACTGTTCGACTTCCCCCGAATCGGCTCCCTCGAGGCAAACGACGCACGCACAGTCCTATCGCAGCCCGCCGCTGAGCAAGATGTCACCTTCACCAACGAGGCCCTCGATGAGCTTGTGCATATAACTCATGGCTACCCCTACTTCCTACAGGAGTGGGGATACCACGTCTGGAATGCAGCCCCCCGATCTCCGATCACGCTCGAAGACGTACGCCTAGCCGCCCCAGACGTGCAACATCAGCTGGACAACAACTTCTTCCTGGTTCGCATGGACCGTCTCACCCCCGCAGAGAAGCAATACCTACAAGCCATGGCAGAGCTAGGACCTGGGCCTCACCGCTCTGGCGACATTGCCAACAAGCTGGGAGTCAAGGTGGAGAGCGTCGCCCCAAGACGCTCCGTTCTGATCCAAAAGGGCATGGTCTACAGCCCGGCCCACGGCGACACAGCATTCACGGTGCCGCTGTTCGATGAGTTCCTTCGCCGAGACGCGCCCAGATCGAGTCGCTAGAGGCCCGCAGCGCCCCCGCATCGATGCCATTTAGTTTAGTTGTTCATGGCCGTGTCGGCCACCCGTGGGCGGTTGAAATCGGCGATCCTTGTGGGGTCGCCTGCTGACGTCGGCTTTGCTTGGTGCTCTGCCAACTGTTGGAGGCGGGGCTGCTCAAAGCGAGCTTTGTGCCGCCGAAGCGAGACCGGCGCCGACATGAGTGTGTTCCCGACCGCTGGACACCTCGCCAGCTGGGCCGGCCTATGCCCAGGCAACGACAAGTCGGCCGGCAAGCGTCGCTCGGGAAAGACACGCCACGGGTCGAAGTGGCTGCAGGTCGCGCTCACCGAGGCAGCTCACGCGAACATCCGCTCTAAAGACACCTACCTATCCGCGCAATACAGGCGCCTGAAGCCCCGACGCGGACACAAGAGAGCGATCGACGCCGTAAGACACTCGATCATCGTCTCCGCCTGGCACATGCTCACCACCGGTGAGATCTACCGCGAGACAGGCAGCGACTACTTCACACGCCTTGACCCCGAAAAGCACGCCCGACGCCTCGTCGCTCAGCTCGAACGCCTCGGACACACCGTCACGCTCCAGAAGGCCACCGCTTGACGAACGTCTTATTTCTCATCAGGCAGCAGAACAAAGCGACAAATCGCCACAAATGCTCTTATTGGGCGGCCCCGATTCCCCAAACCCCGCACCAACACAAGCGATCCGTCCCCCATATCCCACGCCCCCGCCAGGAGTCGAACCTGGCTCTACCGCTTAGGAGGCTGGCGGACGCACCAGCTAAGAAGGCCGGATCTATAGGCGATTACTGAGGATTCGGCAGTTCGGCGCGAACGTAGATTCGGCTGGATTGGGTGGGATTTGGCTACGTTTGGGCACTGGACCGGCGCCAGTGCCCAAACGAAAACCGTCGCAGCCGAGCAGTAGCCTGCACCGACCATGACGAGCACCAATGGCACGGCCCCAAGCTTTTGAGCGAGAGACACATCTAGCGTGAGGCTCAAACTCTCCATACGCTGGGATCGATTTTGATCTGACCAGCGGAGGGGGGATCTATATGGCTGAACGCAAGATTGTGTTTTATAAGTGCCAGGACACCGATCAGCAGAAGCCATTCGATCGCTTGAAGGCGGTCCGGGGTATCAACGATCTCAATGATGAAGACTGGCGCGTTCCCGATGGCGACTTCGATCTCGGGGTCATCGTTGACAAGAAGGGCAGTTCCGCGATGCCAACGCGACTACGCCTGCTCCGGATTCGCCCTGATGCGCCCTACATGCTGTCTGCGGCGCGCCAGCTCACACAGGTCGAAGTCGCTGACGACGAGAACATCACGGAGTTCACGTCGGTCGTGCTTTGGCCAGACAACTTTATGGCGGCGATCAGCTCTCGTGACGCGCCAGGACACAAGAGGCTATCGCTCTATTTTGATGTGACGCGATCCGGACTCGATGAAGCGGGGCCGACAACGCCCCGTCCGATGCAATGACCGTAATTTCGGGGCGCGCACCTGACTGCCGCGCTAGTGCACGGGAGTCGGGGTGAGGAGTCGACGCCACCGTGATCACGCTGAGCGCGACTCGATCCGAGCGCCAGCGCTGGAGAGTTCAGTTGGTCATCGGACTGGCAATCCAGCCAGCGACGATGTCCTGGCGCTTTTCGCGCCCTGCGAGCGCGCCGTTGGGACAAGAGCCATGAACGGGCTAGGGATCTTTGGGGCGTTGACGGCTGCGGTTGACGTCGGGCGCTCCGTCGCTCTTGGCAGATGTCGGTTACGTGCTGTCGTCCGTCGTCGCATTGGACATAGGCCGTATATAGAGATGTCGCAATCGCGACCTGGGCAGAAACCCGTCGATTTGCAGGCAATTTGTCGGCGTTTAGCCAAAAGTGGGAGGACCCTTCTGCGGACCCTCAAACGGACCTTTCTGCGGACCCTCGAACGGCCCTCCTACGGACCCTTGAACGGCCCTCCAACCGGCCTTCGCGCGACGCCACGACTTGGGAGCGACGAGCCGACTGGTTCGCCCTTGATTGCGGCCCGCCCAAATCCGATGGTGGATTTGGCCTGCTGCGGTCTGTATGTGTAGCGGCGCTCCGAAGGCGCCCCCGAACACAAAGGAGCGGGGACTGATGATCGAGCTGACAGTCAGACTCACGGATGCGCAGATAGAGCAGCTGGCCGAGTGCATCGGCGAACGGCTGTGCGAGGCGGCTGCGACGCGCTTGGTGGACGCGACAACCCTGGCGCGCGATCTCGCCGTCTCGCGCGACTTCGTGTACGCGCACGCACACGACCTTGGCGGCCAGCGGATCGGCGCGGGCCTCGGGGGCGCCTCAGATTCGACCGAGGGCGAGCCTTGACCGCCTGGGCTGAGCGTACTACAAGGTCGGCGCCTCACCGGGCGAGGCGCTGCAGTTCGTGCTCGGTCGGTCATAGCCGCAGCCGGGCAAGCAACCAGATCGGCTTGCTCCCCGTGCGGCGCGGCCGCGCGGCAACTGGAACGTGTTCGCGATCGACGCTCAGCGCTCCGCTCCTAGCCGGTCGATCGCGGCCCCGAGATCTGCGAGCGTCACATCCAGCGCACGCAGCAGCGCATGAGCGTGTGCCAACGGGCGCCACGGTGGACGTTTTCAAGCCGCGAAGGTAGGCCACTCCGATGCCAACACGCGCCGACAGCTCCTCCTGCGTCAGCCCTGCGCGGACGCGCAATGTCTTCAGCGCTCGTCCAAAGGCAAGGTGGTCTTGGGTGTCGTCGGACTCTTTTCCCGGCATTGTAAATCTGGTCAGGTTGCGCTACTGTCGAGCGCCCATAGAAGTGGCGCCCGCGCGGGTAGGACCGCCGGGCGCCGTGGCACCGAGAGCGTGAACTCCCGGGGCGTAGCCAAGCTACCAGTCTGGCGGCTTGGCCTCCTCGCCAGATCCGCAGCTCCCGGAGCCTCCGAACCCAAGGAGGAACCGACAATGAAGACCACGATCCTCGCGAAGATGGTCGGCATCGTGCGCTCGGCCGCGCTGACCGAGATGGGCGAAGCCGCCGAGCAGATCGCGCAAGCGAACCTCGGCTACGAGAAGGAGAGGCACCCCGAGAACTTCTCGGAGCCGCTAATGCGATTCTACGGCCGATCGTCGTACGATGTACACAGCGACCACAATCATCGACCGCACTTCCACGCCCGCTACGGGCGGAGTACGAGGCGCAGATCGGTCATCGAGACCGGCGCACCCCTCGCCGGCGTACCTACGAAATGCGTAATCGACTGGCTCGAGGGCTTCCTACTCGATAGCCACCTGCGCGCGGGAGACTCCGAGCCGCCGCGCGCCAGCGGCCAAGTCGTCCGCCGCGCAAGCGGTGTTTGGTCGATTCGCGCCCTGCGCCTACGGTCGGTGCCAGTACCGGACGCTCGCTCCTGCACGAGAGGAGCCGAACTACAGGCCGACTGGGAACTCGCCACAGGCGAGTCGCGCGCCGCCCTCGCAAGCATTGAACCCAGCCATGAACCAAGCCCAAACCCTCCCACGCATCACAAGCGTCCAGTGGTCGAGGCCACAAGGGTGAATGGCGCGAGAAGACTAGGCTGGACTATGAATGGCAGCTCACTCACCATCTGCTGCCTTTCTTCCGCGACACACGCTGAGCCAGATCACAGTGCGAGAGATCGACCGCTACCGGCAGAGAAAGATTGCCGAGGGCCACACGATCATGGCAGCCGCGCGCTGGCAGGCCGTTGATCGAGGAATACGTGGACAAGCGAGGCCGCACGCATCGGCGCCCAAGACGCGCGCTTTCGGCCACGAGCATCAACAAGACCATCACGAGGCTTGGACAGATTCTCGAGGTCGCCGTTGAGTACGAGCTGATCCAGGCCAATCCGGCCAAAGGCCGAAGACGACGCCTCAAGGCAGTCAAGGCTGCCCCGGTGTGGCTGGACCGTGCCGAGCACATAGAGGCGTTGCTGGATGCGGCTGGCGACCTCGACCGGCGCGCCGTAGGTACGCCGGGCCACCACCACAGGAGCGGCAGGGCCTACCGGCGGGCACCGCTGGCACGGCTTGGTTGCAGGACTGCGTAACTCGCGTTCACGGACGCTCCGTTGCCGCGAGGTTGACCTATCCGACGACCTGATCACGATTCGCGGGTCCAAGACAGACGCGGGGCTGCGCCAGATCGACGTCCTCCCCGCCCTCCGCGATGAGCTGACCGCCGACAAGGCGGGTTGGGGGGCCATCGACCCTGACGGCTTCGTGTTCGCCACCACCTGCGGCTCGGAACCGAAGCAGGGCAACATCCGACGAAGGGTGCTAGACAGCACCATAGCCAAGGCGAATGAGACGCTGATCGAGGCAGGGGACGAACCGGGGCCAGATGGCCGACACCGCTACAAGACTGCCCGACTACTTCGCCTCGGTCCAAGTGCGAGTTGAGAGCGAGCTTGGCACCGTCGTATGGCCCAACGGCTACGACCTAGACCCAGACCACGCTACGCGTCTACCGCCACGGGATGCGGCGCGACAGGCCGCTCGAGAGCGCCTGCGAGCCCTGGCGGGGCTGATTGTGCTCCATGGCGACCACGAGCCGGTCGAGCGACCTGCCGCACTCGTCCCAATAAGCACACGCAGATCCGCCCCATGCCCCCGCCAGGAGTCGAACCTGGATCTACCGCTTAGGAGGCGGTCGTCTTATCCATTGGACTACGAGGGCTCGCGGCTAAGGCTACCGGGCGACTGGGGCTGCGCCGGGTGAGCTAGCGGGCGGGGCGCTCCGGGTAGACCTCGTCGATCGTGCTCAGCGCCACGTATGGCGCGCCGGCCGCCGCTTCGATCGCCGGGCCGCCGCCCGCGAGCCGGTCGAGCACCGAGACGACGCCACAGATCGTGTGCCCCGCCTCCACCAGCGCGGCGATCGCCGCCAGCGTCGAGCCGCCGGTCGTGACCACGTCCTCGACCACCATGCACCGGTCCTCGGCGCTGAGCGGGGGTCCCTCGATGCGGCGCTGGAGCCCGTGCGCCTTGGTCTCCTTGCGCACGAAGAATGCCTTCGTCTGAGCCCCGCCGGCCAAGGCCGCGCAGGCGACCGGATCGGCGCCCATCGTCATCCCGCCCACCGCGGTCGCGTCCCACTCGTGCGCCTTGGCGGCGACCAAAGTGGCGAGCGCCTGAAACCCCTCCGGGCGCAGGATCGCGCGCTTGGCGTCCACATAGTAGGAGGCGGTGGCGCCGCTGGTCAGCGTGACCTCGCCGATCACGAGTGCGTGCGCGCGCAGCTCGCTGATGAGCGTTGCTTTGGCGCTGTCCACCGCGCCCGCGGTCGCTTGCAATGACATTGGCCCCCCCAATCTAGCTTGCGGCTCGGTGGGACATCCGTCCAGCCCTACGTGACCGTCCCGCCCTGAGGTTAGGCTGACGCTGTGTTTTTCTCCACCCTCGCCCGCATCCTGCGTCTCGCCTCGATCGCCATCTGCCTGATCGCGATCGCCTCGTTCGTCACGTTCGCGCTCGACCAGGCCGGCAAAGGCTCAAGCCGCCAGCAGGCCGAGGTCAACGCGGCGGCCCCAGCCACGACCACGACGACGACCGCGAGCTCCTCCTCCTCCGAATCGAAGAAGGGCGGCCTGCACGAAGCGATCGACAAAGCCTTCTCCACGCTCGCCTCCCCATTCTCGAGCATCACCTCGGGCACAACCAGTCAGTGGACGATCCAGATCGTCGACACGCTCCTGATCCTCGTCGTCTACGGCTTCGGGCTGAGCTTCCTGGCCCGCCTGCTCCCCGGACGAATCTAGGCTCGTCTCACGGGCCCGCGTCGGGCCGCACGACGCGGCTGCCGCCGCCATCGTCGGTGTACACGTTGACCGCGTCGCCGAGCTGCACCCAAGCGAACACCGCGGGCGCATCGGGGATCGGGATGCGCAGGCATCCATGACTGGCGGCGTAAGGGGGCACTTCGACGTAGCCGTGGATCGCATAGCCCCGGATGAAGTAGTTGGAGTCGACCATCCCCTCGGAGTTCGTGCCCGGGGTCTTCGAGTAGACGTGGAAGCGCCCCAGCACAGTCGGCGTCGAGGGCTTGCCCGAGCTGATCGTGTAGATGCGCCGCACGCGCCCATGTTCGATCTCGGCGAGCACCTGCTTGGAGAGGTCGGCCTCGACGTGCTTGCCGTCGCCCGGAAAGCGCACCATGAAGTGCCCGGCTCCGTGCTGCAAGCGCCGAAAGACGCCCGCGTTGACGCTTTCGATGCGCTCCAACCCGGCGACCTTGCGAAACGCCAGCACCGCGCGCCCGGTAGCTTCGTCGAAGCGTCCGCTCACCGGCACCGCGTAGCGCAACCGCGCCAGCTCGTCCTGTAGCAACAACACCCTGGGGCCTTTCATGCCAAGCCGAAGGGTGCCCTTCATGTGCGCCACACGCCGCTCCAGCGCGTGCAGGGTCTGCTTGGAGGGCGTGCCCGCCGAGGCCCGTTCGGCGGCGTCGGCGCCGGGCGCCCCAGCGAGGGCAAGCATCGCGAGCGTCGCAACAAACAGGCGTGCCCGGGCGCATAGCGATCTGGGTGAGCCCTCGGTGAGTGCCATCAAGCTTGATCGTACGCGCCACGCACGACGATTTCCCGACCAGGTACGTCCGAGATCAACCCGATCCGTTGCGCACACCATGCGATCACGGCTATCAATCCAAGCGACCCGACCATCAACACCGGGATCTGCCACCCCCATTTCTCGAGCTCGGCAAACGCGAACGAGTTGTTCAGCGAATGCACCGCGATGCACGGATAGATCGATCCCGTGCGCCGGTAAAGGAAGCAGAGCGCGAACCCCAGCACCCCGAGCGGCACGAGATCGACCACCGGCGCCGAGCCGACGTGGACAGCCCCGAACAGCACGCCTGTAAGGATCGCTCCTGGGATCCAGCCCCTCCATTTGGAGAGCGCCGCGAAGATGTAGCCGCGAAACAGAGTCTCCTCGCAGATCGGGGCGATCACGGTCGTCAGCAGCGCGCTGGCCAGCAGCAACAAGGTCGTTTCGTTGGTGCCGAGCGCGTTGAGCAGCTTGGTGTCTTCTTCTTTGACGTTCAACACCACGACCCAGATCGCGCTGAACACGAAGAAGGCGACGATCGTCAGCGCCGCCAATCCCACCGCCCGGCGCAGCGGCGTCGGGCGAAAGCCGAACTGCCAAGAGCGCACCGTGCGCCCGCCGAACTGGGCGAACATGATCGCGGTCAGCACGAACACGACGTCCTGCACCACCGTGTCCGCGAACTCGAGCCCGGGCGGGGTGTGTTCGGAGGTGATCTTCACCCCCAACACGAGCGCCGGGATGTCCACGATCAACCCGCCCACCGCCGCCAACACGAGCGCCGCCGCCAGCACCGCGAAACCGGTCCACGCCGGCCAGTCGTTGCTTGCCGGTCCCCGCGGCGGCTCCTCGACCAAGGTGAGCTGAGCAGTATCGGCGCCGTCCGCGTCGCGCATCGAGTCCACTGACTTCAGGCCACCCAGTGCCAGGTCGAGAACTCGCCGGCAAAGAACACCATCGCCGCGCCCGAGCCGATCAGCACAGCCCACGTCAGCGCCTTGCGACGCGCCACCAGACGCACGGCCAGCCACATCTCAAGCGGAAACAACACCAGCAGAAAGCGCGGCAGCGACATCAAGGGTTGCGAGGCGACCGGATAGGACAGCGGCAAAGCCAGGGCGGCGAGCACATAGGCGCCATAGGCCGCCGGCAGCAGGCGCAGAACCCCGATCGTCATCGGGATGGCGGCCACCATGAATCCAAACAACAGCAGATTGTGCCCGGCGACGACGAACGGGCTGCCGCCGGCCGCCGGGAAGTAGACATGGTGGCGCTGCATCGAGAGGACCTGGCGCAAGCCCTCGAGCGCCGCCTTGGCCCCCACCAATACGCCGCCGTAGGGACCGGCGAAGTCGCGCTGCCAAGCCGCCTCGGCGTGAAACGGCGCGAGCGCGTCGCCGCCGGCGAGCGCCAGGTGGGCCATATAGAGGCACAAGCCGACCGGCGCGAGCAGGACCCAAAGCGCCTCAGCACGCAACCGGTAGCGCGGCCGCAACCCGCCGCCGACACGGTCGGGCGCTCGATCGGGGCGAGGCCCGTACAGATAGAGCAAGGCCAGCGGCACCATCAACACGATCCCCGTGCTCCTCGTCGCGCCGGCCAGCGCGGCCAAGGCCGCTGCCTTGCCCCACTGCGCGCGGCGCGCGCACAGGAACACCCCCACCGAGAGCGCGAAGTAGAGCGACTCGCTGTAGACCGCCGAGAAGTAGAAGGCCATCGGCGCAAAGGCCACGAGCAGCACGACCAGGCGCGCCGCCTCGCCGCGCTCACGCAGTCCCAGCCGGGCCGCTTCGAGATCCATCAGGCGGTGCAGCCCGTACAGGCCCGCCGCCAGAGCCGCCACCGAGAGCGCCACTCCGGCGATCACCGGAGCGAGGCTCAACCCCGAGAGCAACCGCACGCCGAGCGGATACAGCGGGAAGAAGGCGGTGCGCGAGGCCGTCAGCGCGCCGAATTCCGGGCGGTAGCCGTAGTGGGCGATGACCAGATACCAGGCTGCGTCCCAGCGCGCCACGGGCGCGCTCAACAGGTCGCCAAGCGCACCCAGGCCGCGCGTGATGCCGAGCGGATTCAGCGCGTGGCGCACCGGCCCGTAGCCGAATCCGAGCACGGCCCCAACGCCACCGATCCACACGAGCAGGCGCGAGACCCAAAGCGCGCGCCACACCTCGCGCAGAGCCACCGCCCTGGCCGTACCTTCCCCCCCGCGCGCCGCCTCGACCCCGCCCCACGCGTGCGCCGGGGCCACGGCGGCCGCGAGGCCGGCGGGGTGTTGGGCGATGGCCTGCTTGGCGGTCTCTGAGCTCATCCGGGGGTCCGCGGCAAGGTTGCGTGCTCGCCGCGCAAGCAGGAAATCACACCGCGAGACGGTACAGTCACAGACTAAAGGTCCCACCCACCCCAGAGATAGATGTCAAGACAAGCACGACACCGCCGCCGGCGGCGCAATCGCTCCGGGCCTTCCCGCTTCGTGTTCATCGGGCTGAGCGGTCTCGCCGGAGCGCTCTTGATCGGCGCGCTGGCGGCGGTCGGCTACGTGCTCTCGGTGGCTCAGTCGGCGCCGACGCTGGATTCGCTGACGCCCAAGCTCGCGGGCGCGACCTCCCAGGTGTACGCGGCCAACGGCACGCGCCTCGGGTTCATCCAATCCGATGTCCTGCGCTCGCCGATCACAAGCGCTCAGATGCCGAGCGAGTTGCGCGACGCGACGGTCGCGATCGAGGACCAGCGCTTCTACCAAAACGACGGCGTGGACCTGACCGGGATCTTCCGCTCGGCGGTCAAGGACGTCCTCCACGGGCAAGCCCTGCAGGGAGCGTCGACGATCACGATGCAGCTGATGCGCAACATCTATCTGGGCAGCGACACGCACAGCTTCAAACAGAAGATCGAGGAGGCCAAGCTCGCAATCGAATACAACGAACACCACTCCAAGCGCTCGATCCTGACCAACTATCTCAACAGCGTCGCCTACGGCACCGTGGGCGGGCAGACCGCGCTGGGAGTGCAGGCTGCGTCGCGCATCTTCTTCGACAAGAGCGCCCACGAACTCGACCTGCAGCAGTCGGCCCTACTCGCGGGCCTACCCCAGGCCCCCTCCCAATACAACCCCTTCCTCTACCCGGCAGCCGCGCGCCAGCGGCGCAACGAGGTGCTCGGCAAGATGGCCGAACTGCACTACATCAGCGCCGCCCAAGCGGCCGGCGCGAAGGCCGCGCCGCTGGGCGTGAGGCACGGCGACTACTACACGCGCCGCCAGGAGAACTTCTTCTTCGAATACGTACGCAAAGAGCTCGTCCACCGCTACGGCCTGAACACCGTCGAGCAGGGCGGCTTGAAGGTGTACACGACGATCAACCTGAAAATGCAGGGCGAGGCGCGCGACGCGATCAAGAACGTGCTCGACGAGCCGGGCGACCCGGCCTCGGCGATCGTCACGATCGACCCGCACAACGGCTACATCGAGGCGATGGCCGAGTCCGAGAGCTATGACCAGTCCCAGTACAACCTCGCCTCCCAGGGTCACCGCCAGCCCGGCTCGACGTTCAAGGCGATCGACCTGGCCGACGCGCTCGCGCACGGAATCGACCCGAACAGCACCTACTACGTCTCGCACACCCTGGCGCCCGGCTGGCTGCCCGGGTATCCGACCTACGAAGTGAAAACGTTCGAGAACACCTCCTCCAACAAGTCGATCAACCTGGTGGCGGCCACGCTCGCCTCCGATAACACCGTGTACGCGCAGCTGGCGGCCGACCTGGGCGAGGAAACGGTCACGCAGATGGCCTACAAGATGGGCGTGCGCGAGCACCTGCACTCCTACCCGGCCGAGGCCTTGGGCGGTCTGACGGTGGGCGTCAGCCCGCTGGAAATGGCCGACGTGTACGCGACCCTGGCCGACGGCGGCTATCGCAACACGCCGATCGCGATCACCAAGGTGGTGTTCCCCGACGGACATGTCGACAACAACTGGGGCAAGCCCCACCGCGTCAAGGTGCTCTCCGACGGGGTCACCTCCGAGGAGACCGACATCCTGCACCAGAACGTCTTGGGCGGCACCGCCACCCGCTCGGCGATCAGCTGTCCGACCGCGGCCAAGACGGGGACCACCAGCAACCTCGTCGACGCTTGGCTCGACGGCTACACGCCGAACTACGCCACGGCGGTGTGGATGGGCTACCCCACCAAACTGGTCCCGATGAACGACGTGCACGGCGAGCCCCAGCAGGGCGGCTACCTGCCGGCGGAAATCTGGCACGCCTACATGGCGGCGGCCACCGAAGGCGAACCCTGCACCGAATTCCCCTCACCGCACGAACCGATCGCCTACGAGCCGTTCTTCGGCAAGTACGCCTCGACCGGGCAGGCGACGAGCAAGGAAGGCTTCGAAAACGAACAGGGCACGAGCCCCTCCAAGAAGCAACCCCCCGAAAAACACACCCCGCCGGGCGAAAAACAGGCAACGGGCGGGCCCACCACCGAAACCCCGCGCGCGACCCCCGGGCCCCAGGTGCACGAACCCGTCGAACCGGCGCACACGCCGGAAGTCAAAGCCCCGACACCGCCCGTCGGCGGGGCCGGCGGGACCGAACCGCCCAGACACTGAGGCCCGCGCCAGAACACCGTAGGCGCGGCGCTGGTAGTTTGGCGGGTGCACACTTCAAGCAAGGGTCCCTGCTCATGTGGCAAGGACCGGACAGGACACGAGTCGTGGCAAAGGAAGACAAGGTTGAATTCGAGGGCGAGGTGATCGAGGCGCTGCCCAACGCGATGTTTCGCGTCAAGCTCGACAACGATCACGTGGTGCTCGGGCACGTGGCCGGCAAGATGCGTCGTTTCCGCATTCGCATCCTGCCGGGAGACCGCGTGCGCTGCGAGCTCTCCCCCTATGACCTGGACCGAGCCAGAATCGTGTACAGGCACCGCTGAGCGCGCCTGAGTGTGCACACCAAAACAGTCCGCAAACGTTCTAAGACATAGCTGAGCTTTCCCTGATCGACTCGATCTCGGCCGCGCTGGGGACGCGCGGAGGACGAGTCGTGCGCGGCATCGGCGACGACGCGACGGTCGTCAAAGCGCTCAAGCTGTGCGTCACCTCGGTGGACACGATCGTGGAGGGCGTCCACTTTCGCCTGGAGGACCCCGAACTCGGCTTCAAGGACATCGGCTGGAAGGCCTTGGCCAGCGCGCTGTCGGACATCGCCGCGATGGGGGCCCAGACCGGAGAGGCATATGTGGCGCTGGGGATACCGCCGCACGTGAGCGAGGCACAGGCGCTGGAGGTGATGTTGGGCGCCGAGGAACTGGCCGAGCTGACCGGCACGACGATCGCCGGCGGCGACGTGGTCGCCGCGCCCGCCCTGTTCGCGAGCGTGACGATCGTCGGTTGGGCCGAGCGCGACCAGAAGCTCGTCGGTCGCGACGGCGCCCGCCCGGGCGACCTGGTGGGGGTCACGGGCGTGCTCGGGACGCGACCCTTGCGACCGATGCCAAAGCTCAAGGAGGGCCGCGCGATCGCTCCGGCGGGGACGCACGCGATGATCGACCTCTCCGACGGGCTCGCCACCGACGCGGCGCACATCGCCAAGCGCAGCGAGGTGGTCCTCAAGCTCGACCTGGACAAGCTGCCGGTGGACGAGCGCACGCGCGAGACCGCCGAGCGGATGGGCGTGCCCGTGTGGGAGGCCGCGGCGACCGCGGGCGAAGACTATGAGCTGTGCGTCTGCGTGCCGCGCAAGCGAGCCGATCGCGCGTCTGCGGCGGCCGAGCGGGCCGGGACCAAGATCACCTGGGTCGGGCACGTCAGCGAGGGCTGGCCCGGGGTGGTGCTACGACACGAGGGGAGCAAGCAGACGCTGACGGGGTTTGAGCACCGGTGGTAGCGGGGTGTGTTCTTCGCCAAAAGCCTGTTCGCCGCGCGCGCCCCGCGAGCGGATGACGGCGGCGCCGAGCGGCGTGGTCGAGGTCAGCCGAGCGAACACGATCAGACGGTGCGAGGCGCTGAACAGGGGCGTGCAGGCGGAGAGGATCAGGCGCGAATAGCCGACCGGGTCGAGCACGGAGACGTCGGTTGGGAGCACGACGCGCGAGCCGATGACGCGGTAGCGCAGGCGGGCGTAGGGCATCTCCAGGAAGATCGACTCGCCTCGGTGCAGAGCGTCGATGTGGCGAAACGGGGCGAGCCAGGTCGTGCGGTGACCGGCGATCGCGGTCGTCCCCGGGACGCCTGGGAAGTTCGTTTCAGAGTAGATCCCCGGACCGCTCTGAAGTTCTGAGGTGCCGGTGCCCTTGACGACGACGAAGCTCGCCCCGATCGCCGGGATGCGAATGCGCCCCACGGCCGAGCCCGCTTTGGCGTGGCGCTCGAGTGCCGCGGCGAGGAAGGCGACGCGGCGACGCTCTTCGTGCAGGCGAGCCAAGGCCTGCCTGTCTTGCGCGGCGGGCGCGGCGCGGTCGAGAGCCCGCAGGTCCTGGCCGAGGCTTTCCTGTTTGAAGTGAGCGAGGAGCGCGGAGATCGGCTCTTGCCAGACCAACGTGACGCCCGCGTCGGCAAGCAGGAGCAGGCCCGCGGCGATCAGGATCGCGGCGAGCACCTTGAGCGGCCGCCGGGGCCGGGGCTTGGGTAGGGACCCCGGGCCGCCGACGCGGATCGGCTCCGCGGCGCGGCCACTTTGGGGCGGCGATGAGGAGGCGATCTGGGGTTCGCCGGGACGCCCCAGCGAGAGGTCGTCGAGCGCAGGCTCTTTCGATGGACCGCGTGTGGTGGGCATCGTGGATTAGCGTCGCAGCGCCGACTCGGTGCCGCCGAGCGACCCGGGTCCAGCGTAGGAGGTTGGGCCGCGCGTGAGCACCTCAGTCCACTCCAGCGAATCGGGCTCGGAAGCGGGGAGCGGCGCCGTGGCGAACAGGATGGCGGTCAGAAGGCAGCCACAGGCGACGCTCCAGAGAACCACGGCGAGGGGCCCGACGAGCCCTCCGGCGAGCGCGAGCACGGCGCTCTGGGCCAAGCCGAAGGCGCCGAGGCCGAGTTCGCGGGAGTAGAGCACCAGCAGCAAGAGCAAGGGCAAGGCCCCGGCGAGGACCGCCAACAGGGCCGCGGCGCGCAGGCTGGATCGGCAGGCGCCGGCGCAGTTCGATCGCCAGCGGCCACAGATGGGCGGCCGGGACGAGCAGCAGGCATGCGTAGGGGTTCGCCAGCCAACGAGCAGGGCGGCTGGCGAGCAACACGAGCATCACCGCAAGGCCCGCCGCGTCGGCGGAGGGGCGCGCCGGCAAGGACATGCGCCGTGTCACGGCCGGCCAGGACGCCAGCGCCAGCACCAGCACCAGGACGCACACGATCGTGGCGCCGGGAAGAGCGCCGTCGGCGGCAAGCGCGGCGGCGGAGAGCTGGGCTGCGGGCGCCGCGAGGATCCCGAGCGCTCCTAGCAGGAAGGCGAACAGGGCGAGCGCGAGAAACGGCAAGGCACCGCTCAAGCGCCCACGCGACCCAGGGCAGCAGCGGCTCGCGGCGGCGGCGCAGGCGCGCCAAGGCGTTGACGCCGGCGAGCAAGGGCGCCAGCAGCAGCGCAAGCACGAGCAGCCTGATCGCCCAGGCGGGCAACAGCTTGCCGCCGATGTGGAAGCTGGGCGAGGAGGAGACGGGCAGGTCGGGGCCTTCGTCGAGCGCGTAGATCGCGCTGAGTGCGGCGCGCCCGAAGCCGAGCAGGCGCGACTCGCTCACCGCTTCGTGCGCCGCGGGCTCGCGCGGGCCGCCGGCTGCGAGCAGCACGGCGGGCATCCCGGCGCTGTCGAGCGGGGCCTGTTCGCCGGTGGGCAAGGGGAACGCGAAGTGCGCGAACTCGGCGCCCGCCGACTGTTCGCCCGGGGCCAAGCCCGCCTCTTGGGAGATCGCCGAGTCGACCGTGCGCAGCAGGGTTTCGGGCGCGGTGCTGGGTTGTGCCGAATAGGGCGCCACGAACGGCGTGCGCGCGCGCCCGCCCGCGAGGTCGCCCAGCACGAGCACGCCGTCCAGCGGCTGGGTCCAATGGGCGGCAAAGGATGCGGCGCCGGCGTAGCCGCCGCTGCCTCCGGAGGTCGAGACGAGGACGATCGTGCGGTGGGTCTCGCTCTGGGAGAAGACGCGAGAGAGCTCGAGCAGCGCCGCGGTGCCCGAGAGCTCGGCGGCGGCGCCGGACCCGACAGCGTCGCGGTGGGCAAGGACCACGATCGGGCTGGCGCCGGTCGAGCCGGGGCGCTCGGCGGTCACGGTGGTGAGCGTGCGCTCGCCTTCGATCGTGCGCGCGCGGACGCTCCAGGCGCTGACCTGAAAGCCGGCGGTGGCGCCCTGAGCGGCTTCTCCGCCGGCTCCGGGCGCGCCGGCTGGAGATCCCAATTCTCGCAAGCTGCGAGCTATGTAGGAGGCGAGCGCGTCGTCGCCCGCGCTGCCGGGGCGACGGTCGGGGAAGCGCTTGACCATGGCCTGCAGGGAGGCGTAGGCGCGGGCGCCGTCGAACGCGTCGGGGGCAAGCGTCGAGCCGAGCGGGGCGGAGCGACTCACCAGCGAGAACCCTGCGATCACGATGACGAGCAGGAGCGGCACGAGCGCCGCGCGGTAGATGCGGCCGTCGAACATCTACCCAGACCATAAGGCCTATGGCGGCCCTTCCGTGCCAGACCGAGGTATCGTGCGGTCCGCTCGTGCTTCAGCCCGTCGCCACAGGACACAAGTCGCTCGCCGACTACACCCACATTTGTGGACGCGAGCTGATCGAGGAGATCCGCTCCTTGGCCGAGCCCCTGCGGGGAAAGCGCGTGGTGCACGTGTCCGCGACGGCCTTCGGCGGCGGCGTATCGGAGATCCTCTACACGTTGGTGCCCCTGATGCGCGACGTGGGCCTCGATTGCGAGTGGCAGGTGATCTACGGGCGCGAGGAGTTCTTCAACGCGACCAAGCTGATGCACAACGCCTTGCAGGGACACCCGCAGGATCTGGACGGCGAGCAGTGGGCCACCTGGGAGCGCTACAACGAGATGAACGCGCGCGAGCTCTCCGAGGGGTGGGACGTATGCCTGATCCACGATCCCCAGCCGGCGGGGCTGTACAAGCTCGTGCCCGAAAAGGCCGCGGGCTGGGTGTGGCGCTGCCACATCGACCTCTCGACACCCAACCCGGCGACGATCGAGCGGCTGCTGCCCTACATCGCCGACTACCCCCAGAGCCTGTTTCACATGGCCGAGTACGTGCCGGCGGGGATGAGGGGTCACGTCAACGTGGTGCCCCCGGCGATCGACCCGCTGATGCCCAAGAACATGGCGCTCTCTCCCGAAGACGCCTCCTACGTTTGCGAGCAGTTCGGGATCGACGTCGACCGCCCCTTGATCTGTCAGGTCTCGCGCTTCGATCCCTGGAAGGATCCGTTGGGCGTGATCGACGCGTATCGGATCGTCAAGGAGAAGATCCCCGACGTGCAGCTGGCGCTGGTCGGCTCGATGGCAAGCGACGACCCGGAGGGGTGGGACTTCTTCAACGCGACGATCGCCCACGCCGACGGCGATCCGGACGTGCACATCCTCAACAATTTCAACAACGTCGGGGCGATCGAGGTCAACGCGTTCCAGTCCCACGCCGACGTGGTCGTGCAGAAGTCAACGCGCGAGGGCTTCGGGCTGACGGTGAGCGAGGCGATCTGGAAGGCGCGTCCGTTCATCGGGGGCGACGTCGGCGGCATCCCGCTGCAGGTCGAGGACGGGGTGACCGGCTTCTTGGTGGACACGGTCGAGTTGTGCGCGCAGCGCGCCCTGGAGCTGCTCGAGGATCCGGCGCTGGGCAAGACGCTTGGGCGCCGCGGCAAGGAGCACGTGCGCAGCCACTTCTTGACGCCGCGCTATTTGCGCGACTACCTAAAGATCTTCACCGCTCTCGGCGAGTCGTGAGCGAGGCACCGGCACAGCGACCGCCGCTGGTGCTGGTGAGCAACCGGGGGCCGGTCACGTTTGGGCCCGACGGGGAAGTCGCAGCGAGGGACCGGCGGGCTGGTGACGGCGCTTTCGGGTTTGGCTTCGCACCGCGACGCGGTGTGGATCGCCTCGGCGATGAACGAGTACGACGCCGAAGTCTCGCGCGAGCACGGCGCGCGGCCGTTCCCGGTGAAGAGCCCGGCGGGGGGCGAGTACCAGGTGCGCCTCGTGGTGAGCGACCCGGAGGCTTATGACCGCTTCTACAACGTGTTCGCCAACCCGATGCTTTGGTTCATCCAGCACTACTTGTGGGATCTGTCCAACGCGCCGGACATCAGGCGCGAGGAGATCGAGGCTTTCGAGTTCGGCTACAACGCGGTCAACGAGGATTTGGCGCGCGCGGTGGTCGAGGAGATCGAGGGGGAGCGCGAGCCGGTGGTGATGGTCCACGACTACCACCTGTACACGCTGCCCGAGCTCGTGCGCAGGGCACGCCCGGACGTGTTCTTGCATCACTTCGTGCACATCCCCTGGACCCAATCCGACGCTTGGCGGGTGCTGCCTTCGCGCATCCGCCAGGAGATCTTTGCGGGGCTCTTGGCGAATGACATCGTGGGGTTTCATACGCGCTCCTATAGGCGCAACTTCTTGCAGTGCTGTCGCGATCTGATGGACCTCGATGTGGACTTCGAGCGCGGCGTTGTGGGGTGGCAGGGGCGCGAGGTGTGGGTGCGGGCCTACCCGCTGCCAATCGACCACAGGGCGGCGCTCGCGGCGGCGGGCGGCGCGCGGGTGGGGGAGTTCGAGCGCGAGCTGTTGCGCCGCAGACGTGACTTCCTGATCCTGCGGGTGGACCGGGCGGACCTCTCCAAGAACGTGCTCAGGGGGTTCTCGGCGTTCGATTTGTTCTTGGAGCAGCACCCTGAGTTCAGAGAGCGGGTGACGTTCGTGGCGCAGCTGATGCCGTCGAGGACCGACGTGCCCGAGTACGCGGAGTATCTGGAGCGGATCGAGGCGCTCGTGGCTGTCGTCAACCATCGCCACGGCACGCCCGACTGGATGCCGATCCAGCTGAAGCTGCGCGACGACCTCGACGAGGCGATGGCCGCCTACAAGCACTACGACGTGCTGCTCGTGAACGCGATGTTCGACGGGATGAACCTGGTGGCCAAGGAGGGGCCTTTGCTCAACGAACGGGCGGGCGTGTCGATCCTCTCGGAGAACACGGGCGCGCACGAGGAGCTCGGGGAGTACGCGCTGTCGGTCAACCCGTTCGACATCCAGGAGCTGGCCGACTCGATCCACGCGGCGCTCGACATGGCCGCGCCGGAGCGCTCGCGACGCGCGCGGGGACTGGCCGAGATCGTGACTTCGCGCGACCCGGGGGATTGGATCGACGAGCAGCTGGCCGATATCCGAGCCAAGCGCAGCTCGGAGGCAGTTTAGAGGAGATGGTTGGTTCGTGCCCTGTTATGATCCCCGGCCGCTCTCAGAGCCCTAGCCGATGACGCTGCCCGCGCCCACATACGATCTCGTGTTGCTGCTCGACCCGCAGGCGGAGGAGGCCGTGCGCGCGAAGATCGTGGCCGACGCCAAGGCCGCGATCGAAGCCAAGGGCGAGGTGGTCCACCACGACGCTTGGGGGGAGCGGGCGCTCGCCTATCCGATCGATCACAAGGCCACGGCCGAGTATCACCTGGTGCAGTTCCACGCCACCCAGGTCGATCTGATCGCCGAGCTGAACCGCACGCTGCACATCACCGACGGGGTGATCCGCTTCCGCATCAACAAGCTCAAGCCGGGCACTCCGGCCGCGCCGGACATGCGCCCGGGCGCCGCTCCGCCGCCGAGCACGCGCGAGGAGGACGAGCCGGCGCTCGCCGAGGAAGAGGCGGCGGCGTAATACACTCGGTGCGTGCTGGCGCTGAGAGAAAAAGGGCGTGAAGTAGGCATGGGGATGGGCTTGTGAGCGAGCGTCCGCTGGGGGACGGTCCGTCGATGAGCAGGACCGACGTGTTGCGCGCCTCACCACCGCTGTTCGAGTCTCGCGTGCTTGACGCGTTCTCGCGCGTGCATCCGCTGGTGCCTGTCGCGATCTTCGTGCCCGCGATCATCGCCCTGGAGGTGTGGGCGCTGGCGCTGCTCAGCTTGGCCGGCGCGATCGGGCTGTTCGCGGTCGGCTATGGGCTTTGGACGCTGTTCGAGTATTGGCTACACAGGATCGTGTTCCACTTCGAACCCGACCATGGGATCGGCGCGCGCATGCACTGGATCATCCACGGCATCCACCACGATCATCCCAACGATCCCCTGCGGCTGGTGATGCCTCCGGCGGTCAGCATCCCGCTTGGTGCGGTCGTGTTCGGGGTGCTCTATCTCGTGCTGGGGGAACGCTACGCGCCCGGCGTGGGGGCCGGCTTCTTCACGGGGTACCTGGCCTACGACTTGCTGCACTACTACGTGCACCACTTCCGGCCCCACACGCGGCTGGGCAGGATGCTGCGCGAGCGACACATGCGCCACCACTTCCAGGACGACACGAAGGGCTTCGGGATCAGCGCTCCGTACTGGGACGAGGTGTTTCGCACTTCCTCGCGTGGCAAGTCGCGCTAGCGTTAGCCGGAGAACACCGAGAACGAGAGGAACCGAGCCGTGGCCGCCAGCAACATCAACCGGGTCGTTATGACCGGAAACTTGACCGCCGATCCGGAGCTGCGCTCGTTGCCGAGCGGCTCCTCCGTGTGCAAGCTGCGCGTTGCTTGCAACACGCGCCGCAAGAACGGGAGCACCGGCGAATGGGAGGACAAGCCGAACTACTTCAACGTCACGGTGTGGGGCAACCAGGGCGAGAACGCGGCCCGATATCTGTCCAAGGGACGTCCGGTCGCGATCGACGGACGCTTGGAGTGGCACGAGTGGGAGGCACAGGACGGCACCAAACGCAGCGCAATCGATATCATTGCCGAGTCGGTGCAGTTCCTGTCCTCGCGTGATGACTCTCCCGGTGGTGGAGGGTTCACGGGCGGAGGAGCCTCGCGGGGCGGCGATGTGGCGGTAGACGACCGCGACTTCCAGCCCGCACCGGTCTCCGGAGCACCCGGGGACGACGACATTCCGTTCTAAACGAAAAGCAAGGATCGATAGTGGCAAAGCGCGGTCGCGGCAAGCCTGTCCGACGACGAGACAAGAAGGGCGGATCCGGTAGCGGAAGGCGCAAGCCTTGCCAGCACTGCCGCGACAAGATCGAGCAGGTCGACTACAAGGACGTGACGAGCCTGCGCAAGTTCATCTCCGAGAAGGGCAAGATCCGCTCGCGGCGGATCACCGGGGCGTGCAGGCGCCACCAAGGACAGATCGCCAGAGCGGTCAAGCGGGCGCGCGAGCTGGCGTTGCTGCCGTACGTGAACGAGGGCGGTCGCGACGACCATCCCAGGCGCGAACGCGGCGATCGGGACAGGGAACGCTAGACCGCGGCCGGCGGTCTAGACCATCACACCGAGGAAGACCAGGACGAGATGCCAGAAGCGATACTTCTCAAGGACGTGCAGGAGCTCGGCGAGCAGGGCGCGGTGGTGGATGTCTCCAAGGGGTATCTGCGCAACTTCTTGATCCCGCGCAAGCTGGCCCAGCCGGCCACCAAAGGCGCGATCGAAGTGATCCGCCAGCGCCAGGAAGCCGCCGAGCGCGCGGCGCGGGAGTACGCCGAAAAAGCCAGCGACAACGCGGCGCTGCTGAACAAGACGGTGATCACCATCGCCCAGCAGGCGGGCGCCGACGGACGGCTGTTCGGGTCGGTCACCGCGCAGGACATCGCGGCGGCGATCCGGGACGCGCGCGGGCTTAGGACCGACAAGAACAACGTGCACCTGCCCGAGCCGATCAAGAACGTGGGCACCTACATGGTCGTGGTGGAGGTCGTCGATGGCGTGACGGCCACCGTGAAGACCATGGTCGTCGCACAGAAGTAAGTCCGCCGCGCCTGCGAACATCTGTTCGTGCTGCCGGCTACCATCTTTTTCCTTGCGAGTTGCGGGAACGCCGGCCACCGCCGAGAGCGCCCGGACCTAGACTCGGCCAAGCGATGAGCACGGCCCCGACGACCAACGGCTCGAAGATGCCCGCGGGCGTGATAGCGCCTCCGCACAACCTGGACGCCGAGCAGTCGGTGCTCGGGGCGATCCTGCTGTCCGACCGCTCGCTGTATGCCTTGGTGATCGAAGAGGGGCTGCGCCCGGAGGACTTCTACCGCGATCGCCACGGGCACATCTATGAGGCGATGCTGGCGCTCTACAACGAGTCCGAGCCTGTGGATGTGCTGACGGTGGTCGACCGGCTGCGCCAGAGCGGCAAGCTGGAGGAAGTCGGCGGGCCCGGCCGCGGTGGACGAGCTGACCGGCGTGGTCCCGGCGGCGGGTCACGCCCGCCGCTACGCCCAGATCGTGCGCGAGAACGCGCTGCTGCGGCGTCTGCTGGCCGCTTCGTATGACATCCAGTCGAGCGTGCTTGGAACGCAGCGACGCGCCTCGCGAGCTGGTGGAGCAGGCCGAGAAGACGATGCTCGAGGTGGCGCGCGACGATCGCCAGCAGGACTTCCGCTCGATCGAGGAGGTGTTGCACGAGGAGCTCGACAAGCTGCACCGGCTTTCGATCGAAGGGACCTCGCTGACCGGGTCTCCTTCTGGCTTCAAGGACCTCGACGAGATCACCGGGGGCTTCCAGCCGGGCAACCTGATCATCATCGCGGCGCGCCCGGCGATGGGCAAGAGCGCGCTGGTGTGCAACATCGCCGAGAACGCGGCGGTCGAGCACGGCCGGCCGGTGGCGCTGTTCAGCCTGGAGATGGCCGAGGCCGAGCTGGCGCAGCGCTTCGTGGCCTCTCAGGCGCGCATCAAGGGCGAGGAGCTGCGCAAGGGCAGGGTCAAGGAAGAGCGCTGGCCGAAGATCCTGAAGGCCTCGCAACGCCTGGCGGCGGCGCCGCTTTGGGTGGACGATTCGAGCGACGTGGGGATGCTCGAGATCAGGGCCAAGGCCCGGCGCCTGCACTCCCAATGCGAGAACGGGCTGGGGTTGATCATCATCGACTACCTGCAGCTGATGCGGACCGACAGCCGCTATGACTCGAGGGTGACCGCGGTGGGCGAGCTGAGCCGCGGCTTGAAGATCTTGGCGCGCGAGCTGGGGGTGCCGGTGATCGCTCTGTCGCAGCTCAGCCGCGCAGTGGAGACGCGCCCGGACAAGCGCCCGCAGCTCTCAGACCTGAGGGAGTCGGGCAACCTGGAGCAGGACTCCGATCTGGTGATGTTCATCTACAGGGACGAGTACTACAACGAGGACTCCGAGCGTCCGGGCGAGGCCGACTTGATCATCGCCAAGCATCGCAACGGGGCTGTCGGCAAGGTCACACTGACCTTCCAGAAGGAGTACCCGAAGTTCATGAACTACGCGGGCGAAGGACGCTACGCGGCATGAGCGCGTGCCCCCTCGGCCTGTGCGACGGGAGTGGGTTCGTGGTCGACGAGGCCACCAACACGGCCTCCGATTGCCGCTGTCGCGCGGGGCAGATCGCGCAAGCTGCGGGCGACCGGACTGGAGGCCAGGTTACCCAAGCGCTATCAAGGCGTATCCTTTGACCGTCCCCCCGTGCTCGGAATGCCTGAGCCGGTGGTCTCGGCGGTGCGCAGCTACGTGCGGAACATCGATGCGCGCCTGGACGAAGGGCGTGGCATGTGGCTGGTGGGGGACATGGGCACCGGCAAGACGACCTGGCGATGATCGTCTCGAAGGCCGCGATCGAGGCGGGGCAGACTGTTGCCGATCTACTCACTGCCGCGCCTGCTCAACCTGATTCGCGACGAGATCGAGCACCGAAAACAGCATGCTGGGCTTGCTCGAACGCCTGCCGAGCGTGGACCTGCTGCACATCGACGACCTTGGCGCGGAGCACACGACGCCTGGCGGTTGGAGCAGCTCTATTCGATCGTCGACACCCGCTACGGCGGGCAGGCCAATCAGCGCGACCGCAACCTGTTGCCGACCAATCTGGCCAAGCAGATGGGTCGCCAGATCCATACGACCGTGAGCGGATTCGGCGAGGGCCAGACGACCGAGCACCGCGTGGTCTCCAACGACGCTAGCGAGGTCGTAGGCAGCGGATCGTGTCGCGCTTGGTCGAGATGTGCGGAGACCCGCTCGGCCTGTTTGGCAGGACAGCGGAGCGGAGTTCCAAGGTCCGAACGGCCGCAGGCGCCCACCTCGGCAGCAACTCGGCCTGAGCGGCTGGTCCTCTAGACTCATGACGCGATGCCAGGAATAGTCGTAGTGGGCGCCCAGTGGGGCGACGAGGGTAAGGGGAAGATCACCGATCTGCTCGCCGAGAACGGCGACGCGGTCGTGCGCTTCCAGGGGGGCAACAACGCGGGCCACACGATCGTGAGGGGCGAGGAGGAGTGGAAGCTGCATCTGATCCCCTCGGGCATCCTGTACCCGGGCAAGCGCTGCGTGATCGGCAACGGCGTGGTGATCGACCCGAAGGTCCTGATCGAGGAGCTGGACGCGCTGCGAGCGCGCAGGGTGGACGTGAGCGGGCTGCGGATCTCGGCCAACGCGCACCTGATCATGCCCTACCACCTGCTGCTCGACTCGGCCGGCGAGGCGAAGCTCGGGAGCCTGCAGATCGGGACCACGCGACGCGGGATCGGCCCCTGCTATGCGGACAAGGCGGCACGTCTTGGGCATCCGGGTGCAGGACCTGCTCGACGAGAAGATCCTCAAGAAGAAGATCGTCGCCGCGATGGAACCCAAGCGCCTGTCATTGCGCCCGTTCGAGAAGGACCCGACGCTCGACCTGCACGCGATGACCGAGGAATACCTGACCTATCGGGCACCGCCTGGAGCAGCACATCGCCGACACGGCGCGCTTGATGTGGGATCTGCTCGACCAGGGCCAGAACGTGATCTTCGAGGGCGCCCAGGGCGCGATGCTCGACATCGACCACGGCACCTATCCGTTCGTGACCTCCTCCAATCCGCTGTCCGGCGCGGCGTGCGTGGGCGCGGGTGTGGGGCCGAAGGACATCGAGGAGGTTTGGGGAGTCTCAAAGGCCTACACGACGCGCGTCGGCGCGGGCCCGTTCCCGAGCGAGCTGCACGACGAGATGGGCGAGACGATCCGCAAGCGCGGCGGCGAGTTCGGCACGACCACCGGTCGCCCCCGGCGCACCGGCTGGCTCGACCTCGTGGCCCTGCGCTACGCGGCCCGCCTGAACACGCTAACGGCGCTCGTGCTGACCAAGCTGGACGTCCTCTCGGGTCTCGATCGCATCCAGGTTTGCACGAGCTACAGGGGCGCCGAGGGAGCCGAGTTCAGCGACTTCCCCTACCACCAGACGGTCTTGCACCACACGACCGCCGAGCTGACCGAGCTGCGCGGCTGGAGCGAGGACCTCGGCGAGTGCCGCACGCTATCGGACCTACCCGAGGCCGCCCGCGAGTATCTGCGGTTCATCGAAGAGCACACCTCCGCACCCGTGACCCTGATCGGCGTGGGGCCGGGCCGCGAGCAGGTCGTCTGGACCGAGGCGGGGCGCGAGTCTTTGATCGGGCCGGGGGCGGGCGCAACGACCGCCGCATAGCGATACGTCCGCAGCCGGTGCACCGGACTCGGCTGTTGCGAACAGATAGCCACGGGAAGACACTCACTCAAGCCGAGCGGACATCGAGATCGAGATCCGCTGATGTCCGAGCAAGTTGACAGGATTTGGTCGGTACCATGAGACCTATGGCGATGAAGCAGACCAACGGCAGGCCCGAGCGTCTCAGCCCCGAGGAGCTGGCTGAGATGACGCACCCACCCAGGTATAAGACCCCCGAGGAGCGGCGTGCCGCGCTTAGGCGTGCTACCGAGGGGCTCCGAGTCAAGGTCCGCGTCACGCCTGACATGTACGGCCGACGATAGGGGCATGGCTCCTGCGGCCGGTCGCCGGCCCGCTACGCGCGGCGTCTTCGCGATCGAGGAACCGGAGCTTCTCCTGCCCGATCCGATCGCGCTCGACACGAGCTTCGTGGTCGAGGCGCTGATCGCCACACAGCCGCTTCACCGCATATGCAGCGCCTTTCTCACGCGAATTGGCGACAGCGGTGTATCGGTCGCGACCAGTGAGTTGCTTCGCGTCGAGCTGGCCGAGGCTGCGTTTGCGATCGCGCTCAAGGAACGCTGGGGCAGTCAGTGGCGACGCCACCGAGCAGACGGCCGATCCCGCCCACGGGCCGGACGGCTCCTAAACGACACCATTTCCCGCTATGACGAGATGCTCGGCACCGTCACACATGTCTCCATCCGTCTCGGTCGAGTTGCTACACCAGCGATCGGGCTGATGACCAAGTACGGGATCGCGTCCTACGACGCGGCCCACGCCGCAAGCGCTGTCGCCGCAGGCGCCAAGGCGATCGTCACGCTCGACACCGGGTTCGCACTGCTGCCCACGTCGCTACTCACGGTCTACACCGACCGCTCACGACTCGCGTCCTGTCGCCGCAAGCGAGGACGGTGAGAGAGCCCGCCGAGGCCTCGCGCACAGGCCACGTTTGGTACCCACGGGTT
The DNA here is from genome assembly GCA_963753145.1 of uncultured Solirubrobacterales bacterium. Classification (GTDB taxonomy): domain Bacteria; phylum Actinomycetota; class Thermoleophilia; order Solirubrobacterales; family Solirubrobacteraceae; genus Palsa-744. The sequence goes on from CAVWAX010000003.1 coordinate 756,847, forward strand.
CTCCGAGCCTCGCATCTCCGAACAAGCTCCCGCGCCAGAAACCTGCACCAGCACTAGACATACGGCGAATGGGCCGTGTTGGAATCGAACCAACAACCTTGGGCTTAAGAGGCCCTTAGAAAGGCCCCGAAGCGCGTAGCTAACCGCGATCCGCAGACCTCAACATGGCTCATTGATTGGTGATCTGGCTGGTTTGGTACCCAAAGCGGTACCCACATCCAAGGCGGTACCCATGTGGTACCCATGGTGCTAGACTCCGGCGTCAAGCCCAAGAAGAAGCCCCCGCGCGACTGGTACTCGCCGGGGGCAGGACACCGGGGGAACGCCGATGCCAGTTCGAAAGCCTAGCGCCAGCGTCATCATCCGTGAGCATCGCGGTCAGCCTTTCTACGAGGCTAAGTTCCGCTACGACGGGCGACAGGTCAAGCGCCGCATCGGGCCAGCCTGGCTCGAACCCGATCACGTGACCGGCGGCTGGCGCAAGCACCGAGGGCGCGTTGCCGACGGCGCATACGACGAGCGTGCTGCTCACGTGGAGGCTGCGAAGCTCGTGTCGGAGTACGTCGAACAGGCGGCCGACACCGAGCGTGCGGAGCGCGACCGGCGCTCGCAGGGCGCGACCTTCCGTGAGGTGGCCCACGCCTACCTGGACTGGCTGGAGGACGTGCGCGGCGCCAAGCCGTCAACGCTCGCCGGTCATCGCTCGGTGCTCGCCGAGCCGGGGACACCGTACAAGCGCGGGAGCGGAGTCACGCTCGGGCATGTCATGGCTGCGCTCGGCGATCGGCCAGCCGCACGGATCACCACTCGCGAAGTCGAGGACGTGTTGGCGACGATCAGCGAGACGGGCGCTTCGCCCCGCACGGTGAACAAGCATCGCAACGTGATCGCGGCCGTGTATGGATATGGATGCAAGCCGTCGACATACGCACTGCCGACGAATCCCGCGAAGGAGGCAGACAAGCGGCGCGAGCCGACTCCCGGAGCCCTCGTGTTCTACTCGCCGGAGGAGATCGAGGCGCTAGCTCGGGCGCTCGCAGACGGCCGCCATCGGGACAGATCGGTGCTGGGCCTCGGCGAACAAGAGCGCGAGGCGCTAAGCGCCGAGGATCGCCAGGACGCCGAGATTGTGCGGGCCGCCGCCTATGCGGGATTGCGTCAGGGCGAGCTGCTTGCTCTTCGCTGGCGCGACGTTGACTTCGCCCGCTCGGTGCTCAACATATCGCGCGCGATGAGCGCTGGGGTGGAGTCATCCACGAAGTCGGGGCACATGCGCCAGGTGCCACTCGCCGATCAGGCGGCAGCCTCACTAGAGCGTATGAACCGGCGCGAGCACTTCGTCAGCCCGGATGATCTCGTGTTTTGCAATGCGCTCGGACGGTCGCTCGACGAGTCTGCATTGCGCCGACGCTACCGCCGCGCCCAGGCCGTTGCCGATGTCCGTCCGCTGCGCTTCCACGATCTGCGCCACACATTCGGATCGCTACTAGCGATGCGCGGCGTCGATGTCGTGACGATCCAGAAGGCCATGGGCCACAGCACGCTCGCCACTACGAGCCGCTATCTGCACGCCCGCCCGGCGTCCGAGCAGGCGCAGGCGTTCACGGCGGCGTTTGCGGTCGACATCGTCGAGCCCGTATCAGCAACGGCCTGACCTACACCCCGCTCCAGGCTTGGTCAACTGGCCCAACGGGCTATTCGGGTCGACCGGCTTGACGTCCTGCTCCATCCTGCAGCCAGGCCAAACCAGATCCGCCATCATCGGACGAGCCACCATCCCGACTACGCGTCGTCGAGTGATGCTCGCTCACCGAGACCGGGGAGCGGGTCGGCATCAGACGCAGTCCGTACGCCAAATCCTCGCCTACTGTATCTGCACCAGGAGGCAAGCCCCCCCAATCAGGCCCCGTCGCGCCAAGCCAACAAAGTGAATGTTCCCAGACTGCGACTTATTAGAGGAGTCCGCTGAGCTTGGCCGCTATGTCGAGAATCGCAGCCGCGCCTGGCCCAATTGTCGTCGCAGTCTCACCCAAACCCTTTAGCGCGAGGCGACACCAGGTTGAGCTGTGCCGAAAGTGCGTCCAGCAACTGTCCCGTTCTCAGCCTGGCTGCAAGTCCATAAGGCTCACCCTTGTGGCGCATGTTGCTCCTATGTCAAGCGAAGCTCGGAAATTGCGAGGACGTCGCCTGTTCGTCGATTCCTGCTCCTCGTTCGTAGCGGGACGCGTCGAACTTCGATGTGGGGGCTCGCTTGTGGGCGAAGGCGATCGCGCAGGTCACAGCCGCCGAGCCCGCCCGCGACAGCTCAGTGCCGAAGCGGTCGTGCTCCAGTCGCTGTGCGACATATGCAGCCCGCTGCTGGCGCACACCTGGCCTTTCGCGACTCCCGCAGGCTGACAACTGAGCAGGGTTGTCATCTCGGTTCGTGGTCTCCTCATCTTGAGACCGCGACAAACTGTCGTCTGCCTAGCCTGACGCGGCTCCGACAAGGTCCGCAAGGTAGATACTCGTCGCGTCCCCTCCGGTCCCGAGTTGTAGACGTAGGAAGGTGTCTCCCTGATCGAACTCCCAGGCCGCGCGTGCCTGCCGGAGTGCCAACGGGAGGTCTCTACCGAGTCTTTCGCTCGCTTGGATAGCGAAGGGGGACGGTTCGTTGCCGCTTTCCGTTGCGAGGTTGCCGATGTAGACTGCTATGGCAAAGCAGATGCGACCGGCATCGGCAAACCCGAGGTCTACGGCTGCATCTCCGAGGCACCGCCATACCGGGCCCTCAAGGAGCGGCAATATCTCTCGGGTCTGTCTTGCTAGGAAGATCGCGGAGGAGAACGCCATCAGTGCTTCCTGCCCCTTTCCCATCTTCTGCAGTCGGTGTCCGGCTTGATGTTGAGAATGGGTGGCCTGCTGCCATCTGCCCCACGCCAGATGACCTCGGAGGGCAGTTACCGCGACGGCGTGGGCCTCGGCGAGTGCGAACCGCGCTTCAAGTAGTTCCGCCAGGGCGTCCCTCGCGGCCGCGGCGCGTTGGCAGAGGTCTCCGGCTTCGCACTTGATGAACTCCTGGATCGCCGCGTTGAGGTGGGCATCATGCAGGTCTGTCGCACGGTCAAACTGCGCCAGCGAGGCTTGGACGTATTCGATCTCGCCGGCCGGGTGGCCGTCGGCAAGTCTGCCCAACCGGTCGCGGGCAGCGTTGGCAGACTGAACCAGGCCGCGTGCAACGCCGCGCAGTTCGACTGGGGTTGGCAACGGTACCGAGTTTGCGGCAAGCTCGGGGGCGCCTGGGATATCGAGCGAGAACTGCCGCCGTGTCACGAATGCGATCCATCGTTCGTCACCTTTTTCGACGGCGTGCGAAAGCCGGATGTAGGCGTGCGCAGCCGAGGTGGCGGCGCGTATCACGCTCTGGTCGTCGTCAACAGCTACGGCCAATTCAAGCGACCGTAGTGCACACGCGATCTCGTCGGCCACCCAGTTTTTTCCCGCGGCAACAATCGACAGCGTCCACATTGCGTCAACCTGAATCGTGTGTCCCGACAACGCGGGATCAGTCTGCTGGACGGAAGTGACGAGACTATATGCGGATCGGAGGCAGTGCGCGACGACACCCGCGTCGTATTCGGAACGCAATACGTATGCAGCGTGGCTAATCCGTCCCGCAGCGACGAGCTGTCGCCACGGCTCCCAGCGCTCAGTCTCGCCGCTGTCATATGCGTTCATCTCCTCGGCGAGCACTTGAGTTAGCGTCTCGGCGTCAGCAGATAGATCTGCTTGTCGGTGGAAATGGCCCGCTCGCTCGACATCGCCGGCCTGGAGAAAGAGCGTCGCGGCGAGTCCAAGTAGCCATGACGAGCGGCGACAATGAGTCAGGAGCGCAGTCGCGTACCGCCTCATGTCTTCATTCGTGACGGTATTCCCTGCGAGTAGTGCCACGGGAATCAAAGGGCTCGTGAAGTGATACAGCCTTTCGCCGAACGGGGAGTCATGCTCCGCGATCCGTTCGATGAAGGCTTCATCGTTTGTTGCAGCGCAGAGGTGCTCGTCAAGCCACTTACCTAGTGTCTCCGGGTTCTCGCCTAGTACATCGGCTAGTGCCGCGAGGCTGAACGACCATCCCTCTAGTGATGCGAGGGTGAGTGCACGTTTCGCGCGGTCAAACGCGGCAGAGTCCGGTGAGACGGTATTCCACAGTCGCGTCGTAACGTACTCCGTCGCGGTTAGAGCGGCCGCAGGCACGCGGCCTGACTTGAACGACCAAACGCCTTCGTATTGCTCCACGATGTGATTGCTCTCCCAATCTTGGAACAAGGTGACAGTCCAGCCTGGGTGTCCGCCGCCGCAGGCGAGCAGGCTGCCGATGACATCCGCTGAAGCCTCTCCGAGCCAGGCCTCGATCTCGTTGGACGTGAGGCGCTGTACCTCAATCTCAGAGATCGCTGCCAGTTCGCCGATGCCGCCGCTGCGGAGTTCCAGTATTGCCGTTGAAAACTCGGTGGGCGCGACGCTTCCCACAGACAGGGAGTCTGTGGACGCTGCGATTACTGCCAATACCGGCCGTGCGTGGGCGATCGCCGCGAGGCGACGACGTAGGAAGACGGTAGACCACTCGAGCGATGGCTGAGCAAGATCGAAGTCGTCAAGCACGAGTACAAGTGGACTGCTATCGCGGCTCAAGCGCTCAACGGCGTGCATGAGCACATCGGCACGGACCGTCTGGGGCTGTATGGCGTTCGCTGTTGTCGATGTCGTGGCAGCTGCAGTCTGGCCCACGAACGTAGCGATCGAGGTGGCGGCCTTCCAGACCCCCGTCGGGTCGAAGACAGCACCGCCAGCTGCCGCCGCCAAGATCCAGTCCGCGAGGCCTTGAGCTCGGATGCCAGTTGTACGAAGCGCCCGCGGGCGCCGAGGAATGAGCCATGCAGACAAATCGCCACGAGCTGCGCCCAATCGAAATCCTCCGGCGACAACGCGCGGCGTACCTTTGAGTCGACCACCAAGTCCGGCCACCCATTGAGCGAGCAGCGTGCTGCGCCCAGTGCTAGGAGCTCCGTGAAGTAGCACGATCTCGCCCCTACCGGACTCGCGCACGCGGTCGAGCGTTCCGTCCAACTGAGCGAGGACACCCTGCCGGAGCGAGGTCTGGATCTTGTTATCGGCAAGATGCTGCACAACGGAATTATCGTGCATCGAGCTTGCCGACGCAGGCTGCTCTTCACCCAAGTCCGGGACGATGCAGCCTCTACGCGGGTACCAGACACGCACATCAGGTCGGTACAATCGGCTAGCCCAGTCCGTCCAGCGCCTCTCCGTCCCTCGGCGCTGCGCGGGCGTCGAGTCAGCTCCGCCGGCCCACAACCTAGAAAGACTTCAGCCGCCCGTGCAGCTGCGACCCGCTCGCGACGACGAGCAGGCGCGTGTCATCTGTGAATCGTTGACTTCCGACCTATGTGCTCTCCATGAGAACAGAATCCGTTGATCTTGGTGTTTCGCTGAGCAGCCGGTAGTACGTGCGTGCGAGGCGTCGCTCTTGAAGCGCTCGGCGCCCGCGGTCTGCCCGATCAAGATGGCAGCGCAGAGAGGGCCGCAGCCGGTCTCCGCGAGCAGCTCCGGACGATGCTGTCGGATGAGGTCCCGCAGCTCGCGCTTGAGCGCCTCAGCTTCTCGCGTCAACGCGGCGATGCGCTTGACTTGCTCGCGTACGTCGCGCTCGTGACTGTCTTTCGGGCTGCGCCACCGCATCTAACTCGGTAGGCGTTAGTTGGGTCGTAGACTGGTGCGCGCGGCACAGCCGGAGAGAGTCATCTACAGTCCGAGTCGGCAGAGATGTATCCGGTAGCTACTGGCCGTGCCTTCTGCGTTGTGGCGGCCAGCTTCCAGGCACGGGAAATCCTTGCTCGGCGGCGTAGTAGTAGTCGGTTAGCGGTCTGCCCACCTCTGTCTTTTCGGTTCCGTCAAGAGGGACGTATACGCTATTTGTGGCCTTCATGATTCGACCGGCCTTCCAAGCGTCATAAAGATTCGTGCCGAGGACGCTAACGTTCGGAGGGGTCTTCATGTTTCGTTCTTTCATAAACTTGAAGAGGGATGTCGGACCCATCGCAGTGCCCCCAAGTTCGTCATAGGCTCGCTCAAGAGCAGCAACGGCTAGATCCTGAGCAGGCGCAGCTCGTCTCCTGAGGGGCTGGTCCGGTGCTCGGCCCTGAACTTGACGGGACGTTTGTCCTCGCACGCGTGATAGCGCTGCTGGGTGCCCGACCACACGACGCAGCAGCTCGACCTGTTGGTTGAGCAACTTTTGCTCTTGGAGCTTTTCTTCGTAGAGGCGTAGAACCTGTGGCATCTTCGCTGCCACCTCCTCTGGATTCGACAGGTCTATGTTGAGATCACTTGCCATCTAGCATAACCCTAGCATAGCTAGGGCCGTGCTCGGATACGGATAGCCTCATTTTAAGAGGCTTCTGCGAAACGAGCTGCGAAAGGGGAACGCATGTTCGTGTCCGGGTCGGAGACTAGGATCGAGACATACGCGAATGGGTGCGTGTCCCAAGCACAAACCATTGGGGCTATACAGATGGCGAGTTGGGCGAACGACGGCATATCGCCGCACGGACTCCTAGAATCGGCGAGGCGGATGGCATCAAGTACGAGGTTACCGGCGAGGGGCACGAGCACAGCACGCACGACTCGCTTTCTGAGGCGATGGCTGCCGCTAGCGCATCACTGGCGAGCTAGAGAGGACTGCTCAGAATGCCTGCCGACCCAATAGACCCCGGGGCGATGCCTATCGCTTCGGTCGGCTTGACGAACGCACAGATCAAGGGGTTGATCGCTGCTGTCGAGGCGCATACGGGAAGTATCCGCTTGGAAAAGCTGACCGACGCATACGCCCGGGTCGTTCTCATTGGCCCAGACGGAGATGCCGTCTCTGAGTGCCTGCTGTTCCCCACATAGCTTCCGGTAAGCGCAAACTACGACCATGCGTTCGTAAAGATCCTGGTCTGTCCGTCAAGGACGCTAGCCTTTCCGAGCAATGGAATAATCTAGATGAGACTTAGGTAGCACGTCCCAAAATCAACAGTTAGGATATCCAGATGGCCGATGATCGAGAGCTTGAGAATATTCGTAAGCAACGGGAAGAAGAGGAAGCGCTCAAAAAGCGTGCTGGTCTGGATGCTGCTGCACCTCGCTGCCCTCAGTGCCAGATGCCACTCCCGAGTCACCTCCCCGGTTGTTCTCGGGCTTAGCTTGTCGTTTCAGCCAGTACCCCCACATAGTGGCTGACACAATCGAGATGACCTCCGCTGCGAGCGCTGTGCAAGCCAATACAAAGGCCCCAAGACGCCAGCCGTGAGCGGCGTGCAAACCATCCGCTGGAATCAGGAGGAGCACAACCCCCGCACCGAAGGCTATGATGCCGACGTTGTAGGCCCAACGTGCTCGGTTAGCCCACTTTTCGAACTTTTTGTGGGCGTTCCTCTGTTCTGCCTCCAACAGCAAGACACGGTCCTCTTCGTGCGGATCGGGTCGCCATTCCACCAGTTCGACTGGCCTGACTACGAACTGCCTGGCTACGAAAGCGCACTCCACGCAGGCGACCAAGAACGTGGTCGCCGCAACCAAGGAAAACAGCGCTTCGTTCGCAGCGCCGAAGTTCTTTTCGTTCGAGATCACCAAGACGGCTAGTGCTATCCCGATGCCCGCCAGGAACGGCGCTGCGATAGTGCCCATCGCGTCTATGGCAGAAGGGCGACCGTAATAGGAGGGTCGATCCCACTTCGGGTGTTGGCTCATCTTGTCTCCATGGCTGGACCCCGTTTGTCGGTCCACCACGAGTGAGAGGGTGGTGGATATGACGGGCGGGACGGTAGTGCTCGGGGCGGATGGATGCTCACGCTGAGATTGTTCGTGGGGCGTCGCCTGATGACCTTGGTCATGCTGCGAGCGGTGTGGGTGCGGTGGTCCACTCGGCTGCGAACACTGCTGGTGCGCGCATGCCCAGCGCGGAGTGTGGTCTGCGCTGGTTGTAGTCCTCGCGCCAATCCTCGATCACGACCCTGGCCTCGGCCAGGCAGGAGAACTCCTCGATATCCAGGAGCTCGTCGCGGACACGGGAGTGAAAGGACTCGACGAACGGGTTCTGCCAGGGGGAGCCCGGCTCGATGAACACTGTCCCGGTGTCAGAGAGCACGCACCAGTCTTTGAGTGTGTGTGCGGTCATCTCCGGCCCGTTGTCGCAGCGCAGCAGCTCGGGGGCGCCACGCTCGGCGAGTAGCGTCTCCAGCGTCGATACGACCGTGTCAGCGTCGATGTTGCGCTCTACGCGCATGACCAGCGACTCACGCGTGAACTCATCGACGATGTTCAACAGCTTCAGGATCCTGCCGTCAGCGGTCTGGTCGAACTGGAAATCGAACGCCCACACATGATTCGGTTGCTCGGCCCGCAACCGCTTCGCTGGGACCGTCGAGTCCCCGAGCCGCCGGCGCTTGCGCTTGCGCACGGGCACCCGCAACCCCTCCTCGCGCCACAACCGCTGCACCCGCTTGCGGTTCACGTCCCACCCCAGCTCGCGCAGATGATGGTGCGCACGCCGATAACCCCACCGCGGCCGCTCGGCGGAGAACTTCCGCAGCTCGGCACGCAGTGCCTGGTCGTCCTCGGCTCGCTTGGGCTCGTAGCGCTCCGTCGAGCGATGCTGCCCCACCACCCGGCATGCCCAGCGCTCGCTGACGCCGAGACGGTCACGAAGCATCGCGACCGCCCGACGCCGACGGACTGGGCCTACCAATTTCCCGACGCGATCTCCTTCAACGCGCGATTCTCAAGCGCCTGATCGGCCACGATCGCCTTCAAACGGCCGTTCTCGCGCTCCAGCTCCTTCAACCGCTTGACGTCATCGGCCTTCATCCCGCCGTACTGGTTACGCCAGCGATGGAAGGTCTGCTCGCTGATCTCCAGGGTCTTGGCGACCTCGGGGATCAGCTTGCCCTCCCCGAGCAGCCGCTCGGCCTCCCGCAACTTGCGGATGATCTGCTCCGGCGTATGCCTGCGTCGCTTCATCAGAGTTCCTTTCTCGCCCATCATCGCGAGCGCAAGAAACTCCCACAAGGGCCGGACCGAACTCAGGGGGTCACGCCATCCAGTCTTGCACTGATGCGACTGTCGTGACTCGTCGCGTTCGTTCGTCCTTTAAGGGCGTCTTGAGGTTTTGGCTCTGGAGCTGTCGGCCTGATCAGCGGAGCATCGGCGCATGGTGTGGGCGTTGGCTGAAAACTAGGCCAGTCGCGCCGGGGTGGGCAAAACCGGCCTACATTTCAACCGGCCTTAACACATGGACGCCCGAGAGCAGTTCGCCGCCAACCTCAAGCGGAAGCGCGAACGCCTGAAACTGAGCCAAGAGGCATTGAGCCATTCCTGCGATCTCAATATGAGCGAGGTCTCGCGCTTGGACTAAACTTCCGTGTGTTCTCAACGAAAGGAGTGAAGCCGTGCAAACACTCTTGAGGATGCCGGAAAACCCTATAAGCGAGGGATAACCACGCCCATCCGGGATGCCCCGTCGCCTGTCGGGCAGGACTGGGGGAATTTGGGAAACGACGTGGCGAGTTGGCGACAAGCGCATGAGCCAAGTGAAGCAGGTCAGTAGGGCCGTCGTAGGTCTGCCCGCCTCGGCGGTACCGCTGGCTTGGGCGCGTGCTCACGGTTCCGTCCGAGCCAGCCCTATGCTGTATGCAAGGCGCGATGCCTAGGCAAGCCGGAGCCCGAGCGCCACCACTTGCCGCCGTTTCCCAGGGCCATGGCGACTGGTACAGGGAACGAAGCTGGAAGGTACCGAAAGTCGTCCGACGATAGGCCGCCCTCAGCGATTCGCATAGGTGATGACCTGAGGGTTTCGTCGTTTCTAGGGCACGACGATCGCACTGCCGCTGCCTCTGATTGAGCTTGGCTGTGCGTGGCTCAGGCGAAGCCGCTTGAGCCGCTTGGTCACGCGTAACGCAGTCAGGAGCGGTAAGCGACCGATACAGACCTTCGTAGCTCCTGCCGCAAGATTGCCCAAACCGCAAGGTCCTTAGTTCGGTAGGGCTCGCTTTCCGCCATGCCCCCAGGCTGGGGCATCCCGGTGCTCCGCCCACACACGACCGAGGCGACGTGCGACAGGTTGGGGCCGTCTCCGGAGACTTGGCCGGTCAGGAGACGGCCCCTCCAATCCGTATCCAGACGAAGCTAGGTCAACCTAGCGGACGCTCCCGACGAGTCGTCCGCCGGAACATCCCTTATCTTGAGCCGCCCCTAACGCTCGCAGAACCCTGGCCGGTCGGGCGAGCACAATCCCAGACAGAAGGAGTCGGCTCATGAGTACATATGAGATCACGGCGGTTAGAACCGAAACAACAACGGAAGATCCCCACGAGCACATCACCCGAGTGCGCCTAAACGGCGCCACCGAGGGCGACGGGTACAGCCGGGCGACGATCGTCAAAGACCTTGAGGACGCCAATGGCGACCGCTACTACACGAATGGGGGCGGCGAGCGTGCAACTGTCGTCGTGCGCAACTGTCCCAAATGCTCTCGCAGTGACTACATCACGACGCTGCCGGACTCGACGATTAAGAACAACCTGCTGAGCCTACCCCGCTTCTAACCGTTGTGCATCCCGTCCGGGTGCGTCGCGGCCAAGCAGGACCATTTCGATCTGCTGGCGTATGTAGAGCCGACGCCTGCCGATCTTGACGCTCGGCAGGATACCTCGACGCGCCCAATCTTCGACGGTCGAGGTAGGCGCGTGGAGGAGCCCGGCGACCTCGGGCGCGGTCATCACGTCGTCTGCTGTGAGTCGTTCGGGTGCGGCGGTCGTCGATCGCCGAACGCCACTCGTGACGTGTCGTGGCTGGGAACGATCGACGCGAGCGGGATCGCCTCGCCGCTGGCGACTAGCCGAAGCGCTGCCCGGCGGCGAGGTCGGGTGCTCACGGGTGCGCTGCCGTCCGCTCATTTAGCCCGCACTCCGCTTGCAGCCAACGAACTCAGCTGTCGCCAGCGCCGCCCGAGACAGTGCTCGACGCAGTGACCGGCCTTGCGCGGCGAGGCGGGAAGCTCGTCAAAGTGCCGGGCCTGCTCGCGCGCCGGCAACAACTCGTAGTACTCGCCGTCGGTGCTGCCCCACACCCACGGTGGACCTGGCGGCGCGCAGCGGGCGAGGTTGGCGAGTCGGCGCCGACCGTCGCACACGAGCAGGACGTTGCCACGCTCGCGGTTGGGATCTGCGGCGAGAGCGTGCTTGTAGGCGTCTAGCTTCGCCTTCACCCTGCGCGCTGACTCTGTGGCGCGGTCGATCTCCAGGTAGAAGGTGATCTCGCCATCGGGGAGCAGATATCGACCGTAGCCGTCCGGACGCACGCTCACGCCCGTGCCGTCCTGCGCTTGCTGCTCGCCGAGCCATCTATACAGACCCTCCCCGGTTGTGGTGAGGCTGCGCTCGGTCAGTGCAAGGAAGAAGCGCGCAACCGCGCGGCGGTGCTCGAGGTCTGGAATCGACAGGCTTGGCGGCCGTCGCCTCGGCGCTCCGATGGTCTGCCTTCCTGTGGGTGAGAGAAACCACAGCGCCTCGGATCGTCCGCCGCGGTGTGAGCGCGCTGGGTAGACGCGCAACAGGAGACCTTGCCTCTCCAGCCTGAGCAACCGGCGACGACAGTTGCGAAGACCGGGGAAGAAGAGAAGACCAAGCTCGGAGGTGAGTAGAGGCTCGGCCTGAGAGAGTCGATCGAGTAGTGCCCGATCCCGGGCGGTCAGAGCAAGGATGCTCGGCGTCATGGCCATTCCCCGCGACCGGGGATCAGATATTCATTGTCAGGGTCGTGCTCTGGCTCGGGATCGCTGTGCTGGTGCCAGGTTGCGGGGGGCGGGGGTGCTCCGTGGTATGGAGCGTCGTGCGGAGCCCCGAACGGAGCACTCATCGTTTCCCGGTCGAGTAGCCCTCGACCAGCGTCAGTTGGCGCTTCGTCGGCTGCCGCTCGTCCTGGCGGCGGCTGCTCGATGCGCTCATATCGCTCGCGGATCGCTTTCTCCACCACCGAGCGCTCGGTTGCGCTGGCACGCGCGCGGTCATGTATCGCTCCAGCGGCGTCGCCAGGTGTCGGTCGGGATGGTGGTTCGGTCGTCGCTGTTGCAGCGGGTAGCTGATGGGAATCGTGCAGCACGCGGCAGGCGATCGTGTGCGCGCCGAGGTGCAGCAGGTCGCGTGCGTCCAGCCGTGGCTCGAAATGGACGGCCATGCGTTTCGCGTCGGCTCCTCCCAACCCAAAACAGAGCTTCGTCTGGCAGTTGGCGTTAACGGCTTCGGCGAGCTCGTGGTCTTTGAGTTGCGCGAGGTTCTGATGCGCAAGCACCATGCCTACGCCGTATCCGCGAGCTTGGGCGAGGGCCGTCGCCATCCCCTGCGGCAGATGGCAGAAGCGATGGCACTCGTCCACCAGGCACAGGAACGGCGGGCGGTCGCTGTGCGCGAGCGGGCCGAGCCGCTGCGCGGCCTGCCACGCGCGGTGAAGCAGTACCGAACCGATCAGGTCGGAGGCGTCCTCGCCCAAGGTCTGCGGCAATGAAACGATAAGCCACCGCCCCGTGTTGATCCGCTCGCTGAGATCGGGTGCGGATGGCTGGCATAGCACGTTGCGAAGCGCGCGATTGCCGAGCAGCGCCCGCAGCTTGTTCGACAATGGAGCGAGCGCTTGCATCCTTGCCTGCTCGCTCAGCGCCTGCCACTGACGCCAAAACACATCGAGCGCAACCGGGTCGCTCGCCCGGTACCGGGAGCGTTCGCTCGGATCGGTCAGCAGCGTAAGCACGTCGGCCAATGTCGGCGACGCATCGGCCGGACCGCGCCCACACAAAAGCGTGGTCAGCGCCGAGCGCAGTATGTCCTCGGTCCTCGGCCCCCAAAACCGCGAGAACAACCTGGCAAAAATGCCGCAGATCGCCTGCGCGTGACCGTCACCGTCGGCGGGCGAGCAGGCGAGCAGGTTGAGGGCCGGCGGGTGACGCGTGTCACCGAGATCGAGGAGATCAACATCAGCGATCCGGCCGCTCGGCACACGAGACAGGATCAATCCGGTCAGCTCGCCGGTCGGGTCGAGCACCATCCCGCCCATGCCGGCGCGCATCGCTTCCACGCTCATGTTGAGTAGCAGCGTGCTCTTCCCGCGTCCTGTCGGCCCAAGTAGGTGCGCGTGTTGCAACAGCGACATCGGCTCGATGCGTACGTCGCGCTCGAAACCCGAGTGGTCGCTGTGTCCCAACAGCAGCCCGCGCGATGGCGCTTGCGCGACTGGCGCGATCCGGCTCGACAGCGCCTCGGGAAACGACAACGGCGCCAGCGCGCTCTTCTCCGGGACCGCTATCAACGCTGCCGCCTCGCTACTGCTCAAGAGCAACCGTGGTTTCACTGGAGGCAGGCACGCCAGCAAGCGCCGCTTGCCGAACGGCTCAAACCCCTTGCGCAGCCCGCCGAGGTCGTGAAACTGGCCGAGGGCAGCGAGTAGTCCGCCCACGCGCCCGCCTGCCCGGCGCCACCCGTCCGCGAACGCGCCCACCCTAAGTGTCGCGGCGAGGAGCGGTCGCGCGGCCTTGTTGTCGATCGCACGCGCTCGCTCAAGCGAGAACGGGTCGGCGATCGGCTGCGATGTCTTTGGGCCGGTCGGACGCGACGAGCCAGCGGCGACCAGCTCTATAGCTCCCTGAAGAAACGAGGCGAGCGCCTGCAATCCCCGGAGCGGTGTGCTCTGCTCGAGACCACGACCTGCGCGTAGTCTGTTTGCCTGCGATCGGGCACGGCCACGACAGGAGCGGGGCGCGGCCTGCAGGACGAGTTGAACGATGCCGCCCTCGCTGTTCCGCTGGGCGCGCAGTGCCGCGAGCAACTGGCCGGCTGGATCGATGCGGTGGTCAACGCGCAACGGGAGGAAGCGCGAGCCAACCGGCGCGAGACCCGCGACCCGCAGTCGCACAGGCTTCTCTATGGAGGGCAGGTTGGGCGACGACTGCTCGACGGCCGTGCATCCCAACGCCTGCTCCACGGCTGCACAAACCTGCGTCGCCGCTACGCCGCCGGAGGTGAACAGATCGCAGCGCGCGCGGTCCTCCGAAGCAGACAGCGAAAACGCCACCCATGGCGCTGCGCCAAGCAGCGGCCGTGGCAATCCTGCGGCAAGTGTGCTCGTCAGCGTCTCAAGGTTCGGACGCGAGACCTGCTCGCCGAGGCGAAGCTCAAACCAACGACCGGCGGCGGCGAGACGATGACGGCTCCACATTCTCCAGGCTGGGATCAGCACGAGCGCGACAAACGCCAGCCCAAGCCACGGCGCGAGGACGCTGACCACTGACAGCGCATGATGACCTGCCACGCGGAGCGGCCAGTCGGGTTCGCGCAGGAAGCGTTCCGCCGTGCTTGACGGCCGATGCCGAGGGATGACGTAGGCCAGGCTCGCCTCTCGCGCAGACTGATGGTTGGGAGAGACAGTTGAAGCCCGGCTGAGACTTGGCGAGTTGGACATGCCAAAAGATGTAGCCCGAAAAGCTTCGGATGTCCACAACTGCAAATAGCTTGAAAGCGCACGCTTTCAACCTTGGTCCCACAAAACGACCCACATCTATCCTTATCTACGCATACCCACGCACGCGCGAAGCATCCTGACTCGGATGGAGCAGGGTGCTTCGGCGTTGTTCGTGGAGCGGATTAGAAGCTCAGCTCGCTAGCGCGGACCGCTGCGCGGCTTGCCTCCCATCCTTGCGGCCGCCTATGCGCCAGCTCGTCGGCGACGAGCAGCCGCAACGCCACGTCGACTTCCCGCTGTTCGTCGGCCACTTGAGGATCACGTTCTACCTCGCGCGTAACACGCTCGGTGCTGACCACCTTGGGATCGGATGTCGTGGTCAAGTGGTAGAGAACCACGGCGGCGAGCTGATCGACGTTCTGGCGTTGCCGCTGGGAGTCCGAGACTTGGACGCACTCACCCTCGATCTGAACGGCTCCGTGATCGTTTAGGCGCGCGAGCGCGTCGTTGAGATCCAGCACGTCAATCTGCGCAAAATGACGCTCCAAGTCTGACCGCGAGCAACTTCCGGCGTGGGTGTAGAGGACCGCGACGATGATTTCTGCCTCAACTTCGCGGTCGTGTTCGGCACGATGCTGCTTTGCTGTGTCTTGCATGGGAGTCCTAACCTCCTGTGCTCAGCCTCGGTGCGGGCGCAATCCCGCACCGAGGCAATTCTTCGCTCGGCCGCCGAGCGCGATACGCCGCCACACGATGACTCTGCGACTATCCAACCAGGCATGAACAATCTGGCATAGACAATCTAGCATAGTCCTTGCCGGTCTGAACAAGCCGGTAGGGTTCGGATATGGACAAGGCGAAGCAGTTCGGCGCAAACCTGACCCACCAGCGCGAGGCGCACGGACTCAGCCGGCGCGAGCTGGCACACGCTCTCGACGTCGGCGAATCGTATGTTTGGCGCCTTGAGACCGGAAGATCGACACCTTCGTTCGGAATGCTCATGCAGATCGCCGAAGCCCTCCGCATCCCGCCGGCAAACCTATTCGCAGGGATCAAGTAGCGCCTACAGGCTCCGCCGCCGACGGCATCTCAAGCAGCTTCAAGGTCGCACACGCCCCGCGTTTGGTACCCACGAGTGGTACCCACGGTCCCCGCGCCTCGCGTCTCCGAACAGGCTCTCGTGCCAGAAACCCGCACCAGCACTAGACATACGACGAATGGGCCGTGTTGGAATCGAACCAACAACCTTGGGCTTAAGAGGCCCCTGCTCTGCCAATTGAGCTAACGGCCCGCGAGGGGCGCCGGCTCCTGGAGGAGGCCGGTGTGGGCAGGATTCTAGCCGAGCTTGGGCGCGTCTGAAGGGCGACCTTGGAAGTCTGTAGCCCGACAGGCCTTACGCGGGCCCTCAGAAGACGATCGTGCGGCCCGCGTCGGCTATCACGCGGTCGTCTAGGTGTAGGGACACCGCGCGCCACAGGACCAGGCGCTCTAGGTCTCGGCCGATGCGTTCGAGGTCGGCCACGCTCTGGCGATGGTCGGCGCGGGCCACGTCCTGTTCGATGATCGGGCCCCCGTCGAGCTCGGCCGTTACGTAGTGGGCGGTGGCGCCGATCAGCTTGACTCCGTGCTCGCGCGCTCTGCGGTAGGGGTTGGCGCCCGCGAAGGCCGGTAGGAACGAGTGGTGGATGTTGATCGCCGGAGCCCCCAGCCCGTCGAGGAACTCGCCGCTGAGGATCTGCATGTAGCGCGCCAGCACGATCGCGTCAACCTGGCCCCGCAGGATCTCCAGCATCTGCAGCTCTGCCTCGCGCTTGCTCTCGGCGGACACCGGCACGTGGTGGAAGGGCACCCCGGCCGCACGCGCCTCGCCGGCGAGATCCGGGTGGTTGGAGAGGATCGTGACGACATCCGCGTCGAGCTCGCCCCGGCGCCGGCGCCACAACAGGTCCACCAAGCAGTGGTCGTGGCGCGAGACCAGGATCGCCAAGCGCTGGCGCTCGCCCCACCAGCGGATCTTCCAGTCCATCTCAAAGCGCCCCGCCACCTCCGCCTCGAAGGCCCGCGTAAAGCCTTCGCGCTCCTGCGCCAGGCCCTCCAGGAAGAACTCCGTACGCAGATAGAAGCGACCTCCGATCGGATCGGAGGAGTACTGGTCGGAGGAGACGATGTTCGCGCCGCGCTCGAACAGAAAGCTCGACACGGCCGCCACGATCCCTGGCCGGTCGGCGCAGTCGATCAGCAGGCGCGCCGTGTACCTGGGTGTCTCCTGGGGGGCGGCCATCTGGGCACCCCGGCCGCCTATTTCTTGGTGCTCGAGGTCTTGCCCGTGGTGGTCGGCGCAGGACTGGTTTTCAGGATCGTGCCCTGTCC
This sequence comes from uncultured Solirubrobacterales bacterium, assembly GCA_963753145.1. GTDB lineage: Bacteria > Actinomycetota > Thermoleophilia > Solirubrobacterales > Solirubrobacteraceae > Palsa-744. Next base: position 773,761 of record CAVWAX010000003.1, read on the forward strand.
TTTTTCGCCGACTTTGACGGTGTAGACCTTGCCGTTGGTGGTCCCCGTAAACGTTTCCTTGGAGGGATTGCCCGTCGGATTGCTCTTGAGCTGGGCGAGCTCTTCTTCGACTCGCTTGCGATCGGCGGCCGGTGTCAGACTGATCGTCTTCTTGGCGGCCAGGTCGCCCACGCTGGTGTCTTTGGCCTGGTAGGCGAACTTCGCGAGATCGCCATACAGCGTCACGCTGGCCGGCTTGCTGGGTATCACGAGCTGCAAGGCGGCAACTGCTTCGCCCGGCTGGTTGAGGCCTTCTTCGCCGAACACCCTGACCATGTCATAGGCGATCGTCAGCGGCGGGTTCTTCGGGTTGAGCGCCACATAGCGGTTCCAAGCGTCGACGACCTTGGTCAGCTGTTCCTTGCCCTTGCTCGTGAACTGCTGCTTTTCTTCGTCGTAATATTCGCTGCCGTTGGCGTTGTGGAAGCGAGCTTCGGCCAGCGCGGCCCAGGCGGCCGCTTCGCTCGGATGAAGGCGAGTGCGCTTTTCGGCTTCTGAGACCTGTTTGCCGTAGCCGGCCCCGGCCGAGCTTTCTTTGTTGCCGAACAGGCCTTCGAAGATTCCGCCGCCGCCAAGCCCGGTGCCCACGCCGAAGCCGATGAAGCTCAGTCCGAACAGGATCGCCAGGCCCAGGTAGACGGCTCGCACGGTGCGGCGGCGGCCGCGTCCTCGCAGGTCGAACAGCATCAGCCGGCCAAGTCTGGGTCTATGTGGTCGATCATCTCTTGCGCTCTGGTTGGTTGTGTTTCGCTTGCCCCGGCCGCCTGCGCGTCCCTCGCGCCCTCCGCGTCGCCCGGCGATGGCCCCTGGGGCGCAGGCGTTCCCGATGCGCCCGGCGAGGATGGTGGGTCCTCGGGAGGGCGCCCTGCCCCTGTGACCGTCGCCCGCGCCGCATCGCGTCGCGCGACAACCGATGCAATCAGGATACTCGCCTCGTAGAGCAAATACAGTGGGACCGTCTCCAACAGCAGCGTAAACGCGTCGCCTGGCAAGAAGGCGGCGACCGCGGCGCAGGCGAGGATCGCGTAGCGGCGGTTGCGCCGCAGCTGGCGCGGGGTCACCAGGCCGAGCCGCACCGACCCGACGATCGCGATCGGCGCCTGGAACGAGAGCCCCATCGCGAGCAGCACGGTGGCCGCGAACTTGTAGTACTGGTTGGCCTGGATCATCACGTTGAACTGGCTGCTGTTGAAGTTCTGCAGGAAGTGCACCGCGGCGGGCAGGACCACCAGATAGCCGAACGCGACCCCCGTCGCAAACAGAAACGGAACGCAGATCAACAGGGGCATGACCGTGCGTCGCTCGCGCGGGCTGAAGGCGGGCAGCACGAAGCCGTAGAGCTCGAACAGAATCAAGGGCAGGGCGAGCACGAGCGAGAAATACAGCGTCACCGTCAGCGTCGCCGTGAGCGGTTCTCCCGGTCCCAAAGTGGTCGGGTTCGTGCCGCTAGGGCTGCGCGGCAACCTCGCGATGTCGCTTTGGAGCTTGGCGATCGAGCCGGCCAGCCGAGCCCTCGTGGCCGCGGGCAGGCCGCTGCTCGGCGCACCCAGCGCGTGGGCGATCGCCTGGGTGTCCTTGGCCACTCCCAGCACGGCCTGCTGGGTCAGCCAAGTCTGGCCGGCCGGGCCCTCGCCTCTGCGAGCCTGCTGCTCGGTCTGCTTGTGCAGCGGCCTGTTGATGAAGTTCAGCAAGGCATGGTTCTGCCACAGGCAGACCGCGAACACGACCGCGAAGGCGACCGCGCTCACGATCAGCCGGGTGCGCAGCTCTTCGAGGTGATCGACGATGCTCAGTCGCTCGTCGTGGCCAATCGTCCTGATTGCGGTAGCCATCGTCTCTCTGAAGCTATCACCGCGCCGCGCCGCCTCGGCCTACTACTCGAGCCGCGTGCAGGTCCTCCGCAGTTTCGCTCGGGTCGCTAAAGGCCCGCGGCTTGGCCGTCGATGAGGCGGGAGAGAGACAATGCACGAGGACAATCACCATCGTATGCGCCGTCACGTAAAGCTCCCCGGAGGCAGGCAGATCGAGGTCGTCTACCTCGACAGCGCTCCCGAGCACGGCGAGCCGACTTCGACTCGCGCCGGCAGCGGCACCCCCGTCGATGCGCACCTGGCCCCGGACGCGACCAGCACCCCCGTGGACTCGGGTTCGGTCAGAGCGAGCAGCGATACCCCCGTCAAGCCGCGACCGTGGAGCGGCGATTCCCCGAGCACGGCTCCCGGCGAAGCGCTGCACGTGTGTCCGCGCTGTGCCGGCGGGCTCGTGCACCCGCTCGATTGGGTCGAGGAATCGCCCGGGCGCTGGCACATCCTGATGCGTTGCCCCGATTGCGATGCCCTGCGCGAGGGCGTGTTCGGTCAGGCATTGGTGGAGCGCTTGGACGAGGAGCTCGACAGGGCGACCGGAGCCCTACTCAGCGACCTGCGGCAGCTGACTCACGCAAACATGGTCGAGGAGATCGAGGTCTTTTCGCGCGCGCTCGAGCTGGACCTGATCGGCGCCAACGATTTCCAACTCTAAGGAACCGCGCTTCAGCCAGAGCCGCAGCTTTGGCGGCGTCCTAGCCGAGTCGAGGCCAACGCGTCAGCAGTAGCGCTCGACGACCGCGTCGGCGAGCAGATTCAACCGCTCCAGGTGCTCTTCGCCGAGCGCCTCGGGCAGCGCGCGCTTGGCTTCGGCCACGATCGAAAGCGCCCTCTCGCGCGCCTCCTCCAGGGCGCCGCTGGCCGCGATCCAGTCGCACACACGCTCGGCCGCGACGTGACGCTCGCCTTGAGCGGAACCGTCGTGATTTGCGAACGTCGAGACGTCGAACGAGGCCACGCGCTGCTCGCGCCCGCGCGCGAGGATCAAGGGCAACGTGACAGTGCCGTCGAGCAGATCGGTGCCGCGCGACTTGCCCGTTCGCTCGGGCGGTCCGGACACGTCGAGCACGTCGTCGAGCAGCTGGAAGGCGAGGCCGATTCGCTCGGCGAACTTGCCCAGCATGGCCGCCAATTCAGCGCTGCCTTGCGCGCCGATCAATGCGCCCAGGCGGCACGCGGCCTCGAACAGCGAGGCGGTCTTCAGCCGGCAGCGCTCGAGATAGCGCTCGACCGTGACGTTCGCACCGTAGGCGTCCTCGCGTTGCAACAGCTCCCCCGCGGCGAGCGCAGAACTTGCGTCGGACAGAGCTTGCAGCTGCTCGATGGAGCTGTTGCGGGCCAGCTCGGCGAAAGCTCTGGAGAAGAGCAGATCGCCGGTCGCGATCGCCGCCGTCCGTCCCGCCTCGGCGGCCACCGTCGGTCGCCCCCGGCGCAGCTCGGCGCCGTCGATCAGGTCGTCGTGGACGAGCGTCGCCGAGTGCACCAGCTCGACCGCCACCGCCGCGCGAACCAGGCTCAGCTCGTCCCCGTCGCTCGGCCCACCGGCGGCCTCCGCCGCGAGCACGACCAGCAGCGGACGCAGGCGCTTGCCTCCCGCGGCCACCGTCGCCGTGGCGTACGCGGCGAGCGGCGCGCCCGACTCGGCGGCGACGGCTTCCAGATGAGCCTCGACGCGCGCCATCCGCTCGCGCAGCCTCGGGCCGCCGCGGCGCATGATCTCCTCGACGGCCTCCACGTCGGCGGCCGGATGCAAAAGGGTCATGCTGGGACGGTAGCGGCATGGATGGCGACGATGCCCCCGGCCGTGAGCAGGTAGCGAATCTCGCACAGGCCCGCCCGCTCCATCTCGCCCGCCAAAGCCCGCGGCCCGGGAAAGCGCTTGACCGAGTTGGGCAGGTAGGTGTAGGCGTCGGGATCCTTGGAGAGCCTGCCCAGGATTGGCACCATTCGATCGAACCACACGCTGTAGAAGGCGGAAAGGGGAAGCCGTGTGGGGGTCGTGAACTCGAGCACGACCACCCGTCCGCCTGGACGCACCACTCTGCGCATCTCGCGCAAGCCGGCGGGGAGATCGGCGAAGTTGCGAGCCGCAAAGCCCACTGTCGCCGCGTCGAAGCTGCCGTCCGGGTAGCCGAGGTCCAGAGCGTCGCCCCACTCGAAACTGAGCGTTTGCGGGGTGTTGTTCTTGCGCCGGGCCCGCGCGAGCATCTCTTCGGAGAAATCGCTGCCCACGACCTCCCCGCCGGGGCTCACCCTGCGCGAAAGCTCGATCGCCAGGTCGCCTGTGCCCGTCGCGACATCGAGCACGCGATCGCCTGGACCGACCTGTGCCAGGTCGGCGGCGCGCTCGCGCCAGCGGTGATGAAGGCCCGCGCTCATCACCGTGTTGAGCAGGTCATAGACGCCCGCCACGCGATCGAACATGTCGCGCACCTGACCCGCCTCCAGGCGTCCGGCGGTAGCGTCAGCGCGCTTGATTGCGGCCATGACCGAGGTCGGCTACTTGAGCTGAGACAGGAAGAACACGGCCGCGCTGAACTTCTTGGGCGGCAGGTTCTTGAAGGACGGCATCGGCGCGGTCGGGTTGACCAGGGTGCGGGCGATGCCTTGGGCGGGCAGCCGAGAACCGATATGGGTGAGCTCCGGACCAGGGCCGGCGTTGCCGTCCTCGCCCAATTTGTGGCAGGCCAAGCAGCCCGACTGGGCGACCACCTTGCGGCCCGCTTCGAATTCGGCCAAGGTCTTCCCCCCGGCCTGCACCACCGCGGCAGGCGTCGCCATTTCGATCACCGTCGGGGAGCCCGCGTTGGCGCCCTCGTAGGTCAGCAATGCCATCGCGCCGATCACGAACAGGGCCGTGAACATCGCGACGGGCCGGCGCTCGGGCCGGCGCTCGGGTCCGCGATCGTAGAAGGGGAGCAGGAACAGCAGGATCATGCCGATCGTGGGGATCCCGATCGTGGCGAGCGGCACGATGCTCGGCGGCTTGATCACGCGCAGAAGCTCGAACAGGAAGAAGAAGTACCACTCCGGCCGCGGCACGTAGGTGGTGGTCGTCGGGTTGGCCTTGGAGCCGAGCTCGGCCCCGAGCACGAGCGACATCGTGATGATGCAGGCCATCACGACGCACGCCATCAGCGAGTCCTTCATTATCGCGTAGGGGAAGAAGGGCTTGCCTTCGGCCTTCTGCAACGAGTATTCGCGGAGGTAGGCCTCCTTCTCGCGACGGTTCACGCGTCAGCCTCGCGCAGCTCGGCCTTCTTCTGGGCTTTCAGCCACGGCGGCGCGGTCGTGCCGAGCTTGGCCACGAGATACAGGTGGGCCCCGATCAGCGCCGCGATCAACCCCGGCACGAGCATCATGTGGATCGCATAGAAGCGCGACAGCGTGGTCGCCCCGAATTCGCCGCCACCGCGCAGGAAGTCGCTCAGGTAGGGCCCGATCAGGGGACCGGTGCCGTTGATGTTGACGCCCACGATCGTCGCCCAGTAGGCACGCTGGTCGAACGGCAGCAGGTAACCGGTGAAGGACATCGTCATCGTCAGGATCAGGAGGACCACGCCGATCACCCAGTTGAGCTCGCGCGGGTACTTGTAGGCGCCGAAGAAGAAGGTCCTGCCCATGTGCAGGAACACGAGGATCACCATCACGCTCGAACCCCACTTGTGCATGCCGCGCACGAACTGGCCGAGGAAGACTTCGTTGGTGACGTGCCTGATCGATTCGTAGGCCCCGCCGGAGGCGTCGGGCCGGTAGTACATGGCCAAGAACACGCCGGTGACGGCCTGGTTGAGGAAGGCGAACATCGTCGCCGAGCCGAGCGTGTAGAACCAGTTGGTGCCCTTGGGCACCTTGCGGAACATCATCCAGCGGGCGCCTCCGCTGAGGGAGGTGCGCTCGTCCACCCAATCGACGACGCTCTTGCCGCCCTCTTTGGCGTGGTCGGCGGGACCGAGCTTCGAGGCCGGATCGCCCGGGCGCGGCGGCGGCCCCTTCAGCGCGGAGGGCATCGGCGGAGCCGGCAGCTTGGGAGCCTTGGCCATGCCTAGCGCCTCTCCGAGGGTCGCGACGGATACATGTATTGGCCGATCCCGTCGAGCGCCTCGCCCGGGTCGCGCGGCGAGAAGCGTTCGAGCTCGCTGTTGACGCTGTAGCGCGAACCGATCTGCACGACTCCGCGCACGACGCGGGTGTAGAAGCGGTCGAGTGGCCTGACGGGCGGTCCGCCGACCGGCACGCCGAGCAGGTTGTAGACGCCGCCGTGGCAGGGGCAGATGAAGCGCTCGGCCGCGTCCACCCAGCGCACCGGGCAGCCCAGGTGCGCGCAGCGCGAGGTGATCGCGATGAATTGCGTGTCGCGATCGCCCTTGTCGGTGTCGAGCAAGGGGTTGCGCTTGCGCACGTACACGGTGCCCTTGCCTGCCTCGCCGATCCCGGGCGTGAGCGTGATCACGGTCGGGATGTAGTTGTTGTCGGGGAACATGTCTTCCGGCCCGACGCTCTCCCAGGTGTGTTCGTTTTCTTTGAAGATCGGCCCGATCGCGAAGCCGAGCGCGGGCAGCAGGAAGGAAGCGGCCGCGATCCCGCCTGCGGCCTGGGAGCCGACGGTCATGAAGCGTCGACGCGTGACGGTCTCCCCCTCGAAGGCTCCCGGGATCTGGCGGTCCAGCGTGTAGCGGGACTTGTGCTGGCTGTGCTTGTCGGCCACGGCGGGAACAATATCGAGTGAACGCCTCCCCGTGCTCGGGGCGTGCCCCCCGGGGCCCGTCTCGACGCGGGCGTGCGGGCCCCCCGGAAGGGCTCTCAGGAGCTGTCCGGGAGGGGCGCGTGGGCCGGGCGGAGACGCTCCTAAACGGGGCCGGAGCGGCGTAGCGCCTCTAATGCTCCTGGCGAGCCGGCCCGCAGAAGCGCCTTGGCGTCTTCGTAGCCCGCGGCGGCCCCCCAGCCGACCGCGTGGGCGCCGGCCATCCAAACCGCTTCGGCCAGATCGACGCCCCCCTCGGCGCGCGCGAGCGCGCTCAGGGTGATCGTGTCGGCCAGCTCCGTGACCGCCTCGATGTCGCCCAGCTCGACAAGGCGCGCCAGGCCAAGAGCGTAGAGGCGGTCGCCGGCGAGCAGGCCAAGGTCCTGCTCGGGCGCTCGTACGACGCGCGCGACGCCGTAGTGCAGGAGATAGCCCTCGTAGATCGTCTCCACGAGCAGTTCGTAGTCGCGCTCGTGGCCGCTTGCCCTGGGACCGGAGGCGGCGAGTTGGGCCGGGCCGCGCGACGCGCCGCGCGGCAGCGCGTCATCGGAGTTGGACTCGACGAGGCTTGCCATCAGCCCTCCCTCGGAGAGCAACAGCGCGCGCAGGCGCTTGAGCACGCTCACGCGAGCTCCGCAAAGGCCGCGGCGGCCGCCGAGAGGGTGAGATCCAGCTGCTCGGGGGCGTGCGCGAGCGAGGGGAACCAGGCCTCGTATTGGGAGGGCGGCGCGTAGACCCCGCGCGAGAGCAGCCCACGACACCAGCGCGCGTAGGCGCGATGGTCGCAGGCCTGGGCGCCGGCCAGGTCGCGCACGGGCGTCTCGCTGAAGAACACGGTGAGCAGTCCCGGCGCGCTTGCGATCTGGACCGGGAAAGGACTCGCCTCGGCCGCCTCGCGCAGACCGGCGGCCAGCTGCTCGGTGAAGGCGGCCAGGCGCAGGTAGGCCCCGTCGTCGAGCAGTGCCAGCGTGGCGAGCCCGGCAGCAACCGCGAGCGGGTTGCCCGACAGCGTGCCCGCCTGGTAGACCTCGCCGGCGGGGGCCAACATGCGCATCAGCTCGGCCTTGCCACCCACGGCGCCGGCGGGCAAGCCGCCGCCGATCACCTTGCCCATGACCGTCAGATCGGCGTCGACGCCGCTCAGTTCTTGGGCGCCGCCGCGCGCGACCCTGAAGCCGCTGATCACCTCGTCGAAGATCAGCAGCGCGCCGGCTGCCTTGGCGCGGGTGCGCAACAGCTCCAGGAAGCCGGCCTCCGCGGGGACGAGCCCCATGTTGGCCGGGATCGGCTCGGCCACGATCGCCGCGATCGGCTCGCCCTCGGCGGTGGCCGCCAGGAGCGCCTCGGCATCGTTCCAGGGCACGATCGTGGTCGCCGCCGCGGCCGCCGCCGGGACGCCGGGGCTGGAGGGCAGCGATTGCGTGGCCAGACCTGAGCCGGCCTGGGCGAGCAGCCCGTCGACGTGGCCGTGGTAGGCGCCGGCGAACTTCACGATCCGCTCGCGCCCGGTGGCGGCGCGGGCGAGTCGCAGCGCGGTCATGCCGGCCTCGGTGCCCGAACTGGTCATGCGCACCATGTCAACCGACTCGACCCGGCGCGCGAGCTCCTCGGCGAGGTCGACCTCGGCGGCCGTGGGCGCGCCGAAGCTCGTGCCCTTTGCGGCCGCCGTGGCAAGCGCCGCGAGCACGTCGGGGTGGGCGTGGCCGCGGATCAGGGGCCCCCAAGAGCAGACATAGTCGACGTAGCGGTTGCCGTCCACGTCGAAGATCTCCGCGCCGCTGCCACGCTCGATGAAGATCGGGTCGCGACCGATCGCGCGCATCGCCCGCACAGGCGAGTTGACGCCGCCGGGTAGCAGCTCCAGGGCGCGGCGGTAGAGCTCTGAGGAGCGCGTGTCTGTCAACGACGCGGGCATCGAAGTCGTTCGTCGGGCGGCGTTAGGGCCGGGGGCGGAGAGCGCGTCGGCCGGCGACTCGCGGCGCCTCAGACACCGGCGTGCTCGCGTTCCCAGTTCTTGAAGTCCTCGGTGAAGTAGAGCAGCCTGATCTTCTTGTACTCGGTCGAGGAGTAGAGCGTGGCGCGGTCTTCGATCCCGGTCATCTCGGCGATCGAGTCGAGGATCGCATCGCACTCCTGCTTGGAGCGCCCGTGGGCCATCGTGAACACCGAGTAGGGCCAGTCTTGGTAGGTGGGCCGCTGGTAGCAGTGGGAGATGCCGCGTACGGCGGCCATCTGACGCCCGACCTCGTCGATGTCGGGCTCGGGCACCTTCCAGACGCCCATGCCGTTGGCCGAGAAACCGGCGCGGCGGTGATAGAGGATCGCCGCGACGCGGCGCAACAGCCCGCGCTCGCGCATCCCGGCGAGGTGATCGAGGAAGCGGTCCTGGTCTTCGCCCAGCGCGGCGGCGGCGGGCGCGTAGGGTTCGGGCACGACCGGCATGTCGCCCTGCAGGGCGCTGATGACGGCGATGTCGTGCTCGTCGTAGGGCTGGGGCTCGAGCTCGATCGGCTCGCTTGCCGTGGCGGCCGAGGCGAGCGCCTTGGTGTCGCCCTCCATCTCCAGGTCCATCCTGATCTTGAACAGCTTGAGCGTGGGCAGCTGGCGCACCGACTCCGCGCCGGCCTCGGCCGCGAGGGCCTGCAAGGTGCCCTCGAGCCCGAGCGGAGAGTCGGGCTCGGTGGCGATCGTGAACCACAGGTTGAATTCGTGGTTGCGCAGGTAGTTGTGGGATACCCCGGGGTGGGCGTTGATCGCCTGGGCGGCGCGGTGTGGGTTCTCGGGATCGACCTTGGCGGCCACAAGCATCGAGGAGTAGCCCAAGCGCGCGCGTGTCGAAGATGGGCGTGACCTGGCGGATGATGCGCTCGTCGAGCAGGTGTGCACGCGCTCGAGCACCTCGCCTCTTCGCTCACCTGGGCGAGCTCGGCGACCCGCTCGTAGGGGCGCGGCTCGATCGGGAAGGTGCCTTGCATCAGGTTGAGCAGGCGCTTGTCCAGCTCGTCGAGCGCGATCGCGGCGCCGTACTTGCGGCTGCGCGTCTTCAGGCCCGCGCGCCCGGCGGCGGGGTCTCTTCTTATGCCGTCTGCGAGAGCCATTGAGCCACGTCCTTGGAGTGATAGGAGATCACGATGTCCGCCCCGGCGCGGTGCATGGAGGTGAGGATCTCGCCGACAAGGGCGCGCTCCTCCATGTAGCCGGCCGCAACGGCCGCCTTCACCATCGCATACTCCCCGCTCACGTTATACGCGGCCACGGGCAGACGCGTGGCCGCCTTGACCGCGGCGATCAGGTCTCCGTAGGCCAAGGCCGGCTTGACCATCACCATGTCGGCGCCCTCGGCGGCGTCGAGCAGCGCCTCGCGCACCGCTTCGCGGCCGTTGCCCGGGTCCATCTGGTAGGAGCGCCGGTCGCCGAACGCGGGCGTGGAGGCGGCCGCCTCGCGGAACGGCCCGTAGAAGGCCGAGGCGAACTTGGCCGAGTAGGCGAGGATCGGGGTCTCGCCGAAGCCCTCGGAGTCGAGTTCGGCACGGATCGCGCCGACGCGGCCGTCCATCATGTCCGACGGCGCCACGATGTCGGCCCCGGCCCGCGCGTGACTGGCGGCGGTGCGCGCCAGCAACTCCAAGGTGGCGTCGTTGTCGACGGCGCCGTCGCCTCGCAGCACGCCGCAGTGGCCGTGGTCGGTGTACTCGCACAGACACACGTCGGTGATCACGAGCAGCTCGGGCACGGCCGCTTTGATCGCGGCCGCGGCCAGCTGGACGGCCCCCTGCTCGTCCCAGGCGCCGCTGCCTTCGGCGTCCTTGGCCGCGGGCACGCCGAACAGGAGCACCGCCGCGAGGCCGAGCTCGGCCGCCTCGCGCGCCTGCGCGACGGCGCTCTGAAGCGGCAGGCGACTGACGCCGGGCATCGAGGCGATCGGCTCGGGCGCCGAGGCGGCCTCGGAGACGAACAGCGGCGCCACCAGGCGATCGGCGCGCAGCTCGGTCTCGCGCACCAGCCCGCGCATCGCCACGGACGTGCGCAACCGGCGCATGCGCGTGGTGGGAAAAGCCATCGTGCTTCGAGGATACTCGGCCGCCTATTCGGCGCGGCGCAGGCCGAAGCCGGCTAGGGCGGCGAACAGGAGCGTTACGCCGAGCAGGTGGGCGATCGACAGACCAATACCCGGCGAGGACCCGTTGACGGCGGCGTCGAGCGCCTGGAGGGCCGCCTTGTAGGGGAACACGAACGAGATCGCGCCGATCGCGTCATACAGGCCGACCGCCACCGACCCGCTTGGCACCAAAGCCAAGAAGGCGAGCGGCAAGGACAGCAGGAAGGCAAGCAGCGAGGCGGCCCTCACCTCGCGTGCGAGCGCTCCGATAGCGATCCCCAGGGCGGCGAAGCCGAGCGCGCCAAACGCGAGCGCGAGCACCCACAGGCCGATGCGCGAGAGGTCGAGCGTCACGAACGCGCTCACGCCGAGCAGCATCGCGAAGGCCACCACGAAGCCGCATACAGCCCCCAGCGAGGCCTTCTCGCACAGCAGGGCGGCGCGCGAGACGAGCTTGCCGCCGCTCCCGGGGGCGCGTCGCAGCAATCGCGCAAGCACGTGCTCTTCGCGCTCGAGCGCGATCCCGCCGGCAGCGAGCAAAACGCAGACGAACATCAGCGAGATGCTCACCGCCACGACGACGGCGTAGGTGTCGAGCGGCGTGCGTTTGCCGTGCAGCAGCGTGCTGTGCACGGTGATCGGCTGGCTCACGGTGGTGAGCACGTCGGCGGCGATGCCCAGGTTGTTGGCGGCCAGGCCGGCGAAGCCCGCTATGCGGGTCAACGTGGCCCTGTCCTTGGGGTCGCTCTGGCGGCCGGCGATCTCTTGCAGCGTCGCCGGTAGCCGGCGCAGGCCGATCAGTTCGTGGCCGGCGAGCGGGCCGATTTTGCCGCCGCTCAAGAGCAGATCGAGGTCGTGCACGGCGACGCTCTTGATCTGCTGGGAGAGCGCCAGGTTGGCCTGCGCCAGGGCCGAGTCGATCGCCGAGTGCACCAAGGACTGCTTCAGCGCGTCGCCGTTGTAGATCACTTCGGCCTGGGCTTGGCTGACGCCCGAGGAGATCTTGGCGACGATGTCGGGGGGGATCACGATCGCCGCGAGGACATCGCCCGAGGCGACCTTGGCGACCGCTTGCGCTCGTGTGGCGACGCGCACGACCTGGACGTGGGAGAACAGCTCGTTGGTGTATTCGTCGAGGGCGACCCTGGTGCCGCCCAGGGTGATCGTCTCCCCGGGCGGGGTTTCGTCGACGATCGCGACCTTCGGCTTGGACGGGCTCGCCGAGAGGGCGAACCCGATCAACAGGGCCAAGGCGACGGGATAGATGACGAGCAAGGCCACGAGCAGCCGCGAGCGCGCCAGGATCACGAGGTCCTTGCCGAGCAGCCACCTCATGCTTTGTTAAAAGCGCGGTTCTTGTTAAAGAGCACGCGCACGCGCGCGTCGCACCCCCAAAAGTACAAAACCATCACCCTCCCACCCGCTCGCGCAGGAACGCCACGAACGCGAGCTCGAAGTCCTGCTCGCCGCTCTCCCGGGCAAGCTCGGCGGGCGGACCGTCGAACAGGAGACGCCCTTGGTCGAGCACGAGCACGCGCTGGGCATAGCGCGCGGCCTCGCCGACCACGTGCGTCGAGAACACGACGCCCGCGCCGCGCCGCACGAGCCCCAGGATGAACTCCCACAGTCGCTCGCGCTGGGTCGGGTCGAGCGCCGAGGTGGGCTCGTCGAGCAGCACGACCGGCGGGTCGGAGAGCAGCCCGAGCGCCACGTTGACGCGCTGGCGATTGCCTCCGGACAGCCGCGCCACGCGCTCATCGGCGCGTTCTGCCAGGCCCGTCTGATCGAGCATGCGCTCGACCGCCGCCGCCGGATCCTCGACGCGCTCCAGGCGCGCGAACAGGCGCAGGTTCTCGGTCACCGTGAGCTTGGAGTAGAGCGCCGATTCCTGGGGCACCCAGCCGATGCGACCCTCGCCGTGGAGGACCTCGCCAGAGCTTGGGGGCTGCACGCCGGCGAGGATCGACAGCAGGGTGGTCTTGCCCGCGCCGTTGGGACCGATCACGGCCACCAGTTCGCCTGCGTGCGCCTCGAAGCCGATGTCGCGCAGAGCCTCGCGCTCCCCGTAGCGCTTGCCCAAGCCGCGCGCGCCCAGCAGCGGGGTGCTCGTCCCCTCCAGAATGCTCACAGCATCCCGCCGAAAGCGCCGCCAGAGCCGGCAGCGCCGCCCGAACCCGTAGCGCCGCCCGAACCGGAGGAGTCCCCGGGCCCGGAGGAGCGCTCCCAGGGTTCGAGCTCGAGGTGGCGGTGCAGGTAGATCGCGGTCTCGCGCAGGATCGAGAGGATCGGCAGCGCCACCAAGGCGCCGATCACTCCGTAGAGCTGCAGGCCGAGCAGCAGCGCGAAGATCACGAGCAGGGGGTTGATGCGCAGCGTGTGGCTGAAGATCTGGGGCGCGACGACGTGACCCTCCAGCTGTTGCAAGCCGACGAACAGGATCGCCAGCCACACGGCGGTGATCGGATCGGTGAACAGGGCCAGGACCAAGGGCGGGATCGCTCCGAGGATCGGCCCGATGTAGGGGATCAGCTCCATCACGCCGTAGAAGACGCCGAACGCGAGCGCGTACTTGCGCCCGTCGGGGAAGATCCCGAGCACCCCGAACAGGTACAGCGCGATGCCGGTCGAAGCGCCCATGACCACGCTGAACAGGAGTTGGCCGCCGACGTAGCGAGACACCGCGTGCTGGGCAAGGCGCGGGTAGTCGTCGGCCGGGGTGCCGTCGCCGGTGGGCATCGCGCGGCGCACGAGGCGGCCGATCGATTGGCCGTAGACGAGCATGTAGACCGAGAGCACGAACACGAGCACGAGGTCCACCAGGGCTTTGGCGATTTCGGTGAGCAGGCCGCCACCGAACGTGGCCAGTTCGGAGGCGCTTTTGGAGATCTGGTCTTGCAGCGTCTGCAGCGCCGTCTTGCCTTGGCTGACGAGTTTGGCGTGGATGCCGTGCTTGTTCAGTTCTTGCTGAAAGCTCGCGATCTGGGAGTTGGCTTCGTTGACGATATGGGGGAGGTTGTTCGTGAAAGTGCGGACCTGATTTGAGATCGGGTTGGCAAGCAGGAAGCCGACACCGACCAAGGTCAGGAAGAATGCAAGGTAGACGGTCATCACCGCCAGCCCGCGCGGCAGTCGCGCGCGCTGTTGCATGAAGGCCACCAAGGGATTCAGGATGAGCGCGATCAAGCCGGCCACGACAAAGATCAACAGCACCTTGCCCGCCGCGCGGGCAAGGGCCCACAGGGCGAGCAGCGAGATCGGCAACAGCACGAGCTGGACCCAGCGCGGCACGACCGTGCGCGGCGGCGCGACCGGCGTCCCCTCGCCGGGGGGGAGCTCCTCGCCGCCCGCCCCCTGCCCATGGGGGGCGACGAGCTCGCGCTCGGAGGCGGTTGGGGGCTCTGCGCGCGGGGTAGGCCGCTCCTCGCTCATGCGCCGTCCGCCTCCCGCAAAGATGCCGCTGTCATCGACCCCGCAACGATCGGCAAAGTATGTCTGAGAGCGAGGCGCGCATCCTGTTCGTGGGCGATCTGGTGGGCAGCATCGGGCGTCACACGCTGCTCGACTGTTTGCCCATCCTGCGGGAGCGCTACGCCCCGACTTTCGTGGTCGTCAACGGGGAGAACGTGGCCGGCGGCCTGGGCATCACGCCGAAGGTCGCCGAGGAGCTGTTTCGCAACGGGATCGACGCGATCACGCTCGGCAATCACGCATATCACCGGCGCGAGATCTACTCCTACCTGGACACCAAGGAGCGCATCGTGCGTCCGTTCAACTACCTGCGCGGGCAACCCGGGCGAGGGGTTTGCGTGGTCGAGAAAGAGGGTGTGCGACTCGGTGTGGTCAACCTGAGCGGCAATCTGTTCCTGAAGGCGGGGCGCTCGGCTTTCACCGAGATCGACCCCGCTTTGCGCGAGCTGGGCAAGGTCGATCACATCCTGGTGGACATGCACGCCGAGGCGACCTCCGAGAAGGTGGCGCTCGGGTGGCTGTTGGATGGTCGCGTGACGGCGGTGGTGGGCACCCATACGCACGTGCCGACGGCCGACGCGCGGGTCCTGCCGGGCGGAACGGCCTACATCACCGACGTCGGCATGACGGGACCGCGCGGCGGGGTGATCGGCGTCAAGCGCGAGCAGGCGGTGGAGGCGCTCGTGACGCAGATGCCGGTGCGCTTCGAGACCTCCAAGGAGGATCCCTGGTTGATGGGGGTGCTGGTGCGCGCCTCTACGCCGCTGCGAGCTGATTCGATCGAGCAGGTTCTGATGGCGCGACCCGCTCCCGCCCCGGCGGGGTGAGCTGACCCAGCAAGGCGAGCATCGCCAAGCCGAAGAACCAGGGGATGTATAGGTAGAACCAGTGTTCGATCCCCAGTTGCACCGCGATCAGCACTGCCGCGGCGGCGCCGGCGAGGCCGATCAGGTCGCGACGGCGGGGCAGGATCGCGAGCGAGAGCGCCAACGCCAAGGCCGCGCCTTGGACGGCGGCCTGGAGGTCGCCGAGGTTGCCGTAGAGGCCCCAGATCGAGAACGGCGATTCGCGGTCCGATTGGTAGGCGAGTGTGCGCTCGTAGATCGTGTGCAGCGAGTCGTGGGTCAGGGCGGGGATCGAGACGAGAGCCACGGTCGCCGCGAAGGCCAGCCCGAACAGGGCGAGCGCGCGAAAGCGGGCGCGCGGGGAGAGCGCCTCGGTGCCGTGCGTCCACAGCAAGGGCACGAGCGCGAGAGGTGCGAACTTGGTGAGGCCCGCCAGTGCCGCGAACACGCCGCGCGCGGGCGGCGAGGCGGCAACCAAGAGGGCCGCGAGGATGAACACCGCGACGAGCGAGTCGTTGGAGTTGCTCTCCAAGGCGTACAGGGTGAAGGGGTAGGAGACCCAGGCGTAGGCCAGGACGATCCCGAGCCCGGGACCGCGCACGCGGCGACCGAGCAGGAACAGGAGCGCTATGGCGAGCAGGTCGAAGACGATCGACGCGGCGTGGGCGGCGGGCAGGTCGTCCCAGTGGCCGCTCCAACCGAAGATCTGCTGGAAGGGCAGGTAGGTCTCGTAGTTGACCGGGCCGTAGGTGTCGCCGTGTTCGTTGTCGGACGGCCACGCGCCGTACAGCGGCTTGTCCTGGGCGATCCGCTGGGCGCCGATCACGCCCGCGTAGCCGACGTCGATGACGTTCGAGTCGGTGACGTTGAGCGCGATGCGAAAGCCGAGCAGGAAGATGACGCCGACCGCCAGCCAGGCGGGCGGCACGAGCAGCCGCAGCGGCCTGGGTTCGCGCGCGGCGGCGGACCGGCGCCCGACGCGGGCGAGGGCGAGCATGCGCGCCAGGAGGTACACGAGCGGCGGGTAGACGAGCGGCGTGGAGGCGTGGATGTGGGCGTGGTCGAAGAACGCCAGCGAGACCGAGAAGGAGAGCAGCACAAGCAGGTCCAGGTGGAGCAGGCGCAGGGGTTTGCGCCAGTCGAAGAAGGGGATGAAGAACAGGAAGCAGAGCGGGAGCCAGATGTAGAGCGCGCTGACGTGACGGCCGAACGCGCCGGGGTAGCCGCGCGCCATCGACCAGGCGATCTGAAATCCGGTCCACTGTTCGAGCACCTTGCCGTTGTGGTCGGCGATGATGACCTGGCCGATCTCCTTGCCGCGCTTGGAGAAGTAGCTCACCTGCCAGCGCACAGGACCCTTCGTGTAGGCGTCGCCGTAGGAGCCGGGGTATTCGGCGCGGACGGCCTTCATCTTGGGCAGGCGGTTGGCGATTTCCAAGGCCTGGTCTGAGGACAGGTGACGCCCGACGGGGGGCGTGTCCGAGGCTTCGACGGGGACGGGCGTTTCGGGGTTGGTGAGGGTGCTGGAGGACGCCGTCGTGGAGCTCGACGGCTTGACGAGCACCGTGGCTTCTTTTTCGGATTGTTTGGCGTGCCCCGGGTGTAGGGCGGGCGAAGTGGCGAGCAGCGACGTCGGTGTTCGCGAATCGCTCGTGCCGGTCGTGGAAGCGCGCGCGGTGGAGTTGCCTGGAAGGGCGCAGGCGAGCACGCTCAGCGCGAGGGCGCCTGCACGGGGGAGCGGATACGAGCGGGGCCCCATCGTGCGAGGGTACCGGCGCCCAGCTCAGCTTGGGCCGGCCTTGAAGTGCTCGAGGACGAGCGGGGCGACGTCGCGGATCCTCCACTCGGATCGCTCTGGCGGCGGCTCGACGCCGCACACGATCAGCGCGCCGAGGGAGTCTTCGCCGCGCAGGGACCCGTGCGAGCCGCCGCCGACGTGGGCCGCTCCGCCGAGGTCGGCGAACTCGTAGCCGGCGGCGGCTGACAGCAGGACATCGCCCGAATTGGCGCAATTCAGGGCCGCCCAGACGCGCTCGAGCGCGGCGGGGTGGTTCGCGGTGGTCAGGCGCCCGTCCTCGGGCTTGGCGTCGAGTACAGCGAGGGCGCCGGTCACAGACCAGGCACGACCCTGTCCATCCCAAAAATCGTCGCCGGGACAGAAGCGCAGCTCTCCGTATCCGGGCCGGGCGATCGCGGCCTCGATCGGCGCGCCGTGGGTGTCGCGGAGCAACCACATCACGAGCTCCACGCCTTCGACGCCGAGCGCCTTGCGCACGATCTCGGAGCTGACGCGCTCGCGGCGGTCCTCGTCGAGCGCGTAGACCATCGCGGCTCGCTGGGAGGGGCAGACGGCGATGCGCGAGCGCTCGGCGCGGCTGGAGCCTGGGCGCGCGCCGGCGGGCAGGACGTCGAGCTCGGCAAGGGCGTCGGCGAGGGGGACGCTGGCGCTGACCGGGGCTTGGGAGTGGTCGGCCATCACGATCACGGCGTGCTCGTCGAGGAAGCGATCGAGGCATCCGCCGGCGTCCATCACGCGGGCGAGCTGGGCGTCGGCCAGGGCGAGCGAGCGCACCTGGCCGTCAGGGCCGGAGCGGTGGGAGTGCCAGTCGTTGTCGGGCAAGGAGAGGAGCATGAAGTCGAACAGGTCGTGCTCGACCATGTAGGCGCCGACGCAGCCCGAGTGCCGGTCGCGCACGCCGGGCATCCCGAGGTTCGAGCGACAGCCGGTCTGGCGGGTCGCGAAGATGTCGGCGTAGAACAGCTCCTTGGGGCCCATCACGGGGTGGCGCAGGAGCCGGGAGGCGATCCTTGTGAGGGTCGTGTCGCGCTGGGGCTCGTGGCGATGGCGCCCCCGGTACATCAGATAGGTGGTCCCGGCGGTGCGCACGTCGGCGTCGTCGAGGGCCTCGAACACGGTCGTGGTGTCCCGCGAGAGGTGGGCGCCGTTCATGTTGTAGACCGTGTCCGTCAGCTGGCGACCGAGACCGACCTTTTGCGAGGCCCTGAAGGATGAGCCGTACTCGACGTAGCGCTCTTCGCCGCGGTGGTACCAGCTCATGCCGGGGATCGCGTGGCGATCCTGCCACTCGCCGGTCACGATCGACGCGGCGCACACGGGCGTCACCGAGGGAAACGCGGCGACGCACTCGGGCACGTAGAGGCCCCGTTCGATCAGGGCTCCCAGCACGGGCGCCTCGCCCGCGGCGACGGCCCGCTCGAGCATCGCGGGCGCCATCGCGTCGATCACGCACAGGACGAGCTTTCTCACCAGGGCATCTAACGACGCAAGATCCGCAGGCCTGCGTACTTCTCCTGGGAGCGCGCCCGCATGCGCCACGCGAACCAGGCGAGCAGGGCGACCGCCACGTAACCCAAGGGGTGTAGGAGCGCCACGAGTGTCGCCACCAGCAGCGAGGCAGCGTCCAGGTACACGGTCAGCCCTTCGCGAGCCGCGCGGTCGGGCAGACGCTCGCGGGCGCGCGCGATCACCGGTCCCGATGCCCGCTGGGCGAGACCGACGACGAGGATGCCGCCGAGGATGCCCGGCCAGGGCGAATCGCCGTGGGCGGCGAGCGTGCCCGCGAAGAGCACAGCTCCGGCGCCCATGCTGAGTCCCGCGATCGAGGCGGCAAGCGGATCGACTCGGCCGGAGCGCCTGGTCGGATCGAAGGTGGGCGTGAGGCCCAGCAGCAGCTGCAGCGCGTAGGCGAGCACCAACGCGACCGCGACTCCAAGCAACCACCAATCCGATTCCAAGAAACTGAAGCCGCCGTGGCTGAATGTGACGCCCAAGGCCCCATTGGAAGCGAGCGCCCCGGCAAGCAATACCGGGAGGAACGGCCGCAGGCCGCACGCGGCGGCCAGGCCGAGGCCGAGGCCGACGTAGAAGACGAGACCGTTCATGGGTGGCGGAGCAGACCGTTCATGGGTGACCCGTGCGCTACCTTGGAGCGCATGTTGGGAGCGCTATGACGATAGACGACCCCTCCGGCCGGCGACCCCCGCGTCCGACCGCCCACGAACTGCAGCGCTACGAAGGGGCGTTCGCCGAGCGCACGCGCGGGATGCGCTCCTCGGCGATGCGCGACATGATGTCCTTGACCGAACGGCCCGAGGTGATCTCGCTGGCCGGCGGCTTGCCCGAGACGCGGACGTTCCCGCCGGAGCTCTACGCCAAGCTGATGTCCCAGGTCGCGGCCGAGTCGACGGCGCGCGCACTCCAGTACGGCCCGACCGAGGGCATGGCCTGCACTGTCGAGTGCGTCCTTCAGGTGATGGCCGCCGAAGGCACCTCGGTGGATCCGGACGAGGTGATCGTGACGACCGGCGGCCAGCAGGTGATCGATCTGATGTGCAAGGCGTTCATCGATCCGGGCGACACGATCGTGGCCGAGGCCCCCACCTACCCGGGGGCGGTGCCCACGTTCGACGCCTACCAGGCGCGGGTCGTGCAGATCGAGATGGACGCCGACGGGATGCCGATCGACGAGCTCGAGTCGAACTTCGGACCGGCTCGAAGGGGAAGGCCGCCGACCGAAGTTCATCTACACGATCCCCAACTTCCAGAACCCGGGCGGCGTCACGATGTCCTTGCCGCGCCGCCGGCGTCTGGTCGAGGTGGCTCGCGAGCGCGAACTGGTGGTGCTCGAGGACAATCCGTACGGGCTGCTGCGCTACGAAGGCGAGCCGCTGCCGACGCTGCACTCGCTCGACGCGGCGGCGGCGGGGCGCGGTGGGGCTTCCGATTTCGTCGTGTACCTGGGCACGTTCTCGAAGATCCTCTCCCCGGGGGTGCGCCTCGGCTGGGCGGTGGCGCCGAGGCCGGTGATGGAGAAGCTCAACCTCTGCAAGCAGGGGGCCGACCTGTGCTCCTCGCCGGTGACACAGCTGTTCGTGGCCGCCTATTTCGCCGAGCACACCTCCTCGATGGGGCCCTCGCGCGGGCGCTCGGGCGCGGCCCTGGCCACCGTGGGCGGCGCCGGTGAGCCGTTGTGGCTGGCCCACCTGGAGTCTTTGAAGGAGCTCTACAAGATCCGCCGCGACGCGATGCTGGGCGCGCTCGACGAGCACTTCGGCGCCGCCGCCTCTTGGACCAAGCCGGGAGGCGGGCTGTTCATCTGGGCGACGCTGCCCGACTACATCGACACCACCGACCTGCTCGCCCGCGCCCTGGAGAGCGAGGGCGTCGCGTTCGTGCCGGGGCGCGCGGCCTACCTTGACGGCCGCGGGGCCTCTTCGATGAGGCTCAACTTCGCGGGCGTCCCCGAGGAGGACATCCGCGAGGGCATCCGCCGCATCGGCAAGGTCGTGCGCGAGCAGGTGGGCCTGTTCGGCACCCTCACCGGCGCCAAGCCCGTGATGCCCGCCACCCCCGCGCCCACCGAGGAGCAGACGATGGCCGACGTCGTCGAGCTCCCCCGCCGAGAGCCCCGCTCCGGCGAGCGCCACACAAGCTAGACGTTCGCTGAGCAAGCGAGGCCAGGACGCAGCGAGCGTAGTGTGCTGGTTGCACATGAGCGAGCGAGGACACCGCCTCGCGCCGCTCAGCGGACGTCTCTAAGAGTCGCCGGCCGCAAAATCCTCCGGGGTGACGTCCTCTAGGAACTCCTTGAAGCGTTCGACGACGTCCTCGGACTCCTCCATGTTGTGCTCGAACTCGATCGCCGACTCGGCGATGACCTCCTCGGCGGCGAAGATCGGGGCGCCTGAGCGGACCGCCAGGGCGATCGCGTCGGAGGGACGCGAATCGATCTCCATCTCGCGGCCGCCTGCGCTGAGCGTGATCGAGGCGAAGAACGTGTTCTCGCGCAGCTCGGTGACGGCGACCTGGGTGCACTTGACCTCCAGCTCGCCGAGCATCTCGCAGAGCAGGTCGTGGGTCATCGGCCTCGGCGTGGAGGCCCCTTGCAGCTTCATGAGGATCGAGGCAGCCTCGGGATGGCCGATCCAGATCGGCAGGAACTTGTTGCCGTCAACCGTCTTCAACAACACGATCGGCTGCTTGCCGACCATGTCGAAGCTCACGCCATAGATGACCATCTCCTGCACGACAAATCCTCCAAGAGGGGAGAACCCAGAGTATAGGTGGCCACCGAGCACCCATCCTGGGCGCAAAGGACCTCCGGGGCGCCGTTCAGCGCCCCGCGCGAAAGCTCCAAAGCTTGTTGCCGAGGAAGTTGAAAGGCGTCGCCGCCGCCACCGCGAGGGCCTGTGCGGGCACCTTGGCCATCCCGACGTCCTCGACCAGGATCGTCAGGAGCACGAGGTTGACCAGCAGGAACGCGGCCAGGCTGACGAGGAAGAAGCGGAGCGCCTGGAAGTGGATGCGCCCGGCGGACGCGTCGAAGGTCCAGTGGCGATTTATCAGGAAGTTGTTGAGCACGGCGATCAGCCAGGCCAGGACGGCGGCGAGCTGGTAGGGCGTAGAGAGCACGTGCACGAACAGCGCGTACACGGCGATGTTGACGACGAACCCGAGGCCGCCGACGATCCCGAAGCGGATCAGCTGCAGCCAGTTGGCGGGCTTGCGCATACCGTGCAGCAGGCGCATGTGGGGGCGCAGTTCGACGTGCTTGACGCCGCCCCCGGGGCGGATATCCATGGCGGTGGCCTCCTCAGACATCCGACCAGAGTAGCCGAGGCGCCCCTGGAGGCGGCGCGCTTGGGAGCGATCGTGCGACCGGCGCGCCGCGACCCTTTGCGGCGCTAGCCTGTCTGGTGGTGAGCGTCGGGACGCACAGAGCTGCTGTCGAGGCCGAGCCTGCGGGTGCCGCGCCCGCGGCGAGTGCCGATGCGGGGACCCCGCCCGGACGGGGCCGGCCTCGGCGCGGTTATCTCGCGGGCGGCGGCGCGGTACTCGCGATCGCGGTCGTCGCGGGGCTGCTCGTGCCAGGGGCGCACCACAGCGCTCCGTCGGGCACGAGCGCACCGAGATCTTTGACCGGCACGGCAGCCGGTTCGGGCGCCGCCGCTACTGCGCCGAAAGCGCTCGTCGGAGGCGCGGCCGGCGCGGGCGCGAGCACATCCAAGGGGACCGCGAGCGCCGCTGGAGCTGGGACGACGACCGCAAGCAAGGCCGTGGCGGTCGCCGAGGTGCGCGATCCCGAAGAATCCAAAAGCTTTCCGTTGCCCGCCTCGGTGCACCACAGGTCGGCCTCTACCCCAAGCGCGGCGGGCGAAGCGGCGGTCGCGGCGGGCGCCGCGTCGGACGCCCAGATTCGCAAGGAGCTCGGCGAAGAGCAGCACGCCGAAGCCCAGGCGCGCGCGGCTCAGCAGCGCGTGCTGACGCCTGTCGCGGGCGGTTTCTCGGTGGGCGGCAACGGCACGATCCCGATCCCGACGGGCGTGCCGGAAGCGGTGCAGCGCGTCGTGGCGGGAGGCAACGCGATCGCCGACTTCCCCTACATCTGGGGCGGCGGGCACGCTTCGTTCATCGCCAACGGGTATGACTGCTCGGGCTCGGTCAGCTACGCGTTGGCCGCCGGCGGTCTGTTGAATGCTCCGCTGGTCTCCGGCGACCTGGCCAACTGGGGCGAACCGGGGCCGGGCCGCTGGATCACGATCTACGCCAACGCGGGCCACACCTTCATGGATGTGAACGGCATGTGGTTCGACACCGCCGGGCGCTCCGGACCGTATGCATCGCGCTGGCTTGTCTCGCAGCCGTCGCTTGGCGGCTACGCGGTGCGCCACCCTGTGGGGCTCTGAGCCTCGCGCGCCGACCGCTGCCGCGCGGTCGATCGATCAGGGGTTGAGCACGACGGTGCTCAACATCGTCGTCGTTTGCGGCGTGGGCCGCGAGGCGTTGCGCGCGAACAGTCGCAGCATCACCTTGAGCCTGTGCACTCGCTTGAGGCGGGCCTTCGCGTGCGAGCTGAACTTGATGCGGATCGTGCCGTGGCCGGCGCGCGTGGTGACGAGCACCGCGCTGCCGACCACGATCGACTTCGGCGTGCCCGCGGGCAGGCCCACCGCGGGGGCGCCGGTCACGTGCAAGCGCTTGGCGAGAGAGCTTTCGAGCAGCACCTCGATCTTGCCGGCGACCTGCTCGTTGGTCGAATAGTGCACGGGCAAGCCGCTCTTCAAGGCCTTCTTCAACGACTTCGACGTCACCGCCGCTCCGAGCACCGGCGCGGGAGCCGTGGACGTCTGTCCGGCCGGGCCGGAGCCGGGACCCGAGCCGCCCGCGCCACCCGAGCCCGCCGACGGCGTCGGCGCGGGGGTCGTCGAGGGTGTGGGGGTCGGCGTGGGAGTCGGTTCGGCCGAGGGTGGCGGCGGGCCGACCACCGTCACCGGCTCGGTTACGGTTGCCGTGTTTCCGCCGGTGTCGGTGACGGTCAAGCTGACTTCGTACTTGCCGCCGTACTGGTAGGAGTGGTAAGCGCTGGCGGCGCACGGAGCTTCCCATTGCGGGGCGCCGCAGGGCGAGATGCCGGGAGAGTTCACCAGCGGGGCGCCCGGCGCGAAGCCCGTGACGGGAGCCGAGCCGTCGCCGAAGTTCCAGGTGTAGGTGGGATAGCCGATGTGCGATTCACCTTTGGAGAACACTGTGTCGGCGTCGAGAGAGATGTCTGACTCCATGCCGTCGAAGCCCACGATTTCGTTGACATTGACGGGGTTTGGGGCCGTGAACTGGGGCAGCAGCGAAACGCCCGTCAGGCACGGAACTCCAGGATAGGGCAACTCGAGGGCGGCCAGGTTGAAGGCGTCGTTGAGGTAATAGTTGTTGCCCTGGAAACCCTGGTTGTAGAGGGTGCCGGCGTCGGATATTTCCTGGGCGCCGGCGTTGCCGCCGATGATCGGGGCGTAGTCGTTGCGACACTCATCAGAGACCTCGTTCCCGTGCGGATCCTGCCAGCCGTCCAAGAGCGGGTCGGTCACGATGTCCTGCTGCTCCATCGCGATCTCGTTGGTGATCAGGTCGGCAAGACCGACGTCGCAGCCGCCGTCCGAGCTCGGGCATTTCACCTGGTTGGGCTCCTCCGGGTGGGGGCCTTCGAGCAGTTCGGCTTCGATGGCTTCTTCCTGCTGTTCAAGTGTCTTTTCCAAGAATTCTTCGTTTTCCTTGGTGCTTTTTTCTTTCTTCTTCTCGCGTTTGGAGGGCGGCTTGGTGGGGTCCCAACCGCCGTCCTGGCAGGCGTACTCGGACGTTTGATCGGCGAGTTCGAGGTGCGGGTCGCCGAGGCCGCCGGCGGTCCACGGAATCACCCCATAGAGGATCGTGTTTTCACCGCCCGCGGAATTGCTCGTGCTGATGTCCGAGTGGTAGCTGCAAAAGCTGCGCTTGTAGCTCTTGTAGAGTTCCGTTTCGGTGAAGACTTCGTGGTTCTTTTCGGCTTCTTCGCGTTTCTTTTCGTATTCCTCGAGTTCGTCGATCGTGCCGGTGAAGTCGGAGCAGTGGCCTTCGGGGCCACCTTTGTCGAGGCACACCGTCACGCCTGGGGGCGTGAGTAGGTAGAAGATCGTGCTCATCCCCTTCGGCAGGCTGTGTTGTGAAATATAGGTTTCCAGCTCTTTTTTGAGTTGCTGGTCGGTGAGGCACACCGGCGCAAAGTGGTGGGGAGATTCTTCGGCGCCGATCCGATCGACGGCTGCCATCGGGTGGGGGTCTTCGCAGCCAGAAGCCGGGTAGGCGTCGGTGTCCGTGTAGGCGCCTTGGAAGGTCGACTTGAAGAGCGCGTGTTCGTTGGCCGCGTCGGTGTACTGGGCGTCCACGGCGAAGACGTTCCCCAGCGAGCCGCTCGACGCGCCGATGCTCTGCAGGAATACGTTGATCACGTGCTGCCAATCGCCGTGATAGTGATCGGTGGGGTCCCAGTAGACGGCGTAGGTCCTGCTGGAGCTGACGATCGCGTTGCCCTGCGAGTTGGCGAAGCCCCAGGCGTCGAGGGGGTGTTCGGTGTTGATCTGGCTGGAGCCGAGCCACGTGCTGCGCGGTTGAAGACCTGCTTCGGTGCCTTCGACCGTGAGCACGAGCGCGCTGGCGGGCGCGGCCAGCAGTGCGAGCGCGAGCGAGGCGGCCGCCAGCAGCGTTGCCAGCAGGGCCGTCGAGCGCAGCGAGGGCAGGCGGTGAGGAGTTGTCACGGACCCTACATCGGCAGGTCTCCCCAGTTGCCTTAGCGGCCTCTGCGTGAAGGTGCAGAGCGAGTTGCAGGCTTGGCAAGCCGGGACTTCGGGCAATAGGCATACATGTCGCCCGCGACCAACCGGCCCGTGCCACGATGAGCGAACTCGACGCCAGCTTGCCTTCCTCAAGCGCGCGCAAGCGTGAGGCGCTGGAGTTGTTCGCGCCGCTGCCACGCCACTACGATCGCGTCGCGGCGGCGCTCAGCTTCGGTCAGGACCCGCGCTGGCGGCGCGCGATGGTGGGCGCGATCCGCGCCGGGGGCGAGGAGCGTGTGCTCGACGTGGCGACAGGCACCGGCCTGGTCGCCCAGAGCCTGGTCAGGCGCTATGGATGCAGGGTGGTGGGGCTCGACCAGAGCCCGCAAATGCTCGCCGGCGCCCAGGCCAGGGTGGCGGCGGAGCCGCTGCTGGCCGAGCGGGTGACGCTGGTGCGGGGGGAAGCCGAGCGGTTGCCGTTCGAGGACGGGGAGTTCGACCACCTCACGTTTACGTATCTGCTGCGCTATGTTGACGACCCGGCCGCCACGATGGTCGAGCTCGCTCGCGTCGTCAAGCCGGGTGGGCGCATCGCCTCGCTCGAGTTCGCGGTGCCCGGCAATCCCGCGTGGCGAGCCGCGTGGAGGTTCTACACGCGCGTCGGCTTGCCTTCGCTCGGTCGCGTGGTCTCGCGCGAGTGGGCCCACACGGGCAGCTTCCTGGCCACGAGCATTCCCAGCTTCTACGAGCGCTATCCGCGGGAGGCGGTGGAAGCGCTGTGGCGGCGCGCGGGGATCGAGGATGTGGTCGTGCGGCCGATGAGCCTGGGGGGAGGCGTCGTGATGTGGGGCACGTGCGCAGGCGCGACCGGCGACTCGGCGGCGCGGGCGGACGCGCGAACCGCAGAGACGGACGGACGCGCAGACACGCGAGCCGGAGAGGCGGGTGTGCGTGGCGAGCACGAGCCGACTTGAGCGTCCCGCCTTCTACGCCCTGCGCCCGGGCCGCTGGCGCGACCTGCTGACGCTCCTGCACCCTCCCTACACCGCTTGGCATCTGAGCTATGTGGCGATCGGAGCGGCCGTGGCGCCGCACCTGTACGGGTATCGGCTGGCTTGGACGCTGGTCGCATTTTTTCTCGCTGTGGGCGTGGCCGCGCACGCTTTGGACGAGCTGCACGGACGGCCCCTCCAAACGGGCCTGCCTTCGGGTGTGCTGGTCGTCTTGGCCGCGTGCTCGCTGGGCGGCGCGGTCGCGATCGGGGTCATCGGCGCGCTATCCATCTCGCTGTGGCTGCTGGTGTTCGTCGCGGCCGGCGCGCTACTTACGCTCGCCTACAACCTGGAGCTGTTCGGCGGGCGCGTGCACTCGGATCTGTGGTTTGCCTTTGCGTGGGGAGCGTTCCCCGCGTTGACGGCGTTCTATGCGCAGGCAGAGCGGGTGCGGCTCGACGGGCTCGCGGTGGCGGGCGCGTGCATGATGCTGAGCCTCGCCCAGCGGCGCCTGAGCACGCCGGTACGGGAGCTGCGCCGGCGCACCGCTTCGCTGAGCGGCGAGCAGCGATTGACCGACGGACGCACGCTGGAGCTCGACGCAGCCGGGGTCGCGGCCCCGATGGAGGGCGCCCTGATGGCATGCGCCGCCGGCATGGTGCTGCTCGCGGCAGGCTTGGTCGCGGCGCGGCTTTAGCGATCAGGCGCGGGCGTAGCGACCGTTACGGCCGCCGATGCTCGTCTGGATCGAACGTCGTGCCCGGTGATCGACCCCGGCCAGCTGGCGCTCGATCCGCCGGTCGTGCTCCTGCTCGAGGATCCACAACCGGATCTTGCCCTCGACCGATTTCGCTTGCTCTCGTGTCATGGCTCCATGTTCGAGCCCCACGGGTCGATCCGCTTTGGACGAGCGTCCCAAATCGGCGCGTCCCCCTGGTCAGGATGTCCAACTACCGGTACGCTGAGCGTGTGAGGCGCGCGCGATGACCGATATCGGCGACAGCATGTTCCACAAGGGTCAGGCCATTTGGGTGATCCAAGCGGACGGTTCGAGGCGCGCGGCGGAGTACGTCGGCGAGGGCGAGATGAGCGCCTGGTTTGGTGGGGCGCCTACGGTGATCGTTGTTTATCCGGATGATAATTCGGGTGGGGCGGTCGAGGTGGACCGGGTTATCGCGCGGGGCGGGTGAGGGCGTCTCACGGTAGTGACGTCAGGCAAACTCGCCTGACACCACCCTCTTGATTCGGGCCTTGCGTGGCCCATGATTCATCGCCGCATAGATCACATCGGGATCTAGGTCGACTTTGTTTGGCCATACCACCGTTCTCAGTGCCTCATCCACGCGGACCTGCTCGAACAGCGCGGTGTCTCGGAGAGCAGAGAACGCCTCTGTGTCCAAGAGCGGCTTAATATCTATGTCGCGAATCTCGCCGTCGGCGAACATCGCGCGGACGACGTATCCGGGGCGCGCAACGGCTGCGACCATGTTGGGCGCGATTGGGGGGAAATCTGGCGGTGACTCGCCGAGAGTGATCTCGTCGCTGCGGGCCTTGCGCGCGAGTCGGTTGGCTACATCGCGCAGATCATGTTTCGGCGAGGACACGTCCCTCCGTCAGCGCGTCGTGGAGCATCGTGCCGGGAACGTCGCCCCACTCCTCAACATAGTCACGCGAAACGACGACGATGTCGGCCGCGACACGCAAAGGATCCAGAACACCTCGCAACCGCACCATCTCTCTAGCCTTGCCTACCACCGACGGCTCGATCACAAGGAAATCGAAGTCACTATCCCTGCCAGCATCGCCACGACCATACGATCCAAAGAGAAGAACCCTGGAATGTGGCGGCACCGCTTGGGCCAACAATTCGCCCGCGCGCTCGATGATCTCGGCGGTTGTCACAGACCGAAGTTACCGTATCGGGGGACCGAGCCGCTCAGGAGAGACCGAAGCCGGCATGAGCGAGGTTGCGCGGTCTTGTCGACCGTTCAGGCCCCATCCGAGTCAACAGGAGACGGCCGCGTGCCGATATGCGCTTTATGCGCGACTGGCTCTATCGGCATTACTGCGGTGCCGGACGTAGCGCTCGCTACAGGTACATCGACACGGCAGGCCGTTGGCGGAAGCGTGTATTCCAGCCGGCGCGGCCGATATTCGCGCTGCTCGCCATCCCCGCCCTGGTCGGCACGGTGCTGGCCCTAGACCGTTTCTGGATATGGTTCTGCGGGGTTGTGATTGGAGCCCTGATCGGCGTTTACATGGCTCTGCGCGACTCGCCGCCAGGGTACATCGAGAATTGGCGGACGGGATATGAAGGCGAGCAGCGCACCGCACGAGCCCTGGCCCCGCTACGCCGACGCGGCTATGCGCTGCTACACGACATCCCAGACCGGAGAGCCGACACGTGCGCCAGCAAGGGCAACCTTGACCATGTCGTCGTATCGACCGCGGGCGTCTTTCTGCTCGACAGCAAGTGGCTCGGCGGTCAAGCCTCGATCGAAGGAGACACGGTCCACGTGCAGCGCCGGGACGACGAGGAGGCCTCCTACGATATTCCGGACTTGGCGCGTGGAATGCGCGGGCGCGCGATCCGCCTACGAGAGGACATCAGGCAGCACACCGGCGTTCGTTTCGTACAGGCTGTCGTGGTCTTCTGGAATGACTGCGAGAAGGATCTCGTCATGGGAGACAATGTCGTGTTCGTGCATGGCGCGCATCTCATCGATTGGCTCGAGGACCAACCGCCCAAGATCGCTCCGGGGATGGTCGCCCGCGTAGCCGAGGCCATCAAGACTGCTCGCCCCGGCGAGCACCGTGCGTGGTGGGATCGACCACAAACGCTTCGCCTTCGAGACCGCAGCGCACGGGTCGCGCCGGCAGCAGGGGTCGGTCAACGAGACTGAGCTGGTGTCGGCCTCGGCGCGGCCGCCAGCGTTCTCGGTTCACAAAGCGGTTCTAGCCGCCGGCCATCTGGTACGATATCTGGTACCAGGTGAAAGGAGATGGCGGTGGCGATCACGGCTAGTGAGGCGCGGCGAGGGTTGTTCCCGCTGATTGAGCGGGTCAACGACGATCGCGTGCCGATAGAGATCACGTCTAAGCGCGGCAACGCTGTGCTCATATCGGCCGACGATTACGCTGCCTGGCAGGAGACGGCCTATCTGTTCCGTTCGCCGGCAAATGCCCGCCGTTTGCTCGATGCCGCCGAGGCGGCGGAGCGGGGCGAGACGTTTGAGCGTCCGCTCGACCGAGAGTGAGGCTCGTCTTCACCCCGCAGGGATGGGAGGACTACACCTATTGGCAGCAGGCAGATCGTGCGCTCATCAAGCGCATCAACCGACTCCTCGATGACGCGCTGCGCGACCCGACGGGTGGAATCGGCAAGCCCGAGGCGCTCAAGTACGGGATCGCCGGCGCTTGGTCGCGGCGCATCACCGAGGAGCACCGGCTCGTCTACCAGGTGCTCGGCGAAGATCTCGTGGTGCTACAAGCTCGCTACCACTACGAGAAGTGATGGGCCGACAGACTTCGCTACACCCTCAGCGGCTCTGCGCACCCCGTTACGCGCCGGCCCCCGGTCGTCGTTGCTGCGCGAACTCGAGGGAGCCTCGATGAGCTGTCCGGCCTGCTCGGACTGAACGGCGGAGGACGGCTAAAGGTCGGCTCTGGGAGAGTGTGCGGACGATGGACGAGGCGTTGCAGACGATGACGTACGAGGTGGATGGGCGGATCGCTCGGATCGTGCTCGATCGCCCTGAGCGCGGCAACGGCATCACGAGGCGGCTGATCGAGGAGCTGGAGTGGTGCGTCGAGCGTGCCGACCTGGACCCGGCGGTCCATGTGATCCTGCTGGCCGGCAATGGCAAGGGGTTCTGCGGCGGCTACGACCTCGTCGAGAGCGCCGAGGGTGCTGCCTTGGGGCGAGAGGGCAGCGCGACATCGGCCGACGACGGCACGGCCCCGCCAGCCGGCTCGCCGCTCGACCCGATGGTCATCGCCGCCAACCACAATCCGGCGGGCAAGTGGGATGCGATGGTGGACTACGCGATGATGAGCCGCAACGCGCGCGGCTTCATGGCCCTCTTTCATGCCGGCAAGCCGGTCGTCTGCAAGGCTCATGGGTTCTGTGTCGCCGGCGGCACCGACATGGCGTTGTGCTCGGATCTGCTCGTGATCGCGGCCGACGCAAAGATCGGGTATCCGCCCGCGCGCGTGTGGGGATCGCCGACGACGTCGATGTGGGCCTACCGGCTCGGCGCGCAGCGCGCCAAGCGGCTGCTGTTCACCGGCGACTGCCTCTCGGGTGTCGAGGCTCTGGAGTGGGGCTTGGCGATCGAGGCGCCGGCGCCGGAGGAACTCGACGAGCGCACGGAGATCCTGCTGGGACGGATCGCGCGCGTGCCGATCAACCAACTGCGGATGATGAAGCTGCTCGTCAACCAGACGTTGTACGCGCAGGGCCTTCACGCGACGCAGGTGCTCGGCACGCTCCTGGACGGGGCAGCGCGCCACACCGCCGAGGGCTACGAGTTCCAGCAGCGCGCGATGCAGGCAGGCTTCCGCGAGGCCGTGCGCGAACGCGACGAGCTGTTCGGCGACGCGGGCGCGTCCACGTTCAAGGGTTAGCGGCGACGGCGAGGGCAGGCTTCAGATCGGCCCGTCCGAGAAGACGGCGATGTCTGCCAGACGCGGTAGCGGCTGCTGTGCCGCGCCTCGGTGTGGATCGAGTCGCGGTGCTCTCGGTAGTCGGCGAGATCGAGTAGATAGTGCAGCAGGCCCACACCGTCACCGCGGCGAAACTCGAAGCGACTGGCGTATGGCGCAAGGCATTCCGCGATGCTGGCGGGATCATCGAGCCTCCGGTCGAGCACCTCGGCGGCGATCAACGCGACACTCGCCGGCTCGACGTGGTCACCGATCACGTCACCGATCATGCGCGCCGCACGGGTCGCCGGAAGCCCTGCGATCAGGGTCCGATAGCGCTCAGGCACGTCTCCCCTATGGATTCGTACATCGGGTCGTCGCGTCTGGCGGCGAATCGGAGCGGTGAGCTCGTGCACGTCTGCGCGGAGATCGCCGGCCCCGTACAGCGACGCGGCCGACGTATGCGAGACGAGCACGACGGTGGACGACCGGATGCGCTCCCACGCGGGAGTGGCCGGGTCCAACTGCAGCCACGCCGCCCTCAGCTGCATGTGATCGGGCTCGCCGGCACCGGCTACGCGGTAGACGCCGTGCGCGACATGCTCAAGCCGGCCGTCGTTCAGCATTCGTGCAAGCGAGCTGGCGGCAACCCCGGCGGCGAGGGCCTGCTTGCGTGTACATAGGCCCCACTGCTCGTCCGCGATCCCGAGAAGACGTTGCATCGGTCTAGCCATACTGCGAAATATACTAAAAACAGGCTAGTTTGCAGTATGCTCTTCCGTGACGTCCTGCGAGCCATGTCCAGAACGGACTGGGTTCCGGAGCGGGCGGGATCAAGTGTGACTCGGCGGGATTTGGGCAACGAAACGAAGCTGCCGCCCAAACACGGTCACCGCTGGACTTCTGGTGCGAGGATGGCTAGTATCAAGTTATCCCCCCTGTACGCCTCGGCGGCAGGGATGCAAGGCCGCCTTCGGGCGGCCTTTGCGATTTCACGGCCCATCACCAACCTCGTGGCTTGTGGAAGGCGCCTTGCGCGTCGCGAAGCTCTCGCGGGAACTGGCTGGCCGCGAGAGCGGCTTGGCGCAGCGGCTTATAGAACGAACCGCGCGGAAGTCGCTTAGGCGACAGCGCCCAGCTTCGGTTCGTGTGGGGGTTCAGCACCCCGACCGACGCCTGGAGATCGTGGCGGACGAAGTGGACCGGTTCCTTCAGATCCCCGTCGTTGGAGATAACCACCGCGAGATCGTATCGCGCACGGAAGCCGTCGATCAAGAGATGGCTCGCGAGGTTGACGTCGGAGCCCTTCTCCTCAGTCGTCCACACTTCGGCGTACGCGGGCCGGCCGCTTCGGTCCTGCACGAGTCTCCTGGTGGCGACGCGCGTGATGAAATGCCCGTAGTGGTCAACCTCCAGAAGCGGGGCGGGGCGGGCGGGCAACGTCGGGCAGACTGAGCGCAAGTAGACCCCCGGTGCCGAGGTCCTTCCGATGGGCGATCCTGGATTCGAACCAGGGACCTCTTCCTTATCAGAGAAGCGCTCTAACCGACTGAGCTAATCGCCCGCGAGCGCCGATTCTAGCGGCCGCCGCCGCCGGGCGCTGAGCGTGCCGCCCCTTGATTGCGCGCGGTGTCTGGCATCCTCACGCCGGCCATCACGCCCCGCGTACCCCAGCCCTCCGACCGATGCCCTCGACCAAAGCAAGCGCCTCATCCGGACCGGCAAACGAGAGCTCGGCGCGATAGCCCCCCTTCGCTGGGCGCACCCTGACCTCGGCGCCCAGGGCCCGTTCGAGCATCGTCGCGATCGTCGCGGCCGCCTCCTGCTGATCCGGATGGAGCCGAGCAGCGGCGCCGGCCTTGCTCTTGGCTGCGCCCTCGGCCTCGTTGGCCGCCCGCGCACGCGCTTCCACGACACGCACCGACCACCCCTCGCCGGCCGCCTCGCGCGCGAGTCGCCGGCGCGCCCCGTGGTCCTCGGCCAGCAGCAGCGCCCGTCCATGGCCCTCGCTGAGCCGGCCCTGCTCCAGCAGCTCGAGCGCCTCGTCGGGCAGGTCGAGCAGGCGCAGCAGGTTGGACATCGCCACGCGGCTGCGACCGACACGGCGGCCGACCTCCTCGCGCGTCAAGCCCAGCTCCTCGACCAACGCCGCGCAAGCGCGGGCCTCCTCGATCGGGTTGAGGTCCTCTCGCGCCATGTTCTCGATCAAGGCCAGCTCCAGAGTCGCCGCGTCGTCGCGGGGACGTACGAGCGCTGGGATCTCGCTCAGCCCGGCGATCTGGGCCGCGCGCCAGCGGCGCTCTCCGGCGACCAGTTCGTAAGTCCCCCCCGGCTTGGGGCGCACCAATACGGGTTGCAGCACACCACGCTCGCCCAGCGACCCCGCAAGCGCGTTCAGCGCCTCGTCGTCAAAGCGCCTGCGCGGCTGGTTGGGATTGGCCACAATCAGCTCGATTGGCAGCTCGCGCAATTCCTCGCCTGTCGGCGCTTCGCTGGACACGCTAAGGATCGCCTCCAAGCCGCGTCCCATTCCCCGCTTTGGCTTAGCCACGTCTCGCCACCTCCTTTGCCAGCTCGAAATATGCCTCCGCCCCCGCGCTGTGCGGATCGTGATGGGTCACGGGCAGCCCATAGCTCGGCGCCTCACCGACGCGCACGTTGCGCGGGATCACCGTCTCGAACACGAGGTCTGAGAAGTGCTCGCGCACCTCGCGCTCGACGTCGCGTCCAAGCCGCGTGCGGTTGTCGTGCATGGTCAGCAACATGCCGGCGACCGTCAGCCGCGGATTCAGCTCGCGTTGCACCAAACCCAACGTCTCGAGCAGACCGGCCAGGCCCTCCAGCGCGAAGTACTCCGTCTGGACCGGCACGATCACGCGGTCGGCCGCCACCAGGGCGCTGACCGTAAGGGGACCCAGCGACGGCGGGCAGTCCAACACGATGTATTCGTAGCCGTCGCGAATCGGGGCGATCGCCTCACGTATGCGCTGCTCGAAGCCCTCCATACGCGGCAGCTCGATGTTCGCGCCGGCCAGCCCCGGGCTCGCCGGAAGCAGCTTCAAGCCCTCCACCGAGCTATCGAACACAGCCTGACCCACGTCGCTTTCGCCGGCCAGCACCTCATACAGGCCAGGCCGCTGGGAGCGCGGCAGACCCAACCCGACGGTGGCGTTGGCCTGCGGGTCAACGTCGATCAGCAGCGTTCGGTAGCCGGCCTCCGCGATGCAAGCGGCCACGTTGATCGCGGTCGTCGTCTTGCCCACCCCTCCCTTCTGGTTGGCGATCGCATAAACCTTGCCCATCGTGGCCCGCACGCTAGCGTCGATCGAGCTCGCGTGCTGCGCTGCCGCGCCACCCCCGACCCGTGTATGCGCTCCTACCGGCCCCACCTCAGGCGGTCAACGGCTTCTTGCGGGCCATCCCGACTCTACGCGGAAAGCGATCGGGCGTCTCATGCACCTTGACATAGACGTGCAGGTGGTGATCGCGCACGCCCTCATAAGGCACCACGCGCACGATCGACTCCGCGTGCAAGCCGAGCTGCACGGCGATCGCGGCAGACGCCCGCTCCTGCTCCTGTTCGCGGCGCCCCCGCCAGTCAACCAACGCGCCGCCCACACGCAGAAGTGGCGCCGCGTACTCGAGCACGACCGGCTGCGCGGCCACCGCGCGCGCGACGACCAGATCATTGACGCCCAAGCCCTCGGGCCATTGCTCGGCGCGCGCGCAGACAACCACCGCGTTCGCGATCCCACTGTTCTGGACCACACTTTCGATGAACCCGCACTTGCGCGCCTGACTCTCAAGCAGAGTCACTTCAGCGTCGGGCAGAGCGACCGCGAGAGGGAGGCCCGGAAAGCCTGCCCCCGTGCCGATGTCGGTGATCTGCTCGGCATCCCGCACCACCGGCAACTCGAGCGCCACGAGCGAGTCGGCGAGGTGCACATCGAGCGCAAGCGCGGGCTCGCGCACCGTGGTTGGCGCCAGCCCGTCGGTCGCCAGGGCCTTCAAGATCGATGTGAGACGAGCGACTTGCGGCTGGGACAAGCCGTGCCGGCGAGCGAGGCCGGCCAGCATGACCTCAACCTCGCCCTGCCCCAACTCAACTCGGCTCATCTCGACCCGGGAGCACGAACGGGTGTTTCACCGGGATGGGTTTCACGTGAAATCATCGACACCCTCCGAGGGCCCAGGCGAACCACGCCGCCGCACCCAGAGAGTTCAACCCTCGTCTGGCTCAACCACCAGATATCTCTCGGGCTCATCGCCCTCGCTGTGGGTCCGCACGCCGCCGCGCTCGCGCAGGTACTCGTGCACGATGCGCCGCTCAGAGGCCGGCATCGGGTCCAACTCGACCGCTTCGCCGCTGCGCAGGGCATCCTCGGCGGCGTCGGTGGCGAGCGAGCGCAATGCCTCGGCGCGGCGATCGCGATAGCCGTCGGCGTCGATCACCACGCGCGCCTCGGGCGAGCCGCCGCGAAACACGATCCGCTGCGCCAGGTGCTGAACCGCGTCGATCGTTTGTCCGCGCCGACCGATGAACAGGCCAAGATCCTCCCCCTCGACGTCGCCCGTCAGGACGCCATCGACCTGCTCGACTCGCACGTCGGCGTCGAGCCCCAAGCCGTCCACGACCTCCTCGAGCAGCTCCCTCAGAACGAGCGCTGGATCCTCCTGCTCCTCGTGGAGCTCCTGCTCTGCCTCGCTCATCGCCGTCTACCCGAGCGCTTCTTCTTCTTGCGGGGCGGCGGAGGCGGTGCGCTACCCGCACCCGCCCCGGCCAGTGCCGGCTCCGTATTGGGCGCACGCTCCCCGTCGGGCTTGCCGTTGGCCGCGGCCTTGGTCACACCAGCAGGACCGGCCCCCTTGCCGACCGCGACCGGCGGTGGGCCGAAGCTGCGCCGCACGAAGTACCCCTGCCCAACGGTCCACAGGTTGGTCGTGATCCAGTACACCAGCAGGCCGGCGGGGTAGCGGTAGAGGATGATCACGAAGAACAGCGGCAACGCCATCATCAGGCGACGCTGGGTCGGATCGGCCGTCGCGGACATGGTCATCGTGGAGACGAGCTGCGAGCCGACGTAGAGCACCAGCAAGACGACCAAGGCAACTCCGGTCGCCTTGGAGGTGATGTCCGGTATGAACAGGAATTTCGCCGACCCCGGCGCCACGGCCTGGCAGCCGGTCTGTTCGACGTATTTGGTGGGCAGACCCGCGAACGTTGCGATCGCCGTGTGGTGCAGCGTGTTGTAGTTGGTGACCAGCGCGTGGCCGCAGATGTTCTTCTTCAGGTCGGTGCGCAGCATGTAGAACAGCGAGATGAACACCGGAAGCTGAAGCAACAGGGGCAAGCAGGAGGCAAACGGGTTGACTTTGTGCTCCCGGTAGAAGTTCATGATCTCCTGCTGCTGGCGCTGCTTGTCGTCTTTGTACTTCTCCTGCAGCGCCTTCAGCTCGGGCGCGAGCCGTTGTAGTTCCTGCATCGAGCGGAACTGCTTGAGCGTCAAGGGCACCAAGACGGCCCTGATCAGAACTGTCAGCCCGACGATCGCCAACCCCCAACTCGTCGGGGTGATGTGCGCGTGGATGAAGACCAGGATCGACTGGAAGACGCTGATCAGCGGCGAAAACGCTTCCTCGATGACGTTGGCGAGAATGAACATTTGGTGGTGTTTGGAGCCGCGCTAGTGCCCGCGGTGAGGATCGGCGCCGAACAGCCGCTGAGCCTCGACCGGATCGTACCCGCCGTCGCTCCACGGGTTGCACCGCAGCAGACGCCAAGTCGCGAGCACGAGACCTCTCAGTATGCCGTACCGCTCGACCGCCTGTACCGCGTAGCGCGAGCAGGTGGGCTCATACTTGCACCGCCTCGGCAGAGCGGGTGAGATCGCCCTTTGGTAGAGCTTGATCGGCGCGAGCAGTATCCGCCGCAGCCAAAGCGCCGGATCCAGACGGCGACGCGTCCCCTCAACCGAGGTCGCTCTCATGCCTTCTCTCCCGCGTCTTCGGCGGCGGCTGGTTGCGAGGCAGGCCCGGGTCCACCGGACTGCCTGCTTCGCAGCCCGGCGCGGGCGATCAACTCCTCGAGCGCACCGTCGATCCCGGACAAGCCCTCCTGCTCGGCCAATTCGCGTGCCTCCGGTCGCGCCACCACGACCACGTCGTGGCCGCCCTCAAGCTGCGCCTCGACCCCATCGAAGGCTTCTCGAAGCAGCCGCTTGACGTGGTTGCGCTCGACCGCTCCGCCGACCTTGCGCGAGACCGACAAGCCGAGCCTGGGCCGGTCGATCGAGGCGTTCGGGAACGAATAGAGCACGAGATGACGATTGGCCACCGAGCGACCCTGCCGGTATACGCGCTCAAACTCCGCGCTGCGAGAGAGGCGTCGACCGCGGCGCTGTGACCGCCCCATCATCGCGTGCGCGTCACTACGCCGACAGGCGCTTGCGTCCCTTGTCGCGCCGGCGCTTGAGCGTGAGTCTTCCCGCGCGGGTGCGCATGCGGGCGCGAAAACCGTGGGCGCGGGCGCGCTTGCGTTTCTTGGGCTGATAGGTGCGCTTCATGTCGATGATCTCCGGCTGCGCTGGTATTCGCGGCGTCACCGCACGGCGGCGCCAAGGACGGCCCGGCTTCCGCCGGACCACGCAGTATAAAGATCGCGTCGCCTTTCGCCGCGGACCCGACGCGGCACGCCTAACCAAGCCATCGGATCACGGAATTTCTCGCCATTTGCGGCGAGCCGGGCGTGCGTGCTGCCGCGCACCGCTCGCCTGGGATATATTCGGTTGACCGGGCCTTCGCGGCCCCCCTCGAATGATTTCCGCAACTTCCTCCCACAAGGAGCGGGTACCCGCTGCCGTGAGCACAGAGCTTGAGCACATCTGGTCCCAAATCACGAAAGAGCTCTCGGCCACCGTCGAGGAGTCGATCTTTCGCATCTGGATCGAGCCCCTCAAAGCCTGCGCCATGGATGGAGACACGCTCGTCGTGGAGGCGCCCAGCCAGACCTACGGCTGGATCAAAGAGCGTTTCGGGCGGGTGCTCCAGGCCTGTGCGGCGGCTGTGCTGGGGCCGGCTGTCATCGTCGATGTCGTAGAACGCGGCGCCCCGGCCCGTGGCAGCCACACCAGCGTGCCGAGCGCACCATCGCCAAGCCCATCCACAGCTCGTCCACAGCCAGACCAAGGACTGTGCGCAAACCCCAAGCTGACCTTCGACCAGTTCGTCATCGGCGACTCCAACCGGCTCGCCCACGCGGCCGCGCTTACCGTCAGTGAGCTGCCGGCGCACGCCTACAACCCTCTCTTCATCTGCGGGCCCCCAGGCGTCGGCAAGACCCACCTGCTGCGGTCGATAGCCAGCTTCTTGACCACCCACAGTCCCGGCCTTCATCTGCGCAACACCACCGGAGAGGCCTTTACCAACGAATTCCTCAGAGCGCTCTCCTCCAACACCCTGGACGCTTTCAAGTCCAGCTTCCGCCATGTGGACGTGCTCCTGATCGACGACGTCCAATTCCTCGAGCGCAAGACCAAGACCGAGGAGGAGTTCTTCCACACCTTCAACGAGCTCTACGACGCCGGCAGCCAGATCGTACTCAGCTCCGACCGGCCTCCAAGCGATCTTCAAGCCCTCGAAGACCGCTTGAGGGAGCGCTTCCAGTCCGGGCTGGTGGCCGACATCCGCCCCCCCGACTTTCCCACTCGCATGGCGATCCTGCGCAAGCGCGCTCAGCACGACGGCGTCGAGAACATCGACCCAGAGGCGCTGGAGCTCATCGCCAAGCGCATCACCCACAACGTAAGAGCGCTCGAGGGGGCACTGATAAGGGTCGTCGCCTACAGCTCGCTCACGGGCCGTTCCCTGCAAGCCGAGCTTGCCGCCAAGGTGCTCGACGGTCTCTATCCCGAGCCCGAGCCGACCGTACGCTCAATCGCCGAGATCAAGGCAGCCGCATGCGAGCAGTTCGGTGTCTCCTCCGAGGAGCTCGTCTCCGCCACACGAGCCGCGCGCGTAGCGTGGCCACGGCAAATCGCCATGTACTTGGCCCGAGAGCTGACTGAGGAATCGCTGCCGGCTATCGGGCGAGAGTTCGGTGGGCGCGACCACACCACGGTCCTCCATGCTTGGAGGCGAACCCAGAAGCGAATCGCCACAAATCCTTCTTCCCGCGTCGCCGTCGAGGAGCTACAGGCTCGCCTCGCCACCGGCCTGGCTGGTCACGACCGGCCAGCTTGAGACACTTCTGCCGCCCTTCTCACTCGCTATCCACAGCACGCACACAGCCCAAGCCCGGAATCTCCGCTCAAAGCTTGCCTATCCACATATCAACAGCTACTACTAAACCTATATTCCCATCAGGTGTCTAAGTGAAGCTTTCCCTTTCAACCGCAGATCTCCTAGCTCAATTGCAGACGGCGACGCGCGTTGCCTCCTCGCGAGCGTCGGTCCAAGCTCTCTCAGGCGTGATGATCTCCGCGGACGGCGAGGTTCCCGTGCTGCTCGCCACCGATATGGAGGTCGGTGTCCGGGTACCGCTCCCCGGTGAGATCCTGCACCCCGGCTCAGCGGTGCTGCCAGCCAGGCTTCTGCTCGAAGTTGCTCGCTCGCTACCTGGCGAGACGCTCACCATGGAGCTACGCCAGCAAGAGCAGGACGTCGAGCTGATCTCGGGTCCCGCCAAGTTCCATCTGCGCACCCTTCGCGCCGAGGACTTCCCGACGCTTCCAGCGCCGGACGCTGCCACCCGCATGACGCTTCCCACCGAGGTGTTCGTCGAGACCGCGCTGCAGGTCTCGCGCTCGGCCTCCAAGGATGAGACCAGGCCCGTGCTGACCGGTGTGTTGATCTCGGCTGGAGCGCAGGAGCTGACGATGGTGGCCACCGACTCCTACCGCTTGAGCGTCAAGCACGCGAGTCTTGCCGCCCCGCTTGAGGGAACGATCGAGGCGAACGTGCCTGCACGCGCCTTGCAGGAGCTCGCGCGGATCGCACAGTCGGCGGCGGCGCCGGAGCTGGCGCTCAGCACGGGTCAGAACCAGGTGGTCTTCGAGATCGGAGACGTCGTCCTTTCCTCGCGCCTCATCGACGGCCAGTTCCCCAACTACCGCCAGCTTCTGCCGGAGAACGTCGAGCACGAACTGCGCTTGGCGAGCGCCGAGATAGCCGACGTGGTGCGCCGCGTGAGCCTGCTTGCCCAGAAGAACGCGCCGCTTCGGCTGAGCTTCGGTGAGGGAGAACTGACCGTCTCGGCGCAGACGCCGGACGTGGGCGAGGCAAGCGAGACTCTCCCTGTGCCGTTCTCCGGCGAGCCCTTCGAGATCGGCTTCAACCCGGAGTTCCTGCGCGACGGACTGGAGAGCGTGGAGTCCGAGGAGCTGGTGCTGAAGCTGATCAGCCCCCTGCGCCCAGGCCTGATCGAGTCCCCAGACGGGGGCGAGTTCGTCTACCTGATCATGCCAATCCGACTCAACACGTGAGGTGCGGGTCACCAGCGTGCAACTGCGCGACTTCCGGACGTACGCGCGTGCGGAAGCCCACCTTGGCGAGGGCCTGACGGTCCTGCACGGGGCCAACGGCGCCGGCAAGTCGAACCTGCTCGAGGCGCTCTACTTCGGTTGTACTGGCCACTCCCAGCGGACGCGCTCAGAGCGCGAGCTGGTTCGCTTTGGGGCCTCGGCCACACGGGTGGTCGTGGGCCTTTCTCACGAGGGTCGCCGGCACGAGTTGACCGTCGGATTTCAGCCGGGATCCCCGAAGCACATGACCGCCGACGGCGCGCCGGTGGAGAGGCTCGCGGACGTGCAGGAGCGCCCGTTGATCAGCGTGTTCTCCCCCGATCGCCTCGAGTTGCTCAAGGGAGCGCCGGCGCTGCGCCGCGCCCACCTCGATCGGCTCGTTGCGGCGCTGTGGCCCGCCCGCGTCGCGACCCGCCACGATTACGCTCGTGCGCTGGCTCAGCGCAATGCGCTGATAGCAGGCATCCGCGCGCGTCGTGCGTCGCGGGCGACTATCCCCAGCTGGGATGTCGAGCTGGCTCGACACGCCCTGGCGTTGCGCGACGACCGCGCTGCCGCCGTGGCTCTGTTGGTTGAGCCGTTTGGCGATCGCGCCGTCCAACTCGGTCTGAGCGGCGAGCCGCGGTTGGAGTACCGGCCGCGCTCGCGCGCCGCCGACCAGGAGGAGTTTGTGCGCGAGCTCGAAGAAAAGCTCCCCAGCGACCTTGAGCGCGGCTTTTCGACCCACGGACCCCACCGAGACGAGCTTTCGATCCTGCGCGACCGCCGCGAGTTGCGAAGCTACGGCTCGCAGGGAGAGCAGAGGCTCGCCCTGCTGGCGCTGCTCCTGGCCGAGCGCTTTGTCCTCGCGCGCGAGCGCGACAGGGTTCCTTTGATGTTGTTGGATGACGTCATGAGCGAGCTCGACGCCACCCGCCGGGAACTGCTCTCCGACGAGCTTCGCGCCGGCGGGCAAAGCGTGGTCGCGACTACCGACCTTGCCCACGTACCTGGCTCCGCCGAGCGCTCCGTGGCGCGCCTGAGCATCTCGCCCGGTGCGATCTTGGGCGAGGCGATCGCCGCATGAGCCGTCGCGCACCGCGACCGCTCTCCTTCGCGCTCGAGGGCTTGACCGACGAGTTGACGCCGCTCACAGCGCTGGCACGGATCCAGCAGGTCTGGGAGCAGGCCTTGGGGGCCGAGATAGCCGCGGCGGGGCGCCCCACGGCCGAGCGCGACGGCGTGCTCACGGTCGTTTGCTCGGACGCCGTATGGGCCGCCGAGCTGGATCTGATGGGTCCCGAACTGGTGGCTCGCGTCAATCGCGCGCTCGGCGGTGAGTCGATTCGCAGGCTTCGCTGCCGAACCGCCTGAGCAGGGCCTCCTCAACGTCTGGCGCTCCCGGTTTAGAGGGCTCGCCGAGGCGCAAGCCCGAACTTTCGCCCAAGACGCGCTTTTGGCTTATTTGCAGGCGTTTCCGGGCCTCTGACGACCGGTTCTGGGGGCCCGCTGTGCTATCGTTTGGCAAACAAGCCCACCGCCCCGGACCGAGCCCAAAGGGACCCGGAGACCGGGGCGTTCTCGCGTCATCGGAGGACCATTGGCGACCGATACATCAAGCTCGCAGACAAACGCTGCCACAAAGGGCGGCGCCAACGACCCCACCATGGGCGGCGACGCCAGCTACGACGCGCAGGACATCACGGTTCTCGAGGGCCTGGAGGCCGTTCGCAAGCGCCCCGGCATGTACATCGGCTCGACCGGCGTCATGGGCTTGCACCATCTCGTCTATGAGGTTGTGGACAACTCGGTGGACGAGGCCTTGGCGGGCTTCTGCTCCGAGGTCGCCGTCACCATTCATCCCGATAACTCGGTCACGGTCGTAGACAACGGTCGCGGGATTCCCGTGGCTATGCACGAGAAGGAGGGACGCCCGGCAGTCGAGGTCGTGCTCACAGTCCTTCACTCGGGTGGAAAGTTTGGAGACGGTGGCGGCTACAAGGTCTCGGGTGGGTTGCACGGCGTCGGGGTGTCGGTTGTCAACGCGCTCTCTGAGAAGTTGATCGTTGAGATCGCCCGCGATGGCTACAAGTTCTCACAGGAGTACTCGCGCGGCGCCCCCCAGCAGGAGCTTCAGCGCGGTGCCGCGCTGGGGAAGGGGGACTCGACGGGCACCACCATCACGTTCCTGCCCGACGCCGACATCTTCGAGACGCTCGAGTTCGACTTCCACACGCTCGAGGAGCGTCTGCGCGAGACCGCCTTCCTCACCCGCGGCTTGAAGATCTCGATCGTCGACGAGCGCGGCGAGGGCCATTCGGCCGAGTTCCAATACGAGGGCGGTATCGAGGACTTCGTCCTATACCTCAACGAGAACAAGGACACGGTCCATCGCAAGGTCGTGTTCTTCTCCGGTGAGAGCGAGGAGGGCGCGGCCGAGGTCGCAATGCAGTGGAACTCCTCCTACCAGGAGTCGATCCACTCCTTCGCCAACAACATCAACACGCGCGAGGGTGGCTCGCACATGTCGGGCTTTCGCTCGGCGCTGACGCGCACGCTCAACAAGTACGCACGCGATCACGGTCTACTCAAGGAGAAAGAGGACAACCTCTCCGGCGACGACGTACGCGAGGGATTGACTGCGGTCATCTCGGTCAAGCTGCGCGATCCTCAGTTCGAGGGACAGACCAAGACCAAGCTCGGCAACCCCGGCATGGCCGGTTTCGTGGAGTCGATCGTCAACTCCGGCTTGGCCGAGTTCCTGGAGGAGAACCCCAGCGAGGCGCGTGCGGTGATCATGAAGGCGGTGCAGGCCCAGCGCGCTCGTGACGCTGCGCGCAAGGCACGCGATTTGACGCGGCGCAAGTCGGCCCTGGAGAACTCGACGCTTCCAGGCAAGCTCGCGGACTGCTCGGTCAAGGATCCGAGTCTCGCGGAGCTGTTCGTGGTCGAGGGCGACTCCGCCGGCGGCTCGGCAAAGCAGGGTCGCGACCGCAATACCCAGGCGGTCCTGCCGCTCAGGGGCAAGATCTTGAACGTCGAGAAGAGCCGCATCGACAAGGTGCTCGCCAACACGGAGATCCAAGCCTTGATCACGGCCATAGGAACGGGTGTGCGCGATGAGTTCAACATCGAGAACGCGCGCTACCACAAGGTCATCCTGATGACAGACGCCGACGTGGATGGAGCGCACATCCGCACACTCGCGCTGACGTTGCTCTTCCGT
Organism: uncultured Solirubrobacterales bacterium; assembly: GCA_963753145.1. Taxonomy (GTDB): domain Bacteria; phylum Actinomycetota; class Thermoleophilia; order Solirubrobacterales; family Solirubrobacteraceae; genus Palsa-744. Next base: position 817,281 of record CAVWAX010000003.1, read on the forward strand.
GAGATGCAGGAGCTGATCGAAGCCGGCTATGTGTATATCGCCAAGCCGCCGCTCTACAAGCTCAAGCAGGGCTCCAAGGAGCGCTACATCGAGAAGGACTCGGAGCTCGAGGACATCCTGCTTTCCGACAAGTGGGAGAAGCTCAGCGTCCTCGACAGGCACGGCACCCAGTTCAAGTTGACCGACGCGCGCTGGCAGCGCTTCGTGCGGCTGCTCGCCCAATACGAAGGCTGGTCCTCGACCCTGCGGGCCGTGCACGGCCATGAGATGGTGCAGTTTCTGGAGGAGTCCTCGCTATTGGATGAACAGGTGATGAGCGCCGAGAGCGCGATCGAGCTGCTCTCTCGTGCGGGGCTCGAAGGTGAGACCCACGCGACCGAGCTGCTCGAGCAGGATCCCCTCGAGCTGCGTGTCAAGGCGATAGAGACACGCACGGGCTTTGCCCGCACGCATCGCATCAAGCGCACCCTGTTCGACTCCCAGGAGTACCGCCAGCTCGCCTCGGTGCACAGACAGCTGATCGAGCTGGCCGGCACGCCCGCCTTCGAAGTGCGCCTCGGCGACACCCAGGAGAACGCGCCGTCCTTCGAGGCCTTGCGCGCGGCCGTCATGACCGTTGCGCAGAAGGGAGTCAAGCTGCAGCGCTTCAAGGGGCTCGGCGAGATGAACGCCGATCAGCTCGGCGAAACCACGATGGCGCCGCAGTCCCGCACGCTGGCCCAGGTAACGCTCGAGGACGCGGCTGCGGCCGATCGCATCTTCTCGATGCTGATGGGAGACCAGGTCGAGCCGCGCAGGGCCTTTATCGAGGACAACGCCCGCGCGGTCGCAAATCTAGATGTCTGAGAAGGGAGTGCGCTAGATGGCAAGCGTTGACTTGATCGGTGGCGGCAACATCGAGCCGCGGGCGCTCGAGGAGGAGATGCGCACCGCCTACCTCGACTACGCGATGTCGGTAATCGTCGGGCGCGCGCTGCCGGACGTTCGCGACGGGCTGAAGCCCGTGCACCGCCGCGTGCTCTACGCGATGAACGAGCTCGGTCTCGGACCCACGCGCTCGTATTCGAAGTGCGCGCTCGTGGTGGGTGAGGTAATGGGCAAGTACCACCCCCACGGCGACTCAGCCATCTACGACGCCCTCGTCCGCATGGCCCAAGACTTCTCGATGCGCTACGAACTGGTCGACGGTCAGGGCAACTTCGGCTCGATCGACGACGATCCGGCTGCCGCCATGAGGTATACCGAGGCCCGCTTGGCCCGGATCGCGACCGAGATGCTGCGCGATCTCGACATGGACACCGTCGACTTCACGCCGAACTACGACGGCTCGCGCCAAGAACCGACGGTCCTGCCATCGCGCTTCCCAAACCTGCTGGTCAACGGCTCCTCGGGAATCGCTGTGGGTATGGCGACAAACATCCCGCCGCACAACCTGCGCGAGGTGATCGACGCGACGGTCGCCTACATCGACAACCCAGACATCGACCTGGACGGGCTGATGGCCCACATCAAGGGCCCGGACTTTCCCACGGGCGGAATCATCCTCGGTCGCCAGGGCATCCGCGACGCCTATGAGACGGGCCGCGGCCGTGTGAGGGTCCAGGCCAAGGCGCACATCGAGCCGCTTCGACAGGGCAAGGAGGCGATCGTCGTCACCGAGTTGCCTTTCATGGTCAAGAAGGCCGGCGAAGGCAACCTCATCACCAAGATCGCCGAACTCGTCGGCGACAAGCGCATCCCGGAGATCTCAGACCTGCGCGATGAGTCGGACAAGCGGGGCATGCGCTTGGTCATCGAGCTCAAGCGCGACGCGATCCCCAAGGTGGTGTTGAACAAGCTCTACAAGCACACCTCGATGCAGACCACCTTTGGTGTGAACATGGTGGCGCTGGTGGACAACGTCCCGCGCACGCTGAATTTGCGGGCCGTGATCCACAACTACGTGGCCCATCAGCGCGAAGTGATCGTGCGCCGCACCAAGCACGAGCTGTCGGAAAAGGAGGCTCGCGCGCACATCCTGCAGGGGCTGCTGATCGCCCTGGAGAATCTGGACGCGATCATCGAACTGATCCGCTCCTCGCGCGACCGCGAAGCGGCCCGCGAACAGCTCATCGAGCGCTTCGAGCTGACGGCGATCCAGGCGACGGCGATCCTCGATCTGCGCCTCTCCCAGCTAACGGCCCTGGAGGCGGACGCGATCGCCCAAGAGCACGCTGACGTGAGCGAGCGGATCGCCGAGCTGAGGGCGATCCTCGGCGACGAAACGCGCGTGCTTGGAGTCATCAAGGAGGAGTTGGGCGAGATCTCCGAGCGCTTCGGGGACGAGCGCCGCACCGAGATCACTCACTCCGAGGATGAGATCGACATCGAGGACCTGATCGCCGACCAGCAGATGGTGATCACGATCACCAACACCGGCTACATCAAGTCGCTGCCGCTGGCGACCTACCGTCAGCAGCAGCGCGGTGGTCGTGGCGTGACTGGGATGGACATGAAGGACGGCGATTTCATCGAGCATCTGTTCGTGTGCTCATCGCACGACTACCTGTTGTTCTTCTCCAACCGCGGCAAGGTGTATCGCTCCAAGGTCTATGAGTTGCCGGAGGCTTCCCGCACGGCCAAGGGTCGCGCCCTGGTCAACGTGCTGCCATTGCGCGAAGACGAGCGCGTCCAGGCGGTGCTCTCCACGCGCGACTTCACCGAGGCCAAGTACCTGGTGTTCGCGACGCGCGACGGCACGATCAAGAAGACCGAGCTGCTTGCCTACAACACGCCGATCAAGGCCGACGGCATCATCGCGATCAAGATCCGCGACGAGGACGAGTTGCTGGCGGTGCGAGCGGTGGATCCCGAAGAGGAGATCATCATGGTCTCCCGCGCCGGCTTGACCGTCCGCTTCGCCGAGTCAGACGCGCGCGCGATGGGCCGCGACACGACCGGCGTGCGCGGCATGGACGTAGGCGCTAAGGGCGAAGTGATCGCGATGGACGTCGCCCGCGACGACATGGATCTGCTTGTCGTCACCGAGAATGGCTACGGCAAGCGCACTCAGATCGACCAGTACCGCAAGACCAATCGCGGCGCCAAGGGCGTCAAGACGATCGGCCTGACCGAGCAGAAGGGCGCGCTTGGTGGAGCACTCGTGGTGCGCGAGCACCAGGAGCTGGTGTTCATCAGCGTCGGCGGCATGGTGCAGCGGACAGCCGCCGGGGGTATCTCACGTCAGGGACGCTCGGCCACCGGGGTGCGGGTCATGAACCTCAAGGACGAGGACGTCGTCAGTGCGGTGGCGCTTGTCGTGGACAGCGGCGAAGCCGAGGACGCGCAGGACGCGGAAGGTGTGCAGGAAGGCCTGCCGCTCACCGATACCCCCTCGCCAGATCCAGAGCCCGACGCCGAGTAGCGTCCAGCTAGCCGGACCGCGACGCGGCGGATCGCATCTCTTTCTGCTGCAGGGGGCTGGGGGGGTTTTCCCGCTGGAGCAGCGTAAAAACCCGTACCGGCGCTGCGGCGCGTAGGCCGGCTTTTCGCGGACTTGTGCCGGTCACAGCGCCAGGCTTTGCGGAGATGATTCACGCATACAAGTAAGCGTGAAAGGCGGTTGGCGATGGAGACCCAAGGAAGCGATCAAGAGCGGTTCGACGCGGCGGTCGATAAGACCGGCAAGAGGGTGTTGCAGGCGGTCGCGGGGCTGGCGATTCTGGCGGCCTTCCTGATGTCGATGGTCGCGCTCATACAGAGCGGCAATGCCCGCGAAGTCAGGATGATGGCTCGGCCCGTCTCACAACCACAAGCGGCCGTGGCGTCGGTTCCGGTCAAGACGATCGAGACCAAGATCGTGGGCAGCGGCAAGCGGGGTCCCGGCGGCACGATGCACGACATGTTCACCGTCACCAACTTCACCGTTAAAGTTGGCCAGCCTGTAAGGCTGAAGATCGACAATACCGACGACGCCCCGCACAGCATCACATCACCCGTGGCAGGCGTGAACATCATCGCTCAGCCCGGACTTCACACCTACACGCTCGTGGTTTCCCAGGCTGGAAAGTTCCAGTGGAACTGCATGCTGCCGTGTGACACCGACGCCGGCGGCTGGGCCATGCAGCACCCAGGCTATATGAGCGGCTACATAACGGCGACATGAGCCCCGAGACGGTCCACCCGCGCGAGCGCCCCGTACTCGGCCACCGCGCGGGGAGCGCGGGCCTCGTAGGCTCCCGAACGCGCTCTAGGCGCCCGCCGAGACAGGCGTCGGTTGCCTTCGCGAGCGGATGTGGCCCACATCGTCACCCGGGTACGCTACATTTGATGGACCAGAGAAAGGAGGTGGTCCTACGTTGGCTGACAGTATTTGCGGGACTCTGGAGGTGGCCGGCCGTTAGGCCGATGCACTCGGCTGGACCCGCCTAGCGGAATCCAACCCGGGCCACCATCGCGCAGGTCGCCGGACTTGTCCCTCCGGCTCGCGGCACCCCGCGCCACTTGGCGCGTGGAGCAACGCGAAATCGACGCGATCGTGTCCAGCGCAGTTGAAAGCGAAGGGCGCCCTGGTCGAGGGCGCCCTTCGTGCTTAAAGACTCCAGACGAAGCGAGCGGGGGTAGCTTTGAGCGAAGCCGAACCCTGCGGGTCGCGGGGCGGGGGAACGTCTAGGGACGGTCCTGCGTATAGCTCAGGCCGCGGCCGGCAGATACTGCCGCCATGCCGCCGGGATCGTCGGGCTGGCAACGTGGATGAAGATCTCCGCGCGCGGCGTGCGCGGCTTGTGCCGTGGGTGCATACCGGCCTGGCGCGGAAGCATGTCTCCCTTGCGCCGGTTGCAAGGCGCACAGGAGGCGACGATGTTCTCCCAACTGGAGGTCCCACCCTTCGAGCGTGGGATCACGTGATCGACGGTCAGGTTGGAGCGCGAACCGCAGTACTGGCACATCCAACCGTCCCTGGCAAACACCGCGCGGCGGGTGATCTTGCGGCGATGGGTGTCGCGCGGAACGTGCACGTAGCTGACGAGCCTGATCACGACGGGGCGCGCGAGTGTGGCGCTCTCGGAGTGAAGCTCCCAAAGGCCGCGCTCGATCAGCTCGGCCTTGTCCTTGAGCAGAAGCACTACCGCGCGACGCACCGAGCATACGTTGATCGGCTCGTAGGTCGCGTTGAGGACGAGCACCCGACCACCCATCGCCGTACTCGACGATGAGCTCGGTCCGTGCCGCTGGTGCTCTGCGGGCGGCACGGACCCCACTGGCTCTGTGGGTACCGTGCTTTCCATCTTCAGCGCCCGAGTGTAGCGGTCCGTCCGCTTGACCGCCGCCGACGTTCAAGCTGTCGGGTAGGAGCCGAGCACGCGCACGTGCTCGCAAAGGCCCTCCAGGCCCAGCATCGCCTCGGCTACGCGCTGCTCGCCCAACGCCCCGTCGAGGTCTACGAAGAACATGTACTGCCCGAGTCGCTCGCGCATCGGGCGCGACTCGATCTTGGTGAGGTTTATCTGGCGACGCGCGAACTGGTCCAAGCACAAGACCAGCCATCCGGCCTGACCGGCGCCGGCGCCCCAGAAGACGAGCGAGGTCTTGCGGTGAGGGCCGGCCGGCGTGCGCAATGGTGGCCCACCCGCGGGCGCATCACCCCGCGCGAGCCAAACAAAGCGCGTCTCGTTGTCCTCGCGATCCTGGATGCCCTCGGCGATCACCGCGCAGCCATACAGCTCGGCGGCGAGCCGAGTGCCGATCGCGGCCCACTCCCGCTCGCGTTCGCCCGCCCCTGCGCCCTGGCGCCCTCCCTCTGCGCGCTCTCCGCCGTCGCCGCGGCCTCCGCCGCCGCCCTCGCCCGCCCGCTCGGCCACGAGCCGCACCGCCTCGGCGGTCGAGGTCGCGGCGCTGACGCGAGCATGGGGCAGACGCTCGTGCAAGAAGCGCCGGCACTGACCGGGCACATGCGGATGAGACACAACGGTCCCGATCCGCTCCAGCTCGACAGGTTCGCGCGCGATCAGGTAGTGGCGCACCGGGAGCACCCACTCGCCGACGATCTCCACATCCCCGGCCTGTCCGGCCAGGGTGTCGAGCGTGACGGTGACCGAGCCCTCGATCGAGTTCTCGATCGGCACCAGCGCCCAGTCGACGGCGCCCTCCTGGACGGCCAAGACGGCGTCCCGGATCGTCTCCAGCGCAATCGGTTGGACCGCGCGGGCCGCTACGCAGCCCAGGAGCGCCTCCTCGCTGAAGGTGCCCTCCGGCCCCAGGTAGCCGGCTCGCGGCAGGCCGCTATGGGGAGGCGACATCCGCACCGTCCGCGGGCGCGGAGCGCTGTCCGGCGGCCACCCCGGGCTGCTCGGAGGCGAGCGCGATTTGGACTGCCTGGGCCTCCTCGGGCGAGAGCTCCAGCTCGCCGAGGCCGTCGCGAATCTGCTTGGCGTAGACGCGGGCCTGGTCGCGATGGTGAATGCAGGTCAGCACGACCCCGCAGCGGCGGTCGTCGAGCAGCGCGATCGACACCGACTGCTGGCCGGATAGCTCGTTGTAGGCGTCGTAGCGCACCAGGGCGTGATGAGAGACGGCTCCGGTGAGCGCCAGCTCGACTCCGTCCAGACGCTCGTCCAGGCGCTGGGCGACCTCGCCTACATAATCCCGCAAGGCCTCGAAGGCCTGCTGGAGAGAGGCGCTATGGGCGATCACGTCGCGGCTCTCTCCGTCTCCCAGCACGAGCCGCTGGGCGCCACGCAGGCGTCGCAGCGAGCGTGCCAGCAGCGCACACGCCAGCAGCGCGACGAGCGCCACGGCAAGTGCGGCGAGTGCGAGGATGCCCGGGGTTTCGCTCAGCGCGGTAGCGATGGTCATCGAGACAAAGTTAGCCGCTCCCACGGCCGGCTAACGCGCCGGCGCCGCTATTTGCCGAAGATCACGATGTAGGTGCCCTTGTTGTTGGCCAGTTCGCTCTCGCCGGGCACCTTCTCGATGTTGACCGTCACCCTGGAGGCGGCGCCCAGCGTGACCCCGTTGACGGGGATGTCCACGTTGGTGGTGCTCCCCGGTTCGGTCTTGTTGATCGTGCGTGAGGCGTACAGCGTCTTGCCTTCCGTCGTGACGGAAACGTCGACCTTGACGTTGGTCTCGGTGTTCGACCCCGCGTTTTCGACCATCGCGGTGAAGGTGGGGTTCGACCCCCCGCTGACGTGGTTGATCGTGGGCGAGCTTTCGAGCGCGGTCGTGCCCACACTCACGCCCTTCAAGGAATGTCCGTGCGTGCCGGGGGCGATCGCGCCGGTGCTGGACACCGGCGTTCCGGAGATCCGGGCCTGCACGGTGGACGGGGTCAGCCAACCCAGGTTGGGCAGGAAGCGGCTCTGGCTGGTGCTCTGGCCGCTCACGCCACCGGCGCTCAGGGCTTCCTGGATGAGCGGGACCACGCGCTGGGAGTAGAGGATGTCCGAGGCCAGGAACGTCTCCATCGCGCCTGCGATCTTGGTGGAGGCCTGCTGGGCCTGGCCGCCGAGCGCTTCGCGCACCTGGCCGGCGACCTTCGAGAGGCCTTCGACGCGCAGGTTGAGCGCCGAGAGGAGGTTGCGTTGGGCCGAGGTCATCTGGCTGGGCACGCCGAGGCCTTTGGCGCGTTCGGCCAGTTCTTGGGCCTGCCTGCGCAGTTGATCGACCTGGACCTCGACGTCGAGTGCGGACTTGCCGGCGGCGTCGGAGAGCGTCGTGAACAGCGGCCGCGCCGTTTGCGATTCCGAGGCCTGCCCGATCTCGTTGACTTTCTGGTTGTAGCTTTCGAGCGCCTGCTGTTTGCCGCGCTTGAGACAGCCGTTGACGAGCAGCACGATCACGATCAACAGGACCACGCCCACGCCGGCCGCGATGCGTCGGCGGACCAGCATCGCGTGGTGCTCGTCGCTCGTTGAACCCCCAGCGCCGCCGCCCCCGCGCGAACCGCCGGGACCGCCTGAGCGCGAGCCGCCGCGGGGTGCGCCGGAGCGCGGTCTTGCCTGTTGTTGGGTGTTTGCCGGCCGAACTGTGGTCGGCGGCTCCTCGTCCTCGTCGTCGAAGAACGACAAAAGAGTGCTCCTTGCAGGGGCTTGTGAAGCTCACCAGTATTACTCCACCTGCACTCGGACAGCTGCGTGGGCCGGCCTTGCAAGTTCTCGGTCACTGCGCGATCGCGCTGGAACGCGGCAGGGAAAGGCCTTTGCGGCGGCGAACGCGGAGGCTATGGACACCGCTGAGACCCTGATTGGGCGCGACATTCGCGCGCTCGACGAGCGCTCGCGCCGCCGCGGCGAGCTGCTGCTCGGACGCTACCGGTTGGTGCGCCGACTTGGCGCGGGCGGCTTTGGCGTCGTCTGGCACGCCCACGACGAGCAGCTGGACCGCCCGGTGGCGCTCAAGCGGATCCCGCTGCCCGGCGAGGAGGATCGCGAACGCGCCACGCGCGAGGCGCTCGCCACCGCGCGGCTTTCGCACCCGGCGATCGTGGCGCTGTATGAGGCTCGCGCCGACGAGGACGCGTTCTATCTGATCTCAGAGCTCGTCGAGGGCGACACCCTGGCGCTGTTGATCGCCGAGGACGAGCTTTGCGACGAGGAGGCGATCGAGATCGGCGTGGCTCTGTGCGAAGCCCTCGGGCACGCTCACGCGCGCGGCGTGGTTCATCGCGACGTCAAGCCCCACAACGTGCTGGTGGCGACCGACCGCGCCCAGTCGCCGGGCTCGAGGGCGGCGGCGGCCAAGTTGGCCGACTTCGGCGGCGCGACGCTTGCCGGCGAAGGGTCGCTGACGCGCAGCGGCGACGTGTTTGGGACGCTCGCCTATATGGCGCCCGAGCAGAGCGAGGGCGAGGAGGCCGGGCCCGCGTCCGATCTGTACTCGCTGGGGCTGGTCATCTACGAGGCTCTGAGCGGCGTCAACCCCGTGCGCGGACGCACGCCGGCCGCCACCGCGCGGCGCATCGGCTCGCCGATCGAACCGCTCGCGCGCCGGCGGCGCGATCTTCCGCGCGAGCTCACGCGCGCTGTGGACCGGGCGATGTCCGGCGACCCGCGCCGCCGCGGCGCGCTCGAGGATTTGCGCCAGGCTCTCCTTGCCGCGCTCGAGTCTCGCTCGAAGTCCCAAAGGGGCGCGGCGCCGGTCCGCGACTTCGCGCCGAGCGAGGAAAGCGCTGTGGAGCTCGCTTCCGCCGCGGTGGCGCCGCGGAGCGCTCGCGCCCCACAAGAAGACCCCCTTCTCGATCAGAGCGATCCGGCGCGGCGCCCACGCAGGGGGCTGCTCGCGCCGCGGCTTCTGTGGCTGGGATGCGTCTTGGCGATCGCGGTCTGGCAGGCGGCGCAGGGACGCGTCGGCGTGTCGCTGTTGGTGGCGGCGGCGGGAGCGCCCCTACTGCTGCTGCCGCGCCGCGCCGGCCCCGGCTGGCTCGCGGCGGCGCTCGCTCCGATCCTTGGCTTGGCCGGCTTGGCGGGCGCCTTCCCGGCCCTGGCGGGACAGCGGGCAACGTGGCGCTCCAGGGCGGCGCTGGCGCTGCTCGGCTTTTGGTGGCTCGCTCTCGCCGAGCCCTTGCTGGCGCGCCATCTGTGGCTCGGCCCCCCGGCGGGCGTGCCGCCGCGCGCCGTATGGGAGGCCTCGTTCGAGGGCACCTCAAGACAGGTGGTCGGCCCGATGTTCACGGTCGAGCTGGCGATCGGCGCTCTGGTCTGGGCGGTGGCGGCCGCTGTGCTGCCTTGGATCGTGCGGGGACGCAACGCCGTGCTCGATGTCGTGGCGGCGTTCGCCTGGACGGTTGCCCTTTTGGCCGCGGTGCCCCTGCTTGAGCGAGCTTTGCTCGGGCGTGGCGGCGAGCCGAGTCCGCGCGGCGCGCTGTTGGGCGCCGCGCTTGGGGGCGTGATCGCGATCTGCGGGCGAGCTCTGCGCGGCCCGACTTGAGCCGCCACCCCCAGCGCGACGCGGGCGGTCGCGGTCTCCACGAGGCGCGCGATTTCCGCTCAACGGGCGCCGCCGTCGCACGCGGCGCTTAAAGTGGGGGGATCGTCTCGCCCGGGGCGAGGGCGCGCCACATGAATCCGCTTAGGACACTCGAGAATCTGATCGCCGGTCTGGTCGAAGGCACGTTCGGCCGCGTCTTCAAGGCGGAGGTCCGCCCGATGGAGCTGGCGCGCAAGCTCGCACGCGAGATGGACGAGCACAAGACGGCTTCGGTCTCACGCGTATATGCGCCCAACGAGTATTCGGTGTGGCTCTCGCCGCGCGACCGGGCTCGCTACGAGGGCGTCGAGCATGAGGTGATCGACGAGCTGTGCGCCTATCTGCTCGAGCACGCTCGCGCCGAAGACCTCGCGCTGGCCTCGCGACCGCAGATCGCATTCCACACCGACGAGGACCTGCAGCTCGGCGAATTCGGGATCGAAGCCCGCATGGGTAGAAGCGAGGAGGAGGCTGAGGACATCTCTGCGCGGCCCCCCGCGCCGGTTGCCCCCTCGGCCTCGGCCGCGCCGTCGAGCCCCGTCTCGGCCTCCCCCCACGCACCGGTGTCCGCCGCCCCGGCCCGCCCGCCGGCCCGCCCCGAACGGCGCGAGCCGGTCGGCGAGGAGGGCGGCACGATGATCTTCAGCAATTCCCAGCGCGTGCGGGGCGCCGTCGAAAGCGCCGGCGGCGCGCGCCGGGCCAAGGCGCTGCTGGTGCTCTCGGGTAGGCGCATGCTGCTGCCGCCTGGGGGCGCGGAGGTGGGTCGTAGTCGCGACTGTGACATCGTGCTCGACGATTCGAGCATTTCTCGTCGCCACGCCGAGGTGCGTCCCGCGGCGCAGGGCTGGACGATCGAGGACCTCGAATCGACCAATGGGGTGCGCGTCAACGGCATAGCGGTGCACGGCTCGCAACGACTGCACACGGGAGATCGCATCGAAATGGGCTCCACAGAGATGTTCTTCGAGATCGCCCCATGAACAACCTCGAGCCCGTCTCGGTGATGTTGAAGTTCGGCTTTTTGATCGTGCTGTATCTGTTTCTGCTGTGGGTTTCGCGCAGCGCGTTGCGCGATCTGCGCGGCGGCGGCTCCCAGTTGCCGGACGGTCCCGGCCCGGCGGCGGCCGTGCCGCCCGATGCGACCGGCTTGCACTCGGCGTCGAGCTTCGGTCCGGCCGACCTCTTGGGTCGCGCGCCCCGTCTGGTTGTCGAGCGGGCGCCGGGGCATGAGCCGGGCATGATCTATGACCTCGGAGGCGATGTGGTGCTCGGTCGTGGCGACACGGCAGAGATACGTTTGAACGACCCATTTGCCTCCTCGCGTCACGCGCGCGTCTACGAGCAGGGCCGGATCCTGGTGGTCGAGGATCTGGGCTCGACCAACGGCACCTACCTCAACGAGGAGCTGCTCGACGGCCCGCGTCCACTGCATCCGGGCGACCGCGTGCGCATCGGCGATTCCGAATTTAGCTTCGAGGTGGACTGAGATGCTGCGCGTTGCCGAGCACTGGTCCGGCACGGACACCGGTCTGCAACGGCGGGCCAACGAGGACTCGATGCTCGTGCGCTCGCCGCTGTTCGTGGTCGCCGACGGGATGGGCGGCGCGCAGGCGGGAGAGGTCGCCTCGCGGTTGGCGGTCGAGGCTTTCAAGGGTGGCTTGGCCGATGGTTCGGACCCGCAGGCGAGTCTGGTCGCCCAGGTCGAGCAGGCCAACGCTCACATCAACGAGCTCTCTCACGCCAACATCGAGCACGCCGGGATGGGCACGACCATCACCGCGGCGTATCTGGGCGAGCAGGACATGGTGGTCGCTCACGTGGGGGACTCTCGCGCGTACTGCCTGCGCGACGGCGAGCTGTTGCGCCTGACCGACGATCACTCGCTCGTGGACGAGTTGATCCGCCAGGGCAAGCTGACCCCCGCGGAAGCCGAGGAGCATCCACAGCGCTCGGTCATCACGCGCGCGCTCGGCCCCGAGGCATACGTAGAGGTCGACGTGCGCACCTTCAGGGCTCGCCCGGGAGACGTGTATCTCGTTTGCAGCGACGGCCTGACCGCCATGCTCAGCGAGGAGCAGCTGCTGGCGGTGCTGCTCTCGAAGCCGGCTTTGCGCGAGGCGGGCGAGGCGCTGATCGCCGCCGCGAACGCGGCCGGGGGCAAGGACAACATCACCGTGGTGCTGTTGCGCGTCGAGCAGGCTCCGACGATCGGCGAGCCGCCGGCAGAAGACCACACCACGATCGCCTCGGTCGCGCCGTCTGTGGTGCCTCGCACCCCGCGCTTGCCGACGGTCGCGGCGCGTCCCTCGCGCGCGGCACGCGCCGCGCGGCGGGTGCGGCGGATGCGCGCTCCGCTGGTCGGGCTCGTGGTCGTGGGGCTGTTGGCGGCCGGCGCCTATCTGGCTTTGCAGTCGGTCTATTTCATCGGTACCAACCAGCGCGGACTGGTGACGATGTTTAACGGCTTGCCCTATGAATTGCCCGGCAAAATCAAGCTGTACAGCAGCAACTACGTCTCAGGCGTCGGCGCGGCGACGCTGTCGAGCGCCCGGCGCCAGGAACTACTCGATCACTCGCTGCTGTCCGAAAGCAAGGCCGCCGAACTCATACGCCAGCTGGAACTGGGCCAGCTGAACGGAGGATGAGGCGGATGGGCGGGGCAATGGTGAAGGGTCGATGAACAGGCCGATCGTGCGTCTCTATGGACTCGTGTTCGTGCTGTTCGCCTTGCTGATCGCGTTCACGTCGCGTTGGACGGTCTTCGAAGCCGCCTCGCTGCGCGCGAACGCTTTGAACAAGCGCGGCCTGCTCCAGCAGGAGCGGATCGCGCGGGGGGAGATTCTTGCCGCTGACGGGAGCGTGTTGGCGCGCAGCGTGAAGGACTCCGAAGGCATCTACACGCGGCGCTATCCGACCGGTTCGCTGTTCACGGCGCCGGTCGGCTACTCCTACATCGAACGCGGCCAGGTCGGCTTGGAGCGCTACCGCAGCCCCGAACTGAACGGGCAGACAGATACGAGCGTGCAGGGCATCCTCGACCAGTTGCAGGGGCGCAAGCCGCGCGGCAACACGATTGTGACCTCGCTGGTGCCCTCGGCTCAGCGCACCGCGGTGGCGGCGCTCGGCGAACACGAAGGCGCCGTGGTGGCGCTCGACCCGCGTAGCGGCGCGGTCGAGGCGATGGCCTCGACGCCCAGCTACAACGCAAACGCGGCGGCGTCCGAAAGCGCGTTTGCGCGGATCACGCGCGAGTCGGGCTCGCCGCTGGTCAACCGCGCCGTGGAGTTCGGGTACGCGCCCGGATCGACCTTCAAGATCGTGACGGCCACGGCGGCGATCGATACGGGCCAGTTCACGCCGCAATCGATGGTGAGCGGGCGCAATGGGATCCCGATCTCCGGCGTGCCGCTCAAAAACGACAACAACGAGAACTTTGGGCAGATCACGCTCACCGAAGGCTTGGCGCACTCGGTGAACACGGTCTATGCGCAGGTGGCCGAGCAGGTCGGCAAGCAGACGATGGGTCGCTATATGCGCCGCTTCGGCTTTGACCACAAGCCCCAGCTCGACTATCCGGCCGAAGAAATGTCATCCAGCGGTGAGTACTTGGGCGAACGATTGCTTTCGCCGACGAGCGTGCGTGTCGATGTGGGTCGCATGGGCATCGGCCAGGACAAGCTCAGGGTGACGCCTCTGCAGATGGCTGAGGTGGCCTCGGCCGTGGCCAACAAAGGGGTGCTGATGAAGCCGCACCTGACTTCGAAGATCGTCGAACCGGACGGACACGTGTTGCAGCGCATCGCGCCGAAAGTGCAGTCGGTCGTAATGCAGCCGCAGACCGCCTCGGCGGTGACGGGCATGATGGAAGCGGTGGTCAACGAAGGGACCGGCACGAGCGCCCAGATCCCCGGGATCCAGGTGGCGGGCAAGACGGGTACCGCCGAGACGCTGGGCGTGAGCGTTTACAACAACACGTGGTTCATCGCCTTCGCGCCGGCGCGCAATCCGAAGGTCGCGGTCGCGGTGACGGTGGCGCACGTGCCCGGGCAGGGAGCGACCTATGCGGCGCCGGTGGCAAAGCAAGTGATGGAAGCGTTGCTCAAATGAGCGCGGTGCAGGCCGGCACGATCATCGATGGGCGCTATCGCGTCTCGGCCAAGCTCGGCTCGGGCGGGATGGCCGAGGTGTATCTCGCTCAGGACACGCTGCTCGGTCGGCAGGTCGCGCTCAAGCTGCTGCACCACCGCTTCGCCGAGGACCAGGAGTTCGTGGAGCGCTTCCGCCGGGAGGCCTCGAGCGCGGCTGGACTGTCGCATCCGAATGTGGTCGCGGTGTTCGACAGGGGGGAGTGGGACGGCACCTATTACATCGCGATGGAGTATCTGCCGGGACGCTCGCTGAAGGCGGTGGTGCGCGAGCACGGGGCGCTTTCGCCGCAGGACGCTACCGACATCGTGGTGCAGATCCTGCTTGCGACCCGCTTCGCGCACAAGCGGGGGATCATCCACCGCGACATCAAGCCCCACAACGTGATCCTCGACGAGGAGGGGCGCGCGAAGGTCACCGACTTCGGGATCGCGCGCGCGGGGGCCTCGGACATGACGTTGACCGGCTCGATCATGGGGACCGCTCAGTACCTCTCGCCCGAGCAGGCCCAGGGGCACGCCGTCAGCGAGAGCTCGGATCTGTATGCGGTCGGGGTGGTCTTGTATGAGCTCTTGACCGGCCAGGTCCCGTTCGAGGGCGAATCGCCGGTCACGGTCGCGCTCAAGCAGGTCTCGGTCGAGCCGACCCCGCCGAGTGCGCTCAACCCGGCGGTGACGCCGGCGCTCGAGGCGGTTGTGATGCGTTCGCTGGCCAAGGACCCGGCGGCGCGCTTTGCGAGCGCGGACGAGTTCATCGCCGCTTTGCAGCAGGCGCGCGAGGGGATCGCGCCGGCGCCGGCCTTCAACGGAGCGCCCCCGACGCGCGACGCGGCGGCGCTCCTCGTGCCGCCGCAGGGGCCCGAGCAGGACGGCGTGGACGATGGCGCTCGGCGGCGCAAGCGCGCCATTTGGATCGCCGCGGGCGTGGTCTTGCTCGCGATCGCGGCCGCCGCCGCGCTGTTGCTGTTGAAACCGTCCAAGAGCGAGCGCGTGACGGTGCCGAACCTGTCCGGGGAGACCCAGGCGGCGGCCACGACTTCGCTGCGCCACGAAGGACTCGTGCCGGTCGTGTCGCTGGCCGCCAACGCTCGCGTTCCCTCGGGCCAGGTCGTGGGCAGCACCCCGCCGGGCGGCACGATCGTGGAGAAGGGGTCGCGGGTGAGTGTGGTGGTGTCCTCGGGTCCGGGGGTGGTCGGGCTGCCGGACGTGAACGGCAAGAGCAGCGCCGAGGCCGTGAAGACCCTGCGCGCGGCGGGCTTCCAGCCGACGACCCAGAACCAGTCCAGCGAATCGGTGGAAAAGGGGAAGGTGATCTCGACGAATCCGGCGGCCGGGATCGAGGTGCAGGTGGGCAGCCCGGTGACGGTGCTCGTCTCGAGCGGGCCGAAGGAAGTGAGCGTGCCCGAAGTGACCGGCGAAACGCAGGCCGACGCTACCGCCACGCTGGCGGCGGCCGGGCTGAAGGTGAGCGTGTCGAAGCGCGAAGTCGCGGAACCGACGGCCGGCACCGTCATCTCGCAGACGCCGGGGGCGGGCGCGCAGCTGAAAGTGGGCGGGCAGGTGACGATCGTGGTGGCGCAGGCGCTCAAGCAGGTGGCGGCGCCCTCGGTGGTCGGCCAGAGCGAAGCGCAGGCGATCGCGACGCTGACGAGCGCGGGGTTCTCCTCGAAGACGGTGTCGCGCAGCGTGACCGAACCGGGCAAGGTCGGGATCGTCGTGCAACAGAGCCCCGAAGCGGGCCACAAGCTCGCCGCGGGTGCGACCATCACGATCGCGGTTGGGGCGCTGGCCCAGCAGACGACTTCGACCTCGACGACGACCACCCCGGCGCCCACGCCACCCGCTTCCGCGCCGGCGGCCGGCGCGCCTTCGGCCGCTGGCTGAGGGCGAGGAGCAGTCCTAACCGCAGGCATCATCGCCTGACTATCGAGAGACGCTCAAAAGGGACATTGCCCCGGCAACTGCCTTCTCCAGATCTGTCCAGGCATTGAGGGTCCGGATAGGCCCGTCGCGGTCAAGTCGATCCAACAACTGTCGGCGGTGCTCTCCGAAGTCTCGTTTGAACTTCGCCAGACGCCGTCCAGAAAAACCACACGCTCGATCAAGCGCCGCTTCCAGCACGGCCTTGGGGTCGGTGACCGACTCGACGTCGCCCGCGGAGGGAAGCCCCAAAGATTGGGATCCCGAGGGGCGGCCGGCAACCGTCCGAATCTCTTGTTCGTCGAGCAATAGCCATGCCTCGGTCATCTTAATTGGCACCAGCGGAATCACGGGCCACGACAGGTCGACTGCGGCCACGCCCATCTCAATCTCTTCGATGCGCCTGATCGCTGGTTGCGCCTCGGCATCCCGGTGGATAACAACAACATCGAACTTAGAATCGAAGCCGAGTACACAAGCCAGTCGATCATCGATCCTTATTCCTGGAGGCGCAGCGAGGCGCCGCAGATCGGGTGCCACGACGTCAAGGTAGACATCGTGCTTGCGGGCCAGGCGGCGACATGCCTGCCGAGTGGCTCGTCGGAATTACCGTCGGCGAGAAAGAGCGCGCGAGCCTTGATCAACTTGTTAGTGCGAGCTGAGAGCCAACCGGATTGGTCAGATACGGCAGTAGGTCAGCTCGCCCAACCGGCTCTGACCCCTTGATCCTTGCGCGCCACGAGTTCTCCAATGGGCGAAGCTTTAGCGCATGCCGCTCGCTTGCGTTGTTCGAGATTATTTCAGTGGAAGCGATAAGGAGATCGTTCTCTCCAATGATTTGCACAACCGCCGGTGAGTGTGTATTGACTATTACCTGACGAAGTGGGTTATCCCTACCAGGCTCATCGAATGGGTCAACAGCAAGGTCTCTCACGAGGTTGACCATTGCTTCGACGTTGGCTGGGTTGATACCGTTCTCTGGCTCCTCCATGCAAATTAGTCCACCTACTGACGTGTCCTCGTGCAAGATGCAGAGCGCAAGAAATCGCAGTGTGCCCTCCGAGAGGGACCTGGCGGGGAATTCCATCCCGGAACGCTCGCTAAGCCGCAGGGTCAGAAGCTCGCGAGTGTCGTCTGCGTCCACGAAGATGCGCTCGACGTCGAGGCCCGATAGGTGTCGGAGACGACTGGCGACGCGGGCATACGCGTCTACGGTTGCCCCATTCTGTCCATAAGCAGTTGCGATCCGGTAGAGAGTTGCTGGTAGGTGACGACCATCCGGCGACATAATTCTCGTGTCGCTGTACCTATCCTCGGTACGTAGGGCACTTGGCTCAAGGCCGAGACGTCGCCAGCTTTGCATCTCGCGCCGCGCCGCGAGAATAGTGGGGTCGTCCCTTACCGAAATGGTTCGAACGACCGTCGAGGCTGCGCGTGTTGCGGATGCGTGTCGAGGTCGCCCCCGACTGCCGCCGTCCTGATGAACGATTATGTCGTGGTCCTCGTCGGTGTCGCTGGTCGAGATGTAGGCTACGCCGCCGCGCCGTCCTGTGACGATCTTGCGCCTGAAGAGGGATGCCGAATGGGGAAAATGTATGTGCCGAGGCGCCTCGCTTTGAGTGATGTGCTTCAAACCCTCCCTCAACAGCACCAAGCGACCGCGCCGCTCCAAGCCAGACGGCCTTTCGTAGCCGATCTCGAGTTCGTAGCGGAGAAATGTTGTGGTCGCCTCGGCGTGCTGTCCAAAATCATCTTCGACATCGTGAGGCACAATCATCTCGGTGGCGAAGGACATCCTTTGAGCTCTCTTCTTTGAGTCCCAAAATAGATCTCGCGGATCGGCCGACATTTCACTGCGCGTGCCGCGTACCGCCTCCGCGGCCTCCATTAGCGGGCGATCGGCCAGCTCGGCGAGAAATTGAATAGCGTCGAAGATGTTTGACTTACCGACTCCATTGGGCCCCGCAATGCAGGTGAACGGACCAAAGTCGACTGAGACATCCCGCAGGTTCTTGAAGCCACGTACCTCTAGTCTTGTGAGCACATGAGGAGAGTATCGCTTGCCTGGACCGGTGCGAGCCGTCGCGGCGCCTCGGCCCTAGCGGAACAGCGTGATCTCGGAGACCTCCGCGGTCTCGCGCCCAGGCGGGAGCCTGACGACCCAGACCAGGTAGTAGCGGTAGACGAGCCGGGAGGAGTTGATCGCGATCCTCGTGCGCGAGCCGATCGTGTGAGCGGACGCCAGCTGGGTCCAGCCGAGCGCGGTCACGCTCTGGGCGCCGGCGGACGGGGTGGAGGAGGGGAGCCCGGTGGCGGCGTAGATGGCGGCGGAGAAGCCGGGGGTGGGCGTTTGGATCTCGACCGCCCGCGCGGCGACGCCCGGGGCGGCGTCGATCGAGATGCCGAGGCCGGGCTTGCCGAGCGAGCCGGCGATGTAGTGCTCGGTGCTCCAGGTTGTGTTGATGTCGCCGTCAACCACGGAGGCGACGTCTTCGGCGTGTTCGGGGCCGGTCCCGAATGGGTTGTAGGAGGTTGCCGCGTTCTGGGCGAGCACTACGGGCACGAGCCCGTGGCCGGCATGCACGTCGGGCGGCACGCCGGTGCCGCTGTGGGTGTGGCCGGCCAGCGCGATGAGGGCGACCGCGACGAGCGCGGCGAGCAGCACCAGGGAGACGATCCAGCGGGCGGGGTGGCGCAGGCGCCAGGGCAGCAGGCGCCGCGCGGGCGAGTCCAGGGTGCGCAGCACGGCCGTGACCTCGCCGGTGACCTGCCCGCTGCGGGCGGTCTCGATCGCCAAGGCCTCCTCCATGTCGAGGATCATCGAGGCCATGTCGGGGTAGCGCCGGTCGAGCTCCTTGGCGGTCGCGCGTTCGACCACGGCGGCGGTCGCGGCCGAGATGTGGGGGCGCGCGAGCTGCACGTCGGGGACCTCCTCGCGCACGTGCATCATCGCGACGGCCACGGGCGAGGGACCGCTGAAGGGGACCTCGCCGGTGAGCATCTCGTAGATGACGACACCCAAGGAATAGACGTCGGACTGGCCGCTGACGTCCTGGCCGAGGGCCTGCTCGGGGGATACGTAGTCGGTTGTGCCGAGCACGCGCCCGTCCATCGTGAGCCCCTCCTCGGTGAGGCTGCGGGCGATGCCGAAGTCGGTGATCTTGGCGCCGCCCTCGCCGCTGAGCAGGACGTTTTGGGGCTTGATGTCGCGGTGGACGATTCCCTGGGCGTGCGCGGCGCCGAGCGCGCGCGCGATCTCGATCGCGTAGGCGAGCGCGACCGGCGCCTGCAAGGGGGCCTCGCGCCGGATCAGGTCCTTGAGCGTCTCGCCGGCTACGTGCTCCAGCACGATGTAAGGAGTGCCCATCTCGACGTCGGCCTCACCGTCGTGCGAGTCCCACTCGCCGGCGTCGATGACCGTGACGATGTGGGGGTGGTTGAGCTGGGCGACGGCGCGCGCCTCGCGCCTGAAGCGCTCGAGCTGGTCGGAGTCCGAGGCGATCTCGCGGTGCATCAGCTTGATCGCGACCTCGCGCTCGAGCACGGTGTCGAAGGCGCGATATACGGTGCTCATCCCGCCGTGTCCGATGCGTGCGTCCAGGCGGTAGCGACCGCCGAGGGTGGTGCCAAGGATGACGTTGGTCACGATTGAGGCCTCGAACGCCTGAGTATGACCATCTGGAGCCGGGGTTGGTGTGAGTGTTTTATTTTTTTGATTGTTGGGCGTGCCGGTCGCTGTCAGCGCGGGTCCGGCTGACGACCAGCAGCGCCAAGACTCCACGGTAGAGGGCACAGGCCCCGAGCAGACGGCTCCTTCTGGGCGGGGTGAGCAGACGGGAAGCGGCGAGTGTCGAGAGCAACGATCCGAGCGCTCCGGCGAGGAAGGGCGCCCTTAGCCCGGGTGGGGTGTCGCGCCGGGCGAGCTGCAGGCTCTTGCGGGCGCTTGCCGCGGCGATTACGGGCAGGCCGGCCTGCCAGGAGAGCCGGTCCGCGTCCAGCCGCGAGAAGCCGCGCGCTCGGGCGATGGCGAGCGTGGCGCCGCTGCGCGAGACGCCGGGAAACAGCGCACACGCCTGCGCCAGTCCCAGCGCGAGGCCGTCGCGCCAATCGGCGGCTTGGGGGGCGCGGCGTGGTCGGCGCGCGCGCGCCTCGCCGGCCGCGATCGCGATCGAGCCCAGCACCAGCCCGGCGGCGATCGTGGGGGGCGTTCCGAGCCGCCGCTCGACGCGCTCGCCGAGCGCGTAGCCGGCGAGCGCCGGTGGTGCGAGCGCGGCGAGCAGGAACGCGGATTTGCCCCGGGAGCGCCCCGCGGGCGGGTGCAACAGCAGCGCGGCGGCGGTGCCGGCGTGCAGAGCGACCTCGAAGGACTTGCGCAGATCGGGGTCGAGCTCTCCGTAGCGCCAGCCGGCGAGCCACGGCACGAGCGCGGTGTGGGCCGAGGAGGAGACGGGCAACAGCTCGCTGGGCCCGTGCAGCAGGCCCAGGGCGAAGGCTTGGCTCAGCGCCGGCTTCGGGGCGCCCTGGGGAGCTTCGCGGCGCGCGGCCCGATCGCGTGCGGGAGGCTGGGGCGCGCTCGCCCGGCTCAACTCACGTCGGCCGTGGGCTGAGTGTCGCCGGTCGGCGGCTCCGGCGAGCGTGAGCGCCGGCGCACTATGGCGTAGACGATGCCGGCAACGATGACGGCCGCGACTATGTAATCGGCGTACTCGAAGCCTTTGCGCACGCTTGTCCATTTGTTGCCGACCGCTTCTCCGGCGATAGCGAGGGCGAGGATAAATGGAATGCAGCCAGCCAGAGTGAGCGCGGTGAAGCGCCAAAATGGCATCTTGGCTACTCCCGCGGGTAGGGATATGAACGTGCGAATCACAGGCAGCATCCGGCTGAAGAACACCGCGGGAGCGCCGTAGCGCTCGAACCAGCGGTCCGCCCACTCGATGTGGCTTGGCTTGAGGTGCAACCAGTGACCGTGCCGTTCGATCAGCTCGAGGCGACCGGCACGGCCGACGCCATAGGCGATCCAGGAACCCACGAGGTTGCCCAATACTCCCGCGGTGACAATGCCCAGGGTGGTGAGATGGTGATGGGCGCTGCTCGCTCCAGGGTCGGCGACCGCAAATCCGGCAAACATCATGGTGGCCTCGACGGGGATCGGGATGCAGGCGCTCTCCGCTACCGTGAGCGCGAAGATGGCAGGCAGTCCAGCGTCGCGCACGAAGTGCCACGCGATGTTGAATAGAGATTCGGTGATCGAGGCGAATACGAGCATGCGTGCGCCAACGATACCTGTCGAGCGTCACTGGCTCGCCGCATCCTCGCTCGGTGCGGCCCCGCGACGCGCTCAGCGTCCACGCGACGCTAGCGTACCCATCCAATGCGTGTGTGGATCGACCTGACCAACAGCCCCCACGTGCTGGTCATGCGTCCCGTGGTCGAGCTGCTGCGCGAGGAGGGCCACGAGGTCGAGGTCACCGCCCGCGACTTCGCCCAGACCTTGCAGTTGTTGGATCGTTTCGCGATCGAGCACACCGCGATCGGGCGCCATCGCGGCGAGCGCCTCGCCGACAAGGCGGTCGGCTTGGCGAGCCGCTCGACCGCGCTGTTGAGGTGGGCGCGAGCGCAAGCGCGTTCACGCGGGCCCTTCGACATCGCGCTGGGCCACGGCTCCAACGACGTGAGCGTCGCCGCGCGGGCGCTGCGGATCCCCTGTTCCACGACCTTCGACTACGAGTGGGCGGCCGTCCAGCACCACGTCAACTGTCGCTTGGCGCAGGCGGTCGTGGTGCCCGACGCGATCCCGCGCGAGCGGCTCTACCGGTACGGCGCGCGGCGCAAGATCCGCGCGTATGAGGGACTCAAGGAGGAGTACTACCTGGCCGACTTCGAGCCGGACGCCGCCGTCCTTGGAGCGCTCGACGTCGATCGGGGGCGTCCGCTGGTGGTGGTGAGGACGGCGCCGGAGGTGTCGCTGTATCACCGCTTCGAGAACGACCTGTTCGCCGATGTGCTCGCGCGGCTGCGCGAGGCCGCGGGCGAGGGCGTGCAGTCGGTCGTGTTGCCTCGCACCGACGCCCAGCGCGCCCAGCTGAAGGGGGTGCCCGGCTTTACGGTGCCCGAGCGGGCGATCGACGCGCAATCGCTGATCGCCTACGCCGACCTGGTGATCTCGGCCGGGGGCACGATGAACCGCGAGGCGGTCGCGCTGGGCACGCCGGTGTATACGACGTTCGAGGGGCGTCTGGGCGCCGTGGACGAGCGGCTGATCGGCGAAGGTCGCTTGCGCAAGCTGGGCGGAGCGGGCGAGCTGGAGCTCGTCAAGCGCGAGAGCGGCGGCGCGGCCGATCGGGTTCGCCGCGATCCGCGCCGGCTGGTCGAGCTGCTGCTCTCGCCGATATCCCCCTAAAGCCCTAGAATTAGACGCAATGCGCCGACGGATCAGTGCGCCGGCCCTGTCCCTCAGCCGGCACTCGCTACCGAGGCTCCTGCTCGACGGCTTGCTCGTTGCGCTGGCCTACTGGCTGGCTTGGGAGCTGCGCTTCGACAACGGCCCGACGGGGCGCTACGAGAAGCTGTTCGATCGGACCATCTGGTGGGTCTTGGGCGGCAGCCTGGTGGTGCTGGCGCTCTCGCGCGTCTACCAGCGCCGCTGGCGCTATTCGGGGCAGCGTGACTACGAGGCGGTGGCCCGCGCGGTGCTGGCGATCGTGCTGCTCACGGTGGTCGGCGTGGCCGTCGTGCGCCCGGTGCAGATCCCCCACCTGGTCGCTCACGGCGAGGTGGGGGCAGGCACCGTCAGCGGTACGACCGCGGTGGAGCTGCCCGACGGCGTGATCGTGTTGTTCTTCTTGCTCTCGCTGCTGCTCTTGATCGGCGTGCGCGTGGTGGCGCGCAGCCTGTACGAGCGGCGCCCGCTCGGCGCCTTCAGGGCGGGGGCGCGCAGCGAGCGCAACGTGTTGATCGTGGGCGCCGGCGACGGTGGGCGCTTGGTGTTGCGCGAGATCTTGCGCAACCGTGCGCTTGGATTGCAACCGGTCGGGTTCGTCGACGACGACGTCCGCAAGCATGGGTTGCGGATCGACGGTGTCAGGGTGCGCGGCGACACCGAGCGTGACTTGCCGCGCATCTTGGAGGAGTCAGAGCCCGACGAAGTCATCATCGCGATTCCCTCGGCGCCCGGCACGACGCGTGCGCGGGTGGTGCGCGAGTGCCGCAGACGCTCGATCCCAGTGCGCACATTGCCGACCGTGTTCGAGCTGTTGCAGGAGCAGACCTCGGCCGGGCTCTCGCGCCAGGTGCGCGAGGTTCGCGTGGAGGACGTGCTCGGACGCGAGCCGGTCTTGATGGAGCTCGACAGCGTAGGCGCCTACCTTTCGGGTGAGACGGTGCTCGTGACCGGCGCGGGCGGTTCGATCGGCGCGGAGCTTTGCCGCCAGATCGCGCGCGTCGGTCCCCGGCGGATCGTGCTGCTCGACCACGCCGAGGACAATCTGTTCGGAATCGAGCGCGAGCTGCTGGACGAGCGCCACGTGCACGCCTCGGTGCTGGCCTCGGTCTTGGCCGATTGCAAGGAGGAGGAGCGGATGCGCGAGGTGTTCGCCGAGCACCGGCCGACCGTCATCTTCCATGCCGCCGCCTACAAGCACGTCGGCCTGATGGAGTCCAACCCGGTCGAGGCGGTGCGCAACAACGCGATCGCGACGCGTGTGATGGCGCACGTCGCCGGCGAGATGGGGGTGGGCCGCTTTGTGCTCGTGTCCACCGACAAGGCGGTCGCTCCGGCGACGGTGATGGGCGCGAGCAAGGCGCTCGCGGAGTTCGCCTTGGAGGCCGCCACCGCGCGCTTCCACGGGACCCGCTACGCGGCGGTGCGCTTCGGCAACGTGCTCGGCTCTTCGGGTAGCGTTGTGCCTATATTCCGCCGCCAGATTGAGCGCGGCGGGCCGGTGACGGTCACCGACGAGCGCATGACTCGCTATTTCATGACGATCCCCGAGGCGGTCCAGTTGATCATCCGCTCGGGCTCGCTGGTCGGCGACGGCAACCGGGGGGCGGACGTATTCGTGCTCGACATGGGCGAGCCGGTGCGGATCGTGGAGCTGGCGCGGGCGATGATCGAGCTCTCGGGCCTCGATCCCGACCGCGACGTGGCGGTGGAGATCGTCGGCCGGCGTGCCGGGGAGAAGTTGCACGAGGAGCTGTTCAACAGTTACGAGCGGCCCACCCCAACGGCCGCCGAGAAGATCAGGCTGGCCGAGCGCGAGCCGTTGGCGCCCGAGACGGTGGAGGCGATGTTCGACGAGATCAGGCTGCTCGTCTTCGAGGGCGACGCCGCGGGTCTGGCGGCAAAGGTGGCCGAGCTCTCGACGGTGCGTGGCGAGCTCTCGGAGTCTGTCTCGGGACGCGGCGCGCACGCGCCTGCGCCCCTCGTAGACTCCCGGGATTCATGAAACCGCGCCTTCGGGATATCTAGCGCTGTGAACGGTGTGCTTGCCTTTTCGCTGTCCAGCTCCGTGACGGAGGTCGGCGCGCTCGCCGCGTTCGCGGCGCTGTTGGGCATCGCGGTGCTGTCGCTGCTCGTGTTTTCCCAGGCGCGCGAGATAAAGCGCCTGCGCGAGTGGGCGGGCCGCGCCCCGGAGCGCGCCGCCGAAATGGAGCAGCGCGTGAGCGCCGACGCGGCCGCGCGCGTGCGCGGCGTTCCAGCCGCGCCGGGCGCCCAACCCGGTGCGGGCGGTGCGCCGGTGAGGGTCGTGCCGCGCAAGACCCCGCTCGTAAGTGCGCCGGTGTCCACCGCGGTGAATGCGACCGTTGCGGCCACGGTCCCTGCCCCAGCCGCCGCGGGTGGGGCTGCTCCCGCGGGCGCGCCACAGGCAAACCCCGTCGAAGGCGCCCCTGCGCCGGCTGGCGCGCCCGCGCCCGCGTTCGCTGCCCTTGGTGGCGCGTCTCCCGCGAACATCCCGGCGCCGGGTTCGACCGATGAGCGATCCGCCGTCTCGCCGCCGGCCTCCTCGCCGCTTCCCTCGCCGTCTCCGGCCACGGCTGCGGGTCCGGCCGACGAGCCGTCCGCATCCCCGGCTTCGCCGGTCTCTACCCCGGCCTCCTCGCCCGCTCCCGCGACCGCCGCAGCCCGCGCGGCCGGGGCTGCGCCACGTTCGCCGCTACCTCCCTCTCCCTCGGCTCCGGCCCCGCCGGGCCCGAGCTCCCAGCCGGCGCTCTCGCCCGCCGCCACCGCGGCCGGCTCGATGGGCGCCTCCTCGCCGCAGCGCCCACCCGCGCCGGCGGCGGCGGCGAGCGCGGTGGCCTCGCGCGCGGTTGCGACACCGCCGGGCGAGCGCGCCACTCCACGCGCACCCGCGACGGCGCGCTCGCGGGCTGACGTCCCGGCTACGCCCGCCGGAGCGCGCGGCGCCCCACGGGCCGCGGTCCCAGGGGGGACGGGAGGGCCGAAGTACTTCAAGCCGGAGCGCTCGCCTCGCCGTGCGACGGCGTTGATCGTCGGCGGCGCGATCGTCGGCGTGTTGGTGATCGTGCTCGCCGTCTCGCTGCTGAAAGGCGGTGGCGGCACGCCGAGTGCTCACAGCATCTCCATCACGACGGCCCAAACGCAGAAAGCCGGCTCGCACAAAACCCACGGCGCGACTGCCTCCAATCCCTCGGAAACCGCCGTGGTCGTGCTCAACGGAACCGGCACCGCCGGGTTGGCGCATCACCTGGCGGGCGACCTGCAGCAGGGTGGCTACACGCTCGCGGCCGCCTCGGCCGCTGTGCCGCCGGGCACGCACGCGACGACGGTGGTCGAGTACACCTCGGGTCACCGCGCCGACGCCGAGGCGGTGGCCAAGGCGATTAACGTGACCCAGGTCCACGCGATCGAATCGACGATCGCCTCGCTTGCAGGTCCAGCCACGGTGGTGGTGCTGGCGGGAGCCGACCAGGCGAGCCAGCTGGGCGGCGGCGCCGCCCAGAGCAGCGGCGAACCGGCCGCCGGTGTAGGCGGAGAAAACTCCGCCGGTCAGTAGAGGGCGCCGCGCAATGGACTCAGAGCGGGCCATAGCCGGCTTCTTGGACGTGCCCGCGCGCTCCGCCAAGCCGCGCGAGCGGGGCATCACGCACGTGATCGACCGGGGACTGTCGGTGGCCGAGGTGGACGGCTTGATCGAGACTGCGGGCAACAGCGTGGACATCGTCAAGCTCGGCTGGGGCACCGCCCTGGTGACCGCCAACCTGAAGCCCAAGCTGGAGCGCTACGCGGCGCACGGGATTCCGGTCGTGCTGGGCGGGACCTTGACCGAGGTCGCGATCAAGCAGGGGCGCATCGAGGGCTTGATCGCCTGGCTGAAGGAGCTCGGGTTGCGCCACGTGGAGATCTCCGACGGCACGATCGCTCTGGACCCCGACGTCAAGACCCACTTGATTCGCACGCTCGCGCGCGACTTCACGGTGCTCGCGGAGGTCGGCTCCAAGGACGCCGACTTCATCATGGCTCCCTACGTGTGGGTGGAACAGATCGAACGCGATCTGGAGGCGGGCGCGTGGAAGGTGATCGCCGAGGCGCGCGAGTCGGGCACGGCCGGCATCTATCGGGCCGACGGCGAGGTGAGGACGGGCTTGATCGATGAGATCGTGCACGCCGTCGACGCCGAGAAGCTGATCTTCGAGGCGCCCCAGCGCGCGCAGCAGGTGTGGCTGCTTCACCAGTTCGCCAGCGAGTGCAACCTCGGCAACATCGCGCCCGAGGACGTGCTCTCGCTGGAGACGCTGCGCTTGGGCCTGCGCTCCGACACGGTCGAGCGCTTCGGTCGGGACGGCGGCGCTTGAGCAGCGAGCGGCTGGGGCGCGTCGTGTTCGCGCTGCTCGTGATCGCCTGCTTTGCCGCGCTGTTGATCACCCAGCGGCTCAAGCACACCCCGCCGCTGGTGCCCACCTACAAGTTGACCAAGGTGCTCGCTCCAGCGTCCACAGGCGAAGCCAAGGAAGAGCGGATCGCTTTCAAGCTCGCCAAAGCGGACGTTGTGACTGTGAGCATCGAAAGCTCCTCCGGCGACACGGTCGCGACGCTCGTGCGCAACCTGCCGGTGCCCCGCTACAAAATCCTGTCGCTGCGCTGGAATGGTCGCGAAGGTACCGCCCAGGGTTTCGGCGTGTTGCGCAAGGCCGACGGCTACACCACACTGCTGCCCCACACTCGAGGGCCGGTGGCCCCCCCGGGCGAATACACGGTGAGGGTGGCGCTACGCAAAGAAGATCGCACCCTCTCGTTGCCGCGCACGTTCAAGCTGGTTGCGCCTTGAGAGCGGCCTCCGCACTCGGCTCGGTGCTCGCGCTCGTCGCGGCGCAGGCCACCAAGCTGCCCGCCGCCGGCACGCTCGCCGCGCTGGCGGCTGTCGCGGCGGTGGCGATCGCGCTGTTGACGCTGCTCATGCGTCGCGATCCGCGCGCCTTTCCACTGCTGGCCGTGATCGCGCTGCCGTTCAGGTTGCCGATCTCCGCCGACGGGCGCACCGTGAACCTGTTGCTGCCGCTGTATGCGGTCGTCGCCGCGGGCGTGCTGGCGCACCTGCTGCCGCGGCTGTGGTCCTCGCCGGCGGGACGCCCAGCGACGCAAGCCGGCGCGGACCCGGAGGACCACGGCGACGATGCGGGAGGGTGGCTCGCGTACCGGTCGGGCCGCCCGCCGATGCTGCTCGACTGGCTCCTGCTGGCCTCGGTGGGGCTGTATGCGCTGCAGATCCTCTACTCGGCCGATCCCGCCAAGGGGGCAGAGAACCTGGCCTTCTTCTACATCCCGTTCGGACTGCTCTACGTGCTCCTGCGCGAGGCGCCCTGGACGCCGCGACTGCTGGGCGCATGTCTACTCGCGGCGGTCGTGCTGGCGGTCGTGTTCGCGGGCGTGGGGGACGTCGAGTACCTGCGCAAATCGCTGTTCTTGAACCCGAAGGTGGTGGCCGCGAACGAGTACGACAACTACTTCAGGGTCAACTCGCTGTTCTTCGACCCGAGCATCTACGGCCGATTCCTGGCGCTCGTGATGATCGCGATCACGACGGCCGTGTTGTGGACGCGCGCGCGACGCACGCAGCTGATCGGGGCCGGCGTGCTTGCGTGGCTGATGGTGGGGCTCGTGACGAGCTTCTCCCAGTCGAGCATCGCGGCCCTGTTGCTGGGTCTGGCGATCTTGGCGGCGTGGCGCTGGGACGTGCGCGCGACCGTCTACGTGTCGCTCGCCCTGGCGGCGATCGCGGCGGTCGTCCTCGCGCTCGCTCCCTCTTCGCTTCACTTCGGCCTGAAGGGCGCGAGCGGATCGGCCAACAATGCGACCAGCGGTCGCGCCAAACTGATCTCGGGCGGCCTCGAACTGTTCGCCGATCGGCCGCTTGAGGGCTACGGCGCGGGGTCCTTCGAAACCGAGTACAAGCGCCACGGCGGCGGTACCGCCGAGAACGCGACATCGGCGTCGCACACGATCCCGATCACCGTGGCGGCCGAGCAGGGGGTCGTCGGGTTGGCGCTGTATGTGGCCTTGATCGTGGTGGCCCTGCTCACCCTCTTCCGCGGCGCCGGCCGCTCGCCCCCGCGCATCGCTATCGCGGCCTGCTTTGCGGCTTTGGTTTTGCATACGTGGGTGTATGCCGACTTCTTGGAGGACCCCCTCACCTGGACCCTGCTGGGCATCGGCGTGGCGCTGGCGCGCCCGTTAGGTTCCACCCGGTGCTCGCCTATCTAAAGCGGCTGGTCAAGACGGGCGCGGCCTACCAGGCCGCGGAAATAGCGGCCAAGGGCATCGCCGTGCTGACGTTGCCCCTTTACACCGCGCACGCCTCCCCGGAAGCCTACGGCGCCTACAACTCGCTGCTGACCACGGTGATCTTGGCGAGCATCGTGTTGCGTCTCGGCGTGGGTGAGGCGTTCGTGCGCTTCTACTTCATCGACGAGGACACCGAGCGTCGCGCGCGGATCGCGCGCACCGCGACCGCGACCGTGGCCTGGACGACGAGCGTGGTGGCGCTGATCGCGGTCGTCCTGGCCGGGCCCTTGTCCAAGCTGGTCCTCGGCTTCGAAGACCCCGTGTTGATGGACTGCGCGATCCTCGGGCTGTGGGCCTTCACGAACATCGAGATGGCCTACGCGCAGTTGCGCGTGGACGAGCGCGCGCGCGCCTACATGCTGGCCTCGGGCGCCAACGTGGCGATGACGGTGGCTTTCACCGTCGCGCTCGTCGTGTTCGCCGGGCAGGGAGCGCGCGGGCTGCTGCTCGGCAACTTCGGCGCTTCGGCGATCGTGGTGCTCGGCCTTTGGTGGACGTTGCGCGGGCGCTTCTCGCTGCGCGTGCGCCTCGGTGACCTGCGCGCGATGCTCGCGTTCGGCCTGCCCACGGTGCCGGCCGACGCGAGCGTGTATGCGCTGCAGGTGATCGACCGCCTGTACCTGTTTCGCGTCGTCTCGCACGGAGCGGCCGGCGAATACGCGATCGCGGTGCAGCTGGCCACGGTCGTGTTTGTGTTCGTGCGCGGCTTCCAGTACGCCTGGCCGCCCTTGGCCTACTCGATCGACAGCGACGCCGAGGCCTCCAAGCTGTACTCGCTGGTGACCACCTACTTCGTCCTGGCGACCGGCGTGGTGGTCGCCGCGGTGGCGCTGCTCGGACGCTGGCTGGTGCGCCTACTGGCCCACCCCGAATACTTCGGCGCCCACACCGCCCTGCCGTGGCTGGCGCTCGGCTGGACGTTGTACGGGCTCTACCAGGTGATGATCGTGATCACGGGCAGGGCGCGCGCGATGCAGCGCAACATCCCGGCCGCCGCCGCCGGGTTGGCGGTCAACGCGACCCTGCTGGTGCTCTTGGTGCCGAGCTCCGGTCTCGGGCTGGGGCTGGCGGGCGCGGGCATCGCGTTGTGCGGGGCCTACGTGGCGATGGTGGCGATCATGCACCTGCTCACCCGCAGGGTCTTCGCCGTGGACTTCGAGTGGTCGCGCCTCGGGCGCCTGGCCGCGATTCTCGCCGGCGTGGCGGTCTCGGGCGAGCTGCTCTTGCCCACCAAAGGCCTCGCGGGCCTGCTGTTGCGGGTGCTCTGGTTGGCTTGGATCCCGGCGATGCTGGCGCTCACCCGCTTCTTTGGCCCCTCCGAGCGCGCGCGAGCGCGCGCGATCGCATCCGACGGCCGCCGGCGGGTGGCGGCGTTCCGCGCGCGCGGGGGCGACGTCGAGGCCTACGCGGAGGACTCGCTGCGCGACATCTGAATCCGGTCCAACGGCTATCGGGGGAGGTGTGTGCCGCACTGGCGTCTCGCGCTAGCGCGCCGAGAGCCGGAAAACCCTCAAGCTACGGGGATTTTCGGTCGATTAGGGCCTCGTGCGTGAGCTCGCATCCCACCCCCCGAAGCCGGCCGGCCGGCGAGAGTTGGCGCGGCGCGCCGAGGCGGTGCGTCGCCATAGGGCCGACGCGCGCGTGCGCAGCATCGCCGAGGCCGGCGAGCTGGCTTACCTGCGCTCCCAGCTGCGCGCCGCCGCGCGCTTGACGGCGCGCCTGGCCGCGACCCGCGAGATCGAAGAGATGGCCCAGCTCGTGGTGGACGAGCTGCACGAGACATTCGCCTTCTACCTGGCCGCGGTGCAGCGCCTGGACGAGGACGGCATCCTGCGCCTGATCGCCGGCCGCGGCCCCTTGGCTGAGGTGATGACCGAGTTCTTGATCCTCGAGCAATCGATCGCCGAAGGCGTCAACGGGCGCGTGGCCCGCTCAGGCGCCACCGCGCTCGTCGCGGATACACGCGAGGATCCCGACTACATCGCGCGCGACCTGCAGACCGACCCCCGCTCGGAGCTGAGCGTGGCGATCGTCGTCGACGGCTCGGTGTGGGGTGTGCTCAACATCGAGGCGGTCGAGGTCGGCGCGCTCAGCGAGGCCGACGCGGTCCTGGTCGAGGCGATCGCGGCGAGCTTCGGCTCGGCGGTCCACAGGGCCGGTCTGATCGGCGATATCGAGCGCTCGTTCACGACCACTTTGGCGGTCGTCACGAGCACGGTTGAGGCCAAGGACGACTACACCGCGTGTCACGGCAGCGACGTCGCGACGCTCGCCGAGAAGGTGGCCTTGCGGATGGGCTTGAGCGCCAAGGAGGCGCGCGAGGTGCACTACGCGGCGATGCTCCACGACGTCGGCAAGATCGCGGTGCCCAGCGAGATCCTGTGCAAGCAGGGCCCGCTCACCGAGGAAGAGTGGGTCGTGATGCGCACCCACACCGTCGTCGGCGCCGAACTGGTGGAGCGCATCGACGCCTTCGCCCACCTGGCGCCCGCTGTGCGCTGGAGCCACGAGCGCATCGACGGCAGCGGCTACCCCGACGGGCTCGCGGGCGCCGAGATCCCGCTGGCCGCGAGGATCGTGGCGGCGTGCGACACCTACGACGCGATCGTCACCGACCGCCCCTACCGCCCCGCTCGCACATCGGAACAGGCTCGCGAGGAGCTGCAGCGGGCAAGCGGCACCCAGCTGGACGAGCGCGTCGTCGCGGCGTTGCTCGACGAGCTCGCCGCATAGCCGCGAAAGAGTTAGCGCGAGCGGTTGTAGGCGTCCGCTGCCTCGCGTAGGCCCCGTCCACGTGCAGGCCACAGCGTCGCTGTGACGTGGCGCCAGTAACGCCGGGGGGAGTGGCCGGGCAGCACCAGCGCGGCCGCCGCCCGCACCGCGTAGGACCAGGCGGTGAGCCAGCGCACGGCGCGCGCCGCGCCCGGCGAGTGGTGCTTGCGCATGTACAGGTCGCGGTTGCGCGCCAGCTCTACGATGCGCGGCTCGGGCACGGTGTCGGTGGAGAGCTGCTCGTGGTGGACGGCCACCGCGCCAGGCACATACAGGCTGCGCCAGCCCGCGTCGCGCAGGCGCTTGGCGAAGTCGACCTCATCCGAGTACACGAAGAAGGCTGGGTCGAGGTAGTCCACCTGGGCCGCCGCCTCGCGACGCACGAGCAGGGCCGAGGACTGGCACCAGTCGACCTCCCTGGTGTGCTCGCCCCCGCTCTGCACGACGAGCAGGCGGTGCAAGAACAGCGCGCCCGCCAGGGCCGTCCGCGGTGAGGGGAAGCGCCACGCACACGCTTGCGGTGCGCCGTCAGGGCGCACCAGCTTGGCCCCGCCGCAGGCAGCGTTCGGGCGGCGCTCGAGCGCTTCGTACAGAGCCATCGTCGCGCCCGGCATCAGCTCGGAGTCCTCGTTGAGCAGCAGTCCAAAGCGCCCCCGCGCGCGGCGCAGCAGATCGGAGTCGTTGAGCGCCTTGCCGCGCCGCTCGTCCAGCGCGATCGCTTCGCCGGCGGCCTGGTCTGCGGGGGGCGCGCTCGCGGCAGACCGGAACCGAGGGATCTCACGCTCGTGCGAGTCCCGCCGCGCGTGCGCGCGCGCCGCCAACGCGGGGTGTGCGCGCGCCGCCTCGGCCGAGCCGTCGCGCGAGCCGTTGTCCAGCACCAGCACCTCCGTCGCGAACGGCAGTCCTTCGCGCTCGCGCGCGATCGCGTCGAGTCCGCGCAAGAGCAACTCGCGCTGGGAGGTGTTCACGATGCAGTAGCTGAGCTCGATCTCGGGCACCGCAGGCAGCCTACTATCGGGGAAATCGCGCAACTCGCGGGGCCCCGAACGGTTGAACTTCATAGGCCTATATGCACTAGAATTGTCCAACTGCCCTGCCTTTCTGTTATGTGGACTAGGCTAAGGGCTCAGGGAGTCGCTAGGAGGAGAGGGGTCTGTTCTAATGGGAAGCGACGTCAACCGCCATATGGAGGGATCAATGGGGACCAAGTCATCTCGCCCGCGCGTTCGCGCGCGGCTGCGAATCTCATCGGCCGCGCTCGCGCTTGGCGCTGTGGCGACGGCAACTGTCTTCGGCACGGGCGCCGCCGGCGCCGCTTCGCCGCACGCGCACGCCGCGCGCTCGGTCGACTTGAACGACAGCGCCAGCCTGCACCTGCAGAACAAACACGGGATCGAACTGAAAGAGGGGGGAACCGCCAAAGGCAATCTTCCCGGTCCGCTCTATCTTCAGCTCAAGGTCACCTCGACTCGCAGCGTGAGCGCCAATGTCCAGGTCTACCCCAAAGGCGGATCTATCAGCGGCAGCGCCAAAGCGAGCTACCACGTGTCAGGCGCGACCGCCACGTTCTCCGGCACGATGGAGGTCACCAAAGGCAGCGGCACGTACTCCAAAGCGAAAGCGTCCGCGCTCAAATTCAGCGGCACGATCAAGCGCTCCAACGACGCCGTCACGGTGCACGTGAGCGGCCCAATGTCGTATTAGCGCTTGGAGACACCTTGACCAGAGTGCGCAAAGGTAGGAGCCGCCTCTGGGGGCGCCTACCGCTCACCGCCGTACTGCCCGCGTTGCTCGTCCTCGGCCTCGCCTGCGCTTCGGCGCAGGCCGCCGAGACGGTGGCCCTGCAAACGTCCTTCACACCCGACAGGCTGGGAGCGTCGACGACGATCGGTTTCGGCTTCACCATCGGCAGCAGCACCGGCGGGCTTCCTTCGCCGCTGACCCACGTCAGTCTGCGCATGCCCAAGGGCATGAACTACGTCACGACCACGCTCGGGCTGTCGATCTGCAAGCCCGAAAATCTGATCGCCAAAGGTCTCTCTGGCTGCCCGCCAAACTCGCGCCTGGGTTATGGCAGCGCCTTCGTCGAGGTCCCGTTCGGGGCGGACGCAGGCCATGAGATCCCGGAAATCGAGGCGCTCATGGGTCCGGCGCACGAAGGCAACATCGTCGTCCTGTTCTACGCCAACGGCCTGGCGCCCGTGTACGCGCAGATCGTCTTCGCGGGCGAACTGCTTCCCGGGGAAGGCGCCTTCGGCGGCGACCTCGACACGGTGATCCCGGAAATCAAAAGCGTGACCAACGGCCCGCCGGTGTCGATCGTCAACGTCAAATCGACGATCGGTCCAGCGCACCTGACGTACTACAAGCACGTCCACGGCAAACTGGTCGGCTACAAACCGCAGGGCATTTCCCTGCCGACCAAGTGTCCGAAGGGTGGCTTCCCGTTCTCGGCGCAGTTCACGTTCCTCGACGGCAGCCAGGTCGTCGCGACGCACAACGTGCCCTGCCCGCCGCCGGTGCGCCACAAGAAATAGGCCGGTCCGGCCGCTCCGGGATCTGAGTTCGCTCAGTCCTGGAGCGCAAGGCCCGCCTGGACCTTGGCGGCGAACCACCCCGGTATCGCCACCATCAACACGGCCGAGGCCGTCACAAGCGCGAGACTCAAGAGGGCCACGATCACCCCGACGGAGCTGACCACCGGGTAGTTGATCACGATGTTCAATGCCCGGTCGAGCAATTGCTGGCCGAACAAGCCGAAGACCGCCCCGCTGAAGCACCCGACGCCGAGCAGCATCAGGCTCTCCAGCACGATCGTGTACCACAGTTCGCGGTGCGGGAAGCCCTCCAGCTTGAGCTTGGCCAGTCGCGGCCGGCGCTGCCAGATCATCGCGCCCATCGCAGCCGCCATCGCCATCACGGCCGCCACCAGGATCAGGGTCGCGATCTGCGAGAGCCGCGTCAGCCCCTGCCGGGTGATCGCGCGCAGCGTGTTGGCGTGAGCTTCGGCGGTCTGCACCGACAGGGCCGTGCCCGGCCCGAGCGCGGCCCGCACTTCGCGCACGCCCTGCTCGGGGCTCACGCCGGGCTTCATCAGCACGTTGTAGGCGCTCGCATCTTCGCTTCCCCAAGCCTTCGCGTAGTCGCTGGAGCTCATCACGATCGCCCCCGGAGCCCAGCCGATGTTCGTGCTGATCGCCGCCACCCTGAAGCTCGTCGGGTTCGGCGCAGGCAGCGCTACCGCCTGGCCGATTTTGAGTTTGTGTTCTTCGGCGAGCGCGAGCGACACGACCGCCCAGCCGCCTGCTCGCAGCCGCGCGTCCGCCTGGGTTACGTTGCCTTCGACCAGCTGCGTCGGCGGCACCAAGGGCGAGGCTTCGCCCGGCGGCGCCAGCACCCACACGCGCCGGTCGCCATAGTCGAGCAGCCCGCCGCGATAAACGCGCACGGCGCGCACGCCCGGCAGCGCCTGCAGCTTGCTCTGCTGAGTGGGCGCAAACGGGGAGGTCATCAACAGATTGGAGCTGCCTGCCGCCGAGACCCATACGTCCGTCGAGGAGTTCACATCGGACGCCGCGTTGTAGAGCCCTTTGA
The DNA here is from genome assembly GCA_963753145.1 of uncultured Solirubrobacterales bacterium. GTDB lineage: Bacteria > Actinomycetota > Thermoleophilia > Solirubrobacterales > Solirubrobacteraceae > Palsa-744. The sequence continues at coordinate 852,456 of CAVWAX010000003.1, forward strand.
GCAGGTCGCTGTGCGCGCCCTGGATCGAGACGCTCCCGAACACCGCGATCGCCCCCGTCGCCGCGATCGCGATCGCCCGCGATCGCCCGGCCCGCAGCTCCATCACCGCGATGTGCGGCACCGCGCTGACCACGCTCGGCGCGAGCTTGCGCACGAACGCCAGCATCCAAGCGAGCGGCAGCGCCAACAGCGCCAGCAGCGCCGCGATCAAAGTCACCATCCCCGCGATCGCGGCCTGCGGCGCCGCGACCAAGATCACGAACGTCGCCACCAGGCACACCAAGCCGCCGACCGTCAGCCAAGCCGATGTGCTCCCGCCCGAGCTTTCCTTCGTTTCGATCGCCGCCAGCGGGTTGCGCGAGACGATGTCCTTGAACGGGCTGAGCACCGCTACCGAGGCCGCGCCCATGCCGCCGATCACCGCGATCGCAACGCTCTGCCAGTTGACGACCCGCTCGGAGCCGACGGCAAACGCCGAGGAGAGGTAGCCCGGATTGGAGTGGAACAGGTGGAGCGAGAGCTCGTCGCCCAGCACCAGGCCGATCGCGCAGGCGATCGTGCCGAGCACCACCGCGTCGAACATCAGCACCGCGATGACCGCCTTCGGCGTGTACCCGTCGCGGCGCAGATCCGCGATCAGGCGCCGGCGCTGGGGGACCGTCAAGAGCATCGCGTTGAACGCGAACAGGAACCCGACCAGGGCGCTGATGACGGCGAACAGCTGCGTCGACTGGTTGGTGGCGGCGGCCGCCTTGGCGAACAGTTCTTCGTCATAGCCGGCCGACTCCACGCCGTAGCGCCCGCCCGCGATCTTCGCAAGCGCACTGCGCACAGCCGCTTCCTGGCCCGGCTTGGGCTCCACCAGGATGCGGCTCACGCGACCCTGCAGGCCGCTCGCGTCCTGCACATATTCGAGCGTGCTGACCGCGATCGGGCTCGACGTCAGCGCGCCCACCTGCTTGGTCGTAAGCAGCGCGTAGAGCGCCGCTTCGCTGGAGTGCCCGAGCGCCTGGAAATGCACGATGTCGCCGAATTTACGCACGCCCACCTTCTGGGCGACCGGCAGTGGCAGCACGACCGCTTCCACACCCGCGAACGGGGTGAGCGCGACTTTGCGCACCAGCGCGCCTTTCAGTTCGGCAAGCGCCGAGTCGGCCCCGACCAGCTCGACCGCGTCGCTGCCATTCGGGCCGACCGCGTTGGCGCTCACTTCGACCAGCGGCGCCGCCACCTTCACGCCCGCCAGATGCCTCGTTTCAGAGACGATCTTTTCCGGCAGTCCGTGCGCGTCGCGCGCGGTCAGTTGCAACTTGGCCGACCCGACGATCCCCCTGTTGAGTTGTCCGACCGAGCTCGACAGGCTCGAGCTCGCGATCTGCGAAGCGAACAACAGGCCCACGCCCGCCGCGATCCCGACGATCGCGAAACACTCCTGCAAGGCCCGTGCGCGCAAGCGCACGCGGTAGAGGTGCAGCACGTTGGCGAATCTCATCGCGCTCCCTCCCGGCTCGTCCGCTCCGCGACAGCGGCGATGTCTCGGCGCCTCACCGAGCCGCTCATCGTGCGTTGGTCGGGGCGAACCCCTGGTCGGGGTCGTAATCGACGAGGCGCCCGTCGCGCAACGCAAGCACCCGGTCGGCGTAGCCCGCGGCCTGGGGGTCGTGGCTGACCAGCACGATCGCCACCCCCCGTTCGCGACACAGCTCGGTCAACAGCTCGAGCACCTCGCGCCCGCGCTGGGTGTCCAAGCTGCCGGTCGGCTCGTCGGCGAGCAGCAGCTTCGGTTCGGTAGACAGCGCCCGCGCGATCATCACGCGCTGGCGCTCGCCCATCGAAAGCGTCTCCGAGCGGTGCGTCAAGCGCCCCCCCAAGCCGAGTCGCTCCAAGCAGCGGCTGGACGCGTTCGTGGGCTTCCTTCCAAGGCGTGTTCTTGAGCAGCTTGAGCACCGTGTTGTCGATCGCCGTCACGCCCGGCAGCAGATCGAAGTTCTGGCGCACGAAGCCCATTTCCTGCAGCCTGAAGTGCGACGCCTCGCGCTCTGAGAGCGAGGAGATGTCGCGCCCGTTGACGAGCACCTCGCCGCTCGTCGGCGCCAGCAGCGCCGCGACCATCAACAGCAGCGTCGTCTTGCCCGAGCCGCTCGGCCCGTACAGGGCCACCATCTCGCCGGTGGCGACCGAAAGCGACACGCCGTCGACCGCTCGCACGGTCTCCTCCCCGGCTGTGTAGTAGTGCTTGACGAGATCTCGCAGCTCCAGCATGCGTGTCCCTCCCTTGTGACCGCCCGGCAGCTGACCATGCTACCGGCCCCCTCCTGCTTTGAACGATGCAGTGGCCGACCCCGGCCGCCACTTCGCCTCCTGCTTGACCTGTGCAGAAACCCTATCTGAAACTGTCCATGTCCGGGGTCGCGCCGCGTGCGCCGCGCGGCCCCCGATAAACGATGGCGGTGCGTATGCGTTCGGGTAGACGACGCAGCTCGAACACGAGCATCGTCGGTCGAGCCAGCCCGCCGGTCGTCGCCAGCACCGCGTCGCTGACCGGCGCGAGCTCGGGGCTGTGCGCTTCGGGGGTGGCCAGGTAGTTGCCGATCATCCCCGCCAAAACGACCGTGTGACGGGCGCTGTGAGGCAGCGCCGCCGCCCTGCTCGCCGCCTGCTCGGCCATCCAGCGCATCCGCTGGGCCGCGCGCTCGGCGCCGTAGTACTCGACCAGGCTGCGATGCCCCGCGGCCTCGTCCTCGCGTTTGTCGATCAGGTTGTCAAGCAAGCGAGTGCAAGCCCCCGATCCAAGGGAAGTAGGCCTCTTCGAGCAGCTTCGCCTCGCACGCGTCCAGACCCTTCTCGGCGCCCGCCGCGATCAGGGCGTGCACCCCGAGCGAGGAGCCGGCCGCCGCCGCCGTCTCCCACCACTGCAAGTCGGTGCCCGCCGGCGTGGCCGCGCGAGCCCAGCGCTCCAGCGCCGCGTGGTCGCCTTGGGCCTCGCTCAGGTTGAGGCTCTGAAACGCCACGATCCGCTCGGCCGCCGCGCGTGCCGCGGGCGCCGCCGCCGCGTAGGCGGGCAGGCTCCTGAAGGCCTCGCGGCAATCATCGAGTAGCCCGCTCAGGTAGCCCCCGTCGGCCTTCTGAGGATGGTGCTCGTACCAGTCGAGCGCTTCGACGCCCGGGTCCGTGCCGTCTGCGCCCGCGCCCGGCCCCACGTCTCCCGCGCCCGTGCCTCGCGCCGGCCAACCCAGCGCGTACAGCAAGGCGTTGTGCAGTCGCTCGCCGTCGCGCACCGGATCGGCGCTCGGCTGCTCGCCCAGCATGTCCAACAGGTTGTAGGCCGCCTGGAAGGCGCTCGCGGCCTTCGTCGCCTGGGCCCTGCGCGACCAGGGAGCGAACGCGGCGAACGCCGCCGCGCCCTCGATGTTGCCGCGCTTTTCGATCAGCGCGGCGATCGCTAACTGGCGCAGCACCGGGTCCGGGATGCGCCGGGCGCGCCTGCGCCAGCGCGCGATGTGCAGGCAAACGCGCGGGAACACGGTCAACCAGTAACTGGCAGCCGCCCACGCGAACACCGCCCACGCGAACACCGCCCCCGGCGCCAACCGCCGAAGCCCCCTTCGCCCTATTGTCTTCCCCCGGTGCGCGTTCACGTCGTAGACCCCTCCGCTTACACGCCACCCTACGACCATGCGTTGTGCCGTGCGCTGGCGACGCTTGACGCGCAGGTGGATTTGTTCACCACGCGCTTCCCCTACGGGCCGGTAGCCCGCCCTGAAGGGTACGCCCGGCACGAGTTCTTCTACCGCGCCGCTTTCGGCGCCCCGGCGAGCCGCGTGCGCAAGGCCTCAAAGCTCATCGAGCACGTTCCCGACATGCTCCGCTACCGCCGCGCCGCGCGCCAAGCCGACGTCGTGCACTTCCAGTGGCTGCCTGTCCAGCACCTCGACGGCCGTCTGCTCCCCTCCAGGCGCACCGCCGCGGGTCGGCGCCGGCCGCTCGTGATCACCGCCCACGACGTGCTTCCCCGTGAGCCGCGCCCCGGTCAGGCGAAGGCCCAGCGGCGCCTATACGACCGCTTCGATGCGGTAGTCGTCCACACCGAGCACGGCCGCTCGCGCCTGGTTGACGAGCTGGGCCTCGACGCAGAGCGGGTGCACGTGATCCCCCACGGCGTGTTCTCTCACCTGGCGCCGGGCGACACCGGGACCGAGCCCGCGCGAGAGGGCTCGGCGCCCGCGGGGCATCCGCAAACCGAAGCTCCACCCGACACCCCTCCCATGGTGCTGATGTTCGGCTTGATGCGCCCCTACAAGGGGATCGAGGTCCTGCTCGACGCGTGGCGCGGCCTCGACGGCCAAGCCCCGATCGAGGACGCCGAGCTGTGGCTGGTCGGGATGCCCCGCATGGACATCTCCGCCCTGCGCGCCCGGGCGCCGGCCAACGTGCGCTTCGAGGCGCGCTTCGTCAGCGACGCCGAGCTGCCCTCCTACTTCGAGCGGGCCGCCTTGGTCGTGCTGCCCTATCTGGAGGCAGAGCAGTCCGGCGTCCTGTTCACCGCCCTGGCCTTCTCCAAGCCGCTCTTGCTCAGCGACGTCGGCGGCTTTCCCGAGATCGCCGCCACCGGCGCCGCGCGCCTGGTCCCGGCCGGCGACCCCCGCGCCCTGGGTCAGGCGCTGCGCGAGCTCCTGGCCGACAGGGCCACCCTGGCCAAAATGTGCGTGAAGGCCAGGGCAGCCGCTACTGGACGTTACTCCTGGTTGGCGATCGCGGCAACCCACCTCGATCTCTACCGCTCGCTCTAGGGCTCCTCCGCGCGATCCCCGTCCCAGGTCGAACGTAGAGTTATCGACGTGCTCGCCCTCGAACTCGTGTTCTGGATCAGCGTCGCCCTGATCGTGTGGACGCAGATCGGCTATGGGCTCGCGGTGGCGCTGCTCGCGGGCCCCCTCGCTCAGGCGCCCCGAGCGCGGGGCACGAGAGACGCACGAACAGGGATCCTCCAAAATCAGCTGGTCACGCTGATCGTGGCCGCGCACGACGAGCAGCGGGTGATCGGTTCAAAGGTCCATAACGCGCTCGAGCTCGACTACCCCCGCGACCTGCTCGAGCTGATCGTCGCCTGCGACGGGTGCACCGACGAGACCGCCGCACGTGCGCGCGAGGCCGGCGCCGACGTCGTCTTGGAGTTGCCCCGCTCCGGCAAGATCGCCGCGCAGGACGCTGCCGTCGAGCGGGCCCGCGGCGAGATCGTGGCCTTCTCCGACGCCAACTCCTTCTGGGAGCCCGACGCCCTGCGCGAGCTCCTGGCTGCCTTCGAGGACCCGCGTGTGGGCTACGTGTGCGGGCGCGTCCGCTTCGTCCAAGGACCACCCGCCACCGGCGACGAGCGCCCGGCTCCCGAGAAGGCCGCCCGCGCGACCAACCAGGAGGGCGTCTACTGGCGCTATGAGATGGCCCTGCGCGCGCGCGAGTCGCGCCTTTCCTCGATCACCGCCGGCAACGGCGCGATCTACGCGACCCGTCGCTCCTCCTACCTGGTCGTCGACCCGATCATGGGCCACGACCTGTCGTTCCCCTTCAACATGGTCAAGCGCGGCTGGCGCGCCGTCGAAGCGCCCGGCGCGCGCGCGGTCGAGCGGATGGTGCCGACGATCGAGGGGGAGTGGCGGCGCAAGCGGCGCATGATGAGCCACACTTGGCCGATCGTCATCCGCGGCGGGATGCTCTCTCCGCGCGGCTACACCCCCGGCTATGCCCTGATGATCCTCTCCCACCGCCTGCTCCGCTACCTGACGCCTTTCCTGCACGCGCTCGTGCTCGCGGCCAACGTCGCGCTCGTCGCACGCGGCGCCGCGACGCTCTACACGGTCACGCTCTGCCTCCAGCTTGCACTCTTCGCCTGCGCCGGCCTCGCCACGCTCGTGCCCCTGCGGCCCCTATTGATCGCGCGCTACTACCTCCTGACCACGCTGTCCGCCGCCGCCGGCCTGTGGGACTGGCTGCGCCACGGCACCGCCGCCTCCTGGGAAGCGGCCGAGGGAACCCGTTGATAAGGCGCTTCTTCGACGTCGTGCTCGGCGGCGCCCTGTTGCTCCTGAGCGCCCCGATCGTGGCGCTGGCGATGCTCGCGATCCGCCTGGAGTCGCGCGGGCGCCCGATCTACAAGCAGCGCCGCGTCGGACGGCACGGCGAGCCGTTCGACCTGTTCAAGCTGCGCACGATGGTCGACGGCGCCGAGCACATCGGCGCCGGCCTGGCCGTCAACGAGAACGACTCCCGCGTCACCCGCGTCGGCGCCTTCCTGCGCCGCACCTCGCTGGATGAGCTGCCGAACCTGCTGAACGTCGTGCGCGGAGACATGTCCTTCATCGGTCCCCGCCCCACGATCCCGGTGCAGGTCGCCCAATACACCCCCCGCCAGCGGGGTCGCCTGGCGATCCGGCCGGGCATCACCGGCTGGGCCCAGGTCAACGGGCGCGCCGCGCTGCCTTGGAGCGAGCGGATCGAGCTGGACCTCCACTACATCGAACACCGCTCGCTCTCGCTCGACCTGCGCATCCTGGCGCGGACCCTCGCGATCGTGTTCGGAGGCTCCGGCCTCTACAAGGGTCAGAGCGGAGGATGGGAGCAGCAGAGAGATGGATGATGAGCTCCGCCCCCAAGGGGGCTCCGCCGCACGTTCCGGTCGCGTTTCCGGGCCGCCGGGAATCATGCTGACCGGGGTCGGCAAGCGCTATGACATCGTCTCGTGCTTCGCGGCGCTGACCCGGGTCGTGGCGGTGGACCCGAACCCGCTCGCCCCCGCCCAATACGCCGCCCAGGTCAGGGCCCCGGCCCCCCCGATCGACGATCCCGCCTACGTGCCCGAGCTGGCCCGCCTTTGCGACCTGCACGACGTGTCGCTCGTGCTGCCGCTCACCGACCTCGACATCGAGGTGCTTGCGCTCGCGCGTGAGAAAGCTTCGCCGCCCACCCTGCCGGCCCTGGTGCCCCCCTCGGAGGTGGCCCGCGCGACCTACGACAAGTACGAGGCCCACCTCTTGCTCGAGTCGCTCGGCCTGCCCTCCCCGCCGACAGTCTTGCCCGACGCGGACCTGGCCGCGCTCGACTATCCCGTCATGGTCAAGCCCCGCCAGGGCTCCGGCGCGCGCTCGATCCACCTCGCCCACGACCCCGCCCAGGCGCGCTTTTTCGTCGATTACGTCGAGGAGCCGACGATGGTCCAGCGCGCGATGCGCGGCCCCGAGCTGTCGATCGACTGTCTCGGCGATCTCCGCGGCAGATGCGTCTCGGCGATCCCGCGCTCGATGCTCGAGTCGCGCGGCGGGGAGTCGATCAAGGGGACCGTGCTGGAGGCCCCCGACCTGGTGGCGCTGGGCGCCCGCGCCATGGAGGCCCTGCAAGTGCGCGGTCCGGCGACGATCCAGGTCTTCCGCGACCCTGACCTGGGGGTGCGCATCACCGACGTCAACACCCGCTTCGGCGGCGCCTTCCCCGCGCCCGCGCTGGCGGCTCTGCCCGGGCGCTCCTACCCCGAGCTGATCGTCCGCATGGCTGCCGGCGAGGAGATCGAGCCGCACCTGGGCGAGTACCGTCGCGGGGTCAGCTTCACGCGTTTCTACTGGCAGCTCGAACTCGACTCTGAGATGCGACCCACCGGCCGCGACATCCTGCCGGGGGGTCCTCCGCCCCCGAAGTGCCAGAATGGCGAGCATGGCTGATTGCTCCAAATGCGGCCTGCCCCTGCAGGAGGGCCAGGACTGGTGTCTGCAATGCGGCACCGGCAAGCCCGGCAGCCTCGGCGGCGGGCCGGGCTGGCGCACCGGGATCGCGATCCTCTGCGCGACCGCGCTCCTCGTGATCGGTGCCTCCGTGGCGGCCTACGCCGCGCTCAACAAGACCGCGCCGAAGCGCAAAGTCGTGGTCGCGCTGGTCAAAGCGACCGGCACCACGGCGCCCGCGACGCCCGTCCCGACGACGCCGGGCGCCGTCCCGCCCGCCTCCACGCCCACGCCGGGGACCCCCACCACGGTCAAAGGCGCGGCGCCGCCCAAAATCCCGCTGCAAACGCCCACGCCCAAAGCGAGCGAAGGCGCCAACAACGAAGCCAACAACGCCCTGTTCCCGCCCGAAACGAAAACCACCAAAACCACCAAAACGACTCCCGCGGCCACGAAAACGAACAGCGAAACCACCCCCCCCAAAGAACCCTCCGGCGAAAAATCCGAAGCCGAAAGCGAAACCTCCCCCGAAGGTCCCTCGCCGATCCTGCTCGACACCGACGCCGCCTCGGTCTACAACCCCTACGCCTACCCCGCCAGCCTGTTCGGCGATCCGAGCCTCGCGATCGACGGCGAAGCCAAGACCGCCTGGACCGCCCAGGTCCAGGCCGCGGTCGCGCCCAAGATGGCCGAGGGGCTTCTGCTCGACCTGAAGAGCCCGCAAAAGCTCGGCAGCGTAGCCGTCACGACGACCACGACCGGTGTTACCGTGGAAGTCTATGGCGCGGTCGGCAAGACCCCGCCCGCCTCGATCTCCGCACCTGCCTGGAAGCGCCTTGTGGGGCTCAAAGTGCTCACCAAGAAAACCACCACGCTCAAGCTCAAGCACGCCGGGAAGGGCTTCCGCTACATCGTCCTCTGGCTCGCCAAGGCGCCCGCGTCCTCGACACCCGCCAACCCGGGCGCGGTCGCGATAAACGAATTCGAACTCTTCCCGCCGAAGTAGGGCTACGCTGGCTTCTTGGTGGCGCGCCGAGTCTTCTTGGCCGCCCACACCTCGTCGAGGAACCCGGAGATCTCCTCGGTCAAGCGCTCCGGGCGCAGCCTCAGCTCCACCAGCGAGTCGGCTTCGAGCAGGCGCGCGTTGGGTAGCTCCTCGGCGAGCATGCCCGCGTCTGAGAAGGGGTGCACCGGGTCTCGCCTGTGCCCGAGCACGAGCGCCTTGGTCTTGAATGTGCGCCTATCGGCGCGGTGCGGCGCGATCCGTCCGAAGAACAATCCCTGCAATAGCGCCCCGCCCGGCCCCGGATCCTGGCGCAGCAGATCGAGCACCACGTTGCCGTAATAGGGGAGCGCCCTGCGCGGTACCGCCTTCGCGAGTCCCGCGACGCCCTTCATGATCGTCTCGCCGAACGTCAGCGCGACCAAGATCGGCGTGAACGTAAGCGCCGAGGCGAGCAGCCCGTTGTCGAGCACCGGCATCTCGATCACCATCCCCCGCAACCGCTCCGGCGCGCTGGCCGCGACCTGCAGGGCGGCGTTGGCGCCGAGCGAGGTCCCCATGATCACCGCTTCGTCGATCTCAAGGTGGTCCATCAACGCCACCAGTTGCTCGCCGAAGGCCTGCATCGAATAGCGCCACATGTCCCGCGGCCTGTCCGATTCGCCGTGCCCCAACAGATCGACCGTGATCGCCCTGTTGCCGCGTGCCGCCAAGCTTTCGGCGAGCGGCCGGTGCATGTTCTGCGACAGCAGCAAGCCGTGCACCAAGATCACCGGCCGCTTCGCCGCGCCGGCGCGGCGGGCGGTCTTGCCGCGCGTCCCGTCCTTGCTCAGCGCCGCCAGGCCCGCACCGTACTCGGTGTAGGCGATGCGCTGACCTTCGAACTTGAACGACGCCACCTGCCAAGTCTACTCGTGCCCGCGACAGGCGCCCCGCGCCGCCCGGGCGCGCGAGGCGCCGCCAGGCATTACGCGGACCCGGGCGAAGCCGTGGATCACCCGGGTCCGGTCCCCTCTCCGGGGCCATCCGATTTAGGCCTAATGGGATGACCTGCCCGTATAAACCCGGAAGGGGCGACGAAGGTGCGGTGAGCATCCTCCCAAGCCGAATTCCCCCCTCCCGCCGCGCGCAGCGCGGCGAGGAGCGCTAGCTTTGGCTGCGCAACCAATTTTCTCAGGAGGGACACACCATGGCCAAGCAGCCCCGCATCCTCGCCGGTCAAACCGCGGCGATCACCGGCGCCGCGCGCGGCATCGGCAAGGCGACAGCCCGCGCCCTGCTCGGCCAGGGGATGAAGGTGGCGATCGGCGACGTGGACCTCGCCGCCGCCCAGGACGCCGCCGCCGAGCTCGGCCCCAGCGCGATCGCCTTGCCGCTCGACGTCACCGACCGCGTCTCCTTCGCCGCCTTCCTCGATCGCGCCGAAGAGCAGCTCGGGCCGATCGACGTGCTCGTCAACAACGCCGGGATCATGCCGATCGGTCGCTTCGTCGACGAGGACGACCTCACCGCCCGGCGCATGGTCGACATCAACCTGCACGGCGTCATCCTCGGCATGAAGCTCGCTCTGGAGCGCATGGTCCCGAGGGATCGCGGCCACATCGTCAACATCTCCTCCCAGGCCGGCAAGTTCGGCGCCCCCGGTGGCGCCACCTACTCGGCCACCAAGCACGCGGTCGTCGGACTAACCGAGGCGGTACGCGGAGAGATGCGCCTGATGAAGGCCAATGTGGATCTCAGCTACGTGATGCCCTTCGTCGTCAACACCGAACTCGGCGGCGGCCTCGGCGAGGCGCGCGGCATGAAGGTGCTCCAGCCCACCGAAGTGGCCGACGCCATCGTCGAGGCTTTGCTGACCGGCCGTGTCGAAGTCTGGGTGCCCAAGTCGGCCAAGCGCACCTCCACGCTCGGGGTCCTGCTGCCGCGACGCCTCTCCGAGGGTATGGCGCGGGCTTTGAAGGCCGACCAGGTCCTGGCCGGCGCCGACGCGAGCGCGCGCAAGGGCTACGAACTGCGGGCGTCGAAGTCCGAGCCCGCTTTGGCTCCGGCGTCGGAGAAGCCCCAGCTCACCGACGGAGGCAGTTGACGCTGGCGCGGCCTGAGTCTGCTGGGACGTACGGAGGGGCTGCTCAGCCGGCGTCAGCTGGCAGGTAATGGGTGCCCTTACGCTGCCCCATCCTGATGAGCTTTTTATCGGCGACCAACTCATTGAGGAGCCGGCGCGCCCCGCTCCGGTCCAATCCAGCTCTTTGCCTGACTCTTTCGTTGGTGAGCGGTCCTTCTTGGGCCATTTCGAGTAGTAGATCACTCAGTTCGTTGCGACTCAGCCTGAGGCCCGCTGGTGCGCTGATCGAGCTGGAAAGGACGTACGTCGCCCCCCGGGTCTGCCCATATTGGACCAGCAGCTCCGCGTCGCGCAGGCGTCTGAGTGCTTGGCGGGCATTGGAGCTGTCAACACCGCCCAGCAACTCCCGCGCGTAGGCGTTTGTGATGCTCTCGCCTCGTGCTGCGTGGACCAGGATGAGCCGGTCGAGCGGTTGGATCAAGCCTCTCGCCTCGATCTCGCGCACCCACGCGCGCTCGGCGGGCGTGACTGCGCTGCTTGTCGGCAGCGATACTTCGACGGCGTGTCCGAGATCGCGGAAGCTGGGAGGGTCAAGTAGCTCGCTACGCATCGAAGTCAGCATCACGTCGATGCCACGGCCTGCATCCTCCGCGATACCCGCTTGTCGCAGCACGCTGATAATCCTGACGTTGCGAGCGGATTGCGCATCGCGAATGTTCTCCTCGGTCACTGGCTCGGGGAGACCTCCCGGTGAGACGATGCGCACTTCTTCCGGCCGGATCTCCACACGGATCGCTACGCCGCTCGCCTCGTAGGATCGGTGGGCGACCGCGTTTGCCAGTGCCTCTCGAAGCACCACAAGCGGCAGCCTCGGCAATTCGTGGCGGCGCAATCGGATCACCACGAGCTCATGCCCAAGCTCCGCCGCTACAGTCGCCGTAGCCTGCTCCACCTGACGGTCCAGTGGGCCCCTGATCTCGATCCGCCGGTCGTAATCGTCTGCGCCTGCTCCAAATCTAAGGATCTCGATGTAGGCCTTACCCAGCTTTGACGACGGTTCGTCCAGCAGATACATCGCGCCCGCGACAGTCAGGTTGGAACTGTCTGGCACCAGTAGTCCCCGTTCGGTCAGGCGTGTCGCCAGATCGGAAGATCGGTTCCATTTGTGCATCGTTTCGACCTCGCGAATCCGGTCCGTGGATGCCTTGGATAGAGGGATGCCTGAATCGTGGTCCTCGAAGCGCTCCAGCGATCGGTCCATGAGCAGCCGACGCAACTCATCGCCGAACAGGGCCACCTTTTGAGTGCCGCGGCGCGCGAGCACTCGTCCGTTCGAGGTTTGCGCGAAGCCGTGGACTCGCCTGGCGACCGCGATGGCCACGATCGGCGTTTCCTCTACGTGGATAGCGCGTATCGAATAGGTGCCCGGGTCTCGCGTATCGCGGAATGCTTGGGTGATCGCATCGAGCGTTCCCTGCCCCAAATCACGTCCAACGACACTGCCATTGTTGTCAACCCCGACAAGGATTACGCCCCCGTCAGCGTTGGAAAACGCGACGATGGCGTCCTGGAGCGGCTGGTTGCCGGTGCCCGTCTTGAACTCGACATACTCGCTCTCGCCGTCGAAGCTCTCTCGGAACTTCTCGCCGGAAAGCCGCTCGGGCTGGGCGGGGGACAAAGGATGTAGGGGCGGATATGGCATTTTTCTATATGGAGTATAGGCGTCCCTAGAATAGACTCATATGAGCTCATAGCGAAACACTCTTGGCTTCGTCCGTAACAGGCCGCAACGCTTTTGAAAAATATGCCGTTTTGCAGGTCTTTTTGGGAACGTCCCATAAGCGTTCAAAAGCGGCTTCGCGAACTCTATTTGTGCTCTAGCACATGCATCAGACGGAAAACTAGGCGCGACTTTTGTCTACTTTCGCGAGCTCTTGCCGGAGCCGCGGTCACTGCGCCGCGAGGCTGAACTGAAGTTCGGTCTCGAGAAATTCGCGCCCTTCGCACGGGGCCTTCGCTCAGTCGGCCGTCAGCCACTCCGCGATCTGGCGGCCGATCTCGGGGCCCGCGTCCTCCTGTAGGAAGTGCGAGGCGTCGGCGATCACCCTCGGCTTGTCCCGTCCGATGGCTTCGGCGAAACGCTCGCCGGTCGCCAAGGGCAGCACCGGATCGGAGTCGGCCCACAGCATCAGCGTCGGGCGCTTGTCCTGCTGCATCGCCGCCAGCACCTTCTGGCCGGCTGCCGCTCCGGGTGCGTCGGGCTCGCGCGGGATCATCAGCGGGAAGGCCCTCGCGCCGGCCTTGGAGGCCAAACTTGGGTAGGGCGCTTCGTATGCCGCGATCACCTCATCGCCGGGGTCTTGCTTGCACGCGCCGCGCACCAGCATCCCCACCGGTAGGTCCTCGGTGCGCTCCACGAAGTCCCGGAACGCCGTCCAAGCGTCGGTCATCTTCTGGTGCCCGGTGAACAGACCGGTATCGAGGATCACAAGCCGCTCGAAGCGATCGGGGTGCTCGACGGCGAGCCGCAGCCCGATCGGGCCGCCCCAGTCGTGTACGACCATCGTCGCGCCTTTCAGGTCCAGTTCCTCGATCAGGGGCGCGATCGCGTCCACGTGGCGGTCATAGGAGTACCAGTCGAGCTCGATCGGCTTGTCCGAGCGCCCGAACCCGGGCAGGTCCGGAGCAATGCACCTGAAGCCCGCGTCGCGCACCGGCCCGATCACCTTGCGCCACAAAAACGACCAAGTCGGCTCGCCGTGCATGAACACCACGGGCGCTCCGTCGCCCTCGTCGATGTGCGCCAAGCGCAGACCCTCGTGTTCGCGGTAGTGAGCCTCGAACGGGAAGTCGGGCAGGCCTTCGAGCAGCTCCTCCGGGGTGCGCACCGCGTCGGTCATCGGCCACAGAGCATACCCACCGACCGATCGGCTAGGCTCGCGCGGGGATGCTTGCAACGATTGTCCACATCGCGCCCGTGCTCGCCGCTGAGAAGAGCAAGGTGCCGTACTACATCGCCGGGGGCCTGCTCGTCGCCTGGGCTTTGATCCTGTCGATGGTGGTCGGCACGCGCAACCCCAACTTCCCCAAGGACTTGGGCGGCCAGCGTCTGGTGATCGCGATCTCCGCGGTACTGGTGGTGGCGACCGTCTCCATGGCCGTTGCCACGTCGGGCGGCTCCTCGGCCAAGGCCACCGTTGCCCCGGTCACCAAGACCGGCCGCGAAGCCGCCTCCGGCTCGGGCAGCTCCTCGCTCAAGGACGAAGCCGACCCCCAGGGCCAGCTCGCCTACACCACGCGCAACCTGTCCGCTCCCGCCGGTCGGGTCACGATCAGCTTCACCAATATGTCGCCCCTGATGCACAACATGACGGTCGCCCAAGGCTCCAAGGTGCTGGGCGCCACGCCCACCTTCCAAGGCGGGACCAAGACGCTGACGCTGAACCTCAAGCCGGGCACCTATGTCTTCTACTGCTCGGTCCCCGGCCACCGCGCCGCCGGCATGGAAGGCAAGCTCACCGTCCAGTAGCGTCTTCGCGCGGCTTTACGGCCGCTCGCCTCGCAATACTCTTGCCGCGCCGCCTCCGCGCTCACGCCACCGCACCGAAAGGGACCACATATGGACGTAATCGCTCGGATCGACCAAGCCAGGCTCGACCACAACGTGCTGGAGCACCCTTTCTACCAGCGCTGGTCGGCGGGCGAGCTCAGCGCCGAGGAGCTCGGCTTCTACGCGGGCGAGTACCGCCACGCGGTGATCGCTCTGGCTGAGGCTTCCGAGGCCGTTGCGGCCAAGGCCGACCCCGAGCATCGCAGCGGCCTTCAGCGCCACGCCGCCGAGGAGCGCTCGCACGTGGCTCTGTGGGACCAGTTCGCCGCCGCCGCCATGGGCGCCGCCGCGCAAGAGTCCGAGGTCCCTTCGGATGGCGCCGCGCGCCGGCCCTTGAGCGAGACCGAAACGTGCGCTCACACATGGACCGCCGGCGAGGACGCCCTCGAGCATCTCGCGGTGCTCTACGCGATCGAGGCTTCCCAGCCGCAGATCGCCCAAACCAAGCTCGACGGTTTGACCGAGCACTACGGCTACCGCCCCGAAGGCCCCGCCGTCGAGTACTTCCAGCTGCACGCCACGCTCGACGTAGAGCACGCCCGCCAAGCACGCGAGTTGATCGCCGGGCTGATGGACGCAAAGCAGGGTGCACCTGACGACCTGGCCGAGCGCATGGTCGCCCGCGCCACCGCCGCCCTCCAGGGCAACTGGCACCTGCTCGACGGGGTCGAAGCGCGCTTTTCAAGGCTTGCCTGAGCCTTTACCGTTCGACTACGCAACGACTTCGGATTGCGCTAATTTTGGGCGATGCCGGTGGGCACGCTCGAGAAGGTCAATGCTCTAAGCAACGACTTCAATTCGCCGCGTCGGCTGGCGGATTTGCTCGGCGTTCAACCGACTCAGATCACCCGGTGGCGTCGGGGAGAGGCGATACACGAGTTCGACGCGCAAAGAGTGGACCTGCTCGAGTTCGTGCTCTCGAATCTGTCGAGGCTCTATTCGCCCGACACCGTCCAGACGTGGCTCGTCAGCCTCAACCAGTTCCTCGGTGGCCGTAGGCCGATAGACCTGGTGCGATCCGGTAGTGCGTCTGAGCTGCTCGACGCGATAGCTCAGGAGCGCGCAGGCAGTTTCGCGTGATTGCCTCGCACCGGCAATCTTCCCAACCAAAAACCGTGGCCTCCCGCGAACGCACCCCTCGGCTCACTGCCGTCATGCGTGAAGGGGAGCGGGTGACGCCGCTGGAGCTGTTCTTCGACCTGGTGTTCGTGCTGGCTTTGACGCAGTGCACGACGTTGATGGTGCGTACGCCCACGTGGCTCGGTCTGCTCAAAGGGCTGCTTGCCCTGGGCATGTTGTGGTGGGCGTGGACCGGCTATGCGTGGCTGACGAGCGTCGTTGATCCCGAGGAGGGCAGCGTGCGGCTGGTGATCTTCACGGCAATGGCCGCGATGCTCGTTGCCGCCTTGTGCGTACCAGGGGCCTTTCGCAACGAGTCCCTTCTGTTCGCGTGTGCCTACGCGGTCCTGCGCGGCTCCCACATCGCGCTGTTCACGATCGCCTCGCGCGAGGATCCCGCGTTGCGCCGCTCGGTGGCCAGCCTCGGGTGCAGCACCGCGATCGCCGTCGGTTTGTTGTTCTTCGCCGCGTTCACCGGGGGCGCTCTCCAGCTCGCCTTGTGGGGCTTGGCCCTCGCGCTGGACATGGGCGGCCCGTTCCTGTTCGGCGCCGAGGGCTGGAAGCTCGTACCAGGGCACTTCGCCGAGCGTCATGGCTTGATCGTGTTGATCGCGTTGGGCGAGTCGATCGTCGCGCTCGGAGTGGGCGCGCGCGCAACGATTGACGTTCGTGTAGTCGTCGCCGCGGTGCTTGGCGTCGTCATCGCGGCCGCCCTGTGGTGGGTCTACTTCGACGTCACCGCGCTCGTCGCCGAGCGGCGCCTCTCGCAAACCGCGGAGGGACGCGAGCGCAACGAAATGGCGCGCGACTCCTACTCCTACCTGCACCTTCCGATGGTCGCCGGGATAGCCCTTTTGGCCGTTGGCTTGAAGATCGCCCTGGAGGGCAGCGGCGACTCCCTTGCCCTCGTGCCGACCACCGCGCTGCTCGGCGGCACCGCCGCGTACCTGCTCGCCCACGTAGCCTTTCGCCTGCGCAACGTCCACTCGCTCAGCGCCCGACGCTTGCTCTGCGCGCTGATATTGCTTGCCCTGATCCCGATCACGTTGGCCATTGGCGTTCCATCGTTGGCCACGCTCGGCATTCTGGCCGCCGTCCTCACCCTCCTAATTGTCTACGAGGCGACCCGCTACGCTGACGTGCGCGATCGGGTCAGGCACCAGGGCTCGCCGGCGCCCAGGCCGCCTGATTGACTCAGAAGAAGTACTGCCTGGCGATCACGCCGGCCAGGACCGCGTAGCCAAGGTCGGTCGGGTGGATGTCTTCCAGCGGCGTGCACATGTTCGTGAGCAGACAGATCGTCGGTTCTTCGAGCGCGCCCGGAGGGTTGAACAGCGGCAGCGGATCGGCAAAGCGCGCGCCAACCGTGGCCGCCACTTTGCTCATCACTTCGTTCAACTGGGCCGTGAGCGTGTCGCCGCCCGGAAGCTTTTCCCCAAATGGGTTGTACAGACCCAACACGACGATCGTGGCGTGCGGGTCGGCGCCGCGCAGGTCCGCCAGGATCAGTCCCAGGTTTGCGCCGATATGGGCAAACAGCGCGGGCGCTTCTTTGATGACGCATTCCACTTTCTTTTCGCACGTGTGCTCGATTACGCCAAGCGCGTCGTTGGCGCCGATGTCCAGCGTGATCGGATTCGTGTTTGGATTGGCTTTCAGGTAGGCCAGCGCATCGGATAGCTGCGAGGAGCTCGGGCCGCCCACGTAGGGATGATGTAGCGGAAAAGCCAGCTGATAGGCGCAAGGTCCGTTGATGAACGATTCGGTCGTCTCGCCAGGGCAGCCGTCGTTGATCACCTGCAGGTTGGGGTGCCCAATGCGCAGCAAGCGCGCAAAATCGTCCACATAGCCGGTGTCATACGCGGCGGGATTCTCATTCGGGTAGAGACTGTTGAACTTGGCTTGGGAGTAGCCGAAAGCGAGTGAATCGCCCAATGCGAGGTAGCTGGGCGCCGGCGTCGGGTGCGGCGGCCAGCCGAACGACGGTCCTTTGTCGGCCGTGCCTTTGTGTAGCGCGCCAACGGGTGGTGAACCATGGGTGCGCCGTCCGCTCTGAAACCGATGCGCGCCGGCCACCGGCGCCAACCAGATCGCCGCCACAACGGCCGCCATTGCCACCGCACCCACCAGGGTGCTCAAGTGAAACCGAAACCGACCAAACACGCGAACGCCTCCCTGCTCAGGGTTCACCCGACGGACAAGCCCCCTTACCGTCTGGACCGACCTAGCGGTTTTACCCGCGGGCGTGCGCCCTCAAACGAGTGCGAGTCCTGCTGTCAAGGTATTGTCTTCCGCGCGATCAGGAGCGATGCGCTCGCGCAGGATCACTTCGCAGCCTCGGGCCGGGCTGATCGTGATCGAGCGCCGGCGTGGCGCCTCGGCGGTATCGCCGACCGGGAGCACGAGGTTGCGCGAGAGCACCTGGCGCAGCACGATCTTCATCTTGAGCATTGCGAAGCTCGCGCCCAGGCAGCGGCGGCGACCGCCGCCGAACGGCAGCCAGGTGTAGGTTTGAGGTGCCCGCCCGCCCGCTTTGTCGCCGTCGCTCTCCAGGAACCGCTCGGGCAGGAAGGCGCCTGGTCGCGGGTAGATGTCGGGGTCGTGGTGCACGAGATAGGCGCTTGCGATCAGCACCACACCGGGCGGG
This sequence comes from uncultured Solirubrobacterales bacterium, assembly GCA_963753145.1. Lineage (GTDB taxonomy): Bacteria > Actinomycetota > Thermoleophilia > Solirubrobacterales > Solirubrobacteraceae > Palsa-744. The sequence continues at coordinate 870,609 of CAVWAX010000003.1, forward strand.
TAGCTCACGCCGCCGATCTCCACTTGCTGCTTGACCAGGCGCGGCTCGGCGTTCATCAGCACCGGACGCATACGCATGATCTCGTGGATCGTGGCGGTCAGATATGGGGTATCCGGATCCTCCTCCAGTTCGCTCGCCAGCCGCTCCTGGACCCGCGGGCCGCGTGCCAGCAGCTCAAAGCCCCACGCGAGCTGGGAAGCCGTCGTCTCGTGGCCCGCAACCAAGGCGGTGACCAGCTCGTCGCGCAACTCGGCCGGGCTCATCGGCGAGCCGTCCTCGTGTTCGGCGCCGAGCAGCAGCGTGAGCACGTCGGGGCCCTGCGCCTCTTCGCTGCGGCGCTGTTCGATCAGCTCGAAGATCAGCCCATCGGTCTCCTCCCGCAGTCGTTCCAAGCGGCCGACCGGCCCGCGGCCGGCGAGCGCGCGCTGCGCGAACGGCAGCATCGAGATCGGGTTCTCGGCGAACTCGAGCAACTGTGTCAGGAGCTCGCGCAAGCGGTCCAACTGGGCGCCCTGCTCCAGGCCGAACACGGCCCTCAGCACGATCTCAAGCGTCAGTTGTTGCAGGCGCGGATGCAACGCGAGCGGCTCATCCCGTGGCCAGGTGGCGATCTCGGACTCTGTCAGTTCGCTCATCAGCTCGGCCAGGCTCTGCATCGCGTCGCCGTGGAAGGCGGGCAGCATCAGCTTGCGCTGACTCAGGTGCGGCTTCTCGTCGAGCAGGATCACGGAGTTGGGGCCGACGATCGGCTCGAGAATGCGCGCGCCCTCGCCCGGATGGAGCACCTCGGGCGGTGCTTGGAACACTTCCTTGATCTCCTCCGGGTCTGAGAGGATCACAAACGGCCGCTGGCCGAGCAGCCGCACCGAGAAGCGCTTGCCGTAGCGTTCGCGAGCGCGCAGCACGACGCTCGTCGGCCGCAACCAAGAGCCGGCCATTTGCACGCTGGCCGGGACTTTCGGGCCGGCCGGCAGTTGCCGCATAAGTCGACGGTTCTCCAGGATGCTGTTCACGGTGGGGCTCCGTTCCTGTTCGTCTATGGGGCCCTTGAGCCTAGCGCGACCCGGCCGGTTTGGCTAGCCGGCCAGTCGCTTTGACCGAGGCTTGAGGCCCGTCGTCTGCCAACCCGCGCCGACTCACACGGCCTCTGGCCGCAAGGATCATCTCTTCAGGGTGATGACAACGATCGCCTCTATGCGCGACACTGAGCGCATAATCTTGCTGGAAGGGAGGCGCGTGGTGGTACTAGCAGTCACAACGGGCGCGGGCGTGCTGTTCGGCGCGATCTACATCGTGCTGATGATCACCCTCGGCATCCTCTCGATCCGCAAGGGCCACTGGGTGATGTTCATCATCGGCATCTTCATCCCGCTGTTCTGGATCATCGGGGCGCTCATGCCGCCGAAGAGCAGCACCTAGCCACCGCGCCTGCCTGCCGCAGAGCCGGAGATGAGGTTCGCTGTACGCTTCAAGCGCGGCCCTAGTTGCTCCACCAACTGACTCATTCCATAGGCATCAGAAGGCACGGTTATTTCGATCGCCACGGCATAGTCGTCTGGAGGTAGTCTGACGAGTGCCGCGATAGAGCGTGCGCCGACGGTCAGCTCTTCATCGCTGGCGACGATGTCGCGCGGTTTAATGCGCTCTACTTCCGCCTCAAGCTCGCTGTGGACTGTGACGGATCGTGGACCCTGAGGTACAAGGTCCAGTGCGGCGAGTAGCGCGCTGCGCTCTGGTGCTGATCGGCTGGCGAGCAAAGCCTTGCCAACGGCAGTGCAGTAGATGGGGACACTGGCGCCTACGCCCAGCCCCATGTCCGCCAAGTACTGTCCTCGCCGATGTCCGAACAGACGATGAATGTAGATGACGCGCGTCTGGTTAAGCAGGCCCATCGTGACCGTGTGTCCGACTTCGTCGCGAAGCTCCTCCAAGGCGGCATAGGCGCGCAGTCGCGTTTGGATTGTCCGAAGCAGCGCGAGCCCGCTGTCAAGCGCTGACGCCGCCAATCGATACCTGCGTTTCTCGTCCTGCTCGAGGAACCCAAGCGCAACAAGCGTCGTAGCGTAACGATGGGTGGTCGAGCGGACTGGCACCTATGAGATCGGCCATATCGGCGATCCCCAGTACCCGGCTTGCGCCTGAGTATGATTCTAGGAGAGCGGCGCCGTATTCAAACGACCGTGACTTTCTCGGGTCTGCCGGCGTAGAGCTGATCAGGCTTCGCCCCACACGCTCGTCATCGCGCTCGTTCACTTGAACCCCGGTCTCTCACAAGTCGGAGGCCGAGAGCCTCATCGCGCCACATTCACCAGTCGGAATGAGCCGCTGCCAACGTCTAGCTCAAGCACACGTACGGCCGCCCACGTTCTTGCCAACCGGTACGCTGCCGATGTAGAAATGTCCAGCCGTGTCGCGATCTCGTCAACGGTGTGCTCCTGCTCGTCGCAGAACGCGAGGAGCACCATCAAGCCTTGGAGCATTGTTCGAGAAAGTCTTCTGTCGGAGTAGAGTTCGCGTCCACTCGTTTTCCCCTCTCCTCGCGTGAGGCTCTGTAGGAAGCGCGCTCGGAGCGTGAGCAAAGGAGATCTCGCGGCGACTTCGCGCACGATCTGGGTGGTCTGGTCGATCGTGAGGCGAATTGACACGGGTCGCTCGCTAGCTTGTCTCTCGACTAGCACGGGGCTCATCGGTCGCGAACGGGTGCGGTGGCGGCCCTCATCGGGCAGAAGCTTCGCCGCATCGACGCCTGTTTTCAACCGGTCACGGTAGTACTGTTGCGGCCAGTACTGGAAAATCGAGTAACAATAAGGTACGCTCGGCGGCGCTAATCGTCACCTACCGCGCTTGGTGAGACGCCGCAGTCGCATCACCTGCAAGACAGGCACAATAGCCTCATCCATCGCGTCGCGCACGCTAACTGCGACGGGTTGCGAGCGCGGTGCGAGCGCTTCGGGGGACGCGAGATAGAGACCGGTCATGCCGGAAAGGATTATGGAATGTCGTCCGGATTGCGGCAAGGCTCGCATTGCGCGTCGCGAACGGTGGGCCAGCATGTGTAGGCGAGTGGCAACCTCCTCAGTTGAGCGATAGTTATCGAGGAGGCTCGGTTGATGTGATATTTCATCCTCGCGCCAGTCAACGAGACTGTCCAGGAGTGTGTGCAACGCTGAGGCCCAGGGGTGGTAAGCCATTTCTAGGGCGATCACGTTCTCGATGGTGAGTTTTGGATCTGCGGCGGCGGAGAGCAAGGCCAAGGCGGTGAGCGAGGAGGCGCAGGCGGCACCGGTCTCCCACCATCGCAACCCGCTTCGCGGGGGCGTTTCCTGGCTGGCCCAACCGGCGAGCATGGTGTGCCCGGCGAGCCCACTGTGGTTGAGGCTCTGGTAGGTGATAATTCGGTTTGCGGCACCCACGGCTCCTGGTCTTACCATCGTATGTGATGGCAGTGCATCGAACGCGCGACCGCAGGTGTTTGCCAGCTCAATGAGATAGCCGCCGTCGTAACCGTCGGGACTATGCGCGTAATAGTCAGGGTGCTCTGATGTCTCGCTCAGCGCGATCGCTAGGGGTTGGTGCACTAAGCGTCCGTTGGCGATGGGATTATCCGTTGGCTGCTCGGAAAGCGTGTCAGCGTAGTCGTAGGCGCGTTGGAAAGCTACGAGCGCCTTGACTAGGATCTGTCGATGGGAAGGCGGAGAGAAGATCGCGAACGCGGCGGCGCCCTCGACGTTGGACCACTTGGTCTGATCGCTTTCAAGCGCCAGGCGGCGCAACCTGGTGTCGGGGATCGCGGCGGCGCGGGTGCGCCAATAGCGCAGCTCGCGGCGTACGCAAGGGAATACGCTAAACCAGTAGCAGCGAGCAGCGGATATAAACGCGCTGGCGAGGCCGACTCGATATCGAACCTTTGATGTCAAGGCGGCGCTGTATGCCGGCTACGCTCACTCGCGCGATCACTCTTGAAAGCTGACTTCCGGCGAGACACGAGACGCAGAGACACCGGCGGACGTAGCAACTACAAGCAGCGCAAGTCCTCCGACAAGAGCGACAGTGATCAACAGATCCAGCTCGCCGAGCGCGAACGGCGCCGGGAACCCGGTCGTCAGCTTTAGCCAGCGTCCCGCGAGCACGTGGCCGTAGATCCCAAGGATCGCGCCGTCGCCGCAGCCGACCCCAAGCACGATCGCGCACTCGAGCAAGAGCGAGCGCCACAGCTGTCTGCTCTTGAAGCCTTGCGTCTTGAGCGATGCCAGTTGCGGCCGACGCTGCCATATCGCGGCGCTCAACGCGAACGCTACGGCTAGAGCCGCCGCGACGAGTAGCAGCGTCGATATCTCGCCGAGCGTACGCAGCGCCTGGCGTGCACTACCGTCAAATTGAGCTTCGCGCTGGGCTCTGGTCTGCACCCACAGCCCAGGATGCGCGCCGAGCGCGGTGCTCACGTCTCGCCTGCCGGCGGCAGGCGCGACGCCCGGCTTTAGGTTGACCTCTATCGCCGACGGATCGGTCGTTTGCCAGTACTTCCGGTACACGGACGTTGAGATCGTTATGGCTCCTGCGGGCCATCCGGCGTTCGTGGTGATCGCGGCGACGCGAAGCGGTGCGGAGCCCGCCGGTGCGGGGAGATAGAACCGGCTTCCTACCTGGAGTCTGTGTTCGGATGCAAAACCGGCCGAGACGGCTGCCCATCCGCCTTCGCGTATGCGCGTGCTTGCTTGGGTGTAGTTTCCGTGTAGGAGTTGGCTTGATTGCAGCACTACACTGTCGCTGGGCGGTCGGGCTCGTATCCAGAGCCGGTGGTCGCCTACGTTGAGTAGGCTGCCTTGGTACTCCCGCACGGACGCGACGCCGGGGGCGCGGGCGATCTTGGCAAGCGCTCCGTTGGCATGGAAGCTGTCGGTGGTGAAGACGTTGTCGCCGGTGGTGACCCAGATGTCTGCCGTGCCCAGGAACTGGACTATTGCTGCGTGCAGTCCACGTGATAGGTCTGCTCGGGCTCCTTGTATGGCGACGCTCCCGTAAACAGCTACTGCGGCAACTCCCGCCAACGCGAGCGAGCGCATCGCTGTTGCTCTGAGTTCTATCAGGGCGAGCGCGAGCATACTGCCGTGTATCCGTTCGCTGATCGGCTCCAGGGCACGAGTCAGGACACCGAGGGCAGCCGGCGCGATGAGGACCGACGCGAACGCGAGCCCTATTCCGCCGACGATCGTCAGGCGCGGCGCCAGCAGCGTGCCGATCGCCACTAGAGCTATTAGTCCCAATCCCACGACACCAAAGGTGCGCTCGAGATGCCTGCTCACGAGGTGCCCCGGTTGTCCACTGCCATGTAGAACAGCGTCTACGGGGCGCTTCGGGCTCAGGTCGAAAGCTGGAGGCAAGGATGCAACGAGCACGGCGAGGATGCCGCACACAAACGCGAGGAGAACCGTCGTTGGCGCGACGACTGAATGGGAGCCAATCGGGAAAGCGACGGCAAGATAGCTTGGGACTTCGTCGAATACAGTATGTGCGAGGATCGACCCTATCCCGATGCCGATCAGCGACGCTCCGACGCCGAGGATGAGGGCGTGGGATAGGAGGATCAGAAGGATTTGGCGTGGACCAAATCCTTGCGTCCTTAGCTCGGCTACGAAGCGGCGACGCTCGGGCACAGTGAGCAGCATTGCGTTGAGCGCGAGAAGGAACCCAACGATCGCGCTGATCGCCGCGAACAGGGTCGTGGATTGGCCACTAGGGCTGGCCGCCGTGTTCAGCAGGCTGATTTCCCGGTCGGCTGGAGCTACATCGAATCGTCCCGCAGCGAGACGGTAAAGCTCTCTTTCTACCTTGGCTTCTGAACCCGGACTTGGCTCGATGAACACTTCTGTGATGCGTCCGGGAAGGCCGGCAAGATGCTGAATCTCTTCGAGGATGGCTACCGCAATCGGACTGGAGGCTACTTGACCGATGACTTGGCTTCCTAGTACGCCACGCACCTTGGCGGTGTGACCTTCTCCGTTCGCGAGGATGCTGACGTTGCTGTTGATTTCGGCACCGATCGCATTGGCAACCGATGTCGGAAGCCCGATGCCTCCAGAGAGCAGCAGTTCGGCGATGCCCACGTCCTTGGTCGCTGACGCCTTAAGTCCCGCTAGCGCGGGGGTTACGCCAACCAGTTGGATCGTTTGTCGCCCCGACGGTCCGGCGATGGCGGCATCGATCCGAAGAACGGGGGCGGCTACTTCTACGCCTGGGAGCTGGCGCACTCGCTGCACTAGGTTGGCGTTGAGGCCCGCCGACGAGCGCGCCGCGATCTGTAGCCGCGCCGAACCTATGACGGCGTGAATAAGTCCCGACTCCGAACTGCTGACGCTGGTGTTCGCCACTAGCACCCCAAAGAACAACGCGACTCCGATCACGATGCCGATGCCCGCAAGCAGCTCTTGGATCTTGTGGCGGCGAAGTCGCCACCCATAAAGCGTCAATAGGGTGCTGGGCCTGATCCCGAATATGCTCGGAGTAAGGAAGCGCTTCACGATGCGCTCCGAGCCATTTGTAGCTCTGTGTCCAGACCGTCGAGTAGGCGTCCATCGCGCAGTGTATGGACGCGATCGGCAAACGAGATCGCGTGGGGATCGTGAGTGACGATCACGCCGGGTATCCCGCGCTCGTGGCACACTCCACGCAACAGGCTTAGGATTTCTTCGCTGCGCACCGAGTCCAGGTTCCCGGTTGGCTCGTCTGCGAGTAGCAGGCCAGGCTCTGTAATGAGAGCGCGTGCGATCGCGACACGCTGACGCTCGCCCATCGATAGCTGCTCAGGGGTGTGTTGCAGACGGTTACCAAGACCGACCCTCTCAAGCCAGGGAATCGCGTGACGCTTAGCCTCGCGCAATGTAAACCCATCGGCGAGGAGCTTGAGCGCGGTGTTGCTCAACGCCGAAGCACCCGCCACCAAGTAAAACTGTTGAAAGATGAAACCCACATCGTGCAAACGGAACTGGTCCGCTCGGGAACCTGACATCGTTGCGAGATCGAGATCGCCAAAGTAGATGGCTCCGCTGTCAATCGGGGTCAGGCCCGCCGCGAGACGCAAGAGCGTCGTCTTGCCCGAGCCGCTGGGACCGTAAAGAGCGACAAACTCCCCGGGAGCAATCCTGGTCGAGACGGCGTCGACGGCCCGAACGGTCTCCCCGCCGCTGATGTAGTGCTTGACTACCTCGCGCAGCTCCAGTGCGCGCACCCTCAACCTGCCTGGGCGCCGGACCTGCGCCCGTGCGGGAACGACAGAACCTCCGCCTCCCTGTCAAGTGAGCGTAGCGTGCCTTCCCTGTCCATCGTCATTTGACGCTTTGCGCGTCTGACGATCCCCATATCCTCAGATGCGACCACGACTGCCTGCTTGGAACTGCGGCCAAGCGAGGTGACCAACCCATAAATCTCGTTGCGCTCGATCGGGTTGGGAACGACCGCCGGCTCGTCGATGAGCAGCAGCTTCGGCTCGCTGGCAAGCGCCTGCGCCAAGCTAACCCGCAGCATCTCGTCAATCGAAAGCCTGTCCGTGAGCGTATAAGCGCAATTCAGGACGGCCACACGATCCAACTGTCGGTGCGCGACCTCACGCGCCTCCCGGAGATTGAATCCATCCGCCAGAAGAGACGTGGCGACAAAGTCAAGTGCCGTTTGAGTCAGGCTCGGCCGCCAGTCCGGGAAGGCGAAGCTAACACCACGCGAGCGCAACAGCTCCGCGCGATCATCGCCCGAGAGCTTCGTGAGATCCTGGCCCTCAAAGAGAATGCGCCCGGAGTCCGGCAACTCGACGCCGGCGGCGAGCCGTAGCAGCGTCGACTTGCCAGAACGACGCATACCCCAAACCCCAACGAAATCGCCCGGATCAACCTCAAACGAGACATCGTCCAGCACCTTTCGGCGGCGCCGTCCGTCCAGATAGCTCTTGGTGACGCTCTCGAAGGCGAAGAGGCTCATCGGCGCGCGGCACTCTGGCGTTGGAACGCACGAATCGATTCGCGCGTCTGCATGATCCAGCGCTCCTCGGCCTCAAGGTGCTCCTTTGTCCAAGAACAAGCCGCATTCATCGCCACACCAAGCCACGACAACATCGACATTTCGGCATCAAGACAATCTAAGAGGCGCTCCATACAGCGCATCTCGTAGGAGTCGAGCAGCCCCAACAGAACAGGCGCATCCGATGGGCGCGAAAAAGCGATCTTGACCTGCAATTCCATTCGCGTCCCATCGTCGGCAACCGGCATCGCGATCCAGTCGGTGACCGCCCCCTCGGTGAGATCGGTCGGCCCATACACCTTCTGTTCTCGAAGGTTGCCGGTCTCGTTCTCACGCATCGTACAGGCCGCGAGACCATCCCTCGCGAGCACCGGAAGCATCTTGTAGACCACTCCCCCATCGACCCCCGACCCCGGCCCCAAACGCCTCTCGAGCAACGTCGCCAGCCTCCACGGATGGACGGGCTCGTCGAGCTCGAGCAATAGCGCAAGCAACGCGCCTTTCAAAGGCGAGCCCTTCATCCATCGCCTGTCAGTCGCACTCGCCGGCACCCATTCGCTCCCATGATTCCTTACATCAAGATGATTCGACTGCGACAGAACGATACCCCATGGGGGCGATCACGGCCATCGTCGCCAACCGGGGGAGGCAGACGCTAGTCGGATCAGAACGATGGTCCAACTAGTGGAAGCTGCCTGATCGGCGAATGGGTATGATTGCGACAGCGGCGTGCTTGTGCACCGCCTGTGTAGCGATCTGGGCACGTGCTTGGAATGGGCAATTGAGCGACGAGTCAGAAACAACCCATGCGGGGTCTGCGCGCTCGTGCTTGCGGGCCTGACCATCCACGCTCATTCCGTGATCGCGACCGTGACCATCTACTTGAAAGGAGGCTCAATCACGGCCGCGGCTGACGCTAGCTTCAAGCTCACGGGCGAAGTTGGCAGCTTCCACGGCACGTTGTATGTGAGCCACGCTACAGGCACCTACCGACACGCCTCCGGCCATTTGGCGTTCACCGGAGCGATCAATCGCAATACGTTGAAGATGTGGGCGGTGACGTCGGGCACTGCGAAATACTGAGGCAGTTCATTCGGGTCGCCCCGGCCCTTCCAGCGCGTCGGCGGCGGCGGATGGGCCGCCGGCCGCGGCGAAGGCGCGCGCGAGACGCTGTGCTCCGGGGCGTAGCTCGATCGCGCTCTGGACGGCTCGAGCCAAGCGCTTGGGGGATAGCCGTGTGGGCAATAGACGCACGCCGGCGCCGGCGATCTGCACGCGCCGCGCGGTCTCCATCTGATCGCGGCCGAAGGGCACGACCACGACAGGGACGCCCGCCGCCAGTGCCTTTTGGGTGATGCCCAGCCCGCCATGGCAGATCACGCACGTGGCTCGTCTCAGCAGGGGGTCGTGCGAGGCGAAGCGCACGACCCGGCTGCCGGGCGGGGCGCGGAACGCGTCGGGGTCGTGGGCCGCCGAGGTGCCGACGACCGAGATGCCCGCGCGGGGCAGCGCGTCGAGCGCCATGTGCAACAGGCGGGCGTCGCGCTGGCGCTCGGTCGAGCACGTCACGAGCACGAACGGCGAGCCCAGCTCATCGAGCCAGGCGGGCTCGGGTGCAGGCGGGGCCCAGTTCATCGGGCCCACGAGGCGCACCGATGCGGGCCAGTCGGGGTGGGCGTACTCGAAGCCCTCGGCGGTCAGGCCCAAAAGCAGCGGCGCTTGGCGCAACAGCTCGTCGAAGTTGCCCACCTCGGGCACTCCATATCCCCGACGCAGGGGTCCGAGCGAGCGCAGGGCGGCGCGCCGGAAAACGATGTCCACCGCGCGCGCGGCGACCGCGTCGCGCGCCCGTCCGAGCGCTCCCGGGCGCGGGCGCAGGCCCAAGCCAAACGGGGGCGTCGCGCGAGAGCGCAAGGGCAGCAGGTAGGGGGAATAGATCGCCCAAGGCAAGCCCGAGGCCTGCGCCACCGCGCCCGCGCCCCAACAGTTGATGTCGATCAAAAGCGCGTCGGGCCGGTGCTCGTCGATCGCGCGCTCCAGGTCGGGCGCCTCTAGTTGCGAGCGCTGCGCGAACGTGCTCAGCACCGAAGCGGCGGCGCGCGGGGGCAGGCGCTCGCGCCAATCGACGATCTGGTTGTCCTCGATCAGCGGGTCGATCGCGCGCGTGTCGATGCCGAGTGGACGAGCCGGCTCCAGCTCGCCTGACAGGCCGTACAGGACCGTGTCGTGGCCGCGGGCGCGCAGCTCGGCGAGGATCGGGACCGCCGGATACAGGTGGCCTCGCGCCGGCGAGGTGTAGGCGAGCAAGCGGCTCATGTCCGCTTGCGTGCGCTCGTCCGCGATTTCGCCGCCCGGCTTAACTTGCTCTTGGCGGGCGGCTCGGTTGCGTCGGGTCCGAGCAGGCGTTCGAGCATGTCGATCAGCGTCGTTTCGACCTGGTCGGTGTCCATCGCGAGGTCTCGCCTCAGGACCTTCCAGACGTACACGTCGCACACGGCCACAAGTTGCGCCAAGCGGCGCCGGCGCGCCGAGGGCTCGAGCTCGGCGAGCTGGGGCGCGAACGTGCGCAACACCCAGTCTTCGTGCACCTCGTGGCCGCGGTCGACGACCCGGCGCAGGGAGCCGAGGTGGTCGTTGCCGATGACCCGCACGACGGCGTCGCGGTAGGGCAGCATGCGAATCACGATGTCCCCGTAGCGCTCGTAGTGGCGCACCAGGTTGGCGACCGCTCCCGCGACATCCCCGATCGGCGCCTCGTCGCGTTCTTTGACGACCGTCGAGGCGGTGCGCGAGAGGACCGCGTCGAGCAGCCCTTGCTTGGAGCCGAAGTGGCGCAAGGCAGTCTGCTTGGTGACCCCCGCGCGCTCGGCGACCGACTCCAGGGAGGTTTGCGTCCAGCGGTCTCGCTCGACCTCTTCGGCCGCCGCTTGCAGCAGGGTCTCGCGCGTGCGCTGCTGAGCCTCGGCGCGTGCGACCTTCTTGTAGGGGCGCTTCGCTCGTTCCGCCAAGGCTAGTCCTCGAGTGCGAGCGCGGCCGGGACCGAGGCGGCGAGATAGCCGGGGATCGCGACGATCGCGAGCGCTGTGGCGCATACGAGCGCGAGGATGCGCAAAGCGCCGGCGCCGCTGAGCGAGTAGACGACGGGGAAGTTGATCACGTGGGCCAGGGCGCGGTCGGCGAGCTGTTGACCATACAGCCCGAACAAGGCCCCGGTGAAGCAGCCGACGAGCAGCAGGACGAGGCTCTCCAAGAGGATCGTGCGCCACAGGGACGCGCGCGCGATGCCCTCCAGCTTGAGCTTGGCCAGGCGCGGGCGGCGCTGCCAGATCATGGCGCCCATCGCGGCCGCCATCGCGAGCACGGCGACGATCGGGATCAGGGTCGCGATCTGGGTGAGGCTGGCGAGGGCTTCGTGGCTGAGCGAGCTTTGCTGCTGGGCGTGTTCGCCGGCGCTCTGCACAGAGAGCCCCGAATCGGGGCCCAGCGTTGCCGCGATCTCGTGGGCCACCGCGTGCGCTGAGGCGCCGGGCGCGAGCAGCACGCTGTAAGCCTCCGCGTCCCCGCTGCCCCAAGCGCGGGCGTAGGCGGCCGAGCTCATCAGCACCGCGCCGGGCGCCCAGCCGAGATTGGTGGACAGCGCCGCCACCCTGAACTGGAGCGGGTCGGGACTGGGCAAGGTCAGCGCGTCGCCGACGCCCAGGTGCAGTTCTTCGGCGAGCGCTTGTGAGAGCACGACCCAACGGCCGCTGCGCACGCGCGTCGTGGCCTGCGCCAGATTGCCGGAGAGCAGCTGGTCGGCCGGCAACAGCGGACTCGATTGGCCGGGCGGTGCGGTTACAAGGACGCGTCGCGACCCATGGTCGAGCAGGCCGCCGCGATACAGGCGCACCGCGCGGACGCCCGCGAGTCTCCGCAGCGCCGCGAGCCGGTCGGGCACGAACGGCGCGGTGCGCAGCAGGTTGTAGGAGCCGGCCGGCGCGACCCACAGGTCGGTGGAGGCGTTGCTGTCGCGCGCGGCGTTTTCAAGCCCGGCGAGCAGATCCCCGTGGGCGCCGCCGATCGCGACGCTGCCGAACACGGCGACGGCGCCGGTCGCCGCGATCGCTACAGCGCGCGAGCGGGCGGCGCTCAGCTCCATCGTCGCGACGTGTGGGATCGGGCTCACGATCGAGCCCGCCACTCGCTTGACCAGCAGCAGCGCGGCGTGCAGCACTATCGGCAGCTCAAGCAGCAGGGCGGCGACCAGCAGCACCATGCCGGGGATCGAGGCGTCGGGGGCGAGGATCAAGAGCATCGTGGCGCTCGCCAGGCACGCCAGTCCGGCCAGCGAGCGTCGCCATCCCCGCGAAGGCCCGGCGCCCCCGGAGCGCTCGCGCGGAGCGATCGCCGCGAGCGGGTCGCGCGCGAAGATGTCGCGTAGCGGGCTCAAGACCGCCACGATCGCGGCGCCCATCCCGCCCGCCACGGCGATGGCGACGCTCTGCCAGGTGACGACTCGCTGTGAGCCGAGCGCGAAAGCCAGCGAGAGGAACGCCGGGTTTGAGTGAAACAGGTGAATCGAGAGCTCCTCGCCGAGCGCCAAGCCGAGCGCGCACGCAAACGCACCGAGCGCGAGCGCGTCGAGCAGCAGCACTCCGATCACGGTCAGGGGGGTGTAGCCGTCGCGGCGCATGTCGGCGATCAGGCGCCTGCGTTGGGGCACCGTGAGCAGGGTCGCGTTGAACGCGAACAGGAAGCCCACGAGCGCGCTGATCGCGGCGAACAGGGCGGTCGATTGGTTGCTCGCGGTGGCGGCCGTGGCGAACAGCTTTTCGTCGTAGTCGATCGACTCGACGTTCAACCGCCCGGCCGCCACCCGCTCCAGCGCCGCGCGCACCGAAGCGGTGGCGCCCGGCGCCGGGGAGACCAGGATGCGGCTGAGGCGCCCGCTCAGGCCGGTCATCTGCTGGGTGTAGGAGAGCTGTGAGATCGCGAGCGGGCTGCCAACGAGCGGGCCGATCTGGCTTTCGCGCAGCTGGGCATAGAGCGGGACTTCGACGGTGTGACCGTCGAGCTGGAGGGTGACTTCCTGGCCGAACTTGGTCACGCCGAGCTTGTGCGCGAGCGGCGAGGGCAGCACGACCGCGCCTATTTCGCCGAACGGGGTGAGCGAGGTGTGGCGCACCAGCCTGCCCCCGAGCCGCGCGAGGCTGGGGTCGGCGCCGATCAGCTGGATCGATTCGCGCCCGCGCGGGCCGATCGCCTCGGCCTGGGCTTCGAGCAGAGGGGCCGCGACGCGAACTCCGGGGATCGCTCGCACCTGGGCGAGGGTGCTCTGGGGAAAGCCGTGGGGGTCGCGGGCGATCAATTGCAGGCTGGCCTTGCCGACGATGCCCCGCGAGAGCTGGGAGACCGAGCTCTGCAGGCTCGTGCTCGATACCTGGGAGGCGAACAGCAGGGCAACGCCCGCCGCGATGCCGAGCACCGCCAAGAGCTCCTGCACGAAACGGGCGCGCAGGCGCAGCCCGTACAGGTGGAGGGCGTTGGCGAGCTTCACGGCAGGCCCGGGGGCCGGGGAGTTCGGGGTGCTTCGCTGTGGCGCGCGATCATGACGGCGCCAAGGCCGGCTCGGGGGAGTGGTCGGAGAGCTTGCCGTCGCGCAGGCGGTACACGCGGTCGGCGTAGTCGGCGGCCATCGGGTCGTGGGAGACGAGCACGACCGCTACCCCCCGCTCGCGGCAGAGGCCGCGCAGCAGTTCGAGCACTTCGCGCCCGCGCTGGGTGTCGAGGCTGCCGGTGGGCTCGTCGGCGAGCAGCATCGAAGGCTTGGTGGACAGGGCGCGCGCGATCATCACTCGCTGGCGCTCGCCCATCGAGAGCGTCTCCGAGCGATGGTGCAGGCGCTCGCCCAAGCCGAGCTGTTCGAGCAGTGGCGCGACCTCGCGCTGGGCCTCGCGCCAGCGCATCTCGCCGAGCAGCTTGAGCACTGTGTTGTCGATCGCGCTGACGCCTGGGAGCAGGTCGAAGTTCTGACGGATGAAACCCAGTTCGGAGAGCCTGAAATGGGAGGCTTCGCGCTCGGTAAGCGAGGAGATCTCGCGCCCGCCGATCACGACCTCGCCGGAGGTGGGGGCGAGCAGCGTGGCGACCATCAACAGCAAAGTCGTCTTGCCCGAGCCCGAGGGTCCATACAGGGCGACCATCTCGCCGCCCTCCACCTTGAGGCTGACGCCGTCGACGGCGCGCACCGTTTCACCGCCGGCCGAGGGATAGTGCTTGACGAGTTCCCGTAGCTCGAGCATTGGGGCCTCCCGCTAATCCGAGACGGTGCCGCCGACGTGCACCGTCACCGCGTAGTTGGAGCGCTGGATCGTCCCGCTGAAGGACAGGCCCGAGCCGTGCGCGTTGGCGTAGCTGCCGGTGCCGCGCGCGATCGAGAGAGTGCCCGCGAAGTGGCCGGTCGCGCCTTGCCTGCGGTAGGCGGCGCGCGCCTGGCCGGTGATCGAGCCGCCTTTGAGGTAAATGTTCATTTCAGCGGTCACCTCTTTGGTCGAGACGATCTTCAGGTGCACGTAGATCGTGCCCGCGATCGTGCCGCTGCCGGCGCCCTGCTCGTTGAGGGTGAATCCGTGACGGCTGGTGAGGTGGAGGTTGCCGTTCTCCTGCAGCGAGACCGCTTTGCTCGCGTGGGCGAGCGTGGTGGCGCCGGCCGGCGCGGCGAGCGTCGCAAGGCAGCACACAGCGGTTGCAAGAGCGCGGAGCCGCCTGGCTGAATTTGTGTTAATGGGGCTCATCGGTAGCACTCGCTTTCTCTCGTGGCGGTCATCGACCCGGGCAGCTCGCGTCTGCGAACGCGCTTGTGGACGATCCGTTGGCAAAGGCGATTTGGGCCGAGAAGGGGAACCCGCCGGTCGGGCAGTGCGGAGGCACGACGATTGTGTTTGCCTGATTTGGATTGGGAGAGTCGTTCGTGCCCACGGTCAAAGTCATGCTTGCGATCGATGCGTCGGGCTCCAGTGGAACGGTGGGGATCGGAGGGACGCTCAACACGAGGTCTTCGCCGTAGGGGGGCTGGTCGGGGATGACGGTCCCGGTCAACACGACACGCTCGTCAAATGGTGTGACGCCTTGACCGAGGATCTCGAAGCTGGGCTCCAGGTTGTGAAAGGGACCCAAGAACAGCCACAGTGAGATGTTCTCGGTGATCAGCTGGGATCCGGCGGTGGCCTCGGCCAGGGCGTGGCCGCGGCCGAGCTCGGACTGGGCCGAGCAGCCGCTTGGACCGCGCGCGAGCAAACGGGGGATCGAGCAACTGCGCAGGTGGGGAATTTCGATGCCCAGCCCGAGCGGCAAGCGCAGGACCGCACGGCGCACAGGCGCGGGCGCGGCGCCGGACGGTCCTTGACCGAAGTTGACCGTCAACCTCAGCGAACCCTTCGCGTTCGCCCGGTCGGGAGAAAGCGAGGCGGCGATCGTCGCGGCGCCGGACCCCTGGGCGCCGGCGGTGGCGAGGGCGCCCGCCCACAGGGTGAGAGCGAGCAAGATCGTGAGGGTGAAAGCGCGCCCCACGATTAGCCTCTCGGACACGGGATCGTGGGGTTGACGGTTTGGGTGCTGCCGTTGGCGAACTGCACGATCCCCTCGCTCGGAAAGCCGCCTGAGGGGCAGTGGCTGGGGGCGATCATGCCGCGCAGGTGCACCAGACGGCGCTTGCCGTGGACCGTCTCGTAGTAGGCGACGTTGGTCGCCCCGAATGTGGCAAACGCGCTTTCGACCGACGCAAGGGAAGCCCCGGGGATCGTGGAGATGGGTGGTATTTCGACGCTGAAGCCGAGGCCATAGGGCTTGGGCGCCGGGACTTCGCGAGCTATCACCACCAGTTCCACCGGCACCGGCGCCACCGCGCTGCCGTAGGCGAGCAGTGCAAGGTGGCCGTGGG
Organism: uncultured Solirubrobacterales bacterium; assembly: GCA_963753145.1. Lineage (GTDB taxonomy): Bacteria > Actinomycetota > Thermoleophilia > Solirubrobacterales > Solirubrobacteraceae > Palsa-744. The sequence continues at coordinate 886,534 of CAVWAX010000003.1, forward strand.
AGGCTGGGCCGAAGAAGAAGTCGATCGTGTAGGGCTCGTGGATCAGGCTGTCGCCGAGCGCTACTACGCCAACGCCGCCGCCGAAGCCGGCGCGCGAGTCGGCGGGACAGCCGCTGGGGCCGTGCAGCGTGAGCGTGCTTTGGCTACAGGTCCCCGCGCCGTGAGCGTCAACCTTCACGCCGGCCGGCGCGTACAGGGTGAGCTTTGTTACCGGCGAGGGCGGGATGCCGCCGCTGGTCAGGAAATTGGCGGTAACCGAGAGGTTGGTTGGGACTCCAAGGCGGTCGGGTGTGAAGTTCTCGTGCACGACCAGCGTTTCAGTGGCTCGGGCGCTGGGAGCGAGAAGGAAGAACGCCCAAGCGAGAAGCGCGACCATACGAGAATGTGCCTTGAATCCTCCCATTAAAAACCTCTCCCCCGGAGGTCCCCAAATCGACGCCTGGAGTGCCAAGCGCGACCCACACGAAATTCACTAGACCGACGGTAACACGAATCGTGGGGGGTGTCAATGTGGCCCGCGCCAACGGGCTCTAGATTCGAGTCAGCTGGGGGTTGGGCCGGCTCGGGTTCGACACGGTGTGGGTCATCCGAGCCGTCGAACCAATATCGTCTTCGTCATGGACCAGGAGCTTTGGAGTGCGCTCGACGACTACATAGTCGAGCAGCTGCTCGTCCCGGACGAGGCCTTGGACGCCGCGGTGGCCGCAAGTGAAGCAGCGGGGCTGCCGCCGATCGCGATCACGCCCAACCAGGGCAAGCTGCTGCAGCTGCTCGCGCGCATCCACGGCGCGCGGTCGATCCTCGAGCTGGGAACGCTCGGCGGCTACTCCACGATCTGGCTCGCGCGCGCCCTGCCGGCCGGGGGGCGGATGGTCACGCTCGAGCGCAACCCCGATTACGCGCGGCTTGCGCAGGCCAACATCGCTCGCGCCGGGCTGAGCGAGGTGGTCGAGCTGCGTGTGGGCGCGGCCCTGGACACACTGCCCGAGCTCCACGCCGAGGGAGCCGGCCCGTTCGATTTGATCTTCATCGACGCGGACAAGCAGAACTACCCCGGCTATCTGGAGTGGGCGCTGAAGCTCGCGCGCGTAGGGACTTTGATCGTCGGCGACAACGTGATCCGCGCCGGCGCGATCCTCGACCCGGCCGCCGAGGACCCCGACTACGGCGATGGCGGCGTCGCCGCGGGGGTGCGCCGTTTTTACGAGATGCTCGCCGAGGAGCCGCGCGTTAGCGCCACTGCGGTGCAGACGGTCGGCGCGAAGGGCCACGACGGGTTTGCGTTGGCGCTTGTTACGGGGCTTTGAGCGCTGCTGCGGCTCGCCGGCAGCCTGGTATCCGTGCGAGTCCGGCGGGGGTAGTGCGGAACTACGCGCACGGGATTGTGGCGCGGCACGCTCGACGGCGAGCCTTGAAGAGGATATCATGCTATCGTTTGCGTTATGGCGCAGATTTTGATCAGACGGCTCGATGACGATGTGAAGGCGGCTCTGCAGCATCGCGCTCGCCGGCATGGCCATAGCACCGAGCAGGAGGCACGCGAGATCTTGGGCAACGCGGTCAAGGGCGGTGAGGATCCCCACGCCAGATTGGGTTCACGGATCGCGGCCCGCTTTACGGGGGTGGGGCTCGATGCCGAGATCTCCGAGGTACGCGGGCAGCCGGCACGTGCGGCCCGGCTGGAGGAGTGATCGAAACGCCGTACAACGAGCGCCCGGATCGGTCGGCGCCGTGATCCTGCTCGACACGAACGTTCTCTCGGCGCTGATGCGGCGTGAGCCCGATCAGGCTGTCGTGGCTTGGCTTGATGAGCAGCCCTCCGAGTCGGTCTGGACGACGTCTATCACCGTCTTCGAGGTGCGGATGGGGCTGGAGCTGCTTGCCGAGGGTCGCCGCCGCAAGCGCTTGGAACAGGAGTTCAACAGGCTTCTGGATGAAGATCTGGAAGGCCGCGTACAGCTCTTTGACCGCGCGGCGGCCAATGCCGCCGGCACGATAGCCGCCAACCGGCAACAGGCCGGGCGTACCGTGGAGATCCGAGACGTTCAGATCGCGGGCATCACGAGCGTCCGCAAGGCGACGTTTGCCACGCGCAACATCCGCCACTTCGAGGGCCTCGGTATCCGCCTCGTCGATCCGTGGCGGCAGTAGCCAGACCGGATTACCCCCAGCGGTGACACAGAGAACCGATGGGCGAGATCACCGCTCAAAATGCTCGGCACGTACAGACAACTATTGAGTGGAGCTAGCCGGACTCGAACCGGCGACCTCCTGGGTGCGATCCAGGCGCTCTTCCAACTGAGCTATAGCCCCGCAAGCCGACGTCTATGTGGTGGGCGGCGGCTTCGAGAAGTGTAGTGGCCGGCATCGTGCCGGGCACGCCCATCGCCCGCAGGGGGGCCTATGTTGGCGCATCGACGGTGTCAAGGCGCCCGCCTCTCAAGCGCCTGGCCATGTCTGAGGCCCGGCGCAGTATGGTGTGGAGGCGCAATGGGATTGCTTGACGACGCCATCCGCGAGCACCTGGAGCTGAAGCGTCTCAGGGGAGCCGATCCGAGCGACGTCGCCCGGGAGCAGGACGCTGCTCTAGGTCCAGTACCCCACCCTGCCGATCAGCCAGAGTCGGCTCCTGCTCCCGTCCACGATGAGGCGGCGCATCGCCATGAAGACTCTGGCCTGGGCGCGGCACCGGGAGGCTTGGCAAGCGACTCGTCGGCAGGCCAGGAGACGGTGGAGATCAACATGGAGGCCGAGCTCGCCGGCACAGGTGGCGAACATGCGTCGGCCGTCACCCCAAGGGGCAAGCCCGCGGTTGCCGAGCCCTCCGGTGGCGGAGCGTCGAGCGGCGAATCGCTCGAATGGGAGATGCCCGCTGATCGCCAAGCTGACCGTGCAGCGGCTCAGGGAGACGCACACAAAGACAAGGGCCCCGGCTTCGGCTCGGAGCCAGATCGCGCCGACGACACACCAGTCGAGGACGTTCTAGAGGAGACCCCCGACTTCTTGCGTGAGACGCCCGAGCAAGAGCGCCTCTGGTTCGAGCAGCGACCGCCGCGAGACTTCGACTTCAACGAGTAGGGCTTTCTTGGCTCTTGACGGTACAGCCCGACACGTAGACTCTCGGCGGTGGCCATCGAGCGTTTCGTCTGGACCGATCACGCCTTGCTTCGGCTTGACGAACGGCATCTGACGCGATCCGATGTCGAGCAGGCGATCCGTGACGGACACCGCGGACGGCAGGTCAACGACGGACGGGCCGACTGGCTAATAGAGGGCCTCACCGCCCACGGAATTTGTTTTGAAGCCGTATACGACCATCCCGCCGGGGATGACAAGACGACAGCGCGTATCGTGTCAGCATGGCGGGTGGACGAATGGCCGGGAGCCTGACGCGGTAACCTCGAATGACCATGTACGCCTACTACGACCCCGAGGCGGACATCGCCTGGCTCCCGACCGGCGAGTCGGATGATGTCGTCAGCGAGCGCGTTCCTGGCGGTCTACGCGACTATGACCGCGCGACTCATTCGCTTGTCGCTATCGAGATCTGGGACGCCAGCACCCGCCTACCTCGAACCTTGCTCGAAGCCTTGCCGACACCCGTCGCCCCCCGTAGCGCCGCTGCGTAGATCGGCGAGAAGCTGCTGCAATTTGGGAGTAGTCTTTCCCGCGCGTCAGCGCGGACGCGGAGGCGAAGCCGACGCCTCCGGTGCGCGTAGCGGCGGCCACCCGGCTGCGACACCCCGCCGTCTGCCGTGCCCGTAGCCCTCGCCGCCCCGACCAGCGACTCGCGTATCCTCTCGGGGCTGCTTTCGTTCGCATCCACGGCGGTATATTGAGCCCTCCAGGGGCCATAGCTCAGCTGGGAGAGCGCCTGCTTTGCAAGCAGGAGGTCGCCGGTTCGATCCCGGCTGGCTCCATCGAACCGCATGGTTCTCGAACCGCGGGTACGCGGAACGTCGGTTCGATCCGATCGCGTGCGTCTACGCGGATTCCGTCGATCATGGCTTGGAGGACGGTCTTGGTGCGGGCGGGGGTGCTGTGCTCCAGCGCGGCGCGTAGCTCGTGACGCAGCGCGTCGAGGTCGGCGCGGGTGATGCGCTCGGGCTGCTCGGTGTCCTCGGTGATCGTGGCGAGTTCGGCGGCCCTGGCTTCGAGTGCCTTGGCTTGCTCGCCGAGCGCGGCGAGCCGTGGGGCGCAGGTGTCCTCTGGCATGGTGCCGTTCTCGAACGCGCGGAAGTAGCGGTCCATCGCCGCGCGGGTCTCGGTGAGCTTGCGTGTGATCGCGTCGCGCTCTGAGGTCTGGTTGCCGGCGCGCTCGGTCAGCCGCTCGTAGGTCTCGGTGATCACGTGGTCGAGCAGGTCGTGATCTTCGAGTACCTTCCACAGCCGGCGGGTGACGGCCTGCTCCAGCTTCTCGGCGGGCAGCCGGTCGTTCGCGCAGTGCTTGGTTCCGTAGCGCATCCGAGTGAAACAGGTGTAATACATATACCTGCCGCTGCGCCCATGCGCGGCGGTCCCAATGTATGCCTGCCCGCACCGTCCACATCTGACGCGACCCGTCAACAGGTAATCGGAGGCGTTTGTGCGGCGTTGTGCGCGATCCTCGCCGCGCTCGGTGAGGATTGCCTGCGCCCGGTTGAAAAGGTCGGTGGGGATCAACGGTTCGTGTGGTGCGGGATACCAGTTCCCGCGATAGTAAATCTCGCCGATATACGCACGGTTACGCAAAACTGTGATGACGCTCGCTGCGCTCCATAGCCTGCCGCTCTTGGTGCGGTAGCCACTCTCGTTCAGCCACTTGGCGAGCATCGATGAGCCGTGCTGGCTGTTGACGTAGCGGTCGAAGATCACCGGGACCAGCGGCGCCTCTGTCGGGTTGCGTTGTAGGTGGTCGCGGTTCTCGGCGATGTCAAGGCCGTAGGGGCGCCGGCCGCCGCACCAGCCGCCGCGTGCGGCCTTGCGCTCAAGGCCGGCGGTGATGCGCTCCACGATCAGCGCGCGCTCAAACTCAGCGAACACGCCGAGCATCTGCACCATCATCCGCCCGGCGGGGATGCCCGTGTCAAATGGCTCGGTCGCGGAGCGGAAGATCACCCCGGCCTGGTCAAGCTCATCGATGATCTGCGCGAGGCCGCGGATCGAGCGGGCGAGGCGATCGACGCGGTAGACCAGCAGCACGTCGAAGCGGCCGAGCTTCGCGTTACGCAAGAGGCGTGTGAGCGCGGGCCGGTCGATCACGGTCCCGGTGAACTGGTCCTGATACCGGCAGCGGGGCTCGATTTGCCAGCCGGGCTGGCTGGTCACGAAGGCATCCAGGCGCACGCGCTGGGCCTCTAGGCTGTTGGGCTGGCGCTCCTCGTCGGTGGAGATGCGGCTGTAGGTCGCTACCCGTACCGGCTCGGTCGCGGGGGCGATGGCGAGTGTTGCTGCTCGGCGGGTCATGGCTGCTCCTGTGCTCGGGGTCCATCGTCAACCAGACCACATTCGGCGCCGAATCTCAAGGCCCCAGGCCGCCGCTCGGGATGCGCCTCCAGCCAGTCTGCCAGAAGCTCGGCGAGCGCCGAGACGAGCCGCGTGTGCTCCTCGCTGCTCATCGGCCGCGTGCGGCCCGCAAGCAGCCGCAGCGGGCGATCCTCCGCGCCCGCCGTGCCCGTGGCGTCAGGCGGCGTGCTGGGGCGCGTGGCGGCCTGCCGCGGCCGGGCGCGACCGGCGCGCGCGGGCTCGCTGCCCGGCGGCCGGCGCCGGACAGGGGTCTTCCCGCTCGGCCTCGTCGCGGGGTGCCCGTGGGTGCGCTCGGCGGCGCTCACGCTGAGCGCCCCCGTGTGCTCGCTGCCGGGGCGGGTCGGCGCCAGCGGCGTCCCAGGCAGTCGCGGATGTGGTGCTCGGCGTGGCGTGGGCCGGCGGGAAGCTCTGTGAAGTTGCGTTGCTGCTCGCGTGCGGGCAGCAGCGTGTAGCGCTCGCCGTCGATGCTGCCCCATACCCACGGCGGGCCGGGCGGCGCGCAGCGCGCGAGGCTCGCCAGCCGCCGCCGGCCTTCGCAGACGAGCAGGATGTTCCCGCGGTCGCGGTCGGGGTCTGAGGCGAGCGCTTGGCGGTAGGCGTCGAGCTTCGCCTTCACGCGCCGGGTCGGCTCGGTCGCGCGGTCGATCTCCAGATAGAAAGTGATCTCGCCCTCGGGCAGCAAGTAGCGGCCGTACCCGTCCGGGCGCACGCTCGCGCCCGTGCCGTGTTGTGCCTGCTGTTCGCCGAGCCAGCGGTAGACCCCCTCGCCGCGCCGCGTGAGACTCCAAGCGATCAGCCCGACGAAGAACGCGGCGACAGCGCGGCGGTGCTCAAGGTCGGGGATCGACAGGCCCGGCGGTCGGCGGCCGGGAGCGCCGATCGTGCGCCGCCCGTGCGTTGAGAGGAACCACAGCGCCTCGGTGCGTCCGCCGCGGTGATCGCGCGCCGGGTACAGGCGCGTCAGGAGGTCTTGCGTTTCGAGCTTGACGAGTCGTTCACGACAAGTATGAAGACCAGAAAAAAAGAGAAGATGAAGCTCTGAGGTGGAGAGGGGCTCGTGTTGGGAGAGACGGTCAAGCAACTCCCGGTCACGGACGGTTACGGCGGGGAGGCACGGAGGCTTCATAGGCGCCGCCGGGCAGAGGGAAGATATTGGTCATTGTCGGGGTTTTCGTCGGGCCGGGAATCCCTGTCGTGGTGCGGGGTTGCGGGCGGCGGGGGTCCTACCTCGGAAACGGGATCGAACGGAGGGTCGTAGGGAGGATCGAACGGCGGACCACCAACATTCTCCAAGCCACTGACTTCACCATCAGGGTCTTGCTGCTCATCAGCATGAGCATGGCCCGGCGGCGGCTGCTTGATCCTGCCGTAACGCTCACGGATCGTCCCCTCGATCGTCCGGCGCTCGCTCGCGTGCTCACGGGCGCGCTGGCGGATCGCGCCTGCCATGTCGCCGGGCGTCGGCTTCGATGCCGGGAGCGTGGCTGCGGTCGCGGCGGGCAGCTCGCGGCCGTCGTGAAGGATACGGCACGCGATCGTGTAGGAGCCGAGCGCCTGAAGGTCGTGGGCGTCAAGGCGCGGCTGGAAGTGCGGCGCCATCCGTTTCGCGTCGGCGGCGGCGAGCGCGAAGCAAATCTTGGTCTGGCAGTTCGCGTCGATCGCCTCGTCAAGCTCATGGTCCGCGACTTGCGCGAGGTGCTGATGCGCGAGCACCAGGCCGAGCCCGTACCCGCGGGCCTGCGCGAGCGCGGTTGCCATCCCCTGCGGCAAGTGACAGAAGCGGTGGCACTCATCGATCAGGCAGAGAAACGGCGGCCGATCAGCGAGCGCGAGCGGCCCGAGACGCTGCGCCGCCTGCCACACACGATGCAACAGCACCGATCCGATCAGGTCCGCGGCGTCCTCCCCGATCGTCTGCGGCAGCGACACCAGCAGCCACCCGCCGCGGTCGATCCGCTCGCGCATGTCCGGCGCCCCCGACTGGCAGAGCATGTTGCGAAGCGCACGGTTCCCCAGCAGCGCCCGCAGCTTGTTCGACAAGGGCGCGAGCGCATTCACCCTCGCCGGCTCGCTGAGCGTCTGCCACTGGCGCCAGAACACGTCGAGCGCTACCGGGTCGCTCGCGCGGTAGCGGGAGCGCTCGCCGGGATCGATCAGTAGCGTCAGCACGTCCGCGAGTGTCGGCGGTGGCCCGGCGGGGTCGCGGCCGACGAGCAGCGTGGTTAGCGCGGAGCGCAGGATGTCCTCGGTCCTCGGCCCCCAGAACCGCGCGAACAACCTGGCGAAGATGCCGCAGATCGCCTGCGCCTGCGCGTCGCCCTCACCGGGCGGGCACGCCAGCAGGTTCAATGCCGGCGGGTACGCCTGGTCGCCGAGGTCGAGCAGGTCAACATCCCCCTGGCGCTCACGCGGTACGCGGGCGAGGATGTTCTCGGTCAGCTCGCCGGTTGGGTCGAGCACGATCCCGCCCATCCCCGCGCGGATCGCCTCCAGCGTCATGTTCAACAACAGGGTGCTCTTGCCGCGGCCGGTCGGCCCGAGAACATGTGTGTGCTGTAGCAGCGCCTTCGGTTCGACCCTGACCTCGCGGTCAAACCCGGCGTGGTCGCTGCGCCCCAACAGCAGGCCGCGGGAGGGTGCCTGTGCGACGGGGGCGATCCTGCGCGACGGCGCCTCGCTGAACGACAGGGGAGCCGTGCCGCTTTCCTCGGGGACCGGGATCAGCGCCGCGGCCTCAGCGCTGCCCAACAACAGCCGTGGCCTGACGGGCGGCAAACACTGTTTGAGCCGTGCGGCGCAGAACGGTTCCCAGGCGCGGCGCAGCCCGCCGAGTTCCCTGTACTGGCCGAGCGCGGCGAGCAGCCCACCCAGCCGGCCGCGCGCCCGCCGCCGCCCGATCGCCCACCCGCCGACTCGCAGCGTCCCGGCCAACAACGGTGTGCTTGTCTTTGCGTCGATCGCGCGGGCGCGCTCCAGCGAGAACGGGTCCGCCGCGCGTGTCGGCGCCGGGCGGCTTGCCGGGTGCTGTGAGCCCGACGTGAACATGTCAAGTATCTCACCCAAAAACGAGAAGACCGCCTGAAGCGCGCGCAGTGAAGCACTCGGCTCAAGACCACGACCCGAGCGCAGCCGCGCGGCCTGGCCCCGTGCTTTCGCGCTCGCTGAGCGCGGCGGGGCCTGCAACACAAGCTGCACGATGCCGCCCTCGCTCGCCTCCTGCGCGCGCAGCGATGCCAATAACTGGCCCGCCGGGTCCACCCCGTGATCCACGCGCAACGGCAAGAACCGCGAGCCGACCGGCGCGAGGCTCGCAACCCGCAGCCGCACTACCCGCCCACCACCAACGGCGGGCGGCTCCTCTTCCGGTGCGACCGTGGCGCTCCCGAGTGCCTGCTCGATTGACGTGCGGACCTGCGCCGGGGATAGCCCACCGGAAACGAACACTTCAAACGTCGCGCAGTCCTCAAGCGATGACACCGACAACGCGACCCACGGCGAGGCACCAACCCACCGCCGCGGCAGACCGCCCGCGAGCGTCCGCGTGAACGCCTCAAGCGCCGCCCGCGAGACCTGCTCACCAAGGCGAAGCTCCCAACGACTCCCCGCCGCCGCCAGTCGATGCCGGCCCCACACGCGCCCCGCGAGCACCGCCAGCGCGCCGGCCGCGATCACCCCCGCCGGCAGCCACAGCCGGCCGAGCAGGTAGCCCGCGCCGCCGAGCAGCCAGCCCACGGAGAAGTGCGAGAACGAGAGCGATTCGATCGCGCGGACGTACCACGCGCCGCCCGGCCCAGCCGACGAAGCGTGCCCGACATGCTGCGCAGCGTGCGCGAGCGCATGATGATGATGATGATGGTGTGCGTGGTGGTTTCTCATGGTGCGGTTTGGGATCTCCTCTCACGAAAGAACTCGCAATTTCGGCGCTCGGGGTACCCCTCACTCGCTCCCGGCATCCAAGGAAGGTCGATTTCGGGGGCCTTACGGAACAGCCAGCGGCAAAAAAATCCGCGGGCCGCGCTGGGCGCCCGATCGCTCCTTGGCAACCCAGCAAGGTCCAAAACGGCCCCGTTGTGTGACAAACCCGCGGCCCGCCCCGCCGCGACCGGACCCCGGCGGGCCGCATAGCTGTACGCAATCCGGGTAAGCCCAAAGCAGCGGTGCATAACCAGAGCGACATGCAGCCCAGCCGCGACGGGTGGCCCCAGCCACCCGCCCTGCCCGCGCTTGACCTGCTCGCCGAGCCTATGCGCCAGCGGATCGTGTGGGCGCTCGCGCACCAGCCCCGCACCCCCACCCGGCTCGCCCACGCCCTCGGGTGCAGCCAACCGCTCGTGAGCAAGCACCTTCGCATCCTGTGCGCCGCCGGCCTCGTGGAAAGCCGCGCTCACCCCCGCGACCGCCGCGCCCACATCTACGACATCCGCCGCGAGCCCTTCGACAACATCGAGGACTGGCTCGACGCCATCCAACGCAACTACCGGCGCCGCCACCCAAACCCGACCGACCCCTACACCTGGAACTGACCTCATGTGACCGACGCTACCCAGCGCCCCGTCACAACACAAAGCCCGATTACCGGCGGATCACCGGGGATGCCGGTCTAGTCGGAAGAATTGCATTACGCCGGCCCATCGCCGGCCTTCGCCCGTCTCGTGATTTCAAGCGCGGTGATTCGACCCGACTTCCTCGTCAGAACGACGCTAACGCAGCGGACATTTGAGCATGAAGTTGGCCGGCGCCTTCTTGCCCACAGCCACCTCCGCCTCGCCACATTTCTTCGGCTGTGGATTAACCGTAGGCGGCCCAATTTCAGCGCTCACAGTGTAACGACCCACCGGAACCCAAATCACCATCTTTGTATTAGTGAATATCATCTCATGCAGAACCGTACCACCATTTTCCGGCGTGACGGTAACAGAAACTACAGCCTGCACCGGAATGAACCTGTGATGCGCGCGTTGCTGTCCCGGCGGTAGTGACACATTCGCTTTTACTTCCCCACGGAGTTCGCCTGCCAGCGCACTCGCAGGCGAACTGCCCGATGCCGCCGCCATTACGCCCATTGCCGCAACGATAGTCAGAGATCGCCTTACCATTGTTCTTGCCTTTCAGGGAAGTTCTCTAGCGGTGCCCAAGGCGGCGATACCGCTTGCGGGTTGTTCTGATATTTCACGGTAATCAACATGGCCCGTGTACGCATCGATTGCTAGGGTCAGCACATTACCCGTTGGGATCTTGTCATCCCCCATCGGAAGACGTGCCCTCTTCAACTGGAAGTGACCATACATCGTGACAAGTACCACTCTACTGTTCATCATTGCTTCGGTGACTGGATTAACTGGCACGTTGCTTCCCGGATTAGTTTCTACGGCTTGCCGAAGCGTCGTATCGACGGCCGATATTGCCGGCTGTTCGTCGTCTGCTTTTTCTGCTTCATTTCGGGCGATTACAGCGATAGCGCTATCTGAAAGCATCGATGCTGTAGCAGGGGGGGCGCTATACTGCGTGGCCGGTGGGGGCGCTTCGGGCTGCCCGCCGGGTGGTTGCGGCAGTCCCACTCGACTTTCACCGCCGCCCGTTTCAGTGGCTTGACTTTGTGAAGTTGCGGCATAAGTCACACCCACGGTGCCCACAAGAACAGCTATACCCACTAGAACGATTAGCTTCTTCATCGGATCAATTTTCCTTTCAGCATCCCGGTATTGCGAACGCAATGGAGCCCCATGTATAGCCTGGCGAGGGCACTGTCGTGCAGATCGGTTTGTTTGGAGTCACTCGATAAGCGTGGTTATAACTACCGGCCCAAAGCTCATGCCATGTGTCATTCGTCCAATAGGCCCAGCCAACGAGTTGACCGTTATTGTCCGCCCCGCTGGCAGTCGTCGTCGCAAACTCCATGCCAGCTTCCAATTCGGTTGACGAGGTCGGGAACCCGGACCAGCAGAAATCCGGTTTACTATCCCATGCCCAGGTATAGCACCAATCACCGTTGGCGCCGTAAGGCTCGTCAATATAGAGACCGATCCAAGTGGACCAAGGTGCAGTCGAACCGGGGTATTCATATTCCCAATAGTGGTGTGAACCATATTCCCTAGCAACGAAGTAGTAGAGGGTTTGTTCGCCGAACGGTGCGCCAACCGACAGGCCGCCCTCCTCCCATCGTTCACCTGGGAAACCGACCCACATCTCATCATTTATGACACCCCCTTCCGAAGACCAGTTTGGCACCGCTCCGTAAAACGCCTCAACCTCCTCTTGGGCGCCGTAAACTTCTTCGCCGAGGGATTTATTCATGCTCCATCTCGTAATACCGTAACAGTGCTTTCCTTCTTCAGCACTACACGCAAAAGCGCTCTGCACACCTACGGCCAACACCATTACAAGCCCGAGCGATAGAATCACCAGTAGACAGAAGCGACGCCGGCAAGCAAGAACGGCCCCCAGAATTGAGAGTCTGTCGATCTCTGTGCTCATTGCTCGTTGTCCCCCGGTCGTTGTTGGGCGTTCGTTAGGCTGCGGACGTTTAGCACATGGAATTGCAAGTGGTGTCCGCTGTACGGTCGCATAGCCTCATGGTTCCGATAGGGCGGCACCAAAGCGTAGTCAAGCACACTGCCCGGGCGCTTTGCAACCAGTAGTTGCCGGCTTGCTCATCCGTGCGCATCGTTGGGAGGCTTCGCAGCGTGCAAGAGCCCCCAGATATCCAGGTCGCGCGCCGCGTCCGTTCCCAGCGAACGGCCCTCAAACTCACGCAGGAGCAGCTTGCGGCCGAGCTGGGGGTCACGCACCAGCACGTCTCGCGTATCGAGGGAGGCCATGCGGTCCCCTCGCTGGACCTGCTGGTCCGGCTCAGCGGTAGGCTGGGCGTCAGCACAGACTATTTGCTGACTGGCCGAAAGACGACGCCGCTTGGAGTCGATGGAGCCATCCGGGGCGACAAGCGCTTGAGCGCACCCGCCAAGCGCCATCTCATCGGCATCATCAGCGAGCTTCGCGGCACCGCATAGCGGCTACTCGCCCGCGAAGGCCAACCTGGCCGCGCCTTACCCCGCAGCTCAGGCGGGCCTCCCCAGCCCGCGGCACACACGGCGGGCCGCCTACTCAACATCATCGAGCGCCATCCACCCACCGAGCACAAGCGCCGAGCGGTTCGTGTTGACTTCGGTTGGCTCCATTCAGACAGTTGTCTGAGAGGGTTCCTCATTTCGATCCGCGCTATCGGCAAGAATCGCAGCAATGGACGAGACGATTGACCCTCATGGGCGCACCGTTCGCCTGGCGGAGGAGCGCTGGCAGCACATCATCGACGGCCATCCATACATGACGCCGTTCCGCGCCGAGGTGCTGCGGGCGGTCGCGATGCCTACGGATCTGATCGAGCAGCCGCGGCCCGGTCAGGACTGGTTCTACCTGAAGGACGCGGGCCCAAGTCAGTGGCTCAAGGTCGTAGTAGCCTTTGACGAGGAACCCGTTGGGAGCATACGCACAGCATTCCCAAGGAGAAGCAAGCCATGACCGTCCATATCGGCCCATATACGTTTGACCGAGTGCGCTATGACCACGATGCGGACGTGCTCTATCTCGCTCAGGGCGATCCCGCGCGCGCCGTCGACTTCGACGAGACGCCCGAAGGACACGCCGTCAGCTTCGACGAGAACGGCGATCTCGTCGGCCTGACGCTGATCGATATCCGCAGGCTTCTAGACGAGACCCAGGGCGAGCTTCGACTGGAGCTGCCCGCAAAGGCTAGCCCAGCAGACCTCAAGCTCGCCCTCGCGTAGCGCCTGTCAACACTTACCGCAACGCTTCAGGCCGTCCTTACGTTCGTTCTGGCGGCACCGCCGCCGCTCGCCAACGCAACTACTCCCCATCGAGCGGCAACCCACCGCCCGACACCCGCGCAAAACGGTTCGCGTTGACTTCGGCTGGCTCCATCGGAGAATCGCCAGTGTTCATGCGGGGTTTCGGGGTATCGGCCCTCCGTAGTAGGGTATTGAGCGAGCCTCCCGCCGGCATTTGTGCCCGGTGAAACAGGCCATCGTTGCGCACGCGCCTGCCAAAAACACCGGTTACCGGCGGGCGTGCTTGCTGACGATAAGCATCAGACCGTCCGAGGTCTTACGCTGTCGTGATGGCCAAGTCCGTCGCTGACTTCCTATCCGAGCGCGAGGGAACTCGTCTCGACTTCAAGCAAGACCTGTCGAGCATGAAGCGCGTCCTGCCTGAGCGACCAAACACGGCTGACATCCAGCGGCAGACCGGCCTCTCAATCCGAAGCTTGGGACGTGACCTTCGTCGCCTTCGAGACGCAGGAGTCATCGAATTTGTCGGGTCACCAAAGACAGGCTTCTATCGTCGCGTGTGAGGTTACTCTGCCAACCTCTGCCGTACTCTGCCAATCACCGCCACCTTGTACGAACTTGGTAGCTGTGGCGGCGAGCGTTCCCGCGATCATCCTTGATCGGTCTCGGACCTCACCTGCTCGCTCGACGGCCGAGCCGCAAACGCCAGGTTGACCCGCTCCAAATCCTCCGGCCGAGCCTTGGCATGCATGTAGCGCTCCGTGGTCGTGATCCGCGAGTGCCCGAGGAACTCCTGGACGAAGTGCGCGTCGGCGTGCCGGGCCACAAGGCTGCTGGCGGCGTGGCGGAGGGCATGGAAGCGCAGCGGTCGCAGACCGGTGGCATCACGCGCCGCCTTGAAACGGCGGCGAACCGCGGAGGGATCGAGGCGCCGGCCGAGGCGCGAGCAGAAGATGTAGTCCTCACGGGACGTGTAGTCGCCGCGCGCCCGCAAGCGTTCAAGTGCTTGAGCGGCGGGATCGGCGAGCGGCGGGAAGCGCGCCTGCCAGAATCACCGAAGCGGCAGCCAGGCATGCTGGCACGGATAGTGGACCTCATTGGAACCTCCGTGGTTAGCGTTTGACTTCGTCTGACGACACATTCTCGGCGAGTCGCAGGCTGTTAGGCTGGCGGACGGCGTCGACCGGCCGCCGAGCTGTGGAACCTTCGCCCCAGCCGGAGTTCCATCTGCGAAGGGGAGTTGCCCTCCCGGTCGTCGGACTGTCACTGGCCATCTCTGAACACCGCGTCGCTGGGGAGACGAAGGTGTCGAGGGAGGCTTGTCCATGACGAAGGACAGCAGTTTCAAGAATGTCGTTCGGCGCCACGCGCGGAACACCGGACAGCGCTACACCGAATCGCTGGCCGATCTGCAGGGTCTCGGCGAGCGACTGCACCATGAGCCTGCCAGTGAGCGCCTGCTCGCTCATCTCCGCGCTCGCTACGACATAGAGCCGCTCGCGGCAAGCAAGCTAAGCACACACAAGAGCTACGTCTTTCGCATCGACCGTCGAGACGGCGACCCATGGGTCGCACGGGCCTTTCCGCCCGCTCGCCCGACGGCAGGAGTCGAAGGCGACGCCGCGATCCTGCGGTTCCTCGAGCGGCACGACTATCCCGCAGAGCGCCTGGCGGTCGATGACGCGGTATCCGACTTCGAAGGCAGCTCAGTCCTCGTGACGCGCTTCATCGAGGGCACCCAGCTCCCAGACGCCGCGGAGAAGTTCGCGGCGATGGGTGACCTGCTCGGACGGCTGCACGCGCTGCCTTACGAGGACTCCGTCAGCCGACCCGGTGGCGCGAGTGGCGAGGATCCCAGCCGTGAGGGCACTCCACGTCAGGACTTGCTCGCTGCTCTCTCGTTTCTCGACGCCGTGGATACGAAGGTCGCGGCTGCCGATCGCGAGCGATTCGAGCGGCTCAGGAACAAGGTGCGCTCGACTGATGACGGTCACGGCCTTCCCGAGGCACTGCTCCACGGAAATCTTCTCCACGCTCCCGATCACGCCCTCCTGAGCGAACGAGGGCCAATCGCAATCAACTGGAAGGCATCTGGGCGTGGACCACGCCTAGCCGATTTCGCCTACCTGATCTGGGGCACGGGTTCATGGAATCCGCGCCGGCCGAACCAGGAGCGCATCGACGCTGCCGTCAGCGCCTACCGCCGACACGTCGAGCCGACCGACGAGGAGCTCGACCGGCTCGAAGCGGTCATGTACATCCGGACGCTCTACCTCGCGTGCTTCGGCTACCGGCGTGCCGTCAACAGCGGCTCGTCGTTCAAGGAGTGGGGCTTCATAGGACCGCGGGAGTACTTCAGCTCAACCGCAGCCGCAACCCGAGCCGCGTTCGGCCGGTAGGCCGTCACCCAGTCAACACAACCATGAAGCTGGCAGCAGCCTGCTTGAGGGGCCTCATGCGAGCCGCGCCGTCAGATGGCTTCGTCAAGCGACATTCGCCCGCCCCTTTTCGCGCAATCCGGTTCGCGTTTGACTTCGGCTGGCTCCATTCGGACGAATGTCTGCTACCCGGGATCGCAGGCGTCCGGCATCGTTGCGTCACCACCGCCCTAAACGCGCGATAGTCGTGCTAATTTGTGATCCACTTAGCGCGATTATGGGCTGGTTAGCACGATGTGGATGGCAACGGCCGCCTCGCTCGCCTACTCACCACCTACGAGTTGCTCACCCAGGGCTACGGAGTCGCGCGATACGTGAGCCTGGAGCAGCGGATCTACGACTCGAAGAACACTTACTACCAGCGCCTCTACGACTCGCAGCAGGGCTGGCACACCGGCCGGCACAGCATCTGGCCATGGGTCTCGTACCTAGCCAGCATCCTGTCGCTGGCATACGATGACTTTGAGGCCAGCCTCGCCGCGGCGCGAGACACCGTTGGCAACAAGCAGGAGCGCGTTCGCAAATATGTTCTTGAACAGGCACCGCCCGAGTTCCGCCGCCGCGAGGTCGAGCGAGCCATGCCGGGGATCAGTCTTGCAACCATCCGGCTCGTCCTGAACGAGCTCCGTGATGAGGGGCGGATTGCCATCGAAGGTGGTGGCCCTGGCGCTCGCTGGCGGCGTGTTTCACCCGCGGCTGGGCCAGACGAGCCTTGACGCCCGAAGCTCGTCCTGCAATTTGCATGACCTGCTAGAGCTACCGCCTTGAACCCGCAGCCATCTCCTGCAAAAGGAGTCGCTGTAGCGCCTTTGCGCCTAACTCCGGCCCTCGCCTGAGCCGACCGGCTCGGCATCCGGGGGGCACGCGACACCGGGTTGAACGCGCGCGATGTGCTCCTCGGTGATCTTTCCATGGGACGGCACGCCCGGATGATGCACGTGGCACAGCCGGTAGTGGCCGTGCCGGAAACGCCCCCATCTGAAGCAGCCGCTGCGGTGACAGACCAAGTTCGCGACGATGCCCCCGATGCCGACGAGGCTCACGATGCCAACAATCAGACCAATCCATTCGGCGTGCGATGTGGTGAACGGCAGGGCTGCGATCATGGCTCGGCGGCACCCTAGCGCGATTCACGGACGCAGGTGGAACCGCATCGTGGGCCACGCCCAACGGTGCGTGTGAGTACCCACATCCACGTTTCGGGCAGGACTACCGTTCATTTCGGGTGGGACTCCCGCTCGAAGAACGACCGATCGATCAGGCTGAGCGCGAATGCTTCGCGGGCACGGTTCAGCATCTCCTCGAACTCCTCGTCGCTGAGCCCCATGTTGCCGGGTCCAAGGTGGCTGCAGATCACGCCCTCCCAAGCGGCCCACAAGCACCGCGCGGCGCTCTTTGCATCGACCTTGCGTCCAACGCCTTCGTCGATCATCTGCTGGATCTCGGCCCGCATGCGCTCGGTCTCATCCTCGATGCGCCGGGCGACCTGAGCTGTAGCGGTCGGCGTGAGCTCGGCGCCCGGCCGGTCCGGCGGGGGAAAGCGGAACAGCTGGAAGTAGCCAGGATGATCGCGCGCGAATCGCAGGTAGCCCTCGGCCAGACCGATCAATCGCTCGGCCGGCAGTCTCCTGATCGCCGTGTTCGTCGAGCTGAGCGGGTTCAGCTCGCTCGTCAACCTGCTGGCGGCCGGCGCGATGGCCTTCTACTTCTTCGCCTCGGTGGCAATCTACGCGAACCACGGCCGGCGCAAGGACACCGACAACCAGTTTCGCGACGCAGTGCGCGGCACACACGCCTACATGCTCACCCTGACCCTCGCCGAGATCACCGGTTGGCTGGTCCTCGTCGCGGGCTTCATGGACAAGCAGATCTTCTGAGCTCGCGCCGCGTCGCTACGCTCGGAGGTGTGACACCAGAGGAGCTTGCCAACCTCGCGCACCTGCGCCGCGCTCGTGACCTGATGGACCGCGAGTACGCGCGCCCGCTCGACGTGCCCGCGCTCGCTCGCGTGGCGCTCATGTCGAGCGCCCACTTCTCGCGCCAGTTCCGCGCCGCCTACGGTGAGACCCCCTACTCCTACCTGATGACGCGACGCATCGAGCGCGCCAAGGCGCTTCTGCGCCATCCCGACATGACGGTCACCGAGGTCTGCATCGCGGTCGGCTGCACCTCACTCGGATCCTTCAGTGTCCGCTTCACCGAACTGGTCGGAGAGACTCCGAGCGCCTACCGCGAGCGTGACCACAGCGCGCTTCAAAACGTGCCGGGCTGTGTGGCCAAAGAGCTCACCCGCCCGACTCGACGAGCGAGCAGGATTGGAGAAACGCGGGCCGCTTTGGCTCGCTAGCGTTGCGCCCATGAACCTAACTTTCTCTCAATGCTTCGTACTCATACACGACCCTGACAAGTCCCTCGACTTCTACCGAGACGTCCTTGGTCTGGAGCTGCGCAACGACGTCGCGCGCGGCGAGTTTCGCTGGATTACCGTAGGCGCGGCCTCCCAACCGGATGTGGCGATCGTCCTCACCAACTACCTCAACGGCAGTCCCGCCGACAGCGAAGCGCTGGAGGCGCTGCTCGCCAAGGGCGCGCTCAACGGCGTCCACTTTCACACCGACGACCTCGACGCAACCTTCGAGAAGCTCGTCTCCTCAGGTGCCGAGATCGTCCAGGAGCCGACCGATCAACCGTGGGGTACCCGTGACTGCGCGGTGCGCGACCCATCCGGGAACCTCGTGCGCATCGATCAGCCGCCGGCCCGCTGATGCACACTTACTCGACCACGACCTGCCTGTCCTTGGCATCCCCGTAGAGCCCCGCCAGTAGGCCCTCCGCCTCGGCCGTCAACTCCGCGCGATCGGCGCGCTTGAGCTTGATGGTCGGGCGTAGGGTCAGGGTGGCGACCCTGCGCTTGGTCTCCACAGACCACGTCCCCGCGACCAGACCGTCGAGCAGGATCGTCGGCTGGATCCGCAGGTTGCCCTTGTCGTAGACGACCTCGCGCAGCGCCTCAGGCACGATCCGCGTGCGGCGCTTGACCGCGTAGGCGAGAAGGCTGCTGTCAAACGCACCCAACAGCCGGGCCGGCGCGGGTGTGTCAACATCCGGGCGGGGCGCCTCGGGCAGGTCGTACAACCTCCGTCCCGCCTCGTCCTCGAAGCAAACCAAGCGCTCGCCCATGCCTTCGAGCAGCCCCCGAACCGCCGGCACGCGAGCCCCGGTCCAGCAGGCCACATCCTCGGCGGCCGCCGGACCGAACGCCCTCAGATGCGCGACTGCGACGCGCTCCAATGCCTGCTCCCGACTCGGCGCTCCCCGCTTGCCCGGCGCGATCGGCGCGGCGCGGTGATCCGCCGGCGTCTTCGCGCCCCAGGCGCCGCCCGCGGGCACCCGCACGAGCGCGCTCCAGCGATAGATCGGCCGCCACTTCAGCGAGCGTTGCGCCTCGACCTCGCTCGACTCGATCGCGCCCGGGTTGCGAGCGACCCAGTCCTCGGCGAACTGCCTGAGCTCCTCGCTCGTGCGCGACCGCCCTTTCGCGAACGCCAAGACCCCGTCGCGCAGCTCATCCATCGCGGGCGTAGTCTCTTTGATCTTGCGGTGCCACGCGCCCGTCGGCTCGAACGCAACCACCGCGTAGGCCGGGTGCTCGCGCGCGCTGACCAGGTGCAGCGTGCCCCTAATGCCGATCCCCCAGAGCAACTCGCCTCGCTCGAGCGCTTCATAGAAGTCCGCCGCGCCGAAGCGCTCCACGCGCGACCAGAGCCCCACCGGCAAAGCCCCCCAAGCCTGGCCTTGCATCGCGCCGATCGCCTCGACCGCCTCGACGAGCGAGCCTTCGAAGCGCTCGAGCAGCCCTTGGCGGGCCATCAGCGCGCGACCCAACGCGCGCTCGGACAACTTTTCCAGCTTGCTCATCGGAGCCCATCTTCGCGCACTCGCCGCCGGCGCCCCTGGCTACGCTGGCTCTCGTGCGCCTGAGATCTCGAACCCGAGAGCTGCTTGCCCGCCTGGGACAGATCGCGCGCGCGATCCAAGACGACGACGAAGCGCTCGTCGATCAGATCGTGAGTCTCAGCCGCTCTCGGCGCCTGTTCGCTCCGTTGGCCTTCACCGTGGGCGCCTTCGCGATGCTCTTCCAAGGGCTCAAGCTGCTGCTCTCCAACTGGCGTTTGCTGCTCATCCAGATACCGCCGGCCGTGTGGATCTGGCTGGCGATGTTCGACCTCAAGGCCCGCGTTCTCTACGGCCGCTCGTTTCCGGCCTTGCGCGGGGCGGTGCTGATCCCGGTCGGCTTGGCGATCGTCGCGATCACCGTCGCATGCTTCTTCTTGAACGCCGTGTTCGCCTTCGCGATCGCCGACGCCCGCGTCCCGAAGATCCGTCCCGCCTATCTGCTGGCGCGAAAGCACCTCACGCCGATCTTGCTGTGGGGAGCCGCCGTCGGCGTGCTCTTGGCGGTGGGCACGACCGTGGCGCCACGCTGGGGCAAACCGTGGTTCGTGCTCTGCCTGGGGATCGTGATCGGGATCATGATGATCGCCTACGTCGCTGTGCCGGCCCGCCTGATCGGGATCAAGCCAAAGCGCTCGCCCCGTGAGAAGCTCACGGCGGGCGCGCTCGGCGCGACGCTCGGCGCGACCGTGTGCACCCCGCCCTACCTGCTCGGGCGCCTTGGCATCCTCATGCTCGGCTCGAAATACCTGTTCGTCCCCGGCATCGTCGCGCTTGTGCTCGGCTTCACCCTCCAAGCAGGCGCCAGCGGAGCGGTGCGTGCGATCAAGATGAGCCTCAAGCTCGCCGTCGAACCGCCGCCCGCGCCCGTCGAGGCGGGAGTGGCGTCCGAGCCTGCTAAAAGTTCGCCACGCCAATGACCGCCTTCAGCGCCTCTGCGCCCAACGACCCGACACTGCGCTCCGCATGACCAACGCCGACGACATGCTCGCGGTGGCCGCCGCGCGCGCCGAGCAGCTCGCGGCGCCCGGCCTCAGCCCGCGCCCGCGCCGCAAGGTGGCGGTGCTCGCCTGCATGGACACCCGCATCGACCTGTTCCCGATGCTCGGCCTGCGGCGCGGCGACGCCCACCTGATCCGCAACGCCGGCGGCTTGGTCACCGACGACGCGATCCGCTCGCTGAGCGTCTCCCAGCGCAAGCTCGGCACCGAGGAGATCGTCGTCGTCATGCACCACGGCTGTGGCTTGCTCGGAGCCTCTGAGGACGAGTTCGCCCGGGAGCTCGTCGCCGATGGGGCGCTGCCCGCCTGGCGAATGGGCGCCTTCGAGGATGTCGAGGAGACGCTGCGCCAGAGCCTTGCGCGCCTGCGCTCCAGTCGCGAGCTCGCCCACCGCGAGCGGATCCGGGGCTTCGTGTTCGACCCCGAGAGCGGCGCCCTGAACGAGCTCGACGCCGCCTGAGGCCCGGGCCGCCGCCCAGGCGGTCTTGTGACGTTCGTCGCATGTCGTCCGATGTGCCGGGTACCAATAGGTAGTGGGCACTGGCCGTGGTGCTCGCCGCCAATCCAGAGAGGGGTGTGAGCCGTGAACGATCGTCCCGTCCGTTTGATCGTCAGCGACGACCTGGAGCGCACGCGCGCGTCGGTGTTCTTTCGCCTGATCCTCGCCATACCGCACCTGATCTGGCTCAGCCTTTGGGGGATCGCCGCCGTGTTTGCCGTGATCGCCAACTGGTTCGCGACGCTGTTCGCCGGACAGTCGCCCGAGTCGCTGCACAATTTCCTGGCCGCCTACGTGCGCTACGCGATCCACGTCGTCGCCTACCTCTTCCTTGCGGCGCAGCCGTTCCCTGAATTCACGGGCGCGCCCGGCTACCCGGTCAACGTGGAGATCGCCCCGCCCCAGCCTCAGAACCGGTGGAAGGTGGCTTTTCGCATCGTGCTCGCGGTCCCCGCCTTCATGATCGCCGGCGCGCTCACCTCGGGCAGCGCGCGCACCTACGGCGCCAACTACAGCTATGGCCTGGCCTCCGTGGCCGCGCTGCTTGCCTGGTTCGCCGCGCTCGCGCGGGCACGCAGCCCACGAGGCTTGCGCGACGCCGTGGCCTACGGTCTCTCCTACTCGGCCCAACTCGACGCCTATCTGTTCCTGCTGACCGACCGCTACCCCAACAGCGACCCCCAAACGGCCTTCGCCGGTCTGCCTGCGCGCGAGGACGACCCGATCCGCCTACAGGTAGGTGACGATCTGGAGCGCACCCAGCTGACCGTTTTCTTCCGCTTGATCCTCGCCATTCCCCACCTGATCTGGCTCACGCTCTGGGGCCTCGTCGTGTTGATCGCGGCGATCGCCAACTGGCTGGCGACGCTCGTACGCGGCCAATCCCCCGACGGCTTGCACGACTTCTTGGCGGCCTACGTGCGCTACCAGACCCACGTGTATGCCTACCTGTTTCTGATCGCCGATCCCTTCCCGGGCTTCCTGGGAAGGCCCGACAGCTACCCGATCGAAGTCTCGATCGCGCCGCCCCAGCCGCAGAACCCATGGCGAGTTGGCTTCCGCCTGATCCTGGGCATTCCCGCGATCCTGCTCGACGGCGCCTACGGCGGCCTGTTGCTCGCCGTCGCGTTCCTCGGCTGGTTTACCTCGCTTGCGAGGGGCCGCATGCCGCTCGGGATGCGCAACGCTGGAGCCCTTGGCCTGCGCTACTCCGCCCAAGCCCACGGCTACCTGCTGCTGCTCACCGAGAGCTATCCCTACAGCGGGCCGACCGTCCAGGCCGCCACCGAACCGCCCCCACCGCTCGCCGCACCGGCCGGTCTCTAGCCAGCCCCCCGGCGAGCGCTCCGCTGGACGGGCGACGTAGTAGCATCGTGAGCCGCGTGCGCCCGTAGCTCAGTGGTCAACGGTTCTCTTCGGGGAGCCAAAGAGCAGCGGTCTTTCAAACCGCAGGCCGCGGGTTCGATTCCCGCCGGGCGCACCTCCCGAATCCCGCTTGAACGAGCGGGATGCGCGGTTCTCGGCCCGAAGCTCGAGCGCCGAAAAGTGGGGGGTGCTAACGCAAGTGCAAACAGGCCCGGCACGAGCGGTCGCGAGATACGGCGATCTCCGCCCCGTCATTTCCCACGCGAGGTCAACTTCTGCCCGTTGGGTAGCGTTGCGTCGCTCAGGCTCACCCTGCCGACGACGACCGATTCGTGGGGTGCGCTCGCCGAGGGTTTCTGCCGGTTCAGATAGCTGACTTCGAACCCCTAGCGCGATGCGCAGGAGGGTGTGAGCTCATCCGAGCCTCAAACCACATACAGACTCACCTCCCGCCCAAGTGCCGCGGCGATCCGGCGCAGGTCCTCGGGATCGCTGGTGACGATCAGGTCATCGCGCGCGAGCGCGCAAACCACCACCACGGCGTCGATCACGTCCTCACCGTGACTCGCGGCCAGCGCGGCGCCGGCGGCGCGGGCTTGGGCTTCGCTCAGTGGCTCGACGCGACACCCACGCAGGAGGCGCGAAAGTTGTGCTTGGGGACCACCTCGCCAGACCTGTCCGAGGACGACCGTGGAAAGCGAGGGAGTGGCGCCGGCTTCGAGCACCCGCCGGTGCAGCGCCCACAGTGGGGCGGCCCCGCGCTCTGCCGCGATCAGGGCGCCCGCGTCGTAGGTGACGCCGCTCACGCAGCGCGCTTGATGGCGGCGCGCTTCAGTGCCGCGTCTGCCGCCGCGAGCGCCTCGGCTGGCAGGGCGCCGTGCTCAGCTTCCCACTCGGCGACGGCGACGAGGCCATCCTCGACCGCAAGCGCGCTTTGGGACGCCTCGTTCAGCCAGGCCGACAGGCTGATTCCACGGCGCTGCGCCGCACTCCTGGCGGCGTCGGCCACTGGCGCTTCCAGCGCGATCGAAAGCTTTTGGGCGGGCATCGCAAATATGGTAGCACCCGATTACTACCGCCGACGGGCGCCGGGGGCCGCGTGCCAGTTGCCGTCAATAAGCCGGCGCCAACTTTTTGAACATCGGAAAGTGACGTGCGTTGGTGGTGACCAGCGAAGCGTCGGTCACGGTTGCGGTGGCCGCGATGAGGAAACTGCTCGGTGGCGACCGTTGTGTTATCAGCTTCACGACAGGCCAAGACGTCGCAAGCGGTCATTCAGATCGCCTCTGACCGCGTGAACGTACTCCGCGCCGCTGAAGGTTCGTCCCTTCCACGAGCCGGCGCTCGCTTGTAGCGCGCGCTGGCCCATCTGTGCGACGCTTACCGGTATGCCCGACTGGGCCATCGTCTCCTTGCCAATGGATCGCATGGAGGAGCTCCAGCCGGTCTGGCGCTCGCTCTACGAGCACCACCTCACGCTCACACCGCACCTCGCTGACCGCGCGCAACCGTTCGAGCGCGCCTGGCGAGCGCGTCAGCGCATCGAGGCCGAATGGGCCGCAAGCGGCGAGGAGCTGTTCGTGCTCGCGGCCGAGGCCCCCGAGGGCTATGTCGGCTACGCGCTCGTGCGCGTCCGCGCGGGCTCGGATTTCGCGGCGTCCTGGAGCGCGTCCGAGCGACTGGCCGAACTTGTCATCCTGGCCGTGCTGCCCGACTGGCGCGGGCGGGGCGTCGGCTCGGCGCTGCTCGACGCGGTCGAGGCGCGTTTGCGCGAGCTCGATGTGCAGGACATGGTCATCAGCGTCGTGACGACAAACGACGACGCGATGCGCCTGTACCGCCGCCGGGGTGCCGAGCCGTTCGTGACTGAGTTGATTCAAAGGGTCGATCCAGCTTATCGTCGGAAGTCATAGCGGACAGATACGCAGTTATCACCCGACAGATGCGCAGCCCTCGGAGCAGTCTCGTGCGACTAGGGACCCGCGGCCAAGTTTGGCTGTGTGGCTCGCTCGCGGGCGGGGCCTACGTCTCAGCCACCGCCCGAGCCGCGATCTCGCGCCCGGCGAACGGCGTGACGACGAGATACATCGCGTAGTCGCCCAACTCCAACACCCGCTGGGTGCGTCCATTCAGGATGTACTCATGCAGCAGCTCGAAAATCCCCCCCACCGACGCTTCGCGCATCACCGCGGCGGGGCTGTTGGGGTACGTATCCTGGGGCCCGATCTCAAGCAGCTCGATGTAGGAGAAGTTGGCCTCGTTGACCCGCCCGGCAACATGGGGGTAGGCGATCAGGATGTCAACGCAGGCCAGCCGCGCTATGGCGGGCTCGGAGGCCAGGAACTCGAGCAAGGCCGTGAGGCCGATGCGGATGTTCTGCTCCCAGCTCAGTTTGAGGTCGATCGAGCGGTTGATCGCGGCGGTGGCCTTGGCGTGGCCCATCTCGAACGTGGCGAGGAACGCCTCCTCCTTGTTTTCGAAGTGCTCGTAGAAGGTCTGCAAGGAGATCGCGGCCTCGGCGACGATCTCCTCCAGGCTGAGGCCGGCGTAGCCCTTCTCGGCGGTGAGGTTGGCAACGGCGTCGAAGATCCGTTCGCGCTGGTTGTGGGCGACGAAGCCCTTGGGCAGGCTGTGCTCGCCGCGCGGCAGGCCCCGCGGCGCCCACGAGGGCGAGGGTGAGAACGAGCCTGGCGCGCGCCCTCCCTGCAGGTGGCCGTGGCGGCGCGGCTTGGGCTTGGCGGGGATCTCGGGCGGCGTCGGATAGAACCCGACGATCCAGGTGACGATGTCGGGCGTGAGCTTTTGCAGTTCCGCTTTCAGGGAGCGGCTGGAGCGCTCAGAGCGCACGCGCGAGTAGAGGATCGTGCGCAGGGCGCCGACGATCGCGCGGGCGATCGGGGGGGGCACCGAGCCCTCGCCGGGGGCGCGCTCGAAGATGTAGCTGACGAACTGGGCGAGGCGGTCGGCATCGCGCGCCCAGCGTTCGATCCCGACCGGCCCGGCGGCGCCCATCTCGACGGAGACCAGGCGCGCGGCGTCGGGGCGGTCGCTGGAGGCCTCGAACAGCTCGCGCACGAAGGCCTCGATCTGGTTGGTCCACTCCTCGTCGTGGTCATAGGCCTCGACGATGCGCGCGGTCAGGCGCCCGATCAGGGCGTCGTAGGTGGCCAGCAGGCACTCCTCCTTGTTGGCGAAATGCTCGTAGAAGCTGCGCCTCGATACGCCCGCGCCGGCGACCAGGTCGGAGATCGTGGTCGCGACGAAGCCGCGCTCGTTGACCGATTTGATCATCGCCTCGTACAGGCGCTCGCGCTGGTCAGCCGCGACCTCCTCGGGCGGCAACGCCTGCGGGCCGCGCGGGAGGCCGCGGTCGCGGCCTTTGGTCGAACGGGTCCTCTGCGCCATCCCTATACCATAGCTCTTGACAAGCTGAGTAAAGCCTGATTTATTTGTTTTTGTTCGATGATGTCTCTAGCTTATTGGAGACCGGCCACTACGCATCAGGTTCTGTAGGCAGCATGCTATTAGTTGTGCGTAACGGCGAAAGGGAAACGGGAGGGTTGGACGATTTGTCGCAACGTTGGGATGGGCGCCAACCCGACAAGGAGGTTGGATTGACATGAGAGGACTAGCTTGCGAGTGCGAGCAGATGGCGAGGGCGCTGCACCCCCGCTGGCCCTATAGGCGCTCGCACGTGCGCCATGACCTGCATTGGCTGGTGCGCGTGCGGCCCAAACGGCGCTGGTGCTCGCACGGGCGCCGCCATTCGGTGGCGGGCTTTCCCCCGCGCCGGCGCCGGCCTTACGTCGGCTGAGGAGGCCCGCTAGGATCGCAACATATGGCGGCGGTGTCCGAATCCAGCGCTCCGCACGTGCCGGTGCTGGTCGAGGAGGAGCGCGATATCCGCGGGCTCTCGATCGACACGATCAGGGCGCTGGCGATGGACGCCGTGCAGAAGGCGAACGCGGGACACCCGGGCACCGCGATGGCCTTGGCGCCGCTGGCCTACACCTTGTATCGCCACGTGCTGAGGGTCAACCCGGCCGACACCGGGTGGCGCGATCGCGACCGCTTCGTGCTTAGCGCGGGCCACGCCTGCATATTGCAGTACTCGCTGGCTCACCTGACGGGCTTCGATCTGTCGATCGAGGACCTGAAGAGCTTCAGGCAGTGGGGCTCGCGCACGCCGGGGCATCCCGAGCGCGGGCACGTGCCGGGCGTTGAGGTCACGACGGGGCCGCTCGGCCAAGGCGTGGCCAACGGGGTCGGGATGGCGATGGCCGAGCGCTTCTTGGCCGAGCGCTTCAACCGGCCGGGCATGGAGGTGGTCGATCACCACACCTACGCGATCTGCTCGGACGGGGACATGATGGAGGGGGTCTCCCAGGAGGCGGCTTCGATCGCGGGGCACTTCGGGCTGGGCAAGTTGATCGTCTGCTACGACGACAACCGCATCACGATCGACGGCACGACGTCGATCTCGTTCGATACCGAGAACCACATCGCGCGGATGCACGCCGACGGGTGGCACGTGCAGCGCGTCGGGGACTCCGAGGACGTGCACGCGCTGCTCGGCGCGATCGAAGCTGCGCGCGCGGAAACGGAGCGGCCGTCCTTCATCCAGGTGCGATCGCACATCGCCTATCCGGCGCCCAACGCGGTGGATACCTCCAAAGCGCATGGGGCGCCCTTGGGCGAGGATGAGGTGAGGGCGACCAAGGTCGTGATGGGCTTTGACCCGGACGCCCACTTCGAGGTCGGGCAGAGCGTGTACGAGCACATGGATCTGCGCGCGCGCGGCGCCGCACTGCAGGCCGAGTCCGACCGGCGCGAAGCGGCTTGGAAGGAGCGCTATCCGGAGCTGGTCGAGGATTGGGAGCTGGCCTGGGCTGGGCGCCTGCGGGAGGGCTGGCGGGACGCGTTGCCGGGGTTCGAGGCCGGCGGCGAAATCGCGACCCGCTCTGCGGGGCAGAAGACGATGGCGGCGTTCTCCTCCTACGCACCGACGATGGTGGGCGGGTCCGCCGACCTGGTCGAGTCGACCAAGACGCTGTTCGAGGGGGCGGGCGAGTTCTCCAAGGTGCACGCGGGGCGAAACATCCCGTTCGGCATCCGCGAGCACGCGATGGGGGCGATCGTCAACGGGTTGGGCGCGCACGGCGGGATGGTCAAGCCGTACGGCTCGACGTTCCTGGTCTTCTCCGACTACATGCGCGGCTCTGTGCGGCTGTCCGCGCTGATGGAGTTGCCGGTGATGTGGGTCTGGACGCACGATTCGGTCGCGCTCGGCGAGGACGGCCCGACGCACCAGCCGGTCGAGCACTTCGCGACGCTGCGCGCGATCCCCCACCTTTGGACGATGCGCCCAGCTGACGCCGCCGAGACGGTGCAGGCTTGGCGCGTGGGGCTGGAACGCGCGGACGGGCCGGTGGCGTTGCTGCTCTCGCGTCAGAACCTGCCCGTGTTCGACCGCTCGGAGCTTGGGCCGGCCGAGGGGCTGGCCCGCGGCGCCTACGTCCTGTGGGATTCCGCGAGGAGCGGTGGCGCGGGCGTGGACGGAGCGTCCGCCGGCGTGGGTGCGCCGTGGGTTGTGGGTGAGGGAGGAGGAAGTGGCGTGCCTGATCTCGTTTTGATCTCCACGGGCGGCGAGGTCGCCCCGACGTTGGCCGCCGCACGCGCTGTTGCCGAGCACGGCGCCGCCGTGAGGGTCGTCTCGATGCCTTGTATGGAGCTGTTCGAAACCCAGGCGGAGGATTACCGCGAGAGCGTGATCCCGCGGGGGGTCGCGGCGCGGATGGCGGTCGAGGCGGGCGTGAGCCAGAGCTGGTGGAAGTGGGTGGGCGATCGCGGCGATGTGATCGGGGTCGACCGTTTCGGGGCCTCGGCTCCGGGTAGGACGGTGCTCGAGAAGCTGGGCTTCACGGCAGAGTCGATCGCGGCGCGTGCTCGCGCGTTGCTTGAGAAAGTGGGTTGAGAGCGATGAGCGCGCCTTCGCGATTGGACAGGCTGTCGGCGCTCGGCCAGAGCGTTTGGATCGATTTCCTCTCGCGCGAGGCGATTCGCGGCGGGCACCTACAGAAGCTGATCGACGAGGACGCGGTTGTCGGAGCGACCTCGAACCCGACGATCTTCGAGAAAGCGATGGGGGCGGGGAACGCTTACGACGAGCAGCTGCGCGAGCTCGGCACGAAGGACGTGGAGCAGGCGTTTTGGGCTTTGGCCCAGCAGGACATTCGCGAGGCTTGCGATCTGTTCAGGCCGACTTGGGACGGAGGCTTTGGGCGCGATGGGTACGTCTCGTTGGAGGTCGATCCGCGCCTGGCCTACGACGCTTTGGCCACCTTCAGGGAGGCGATGAGGCTGCACGATGAGGTGGACCGGCCCAACCTGTTGGTCAAGATCCCGGCCACGAAGCCTGGCCTGGCGGCGATCGAGGACGTGATCGCCAAGGGGCGCTCGATCAACGTGACCTTGATCTTCTCGCTGCGCCGCTACGCCGAGGTCGCCGAGTCCTACATCAGGGGGCTGGAGCGACTTGTGGCCGAGGGCGGGAATCCGCGGAAGGTGGCTTCGGTGGCGAGCTTCTTCGTGTCGCGTATCGACACGGAGGCGGACAGGCGTTTGGACGAAGCCGAGCACGGCGAGCTCAAAGGGCGCCTGGCGGTGGCCAACGCGAAGCTCGCCTATCGTCACTACCAGCAGGCTTTCAGCGGAACGCGCTGGGAGTACCTGGCGGGCAAGGGGGCGACGCCTCAGCGGGTGTTGTGGGCGTCGACTTCGACCAAGAACCCGCTGTACAAGGACACGCTGTATGTGGACGAGTTGATCGGTCCGGACACGGTCAACACGATGCCCGAGGAGACGGTGAAGGCGTTCCAGGATCACGGCTCGCCGCGCGCGAGCTTGACCGAGGGCTTGGCCGAGGCCGAGCGGCTGTTCGACGAACTCGCGGCGGCGGGCGTGGACTACGAGGACGTGACCGACACGCTCGAGCGCGAGGGCGTTGAGAAGTTCGAAGCTTCGTTCCGCGAACTGCTCGATTCGCTCGGCGCAAAGCTGGGCTCCTTGACGCTAGCCTGAGGTGTGTGGAGAACGCTGAGGCGAACGTTCCCCAGCCGGGGTCCGAACGAGCTGCTTGGGTAGTCGCGATCGCGCTCGGCGCGGTCGGCTTGGGCGTTCTCGTGCTCGTCTTGACGGGCATCGTGGGCGGGAGCGCGTCCAGCGCGGGACAGGCGCCGCCGCCGGTGATCGCGGTGACGCCGACCCCTGTCGCGGGTGCCGGGGCTAGTGCCGCCGACGGGAGCGCCGCCGCGGGCGCCTCGACCGGCGCGGGCGCCCAGACCGGCGCCGGCGGCGGACGCGCGATCGTCGGCGATCCCTCCTCCCTTCAGGCTCATCGCGACATGGCGCTGTATGAGGCGCACACGACAACGCATATCGCCGAGCGCTGGATGGGAGGCTTCTATCCGATCTACGCGACGGCGCAACGGACGTTCGGGGTCAACTGGCTGTTGATCGCCTCGATCCACCGTCAGGAGTCGGCCTTCTCGACGGCGCCCGGCATCTACTCGGGGCTCAACTTCGCCCACTGCTGCGGCGGTCCGATGCAGTTCAACGTGACCAACGGCGGTGGCGGGGGCTCGACCTGGGAACTGGTGAGCGACTCCTACCGTTACGGCCACAGGCCGGCGTCCTACGACCACATGACCGCGCACCACCCGTCGATCTACGACGACTTCGACGCGATCATGGCGGCCGCCCACCTGCTCTCGGCCGACGGCGCCGGCTCTGAATTGGACGGCAGCGCTTGGAATGCGGCATACGACTACTACGGTCACGACCTGACGGGCGTCACCTACGCCGATCAGGTCTTGGCGCGCGCGATCGGCTGGTCACAGCACGGCTTCTGCATCAACTGCGGTGTCGAAACGGCGCTGGTGGAAGCGGTCAACGCCGCCTACGGCGCGCCGGTGGCGGCCTCCTTGGAAGCCGCCACCGTGGCAAGCGCGAAACCGGTCACGCGCCACAGGCATTAAACGCCGCCGCCCGCCCCGGCGCCGGCCGGGCACGGGCGGGGTTCCCAACTATGCGGCGTCGGCCTGCGCGATCAACTCTCCGGCGACACGGTCGGTAGCCGCGGCGGTTCCGCCGAGCAGGCGCCGCGAGAGCTGGGCGCGGCGGAAATACAGGGGCGCGTCGTGCTCCCAGGTCGCGCCGATGCCGCCGTGCACCGAGATCATCGTGCGCGCGCCCTGGTCGAGCGCGCGCGAGGCGACCGAGCGCGCGGCGCTTGCCGCGAGCGGGAACTCGTGGGGCGCGCCGTTGCGCGACCAGCCGGCGTAGTAGAGCAGGGAGCGACCGTTCTCCAGCTGGCGCAAGACCTCCGTGAGGGCGTGCTTGACCGCTTGGTAGGAGCCGATCGCTCGCCCGAACGTGAAGCGCTCCTTGGCGTAGGCGACGGACATCTCCAGGGCCGTCTCGACGCTGCCCAGGGACTCGGCGGCGATCAGGGCCTGCGCCAGGTACCAGGCGCCGGTCAGCGACTCCAGGGGTGCGTCGAGCACGGTCGCGGTTGCGTTCTGCAGCTTGACGTGGGCGAGCGAACGGGTGGCGTCGTAGCGCCGAACCGGCTCGATCGACACACCCTCGCCGTCGGCCATGACCACCACGCCGGTGGGCTCGCCATCGACGATCGCCACGCCGACGAGGGCACCCGCTCCGGGAGCGTCGGGCACGAACCCGTAGCGTGCCGCTCAACTTCACCTCGCCTTTGTCGTCCGGCGCGGAGCCGGTCGGCAGCGAAGGGCGCTCCATCCCATGTATGGGGTCGGCGCTCCAGCGCGGCTCGATGTCGGTGGGTGGCTGCGAGGGCAGATACGCAGCTCGCCGCTCGCCGCTGGCCAAGGCCGGCAGATACTCGGCCACCCGGGGCGCGTCGGCGAGGATCGCCGTCGCGGGCAGGTGTCCGAGCAAGGGCACGCTCGCCAGCACGCGCCCGCACTCGCCGAGCACGAGCATCGCGTCGAACGCGTCGAGCCCGGCGCCGCCGTGGGTTTCGTCGATCAACAGTCCCGGCCAGCCCGCCTCGCGGGCTGTGGGCCACAGGTCCGGCAGCGCGCTGTCATCGCCGTCGAGTGCTTCGCGCGCGGCCTCGAGGGTCTTCGTCCGCGAAAGCGTTCCGCGCGCGGCCTCGCGCAGGAACTCCTGCTCGTCTGAAAGTGCCAGATTCATGCCGCCGCCCCTTCCTTGGAGCGAAGCTCCGAGAACGGGATTCCCTTGTCCAGGCGCGGCTCGGGGGGAAGCCCGAGGACGCGCTCGCCGATCGTGTTGCGCAGGATCTCTTCGGTCCCTCCGGCCGACTTCAGGCCGGGCAGGAACGAGATCATGTAGGCCCACTCGCTGTCCTCATCCAAGGCGTCGGGACCGAGCACGTCGGTGATCAGGTCGCCGGCTTTGATCGCGCCGTTGACGATCGTGACCTTGGCGAGGCCCGCCTCGGGGCCGGGGATCTGGCCTTTTTGCAGGGCCGTGAGGGTGCGGTAGCCGGTGAACTTGACCGCCAGTAGTTCGCTTGAGATCTCGCCCAGCTGCTTGCGCACCTCGGCGTCGCGGCGGCCGTGCTCGTCGGAGGCGATGCCCTTGGCGAAGCGCACCGAGTTGTAGCCGAGACCCTCGCCGCCGAGCCCGATCGTGACGCGCTCGAACATCAGCGTTGTCAGGGCCGTGCCCCAGCCGTTGCCGACGCCGCCGACGACCGCGTCGGCATCGAGCTGGACGTCGTCGAGGAACACCTCGTTGAACTCGGCCTCGCCCGAGATCTGGCGCAGACCGCGAACGGTCACGCCGGGGGCGTCCATCGGGATGATGAACATCGTCAGGCCCTTGTGCTTGTGCTGGTCGGGGTCGGTCCTCGCGAGCAAGCAGGCCGTAGGAGGAGAACTGGGCGTTGGTCGTCCACACCTTCTGGCCGCTCAGGCGCCAGCGTGCCGTCCTCGTCTTGGCGTGCCCTGGTCTGGACCGCCGCCAGGTCCGAGCCGGCGGCGGGCTCTGAGAACAGCTGGCACCAGACCTCGTCGCCGTGCAGCATCGGGCCCAGGTAGCGCGCCTTCTGATCCTCGGCGCCGTGCGCGATGATCGTCGGGCCGAGCATGCCGACGCCGATCGCGTCGAGGATGCCGGGCACCCCGGCCTTGGCGAGCTCCTGGTTGCAGATGACCTGCTCGATCGGGCCGAGGCCCTGCCCGCCGTACTCCTTGGGCCAGGTCACCCCGGCCAAGCCGGCCTCGGCGAGCTTGCCCTGCCAGGCGCGCCTCGCAGCGATGATTTGATCCTCGTCGGTGATCGCACCAGGTCCGCTCAGAACCGGCGCCTCTGCCTTGTGCTCTTCGAGCCAGGCCGCCACCTTGGCGCGGTGCGCTGCCTGCTCGGGCGTATCGTCAAGATCCACTGTGCTCTCCCTTTGGCTGACTGGCCAGTCAATGTCTGGGAAGTAAGGCTACTCCTTCATCGACCGACTGGCACCGGTGGCGCCGCGATCGGCGCCTGGCCGTAGACGTCCTCGAAGCCGCGGTCGAGCAGATACTCGGCTTGGCGTCCCAGTTCGGGGGAGTGGAGCAGCACCACGCCCAACCTCACCCCGTGGCGCTCGGCGGTGCCCACAAGACACAGTCCGGCCGCTTCGGTCTCTCCGGTCTTCAGGCCGGTTGCGCCCGGATAGCCGTAGCGCAGCAGGGGATTGTTGTTGTAAAGGTAGAGCTTGCCGCCCTTGATCGGGAACGGCATGATCGCGGAGGCCGAGCGTGTGATCGCGGCGAGTCGCGGCTGGCCCAGATCGACATCGGCAAGCTCGGCAAGGTCGGCCGCGCACGAGCTGTTGCCGTTGTCCAGGCCGTCCGGCGAGGTATAGCGCGTGCAGGCAAGCCCCAGTTTGGCCGCCTCCACGTTCATCTTCGCCACGAAACGTGGAACGGTGCCCGCCAGGTTTTCGGCCAAGGCAATGGCCGCGTCGTTGCCCGAAGGCAACAACAGCCCGTACAGCAGCGTCTCCAAGCGCACGTGCTTGTGGAGCGGCAAGAGGCCGATCTTCGACCCTGGGGCGTCAACCGCGTGCTTGCTGACCAACACCTCGGTGTCGGGCGCTCGCGCGCGCACCACAAGCAGCGCGGTCATCATCTTGGTGAGGCTCGCGATTGGCATTACGCGTGTGGCTTCGCGTTGCCACAGCACCCTGCCGGTGTCGAGATCGAACAGCAGGCCGGCGCGCGGCTCGTGATGGAAGGTGACCCGCACCGGGCTTTCGGCCCTGCTCAGATCGAGCGTGAGCGGCGGATGGCCCAGCGGCAGACCGGCGGGCGAGCGAGTGGAGGCGCTCGATGCGGCGGACGCTGTGTCTTTGCGGTCCTCGTGAGCGGCCGCGCGAAGGGTTCTGTGGGTCGGCCCTCCTTGCGTCGCCGAAGAGGAGCCTTGGGTGAGGCTCGAATGCGAGAGCACGAGCACAGCCGCGATCACGCCGACGACGGCGACCATCGCTCCGACGGCCAAGGCCCGCCTGCGCCTGCGCCTGCGTCGGGCCAGGGCACGCGCGCGCCGGGAGCTGCCTCCCTGGGGCAGGAAGGGCGACTTACTCATGGGCGTCCTCTCATCTACCTAGGAGGATTGCGCAAGGCCCCGACGATGCCAACCGTGAGGATCACGAGCACGATCACCGAGAGCACGCTTTGCACGTTGAGCCCGTACTGCTCGATGCCCCCGATCGTCAGGAACGCGAACCCCAGGATGAACGCCAGCGCCACGGCCAGCACCCCCACGCGGGTCATGTGTGCGGTGTTTCGTCGGTAGAGATCGCGCGAGACTATCCGCTCGCGGCGAGCGGGCCGACGCCGGGCCGCGGTTGCGGCACGTGCTGGTCGGCGTGGTAGGAGGAGCGCACTAGCGGCCCGGCGGCGACGTGGTCGAAGCCGAGCGCGTAGGCCGCCTGTTCGAGGGCGGTGAACTCCTCGGGGTGCCAGTAGCGCACGATCGGCAGGTGGCGCTCGGACGGGCGCAGGTACTGACCGACCGTGAGCACCTGGACTCCGTGCTGGCGCAACACCTCGAAGGTGGCCACCATCTCCTCGTGGGTCTCGCCGAGTCCCACCATCAGGCCGGACTTGGTGACGACCTCGCCTTCGCCCATCTCTCCGGCGCTGCGCAGGACGCGACAGGAGCGCAGGAACTCCGAGCCGCGGCGGGCGATCGGATACAGGCGCGGGACGACCTCGACGTTGTGGTTGAACACGTCCGGACGCTCGGCGATCACCCGCGCCAAGGGCATCTCCTGGCCTTGGAAGTCGGGCGTGAGCACCTCGATCTGGCAGTCGGGCGCCTGCTTGCGCACCTGGCGGATCACGCCGACGAACGCCGAGGCGCCCTTGTCGGGGAGGTCGTCGCGGTCGACCGAGGTGACGACCGCGTGGCGCAGGCCCATACGCGCGATCGAGCGGGCCACCCTTGCCGGCTCCAGGGGGTCGTTCCAGGTGGGCTTGCCGGTCTTGACGTTGCAAAAGCCGCAGCGCCGCGTGCACGTGTCGCCGAGGATCATGAACGTGGCGGTGCCCCGCTCCCAGCACTCACCGACGTTCGGACACGCGGCCTCCTGGCAGACGGTGTGCAGGTTCTCCTCTTTGATCAGCTTCGAGAGCTCGCGGTAGCGCGTGCCGCCGGCGGCCGGCACTTTGAACCAGGGCGGCTTGCGCTCGCGCAGCGGGCGCACCTCGGAGCCGAGCACCGTGAGCACGTCCATGCCGCCTGGGTTCGCGCGCGAGCGGGTCACATGCTCGCGATCCGCGGTCGTGCCGGTCGAGCTCGTCATGCGCTCACCAGCGTCGGGCTCGTCGATGCCACGATCGCCAGCCCGCCGCACGCGGCGGTGAGCTTGCGACGATCGTGAGCCTCGCAAAAGCGCTCGGCGACGCGCGCGGCGAAGCCGCCGAGTCCGCCCGCGGGCTCGTGCCCCAACTCCTGGGCCACCGAGGTCATCGTCACGTCCGGCAGGCCGCACGGCACGATCCAGCCGAACGGAGCCAGGTCGTTGGTGACGTTGACCGCGAACCCGTGCGTGGAGACCCCACGCGAGACGTGCACGCCGATCGAGGCGATCTTGCGGTCCTGCACCCAGACGCCGGTGTAGTCGATCCCCTCATCGCAGCGCGAGCGCGCCTGGATGTCGTATTCGCCGAGTGCCGCCACGATCGCCGCCTCCATCTTGCGCAGGTGAGCGCCGATGTCGAGCACGCGCATGATCGGATAGCCGACCAGCTGTCCGGGCCCGTGGTAGGTGACCTTGCCGCCCCGGTCTGTCATCACGATCTCGATGCCGCGCTCCCGATAGAACTCGGCCCCCAACGCCAGCTCCGCGTCCGACGCGCGGCGCCCGCGCGTGTAGACCGGCGGATGCTCCAACAACAGCAGCGTGTCGGGCGCTTCGTCTGCTTGGCGCCGCGCTTGCAGCTCGGCCTGGACGGCAAGCGCGTCGCGGTAGGCGATCGTGCCGAGCTGTCGTACCGCGATATTCGTGTCGTCGGTGTCGCTGGGGTCGGATGCCTGCATAGATCTCTACCAGCTTAGTGCGTTGGCGCCTGCCCCAGTCTCGAACGCCATGCGTCTTTCTCGACCGCACCCGTGGGTAGCCTTCCGTCCAATGTCGGCTCAAACTGGGGACAATCAAGTGCTTCGCAAGCAGCGAGGGGCGTTTTTCACGCCTCCGAAGATCGCTGCTTTCCTTGCCGACTGGGCGGTCGCCGGACGTGCCGATGCACGTGTACTTGACCCTACTTGTGGCGAGGCGGTCTTTCTGCAGGCAAGTGCGCGCCGGCTCGCGTCGAATGGTGCGCGACCCGCGGACACGGCGGATCAGCTCTTTGGAGTAGATCTCCACGCATCCTCACTTAGGGAGTCGCGGCGGCTCCTCGCCGACGAGGGGTTCGGTTCGACCCTGATAAAAGGGGACTTCTTTTCCGAGCCGACGCCTGGTCAGCTTGGGAACCGGCTGCCCTGGATGGATGCGGTCATTGGCAATCCTCCGTTCATTCGCTACCACGACCATCGGGGGATGGAGCGGAAGCGGTCCGCCGCTGCCGCGCTTGCGCAGGGCGTCCGACTTTCTGGTTTGGCATCTTCATGGGCCGCCCTTCTGGTGCATGCGTGCGGATTTCTCGATCCGGATGGCAGGGTGGCCATGGTCTTGCCGGCTGAGCTATTGACGGTGGGTTATGCCGAGCCGGTTAGGCGTTGGCTGAAATCCCGGTTCAGCAAAGTACATCTGGTGTTGTTCGAGGAGCTGCAATTCCGGGACGCCGAGGAGCAAGTGGTCCTGTTGGTGGCGTCTGGAAGTGGCGGCTGTGACGCCTTCTCACTGCATCAGGTTAGAGACGCAGATGATCTGAAGCATCTTCACATATTTGACTCAGCCGCGGTGGTCCCGAGGGAGGAAGGTAAGTGGACCGATCTGTTGCTCTCTAGCGAGCATCGGGCGCTGTTCAGACGCATCAACGGCGATTATTTTGAAAAGTTGTCAGCGTATGGGCAGCCGGAGCTGGGCACCGTAACTGGCGCCAATCCATTTTTCGCGCTTTCGGATAGCACGCGCGCCGATTTCGGGATCGACTTGGCACACTTGTCGCGTATCGTTCCGCCAGGGACAAGGCATCTGCAGGGAACGCGATTCACGGAGGGTAGATGGGAGCAGTTGCGCTTGGATGGGCAGAGGGTCTGGCTGCTGAATCCAAAGACGCAACGGCCGCGAGGCGGGCTCGCGCGTTATCTCACCCACGGTGAGTCGTTGGGAGTGGATGTGGCGTACAAGTGCAGCGTTAGGAAGCCATGGTGGAGGCCACCGGCCGTACCTGTTCCTGATCTCTTTTTCACTTATATGAGTCACCGATACCCACGTTTGATATCAAATGACGCTAGGGTCACATTTCTTAACTCTATGCATGGTGTAAAACTAAGGGCTGATCGACCAAAAATTATGTGCGAAGCGCTGCCGCTCTTGGCGCTGAATTCGGTCACGATGCTTGGCGCCGAGCTCTTTGGAAGATCATACGGTGGGGGTATCCTCAAGATGGAGCCACGCGAGGCGGCCGAGCTTCCCCTGCCCAAGGGCGGGGTGGTGAATGAGGCTTGGACTGAGCTAGCACCTCGACGGGGTCAGTACGACGAGATGCTGCGGGGGGGCAATTGGGAGGAGGTCGTGCGCGGTGTAGACCACGCCCTGCTCCACAATGTGATCGGGATGCGTCATGAGGAGATCGAGGCGATCAGGCTCTCGGCTAGATCCCTGCGAATCCGCAGGACTCGTTGCGCAGAGACGGACTAAGCATATGAGCAAAGATGCATTTTCGCAGTTCGACCCACTGTTGTGGGCGTCTGATATCGACAACAGCCCTTGGATCAACGGGTGTTACATACCCGATCTTGATCTTCTTCGCGAGCTTCTCAGCATGCCTATATCTGCTGGGGAGAAGCAGACCACCGGTCGAGTGGCCAAGGCATTGGACGCCTGGACAGCCCATGAGTTGCGCCGTGCTGGTTTCCCTCCGCACGGTGTGTGGCCAAGAGCCCAGAGGCCTCGTGTCCTTCCGGAGGAGATGGCACCTCTGGAGGCCGAGCTCTTGGCACTATCGGCCGCATTTGCGGAGGCCGAGGCGAAGGGTCGAGTTCAGCCGCCGGCGCTACGCAAGGCGATAAGGGCTCTCGAGCATAAACTTCCCGGTACGTCCGTAGCGGACATTCTCGGAGATTTTTACTCTAAGCAGATCGATGTTGCCATATCAAGTTGGCGTCGTGGGCCCGACGTGTTGATTTCGACAAAGACGATGTTCAGCTCATATCGCAAGAATTTGAAGAATCGTCACGAGGAGGCCGTCGGTGAGGTAAAGAGCCTCAGGGCACGTCACCCAATGGCGGCGATGGGTTATGCATATCTTGTCCGACGCAACGTGTTTGAGGAGGACGGTGCATACGCGATCCTCTATGACATTCTTGAGCGACTCAGGCGTCCGGGCGAGGCGTTTGATGCGACGATGCTGCTGGTCGCCGATTGGGACAGCGGGGACGACACCCCGCAACTGAAAGATATCGACCAGCCGGCGGACGAGCTTGGGGCTAGTCGCTTCTTTAGCGACATCATTGGCACGGTGTGTGAACGAAGCCCAATTAAGGAGCACACCGAGGTACGTCGTCGTTCTGCCCCTGAACCGGCAGGAGGCTTGCCGTTGGGAGATGACGACGAGCTGGACGATGTCGGCGAGTGATTAGTCCTGTATTCCGCCCTGCGCCTACAACGTGAGCGCCGCGGGCTCTTCCAGCAGCTCGCGAATACGACCCAGGAACAGGGCCGCGTCGGCGCCGTAGAGGATGCGGTGGTCGCACGCGAGCGTGACGGTCATCGTGGGGCGCGCGACGATCTTCTTCTTGCGCGCGACAGGGCGCGGCGCGAGGGCGCCGACGGCGAGGATCGCGGCCTGGGGTGGGTTTACGATCGCGCTGAACTCGCGGATCCCGTACATGCCGAGATTGGACACGGTGAACGTGCCGCCGCTCAGCTCGGGCGGGGTGATCGAGCCGTCGCGCACGCGCGCGGCCAGGGCGCGGGTCTCGCGCGCTATCTCGCCGAGCGCCTTGGTGTCGGCGTCGAACACGGTCGGCACGACCAGGACGCCGGCGAGCGGGTCCTCGGCGGCCGAGGCGACGGCCACGCCGACATTGACGCGCGAGTGAAGCTCGAAGCGCCCGTCGCGATAGCCCCCGTTGGCGCGCGGATGGTCGCGCAGGGCAAGCGCGCAGGCCTTGACGATCATGTCGTTGTAGGTCGGCGGCGCCTTCTCCGCTCCCTCGCCCGAGCGCGCCAGTCGCTTGAGCTCGGCGCGCAGATCGACGCAGCGCTCCATGTCGATGTCGGCGCTCAGCGTGAAGTCGGGGATCGTCGCCTTCGACTCCGCCATGCGCCGCGCGATCGTGCGCTGCGTGCGCGACGGCTCGACAAGCGTCGTCTCGCCCTTGGCGCTCGCCACGTCCGTGGTCGAAGCTCGCTCCGGCGCAGACCCTGATGTGGGAGTGGTGGAGGAAGGCGAATCTGTCGAGGAAGGCCCGTTCGTGTCGGGGGGTGCGGGAGCGAGCGGACTCGAACCCGCGACCTCGACGTCGGCCTTGACGATGCGCCCGCCCGGCCCGCTTCCGCTGAGTGCGCTGAGGTCCACGCCGGTCTCATGGGCGACACGGCGGGCGAGCGGAGACGCCTTGACGCGCGTTTGGGGCTCAGCCGCCTCTGCTCGCTCGTCCGCCGCTGTCGCACGGATCTCGGCGGCGGAAGTGGCCTGCTCCCCCGAGGGGCCCGACGTCGCCCCGCCCTCCGTGGCGGCATGGTTGGCGGAGGCGGCTTGCTCGGTCTCGCCAACCCGCGCGATCGGCTCGCCCACCGCCAGCGTGTCGCCCTCGCGGGCGATGGTTTGCAGGACGCCGTCGCTGTCGGACTCGTAGGTCATGGCGGCCTTGTCGGTCTCGATCTCGACGAGCTGCTCGCCGCGCGCGACGTGCTCGCCGTCTTGCTTTAGCCAGCGCAGGATCGTGCCCTCCTCCATCGTGTCGGACAGGCGCGGCATCACGATCTCGCTCATGGGAGGACCTTCGGTTGTGGGGTGGTGGGTTCGCTCATCCTGGAACCTCCGAGGTTTGGGCTGTCGTGGAGGTTTGATCCGTCGCGGGGTGACCGTTGGGCGCTCCGGACGCGCGATGGCCCGTCAAGCTGAGGGCGGCCCGCACGACATCGGGCTCGTGCGGGAAGGCGATCTGCTCCAGGGGCTTGGAGTAGGGCATTGGGACATCCGCTCCGCTCACCCGCGTGACCGGCGCGTCGAGATCGTCGAAGGCCTGTTCTGAGATGAGGGCCGCGAGGTTGGCGCCGACGCCGCCGTGGGGCCAGCCCTCCTCGACGATCACGCAGCGGTTGGTCTTGGCGACCGACTCGAGGATCGTGTCCAGGTCCAAAGGACGCAGTGTGCGAGGGTCGATCACCTCAGCCTGCACTCCGTGCTCGCTCGCCAGCTGCTCGGCGGCGTGCTCGGCGGTGAGCGCCATGCGCGAGATACCCACGATCGTGACGTCGCCACCGGAGCGCACGATGCGCGCGCGGCCGAAGGGGAGCGGTTGCTCGTCTTGCTCGTCGACCTCGCCGCGCACCCCATAGAGGGACTCGTGCTCGATGAAGATCACCGGGTTCTCGTCGCGGATCGCGGTCTTGAGCAGGCCGCGCGCGTCGGCGGGCGTGGAGGGGACCGCCACGAGCAGGCCGGGAACCTGGAGAAACATCGACTCGAAGCTGTGCGAGTGGGTCGGGCCCAGCTGATGGCCGGCGCCCTGGGGCATCCGCACCACCAGGGGCACGCGCGCCTGGCCGCCGAACATGTAGTGGATGTGGGCGGCGTGGTTGACGATCTGGTCGAACGCGAGCAGGGCGAAGTTGACGGTCATCAGCTCCACCACGGGGCGCAACCCGACCATCGCCGCACCGACGCCGACGCCGACGATCGTGTTCTCGGAGATCGGGGTGTCGCGCACGCGGCGCTCGCCGAACTCCTCGAGCAGACCCGAGGTGACCTTGAAGGCGCCGCCGAACACGCCGATGTCCTCACCCATCAGGATCACGTTCTCATCGCGCGTCATCTCCTCGCGCAGGGCCAGTTTGAGCGCGTCGCGGTAGCGCATCTCGGTCATCGCGCGGCCCCGGAGGAGGGGTGGTAGTGACCGTGGGCGCCCTCGTCGCCCGCCCAACGCGACGGGGGGAGCACGTAGACGTCCTCGTAGAGCATGTCCGGGTCCGGGAACGGCGAGGACTCGGCGAACTCGACGGCCTCGTCCACCCGGAGCATGGCGTCGCGGTCGATCTGCTCGCGCTGCTCTTTGCTCAGGGTCCCTTCGCGTTCAAGCAGATCGGCGAACGCGGGGATCGGGTCGCGCTCGCGCCATTGGGCGACCTCCTCCTTGGTGCGGTAGTCCTCGGGGTCGGCCATCGAGTGGCCGCGAAAGCGATAGGTGACGGCCTCGATCAGCAGCGGCCGGCGCTCCTCGCGAACGCGCGCCACCGCCTCGGAGACGACGCGGTGGGTGTCGAGGATGTCCATCCCGTCGCAGCGCATACCCGGCACCCCCAGCGACTCGCCCTTGCGCTGCAGGTCGGTCACGGCCGAGTGACGCTTGAGCGAGGTGCCCATGCCGAACTGGTTGTTGACGACCATGAACACGACCGGCAACCGCCACAGCGCGGCGAGATTGAGCGTCTCGCCGAAGGTGCCTTGGTTGGAGGCGCCGTCGCCGAAGGTGCACAGCGTCACCTCGTCGTGCGCACCTTCGTGCGGGTCGTCCACCCGCGCTGGGCGGTCTGCCTCTGCTGTGCTGTCCTCACCCGGCTCGCGAGCGCTCAGAGGGCCGCGGCGCTGGTCGCACGCAAGGGCGATCCCCGCCGCGATCGGCAGGTTGCCGCCCACGATCCCGTAGCCGCCCATGAAGCGGCGCTGGGCGTCGAACATGTGCATCGAGCCGCCGTGGCCTTTGGAGCAGCCGGTGCGCTTGCCGAACAGCTCGGCCATCACCTGCCCGGGCGGGGTGCCGCGAGCCAAGGCGTCGCCGTGGGAGCGGTAGGTGGAGACGAGGTAGTCCTCGTCGCGCAGAGCCCGCGCGCTGCCGACGATCGTGGCCTCCTCGCCGATCGACAGGTGCAGGAACCCGCCGATCTTGGCGCGCGCGTACATCTCGCCGGCGCGCTCCTCGAAGCGGCGGATCAAGACCATCGCGGCAAGCCACTCGCGTGCCGTGTCGGCCGTCGGCAGCGTCGCACTGGAGGAGCCTGCGCCGAGCGGATCGGCTGCGGGTGGGCGAGCGCCGGGCGGGCGGGCCTCGGGCGGGCGGGCCTCGGGATGGGTACCCCATCCATCGGGGCGGCCTAGGGACGGGCTCACGCTCGCATCACGCTTCCACGGTACTCCAGCGCGCGAGGAAGTCCTCGCGGTCCATGCGGCCGAGGTCCTCGCGCACTTCGCGCGCGCGTCGCGTCGCGGCGTGGGGCGGGCAGTCCCAGAAGAACACGACTTCGCCGCCGTCGATCTCGACGACCTCGACGTGGTCGACGCGCTCGGGGCTCGCCAGGAACGCGGGCATCAAGCCTCCGCGGCGCACGATCAGGCGAAAGCAGCGTCCGGCTCTCATGGTCGCGATCTTATGGATGAGTGCCGGCTCATCGGCTCGATTTCATGGGGCGGAGGCGAGCGCGTATGACGCCGCTTCCTCGAGCGAGCGCTCGCCGAGGAATACGCGCTCTGCGACGCGTATCGCGGGAACGTCGGTCACGCCATGCTCGGTGGCCGCGGCGGTGGCGGCGCGCAGCCCTTCGCCCACCGAGCGCAGCGCCGCTCCCTTTTGCACTGCCGCCGGATGCATCTCGCACGCGGCCGCCGCGATCAGCACGTTGTCGAGCGCGTCGAGCGGGCGTCCCCCGGCGAACGCTTGGCGAAACGCGGCCTGCGCGAAGGCGACGACCTTGCCGATCGACTTGGCGTACGTGGCGACCCTCATCGCGAACTCGCTGTCGAAGGGGAAGGGGTCGGGCCAGCGCAACTGCTGCAAGCCGAGCTCGCGGGCGCGCCGCTCCACCTCTAGGCGGAAGATGTCCTCGTCCTCGCGGCAGCGAAACGCCTCGAAGGACTCCGCGCCGGGCAGCTCGCTCGCCAACACAGGCTGCCACTCGCACGGCCCCGGCATCGTGTGCAAGACGCGCTCCGCCGCGAGGTATGCGAGGGGGGAGGCCAGGTCGAAGTAGAAAGCATTTTTGCGAGATCCTTCCATCGCAAAACTATTTCGACGTGTAAGGAATCGAAAATTTCAACACAACAACACCCCCTACCATGCCACGTCCCAGTCGTCCGGGGCGCCCGCGCACCCATCGCGCGCCGCCTCAGCCGTGGATGAGCCAACCGTCGGCGGCGCGGCCCGCCTCCATGACCGCCTCCGACAGCGTGGGATGGCCGTGCACGATGCGGGCCACCTCGCTGAAGCCGCCCTCCAGGGCGCGCACGTTGACCAGCTCCTGGATCAGCTCGGTGGCGCGCGAGCCGACGATGTGGCCGCCGAGCAGCTCGCCGTACTTGGTCTCGCCGACGAGCTTGACCAGGCCGGTGCGGTCGCCGTAGACGGTGCCTCCGCCGACCGCGCCGTAGGGCACCTTGCCGACGACGACGTCGTAGCCCTGCTCGATCGCCTGGGCCTCGGTCAAGCCGAACGAGCCGACGTTGGGGGTGCAGAAGGTGGCGCGCGGGATGTCCACATAGGAGAGCGCGTGGGTGGGCAGCCCGGCGGCGTCCTCGGCGGCGATGATGCCCTCATCGGACGCCTTGTGAGCCAG
Source organism: uncultured Solirubrobacterales bacterium (assembly GCA_963753145.1). Classification (GTDB taxonomy): domain Bacteria; phylum Actinomycetota; class Thermoleophilia; order Solirubrobacterales; family Solirubrobacteraceae; genus Palsa-744. The sequence goes on from CAVWAX010000003.1 coordinate 930,528, forward strand.
CGCGGGACCGTGGACGAGGTCGCCGATCGCGTACACGCCCCCGGCGCTCGTGCGCTGCGCCCCGTCCACCCTGACGAGGCCCTTCTCGTCAAGCTCGACGCCCGCGTCGCGCAGACCGAGCGCGTCCACGTCGGGCCCGCGGCCGGCCGCGATCACGAGATAATCGACCTCGGCCGACTCCTCGCCGAAGCTGAACTTGACCGAACCGGGCTCGGAGTTGACCCCTTCGATGGGGGTCTGGGTGTGGATCTCGATGCCCTGGCGCTTGAGGCCGCGTTCGGCCAGGCGCGATACGTCGGCGTCCTCGGTCGGGAGCACCCGGTCGAGCATCTCGAACAGCTTGACCTCGCTGCCCAGGCGTGCAAAGCCCGAGGCGATCTCCGCGCCCGAGGCGCCCGCCCCGACGACCGCCAAGCGCGGCGGCAGCTCCGCGAGCGCCCAAGCCTCCTCGGTGCCGATCACGCGGCCGCCGAACTCGACGCCTGGGATCGAGCGCTTTACCGAGCCGGTCGCGAGGATCAGGGTCGAGGCCGTCAATTCGCGGTCCCCCACGCGTACGCGCGCGCGCCCCGCACCCTCCGCGGAGGCACCGACAGCTCCGCCCCCGTTTGGAGCGCCGCCGTTGGATGCGGCCGGCGCCAACAAGGTCGCCTCGCCTTCGATCAGGTCGATCGCGTTCTTCTTGAACAGGCCCTCGACGCCGCCGACGAGCGTCGCGACGACCTTTTCGCGCCGGCCCTGGATCGCGTCGTAGTCGACCGAGACGCCGCTGACGTTCAAGCCGTAGTCGCCCGCCTCGCGGATCTCGCTCAGCAGGTCTGCCGAGCGCAGGACCGCCTTGGCGGGGATGCACGCGTAGTTCAGGCAGCGCCCGCCGACCCTGTCCTTCTCGATCACCGCCGTCTTCATCCCGAGCTGGGCGGCGCGGATCGCGGCCACGTAGCCACCGGGCCCGGAGCCGATCACGATGCAGTCGTAGCTGGTCTCAGCCATTGCGAGTGTGAGCCTATCGCAGCGCTTCGTCTGTCTCGGTCTGGCCTGCCTGGATGCGGCTCATCACCCGGACAAGCTTCCAGAAAAGCCAGCCGGCGAGGCCGATCGAGACAACGCACACGGCGGCGGCCGGCAAGGTCTCGGCGACAACCAGGGCCAAGGAGGTGACGATGATCTGGAACGCGAGCAGCGCCTCGAAGGCGAGCACCGCCCAGTAGCGGCGCTGCCACATGCCCCACGCGAGCGCGACCAGGACGAGCGCCAAGAACACGCCGCCGGGCAAGGATCCGCCGTGCGAAGACAGGTTGTGGACCGTGGCCACGCCGACGACGATGCCCAGCGCGAGCAGCACGGCGACCGCCACCGCCACGCGCAAGGGCACGGGCCGCTCGTGCTCGCCGAGCGGCTGCAGGGCCAGGCTAGGGTCGGCCACGGCCGTTGAATAGGGGGCGCAGCTCCAGGGCGGCGCGCAGCGTGAGGGCGGCGCGTTCGGGGTCGCGGGCGTCGCAGATCGCGCGCAGGACGCACACGCGCGAGGCGCCCGCGTCGAGCACGCTGACGACGTTTTCGCTGTCGATGCCGCCGATCGCGAAGAAGGGGACGTGGGCGTGGGCCGAGGCGTAGGCGACAAGCTCGGTGCCGACGGGCGGACGGCCCATCTTGGTCGGCGTGGCGTGGACCGGGCCGACGCCGATGTAGTCGACGTAGGGCCTCCCGTCAGGCGCGGTGGCCACGGCGGCGTCCACCTCGGAGGGCGTGTGCGTCGAGAGGCCGACGAGCATGTCGGGCCCGACCATGCGGCGCGCCTCGGCGACCGGGACGTCGCTCTGGCCGACGTGCACCCCGTCGGCGCGCACCGCAGCGGCGATGTCGGGACGGTCGTTGAGGATGAACAGGGCCCCGCCGGCGTCGCACGCATCGGCGGCGACCGAGGCGGCTTCGGCCAGGAACTCGTCCTCGAGCTTCTTCTCGCGCAACTGCACCACGTCCACGCCGCCCGCGATCGCCTCGGCCAGGAACTCCTCCAGGTCGCGTTCGCCCGGCATGCAGTTGCAGACCAAGTACAGGCGCGCGCTCGCGAGGCGCGCGCGGCGCTGCTCGCCGGTGGGGTCGGGTACGGGCCGCAGGTGGGCCATCGCACGCCAGTCTTGCACTCCTCGCGCCCGGACCCGGTCGCTGGGCGTGCGGATGCGCCGCGCACAGGCTCGCCCAGACGGCCGGGGCGCCGCCCGGCCGCGGCGGGCCTCTAGCATCAACGCATGGGAGAAAACGGCGGGCACACGGTCGATCTGGCGGTCCTCGGCGGCGGCATCGTCGGGCTGTCGCTGGCCTGGCGCGCGCGCGCCCAGGGGATGAGCGTGACGGTGTTCGAGCGCGGCGAGTGCGGCTCCGGCGCGACGCACGCGGCGGCAGGAATGCTGGCGCCGGTGGCCGAGGTCGAGTTCGGCGAGGACGGCAGGCGCCTGCTGGAGATGGGCATGCGCTCGGCCGCCATGTGGCCCGATTTTGCCGCCGAGCTGGAGGAGGCCTCGGGCATCGAGGTCGGCCTGCGGCGCAGCGGCACCCTGGTCGTGGCGAGAGACGACGACGAGGCGCGCGAGCTCGAGCGCCAGCTGGCCTTCCGCGCGGGGCTCGGGCTCGAAGCGGTGCGGATGCTCCCCAGCGAGGCGCGCGCCCTGGAGCCGGGCCTCGCGCCGACGGTGCGCTTGGCCCTGCACGCGCCTGAGGACCATTCGGTGGACCCGCGCCAGGTCGTCGCGGCGCTGCGCGTGGCCTGCGAGCGCACCGGGGTGAGCTTGCGCGAGCACACGCCCGTAGCCGGCCTGGAGCTGGACGATGCCGCCACGCGCGTCGTGGGAGTCAGGTTGGGCGAGCCGCGGGCCCAGACGTGGGCGGCGAGTGCTGGCGTGGATGGCGGCGCGGATGGGTCTTTTTTTGGAGATTCCCGTTCGTGCGAAACGGTGTACCCCGGCGCTGTGGCTGTCGCGATGGGCGCTTGGAGCGGACTCCCACTGGGACTGCCCGAAGGCGCCGCGGCGGACGTGCGCCCCGTCAAGGGCCAGATCATGCGCCTGCGCGACCCCGCCGGCCCAGGGCTGCTCCAGCGCGTGGTGCGCTTCGGCGGCGGCTACCTGGTGCCGCGCGGCGACGGCCGCTACGTGCTGGGCGCGACCGTCGAAGAACGCGGCTTCGAGCCCGACCCGACCGCGGGCGGGATCTACGAGCTGTTGCGCGACGCCCACGAGCTCGTGCCCGGGGTCAGCGAGCTGCGCATCGATGAGATCGGCGTCGGGTACCGACCCAGCACGCCCGACAACCTGCCCCTGATCGGCGCGGGAGCGCTCGACGGGTTGACGTGGGCGACCGGTCACCACCGCAACGGGATCCTGCTGGCTCCGTTCACCGCGGAGCTTGCGTCCGCTGAACTGGCCGGTAATCGAGTCGCGCACGAACGGCCATCCAAATGATCTTTCTCAATGGGAGCGCTCGCGAGGACGGCGCGGGCGAGACGGTTGCCTGGATCTTGGGCCTGCTCGACCTGGCCGCGGACGCGCGCGGGGTGGCGGTCGCGGTGGACGGCGAGGTCGTGCCGCGCTCCGGCTGGGCCACATTCGCGGTCCCCGAGGGGGCGCGCGTCGAGGTCGTCACCGCGATGCAGGGGGGATGATCAGGGCATGAGCGAGGACACCTTGGAGATCGCCGGGCGCACGTTCGGCTCGCGGCTGCTGCTCGGCACCGGGGGGTTCCCTTCGCACGAGGTGCTCGCGCAGGCGATCCGCGCGAGCGAGACCGACTTGGTCACGGTCGCCGTGCGCCGGGTCGACGCGGGCGCGCGGGGCACGCTGCTCGACGTGCTCGCCCGCGAGCGGGTCGGCCTGCTGCCCAACACGGCCGGTTGCTTCACCGCGCGCGACGCCGTGCTCACCGCCAAGCTCGCGCGCGAGGCGTTCGAGACCGACTGGATCAAGCTCGAGGTGGTCGGCGACGAGGACACGCTCCTGCCGGACGCCGCCGAGCTGCTCAGCGCCGCCGAGCAGCTCGTCGCCGACGGCTTCACCGTCTTGCCCTACACGACCGACGACCCCGTGCTCGCGCGGCGCCTGGCCGACATCGGGTGCGCCGCGGTGATGCCCTTGGGCGCGCCGATAGGCAGCGGCATGGGCATCCGCAACCCATACAACATCGCCCTGATCCGCGAGGCCGTCGAGCTGCCGGTGGTGCTCGACGCGGGCATCGGCACAGCCTCGGACGCGGCGCTCGCGATGGAGCTAGGCTGCGACGCGGTCATGGTCGCGAGCGCTGTCTCGCGCGCCCAGGACCCGGTCGCGATGGCCGGCGCGATGCGCCACGCGGTGCAGGCGGGCCGGCTGGCGCGCGTGGCGGGGCGGATCCCCAAGCGCACCTACGCCACGCCGTCGAGCCCCGTCGAGGGCATCGCCAGCTTTTAGGCGGGCGGCGCCGGCCTTGCGTCGCCCGGCGGGTGGCGCTTCGTGGCGGCTGCACGCTCCGCCGGGCGTCAGACGAGCCGGCGCGGGAGCGTCATTCGACGACTTCGATCGCCCCGTTCATTGTCGTCGGGAAGGCGGTGCACTCGTAGTGGATCGTGCCCGGCTTGTCGAGCTTCAGTTCGAACGTCCCGCCTTCGGCGGCCAGCTCGCCCGAGTCGAACGTGTACGGCCCGCCCTCGCTCTTGACGTTGCACTTTTCGGTGTTTTCGTTGGTCCACTTGATCGTGGAGCCAACTTTCGCCTTGACCGTGTCCGGTTCGATCGCGAATTCCTTGTACGTCACTTTGATCGTGCCGCTCTGCGTCGGCGCGCCGGCGGGCGGCTTGGCGTAGTTGATCTTGCCCGGCACCGTCAACCCGCCCTTCACGCTGGAGGTGGTCGAGGTGGTGGTCGTTGTGGTCGTGGTGGTCGATTCGCTGGACCCGCAGCCGGCGATGAGCGCGGCTGTCGCGCAAGCCAGCGCGAGCGGCCCCATACACTGCCTGACTGTGCCTCCCCACTTCCTCACAGGCGCCGAGCTTAGCGCGAGCGAGCTCTCCGCGTTGCTGGACCGCGCCATCGAGCTCAAGGACGCCCCGCTGTCCTCGCGCGCTCTGGCCGAGCGCGGCGTCGCCCTGATCTTCGAGAAGCCCTCGACGCGCACCCGCGTCTCCTTCGAGATGGGCATCCACGAGCTGGGCGGCCACGCCGTCGTGTTGCGCTCCTCCGAGACCCAGCTCTCGCGAGGCGAGTCCCCGCGCGACACCGCCTTGGTGCTCTCGCGCCAAGTGGCGGCGGTCGGCATCCGCACCGGAGAGGACGCGATCCTCGAGGAGCTGGCCGCGCACGCCACGATCCCCGTCGTAAACATGCTCTCCCCCTCCCACCATCCCTGCCAGGCGCTCGCCGACCTGATGACCGTCCGCGAGACTTTCGGCGAGCTCGCCGGCCTGCGCCTCGCCTACGTCGGTGACGGCACCAACGTCGCGCGCTCGCTCGCGATCCTCGGCTCCTTGGCCGGCATGGACGTCGCAATCGCCTCTCCGCCCGCCTACTCCCTGGAGGAGAGCCTGTCCTTGCCGCCCGGCGCCGAGGGCTCGCTCACGCTCTACCACGACCCCTACGAGGCTGTCCGAGGGGCGAGCGCCGTGTACACCGATGTATGGGTCTCGATGGGCGACGAGTCCACCGCCGGCGAGCGTCGCGCGGCCCTCGCGCCCTACCGCATCGACGACGCCCTGCTCGACGCCGCGGCGCCCGGTGCGATCGCTTTGCACTGTCTCCCCGCGCACCCCGACGAGGAGATCACCGCCGAGGTCCTCTACGGCCCGCGCCAGCGCATCTGGGACCAAGCGGAGAACCGCCGCCACGCCCAGAAGGCCTTGCTGGAGATCCTGATCGCATGAGTCGCCCAGACCGGGGCGACACACTCGAGTTGACGGTGGACCGGCTCGCCCACGGCGGTGAGGGGGTCGCCCGCTACGGAGACGACGGCTATGTCGTGTTCGTGTCGGGGGCCATCCCAGGGGACAGGGTCAGCGCGATCGTGCACAAGCGCAAGCGCTCCTATGCCCATGCACGCACCCTGGAGGTGCTCGACCCGAGTCCCGAGCGGATCGCTCCGACGGCGGGCCATCCCGGTGTCGCGTGGCAGGTCTTGCCGTATGAGCGCCAACTGCAGATCAAGGCCGAGCAGGTCGAGGATGCGTTGCGGCGGATAGGCAAGCTGGACGGGTTCGTCATGGAGCCGATCGTGCCCGCCCTCGCTCAGTGGCGCTATCGCAACAAGCTCGAGTACTCGTTCGGCCAGGACGACGCCGACGCGCTCGTGTGCGGCTTTCACGCCCCCGGCGGCTGGAAGCGGGTCGATCCGATCGAGGACTGCCTGCTCGCCTCGGAGATCGGCAACCGGGCTCGGGAGGTGACCTTGGCCTGGGCTCGAGATCGGGGCCTGCGCGCCTGGGACCGCCACCGCGAGAACGTCGCCACCGGGCAGCCGCTGCTTCGCAACCTGGTCGTGCGCGAAGGCCGCCACACCGGCAAGCTCCAGATTCGCCTGGTGAGCACCGACGGCGAGCTCGACGTGCCCTCGCTCGCGGCGGCGCTCGTCGCCGAGCTTGGCGAGGACACGCTGAGCGGCGTGCTCTGGACGCGCTCCGCCGCGCTCGCCGAGACCACGATGGGGGGAGAGACCGAGCTCGTGTGGGGCGAGGCGGAGTTGCCCGAGCGCTTGGGGGAGCTCGACCTGCGCATCTCCTCGGAAGCGTTCTTTCAGACCAACACCGAGATGGCCGAGGTCCTGTACGGGCTCGTCGTCGAGTACGCGGCCCTGGAGGGCTGGGAGCGCGTGTATGACCTGTACTGCGGGACCGGCACGATCGCGCTCACCCTTGCGCCCCGCGCCGGCGAGCTGTGGGGCATCGAGATCGTCGAGCCCGCCGTCGCCGACGCGATCGCCGCCGCCAAGCGCAACGAGGTGACGAACGCCCACTTCTTCGCGGGCGACACCCGCCTGGCCTTGCCCGAGCTGCTGGAGCGCGCCGGCAAGCCCGATGTGCTCGTCGTCGACCCGCCGCGCGCGGGCCTCTCGCAAAAGGTCGTCCGCCGCATCATCGACGCCTCGCCCAAGCGCGTCGTCTACGTCTCCTGCAACCCCACCACCTTGGCGCCCAACGCCGCCCAGCTGGTCGAGGCGGGCTGGCGCCTGGTCAAGGTGCGGCCCGTCGACATGTTCCCGCAGACCCCGCACATCGAGGCCGTGGCGTTGCTGGAGCGAGGCTAGTCGTAGTCAGCGGCACCGGCGGAGGGGGTCGGCCGGTCCCATACGCGTGCGCCCTCCCCGCGCGTGTTCGACGGTAGGCTTCGCGCGATGAAGGCCGCCACGATCCGCGACGGCAAGGTACTTGTCGAGGAGCACCCCGACCCCGTGCCCGCGGGGGAAGAGGTGCTTGTGCGGGTCCGCGCCGCCGGCCTCAATGGCGCCGACATGATGCAGCGGCGCGGGCTCTATCCGGCGCCCCCCGGCTCGCCCGCCGACATCCCGGGCCTCGAGCTCGCCGGCGAAGTGGCGGCGTGCGGGCCCGGCGCGAGGCGATTCGAGGTTGGCGACCGCGTGATGGCGATCGTCGGTGGCGGCGGCCAGGCCGAGTTGGCGGTGGTGCACGAGCGCCAGCTGATGCCCGTCCCCGCCGCGCTCGATTGGCCCGCCGCGGGTGGCTTGCCCGAGACCTTCACCACCGCCCACGACGCGATCTTCACCCAGGCCGGTCTGCGGCCCGGCGAGCACCTGCTCGTGCACGGCGGCGCGGGCGGGGTCGGCACCTCAGCCATCCAGCTGGCACGGGCCGCCGGCGCGCAAGTCACCGCCACCGTGCGCCGCGAGGCTTCGCGCACCGCGGTCGCCGAGCTAGGCGCCGAGGTCATCGCGCCCGAGGGATTCGCCGAGCACGGCCCGTTCGACGTGATCCTGGAGCTGGTGGGCGCGCCCAACCTCGCTGAGAACCTGAACGCGCTGGCCACCGGCGGGCGCGTCTGCGTGATCGGCGTCTCCGCCGGCGCCAAGGCTGAGCTGAACCTGCTGGCCTTGATGGGCAAGCGCGCCCGCATCCACGGCTCCACCCTGCGCGCGCGACCCCTGGAGGAGAAGGCCCTAGCCGCGAGGCGCCTGGAGCGCGAAGTCCTGCCCCTGTTCGAGAGCGGCGCCCTCACGGTCCCCGTTGCCGAGACCTTCCCTCTTGGCGAGGCCCTAGCGGCCTACGAGCGGTTCGCCGAAGGTGGCAAGCTCGGCAAGATCGTCCTGACCCTTTGAGTCTGGGGTCGGTCTCCCCGAGGGGCTGAGGACTGGCGATCCGGGCTGAGGTGGTACATCTTTTTTGCGATTTCACAATAGGATATACAAAGCGTATATACGATTAGCAATTCGCAAAAATGTAACGGTCTCCGGCGCGGGTTTGGCCTGGCTCAATAAGGAGGCTGGGCGTCGTACCACTCGCCCAACGTCTTGAACGCCCCCCAGAACTCCCGCTTGGCGTCCTGCTCGTCCAGCGACTCGTCGATGTTCGGCACGTACAGCGCGTCGATCGTCGGGGTCAACTGCTGGATCTTGCCGAGCTTCGCTTCGAGCGGTTTGGCCAGCGGGATATCCAGGTCGTTCAAAGCCGCCAGCGCCTCCGGCCCCATCGCGACGACGATTCGCGGCTGCACGATCGCGATCTCCTCGACCACCCTCGCGATGCAAGCCGGGTCCGCCATCGACGCGTCGGCGAGCGGACACTTCACGCACAACGTCCCATACACCGTCAGCGGGTCGATCGACAGCCGCTTGAAAGACTTCATCAAAGCGCCCCCCGCGCGCCCATAGAAGGCCACCCCCTCCTCGACCTCCGAAGGCAGCGGCGCGTGCTTGAGCAGCATGATGTCGGCCTGCGGATGGCCCGAGCCCAGCACCGGCATCAACTGCCCGCGCGGACAGTGTGGGCAGCTCTGCAGCTCGCGCGTCAGCGTGTTCAGCTCTCGTATCGCCCGCTCCAGATACTTCTCGCGGATCTCGTCGTCTGTGGCAGGCATGGACGCGGAGGGATTTGACGGCCCGCCCGGGAGTCCTTGTACATGCATCGCTAGTTGCGCCGCCGCCTACACGACCGAGGGCGCGTCGCCTGGCGGCGTCCTCGGTCGTTCGTGTGCGAAGCACACTTCACTCCCTGCGTCCTGGCCAGGCTCGACCCTCGGCCGTGTAGGACCTCCATCACGTTCCGCGTCCGCTCCCCCGTGTGGCCCTGCGCACCCGCCGCTCGCGGGCGGCCTTGCGGGCGGCGGGTGGGGTGGCCTTCGTCTGCAGGAACTTCAAGGCTTGCACGTAGATCAGGCTCGAAGGCTTGGTCGTGATCTCCGCGTCCCTCAGCGACTGCAAGAACTCCTGCGGCCCATCGAAGTCGCGCATCCTGATCCTCACCGAACCGAGTCCCTGGGCGACATGCGAGTCCGAGCCGGCGCCCGCCACGATCCGGTACTTGGCCGCGAAGCGCACGGCCTCCTCGTTGAACGCGCCGATCGCCACCCTCGGGTTGAACACCTCGATCGCGTCGATCTGATCGAGGATCGCCGGCAGGTGCTCGTAGTCGGGCACCGCGTGCATCCGGTCGAACGGGTGCGGCACATACACCAGCCCGCCCTGGCGCTTGATCTCAGCCACCGTCTCGGCCATGCTCAGCCCGCGCGGGATCTTCTCCTCGATGAACAGCCCGATCACCTCGCCCTGCTCGGCCGTCTTGACCTCCTCGCCGACGATCACCTTCACGCCGGCGGCCTTCGCCTTCTCGCGCGCCTCTAAGGCGCCCGAGATCTCGTTGTGGTCGGTTACCGCGATAGCCCCCAACCCGACCTCTTTGGCGCTCGCCAGCAGCACCTCGACCGGCGTTTCGCAATCGCCGGAATGGTCGGTGTGCATGTGCAGATCCACGTCGATAAGCGGCCTACGCGCCAGGCGCTTGCGCAGAGTCGGGTCGCCGCTCGGGTCGTGGCGGCGCGCCGCGAGCTCGCGGTAGATCGCCTCGACCTGCTCGACTCCCGGGTCATCGCTCTCGATGCGTGCGTCCAGCCGTGCCAGAAAGGTGTCGGTGAATCGACGGGTCAGCGTCTTCGGCAAAAGCCGCTCGTCTCCGGAATGGAACGAGCCGACGTTGAGCGCCCGCGAATATCGCAATGCCGTGCTGGAAGCGCTCGGGGCTATCGGGTCGTGCACGTGCACGAAGTCAAGCGGCGTCCTGCCAAGCAACTCCTCGAGCGTGCGCGCCACATCCAGCACCTCGCCGATCGCGACCACGCGAGGCGCTCCCGTGTCCGTGCCCTCCAGCAGGCTTTCCGGCCTTGTCCTCGCCGCGCGCAGTTCCTTGCGCGACTCGCGCACCCGCTCGGGCGAGCGCGAGGGCGCCAGGATCAGAACCCTGTGCCCGCGTCCCGACAGCGCCCGTGCGAGGCGCAGGATGTGGGCGTTGACCTCGTTCTCCTGCGCCTCCCACGGATACGGGGAGACGTGCGCGATCGAGAACGTGGCCGGGGCGCTCACAGCCCCATTATGCTCCCCGCCCCAGGCTGCCGTGCCCGCGTCGCGGGCACGGTCGGCCGTCAGGGCTTCGCGGGGACCTTCTTGCGCGGCGCCGCGCGACCGGTCGGCTTGGCGGCGGCCTTGCGCGAATGCTTGGCGATGAACTTCTCGGTCTCCTCGCGCGCCAGGTTGTCGGGCCTCTGGTTGTGCGGCGACTTCATCAGGTAGGACGAAGGTCCGTCGAGCTGCCCGCCGACGCCCTTGTTCAGCGCCAGCTTGCAGCAGCGCACGGCGTCGATCACGATCCCCGCCGAGTTGGGCGAGTCCCACACCTCGAGCTTCATCTCCACGTTCAGCGGCACGTCGCCGAACGCCTGCCCCTCGACCCGGATGTGCGCCCACTTGCGATCGGTCAACCAAGGCACATAGTCGCTCGGGCCGATATACACGTCCTCGGCCGGCAGCTGCTCGTCCATGATCGACGTCACCGCGTTGGTCTTGGAGATCTTCTTGGACTCCAACCGCTCGCGCTCGAGCATGTTGTAGAAGTCCATGTTCCCGCCCACGTTCAGCTGCGAGGTCCGCAGCATCTTCACGCCCCTGTCCGCGAACAGCCGCGCCAGCGTCCGGTGCACGATCGTAGCCCCGACCTGCGACTTGATGTCATCGCCGACGATCGGCAGTTTGGCCTTCGCGAAGCGCTTGTCCCAGTAGTCCTCGCGCGCGATGAACACCGGGATGCAGTTCACGAAGCCGCAGCCCGCCTCGAGGATCTGCTCGACGTACCACTTGGTCGCGTCCTCCGATCCCACCGGCAGGTAGGACACGACCACGTCGGTGTGCGTGTCCTTGAGGATCTTCACGATGTCCGCTGTCTCGCCCGGCGCCTTCTCGATCTTCTGCTTCAGGTACTTGCCCAGGCCGTCATGGGTCATCCCTCGATACACCGGCACGCCCAGCTTCTTCGGCACGGCACGCGGCCCGGTGGCGAACTTCATCGTGTTGTTCTGCCCGGCCCAGATTGCCGCTCCCAAGTCCTTGCCGACCTTCTTTGAATCAATATCGAAGGCGGCCGTGAATTCGATGTCGCGCACGTGATAGCCGCCCAGGTCCACGTGCATCAGCCCCGGCACCAGCTCGTTCGGGTCGGCGTCCCTGTAGTAGTGCACGCCCTGCACGAACGCCGAAGCGCAGTTGCCGACGCCGATGATCGCGACGCGGACCTTGTCCTGCTGATAGCGCGCCGTGCCGTTGGAGGAGGCCGCGCCGTTGCTCTGTTGAATGCTCATCTCTGTCCTTTGTGGAGGTCGGGGGAGATTACCCCGCGCCTTTGCTTAGGTGACATCAGCCCACGTTGCGGGGCGCCGGGGCCTGTCAGGTGAGTGCGGCGCGCACGTGCCAGATCCGTTGCGCCACGGTGATCGTGCTCAGCGCCGCCAGCACATAGACGGCCGGCGCGAGCAGGCTGAAGTCCCCGAGCGACGCGCCCTTGGCGAAGATCAAGCCGATCGCGAGGATCACGACCCTGACCGGCCGCGTCGCGATCCCGACCTTGCATTCCACGCCCAGCGCCTCGGCGCGAGCGCGCGTGTAGGAGACCATCAGCGAGGCCAACACCGCGACCACGACCGCCGCCGCGGCCCCCGAGCGCCCTTCGCGTGCGAAGTCGGCCGCCACGGCCGTCAACACGATGCCCTCCTCGATGCGGTCGAGCGTCGAGTCCAGGAACGCGCCGAACGCCGTCCCCTTGCCCGACATGCGCGAGTACCGCCCGTCGAGCGTGTCCATGATCGAGCCCACGATGAACGCGATCCCGCCAAGGAAGTAGAAGCGTTCCCAGACGAGAACGGCTGCGACCAAGTTCAGGGCCAGGCCCGTCAGTGAGATCGCGTTGGGGGTCAGGCGCGACTCGATCAGCCGGTTGCGCACCAGCTCGCCCGTGGCCACCCAATTCATGCCGGAGCTGTCCCGAAGCGCCAGGAGGCGGGGCGTAGTTGGCCGAGTCTGCGCGCCCCCAGGGCCGACGCGCCGGCCGTGAGCGCGCCGAGGATCGCGTCGAGGATGAAGTGGTTGGCGGTGGCCACGATCACGAACGCAATCAGCAGCGGGTAAAGCCGCCACAGGATGCTCGCCACGCGCGTGCGCGACAGCGAGGCCAGCGGCCAGCCGATCATGATCGCGAACGCCACGTGCATCGAGGGCACCGCCGCGTAGGGGTTGAACAGCGCATTCATCGAGGCCGACGCGTGCGAGATGTGGACCCCGGTCAGGTCGGACACCGAGTCGACAAAACCCCACTCGGGCAGAAAGCGCGGGGGCGCCGTCGGGAACGCCGCGTATCCGATCAGCGCGATCAACATCGCGATCGCGAACATGTTGCGCACGAAGTAGAACGACCCGTTGTGGCGCACATACAGATAGATCAGCGCCGCCAGCGTGATCGAGGTCTGCGCGTTCACGTACAGCCAGCTCGAGAAGTCCATCAGCAAGTGGCTGCTCGAAGCCCAAGCCTGGACGCTCGGCTCGACGAACACGTGCAAGCTGCGCTCCACCTGGATCAGATCGAGCGCGTGTTTGAACGCGGCCGTCGTGTCGCTTTTGACCAGCCCCCGCACGAGGCTATAGGCGCCGTAGGCCAAGCCGACGAGCGCGACCTGACGCAACAGATCGACCCATCCCCGCGGCAGCAAGCGCGCTTTCAGGGCTCCGAGGGCGCCGCGCTCGTTCGCTCCCGCCTCCGCTCCCTCGCTCGAGTCTGCGTGCGGGGACGACAAATTCGCGCGGGCGGCCACCCGCAAAGCCTAGCCCATGACGCGGTACACGCGCCAGTGCTTCGAGTGCCACAGCTCGCGCAAATAGGGCAGTCCGCGCGCGATCAACGCGCCCTCCTTGGCGCCCGCTTTGTCGAGCGGAGCGTCCGGCAGGGCCACGTAGCGGACCCTGTTTTCGATCAGCCACGCGCGGTAGTCGTCTGCGCTCAAGGTCGGCGTGTAGAAGATCGCCGCGTAGCGAGTGTCTAGCTGTCGCTCCCAGCCCCTGGCCAGCTCGATGTTGTCGTGGCCGGCCAGGTAGGCGGACTCCCAGTGCGCTTTGGTGAGCGGGACCTCGACGATCGTCGACCTGCCGTGCGTCAGGGCGCGCAGCTCGCCCAGGACAGGGGCGTAGTAGGAGGCTTTGACCGACGGGTCGCCCGCGATCGACGCGTAGTCGCGGATCGGGGTCGCCAATTGCCAGTAGAGCAGCAGCGGAGCCAGGGCCGCGAGCAGCGCTCTTGGGTGGCGGATGCTCGGGGTGTCAGGGGTCGCCTCGCTCCGCGCTCCAGACGCGGCGCCCTGGGCGGGCCCCCACAGCACGCCGGCGAGCAGCGGGCCGGCCAGCAATGGGCCGAGGCGCGTCGCGTTGCCGCCCATCGGAGTATGGATGGCGTAGGCCGCGATCAGGGCGAGCGCGTATAGGGCGGCGCCGATGCGCACGACCAGCCGGCCCGTCTGGTTGAGCGGGCCGGCGGGCAGCAGCAGCGCGATCAGCACGACGCCCCCCAACGCCGGCCAGAAAGCCGAGGCGGCGAACGGCTCGTAGCCGCCGTTCGGGTAGGCGACGCTCAGGACCGCGATCGGGGCCGCCGCGGCGACGGCGAGGGCGACGCAGCGCAGGGTCGATGCGTGGGTGTTGTTGTTTGCTCCAGAGGGTGCCCTGCGCGGGCGCGCGGCGTTGAAACAAGATCTACTCTTGTTAAGAAAGCCGCGCGCGCCCGCGAAACGCCCGCTCTCGGACAACCACATGCCCAGTCCTGCCGCCACCGCCGCGAGCGCCAGGAATGCCCCCGCGACCGGACTGGCGACGCTCGCGAGGACCGCGAGCCCGAAAGCAAGGACCCAGCGCCCCTCGATTGCGCAGAACACCGAGCAGAGACCGATCGCGAAGCCGGGCGCGTAGGGCACGCGCCCGGACAGGAGGCTGACGCACACCCCAAGCGCGAACCAAGCTGCTGCGATGCGGGCCGCCGGGCGCGGGAAGACGCGCTCGGCGATTAGCGCGAACACCACCGAGGCCCCAAGCCCCGAGAGCACCAGCAGCACACGCACTCCCAAGAGCGCCCCGAGCGCCGGCGAAAGCAGCGAGTAGGAGGGCAGCCAGTAGCCGTGCGCCGCGTACCAGCCCGTGTCCCAGGTCGTGAAGCCGACGCGCGCGAACAGGTCTGAGCGGTACGTCGCGGCTGCGAGGTCGCCGGCCGGAGGGCCCACGATCAGATAGGCCGCGAGGAGCGGGAGCGCCACCGCGAGCGCAATCGTCCACGGCCGCTCGAGCGCTCCTGCTTGGTGGCCTTCGCGGTCGGCGCTGCCGGCCCTCACGTTGCGCTCGGTAGCCGACGCCAAGGCCTGCCTCGCTCAGGCGGCGGCGAGGAACGCCGTCACGCGCTCGATCGCCTCCGGCCGGTCCAACCACCACCAGTGGCCAGCGCCTTCGAGCCGCACCAATTCGCTGTCCGGCAAAGCCTTCGCGTACTCCTCGGCGAAGCGCACCGGGATATAGGGATCCTCCACGCCCCAAACCACGAGCGATGGCATCCCCAGGTTGGAGAGCCGCTCGCCCGCCCTCGCCAGCACGTCGCTCGGCGAGCTGCGATACAGGCGCAGGATCGCGCGCTGGGTGCCGTGGTCGAAGTGGTCCATCACCGAATCGACCCACTCGTCGGGCAACGGCCCCGGCGTCGCGCTCGCCGCCGCGGTAGAGCGGCGTATCGCCCAGCGCGAGGTCGCTCCCATGGCCAGCTCGCCGAGGATCGGCGTGCGCCACAAGCGCGCGGTGCGATGCCACTTGTAGCCCGGGAGAAAAGGGACCGCGTTGGTCACCACGAGTCGCTCCACCCGCTCGGGGTGCGCCTGCGCGAAGGCAAGGCCGACCGCGCCCCAGTCGTGCACCAGCATGCGTACCCGCTCGACTTCGACGTGGTCGAGGAAGCGCTCGACGAAACCCGCGTACTCCTCGATCGTGTACTTCAAATAGCCAGGCTTGGCCGAGCGTCCGAAGCCGGGCAGATCCGGCGCGAGGCCCCCGCTGCGCTGGAGGAAGGGCACCCAATCGTCGGAGCTTGTCGGCACCCCGTGCAGGTACAGCGCCGGCGCCCCACCCGCCTGGCTGGGCGCGTCTCGCCAGAACACGGGCAGCCCCTCGATCTCGGCCGTGTGCTCGGCGATCTCTGGCACCACGCGAGGATATAGCGTGGGGTCGTGTCCGCTCCCTGGAAGCGCCCGACCCGCGCGCGCGTGCTGCGCATCCGCGAGCGTCTGCGCGAGGTCTACGGCATCCCCTCCATGGCCCCGCACGAACGGCCCCTGGACGAGCTGGTGCTGACGGTGCTCTCCCAGTCCACCAACGACCGCAACCGCGACGTCGCCTTCCTGCGCCTGCGCGAGCGTTTCGCGGATGCGGGTGGGCCTCCATCTCCGATCGACTACAACGCCGTACTCGCCGCGCCCGTGTCCGAGGTGGAGGCCGCGATCCGTCCCGGCGGCATCTCCAAGGTCAAGTCCGCGCGCATCCAGGCGATCCTCGCGGCGATCGCCGACTCGGGCGATCTGTCGCTGGAGTGGATGCGCGACGCCCCGCTTGCCGACAGCCGCGACTATCTGTGCGCGCTGCCGGGCGTCGGCCGCAAGACCGCGGCGTGTGTGCTGCTGTTCTCCTACGGCCTGCCCGACGTCCCCGTCGACACCCACGTCTCGCGCGTGGGTATGCGCCTCGGCCTGTTCCGTCCAGGCGCTCCCTTCGAGGAGCTACACGACCAGATGCTCGCGATCACCCCGCCCGGGCAGGAGCTCGAGTTCCACGTTAACCTGCTGCGCCACGGCCGGCGCACCTGCCACGCGCGCAAGCCGGCGTGCCGCGAATGCGCGCTGGCGCGGATGTGCCCAAGTCGGTCACAGTTTGACGATTAGCGAAATCTGCGGGCTGTGCTTCACAGGGTCCAGGATGCCCGTTACGCAAAGATGTCCGCGGCCGTGATCGTCAGCGTCTCTACAGGCGCTTTGAGGACCCGCTCGCGCGCACACACCGCATAGCGCACCTCGGGAGCGACCTTCGGCAGGGCGTCGAGCTTTTGGCGCATCCCGTTCACGAGTCGAGCCCCGTCGGCCTTGCGCGCCCACTTCGCCTCCCCCAAGAGCACCGCCTCCTCGCGACGTCCGGCGATGGCCACGGCGTCGATCTCCACGGGTGGATGCTCTGACCAGAATGCCCCGATCTTGACGATGTCGCTCGCGAGCGCTCCCTGGGAGGCGAGCCGGCGCAGGTGTGCGCGGAAAGCCTCCTCCCAGCGCTCTCCCATGTGCTCGTCCAGTCGTTCCATGAGCGGTCCGAGGATCGACTTGCCGAGACCGCGTTCGATCTCCGCGCTGTAGGGCTCGACGATCGAGAGCCAGAACGCGAGGAAGTTGTCCGCGATGCGGTAGCTGCGCCTGCGCGTCTTCATCCCGTGCGCCGTGACAGGAACCACTCGCTCCACGAGGCGCAGTTCGATGAGCCGCTGCAGTGTGCGTGCCGGCTCCGCGCCTACCGTCTGCTCGATTTCGTTGTGCTTGGTCTTGCCGCCCGCGATCGCGCGCAGCACACGCTGGCCGAGCTCTCCCATCTCGCCCTCGGTTGCGAGCACAAGGCGACCCTCGTCGAGCAGCTTGCCGCCCGGGGTGCAGACGAGACGCTCCAGATTCGAGCGCAAACCGGCACCTTGATCCCACCACGTCAAGTACAGCGGCACGCCGCCCACGATCCCCCAGACCAGCGCTCTATCGGCCGGGGAGAGCTTTTTGAGAAGCATTGCGCTCTCGTGTGGCGCAAACGGATGGACCGCGAAAGACAGGTCGATCCGCCCGTACAGAGGCTCGCGCTCCTCCTGCATCGCCCTCATCACGCGCACGGCGGAGCCGCAGAGCATGATCCGCAGGCGCGTGCGTTCGCGTGCGCGGTCCCAAAAGGCTCGGATCACACCCGGCAGCTCCGGCGAGGAGCGCAGCATCTCGGGAAACTCGTCGAGCACGAGCAGCAGTGGCTCGCTCTCCGCGACGGTCGCGAGACTGTCCAGTGCGTCATCCCAATCGGCGAAGGGCCGCGCCGCCAGGTCCCGCACCCCGTCTCCTGTCGCATCCGCGGCAGCGCGGCTGAGAAGTCTCAGCTCGTCCTGGGCCGATCGTCCGGCTCCCGTGTGAAAGACCGCACGACGCGTCCGCGCGAACTCGTTGCACAGGACGGTCTTGCCGACCCGGCGCCTGCCCCATACGAGCGCGATACGCCCAGTGGCTCCCTCTTCCCACCAGCGGGTCAGGGCCCCCAGCTCTGTTGACCGATTGACGAACACCGAAACAGTGTAGCTGACGTCTGATGTCGGTTACGTCTGATGTCGGTTACGTCTGATGTCAGCGTTGCCCTGCTCGCGCGACGCTCTCCCTCAACCGTGAGGCAGCACCGCGAACGCGATCACCGCGTACTGCAGGCCCGCGGCCACGATCACGAGCGCATGGAAGATCTCGTGATAGCCGAACACCTTCGGCCAAGGGTTCGGGCGCCCGCTCGCGTACACGATCGCGCCGAGCACGTAGAGCAGGCCGCCGAGCGCCAGGCCGGCCACGCCAAGCCAGCCGATCGTCGCGGGCAGCTCGCCGAAGACCGCCGCCGTGACCAGCCCGAGGGCGACGTACACGGCCGCGAACAACCACTTGGGTGCGTCGATCCAAAGCAGCTTGAACACAACCCCGCCGAGCGCGCCCGCCCACAGCACGACCAGGATCGTGCTTGCCAGAGCGCCTTTCAGGGCAAGTAGAGCGACGGGAGTGTAGGTCCCGGCGATCATGACGAAGATCATCGAATGATCCAGGCGTCGCATCCAGCGACGCGTCTTCGGACGCCACGTCACGCGGTGGTAGAGAGCGCTGGTGCCGAACAGCGCGCTCACAGCGAGCGCGTAGACGCTCGTCGCAAGGCGCGCACGCCCGTCGGACGCCGCCAGGATCAGCGTCAGGCCGCACCCGAGCGAGACGAAGAACGCGTACTGATGTGAGACCCCGCGCAGCTTGGGCTTCATACGCAGAAGTTAGCCGGTTGTGAGGTCTTCGTCGAACATCTTGTAGCGCCGCAGATTATCTGCTACGCTCCCACTCAGATTTGATCCAACTGAAACGAAGGAGCACCAGCTCATGGGCAAGACCATAGGCATCGACCTCGGCACGACGAACTCGTGCATGGCCGTGCTCGAGGGTGGCGAGCCCACCGTCATCGAGAACGCCGAGGGCGGCCGCACAACCCCCTCCGTAGTTGCATTTACAGCCTCCGGCGAGCGCCTCGTCGGCACCGTGGCCAAGCGTCAGGCCGTCACCAATCCCCAAAACACCATCTTCTCGATCAAGCGCTTCATGGGCCGCAAGGAGGCCGAGGTGCGCGAGGAGGAGTCGATCGTCCCCTACAAGGTCGTCTCCGGCCCCAACGGCGACGCGCGCGTCGAAGCCGCCGGCAATCAGTACTCGCCGCCCGAGGTGAGCGCGATGATCCTGCAGAAGCTCAAGGCGGACGCCGAAGCGTACCTGGGCGAAACAGTCGATTCGGCCGTGATCACGGTCCCCGCGTACTTCAACGACGACCAGCGCCAGGCCACCAAGGACGCGGGCAAGATCGCCAACCTCGAGGTCAAGCGCATCATCAACGAGCCCACGGCCGCCTCCTTGGCATATGGCCTGGACAAGGAATCGGACCAAACGATCCTCGTGTTCGACCTCGGCGGCGGCACCTTCGACGTGTCCGTCCTTGAGATAGGCGACGGCGTATTCGAGGTCAAGTCCACCGCGGGCGACAACCACCTGGGCGGCGATAACTTCGACAAGGCGATCGTCGATTGGCTCGTGGCCGATTTCAAGCGCGACCAGGGGATCGACCTGAGCGCCGACCCGATGGCCCTGCAGCGGCTGTACGAGGCCGCCGAGAAGGCCAAGATCGAGCTCTCCACCACCCAGGAGACCCAGATCAACCTGCCGTTCATCACGGCCGACTCCTCGGGGCCCAAGCACCTCGACACGCGCCTGACGCGGGCCAAGCTGGCCGAGCTGACATCGGCCTTGCTGGATCGCGTCGTGGCTCCGGTGCGCCAAGCGATCGACGACGCCAAGGACAAGGGCGTCAAGGAGATCGACCACATCGTGCTCGTCGGTGGCATGACGCGCATGCCGGCCGTACAGGAGAAGGTCAAGGAGCTCACCGGCAAGGACCCCCATCGCGGGGTCAACCCGGACGAGGTGGTCGCCGTCGGCGCCGCGATCCAGGCCGGCGTGCTTGCCGGCGACGTCAAGGACGTGCTCTTGCTCGACGTCACCCCGCTCACGCTCGGGATCGAGACCAAGGGTGGCGTCATGACCAAGCTGATCGAGCGCAACACCACGATCCCGACACGCAAGGGCGAGGTGTTCTCGACCGCCGAGGACAACCAGCCCTCGGTTGAGATCCACGTCCTGCAGGGCGAGCGCGAGATGGCTCAATACAACAAGTCCCTGGGCAAGTTCCAGCTCACCGGCATCCCGCCGGCGCCGCGCGGCATCCCGCAGATCGAAGTCGCCTTCGACATCGACGCCAACGGCATCCTCAACGTGTCCGCCAAGGACCTGGGCACCGGCAAGGAGCAGAAGATCGAGATCAAGGCGGGTTCCGGGCTCTCCGACGAGGAAGTCAAGCGGATGGTCACCGACGCCGAGTCCCACGCCGAGGAGGACCGCAAGGCAAGGGAGCTGGCGGAGGCGCGCAACAACGGCGAGAACGCCGCCTACCAGGCCGAGCGCCAGCTGGCCGATCTCGGCGATCAGGTGGATGGCGATTCCAAGAGCCGCATCGAGGACGCGATCAAGGAGGTGCGCGACTCCCTGGAGGCCGAGGACCCGGCCGCGATCAACGCTCGCACCGAGGCCTTGCAGACAGCGTTCCACGCGGTCTCCGAGGCGATGTACCAGAAGGCCCAGGCCGACGCGGCCGCCGCCTCGCCCGATGGAGCGGGCGCCGCCGAGGACGGGGCCGCCTCCTCAGAGGAGGACGTCGTCGACGCTGAGGTGGTCGACGAGGGCAAGAGCTGATGGAGGAGCTCAAGCAGGAGCCCGAGGAGACAAAGATGGGAGGGGAGCGGTCCGCCGACGGCGAGGCCGCTCCCGCCGCCCAGTCGTCGAGCGTCGATCTGTCGGCGGAGGCCGGGGGTGATGTTGACGCGGTCGTACCCTCTTCATCCCAACCGGACCCCGCTGGAGTCCTCTCCGAGGAGCTCGGCGAGCTGGTCAAGACGGCTGCCGAGCGCGATGAGTATCTCGCGCTCGCGCAGCGCACCCAGGCCGATTTCGAGAACTACCGCAAGCGCGTCGCGCGCGACGCGGCCCAGGCCCAGGATCGAGGCGTGGCCAAGCTCGCCAAGGAGCTCCTGCCGGCGCTCGACAACCTGGACCGCGCGATCGAGGCGGCCGAGGCCGAGGACCCCCTGCTGGCCGGCGTACGCTTGGTTCGCTCCGAGCTGAGCGCGGGGCTTGCACGTCTGGGTATCGAGGCGTTCGCGCCGCTCGGCGAGGCGTTTGACCCGAACCTGCACGAGGCGGTCGCCCAACAGCCGGTCGAGGGCGCCCAGAGCGGCACCGTGGCCGAGGTCTACCAGAACGGCTACCGCATGGGCGAGACGATCATCCGTCCCGCCCGCGTCCTGGTGGCGGCGTAGAGCGGACAGCGCATGGCGACACGTCCGGACTACTACAAGACGCTTGGAGTCGACAAGAAGGCAAGCGCCGATGACATCAAGAAGGCCTATCGCAAGCTTGCGCGTAAGTACCACCCCGATCGCAACCCCGACGACAAAGAGGCCGAGGAGCGCTTCAAGGAGATCTCCCAGGCCCATGACGTGCTCGGCGATCCCGAGAAGCGCAAGCAGTACGACAGTGGCACCGGACCGTTCGCGGGCGGAGCCTCCGGAGGACCGGGGTTCGGAGGCTTTGGCAACTTCGACTTCGACGCCTCCTCGATGGGTGACATCCTCTCCAATCTGTTCGGCGGCGGTGGAGGCGGTGGAGCTGGGCCGGGCGGGCATGGCGGTCGGCGCGCTCGCTCGCGACCCCAGCGCGGGCGCGACCTGGAGACCGAGGTGCGCATCTCCTTCGATCAATCGATCTCCGGTGCCCAGGTCCCGCTCTCGGTGCCGACCACGAGCGCGTGTCCCACCTGTCACGGCACCGGCGCCAAGCCGGGCACCACACCCAAGGTGTGCCCGCGCTGCGAAGGGCGTGGGATCGAGAGCGAGGGCCAGGGCATGTTCTCGATCACACAGCCGTGCTCGCGCTGTGGCGGCAGCGGCACCGTGATCGAGGATCCCTGCCCCACATGCGGCGGTTCGGGCGCGGTGCGAAGCGTCAAGAAATTTCGCGTCAACATCCCGCCGGGAGTCAAGGAGGGCTCGCGCATCAGGGTGCCCGGCAAGGGCGAGGCCGGCGCGCAAGGCGGGCCCGAGGGCGACCTGTATGTCATCACCCACGTCGCTCCCTCGCCCGTGTTCAAGCGCAAGGGCGACAATCTCGAGGTCGAGGTTCCGTTGAGTGTGCCCGAGGTTCTGCTCGGCGCCGAGGTACCGGTTCCCA
Organism: uncultured Solirubrobacterales bacterium; assembly: GCA_963753145.1. Taxonomy (GTDB): domain Bacteria; phylum Actinomycetota; class Thermoleophilia; order Solirubrobacterales; family Solirubrobacteraceae; genus Palsa-744. The sequence continues at coordinate 952,688 of CAVWAX010000003.1, forward strand.
CGCTGGACGGCACCAAGACCCTGCGCGTGAAGCCGGGCACCCACCACGGCTCGGTGCAGCGCCTGCGCGGCGAGGGACCGCCAAAGCTCGGCGGCAAGAGCCGCGGCGACATCCACTACCGCTTCACGATCGACATACCCGAGCAGCTCAACGACGAGCAGCGAGCCGCGGTTGACGAGCTCTCAAAGACGATGAACGGCAACCCGCGCGCGAAGCTGTTCTCGGAGGCATCGCCATGAGTGGGGGGGACCGGGCGGCCAAGCGCGTGACGCGCGTCGAGGTCGAAACCGACCGCGGCGTGTTCATGATCTCCGTGGCGGCCGAGCTCGCCAAGATGCACCCGCAGACCTTGCGCATGTACGAGTCGCGGGGCCTGGTCGAGCCGAAGCGCTCGCCCAAGGGCACACGGCTGTATTCCCAAGAGGATGTCGAGAAGCTGCGCCGCATCCACGAGATGACAGTCGACTTGGGCCTGAACCTGGCCGGCGTTCAACGGGTTCTCGACCTGGAGTCAGAGGTGCAGGACATGCACGCGCGCATAGAGGAGCTGGAAGTCAAGGCACTGCGCGCCCAGGTGGAGCTGGCGGAGGAGCTGGAGCAAGTGCGGCGCTCATTCCGCGCGGAGCTGGTCCCGTATCGCGCCAGCAGCACACAACTCGTACCGAGGTCCCAGGCCAGATGAGCGCGCAACCGCCGCCCACACAACAGCCCGAGGAGGAGCAGAAGCCGCTCGAGCGTTTCGGCAAGGACCTCACCGAGCTGGCCGAGCAGGGCAAGCTCGACCCGGTGATCGGACGCGACGAGGAGATCCGCCGGGTCATCCAAGTGCTCTCGCGCCGCACCAAGAACAATCCTGTCCTGATCGGCGAGCCCGGCGTCGGCAAGACCGCGATCGTCGAGGGCTTGGCTCAGCGGATCGTCTCCGGCGACGTGCCCGAGTCGCTGCGCGAGCGTCGCGTCGTCGCGCTCGACATGGGCGCCCTGATCGCGGGCGCCGTATATCGAGGGGAGTTCGAGGAGCGCCTGAAGGGCGTGCTCAAGGAAGTCTCCGAGGCCCAGGGCACCGTGATCCTGTTCCTCGACGAGCTCCACACGATCGTCGGCGCCGGCGCGGCTCAGGGCGCCGTGGACGCCGCCAACCTGCTCAAGCCGATGCTCGCGCGCGGCGAGCTGCGCTGCGTCGGCGCCACCACGCTTGACGAGTACCGCAAGCACATCGAGAAGGACGCGGCCTTGGAGCGTCGCTTCCAGCCGGTCATGGTGGGCGAGCCCACGGTGGAGGACACGATCGCGATCCTGCGCGGCCTGAAGGAGCGCTATGAGGTCCACCACAAGGTCACGATCCAAGACAGCGCTCTGATCGCCGCCGCGACGCTCTCCCATCGCTACATCGCCGATCGCTTCCTGCCCGACAAGGCGATCGACCTGATCGACGAGGCGTCCTCGCGCCTGCGGATCGAGATCGATTCGGTGCCCGCCGAGATCGACGAGGTCGACCGCCGCGTGATGCAGCTGGAGATCGAGCTGACCTCGCTGCGCAAGGAGAAGGACGAGCCCTCCAAGGAGCGCCGCGAGGCGATCGAGACCGAGCTGGCGCAATTGCGCGCCAGCGCGCAGGACATGCGCAATCAGTGGGAAGCGGAGAAGCAGGCGATCCAGGGTGTCAGCGAAACGCGCGAACGCCTCGACCAGGCGCGCACCGAACTGGAGCGCGCCCAGCGCGAGGGCGACCTGGAGAAGGCCGCGCGGCTGCAATACGGGGAGATTCCTGAGCTGGAGCGCCAACTCGCCGAGACCGAAGCGGCCGAGCGCGCGAGCGGCGACGGACGCGCCGCGGCGGTCTTCTTCAAGGAGGAAGTCGACGCCGAGGACATCGCCGAGGTCGTCGCCCGCTGGACCGGCATCCCGGTCTCGCGCTTGATGGAGGGCGAAGTCGAGAAGCTGATCCACATGGAGGAGCGCCTGCACGAACGCGTCGTCGGCCAAGACGAGGCGGTGGAGGCCGTGGCGACCGCGCTGCGCCGCTCGCGCGCGGGCCTCCAAGACCCGAACAGGCCGATCGGCAGCTTCCTGTTCCTCGGCCCGACCGGCGTCGGCAAGACCGAGCTGGCGCGAGCCTTGGCCGAGTTCATGTTCGACTCCTCCGAGGCGATGGTCCGGATCGACATGTCCGAGTACATGGAGAAGCACTCCGTCTCGCGCCTGGTCGGCGCTCCGCCCGGCTATGTGGGCTACGAAGAGGGTGGGCAGCTCACCGAGATGGTCCGCCGCCGCCCCTACTCGGTCGTCCTGCTCGACGAGATCGAGAAGGCGCACCCCGATGTGTTCAACACGCTGCTCCAGGTGATGGACGACGGTCGCCTCACCGACGGCCAGGGACGCACTGTGGATTTCAAGAACACGGTTCTGATCATGACCTCCAATATTCCGCTCCAGGGTGAGGGCGATGAGCTGCGGACCGAGCTGCAATCGCACTTCAAGCCCGAGTTCATCAATCGCCTCGACGACATAGTCCGCTTCGCCCCGCTCAGCCGCGAGCAGATCTCAGAGATCGTCGACCTGCAACTGCGCCAGGTGATCGCACGCGTCGCCGAGCGTGACGTCACGCTGCAGGTCACCCCGCAGGCGCGCGAGCTGCTCGGGAACATGGGTTATGACCCGACCTACGGCGCGCGGCCTCTCCGGCGGGTCATCCAGAAGCAGCTGGTGGACAGACTCGCGCTGGCATTGCTCGAAGGGAGCTTTCACGCCGGGGAGACGGTGGTTGCAGATGCCGAGGACGGGCGGGTTGTGCTGGAGGGCGCACCGAAGCCGGAGTCTGCTGCGCCTTAGTTGGTACGGCCGACAAAAATCAACCATCGACAGGATCCTGTTAAGTGGGATTGTGGTTGACGAAGACTTATACACCTGGATATGATGCGTCGCACTACGAGGGTATCGGGGGATAAGGCTCTAGCCCGGATCGTGCAGTAGCGGTCTGAATCTGGCCGTAGATCCGCTTTCGGGGTTGAGCGTGGTCGTTGAGGGTGGTGTTGGCCCTGGAGCGGCTGCTGGAGGGTGGCTCAGCGTGTTTGCGAGGGGCGTGCTTGGCTGGTGTGCGCCCAGCGGTGATCGCGGCCGTGGCCGTGGGACGGCTCGATGTTGGTGGTGGCCGTTTGCCGGTGTCAGCCGGCGGGCGCTGAGAGCGCTCGCAGTTTCTGGAAGGCAGCGACGAGTTCGTCTGCCCAGGGCCAGGTGTTCTGCAGGTGAAGCTTCGCTTTGCGGCCGTGGAACGCGAGACGACCGGCGACGTGCAGGAGCTGGTAGCGCAGCCGCTTGGGCTCGGCCTTTGCGAGTGCTCCGGTAAGCAGCAGTGCTTGGGTCCAGACGATCAAGTCGTGCGCGAGCATCACGATCTCCAACCACACCTCGTTGAGCGCGAACTCTTTGAACGGGAACTTTGAGAGACCGGTGTCCTTGTCGTCGCGGATGCGGTCCTCGACATGAGCATGCTGGCGGTGGCGACACTCGACGATCGCGATGTTCTGGTCGGTCTGGTCGGTGAGGATCGCCTGGAAACGGTGCCCGTCGTGGTCGGTGAAGGAGAGCTGCGCGCCGGGATGAGGACGCTCACGCCTGACGATCAGCCTCGATCCCTCCGGCCACGAGGAAAGATTGACGCTGCTGGTGATCTCTGTGACCTGCCCGTTCTTGCGCTCGCTGCCGTCCTGGTCGAGCGCCTGGACCCAAGCGGTCTCGCCAAGCGCGAGGATCGCAGCCCTGACCGGCTCGGTCAGCTCGTAGCCGACGGAGAACCGCATCGCGTGTTCGCGGCAATGATCAGCCAGGCCGTGCGTGGCGCCCGCGGAATCGCAGCGCACCAGGATTTCCATGTTCTCGATGTGTCTGGCCGGGATCTGCGCGAGCGCTCGGTCCAGCACCATCTTGTGATCCTCAGCTGTGTTCGCGCCAGCGTTCCCCGGCCGCAACACGCCACCCAGCGCCTCACGGGTCTCCTGCGCGTATGCCTGAAGCGGATGAAACCCGAAACCGCCCTTGTAGTTGCCGGCGGCCTTCTCCTTCTCGGAATGCGCTGTGATGAGCGTCGCGTCAACGTCGATCGTCAACCGCTCAGGAACATTGGAAAGCTCCCAGAACCGCTCGCGCGCCTGTGCGTGAGCAGCACGCAGCTCCTCCAAGGAGCCAGGCTCACCCGCGACCCGGTCGATCATCCGAAACGCCGTGGAATCCGACGCCACAGAGCCGAACAGCTCCTCCTGGTCGCGCACCGTGCCGAGGTCGGACACGCACTCCCCGCCATCGGCGAGCATCACCGCGAGATCCCGGATCACCCGGCCCGGATCGTGGCCGCGACGCCGCTGCTTCAGGACGGCCAGGCTCGACGAGAGCGCTCGCGTGAGGCCGAGCCGGTCGGCCACCCCGACCAGCAGCGCGCTGCCCGCGTGCGACACCAACCCCGCTCCGTCCGACGTGACATCTACGGTAACCGGGCGTCCATCACGCATCACCCTCAAGGTGAACCTCCAAAGCTCGGGATTCGGGAACTGAACACCCCAAGAATCCCTGCTCCACCGGACGTTTCCGCGCCCCCGCTCACCCCGGGGGCGCGGTGCTTACTGCACGGTCTGGGCTAGGTGGAAGAGGGATGGCTGCTTGGGCCGGCTTGTTGTAGCTGCGCTACTCGATATGCGCGGTCAAATGAGGAGGTTCTACATGAGGAGTTCTTTGTCGATCTCGCGTCGCGATGCCGAAAGTCAAGCGGCTCAGAGCAAAGGTGCCCCGGCTCGTATGCGCATCAAGGCCTGGTGCTTTGGGTCGCCCATCGTGATCGGGTGTCTGGCCCTATTCGCCCTTGCGCCCGGCGCATTTGCGGCGGGAACAGGAAAGATCGAAGGAACCGTAACCGAATCCGCTCATAAAGCGCTCGCGGGAGTATCTGTCACCGTCTATGGACCAGGCAAAGAACTCCAGGGTTCGGCCTCTACTAGTTCCAGCGGCGAATATACCGTATCTGGGCTATCCGAAGGGGAATACACGGTGGAATTTAAAGCCCCTGGTGACGCCACTCAGTACTATGACAAAGAGTTTTCGAGAGAAGAAGCCGATCCCGTGTTCGTGGGCGAAGGAGACACCAAGCCGGGTATCGACGCGGAAATGCTTGAACTCGGCAAGATAGCTGGAAGAGTAACCGACAGCTTCTATGCGCCGCTGGAAGGGGTTGAGGTCCAGGTGGCTAGCGCGGATCGCGGCTTCGTAGTCAACGATGGGTTAACCGATGCAAACGGGGAATATGTGGTTGAAGGCCTACCACCGGGCGAATATAAGGTCGCCTTCCTTCCGAACGGAAACGAATACATGATCCAGTTTTATAACGGACAGAATTCGCTTACCAACGCCAATGCGGTGCTGGTAGCCGCCGGAAAAACGACCCTTTCGATCAATGCGGCTCTGGTTGCGAGTGGCAAGATTACTGGCACAGTGACCGATGCATACACTCATGCCGGATTGGCCAAAATCGGTGTCTACGTGAGCGGCGAGTTTGGTTTCGGGTTCGCATCGACTGCCTCCAATGGTGAATACACGATCGCCGGCTTGCCGAGCGGCAGCTACAAGGTCAAATTCTCCTGGGAATTTTCTGAAGCCGAACGCCAGGCGTGCGAACACGCGCCGCGCTGTCCGCCCAAGTACATCACACAGTTCTTCAACAATCAACCTTCGGAAGTGACGGCCAATCCGGTTGGGGTCACGGTCGGGGCTGTCACCAGCGGGATCAACGCGGCGATGGTGCCGGCGGCGCCCTTCAATACCGCCGGCCCCAGCATCTCGGGCAAACCGCTCGTGGGAAGCCTCCTCACTTGCTCGAGCGGGTCCTGGACGGGCGAACCCGAACTGGCGCTGGCTGTCGGCTGGCCGCTGGTGGGAACGTTCTCCTATCAATGGTTGCGCGACGGCACGGCGATCGCAGCCGCCAACTCGGACGCCTACATCGTGCAGGCGGCCGACGTCGGACACTCGCTTGTGTGCGAAGTGACTGCCACCAACGTGGCCGGTCACGCGAGTGCGCGGAGCAGTGGGCTCGCGATCGTCAAACCAGTGCCCGTCGTCAAGACGACGGCGTCGAAGCTCATTATCAAGAAGAACGCGACGAAGGTGAGCATCGCCTGCGCGAACGCCGCGTGCGCCGGCTCGGCCGAGGTGGTTGCGAAGGTCTCGCTCAAGGGTCACAAGGGCCGGAAATCGAAACCTACGACACTTGTGCTCGCAAAGGGGTCCTATACGCTGGCCGCGGGTAAGAGCGGGACGGCCACGCTGCGTGTGAGCGCAAGCGGCAAGAGGCAGGTCGCCCACGCCAAACACCATCGGCTCGCGGCCAAGCTCATCCTCACGGTGAGCGGAGGCAAGAAGGTGGAAAAGGCGGTGCTGATCGGCCTGTAGGGGCGGGGCTGGATAAAGACCGAGTGGATCTCTGACCGGGCGCGCCTCGCATGCGGGCTGCGCCAGTAAGTGAAGGGGTGGGGCGGCTCATCGTCGCCCCACCCCTAGTAGACGCTTCTATGGCTTGCGGCTAGATCTCCTCCGCAAGGAACCAGCAGCCTCGCTGCTCGGTCTCGAGGACACCGGCGGATGCTTCGCTCTTGGCTGCCGTTGTGGCGCCATAGGAGAACCACAGGAAGTAGGGCACGCCGTCAGCGCCCGCGACGATGAAGCTCCCAGAGTTGGTTATGGCTTCTTTGGCCGCAACCGTGCTTTCACCGCCCGAATTGGCGATCGATCCTGTGATCGACGTGTATCCAACAGTTTTCGCCGGTTCTCCCTTGAAGTTGAATGTCGAGAGCAGCGTCTGCGGGCCGGGGATGGTTATGAAAGTGCCCAGCTTTATTTCTTCGCCGCTCGTCCCGCCGCCTTTGCAGTTGATTCCGATTTGCAGTGGCCCGACATTCAACACATTGTGAATTCCGTCGGCCGGGCTTGGCGCCTCGAAGAAATTGACCTTTGTCGCACCGGGGCCCATGGGACCGGTCGCCCCTGTCGGTCCCGCGGGACCCGCAGGTCCAGCTGGTCCCGCGGGACCAGCTGGACCCTTTGGTCCACGCGGGCCGCGATTGGAGGATTTTTTCTTCTTGTGCTTGGTGGTTGCGAGATGGGTCCTTGCCACGTGTAGGGGAAGTCGGAAGTCTTGCGCCGATATCGCATAAGCACTGCCGGCGCCGGCTGTCATCAACAGCACGGCGGCGGTCGTCAGCGCGAGCACGGCCCGCCGACTGTAAGTAAAAGCCCGCATAGAATCTCCCTGAGCGTCGATGTAGGGCGTCGCCACCCGCAGCGTCGCCACCCTGGCCATTGTGGCCGGGCGAGCGCAACCCTACCGGCCCAGTACGACTGTGCACTCAATCTCAGCGGATGTCCTACGGGGGAAGCGGGAGGAGGGTCTCGAGAAACTGAGAACGTGCCCGTCCTGGCTGTGCCTCGGTCAGGCGATCTCGTCGAGGCGTCCCACGATCTCGTGTGCGTTGCGAGTGAAGTGGGAGTAGTCGAAGATCGCGTCGAGGTCGAGGCCGGCGGTTCGGGCGTCCGCGGCGAGCAGGTCGCGCAGGGGGGTGGCCTCATCCCATGCCCTCTGGGCAAGCTCTTGAGTGATGCGATACGCCTCGTCGCGAACCATCGGGGCGCGACCATGGCCGGGGTCTCCCTCGACCAGGGCGAGAAGTACCCGCTGGGAGAACAGCGCGCCGTAGGTCATCCCCAGGTTCTCGCGCATGCGCCGCTCGTTCACCACTAGACCCTGCGCCAGCCTCAGGGCCGAGCGCTGCATGTGGTCGATCAAGATCGTCGAGTCGGGCAGGATGACTCGCTCGACCGAAGAGTGGGAGATGTCCCGCTCGTGCCACAACGCCACATCCTCGAAGGCCGCCTGCGCGTTGCCCCTGAGCACCCGGGCGAGCCCGGAAAGCTGCTCGCTCTTGATCGGGTTGCGCTTGTGAGGCATCGCCGAACTTCCCTTCTGGCCTGCCTTGAACGGCTCCTGGGCCTCACGCACCTCGGTCCGCTGCAGGTGCCTGATCTCCGTAGCCAAACGCTCGATCCCGGCGCCCGCGAGAGCTATCGCTCCCAACAGCTCGGCGTGACGGTCGCGGGCAACCACCTGGGTGGAGACGTCCTCGCGGGCGAGTCCGAGCCGGTCGAGCACTCGTCGCTCGAACTCGGGGCTGGTCGCCGCGTACGTACCGACCGCCCCCGAGACGGCGCCGACCGCCACCTGCGCGAAGGCCCGCTCCAGGCGCAATGCGTTGCGGTGAGCCTCGAAAGCGAACCCCGCGAGCTTGACGCCGAAAGTCGTCGGCTCGGCGTGCACCCCGTGCGTGCGCCCCACACACAAGGTGTCCACATGTTCGCGTGCCCGGTTGGCCAGAGCCTGCACGAGCGCCTGCGCCCCCGGCACGATCACTTCTCCGGCGGCCTTCAACTGCAAGGCCAGCGCCGTGTCCAGCACGTCCGAGGAGGTCAGCCCGAAGTGGATCCAACGGCCGGCCTCGCCCGCACTGGCAGAGAGCACATCGACGAAGGCGGCCACGTCGTGGTCGGTCGTGCGCTCACGCTCGTCGACCGCCTCGACGGTGAACGTGGCCGCGCGGATTGCCTCCAGCTCGGCGGCGCTTGGTCCTTGACCGGAGACGCGGGGCGCGCCCTCCTCGCCGGCGCCGGTCGCGTCGAGCAGAGCGGGCAGCTCCTCGCAGGCAGCCACCTCGACGCGACGCCAGCTCTCCATGCGGGCCTCGTCGGTCCATAGGGCGCCCAGCTCGGCGGGTGTGTAGCGGGGGATCACCCTTTGATTATCCCTGCCGCCCTCCGATCATGTACAAACGGAGGTCGAGCGCGCGCACGCGCGAAGCCGACCACGCAACGGACGGAGGAGTCATGCCCACCTACATCATGCTCTCGACACTCACCCCGGAGGGCGTGCAGACGGTCAAGAACAACCCGGAGCGCATCCGCGAGGTCAACAAGGAGGTCGAGCAGCTTGGAGCGACCGTGAAGGCCCAATGGGCGACCTTGGGCGCCGTGGACTTCATCTCGGTTGTGGAGGCCCCCGACGAGAAGACGATGGTGCGCGTGTCCCTGGAGCTGGGCTCGCGCGGGACCGGCCGCTACGAGACGCTGGCGGCAATCGGCGTGGACGAGTTCATAGCGTCCTTGTGAAGGTACTTGTCGTCGGAAGTGGTGGCCGCGAGCACGCGCTGGTGCGCGCTCTAGCGCGCTCGCCCCAGGAGCCGCAGCTGCTGTGCGCGCCGGGCAACGCGGGTATCGCGCAGGACGCGCGCGTGCTGGACGTCGCGGTGGACGACCTCGACGGGCTCGTCGAGGCGGTCGAGCGCGAGCAGGTCGATCTGACCGTGGTGGGCCCCGAGGCGCCGCTCGTGGCCGGACTCGTCAACGCGCTGTCCGCGTGCGATCGCCTGGCCTTCGGTCCGAGCGCCGCCGCGGCCCAGCTGGAGGGCTCAAAGGCCTTCGCCAAGCAGGCGATGGAACAGGCGCGCGTGCCGACCGCCGCCTGGCGCCGGGTTGGGACGCTCGAGCAGGGGATCGAGGCGGTCAACGCGCTGGCGAGCCCGGGGGTGGTGGTCAAGGCGGATGGGCTCGCCGCCGGCAAGGGCGTCACCGTCGCCGAGGACGCCGCGCAGGCAGAGGCAGCTTTGCGGGAGATCTTCGTTGACAAGCGCTTCGGCGCAGGCTCAGGCGACCGCAGGGCCGGGCAGAGCGGCCCGAGCGAAGGTGACACGGCCGGCGCAGACACGAGCGGCTCGAGTGCGGTCGTGGAGGAGCTGCTGCTCGGCGAGGAGCTCTCGCTGCTTGCGCTGTGCGACGGAGTTCGAGCGCTGCCGATGGCCCCCGCGCGCGACTTCAAGCGCATCTTCGACGGCGACCTGGGCCCGAACACGGGCGGGATGGGCTCCTACTCGCCGGTCGCCGGCTTCGACGACGCTGCGATACGCGAGTTGACAAATGTGGTGCACCAGCCGATCATCGACCTCATGCGCGAGCGCGGCACGCCCTTCCACGGCGTGCTGTATGCCGGCCTGATGCTGACCGCGCAAGGGCCGAAGGTGCTCGAGTTCAACGTCCGCTTCGGCGACCCCGAGACGCAGGCCGTGCTGCCGCGCCTGCGCTCGGACCTGCTGGAGCTGCTGCTAGCCGCGGCACGTCCCGGGGAGTTGGAGGGCGCAGAGCTCGTGTGGAGCGAGGACTGGGCGGTGACGCTCGTCTTGGCCTCCGCCGGCTACCCCGCTTTCGCTTCCAGCGGCGATGCGATCCATGGCTTGGATGAGGTGCCGGCCGGGATCGAGGTGACCCATGCGGGCACGGCTATCGCCGGTCGCTCGCTCGTCACGGCTGGGGGTCGCGTCCTGGGCGTCACGGCGTTGGGGCCGAGCGCAGAGTCGGCCCGATCGGGCGCGTATGCTGCCGCGAGCAAGATCTCCTTTCAGGGAATGCAATTGCGGCGAGACATTGCCGCCCACGCCGAAGGCAATCCGACCAGCGAACGCGCCCCTACGGCCCAGCGATAACGACACTCAACTCAGAAGAGGCCCCCGTGACCGATGCCCCCACCCCGATAAGAGCCGACATCGCCGAAGCCGAGGTCCAAGCCCAGCTGGAGGAGTTCGACGTGGATGGACCGCTGGTGGGCATCGTGATGGGCTCTGAAAGCGACATGGAGGCGATGGAGAAGGCCGCCAAGGAGCTACGCACGCGCAACATCCCGCACGAGATGAAGGTCATGTCGGCCCACCGCGAACCGGACACCGTCGCCGAGTACGCCAAGAGCGCCAAGTCTCGAGGCCTGCGTGTGGTGATCGCCGGCGCCGGCATCTCGGCGGCGCTCCCTGGCGCCGTGGCCGCTCATACGGACCTGCCGGTGATCGGCGTTCCACTCTCGGGGCGACTCACCGCGGCCGGCGGCCTCGACGCGATCCTTTCGATCGTGCAGATGCCCCCAGGCGTGCCGGTCGCCTGCGTCGGGCTTGACAACGCCCGCAACGCCGCCGTCCTGGCTTCGCAAATCATCGCCGCCTAAGACGCCCGCCCGCATTGGTAGCATCGCGAAAAGTGACTGCCGCCCTCGCCGATCTGACCCTCCTCGCCAGCGGCAAGGTGCGCGAGCTCTACGACCTCGACGACCGCCTCCTGATGGTCGCCAGCGACCGCATCTCCACCTACGACGCGGTCCATCCCACGCCGATCCCAGACAAGGGCAAGGTGCTGACGGGCCTGTCGGCGTTCTGGTTCGAGCAGACCAAGGGGATCGTCGCCAACCACATGATCTCCGCCACCGAGGGCGTTCCCGCCGAGGCGCGCGGACGGGCCTTGGTCGTGCGCAAGCTCAAGATGCTCCCCGTCGAGTGCGTCGTGCGCGGCTACATCACAGGCTCCGGCTGGAAGGACTACCAAGCGACCGGCGCCGTGTCCGGAATCGAGCTGCCCGCCGGCCTGCGCGAGTCAGAGCAGCTGCCCGAGCCGATCTTCACTCCCTCCACGAAGGCCGAGGTCGGCCACGACGAGGCGATCGACTTCGAGCGTGCCGCCGAGCTGGTTGGCGACCGGGGCCTGATGGAACGAGTCAGGGACATTTCGATCGATCTCTACGCCCACGCCGCGGCCCACGCGCGAGCGCGCGGGGTGATCCTGGCCGACACCAAGTTCGAGCTGGGCCTCGACGAGGACGGCGAGTTGGTCGTCGGCGACGAGGTGCTCACGCCCGACTCCTCGCGCTACTGGCCGCTCGCCGGCTATGAGGTCGGCAAAGGCCAGCCCAGCTTCGACAAGCAATACGTCCGCGACTGGGCGTCCTCAAGTGGTTGGGACAAGCAGCCGCCCGCGCCCGCGATCCCAGACGATGTCGTCGCCGGCACCCGCGCGCGCTACGTCGAAGCGTATGAGCTGATCGTGGGCGAGCCGTTCCAGGCCTGGCTGGACAGAACGGCGTGAGGGGCGCTCGCCGCCGCACCCACGGAGGCCGGCCGCCGGCAAGGGCGCACGGCGTCATGCCCCAGCGGATTGGCGGCGCGTGAGGGCGCGCGTCTTGATCCGCCCCAAGGCGGGCATCCTCGATCCGCAGGGAGAGGCGGTCCAGCGCGCGCTTCCCGCGCTTGGCTTCGAGGGCGTGGAGAACGTCCATGTAGGGCGTATGGTCGAGCTGGACGTGCCCGACGCCGCGCGGCTGGAGCCGATGTGCCAGGAGCTGCTGGCCAATCCTTTGATCGAGGACTACGAAGTCGTCGTCTTGGAGGGTCAGTAGCCACACACCCAGCCGTGTATGCACATGCAACTGCTAACATGTGCATATGGCTCAACTGACGCGACGCACTCAACTTCTGCTCGACGATGACCTGCACGAGCGTTTGCGCCGCATCGCCCATGAGCGCGGCGTGTCGCTCGGCGCGCTGATCCGCGAGGCAATCTCCGAAAAGCTCTCGCGTGTGCAAGATGCTCGTGCCCAGGCGTTCAAGCGCCTGCTCGAAGCCGAGCCGATGCCGGTTGACGACTGGCCGGTGATGAAGCAGGAGATCATCGAGGGTAGGTACGGCAAGCTATTGAAGCTGTACGACGAGGACGACGAGTAGCGCATCTGTGCGTCGTTTCCTTTTCGATACGAGCGTGTTCATCTATGCGCTCGGCGGTGAGCACCCCTATCGAGATCCATGCCGGGCCGTAATGGGCATGGGCGTTGAGGGGCTGCTGGCCGGGGAGGCGAGCATCGAGTTGCTGCACGAGTTCGCGCACGTGCGCGCAAGGCGAAACATGACGCGCGCCACGGCCATCGCCGACGCGCGCACCATCGCGGCGACCTCGCGCCTGCATGCGGTCGGTCGCGCCGATATCGAGCGCGCTTTCGAATTGTGGGCCGAATACGAGCGGCTGGACATGCGCGACGCGATCTTCGCGGCGCAGGCGCTCAATCGCGAGATCGACGCGATCCTGAGCCCCGATCGGGACTTCGAAGGCATCGACGGCCTGGAGCGCATCGATCCCGCCGACGCCGATGCGGTGGCGGGGTTGCGATGAAGTTTGGGGTTTTGCGCTTCCCCGGCAGCTGTGACGAGGTGGACGCGGCGCTCGCGGCCGGCCGGGTGGGGGACGCGGAGCTGCTGTGGCACCGCGACCGCGACCTGAAGGGCGCCGACGCGATAGTCGTGCCCGGCGGTTTCTCCTACGGCGACTACCTGCGTGCCGGCGCGATCGCCCGCTTCTCCCCGGTGATGGAGTCGGTCATTGCCTTCGCGCACGACGGGGGCCTGGTGCTTGGGATCTGCAATGGGTTCCAAGTCCTGTGCGAGGCCGGCCTGCTGCCCGGCGCCCTCCTACCGAACGCGAACCTGCGCTTCACCTTCCGCCAGGTAGATCTGGAGGTCGTGCAGCGCGACACGGCCTTCACCAGCGCCTGCACCGAGCGGCTGAGCATCCCCGCCAAGCACTCCTGGGGCCGCTACTACGCGGACGGGGAGACGCTCTCGAGCATGCGAGAGAATGGTCAAATCGTGCTGCGCTACGCGCCGGCTCAGAACTTCAACGGATCGGTCCACGACATCGCGGGAGTGCGCAACGAGGCAGGCAACGTCTTCGGCCTGATGCCCCACCCCGAGCACGCGGTGGACGAGCTGAGCGGCTCGGCCGATGGCCTGTGCATCTTCGAGTCGATGCGCCTGGCGGTGGAGGGCGCGCGTGTCTAGTCGGACGACTGCGCTCGCCATGCAGGTCCGCTACGAGCGGGAGCGCACGCGTGTCTAGCGCCACCTTGCCCTCGCTCGAGGACGCCTTGGCGCTGGGCCTCACCGAGGCCGAGTACGAGCTGATCTGCGAGAAGCAGGGTCGAGCGCCCAACCAGGTCGAGCTCGCGATGTATTCGCTCTTGTGGAGCGAGCACTGTGCCTACAAGCACTCCAAGAAGCTCCTGCGCACCCTCCCCACCGAGGGCCCCCACGTGGTGATGGGCCCCGGGGAGAACGCGGGCGCGGTCGATATTGGCGGCGGGCTCGTGTGCGCCTTCAAGGTCGAGTCCCACAACCACCCCTCCGCAGTCGAGCCGTTCCAGGGCGCCGCCACTGGCGTGGGGGGCATCCTCAGAGACATCTTCGCGATTGGCGCGCGGCCGATCGCAATACTCGACTCGCTCAGGTTCGGCGAGGCGTCCAGTGCTCGCTCGCGCTACCTCCTCGACCGCGCCGTGGCGGGTATCGGCCACTACGGCAACTCGATCGGCGTGCCCACGATCGGCGGCGAGGTGTACTTCGAGGGGCCCTACGAGCAGAACTGCCTGGTCAACGCGATGGCCCTGGGCATCGCCCGGCGCGAGCGGCTCGTCACCAGCGCGGCCGTGGGCGTCGGCAACGTGGTCCTCCTGTTCGGCGCCACCACCGGCCGCGACGGGATCGGCGGCGCCTCGGTGCTCGCCTCGGCCGAGCTGGGCGAGGACGAGGACAAGCGGCCGACCGTCCAGGTGGGCGATCCGTTCGAGGAGAAGAAGCTGATGGAGTGCTCCCTGGAGCTCCTGGAGCGGGGCCTGCTCGTCTCGCTACAGGACCTGGGAGCCGCGGGCCTCACCTCCTCGGCCTCGGAGATGGCCTCCAAGGGCGAGGTCGGGATCGACATCGACGTCGCCCAGGTGCCGCTGCGCGAGCCTGACATGGAGCCGTTCGAGATCATGGTCTCCGAGTCCCAGGAGCGGATGTTGTGTGTCGTAGAGCCGGCCAACGTCAACGCCGTGCTGGAGCTGTGCGAGAAGTGGGAGGTGGGCGGCGCTGCGATAGGCACCGTCACCGACACCGGCCAGATGCGGGTGTTTGCCGCCGGCGACTTGGTCGGCGAGATGCCGGTGCGGGCGTTGGTTGAACGACTGCCCTCTATACGAGCTCCAGCCCGTCCGCCCGACCAGTACGACATACAGAGCGCCGGAGGCGCTCCTCCCCCAAAAAAAGATCCCCCCGCACTCCTCCGGCGAGGATCGAACCGCGGGCGAACTCCTGACGGCGCTTCTCGCCTCGCCCAACATCGCCTCGCGTGCGCCCCTGTTCGAGCAGTACGACGCGATCGTCCAGTCGCGCACCGTCTGTCGCCCCGCCCAGACCGACGCCGCCGTGCTCTCCATTCGCCCGCTCGCCGGCTTGGATCGAGAACCCACCCACCCGATCCCCGGCATCGCCGTCTCGATCGACTGCAACGGTCGCCGCGTCGCGGCCGACCCCTACACGGGCACTGTCGCGGCCGTCCTGGAGTGCGCCGCCAACCTCGCGTGCGTCGGCGCCGAGCCGCTCGGCACGACGAACAACCTCAATTTCGGCAACCCCGAGAAGCCGCACATAGCGTGGCAATTGACCGAATCCGTGCGCGGCCTCGGCGATGCGTGTCGTGCCCTGGAAGCCCCGATCGTCGGGGGCAACGTGTCGCTCTACAACGAGGGCGCAACGGCCGGCCCGATCTACCCGACTCCCGTGATCGGCATGGTCGGCTCTCTGCCCGACGTGCGCCGCGCCGGCCGGCTCGGCTTCGCGCGCGAGGGTGACGTGATCGCCTTGGTCGGCCCCTTCGAGCCGTCGCTGCTCGCCTGCGAGCTGGCCAAGCTGTGGGGCCACGAGCTGCCCGACGGCCTGCCCCCGATCGACATCGCCGCGGTCGCGGCCGCCCAGGCGGCGGTGCGCGAGGCGGTGCGCTCCGGGGCTCTCTCCAGCGCCCACGACATCGCCGAGGGTGGGCTCGCTGTCGCCCTGGCCGAGTGCTGCCTGGCCGGCGGCTTGGGGGCGAGCGTAACCCTGCAGGACGGTGCTCTGGAGCGGCTGTTCGGCGAGGGTAGCGGCGGTTTCCTGGTGAGCGCCGCCGAGGATGCGCTGCGCGAGCTCGGGGGCTCGCACGCCGGTGTCGGTGTTGGGGAGCGTGGGGGGGGATGTATTGCGAATCGGGGTGCCTACGCGCGCGCGCGGGGGGTGCCTTGAGCGGCGACGTGAGGGCGAGGGGGCCGATCGTGGTCCTGGCGAGGCGATCGAGTTGAAGCTCTCCGAGCTCTCCCGCGCGCACGGCGCCCTGGCGGAGCTTTTCGCGTGACTGCTAGCGTGAGTCCAACGATGGCTTGCGACCCTCGTCCGGAGGACCGCGACGGGCCGCGCGACGAGTGCGGCGTGTTTGGCATATACGCGCCCGGCCACGAGGTCTCGCGGCTCTCCTACTTCGCGCTCTACGCGCTCCAGCACCGCGGCCAAGAGTCCGCCGGGATCGCCGCCGCCGACCGCGGCGCCCACATCATGACCCGCCGCGAGCTCGGCCTCGTCTCCCAGGTCTTCTCCGAGAACGACCTCCGCACGCTCGCCGGCGAGCTGGCGATCGGTCACGTCCGCTACTCCACGACCGGCTCCAACGCCTGGGAGAACTCCCAACCCGTCCAACGCTCCGAGGGTACCAACGGCTCACGCCGCGAGGTCGCCCTGGCGCACAACGGCAACCTCATCAACGCCGTCGAGCTTCACGCCGAGCTCTCCGAGCAGGGCGTCACGTTCTCCTCGACCTCGGACTCCGAGATCGTCGCCGCGCTGATCGCCACCCACCCCGCCGAGCACATCGAGGACGCGATCGCCTCGATCCTGCCCCGCCTGCAAGGCGCCTTCTCGATCGTCGTCATGACCAAGGACCGTGTGGTTGCCTTCCGCGACCCCCACGGCCTGCGCCCGCTCGCGATCGGTGTGCTTCCCCCGACCGGCGATGGGGCAGAGGCAGGCGGCGAAGGGCGTGAGGTGGCGGGCCCGGGCAGGGCGCAGGGCGAGCCGGCTCGCTATTGCGTCGCCTCCGAGTCGTGCGCGTTCGACATCATCGGCGCCAACTTCCTGCGCGACGTCGAGCCCGGCGAGGTGGTCACGCTCGGTCCGCAGGGGATCGAGAGTCGCCGCGTGCTGCCCGACGCGCGCAAGTCCTTCTGTGTGTTCGAGTACATCTACTTCGCCCGCCCCGACTCGCGCATGAACGGTCACGTCCTGCAGGTCGCGCGCGGGCGCATGGGGGAGATCCTCGCGCGCGAGTCCCCAGTCGAAGCGGATCTGGTGATCCCCGTGCCCGACTCCGGCAACGCCGCCGCCCGCGGCTTCGCGCGAGCCAGCGGCCTGCCCCAGGACGACGGCTTCGTCAAGAACCGCTACGTCGCACGCACCTTCATCCAACCCGGCCAAGAGCTGCGCAAGCACGGTCTGCGCCTCAAGTTCAACCCCCTCCCCGAGGTCGTCGGCGGCAAGCGCCTGGTCGTCGTCGACGACTCGATCGTGCGCGGCAACACCACCCGCCAGATCGTCCAGATGCTGCGCGACGCCGGCGCCATCGAGGTCCACATGCGCATCTCCGCGCCTCCTATCAAGCACCCCTGCCACTACGGGATCGACATGTCCACCCGCGAGGAGATGATCGCCCACGAGCGCTCCGTCTCCGAGGTCGCTGCCGAGCTGGGGTGCGATTCGCTCGCCTACCTCTCGCTCGACGGGGTCTACGAGGCCGTCGGCGGCGAGCGCGCCACCCACTGCGACGCGTGCTTCACCGGCGAGTACCCGGTCCGCGGGTCGGATGGAGCGCAGGGCAAGTACGCGCTTGAGGTGGCCCCTGTTTGAGCGACACGTCTTGGCCTCAGCGCTTGGTCAGACGCCGCCGGGATATGCGAGCGTCCCGAGCCCAGCTGGTGTGGCACGGTGCTACACTTTTGGTGTGCCGACGACCCGCCCTCGCCACACGATCACCGAGACACGCCCGGTGCAGGAGGCGCTAGACGAGCTGCGAGCGAGGCTTGGCGAGGGCGAGCGGATAGATTTCGCTGAACTGCTCGCCATTGGTGCTCGCGCAAAGGCGCGCCGGCTGCGAGCGGACGAACGAGCGGCCGGTGCGGCGCTCAAACGCCTTGCAGAGATGGTCCGCACACGCTCGTTCCCCTATGAGATGGATGTCGACGCCGCCGGGGAGGTCAAGCGGCTCGGCCTGATCGCCAAACACGAGTAGCGTGCTGCTACTCGACAATTCGGCCTGGTCGCGGATAGTCGCGGGCGCCCTGGATGACGAGCGCGCCGCCACCGTCGCGGGTTGGATCGAGCAGCGTCAGATCGCGACGTGTCTCCCCTTCCTGCTCGAGGCCGGCTATTCGGCGCGCTCGGCCTCCGATCACAAAGAGATCGCCACTACACTCGGCGCGTTTTCGCGAATTCTGCTGACGGTCGCCGTTGAGGAACTCGCGATGCACGCCCAGCAGGAGCTCGCCGCCGTCGGCCACCATCGGCTCGCGCCGACCGACATCTTGATCGCCGCGTGTGCCCACGAGGCCGAAGCCGGGGTGCTGCATTACGACCGCGACTACGACATCCTCGTCGAGCACACCACATTGGACTTCAAGAGCGAGTGGCTCGCGCCGCCCGGGACGCTGTAGAGCAAATGACGGAAACGACAAGCCCTTTGCCCATCGCGGTGCTCGTCTCCGGCACAGGCACCAACCTGCAGGCCCTACTCGACACCGTCCACGGCCAAGAGGCCCAAGTCGTCGCCGTCGCCTCCTCGGCGCCGGGCGCCTTGGCCTTGGAGCGCGCCGCCGCGCGGGGCGTGCCGACCGCGGTGTTCGAGCGCTCCGCCCATCCCGACCGTGAGGCGCGCGACGCCGCGATGGCCGCCTGGCTCTCAGAGCGCGGCGCCCGCTTGGTCGTGCTCGCCGGCTACATGGAGCTGCTGACGTTCGCCTTCCTGGAGCGCTTCCCCCGCGCGGTCATCAACGTGCACCCTTCGTTGCTGCCCGCCTTCCCCGGACTGCACGCGATCGAGCAGGCATTGGCCTACGGCGTCAAGGCGTTCGGTGTCACCGTCCACTTCGTCGACGCCGGCGTCGACAGCGGCGCCGTGATCCTGCAGCGCGCGCTCGAGTTGCCCGACGCAAGCGACCCCGACCAGGTCTTGGCGGCGCTGCGCCCGCTCGAGCATGCGCTGCTGCCCGAAGCCGTCCGCCTGTTCGCCCTCGGCGCGCTCGGCTTCGACCCCGAGAACCCCCGCCGCGTCACGATCGCCTCCGCCGCGACCCAAGCCTCATGACCGGCAAGCGACCTGTGCGCCGCGCGGATAGGCTGCGCCTCAGATGAGCGACGGACAGTCCCCCACCGCGATCGAGCGCGCCGAGCCCGGCGCCGTGCGGGTGCGCAGGGCCCTGATCTCGGTGTCCGATAAGACCGGCGTGCTCGGCCTCGCCGAGGGCCTGATCGAGCTGGGCGTCGAGATCGTCTCCACCGGCGGCACCGCCCGCGCGCTTGCCGACGCGGGCCTCGCGGTGCGCGCGATCGAGGACTTCACCGGCTTCCCCGAGATGATGGACGGGCGTGTGAAGACCTTGCATCCGCGGCTGTACGCCGGGTTGCTCGCGGTGCGCTCCGACGAGTCCCACCTCGCCGCCGCCGCCGAGCATTCGATCGAGCCGGTCGATCTCGTGTGCGTCAACCTGTACCCCTTCGAGCAAACGCTCGCGCGCGGCGACGCGAGTGACGCGGAGATCGTCGAGAACATCGACATCGGCGGGCCCACGATGATCCGCGCCGCCGCCAAGAACCACGCCTACGCGGCGGTCTTGACCGACCCCGCCGACTACGCCCCCATCCTCGAGGAGCTGCGCGAGTCGGCCGGGCGCCTGTCGATGCCCACGCGCGAGCGCCTGGCCGCCAAGGCCTATGCCACCACCGCGCGCTACGACGCCGCGATCTCCACCTGGTTTGCCCAGCGCGCCGAGCAGGACTTCCCCGACCAGCGCGCCTACGCCTATGAAAAGCAAGCCGAGCTGCGCTACGGCGAGAACCCCCACCAGCGCGCCGCCTACTACGCCCAGGTTGGCGCGCCCACGCACCTGCTTGCCGGCGTCACTCAGCTGCACGGCAAGGAGCTCTCCTTCAACAACCTGCTCGACCTCTCCTCCGCGCGCGAGCTCGTCGAGGACTTCTCAGAGCCGGCGTGCGCGATCGTCAAGCACAACAACCCCTGCGGTTGCGCGCTCGGCAAGACCGCCCAGGACGCCTACGAGAGGGCCTTCGCCAGCGACCCCGTCAGCGCGTACGGCGGCGTGATCGCGCTCAACCGCCCCGTCGACCTTGCCTGCGCGCAGGCTCTCTCGAAGCAGTTCATCGAGGTCCTGCTGGCCCCCCGCTTCGAGCCCGAGGCGCTGGAGGTGCTGACCGAGAAGAAGAACGTGCGTCTCTTGGAGCTTCCCGACTGGCCTGAGCCGGTGGGGGACCTCGAAGCAAAGCCGGTGATCGGTGGCTTGCTCGTCCAGGACCGCGACGAGGTCTCAGAGACCGCCGAGCAGATGACCGTCATGAGCGCCAAGCAGCCCACCGAGGCCGAGTGGGATGACATGCGCTTCGCCTGGCAGGTCTGTCGCCACGTGCGCTCCAACGCCATAGTGATCGCCCGCGAAGGCGCCACGATCGGGATCGGAGCCGGTCAGATGAGCCGCGTGGACGCGGTGGCCATCGCGATCGAGAAGGCCCGGGCGGGAGAGGGCGGTGTGGGCGAGGGTGGTGTGGCTGAGGGCAGTGACCCCGGGGGCGGGGGCGAGGACTCAGGGGCCGTCGCGGCGGCTCGCGTGGCCGGTGCCGCGCTCGCCTCAGACGCGTTCTTCCCCTTCGCCGACGGCCCCCAGCTCGCGATAGACGCGGGCGTGACGGCGATTATCCAGCCTGGAGGCTCGGTGCGCGACGAGGAAGTCGTGGCGGCGGTTGACGCGGCAGGCGTCGCTATGGTGGCTACGCATGTCCGTCATTTCCGCCACTAGCCCAAACGGACGCCCGCACGACAGCCAAAGGGTTCCCGCCATCTCGGTCGCCGGTCTGACCAAGAGCTACGGCGAGATCGAAGCGGTCAGGGGGATCGACTTCGAGGTCGCTCGCGGGGAGACTTTCGGTTTCCTAGGCCCCAACGGTGCGGGCAAGTCGACCACGATCTCGATGCTCTGCACATTGGCGCGCCCGAGCGGGGGCAGGGCCGAGGTGGCCGGTCTGGATGTGGTGCGCGAGCGCGACCGCGTGCGCCGCAACATCGGGCTCGTCTTCCAGGACACCACCCTCGACAACTATCTGTCCGCCGAGCAGAACCTGAGGTTGCACGCCGAGCTGTACGGGATGCCGCGCGAGCGGATCGCGCCGCGAATGCAAACGGTGCTCGAAATGCTCCAGCTTTGGGAGCGCCGCGAGAGCCTCGTCGGCACGTTCTCGGGTGGTATGAAGCGGCGCCTTGAGATCGCGCGCGGCTTGCTGCACTCGCCGCGGGTCTTGTTCCTGGACGAGCCCACGATCGGCCTGGACCCCCAGACGCGCTCCTCGATCTGGTCTTACATCACCAAACTCGAAGACGAGCAGGACGTCACGATCTTCCTCACCACCCACTACATGGACGAGGCCGAGTACTGCGACCGCATCGCGATCATCGATCGCGGCAAGATCGTCGCGCTCGACACGCCCGAGGCCTTGAAGGCGAGCGTGGGCAAGGACCGCGTGCAGATCACCACCGAGGACGACACCTCCGCGATCGCCGCCTTGGGCGAGCGCTTCGGAATCGAGGCCCAGATGGCCGAAGGCGAGGTCACCTTCGGGGTGGCATCCGGCGAGCAGTTCGTGCCGCGCCTGTTCTCCGAGCTTGGCCTGGCGATCCGTTCGGTCAGCGTCGCGCGGCCTTCGCTCGACGATGTCTTCATGTCCTACACGGGCTCGACGATCCGCGACGCCGAGGCCGGATCGAACGACATGATGCGCAACATGGCCAAGATGATGAGTCGCTGATGGCCACCAAGAGCACACTTCCACCCGCCCCCGTCGCCGCGAGCGCCGGCGCCGGCGAGCACGAGATCGCCGCACAGCACATACCCGCGCGCACGATGCGCTCGGAGCTGCGCGCGATCAGGGCGGTTTGGCGGCGCGAGCTGATTCGCTTCTCGCGCGACCGCCTGCGCATCCTGACCTCGCTGATCCAGCCGTTCCTGTTCCTGTTCGTGCTCGGCACCGGGCTCTCATCGCTTGTCGGGACGAGCACGCACGGGGTCAACTTCAGGACATTCATCTATCCCGGCATCCTCTGCATGGCGGTGATGTTCACGGCGATGTTCTCCGCGGCCTCGATCGTGTGGGACCGCGAGTTCGGCTTTTTGCGCGAGATGATGGTGGCGCCCGTGCGGCGCTCCTCGATCGTGCTCGGCAAGTGCGCCGGCGGCGCCACCGTGGCCGCGTTCCAAGGCGTGATCGTGATGGCGATCGGGCCGCTCGTGGGCGTCCACTACACGCTCGGCCTGGCCTTGGAGGTGTTCGCCCTGCAGCTGCTCCTGGCCTTCTCGATCACCGCCTTCGGCATGATGGCCGCCGCGCGCGTGACCCAGATGCAGTCGTTCATGGCCTTGATGCAGATGGCGATCATGCCCATGTTCTTCCTCTCCGGGGCGATGTTCCCGGTCAACAACCTGCCGACCTGGCTGGCGATCCTCAACCGCCTCGACCCCCTCACCTATGCGGTCGACCCGATGCGCCGCGCGGTGTTCGCCCACCTCGACATCTCCCCGCTCGTGCGCCACGCCCTGGCGCCGGGAGTGACCTGGTTTGGGTGGCACGTCCCGGGCCTGCTCGAGGCGGCGATGGTTGCGGTCATCGGCCTCGTGATGCTGGGGATCGCGATCGTCGAGTTCTCTGCGGTCGAGTAGCGCGCCCATCTCGCTCAGGTAGCGCCGCGGCCGTCTTGCGGCTGGGGCTTGACATGGGCGAGATAACGATATATCGTGAGCTTACGTTGACAGATCACGATAGGAGTTAGATATGCTCGGTCATAGACACCGACACCATCATCACCATGGCCCAGGGCGCCGCGAGTTCGGTCCCGGCGGCTTCGAAGGCTTTCCCTTCGGAGGGTTCGGCGGTCCCGGCGGCGGGCGCTTCGGACGCGGACGCAAGGCGCGGCGCGGGGACATCCGCACGGCGGCGCTGTTGCTCTTGGCCGAGGAGCCGCGCAACGGCTACCAGATCATGCAGGAGGTCCAGGAGCGCAGCGAGGGCGTGTGGCGCCCGAGTCCGGGCTCGGTCTACCCGGCCTTGCAGCAGCTCGAGGACGAGGGCCTCATTCGCTCCAGCGAAGCCGGCGGGGGCACCGGGAAGGTGTTCGAGCTGACCGACGCCGGCAGGAGCCACGTAGAGCAGCGCGATCCAGAGGCGCCCGCCCCGTGGGAGCAGATGAGCGGAGACGTCAGCGACCAGGCGGCCGGCCTGGCGAAGACGATGCGCGAGGTCGCCTCGGCCTTCACCCAGGTGGTCCGCACCGGTAGCGACGCCCAGATCGCCGAGGCAGGCAAGGTGCTGGCGAGGACCCGGCGCGACCTGTACCGGATCCTGGCGGACGGCGACCCGACCGACGCCCCGCAGAAGTAGCTAGCGCTCGACGGCCTGCATGGCG
Source organism: uncultured Solirubrobacterales bacterium (assembly GCA_963753145.1). GTDB lineage: Bacteria > Actinomycetota > Thermoleophilia > Solirubrobacterales > Solirubrobacteraceae > Palsa-744. The sequence goes on from CAVWAX010000003.1 coordinate 976,151, forward strand.
ACGCCCAGGAGCGGGTCCTGGGCGTCGGCCTCGTTGGAGCTGGCGGCCGCCTCCAGGCCGGCGCGCAGGCGCTCGGGATCTTTGAGCGTCTGGCGTTCGGTGAGCGGCTGCAAAACCCCGCGCAAGGCGATCATGGCGCCCGCCCAGCGCGGTACCCAGATGCGATCCGAGCGCTTTTCGATGCCCTGCTCGATCGCGTCGATCGCCTTGGAGAGCGGCGCCGGGTTGCGCACGAAGCTGGGCAGGCGGCTGCTCATGATCTGGGCCGAGGGCTGATTGAAGCTGGCGCGCACCAGGTCCGTGTCGATGAAGCCGAAGTAGGCGCAACCCACGCGTGCGCCGCTGAGCGCGGTCTCCACGCGCAGCACATCGGTGAGCGCCTCGACGCCGGCCTTGGCTGCCGAGTAGGGGCCCATCATCGGCGCGTGCGAGACGGCCGCCATCGAGGCGATGTTCAGCAGATAGCCCTTGCGCTCTGAGATCTGACCGATCAAGGCGCGATCGGTGCGCCACACGCCCAGGAAGTTGACCGCAAGCGTGCGCTCGACCTGCTCGATCGGGGCGCTCGCGAGCGGGCCGGTGTAGGCGATGCCGGCGTTGGCCACGCCCACGTCGATCCCCCCGAAGCGCTCGACCGTGACGGCCACGGCGCGCTCCAATGCCTCGAAGTCGGTCACGTCGGCCTCGATCGCGATCGCCCGATCGCCGAGCTGAGCAGCCGACGCTTCGAGCCGCTCGGGCTCCAGTCCGACCAGCGCCACGTTCGCGCCCTTGCTGTGCAGGCGGCGGGCCGTCTCCGCTCCGATGCCGCGCGCGGCGCCGGTGATGAAGGCTGTGCGACCGTTGACGTCGTAGGCGGGTGCTTGCTTGCGGCTCATGCGGGTCTCCTGTCGTCGGCCGCAGACCGAGCGTGCGGCGTGGGAATGCGCCAGTCTAGACGCTATCCAAACAGTCCAGCGGGGGTCGAGGGTTTGGTGGAGATGCTGCTGGAGCCGGTGGATCGGCGGCTGCGGCGGAAGTTGCTGGGGCTGACCAAGGACGCAGTAGGTACGGCCAAAGCACAGAGCATGGGTGGGGAGCGACGGCCGACGCTCAACCCAGCGGATTGCGCGCCAGCTCGATGGACGACAGCTTGAACTCGGCCCACATCTGATCGGCCGAGCGGTCGTTGTGTTCGGCGAAGCGCTTGAGGAAGTCCCACGGCTCCTCCGACGGGCGATTTGCGGCGTTGAGACGCCATACCTGCGCCCGGTCGGGAGTCGTGCGTTGGCAGATGCCAGCGAGATAGGCGAACAGGAGTCCGGATGCCTTGACCGGATTGTGCCCGGCGGCGACAGCCATGACAAGCGTGAGCTTCGGCTGTATGAGCGTCGCGAGCTCGGGTCCCTGCGCGAGCATGCTGGTGTCGGTCGTGATGAGACCGTCCCACGGCTCGGTGTGATGGTGCAGCGCGAGCAACAGCTCCCAGTCGTCGAGTGTCGACATGCGGGAGTCGATCCGGTCGAGCGGAACGAGCGTGGCGTCGGCCTGGAAGTCAGACAGGACGCTGACGATGGGCTGCGGGAAGTTCTTATCGAGAGCGAACAGGCGCGGCATGTGCGCGCCCTCTCATGCTGCCAGCGCCGGGTGCAGGTTCTGTGCGAGCTGTCGCTCCAAGTCGAGGGCGTCCTCGATCGCCGCGGGCTCTACGTCCGGGTACAGTCGGTAGATCTTCGCCTCTGCAAGGCCGCTTTCCGCGAGAGCGCCGAGCGCCTGGGACTCAAGCCGGGTGTGCAGAACGTGCGGGGAGCCACCGAGCTTGCCTGGCACGATCCGGAGTCGCGGGCGCGGAGCGCTCAGATTGGGGCCACGCAGACCCTCGCGTGACGTGAAGGGGGCAAGCAGGTCGAGCATGCCGGTCTCAAGGATGCTCTGCCCTCCAGGTCGCAGTGCTTCCCCGTCGTGCTGGATGACGATGCCACCCGAGCGGTCCACCGCAACGAGTGGAGCTTCGTCCTCGCTCCACAGGTCCAGCTCGAGCGCCGCGATCTCCCGCAGCGCGCGCCGGACAGCCTTCATCGCGGTCCTGGGCACCTCGCGCCCACTCTCGTCATGCTTGGTCTGCCGTAGCCAGTAGATGGTGCGCAGCGCCATCAGGTCTCCGTAGGACCACAGCTTCACGCGCTCGGCAGACACGCTCGGGACGAGGATGTCCTGCCTTGCCCAGTAATGGACGGTCGACTTCGGCACGCCTGACAGAGCGGCGGCTCGCTCGGCGGTGTATGCGCCTCGGGACTCCATGAGACGCAGTATTGCGGCTGCTTCGGACTGTGTCCACGGTCGCGATACGCTGGAGCGGCGGGCTCCGTGGGCAGATGAGGTGCTCCGCCTCGCGTCGCTGCTCAACCCGAGTTCCGGTCCGGGTTTGAACAAGAAGCACAAGGTCCCCGAAAATACGCCAGTCTAGACGCTATCCAAACGGTCCAGCGGGGGTCGAGGGTTTGGTGGAGCTGCTGCTGCATCCGGTGGATCGGCGGCTGCGGCGGAAGTTGCTGGGGCTTGCCCGGGAACGCTGAGGCACGAGAAGATATGTGGTTCTTGCCTAACCGTCTCCGGCCGTGCCGCTGTCGTCCTCAGACGGCTCGCTGGAACCCGATCCGCTCTCGGTCGTCTCGACTGAGTGCGCCAACTCGTGCACTCCGATCACCATGCCGAGCTGCGCGGCTCCCCGGCGCGGGCGACCGTCGAGGGTCACCAAGCGACAGCCGAGGATCTGGGCGAGCGCGACGTATTCGGCGTCGTAGGTACGTCCCCAGCCAAACTGCTCGGCCAGCTCCCATGCTCTGCGGCCAAGTTCCGGTGGATCTTGTCGTCGGACCGGGCACCCTTCAAGACGTTTGTGCATGATCGCCGCATCCTCAGCGGTGATCGCTTGCTTGAACAACTCAAGGTGCAGATTCGCGCGTGCCTCCGACCACATGAGTGGAGGCGCCGACAGTTCATCGCCAAGCTCGGCGAATCCCTTCTCCTCGGCGCACGCCGCCACGGCGACGTTCGCGTCGATGACGAGCATTCAGCGCCCGCTGCGCACGTCATCGAGCCCGGCCACCCAGTTCGGAGCCGGTCGCCCCGATGGCAGCAGCTGCCAGGTGGGGGGGAGCGGCAGCATCTCTGCCTCGCCTTCCAGGTTCTCGTGTCCGCGCGAGGCGACGAACTCAAGCGTCGCATCGACCTCTGCCTCCGAGAGCTCATCCACGAGCTTATGCAGCCGTTCCTTGGTGGTCATAGCCGCGATTCTACCGGCGTGTGCGGGCAAAGCCAGCCCAACCGGGCTTCCAGAGAAGTAAGGCGGCGCGAAGTCGTTCTTTGGTCGGAGGTTCGCCGCCAGCTTTGAACGACCCTCAGTCTAAAGCTAAGGGCTCCGCTCAAGGGAGTTCGGTTCCGGGTTTGAACAAGAAGCACAAGGTCCCCGAAAATGCGCCGTGCGGGACTCGAACCCGCCCCGCCGGATTAAAAGTCCGGAGCTCTACCCGATGAGCTAACGGCGCGCGAAGGGCAAGTGTGGCAGATGGGCCGTCCGGCCGGGTTACCGCGCGGTTGCCGCTGCGGGGTCCCTACGCGCGGGCGCGCACCCGCGCGCGCGTAGGGCATCCCCAAACGGAGACCCCCACCCCAGCGCCGTCAGCGCAAGCCGAGCGTGTCCAAGGGCTCTTCGGTGGGCGCCTCGCGGGCGGCCACTTCGAGCAGGTGCTCGATCCTTGTCAGCTTGACCCTCGGGCGGCCGTGGGGTTCGCCCAAAGCCTGCTCGTGGCGGTCGATCTCAGACCAGCCTTCGTAGCTCACAAGCGCCGGCACGCGCTCGGCGAGCAGGCGCTCGATCGACTCGGGGGCGGGGTCCGACGGTTCCAAGTGGGTGTCGGCGGCGAGGTCGGCCAGGAGGGCGTCGACCGTCTCTTGGGCGTCCTTCTTGTTGGTCCCGATCACGCCCGAGGGGCCGCGCTTGATCCAGCCGACGGCGTACTCGCCTCGCAGGGGGCCGTCCGGGCCGAGCACGCGGCCGGCCTCGTTGGGGATCGTCGCCGAGCGCTGCTCGAAGGGGACTCCGGGCAAGGGCTTTCCCTGGTAGCCGATCGCCCGCATCACGAGGCCCGCCTGGATCGTCTCGCGCTCGCCGCTCGCCACTGCCCTCAGGCGCCCGTCCTCGGCTTGGGTGAGTTCGTTTCGCGCCATCACGACGCTGTGTACGCCACTCCTATCCCCAATAAATTCGAGCGGGGAGAGCAGGAAGCGCAGGACCACGCGCTTGCTCTTGCCTGACGGTGCGCGCGCCGCGTAGTCGCGCAGGATGGCCACGTTCTTGGTCGAGGTGATGTCCATGTTCGGGTCCTCGACCGCCAAGGCCCGCTCCAGCTCCTGCGCATCGACGATGACATCGGCGTCGGCCAGCTCGCCGAGCTCGCGCAGCTCGGGGTTGGTGAAGGCCGCCTGGGCGGGCCCGCGCCGCCCGACGACCACGATCTCGCGCACCTTGCTCTCGTCGAGCGCGTGCAGGGCATGGTCGGCGATGTCGGTGACCGCCAGCTCCTCGTGCGTCAAGGTCAGCATCCGCGCGACGTCGAGCGCCACGTTGCCGTTGCCGATCACCAGCGCCCGCTCGGCCGAGAGGTCGAAGTCGTGGTCGGGGAAGTCGGGGTGGCCGTTGTACCAGCCCACGAAATCGGTCGCCGGATGGCTGCCCGGGAGATCCTCGCCGGGGATGCCCAGCGGGCGGTCCGCGGGCGATCCGGTGGCGTACACGATCGCGTGGTAGTGGCCCGCCAGCTCATCGCGGGAGATGTCGCGCCCCAGCTCGACGTTGCCGAAGAAGCGGAAGCGGGGGTGCGCCGCGGTCTTCTCATAGATGCGCGTCACCGACTTGATCTTGGGGTGGTCAGGCGCCACACCCGATCGCACCAGGCCCCAAGGCGTGGGCAGGCGCTCGAACAGGTCCACCTCGAGCGTCTCCGGCCCGTCGGCGAGCAGATGCCCGGCGGCGTAGAAGCCGGCCGGCCCCGATCCGATGATGGCTATGCGTGTCATGTATGGGCGCGGCCCGACTCGAACGGGCGACCCCCTCGGTGTAAACGAGGTGCTCTGGCCAGCTGAGCTACGCGCCCCCTGTGGCCCGGATGGCCTGGGCCGAAGGGTGCCCTTAACAGTAGGGACTCGTCTCGTGCGAAGCTGTGGGCATGGCTTTGAGGTCATCCCGCCGCCGTGCCTTGATCGTCGCATCGTACGTCGTGGCGGCACCGGTGCTGGTCGTGGTGCTCGCGCAGGCGGTCCTGCCGACGCTTGCGGCCCATCGCGTCAAGGCGCAGGTCGCCAAGTACGGGAGCGTCGAGAGCGTCAGCGTGAAGGCGTTCCCGGCGATCGAGCTGTTGTGGGGCAAAGCGGACTCGGTCGATGTCGCGGCCGGCTCGTTGTCGGTGCCCTCCAGCGAGGTCGCGAAGCTGCTGTGGGAATCGCACGGCGTCAGCGACGTCACTATGAGCGCCCGGGCCGCAACCTTGACCGCGATCCCAACCTTGGCGAACGGGATCACGGTGACCGACCTGCATACCGAGAAGCGCGGGTCTGAGATCCGCGCGAGCGCGAGCCTGACCCAGCGGCAACTCGACGAAGCCCTGCCGAGCGGGTTTCGCATCGAACCGATCGGATCGAGCAACGGGCAGATCGAAGCGAGGGCCTCGGGCGGCCTGTTCGGGGTGCAGACCACGATCGACGCGATCGTCAAGGTCTCCGAAGGGCGCCTCGTGACGCAACCCAAGGGGCTGCCATTCGGCGGCTTCGTGACGTTGACGCTGTTCTCCGACCCGCATCTGCGGGTGCGCTCAGTGGGCCTGTCGGTCGAGCGCGCCGACCCGCTCACCTACGGGCTCTCGCTGCGCGGCAGCCTCACCTGAGCGCTCCCTGACGAGTATCGGCATCCCGTGCTTCGGGCTGATCGTCGGCATCTGGCGGTACTCGAGCTTGAAGTCCTCGGGCAGTTCCAGAGTGAAGCGGGCGGCGATGAGGGTCGCGATCGTGCGCACCTCGAGCTGGCCGAAGCGCATCCCGATGCACGTCCTTGAGCCGCCGCCAAACGGTATGTAGGCACCCTTGGGCATCGCCGCCCTGGCCTCGGATGAGAAACGCTCGGGTCGGAAACTGTCGGGTTCTGAGAACACATCGGGGAGATGGTGCGAAGCCCAGGAGGAGTAGTTGACGTAGGCGTTGGCGGGGACGGTGTGGCCCTCGAACTCGAACGCCTCGACCGACTTGCGCGGCCCGACCCAGGCGGGCGGGTACTTGCGCAGCGTCTCCTCCAAGGTCATCTCCAGGTCGACGAGCTCGCCGCTCATCAGCTGCGCCGCGCTCGGTCCTTTGGCGCCGAGCAGGGCCCGTTGCTCGGCGAGGAGCCGGTCGGCGAGGTGGGGCGCCTTGGCCAGCTCGTAGAACATGAAGGCGATCGTCGAGGTGGTCGTGTCGTGGCCGGCGAACAGGAGCGTCATCATCTCGTCCCTGATCTGTTCGTCGGAGAGTCCCTGTCCGTGTTCGTCCTCGGCGTCGAGCAGCAAGCTGAGCACGTCCTCGCCGCGCTCACCGGTGGCGCGCTGACGGGAGATCTGGGTGTAGAGCAGGCGGTTGAGGCGTTTGGAGGCCTCCTGCAAGCGCGCCCAAGGCGTGCCGGGGAGCCGCAGGAAGCGGAACTCGTAGCGGGAGGAGTAGAACGCGAGCGCCTGCTCGAACATCGCCGCGGCGTCGATCTCGCGCGCCGCCGGGCCGTCGGGGTCGATCCCGAACAAGGCCTTCATGGCGATGCGGGTCGCCAGGCGGCGCGTCCAGGCATACAGGTCGATTTGGGTGTCTGGGCGCCACTGCTCGAGGGCCCTTTCGGTCTCGCTGACCATCGTGTCGATCGAGGCGGCGATGCGCTCGCGGTGAAACGCGGGCAGCATGATCTGGCGCGCGCGGCGGTGGTAGGGGTCGTCGGTCGTCAGAAGCCCGTCGCCCAGCAGAGCGATCAGGTCGCGGAAGTGCGACTCGCGCCACTTGAAGTTCGACGCGTGGGAGACGGTGACGTAGTGGTTGGCGGCCGGCCCGAGCATGAAGACGACATTGCTGTGGAGGATCCTCAGCGTGAAGATCGGCCCATAGCGCTCGTAGGCCTCCAGCAGCAGGGGCAAGGGCTCCTCGATGAAGCGCTTGGTGCGCGGGATCGAAAACGAGGTGTCCCCCGGTGGATAGGGCACCGTTGCCGCGCGTTCGTCGGCGAGGTCTTGGACGAGGATGCGAAAAGGGTTTTCGTGGCGCAGGGGCGGCGGCTCGAGCACGGGCATGGGCGTAAGGGTAGAGGAGCGGGCAGCGGTTGGCTGGCCGGCCAGCTTGGGGGGTGGGCCGTATGGTGTCCGGTGCGACTCCCGTGGCCGTTCGGCCGGGCGCTCGTCCTCGAAGCCGGCCTAGGCGCGTGCCTGCGATACTGTGCGCTAGGCACGATCGTAGGTCCCGTGCACACGCACGGGGGCGTAGCTCAGTTGGTTAGAGCGCTGCCCTGTCACGGCAGAGGTCGCGGGTTCGAGTCCCGTCGCTCCCGCTTTTGTCACCCCGCTTTTCGGTTTGCGTTCTGGGGCGATCGCTTGGCTTTGGCTGACTGCGGTGAAATAGCGGGCGAAGGCGGCTCGGGGCTTGACGGCGACGATCGTGCCGTCTCGCTGCCAGACGTGGTCGAAGAGGGCGTTGAGTAGCTTGCGCCGCTCGGCGGGATCGGGCTCTGCCTCCCAGAAGCTCGCGAAGTCTTCGAGTAGCGCCTCGGCCCGGCTGAGGTCGGGGTCGCTCGGAGGCTTCGTGCGCTGGAGTTCTTCCTCGATTGCTTGGCGACGCATGACGTACTGCGGCTTGGCGAGGTCGCCCATGACGTAGACGTCGCGCAGGCGCTCCAATTGCGCGAGCAACTCCCGGCGTCTGGGTGCGTCGCCAACCTGAGCCGAGGCATCGGTGTCGATCGTGTCGAGGACGAGTTTGCGTAGTCGATCGTCGGGCTGGAATCCGCGCAGCCAGCCGACGAGTTGGCTCTCGAGACGGTGGGCTTGCACGATGGTCTGCTCACACGATCCGTGGTAGCGGCGCGTAGAGCACTGGTAGCGACGCTCACCCGCACGCGATCCGCGCGTGCCGTGCATCCGAGCGCCGCAGCAGTCGCAGAGCAGGAGCTTGCGCAACAGGTAGTCCTCGGAGGGGCGGCCCGGCTTTAGGACGCGCGTGCGCCATCCTCGGACTTCCTGTACGCGGTCGAACAGCTCGTCGGTGATGATCGCCTCGTGCAGTCCTCGGACAGTGCGACTCTTATCGCGCAGACCGCCCACGTAGCCCGCATAGGCGACGTTGCAGAGCATCTCCCGCACGGTGTCCTTGCCGAACTGCCGGTTGCGTGCGGTACGGGCTCCTTTGGCATTCAGCCACTCGGCGAGCGTTCGGTCGGACTCCTGGCCGGTCGCGTAGCGCTCGAAAAGGCCGACCACGAGCGGCGCACGCTGGGGATCGGGCACGGCGACCTTGGAGGCCGGGTCGCGTACGTAGCCCCACGGCAGGCTGCCCACGAGGTGGCCTTGCCGAGCCTTCTCCCGCAGGCCGCTGCGCGTCCAGAAGGAGAGCGACACCGAGTAGTACTCGTCGAACATCTCGTGAATCGACTCGGCCAGGAACGCCGAAGGGTCGGTTGGGTCCTCGCCCAAGGGCTGGGTGACAGACACGACGCGGATGCCGAGTCGTTCACGTAGGAGTTGCTTGTAGCGCCGTGCCTCGACCTGGTTGCGTGCGAAACGGGATGTGTGGAAGACGAGGACCACGTCGAACTTCCCATCGGCGGCGTCCGCCATGAGCCGCTGGAACTCCGGGCGACCCTCCGCCTTGCGCCATCCCGAATGGAAGTCGCAGTACTCACCGACGAGTTCGAGGCTGTTTTCGGGCGCGAATCGGCGAATGCCCTCGCGTTGGGCGTCGGGCGAGAAGCCCTTGCCCTGCTCCTCGGTTGACTCGCGGACATACGCGACCGCTCTCTGTCTGCGGCCTGCGGTCGGAACTTGTGAGCTCCCGTCCTCGGCGCAGCCACCAGTCGGCGAACCAGCGCGCGAACGCGACGAGATCTGGGTCGAGCATTCCTTGGTAGTCATCGGGTCCTCCTTGGTGTGCTTGTGGGCGTCGGGGCATACTTGCCTTATGCGTGGACATCCTGTCCACCTTTCGTTTGGTGTGTTGGTGTGTTGCCGAGCCAGTCGTGGACGCTGTCGGGCTGCTCGACGGAGACGAAAATGGGTGCGAACGGTCCTCTTGCGATGAGATCGGCGAGCGTCACGAACGACGCGGTAGTGATGCCGTATCGCTCGCGGTCGGGGTCTGCGAGGTGCATCGTGATCACGCGTCGAATGCGTTTGCGCGCAGCCCCGGGTGTCTGGTCGGCAAGAACGATCAGGACCTTGGGAAAGGCGCGGTAGTAGCTCCGCCACAGCGGGCGGCGCGAGGCATCCGACGATGTCGAATTGGTTTCGTGGCGGCGCAGCTGCGCATAGCGACCGAGCTTCACCGCAAGCTGCTCGACTGGGATGGTTCCACGGTCGAGCTCGATGAAGCATTGAAGGAGAGCGACGGATTCGTCGGCACGACAATGCATGTAGGAGAGGAGGGCGTCGGCGACAAGTAGGTGCGTACCGTGCCGACCGCGTCCGGCAGTGAATGGGTGTGCGATCTCGTGACGCCAGGACAACGGGCCGCAATCGTCGCCTGCGCGTTCGCGCGCGGCGGTCACGAACGCAATCCCTGCGTCGTTGACCGCGAGTGTGTGGCGGCGCAGTGGGCCAGCCGCCTGAGCGGGTGTGGTCACTCGCCGCCGAGGCTCAACGAGATCGCCGGTCGTGTGGACCGTATCGGCGCCGTGATCGGTCACGAACCACAATCCTTGCCCGTGCGCCCCTATCGCGCGCTCGACCAGACGGCGCGCGCGAAGCTCGGCTAGGACCGCCTGTGTCCAGCGCAACGAGGCGGTCGGCGTGTGCAGGGTGTGTATCTGACGCGCAGTGAGCAGCCTGTGCTGGTGCAGGCTGGCGAGCACATCGACCGCGACAGTTGGGAGCGCGCAAAGCTCTCTTTCGGTCGGGCGCCGGCTCATGGCTGTTCGCTCCCGCCGCCAGCAACGGCAGGCGGTCGGCACGACCGGCAAGCAAGTCGCGAGTCATCCCGGGCGCCGTGCGACAGGCAAAAGGACGACGAACCACAACGACACGATCCGTGGGCGCCGCAAGCACTATTGACGGAACCGTGGATTGGAAGGTTGTAGGAACTTCCTGTACATACAGAGATGTCAAGACCGGCGACAGGCTCGTTTGTCGCATGGACAAGCGGCAAACTCATGGTCGGAGTGGGGGCGTCAGTGAACCGTGCTGCGAATCGCAGCTTGAAGCGCAGAGCGAACCCCAGGTCGAATCGCAGGACGAACGGCGATCCGGCGCGACCTAGAGTGCTCGCTTGCCCAAACCCCCACGCCTCGGCGGTCCCGTCAATCTGGTGCTCTGGTACGAACCTCACACGGATATAGACCGCGCACCACCAAAATCAACCAACGGATTTTGGTTAGCTCGGTTTTTCGGTCTTGCCTCGGGGAACGGTCTGGCAAGCTCAGAGCGGCTTGCCAGGGCCTTGCCGATCGCAGCCGATCGAGCGGCAAGGCCCGCAGCGGTCCTGAGCACGCCTTCTCGCGCTCTGATCGATGGTCCCATAGCCCTAGGCAGGCTGGAAGGGGGTCAGGGAGGAGACTGGACGCCTGCTCAGGCGACTATCTGGTCGTAGTGGAGCGCCGCCCGTGTGGGGAACACGAGGTCGTCGGCGGTGCGATGGATCAAGCCGACTCCTTGTAGCCGTCTGATTGCGTCGGTCGTGTCCGCACGGCTGGTATGAGCGTCCGTGCGGTCGCGGATCATCTCCTCGACAGACCACGGCCGCTGATCGTCGGGGTCGAGGATTCGGATCATCACGCCCCAGTCGTGCATGTTGTTCGCCTCCACCGCTGGGTTAGGCTGTTCTTGCATCAGGACTCACCTCCTGGTGTCACGGCCCCCGGCAGACCACAATCTGCGCGGGGGCCAACTTTGTATGTAGTGCGACTTATAGTGTATAGACTCATAGCAGTCAAGGCGCCAGTCTTGCGGCTTGCCCACGATCTCCCCGATCCACGCCGCGTTTGGCGACGCCCTACGCGAGCTGCGCGCCGAGCGCGGCATGTCGCAGGAAGCCGTCGCGCTGGAGGCCGGCCTGAATCGCGGCTACTACAGCGGGGTCGAGCGCGGCGTGCGGAACGTGTCGCTGGCCAACATCGTCAAGATCGCCGAGGCGCTTGGGTGTCCGGCTTCGGAGGTGCTTGGGCGGGCGGAGGCGGTGCAACGGAGCAGGGATAGCGAAGTTGAGCGGCGCACCGCAGTCGTCGGCTAAAGACGGAAACGCGAAAGGGGCTGGGCGTGGATGCGCTGATGCGCAAGCTGGGTAGACGGTCGGACGACGCGAATCCTTTGGTGGGTGACGCACCGCGAAAGGAGCGAGATAAGGAAATGCAAGCGGCCACTTCCGGACGTGGGCGATCGAGCTGCCGACGGGCGCCGGCAAGACGTTAGGCTCACCGACGCTCTCCGCTCGGTGCTCTCAAACTTCAGGCGGCTGCCTGCTCCAAGGGTCCCAACAAGCGACCGGCGGCTGACGACCGTGACGTGGCTACGACGATGCCAGCTCTTGCGTGGTTTGGGCGTGTGGAGCCTGTCAAGCGCTCGCGCGCAGCGCGGTCCACAGTCCGGCAGTTGCGTTGTGCGGTGCGTCTGCGGCGCTGTTATCAGCCAGCAGCTCATCGACGTTGACTCTCAACCGGCAAGCTAGCGTGTTTGAGCCTTTGGCCTCGCGCTTTTCGTGTGTTATCACGCCATGCTCGATCATCAGCTTGCGCAGTTGCGGCCAGCTCTCGTGCCCAAACACGGATTGGAGCCTCTCGTCCGTTTCATACAAGATGTTCGTGTGCCGATATGCTCGTGCAACCCGCTCGAGCAGGTCAATCAGAGTCGTTGTGTTTGGTGAGTAGCTGGGCTGCTCGTCCACCGTCTCGTCGACGGGCGTACCTAGACGATGCAGGAGCTTCGTGATCCCGCTCGGTGCGTATATGTCTCCACTCGGTTCATGACGCACACCGCGGATGTTTGTTCCAGGGACAAGGCCACGAATTCCCATGAGTGTGTGGTCATTGACCGTGACCGCGTCGAACATCGACGTGGTCGCATCGCAATCCTCAAAGCGGGCGCCTTGCAGATCGCAGCTCACGAACTGGCAGCCATCAAACGTGACGGCCACAAACTTGGCTGGTCCCGTATGGACGTCGATGAACGAGAGTCCTCGCAGCGTGACGTCGCGCAGCTCTCCGGTCTGGCGGGCGTGGGCGAGCGCGAGGGCACCCATGTTGCGTCTACGGTTTTCGAACGAGAGACCGATAGCGGAGCGCGTCAACGACTTGTCTAGCTCAGAACCTCCGTCACTGGAGCGCATCGCGAAGTTCGCGACGGTCTCGGGAATAACGCCCCGGTCGAGAAACTGGACTAGCTCGTCGGCTCGATGTTCGGTTACCAGACGGCGGATCGCACAGGCGAGGAAGTAGTCGAAATAGACTTCGTGCTCAAGTTCAAACAGCGGTTGCGCTCGTGGACCGCGTCGGCCGTGATGAAAGCCTGCGTAGCTCGTCACCTTGGCAGTGAGCTGGCTCGCCGGGTCGTCGGTTAGTCCGAACCCTTCGGATACGAGCTCCGAGATCGTCTTGAGATCGTCGGCGCTGAGCTGCCGCGATTCGCTTTCCCACATCTCCTCGACGGCATACTCGAACAGGCGTCGGTGCCCGGCGACCGAGAGAACGGGGTCACCGTTTGCGTTGACAATCTTCGTAGACTCGCGCTGGATGTATGCCGTGATCAAGTGCTCAAGCACTCCCATCGGCTCGCTGGAGTCGCTGTTGCGCGCGGCATACGCCTCGAACTGACTGGCAAAGAACGGACGCCGGAGCAACTCTCGGTCCTCGTCGCTCAGGGCAGCCATAGCGTTCTTGGTTGCTTCTAAATCTGGTTTTGCGAGGCTGTGAAGGATGTAAGTGTCGAGCTGCTCATCTGACCAGGGCCGCAACTCAAGGGTCGTGATGCTCATATCGGCCTCGCTACGACGTCCGCTCGCGCGTCCAAGGAACTCGACGTCATAGAAGGCAGATCGCGCAGAGACGACGATCGTGCCGGATCCTTCCAGTTCGCCAAGTAGAGTCTGCAGAGAGCTGAACGCGCCGCTGTAGCCGGCGGTGCCGAGCAGCTCGTCGAAACCATCGATGATCGGGACGAGCACACCGAGGCGAGCGAGCGGCGCAACCGCATCGCGAGTAAACGCTGCGCGTAGCTCGTCCAGCTCTCCGGAGAAGGCGTCTCGAAGGTTGCTGAGCTCGCGTCCCTGCGCCGGCACATACAGGAACAGGAAGTCGGCTTCTCCTTTGAGGTAGCGTTCGGCCTGCAACACGGTCGCCTCGCGCAGCAGGGTTGTCTTGCCGGTGCCTGCATCGCCCTTGAGGAAAAACAGGCGCGTCAACCCATTCGCTGCGTCCCCGGCATCGCCTGCGATCGCGATCAGTTCATCCGCAGAGAGAATCGTGGTCGCGGTATGTACGCCGTCGTCCTTGACGGCTTCACTCGCAACGAAGTCGAGCTGCCGTTTAACGGTCGCGGTGTAAGCCGAGGCGAGCTGACGGAAATCGGCGAGTTGGTCAGACGTGAGAAACAGTGAGTAGGGGTCGTCTCCCGAAGGTCCCGACACCCAGTGGAAGCGATCGCCAGCCTTCAACATGAATAGCGCATCGCGTTCCTGTCCGCGAACCTCCCACGAGGCACGGAGGGTGCTTCCGTCAACTTCGAACTGAGGTTCGCTTCCCCGGTCGGAAAACGCGCGAAGGTCGGTTCGTAGCGTCTCCCGCCACGCCTCCAGAAGCGAGCTCATGTGCGTCTCGTCTTTGGTGCCTGCATGCCAGCAGATCGCGCCGCCTCGGCGCTGCGATCAGCGACCGAGTTTGCGGTCCCCAGGCCGTAATACCGGCGGGCGCGTGTCCGGCCCTCGGCTCGCGCCTGTCGAGCACGGACGAGATCGTCCAGTATTTGGCGCACGAGCGCACGGTCGGACTCACCCAGCGCGTCGGTGGCCTCAGCGGTGGAAAGACTTCCTCGACGGTTAAGCTCGTCCAGCAGCGACTGGCGCTTGCGACTACGTGCCTCAACTCCAGCGCCGCCTGCACGCATCACGACCTCATCGGAAAGCACGTAGCGCGCTCCCCCTCCGCGCCCGACCATGACGAGAACACCCTTTGCAACCATGCTGCTCGTGATCGCGTCGACGTCTGTGGATTCTCCGAACGCCGCTCGCATCCGCCGGGGAGTGATTCCGTCCTCATGGCGGGCGATCACAAGCACCCGGCGCTCCTGTACCGAAAGGTCACCAAGGTGTCCGAGGAGGGCCAGCCAAGCTTGGTCTTCGATTGTGAGGACCGACCGGTTATAGAGGGTGACGATCACCGATGAAGGCGTCGCGGTGAACACCGGGGGTTCCATCAAACGGGCTTCCATCTCGCTGAACATACGGTCCACGCCCTCGCCATACTCCTCCACAAGGTTGAGCATCTTCAGCACTCGCATGATCCGCCGGTTCCGCGAGAAGTGCTCATTGCGGATGTTCTCTGGGGTGATGTGGCCCGGGAGTGAGCCGGGGCTATGGATCTCCAGCCGATCATCCCAGATCGTGACGTCAACCGTCGCTCCGGCGAGGAAGTAGTCGCGATGGGCAAGCGCGTTGAGCAGCGCCTCCCGAAGGACGGCCTGCGGATACTCGGCAAACGTCTCACGATGGGTGCCGACCACCGCCTGGAAACGACTCGTTTGGTTGTCTATGAATGAGATCGCGCGATCAAGCGTGACCGAGATCGGACCTTCGATATCCTCGCGTGCGCTGACCGGACCAGGACCGGGTCCGACGCCGATGCGTCTGACGATCTGGACTGACGCGGCCTTTACGTACTTGGTGGGATTGCGGGCGAACAAGACGACTGCGGCTCGCAGTACCTGGGGGTCCAGAGAAGGATCGGTGAGTTCTGCGACGCCAAGGTCAACGAGGGCGCGCAGGAGGACCGTGGCTGTCCATCGACGGATCGCAGCTCGCCCGTCGTGGGTTAGCGCTCGATTGATCAGATTATGGTCGAGGTCGTCGAGGGCGACGCGAGGAGCGGGCTCATCCTCGCCGGAGCGCTGCTCGCGGGCGCGTACGAACCGTCCGAGGGCGTCTCCTCTGAGCGGTTGGTTCTCGCTGCCGACGCGACGCAGCAGCCGACCGTCGGTGGTAGTCACGATATGTCCGCGTACCTCGGGCACCGCCACAACCGTGAGCACCGTGCCGTCAACGGTGAGTGGTTGTGTTTGAACATCAACGCCGGTGTCGTTAGCGACGCGGTAGATGCGATCGACGGTGGCTTGGTTGAGCGGGCATCCCACAATGGTGCGCGAGTCGGAGACGCCGCAGATAACGATGCCGCCAACCGCCATCGCCATCGCCGGGATGATCTCCTTGAGGAAGCTGGCGGATTCCTTGAAGTCGAGCTGCTCGTACTCGACTGCGCCGAATAGAGTCCAGAACTCCTCTGCCGTCATAGAGTCGGCGAGCTCCGAGAGTCTGGGAAGCCTGTTGGCGGGCATGATGCCGGACTTTAGCAAAAGATGGCACCAAAAAGTGGGCCGGTTGCTATTGTGCCGCCATGATTGTAAATCATCTGGCAAAAGCGACCCGTCGCAGGCCGGACTCTAGGCGCTATACGGTCATCGGGACCAGCCGGTGATAGTTTGTTCGAGCGGCCAAGATTGCGAGTAGGACGGGATCCCGCCCCGCGCCGTGAACCTGCAACGAGGCTAGATTCGTATCTCGATCTCCGGGGTGACATTCGCGGGTTCGAGTCCCGTCGCTCCCGCTTTCGTTCGTTGTACGAACGTGGTCGGCGTCTCAGCCAGCGAGGTCCACGGCGATGTTGGTGCGGCGTGTCAGGCCTACGAGCAGGTTGATGTCGTCTGGATCGCCGGTGACGATCGTCACTGCGCAGGCATAGCTGCGTTCCTCGGCCATCGCCACGATCTGTGCATCGGTTGTCGAGATATCGTGGCGCGAGCGTCGCGATGCTTCGGCGCGCAGCACTCCCGCTCGTGCGGCGGCGTGGGCTGTGAGGGGCGCGTAGACGTCGTCCTCCGCGCCGATCGCCTTGATCAGACGATCGACAAGCGCATCGGAACGTCGCTGGCCAGATCGCACCTCGGTAAGGACCGGGATCGGGATGAGGAGCGCTCCAGTGAGACGGAGTTTCAGCAGTTCGAGATACGCGACGAGCAGATCCCGGTTGGCAGCCAGCGCGCTAACACCGCCGCTGTCGAGCAGGAAGTCGCGGCGAGGACGGCTGGTCACTCAGGCCAAGTGTCCGCGCGGCGCTGAAGCTCCGGTAGATACTTCGAGCCGTCGGCGCCCTCGGCAACAAGCTCGTCGCGCAACTGCTGGAGGCGTGCGCGCTGAGCGTCGCGAAGCTTGGGGTCGTCCGCAGGCTGTGGCTCGACGTGTGTGGTGGCTGCAGCCTCCATGTATCCATGGTACCCGCAGTCTGGCGCCATCCGGCGAACGCGACGAGGCTATGACGGTTGCCGGGGGGCAACGAGTCGGTGGTCCACCTTGAGGATCGTCTCGGCCGCCCGTCGTCGCGCCGCTCGTCCAGTCGGCTCCATAAGATGCTCCAGCAGGCGGTCCAGGGCTTCCATCGGGTTCGGTCTTTGTTCGGGTGCTCCCGTACTTTACGCCCCGCGTTTTGCAGGGATTCCGTTTGATACTGCTCGCTAGACTCCAGAGCAGTGTTTGACGATGACGTAATCGAGGAGGCGGGTCGCCGCATACTTGAGGCCGCTCCGCCAAACAGTCGAGTGATCCTATTCGGGTCTCACGCTCGCGGCGAAGCCGGGAAGCACAGCGACCTCGACTTCCTGGTGATTGAGCCTTCGGTCGAAAGCTGGGGACGCGAGTCTGTGCGGCTGCGCAGAACGTTGAGAGGCCTCAACGTGTTCGCTGACATCATCGTTGTCAGCGAGGAGAGCGTCCACGAGTGGCGCGACGTGTACGGCCATGTGATCCACTCAGCGATGTCCGAGGGACGCGAGCTGGCGGCCTGATGGCCACCCGAATCGACCTCGCCAAGCGACTGCTTCAGCGCGCCGGTGACGACGAGGCCGCAGCCAAAGCGATGCTGCCGATCGAGTCTGTCACAGACGTGATCGTCGGAATGCTCGCTCAGCAGGCAGTCGAGAAGTCGTTGAAGGCGGTTCTCTCCTTTAGCGCCGTGAACTTTCCGTTTGTTCATGACATCGACGAATTGACAGTTCTCTGCACGAACGCCGGGCATCCGCTGCCCGACAGCTTGGGTGGCGCTGACCAACTCACCCCCTACGCGGGCACGCTGCGATACGACGCCGAGGATCCGGAGCTGGTCGATCGCGATACGGCGCTGCGCTGGGCCACATCCGCCGTCGCTTGGGCCCGCGGAATCGTCGAAGTTGCCGAAGTGCCGGCGGCACCCGAGGACGAGGCCGTGGACTGAGCCTATGGCGCCTCACGCCAGATTTCGATACCTACATCTGCAGGGGGCGTAAAGTCCGGGTTCAACCCCCGTCGCTCCCGCTCAGTGTTTACGGGCCGAATGCGGATGTGTCGCACCGGCCGGGGTCGCGTTAACGTACCCAGGGCGAGGTCGCCCGCTGCCGCCTATGCGTCGCGCGGGCGCTACCGCTCCCAGCTAGAGGGACCACAGGGCCTGGGTGGGTGAGAGGCGTGCGGCACGGAGGGCCGGAATGAGCCCGGCGACCGCGCCGATGACGAGCGAGGCGAGGATGCCGCCGGCCCACGCCTCGGTGGGGATGACGGTGGCCCAGTGCTTGGTGTAGGCGTAAACGGCGGTGGAGGCGGCGCCGAGGGCGACGCCGGCGCTGCCACCGAGCAGTCCGAGCAGGACGGCCTCGGAGAGGAACTGGGTGCGGATGTGGCTTCTGGTGGCGCCGAGGGCGCGGCGCAGTCCGATTTCGGAGCGGCGCTCAAGGACAGAGATGATCATTATGTTGGCGACGCCGACCGCACCGACCAGCAGCGCGACAGCGCCGAGCCCGAGGAACAGGCCGTTGAGCGCGCTTTTGGCGTCGGCTTGGGCGACCAGGGCGGCGGAGGGTTGGCTGACGTTGACCTCACCGGGGCTTTCCGGGTTCGCGGTGGCGGCGAGCAGGTCATCGACGGCGTTGACCTGGTCGGTTTGGGCGCGGAGGTAGATGGTGGAGGGATGCCCGTCGAAGCTCAGGTACTTCTCTGCGGCGGGGTAGCCGACGAGCACGGAGGTGTCGATGTCAGAGGCAAGCACGGCGGGTTTGAGGATCCCGGCGAGGTAGAACCACTGGCCGGCGACCCAGATCCGCTCGTCGCGGTAGATGCGGTCGATGCCGAGCAGCTGCGCGGCGACGGCGCCGAGCACGGCAACGGGCTCTTGGGCGCTGGCGGCGTTGAGATAGCGGCCCTGGGCAACGCCGGCAGCGACGACTGGCAGCAGGTCGAGGGATGCGGCTTGGACGGTCAGGCCGCTGGTGTCGACCGAGGGGATGTAGGGGGTGCGGTAGGCGTTGGCGCCGCTGACGGCCCCGGTGCTCTGCACCTGCTGCACGCCGCTGATGCGGCCGATCATCCCGGGCGCGGCGCTCGGCAACTCAGCGCTGCCGCCGGTGAGGCTCTGGCCGTTGCTGACGGTGAGCAGGTTGGTGCCGAGCTGGTTGATCTCGGCCAGCAGGCCGGCCTGGGAGGAGGCCGAGATGCCGAGCACGGCGACGATCGCGGCCACGCCGATCGCGATCCCGAGCGCCGACAGCCCGGCCCGGAGCTTGCGGGTGCGCAGTCCCACGGTGGAAAGCCGCGTCAGATCAGAAAGCTGCAGGCGCCTGCGGCTCACCGTGGCGGTCGATGTCACGAGCGCTCCTCGCTGAGGGACGTCCCGGGGGCAGTCTGCGGCGCGTGGCTGCCGGATTGAGGGCGCGGGCGGGGATCGGTGGGCGTGGCGGCTGCGGTGTCGGCGACGATCTGACCGTCGAGGATCTCGACCTTGCGGGGCATGCGCTCGGCGATGGCGTGGTCGTGGGTGATGACCACGATCGTCGAACCGGCCTGATGCAGCTGAGCGATCAGGCCGAGAATGGCCTGACCGGTGGCCTGGTCGAGGTTCCCGGTCGGCTCGTCCGCCAGTACGATCGCGGGCTGGCCGACCAGAGCCCGGGCGATCGCGACCCGTTGGCGCTGCCCACCGGAGAGCTGGGTTGGACGGGCGTGCGGGCGCTCGGCCAAGCCGACCAGCTCCAGGGCAGCGCTCGCTCGCTCGCGGCGCTGCCCGATCGGGATGCCGGCATACAGCAGCCCATCGGCCACGTTGTCCAGCACGGTTGCGTGCTCGGCCAGGAAGAACTGCTGGAAAACGAACCCGATACGGGTCGCGCGGAGGTACGCCACGTCGTCGTCGGCCATCGCGGCCACGTCGAGCCCGGTGATCCGCACCCGGCCGCGGGTTGGCCGGTCGAGGGTGCCCATCAGCTGCAGCAGCGTGGTCTTGCCCGACCCCGAAGGGCCGACGATCCCGACGAGCTCCCCGGCGCCAACGGTGAGGTTGACGTTCCGCAGGGCCTCGACGGGCGGCTTGCCGGGATAGCTCTTGCTCACGCCATCGACGTGGAGCACCGACACACCGGAAGCACCGATCGCGAAGCCGTTGCCGGCTCGGTGCGACTCGTTGCTTGGCGGGGGTGGCGGGTTGGCGATCATGTTGCCGGGACCACCACTTCCTGGCCGGGGGCCAGCCGCGAGCTTGTGACCTGTACGAGCCCGTCGGCATCGTCGAACAGTCCGAGCGACACCGGCACGAGATGGTTGTTTCCCCTCGCGCCGACGACCTCGACGGCGTAGCCGCCGCCCGACTGGGCCAGCAGCGCCGCCACCGGCACCACCAATGCGTTGGGCACCCTGGCGGTGGTGATGCCGATCTGGACCGGGGCCTGATCCCAGGTGCCGGTGGCAGCCGGGTCAGACGGGGTGACGTCAACGGTGATGGTCGGTGTGCTGCTCCCCGAGCTGCCCGATGAGCAGGTGTCCGCTCCCGGCGCAGCGGAGCTCGAGCTTGACCCTCCTGACCCTGAGCTCGATGGGCAGCTGGCGACGGTCCCGACCGAGGAGACGACGCCTGGGGTGCGCCGGTTGTTGGGCAGCGTGATCGTCACCCTGTCCCCGACCGCTACGTCGGTCTGTTGGTTGGCGTCCAGCGCTACCTGCACCTGGCGCGTGGTTGAGGTGCCCTGCAGCACCGCCCGGCCGGACTGTGCGCGGCCCCCGAGCTGGGCCGACAGGCCTGTCACCCGCACGGCGGTCGGCTCGAACACCACCTGGCCAAGGGCCAGCGTGCCGGTCTGGCCGGTCCCTACCGCGGCCTGGAGCTTCTGCACCGCGAGCGTGGTGGCCCATCCGAACGAGGCAGATTTCGGACTGAGCTGAGCCGAGGTCGCATAGCCGAGCGCGACCAGGTCCGCGTTCAGCTCGGCCACGTCGGGGCCGCTCGCCCCAGACGACATGGTTCGGTAGGCAGGCGTCGAGCCGTAAAGCAACACCAGTGGGCTGTTGTTCACCCGGTAGAGCACGCGTCCCTGGCGGATCACTTCGCCGATCGCGGGCAGCTTGGTGTAGATCCCGCCGGCCTGGTTGATCACGGTGTACGGCGAGCCGTCCGACTGGGCCCGGTAGGTCAGGCTCCCGTCCTCAGCGACCGTGGCCGACAGCTCCTGCGCTTGCACGGTCGCGGTGCTGGCCTGCGACCGCAGCGCCGCGAGAGCCGGTCGCTCCCCGCTGGATGTGACGATCGCGGCGCCGGTGGCAGCGGCGGCCAGAATCGCCGCTGCGCTCAGAAGCAGAGTCTTCGGTTTCACGGCTGTTTTCCGATCGCCTGCGCGGCGACGCCGCGGCACTGCTGCATTGCGGCTCTGATAGCGCTCATACCGCCCGGCTGTTGGCTGGATGGGATGCGATTTGTGTCGACGAGCGGTTGACCGTTGACGGGATCCGGAAAGTCACTCACACCGTTCTCGCGCATGCACTGCGCGAACCTGAGGGCAGCGGCCATCTGTTCTGGGGTCCGCTTGCTGCCTGTGAATCCCGCTGGCTCGAGTCCCGCGCATGCGCTGAGCGCCTGCGCGAAGGCCGGCGTGTTGGGGTTCAGCGACGAGCCGTTCGCGACCGCGTCGATCGTGAGATTGCCCGAGGCGGGCGGATCGGGGAACTGGCTGACCCCGTTTTTGCGCATGCACTCGGCGAACTTCACCGCCTTCTTTGCGTTCGCGCCAGTGACGTTGCTGCCGCCACTGGTTTGGGCGGGTGTGCTCGAGCCGCACCCACCGATCAGCGCGACCATTGCGATCAGGGCAGCGGCGAGGAGCGGCCGTGGTTTTCTAGTCATGTGTTCTCCAACGGGTGGTGATTTTCAGTGCACGTCAGCTCTGGGCGGGGGGCTCACGCCTGTCAGTCAAGACGGCTCGGTGTTGCCGGGACGTATGCGTTTTTTGATATGCCGACGATATGTGCCAGCTCATACCATCGGACGATGCGCGTGTTGATCGTCGAGGACGAGCCCTACATGGCCGAGGCCATCCGCGACGGCCTGCGCCTGGATGCGATCGCCGCCGACATCGCCGCCGACGGCACCAGCGCTCTGGAGCTGCTGAGCGTCAACGCCTATGACATTGCCGTCCTCGATCGCGACATTCCCGGGCCCTCGGGCGACCAGATCGCCGAGCGGATCGTCGCGTCGGGTAGCGGCATGCCGATCCTCATGCTTACCGCCGCCGACCGGCTCGACGACAAGGCCAGCGGATTCGGGCTCGGCGCCGACGACTACCTCACCAAGCCGTTCGAGCTCGGAGAGCTCGTGCTTCGCCTCAGAGCGCTCGACCGCCGCCGCGCACACAACAGGCCACCCGTGCGAGAGATCGCAGGCGTGCGTCTGGACCCGTTTCGCCGCGAGATCTACCGTGACGGCCGCTACGTTGCGCTGACCCGCAAGCAGTTCGCCGTGCTCGAGGTGCTCGTGGCTGCCGAAGGCGGGGTCGTCAGCGCCGAGGAGCTGCTGAGACAGGCGTGGGACGAGAACGCCAACCCGTTCACCAACGCCGTGCGCATCACGGTCTCGGCCCTGCGCAAACGGCTCGGCGAACCCCCGATCATCGCCACCGTGGCCGGGGTCGGGTACCGCATCAACACCCAGGCAGACACCGAGCCTGAGGGTTAGGGGATCGTGGATAGAGCCCCGGGTTTGAGTGTTCGCCTCAAGCTCACCCTCAGCTACGCAGGGTTCCTGATGCTCGCCGGCGCCTTGCTGCTCGGCGCCGTGTGGCTGTTCCTGCTGCGCTACGTCCCCGAGAAGGCCTTCATCAGCACCCCCATTCCCGGTCCTTTCCCGATTCGGTCCAACCTCCTACATGTCTTCGCTCCGAGGGCGGCCGCGGTGCTGATGTTCCTGCTGGCGTTCGGCCTCGTCGGCGGATGGTTTCTCGCTGGCCGGATGCTGGCTCCGCTGACCCGGATCACCGATGCCACCCGCACGGCCGCGACCGGATCGCTCGCCCACCGAATCGCGCTACCCGGCCGCCGAGACGAGTTCCGCGAACTCGCCGACGCCTTCGACGCAATGCTCGCCCAGCTCGAGGCACACCTCGCCGAACAGCAGCGATTCGCAGCCAACGCCTCCCATGAGCTGCGCACCCCGCTGGCGATCACCCAGTCACTGCTCGACGTGGCCCACAACGATCCCAACCGCGTCAACGGCGAGCTTGTCGAGCGCCTCCAGGCCGTCAACGCCCGAGCGATCGACCTCACTGAGGCACTGCTCCTGCTCAGCCGCGCCGACCAACGGTCCTTCACCCCGGAGCACGTCAACCTCTCCCTTATCGCCGAAGAAGCCACCGAAACGCTCCTCCCGCTCGCAGAGAAGCGCGGTGCCACCATCGAGACCTCCGGCAACATGACCCCCACCTTCGGCTCACACGCGCTCCTGCTGCAGATGACGACGAACCTCGTGCACAACGCGATCGTCCACAACCTCCCTGAACACGGCACCGTGTGGATCACCACCGGCGCTCGCCCCGAGACCGTGGTGCTCACCGTCGAGAACACCGGCGAGCAGCTCGCTCCGCAGCTGGTTGCCACGTTGGGCGAGCCGTTTCAGCGCGGAACCCAGCGGATACGCTCCGACCACGCGGGGTTCGGCCTCGGTTTGGCGATAGTCAGCAGCATCGTCCAGGCACACCACGGAGCTCTCACCCTCACCCCCCGACCCGCCGGCGGGCTCTGCGTCACGGTCCAACTGTCTCGTCGAGGATCCGATTCAAACAACTCCCCTTCCGGGTAGAGCTGGCCCAACCAACCCGACCTGAGGAGGTCCTGCGATGTTCGACCCAAACGCTTCGAGGTCCCGCGCCCAGGCGGCTATGTCCGGTGGCCGGATGGCGGCGTCCCGGGCCAAGACGCTCGCGCTCGCCACTGCCGTAGCCGCTTGCGCGGCGGTGGCATTGCCGGGGGTAGCCGGCGCCCAGTACCACGTGCCCTACGGCGGCGAAGCAATGTCCGATGCCTTGTTCAACGAGACCTATGCGCCGCAGTACGTCGAAGGGGCCAACAACGGCTGCACTCCGAGCTCGGCGCACCCCTACCCGGTCGTGCTCGTGCACGCGACCCTGGCCGACGAGGGCTCCAACTGGGTGACGCTCGCGCCCCTGCTCGCCAACGCGGGCTATTGCGTCTATGCATTCAACTACGGCCCGACCGGCTTGTCGTTCTGCGACGCGGCCGGCTGCCGCATCGACGGCCTCGGCCATATCGAACACTCAGCAGAAGAACTCGCTTCGTTCGTCAACTGGGTTCTGTGGTGGACCCGCGCGTCGAAGGTCAACTTGGTCGGCCACTCGCAGGGCGGGATGATGCCCAACTACTACATCAAGTTCCTCGGCGGGGCAGCCAAGGTCAACGAGCTGGTCGGCCTGGCGCCGAGCAATCACGGCACCACGCTCGACGGCGTGACGACCCTGCTCGAAAAGTTCTCCTGGGCCGGCGAACTCGTGTCGAGCCTGGGCGAATACTGGGGCGCGCCGGCCTTGCCCGAACAGGAGCAGGGGTCGGCTTTCATGACCAAGCTGTTCGGTCCCGGCGAACCGCTGGCGGCCGGCGTGCGCTACGTCGTGATTGAGACCAAGAATGACGAGGTCGTCACGCCGTACACCGACGCGTTCCTTAACGGCACCGGCGTCACAAATATCACGATCCAGGGCCAGTGCCCCGAAGACCCCGTCGCGCACATCGGCATGTTTGACGACTCGCCTTCGCTCCAGAACGTGCTCAACCAGCTCAGCTCGCCCCCGAGCTCGACGTTCCAGGCGAGTTGCACGAACTACGGGCAGGGGATCTAGCGGAAAGACGATCGGTCGCATCCAGACGTGTCGGCCTCTCGAGTGCTTGGCTCGCGGATCTGCGCGGCCTACTCGGACCGTTCTCCAGCGCCATGCCTTCGCGCGCGGGAAGGCCCCGCGAATGGACGGCTACCATCCAGCAATGAACCTGTGGGGCAAGGTCTTCGCCGCCGGTTACGACCGGATCATGGCGGGCCCTGAGAAGGCGACTTTGCGCGCCCACCGGGAGGCCCTCGTCTCCCAGGCCGCGGGCCGCGTGCTCGAGATCGGCGGCGGCACCGGCGCCAACCTGCCGTTCTATGGCGAAGGCGTCCAATCGCTGGCCTTGGTCGAGCCCGAGGAGCCGATGGCGCGCCGGCTGGAGCGGCACGCGCGCGAGCTTGCTCCCCATGCAAGCGTGGTCCACGCGGCCGCCGAGGACCTGCCGTTCGAGCACGGGAGCTTCGACGTCGCCGTGTCCACGCTCGTGCTGTGCACGGTGCACGACCAGCCGCGCGCCTTGAGCGAGTTGCGCCGCGTGCTCGCACCCGGCGGGAGGCTGCTGTTCATCGAGCACGTGCGCTCCGGCGAGCCCCGCCTGGCTCGCTGGCAGGACCGCTTGAACGGCGTCCAGCAGCGGGTCGGCCACGGCTGCAACTGCAACCGCTCGACGGTCGAGACCATCGCCGCCGCCGGCTTCTCGATCGCATCGCTTGCCCACGACACCTTGCGCAAGGCCCCGCCGATCGTGCGCCCCTTGGTCGTCGGGGTGGCCGAGTCAAGCGGTCCCTCCGTCCCCGCCGGCTCGGCCCAGGCCCCGGCCAGAGCTTGAGCACGTAGGGATGGCCCCGTAGGGGTCCCGGCCGGCACATGTGCCGGCCGGCCGAGCCGCACATGTGCGGCTCGGAAGGGGGGCGCATGCGCCCCCCTTCGGGTCGTGCACGCACGACCCGAACAGCAAAAAAGGACATGCGCGCTCCGAACCGCATCGATGACGATCCATAAGCGATCGACGGGAGCCATAAAAAGTCTGCGGAGAACGCGGTATTGACGGCGCCCGCTCCGCGCGCGAGGATGGTGGCCGACCCGAGAGGAGAACTACCGCGACGGCGTGAGCGGACGGTCGGCCTCCTCGGCGATCGCCTCGCGCAGGGCCTGCTCAAACGAGCGTGGCCGGAAATCGAACAGTGCCATGCCGGACGGGTCGGTGACCGTTGTGTCGGTGGAGAGCCCCTCGATCAGCGGTCTCGCCACCCCGGCGTCCACCGGCGTGACCAGCCCGATCCAGTGGGAGGACAGCCATGGCGTCAGCAACGGCACCGGTATGCGAGGGCGGCGCCGGATCTCCAGCGCGTCGGCCATCCGATCGAGCATCTCCCCATACGTGAGCACCTCCGCCGAGCCGATCTGGATTGCCCGTGAGCGCGTCTGCTGGATGCCGGGAGCCTGCACGAGATAGCGCACCACGTCGGCGATGGCGATCGCCTGTGTGGGCGTGGACAGCCACGACGGCGCGAGCATCACCGGCAGGCGCTCGACCAGCGAGCGCAGCGTCCGGTAGCTCTCCGAGCCGGCCCCCACCACCATGCCGGCGCGCAACCAGGTCAGCGGCGGCCCCTGCTCGCGCAGGATCTCCCCGACGCGCAGGCGCGAGCGCAGGTGCTTGGACGCGGGCCGGTCGCCGAGGCCGCCGAGGTAGACGACCCGGTCGATGCCGGCCGCGGTCGCGTAGCGCGCGAAGTTGGCGGCTGCGAGTTCGTCGCGTCGCTCGTAGTCGGAGTCCCCACCGCGACCCATCGAGTGAACGAGGTAGTAGGCCGTCGTGTAGCCCTCGCCGATCGCGTTCAGGGAGCCTGGGTCGAGCATGTCGGCGCGATGAACTGTGACGTCCCCCGGGAAGTCGACTCGGCCCGGCCCGCGCACGACGCATCCCACCGCCTCGCCGCGTGCGTGCAGCTCGCGCACCAGCCGACCGCCCACGTAACCCGACGCCCCGGTGACCAGCGAGCGGCTCATGTCTGCGGCGCCAGCGCCCGCGGCGTCGCCTGCGCGTAAATAAGTTCGCCGGAACCACGCCATCGCGGCTTGCCCAGCAGCATCTGCATGCTGCGGATGCGACGCTCGGCAAACCCCGCCTCGCAGTAGGAGAGGTACATTCGCCACAGGCGCCGGAAGCGCTCGTCATAGCCGAGCTGCTCCAGGCGTGTGCTCGCGGCCTCGAAGTTGGCACGCCATCTACGCAGCGTCTCCGCGTAATGGGGCGTCAAGTCCGTGAGCTGCACCGCTCGCATGTCCGTGTGCCGAGCAAGACAACGCCCGATCACGCCGAGCGAGGGCAGGCAGCCGCCGGGGAAGATGTGGGTGCGGATGAAGCTGCGCGACGCCTTCTCGACAGCGTAAGCGCGATCGTCGATCGCGATCGCCTGCAGCAGCATCGCCCCGTCGCCGGCGAGCAGGTCCGAGCAACGCGCGAAGAACGTCCCGAATTCGCGATACCCGACCGCCTCGATCATCTCGATGCAGACGAGCTTGTCGTAGCGGCCGCTCAGGTCGCGGTAGTCCTCGCACAGCACGGTCACCAGGTCGGTTACCCCAGCGGACCGCACCCACTTACGCGCGTGCTCGTACTGCTCGCGCGAGATGGTGGTGGTTGTAACTCGGCAGCCCGTCGTCCTCGCGACGTGTACGGCGAAGCCGCCCCATCCCGTGCCGATCTCGAGCACGTGCTCGCCGGCGCGCAGGTCGAGCTTTTTGCACACCAGTTCCATCTTCGCCCGCGACGCTTGCGCCAGCGTCATGTCCGTATGCGGGAAATAGGCGGATGAGTACATCATGGTCTCGTCGAGCATCAGCGCGAACAGATCGTTGCCGAGGTCGTAGTGCGCCGCGATGTCACGACGGCTGCGCGCGCGCGTGTTGCGAGCGCGGACCCCCCGCGCGGCCTGCAGCGGAACCCGCGCCGGGACCAGGCGCCGGCGCCATCGATCGAGGCTTGCGGCGTTGCGCGCGGCCACGCGCACGACGGCCGTCAGGTCGGGCGACTCCCACAGCCCCTGCGTGTAAGCCTCGGCCATTCCGCGGCTCCCTCGCAGCAGCATCGGCCACAGCCGCGGGGAGTTGACCCGAACGGTCGCGCGCGGGGCGCCTTCCCCGAACACCGCTCGCTGATCGCCGTCGAGGACGGTGAGCGCTCCCGCGCGCAGGCCTCTGAGCAGCACGAGCACGATGCGCTTGGCCAGGCGCTGCGACGGCGTCACGTCCGCTCCCTCGGCCGGGGATGGACCGGCACGCCCCGCAGCTTTAGCGCGAGCGCGTGGCCGTAGATGAGCGTGAGCACTCGCAGCGTCCCCGCCGGGTAGCGCATCGTCAGGTGCCCCAGGCCGCGCCGCGTGAGCGGGGCGCGGCGCAGCGATAGCGTCGCGTCGAATGCCGGCCGTCCATGCTCCCGGCTCTCGATGTGAACCGACAGCGTTGGCCCGGGCGCGCAGGCGCGAATCGTGTAGCGCTGCTCCATTCCCATGAACGGCGACACGTGCAACGCCTTGGCCAAGCTTGCGGAAAGCTCACGCGCGTCGCCTGTGCGCGTCAGCACATACGCGTGGCGCTCTCCCCAAGGCGTGTTCGTCACCTCCGCCACGACCGCGTCGAGGCGCTCCTGCGGGGTGAAGCAGTAATAGAAGCTGACGGGGTTGAAGCAATGGCCGAAGGTGCGCGGTTGTGTGAGGACGCGAACCGGCCCGACGGGAGCTCTGCCGGTCTGGCGCTGCACCTCCGTGCGCACGCAGTCGGCCAGCGCCACGCCGGGGTCGCCCAGGTAGTCGCTGCGGCGAAACCGCACCAGCCCTGGACGGCGCGCGAGCAGGCGGCCGTCGAGCACTACGTCCAGCTCCTGCAGGTCCAGGTACAGCAGCGCCAAGCGATGGCGGAACTCGTGGTCGCGCACGGCATAGCGGCGGTGGCGGATCGTGCCCTCGTAGATCGCGCTGGCCGTCATGCCCTCACCCCGTCCTTCCCTCGCCGGCTCCTCGCCGGCTCGCTTGGGCAAAGCCGTCCAGCTCGCCCACCACCCGCTGCGCACTGGCGACGCCGTCCTCGTGGAAGCCCCATCCCCAGTAGGCGCCGCAGCAGTGCGTGCGATTGCGCCCGCTGATCTCCTCATGCCGACCCTGCGCGGCGACGCCCGCCGGCGTATAGACGGGGTGGGCGTACCGGAACGTCTGGATGATCCGCTCCGGGTCGAACGACCACATCTGCGCCGGGTCGGCGGACCACACGGCCGATGCCTGCGGGACGATCAGGCGCTCCACGAACATCTGTGAATAGCGCCGCTCGGCCAGCCACTCGCGCAACGAAAGCTCACTACCACCGGCGAGCAGCAGGCGAGCATCGCGGTTGAAGCGAAACAGGTCGGCGATCATTCGGTAAAAAGAGGGCGAGAGCGCGTGACGGCGGCACGCGAACAGGCCCATCGGCGAGGCGCCGTTGTACTCGAAGTCCCGGCCGTCGCTCACCCCGAAGCTCATCTGTGAAGGCTGCGTCGCCACGCCAAGCTCGCCCAGCAAGCGTTCGAACTTGGGGTAGTTGCGATCGTTGAAGACGACGAACCCCGTGTCGACAGCATAGACGCCCGTGCCGGTTTCGACACGAACCGTGCGGGCGTGCCCGCCGGCCCGCTCGCCGGCCTCGAACACGACCAGCTCGTGATCGCGTTGCAGCATGTGCGCGCACACGAGTCCCGATACCCCGGCGCCGACGATCGCGATCCTCATCGATCTCCTCTGCGAACAATTCTATCCTGTCTAACACGACATGTTCTCATGGCTCGACACCGTCCTCGACCGCACCGTCGTGCTGGGATACACCCGCGTCGGCTACAGCCTCCGCGAGCGCACGTTCAAACCCACAGGCATGCCCCCCATGGACGGGAAGGTCGTGCTCGTCACCGGCGCCAGCTCTGGCCTGGGCCTCGCCGCGGCCGAGGGTTTCGCGCGCCTCGGCGCCACTGTGCATCTGCTCGCGCGCGATGAGCGGCGCGGCGAGCTCGCGCGCGAGCAGATCGCGGCTCAGAGCGGCAACGGCGAAGTGCAGCTCGACCTGTGCGACCTCGCCGATCTGGACTCGGTGCGCCGGTACGCGCAGCGCCTGCACGCCCAGACGCCGCGCCTGGACGTCCTCGTCAACAACGCCGGCGCGCTGCCACACGAGCGGACAGTGTCCGCGGACGGCATCGAGCTGACGTTCGCGACCAATGTGGTCGGACCGTTCCTGCTGACGAACCTGCTGGTCGAGTCACTCGCCGCGAGCGACCCGGGGCGCATCGTCAACGTGTCCTCGGGCGGCATGTACACGCAGCGAGTCCACCTCGACGACCTGCAGATGGCGCGCGAGCGCTTCGACGGCGCCACCGCCTATGCGCGCAGCAAGCGAGCGGAGGCGATGCTCACCGAGGAGTGGGCGCGGCGGTTGCCGAGCAACTCGCCGTCGACCACGAACAGCCACGCACGCTCGTGCACCTCGTGCTCGTCGAGACTCTCGCCGGCGGCAAGGTCGAGGGCGATCGCGCGCGCGGAGTCGCCCGAGGAGAGGATCTCCGGCAGGCGCGGCTTCAGCTCCAGCGCTCTCAGGTCCCAGCTCTGCATCTCTCCTCCTTACTCGGCGCCGCGCAGGAAGTCCGCGAGCACCAGGGCGTGATTGTGCCGCTCATCGCGCGCGGCGTAGAGGAGCGTAACCGGCTCCCGCGCGACGCGGCGGCGCATCGCGTCCACCGGCTCGGGGCGCTCGGCCAGCTCGGCGCGGTAGCGCTCGCCGAACTCCTCGAAGCGCCCGGGCTCGTGCCCGAACCAACGGCGCAGCTCCGCGCTCGGCGCCAGGTCCTTGGCCCACTCGTCAAGCCGGGCGCGCTCGACCAGAAGGGAGTATTGATGCGGCACTGCGCCCGTTTCGACTGGTGCATGTGGGATCTCTTCGAGCTGACTATGTTCTCCCCGCCCGCGGCAAGCCCCCCCTGCTGAGTTACCCGCCACTCGATTAGCCAACGCGATTTATCGGTAGGGCGATGGGCGTCGGGTGCTTCGATGCCGTCCTTCTCGGGTAGAGGCCGAAAGTCGCAAATTTCGATGCCTGCTGCTCCCGATTTCGATGCCTCACGTCATGCTGTGATCGCCAGATGACCGATACGAACGCACTGCAGGCGACCGTCCGCAACGCCCAGCAAGGCCGCGGCGCGACCGTCCTCGTAAGCGGCCCCGCCGGCATCGGCAAGACCCACACGCTCAAGCAGGCCGCCACCCTCGCCGCCGGCAAGCTGCTCCCGCTGCTCGCGCGCGGCAGTGAGCTGGAGCGCGACATGCCGTTCGGGGCGGCGCTGCAGCTGTTTGAAGCGCAGGTGCGCCGGTCGCCCGACCTGCTCGCCGGCCCGGCGGCTATGGCCGCGAGGCTGTTCGCGCTCGACGCCGGCGGCGCTCCCGGCGCGTTCGGCGAGGCCGAAGCCCAGCAGCTCCTGATCCACAGCCTCTACCGGCTGGTGGCTGAGCTGGCCGCGCAACGCCCCGTAGCTCTGTTGGTGGACGACGCCCACGAGCTCGACGCGCCGTCGTTGCGCCTGCTGGTGTACCTGGCGCGGCGAATACGCGGGCTGCCTGCCCTGCTCGTCGTGACCCTGCGGCCGTCGCACCCCGGCGCCGAGTCGCATCTGCTGCGCGAGTTGGCGCAGACGCCCGGCGTGCTGCGCATAGAGCCAAGGCCGCTGCGCGAAGAGCAGGTTGTGAGCATCGTCGCCGGCACGCTGCAAACCCCTCTGGATCCCTCCTTCGCCGGCGAGTGCGTAGCCGTGACGGGAGGGAACCCCTTGCTCGTTCGCGAGCTCGCGCGCGGTCTCGCCGAGCACGGGGCGACGGGATCCGCCGACGATCTCAAGCTGCTGCGAGGCATCGGCCCGGCGCCGGTGGCGTGGGCGGTGCAAACCACGCTGCGAAAGATGTCCCCGGCGGCATCCGCGATCGCCCGAGCCGCCAGTGTGTTCGAGACGCATGGCACGATCGAGCTCGTCGCCGCGCTCGCCGGCGTCGACCAGGACACCGCGCGGCAGGCCGTCGGTGAATTGCAGGTCGCGGAACTGCTCGAAGGCGACATCGAGCTGTCTTTCGCCCACGCGCTTGTGGGACAGTCAGTCCGTGCCTCGATGCCGCCCGCCGAGCGTGCGCTGCTCCACGCTCGGGCGGCGGAGCTGCTGGACGAGCGTGGGGAGCAAACGGCCGCGGCGGCTCATCTGCTGCTGAGCCCCGGCGCCGCTCGCCCATGGGCGGTGGACGCGCTCGCCGGCGCCGCCGAGCAGGCCCGCCGGGGCGCGAGCCCGGAGCGTGCCGTCGCGCTGCTCGAACGCGCCTTGAAGGAGCCGCCGAGCGCCGAGCGGCGGCCGGGGGTCCTCGCCGAGCTCGCGCACGCACAGGCGGCGGCCGGCAGCGAGGCGAGCACGAAGACGTTTGCGCAAGCCGTCGAGGCGGCGGCCACAAACGAGGAGCGGGCGCGACTTCTGCTGGCGCTCGCGCGCGCCCACCAACACCAGGCTCGTTTCGCCGACGCCGCGCAGGTTGCTGCCGAGGGCCTGCGCATCGATGTCCGCGACGAGCGCCTGCGGACCGAGCTTGCAGCCGCGCACGACACGGCCTCGATCTGGATCTCCCGCCGTGCCAACAGCGGCGCGCCGGAGGATCCAGTGGCGGCGACGCGGGATCTGCTCGCGGCGGCTCGCGAGCGACTCTTCCAGGGTCGCGACCACTTAATCGCCGTCGAGTTGGCCCGCCAGGCATGGGCAGAGGACGCCGCGCGCGCGAGTGCCGTCGGCGATGACTCGACCGCGATCCGTCTCTTCGCCGTGCTGCACAACGCCGACGCCGAGCGCGAGGCGCTCGAGCTCGCCGACGGCTGCCTAGCGGCCGCGAGTCGCTCCGGCTCGCGCCTGGACACAGCGACCTGGCGGCACATGCGCGGCCACGCGCTGGCCTACGCCGGCCGGCTCGGCGAGGCCGAGGTGGAGCTTCGCGCGGCGTTCACGGCAAGCGAGGACGGCTGGTCCGTATGGCTTCCAGTCAACGCGGCCGCGCTGGCCTACGTACTGATCGAGCGCGACGAGCTCGACGAGGGGGACGCGGTGCTCGCGGCAGCGGGCGCCGGCACGGCACATCCGCGCGAGAGTCCGATGTGGGCGATCGCCGACGCCGCGCGCGGCCGGCTCGCGCTGGTACGCGGCGAACCCGCCCGCGCGCTTGAGATCCTGGAGCGGGCGGGCGAGCGCATGCGGGCCGAGCTTCAGATCGTCAATCCGGCGTGCTCGCCGTGGCGCTCGGACGCCGTGCTCGCGCTCGCGGCGCTCCAGCGCGATGACGACGCGCTCGCGCTCGCCGAGGAGGACCTCGCGCTGGCCGAAGCCTGGGGCGCACCGCGCGCCCTCGGCGGCGCGCTGCGCGTGCGGGGTCTCGTGGGATCCGCGGACGAACGCCTCGGCTGGACGGCGCGTGCGGTCGAGGCGCTCGAGCGCAGCGAGACCCTGCTCGACCACGCCTACGCCCTTCACTCGCTGGGCCGCGCTCAGCGCGAAGCCGGTGACGACGTGTCGCGCCAGACACTGCGCGTGGCACTCGACCTCGCCGAGCAATGCGGGGCGAACCTGCTCGCGCGACAGGTGCTGGCCGAGTTGCACGCCGCCGGCAGCAGGCCACGTCGCCGCCGGCTGCAAGGGCCGGCTGCGCTGACCGCGCGCGAGGCCGACATCGCCGAGCTCGCCAGGTCCGGCTTGAGCAACCGCGAGATCGCCGAACATCTGGTGGTCACCCCGCGGGCGGTGGCGTTCCACCTCGGCAACGCCTATCGCAAGCTGGGCATCTCCTCTCGCCGCGAGCTCGGCGCCGCGCTCGGCCCGTCCGCAGCGCCGTGAGCGCCTTACAGGTTTTCACCTACCCGCTTACAGGCTTTTGGCCTCAGCGGCGAAGTGCCCCTACGCTTCCATGGTGATCGAGCGACACCGCCTGCGCGCGGCCAAGGATGGCCTGCTTCGCGTCGCTGGCGCGGCTGCGCTCGCGCTCCTGTGCGCCGCCGGCACGGCGCCCGCTTATGGCGCCGTGCCGGCCGGGCAGCCATTGCCTGCCTCCGACTACTCGGTGCGCCAGCTCTGTGGTGCGGCGTTGCCTGGTTCCGCTCAGTGCTTCGCGCTGCAGCTGGTGGCGAAGACGCCGGCCGCGCAGGCGCACGCGCACCCGCTCGCGATGACGCGCGCGCACGCGATCGCCGCCGGCGAGGCGTCCGAAGGGGCCTTCGGCCTGCGCCCGCAGGACCTGCACAGCGCCTACGGGCTACCGGCCGAAGCGCCGATCGCGCAGACGATCGCGATCGTCGACGCCTACGACGACCCCACAGCCGAAGCGGATCTCGCCGTCTACAGCAAAGAATTCGGGCTTCCCTCGTGCACGAAGGCGGACGGCTGCTTCGAGAAGGTCAACCAGTCCGGCGCGACCAGCCCCCTACCGGCGAGCGAAGGCAAATGGGCCGGCGAGATAGCGCTCGACGTCGAGACGGCCCACGCGATCTGCCAGAACTGCCACATCCTGCTGGTCGAGGCCGGCAACTCCGGCAGCCTCGCTCTCGAAGCGGCCGAGGAAACCGCCTCGCGACTCGGCGCCACCGAGATCTCCAACTCCTACGGCGGCCCGGAGTCGAGCACCGACAGCTCCGCCTACGACCATCCGGGCATCCCGATCACCGCCTCAACCGGCGATTACGGCTATCTCAACTGGGACACGAGCGCCTTCGGATTCGCAGGCCATCCCAACTACCCGGCGTCCTCGCCGCACGTGCTCGCCGTCGGCGGCACCCGCCTCAGCGTCGCCGAAGGCGCCTGGAAGGGTGAGAGCGTCTGGAACGACGGCTCCACGCTGAACACCGGCTTCGGCGCCGGCGGCGGCGGTTGCAGCGAACACTTCCAAGCGCCGGCCTGGCAGCGCGCACTGTCGGCCTGGGCCTCGCTCGGCTGTGGCGAAGACCGCGCGGCCGCCGACCTCGCCGCCGACGGCGATCCATTCACCGGCATCGCGGTGTACGACTCCACGCCCGAGCAGAGCGGGGAACTCGAACCGTGGAAGACCGTCGGCGGCACGAGCCTCTCCGCGCCGATCGTCGCTGCCACCTACGCGCTCGCGGGCGGCAGCGGCGGCGTCAGCTTCCCGGCCCAGACGCTGTACTCGCACCTGGGATCCGGAGCGCTGCACGACGTCACGCAGGGCTCCAACGGCCGTTGTGAACAGCTGTTCGACGCCGAAGACGGGACCTCCGGCTGCGCCACCGCGGAAGAGGAAGCCCAATGTGGCTCCACGGCAATCTGCCGCGCTGCCTCCGGCTACGACGGTCCTTCGGGGGTGGGCACGCCCGAGGGCATCGCCGCGTTTACGCCGCCGAGTCCAAGCGTGACCTCGGTCGCACCGGCTGAAGGCGACCCGGGCGCGAGCGTTACGGTCACCGGCGAAGACCTGAAGGGTGTGGTCGCGGTCGAATTCGGTGGCGCCAAGTCCACGAGTGTGGTCGAAGACTCCGCGAGCGAGCTCACCGTCAGGGCTCCCGAACACGCGGCCGGCGTCGTCAACGTGACCGTGACGACTGCCGGCGGGACGAGCGCGACCGGCAAAACCGATCGCTTCATATACGTATCGCACGAACCGCTCCCAGCCGTGACGAGCGTCGAACCGGTGGAAGGCGCCGCGGCCGGCGGGACGCTCGTGAAGGTCCGGGGAGAACATCTACTGGCCGCGAGTGCCGTCCAGTTCGGCTCCACGGCGGCTTCGAGCTTCGAAGTGAAGTCCGCGCAGGAAATCCAGGCGACCGCTCCCGCCCACGCGGCGGGCTCCGTGGACATCGCAGTGACGACGACGGCGGGAACCTCGCTGCCGGCTACTGGCGACAGGTACGCGTATCGGTCCGCCCCGACCGAGAGCTCGCCGCCGAGCATCGCCGGCGACGCGATCGAAGGCGCGACGCTCACAGTCGAAGAAGGCTCTTGGGCCGGCGAACCCGTCTCCTACGCCTACCAGTGGCTGCGCTGCGACGCGTCCGGCAAAGAATGCAAAGCGATCGGTTCGGCGAGCGCGCCGGATTACGCACCAACCGCGCAAGACGTCGGCCACGAGCTGGAGGTGCAGGTCACGGCCTCCAACGCCGGCGGCGAAGGCGTGGCAACCTCCTCGCCGACGGCGGTCGTGGTCGTGAGGCCATCGCTGGCGTGGAGCGGCGCTGTCGCCTTGAATACGTCGGGCACCTATGACTTCTCCGAAGCGGGCAACTGGAGCGGTGGCGTCGCCCCGGGCACTTCGATCGGCACCCTCAGCCTCCCGTCGCTCGCCGGCGATCCCGCCTGCGCGTCCGAACCGCCGAGCGACTACTGCTACTTCGGCGCGAACGACATCTCAGGGCTTGCGGTGCAAAAGATCTCGATCTACGACAAGGCCCCTTATCTCATAAACGGCGATCCGATTTCGCTCAGCGGCGGGATCGAAGCGACTTCTACAGGTGAAGTGGCGTCCGAGCCCGAATTCATCTTCCCGATAGCCCTCACCGCCGCGCAGACCTGGTCGGTGGACGGCGGCTCCAGCGGTTTCGGCGGCCTCGGTGTGGACGGGGACCTCACTGGTGAAGGGTATCCGCTCACAGTCGTCCTCAGCGGGAAAGGCAGCATCTGCTTCTGCTCGGCCGCCGACGACGAGGTGGGCAAGGTGCAGATCAGAGGAGCCAACCCAGCGCACGCCGGCGCCGAAGCCGACAACAACGGCGGTCTCAGCCTCGGCTTCGAAGAAAAGCTGGCCAAGCTCGACGCGAACGACCACGAAGCGGTCAGCGTCGAAGACGCGATGCTCTCGGGTAGGGGCGCGACCGGCCCACTTACGGTTACGGGCGGCTACCTGGCGCCGGGGAACTACTTGGCCTCGCAGATGGGAGCGCTCACGGTCGACGGCTCGCTGTCGTTGGACTCGCAGACGTTCGTGCAGCTGTTCATGCGCGAACAGAGCGGAGGGGCCATCCAAAATACTCAGATCGAAGCGACCGGGAATGTGAATCTCGGCGGCGCGAAGCTCGGGATCTATCCGGCCCTGGCACTGTGCCTGACGCTCCAGGAAGGAAGCCGCTACACGCTGGTGAAGACGACCGGACAGCTCGAAGGCGCCTTCCAGGGCATTCCCAACGGGGCAACGTTCCCGCTCAGCTGCCTGTCGGGCAGCGGCCCTACGTTGAAGATCGAATACAGCGAACACGAAGCGACCGTGACCGCTGTCACGCTGCCGGCCAACAGCTCGCGGCCGAGGATCGCCGGGAAGGCGGTGGAAGGGGAAACGCTCACGGCCGATCACGGCACGTGGGAACACGGTCCGACCTCCTATTCCTACAAGTGGTTGCGCTGTAATGAGATCGGGTCCTCCTGCAAAGAAATCGCCGGCGACACAGGTGAAAGCATCCTGCTCGGCGCCGCGGACGTCGGCAGCACGATCGAGGTCGAAGTGACCGCCCAGAACGCGAGCGGGGAAGCCGCCGCGACCTCCGCGGCGACCGCGATCGTCGCGGCGAAGCTGCGCAACACCGCACCGCCGACCCTGTTCGGCGCCGGGATGCACGGCTTCGGCGTTCCCATCGAAGGCGAATCCGTCAACATCTACTCGCCCGGAGCCTGGGAGGGCTCGCCGACATCGAACTCCTACCAGTGGCTGCGCTGTGACGTCGCCGGCGGCTCCTGCGCGGAAATCGCGGGAGCTACGGGGTACTCGTACACGCTCCGCGCCGAAGACGCGGGCTACACGGTCAGGGCGCGGGAAGACGTCGCCAACTCCGGGGACAGCGGCGAAGCTCTATCGCAGGCGACGCCGACGGTGCTCCCGCACGCGCCCGGCAGCAGCTCGCCGCCCACGATCTCCGGGAACGCGATCGAAGGCGAAACGCTCACCGCGGGCGATGGCGCGTGGCAGCCGGCCGCGACCAGCTACGCCTACCAGTGGCTGCGCTGCGGCGAAGGTGGCGGCGGATGCAGCTCGATCTCGGGGGCGACGAGCCAGAGCTACCGGCTCGCTTCGGCTGACGTCGGTCACACGATCGAGGTACAGGTCACCGCTGAAAACCCGGGCGGGCAGAGCGCGGCCACGTCGGCCGCCTCGGCTGTGATCCAGGCTCAGCCTGGCTCCGAAGCCGGTGGGGGCTCCGGTGGGGGCTCCGGTGGGGGCTCCGGTGGGGGGACTGGTGGCGGGTCGGGCTCGGGCTCGGGCTCCGGCTCGGGCACCGGCTCCGGCGGCTCGGGCTCGGGCACTGGTTCGAGCGGGGCCGGCGAGAGCGCCGGCGGGGGGTCAACCGGAAGCTCGGCGGGCTCGGGCGCCGACGGTGGCGGTGGCGGCGTGCCATCGGGTGGCGCCGCCACCGCTCAGACCGCGGGCGCGACGCCTGTGAAGGCGGGCGAGACAGAAATCAAGTTGACGTGTCTGGTCGGAGCCGCCTGCAGCGGGTCGCTACAACTGCGCGTTCGCGTGAGTGAAGCGCGCAAGGTGACGCGGCACGGCAAGCGCACGACGGTCAGGCACACACGCGAAGTAGTGATCGCAAGCTCGTCCTTCTCGCTCGCGGCCGGCGCCGGGGAGACGCTACGTTTGAAGCTGACTTCGAACGGCAGGGCGCTCCTGCGCAAGGCCGGCGGCAAAGGCCTCGGTGTCAAGCTTTCCGGCAGCGGTATCGCCACGCGCATGCTTGTGCTCAGGGAAGAAAAGAAAAAGAAGAAACCGGCGCGCCGCTGAGGCCGCCGGGCGTGTCGAGGCGGTGCGGTCACCCGTACGGTTGACTACGTCAAGGTTCCACGTAGCCTTCGCAAAACTGCGCCGCTTCGCTCGCCTTCGCCTCCAGGCTTTCGGTGTATACGGGAGCGCCGCTGGAGGGGGCGCCGCCGCTGAGGGCGCCGAACGCGCTAATCGTGAACGGTTCCCCATCAGGTGTCGTCGCATTGGCTAGCGCCGTGCTGGTTGGCAAGCCTTCCGGTTCGCCTGGGCGCTTGACACACCGGTATCGCGGCAGCTTCAGGGTAAGCACCACGGCCCCGGGGGCCCGCCCATCATCAGCAACTCAGGCACTCCCGGGCGGCTGTAGGACACAGCGATCCCCTGGTGGCAAGACCTGCTGCGTCCGAACAGGCTCGAGGATTCGGAGCTCACTTCAAAGCGGGTGCCGGCGGTGCTCGACAGGGCTCGAAATCCGCTCTGCGCCCACGCCTTCGCGTCGGCGCAGAAGGGCGGAACAGGCATCGTGAGGACTTCGGGCCCCGGGGTAATCGTTGTCGCGAGAGCTGACGCGATCGCCGGGTTTCGGGGCGCGTCGGTGTCGCGGCGCTCACAGCCGACGAGCATAGCGCGCAACCAATGGATCGCTTCCACAGCCCGGACTTACCGTCGTGGTCGGAGCCCTGCGGCGCCGGTACGCCAAAGCCTGCGATAGCTTGTGCGGCTGATGAGCAGTCAAGTGTCGGCGCCAGCTATCGAGAGTCCCGTGCCGTCGGCGCCGGCCGGCGTGCTCGCGCGAGGCTGGTGGGCCGTGCCGCTCGTCGTCGCACTTGTCTATCTGGTGACGTTCGCGACGCAAGTCAACCAGATCGTCGCCGGCGTATATATGGGCCCCGACGCCGCATCCGCGCCGGTGCTCGGCCAGCTCTTCCACGCCGGTGGGGGCATCGTCCTACTCGGCCACCTCGGCTGGTACTCGGCCCTCCTGTTTGAGGTTTGGACGCGCTGGCTGCCCGGCCATCGCCAGCTCTGGGAGTTTGCGCCCTATGCCCTCGCGCTCTGCTCGGCCGGGATCATGGGCTGGGCCGTCTCGCGCATCGCGGGAAGGTGGGGGGCCGCGATCACGGTCACCCTCCTCATCTGTCTGGGCCCTGCGACGCTCTCGCTGCTCCTCGTGCTCAACGATCACTCCGAGACGTGGTTCACGGTAGCCCTGCTCTCCGGACTGCTGGTGGCGCTCGAGGAGTGGCCGTCGCGCTATGCGAAATGGCCGCTTGTCCTGCTCTCGGGAGTCGTCGGGGTCGTGCTGGGGCTCAACGCCGCCTCCGACAAGTTGCTGCTAGTCGCCGGCGCCGGCCCGCTGCTGATCGCCCTCGTGCTCACCTGGATGTGGATGCCATCGGAGCGCTCGCGTCGCGCCGCTCTGGGCGGGCTTGCGTGCGGCGCGACCGCGATCGCCGGCTATGTCCTGTTGAAGGCTTTGATGAACCACTGGCACGTGGTCACGGCGCTCGACACGAACACGACCGTCTACGCCGCCGCGGGAACGATCAAAGGCAACTTCGAACTGTGGTGGCAGTCGATCATGACGCTCGCCAACGGCGAATTCTTCGGCTTGCGGATCGGCTTCACCTCGACGCTCGAGTTCGTGTGCGCACTGCTGGCGATCGTGGCTGTGGTCCTCGCCGTGCGCCTCGCCTGGAAGATGGTCATGAGCGCGGCCACGATGCGCAAGGAGCCCAGAACCTCGCCCAGGAGGCTCGACCTGGCGTGGACGATCTACTGGGGAACTTCACTGGTGGCGCTGTCGTCTGTGTTCATCGCCAGCGGCATGCCCGAAGGGCCTCCCTCCGATCGCTACCTCGTCGGCATCCTGCTCGCGGCGGCCGCTCTGTTGCCGCTGGTGGCGCGGGGCAGCACCGCCACGCGAGCGATCGCCACCGCTGCGGTCACCCTGTACGCATTCACAGGCTGGCTCGGTCTCATCGATCAAAGGCTGATCCGCCCCGAAACTGGATCGCCCACCTACGCGCTTGCCAACTCTGTGGCGCGGATAGCCCAACGAGAACACCTCGCCGTCGGTTACGGCAGCTACCTGGATGCTGCCCCGATCACCTGGGCGACCCACATGCAGGTGAAGGTATTCCCTGTTGACGACTGCGACGGCAATCTGCATTTGTGTGCCTACGAACAGCACATCATGACATCGTGGTATACGCCGCGGCCGGGCGTCAAGTCGTTCTTGTTGACAGATCCCGGCTTCACCGTGGCTGGGTCCGCCCCGACGCCGGACCTGGGCAAGCCGCTCGCGGTGCACCAGTTCGGCGCTGTGACGATGTACGTATACCCATACGACATCGCGTCCCGTCTTTACGCACTCTAAAACCCATGTCGAAGGCTGCCGGCTCCAAGCCTAGGACGACGACCGGCAAAGCGGCGCTATGCTGCGCACAACCAAAGAGAAGCGCTCCTTCTCGATCCTCGGCGGCATGTGTCCCCGCTGCGAGGGTCGCGGCTCGATCTCCGACATCGACCTCGCTGAGCTCTACGACGAGTCCAAGTCGCTGCGCGAGGGGGCGCTGAAGATCCCCGGCTACTCGATGGACGGCTGGCACGGGCGCATCTTCCTTCGCTGGGCGCTGAGTCAAAGCCGCCGCTGCGCCCGCACCATCCAAAGCTGCTGCTCTACGGCGCGCAGCACTTCGATCAGGACGTCCTGGGAGGCTGCGTCAAGCTCGGCGAGGCGCTCCACTCGGTGCGGATCCGCTCGGCGGCCTGGGCGAGCCTGCGCGTCAGGGTCTCGACCACGACGTGGTCCTCGATCGCGCCCGGCGCGACGGGCTCCAGCGGGGAGTCCGAAGCGACCGTTCGAGCTTGAGCGTCCGGCGGGAAGCCGATCGCCACGGCGCGCTCGGCGACGGTGTCCGACAGCTCGCGCCACGAGTCGATCAACTCGTCGAGATGCAGATGCAGCGGGCGAAACAAGGGGCCCACTACGTTCCAGTGCAGCTGCTTGCCGAGCAAGGACAGGTCGACCAGTTCGACGAGCGTGGCCTGCAGCTGAAGTCCGGTCTCCTTGCGCTCGTGGGCGCCGAGCGGTGGAAGGTCTGAGAGCGTGCGCTCCTCGACGCTGCCGGTTTGACTGGAAGCATTCATTCTCTGCTCCTCTCGTTGCGGCTGGTGCCCGCCGGTTGGCTGTGGCTGAGAAGAGATGTTTGCACCACCGCGGCCCGGCCGCAACACTTGTCTCGGCCGCCGAGCTAGACGGACGCCCTCTCTGAGTAAGCGCGGAGGCTATACCAATTTGCTACCATTTTGGTATGAGCAAGCAGATCGCGGTGCGTCTTCCCGACGAGCTTGTCGATTTCGTGGACGAGCGAGTGGATTCCGGCGCGGGATCCAGCCGCGCGGCGATTGTGACTCGCGCGCTGGAGCGCGAGCGCAGACGCGTGATCGCAGCGCGAGATGCCGAGATCCTGGCCCAAAGCGGTCCTGATCCGGACCTTGTGGGACTCGCCGAGCACGTCTCGAGTTTGCCCTCCTCGCTCGCCTGATGCGTCCCATTCACGTCGCTCAGTTGGACAAGGCAAGGCCCGTGCTGGTGCTCACGCGCGAGTTGGTCCGCCCCCACCTGCAAACCGTCACCGTCGCGCCGATAACAACCACGATTCGAGGTCTCTCTACTGAGGTGCCGGTTGACGCCGCCAATGGCCTCGCCGGCCCGTCGGTCGTTAGTTGCGACAACGTCACCACGATCCCCACCGAAGCCCTTAGAGAGCAAATAGGTGTTTTGCTCACCCATCAGGAGCAGCGCCTGACCGAGGCGATTCGCGCGGCCTTCGATCTCGACTTGACTCGATTCGTGGTCCCTGGCCAGCGACGCGTAGCTCGTGAGTTCGGTGCGCAATGATTTCGCCATGCCAGGAGACTCAGACCTAAAGCTCACCGCCCCCTTCGCCGGCATCGTCGTGGCGGTCGAACATGAGGCGGGTGGCGCGGTGGCGAGCGGGGCGGTGGTTGTGGTGCTCGAGGCGATGAAGATGGAGCACGAGATCGTGGCCGACGTGAGTGCGATCGTGCGGAGCGTGGCGGTCGCGATCGGCGACTCGGTGGGCGAGGGGGATCTGCTGGTGGTGCTGGAGGCCGGGGACGAGGCCGCGGTGGAGGGGACCAACGGAGCGGCCCCGGCGGCGGCGGAGGCGGCGGCTCGCGACCCGGAGGCGGTGCGCGCGGACCTGGCGGCGGTGCGCGAGCGCCACGCACTCGGCTGGGACGCGGCCCGGCCCGGTGCGGTGGCTCGCCGCCGCGAGGGTCTCAACATGGCTGCCCACGGCGAGATCGACGACGTGATCGACCCCGCCGACTCGCGCCGCTGGATCGCCACCCTGTTCGACCCGCCCACCGAGGACTGGCGTCGGCGGGCGGGCAAGCGGCGCCCGAATGTAGACGCCTGGTAGGCGCGTCGGTGTTGGTAGAGACCGCCGGCCGTAGGCGATTCGCCTATACTGAGCACACGATCCCCCCGGCTGCTTCGGCGGCCGGGTGCGAGGCCCGGCTTTGGCCGGGTCTCAGCGTTTAAACGCTTACGACGGCTGTCGCCACGCGCGTGGCCTATGTATCTCGCCGCGAGCGTCGCGCAATAGGTCGGGGAATTGGCTTGCCTTCAGGGAACCATGGCGGAGCTTCTTGATGACATCGACGGCGCTGCAAAGACTCCGCGCTGGACTTTCACTTGGGCTGAGCAGCGCGAGGCGCAGGCCAAGTTCGTCGCGCGCTATGCGGATCGGCTCCACCAGGTCAGTGTCATTAGTGATCACGATCGCCATCTCACGTTCTTGGCGGAACGCGTCGATGAGCAAATGAGACGCAATGTTGACGTCGGAACCCTTCTCCTCGGTTGACAAGACGCGGACATTCTCCGCGCCGAGAGGACACGCTGCGCCGTTGGGGCAGGGTTCGGCGCGGCGCATCCAGCGCGAGCCGCTGCGGAACTGGCCAAGGAAGATCTCAACGCCCCGACTCTCCAAGGCCCGAAAGTACATCTGTTGCCGAGTGGCCTCTTGCGGATCGTCGGGGCGTGCGATTACCCGCGCCGAGAAGTAGAGAACGCGGCCGATCTCGTCATGTGGGAACAGCACTTCGGCGAGGGTGCGGACATCCAGCCACTTACAGTCTGGGAAACGTTGACGCAGAGCGCTGTAGTAGAGATTGAAGCCGTCAACGTAGACATTTGCCTGCATAAGTGCAGCAAGCTATCGCGTGGATCGGTCCTCGGCGCCCAAGCGGCTCCACTACAGCGCTCGCGCGTGTCCTCAGCCGAACACCACCGCGATCGTTGCCGACGAGCTCGCTCCGCTCGCGGCTCGGAACGACGCCCTGAGCTTTACACGCAGGTGGTGACGCGCTCGCAACTTGCTCT
The DNA here is from genome assembly GCA_963753145.1 of uncultured Solirubrobacterales bacterium. Classification (GTDB taxonomy): domain Bacteria; phylum Actinomycetota; class Thermoleophilia; order Solirubrobacterales; family Solirubrobacteraceae; genus Palsa-744. The sequence continues at coordinate 1,019,968 of CAVWAX010000003.1, forward strand.
TGGAGGCGCGGACCAAGGTCGTTCGCAGCGTTAGCCGCTCCGTTTTCGTGACATGACGGCGCACAGACCTGACGCCTTTACCGGCGAGGGTCAAGCTGCCGGCCGCTGGCGTCTCGACTATGAGCGTGACCCGGTTGCCCCGCACGCGATGGCCGAGGATCTTGACCTTGGCGCTCTTGCGCGCGGCGACACGCACGGAGGGGGAGGCGCCCGGCGAGCCCGCGGTCGAGGGCGCGACGCTCACCAGCACCGTCATCGATCCAGGAGCGGACGATCCTTGAGGCGTGCCGGTGCTGGAGCCACCTGCGCCGCCAGACCCGCCGGACCCGGTTTTTTCCGCGCCGCCCGAGCCGCCCGAGCCACCGGAGCCACCGGATCCGCCTGAGCCCCCCGACCCGCCTTTTTCCGAGCCGCCCGCTTCGCCGCCTTCTTCGCCGGAGCCTTCCGCGAGTTTGCCGATCATGCCGAGCGTGACACCGCCCAGCTTGTCGATCACGCCGAGCGTTTCGCCATCGGTCAGAGGGGTGGTCAGGGCCGTGGTGGTTTCGGGCAAAGACTGCGAGGTGGCTCCGAGTTCTTCGGCAAAGCTCGCCGGGCTGATGCCCGCCTCGGAGGCGAGTTCCCCGACGGTGGTCTTCGTGAACGGTTCGCCCGCCAAGGTCGTGCCGAGCAGCGCTTCCAATGCTTCGGGGGTCAGCTTGGAGAAGGCTTGGTCAAGCACCTGTTCGGGTTCGCCACTCGATTCGAGCAGCGTACCGAGGATCTCCTCGGCGCTCGTCGAACCGAGCGCGGCGCCCAGCTTGGTGGCCAGGCTTTCGCCTTTGAGCAGCGACAGGAGGGCCGGCAGTTCGCCGATCGAGAGCAGTTTTTCCAGCTCGCTCGCGAGCTCGGGCGCGACGTTGCCGGATTCGAGCAGGGCGCCCACGGTGTCGCCTTCGCCCGCCATGCGTTCGATGACTTCGGTGAGCGCGGCGTCGAGCTTGCCGGCCGGCAGCGCGCCGAGGCCGGGCAGTTGCGAGAGCGCTTCGGTGAGCGCGGCTTCGTCGAGCCCGCTGAGGGGGATCTCCGAGAGCAGCGTTTCGGCTTCGCCTGTGGGCAAGGCTGCGACATGTGCCGCCGCCGCCGGTTTCGCCGCGGGCTCACGGGCGCCGGCCGGCGCGGCGGGCAGCGCGGCCAGGAGCGCGATCGCCGCTCCGGTCGCGACCCACGTTGCCGCAACCGTGGCCTTCGGCCGTCGGCCCACAGCTGTCCTCCACCGCTGATCTCTCGGGTACACGGTTCGACCTCCTCAGGTAGTTCGTTTGAGCAAACAACGGTCGTCGAACCGACAAGTTCAATTTTTGCGAACGTATTTAGTACGGATGTTTAGTTGAGTCGAACCCCGGCGTCAATGCGTGACGCTCGGCGGGCTCGCGGCCGCCGGCGGCGCCTGGACGCGCGCGCGGAAGACGTGGAAGGTCCAGCCCTGGTAAAGCAGGACGACGGGGAAGAAGATGACGGTGACGACGCTCATCACGGTGAGCGCGTAGGAGCCGGAGGCGGAGTTGCTGACCGTCAGGTTGTAGGCGGCGTTGGTGGAGGAGACCATCACGTTGGGGTACAGGTCGATGAAGATCGAGCCGACGACCGAGGCGATCGCGGTCGCCGAGGCCGCGAAGGCCCAGCCCTCGTGCTCGGTGCGCGCAAGGCGGGCGGCGAACACGACCGCCAGCAGGGCGAGGATTTCGACCGGGCCGGGCACCTGGGTGGAACCGATCGCGCGGGTCCAGATCACGAAGCCAAGGACCAAAGCGATCGCGACCCAGCCGAGCGGAGCGCCGAGAGCGCGCGCACGGGCTCGGGCGTCGTCGGTTGTCTTGAGCGCCAGGAAGGTCGCGCCGTGCAGCAGGCACAGGCCGAGGATCGTGACCCCCGTGAACAGGCCATAGGGGGTCAGCAGGTCGAAGAAGTTGCCGGTGTATTCGTGGGCGGCGTCGATCGGCAGGCCGACCAGCAGATCCCCCAAACCGACCCCGATCAGCAGCGGCACCAGCAGGCTCCCCAAGGTCGTGCACCAAGTCCAAGTCGTGCGCCAGCGCGGATTCTCGCTCTTGCCCCTGAACTCGAACGCGACGCCCCTGCCGATCAGGGCGACCAGGACCAAGAGCAAGGCCAGGTAGAGCGCCGAGAACATCGTCGCGTACCAGTCCGGGAAGGCCGCGAACGTGCCGGCCCCGGCCACGACCAGCCACACCTCGTTGCCGTCCCAGAACGGGCCGATCGCGTTCAGCGCGACCCTCATCCCCGTCTCCGTCTTGCCCACCACGGTGTGCAAGGCGCCCACCCCGAAGTCGAAGCCCTCCAGAACGAAGAACCCGACCCAGAGGATCGCCAGCACGATGAACCACACGGTGTGAAGTTGCATCAGTAGGTCAGCGCCGGGATCGCGCCCGCTCCGTCGTCTGTTTGACCGCCCTCGCCCGCCGGCTCCTCATGGCCGAGGCCCTTGCGCGCGTAGCGGAGCATCAAGACCAGGTCGGCGACGCCCAGGGCGATGTAGACCAAAACGAACACGATCAAGCTGATCCAAATGTCGGTCGTGGTGACCGACGGGGAGGAGGCGTCGATCGTCTTCATCAGCCCTTGCACGATCCAGGGTTGGCGCCCGTTCTCGGTCAGCATCCAGCCGGCCGTGTTCATGACGAACGGCGTCACGACCGCGGCGATCGACAATCGCAAGAACCACTCCGAGTGCTCGAGCTTGCCCTTGTGCCAAAGCCAGGCGCCCCACAGGGCGAACAGGAGCACCAGGGCCGCGATGTAGGCCATAATGCGCATCGACCAGTACTGGATGAACACGTCCGGCACATAGTTGCCGGGGCCGTACTTGGCTTCGTACTGCTTTTGCAACTGGTTCAACCCGGTCACTCCGCCGTTCCACGAATTGGTCGCCAGGAGCGAGAGCACGTGCGGCACTTCGACGATCTGGGTGGGCGTCTTGTCATTTTTGCCGCCCCCGATCTGAAACAGTGAAAAGGAGCATGGCTGACAGCTTTCCCACTGGGCCTCGGCGGCGGCGATCTTCATCGGCTGGTACTTGGCCTCGACCACGCCCAGCTCGCTGCCCACGAACAGAGTCAGCACGATCGAGGGGATCAACACGCCCAAGGACAGCGCCGTCGTCTTCTTGAAGGCGTCGCGTTCGCTAGGCGCCCCCGCATGGTCCCCAGTGGGGGCGTTGGGGTCTTTGAGGACTTGCAGCTTCCAGGCGGACACGGCCAGCATCACCATCGAGCCGGTCACGGCCGCCGCCAACAGCACGTGCACGTAGCCCCACAGGAAGGTGGGATTGGTGAAAAGCGCGCCGATGTTGTTCAGTTGGGGCTGGTGGTGGCTGTTGAGCTGGTAGCCGACCGGGTGTTGCATCCAGGAGTTGGCGGCCATGATGAACAACGCCGACAGGGCGCTGCCGAAGGCGACCAGCCAGATGCAGGCCAGGTGGATGCGCTTGGGCAGGCGATCCCACCCGAACAGCCACAGGCCCAGGAAGGTGGACTCCAAAAAGAACGCCGCCAAACCCTCCATCGCGAGCGGCCCGCCGAAGACGTCGCCGACGAAGCGCGAATAGGCCGACCAGTTCATCCCGAACTCGAACTCCTGCACCAATCCGGTCACCACGCCAACCGCCACGTTGATCAACAGGAGCGTGCCAAAGAAGCGGGTCAGGCGGCGATACTCAGGGTTGCCATTTCGGTGCCACGCCGTCTGCAGCATCGCCACGAGCAAGGCAAACCCGATCGTGACCGGCACGAACAGGAAGTGATAGATGCTCGTCGTCGCGAACTGCCAGCGGGCCAGGTCGTTGGTCACGTTTCACCCTTACCCAAATCGCGCTCCCACGATTCGGCGAACCACCCATTTTGGGTGACTAGCTCCGCCGGGGCGCCCCGTTCGAGCACCTCGCCGTGCTCCAACACGATCACTTCATCCGCGGCCCGCAGGCCAACCATCCGGTGTGTGATCAACAGGGTCGCCCGCATCGGCGAGGCCGCGAGCAGGTCGCTCACGATCGCGTCCGCGGTAGCGGTGTCCAGGTGCTCGCCCGGCTCGTCCGCGATCAGGATCGGCGGGTCGGCCAGCAGGGCGCGGGCGAGCGCGAGGCGCTGGCGCTGCCCGCCCGACATCCGCGCGCCGCGCACTCCGACCTCGGTCCGCAGCCCGTCCGGCAGCTCGCGCACCCAGTCAAGCAGCCGCGCCCGCTCGAGCGCCGCTTCCAAGTCGCCCACGCTCGCCCCGCGCCGCGCAAGGCGCAGGTTCTCCTCGATCGTGTTGTCGAACACGTGCGCGTCCTGGCTCACCAGCCCGACCAGGCGTCGCACGTCCTCGCCGCGCGCCCGCGCGATCTCGACGCCGTCGATTGTCACCGAACCGGCGTAGTCGACGAAGCGCAGCAAGGCGCCCGCGAGCGTCGACTTGCCGGCGCCGCTGCGACCGACGACCGCCACACGCCGGCCCGGCCGCAGATCGAGGTCGATATTCGTGAGCGCGGGCTGTGCGCCTGCGGGATAGGTGCAGCTCAGATCGCGTGCTTGCAGGATTGGGGATGGGAGTGCGTTCCGGTCTCGTGCCGCAAGCTCGCCGGGACGGACCGGCTCCTCGGTGGTCCAAGGCGCCGCGAACTCGTGCCGGTCTCGTCCCGCAAGCTCGACCGGCCGCACCGGCTCGGTGGTGGGCCGAGGCGCAGCGAGTGCGTGCCGGTCTGGTCCCGCAAGCTCGACCGGCCGCACCGGCTCGGTCGTGGGCCAAGGTGCCGCGAGCGTTTCCTGGACTCTTGTCCCCGCCCTGCGCACGCGTTGCAGTGTCTGGGTCGCCCCGGGCAGGCCGCTCACCAGTTCGAAGGCCACCAGTGGGATAAGGGCGATGCCCGCCAGCAAGACGCCTGCCATGCGCCCTTCGTGGACCGCCGGCACCCCGACCGCGAGTGCGCCCCACATCGCAAGGCCGCAGCACAGCGTCGTCAAACCCTGGCCGACGCCCGCCGTGCGCGCGCCGCGCGTCGCGATCGCGCTCAGCTCGGCGTCGTCGGCCCCCGCCCGCGCGAGCTGGGCGGGCGCGGCGCCGTTGGCGACGAGCTCCGGTGCGCCTTCGATCAGGTCCACCACAGACGCGGTAAGCCGTCCGCGCGCGGCCGCCTGACGTGTCTCGCCGCGCGCCGCCAGGCGGCTGGTCAACCAAGGCACGAGCACGCCCGCGACCACCAAAGCAGCCAGCAGGATCAAACCGGCCGCGGGCAGCATCCACCACACCAGCGCCACCGTGCCCGCGCCGACCGCCAGCGCGATCGCAAACGGCGGCACGACGCGCAACAGCAGGTCCTGGAGCGAGTCGACGTCGTGCACGAGGCGGGCCAACAGCTCGCCGTCGCCGAACGCGGGCAGGCCCAGCGGGGCGAGGCGCTCCAGCTGCTTGTAAACGCTGACGCGCAGGCTCGCGAGCGCCCGAAACGCGGCGCTGTGGCCGACCAGGCGCTCGCCGTAGCGCGCCAGCGCGCGGGTCAGCGCGAAGAACTGGACGCCCACGATCGCCACCGCCACGACCGACTCCTGGGGACGCTGCGAGGAGCGCGAGATCAACCAAGCCGAGGTCGCGATCAGCCCGATCGCGGCCGCCGCCGAGGCCGCGCCCAGTAGCGTCGCGAGCGCCAGGCGTCCGGCCGCCGGGCGGGCGAAGGCCAGCGTCTGGCGCAGCGGGGCCTCGGGGGCACCGGCCGAGCCCGGTTCGAGGGCGCTCACGCCAACGCCTCCGAGGTCCTGCGCCTGACTGACGCCGGCGCCTCCGTCGCGATGGGCTGCACCTCTGCGGTGCGCGCGGCGCCCAAGTCGACAACACGGTCGGCCAGCTCGAGCAGCGCCGGGCGGTGGGCCACCACGATCGCCGTCCGCCTCTCGGCCAGCGCCTGGATCGCGTCGATCACCTCGCGCTCGGTCTCTCCGTCGAGGTTCGCCGTCGGCTCGTCGAGCAGCAGCAGCGCCGCCTCCCGAACCCAGGCCCGGGCCAGCGCGACCCGCTGGCGCTCGCCCGCGGAGAGTCCGGCGCCCCGCTCGCCGAGCCGAGTATTGACCCCGTTTGGCAGGCGCGCCAGTAGGGGGCCCAGACCCACCGCCAGGCACGCATCTTCTATCTCCTCATCCAAAGCGTCCCCTCGACCGACCCGCACGTTCTCGGCGATCGAGCCCCCGAACAGGTGGGGTCGTTGTGGAACCCACGCGACTTGCGCCCTCAACGAGTCAGGCGCGAGCCCCTCCAGCGCCATCCCGCCGACGCGCACCGCGCCCTCGCTGGGCGCCGTGAAAGCGAGCAGTACGCCCAGCAAGGTCGACTTGCCACAGCCGCTCGGCCCGGTGATCGCCACCGTCTCGCCGGCCGCCACCTCCAGCGAGACGCGATCGAGCGCCGGCGCGCTGCGGCCGGGGTAGCGCACCGTCAGGCCCTCGACTTCGATCGCCGCGTGCCCCAGGTCGGGCGCCGCCCTGGAGCCCTGCGCGGGCAGAGGCTGCTCCAGCAGCGCGAACACCTGCTCGGCCGCCGCCATCCCCTCGGCGCTCGCGTGGTAGTTGGCGCCCAGCTTGCGCAGCGGCAGGTACGCCTCCGGCGCCAACACCAGCGCGAACAGTCCCGCCTTCAGCCCCAGCTCGCCGCCCATCAAGCGCAACCCGATCGCGACCGCCACCAGCGCCACCGAGATCGTCGCCACCAGCTCGAGGATCAAGGATGACAAGAACGTCACCTTGAGCGTGTCCAAGGCGCTCGCGCGGTAGCGCTCGGAGACCTCTTCGATGCGCCGCGCCTGGGCCTTCGCGCGCCCGAACACCTTCAGCGTGGGCAGCCCCGCGACCACATCCAAGAAGTGCCCACCCAGGCGCTCCAAGGTGCGCACCTGACGGTCCATCTTCTCTCGCGTCGCGGCCCCCACCAGCGCCATGAACAGGGGAATCAGCGGGATCGTCAGCGCCACGATCGCGCCCGAGATCCAGTCCGCCGAGAAGATCGCCGCGAGCACCACCAGCGGCACGATCGCCGCCAACACGAGCTGGGGCAGATACAGCGAGAAGTACCCGTCCAGCGCGTCCACCCCGCGCGTCGCCAGCAGCGCGATTTCGCCGCCCCGCTCGCCCCGCGTCGGGTCGGTGCCCAGCCGCGCGACCCGCTCCAGCAACGCGTCCCGCAGCTGCGACTTGGCCTTCGCCGAGCTCCTGCCCGCCGCCAGCTCCGCCGCCCACGCGACTATCGCGCGTGCCACCACCACGCCGAGCAGCCACGCCAGCGGCGTCCGCAGTTGGGCCAGGTCCTCGTGGTGCCAGAACGCGCCCGTCACGATCTCCGCCAGCAGCCACGCCTGGGCGACGATCAGCGCCGCGCTCAGCGAGCCCAAACACACCGACGCGATCAAAAAGCTCTTGGTAGCCCGCGCGTAGCGCGCCAGCCGCGGGTCGATCGCGCTCACCCTTGGACCTCGGCCAGCGTGACCCGTATCACGGGCGCCCCGGCCTCACGAAATCTCCGCCAAACGCTCGACGAGGATGATCCGCGCCGCCGCCTCGATCAGCGCGAGGTGCGAGAAGGCTTGCGGGAAGTTGCCGAGGTGGCGCCCCGTGGCGGTGTCGAACTCCTCCGCATACAGTCCGAGCGGCGAGGCGATCCGCAGCAGCCGTTCCATCAGGTCCCTGGCGCGCTGCTGTTCACCCACGATCGCAAGCCCCGACACCAGCCAGAACGAGCAGATCAAGAAGCTCCCCTCCTTGCCGCTCAGGCCGTCGTCGGTCTCCTCGGTGCGATACCTCAGCACGAACCCGTCCTCGGTCAAGTCTTCGGCGATCGCCATCACACTCGCCCGCAACCGCTCGTCGTCGCCCTTGAGGAACCCGAAGATCGCCGCCAACAGGTTCGAAGCGTCGAGCGAGTCGGTCTCGTAGTGCTGGCGCAACACTCCGTCCTTGGTCAGCCCGTTGGCGAGGATGTCCGCCTTGATCTCCTCAGCGGTCTCGGCCCACGTGGCCTTCAGTTTGGCGTCGCCCCGCATCTCGGCCAGGCGCGAGGCGCGGTCCATCGCCACCCAACACATCAGCTTCGAGGAGACGTAGTGGCGCGGCTTGCCGCGAGCCTCCCAGATCCCCTGGTCGGGCTCGCGCCACACTTTTGTCGCGCACTCCGCCTGCGCGCACACGATCGGCCACAGCCTGCGCGGCAACCGTTCCGAGCGGCGCGTGTGCAACAGGATCGAGTCCAAGGCCGCCCCGAACACGTCGTTCTGGCGCTGGTCGAAGGCCCCGTTGCCGACCCTCACCGGCGCCGCGCCCGCGTACCCGGACAGGTCGTCTCGAGTGGTCTCGGTCAGGTCCCTGCGCCCGTCGATCCCATACATGATCTGCAGCGCCCCGTCCCCGTTTGGCTCCAGGTCCGCGACGAACTGCATGAACTCCTCCGCCTCCCAATCGAGGTTCAGATAGTGCAGCGCCTGCAGCGTAAAGGTCGAGTCGCGCAGCCACGTGAAGCGATAGTCCCAGTTGCGCTCGCCCCCCGGCGTCTCCGGCAGCGAGGTCGTCAGCGCCGCCACCGTCGCCCCGGTCGGCATGTAGGTCAACCCCTTGATCGTCAGCGCCGAGCGCTGGATCGGGTCGCGCCAGCGGTGGTCCGGGATGCGCGCGCGCCCCAGCCAGTCGCGCCAAAATTTCGCGGTGTTGGCCAACCGCGCGTTGGCCTCGTGCACCTCGCCCGGCGCCTCCAGCTCCTCGGCCCACGACAGCGCGCAATAGATCTGCTCCCCCTGTTTGAGCACGTGCCGGGCCCTCACCCAATCGCCCTCCACCCCCACCGCCATGTCGGTCTGCAGCCTGATCGTCTGCTCCGCGCCGCTCGCGTCGGCGCGCCGGCCGTCCTCGCTGACCGCCCAAGCCGCCGTGGCGCGCCCGTAGTCGAAGACCGGTTCGCAGGTCAGCTCCATCTCGACTTCCCCGTCCAGGCACATCGCCACGCGCACGAGCAGATGCTCGGCGTCCTGGTCGGCCGGCGGCCTCGTGTGCGGCGTGATCAAGTCCTCGCCGCGCCGCGGCCCCAGGATCAGCGCCTCGCGCACGATCGCCCAGCCGCTCGTCGTCTTCCAGGTCGTCAGCAGGATGTTGGTGCCCGGCTCGTAGGTGCGGGCCGTCGGCACGTTGATCCCGAACGGCCCGAAGCGAAAGCCGCCCGCCTGGCGGTCCAGCAGCGAGCCGAACACGCTGGGCGCGTCGAAGCGCGGCACGCACAACCAGTCGATCGTCCCGTCCGGTGCGATCAGCGCGCCGGTGTGGCAGTCCGACAGGAACGCGTAATCGGCGATCGGCGGAAAGGGTGAGGGCGCCGCGGCGCTCTGGGGCGCCCCCGCCTTACTTTGCTTGGGTTTTCGCGGTGGGGTGCTGGGGGACATATATACTCTTTCTGTTAACTACTAACGTATATACATTTCGTCGATACGATGGTAGTTAGAACAAAATTGATGTCAACATCGGCGTCTTTAGCTTCGCGATCCTGTCTGCTCGCCCCATCGTGAGTTCGTCAACCGGCGATCCACGGCCCGTGCCAGCCGCCGTGGCCCGCCACCAGCTTCTCTGCCTCGGCCGGCCCCCAGCTACCCGGCGCGTAGGGGTGCACCGGCGGCGGCCCGCTCAACAGCGATTCGAAGATGCGCCAGGTCTCCTCGACCGAGTCCTGCCTGGTGAAGCGCACCGCGTCGCCCTTCATCGCGTCGAGCAGCAGGACCTCGTACGGCGTCGGCGCCTCGCCGCCCTCTTCGGAGAACTCCATGTCCAGCGTGATCGCCTGCGGCCCCGCCAGGTCGGCGCGGTGGGCGTCGAGGATCAGGCGCGTACCGGTCGACGGGTCGAGCTTGACGACCAGCTGGTCGGGTTCGGGCCGGCGGTGGCCGTGCTCCATGAAGCCCAGCCGCGGCGGGTGCTTGAAGATCACGCGCAGCTCCGTCTGGGTGAGCGGCAGCTTCTTGCCCGTCCTGATGAACCACGGCACGCCGGCCCAGCGCCAGTTGTCGATGTGCAGGCGCAGGGCCGCGTAGGTCTCCGTGGTGGAGTCCTTGGCGACGCCGTCGATGTCCAGGTAGCCGTCGTACTGCCCCCGCACGTAGTGCCCCGGGTCAGCCGTCTCGGTCGAGCGAAAGACCGCGTACTTGGCGTCCTTCAATGTTTCCGCGTCGTTGCCGGCCGGCGCCTCCATCGCGGCCGCCGCGACCAGCTGCATCAGGTGGTTGACGACCACGTCGCGCACCGCCCCGACCGGATCGTAGAAGTGCCCGCGATCCTCCACGCCGAACTTCTCGGCCATCGTGATCTGTACGCAGGCGATGTGATTGCGGTTCCAGATCGGCTCGATCATCGTGTTGCCGAAGCGCAGATACAGGAACTCGTCGGTCCCCATCTTGCCCAGGAAGTGATCGATCCGGTAAAGCTGGGGCTCCTCGATGTACTGGTGGATTTCGGCGGCGAGCGCCCGCGCGGAGGCGAGGTCGTGCCCGAACGGCTTCTCCACGACGACCCTCGCGTTCTTGGTGGCACCGGCTTCGGAGAGTCCCTGGATCACGCGCCCGAACAGGAACGGGGGGATCTCCAAATAGAAGACCGGGCTCTGCGCCTGGCCGATCGCCGCGCCCACCCGCGCATACAGCGCGTCGTCGGTGAAGTCGCCCGACACGTAGGAGAGCCGCTTTGCAAAGCGCGCGAAGATCTCCTCGTCAACCGTCTCCCCGCACGCTTCGATGCACTCGCGTGCGTGGCTTCGCAGTTGCTCCACGCTCCAATCGTCCGCGGCCACGCCCACGATCGGGCAGTCCAGCAGCCCGCGATACTCCAGGCGATACAGCGAGCGGAAGGTCATCACCTTCGCGAGGTCGCCGCTGATGCCAAACACGACAAGCGCGTCGGCCGCCTGTGTGAAGTCGCCCGAGGCGGGGGTGCTCGCAGGCCGGGGCTGTGCCGCTGTGCTCATCGGTGCCTTTCGTGTGTTGGTTTGGTTGGCCGGTCCGCGTGAAGTGTCAGATCTTCCACGCCGACAGCTGGGTGCACATCATCCGCATCGGATGACTCGGATGGGTAGTTACCCGAAGCCTCGAGTCTCGACGCAGCTCAGCTGACGCTCATACGGCCCCCGGCCGGTGAGGCAAGTCGCCCCGCAACGGGCCGCCAGCTCGATCGCGTCGGGTGCAGGCAGGTCGCGGCCCAAGCCGAAGGTCAGGCCGGCTGCGAACGAGTCTCCGCAGCCGTAGGAGTCCACCGGCTCGCCCGGCGGCTCAGTCGCTTGCCAGGTCCCCGCTTTGCCTCCGGCGGCGTCGGGGTCGTCCTCGTCGCCGGCTCGAGCGCGTTCGCACTCCGAGCCGCTCCGCTCGGCCTCGGCACAGGCGCGCTCGGTGTATGACCCGCCGCGCTTGCCTTCGGTGGCGACCGCGAGCCGGGCTTCTCCACGCGCCCGCGCTGCGTGCTCGCGCTCGATCTCGTCATTGGCGCTCCACACCAGCGCGTCCAAGGGCACCCCGTGCCCGAGCGCGTGCATCGCGCGGGCGCTGCATGTCAGCGTGCGCGCCGCCCGCGCGGCCCTGAGCGCGCCGAGGTCTCCCGCGGTGAAGTACACGGCGTCCATCTCCGCCAGCCGCTCCCACGGGATCTCCTCGTCGTCGGCTTTTGGCTCCAGGCGCGCGCCGAAGGTGGTGATCGCGCGCTCGCGGCTCGCGTCGATGAGGGTCACCGCGGTCCGCGTCGGCGCCTCGCGCTTGGCGGCCCACACCTCCACGCCGAGCTCTCCCAACCGCTCCACCGAGCGTCGCCCATGCCAGTCCTCGCCGAGCGCCGTCACGAGCACCGCCGCCCCGGCCAGCCGGGCCAGCTGGACCGCCGCCACCGCCCCGCCGCCGGCCGGCTCGGCAAACGGCGCCTGCGCGTGCACGATCTCCCCGGCGCCCGGGATGTGGGGCACGCGCGCGAACGCCACCCACTCGACGTGGCCTACGACGGCGACCCTGGGCTTAGCGCTCAAGGCCCCGCGCCCGGCGGATCTGGCGTAGCCGCTCGGCCAGCCGCGCCTCGGCCTCGTCGGGCTTGTAGAAGCGCTCGCTCGCGGCGGCGTCGGGCGCGAGCTGCTGCTCTGTCACGTGCCCCGGATGGGCGTGGGGGTTGTCATAGCCTTCGCCGCGTCCACCCGAGCGCAGCTCGACCGGGGGAGGGGAGGCGCCGTGCTCGCGGACGAAGTCCCTTGCCGCCCCGATCGCCCGCTTGGCCGCGTCGGACTTGGGCGCCAAGGACAGGTAGATGGCGGCTTGGGCGAGCGCGAACTGGCACTCGGGTAGCCCCGCGTGCTCGACCGCCGCCGCGGCGCCCGTCGCCACTGTGAGCGCGCCAGGGTCGGCGTTGCCGATGTCCTCGCTGGCCAAGATCACCATCCGCCGCGCGATGAAGCGCGGATCCTCGCCACCCTCCAACATGACCGCCAGGTAGTACAGCGACGCGTCCGGGTCCGACCCCCTCGTCGCCTTGATCCAAGCCGAGATCGTGTCGTAGTGGCTGTCGGCCTTCTTGTCGTAGTGCACGATCCTGCGTTGCAGTGCGTCTTCGGCATGCTCGACCGTGACTGGCCCAATCGCCGTCTCGCAAGCCAGCTCCAGCGCGCTGAGCGCGGTGCGCGCGTCCCCGCCCGAGCGCGCCGCCAGCATCTCGATCGCGGCGTCCTGCACCTCGGCCTCGCCGCACTCGCCCCGCTCCAAGGCGCGCCGCAGCAGCGTCAGCACGTCCTCCTCGGTCAGCTCTTGGAGCTCGTACAGGCGCGTGCGCGAGAGCAGAGCGCGGTTGACCTCGAACGACGGGTTCTCGGTGGTCGCGCCGATCAAGGTCACCAGGCCTTCCTCGACCGCCGGCAACAACGCGTCCTGCTGGGCCTTGTTGAAGCGGTGGATCTCATCCAAGAACAGGATCGTCTCGCGCCCGCCCAGCCTGCGCTCGCGCGCCCTGGCGATGACCGCGCGCACCTCCGGACGCCCCGCCTCCACCGCGCTCAGCTCCTCAAACGCCGCACTCGCGCTCGCCGCCACGATCCGCGCCAACGTCGTCTTGCCGCTCCCCGGCGGCCCGTGCAGGATCATCGAATGAGGCGTCCCCTGCTCGATCGCCGTACGCAGCGCCGAACCCTCGTGCAGCAGATGTTCCTGTCCCACGAACCCCTCCAAGCTCCCCGGCCGCACCCGAGCCGCCAGCGGCGCGCCCGCGCCCGCGGCGGCGGCGCCCGTCACCGCGTCCTCCGGATCGAACAGCGAGTCCATCGCCCCACAGTATGGTGTCCGCGCTCCCAGCATTGCGTCCAGTGGGTCCACGAGCTACCGGAGCGCCGCGCCCGCGCAAGGCTCGCTGGCGAGACTAGTTCCCGTCGTAAATTAGGGATGCCTTGCGTCCCTCATAAAGGCGTGAACCCTGGCTAGTCAGCGCTATTCGCATCTCGCAGTAGAGTCGCCAATATGCTTGCCAAAGGTCGTCGTCATGAGGCAGTAAATCGATCTTGAGTCCAAGCTCCAGCGCTCTCTCTGCGTCGATCACAGCACCGTGGGATAGATGTTCACCAACGTTGTTGAGCGCGTGCGCAACATTTTTAGCCTTCGTCGGATCGTCGCTAAGCATGTACTTTGTTAGAAACTTCTCGGCAAACTGCTCGGACCTCTGCAAAGCCTTGCGACAGAAGTCGATGAGGGCGGGATCCAACTTATCGAGGAGCGGGAAGTAGGCGGCCGAAAGTTCGTCACCAGCCCCCGTCACAATTGCCTCTAGTCCATCAAGAAAAGACTGTGCGGGGCGCACCATTGGCTCGCCCTTAGCCGTGGTAATTGTCACCTGCGGATCGATTGGACCAAGCTCCGACGGCTCTCCCATAACAATCATGTCTGCGGCGATGGCAATCAGTGTGCCGGCGCTCTTTGCGCTATCCGGTACCACTACCCGAAAGGATCCATCCCCCACACGCTTGCGGCATAGCAATACGATTCTCTCGGCTTGGTCTACGTCGCCTCCGGGCGTGTGAAGCAACAAATCCAGGTCGCTGCCTTGCTCGACATCGTGCAGGATGTCAACGAACGGCGGAATATCCATAGCTGAGATCGAGGTCATCGGACCCGCTATGTAGGCAATCAAACGTCTATTAGTACGACCTTCGATCGCCCGTATTTGCTCCTGGCGGTCGTATCGTGCCCTCTCCAAGGCATGAAACAGCGGGGTCTGCCCAGGGATGGGCAGAGGAACTGCCTCTGCTGCGTCGGGCACTAGAAACTGCGGTAGGCGTGCCGGACAGGCCGGGCTTGGTCGGAGGCGGCCTGCGACGACGACCGTCTTTCGTTGACTCGCTTAGCGTCGTAGACGCTGCGCTTCTCCCGATAACGATCCAAGCGATCCTCCAGCGTTGGATGCTCTCGCTTGACGTCGTTTACGGCCTTTTGCAGGGCTTTCTTGGTGTGGTTGGCCATGGGATCCTCGTTCCTTTCGAGAACTAAGCCTAGACCATCAGGTTATCGGCATAGTCAACGGAACTGTGAGCGGCACCTGGGCCCACGGTATGGTTCCGTCAATGGCGGGCGCTGCTGAGGGCGTGGAGGGGTTGGCGATTCGCCTGAGCGACGGGAACTCGCTGGAGGCTGAGCTCTTCAAGCCGTCCGGGCCTGGCCCCCACCCAGCGGTGTTGGTGCTGCACGAGTCCTTCGGCGTCAACGACGACATGCGCCGCATCGCCTCGCGGTTTGCGGCGGAGGGCTACGTCGTGCTGCTGCCCAACCTGTTCTCGCACGGCTCGCGGATCGTGTGCCTCAGCCGGGTCATGACCGACATGGTCAGGGGCACGATCGACCGTGAGATCGCCGACATCCTGGCCGCACGAGACGCCCTGGCCGCGCGCGAGGAGGTTGACGCCGAGCGGATAGCCGTGGCCGGCTTCTGTCTCGGCGGCGGCTTCGCCCTGATCGCGGCAACCAAGCCCGGCTTCAAGGCGGCGGCCGTCAACTACGGCGACGTGCCCAAGAGTCGTGCCAAGCTCGATGGGGTGTGTCCGGTGGTCGCCAGCTTCGGCTCGAAGGACCGCATGTTCGGCCGCAACATGGCCGAGCGCCTGGAGGCCCACCTACAGGCGCTGGGAGTGGACCACGACATCCAGACCTACGACGGCGCGGGTCACTCCTTCTTCTCCCAGCACGAAGGTTGGCAGGGTTGGCTCGCCCGCGTTCCCACCCCGATGATGGTCGGCCACGACGCAGCAGCGGCTGAGGACGGTTGGCGGCGGATGCTTGGGTTCTTCGAGGAGCACGTCGGCTAGGCTCGACCTTGTGCGCGCGATCCCCACGGCCCCAATCGCCGCCGCATCCCTGATCGCCGGCTTTGCGGTCGCCGTCGGCACAGGCTCGCGTCCGCTTGGCGGCGTGGTGCTGGCCGCTGGAGGGCTGTGGTGCATCTGGGAATGGCGGCGCCGGCATGGCGTGCGCACGGCCGCGATCCTTGGCTGTGTCGGCTTTGCCGCCTTCGTGATCTCTCACGTGCTCGGTTTGGCGATTGGCGCGTGGCCCTCGGTGCTGGTGGTCTCGGCGGTCGTGGCGGCCGTCGTCTGGGTCAAGGCGGACGCACGCGCGGTACGCCCGGGCTGAAGGACCGCGCGTGCGTCCGGCGCTAAGCGCCGGCGCTCGCCGGGGCCGCCTCGGAGGAGTCGATCGCGCGGTATTCGCTGAGCAACTCTTCCTCGCGCTGCTTGTGCGGGAAGACGAAGAACACGAGCGCGGCGCCCAGGGCGATCGCGACGATGCCCGCGGTGTAGGCCCACTGGTCGCCTTTGACGAACGATTCGCGCGCTCCCGCGGTGATCGCTTTGGCGTAAGCCGGATAGCGCGAGGCGGTGTCGGCGGCGCTGGAGAACGACTTCTCCAGTTCGGCTTCCACGCTGCTTGTCACGCGCGCATGGTCGGGCGAGCTTGCGATCGCGCTCGCCACAGCCGCCGCATAGCCGGCGGTGAGCAGCGCGCCGAAGATCGACTGCATGATCGCCCCGCCGAGATCGCGTTGCAGGTCCGCGGTGCCGGAAGCCATGCCGGCGCGCGAGACCGGCACCGAGCCGGTGAGCGAGTGCGAAGCCGGCGTCCCCGCGAAGCCCACGCCGGCGCCGACGAAGGCGTAGGCGAGTCCCACCTTCCAGTAGGCGATGCCCTGCTTCCACAGCAACAGCATCGTCAGGAAGCCCAACATGCAGCACGCATAACCCACCAGCAGCGTAAAGCGCGCCCCCCTGGCGTCCACCAGCTTGGCCGAGCGCGGCGCGATCAAGACCATGAACAGAGCCGCCGGCAGGATCGACAGGCCCGAGTCCAGCGTGGAGTAGCCGAGCACGTTCTGCAGGAACTGCTGACCCACGAACATCGCGCCCATCAGCGAGCCGAACACGACGATGCCCGCGAGCGCCGCCACCCAGAAGATTCGCCGGCTGGCCACCTCCAGGTCGTATAGCGGCTCCGGCGCGCGCCGCTGGCGCAGCACGAAGGCCACGCCGGCCACGACCGTCACGATCGCTCCCACGATCTCGATCGTTTTGCCGTCCGGCACGGGCGCGAAGTTGATCGCGAGGATCAGCGAGGCGACCGCGATCACCGACAGCACCCCGCCCAGGTTGTCCACCAGGCCGGTCGTCTCGTTGACGTGGGCGGGCACGTAGCGCCAGGCCATCCACAACGCCACGATCGCCAGAGGCAGCGTGATGAAGAACACCGAGCCCCAGTGGAACTTGGTGAGCAACGCGCCCGAGAGCAGCGGGCCAAGCGCCGAGATGGCGCCCCCCAGGCCGGACCAGAGCGCGATCGCGCGTGTGCGCTGGCTGCCCGACCACAGTGCGGTGATCAGCGCGAGTGTGGTCGGATAGGCCATGCCCGCGGCCAGGCCGCCGGTGAGGCGCGCGATGAACAGGACCGGCATCGACGGCGCCAGGGCGGCCAGCAGCGCGGCGGGGATCGCCAGCGAGGTGCCGAGCAGGAGCATCAGCTTGCGCCCGTACCGATCGCCGAGCGCTCCCAGATAGAGCACCGAAGCCGCGAGCCCGAGCGAGAAGCCCACGGCGACCAGGTCGAGTCCGGTTTGCGACGCGTTGAACGCCTTGCCGATGTCCGGCAGCGCCACGTTGGCCACCGACAGGTTGAGGTTCGCGACAGCCGCGACCGCGATCAGCGCGGCGAGCACGGCCGCGGGGTGAGCGGGATGGGTGTCGGGCGCTTGCGGCTCGGCCATGCCGTCCCCAGCCTACGGCCTTGCCCGGCCGAAACGTCATCCGGATGGGGTGAACCAAAGCCGTGCTCGTGTTCGGCGCTCGCGTTCGTCTCTCTCGCGCCCGCCCGGCGATCGAGGGCCTGAGCTAGCCCGACCACTTCCCCTTGCCGTAGCGCGCCAGCTCCAGGCGGGCGACGACGCCGCGGTGCACCTCGTCGGGACCGTCGGCCAGTCGCAGCGCGCGCGCCGCGGTCCACGCGCCGGCGAGCGGAAAGTCGTTTGAGAGCCCGCCGCCGCCGTGCAATTGGATCGCCATGTCGACGACCTGCTGGGCCATGTTCGGAGCGGCCACCTTGATCTGCGAGACCGCGCCGATCGCCTCGGGCGCTTTCTGATCCACGAGCCATGCCGCGTGGAGCACGTGCAGGCGCGCCTGGTCGATCGCGATGCGCGCGTCGGCGATCCGCTCGCGGTTGCCGCCCAGGTTAGCCAGCGGCTTGCCGAAGGCGGTGCGCTCGCTCGCCCGCTTGCAGGCCAATTCGAGCGCCAGCTCGGCCAGCCCGATCAGGCGCATGCAGTGGTGGATGCGCCCCGGCCCGAGCCTCGCCTGGGCGATCGCAAACGCCTGTCCGGCGCCCCCGACGATCGCCTCCTTGGGCAGGCGCACGTCGGTGAACGACACTTCGCCGTGCCCGCCCGGGGCGTCGAGAAAGCCCATCGCCTCGAGCATCCGCTCGACCTTGACGCCGGGCGTCTCGCGCGGGATCAGCACCATCGAATGCTGGTGGTAGCGGTCCGCGCCCGGGTCGGTGAGGCCCATGAAGACGATCGCCTCACACTTAGGGTGTCCGATACCGGTGCTCCACCACTTGCGCCCGTTGACCACGACCTCATCGCCCTCGAGCACCGCGGTGGCCTGCATGTTGGTGGCGTCCGAGGAGGCCACCTCGGGCTCGGTCATGCAGAAGGCCGAGCGGATCTCCCCATCGAGCAGCGGCTTCAGCCAGCGCCGCTTCTGCTCCTCGGAGCCAAAGTGCCAGAGCACCTCCATGTTGCCCGTGTCCGGCGCATTGCAGTTGCAAGCCTCGGCTGTGATCAGCGAGCGGCCCATGTGCTCGGCCAGCGGTGCGTACTCCACGTTCGACAACCCTGCCCCGACCTCGGCGTCAGGCAAGAACAGGTTCCACAGCCCTTCGCGCTTGGCGATGGCCTTGAGCTCCTCGATCTGCGGTAGCACCACCCACGGGTCCTCGCGCGAGAGCAGCTCGCGCATGTAGGGCTCCTCGCGCGGCGCGACCTCGTTCTCCTGGAAGGCGATCAGGCGCTCCAGCAGCTCCTGCGTGCGAGGCGAGTGCTCGAAGTCCACGGCGCGAGCGTACAGTAACCGGCTAGCCCCCGACCGAGGAGAGAATTTCAATGGATGCCGTCAACCACCAGTTCCGCCTTGCCTCGCGTCCCGAGGGGATGGTGGGCCGCGAGCACTTCGACTACGTCGAGGAGCCCTTGCCCGAGCTGAAGGACGGCGAGGTCTTGGTCAAGGTCGACTACATCTCGCTCGACCCCGCGATGCGCGGCTGGATGGCCGAGGGCCGCTCCTACGTCCCGCCGGTCGAGATCGGCGAAGTGATGCGCGCCGGCACCGTCGGCACCGTCGTCGAGTCCAAGGGCCAGAAGCTGGCCTTGGGCGATCACGTCTCGGGTTGGCTTGGAGTCCAGGAGTACGCCGTTTGCGACGAGAACGCGGTCTTCAAGGTCGACACGAGCGAGATCCCGCTCACCAAATACCTTGGAGCACTGGGTATGCCCGGCGTGACCGCCTACTTCGGCCTGCTCGACATCGGCGCTCCCAAAGAGGGCGAGACCGTGGTCGTCTCCGGCGCCGCCGGCGCTGTCGGCAGCATCGTCGGGCAGATCGCCAAAATCAAGGGCTGTCGTGTCGTCGGCATCGCGGGAGGTCCTGAGAAGTGCGGCTGGATCGTCGAGGAGCTCGGCTTCGACGCGGCGATCGACTACAAGAACGAAGACGTCGCCGAGGCGTTGCGCAAGCACTGCCCCGAGGGCATCGACGTGTACTTCGACAACGTCGGCGGCGAGATCCTCGACGCGGCCTTGGCGCGGCTTGCGCGCGGAGCGCGCGTGGTCATCTGCGGCGCGATCTCCCAGTACAACAACCTGGACTCGGTGAAGGGCCCCTCCAATTACATGTCGCTCTTGGTCAACCGCGCACGCATGGAGGGCTTTGTCGTGATCGACTACATGGGCCGCGCCCCCGAGGCCGTGGGCGAGATGGCCGCTTGGATCGCCGAGGGCAAGCTGATCGCGCGTGAGGACGTGGTGGAGGGCTTTGACACCTTCCCCGACGCGCTCAAAAAGCTGTTCGCCGGGGAGAATGTGGGGAAGCTCGTGTTGAAGGTGCTGCCAGCGATGTAGGTACCCGTCGTGCACGCTCGGCGTGCTGATTTGTCCTGCGATGCCGATGTCGCGATGACCCCCGATGACGATTGACCGCAACTCAATCGTTGTGGACCGTGACTCCTGAACGCAAGTCGCCGGATGCTCCTCCTAGGTCAATCGCGAGGTGCCAACCGGGGAACGGATCGGCAGCTTGCGCGTCTCTCGAGGGGCTCGATACGTACTGGAGCCGGTCGCGAGGTACTCAATGTCGATCCCATCGTCGAGAGCCTGTCGTCCGCAAGCCGCACTACGTCCAAACTGCTCCATCACGCGTCGCATGTCCTGCTCAATGGCGTTCTCGGGATCAGGCGATTGCCGCGTGGGAAGGAAGGGCAGGCTCTCGCGCAAAATGCCGAATCCTGAGAGGTCAAAGGCCGAACGTATACCCTGGGACAACGCCAGGTGTCGGCGAATCTTGAGCTGTGGCGTCAGTTCCTTCATTGGGCTCCCATCTTAGCCAGGGCTCGATGCGTGCTCACAGATGCCGAGGGCGTACCGCACCAGCACCCGCATCGGTGAGTATAGAGCAAATGCAGACGAAGGTCTGCGAGACTCGTGAGTGCCCGGGTCCGCCGGATCGGGTGGAGCGTGATTGCGCGCCCCGCTAGTTCAGGCTGGCTGGGGGCAAGTGGATCGTGGTCGCCGGTCCGGCGGTCCAATTCGCGCGACAATGGGCACCTATCCGTCATAAAGCTTGACAAGGACGCTATTCTTGTAAACCGAGGTCCGATAAGTCGATTCCTGGAGGTAGCCGCGTCATGAGCTCTATCGAAGCGCACGCCCAAGCCCCGGCCGAGCCGGCCCGGAAATGGCGAGACCACAAGCGCTACGCCTGGCTGCTCGGCCTGGTCGTGCCGTTGTTGCCGTTCATCTCGTGGGGCCTGGTCGAAGCGACCGGGATCGGCGCCTTCTGGTTTTACGGGCCGGTTGTCGTCTTCGGCTTCTTCCCGCTGGCTGACCTGCTGGTCGGCCTGGACCCTTCCAACCCGCCGGACTCGGTGATCAAGTGGCTTGAGCAGGATCGCTACTACCGCTGGTGCACCTACGCCTTCCTGCCGCTGCAGTACGCGGGCCTGATCTTCGCGTGCTGGATGTGGTCTCACGGAGGGCTCTCGACGTTCGAGTCGATCGGCCTCGCGCTGACGGAGGCGATGGTCGCCGGCATCGCGATCAACACCGCGCACGAGCTCGGCCACAAGCGCGCGTCCTCCGAGCGCTGGCTCTCCAAGGTGGCGCTCGCGCAGACCGGCTATGGGCACTTCTTCGTGGAGCACAACCGCGGCCACCACGTGCGCGTCGCCACGCCCGAGGATCCGGCCAGCTCGCGCATGGGGGAGAGCTTCTACGAGTTCCTGCCGCGCACGGTGATCGGCAGCCTGCGCTCGGCGCTTGAGATCGAACGCGAGCACCTGGAGCGCGACGGGCACAAATTCTGGAGCCTGCGCAACGACATCTTCAACGCTTGGCTGATGACGATCGCTCTGTTCGGGGGACTCGCGGTGGCCTTTGGCCCGGTCGTGCTCCCCTACCTGGCGATCCAGGCGGTGATCGGCTTCTCGATGCTCGAGGTCGTCAACTATCTGGAGCACTACGGCCTGCTGCGCCACAAGCGCGAGGACGGTCGCTACGAGCGCACTCTGCCCGAGCACTCCTGGAACTCGAACAACGTCGCTTCCAACGTGCTGCTCTACCACCTGCAGCGCCACTCAGACCACCACGCCAACCCGCTGCGTCGCTACCAGTCGCTGCGCCATTTCGAGGAGGCGCCGCAGTTGCCGACTGGTTATGCCGGGATGATCGTGCTGGCCGCCGTGCCGCCGTTGTGGCGGCGCGTGATGGATCCGCTGCTGCTCGAGCATTACAAGGGCGATTTGGCGCAGGTCAACATCCATCCGCGCACGCGCCGGCGCATCCTGGCGCGCTACGGTGGACAGGCCGCCGGTGGGACGCCGGCCACCAGCTCGTGATCGCATGACAGCCCCCCGACCCTTCGCCGACTCGTGAGCGCGACGACCGCCGCCCGTCGCGGAGCCCGTCTGGGCCCGGCCGCTTCCGAGCCGGCATTGCCCTACCGGGCGGCGGCGCGCCAGTTGCTGCGCGAAAGCCTGCTCGACGCCGCGCGACGCCTGTTGGAGGACCGGCCGTGGGCGCAGATCACGATGTCCGACGTGGCGCGCGCCGCGGGCGTGAGCCGCCAGACGCTCTACAAGGAGCTGGGCACGCGCGACGAGTTCGCCCAGCAGTTCGTGATCCGCGAGGGCGCACGCTTCTTGGAGGTCGTCGAAGGCGCGATCCTCGCTCATCCAGAAGACCCCAAGGCGGCGGTGGCAAGCGGCCTGGAGGTCTTCTTGACTGTCGCCTCTGAAGATCCGCTGGTGGGGATGCTGCTGGCGGACGACGGCACCGGCGGGATGCTGCCCTTGATCACGACCCAGAGCCGCCCGGTGCTCGACTGGGCCGCGAGCCGGCTGTTCGCCTTGATGCGCTCCAGCTGGCCGGAGATCGACGAGCGCGACGGCGAGCTGCTCGCCGATTCGCTCGTGCGCCTGGCGCTCAGCTACGTCACGATGCCCCGTCGCTCGCCACGCGAGAGCGCAACTGCCGCGGCCACCCTGCTGGCTCCCTACGTCGAGCGCGCGATATCGAGGGTCGGATAGGCAGAGGGTGTAGCTCCATTTTCCGCACTTGCCAATAGTATATACAATTGGTATATATCATGGACAAATTCAAAAAGTAAAGTACTCTCCCGGGCTCGAATGCGTCGTCAATCCTCTTGAAGTAAGACGTCAGACGCGCCCGCGCCTCTCGCTCAGCCCTTGATCGCGCGCGAGCTCGCGAGCACTTCGCCGCTGGCGCCGAGCGCCTGGACGAGCACGTAGGCCGGTTTGCCGGCCACCGAGATCGAAGTCTCAAAGCCCGCCTTCGCGGCGCTCGCGACAGGGCTGAGTGCGCTGGAGGAGGAGCCCGCCAGCACGTTCCAGCCGGCCACGGCCGTGGCCCCGTTCCAGCTCGCGTAAACCGTCGTGCTCGTCGAGCCCGCGCTCGCCGCGACCGAGGGGACGCCGCTCGGCGTGCCGCTCCACGCGAAGCGATACGCGCGGTAGGACTCCGTTTTGGAGGGCAGGTGCGCGTCGAACAGCAACGCCCCGGTGGAGGTGTATTCGGAGAAGTAGGGTTCCGCGCCCCAGCCGATGAACATGTCGCCGTCTTCGAGCGGCTGCACGTTGCCCTGGCTGCCGGCGGCGAGCGGACCGGAGTGCTCGTACTGGTCGATCACGGTGTCGGTCTTGGCGGACGGGTTGACCGACAGGATCAAGCCTCGCGACTGCGAGTGGACCTTGGGCACCCCACCGTTGTCGAACACCGAGAAGTCGCCGTCGGGCAGTTCCTCGGCGTCGTGCTGATAGGCGGTGGCGGCGCCCGCGCCGAGCTTCTCGGTGCCGTGCTTGCCGCCGATCTGAGCGATCAGCTGTCCGGTGCTCAGGTTGACCTCATACAGCGCCGAGGTGTTGCGCGCCGAGATCAGCAGCGAGCCGTCGTGGCGTATCGCGAGCGAGTTCAGGTGGAAATAGTCGAACGGCCACGCCCTGGAGGAGCCTGTGGGGCTCGCGTAGGACTGCGAGAGCGCGACGTGGTCGAGCGGGTGCCACTCGCGCCTGACCAGATGCGTCTTCAGGTCGATTTCCTGGAAGAGGCTGTCGGTCACCGCCGCGTCGCTCGGTCCGCCCACGCTCGTCAGGTTGCAGCGGATCGGGTTGAACGAGGTCAAGAGGGCCGTGTTCTGCGGGGTGATGTCGAAGTCGTGCAGGTCGGCGAGCAGTCCGTTGCCGGCCTTGAATTTCATGATCTGCTGGTAGGAGCTGTTGGCGATCACCTCTTCGCCCTGGCCGAAGCCCTGGGGCGGGATGTAGCCCTGCCACCAGCTCAGCACGGGTTTGCCTTCGTACTGCTGGACTTGCAGGTTGGTGGCCTCGGTCCCCGTCGGCAGCGGGTCGAACCACACCAAGTTGCCCGCGGAGTCCACGATCATCGGCCCGTCCTGGCCCGGGCCAGAGTAGGGGGCCACGAACAGGTCGCCCGGGGTCTGCGACGGCGAGTAGGAGTCGACCGTGACGATCGGCGCGTGGAAGTTCGGCTGGGAGTGAAAGGCGAACAGTTCCGTCGGCTTGCCCGCTGGTTTGGGCGTCGAGGCTGGGTGCCCGATCGGATCGGCTATCGCGGTCGTGAAGTGGAAGGCGAACGGGTAGCTCTTGCCCGCGATGTTCAGCCTGCCGCGCACGACCACCGACTCGCCCGAGTCAAACGCCTTGGAGGGCACCCAGCTGGCGCCGTCGCCCTGCGAATAGGCCTCCAGGCGCCCCGAGTGCCCGCCGCTTCGCGAGCCGCTCACCGAGATCGAGGAGAGCTCGCCGATCGGGTAGCCGAGCAGGCTGATCTGCGTGTCATGAGAGGCGTCCATCGAGTCGGGCAGCGGCGAGACGCTGAGATGCGTGCCGGGTAGAACCGAGGATGTGCCCAGGTGAGAGGGGAAGCACTTGGGCGCCGCAGGGCCGTTGTAGGCCGCGTTCTCGGCGGCGATCCGCCTCGCGCCGAAGGTGAGCGTGGCGACCGAGCCCGCGATGATCGCCACGGCGAGTCCGAGCAGCGTCCTGCGCAGCAGCTGGCTCTTGACGGCGCTTTTGATCAATGGGTCTCTTGGCATGTCTTCGATCTTGCTCTTTGGAGCTGGGCTTGTGATTGAGCGCACGACGTGGCTGCCCTGCTGGCCCAAACCCTAACGGCGCAAACCCCCGCCAAACCTAAGAAGTTGCGAGGAAACGCGCTTAGAAGTCGCGAAGAGCGCCTTCGGGTTGGTCCTTTGCTTGCGATTCGTCGGCGGGGCGGCCGAGCCTTCAGAAGATCATTCTTAGAAGACTGGGGACTCGGTGTAGCGGCCGAACACCTGCTGCAGGGACTCGACGATCTCGCCCTCCGACGCCTCTGCACGAGCGCACTCGATCAGGGGGTCCATCAGGTTGCCGTGGCCGGCCGCCGCGGCTCGCAGCTCGGCCAGGGTGCGCTCGACCTCCGCGCCCGAGCGCCTCGCGCGCGTGGACTGTAGACGGTCGATCTGCTTGCGCTCCAGGGCCGGGTCGATGCGCAGGATCTCGGGCTCGCCGTCGTCGCCCTCGGTGAACCGGTTGACCCCGACGACCACTCGCTCGCCCGCGTCGATCGCCTGCTGGAGCTCGAACGCGGCGTCGGCGATCTCGCGCTGGGGGTAGTTGCGCTTGACCGCTTCCACCATCCCGCCGAGCTCGTCGATCTTGGCGAAGTACTCGTAGCAACGCGCCTCCATCTCGTCGGTGAGCGCCTCCACGAAGTAGGAGCCGCCGAGCGGGTCGGCGGTGTTGGCCACGCCCGACTCGTGCGCGATCACCTGCTGGGTGCGCAGCGCGATCCGCACCGCCTCCTCAGTGGGCAGCGCGAGCGCCTCGTCGTAGGAGTTGGTGTGCAGCGACTGGGTGCCGCCCAACACCCCGGCCAAGGCCTCGATCGCGGTTCGCACGATGTTGTTGAGCGGCTGCTGGGCGGTCAGCGACACGCCGGCGGTCTGCGTGTGGAAGCGCATCAGCCACGAGCGCTCGTTCTTGGCTCCGTAGGTGTGCCTGAGCTCGCGCGCCCAGATCCTGCGCGCCGCCCGGTACTTGGCGATCTCCTCGAAGAAGTCGATCTGGGCGTTGAAGAAGAACGACAGCCTCGGCGCGAAATCGTCCACGTCGAGACCGCGCGCGATCGCCTGCTCGACGTAGGTGAGCCCGTCCTTGAGCGTGAACGCGAGCTCCTGCTGGGCGGTCGCGCCGGCCTCCCTGATGTGGTAGCCGGAGATCGAGATCGGGTGCCAGCGCGGCATGTGGCGCGTGCACCACTCGATCATGTCTCCACACAGCCGCATCGCCGGGTCGATCGGAAAGCACCACTCCTTCTGGGCGATGTACTCCTTGAGGATGTCCGCCTGGATCGTGCCCGACAGGTGCTCGGGCGCCACTGCGCCACCGGCCCCGTCGCCGTCCTGCTCGGCGGCGACGACGAAGTAGGCGAGCATGATCGCGGCCGGGGCGTTGATCGTCATCGAGACCGACACCTCGCCCAGGTCGATGCCGGCGAACAGGGTCTTCATGTCCTCGGTCGTATCGACCGCCACGCCCTCCCTGCCGACCTCGCCGAAGGAGCGCGTGTCGTCGGAGTCGTGGCCCATCAAGCTCGGCATGTCAAACGCGGTCGAGAGGCCCGTCTGACCGTGCTCGAGCAGATAGTGGAAGCGCGCGTTGGTCTCCTCGCTGGTGCCAAAGCCCGCGAACTGGCGCATCGTCCACAGGCGGCCCCGGTACATCGACTCATACGGTCCCCGCGTGTATGGGTAGGAGCCGGGCCGGCCGATCGGGTCGCGCTCGGGATCGCCGATGCCCGCGGGCAGGTCGGCGGGCGTGTAGAGCTCGCGGACCGGTTCGCCCGATAGCGTGCGGGCCTCCTGGCCCGTTCGGTGTGTTGAGGAGGATCCCATCAAGTGATTGGAAGATACCGGCTACCCAAGCCGCGCCCGATGCGGGGCGTGCTGTTGGCGTGCGTGCTGCTCGCGTGCGCTCTGTCGGCGTGCGGCTCGGTTCAGCAGAGCACCTCGACCGCGGGAAGCCTGAGGTCGGGCGCGCCCGTATCGACACCCCTGGCCCACACGACCGCCGCCACCCTGATCCTCGATTTCACCCCCAACGCGGTGCACGCCGGCATCTACCGGGCGCTGGCTGCCGGCTACTACAAGCGCGAGCGCATCGACCTGCAGGTCGTCCAGCCGACCTCGACCCAGGAAACGCTGAAGCTGATCGACGCCGGCAAGGCGCAGTTCGGCCTGGCCGACGGCAGCGACGTGGCCGGCTTGATCGACGAAGGCGGGGACGCGGAGGCGGTCATGGCGCTCGTGCAGGCTCCCCTGGGCGGGTTGATCGGGCTGGCCTCAGAGCATCTGCGCTCGCCGGCTGACCTGGCGGGCAGGACGGTGGGGATCACGGGCGTGCCCTCAGACCGCGCGGTGCTCGACACCGAGCTGCGTCACGCCGGGGTGAGTCCGAGCGGCGTGAAGGTCGTGACCGTCGGCTTCAACGGCGGGCAGGCTCTGGTGGCGGGGCGGATCGCCGCGTTCACCGGCTTCATCCCCGACGACGGCGTGGCGCTCTCGGCGAGTAGGCATCCGATCACGGCGTTTGCCCTGAACCGCAACGGCGGGCCCGCCTATCCGGGACTTGTGGCCTTCACGACCCGCCGGTTGATCGCCTCCGATCCGCAGCTCGTACGGGACTTCGTCGCCGCCACCGTGCACGGCTATGAGGACACGCTGGCCGATCCGCAGCGCAGCCTGTCTGAGCTCGAGGCCGCCAACCCGACGCTGCCTCACAAGTTGACGGCGGCGTCCTTGGGGGTCTATCTGCCACTGTTCAGGAGCGCCGGGGCGCCGTTTGGGACCTTGCAGGCAGCCAACATCGAAGCGATGTCGCGCTGGATGCTGAGCTCGGGGCTGATCCACGCGCCGATCGCCCCCGATCGCTACGGCACCAACGAGTTCCTTCCCTGAGCGCTCCGAGCTGCTACCGTCTCTTGACAACAGGGAGACGGGGCGTATCGAATGCGTGTCATGGTGACAGGGGCAGGGGGCCTGGTCGGGTCCAATGTGGTGGCGGTAGCCGCGCAGCAGAGCTGGGAAGTGCTCGCGTGTAGCCGCGAGGGCACTCTCGAGGAGGAGCGCCGCGGCGGCGCTAGCCATCCCGGCGGGCGATACGGCGAGGTGGAGCGAGTGCGGACGGTGCGGTTCGACATGGCCGACCGCAAAGCGTGCGTCGATGCCGCGCTGGAGTTCGAGCCCGACGTGATCGTGCACGCCGCCGGCGCCGTGTCGCCCAGTCGCTTCGAGCGCGAGCCATTTCTAGCCCAGGTCGAGTACGTGGGCGCGGAGCACACGCTGGCGGCCGCCAGGGCGGTGCGCGCGCGCTACGCGCTCGTCTCGTGCGACTGCGTGCACAGCGGCTACCGGCCCGCGGGGACCTGCTTCAACGAGCGCGACCTGCCCGACCCGGTGAACGCGTACGGACGCTCCAAGCTGGCGTGCGAGGAAGCCACGATGCGCTCCTCGGTGCCGTGGCTGATCACGCGGCCGGGGGATCTGTACGGGGTGAATCTCGCGCGTCCACGGCGCCTGGGGCTGAGTCTGCGCCTGGTCAAGCGGATGCGCGATCGCACTGCTCTGCCGGCGCCGGAGGGGCTGTGGCGCTCGCCCATATACGCGCGCGACTATGCGCAGCGGCTGTGCGAGCTGCTGGCCGTGGGCTGTGAAGGCGTCTACCACATGGGTGGACCTCGGTCGCTTGGGCGCAGGGAGTGGCTACGGCTCCTGGCGGGCGGCCTGGGCTGCTCGCGCGAGTTGGTGCGAGAGGGCACCGCTGCCGCCTATCTGCAGGCATGCGGAGAGGATCCTCGCCTGCGGCTTCCCGCCAATGTGGCCCTCTCCGAAGAGAAGGCGACCGCCGCGATCGGCTCCCGTGCGGTGGCCCCGGAGCGGGGCGTGGAGTTGATGCGCGAGCAACTAAACCGCGTGCTCAAGCCAGATATCCCGCGAGCACGCTAGTCTGCCCTCGCCAAGCCACAGCTACCGAAAGGAAGAACTCCATGAACAAGAGTCAGCTTGTCGAGGCGATCGCCGCCGACAGCGGTCTCTCCAAGGCAGACGCGGGACGTGCGGTCGAGTCGTTCTTGACCACCGTCGGCAAGACCTTGAAGAAGGGCGATGAGGTCGTGATCACGGGCTTCGGCAAGTTCTCCGTGGTCAAGCGGGCAGCCCGCCAGGGCGTCAACCCGCGTACGGGCGAAAAGGTGAAGATCAAGGCCTCCAAGGCCCCGAAGTTCACCCCCGGTGCGAGTCTCAAGCAGACGGTGCACCCCAAAAAGTAGTTCTCTCCCACCCACGCGATGGCGCTCGTCGGGGACTTGGAGCTCGCGGGCTTCGATTACACCGACCCCGAGCTGAAGGGGGAGCGCTTTCACACGGCTATGCAGGAGCTGGCGGCGGAGGGATGGCTGGCGGCGGGGCCGTACGGGTACGTGGTCTTGGACCGCGAGGCGGGCGAGTTCTTCCTACGGACACGCTCGGCGATCTTCCCGGGTATGAAGATCGCCGAGCTGTTCGAAGTCACGGAAGGCCCGCTTTGGGAGGAGATGAAGCGCAACATCCTGCACATCAACGGGGCCGATCACACTCGCCTGCGCAGCCTCGTCAACCCATCGCTCTCCCCGCGCGCGGTCGAGCGCTGGCGCCCAGCGGTGCGCGGGTTCCTGGCCGAGCTCTACACCTCGGTCGAGCAGGCGGGGCGCTGCGAGTTCGTGGAGGCATTCGCCAAGCCCTATCCGTCGCGGACGATCGCCACCGTAATGGGCGCCCCGCTGGCGGACGCGCCGCGCCTGCACCATTGGTCAACGTGGATCCAGCGCCAGTTCGACGCTGCCTCGATGGCGAACGAGCGCGACGCGATCGAGCAGGCGGTGGCCGAGTTCTACGAGTATGCGGGTGCGCTCTTGGCCGCCCGACGCGAGACACCGGGCGACGATCTGATCTCGACGCTGCTGGCGGCCGCCGATCCGTCCCACCCACCCGACCGGTTGAGCGAGCAGGAGTGCGTCAACCTCGTCTTGAACGTCTTGATCGGCGGTGTCGACACGACCCAGAGCCAGCTCGCCCACACGATTCGCCTGTTGGCCGAACACCCCGGGCAGTGGGCGGCCCTGGTGGCCGACCCCTCGCTGGCGGGGCGCGCCGTAGAGGAGGCCCTGCGCTACGAGCCGATCACGCCGTTCACCGCGCGCATCACCGTCGAGGAGCTCACCTATCGGGACGTCACATTCCCGACCGACACGATCGTGATGGTCTGCGCTTTCACCGCCAACCGCGACCTGCCGGACGACGCGCCCGAGCCGGACTCGTTCGACATCACCATCGAGCGCCCACGCGCACGTGCGCTGACCTTCGGCGCCGGAGTCCACTACTGCCTCGGCGCCAACCTCGCGCGGCTGGAGCTGGAGGAGGCGCTTTCTTTCCTCGCGCGCCGGATGCCACGGCTGGAGCTCGATGGAGAGCCTGTCTACGAGAGCATTCTCGGGATCTACGGGTTGGCGGAGTTGCCGATTCGGTTTGGCGGGTAGCTTCGCGCTGGGGTCCAGGGGGCCAAACCGAGGAGCCGCGGCTTACGCGCCTACGCTGCCAGAGCTTCCCGCAAGGCGCCGGTCGCCAGCTGCGCAGGCGGCCACGTGAGCAGCAGCTCTGCACCGCTGTCAACGGCCTTCGCGACCCCCATGAGCTCCAAGCCGATGACCGCTCCGTGCTCGTCGTATTCGATGGTGTGTCCCTCGGGCGTCTCAAACGCTCTAGCAGGCGGCTCTTTCGGCTCGCCCACGTGTAGGAACAGCACGTCGCCACGCTCGTCGTAGTCGTGGTAATCGAAGTCAATGCCGGCGATGGTTATGTTCATGAGAGCTAACTCCGGTATGGGTTCGCTAGGCGTTCGCGGTGCAGCCAAGCTGTCTTGTTGCTGCGCTGCGCATTCGGGCGAGGTTCGCGAACCGGCGGAGCACCGCGTGGCCCCTGTCCACCGTGATTGGGTTTTCCTCGACGGCGAGCGTGAACGGAAGGCGCGATCCAGGCTTCAGTTTGCGTTTGCCGGTCCCGCTCGTGTGCGCGACGAAACATGTGGAGCTTCGATGCTTGTCAAAGGCGTCGACCGGACTGGTCTGACCGTTTGCTTCGATCACTGCGGCGACGTGGCCCACGCTCGTCTGGGGGAGGGGCCGGTTGGTCCGGAAGAAGAGGTCGTATGCGGTGCGTCCCCCGGCTTGCGGGATGGCCGCGAGTATTGGCTGCCCCTGGAGGCGCACACGTTCGTGCGGTCTCAGGGTGATCCTAACGCCTCCTGTCACGTCTACATCACTCGTGACCCACGTTCCCAAGGGCTTGTCGCTGTGCGTGAGCGACACGCTGATCGCGCCGCTGAACGGGTGCGTGTATGCGAACGAACCGCTGACCGTAAACGTGTGCCCGTCGCTTCGCGGTTCGATCGTGCCGGCGGTCGAAGGTTCGCCATCGCCCCAATCGATCTGGGCCGTGTACGGGTACGTCGAGTTCACGGTCGCTTCGGAGACGAATTCCCCCACCACTCCACTCCAGGGTGCTCCGACGGTGCTTTGGATCGCGCGAGACGAAGGTCCGCCCAGGGGGCGCGGAATCTCGCTCCAGATGTGCAATGCCGTCGCGACAAGCGTGTGATCCAGGCCGGTCTGGCTGTCGTGGAGCGTGTAGGAGAAGGGATATGTTCCAGTACTGGCATAGGTATGGGTGGGCGCGGAGATTTCGTAGCAGCCTCCGACCGACAACCTGGGGGGGGGGGGGGGGGGGTGGGGGGGGGGGGGGTGGGAGGGGGGTGGGGAGGGTGGAGGGGGAGGGTGGGGGGGTGATGGGGAGGGGTGTGTGGGGGGTGAGGTGGGAGGTGGGGTGTGTGGGAGAGAGGAGGAGGAAGGGGGAGGAGAGGAGGAGGTAGAGGGATGAGATGTGGGTGTGGGGTGGAGGGAGGGGGGGAGAGGAGTGGTGAGGGTGGGAGTGTAGGGAGGGAGGGGGGGGAGGGGGGGGGGGGGGGGGGGGGGGGGGGTGAAGGGGGGGGGGGGGGGGGTGGGGGGGGTGGGGGGAGATGTGAGGGTGTGGACGGAAGGTGGAGGAGATGGAGGGGGGGGGAGGAGATGGGGAGTAAGATGGGAAGAGGTGGAGAGGGCAGATCCTGACAGTGCCCGGTGTCGCGGTCTCGGCGCGCGTTCGCCGCTACACGCTGC
Source organism: uncultured Solirubrobacterales bacterium (assembly GCA_963753145.1). Classification (GTDB taxonomy): domain Bacteria; phylum Actinomycetota; class Thermoleophilia; order Solirubrobacterales; family Solirubrobacteraceae; genus Palsa-744. The sequence continues at coordinate 1,051,596 of CAVWAX010000003.1, forward strand.
CGATAGAGCGTTCCGACGCTGAGCATCTCTACTCGGCACCGGCTGCGCCAGCGCGCTACCAGTCGGCGACGCTGAACCGCCGGGCGATCTCGCCAGGGACTGCCGAGCACCGGACGCCTGATGGGCATCGCCTGGGGCCTGTCGCACAGCCGCCGCCGCGAACGCAGACGCCGAACTGCGAGCCGCGGCATGGCCCCGATCCAGGCCGCGTCGCGCTGGCCGCCACGCTGCCGCCTGGCCTACGCTCTGCGACCCAACACCCTCGACGAACAGCGCTACGCGAGGAGGCCAGGCGGACGGTGACGGCTAGCTATGCCGCCGACGGCGCAACCTAGCTGCCGCCCGCCCGCGCCGCCACACGGCGCACACGAAAGCCTGCCCACGACGGCGACTGATCAGCCGCCGACCACAGCGGCCACCAAGCCACCACCGCCGAACGACGACCACACCGGCATCACACGCCACCCACCCGACCCCCACGCGAAAGCAGCCCAACCCCACCAACCAACCCGCCAGAGCACCAGAAGAAAAGAGAAGAGAGAGAAAAGAGAGGGGGGGGGTCCGGAGCGGATCCGCATGTGGGAAAAGTTACACCATATGCTCAAATCCGCCGAGCCGCCCCCAGAACCGCCTTCGCGAACTTCGCCACCATCTCATCGACCGTGTAAAGCTCGGCCGGCACCGTGACCGCGATCGCCATCGGCCGCGAGCGCCCCGGACGGGGGAGTGGGGCCGCGATCGAGCGGATGCCCTCGTCTTGCTCCTCGTCGCAGGTCGCGTAGCCGCGCGTGCGGGCGAGCTCGACCTCCTCGGCCAGCGCGCGCTTGGTCTTTACCGTTTTGGGGCCTTCGCGCTCGAGTGTGAGTGTGGCGATCGAGGCGCGCTGTTCGGTCTCGTTGAGGCTCGCGAGTATGGCCTTGCCGATCGCGGTGCAGTGCAACGGGACCATCGCCCCTACTCCCTGTTGCAGGTCGACGTCGAACTGTCCAGGACCGTGGGCGTGGTAGCGCTGCATGTAGAGGGCGAAGGTGCCGTTCAGGGCGGCCAGGCTGACGGTGTGGCCGGTACGGTCGCGCAGGTCTTCGAGGATCTTGCGCGCGGCGGGCGTCTCGCGGCCGAGCGTGCTCACCATCGAGTGGCCCGGATCGCTGGCTCGAACGGACAGCCGGTAGCGGCTCTGCTTGTCCTGCTCTACGTAGCCGAGCGCAAGCAGAGTCTTGGTGTAGCGGTGGACCGTGGAGGGGTTCAGGCCGACCTGCTCGGCCAGTTCGGTGAGCTGCCATAAGGGCCGCTCGGGTGAGAAGCACGCGAGCAGCCGGAGGCCGTACTCGAGCGACATCGAGGTCCGCGATGGCGTTTCGATCTTGACGCGTCGCCTGGGTCGGTCCGGATAAATAGATTCCATTTGACCGCATTTTGCCGCGTTTGACGCCGCGTGCCTAGAAGCCCTGAAACTAGTATCAGGGATACCGGTTTATTGGAGGATTTTGCGGGTTTGGGGGTACGATGATTGTTATACGCTGCCCTTGGTGCGCGCCAATGCGCGGCGGGTTCGAAAAAAAAAGAGGGCCGGGGCGGTCCAGTCGCGCATCGCTTCGAACACAGCGCCCGTGGCCAAGCCGACCTCGGGGTCTAACGCCTGTGGCGCGGAATGAAAGAACGCGGCCATCGCCGCCAGGATCAATGTGTGATTTGGGGCATCGGAGAGCGGCAGCACGGCCCTGCGCGCTTCGAGCGCCATCAAGCCCAGACGCTCGGCCGCCACCTCGGGCGAGCTGTAGTAGTCGATCAGGCTGCGTTGGTCCTCGGCGCGATCGGCGTGCTGGTCGACCACGCTGTCGAGCAGGGTGCTGAGAGCTCCGATCCAGGGGAAGTAGGCACGCTCGATCGCCCTCACTCGCTCGCTGCTCGTCGCGGGGTCGGCGGCCACCGCGATCAGGGCCAGCACGAACAGTTGTGAGCCAAGCGCGGCGCCCGTCTCCCACCAGTGCAGCGCCGATCCGGGGGCGGTCTGCGCGCGCGCCCATTCGGCGAAGTCGTCGCACGATCCATTGGCGTTGTGGTTGAGGCTTTGGAAACGGAGGATTCCCGTGAGCGCGCGTTGTGCCGGCTCGGCGATGAATTCGAAGGCGGGCAATCGCGAGACCGCCGCTCGGCAGGCATCGACCAGCGAGGTGAGATAGCCGCAGTCGTCTGCGCAGGCGTTGTGGCGATAGTAGTCGGTGTGCCCCGCGCCGGGCGAGAGTGCGGCAAGCAACGATTGACCCAGGCTGTAGGTTCGCGACGGGGTTGGGGTTGGGAAGCTCGACGAGCGTGTCCAGGTAGTCGAAGGCGATCTCGAACGTCGTGATCGCGCGCACGAGCAGTGGATCCATCGACGGCGGAGCGAGCACCACGAACGCCGCTGCTCCCTCGAGCCGTCGCCCTTGCTCGCAAGGGACTCCAACGCGGCCTCTCGCAAGGTGCGATCTGGGATGCGCTCCGCGTGCGCCCGCCACCTGTGCAGCTCGGCGCGCGCGCGAGGGAAGATGCTCAACCAGTAGCGTCGCGTCGCGTGCGCGAAGGCGGATGCTCGAACGATCGACGGGCAGCGTCGCATGGACACTTTCGTATCGCCCGAGCGCCCGCCATCCAATCGTCACTCCTGAAAGCCCGCGCTCGGCGAAACGCGCGCCGCGGCCAGGCCGGGCAGGGCGACCACAGCGAGAGCCATGCAGATGACGAGCGCAAGTGTAAGCACGACCTGTTCGGCTCCGATCGAGAACGGCGCGGGGAAATCGGTCGTCAGCCGCAGCCAACGATCCGCGAGCGCGTGTCCATACAGGCCGAGCGCCGCACCGTCGATACAGCCCACGGTGAGCAGGATTGTGCTCTCCAGCAAGAGTGAACGCCAAAGCTGAAGGTTGTCGTAGCCCCACGTCTTCATCGCCGCGAGCCGCGCCCGGCGCTGCCAGATGACCGCCCCGAGCGAAGCCGCCACGGCCAGCGCTCCGGTGATCAAGAGCAGGGTCGAGATCTGACCGAGCGAGCTGAGGCCCTGGCGCAGGTCGCTGTCGGCTTGAGCTTCGCGCTCCTGCACCGTCTGGACGACCAGGCCGCTATGGGCGCCGAGCGCCGTCTGGACGGTGCGCTTGCCGGTAGTGAGGGAGATGCCCGGTCGCAAGTCCACTTCGAGCGCGGTCGGGTCGCTCGTGCCCCAGCCGCGAGCGTAATCGGAGCTCGAAAAGGTCGCTGCTCCCGCTGGCCAGCCCAGGTTGGTCGTGATCGCGGCCACCCTCAAGGGCAGCGCGCCGGACGGCACAGGCAGGGAGAAGGGTCTCTGACGTGTAGGTGTCGTTCGGCCGCGAATCCCTGGGAGACGGTCGCCCAACCGCCCTGGCGCATCAATCTGCTCGCTGCGTAGTAGTCGCCCTGGAGTATCTGGGAGGACTGCACGATCGTGGGTATGCCGGGTTCGTGGCCGCGAATCAACATGCGCCGATCGCCGACCGTCAGCAGCCCCCCTTGATCGGCTCGCACGGCGCTCACCCCAGGCGCGCGCGCCAACTCTCGTGGCACGTTGCCCGTTTTGAAGCTGTCGGTGTTGAAGACGTTGTCGCCGCTGGTTACCCACAGCTGGGCCGTGTCGGAGTCCTGGTGGATCGCGCTTTCGACACCGTGGATCAGGTCCGAGCGAGCGCCCCCGATCGCGAGGCTGCCGTACACGGCGAGCCCGGCGATCGCCGCCAGTGCGATCGAACGCGTGGCGGTCGCTTCGAGCTCGACGAGCGCGATCGGCAGGACCCCTTTCGAGCGCTCGCCGAGTGGGCGCAGAAGCCCGATGATCCCGGTGTGGGAAACGAAGGGGACGAGGCACACCGCGGCGACCGCGAGTAGCGCCCCGCCCAGCAAGGTGAAGCTGGGTACGGCCAATGCGAGGATCGTTACGATCGCGATCAGCGCGAGGCCGATCAGCGCGAGTCGCACGGTGACCCGGCGCTCGATTTGGCCCGCCTCGCCCTGCTCGCGCAACACCTGATCGACGGGCCTGCCCCGGCGCAGATCGAGCAGCGGCCGCGCGGACGCGAGCAGCGCCGCCAACACGCCCGCGGCCGAGCGCTATCAGGAGCACCCTGAGCGTGACGTTTTTGGGGCGCCGATCGGGAAGGTGACGGCCAGGTAGCTCGGTACCTGGGAGAACAGGGTTTGCGAGAGCCGTAGCCGAGCGCGATGCCAACCACCGACCCCGCGACCCCGAGGATCAGGGCCTGGACGGCTAGCAGCAGCACGATCTGGGCCGGCTCGTAGCCGTAAGTCCGCAGCTCGGCGACGAGGCGCCGGCGTTCGGGCGTGGTCAGCAACATCGCGTTGAGTGCCAGCAGGAAGCCGACCATGCCGGCGATCGCCGCGAACAGGGTGGTCGACTGCTTGTTGGGCTTGGAGGCCGTGTCGAGCAGCGTGAGATCGTCGTCGGCCGCGGTCACGTTGGCGTGTCCGGCAGCGAGGCTTGAAGTCGCGGCGCCACCGACGCCCGCGCGCCCGGCCTGGTCTTGACCAGCACCGAGGTGACGCGACCGGGCTCTCCGGCCAATTGCTGGGCCATGCCGAGCAGCGCGATGCCAATCGGGCTGGCGGCGACCGCGCCGATCGTTTGACTGCCGAGCACGGCCTGAACCTGGACCTGTTGTGCTTTACCGTTTGCGCGCACGATCACCGTGAGGGTGGAGTGAGCGCCGATGGCCCGCGCGACGCTCGCCGGCAGGCCGATGCCGTGGGCTATCAGCGCGGCTGAGCTAGTGCCGAGATCTCGCGTCGCTTCCGCGTCGAGCGAGAGCTGTTTGACGGTCAGGCCAATCAACTGAATCGCCTCACTCCCGCGCGGCCCCGCGATCACCACGTCCTCGCGCAGCAGCGGCGATGCCGCCTCTACCCCCGGCAAGGCTTCGACCTCGGGGGTGACGCGTTGGGGGATGCCTTGCTCGGAGCGGGCTACCAGCTGGAGTTGGGCGGAGCCGATCAGCTGGTGGACGAGGCTGCCGGCGGAGCCGCCGATGCTGGTGTTGGCCACCAGCACGCCGAACACGAGCGCGACGCCGACGGCTATGCCGGCTACGGCGAGCAGCTCTTGGGCGGCGCGGGTGCGCAGGCGCCAGGCGTACAGGGTGAAGGGCAGGCCGACGCTGAGGCCGAACACGGTGGGCGCGCCGCGTTTCATGCCAGCGCTCGCTCGAGGTCGGCGTCTAGGCCGTCGGTTAGGTGGCCGTCGCGCAGCGTGAGGACGCGGTCAACGAAGCGCTGGGCTTGCAGGTCGTGGGTGACCAGGAGGCCCGGGATGTCGCGCTGGTGGCAGATTTCGCTCAGCAGCTCCAGGATCTCGCGCGTGCGGACGCTGTCGAGGTTGCCGGTCGGCTCGTCGGCGAGCAGCAGGCGCGGGTCGCCGGTCAGGGCTCGCGCTATGGCGACGCGTTGGCGCTCGCCCATCGAGAGCTTGGAGGCGCGCTGCTCGATGCGGTGGCCCAAGCCGACGCGCTCAAGCCACGGGCGCACGGCCTCGCGGGCCTCGTGCAGGGAGGGGCCACCGGCCATCAGCTTCAGGGCGGCGTTGTTGAGCGTCGTGGCGCCCGCGAGCAGGTGAAACGATTGGAACACGAAGCCGACTTCTTCGCGCCGGTAGCGCGCGCCCTCGCGGGGGGACAGCGAGGCGATGTTGCGCCCGGCGAACAGGACCTGGCCGGAGTCGGGCTCGAGCAGGGCGGCGGCGATCAACAGCAGGGTCGTCTTGCCCGATCCGCTCGGCCCATACAAGGCCACCAGCTCGCCTGGGGCGACGGTCAGCGAGACGCCGTGAACGGCCTTGACGGTCTCATCGCCGGCACGGTAGTGCTTGACGACCTCGCGCAGCTCCAGGGCGCTCATAGGGCAACCTCTGCTCGCTGAGCGGTGAGATCGTTCTCTTTTTCTCTCCGAGAGAGGGAGATCTTGCCCGACGGTGGCTGGGCACGAGAGCCGCAGACTGCTCAGCGCACATAGCTGACCACCGCCGGGAGAGCGCCGCTCGCGCTAGCCGCTCAGACGGCCCGCATGAGACATGCGCCTCCCGGCGGTGTGAGGCACCCAGAGCGGCGACAGGGCGTCGCCCCTCCGAGGGCCTGCCTATGAGCACTCGCCACGGTACCTCCTGGTCGGTGTTTTTGAAGACGAACCTGATAGAGGAGGAGGATCTGTGGGCGCAATCTGCGGGATCGACTGGGCCAGCGAGTGGCACGACGTTCATATCGCCGACGAGCAGGGAGCGCTGCTCGCTGCCGAGCAGTTCAGCTCACGACGAGCGCGGCGTGAGCGCGCTGATCGCGCTGCTGCTCGCTCAACGCGTGGAGTGCTGCGCGATCGAGCGCCCCGACGGGCTGTTGGTCGGACGACTGCTGGCGGCCGGGATCGTCGGTGCTCGCGATCCACCCCAACCAGGTCAAGGCGGCGCGTGATCGCTTCCGCGCGGCGGCGGGCAAGAACGACCGCTTCGACGCGTTTGTGCTGTGCGAGCTGGCTAGAACCGATCGTCACCGCTTCCCGGTGCTTGCGCCCTGCTGGCGATGAGACGCTGGCGCTGAAGACGCTCGTGCGCACGCGCGAGGATCTCGTCGAGGCGCGCGTGGCTCTGGCCAACCAGCTGCGCGCTCAGCTGCAGGCGTTCTGGCCTGGTGCCGAGCGGGTCTTTGCCGACGTCGACAGCTCGATCGGGCTCGCCTTCCTCGAGCGCTATCCCAGCCCCGCCGACGCACGCAGCCTCGGCGAGAAGCGCCTGGAAGGTTTTCTCGCGCGTCATCGCTACTGCGGCCGACGCACCCCCGCTGAGCTGCTTGAGAAGCTGCGCAGCGCAGCCCAGCGCCATCGTCGGAGAGCTCGAGGCAGATGCGCGGCGCAGCGCCGTGATCGGCTCGTTGCTGCTCTGCGCCCGATCGTTGAGCAGATCGGTCAGCTCACCAGCCAGATCGCCGGCGCCATCGAGAGCCCATCCCGACGGAGCTATCTTCCTCGCCTTCTTTCGCGACCCCAAGAGCGTCGTGACCGCCGCCGGGCTGCTCGCCGAGATCGGCGATAACCGCTCCCGCTACCCGACCGGCGACTCGCTCGCCGCCGACGCCGGCCAAGCACCCGTCACGATCCAGTCCGGCAAACGCAGCAACGCAACCTTCCGCTGGGCCTGCGACAAGCGCCTGCGCAAACATATGAGCGTCCTCGCCGACAGCACCCGACACTGGCACCCCTGGGCACGAGACGTCTACCAACGCGCCCGCGCCCGCGGCTGCGACCACCCCCACGCCATACGCATCCTCGGACGCGCCTGGACCCGCGTGCTCTGGCGCTGCTGGCAAGACCACACGCCCTACGACCCCACCCGACACAACGCCCTCAACAAAATCCTCGCGCAAAAAGCTTGACACAGGGCGTCTCATGAGCGCGCGCCGCCGGCGCGGGGCACGCGGGGAGCGGACGGCGAGGGGAAGCGCACGAGCACGCCGTCCTGGTCCATCGAGCGGACTTCGCCGCTTGAGACGGCCATCGTGCGCGCCGTTCCGGACAGGGCGGCGAGGTTCTCCGAGGCGATCACGACCGCGAGCTCGGGGTCTTCGCCGAGCTCGCCAAGCAGGCTCGCGAGCTCGCTGCAGTCGAGCGGGCCGGGCAGCACGGCGGGCTCGTCGACGAGCAGCAGGCGCGGGCCGCGCACGAGCGCCATCGCCAAGGCGGTGCGCAGGCGCTCGCCGAGCGTGAGGCGGTCGGTGCGCACGTCGGCGAAGTCCGTGCCGCCGACGCGGGCCATCGCCTTGCGGGCCTCGCCGCGGGCGTGGCGCATCGAGGCGCCGTCGCTGGCGCAGGCGGTCGCGACGAGCTCGATCGCGGGGCGCACGATCTGGGTGCGCCACTCCGAGCTGACCAGCGCGATGCCGCCGTGGCGCAGCTGGTGGGCTCGCCTTCGCGCCGACATCGTGTGCAGGGGACGACCGTCGAAGCGGACCTCGCCTTCGTCGGGGCGCTCGATGCCGGCCAAGACGCGCAGCAAGGTGGACTTGCCCGAGCGCTTGGGGCCCCACATGCCGACGAAGTCGCCGTGGTCGATCTCGAGCGAAACGCGGTCGAGCACGAGCGCCTCGTGGCGGCCGTCCACGTAGCGCTTGGTCACTTGCGCCACTGTCAGCAACGGGGCCATCGGGGGGCGGCTCAGGGTTCGGCGTCGAAGAGCAGGCCGCGGATCGTGTGACGCGACATGTCGAGCCACAGCAGCTCGGCGGCGATCCGCTGCATCGAGGCTTCGCGCACCAGGAACATCATCGCGGCGCGCAAAGACGGTAGGGCGGGGCGCGGCTGCTCGACCTCCTCGCGCTTTGCGAACAGTGCGCGCTCGTACTCGTTGAGCGCCGTCATCAGGCGCGGCAGGTCCTCCATGCGCGCTACGACCATGCGCGCCTGGAGCTGTAATTGGGCTTCGTCGAAGGAGAGCGGGCTGTCCATCCACGTGACGAGCGCCTGCTCGGCGCGGTCGGTCGCGTAGTACATGATGCGCGCGGAGCCGGCTTCGTCGGCGATCAGCGTCGATGAGAGCAGACCTTCGCTGTCGAGACCGCGCAGCATGCGGTACAGGCTGGGCCGCACGATCGTCCAGCCGGGGCCGAGCTGTCGCTCGAGCCGGTTGGCGATCTCATAGCCGTAGCTGGGCCCTTGCACCAGGAGCCCGAGCACCGCTCCCTTGAGCGGCGATTGGTTGCTGGAAAGATCGTGTTCGCCCGCCGAAGCAGCCATATCCCTTGCTCCTCCCTGTTTGCTCCACCCTCGTGAGCAGACGGAATGCTACAGCACATTCGACTGGCGTGTGGCGCGGATGTTTCCGACTCCTGGAACGTGGTGGCCGGGGAGCCGAACATCCGTCGATTTGGCAGATCCGAAGCTTCTCGGCGATTAGCATCTTGGCATCGCGCAGACGCCGCGTACACGAATTGACAGCGGGATAACCACGCAAATTGGGAGGGGGGCACAGGGGGCCGAGCAGCGACATGGAGGTAGAGGGCGGCCGGACGGCCGCCGCGAATCGAAGGAAAGGACTCTGGACATGTTTGGCAAGACAGGCTTGTTGGTGGCGCTGGGCGCGATCTGCTTGGTGGCTCCGGGCGTGGGCATCGCGAGCGCGGGCGAGTACCACGTGTACAGCTGCCGGATGCCCAACGGCGAAGCGGCGCCGACGGATGGGTGGAGCGGGAGTGCGACAGGGGCAGCGGTTCACGCGGAAGACACTTGCGCCAAAGGTGGCGCGTTGATCGCCGAGCTTGGCGAAGGGGTGAGCCATGTTGTGGGGACGGACGACGCGACCTGGACGTTCAGTGCTCCTTCGGCGACGACCTTCAGCAAAGTCAACGTCTGGCGCGCCGGGGACGCAGAAGGTGGCGCTGTCGCCAACGCGACGTACGAGTTTTGGCTTGCAGGCCCTACCGAGCCTGAAGCTTTCGACTCATGTGTTTACGTGTCTGGCTGCATGAAAGCGATTGGCGAACCTGGGGATCCGTTGTCTGCGTCGAACATGGTTCCGGTGCCGAACGCGAACCTTGGCGAACACATCTACGTCAATGCGTCGTGCGGCGGGCTTCAGACGTACAAATGCCCGAGCGGCAAAGGAGACCCCAACGGCTACGCGGCTGTCGTCTACCTCTACGCCGCGGACCTGGTCCTCGACCAAACCTCCCAGCCGACGGTCTCGGATGTCGAAGGCGAACTGGCCACCGCATCCACTCTGTCCGGCACCGCCGACCTCGCGTTTCACGCCGCCGACTCCGGCTCGGGGGTCTATCAGGCCGTGTTCGACGTGGACGGCGCCGAAGTGGGGCGCACCGTGCTCGACTCCTCATCCCACTGCCGCGACGTCGGCCAGACCAGCGACGGGTTGCCCGCGTTTCTCTACCTCCAGCCGTGCTCGCCCGCCTTGGACGCCGACGTGCCGTTCGACACGACCCAGCTGTCCGACGGCACCCACCACCTGGTCGTGTCCGTGACCAACGCGGCCGGCGACTCCACGGTGGCCCTGGACCGCAAGATCACGGTCGCCAACCACCCCCAGGCCGAGCCCCCCTCAGAACCGCCGGCGTCCGAAACCCCGGCCTCGACCGGCGGCGGGACGCCGCCCGCCTCGTCCTCCGGCCCCGACGCGCCTAGCACCGCCAAGCACGAACAACTATCCCTCCAAACAACAACCCCCCAATCGCCCCCGCCGACCGGACCAGGCGCCCCGCCGACCTTGCTAGTCCATTGGGTCGCCCCCGCCCACGCGGCTCGCCTCAGCGCCTATGGACGCTCGCGGGTCGTCTCCGGACGCCTCGCCTCGGCCTCGGGCGCGCCGATCGCCGGCGCCATCGTCCAGGTGCTCTCGACGCCCGCCTTCCAAGGCGCGCCCACACGCAAGCTCGCCTCCGCGCGCACCGGCCCCGGGGGCGCGTTCAGCGTGCGCCTGCCCGCCTCCCTTCCCTCGACCAGGCTCACGTTCGCCTACTCGGCCACCCCCTCCCAGCCGGCGCCGAACGTGAGCGCCCAGCTGGAGCTCGCGGTCGCGGCCCGCGTCTGGCTACGCATCGCCCCCCGGGTCACGCACCAGGGCGGCACGATCGCCTTCACCGGCGCGCTCCCCGGCCCCCTGCCGCCCGGGGGCAAGCAGGTGATCCTCGAGGCCCGCGCCCTGCACGGCCCCTGGCGCCAGTTCCAGGTCCTCACCACCGCCGCCCACGGCCGCTTCCACTCCACCTACCGCTTCCGTCTCCCCGGCCCGATCGACTACCAGTTCCGAGCCGTCTGCCCCCACGAGGCCGACTACCCCTACGCCACCTCCAGCTCGCCCCTGGTGCTCGTACACGAGCGCTGAGGTGGGCGAAAATGGGAGCGATGGGTGCGCCAAAGTGGGAGCGAGAGGCGGTCCAAAGTGGGAGTGAGAGGTGGTCCAAAGCGCTAGCGAAACATGGTCCAAAGCGCTAGCGAAACGTGGTCCAAAACGCTACTCAAACGCGGTCTAAAGCGCTAGTATGGCTCTGATGGGAGGGAATGGATATAGACGCCGCCTGATCGACGATCTGCTGAGCGAACTGTTCGAAGGACTGCCGGCTCTACTGATAACGGGGCCTCGCGCGACCGGCAAGACCACCACCGTGGAGCGCCTTGCCGCGTCTGTCGTGCATCTCGACAGGGAGCCCGAGGCCGGGCCATTTCGCGACGACGCCGATGCGGCTCTCGCGGCGCTTCCCGAGCCGATTCTGCTCGACGAGTGGCAAATGGTGCCGAGCGTGCTCGGCGCCGTCAAGCGCGCGGTCGATCGCGGATCGGGGGCGGGACGCTTTCTGGTCACGGGCAGCGTGCATGGCCGTCTCGACGCGCCGACGTGGCCCGGGACAGGGAGACTCGTGCACCTTCGGATGTGGGGTCTCACCGTGGGCGAGATCCTGGGTCTGCCGGCGGGGCAGCCCTTTCTCGAGAAGCTCGCCCGCGCCGAGTTGACGGCCTTCGAGATTCCCCTGGACGTTCCCGACTTGCGCGGCTACGTCGAGCTGGCGCTACGCGGCGGTTACCCGGAGCCCGTCCTCCACCTGCGGAGCGCTCAGCGGGAACGGTGGCTCGACAGCTACGTCGGCGAGCTGTTCACCCGCGACGTGGAGAGCCTGGACGGCCCTCGCGACCCGGCGCTGCTGCGGCGCTACTTCGAAGCTTTGGCGCTCAACACCGCGGGCATCGCGGCCGACAAGACGATCTACGATGCCGCAAAAGCCAACCGTATGACAGCGGCCGCATACGAGCGACTGCTCACGAACATGTTCGTTCTCGACACGCTCCCGGCTTGGAGCGCGAACAGGCTCTCCCGTCTCACGAAGGCCGGCAAGCGCTATCTCACCGATACGTCGCTGTTCGCCGCAGCGCTGCATCTGGATGAGTTGGCGGTCATGCGCGACGGAAATCTCTTGGGACGGCTCATTGAGACCTTCGTCCTGGCCCAGATCAGACCCGAGTTGGAGTTGCGAGGCTTCAAACCGCGTACCTATCACCTGCGCGAGAAGAACGGCCGTCACGAGATCGATCTCGTCGTCGAACTCTCGGCCGGTCGTGTTCTCGCGATCGAGATCAAGTCCTCGGCGGCCCCCACACGCGGCGACGCGCGCCACCTGGAGTGGTTGCGCGAACAGCTCGGCGAGCGCTTCGTGGCCGGCGCGGTGCTCCACACAGGCCCGCGTCCCTTCCGGCTCTCCGAGCGCATCTTCGCCTTGCCGATTGCGACGCTATGGGCATGAGCGGCGAGACCCAATCGCGGCACGGACGCGTCGACCCCTCCTTCTGGCGCTCGCGGCGCGTGCTCGTGACCGGCCACACGGGCTTCAAGGGGGCGTGGCTGTGCTTGTGGCTGCAAGCGCTGGGGGCGGAGGTGCACGGGGCTTCGCTCGAGGCGATGCCCAGCGAGCCGTGCCTGTACCGGCTGGCGAGGGTCGGCGAGGGGATGGCGTCCAGCGCGCCGTGCGACATCCGCGACGCCGGCGCCGTCACCCTCGCCGTGGCCGAAGCGGAGCCCGAGATCGTGCTGCACCTGGCCGCCCAGCCGCTTGTGCGCCGCTCCTTCGCGGCGCCGCGCGAGACGTATGAGACGAACGCGATCGGCACCCTCAACGTGCTCGAAGCCGTCCGCGCGTGCCCCTCGGTCGAGGCGGTCGTGGTCGTGACCTCGGACAAGTGCTACGAGAACCGCTCGACCGCCCAGCCCTACCGCGAGGACGATCCCCTGGGCGGGTATGACCCCTACTCCTCCTCGAAGGCCGTGGCCGAGCTGATCGCATCCGCCTACCGTCGCTCGTTCTTCGCTGCTGCCACCGACCCGCGGGTGGCGACCGCGCGCGCCGGGAACGTGATCGGCGGTGGGGATTGGGGAGAGGATCGTCTCGTGCCGGACTTGATTCGGGGGGCCCGCCTACAAAAGACAACGCGCTTGCGACATCCCGAAGCGACGCGCCCCTGGCAACACGTGCTCTCGCCCCTGTCCGGCTACCTGGTCCTGGCCCAAGCCCTGTGCGGCGTGCTCGACCCGGCCGACGGCGGGGCCGCGCGTACCGATCGTGGCGCATTTGCCCCCGACCGTTACGCGCGCGCGTTCAACTTCGGCCCCGACCCCGCCGAGGCGCGCACCGTCGAGTGGGTCGTCCGCCGCATCGCCTCGCTCTGGCCGGGCGGCCTGGAGTGGGACGTAGACGAGGGCCCCCACCCCCACGAGGCGTCCCTGCTCGCGCTCGACTCCTCCCTGGCCCACCGCGAGCTCGGCTGGACCCCGCTGGTCGGCCTCGACGCAGGGCTTCAGGCCACGGTCGCCTGGTACCGCGCGTGGCACGACGGCGCCGACATGCGCGAGCTGACCTTGGCGCAGATTCGCGAGCTGGGCTGACCCCGCCCGCGGGTATAGTCGCCCCGCGTGCAGGCCAACCTTCTCGACGCCGGTCCGCTGCCTTGAATCTGCCCCGCAGGATCGGGATCAACGCGCTCTTTCTCGAGCCCCGCATGGGGGGCCTCGACACGTATGTAAGAGCGCTCGTGCCGGAGATGGCGCGCCTCGCGCCCGAGGTCCGCTTCACCGTCTTCTGCAGCTCCGGCGGGCGCTCCTACCTGCAGGAAGAGGGCTGGCAGGATCTCGTCGAGTTGGTCGTGCCGCCGCTGATCGGGCGGCGCGGGGTGAAGGCGATCGGCGAGCTGACTGTGCTCGGCGCCTTCGCGGGACGCAGGGTCGAGCTGCTGCACAGCGTCGCCTTGACCGCGCCGCTGCGCACCGCGGCCGTCAACGTGGTCACGCTCGCCGACGTCACTTGGCTCGTTGCGCCCGACCCTGGAGACGCCGGCACGATCCGCATCTGGCGTTTGCTCGTCCCCCCCGTCGCGCGCCGCGCCGACCGCGTTATCACCCTGTCTCAGGCCGGCACCGAGCACGTGGTCGAGCATCTCCGTGTGCGCCGCGAGCGCATAGACGCGATCCCCTTGGCGGCCGGCACGAGCGCTCGCAAGACCCCAACCCCGGAGGCCGAGCTGAGGGCCCGGCTCGGCCTGGGCGCCGGGCCGGTGGTGCTGACCGTGTCGGCCAAGCGCGTCCACAAGAACCTGATCCGCCTGATCCGCGCGATGGCCCTCGTCGTCGAGCGCCACCCCGACGCGGTGCTCGTCTTGCCCGGCAACCCGACCCCCCACGAACCCGAACTGCGCGCCACGGCCGCCGAGCTGGGGCTGGATGCGAACGTGGTGTTCCCCGAGTACGTCAGCCCCGAAGACCTCGAGGGCCTTTATGCCCTGGCGGGCTGCTTCGTGTTCGCCTCGATCAACGAGGGCTTCGGCATCCCGATCCTCGAGGCGATGGCCCGCGGCGTGCCGGTCGCGTGCTCGCAGGCGTCCTCGCTACCCGAGGTCGCCGGAGACGCTGCTCGCTACTTCGATCCTTACGAGGTAATGGACATCGGCCGTGCCCTACTCGAGCTGCTGGATGACCCGGCCCTCGCCCGGGACCTGGTCGAGCGGGGCCGCGCGCGCGAGGCCACGTTCACGTGGGAGCGCACCGCCCAGATGACGCTCGAGAGCTACGAACGCGCGTGGCGCGAGCGAGCATGAGCGGGGAGCAGGCGCCCATCGAGGATGCCCCGCCGGTCGACGAGCTGGACGTTCTCGACAGCTCGGGCGCCGGTGGCTTGATCATCCGCGGCGGCGTCATGCGCTTCGGCGGCTACGGGGCCGCGGTGGCGCTCTCGGTCCTCTCCACGGCGCTGCTCACCCGTCACCTGAAGCCCGCCGGCTTCAGTCACTACACGACGATCCTCTCGCTCGTCGGAGTGGTCGCCGTGATCACCGACGCCGGCATGTCCAACCTCGGCACGCGTGAGTTCGCGGTCAGCGAAGGCGCCGAGCGCGAGACCTTGATGCGCGATCTGCTCGGCCTGCGCGTCAGCCTCACCCTGATCGGCGTCGTGCTCGCCTTCGCCTTCGCCCTGGCCGCCGGCTACAGCGACACGCTGCTGTTGGGCACCCTCGCCGCCAGCCTGGCCACGGTCGCGCTCGTCTTCCAGCACACGCTCTCGATCCCCCTGTCGGCCTCGTTGCGACTCGGCACCCTCTCAGCCCTGGAGTTGGTACGCCAACTGATCACCGTCGGCGCGATCGTCGCGCTGGTCGTCGCCGGCGCCGGGATCCTGCCCCTGCTCACCGTCACGCTGCTCGCGAACCTGGTGCTCGTTCCGTTGACCGCCCTGTTCGTGCGCGGGCAGATCTCGATGCGCATGCAGTGGCACCCGCGGCGCTGGCTGGCCTTGCTCAGCCTGACGGTCTCCTTCTCGCTCGCCACGGCGGTCGGCACGATCTACGTGTATGCCGCCCAGATCCTCACGAGTCTGGTCGCGAGCCCCCACCAGAGCGGCCTGTTCGCCGCTCCGTTTCGCGTCTTCGTCGTGACCGTCGGCGTGCCCGGCCTGCTCGTCGGCGGAGCCCTGCCGATGCTCGCGCGAGCCGCGCGCGACGACCGCGACCGGCTCGGATATGCCTTGCAGCGCATCTTCGAGGTGTCCTTGATCCTCGGCGTCGCCGCGTTTCTCTCGACGTTCGCGGGCGCCAAATTCATCATCGCCGTGGTCGCGGGTCCGAGCTTTGCGGCATCCGCCCCGGTCCTCCAGATCCTTGGCGTGGCGATGCTCGCGTCCTTCCTCACCGCCGGTTGGGGCTTCGCGCTTATCTCACTCAAGCGCTATCGCGGCCTGCTGCTCGCAAACGCGGCCGCGCTGCTGGTCAGCTGCACGCTCACGCTCACGCTCGCCTCGGCCCACGGCGCGCGCGGCACGGCGCTGGCCACCCTGTGTGGCGAGCTCACGCTGTGCGCCGGCTCGCTGATGGTGCTGCTGCGTGGGCACCCCGAGTATCGCCCCGCGCTTTCGGTGCTCGCCAAGGTCGCTGTCGCCGCGCTGCCTGGCGTGGCGATAGTGGTCGCGCTCGATCTCACGTCGTTCGAGGCGATGGTGCTCGCGCTCGCGTGCTACGGGCTGCTGATCCTGCTCACGAAAGCTGTGCCCGAGGAGATCTTGGACATGGTTCCCGGTGTGGCGCGGCGTCGCGCCCAGCGGCCGTCCACCCAGTAGCCTGCGGGTCACAGTGACGAGCGCCGCCGAGCCCCAGCCCGCCGAGGCTCGACCCGCCGACGCAGGCGCGGCCGAGCCCCAACCCGTCTATAAGCCGCTCTCGCGCTTTTTGCCCGAGCCCGCGCGCGCGCTGTTGCGTCATCCTCGCGTCGAGCCCAAGGTGGCCGCCGTGTTGCGCAGCAGGGTCGTGTACGAGTCGGTGCCGTTCGCGTTGCGCGAGCTGGTCGGCCACCGTTCCAGGCACGTTTATCGTTTGCGCGAGTCTGGCCTGCGCCTGTTGATCGAGCATCGCACCGCCGACGCCCACGCGCTCGACCAGGCGTTCTACCAGCACTCGCACGAGCCCCCGTCCGCCGCGCGAGCCGCGTTGGAACGCCTTGCGCGTCCGCTCAACGCACTCGACCTGGGCGCCAACGTCGGTCTGTGGGGCCTGTGGCTCTACGGGCGCTTTCCAGTCGCACGCGTGGTCGGCCTGGAGCCCGACCCGGAGAACGTCGATCGCCATCTCGCGCAGATCCGGCTCAACGGCCTGGGCGCCTCCTGGCAAGTGCTCAAGGCAGCCGCCGTTACGGCCGACGGCCCGGTCTCGTTCACCGTCGGTCAGGCCACCAACGGGCGCGTGACGTCTGGTGGCGGGGTCGGCACCGCGAGCGTCGCGGGTCGCGATACGTTCGCCCTGCTCGACGGTGTCGACCTGCTCAAGATCGACATCGAGGGAGGCGAGTGGCCGATCCTCGCCGACGCTCGCTTCGCCGAGCTCTCGGTGCCCGTGGTGATGCTCGAGTACCACGCTCACGGCGCCCCTTCCGGCGACCCCCGGAGCGACGCCCGGAGCGCGCTCGAGCGAGCCGGCTATTACACCGAGACCTTGGCCGAGACGACCCCCGGCTTTGGTGTGGTGTGGGGATGCAAGCGCCGCTGCGCGTCGGGCTCAATCTGATCTTCCTTGGCGAGCGCGCGGGCGGCGCCGGGCGCTACGCCCGCGAGCTGGCGGGAGCGCTGCTGGAGGCCGAGCCGGGCATCGAGCTCGAGCTGTTCGTCTCGCGCGACGCGCCCGCCGATCTGCGTGAGCAAGCGTGGGCTCAAGAGGTGCGCTTGAGCACCCTGCCGATCAGCCTGAACGGTCCGCCGACGCACGTGCCGGCCGAGTATCTCGCGCTGCCCGCGCTCGCCCGGGCGCACCGCCTGGACGTGCTGCACAGCCCCGCGAACACCGGCCCGACGTTCACGCCGGGCGTGGCCGGCGTCGTGTCGTTGCTCGACCTGATCTGGTTGCACCGCCCCGAGGAATGGGAGGCGAGCCCGCGCGTGCACCGCACCATGCGTCGCCGCGTCGCGCGCGCCGTCGCCGGCGCCGACCGGATCTTCGCGATCTCCGAGGCGGCGGCCGAAGACATCCGCGACACCCTCGGCGTGCCCGCCGAGCGTATCGAGGT
The DNA here is from genome assembly GCA_963753145.1 of uncultured Solirubrobacterales bacterium. GTDB lineage: Bacteria > Actinomycetota > Thermoleophilia > Solirubrobacterales > Solirubrobacteraceae > Palsa-744. The sequence continues at coordinate 1,069,171 of CAVWAX010000003.1, forward strand.
CACCCCTCTGGGCGCCCGTCTGGGGGGTGTGGCGCCGATGTCGCCTGAGAGCCTGCGCGCGTGGCTGGATCTGGGCGAGCAGCGGATCGTGTTGTGCGTGGCCCAGAAGCGCCCCTACAAGAACCTTCGCCTGTTGATCGGCGCGCTTCCCTCGCTCGACCCCGACGTTGTGCTGGTGCTGCCCGGCGCGCCGACACCCTATGAGCAGGAGTTGCGCGATTACGCACACCAGCTCGGAGTGCTCGAGCGGGTGCGCTTCCCCGAGTGGCTCTCCGACGAGCAGCTCGAGGGCCTCTACGCCGCCGCCGAGGTGTTCGTGCTCCCCTCGCTGATCGAGGGTTTCGGTCTGCCCGTGCTCGAGGCGATGCTGCGCGGAGTACCGGTCGCCTGCTCGAACATCCCCGCCTTGGTGGAGGTCGTCGGGGACGCCGCGCTCACATTCGATCCGCACAGCCCAGAGGAGCTCGTCGCCGCGCTTCGCCGCCTGCTCGACGATCGCCCGCTCGCCACCAGCCTCGCCGAGCGCGGTCGGGCGCGCGCTGCCGAGTTCACCTGGCGCCGTACGGCGCAGGCGACACTCGAGGGCTACCGCCGGGCGATCGCGTCCAGGGAGACCCGTCGGTAGAGCACGTCCAAGGGCGAGAGCAGGTCGTGCTCGACGTAGTCGTCCCCCAAAACCTCGCCGATCGCCTTGCGGCCCTCCTCAAGGTCGTGCATCTCCACCAGGATCCATGCGGGAGCGTGGCGCGTGAGATCCAGGCCCTGTAGAGCTTGCGGCTCGTACCCCTCGACGTCGAGCGAAAGCAGATCGACCTGTTCGACTCCCAGCTCGTCCAAGAGCTCGCTCAACGCTCTCCCCGGCACCCGCTCGCTGCGATGGTCGCGCCAGCCGAGCACGAGGCCTTTGCGCACCCACTCGCGTGCTTGCTCGTCGCGTCCGGCGCCCACCGTCGAGAAGAGGTCGCCGAACTCCATCTCGACGTCTGCGCCGTCCTGGTCGAGGGACACCAGTGCGCACTGGAAGATCGTGGAAGCTGGCCGGTTGCGGCGCGCCTCGGCGGCCATCTCGGCCATCGGCTCGACCAGCATCCCGCGCCACCCACGGAAGCGTTCCAGGTAGTAGGTGTTCGACTGGGTATAGCCGTCGTGACCTCCAGCTTCCACGAAGAAGCCGCTGTCACGGTCCACGATTGCGTCGAGCTTGCGGTCCATGTCGTGTAGCGCCGGGTGCGAGAACCGTGCGGAGCCGGCGCGCTCCCAGGCTCCTCGCACCGCGCGGCTGAGCCTGTAGCGCGTGCGAATCGCACTCTCGCGTAGTCCGAACGCCTTCAGTATGCGGGTGAGCCGACACGTGAGCGTGAACTGCAGCCGCAGTCGGGTCGGCAAACCGTCGGGCAAGGGATCGACGCTCCTCATCGCTTCCCAAGCTACCGGGCTGCTCGGGCGACTTGCGCAGTGTGCCTGGATGGGCGCGTCCGCGGTCGAGGCGCCGCGGCGCGCACCGGATGTGCTTGGCGGCTACTGTGCGCTGCCGTGCCCAAAGTGCTGATCGTCCGTGGCCACCAGGTCACGCCCTGGGAGCTGGCGCCCTGGCGCGAGTTGCCTGAGCGCTTCGAGGTCTCCTACCTGCTGACCGGCTCCAACCGGTTTGCCTCGCCCGAGGGTTTGAAGGCGGTGCCGGTTCGCGCGCTGCGCGACATGCTGCCCGGTGGGACGCTCGGTGAGATCGGCGCGAAGCTGCTCGGCGACCGCTACCTCGCCGGCGAGGACGCATTCGCGGCCGCCGACATCGTGCACGCCGAGGAGCTCTCCTACTGGTTCTCGGCCGAGGCGGCCAAGCGCAAGGCTCGTCACGGCTTCAAGCTCGTGCAGACGGTGTGGGAGACGCTGCCGATGATGAGGGCCTACCGCAACCGCCAGGCGCGTGCTCACCGTGAGCTGGTGCTTTCGGCGACCGATCTGTTTTTGCCCGCGACCGAGCGCGCCGCGCTTGCTTTGCGCCTGGAGGGCGTGGACGCTGAGCGGATGGTGGTCTGCCCGCCCGGCATCGACACGGGCCGTTTCGCGGCCGGTCAGCCGGAGCGAGAGCCGGCCGAGCACGAGATCGTCTCGCCGGGGAGGCTGGTGTGGGAGAAGGGTCATCACGACGTCCTGCGCGCGCTTGCCCTGCTGCACCGCGGCATCGTCACCGGACCCGACGGCGCGGTGCTACGACCGCGCCTTGCGATCGTGGGCTCGGGCCCTGAAGAGGCCAGGTTGCGCGAGCACGCAAACGAGCTCGGACTGGCCGACTTCGTGCGCATCGAAGCCGTGCCCTACGAGCGCATGCCCGCCGTGTTCGCGGGCGCTTCGGCGATGGTGCTCGCGAGCCAAGCTTCGGCGAGCGCGGCCTACCACCCGCTTGACATCCCGCACGCATTCTGGGAGGAGCAGTTCGGGTACGTCTTCGCTGAGGCGATGGCCGCGGGGCTGGCGATCGTGACAACGACCAGCGGGGCGATCCCCGAAGTGGTGGGCTGCGCCGAACGCGGGCCGGCCGGAGCGCGCGAGGGCGTGGACCTGGTAGCCGCGGGCGACTGGCCGGCGATCGCGAGGGTGTTGGCGGCCGGCCCGCTGAGCCGAGCGCCGGGACAACGGGTCGCTCATGCCTCGGAGCTGGTGGAGCGCTATTCGACGAGCGCGGCGGCGCGCCGCTTGGCCGATGCCTACGATCTCCTCGATGAGATCTGACCCCCACCCGACGGAGTCTGCATGGCAAGCTTGCGCGAGCGACTGACCGACCCACACCAGTTCGATTTGCTCCCCACCGGGCCGGGGGCGATTCTCGACATCGGGTGTGGTTCGGCCAAGACGCCGGGGGCAGTCGGGATGGACATCTCCGCCGAGACCGACGCCGACATCGTGCACAGCCTCGACGAGTTCCCCTACCCGATCGAGGACGCGAGCTTCGACCAGATCCTGTTGCAGGATGTGATCGAGCACGTGCGCGAGCCGATTCGCGTATTCGAGGAACTCCACCGGGTCGCGCGTCCCGGCGCCCGTATTCAGCTGCGCACGCCGCACTTCTCCTCGGTGCTCGCGTATGGGGACCCCACCCATCGCCACTACTTCTCAAGGCTCGCGATCGAGTCCCTGGCGGAGCCTCGCTTTGCTCATTACACCGACGTGCGCTTTCGCGTCGTTCACATCAGTCTGGATCTGTGGCTGCCGTTTCGACTGGTCGGGTTGGGGCGCCTGGCGAACCGGATGCCGAGTCTCTATGAGAAGTATCTGGCCTTCCGCTTTCCGACGATGAATATCCGAGCGGAGTTCGAAGTGCTCAAGTGAGACGGTCAGGGCGGGGGTTTTCGGCAAGCGCTTGCCCGTTCCAGCGTTTGCAGCGCGATCCGTCCAAACCTCTCCCACGAGAACTCGCTGGAGCGTTGCTTGGCGCGCTCGCCGAGGTCCGCGCGTAGGCCCTCGTCGGCCACGACGCGGTTCAGTCCTGCCGCGATCGAGGCGGTGTCGTGCGGGTCGGCGTATTCGACGGCGTCGCCTCCGACCTCCGGCAGCGAGGAGACGTTCGAGGTGAGAACCGCCGCGCCGGCCGCCATCGCCTCGAGCACCGGCAGCCCGAAGCCCTCGCCGAGCGAGGGGTAGCAGAAGACCGCGCAACGTCGATACAGCTCGGCCAGAGCGGCGTCTGAGACGTAGCCGAGCATCGTGCACCGTTCGCCGAGCGAGCGCAGCGCGTCGAGCGTCTCGCCGGTCTGCCAGCCGAGCGCGCCGACGACGACGAGCGGGTGCTCGGCTTGGATCTGCTCGTCAAGCTGTGTGTAGGCGGCGACCAGGCGGGGCAGGTTCTTGCGCGGCTCCAGCGTGCCGACGGCCAGTACGAAGCCGGGCGCCGGCAGCGTTTGGGCCTCCTCGGCGGCAAGCACTCCAGGGGGCGGGAGGGTGACCCCGAGTGGAGCGACAACGGTGCGATCGGCGGCCTTGGGGAAGCGCGCGGCGAGCGCGTCGGCGGTCGCCTGGGAGATCGCCAGCAGCGCGCCGCAGCGTTTGACCGCGGGCCCCAAGGTGAGGCGCTCGATCAAGGTCGAGCGGCGGTTGGGTCGCATCGCGGGCTCGAAGGTGACCAAGTCGTAGACGATCGCCACCGTCGGTATGCGCGTGAAGATGGCGGTCAGGTAGGAGTTGGAGGAGAGCAAGACATCGCACTCGCGACTGGCGGCGCGGGCCGCGAGCAGGTTCCACCAGGGGTCGCGCGCTTTGATGAGCCGCCACTCGAAGCGTCCGTCGAGTGGCTCCTGCCAGGGCGTGCGCGCATACAGCACGTAGCGATGGCTGTCCTCGCGCGCCGCGAGCGCGCGCAACAGCTCGCGCACGACGCGTCCGCGCCCGGCGGGCACCTCCGCGGCCGCGCGCGCGTCGATGCCGATCGTGAGTTTGGTGGGAGGGCTCAAGCGAGGGGAGCCTTGCACAGTCCTCCGCTAGCCTGCGCCCGGCGATGCACGTCGGCCTGAACCTGATCTTCCTCGTGCCCGGCGAGACCGGCGGGATGGAGGTGGCGGCGCGCGAGCTGATCCCGGAGCTGGTCAAGGCGGCGCCGGATGTGCGCTTCACCGCGTTCGTAAACCGGGAGGCGGCCGCCGCCGGGGGCGGCCCGTGGGGTGAGCTGATGCCGGCGGTGACCGTCCCGGTCAACGCGCGCAACAGGGTGCAATGGGTGCGCGGCGAGCAGACGCTCCTGCCTCGCTTGGCAAGGCGCGCCGGTGTCGATCTGGTGCACAGCCTCGCCAGCACCGCCCCGGCCTGGGGGCGCTTTCGCAGGGTGGTGACCGTGCATGACCTGATCTATGCGCGCTTTCCGGAGGCGCATTCGGGTATCCGCGACCGCGGTATGCGCGTGCTCGTGCCACTGGCGGTGCGCCGCTCGAGGCGTGTGATCGTCGATTCGCAGAGCACGCGCGCCGACCTCGTCGAGCTGTTGGGGACGCCGCCGGAGCGGATCGACGTGGTGCCGCTCGGGCTCGGCTCGCCGCGCCGCTGCGCGCCGCTCCCGGAGGCCCAGTTGCGCGAGCGGCTCGACCTGGGCGAGCGCCGCGTGGTGCTCAGCCTTTCGGCCAAGCGTCCTCACAAGAACCTGGTGGCGCTGCTCGAGGCCTTGGCGCGGATGGATGAGGCCGCCCGTCCCGTGCTCGTGCTGCCCGGCTATGCGACCTGGCACGAGGCCGAGCTTCGCGAGCGCGCCGCGGCCCTGGGGGTCGAGCGTGACGTTCGCTTCCTCGGCTGGCTCTCGGGCGAGGAGCTCGAGGGGCTGTGGGGCTTGGCCGAGGCGTTTGTGTACCCGTCGCTGTATGAGGGCTTCGGGCTGCCCGTCTTGGAGGCGATGGCGCGCGGGGTGCCGGTCGCCTGCTCCAACGCCTCCTCGCTGCCCGAGGTGGCCGGCGACGCCGCCCTGATGTTCGACCCGCACGACGGCGCCGCGATCGCCGCCGCGCTCGGGCGGCTGCTGGACGACCCGGCCGAGGCGGCACGTCTGCGCGAGCGCGGCCTTGAGCAAGTGGCCCGCTTCAGCTGGGAGCGCACCGCGCGGCTCACGCTTGAGAGCTATCGGCGCGCGATGGGCGCGTAGCCCGACTGCGCCTCGCTCAGGCTCCGTCCGAGTCTGTGCGCGTGCGAAGCGTAGTATAAGCTAGATTAGTCTAAGCTGGATTATAAAGCTATGCCTGCGTTCGCTTTCGACTCTCAAGGGGAGTTCCTCAACCGTCGCGCCGATCTCGAGCGTCTGGAGGACTGGTGGGCCGGAGGCGATCGCAACGCGCTGGTGCTCTACGGTCGCAGGCGTGTCGGCAAGTCCTGGCTCTTTCGCGCGTTCGCCGACGGCAAGCGGGCAGTCGTGCTGGTCGCCGAGCGCCGTGCCGAGGGTGCCCAGCTCAAGCGCTTTGCCGATCAGCTGGAGCCTTCTCTCGGGCTGAGGCCGGATCTGAGCGATCTGGCGGGGCTGATCGCCGCGCTTTACAAGCTGGGGGAGCGCGAGAAGACGCTCGCCATCATCGACGAGCTTCCCTATCTGCTGCCCCTGCGTGCCGAGCAGCGCTACGAGGCTCTGACGGCGGTGCAGGCCGTAATGGAGGAGCGCGGGGGGTCCAAGCTCAAGTTGGTGCTGTGTGGCTCCTACATCGGTCAGATGACCGCGCTGCTCTCGGAGGCGAGCCCCCTGCGCGGTCGTCTGACCCCGCTCGCGGTCGAACCATTGCGCTTCGGCGATGCCCAGGCCTTCATGGAGGGGATCCCAAGTCCGCAACGCTGGATCGAGGGCTATGCGGTCGCCGGGGGCACCAGCCTCTACCTCGACGAGCTCGTACGCGGTCGTGCGGACCTGCGCACACGGGTGTGCGAGCGTGTTCTGGCTCCGCGCGGGCCGCTGTTCAACGACCCGCGCGAGATCCTCGAAGAGGAGCTGCGTCAGCCCGGGATCTATTTCTCACTGCTGGAGGAGCTGGCCGGCGCTCCGCGCGCGATCGGCGATCTCGCCCAAGCAATCGGCAAGCGCACACACGATCTCGGTCCGTATCTGCAGACGCTCGAAGAGATGCGCTTGGTGGAGAAGGTTGCGCCGGTCACAGCGCAGCGCGCGCATCGCGACCACCGCTTTCGCCTGGCGGACGGCTTCATGCGCTTCTGGTTTCGCTTCGTGTTCGGCTTCCAAGAGGACTTGCGCACGGGTCTGCGACCGAGAGACCTCTACGACGGCGAGATCGCGCCCGCGCTCGCCGAACACGTGGCGCCGGTCTTCGAGGAGCTGTGCCGCGAATGGGTTCGGGGCCAGCTTGGAGGGACGGCGAGCCGGGTGGGAACTTGGTGGGGGATCTCGCTCAACGAGCTTCGCCGAGCCGGACAGCGCCAAACGGAGGAGATCGACGTCGTCGGGTTGCGCCGGGGAGTGGTCGGCCTCGTCGGGGAGTGCAAGTGGACGGCCGCCCAAATGACGGCGCGGACGCTCGAGGACCTGGAGGCATACAAGTTGCCGGCGATGCTTCAGGGGAAAGTCAGATTCGCATCCGGCGGGCCGCTCATCCTGCTGTTCTCGCGGTCCGGCTTCAGTAGAAGCTTGGTCGAGCTCGCCGCGGGGCGCGAGGACTTGCGCTTGGTCGGCCTCGACGAGCTGGTCGGTGGCTTGGTCGCCTGACCCTTTGACCGTCATTGCGGCGGCACGCGCGCGCGTGCGGCCTTGTTAATAAGACTACCGTTGTCAGAACGCCGCGCGCGCGCGCGGGGCACCCTTTTGCGTAGACCCGTACCCGTCGAGCACGGTCCGCAGCGAGGACTCAATCGACAGCCGCCTGGCGTTCTCGCCAAACCAGCGCGCGGTGCTCTCGCGCATCGCCATCCCGGCTTCGTGGACGCGGACGATCGCATCGGCGATCGCCTCGGGGTCGGCGCTCGGAGCGACGGTCCCGTTGAGGCCCTCGGCGACAAGCTCGACGGCGGCGTTGTCAGGCGCGGCGACGACCACAGAGGGGGTGGCCGCTGCACAGGCCTCGACGACGACCATGCCGTAGCCCTCGCGACTGGAGGGCAAGAGCATGCACAGGGCGCCCCGCAACGAGCGCTCGAGCTCCTCGGAGGAGACGAAGCCGGGCGCCGCGATCGTGTCGCGGGCGCCGTGAGCCTCGATCGCCGCCAAGACCGCCTCGCGCTCGGGCCCATCGCCGTAGAAGACGGCGCGCAACCCGGGGATGCGAGAGGCGGCCGCGACGACGCCGGCGACGCCGAGGGGTGCGCGCTTCTCGGGGATCATGCGACCCGCGAACACGACCACCGGTTCGGCGGGGGCGGGCGTGGGAACAGTGAGCGGGCCGGCGTACTCGCCCTCCAGGACCGTCACCTCGCCGCGCAGGCCCTCGTCTCGTAGGCGCGCGGCGTGCAGGCGTGAGAAGCAGAAGGCGCGCTGGCGGATGCGGGCACAGAGCAGTTGCACCGCGTAACCGACGCGCCCGCCGAGGCCGCCCAGGTAGGAGAGCCAGTAGGAGCGGCTCCACACCTCGTGCCAGTCGACCACCAGCGCGAAGCGCCCCAGCGGACGCGCCAGGGCGGCGGCGAGCAGCGAGAAGTAGGGGAAGGAGGCGGTGTGCACGACGTCGTAGCGTCGCCCGTGGCGCAGCAGGTGCCAGAGCACGCCCGCGCCGAACACGATCGGCGGCAGGATGCGCCTGCGATCGCCGACGTACAGACCCATGCGCGGCCCGGCACAGACCACGCGGATGCGCGGATCGAGCTCCAAACGCTCCCCCCGATCCCACTGGCGCAGCGTCAAATACGTGACCTCATGCCCCTCGGCAACCAGCCGCTCGGCCAGGTTGCGATACCACCGCTCGGCGCCGCCGACGGTGTACGGGTACAGGCAGTCGTAGACTAGGCAGACTCGCATCACAGGGAGACTGCCAGGAATGAGCCCGAGAGAGCTATGAGCATCGCGCAGCAGAGCAGGCCCGCCGACGCGCGGGGCGCCGAAGATCCGACACCCACGCTGGTGTCGGTCGTGATTCCTTGCCTGAACGAGGCGGAGAACATCGAGCTGTGCGTGAAGACGGCTCGCGAAGTACTCGAGAAGGAAGGGCTCGACGGCGAAGTGCTGGTTGTGGACAACGCTTCCGAAGACGATTCGGCGGCGCTTGCGGCGGCGGCGGGCGCGCGGGTGGTCTCAGAACCGCGCAGGGGCTACGGCAGCGCCTACCTGGCGGGCTTCGCGGCCGCGAAGGGTCGCTACATCGTGATGGCCGACGCCGACCTGACCTACGACTTCAACGAGATCCCGCGTTTCGTGGCCGAGCTCGAAGCCGGCGCGGAGCTGGTGATGGGCGATCGCATGGACAACATCAAGCCCGGCGCGATGCCGTGGCTTCACCGCTACATCGGCAACCCGATCCTGACGGGGTTGCTCAACCTGTTCTTCAGCACGGGGGTCAAGGACGCCCACTGCGGCATGCGGGCCTTGCGCACCGACGTGTTGCCGCGCTTGGATTTGCGCACGACCGGGATGGAGTTCGCCTCGGAGATGGTGATCAGGGCCTCCAAGGAGAAACTGAGGATCGCCGAGTTCCCGATCGAATACCACCCGCGCGGCGGCGAGTCCAAGCTGTCGAGCTTCAAAGACGGGTGGCGCCACCTGCGCTTTTTGCTCGTGCATAGCCCGACGCACCTGTTCATCGTGCCGGGCGCGCTGCTGGCTGGGATCGGCACCGTGATCGTGGGCCTGGTCGGGGGAGGCTTCGACCTGTTCGGACGCTCGTGGGGCATCCACGCGTTGATCGGAGGCGCGCTGCTGATGGTGGTCGGCACCCAGGTGCTCGCGCTCGGTCTGTGCGCGCACGCGTATGGCACCTATTACATGAACGAGCGCGACCCCTGGTTCGACCGGATGCGCGGGCGCTTCAGGCTCGAGCACGGTCTGATGCTGGGCGGATTGTTCGTGCTGGTCGGGATCGTGCTCGGCGGCGTGATCGTGGGCACCTGGATCTCGCACGGGTTCGGCTCGCTGGCCGGCGAGTACATGGCGGTGGTGGCCGCGACGGCGATCATCGTGGGCATCCAAATCTTCTTCTCCTCGTTCTTGTTGAGCATCCTCGGGTTGCGGCGCGGCGCCTAGCCACCACACTCTGTGCGCAACGACTTGATGGCCCTGGTGGGGGCGCCGCTGGCTTTGTGGGTCGTGTGCTTGGGCTGCGGTTTGGCGCTCGAGCGGGTGCTGAAGGTGCGCTTGAGCAACGCGCTGCTGTTGCCCCTGGGGCTTTGCATCGCGATCGCGCTGATCTATCCCGGCTATGCGGCCGGCGCGGGCGACGCGCTCGCGATCGGGCTGATTCTTGTCGTGGCGGTTGCCGGACTCGTGTTCGCGAACGGCGGTCTGCGCGCTCGCCTGAACCCGGGCTGGCCGGGCGCGGCGGGCCTGGCCGTGTACGTGCTCTACATGCTGCCGGTGATCGCCTACGGGCACTGGACGTGGGTGGGCTATGACTTCGTCAACGACTCAGGCTTCGAGATGCTGCTGGCGGCTCACATCCAGGGCTATGGGCTGACGCTCGGCAACATCCCGCTGACGAGCGCCGAGCAGTTTCTGAACTCCTATCTGAACACCGGCTATCCGCTCGGTACGCAGGCCCTGCTCGGCACGCTCAGCGGCTTGACGGGCACCGACGTGCCGGTGCTCTATCAGGGGTTCATCGCGAGCCTGGCAGCGCTTGGCGCGGTCGCACTGGCGAGCGCGACGCGCGGTCTGTTGAGCGCGCGTCGGGGGGCCTTGGCGGCGCTGGCGGCGATGGCCGCGAACCTCACCTACCAGTACGCGATGCAGGGCAACATCAAGGAGATCGGGCTGCTCGCCACTATTTGCGCGGGCGTGGCGCTGGGCAGGGAGGCGATCGAGCTCGGCCGTCCATACGTGGGGGCCGTACTGATGGCGGTCGTCAGCGCCGCGGCGCTTGCCGTGTACAACGCCGTCGCGGTCCCGTTTCTGGGCGCGCTTGCTCTCTTTTTGGGATTGGGATTGTTGTTCGTGCGTCACTCCCGTCCCGGCCGGGGGTGGATCGGACCGCTGCTCGTGGGGCTGGGCCTGGCGGGGCTGCTTTCGATTCCCTCGCTCCTGTCGTTCAGGACCTTTTTCGAAGTCGCGCGCACCGGTCAGGGCTCGACGGGCGTGGGCGCGATCCAACTCGGCCAGTTGCTGCGCCCGTTGCCGCTCAGCCAGCTCAGCGGGGTGTGGCTCTCCGGCGAATACCGCGCGGCGATCGCCTCCCACCACGCGGGGCTGCTCACCGCGATCGCCACGGTCGCGGTGCTGCTGGCGATCGTGCCGTGCGTCGTCTTCGCGCTCAGGCGCCGCGCGGTCGCGCTGCCGGCGCTGGTGGGCATGGTCGGGTTGGTGTTGCTCGTGGTGTTCCCGCGCGCGAGCCCTTACGCGCAGGGCAAGCTGCTCGCGATCTGCAGCCCGTTTGTCGTACTGGCGGGCGTCGCGGGCCTGTTGTGTCTGGTGCCGACGCCCTCGCGGCGTGTGGGCGCGATCGGCGCGATCGCCGCCGCGGGGGTGGGCCTTGCGATCCTCACCTCGGACGTGCTGTCCTACAACCACGACCGTGTCGCCCCGAGCGCCCAGATGGAAGCGATCCGCCAGACCGGGGACCACTTCGCGGGGCGTGGGCTGGTCCTGTGGAACGAATTCCAGGAGTTCGCGAAGTACTTCGCGCGCGCCGCGCTGATCAGCGTGCCGTTCGAGGCGCTCACCCCGCAACAGGTCGAACTGCGCAACCCGACCTACTTCTACGGTCACTACTTCGACCTCGACGAAGAGCTGCTCTCGTTCGTCGAGAAATACCCGATCCTCGTGACCCGACGTTCCCCGGCGGCGAGCCGGCCTCCGGCCAACTACAGGCTCGTCTACCAGAACGGCTATTACCTGGGCTGGGAACGTGTGCCGAAGCCCGAAGTGCTCGAACACATACCGCTGCAACAGCTCTATAGCCCGAGCTTCCCAATCGACTGCCCCACTTTGGCGGCCGCGGTGAACAAGGCGCCGCGCGGCGCCCATCTGATTGTCGCCGAGCCCCCGGAGCTGGTGTCCTACGAACCCGGATCCATAAGCAATCGTCCCGCGGGCTGGCCGTCGGACCCGGCGCAGGCCGGGTCGGTGTTCACCTCCGGGCCTGGGCGCGTCTCGCGCGATCTCCTCGTCACGCGTTCCGGCTCCTACCGGGTGTGGGTGCAGGGCGATTTCCCGCGGCCGCTGCATGTGCGCGTGGATGGACGCGAAGTGGGAACGGTGTCTGGTTCGAACACGCCCGGCCAGTGGCTGCGTGCGGCGACTTTGCGCCTGGGGGCCGGAACGCACCTGGTCGAGGTCGAAAAGTCTCCGGGGCGCGATCACCTGGGGCCCGGCGAATGGGCGGTCGGTACGTTTGGCGCGGTCGCCCTGCAGAGCACCGCGCCTGAGCGGATGGTGAGCGTGGCGCTGTCGAAGTGGCGCAGCCTGTGCGGCCGGGAAGCCGATTGGGTCGAGGTGGTGCGCGGGTGAGCGTGACCGTCGCGATCCCGGTGCGCGACGGTGGGGCCCAGTTCGCGGGAGTCCTCGAGGCGCTTGGGCGCCAGAGCGTGGAGCACGAGCTGCTCGTGTGCGACTCGGGCTCGCGCGACGACTCGCTCGAGCTCGCCCGCGAGCACGGCGCGCGCGTGCTCCAGATCGCCCCGGCCGAGTTCTCTCATGGCGGGACCCGCAACCTGCTGCTGGGCGAAGCCCAGGGCGAGCACGTCGCGCTGCTCACCCAGGACGCCGAACCGGCCGACGAGCGCTGGTTGGAGCGCTTGCTCGGCGGCTTCGAGCTGGCGCCTGAGGTGGGGCTGGTGTATGGGCCCTACCGGCCGCGCCCGGACGCCTCGCCGCCGGTGCGGCTCGAACTTGAGCGCTGGTTCGCCTCGCTCTCGCCGTCCGGCGCGCCACAGGTCGAGCGCCTGGCCGAGGCCGAGCGCTGGCTCCCGGCCGCCGAGTTGATCGGCCGCAGGGGCTTCTTCACCGACGCCAACGCTTGTCTGGCCCGCGCCGCGTGGGAGAGGGTGCCGTTTCGCGAGGTCGCCTATGCCGAGGATCGGGTCTTGGCGATCGACATGCTTCGCGCGGGCTACGCCAAGGCGTATGTGCCCGAGGCCGCCGTGGTGCACTCGCACGAGTACTCCGCCCGCGACCAGCTGCGCCGCTGCTTCGACGAGTGGCGCGGGCTGCGCGAGGTGTACGGCTTCGTGGAGCCCGCCTCGCCGCGGGCCGTGGCGCGCAAGCTGCGCGGCGAGGTCGGCGCGGGGCGACGCCCGGCCCGCCCCGGGGGCTCTCTCGGCGCCTCACGGGAGGCGGTCCAGGCCAAGCACGGCGTGTCCGTCTCGTCGTGGGCGCTCACGCGCCACCACGCGGTGCGCCTGGCGGGTGCTCTGCTCGGCTCACGTGCTGGAATGCTTCCCGGGTGGGCCCGCCGCCGTCTCTCTCTGGAGGGCCGCGCCGGCTTCGCCCCGCTGGATCTGGATGCGTCCGGTGGGCCTGGCGGCACCTTCGAAGGCGCGGGGCGGACGCTATGAGAGGCCCCATGGAGCTCTCCCTCAAGCACCCCGGCGGGGGCGACTAAGTGCACATTATCTGCATCACATTGCAGAAAAACTATACCTTTTCTGCAATTGCTTGCAGAAAAGCTATAGTTCATCTGCATCCAATGCCCCGATCTCAGCCGTGAACGAAGCCCAACTGACGCGCGCGCTGACGGCCGGCAACGCGTGGTGGCGCGATCTGAGATGGGAGCGCGACGACCGCGATCTGCGCGCTCTCGCGGCGAGCGCTCTGGATTACGAGCCCAGGCCGCTTGCCGATATCGCGCCCGACGGCCTCTATGTTCTGCGCGGTCCACGCCGGGTCGGCAAGAGCCTGGAGCTCAAGCGGGCCGTCTCACAGCTGATCCAGCGGGGCGTCCAGCCTCGCGCGATCGTCCACTTCGCGTGCGACGAGCTCGATGCGGGCGATCTGCGGCGCTTGGTCAAAGCCGCGCGCGAGGTCCTCACGCGCGGGTTGGAGGGCCCCCGTTATTGGTTCCTGGACGAGATCACAAGCGTCTCGGGATGGCCCGAGACGATCAAGTGGCTGCGCGACAACACGGCGTTCGGCGATGACTGTGTTGTGCTGACCGGCTCCTCGGCGCGCGATCTCGCCGAGGCTCAGAAGCAGTTGGCGGGCCGGTTGGGTCGAGCCGTCCAGCCGGATCGTCTGTTGCTGCCCATGTGCTTTCGCGAGTTCGCGCGCTCGATGGGTCTCGGCGGATTGCCCCAACCTGAGCCCGTGCGGATCCGCGACTTCATGTCGGCGCAGACCAGCGCGATCTTCACGGAGCTGCTGCCCTGGCTGGATGAGCTGCTGTCGGTCTGGGAGCTCTATCTGCGCGTGGGCGGATTCCCTCGCGCCGCCGGCGACCAGCTGTCTCATGGTGAGGTGCAGGAGGACTTCACCCGTGCGCTGTGGGACGTCACGGCGGGCGAGGCCATGCGCGGCGCCGCGATCACGCCGGCCCAGGTCCAAGCGATGCTCGCACGCTTGACCCGTAGCCTGAGCACCCCGCTGTCGGTCGAGGCGTTGCGCGAGGACATGGCCGTGGATAGTCCCCATACGGCCAAGGCGCGCCTCCAGGATCTGGTCTTCTCCTATCTGGCGTGGCCGTGCCATCAGCGCAAGGGCAACGGCCCGAAGCTCTCGGCTCGGTCCAAGTACTACTTCGTCGACCCTCTGTTGGCCCGCCTGGCCTCGATTCGCGGTGGCGAGCGAGTCGCCGAAGTCGACGCCTCGGCGATCGTCGAGCAGCAGTTGGGACTTGAGCTGCTCAGAAGCCTTGAGCGCGAAAGGCCCGGCGGCTACGCACACTTCAGCGATGTCATGTACCAGCGGACAAGCAGCAAGGAGGTTGACTTCTGCGGCCCGGCGTTTGGCAGCTTCGGCTTCGAGGGCAAGTACGTTGACTCAGGCTGGAGACGCGAGTCGCTGACGTTGCGTGCGGCCTTCGGCGCCGGCGTGCTGGCCACCAGGGGCCTGCTCGATACCACAGGCGATGTCTGGGCCGTGCCGGCGCCTTTCGTAAGTTGGGCTCTCAACGCCTGAGGGCGATACCAGGCAAGATGCGCTCCGTGAACGACGACCACGACCGCAGGGACAGCCGACCGCCGATCGCCGCCTCCGAGCGGATCGCGCAGAGCGCGCTCGATGGGGAGTTCAAAGGGCCGCTGGCGGGGCTGCGCAGGCGCATCTATCTGACCTACCACTACCTCGGGTGGCGCACGCTGCTGTTTCGCGTGCTGAGCTTCCCGTTGCGCTTCACGCCGTTGCGCCATCGCCTCGCGCTGCGCTCGCGGATGGGCCACGACCTGTACCGGCGCGCGCTCGCTTGGTATGGCGAGCACGGCGAGCCGGTTTGTGTGGTGATCCCCAGCTACCGCGACGCCGAGCGCGTGGCCACGCTTGTGGCGAGCATGCGGCGCACGGTGCCCAAGGGGATGGCGCGGATCATCGTCGCCGATGACGCCTCGGGGCCCGAGCACCTGGCGGCGCTGCGCGCGATCGAGGGGATCGAGGTGGTGGCGGGCGAGCACAACGAGGGCTTCGCGGCCAACGTCAATCGCGGCCTGCGCGCCGCCGATCAGGCTCGCGACGTGGTGGTGCTCAACTCCGACATGGAGGCCCAGGCCGGCTGGCTTGCGTGCCTTCAGTACGCGGCCTCGCAGGAGGACGACGTGGCGATCGTGGGGGCTCGCCTGCTCTACCCCGACGGGCGCATCCAGTTCGCCGGCACCGCCCGCAACCTGGGCGCCCCCGAGTGGTTCGACCACCGCTACCGCTTCAAGCCCTCAGATTGGGGTCCCGCCGCGCTGCCCGGACCGGTGCTCGCGGTGACCGGGGCGTGCATGTATGTGCGCAGATCCGCGATCGAGCAGATCGGCCTGCTCGACGAGCGCTACCCGATGGCCTACGAGGACGTCGACTGGTGCCTGCGCGCTTGGCAGGCGGGGATGCGGGTCATCTACTTCCCGGGCGCCTGCCTGATCCACCACGAGTCGGTCACGCGCGGGACCGAGGTGGGCGAGCGCGAGCGCGAGTCACAGCGCTACTTCTGGGAGCGCTGGGGATCCTTCTTCGACGCGCGCGCGGTGCGCACAGCGGAGGGCAAGCTGAGGGTCGCCTACGTGACCGAGGGCACCGGCGTGGGCGGTGGGCACCGCGACATCTTCGAGCACCTCAACCGGCTCGCCGCGCGCGGCCACGAGGTGGCGCTCTACACGCTGGGGGAGCGGCCCGACTGGTTCGAGCTCGACGTGCCGGTGCACTCCTATGAGTTCTACGACGAACTGATCGCCGACCTGGCCGAGCTGGACGCGATCAAGGTCGCCACCTGGTGGAACACCGCGATGCCGGTTTGGCGCGCCTCGGTCGTGCACGGCATCCCGGTGTATTTCGTGCAGGACATCGAGACCTCCTACTACCCCGACGACGAGTCGGTGCGCCACGCGGTGATCGACTCCTACAGACCCGAGTTCCGCTACATGACGATCTCCGGCTGGAACCGCGAGCGACTGCGCGAGCTCGGCCTGGATGCGGTCTTGATTCCCCCGGGGATCGATTTGGAGTGCTTCCGCGAGCGTCCGGACGTGGCACGGCGCTCGGACATGGTGTTGGCGCTCGGGCGCACCAATCCGCTGAAGAACCTGCCGCTGACGATCGCCGCCTGGCGCGCCCTGCCCGAGCCGCGGCCCGAGCTGTGCATGTTCGGGATCGAGCCTGAGCTGGCCACCGACCCCGGCATGCGCTACATC
This sequence comes from uncultured Solirubrobacterales bacterium, assembly GCA_963753145.1. GTDB lineage: Bacteria > Actinomycetota > Thermoleophilia > Solirubrobacterales > Solirubrobacteraceae > Palsa-744. The sequence goes on from CAVWAX010000003.1 coordinate 1,085,533, forward strand.
GAGTCGCCCTCCGACGAGGAGGTCGGCGAGCTGTTCAGCCAGGCCACGGTGTTCGTCCAGACCTCCACCCACGAGGGCTTCTGCCTGCCCGCCCTGGAGTCGATGGCAACCGGCGGGGCGGTCGTGTGCACCGACGCCCACGGCAACCGCGACTTCTGCGAGGACGGCGGCAACTGCCTGATGCCCGAGGCGAGCACCGAGGCGGTCAGCGCGGCCTTGGCGCGCTACCTGGGCGACCCCGAGCTGCGCGAGCGCACCGGCCAGGCCGGGGTGGCCACCGCGGCCGAGTACGCCTGGGAGCGGCGCATCGACGCGCTGGAGGCATTTCTGGAGGAGGTGGCACGCCCGCGCGAGGCGGTGGTCTCGTGAAGGCGGAGTTCGCCAAGGACCTGCGCTGTCCGGCGTGCCTACGCGACGGCATGTTGGCGCTCGACGCGGGCGAGAGCGATGCGCGCGAGGTGCGCGAGGGGACGCTGCGCTGCGGTGCTTGCGCCACCGAGTTTCCGGTTCATCGCGGCGTGCCGGAGCTGCTCTACCAACCGCCGGCCCACGTCGTCGCCGAGGCCGCCGGCCTGGAGCGCTTCGCGGCGAAGATGGCCGGCGGCGGGTGGGACAAGGAGCTGATGCTCAAGCTGCCCGACCTGGAGCACGGCTACTGGTATGTGCAGGCGCGCTCGATGCACCAGCTGCTGACGACGATCCCCTTCCAGCCGGGGCAGTCGATCGTGGACGTCGGCTCGAACACCTGCTGGGCCTCCAACCACTTCGCCAAGCGCGGCCTGCGCGCGATCGCGCTGGACATCGCCACGGTGGAGCTGCAGGGGCTCTACACCGCCGACTGGTTCATCGAGGAGGGCGTCTTCTTTGAGCGCGTGCTCGCCTCGATGGACGCGATGCCCTTGGCCTCGAACAGCGTGGACTACGTGTATTGCTGCCAGGTGCTCCACCACAACGACAACGACAGCCTGCGGCGCACTTTCAAGGAGATCTTCAGGGTGCTGAAGCCCGGCGGGCGCCTGCTGATGGTCAACGAGACTTTGAAGAGCGTGCGCGACCCGGACGGGGTGCACGACGAGGCGGTGCAGGAGTACGAGGGCTACGAGCACGCCCACTGGGCGATGCGCTACCGCTGGGAGGCCACGCGCGCGGGCCTGCTCACCGAAATCGCGGAGCCCCACTACCGCTCGTTCTTCGGCGACGCCGAACCCACGATCCCGCCCGAGACGGGACGCCTGCGCGCGCTGGGCTTGCGGCTGGGCTTCTCCCTGCGCTCAAACGGTCTCGCGCGGCGGCTCTACCTGGCTTGGCTGAACCACGTGTGGGGGGGCGTGTCGATGAACATGATCGCGACCAAGCCGGTGCGCTACCTTGGCCTGAACGAGCGGATGGGCGCCATGCAGCGGCTGGTCCGACTGGCAGCGGCCTGGACGCGCCTTGGTCGCGACCGCCGCGAGGGCCGAGCGCCCGAGCCGGCACCGCGAACGCCCGAGCAGGCCGCCGCGGCGTTCAACGGAGACGCGGCAGCCGAGGTGCCTTCGCGGAGCCCAGCCGTCTAAAGGTTCTCGGCGACCGAGGGCGCCGAGCGGTTGAACACCCAGAAGCCGATCGCTGAGGCCAGCACGACGATGCCGAGCGGCTCGAGCAGGTAGACCCAGCCGCCGTACAGCTGGCCGGCCGAGAGCGTGGCGTGATTGACCATCGCGTGGCGGAACTGCTGGAAGACGGCGACGAGCGGGTTGAGCAGGTAGACGTGCCACAGGATGTGGTGGATTTCGCCGCCGCCGAGCTTCTCGCGCACCGATTCGGCGGGGATGATCAGCGGGGAGGCGTAAAAGAGGATCTGGGAGAACACTTCCCAGATCGGCTGGATGTCGCGGAATTTGACGAACATCGCCGACAGCCACATCGCGATCCCGGTCGAGAAGACGATCAGCATCGCGAGGATCAAGGGCAGCTCGATCCAGCTGAGCATCGGCGTGACGCCTGAAATCAGCGCGAAGATGAGCACGACGACGAGGTTCATCGCCAGGTTGAACAGCGCGAGCAGCGTGATCGACAGCGGGATCACAAGCCGCGGGAACTGGATCTTGCGCACCAGGTTCTCGCGGTCCACGACGCTGCGCACGGCGCCGCCGGTGGCTTCGCCGAAGAAGCCGAACAGCACGATCGAGCCGAGCAGCTGCACGCCATAGAACGCTTCGCCGGGCTTGCCGTTGCCGCCGACTTTGGAGATCACCACGAAGAACACGTACAGCACGCCGAACAACAGCAGCGGGCGCATCACCTGCCACACCGAGCCAAGCGCCGAGCCGAAGAACTTCAGCTTGAATTCGTTGCGCGCGATGTTGTAGGTCAGGTGCCAAAAGCGCGCCCAATCGTCGGTCAGCGCGCGTGGCCCCTTGATCGGACGCCCCAAGCCCTCGTAGGGGACGGCGGGCTCAGCGGTGGCGAGCTCGGTGCTCACAGGGCGATCCTCGAGCAGCCATCAGATGCCCTCGTCGGTGCGAATTGCATGGCCGCAGGGTATCGGCTGCCCACTCGGCACATACCCGCCTTTGGCCGCGCGGCGCACCCGCGCCGCGCGGGCTCATCGGCTCGGCTCTACAAAACACCCGCTGAAAGTTCTACATTTTCCCCGCTGGATCTTCTACAAAATACCCGTTGGAAGCTCGATATTCTCCCCGTTGGGATGTCTGCCTATCGATCCAGAATCGTCGATGACGAGCTTGCGCAGAGCCTGAAAGCGATGGGCGGGGTGGCTGTCGAGGGCCCCAAGGCCTGCGGCAAGACGGCCACGGCCAGGCGGATCGCGGCTAGCGAGGTACTGCTGGACACCGATGTCCGGGCACACCAAGCGGCGGCGAGAGAGCCAGCGCTGGTGCTTGATGGCGCGACGCCCCGTTTGATCGACGAGTGGCAGCTCGAGCCCGCGATCTGGAATCACGTTCGCCGCGCGATCGACGATCGGCGTGCACCCGGTCAGTTCATCCTTACCGGCTCGGCCGTGCCTCCGGACGACATCACCCGGCACACCGGCGCTGGGCGCATCACCCGCCTGCGGATGCGCCCGATGACGATGTTCGAGACGGGGATGAGCGGCGGCGCTATATCGCTGGCGGGGCTGTTGGCGGGCGAGCCCGCCCGTAGTGCGGACTCGGGCGTCACGGTCGCCGACCTGGCGCGTGAGATCGCGGTCGGCGGCTGGCCCGGCTTCCAAGGGCTGACGGTCGAGCAGGGGGTGCGGGCCGTGCGCGACTATCTCGAGGAGATCCGCCGGGTGGACATCGGCCGAGTCGAGGGAAAGCGCCGCGACCCGTAAAGGTCGGCCAGCTGTTGCGCAGCATCGCTCGCAACGTTGGCACCAACGCCGGCTTGGCCACGCTGGCCCGTGACACCGAGGGCGCCGACGGGCCGCTCAAGGACGACACGGTGCGCGCCTACCTGGGTGCCCTCGAGCGCCTGATGATCGTCGAGGACCAGCCTGCCTGGGCGCCGCATCTGAGGTCCAGATCTACGCTTCGCAGCGCTCCGAAGAGGCATTTCGTGGACCCCTCGTTGGCGGTTGCCGCTCTGCGCGCCACCCCGGAGCGCCTGCTCGGCGACGTGAAGCTGCTCGGCTTCCTGTTCGAGTCGCTGGTGGTGCGAGATCTGCGCGTCTACGCCCAAGCGGCCGACGCGCGCGTGCTGCACTACCGCGACAGCAATGGCCTTGAGGTGGACGCGATCGTCGAAGCGGCCGACGGTCGCTGGGCCGCCTTCGAGGTCAAGCTCGGCGTCGGCCAGGTGGACCAGGGAGCCGCAAGCCTGAAGCGCTTCGCCGAGCAGATCGACACCGCGAAGAGTCGAACGCGGCGGCCTTGGGCGTGATCGTGGGCAGCGGCTACGGCTACCGTCGCGAGGACGGGATCATGGTGATCCCGATCGGCTCGCTTGGACAGGAGCGCTAGAGCGCGATCTCCTGCGCGCTGGCCGCGGCGCTGCGCTCGATGCCGACCTGCACGGGCAGGTCGATCAGGCCGCCGGTGGCCTGCAGGCCGGTGACGACGAAGGAGAAGGCGCCCTCGAAGCGGTCCATCAGGTCAAGGCCCGAGCCGCGGTGGGCTAGCGTGAACAGGGGGTTGTAGCGGCGCGGGCCGAGCACGTTCTCGAAAGAGAAGGAGAACAGGGCGCTCTCGCCGGCTTTGAAGCGCCCGGAGCGCTCGTGCTCGACCGAGCTGGTGGCGACGAGGATCGCGACGTGGTCCTCGCCCAGGATGTACAGCCCGGCGGCGGGGTCCTCGACGTTGACCATGAAGTTGACCAGCGCCTTCACCGTGATGCGCTGGCCCTGGGCCAGGGTGGTGGAGCGCTCGCCGCGCTCGTCCTCGACCCAGGCCTCGACGATGCGCGCGTCGCCGTCGCCGCCGCGGCCTTCCTCGACTCGCTTGGCGGCCGCCTCGGGGTCGCGTCCGAAGTTGATCTCCAGGTAGCGGTCTGCGACCTCGTGCGGCTCGCCGAGGTGGACCAGCTCGCCTTTCTCGAGCAGCAGGGCGCGGTGGCAGAAGCGGTTGAGCGCGCCCATGTCGTGGGTCACGAACACGATCGTGCGCCCGCTGTCGCGCATCTCGTTGAACACGTCGAAGCACTTCTGCTGGAAGGCGGCGTCGCCTACCGCGAGGACCTCGTCGATCAGGAGGATGTCGGCGTCGACCTGGATCGCGACCGAGAAGGCGAGCCTGACGTGCATGCCCGAGGAGTAGTTCTTGAGCTTCAGGTCCTCGAACTCGCGCAGCTCGGCGAAGTCGATCACGCGCGTCGTAGCGGGCGCGGGCCTCGCGCGGGGAGAGCCCCATCATGATCCCGTTGAGCACGACGTTGTCGCGCGCCGCGAGGTCGGGGTTGAAGCCGACGCCGAGCTCGATGAAGGTGGACAGGCGCCCGTTCATCCAGATCTGCCCCTGATCGACGCCGTAGATGCCGGCCAGGCACTTCAGGAGCGTGGACTTGCCCCTGCCGTTGCGCCCGGCGATGCCGAAGAACTCACCGCGCCTGACCGCGAAGGAGATGTCTTTCAGCGCCGAGAAGGACTGGTGGGAGGAGCGGCGCAGCGGGTGCAGGGCGCGCTCCTTGAGCGTGTGGGTGCGCTCCTCGGGGACCCTGAAGGTCTTGGAGAGCTCCTGAACCACGATCGGCTCGGGGCCGCTTGAGGGCGGGCGGGTCATCGGGAGAAGGGTATCGGCGGGGCGGTCGGTGGTCGGCGGGTGGGGCGTGGTGGTGGTCGAGTGCCCTGTCAGTTGTCTTCGGGTAGCCGTCGATGACGGCGGCGCATGAAGTCTCCGAACATCGGGGCCGTGTAGGCGTAGACGCCGTGGTCGTCGCGGTAGACGAGGTTGCCGGAAATGAGCCGTATCAGGCTCTGAGCGATGGCGCCACTGGAGCGCATGCCCGCGGCGTCCAGCTCGGCCTTGACGAAGCGCTCGCCGCCGAGTGAGGCCGCGACTCGCAGCGTTCCCTGGTCAGCCTGGCGCGCGTCGCGATACCGGGGCTCGAAGAACTCCTCGTCGAGGCTGTGCTGGATCGTCTGGCGCTCGTGCTCGTACAGGTGCGCGGTGATCGTCGACTGATCCTTCAGATCGGCCGCCTCCCAGAGCGCCTCTCCGAACCATTGGATGAAGTAGGGGTATTCGTCAACATCGCTTGCGACACGCTCGGCCACGCCTTGCGCGTAGAGGATGTCCTCGGCTGGGCGTACCAGGGCCTGTGCGGCCGCGCTCAACCGCTCGGGTGGTTGAGGCGTAAGCGAGAGGTTGCCGATCTCCTCGGCCCGAAACAGACGCTCCGCGTTGCTCCGCGCCGCATGGATGTTGCCGGTCAAGGGCGGCAGGCCGCAGAGCACGAGCATCACGGGCAGCGGCCGATCGTCGTCGTCTTGGACGGCCACGAGCGCCGAAAGCAGCGCGCCGAGCGGATATTGGTGCTTGGCGCCTCGATCGTGAACGGTGTGGGCCTCGTCGAACATGAGCGCCACTCCTCGGCCCTGTGCGTCGGCCACTTCGCCGAGGTGCGTGAGTGCCAGCCGCAGGCGATCCTCGAGTACCGCACGTTGCGACGGTTGCTTTCCTGTACCCATGGACACGGTGATGCCCTCGGGGAGCTGCATCTCGACCTGTCCGATTGCTTGCATCGCGGCGGCTATGCGGCTCTTGATCTTCGCTTTGAGGCTGAGCGCTTCGAGGGCCTCGCGCATGTAGTCGGCGAGCGCCTGCGCGAAGTCGCTCTCGTTGCAGAGCCTCGCCGTCCAGTCTCGGCGAATCACCACCCAGCCTTGCGCTTGGCGATGCGCTCATACTCCTTGAGCAGCACGGTCTTGCCGACGCCGCGCAAGCCCGTGACGCGAAGGTTGCGCCGCTTCTCGGGATAGTCCTCCAAGTTCGCCGAAAACGGTGGATCTGCTGCTCGCGATCCGCCAGGTATGGCGGGCGCGTGCCAACGCCCGGTCTGTAGGGATTCTTGGATATTACCAAAATTTACCAGAGTTCACAGATTCTTGTGAGGTTCGGTAACTTTCGGTAAGGTTCCGCGTTCGCGGGGCCAACTTTCCGCCTTTGCACGGCTCAGCTGCCCGCGCGGCGGAGCAGGTAGTCGCGGAACCTGGGTGCGGTGTAGGCGTACTCGCCCTTGCGGATTCGGTAGAGCGCGCCGGCATCGACGAGGCGGCCGAGCAGGACGTTGACGTTTCCGGGCGTCTTCTCGGATGCGCTGTTGAGCTCGGCCGAGCGCAGCGGGGGATAGGGACACGCGGCGGACGCGGCGAGGAGGTCCTGCTCGGCGGGAGTCAGCGTTGCGATGCGCGGCTCGTAGAAGTCGCGGTCGAGGCGCCCGTAGATGTCGGGGTGGGTGGCGTCGAGCAGCTTGATGCGTGAAGCGGTCCACGCCGGCGAGGTCCGCGGCGTCCCACAGCTCCGATCCCCATAGCTGGAGGAAGTAGGGGTAGCCCTCGACCTCGTTCACGACCGTCTCTGCAAGCTTGGCGTCGGCCCGGCGGGCGGTCTGCTCGAGGGGCCGGATGAAGGCCTGAATCGCCTGCCTCGGGCGCGAGCGAGTCGATCGTCCTCGCCGCGAAAGAGCCGCTCGCTGTAGGAGCGGGCCTTCTGGAGGTTGCCGGTCAGGGTTGGCAGGCCGCAGAGGACCAGGCGCGAGCGGCAGCTCTGCCGCGTTGCAGCGCGACCACCGGCGCGATCAGCAGCGACAACGGGTGCTCGCCGTGGCGGTCGCGCTCGTCGCGCACCAGCTGAGCCTCGTCCAGCAGCAGGACGACTCCGGCGCCGGCCCTTGGCGCGGGCGAGCTCGACCGTGGCGAACAGGTCGCGTGCGAGGTCTTCCTCGCGCTGTGACCCGAAGGCGATCCCGAGCGAGACGTCTTCCCAGGTGAAGGACAGGCTGGCGGCCCGCAGCGCCCGGCCGGCAGCCGAACGCAGCCGCTCGCGGCGCGAGAGGCGCTGGCGCGTGCGCTCGAGCAGCGCGCCGAGCACCGCCTTGAGCGCCTCATCGGTGTTGTGCGACGGCTGCAGCTCAAGGAGCGCCGGCTCCCAGTCGAGCTCCTGCGCATGCGTCGGCGAACTCCTCCAGCAGGACGGACTTGCCCACGCCACGCAGACCGGTCACCCGCATGCTCGCCTGCTGCTCGGGCGCCGCGCGCAGCATGGCGGCGAAGCGTCGCAGGGGCGCCTCGCGACCAGCCAGATACAGAGGGCGCACGCCTACGCCCGGCCGGTAGGGGTTCTTGCTCAGTGTGTCGGACATTACAGAAGTCCTGTAATAAATAGCAGATATAACAGAAATGCTGTAATGTGTCGCGAGCCGAGCCGGTTGCGGTTCGCCGGCGGTCGCCGGCGCGCGGATCAGCCTCGCGGTTCGCGTTCGTAGCGTGTGGCGATGTATTCGTCGACCCAGACCCGCGTGCTGCGCCAGGTGCCGTCCGCCGCCTTGGACGCCTTGAAGCTTACCCCGAGTGGCGGCGACGCGCAGCGCGTTGGCGGAGATTCGGGCGAGGCCAGGGCGGGAACGGGCCAAAAGAAACGGCCCGGCGATCGGCCGGAACGACGAACTTGTGAAGGTTGTCGAGGATCGTCCTCTCGCGAGAGCTCGCCGAGCGGACCGGGTCGTTTCGGTCGGCGCGCTCCAGCGCCGCGAAGTAGTGCGCCGCTCGCCCTTGTAGATGATCGCCGGCGGAAAGCCGAGCCGGACAAGCATCAGGTTCAGCACGAGCCTGCCCGCGCGGCCGTTGCCGTCGAAAAGGGGTGGATCTGCTCGAAGCGGGCATGCGGTCGGGCGAGCGCTTCGGGGTCGCCACGGACTCGGGCCGGCTCAGCGCCCGCGACCTCGGCGATCCAATCGCCGAGCACGCGGGAACTTCGGGCCAGGTCTGGGGGACGCATCCCTCCGGGAAACGGTCGATGTCATGCTGGCGGAACGAGCCGGACGCTCCCTCTCGGTCGGCGCTCGGGAGCGGAGCCACATCCCAGACAGGGGTCAGCGCGAGACGGTGGACGTGGCGAAGCTCGGTCAGCGCAAGCAGCTCACCGCTTGACCACTCGCCCGGCCGGGAGCGCCTGGCTGTAGACCCAGGTGGCGGCGTCGGCGTAACCGCGCACCTCCATGTACTGGCGAAGTTCCTTGTTGCCCTACGGCTCGGCCCTCCTCGAGCAGCCGCTCGAGCTTGCAAAAGTACCAGCGTGTTGCCCTCGATGGCGGTCGAGTGGTGGGCCTTCTTGGAGCCATGTTCGGGTGCCAGATGTCGTCTGTCGCGAGCTCGGGTGCGGGCAGTCTGCCGAGGCTGCCCCCCGCAACTCGGCGATCTGGACGCGCAGGCGCTCATATACGGACGCACGCGCGGGGCGGTCCACGGCGCGGCGACTCTTTTTGTTCGGTTGAGGCACTCTATTAATCGTACCGAACACATCTCAGGCGCCCACTCCGGTGTCGCTGGGGGGTGTGGCTGCTGCGATATCGTCCCGATCCGCAGCGCGATTCAGGTGTTTGGCGCTGCGTGGTAACGATGAGCGAGCGAGTCCATCAGCGCACGGGCCGGCAAGACGGCCAGGAGGGGGAGAGGTGAGCTTAAAGCGGCGCGCGGGCGCCCCGCGCCTGATCGAGTGGACCGGTGAACGCTGCGTCCCATGGGCTCCGGACGTTCAGGTCGTCTACGAGCACATCCATCGGTACCTATGGGCGGCGCAGCTCGTTAACGGCCGCAGGGTGCTCGACGTTGGCAGCGGCGAGGGCTTCGGGGCGGCTATCATCGCCGGGCGGCGGCCGAGGTCATCGGCGTCGACATCGACCAGAACTCCGTGGAGCACGCGACCTCAACTACGGCTCGGGCCATGTGGATGTGAGCTAGGTCGTGCCCTCGAACTGTCCGCATTCGAAAGACGGATCGTTTGGCGCCGTGGTCGCGTTCGAGATGATCGAGCACGTCGAGGCGCAGCAACGTGTCCTCGACGAGATCAAGCGCGTCCTCGAAGCTGACGGCTCCTCGTCATTCGACTCCCGACCGCGGTGTACGGCGAGGCGTCCGGGCAGGACAATCCGTATCACGTCCACGAGCTCTCGTTAGCGGAGTTCGGGGACTGCTCGGGGCGCTTTCGCACACGCGCGGTGGGGCCAGCGAACGGTCGCCGGTTCGCCCCTGCCCCCGCAAGTCGGTGGTCCTCCGACGGCGAAGCGCGCGGAAGATCGCGCGGACTTCTTCATCGAGAGGACGGCGGCGAGTGGCGCTCCGCCGGGCTCCCCTCGCCGATGTATCTGGTCGGGGTGGCGTCCGAGGTATGCCTCTCCACGAGATCGCCCGCGCGTCGACGCTCGCCGATCCGGCGTCGAGCTCGTCGCAGGCGCTCCGACCCTCAACCGCCGCGTCTGAACGAGACGACGCGCCGATCTGAAGCACGATCCGTCGGGCGCTCGAGCGCGAGTGACGCCGAACAGGAACGAGGGATCGCTGTGAGCGGCGATCAGTTGACCGAAGAGCTCGGTCGCGCGGGCGGCTACGCGCGATCTGGGCGCGCATGTCGAGCACCTGCGAGCTCAGCGGCCGCCCACGACGACCCGATCGCTCGACGCGCGGACGCCGCACTTGTCTGCCGACCCGAAAACCGAACCGTCGGCTCGAGGGGTCGGTGACCATGCAGGCGTTCCCGCGCACCCGCGGCCGCATGTACGGGGCTCTCGGCGAACTCGACTTCTGGCGCGGGGACTAGCGCCTCGCGTCGACGGATCGGCCGGCTGGCTCGGTGGAGCGCAGACCAGCAGCCGGCGTGACGCCTGCGGCGCCAGCCGGGTCCGGAGGGAGCCGCCCCTGTCGAGTTTCCTCAGTTCCGATCGAGCCCGAGGTCTCGCTGGTCATCCCGCTGTATGCGCGCGCCGAGCTGACGCGGGCGTGCCTTGAGTCGATCCGCGACCACACCGACCCGCGTGACCTACGAGGTGATCCTGGTCGACGACGCCGCCGACGCGGCCACCAAGGCGCTCTGGCTCAGCGGTCCGCGGCGCCCGGATCCTCGTCAACGACGCCAACCTCGGCTACCTGCGCAGCGTCAACCGCGGCGCCGAGCGCGCGCGCGGCAGATGGCTGGTGCTGTGCAACAACGACATCGAGGTCGCGACGGTTGGCTGACGGCGCTGCTCGACTGCGGCGATCGGCCGGACATCGCGGTCGTGACGCCCAAGTACCTGTATCCGGATGGCTGCCTCAACGAGGCCGGCGGGATCATCTGGCGCGACGGCACCGGCGGGAACTACGGCCGCGGTGACGGCCCGAGCAGTGCCACGTTCGAGTACCGGCGCGAGGTCGACTACGGGTCCGCGGCCGCGCTGATGGTGCGAAGGCCGACTTCTGGCAGGAGGTCGGCGGCTACGACGAGCGCTTCGCTGCCGATGTACTACGAGGACGCCGACCTGTGCTTCCGGCCCGCGAGCGCGGGCTGCGAGTCATCTATGAGCCCGCGGCCGTCGTCGTCCACTCGAGGGGGCCACGGCGGGCACCGACACGCGCCGGCCACAAGCGCTACCAGGAGGATCAACCGCCGAAGTTCGTCGCAAGTGGCGGGAGCCGGCTGGAGCCGAGCAGCTCCGCACGGCGCCGCACGAACCTGCGCCGGGCGGCCGACCGCCACCGGGGCCGCGCACGTGCTGATCATCGATCACCGCGTGCCGATGTGGGACCGCGATGCGGGCTCGCTGCGCATGCTGGCCATGATCGAGCGCTTGCTCGCCTGGGCATGCCGGGTCACCTTCTGCCCGAAGACCTCGCGCCTGGCAGCCCTACACGCGCGAGCTGCAGCGCATGGGCGTCGAGGTCTGTACGGGCCGCTCCATGTGAACGCCGAGCTGGCGCGATCGGGCCCAGGCTCGCCATGGTGATCACCTGCCGCCCGCACACGACGAGCCGGTGGCTCGACCCCGTCCGCGAGTACGCCCCGCGGCGACCGTCGTCTACGACACGGTCGATCTGCACTGGCTGCGCGAGGCCGCGCCGAGCCGCGCTGGGCGCTGGCTTCGAGCCGCCGGTGACGGGACGGAGCCGCTGGTCATGGGCGCCAAGGCGGTGGCCCTGCGGGAGATCGAACTGGCCCTGATCCGAGCCACGGACGCCACCCTGGTGGTCAGCCCCGAGGAGCGCGCTCAGGTCGAGGCCGACGTGCCGGAGGCCACCGTGCGCGTGGTGCCCAACGTGAACCTCCTGCGCGAGCGCGTCCCCGGACCCGAGGGCCGCAGCGGGCTGCTGTTCATCGGCGGCTTCGAGCACACGCCCAACGTCGAGGCCGCGCAGCGCCTGGTCGAGCACGTGATGCCACTTGTGTGGGCCCGGAACCCCGAGGTCAAGGTGACCCTGATCGGCGGCTCGGTGCCGGCCGAGGTGCAGGAGCTGGCCTCGTCCCGGGTGGACGTGGCCGGCTGGATGGAGAACGTCGAGCCGCTGTTCGGCTCGGCGCTGGCGATGGTGGCGCCGCTCAGCTACGGGGCCGGACTGAAGGGGAAGGTCACCCAGGCGCTGGCCCAGGGCCTACCGGTGGTCACGACCCCGATCGGGGCCGAGGGCCTGGATGGGGGCGACGAGCGGTGCCTGTTGATCGCCGAGTCCGCCAACCAGCTGGCGGCCGAGGCTGATCCGTCTCTACGGGGACGATGAGCTTTGGCGCGAGCTTTCCGAGGCGGGCCAGTCCCTGATCGACAGCCACTGCTCGACCCACGTTCTCGCCGAGCGACTCGGCTCGCTGTTGGACGGGTCGTTCGATCGCCCGACCCGGGTTAGTCCCCCGATCGGCTGACGCTGGCCGTCGAGGTAGCCTGCAGCCCAATGGATCGAGTCGTCGTCGTCGGCAACTGCCAGGCCAAGGCTTTGGAGTTGATGCTTGCCACCAATGAGGAGTTTGCCAGGCGCTTCGAGTTCGTGAGCTTTCCGGCAGTACATGAAATCCCAGCGGAGACGATCTCCGAGCTGCACAGGGCTGTTGAGGGTGCGAGGGTTGCCATACTCCAGCGGGTCGAGGAGGGCTACAGGGACGGGATGGGGCTTGGGACAGACACGTTGGCCGGAATTGCACGCAAAGCCACCGTCATACGTTGGCCTAGTGTCCCGTCGGGTTAATTCGTTCGCAGTAGCGTCTGATTGAGTCGAGGATCTGGTCGGCGGTCTTGGTCCAGACGTATGGGCGCGGGTTCTCGTTCCAGGTGTCGATCCAGGGGCGGATGTCGGCGTTGAGTTGCCGGACGGAGCGGTGCTGGCCGCGGCGCAGCAGCTTGGTGGTCAGCTCGGCGAACCAGCGCTCGACGAGGTTGATCCAGCTGCTAGGTCGGGGTGAAGTGCAGGACGAACCGGGGGTGCTGGGCCAGCCAGCGCGGACCGTCGGGGTCTTGTGACTGGAGGCGTTGTCCAGGACGAGGTGCACGTCGAGCTCGGGCGGGCACGTTCGGCGTCGATCGTCTTGAGGAACTTCAGGAACTCGATCGCGCGGTGGCGCTGGTGCAGCGAGCCGATCACCTCGCCGGACTGGATGTTCAGCGCGGCGTAGAGGCTGGTGGTGCCGTTGCGCTCATAGTCGTGGGTCGCGCGCTCGGGGGTGCCGGGCAGCATCGGCAACGTCGGCGCGGTCCGGTCCAGCGCTTGGATCTGGCTCTTCTCGTCGACCGCCAAGACCACGGCCCGCTCGGGCGGGTTGAGGTACAGGCCGCAGATGTCGTGGACCTTCTCGATGAACTGCGGGTCCTTGGACAGCTTCCAGGTCTCCTGGCGGTGGGGTTGCAGCCCGAACGCGTGCCAGATCCGCATCACCGCGTCCGGTGTCACCCCGGCCTCGCGGGCCATCGACCGCGTCGACCAGTGCGTCGCGTCCTTCGGCTTGGACTCCAGCGTCGTGATGATCACCGCGCTCGACCTGCTCGTCGGTGATCGTCCGCGGCCGCCCCGGCCGCGGCTCATCCAGCAACCCCTCAACCGGCGCTGCGGCGAACCGGTTGCGCCACTTCGTGACCGTCCGCGCGCGAGACGCCCTCCAGCTCGGCGATCTCGCGGTTCGTCAACTGGCCCGGCGGCCAGCGAGCACGATCCGCGCGCGCATCGCCAACGCCTGCGCGGTCTTCCGCCGGCGGTCCAAGACTCCAGAACCGAGCGTTCCTCGTCCGTCAGACTCGATCTCAACAGCAGTAGGAATGGGCATACCCACTCCTACCCTAACTCCGAACGAATTAAACCAGCGGGACACTAGCGTGTATTGGGCGGGATATTTTCCCGATCTCTTCTACATGCGTGACGCTGAGGGCCGGCCGGTCGTCAACGGTCCCTTCGATTACCATGATCGTACTATTCTCGAAGCGTACGCGTCTGGGCTGGATGTTGACGCAACGTGTCGGTTGCTGGAAGACCCTGAGCAGCCGTCAGACGCGGCGTCTTGGGCCGCGAATGCTACGGCTGAGCTGGAGATACGCGGCAAGGACTGCGATATCCAGGTGACAGGATTTCATCGACGCGACTTTTCGTAGCGAGCTGCTGTTTTACACGATGAATCACCCGGCTAATCGGGTGCTGGCGTTTCTTGCGCAACAGGTCACACAGCTGCTGGGGATACCGGGTCAAGTCGATCGAGGACAGATGCCTGATGAGGTTCTTGGATGGACCTTCTATCCGCTTCACCCGAACCACGTTCGAGCACTGAGTCTAGACCTAGAAGATGATCTTTCTGTTGGACAGGTGCCTTTCAGGATCCGGGGGGAAACCTATCTGACCCCTGAGGCGGTGCGGGCGTTTTTCGCTTACTACGAAGCTCACCTTCAGCTGGTCGAGCTCAATTGCGGCCCGCAAGTGTCGTGAAACGGCCGGGCTTGCGTAAGCAATCCAGCGGCCTACGGCTTTCACGAGGGATTACGATCATCGGAGATCAGAGCGTAGCGAACTAGCTAATCTAGCCTGACGCCACAAATTCACTACGTCCGTTAAGACGAACAGTGACATGTGCGCCCGTATTAGCTGGACATGCTATACCCACAGGAACCAGATAGGCCTGTGCCGCGCTTATTGGAGGTACGAGAAATCCGTTCGTCCCCGATATATCGGCCATGAAGAGTGCCTGCTGCTGAGGGTCGAGGTCCAAGGTCGCGCATATCACGCCATTTTCCGGGCGTTAATGCGGCGACTTGTGAGCGAAACGTCGCAAGGCTCTCGCCCAAAGGAGTCTGAACAAAATACGAGCGGACATCCGTGCCTTGGCGAAACACAAGAAACAGCGTCACTGTGGCGGCAAGGAGCAAGCCGCCGCCAATCTGACGGCGCCGCTCGGTCTGTCTGACCAGCAATGCACGTGCGCTGGCCGCCAAAGAGCTGAATACTAGAAGAAGCGGCATTGCCATATAGTGAATGCCTCGCTGTTGGCCCTGGATCAATGCGCCAAGCGCTATTATGCCGGCGGCACCGAGGGTGGCCAGCGGGAACCAGTCCCTACGCCGGAGGGAGATCGCGCTCCCCGCGGTTGCCAAGACTACGGCGGCAATATATACCGCCAACAGCAGAGTCGTCGGCGCCAAATTTTCCCGGTAAAAGTGGAGGTTTGGACGAATGAACTGAAACCCATTGGTCGCATACGCGCTACTGGCTGTGGTGGCGGGATAGGCTATGCCTATGAAATAGGCAGCCGGTATCAGCAGATTCCATATGCCTACCGCCAAACCGGCCCGGCGGGTAGTGACACCAAGTTGCCGGAGCTTTTGCATTTGGTAAAACGCGCAGTAAGCCGCTATGACCAGCAGGCCAAGATAAAGAAGGTCACTGACAACGGCGAGCGTCCACGCTCCGCCGCCAGCCAAAGACCAAAGCGTACTCTCACGCACTGTTCGGGCTCGCATGGACCGTTCATGGGCGAACAGCCCCAAGCCAAGGGATAGGAATGCGACCGAATGAACTATGTTTGAAGACCACAGGGCGGTCGTTAGCCACGCGGCTGTGGCGACGAACAGGCCGCCTGTCCACCATGCTTCACAGTAGCACTCCACCTAGTCGCACTTCCAGCCCACAGCCACACGACGACACCAGTCGCAAAGACCAGCGCATTGAGTATAAGAAACGGAATTACGGAGCCGAGTCCGAAAGCAAGCGTACCAAGCGCCCAGAAGAAATTAATGACGTACTTGCCTTGGTTTTGGTGGTATGACAGGTCTCCCAACGACTTGTTATAGTGAAGGAGATTGACAAAATCGTCGGCCCAGAACCCGCTATGTGAAAGAGCAGTGATCCATGTTAGGACGCTGAGAATGATCACTACGGCCGGGAGGGCAGCTAGCAACGTCGCGGTCATCCCGTTGTGCTCGGAACTAATACGTGACTCCATGGTTTGATGCACCCTGCCTCCGTCGCTTGTAATCTTAAGCGCACATCCGTGCCGTACGGGCTGCAGGATAACGCTCGTGCCAGTCGGATGTCTGCGGCGGTGGCGGCCTCCCGAACCGGGAGACCCTTGGATCCGAGACGCTGTATACTGAATCGCGATCATCATCCGCTACATCTGACGGATGCGCATGAGGGCTGAGGAGACAATCATTACATGGCAACGGTGGTAGCGCGCCAACCGACGGAAATCAAGGTGCATGATCGCACCGGCCTACGGGCCTCTTTGATCGCTTTGGCGATAGCTCTGGCTGTCACTTCGACCGTTGCGCTAGTACTTGAGCCACCAGAACCATTTTATTACGATTCCGGCGGCTACTGGGCGCTTGGGAGCTTCTTCACCGTTCATGGTCACTTCTCGCTACTCAACTTCGACAGCCCCCTACGTGGATATTTCATACCGCTCATTTACCACGGTTTGGACCTGATAGTCAGCCGCTTTAAGTGGAGCGCTTCGTCGGTGGTCAAGGTTTTCAACGCTCTGATCTTTTCGCTAATCGGAGTCCTACTGGGTCCAAAGCTGGCCGAACTCGCGTGGCCAGAGCGACGCTGGGGCGTACTGCGCCGCTTGGCGCTTGTGGCGCTGCTTCTTATGTTCTGGAGTGGGTTTCTGCCGTTTCCACTGACTGACTTTCCAGCCCTAGCCATGAGCATGTTGGCGCTGGTCTGCGTATCGCGCTCCAATAGTCCGGCGTGGATGCTGGTGGCCGGACTATCGACAGCGGCTGCAATTAACATGCGGCCTTCTTATGTCCTAATCTTGCCGATCATAGTGGTGCTGATGTTCTGGGCGTGGTTCGAGCGTCGCCCTACCGGACAGGTCTCGATAAAGCGTGGTGGGCTTTGTATAGGGCTGCTAATCGTCGGCTTTCTTGCGGTATCCGTTCCGCAGTCCCTATCGATGCATCGGCATCTCGGTACCTGGAACTTTGTTCCTGGCGCTCCGGCTCATCTATCCACGTTGCAGCTTACTGAAGGTATGAAGTTGCAGCGGTACGAAACCTATGTTAGTCCGGGTCATGCACCGCAGATGCGCTACGACGATAACGCAGGAACGCAACTCCTGCGAGAACAGAACGGCGTTATCGTTAGCACGCGCCAGTACCTACAGTTGATCATCAGCCATCCGCTGGTCATGGGCAACCTGTTCTTGCACCACGTCATCAATGGCCTCGACCAACGCTACGCTACCCTTTATGTGAAACACCTTGACACGGGGTCACATCGTTGGTTTCGTGCGATCGATTTTCTACTTATCTTTCTTATGTTTTTGCGGGTTCTGTGGCCATCTGCCCGTCGTCGTCTGGGCGTTGCGTTATGGCGCTATCCGGTAGGACTAATGCTCTGCTGCCTGACCGCTGTGCCGTCGGCCGTCGAAACACGTTACATGTTGCCGGTTTATCTGCTTAGTTACATATTGGTCCTTGAGGCTGGCTGGCCAAACCCTCTCGGTCCAAATCGCGCGGGCCTGCGTCGCTTCCGAACGCCAGTCGTTATCGCAGTAGCCTACGCGACGTTCATGGTGATCGTCGTGCTTGTGACGAGCAACGCTACTAAAAACCTGCACTTTGGCTAACGCCACGGGAGAATCGTAGGATGCAATCAATCCCGCGCATGCGAGTTCAATGAGCCGAGTTCGCCGGCTTGTGGGGGCAGCGACTAGGGAACATGCCATCGGGCAAATCGTCCGATACGGTGTCGTGGCCGGAACCGGCTATCTTCTTGCCATCGGCTTGTATTCAGGCGAGCTGGCGCTCGGCATCGCACCATACGTGGCACTCGGTATAGCCTTTGTACTCAATGGCGTCTTCAACTTTATGTTGATGCGCGTGTGGGTGTTTCCGCGCAGTGGACGCCGGGCGCATATCGAGTTCGGCCGTTTTTGTATTGTGGCGGCCGTCAGCTTCGTTGTGAATTATACGAGCTTTGCCGTGCTTTACTCTGGGATCGGGCTCCATGCTACGACGGCGCAACGGCTGGCGATCCTGATCGCGGCCCCGGTCACCTTTTTTGCAAATCGGCTCTGGTCGTTTCGGGGAACGGCCATCCCGGGACGGGCTCAGGCTGATCGTGAAGCTGCTGCAACCTCCGCCAAGAACGAGTCGTACTCGCGAATATAGTCATCGGGGTCATAGGGGTGTGACGCGAGCACCAGCAACACCGCATCGGCGTCGTAGCGAAATTGACTGCCCCAAACGAGCGGTGGTATGTAGACCCCAAGGGTGGGTTCATCCAGTATGACCTCGCCGCGGTGCTCGCCGTCGTCCACTGCGACGCTTACTCGTCCCGAGACGCACACCAAGAACTGGTGGCAGGCTCGGTGAGCGTGCTCTCCGCGTACCTCACGACTGGGGACGTCGTAGACGAGGAACCATCGTTGGGGCACAAAAGGAACCGCCTCGCCTGGTAGCTCGCCCGCGGTTAGCCGACCTCGTAGATCGGAGAACTCGGTAAAGCGCTGAAGATAAGAAGCGCCGACGCCGAGCTGTGTCTGTCCCGGCTGGGCTGTCGCTGGCTTCGGGAGTCGCGCTTCGGTTCGAGTGGTCTGGGAGTAGCCCTTAATACGCGCGGGATTGCCGGTCACAATCGCGTGCGGCGGGACCGACCGGGTAACCACTGCCCCTGCCCCGACCATCGCGCCTTGGCCAATCTCAAGCCCGGGGAGGATAGTGGCGTTTGCCCCAATGGACGCGCCCCCCTGGACGACGGTGCGCGGATAGTCCGTGTGCCACTGGCGACTGCGCGGAAAAGGATCGTTCGTGAACGTCGCGTTCGGACCTATGAACACGTCGTCGGCCAGCTGGACTCCGTTCCAGAGCTGTACGCCGCACTTGACCGTCACGCGGTCTCCGACGATGACGTCCTCCTCGATGAATACCCCATCGCAGATATTGCAATCGGCCCCGATACGTGCACCGGCTAGAACGTGCGCGAAAGCCCAGATGCGGGTACGCGGGCCGACATCCTTGCTCTCGCATAGAGCGCGCTCATGGACGAAGACCTCATGCATCCTTTGCTCCTCCAGGTATCTCGATGGTGTTCTGGACGATTGCGCCCGGACGTCCCTTGACTGTCTCGTAGGCCCTCCATACATAGGAGCCGATGATGCCCAATCCAAGTGAGTTCAGGCTCAAGAAGAAGACGAGAATCAGGACCGTGGCAGCATAGCCCGGCACCGTAATCGTCCCGGTGGCACGAGCCACGAGGACGATCGTTCCGATAACGACTCCAAACATGATTCCCAAGATTCCGACGAGCCAGAGGACTCTGACGGGGAGGTCGGTAAACGCAAAGACACTGTCGGACAGATAGCGGAGCTTGCGACGCAGTGTCCAGCCACTTTCTCCGGGTCGCGGTAACCGGTCATAAGGGACGACCTCTCGCCGAAAGCCAACCCAGAAGATCTGGGCGACGAGCGAGGTGTGAACATCCTCGAGGGAGCAGACGACATCACGAACCTCTGCGGTGCATGCGAAGACGTCTACTCCTCCGGGTGGTATCTCGGCGACAATAAAGCGGCGATACAAACGCCAGTAGAGCCCCGCAGCTGTGTCACCCCTGTCATTGCGACTGACGCGCTGACCTACTACCACGTCTACTTGTCGGCTCGCGAGCCGAGCAAAAAACTTGATGACCAACTCCGGGGGCTCTTGAAGATCGGCAGCCATAACCGCGATGTACTCGCCGTGAGCAACGCTCATGCCGGTGCGAACGGCAGCAAAAGAGCCGAAATTGCGGGAGTGAGCAACGATGCGGCTTGGCGCTTTGCTGATGCGGAGGGCCTCTAGCAACAGCTCGCCGGAGTCATCCGGACTGCCATCGACAACGAATATCGTTTCGAGTCCTCCGTCGATCTGAGTTGCTATGTGATCGATCGTCTCGACGAGCGCCTGAATCGAGTCTGCGTTGCGATAGACGGGTATTACGAGAGAGTTGATAGGTGCACTCATCGGCACGTTTCCAGGCAGGCTGCGATCACGTGCTCGACTTCGCGATCCTCAAGATGGGGATGAATGGGCAGCGAAAGCTCACGCTCCGCTAGCCTGCGGGCGACCGGCAGCGGCCCTACCGTCACGCCGATGCCCCGCACGGCCGGCTGATCGGGGCAGACGAACGGATAGTGACGGCCCACGGCTATCCCGCGCCGCCGCAGCTGCTCGAAGATCGTCGTGTACTCGTCTGTTGTCACCTCGACGGGAAAGAGATGATGTGCTGAGCGGCCACCGGTGGGCAGGATTGGGCGCAGGCAGCAGTCGCTCAGACCTTCTACATAGCGAGTTGCTATCTCGGCGCGTCGGGCCATCCAGTGGTCAAGCCTAGGCAACAGGGCGGACCGGAGGATCGCGGCTTGCAGCTCGTCAAGCCTGCTGTTGAGGCCCAGTTCGACGTGCTCGTAGCGGCGGGCACCCTGCCCGTAGTCGCGTAGACGCCGCGCTCGCTCAGCGAGAGCAGTGTCGCCGGTCAGCAGCACGCCGCCATCGCCCATGGCGCCCAGGTTCTTGGTTGGATAGAGGCTCGCGCCGGCTGCCAAGCCGACTGTACCGGTCGGTCGCCCACCTCGCTTGGCGCCTGCTGACTGTGCGCAGTCCTCCACGACAACGACATCGTATTCGTCGGCCAGGCGCTCGAGGCCGGCTGGATCGATAGGGTGTCCGTATAGATGGACAGGCATCACGGCGCGAATCGTCGGATTGGATCGGATCGCTGCCTCGACCTGATCGAGATCCAGGCCGCCGGACTCGTTGACGTCGCACCAGACCGGCTCTGCGCCAGCTCGGATGATTGCAAGCGTCGTAGCAAATGCAGTCAGCGGTGTTGTGATGACGCAGGAGCCAACCGATGCGCCGGCGCATCTCAGTGCTATCTCAAGTGCGTCGAGTCCACTTGCCACCCCGACGGCATAAGGGACCCCCCACCAAGCTGCGAGGTCACGCTCAAATGCGAGCACCTCCTCACCGAGCACCAGCCAACCGCTTCGCCCCACACGGTTGACCGCCTCAATCGCATCCTCGCGGATGGCGAGCCACTGTCGCGCGAAATCGTTGGCTGGAACGTTGAGTTGCGAACTCACGGCCACCGCGCTAGCCTCTCGCCCGAATTTGCGTGCTGGGCGGGTGTCTAGTGCGACGTGCCTCAAAGCGACCGCGTATGGAGTCTTGGCAGATCAAGTTTAAGTGTCCTGCTCAGGATGCAGCTTCGGGGCGATTTTGCGGCCATGCCAGCAGGACTGCGCGATCACCAGCCACATACTGCTGGTTCTGCCCAGCAGTGGGTTTGGCCAATTCGACATCAACGAAGCCGGCCGCCTCGGCTCCCTGAAGCAAAGCAGCGCGATTTGGTGTAAGCGATACGACGCCTCCTGCCGACGCGAGCATATTGCTCTCCCAGTCGGTCTCTAGTCGAGCGGCATAGCTCGCTGCGCTCTCTTCGTAGAGGTCACTTTTCCCATTGCCAAGAATCACGGGCTCATTTTGTTTGGTCAGCTGGGGACTCGATTGCGCATATTCCTCTTGTAAGTCCGCGAGCGATACGCATCGCGCCGACAGGGTTCTCAAGATGGTAAATCAACCCAAGGCACAAGACAACGTCAAAGGTGCCCAGCTCGGAGACGTTCAGATCGAATACGTCGGCGCAACGCAGCTCCATACGATCTGCAGGAATCCGAAAATGCTCGCGGAGCATCGTGGCTCGGCGAATCAAGCGCGGGCGAATATCGACGCCCAGCACGTAGGAAGCTCCCCACTCCAGCATCCGATGCGAGAACCAACCCTCGTTGCACGCTAGATCGAGGACCCTCGCGTTGGGGCCCACTGCTGATAGGACGGCGCGTACCGGCTCCTCAATCAACTCAAGTCTGGTGCGATGTACATAGGGAAGCTCCGGATCGAGAACGGGCGTAATGACATCGTCTGCAAGTTGCCAGGCATACATCCATGCTGGTGGCTGCTCGATCTCCCTGCTGAGAGCTGGGTCCAACAGGCCCGTTCGATGCGTGGACACGTTCAAGCGCAGTTTGTCGGTGAGGCTCACGGTCCGCATTCTACTCGGGCGACCCGACGGTGTCTCGCGACTGGCCTCGGTCCACGAGACGTACGCACCGTCAACCTGTAGGATCTCTTACTATAGGTGCTGATGCGCCATCTACCGAAGTGCTTCCTGCACATCCCAAAGAGCGCTGGAGAGAGCATTCATTCGGCGCTCTACGCGACTCTGCCGCCAGGATCGCTTGCTCCCCGACGTCTCGATTCATCGGTCTTCTGTGGTTTCGATGACTTTGCGCGTTTGCGTCCCGACGCCCGTAGGCTGATCGCGGCGAACTTAGACGAGGTACAAGCACTAAGGGAATACCGAGCGGTCAGCGGACATTTTTCCCTTCCAACGTTGCTGCGGATCTCCGATGCTCCATCGATCGCCACCGTGCTGCGTGAGCCTAGATCGCGGCTTCTCTCACTTTTTATGTATTGGCGCATCCCCGGTATCAGCGATTTGTTGGCACCCTATCGTGCCAGCGAGTATGCTCACCGGCCACTCTCTGAGTTCCTTTCGACATCGCTGCTCGCGCCAGCCATAGACAATCAGGTTTGTCGGATGCTTCTGCATGGGGATAGGCGCCTCCCACCGTCGGCTTTTGCGGTGCAGGCAGACATCGACTCGATTGCGAGGGACGCGATCGAGCGGCTCGATACGCTCGGGTTCGTTGGTGTTTTGGAGCTTGGCGACGACATATGGCATGGCCTGGGACGTATGTTCGGGATCAAGCTCGAGCCCCTCAGGCTGAACATGACCGAGGAAGTAAGTGTAATCCCCGTTCGTCTAGGTGATGAGCTACTGACGGCCGAAGCCCTCGACTTGCTCGAACAACGCAATGCCGCCGACCTGCTCGTCTACGACCATGCGTTGGCGCGAGCGGGAGCGAATACACATGAACGCCGACGCATTGCGCGGAATGCCTTTGCTCAACAGCTCGTGAAATTCGGCGATCTGGTTGGCCATTCCGCCGCTCGCGCGGCTGAGCAAGCCGAGATGGTAGCGGCGATGGGCAGCGGCGAGCGAGCGAGACCGGGTCTATGCAGCTGAACGGACCGGCGATCGTCTACGTCTATATGGCTGGCGAGTCACGATCCGCCCCACCGACTGACCGCAATGAAGACCTGGGTCCGGCTGTCCCGAGCGTTAGGAAAGCTCATCGACCAGCTCGCCCGGACGCACATCGAGGCCGCGCGCGATGCGCAGGATCGTCGTCAGCCGGGGCTCGCGCGATCCGCGCTCCAGTCGGCCAATCGCGGTCGGATGCACATCGGTCTTGTGGGCCAGATCGTCTTGCGAGAGCCCATGTTCGAGCTCGAAGTTCGCGTAGACGCCGTCCAAAAGCTATGCTTGCGGCGCTTGGGTCGTCGTCCAGATGCTTCACCACCCTATGGTTGACGTTGCGTGCGGATCGGTCCAGAGCGCTTTGGTAGAGAGCGTTTTGGTCTAGTAGCCTGCCGGCGCATGAGAGTTCGGACCCCGGCCGACGTGTTCGAGGACACTGCTGAACACACCCAGCGCAAGGTGGGACGAGCGGCCGAAAGGAACAAGTCTCGTCGCTTGAGAACGCATACGGGCGGGGCTATGGCTTTGAAAGCCCAGGCAAAAGCCAACGAACGAGGTCTGCGGCTCGTGGGCGCTTGCGCTCGACACCGAGACGGGTCGCCCAAGTCAGCAGACATTCGCCAAAGGTAATGGTCGTGCTTCAGGGGGTCCCGGCTCGCATCGTCAAGCGCTTATGGCGGCATGGGCACGCCACAAAGTCACGGCGTGCGCGATTTCTCGATGACGCGGTGCACGCGCGTCTCGAGCGGGCTCTGCGCGCGCAGGCCGATCACGGGCTTGATGGTGTAAGTGCCGACCGCCTCGAGCGCTCCGCCTCGTTTTATGACCTAGCGAACCTCGGACCGACCGGTGCTATGCCCCTCTCGACCGGTGCCCCGACGAATGACCACGCCGACGACATCACGGTGGCTCTCGGTCGCTTCGATGCTTTGGTCGAGCGTGCGCCTGGGACAGATTCTGGGTGAGGATCGACGCCTTCGAAATCATCGGCTCCGATCTGGATGACGCCGAGCTTGAGCACACCATCGCGCAGCGATCACCACGCGTCATCATTCTCGACGAGAGAAGTGCGCTCAAGCCAACTGCTCTTGAGCGCCTTTGCGGCGGCTCGGCCAACGACCAGCATTGTCGTGCTGGCATATCGACCGACTGTGGCTTACGCGACACGCCTGATGGCCCTGGGAGCCAGTTGTCTTGCCAAGGACGTATCGGCGGCCGACATCCTCTCTACCGTTCATATCGCAGCAGATGGCCGATGTGTATTTGCCGACGTAGACGGTCACTTGGTTGAGCGAAGCTACCCCAGCACGGCGGTGTCCCTCACTCCAAGTCGCGATCGAAGTGATGGAGTATCTCGCCAGGGGTCAATCTCACCGCGAGATAGCGCACGCCCTGCAGCTCGGCGTCGAGACCGTGCGAACACACTCTGCGCACATTCGCGCTAAGCTCGGCGTTCGGCAGCAAGCGAGAGTTGATTGGGCTGCCGATTCCACTCGACGGCAAGGCTACGAGTCAGTAGTCGATACGCTGGCGACCAGCAACATATCCGTTCAGCTGGCCTCCGGCCGCTCGTCCATATATGAGGCATGTCCTGGCGATGGATGTGCGGAGCCGCCGTGTAAGTGAACAAAGAACTCGCCGCGTCGCTCTCCCTCCAAGGCTGAGTGCCTCAATGGCTTCGCGTACGCCCGGATAATCCGGATGGGCGTAATCATCGAAGAGTACGGGTGTTCCCGGGCGCAGGTGAGGTCGCCATGCCTGCACCTCTGCGATCGTCTGCTCGAGCATGTGAGACGAGTCGATGTACAGCAAGTCGATCGTCTGCTGCTCGCGAGGACCGGCAGACCCTGGTGCGACGACCCTTTCGATTTGGTCCTGACGTCCGGCCCTACAAGCTCCAAGTAACGCTTCGTCTCCTCGCGTTCGATCACGTCATAAGTAATAACCATGCGTTCACGGCAATCGAGCGCCAGTGTGATTGCTGTCCACGCGGTGGCCGTGCCAAGCTCGACGACCCGGTCGCAGCCCTTTGTCAATTCAAGCAACATCCGAATATCGAGTGGGGCACGTAGCCGAGATCAAACTGAATAAGTCATCGGTGCGCCATGCCAAACGCCGAGCGCGCCAGTGAAACCACAACACGCGCAAAGGGAGTCCGCGCAATCCCCATATCCAGTTGAGGTCTCGTCGCATTCTTGCCAGCCATAACCTGACGTAATCGCCGTCAATCATGTTGACCGCTCTAGGTTGAGATCCCTGTCAACCGGCGAGTGGCTCGACAAATCCGTCGGATCGATATTGAGGCGTGGCAAGAGGGCGAGCTGCACCGAATCGAAGATCCTACCTGATGGCGCGGATAAGGTCGTCTTCTCCCCCGAACTCACCCAAAGATCACCCATTCTGGGGGATGGACAGCTCAGTGAGGCTGACTAATGTCGCGGAAGTTACGCAATGCCCATCGTGAAGCGGTAGGGCCTCTATGGCTTTTCGATCACTTACCTGAGACTGCTTAGGTTCTGTCTTGCCGCAATGTCGCAATCGCCCATCTCGGTCCGGCCATCCGAAATGCCTGACTGGCCGGTATTGGCAAGACGTGGCGTGTCGTGCATGCTCTTCCTGTCGTCCATGTTCTTCCTATGCTTGTGCGACATCCGGGTACATTGGCGGTCGCGCCCGGCCTGGCGTGCGCGTGTCGCGGCGAGTCCGGAAGTAGGCGCGGTGCACGGTACGCAGCGGTCGCCGACACCGCGCGCACAGAGGCCGCTACCGGCTCTGCAGCACGCACGTCTTCGGGTGGCAGGCCTTGCTTGCGTAGCCAGAACCGGACGCTCGAGGTTAACGGTTCAGACGCCGACCCGACTCACGGCGTTGAGGCACCCTGGCGGGCAGCCTTCACCGAAGCCCCTTGGTGCAGACCATCTGGAGCGCCACGTCCGGCCCAAGCAGGTACCGGTGCCACATGTGGCTGCGGCGCAGGAGAGAGGTCTGTCGGGCGATGTTGAGGAGGGCAAGCTTCAGCGAGCCACCCACTCCAGCCCCGAGGGTCAAATGAAGCGGCTCGGACGAATAGAACTGATCATAGGCGGGCTCGTGGGCGCGCGGTCGGCGAAAGCCCGCCAGGCGCGCCAGCGCTAGGTACTCCACCACGAAGTAGACATGCTCGTTACCTTCGAACTGGGCGACC
Source organism: uncultured Solirubrobacterales bacterium (assembly GCA_963753145.1). Taxonomy (GTDB): domain Bacteria; phylum Actinomycetota; class Thermoleophilia; order Solirubrobacterales; family Solirubrobacteraceae; genus Palsa-744. The sequence goes on from CAVWAX010000003.1 coordinate 1,111,719, forward strand.
TCGACCGCGTGATCGCGCTTGAGGTCAGTGGGCCAGCGCAGCGGCTCGTTCATCACCAGCAGGCTCCCGCCGGGACGCAGGATGCGGTGTGCCTCGCGCAGCGTGGCAAGCATTCCGCAGCGATCCTTGTGGTGGAGGACCTCACAGCAGAACACCCAGTCGAAACTGTTGTCGGCGAACGGGAGCGCCGACATCTCGGCCAGAACCCTCTCGAAGTACATCCCCTCCGCCTCAAACCACCACTCAGCGGTGTGAAGGCCCTGCATCTCAACCGTCGCGATGTCGAGTGCGACGGCTCGCATTCCCCTGCGGGCGAAGGTGGCCGAAGCCCAGCAGGTGTTGGCGCCGATGTCGAGAATTGTCTGGCCGGCGGCGAAGGGGGTCGTCTCAAGCAGGCGCTCCATCGACCGTCTTTGAGCCCACCAGTAGCCACTGTCCTCGTAGGGGAGGTTGAGCACTCGGTCGCGATCCCAACCATCCCGCCGCATCTCGTGCGCAAACCGCTCAAGGCCCGCCGCCTCCCTTGTAACCTCCGGCGGCGGATTCAGCATGAGGTCCGGCACTCCGGCGCGGACAGGCCGCTCTCGGTTGCACACACCGCAGCGCACCACTCCCTCCCGGATCTCCCGCGAGTCAGTGTCGGCGGGGTGCACCTCCATCTTTCCCGACGCCTGACACTCCGGACACCGCAGCAGGCTAAGCAATTCGCGACGCATCGTGGTCAAGCCTACGAGACCAGGTGGCGGGTCGATGCAGCGAGCTGACTTAGCTGCCGCTCCTGCGCGAAGCACCCGGGGGGACGTCGCCGATCGACTGAGGGAGGGACGGTCAGAACTCGAAGACCGCCTGCTCTCTCGCGCGCGCGCCGTGTATGCCGCGACCGATGTGGTCGATTCGGAGTACCTGATCGGCCTCCGATCGACGGTCACGTCGGTCATCGACTACTGCCTGACGGGGCTTGAGCACGGCGAAGAGCGGCCGGGGCCAGTCCCGTCTGCAGTCATCGCACATGCCCACCGTGCGGCGCGTACCGGGACGCGGTTGGACTCGGTGCTCATGGCCTATGTGGTGGGCAATCGGCTCCTTACCGACTTCCTGGTATCGGAAGATGCCTCCCTCAGCGGCGCCGAGCTGCGACACGTCCTGAACTGGCAAGGTGTGTTGCTTGAGCGCCTGTTGCGCACCGTCGCAACCGAGTATGACCGTGAGACCAAGCGCAGCCTCCGCTCGTCGCAACAGCGTATGAGGACGCTCGTCCGCAAGCTGCTCGCGGGGGAGCCCGTCAACACTGCTCCAGCCGCCTACGACTTCGACGCCTGGCACCTCGCAGTGATCGCGGTGGGCGACGGCGCGGTCAACGCACTTCGCAATCTTGCCAGCGCCTCGGGCCGCGAGCTGCTGCACGTGCCTCACGCCGATGCGACGGTGTGGGGATGGCTCGGAGGGACGCGATGTCTCACCGTGGCCCGGATCGATCGGATCTTGGCCGACAGCGATCTCGGCAATGTAATGTTCGCGGTCGGTGAGCCGGCGCGTGGGATCGACGGCTGGCGCCTCACCCACCAACAGGCCCAGGCGGCGCACCTGGTCTCTCTGCATCGGCCGCGGCTGATCACCCGGTACGCCGAAGAGATGCTTCTGGCGGCGGCGCTCCACGACGAAACGCTCGTCCAGTCTCTGCAGCACATCTACCTCTCGCCGCTCCGCCAGCACCGTGATGGCGGGGTGAGGCTGCGCGACACCCTCCGCGCGTACTTCAACGCCCGCCGCAACGCGTCGTCGGCCGGCCTGCAACTGGGCCTTTCTCGTCAGGCGATCGAAGGTCGGTTGCGAACCGCCGAGGATGTGCTGGGACGGCCGCTTGACACGTGCCTCCTCGAGCTCGAGTTGGCCCTCCTCGTCAACGAGCTCGATCGACAGCTCCGGACACCGAACCGCCTAGCCTTGAGCCCGAGCCGCGCCGCGCCCCCGGTGGGGCCCGTCCGTTTCTCTGGTGGGTTGTTGCGGAGTGCTGGTTTTTGGGGGGTGGTTTGCGGCGGTTTGCTGTGGTGGGGGGTGGTGGTGGGGGTTAGAAAGTGTGCCGTTGGTGGCTGGTGGGCGGATGTTCGCTGGCTGGTTTTGGGGTGCGGTGTGCGCTCTGATTTGGCGACGGCGAGGAGGCTGGGATGGCGGGTCGTGGTGGGAGCGATTTGGAGAGGGAGGCTCGGACGCGTCGGGTGGGCGTGTTGGGTTGGGCTCGGGTGTCTCGGCGTCTGGTGCTGGTGGCGGTCGCGGTGCTGGTGGTCGGGTTGGCGGTCGTGTCCTCGGCCGGGGCGACATCGTTGTTTTATTGGTATGGGGAAGGCAATTCGACGTGTTGGCAGACGGGCGGGCCGGGCGCGCCGGCATCGAAATGCGACTCGGTGGGGGCGACTTATGTCGCGGGGCACGCCTACCAGTCGGGGTCGATCGCGACCGACGTGACCCGCAACGTGCCCAGCGGGGACTATTGCAGCTACTACGAAACCGGACAGCCGCTGTCGATCGCGGATTCCAGCAACGAAGGCTTGTCAACCGGGTTTACCACCCCGACGCCGTATCAGAGCTATCAGCAGGCCGATGGGTATGGCAATGTGTGCCAGGGCGCGGGGTCAAGCTGGGGGTGGGTGGTGACCCATAAAGCGCCGGGCAACAATTGTTTTGTGACGTGCGGGATGCGTCACTACGTCTCGTTTCATGAACAGGGGACCAATCTGCGGCCGTGGAGCAGCCAGTGGGCCAACTCGATCCTGGTGCTCTCGGCCTACGCCAACCCGCAGATCTTCAGCACGTCAAGCAAAGACGCGGGCGGCTGGGGGTATGTGTGCCCGATCCTTGATGACGTCACGACCGGCAACTATCTGGAGTACTGCCTTCAGGAGTGGCATTCTGAAGACAACGAACCGGTCTGGAACGACCTTGATTTCTCCGATTATTGTCAGAGCGCGTCGGGGATCAACATCGACCTGCTGATCACCCAGTTCAATCTCGGGACGCAATTCGCGACCGAGAAGGCCGGGTCAACCAACACCTACGTCCTGAAATCCCCCGGCAACCACTACTTCACCGCCGGGATCACCAAAGAAGATCTCCTCAACGCGATCGTCGCGGATGAAAAATCCTGCCCGCGACCACCACACTCCCACAACCCCGCCGACTATGCGCTGGTCGGGATCGAGCAAGGCCAAGAGGGCTGGCGCAACATGAGCGAGATCGCCGGCAGCGCCAGCAACCTCCAACTCTACAGCGAATACACGCCTTACCCTGCCCCGGAAGCGACGACTGGGCCGGCGTCTGGTGAACGTGAACAGGAAGTGACGTTGAATGGGACGGTGAATCCGGAGGGGAGTGATACGCATTACTACTTCCAGTACGGGACATCGACTGGGTATGGGTCAGCGACGGCGTCAACCGACGCGGGATCGGGCTTAGAACCGGTCCCAGTGAGCGCGACCCTGTCCGGGCTGTTGGAAGGTACGACGTATCATTTTCGGCTGGTTGCGACCAATCAGGAAGGTCTGACGAGCTACGGCGCCGACCACACCGTGACGACGAAAGCGATCCCGTCGATGGTGAACTCGAAATCGACGATCGGGGCGATGTCTGCGGGTGTGAGTAATGGGTTGTATTTCACCTCGGCGAATTTTGTGGAAGGCCGGAACTGGGGCAGCGTGTTGTTGGGTGCGAACTCGGGGACGGCGTATTCGTCGCCGTCGAGTGCGGTTGACTCGGGCGGGAATATCTGGGTCGCGTTTGAGGGTCCCGAACATTCGTTGTGGGTCGCGTTGGATTGGGCCAACGGCAGCCCGTCGGGGATCGTCTATGAGGGCGCGGCCGGCACGACCTATTCGGCCCCGTCGGCAGCGATCGACGCCAAAGGCAACCTGTTGATCGCCGCCCAGGGTCCCAACCATGATCTGGTGGTGACCAAGCGGGTCGCCAGCTCCGGCGCCTGGGAAAGCGTGACCGCCAGCGGCACCGAAACCGTCTACTCCGCTCCCGCCGGCGCGCTGGACTCCGGGGGGAACTTCTGGATCGCCTATGAGGGCCCCAAAAACGCGCTGTGGGAGGCGCTGGACTGGGCAAACGGCAGCGGCGCCGGCGTCAACAACCAGGGAGCGACCGGGACGACGTACTCCGCGCCGACCTCCGCGATCGATTCCACCGGCAACGTGTGGGTCGCGGCGCAGGGTCCCAACCATGATCTGGTGGTGACCAAGCGGGTCGCCAGCTCGGGCAAATGGGAAAGCGTGACCGCCAGCGGCAACGAAACCGTCTACTCGGCGCCCGCCGGAGCGCTGGATTCGGGCGGCAACTACTGGATCGCGTATGAGGGCCCCAAAAATGCGCTATGGGAGGCGCTGGACTGGGCCAACGGCAGCGGCGCCGGCGTCAACCGCCAAGGCCCCACCGGCACCACCTACTCCGCGCCGTCAGAGATGATCACCCCCGCCCAAGAAATCTGGATCGCCGCCGAGGGACCCAACAACACCCTCACCGCCACCCTGCGCACCCCATCCGGCACCTGGGAGACCCCCTACGAAGGACCCGTCGGCGCGCCGCCGAGCAACACCACCCCGCCGACGGTGTCTGTCCCAGCCCCGGGCAAACAGCCGGTGGTGGGGCAGGCGGTCAGCGCCTCGACGGGGAGCTGGTCGGCGACCGAACCGGTGAGCTACGCCTACCAGTGGAATGCGTGTGCCGGATCGTCGTGCTCGGCAATCAGCGGTGCGACGTCCGCCTCCTACTCGCCAACCGCAGCCTACGTGGGCGACACGTTGACGGTCACGGTCACCGCCAGCAACGCGTATGGCCATTCCAATAGCACGTCCGCCAAGACGCTATCGATCTTGAGCATCTCAGCCTCGGTGGCCAGCGCGCCATCAGTGGTGTTCGCTCACGGTGCGGTCGAGATCGCGACCCAAGGCCTGACCAACGCCCTGTTCGTCACGTCGATCAACTACTCAGAAGGGGGCATCTGGTCGAGTCTGTTGTTGGGTGCGAACTCGGGGACGGCGTATTCGTCGCCGTCGAGTGCGGTTGACTCGGGCGGGAATATCTGGGTCGCGTTTGAGGGTCCCGAACATTCGTTGTGGGTCGCGTTGGATTGGGCCAACGGCAGCCCGTCGGGGATCGTCTATGAGGGCGCGGCCGGCACGACCTATTCGGCCCCGTCGGCAGCGATCGACGCCAAAGGCAACCTGTTGATCGCCGCCCAGGGTCCCAACCATGATCTGGTGGTGACCAAGCGGGTCGCCAGCTCCGGCGCCTGGGAAAGCGTGACCGCCAGCGGCACCGAAACCGTCTACTCCGCTCCCGCCGGCGCGCTGGACTCCGGGGGGAACTTCTGGATCGCCTATGAGGGCCCCAAAAACGCGCTGTGGGAGGCGCTGGACTGGGCAAACGGCAGCGGCGCCGGCGTCAACAACCAGGGAGCGACCGGGACGACGTACTCCGCGCCGACCTCCGCGATCGATTCCACCGGCAACGTGTGGGTCGCGGCGCAGGGTCCCAACCATGATCTGGTGGTGACCAAGCGGGTCGCCAGCTCGGGCAAATGGGAAAGCGTGACCGCCAGCGGCAACGAAACCGTCTACTCGGCGCCCGCCGGAGCGCTGGATTCGGGCGGCAACTACTGGATCGCGTATGAGGGCCCCAAAAATGCGCTATGGGAGGCGCTGGACTGGGCCAACGGCAGCGGCGCCGGCGTCAACCGCCAAGGCCCCACCGGCACCACCTACTCCGCGCCGTCAGAGATGATCACCCCCGCCCAAGAAATCTGGATCGCCGCCGAGGGACCCAACAACACCCTCACCGCCACCCTGCGCACCCCATCCGGCACCTGGGAGACCCCCTACGAAGGACCCTGAACGCACTGAACGGCGTGCCGCACCCCACACCAGCGGGTGTGGCGCACGCACAGGCCATCGCACACCGCGCGCCAGGAACCGCGGGAGCGCACGATGCTTCTCACTCGGAGTGCCACCGAGAGCTGACCGCACAACGGCCCCATGCGGGTCGGGTCAGTCCGCGTCAGCCACGACCGGTCGTCACTTGCCTCTCCGTTGCCTCCTCTCTCGTCATGACCAAGGGACCTCATCTGGTATATACCCGAGCGATGAGTGCCCCGCTGCTCGACGCGCTGCGTGACCTTGACAAGGTTTGTCAAGGGACGAAAGACGCTGGACTTGATCCGAGCCCCACAGATCGAGCGTCTCGAGGACTAGAGGCGCGCTGATAACCCGAAGTCCGTAGGTCGCGGTCGCACGGAGGGGGAGCGAACCGATCTATCTCGCAAAGCGCCGGAACCAAGACCAGTACGAACCCAACGATCCAAAATCCCCACGATCGGCGGCCCTTCACAGACGGACCTGATCGTCAGCGACAAGCCTCGGCTCTGCGACCCGTTCCAGCTCGCACGGCAGTGCCCTCGAGCACCCAGGGCCCTGCTCGGGACCCTCTTGCTTGGGGGCCTGGAGCACGTAGAGCGCTTTGCCGTCCTTGGCGATCCCGAGCACATAGCCCTCGAACGCTCCGGCGCCGGGATCGATGGCGCCCACGCGATAGCTGTAAAGCGTCGAGGTGTACCTGGAATAGCATTCGCCGCGGTCAAGCTCTGAGAACAGCGCCCCGTCCGCAGTTCCCGCTCCACGACATCCCATACGAGAACGAGGTCAACGCAAAGCATTCGTGAATGAGCTTGTCGCGCATTCCGGCGATTTGCCGCCATGGAACTTCAGGCTCAAGGGCGCGAGTGTCCTCCGATATGCCCTTGATGGCCTGACCGATGATCTCAATATTGCGGATCACGGCGTCCTGCGTCTTGCCGTCTGAGAAGAACGCCTTCTGGCCGTCGGCGGTGTAATCAGTGATGGCGTCGATCGCCTCGATCGCGTGTGTGAGGTAAGTACGCTCGTCCTTCACAGGGCCACGGCGTCGGCGTATATCCGCTCGCGCAAATGCGGACTCACGCCGCCCTCGCTGAGAACATCGACGTGGGTACCAAGCAGATCCTCAAGGTCCTGCCAAAGCCCTACCAGATCGAGCAGATTACGGCCCGGTTCCATCTGCACCAGATAGATCCACGTCGCTCGCGGCGTTCGGCTCTCCCCGCGCCATCGATCCGAACACGCGGACATTGCGCGCACCATGCTCGGCCGCACAGGTCAGGATCTCCTGGCGCCGCGCACGCAGCCCTCCGAGGTCGAGGTTGGGAGCCGCAAGGCTCGCGAGGACAGCTACGTGACCCGCTTGGGTCTTGTGCGCCAAGACGCGTCCCATCCCTCCAGTATATGCCGTGTGTGTCCAGCTCGTGGCGGCATGCCGCGCCCGCGGGGACACCAGACCAGTACGAAACAACGATCCAAACACCCCCAACCGATGCACACGACCGCGTGGTGTGTGCGGGCGGAGCCTCCGACGAGCCGGCGTCGAGGCCGATTAGGACGATCCTCTCGGCACGCTCAATCGTGGCGAGCTGCTCATCGAGCGTCTTGATGTCTTTGGCCGCATCGCGCATATCCGCGAGGCGGTCAAGATCTCGCCGTTTGCTCAAAGTGGCTTTGCTTCCTGTTCTATTTGCCGACGAGTGTGCTCGCGCGCGTAGCGCAATCCGCCTGTCGTCGCAATATGTATCGGACAGTGCAGCAGCTCTTCCAAATCGCCTCGTAGGCCGGCCTGCTCAAAGAACCCTTGTGGTCTCTCCATGTCCACCAAGAGGTCGAGGTCGCTTCCGGCGCCGGCCTCTCCCCTGGCAACCGACCCGAACACTTGCACGCCGCGGGCGCCACGAAGGGCAACCACCCGCTCGATTTCCGAGCGCCGCTTGCGTAGCTCCTGCACCGTTGGGGCGGAGCCTGACGCCCTCGGGTACGGGTCGGGATCGCGGCGTTGCTCGGCGGCGCGCCCAAGCTCGCCAAGCCGCCTCAGCGCCGCATACTTGTTTTCAGCACTGTCGTCCACGCTGCAAAGTCTAATCGACGCAAACTTGATTGTCACGGGTGACGTGCCGAGGCTTGGCATCCTCCCGGACTAATGGCATCGACTGTCCTCGAGAACTGGGAAGAGCCGCGCAGAAGACATCTCGACGGTCTGCTCGATGCCCACAAGCTTGTGCGTGGGGCGGTCGGCGCGGCGACAGCGGCCCCACGAGGCCTAGGATGGTGCTCTGCTCGGCCAGTGGTGGCGAGGGTCTACTCTTGTCCGCCCAGTCCTCAACGGCTCTAGCAGCGCGAGTGTCGTGGCGATCCAGCGCAGGCGTGCTCATCGTCGTAGCGCGATTCCACAGCCCAAACCGACAGCGCCTCGGCAACACCAACTCCTCCGGAGCGACAATCGCGTTCTCCAACCAGGTCGATCAGATAGACGAGATCGTGTGTCTAGGCAAATGCGATCCCGTGTGCCGACAACAGGGAGACTCGCCGTCCTTCGAGAGAAAGGCCACATGCGTCAACTCGCCGACCTCGCCGACTTCGTCTTCGATTGCCTTGCCGAGCAGCCTCGCGCCACATCGAAGTTGTCACGCCGCGCATGGAGTATCCGCCCCTCGCTTAGTGCGGAGTGCATCGTCGAGTTCAGTGCGCCCCCCATTCCTCGTCGTACCGCTCGCTCACGACCAGAACGTCGCACGTCACGCCGAGTGTTGCATGCGCGACTCACCCGAAGTCCACCTGCCTATCCTGTACTCGCGCTCCACCACGAAATCGTATCACTGTCCTCCACATCTCCGCGCGCGCGTGACCAAACACACGATCTTGACATCTTCCAACTCCCGACGTCCTTCTCCTCATATCTTTCTATCCACCACACTACAAAATATATATTATTGAGGATGTTGAGTTATGTTTGGTAAAATGTATGCGCTCGACGTCTACATCGAGATGCGCGTGCGTCCACAGCCGAGGGGCAAGCGCCCGCGACGCGCGCCGATCGAAGTCCTGATCGCGTAAACGGCGCCGTGTGGAGCCTTCGGGGGAGAAGGACGCCATACCAGTACGAACAACGATCCAACTATTGGGCGGGGTCCGTCGAAGGCGCTCAGACGTTTGCGTGATCGGTGGAGCCCCTCTGCTGAGGCCCCCCGTTTGATGCGCTATGATGCACTGCCATGGAGCCTCGTAGAAGGGCGCCCGCGCGATCGGGTCACAGGACGACTCTCACCGTGCCCTATTCGGTCCTGGCCGCCGCCGAGAGCTTGGCTCGAGAGCTGGGTACCACGGCCAATGACGCGATTGTGCGCCTCGCGCAGGAGGGCGCCTCCGCTCGCCGACGCCGTGAGCGGATCGTCGCGTTGGCAACTGAACGTCGTACCGCGGTCGAGCGTACCGGCTTGAGTGACGCACTGGCATTTCCCTCGCCAGAGGAACTCCATGACGCGATGCTCGCGGGTCGGCGCGATCCTTGACGCTTGCCTGGGACACAACGCTTGTCTCCCGGATCTATCCTGGCAGCCCACTGGAGCGACACCTGCTCGATCAAGCAGGCGGGGGCGAGCCTGTGGCGATCACGGCTCCCACCGTCATGGAGGTCGTCCGTGGCCTTCAGGCAGGAGCAGCCGATAGGTCGGGGATGGCGGCCGCGCTGACTTGGTTCGTCGGACTGGTCGCAAGCGGATTGATGGATGTCCTATCGCTCGACCGAACAGCGGCCATCCTGGCCGGCCGTCTCCGAGCGATGCAGCCGACCCCGCCCACTGGCGCCCGTCGCAAGGGCGTAAAGCCCGAACAGCGGGTTGGCTGGGTCTTCGACATTCAGATCGCGGCCTGCGCCTGGACCCACGGCCATCCGATCGCCACCGAGAACCTCCGTGACTTCGAGGCGCTGCGCGACCTCATCGCAAAGCTCTACCCCGACAGTTCCCCGCTCCTCGTCACTCCCTCGCCGCTTGCCTGAGCTCACAGGTTGGGTGGCCCGCCCGCTGTCTTCTCGACCGTTCCCAGGCGTTGTCCCTCAGCAAGTAGACGCGCAACAAGCTCGTTGCACCAGTTGAGCAGCACCTCGTACTCTCGCTCGATCACCGACGCGTGCCCGTGCATCGAGAATCGCGGCGCGGGTGCCGCGCGTACTATCGTCGTCGCCCCGTGATCGCAACCCCCCACATGCTCGTGGGCGCCGCCTGCGCCTCCAGGGCCCGCACGGTTGGGGGCGCCTTGGCGATCGGAGCGCTCGCCCACCTGCTGCTCGATGCGATACCCCACCGCGACTATCGCCTCGGCGCCTCGGGCGGTCTCGTGCTCGGCGCCGACCTGGCCACGGGAGCGCTGTCGGCCGTCTACCTTTCGCGCGGCGCCCCGGTCCCTCTGGCGGGCGCTCTCGGCGGTGTGCTGCCCGACGTCCTTGCCTTGGGCGAACGCGCCTGGAGGCGCTCCCCGGTGGGCGCGGCCCACGCCGTCGCTCACACCGACAGTCGCCCCTCGCCCTTGCTCTCGGCCTCGATCCAAGGGCTCGCGGCGGCCTTGGGCGCACTCGCGCTGGCCAGGTCCTCGAGCGGACCCTCGAGCGGACGCGCCACCCCAAGGAGCCCCGGCGAGGACGCGTCGCGCCCGAACAGCAGGGCGATGTTCCAGTCGGCCAGCAGCCTCAGCTTGCGGCCCAGGCCGGGCATCGAGAGCAGGTGATAGGTGCGCGCGATCACCCACGCCGGCCTGCCCCTGAAGCGCACCCCCAGGACGATCGCGACCGCCTTGCCCTGACCCAGCTCGGCCACCACGCCCCTGGTGCGGTAGCGCAACGGCTTGGCCGCTCGCCCCTGAAGCGCGCCTTCGATGTTCTCGGCCACGAGCTTTCCCTGCCTGATCGCGTGCTGGGCGCTCGGCGGACACACCCCTCCCGGCCTGGCGGGATCGGGCACGGCGGCACAGTCGCCCACCGCCCACACGTTCTCCCTTCCGATCGCCCGCAACTCGCGGTCGGTAGTGACGCGACCGACCGCGTCGAGCTCCAGGCCCAGCGAAGCCACCGCCGGGCTTGGCCGGACCCCCGCCGTCCACACCACCGTGCGCGCCTTCACCTGCGTCTCGCCTTTTTTTTGGATAGGGAGTGTCGTACCGGTCTGCGTACGGGGGCGGGTCGCTTCTGAGAGGACCGCGCCGCGTGCGTCCACGCTCGCGAGCGTCGTGCCGGTCTCGATTTCGATGCCCCTCGCTTCGAGCTCCTTCGCGGCGAACGCCGAGAGGCTCGGCGGCGCTTCGCCCATGATCCGATCTTGGGCCTCGACCAGGAGCCAGCGCGTGCCCTGGGCCTTGCAGTGCGGATAGTCTTCGATCGCCTGCGCCGCGAAGTCCTGCAGCTCGGCCAATCCCTCCAGGCCCGCATAGCCGGCGCCCACGAACACGAAGCTCAGATACTCGGCCCTGGCCTCTTCGCTTTCCAAAGACTCCGCGATGTCCAGGCAAGAGAGGACCCTGTTGCGCAGGCCGGTAGCGTCGGCCAAGGACTTCAACCCGATCCCGTGCTCGGCAAGCCCAGGGATCGGCAGGGTCTTGGAGACCGAGCCGAGCGCCACGACCAGCTGGTCATAGCCAAGCTCCATCTCGGTCCCGTCCTTGCGCCTGACGCCGATCGCTCGTCGGTCTGGGTCGGCGCCCGTGACGCTCCCCACGATCAACTCGGCGTGCTTCAGTTGCGAGCGCAAAGGCACCACCACGTGGCGAGGGTCCAGCGTCGCGCCGGCCGCGCCGGGCAAGAGCGGCGTGTAGAGCATGAAGTTGGTCTCGTTGACCACCGTTACCTTGGCGCCTTGCGGCGCGGCGCGCCGTAGCGAGCGGGCCGCATAGAAGCCGCCAAAGCCACCGCCCGCGATCACGATCCTCGCTTGGTCCATGCCTCCACGTTAGACCCGCGAGGCCGTTGAGACCAATGTCACAAGCTTGTTACAAAGTCTTGTGGTCTAGATGCCCGAGCGCCACCTTCACCCGCGCTCCAGCGGCGAGTCGTCGGCCGGGCTTCGGGGATTGGCTGGTCACGCGCGGTGTGCCACGACGACGCTTGTGCGCGTCGACCGGGCCGAGCTCGCAGTGCGCTTTCGCGAGTGCGTGGCGAGCGACAGCCAGCGTGTCGCCCCGGAGCTTAGGGACAAGACACACAGCCTTTGGCTGCGGCGGTGTCGGTTCAGGTGGAGGCATGAATTCCGAGCGGGGGCGCGCCGTGAGTTCTTCGGTTCTCTTCAGTTCTTCGAGTTCTTTGGCATGCCGTTGTTCTTGTTCGCGCAGGGCAATTGCCATCAGTTGTTCGGTAGAGCTGCCGAGATGGGGGGCTTCGATGACTTTCGCTTCACTTGTGCCGTCGGGGAACGATCCTGTGAAGGGAGGGACTTCAAATTCAAACTCCTTCGACACTTCGCCGTCGGCGTTGTCGGCATAGACCGCGAACTCGTAGCGACCGGCTTGCAGGTCGGCGAGGCTGAAGCTAATTGGGATGAGTTCTTCGACGGGCGGAAGCTCGCCTGTCGCTTGGGGGTTCCTTGGTTGGCATGAGTCGCACCCGAGGTTGATCCGGTAGGAGGTTTCGAGGCCTCCAGGATCGATCTTCGCGCCGATTTCCACTTCGCCGCCTATGCCTGCGAACATTTTTTCGATGAGGGGTGGTTCGCTGGCGCTCGCCGTCGCAGCGGCGAGAAAGCTACTGAGAACCAGCGCGGCGAAGACGCCGATGAACGCGCGAAAGCCGCAGGGTCCTTGCAGACGGCGTCTATCGGTCGCAATCGTCGGGCTCATCTCAGGTTACGGAACGATAACCAAGACTGCGGGCTTGTGGGCGACCGCGAAGACTGGCGCGCGACACGCGCGAAGCTCAAAGCCCCAACAAGCCGGGCAACTCGTCCAACGACCGGAAGGTCGCCGCCCCGGCGCGGCGAAGCGCCTCTTCGTCGCTGTCCGCGCTGTAGCCGAGCACCCTCATGCCCGCAGCGACTGCCGCCTGTACGCCCGAGGGCGTGTCCTCAATCACCGCACAGTTGCACGGATCGGCGCCCATCGTGCGAGCCGCATGCAGGAACAGGTCCGGGTGGGGCTTGCCGCGGGGCACCTGGTAGGCCGAGAACAGGGCTCCGTCCTCGAACAAGGTGTCCAGGCCCGTGAGCTGTAGCGACAGGCGCGTCTTCTCAAGCTTGCCTTGCGAGGCCACGCACACGGCCACGCCCGCCTCACGTATCCGCCCGACTGTCGCGGTGACGCCTGGTATTGGGCGCAGGCCCTCGCGGAAGGCCGCGCTCCGCTCCCGCTCGTAGTGCTCGAGCCAGTCTTCCGGAAGCGCCCGCCCAAGCCGCGCCTCGGCGGCGGCGAGGATGTCAGCCAGCAAGAGCCCTTGGTATTCGCGTCGGGACTCGGCCAGCGTGGTCGGCAGGCCCTGTTCGCTCAGCATCTGGGCGAGTACTTCGTTGGAGATCGGCTCGCTGTCGACGAGGACGCCGTCGCAATCGAAGATTGCGAGGTCGAGGTTTGGTGGCGAGTGGCTCATGGCGAAGCATCGTCGCGTATGGCGCCCCCATCGGTACGCGTACCCGACCGCCACATCCACAAAGAAGACGCCCGCGTCCGAGCGCAGTTGGTGGATCGCGGCACCGGCGCATGACGGCGCCGCATACGTGACAATTGTATGCGATACTTATAGTCGTCCGACCGATCCGGAGCGACGCGTGAGCATGAACCCCAAACCCAGCTCAACCGATAATCCCCTCGAAACGCCCGGCGCGCAGCAGATGGCCGCGTGGACGCTGCGCTTGGCCCAGAGCCCCGGCTTTGGCTGGCTGCTTGCCACGGACCCTCACCTGTTCGCGTTGCTCTACGCAAGCTGCGCCGCGGCCGTGTCGCCGCCCGAGCGGCTCGCCGGCGACGAGCGTGAGGTGAGCGCGGCCGACGAGAAGCTGCTGCCGACGCTGAAGGATCTCCAGCGTCAGTTCGGCGAGCGCACCAGCGGACGCTTCGTTCGCCTGTATCTACGCGCCACGAGCACGTTTGGACTGATCGACCGGGATGAGGCCGCGTTCCGGGACGGGTTGCGCAAGTGGGCGCAAATGGCGGATGTGGAGGCATCGCGGTTCGTCACCGCCCTGGACGAGAACGTGGGGCGCATTGCGGAACTCCTGGATTTGACCCCCACGGAGCGCGAGGTGCTTGCGTTCCAGATAGGCCGCTCTCGGCCGGGGTTCTCGCAGTTGTTCGACTTGCTGATGGATGCCGACCGTGCGACGAAGGCGGTGCTCGGGGCAGCGCTCGGCTGTCCGGACTCAGACGTGGTTTCGGCGCTATCGGAGCGAGGCGCACTCGCGCGTTCGGGTCTGTTGAGCGTGAAGGAGCGTCCGCTGCGGGTGAGCGGTCCCTCGCGCCACCTCAGCGCAACGCTCGAGGAGCCTGCCGGGACTGACGATGAGCTGATCGAGCGGTTCGTCAAGCCCCTGTGCCCGTCGCCCTCGACGGGGTCGCTCGGGCGCTTGCACGAGGACGACAGGCAGATCCTCCTTGGGGTTTTGCGCAAGCCCTTGCCGGCCGATCGAGGCGTGCACACGCTCGTCTACGGTCCCAAGTCGGTTGACAAGCGCGACATGATGGCGCGCCTGCTCGAAGACGAGGGGATCCACGGACACGCAGTCGTAACGAGGCACGTTGCGGCCGGAGATCTGCCGACCTGGACATATATCGCCCAGCGCCACGTCGAGCGATCCGACCACGAGGCGGTCTTGGTCGTCGATCGCGCCCACGAGGCGCTCGCCTCCCGGCCCAACACCCTTTTTCACCTCTTCGACTTCGACGATGAGTTTGTGCCTGACGAAGACCCCGAGCTCGCCTCCGATGAGGGCTTGACCGAGAGCCGGGTGCGTTGCGTGTGGATCACCGATCGCGCACGACAGCTGTCGGAGCGCAACCTGGGCGCGTTCCTGTTCCACTGCGAAGCGTTTCCCGGCTCACGTGCCGAGCGACGCGCACGCGTCGCACAGGTGGTCACCGATTTCGGTCTCTCCTCACGATTGGAGCGCGACCTCGCAAAGTACAGCCTGCTCGGTGAGCAACAGGTCCGTCAGGCCGCCGAGCTTGCCCGTCTGATCGGGCTCCCGGGCGCTGAGTCGAGCGCTGAGCAAAATCCGAGTGGGGAGCAGTTGGACCCGGAGCGCGAGCGGGTGATCAAGCGCGCGGTCGCCCATAGTCAGAAGGTCCTCGGGCGCGATCGCACCGAGGGACTGCGCGACTCGGTTACCAGCTATGACCTCGACCTTCTGAACATCGCCGGACGCTTCGCGCCGCGGCAGATCATCGCGGCCCTGAGGGAGCGCCCAATTGGCTCGCTTTGTTTCTGGGGTCTGCCCGGCGCGGGCAAGACGCAGCTCGCGGAGCACATTGCCGTGGAGCTCGACCTTCCAATTCTCATGCGCTCGGCTTCCGAGCTCCTGTCGATGTGGCTCGGCGAGACGGAGCAGCATATCTCGAAGATGTTCGCCGAGGCAGAAAATGAGGGGGCGCTCCTGTTCCTCGACGAGGCGGATTCGTTTCTGCGCGATCGCACGCTCGCTCGCGCCCGCTGGGAGGTGTCACAGGTCAACGAGCTGCTCCAGCGGATGGAGCGCTTCGAGGGAATCTTCATCGCGGCCACCAACCTGATGGACTCGATCGACGCGGCGGCGATGCGCCGCTTCACATGGAAGCTCGAGTTCAAGGCTTTGCGCCAAGAGCAGGCGTGGGCGATGTTCTGCACGGAGAGCGGTTTCGACCCAAGCGCAGAGCCTGAGCGCGCTGGGGAGTTCGAGCAAGCGCTGGCTGCCATCGACGACCTTGCGCCCGGCGATTTCGCGACCGTCAAGCGTCAAGCCCGGATGCTGGGGGAGGAGCTGTCTCCCGAAGCCTGGATAGAGCAGCTCGCGGCCGAGGCCAAAGCGAAGATGCTGGGTTTGAAGCGACAGCAGGTTGGGTTCGCGAGCTAGCTGGTGATTGCGAGCATAATTGGTGCAGAGTCCCAGATGATAATTGCTGCACACGAGAAGGAGGTCGATATGTCGCCCGAAGATCTGACCACCCTGCCTGAGCCCGCGTTCGCCGGCGGAACACGAGCGATGACCACGACACCCGTGGTTGGGTCTCCCGCACGGGAGTACGCAGACATGTTTGTCCCGGGGCAGGAGCAACTCGATGACGGGGGAGCTGCGCGTGACGATCCTCGGTAGTGGCAACCCCTGGGTCACGCGCGCACAGGCATCGGGCAGCATCCTTGTGGAGGTCGGCAATCCCGAGCGCGACCTCTTGGTGCTCGATCTCGGAAGCGGCTCGCTGGCGAACTTCGCGAGCCTGAAGCTGCCGGTCAACGCGCTCGACAAGGTGTTCTTCACCCACCTCCATGCCGACCATATGCCCGACCTCATCACGCTGTTCGGGAGCTACCGGAAGTCAGGGCGTGTGGACCGTGGAGTCCATGTGTGGGGACCGAGTGGCGAGGAGCCGCGCCTCGGCACGGCGCACTTCGTGGACGCGATCCGGGAGGCCTGCAACTGGGACTCCGAATCGACCAGGTCAATCCATGCCGAGGAGAGCTTCGAGCTCTCGGTGAGCGAGTTCGAGTTCTCTGAGACCCAGGTCGTGTACGAGGCGAACGGCGTCACGATCACGTCCTTTCCGGTGGTCCACGCGCTCTCGGGCGCGGTCGGCTACCGGATCGAGTTCGCCGGCCTGACCTTCGTGCACTCGGGTGATACTCGCCCCGGCTGGCCGCTCGTGCGCGCCTGCGAAGGACGTTCGGTCAACCTGCTGATCCACGAGTGCTTCCCGCCCCCTGAGGTGTTCGCGGCCGTGAACAACCTGCCGATCGAGCGCGCCACGGTGATTATCAACTCCGCGCACACCTCGCCGCGCGGGGCCGGGAAGGTCTTCAAGCTCGTCGGGCCGCGCATGGCGGGGCTGTGGCACACGCAGTTCGGTCCCGCCACGACAAGGCCCATCGTCGAGGACCTGCGCAAGGTCTACGACGGCCCCGTCGTTCAGACGCAAGACCTGACCGTCTTCAATGTCACGAAGGACGCGGTCCTAGCCAGGCAGGCGCAGGTGGAGCCCCAGCCGCAACCTATTCCCGGTGAGCCAAGGGCCGAGCCAACGCCCCGTCCCCCAGGAGAGCCTGACTGGTGGGCGCAGGCCCTCATCCCCCTCGACGACGTGCTCGCACTGCCCTGAGGTCCAAATTCGATCCGCGGGGGCCGCGACTGGTCAGGACGCCATCCTCGCAGTCCAGCGCTACCGGGTCCTTCTGATTGCAGGCGGTGCGCCGTTGGACGCGAAGCAACGGGCCATCGGGCCGGGCGCATGCCGACACGCCACAGTTTGGTACCCATGTCGGTGGTACCCACCAAGAGATGAGGAAACGGCGTACAGAGTCCACGAAACACAGAACCCGCCTATCCAAGCGGGTTCTGGGTCACGCGCCCTGAGAGATTCGAACTCCCGACCTTCGGTTCCCGTAGCCCATTTTGGGGGTGGTGTGGGGTGTCGTTGGGTCCGTCGATTTGGCTCTATTGCTGGGGATCGCTCTACCGAATGCTCATCGCTATGGGGCCGAATGGCGTGGGGCATGTTTGCACTTTGGATCGATCCTCCCAGGGCGACGAGGATCGCCGTGCCGACGCTCTGCTGCTTTACAATGGAGATATGCACCGAACCGCTGTCGCACCCAATGGTGCCGCACCGAGCTCAGCGATCGAGAGCCGCCGCGAGGCTGCTGCCGATGCGTTCGGTCTACTCCGCGCCGAGGGACTTGAGCCGAGTCCCGCTCACGAAGCACTTGCCGCCCGATGGGTGGCAGGCGAGATCGATGACGAGCAGTTCGAGCTGCTCAACCTGGAGCAAGTGCGCGAGCGTCTGGCTGCCACAGCCAGTCGATAGTTGCTGAAGCCAGATGGCGAAGGATCCCTATGTCTATCCAGGCAGCGGTGTCCTGCGCAACAACCTGGAGATCCACGACCAGCAAGAGCTCTCGCTGGCGGAGGCGGACATCGTTCGCGCGTCCCTTGCCGTTCTGAGCTGTCGGCCGCTTCCCGGCGGTTACGACCTGGAGCATTGGCAAGCGTTTCACCGCCGCATCTTCGGTGGACTCTATCCGTGGGCCGGGGAGCTGCGGACCGTCCAGATCGCGAAGCCCAACGCCTTCTACGCTCGCCCTGAGCACATCGTGAAATATGCGCAGGGCATCTTCGCTGAGCTTGCTCGCGAGGAATACCTCAAGGGCCTCGATCGTGACGCCTTCCTTGAGCGGCTGACGCACTATCACGCCGAGATGTACGCGGTTCACCCATTCAGGGAGGGCAACACGCGCAGCTTGCGTGCGTTCCTGGGCCAGCTCGCCAGAGAAGCCGGACATCGCATCGCCTGGGGGCATCTCGACCACAAGCAGAGCTTCGCCGCGAACGTGCGCAGCCTCAACGGACAGAACGACCAACTCCGCACATTGCTCGACGCCGTCCTCGACAAGCCCCCACGCTAAGCGCGCCCTGAGAGATTCGAACTCCCGACCTTCGGTTCCGTAGGAAAGAGGTTTAGGGCTCAACCGTGCCGGTTGTGGGGTGGCTGCGACCATCTCGAAGCTCTTCCAGCGCGCGATCTGGAGCCAATGCTCACCGCACCAGTACGAGATCGTCTACGGCGTCCTGCGCGCGCCCGGGGCGACGGTGATCGCTCGCGCCGCCGGCACGACGACACCGCTCACCGAAGTCGCCATCCCCGCACACCTTCATGCGTACGGAGCGCTCGTCTACGCCGCGTTCGCATCCCCGCCCGAAGAGCTCACCGTCACCGACGCTCACGGCAGGACGCTCGTGGAGGAAGACCTACACAGCGAAGCCCGCGAAGAGACCGAATATTGCGAAGGCCGCACGGAAGAACCCGGCCAGCCCGTTCGCGAGGACGGCATCTCAGTCGGCTTCTAAGCCCAGCTCGCACCGCACCGTCGCCGATCACAGCCGCCTAGGACGACCTACAAGACGACGGTGATGAAGCGCTGAAGGCGCTCCTCGCCGATTACACAGTCCAAGCCGCCAAGCTCGACGAGATCCCCATGGCCGCGAATGTGCTGCGCCGCGAGTTCGAGCGGCTCGCCGCATGAGGGCGCGAGTCCTCTCAGGGTTGGGGCAGTGGGGCGAACGCGACCGCGGTCAGGTCGGGGTCAACGTGGTCGAGGTCGATGTCGGTGAGATGGTCGAGAAAGCGGCTGAATGTGAGCGCGGACACCCGGCGATCACCGCGCGCCGATCGGTATTCGGTGATGCCGTCCGGGTCGGTGGAGATGTGCTTGCGGTCGTCTGCGATGAGCCACGTGGCGTTCGCAGCAGCGCGGTGTGCACGACCGCATCGTCGTTGCGATCCGCCGTATAGCGCGGGAGAGGACCGTACGTTGCGCAAACCCCGTGGTTGTGCGGGCGGCGCCGTTGAGCGTGGCGTAGCTGGGTGAGGCGATCAGATCGAGTCGCTCTTGCGCCGGTTGCAGTCGGCGCATAGGACTTGGAGATTCTGAAGTGTCGTCGCGCCGCCGAGCGCCACGGGCAGGATGTGGTCGTACTGGATGTTGAAGCTGCTGCCGCACTGAACGCAGCAGCCTCCATCGCGCTCATAGACTGCGCGTCGCAGTTCGTCCGAGATGTGGGTACGGGTTGGGCGGCCATTCTCCTCAGCTCGCATCAGGCTTCGGGCTGATTGCAGCTTTTGCTCCAGGCGGCGCTTGCGCTGCAAGACGAGGGCCTTGACGTCCTCGGCGTCCAAGCCGTCATCGTCCCAGTAGAAGCCGTCCGAGAACTGCCAGAGGTTCCGTCGTCCATCACGCCACAGATGCACGGGCTCCGTTGCTTGCGCTTGCTGAGCGGCCCCCATCTGAGCCTTCGACCAACGCAACTCCATGACCTTGCGTCCAGACTGGACCGCGTAGCGCCGACCCGAAAGCATCCGAGTCAGCGTCCACGGAAGCCTGACCAACTGCGCTTTGTTGTCTGAGCGGAGCATCCCGGAACCGTATCGGCATACTGATCGCCTCCTTTGAGCCTGCGACAGACTGCCGAACTTCACGTAGCCCCTGGCGGCGATGGGGACGACGGGTACTCTTTCTGCCGTAATGAACTTCCCGGACATACCACTCTCGCCGGAGGTTCTGGAACGCGCACGCGCGTACGTGCGCGTCAATCAGCAGGCCGTAGCGGCGCTGCCCGAGCTGGGCGAGGCGATCCGCTCGTTTGAGCCGGTCCCGGGTCCCGCCGGGGAGAGCGTCGCCGAATGGTTGGCCGAGCGGGCGCTGGGCGAGCCGCAGGAGGCGACCGTTCGCGTACGGCTCAGCTACGGCAAGGTGGCGGGCGTGTACGCGCTGTGCGCCGCGCAGGTCGCACTCAGCGGCGAGGAGCGTGCCGAGCTCGGCGGCGTGCACTACCGCACCCAGCCGGCGATCCTGCTCGCGCAGTTCGCCCGCGCAACGCAGGCGTCAGGCATCGGCACTGAGTTGTTCGGACACGCCGCGCGCACCGCACAGCAGGCGCTGTCGTATGTCGGTGCGACGGTGCTGGTCGTCGATCCCTTCGATGAGGCCACCGACGCCTACTGGCGGGAACGCTGGGGCCTTCGACCTTCCGAGCAGCGCGTGCCCGGCAACCGCCGGCTGCGGCGGCTATGGACGGCGATCCCTCACGAGAGCTAGAGATTCGCGCCTTCGGCCTCTAGCTCAGCCACCAGCGCCCGGCCCTGCGCAAACAGTTCGCGCACACGCGGATCGCGGCGCGAGCGCTCCAACTCCTGCTCGTCGATCACGATCACCGCCTGGTCGAGTACGTCGTGCAGCTTGTCCTTGTCGAGCGTGGTGGCCACGGCCTCAGCGTACCGCAACATGACCATGAAGTCACCGCTCTTGCATCGAGAGACACCGTGCGTCCTCCTTGGATTTGAGCGACGATGCCATGCACGATACATCGGCCATGACGTTTGCCTCCGCTCTCCCGCCCCTCGGCTTCATCGCCTTAAAGATTTTCTAAATCTTCATCGTGGGCTGACCCATTTGGGGGTCAAAATGACCTTCCTATGTAGAGGGAGCTCTTCGGAGTTCCCACCGCAGGGTCTTCCGCCGGCACCCATGATCTGAGCCAAGACATCCGCCGCCCGTGCAAGCGGGCATCCAAACACACCCATAACGACAACAACCGCGGCGTTCGCGTGGGGACGCCGCGGCTGATCGCGCTCTCTCCCGAGCAGGAGCGCGAGGCGGTCGCACTGCTCGGTCAGCTCCTGCTCGACGCCGCCGGCCGTCACGCGGCTGGCGTTTCCGGCAGCGTTTCGGGTGGCGCTTACCCCGGCGCTTACGGTGGCGCGACCTCAACCCCCGGGATGCCGTCAAAGGCGCACAGGCACACATGATCCGGCCAATGAGCGAACCCCGACAAATAAGGTCCAGAAGAGAGTCTGCAAGACCAGGCTTCGCACGACGCGGGATGCGCGTGGGCACGGATCGGGTGTTCGAGCTTGCGCGGCATCTGACGTGGCGTGACCGCGAGATCGCCCTCTACCTGTACCACCATCAAGTGCTGAGCACCGGCCAGTTGCAACTGCTGTTCTTCTCCTCCAAGCGTCGCTGCCAGGACCGGCTGCTGTTCCTCTACCGCCACCGCGTGCTCGACCGCTTCTACCCGCCAGGCCCATTCGGAGCGGGCAAGCCCCAGGCGCACTGGCTACTCGATGAGGCCGGCGCGATCCTCGTCGCAGCGAGCCTGGGCATCGATCCCAAGCAGCTCGGCTGGTCACGCCGTGATGACTGGGGCTCGCACCGCCAGCTCGCGCACCGGCTGGAGACCAACCAGTTCGTCTGCGAACTGATCGCCGCGACCCTCCCCGACACGCGCATCGGCGTGACCGCCTGGGAATCCACTCGCCGCGCCGCCGAGCGGCTCGACGACCGCCGGCTCGTGCGACCCGACGCGAGCCTCATCCTCGATGTCCCCGCCGGCCCGATCGAGTGCTTCCTTGAGTGGGACCGCGCCACCGAGACACAGGCGCGACTCACCGAGAAGATCGAGCACTACCAGATAGCCGAGGCCAAGCTGCACGACGAGACGCAGATGTGCAGCGTGCTGTTCGTCGTGCCCGGCCGGGGCCGAATCGAGACGCTGCGACGCGCCCACGAGGCGCTTGAGCCCAAGCGAGAACGCCACCGCCAGGACAGCTCTCTCGTCAACCTCGACGGTCGCTGGCCGATGCTCGCCACGACCACGACGCAGCACCGCTGGGCAGGGTTTGGGAGTCGATCGCCGACCCCACCCAGCACCCGGTCGCGCTCGACGCGCTGCCCATCAGCCATACCCTGGGACCGGCCGATCCGGCGTGCGCGCTCGGACGCCGCTGGCGTCACGAGCAGCCCGGCTTCTGGGATCGACTCTCCCCGCTGCACCGTTGCCAGGACGGCCATCACGGCAAGGACTTGAAGCCCACTGGCGGATCTGATCTGATCGACCAGCCCCAAGGCCACAGCAACCACGAGCGGGAGGCCATCCCATGACGCGCGTCTGCCTCTATACCCGCATCTCCACCGACGAGGAGAACCAGCCAACCTCGCTCGCCTCCCAGCACGAACGGCTGGAGGCGTTCTGCAAGGTGCGAGAAGACTGGCGAATCGTCGCCCGCCACGACGACCGCTCGACCGGCACGAAGCTCGACCGGCCGGCCTACAGGCCGCGCTCGACCTTGCCCGCCAAGGCCGAATCGACCAGCTACTCGTCTACAGGATTGACCGCCTATCGCGCAAGGTGCGCCAGCTCGCGCAACTCGCCGAGGAGCTGGACGCCTGCGGCGTCGTGCTGCGCTCGGCGACCGAGCCGTTCGACACCGGCTCACCCGCCGGACGGATGATGTTGCAGATGCTCGGCGTGTTCGCCGAGTTCGAGCACGCCACGATCGTCGACCGGATCACCGCCGGCATCGAACGGCGTGCCAAGGAAGGCCGCTGGTACAGCGGACGCCCACCCTTTGGATACACCCTCAAGGACGGCCAACTCGCGCCCGACCCGATCACCGCGCCCGTCGTCCGGCGCATCTTCAGGCTGTACGTCGGGGACCGGCTCGGCACAATCGCAATCGCCCACCAGCTACGTGCTGAGCACGCGCCCTCAACCGCCGCCGGCTGGGGCCACCCGGCCGTCCACCGCGTCCTCACCAACCCGACCTACCTCGGACGCATCCGCTGGCGCGACCAAGACTTCCAGTCAACGCACGAGCCATTGATCGACCAATCCTCCTTCGACCACGCCCAGGCGATCCTCGCCGAGCGCGGCAGCGACGCATCCCGCCGCCGCGGCAACCGCTCAGACTTCCTGCTCTCCGGCGTGATCCGCTGCGGCCACTGCGGCCGCGCCTACATTGGCATGTCCGCGCGCGGCAATGGCGGCACCTACCACTACTACGCCTGCACCGCCCGCCAAAAGTACGGTCCCAAAGCCTGCCAAGGCGAGCGCGTCCCGCGCGAGAAGCTGGAGACCGCCGTTCTGCGCCAACTCACCGGCGTCTACCGCGACGGCGCGCTCATCCGCGACGCGCTCACCACCGCCCAAGAGCAAGCGCAGCGCGAACAACCCGCGCTCGATGAGCGCCGCCACGCGATCACCGCCGAGATCACCCGCGCCGGACGCGCAACCGAGCGCTACTTCGAGGCCTTCGAGCAAGGCCGCCTCTCTCCCGAGCGCTGCGAGCAACGCATCGCGCACCTGAACACCCGTCTCGACGATCTCCGCGCCCAACAGGCCGAGCTTGCCAACGACAGCACCGACGCGACCGCACACGCGCCCACAGCAGCGGACCTCGCCACGACCGCCAGCCAACTCGAAACCGTCATCACCAACGGCGAGCCCGAGCAAACCAAGGCGCTCCTGCGCATCCTCATCGCCGAGCTGCGCGTCAACAGCAAGACCGACATCCAGCCCACCTACCGCATCATCACCCCCGACCGCACCCACACGGCCGGGGTTTGCGCAACGTCAGGAAAAATGGACAGCGGCGGGATCGAACTCGTCGGTCACATCCGCGCATACGCTCTCGATCTGGCGGCGCGCGATCTCCACGTCTCCGGGGCGAAGGTAGGGGTTGAGCCTTGGCCCGGTCTCGCGCAGCTTGCGCTCATACTCGCCGAGCAGCGGCTGGGAGCCGACGAGTCGCCAGTCATCCGGGCACTCCGCGGGCAGCAATCTGCGCAAGCGTTCGTAGCGCGCGTTCGCGTCGCTCACAAGCAGCTCAGCCGATGGTCCGCCGCTCTTGCTGCCAGAGGTGCTTGCTTGCTTTTGCAGCACTTCGGCCTCCAAGCGCGCGAGCTCGCGGCGCGCCGCCAGCGCGCCGAACGCGAGCAGCACCCAGAATCGTCGCCGGTAACCCCGTGGCGAGAGCACCGCCGGCAGGACTACGCTCGTGTCGAGAACTACTGGTCGCATCGAGGCGGCACTCTAGGCGCCGCCGTGGACTACTCGCCCATCGCGGCCTGAACATCCTCGTCGGTCAACGCGGCGTTGCGCTCATCGAGCGCGCGGATCTCCCGGTCGAGGCGGTAGGTCCCGGACAGCGAGGCCAGCAGCCCGGAGAGCGGTATGCGGTAGTCGCCACCGGGCAGTCGCACATAGGGCACATTGCCCGCCTCGATCCAATTGAGAACCGTGCGGCGGCTCACGCTCAAGAGATCGGCGGCCTGGGTTGTGGAGAGCAGCTTCGGCTGTGAGGCAACGGTAGGCATGATCAGCTCCTTGCTGCGCACTATAACACGATCTGCGCAATATTCTCATTCTGCGAGGGCTCGGCAGATGACCGCGAGGCTCCCCGCCGAAGGCAGTTCGACCGCCCATAGACAAACAGAGTCTGTATTGCGCTACACCGACAGCCGCGGCAAACGCAAGAGCGCCGGCACGTACGTGCTGAAGAAAGAAGCGCAGGACGCGATCGACGAGGCATACGGGCGCGTCGCCACGCCCGACGCGTCTTTGGAGACCTGGACATCGACGGAAAACGGCGAGACGGGGAGCGCGCCCTGAGAGATTCGAACTCCCGACCTTCGGTTCCGTAGACCGACGCTCTATCCAGCTGAGCTAAGGGCGCAGAGTCGCCTAGTGTAGTGACCCGGCGCCCGAGCCTCGGGTGGTCGGCCGCGTGGCGCCAAGGAGCCGCGCTCGAACATCCGTCCAGAGCCCTCCTGAACAAGGCGTTCCTCAACGATCATGTAACCGTCATGTTCTTGCCCTTCGAACTGGCGGCTCAGCTTCGCGGACGCGGGGGCGTCCGGCGCGGTCACTCGGCCAAAGCAAACGTGGGCGGGGCCATGGGGACTTTGCGTCTGCTCGCGTATCTGCCGCTCGCCCTGCTTGTGACCGTCTCGACGATCGTGGCGCCCGCGGCCTTGGCAGTTGCCTTGGCGCCCAGGGGCGACATCTTCTGGGTTCTCGCTTCGAGCGCCCTTGCGGTGGCCGGTTCGCTCATGGTGGCGCGCCTCGAGGCAGCGATCTGGACAAGGTGTCCCGGCTCGCGCGACCTGACGTTCGCCGATTTGATGCTCTGGGGCTGGCTGCGTCGCTGCGTGGCCGACCGCCGCCTGGCCGAGGCCACGGCCTCCTATGAGGCGATCAAGGACGCGGGCTTGGAGGTCAGCATCGAGCTGTTGGAAGAGCTCAGCGAGCGGCTCGCGGCTCGCGACGCCTACACGCACGGGCACAACCAGAGGGTCGCGCGCCACGCCGAGCGCATCGCCACCGCCATGCATCTGACGCCCACGGAGATCGCTCAGATCAGAACCGCCGCGATGGTTCACGACGTCGGCAAGATCTACACGCCCCGCGAGATCCTCAACAACCCCGACAAGCTGAGCGAGCGCGAATACGCGATCGTCAAGCTCCACCCGGGCGACGGCGCCGACATGCTCGCCGACGCGGGCGATCCCCAGATCGCCGAGATCGTGCGCCACCACCACGAGCAGATGGACGGCAGGGGCTATCCCGACGGCCTGGCGGGCCTGGACATCCCGCTGGGAGCCCGCATCGTCGCGGTCGCCGACACGTTCGACGCGATCACCTCCAGCCGCCCCTATCGATCGGCCGGCACCCATAAGCGGGCGCTCGACACGATCGCCGCCAACGCCGGCTCCCAGTTCGACGAGGTTGTCGTCGCCGCGTTCACCGACAGCTATGCCGGCCGCCGCTCGATCGTCTGGTTCTCGCTCGCGGCGATGCTCCCCCAGCGTCTGCTGCTGGCGCTCCAAGCCGTCTCGCCCGGCATCGCCGCCGGCTCGGGAGCGAGCGCCGGCTCGCTGCTCCCCGCGCTCGGCGCCGCCGGCCTGCTCGCGCTCTCGCCCGCCTTGCCCCACGGCGCGCCCGGCGAATCCGCCGCGCCGGCTCAGGGCGCGCCCGCCCGTTCGGGCGCCCTGGCCGCACAGCGCGCTGCCGCGGTCTCCCCGCGTCGCGGCTCCGCGACCTCGAGCGCGCCGGGCTCATCCGGCGCGCACCGCGGCGGCCGGCGTGGCGCCGCGCGATCGCATGGCACAGTGCCTCATCTCCACACGGGCTTGGCGGGTGGGCCGGTGGTTCGTCGCGGATCGACTCCGCACGCTCAGGGCCCGACAAGGGCGAGCACGGTGTCGGTCACGACGAGCGGCTCCAGTGCGCCGAGCGACCCCAAGGCCTCCGAAGCGCCGTCCACGAGCTCGCCCGGCCCCACCTCGCCGAGCTCTCCGACCGGGCCATCGGCCCCGCCGAAAGTCCCGTCGCTGCCGGTCGGCGAAGGCTCCCAGTCGCCCTCGCTTCCGTCCGTGCCCTCGGTGCCCGTGCCGAGCGTTCCCGTCACGGTGCCCTCGCTCCCGGTGTCGGTGCCCGCCACCGTCGAATCGGTCGCCAACGTCGCGGAATCGCTCGTCAAAGGCGTCTTGGGCGGCAAAGAATCCGCTGCGGGACAATAATAAACGGGGAGTTCGGGACGCATTGCAAACCGTCAAGACCAGCTTGAGAGCCTGTTGGAGCTTCTGATGGAGTCAGAGGGCCGCAAAGCGAGGTGGGAAGCGGCAAAGGCATGGGCGCAAGCTCGTGAGACGCTTCAATTGGGAGGCGGCTGAGCCGCGTCGAGATCGTCGAGGTTGACTGGTCGCGAGGACACCCAGCGGCTCGCTTCATGCTCCGCAGATGCTCCAACGCACACACTGGGACTGTCACTCCTGCCAACGAGGCGCGCCAACATCTGATCGAAAGATGGAACGCTCAACGGGAGCGCCGTGCGGCTTCACGCAACTCGAACAGCTTACGCGTCAACGAGATGGTCTCCTGGAGGTTCATAGCGAGCGGTATCCGAGCGCTGCACGCCGAGCGCTTTGGTAAGCGCCGGGCGTTCTGAGCGGGGTCAATGTAGCGCGTTATACGCTACGCTTCGTAAATGGCGTCTGCTCCCCACCCGCTATCGCTTCGCCTCGGGCGAGACGGCTTGAGCGCGCTGGATGAGATAGCCCGCCGCAGAGGCTTGAGCCGCGCCGAGGCGGCCCGGCAGGCGATCGCCGAGACAGCCGAGCGCGAGCGTCGGCGGACGGGACTCGCGGCGGAGGCCAGGCGTCTCATGCAAGACCGGCGCTACGTAAAGGAAACGCGGGAGGTCGCCGCGCTCATGGAGACCCTGCGTGGTCCGTGGTGACGTCCACGAGATCAAGCTCCCCGCTAAGCGCGGGCATGTCCAGCACGGTCGGCGCTATGCGGTGGTCGTCCAGGCGGACGACCTCCTGGCGCTCTCGACCATAGTCATATGCCCGACCTCGCGCTCCGCTTTCCAAGCCAGCTTCCACCCAGAGATCACCGTTCTCGACCAACCAACGCAGGTGCTTTGCGAGATGGTTGGGGCCGTCGATGCGCGTGCCCTCGGAGAGCGAGTCTGCCATCTGACATACGACGAGCTGCGCACCGTGGACGACGCTCTCCAACTGGTGCTCGAGTTGTCTTGATCTGCCACTGACGTCCGTTCGGCCGCCGCACGCGAACAACAGAGGTGGACGAGGCCTTCACGTTTGGCGAATTCCGTGTGGTGGCGGGCGGTTTTGGGGTCGTCTTGGGTTGCGAGCACACGTTAAGCGTGTTTTGAGCACATTGCTGGCGGTTAGTCGTGGCGTTGTTCGGCTTCTAGGTGGGCGATGCCGATTGCCTCTAGGGCTGTGAGTAGTTCTCGGATGCGGTGGTCGTTTTCGATCCAGTCTTGGTAGTTGGCGGCTTGGGTGCTGTTGAGGTATCTGCCGACGGTCTTTTTTGCGAGCTTGCGTGTCCATTGCCAGTAGGGGCCGTGCAGGCGTGGTGGGTCTGCGTGGCAGGCGCAGCCTGTTTTTCCGCAGCGCATCTGGCGTTGGGTGATCGAGCCGGGCAGTACCTTGCCGGTGCGGGCGATTTTGGCGAGCTCTGTGGCGATCGCCCGTGCCTGCTCGCGCTCGGCGTGATCGGGCCTCATTGGCGCAGTCTGGCAGGGGTACCGGTCATTCCGTCCTTAGCCTACCGTATATATACGGTGTGCCCAGTGGGAGCAGCCCCGTTTGCGGGGTGAGCGCGCTGATCGCGGCGTATCGTCCGTGCGGGCTCAGCGACGCGGCGGGCGCGTTCGCGCGGCGGGTCGTGGCAGCCGCTTGCCCGGCGAGGACCGAGCGGGCCAGGGCGCTCTTGTTCGCCGCGTCTCGCCTGGCGGCTTTTGGTGAGCGGGTGGGGCTCGAGCTTCGCGCTGAGGTGCTGCTACGCGACGCGACGATCGAGCGTTTCGTGCTGTGCGGCACACGGGGTTTCACGCCGGCCACGGTCCGGACGCTGCGCACCAACCTTCGTCATCTGGTCCGCGTGCTGGACGCGCACCCCCACCCATTGCCGGTGGCGCTGGGACGCGAGCACGCCAAGACGCCTTATAGCGCCGCCGAGATCGACGGTTATCTGCGTCTCGCGCAAGCGCAGTCGACCGAAGCGCGCCGGATGCGGTGTGTGGCGCTGATCTGTCTCGGTGCGGGCGCGGGGATCGTCGCCGGTGAGCTGCGCCACATCCGTGGCGAGGACGTGACCGAGCGCTCCGGTGGGCTCGTGGTGGAAATACGCGAGAAGCGAGCGCGCATAGTGCCGGTGCTCGCCCGTTTCCATGAGCCGCTCCTGGCCGCGGCGCGGTTCGCCGGGAACGCTTTGATCGTCGGTGGTGCGCCGGGATAAACCGGCATGAGGAAGGAGATGGGAGTTCTCTACGTTGAAGGAGTAGCGATCCGCGACGGCCCTGAGTCATGCGTGGGCGCTCGTGAGGGCGTCGGCGAAGCGTTGACAGGGGTTCTGTGGGCGGGGCGATTGAGCCGCGAAATTCTGATCTGGGCGCTGACGCTGTCACCGTGGCGGAAGGCGATGCTCGGCATGGCGCTATCGCGAGTCATGTCGGGGCCTGGCGCGGTCCTTGGAGTCTCTGCACGCAGGAAGATCCTCATGCGCGAGAACCGGGAGGGCCAGTGGTTGGCCTGCCTTGTCTTGGATACCTCGTCGTTGTTCGCGGGGCAGCAAAGGCGGGGTTGGGTCCGTGAGGGGAACACTTCGGTGGTAAGCCCTCGATGAACGATCACGGGCAATCAGACGGCCTCGTAGTACCTGCGAAGCCGCCGAACAAGCCCGCTTTGGCGGGGGCGGAGGTGGTGGAGGAAAGGAGGCCGGCCGAGGGAAACACGGCCAGCGAAACGCGTCCCGGACTCAGAGCCGGAGTGAGCGCGAGCAGTGAGTTGGATCGTGTGCGTCGGGCAGCAGCGAAGGACAAGCAGGCACGGTTCACCGCGCTCCTGCACCACATCACCATCGATCGTCTGCGGGATGCGTACCGGAGGATTCGTCCGGGTGCTGCCGCTGGGGTTGACGGGGTTGGGTGGCAGGACTATGGGCAGGATCTTGAGGAGAACCTCAGGGATCTTCATGCTCGTGTTCATCGGGGCGCATACCGGGCGACTCCTGCTCGGAGGGTGTTCATACCCAAGCCGGACGGGCGGCAGCGGCCGCTCGGTGTCGCAGCGCTGGAGGACAAGATCGTCCAGCGGGCGCTGGTTGAGGTGTTGAACGCTGTCTATGAGGAGGATTTCCTGGGTTTCTCCTATGGGTTTCGGCCGGGGCGTAGCCCGCACGATGCGTTGGATGCGCTCGCGGTCGGGATCGAACGGAGGAAGGTGAACTGGGTGCTCAAGATCGACGTCAAGGACCTGTTCGACACGCTCGACAGGGCCTGGTTGATGCGGTTCTTGGAGCACCGGATCGCTGATCGAAGGGTTCTGCGGCTGATCGGGAAATGGTTGGTCGCGGGAGTCATCGAGGACGGGGAATGGTCAAGCACAGAGACGGGAACGGCGCAAGGGGCTTCGGTTTCACCGCTGCTCGCGAACGTGTTCCTGCACTACGTGTTCGACCTTTGGGCGCGGCAGTGGCGCCAGCGCCAAGCGCACGGGGACGTGATCCTCGTGCGTTTCGCTGACGATATCGCTGCCGGGTTTCAGCATCGTTCTGATGCCGAGCGTTTCCTTGCCGGGGTCCGTGAGCGTTTCGCGGAGTTCGGTCTGGAGATCGCTACGGAGAAGACACGACTGGTCGAGTTCGGCTGCTACGCGGCAGAGCGCAGGACCAACCGTGGGCTCGGCAAGCCCGAGACTTTCCAGTTCCTCGGTTTCACGCACTTGTGCGCGAAAACGAAAGCCGGAAAGTTCAGGGTGCGCAGGGTCACGAACAAGAAGCGGATGAGCGCAAAGCTACGCGAACTAAAGAACGAGATGCGTAGGCGCGCCCATCTCCCGATCGCCGTCCAAGGGCGCTGGCTCTCCAGCGTCCTCGCGGGGCACTACAGGTATTTCGCGGTGCCCGGCAACATCAGAGCGCTCGGCTCATTCCGCAACGCGGTCATCAAGCTATGGACGCGCACGCTCAGGCGACGCAGCCAACGCCACTGCATGACCTGGGCGCGGATGACCCGGCTAGCGCAACGATGGCTACCCATCGCCAGCATCCTGCATCCTTGGCCAAACCAACGCTTCGACGCCAGAACCCAAGGCAGGAGCCCAGTGCGTTAGACGCGCACGCTGGGATCTGCGCGGGGGGCGGCCAGCAATGGCCGTCCCTACCGCGATGACGCGATCCTGAGCGGCGCAACATCAGCGACACGCTCGCCGCGGCGCTCTCGGCGGACCCGTCCCTGCCACGCCTGCAAGCAGGCCGTCTGCGCGCCACCTGGCTAGCCGAGACGGCGAAACTGATCGGGCTGAGAGCGTTCATGAGCGCCAGCGGCGTGCACTGCTCACAACGCCTCGGGGACATCGCCGCGTCCCTTCCTCCTCTCAGCGAGGCACAGACAGTCCTGCTGCTGGGAGGATCAGCGTGAACTGGGACGCCGCCGACCTGGACCGCCTGGAAGCGATCATCGACGCCTCCGGGGTCCCCGAGCGGATCGAGACGCTACTACCGGTCGGTGTGCGTCCCCGCCAACTCTCCGTGCGCACGCTGCTGCTCGGGATCCTGCTCTGCATCTCAGACGGGCGTCCCGCGCACCTGGCAAAGATCCACCAGGCGCTGATCAGACTGCCAGAGACCGATAAGCGGCGCCTGGGCGTGACCGTCTCCTGGAAGAGCGCCGAGCACGAGCTCACTTACCGCCAAGTGGAGCGCACCTACGCGCTCGTCATCCGCTCGCTCGCCACCGAGCAACCCGACGGCAAGCCCTCACAAACCCTCAGCGAGGCGATGGACGCCCTGATCGAGGCCAGCGTCAGCGTGCTGGGCGTCCCACAGAGCACAGCGCTCGCGATCGACTGGACCGACTATGAGTCCTTCGCCTCACCACCACACAAAGACGGGTGCTGCGCCGACAGCGAGGCGGCATGGGGGCATCGCAAAACCAACCATCCCGCCAAGAGCGAAACGTTCTTCGGGTACTACCTGCAAGCCGCCACGATCGTCAAAGAAGAGGACGGCCCCGACGCGCCAGAACTAGTGCGACGGATCACGCTCGCCTCCACCAAACACGACCCACCCGAGCAGATCGTGCCCGTCATCGAACGCACGGCAGAAAACGACATCATTCTCGGCGACCTGCTCGCCGACAGTGGCTACTCCTACCGCCAAGCCGAGACCTTCGCACTGCCCATCCGCGCACTCGGCGCAAAACTCGTGATCGACCTGCACCCAAACGACCGCGGCACAAACGGCACCCACCAAGGCGCCGTGATCTCAAACGGCAACCTCTACTGCCCCGCCACACCCAAACCGCTCTTTGAACTCGGACCGCTGGCGCCCGGCGCCACACAAGAGCAAGCGGCCGCCCACGACACAAAGACAGCCGAGCTAACCAAATACAAGCTGCCCGCGATCAGCGCCACAGACCAAGACGGCTACCACCGCGTCTGCTGTCCAGCCGTCCGCGGCAAGATCCGCTGCCCCCTCAGAGCAGCCTCGATGAGCCTCCCCTACCAGCACCCCACGATCGACACCCCACCCGAACACCCACCCGTCTGCTGCACCCAGCAAACGATCACCGTGCCCCCCAACGTGAACTCAAAGACAACCCAAAAGCACGACTACCCCTCCAAAACGCACCGCACCTCCTACTCCCGACGCACCGCCTCCGAGCGCACCTTCTCCCGAATCTCAGACCCCGCCACGATCGACACCAAACGCGGATGGAGCCGACTGATGGGACTCACACCGAACGCGCTCTTCCTCTCCTGCGCGTTCATCATCGCCAACATCGCCACCGCCGACGCCTACGCCGCGCGTCAAACCGCAGATCAGCACCGCGCAGCCCGTGGACTGCCACCACGCCGGCGAACACGACGCAGACGCACCCTCCAGAGCCTCATCGCAGCAGAACCCAACGCGCCGCCGGTGATCGCCGCCTGAACCACCGAAAAACACCACCAAAGCCCCGCAGACAAGCCGGTGCGTCCCGACGCCCAGGGAAAACCCGTCCGGGCGGCCTGAAAACCTCTCCCCAGACACCCAAACGGCCCACACGCAGCCCCACCAGCGCACCAGACAGAAAAAAGCCGCCGCAACCACTGCCAGCAGACCCAAACGTGAACCCGGTCCTCATCGAAACGTGAAGACCTGTGGACGGAGAGGGAGGGATTCGAACCCTCGAACGGAGTCAATCCCCGTTACGCGATTTCCAGTCGCGCCCATTCAACCGCTCTGGCACCTCTCCTTGGGCTTGCGGTCGCAAGCGGTCAACACAGGCTACGACACCCGCGCCGCGGGCGTGTGGGCCGGGCGAGCGCTGAGGTGGGGGCGACGCGGGCAGGCCGGTGCGCGGCGACGCCGGGGCCTGCTCCACTGGTAGGCTTCCGCCGATGCTGCTTCTAGCGACAAGCCCGGCCGTGAGCAAGGACATCGGACTGCTCGTGACCTTCCTGGGCATCGGCGTGCTCGTGAACGTGATCCTCGTGTTCATCTTCGTGGTCGTGCGCGGCGAGCACCAGCAGAACCAAGAAGATCGCCGCTGAGGCGCTGAAGGTTAGTCCCGCGCGGGGCGCGGGACGAGGTCTTGTGGTTGGGGCCGAGGCTCAGATCACGTAGACGGGCGTGCCGACCGGGGTGCGCGCGTAGAGCGCGATGACGTCGGGGATGCGCATCCTGACGCACCCGTGCGAGGCGTCGTGGCCGATCGAGGAGTACTCAGAGGGGGCGATCCCGTGGATGCCGGCGCCGCCGTTGAACGACATGAAGCGCGCCTTCAGCGGATCTTCGGGGCCGGGCGGGATCGTCTTGCCCGCCAACGCCCCGGCCCAGGCCGAGTTGGGCACGTACCAGGGCGGGTTGACCTGCTTCCACTGCACGTGGTAGAGGCCCGGCGTCGTTTCGAGGCCCTGCATCCCGACCGCGATTTCATACGTCGAGGCCAGTCGCAGACGCTGGTAGAAGTAGAGCCTGAACTTGGCCCTGTCGACGACGATGTAGGCGGGGTACTGGGCGGCCAGGTCGCTGCTCGTCACCGCCGGGCGGCGCGTCGCGGTCGGCACGCTCACGCCGCGCGCCGCGGTGCGCGAGCTCAGGGCAAGGGCGACGCGCGCGGTGAGGCGCTTGCGCTCGACCGCCAGGCCGTCCTTGGCGGGCACCTCGGTCAGGCCGGCGGCGCGGGGCTGCACGGTGGCGTCGCTCGCTTCGACGTTCACCGCGCTTGCGATTTCAGCGACGAAGCCGCTCACCGCCGCCTTGGAGTAGGTCACTCGCAGAGGCAGGTTGCGATCGACGTGGCCACCCGAGAGCCCGCGCCAGGTGCGCGCGAAGATCGACCCGCCGCGGCTTGCCGAGAGCGCTTCGGCGACGGTGCCCGCGACATCCACGCTGACGCCGGCCTGGCGTGGCGTGAGCTGCCACTGGCGGTTGCCCAGGTCGGCCTCGACCGGGCGGTCCATCGAGGCCGCCACCGCGTGCTCGACGCGCGCGCGCGCGGCGTCGGAGCTGAGGCCGCCGACCTCGATCCCGTCGATGCGCACGCCCTCGGCGATCCGCGAGGCGCTGGTGTGGTCATAGACGAGCATCGCCGCCATCAGCGCGAGGACCAGCCCAACCAGGGCCACTACAGGGATCAGAAGGGCGCGCGAGGAGGAGGACACGTAGATCTTCTTCACCGTAGAGCGCTCCTGACCTTCCACCCGGACGACCCTTTGCGCCGCGCCGGGCGCTCGCCGGACAAGGCGATCCGCTCAGGAGGGCTTGGCGGTGAGGATCGTCGCCTGCGGCGCGCCCGCCCGGTCGCGCCCGCCCGCCAGGACGATGGTGTCCCCGAGCGTGACCGCCGCCAGGTCCGAGAGCGCCTTGGGGAGCACGCCGGCGTCGTGCACCGCGCCCGACGGGGCGATCGCGAGGATATGGGCGCTCTGGGAGTCGGGCGAGGCGGAGCGTCCGCCGAACACGTACACGGTCGCGCCCAAGGCGGCGGCGGCGGCGTGGGTGAGCGGAGCGGGCAAGAGGCCGACCCTCGTGAGCTTGCGCGAAGCGGGATCGAAGCGGTAGACGTCGCGACTGGCTTCTTCCCCGGAGCTGCCGCCGGCGATCGTCAGCTCCCCGGCGCAGGCCGCCACGGCGGCGTAGCGCAGCGGCTTGGGCAAGGTCGCCACTACGCGTGCCCCGGCGCCTGGGCGCCAGGCGAGGATCGTGCGCAGGGGCGTGACGCCGGTGTAGCCGCCGACGACATACACCGTGCCGCCGATCGCGGCCGTGGCGACATCGGAGGCGGGCGTGGGCAGCACGCCCGCCGGGCTCGTCGTGCCGCTCGGGGCGATCCGCGTGATCTGGGGAAACGAGGAGACGACGCCGCCCCCGAACAGGTAGGCAGCGCCCGCGCCGGCGCTGCCAGCGCCTACCGCGCCCGCGCCGCCTGCGCCCCCGCCCGAGGTTTCGCCCGGGCCGAGCGTGCTGGCCGAGGCGTCGTGCAGGGACTGGGGCAGTGTGCCGATCCGTCGCGCGCCGCTGGGGCCCGCTTCGAGGATGTCTGCCACCGACGCTTCGCCGGCATCGATCCCGCCCATCAGGAGCAAGCGATCGGGGCCCGAGGCCGCGGCCGCGGCGTCTTGGACGGGCGCGGGGAGCAGGCCGGTCCTGGAAACGGCGAGACGCGCGCCTGTGCTTGCTCGTGGGGACCCTTCGCGCGCGTGGGCGTGGGCACCCGCGCGCGAGTCACCCCTCTGAGACGAACCTGCCCCCCCGCCTTTGCCAGAACCGCCCACAAGCACGGCGACGAGCACGACGAGCACGAGCCCGGCCCCGAAGAGCGATCTGCTCACGGATGGACCACGGCGGCGTAGTCGGGTCCCCCGTGGGGGCCGGCCGGGATGAAGTCCATGCCGTCGGGTATGTCCAGGTAGCCGGGCGCGGTACCGGAGTTGTCGGAATGGCCGTACTGCCACACGATCTGGTTGGTGCGCGGGTCGATCACGATCACGCGGTCGCGGTAGTCGTCGTTGACGGCGATGTTGCCGTTGGGCAAGGCCATAGCCAAGGAGGGGTGGTCGAGGCGCCCGTGGCCAGAGGAGGGGCCGTAGCGCCAGATGACGTGGCCCAGGCGGTTGACGATCAGGATGTGGCCGGGGTTGGCGTAGTCGGCCAGGAGGATGCGCCCGCCCGGCAAGGGCTGGGGGTCGGAGGGATAGGAGACCGGCACTTTGACGGCGAACACGAGCTTGCCGCGCGGTGAGATCTCATCGATCCAGGAGCCGTTGATCTCGCTCAAGAGCGTGCCCCCATTGGGCAACGGCGTGTCGCCGTTGACGGCGTCCAGGTAGCGCGGCGGTTCGTGCAGGCACACGCCGGAGGTGCCGTACTGGCGGACGATGTGGTGGTGGCGCACGAAGATGATGCGACAGCCGTAGGCGTCGGCCACGGTGAAGGTGCCGCCCGGCAGCATGTAGGCGTCGTCGGGGGTGTGCACGTGGGTCGCGTCCGAGCCGGACACGCCAGGCACTCCGAACAGGATGTGCAGGGAGCGGTCGGCGAGGTTGACCTGGACGATGTCGTTGTTGTCCTCCTCGTTTGCGATCAAGGCCTGGCCGCCAGGCTCGACGAAGGTGTCGTCGTTGAAGTAGAGCCGGCGCCCGGCTGCCAGATCGGCCGCGGAGGGGTAGGTGAAGACGATCTGATGGGCCGGGTTGACGACGAGGATGCGGTTGTTGCCGCGGTCGGCGATCAGCAGGTAGCCGGGCAGCCCCGAGAGCTTGGAGGCGGCCGCGTAGGCCGCGTCGGTGGAGGGCTGGTGGCCGACGACATTGCGGGGCGCCCACAGCGCGGCGCGTCCGCCGACCGCCACCGGGGCGAGCGGGCCGCCAGAGACGACCGCGGCGGGCGCGGGAGTGGCCGTACCGGTCGCGGTGCTCGACGCGGAGCGTGTGCCTTTGGAGGACCCGCCGCCGACGCTCGTGGCGACGATCGCGACGATCGCGACGACAACAGCCGCCGAGCCGATCCACAGTCGTCGGTTGCGCCGTTGGGCGCGCTGGCGCAGGCGCCGCTGCCGGCGGGTGTCCTGGTCGGGGCCGGCGCCTGGGATGTTGGGAGGGTCCTCGTTCATCGAAAATGCGCTCGGGCCGGGGGCCGTCGCGGCGGGGCAAGACTCGCGGGGGCGACTAAACGGGGACGTAAGGAGCGGTGAGAGTTCGCTCACGCGCGGCTGGGAAACCAGGCGGGTCTTGTTTAGAAGACCGCGCACGCGCGCGGGGCACCCTCTCGAGTGAGCAAGACACCCCGTCGCACCACTCGCGTAACCTGTGGCCCCATGCGCGCGGTCCAGATAACCGAGCTGCGCGGCCCCGACGCGATCGGGGTCGTCAACGTCGAGGAGCCGCGGGCCAACCACATGCTGACCCCCGGCGAGGGCGTGTTGATCGATGTGAAGGCCGCGGGCGTGTCCTTTCCGGACGTGCTGCAGACGAGGGGGCTCTACCAGCTGAAGCCCGAGTTGCCGTTCGTGCCCGGCTCGGAGGTCGCGGGCACGGTCATCTCGGCGCCTCCCGAGAGCGGCCTGAAGGAGGGCGAGCGGGTGATGGCTTTCACCGTGCTGGGCGGCATGGCCGAGCGCGCCGTGGCTCCGGCCTATCTGACGTTCGGGCTGCCGGAGCGGCTCGACTTCGCGCAGGGGGCCTCGGTGATCCTCAACTACCACACCGTCTACTTCGCGCTGAAGCTGCGGGGCCGCCTACAGGACGGTGAGCGGGTGCTCGTGCACGGGGCGGCGGGCGGCGTCGGGACCGCCGCGCTGCAGGTCGCCAAGGGGCTCGGCGCCTCGACGATCGCGGTTGTCTCGAGCGATGAGAAGGAGCGCGTCGCGCGCGAGGCCGGGGCGGACGAGGTCGTGCGGGCGGACGCGAACTGGCGCGAGCAGGTGGTGGAGATGGGCGGCGTCGACGTGGTGCTCGACCCGGTCGGCGGCGATCGCTTCACCGACAGTTTGCGCAGCCTGCGCGAGGACGGGCGCGTGCTCGTCGTCGGCTTCACCGAGGGCTCGATCCCCGAGGTCAAGGTCAACCGCCTGCTGCTGCGCAACGTGTCGGTCGTCGGCGCCGGATGGGGCGCCTACGTGATGGGCAAGCCGGCTCGCAACCGGGCGATCGGCGAGGCCGTCGAGCGGATGATCGACGAAGGGTTCATCAGACCGATAGTTGGATCGTGCGTATCGTTGGAGCAGGCCGCGGGCGCGTTCCGCGAGATCGACGAGCGGCGTGCCGTCGGCAAGGTCGTGCTTGGTCTCGATTGAGGGGCCGGGGCGCGCAGCGACCGGAAAACGACGCGCGCGGGCGCGTCAGGGCGTGACGA
The DNA here is from genome assembly GCA_963753145.1 of uncultured Solirubrobacterales bacterium. GTDB lineage: Bacteria > Actinomycetota > Thermoleophilia > Solirubrobacterales > Solirubrobacteraceae > Palsa-744. The sequence goes on from CAVWAX010000003.1 coordinate 1,149,994, forward strand.
TCGCGAAGACAGGGTCGCCTTCGTCGAGCAGACCCAGGAACTCGCCTAGCTTCGCCCCGTCGCCCGAGACGGCGATCGCGCCGCTCGCGAACAGCTGAGCGCCGTCGCCCTCGCCGAGTAGGACGGCGTCAAACGCGGCGCGGGTCAGGGTCACCGTGGCCTGGGCCTCGGGGGCGAGCCGGCCCGCCACCGCGCTGAGGGCGCCGTTGACGACCGACACCGTCCAGCGCTCGCCGACGTCGGTGAAGTCCCAGGCGAGCACGATCTCGGCCTCCCACGCCCGCGGTCCGTCCAGGCGCACGCCCATCGCGTCCCATAGCTGCTCGAGCGACAAGGCCTTGGCGACGTCGGCGCTGGCGACGCGCCGGCCCTCGGGCGGGGGCGGGGGGCCGTTGCGCAGCTCGTGGGCGCCGACCAGGTACAGGTTGCGCCACACCGCGCTCTCGGATTGGTAGCCGAGCTGCTCGAGCGCCTGGGCTTGCAACTCGCGCGCCTGCCCACACTCGGGGTCGGCGAACAGGACGTGCGAGCAGATCTCGGCCACCCAGCGGTAGTCGCCCGCCTCGAACGCCGAGGTGGCGTGGGCGAGCACAGCCTCGGCGCCGCCGGCCAAGTCAACGTAGCGACGCCCGGCCTCGACCGGAGGGTGGGGGTCGAGGTGGGCTGGGTTGCCGTCGAAAAAGCCCAGGTAGCGCTGGTATACGGCCCTGACGTTGTGGCTGACGGCGCCGTAGTGGCCGCGACAGGACCAGGTGCGCGCAAGGCTTGGCGGCAGGCTGACCTCGGCGGCGATCTCCGTCGGCGTGAGGCCCCGGTTGGCAAGGCGCAGGGTCTGGTCGTGCAGGTAGCGATACATGTCGCGGTGGCGCGCCAGATGGTCGATCACGCGCGCTTTGCCCCAGCGCGGCCAGTGGTGTTGGGCGAACATCACGTCGGTGGAGGCCCCGAACAGCTCGATCGCCTCGCCCAGGTACTTCGACCAGCGCAACGAGTCGCGCACGGGGGCTCCACGCGGAGTGAGAACGTTGTGCATGCAGTGAACCGCGTTCTCGGCGACACAGAGGACTCCCAGCTGGGGGAAAGCGAAGTTCATCTCGGCCGGCGCCTCTGAATCCGGCACGAGTTGGAAGCAGAAGCGTACGCCGTCAATATCCTCCTCAATACCTGTCCTGTTCACCTCATGGGTCGGGGGAATCAACGTGATGCTTCCGGTCGACGTCGTCTTACCGATGCCGGCGTCGATCTGCCCGCGCGGGCCGCGCTCGAGCGCCGGCGCGAACATGTAGCCGGCGCGCCGCGCCATCGCGGTGCCGGCGAGCACGTTCTCGGAGACGGCGTGCTCGAGGAAGCCGGCTGGCGCCCAGATCGGCACGCGCCCGGCCTGCACGTCCTCGGCAGAGACGACGCCCTTGACCCCGCCGAAGTGGTCAACGTGGCTGTGGGTGTAGATGACCGCGCTCACCTCGCGCTCGCCGCGATGGGCGCGGTAGAGCGCGAGCGCCGCGGCTGCGCACTCGGTCGAGACGAGCGGGTCGATCACGATCGTGCCGCTCTTGCCCTCGACGAAGGTGATGTTGGAGATGTCATAGCCGCGCACCTGGTAGATCGAGGGCACGACCTCGAACAGGCCGTGCATCCCGTTGAGCTGGGCCATGCGCCACAGGCTCGGGTGGACCGTCTCGGGCGCCTCGCCCTGGATGAAGCGATAGCTGTCCATGTCCCACACGGCGCGGCCTCGGTCGTCGTGCAAGACGAGGTTGGGGGCGCTCGCGATCAGCCCGCGGGCGGCGTCCTCGAAGTCCTCGCGGTCCTCGAACGGCAGACCCGCCGCGGCCTCGGCCACGGACGCGCGCGTGTGGGCGCTCGCGGGATTGGGAGCAGTCGAATGTTCGGGCGGGAGGGGTATTGTGCGGCGACTATGGCAGGCGCCTACGACGGCACGCTGTACATGCGCGGGCAAAGCACCCACTCCTACCGTGGTAGCATCGTGGGTAATGGCGACGCAGAAGCGATCGATCTCGTTTGACGAGTCAGTGCTCCGTGAGGCCGAGCTGCGGCTCGCCGAGACGGGGGGAAGCCTGTCCGCGTTTGTGAACGGCGCGTTGTTGCACGAGCTTCAAATCGCGCGCGGGCGCGAACTGCTCGCGGCGGACGAGCTTGAGTTCGGTGCGGTACCCCCGCAGGTCGAGACCCAAGTGCTCGCCGAGTGGCAGGTCTAACACTCGACGCCGGCGCGCTGATCGCCTATGAGCGTGGGCAGGAGCGCATCCGCAAGATCCTCGAGATCAGCTACGAGCGAGGCTTCGTGCCCACGATCCCGGCGGTCGCGCTCGCTGAGGTCTGGCGCGGCGACGCGAAGGACGCCCGTGTAGCTCGCCTACTGAAGGCATCCTCCATCGAGTCCCTCGACGAGCATCTCGCGCGCGTGGCTGGAAGCCTACGACGCTCCACTCCCGGCGCCAACGCAATCGACGCGTGCATCGCCGTCGGCGTACGCCGTCGCGGCGACGCAATCGCCACCTCCGACCCCAACGACATGCGAGCCCTCTTGGGGGCGGGATTTACGATTCTGGAGGTTTGAGCGAGGCCGCTGGGTGCGTTGCCCGCTGCCGATGCACTGGACGGGGAGGGCGGGACGGTTGGCGAACCTGGAGAAGGCGCTGGAGAGGCCGCCAGCGCTTATGGACCTGGATGGGCGAGAAGTGCGGCGGCGGGCCGCCTGCGCGATTCGCAAGCAAACCAACTGAAAGGCGCTTGGCAACACGCTGCGAGGCGCCATGCTCGACGCCGACGAGCTCGGATTCATGCTCTGCGCACCGAGCTGAACAGCCGGACCTTGCTGTAGAAGATTGTCTATGGCCCCAGCGACCGGTACCGCGCTGCTCGTACTCGCGGCGTAACTCCGGACCTCTACCTGGAGGAGCGATGGACGCTGGGAGAGGACGACTGGTTTGACAAGCTGGTCGAGGGCAGCCTCGGTGTGTACATCCGAGCCGCGGAGATCGTCTCGGTCGAGTTCTACGACGATGGCCAGCAGCGGCTCCCCGCACCGCGCTGGTGGCAACGGCTGAAGTACCTGTTTCCCTGGGTCCGCATGCCGGGCTATAATTCGGAGGATCGCAGCACCGCCACCACGTCCGATTCGCAAGACTGGGGGCATCAGCCCGTCGCCGAGGGCTCACGACCATCCGACCCCCCCGCCGCGACCTGAGGACTCGAAGAGATCGGCCAGGCCGGCATCGACGCCTCTGTACGTGCGCGAGGCGCACGCCAATGGCCGATAAGCAGCACCCGATGCCGCCGCCGCAGGACGGCGAGTTTCACGGTGGTATGCAACCCGGCGGCGGGACACGCGGAATCACGCCCAAAAACCAGGGCGCGCCGGCAAAGCCGGCCACACCGCCTCCTGCGCCGTCAGACTCCGGTGTCTCCGCGCGCCTGAAATAGCCTGGGTTCGGTCCCTCGCTATAGAGGGAGCACCTTCCTCAAGAGGGCCACGAACCGCTTTTGAAGGGCCGCGACACCAAAGACGAGCGATGTGGCGCTCGCCACGGGCGAGTCATCAGGCCAACGAGGCGCATTGGCGGACGGAGAGACCGGGACGGTTTGCAAACCATCAAGACAAGCTCGACGCCTTGGTCAAGCTGCTCATGGAACCGGCCGGTCGGCAGACCCGACGGCGAGCAGCGGGGCCAATCAGACGAACGTGAGGTACTTGCTTAGCGCCGTGCTCGATATCCCGGCAGCAGCCGTTTGTGCTCCGCTGTGATCCGCATAGCGTGGATTATGACTTCCGAGCCGTCCTGAACGACTTTGACGACCTCGAGTGGTGTTCCGCTGCGACTAAATCCAAGACAGAGCAAGGCACCGTCGTCCTGGCATATGGTCGTCGTTGGGTGCTCCGCTGCGTGCTCCATGGCCGCGTCGGCGATGCCGTGTTCACGCGCGGAGGGACGTATCTCCATGAGGCAATTGTAGGACGCAAATCGTCGAAGAGCCGCGCTTTGCGTCTCGCGAGCGTGTGCCGCTTCCGCATCCGCCGGTAGGCTGTCCCAGTCGTGACCACGCAAGAGCTGATCGAGCTGGCTGGACAGCGCCTCGTGGAGGCTGCCGGGTCTTCGGCTCGGGTGATCTTGTTCGGATCGGCGGCACGCGGCGAGCTCACGCGCGACAGCGATCTGGACTTCCTGGTCATTGAGCGCGATGTCGAGAACCGCGTCGCCGAGGCAGTCCGGCTTCGCGATGCCGTCGGCAGGATCGGCTGGCCGGTCGATGTGATCGTGATGGACGAGGATCTCGCGCAGCGACGCGGGAAGGTTCGCGGGACAATGGTCCACCACGCCCTCCGGGAGGGCCGAGTCGTTGCCCGCTCCGATCCCTGAGCAGCGTGAGTACGCAGAGCTGCTGCTCGGACACGCGACGAGCGACCTAGGCGCTTGCCGCGTACTCATGGCCGCTGAGGACATGCGCGACGATGTCGTCGGATTCCACGCCCAGCAGGCCGTCGAGAAGGCGCTGAAGGTCGCCCTCGTACTCGCCGATGTCGATTTCCCTCGTTCTCACGATCTCCGTGAGCTGGTGGACATCGCCATCGACAACGACGTCACGGTTCCGTCCTCGATTGAGGAGGCGCGTTGGCTGACACCGTGGGCGGCACAGCTGCGCTACGAGATGCTGGAGCCCCTCGATCGCGAGGCGGCCTTCTCGACCGTTTTCCGATGCGGTCGAGTGGACCACAGCACTGCTTACAAGCTGACCGGCAGCTACGCACCTTTCGCCTCGGCGCTCCACAGAAGCGCAGGGCTTTACACGACATCCTCGCCCTTTCCCTCGCGTGGAGGTTCTGGCTTGACGGCGGCGGCGCCCGAAACGGAGAGCGGAGAGCCGGGTACAACGACTGAACGCAGAGATAGCCCTGGACCAGCTGGTTGAGACGCTGATGGAGCCGATCGGGCAGCAGGCGCTGGCAGGTGGCGGAGGCGATCAGGAGGCCGATCGCTGAGACCCTATTGTCGCGGAGCCTGCCAACCACAGACCGCCCGGCAGCTTCGCTACGGTGTCGTCATGGTTGCGCAGGAGATCATCGAGACGGCAAGCCAGACGTTGGCCACCGTCGCTGCCGATCCGGTCAAGATCGTGCTCTTTGGCTCGCATGCACGCGGTGACGCTGGACCGGACAGCGACTTCGACTTCCTCGTCGTGGAGCGCGAGCCTGAGGATCGACACGCCGAGATGGTGCGTCTCGGCCGAGCGCTCCGCCCGCTCGGGATGCCTTTCGACGTCCTCGTCGTAAGCGAGAGCTACGCCGAGGATTGGGGGGGCGTGGAGGGGTCGATGGTGCACGCCGCTCTTACCGAGGGTCGAGTGCTGCATGCCGCCGCATGACCGACTCGATCTGGCGCGCGTACTGCTCGCCAGGGCGATAGATGACGAGACGCTCGTACGGAAGGTCTCGCCAGACGCCGACATCGCCGACGCCATTGTTGGCTTCCATGCACAGCAGGCCGTCGAGAAGCTGATCAAGGCCGTCCTCGCAGCGCGCGGCATTGCGTTCATGAAGAGCCACGCGCTGAGTTATCTGATCGGCCTGGTCGAAGAACACGAGATCGAGACTCCGAAGGAGCTCTCAGAGGCAGACGTGCTCTCCCCGTGGGCCGTCGAGTTCCGCTACGAGGGCGAGGAGCCGCCTGCCCTCGACCGGTCAGCAGCCCTCACACTGGTCGAGCAGGTGAGAACATGGGCTGAGGCCGAGGTCGACGCCGTAGATCGGCCAACGCGACCTCAGCAAGAACAACCGCAGTAGAACCGCTCGGCGACGGTGCTCATTCTTGGCTTCGCAAAGCCAAATGAGAAAAACGGGGAGCCGGGTACGACGTCACAACCGTCAAGTCCAGGTTGAGGATTTGGTAGAGCTTCTAGTGGAGCCGGGTGGCAGCCAGGAGCGACAGCGAGCGGCGGAGGCAATCCGCAGTAGAGCTTGAGGCTCGTTCGCCGCGCAGTCGCTGCCTCAACCCTCAGCTTTCTTCTTGAGCTTCGCCGAGCTGTGTCCGGTCAGCGGGGGTGGACTTGGTGCTGACTTATCGAAGCCGTTGATCTTTGTTGTGTTCGAGCTGGCGCAGCACTGCTTTGACACGTGCCCATGCCTCTGCACGCGGGAGTTCCCGCTCGATTGGCGTTTCGAGGTCAGCTACGAGGTCAAAGACGGTGGCAAAGCCGATAGCTTGGCCATAGCTGTCCTCATACCAAGCATCAAAATGTGGGTTGGAGATGACACAAGCCATTTGCCCAGCGACTTGGATATCAGGTTCGATGTCAAGCTGGGTAATCCAATGTTGCCAGAAATCAATGACCTCTTTCAGGGAGGTCAAATGTGCAGCGTCAACCATGGCCTCCTCCCCATTACTGATGGCAGTATAACATTTCCATCAGTAATGGGTCGATGGTCTCTACTGCTACCGCCCGTCAACGCGTTTGTTGTGGACCTGTTTGCCGTACTGGTCGTGGACAACGTGTTGGTGACCGGATTTGTTCCGATCGGCAATGATGTGATCTGTCACCGGAGTTTTCCGGCTGCGGTCATATCCGGACTTTACCTTGGTATGGGTGTTGTTTTTTGTGTTGCGGTCCTGCGTAAACCAACCCATGCGACCTCCCTTGGCACACTATGCGTGCGTGTGGCGAGTCGAGATCCGTCTCCCTTTTTTGTCCCATCCGTGAGGCCACAAGCCTAGCATCGATAGTCCAAATGTCCGAGTCGTGATAACACGTTGGTTACAGAACAAAAGAACAGTTGCGCTACATGTCGAGTCGGTCGAGGTGGAGCGCTGCGCGGGTGGCGAAGATGAAGCCGTCTGTGGTGCGGTGGATGAGGCCGGTGCCGTGGAGGCTGCTGATGGCGTTGTGGACGTCGTTTGGTCTACCGATTTCGCGGATCAGCTCGTCGGTTGACCAGGGCCGCTGGTCGTCTTGGATGAGCAGCAGGGTCATGAGGGCGGACTCGGTCATTGCCTGGCTCTCGGCGGGCATCAGGGTAGGCTCGGTATCAGGCATGGGGAGGTTCGTTCTCCTTGTGTCTGGGCTCCGGCTCGGGCTCTCATCCCGTGCCGGGGCCGCTCTTGGTTATGGGTGCTCAGCCTGACTGTAGGTGGGAGCCCTCAGAGCGGTCAAGCTGTGCGTGGTCGCCTCAGAGGGGCTGGAGAAAGCGAGCTTCTCCAGCTTGTCCGGTCGCTTGTCCGGTCGCGTCGAGTCGCAATCTTTATCTTCCCCGCACTTGAGCGGTTTTTCGGTTCATAAGGACAGGGAAAGACTGTGGTTTACCACTGTCCTTACGTATCCCGGCCGCTCTCCCTCGTACAATCCTCTTGGTCGGACTCCCCTTGCCTGACGGTCTCCCGGAGGCCCTTCAGATAGTCAAAAACAACTTGCTTAATCTGGGAACCCGAGCTAACGTCGTTAACGCATAGCTTAAGGAGAAAGGAGGGCATTTGGCCGTAGCGACCCAGCCGGAAGTAACACCAGCCACCGCCACAGCAGTGGTCTACCTGCGAGTCTCCAGTCAGGGCCAGGTCAACACCGCTCATGACCCCGAGGGTTACTCCATTCCGGCCCAGCGCGCTGCCGCTCTCCGTCATGCCGAGTCGCTCAGCGCTGAGGTAGTTGCCGAGTTCGTCGAGTTGGGTAAAACCGGCACCACTACCCGCCGGGATGCCCTTCAGCAATTGCTCTCGGAGCTACCCAAGCTCAAACCCACGTACGTCATCATCTACGACCTGTCTCGGCTGGCCCGCGACGACTTCGATGCTCTCTGGTTGCTCTCGGAGATCGAAAAGCATGGCGCCAAGCTTGAGTCGACGCTCGAGCGCATCGACGACAGCCCGGCTGGCAAGCTGCTCTACACCGTCATGGCCGGGGTCAACGCCTTCCGCTCAAGAGGCGACGCGGTCAAGGTCAAGTCCGGTCTTGAACGCAAGTTCCTCGCTGGTGGCCACATGGGGCCAGCGCCCATCGGCTATCTCAACGCCAAGGAGGTCGTCGGCGCCCGTGAGGTAGCCGTGGTGGTACCCGACCCCGACCGCAAGGAGCTTGTCCAGATGGCCTTTGAGCTGTTTGCGACCGGCGACTACTCCATCACACAGATGGTCAACATCCTGGAAGACGCCGGGCTCAGATACCGGGCCACGCCCAAAAAGCCGAGTAAACCGATGAACCGCTCAATGGTCCACCGTATGCTGCGCGACGACTTCTACATCGGGATTGTCACGCTAAAGGGAGCAAAGCGCGAGGGCATCCATGAGCCGATTATCGAGCAGGAGATCTTCGAGCGAGTCCAGAGCATCCTGACGGCCCACCGGGCCAGCGGCGACCGCTCCCATAAGCACAGCCACTACCTGAAGGGCTCACTGCACTGCTCCTGCGGTTGCCGGCTGGGCTATGGACGACACAAGGGGTCCAGCGGTGGGATGTACGAGTACTTCAGCTGCCTCTCCCGAGTTCGCAGGCGCGGAAGTTGCCAGGCGCCTTACATCCCGGTCGAGGCGACCGAGAAGGCGGTAGAGCGGATGAATAACCGCGTGGTTCTGACGAAGCGGGAGCAGGAGGCCATCACCCAGGCTGTGCGTGACCACGCCGAGGCCAAGGCGCTGGTGGCCAAGAAAGAGTCCGAGCGGCACAGCCGCAAGCTCCGCGAACTCAACAGCCAGCAGCAGAAGCTAGTGCAGCTCCACTACCAGCAGGCCGTCTCAATCGAGGTCTTGAAGGCCGAGCAGCAGCGGATCGAGGCAGAGCGCTCTCAAGCGCACCGCTGGAGCAAGGCAGCCGTAGCCGACGTCCAGGACGTCATGGCCGCGCTGAAGATCGCACTCGAACTGGTGGATGAGGGCAGGCTGCCATACGCAGCAGCCAACGAGTTCTGTCGGCGGCTGATCAACCAGGCGCTCTACGAGAAGATCATTGTTGAAAGCGTCGACGACGCCAAAGGCCAGCTGTCTCCGCTATATGCCCAGCTGATCCCGCTGGCCCGGGACTTGGGCCGCCAGGCCGCCCAAAGCGGCCGACGGGGGCCAGAACCGGCCGGAAACCGGGCCGAAAACCGCGCAGACCCCGTTTTTCGGGGCCTGCGTTCATACGAGAACAAAATGGCGGAGAGGGCGGGATTCGAACCCGCGATGGAGTTTAACCCCCATACTCGCTTAGCAGGCGAGTGCCTTCAGCCACTCGGCCACCTCTCCCGGGACTGCGGAAGGCCAGTTTAGAGCCTGCGGGGCGGATCAGTGCTTGCGATGGTGGCGGCGCTTGTGCTTGTGGTGCTTGTGGTGCTTCTTGGGCTTGCCGGCGCGCACGATCGTGATCGAGGTCGTCGAGGTGTTGTTGCGCTCGTCGAACGCCTCGGCGGTCAACGTGTGCTTGCCAGGCTTGAGCAGGCGGGCGCCGTACCAGACCATGTGCCCGCTCAGGGTCGGCAGCCCGCCGTGGATGTAGAAGGAGCGGATGATGTGGTGGTCGTCGTACAGCGAGATCTGGTAGACGCCCACGCTGTCGCTGGCGGTCACCGAGATCGGCAGCGTGTTGCTGTAGCGCACCCCCGTCTTCGGGCTGGTCAGCTCGATCTGGGGCCCTTGCTGGGCGCCGCACTGTTCGCTCAGGCGGTCGCCGCCGCGGTCGTATTCGGCGAGCGCTCCGTAGGCCGGCTTGGCCTGCAGGTTGGGCCCCAACAGACCGTAGCTGCCGCGTGGCGTGCCGAACGGTTCGGTGTCCTGCAGCCCGTACCAGATGCCCACCTGCACGTAGGAGTCCTGGGCCAGGCAGTGGTAGGCCTGGCGCAGGAAGGTGGCCTGCTGCTCAGGCGTCACGCCGGCCGGCTTCTGCCCCGCCCAGGCGCCCGAGTTGCAGGTCTGCGTATCGGTGCTCCAGCCAAGCTCGGTCATCCAGATCGGGCTGCCGTCACCGTTGGCGAGCATGACTTCGTGGACGGTCCTGTAGCCCAGGAACGACCAGCGATCGATGCGCTGATCGGTGCGCCCGTTGCGCAGGATTTCATAGGGCGAGGCCACGTCGCAGATCGTGTCTGTGTGGACGGCGACCGCGTCGAAGGACCCCTTGCCCCCGTCGGCATAGACCTGGGAGAGGTATTCGTAGTCGTTGCCCGTCAAACCGCCGAGCACGACCTTGGCGCCCGGGTCTGAAGCTTTGATCGCGGGGTAGGCGGCCTTCAGCAGCGCCGCATAGGCGCCGGCGTCGGGCCCGCCGGCCCACCACAGGGAGTCGTCCTCCTCGTTCCAGATCTCCCACGCGTCAACCTTGCCGGCCAGGCGCTTTGAGAGCGCGCTCAAGAAGTGCGCGAAGTCGGCCGGGTCGCGCGGAGGCGTCACGGGGTTCGCGGAGCCCGACTCCCATTGCGGGGTGTTGACCACGTCGAGGATCACCTTGGTCCCCTTCGGCAAGGCGTTCAAGCCCGCTTCGAGCGCCCCGATCTGCGGCTCGTTGAGATGGCCCTGGTTGGGTTCGAACACGGTCCAAGGCACGAACCCACGCACCCAGCCGACGCCCAGGCCGGCGAGCTGCGAGTCGCTTTCGGGCGAGAGCCCGCTCGGGCCGTTGACGACTACGCCTGTTTCCACGGCCATCGCCGGCGCGCTGAGCGCAGCGAGCGCGAGCGTCGCCGCGAACAGCGCCGCCGAGGCGCCAAAGGCTGCACGAATCATCCTCACCCCCTCTTGATCGGCCTCGGCCTGCCCGCACTCAACAGACAACCGTCCACAATCGACTTTTTGTCGAGGCTAAGCGGGCTTGCGGGCGTAGCGCAGATACAAACGCGAGTCGTGCTGGTATCCGGCCACGAGCTCTAGGTTGCGCGTCGGCACGATCGGTCGCTCGGCCGACAGCGGTTGCTCGCGGCTGCCGGCCCAGGTCGGGGCGAGCGTCAGAAACAGCTCGTCGACCGCATCGAGCGCGAGCAAAGCCCCGAACAGAGTGGGCCCGCCCTCGCAGTCGATCGCCCTGATTCCGTGCTCCTGGCGCGCGATGCGCAGGGCCGCCGCCAGCTCGCCCTCGCCCTCGCCCTCGCCGCCCCCCAGGCGAGTGACCTCCATCTGGGCGCCGACCCGGGGCGCCGGCGCGTCGCTAGGCGTATACAGGCGCACGCGCGACTGCTCGTCTTGCAGCAGCGGAATGTCGGTCGGCAGGTCGAGGCTCCTGCTGAGGATCATGATCGTCGGCTCCTGCTCCAGGCCTCGCCGCGCTCGCTCCGCGCGCAACTCCTGGCTGCGACCGGCGCGCCCGTACTTCTCCGTGCGCAACGTCCCGGTTCCGACCAGGATCGCGTCCACGGTTGCGCGCAGGCCGCGAAAGATTTCCCGGTCGGCCTCGTCGCCCAAGCCGCCCGAGCGCCCGTCCAAGGTCGCCCGCCCATCGACGCTGGTCACGAACGTGCCGATCACATATGGACGGTCGGCGTGCGCGCGATCGACGGGGTGAAGCGAGGCCAGCATCTGCTCGACCGTGACCGTCTCCGCCGACGGATGAAAGCGCTCTATGCGCATCGATGCGAACCCTCCGAGCGGCTCGCGTGCCGGCCTTGGACGAGCGGAAAGGCCCTCGGGCGTCCCCTCGGCGTCGCCAGGCGCCGCTCGTCCTCGCGCACGAGAAACGCCTCGATCCGCACACCCGCCCCGTCGGTGAGCGCCATGTAGACCGGACGCCGTCGCGCCGAGCCGCGGCGCCACTGCCGCGCCCATCCGCGGCCTGCCGTGGCGATCGCCGGCGCGGCGCGGCGAGCGCGCGGGGAGACGCACCATACGTGCACGCACATCCACCACGGCTCGCCGTGCATTTCCACGGCGGAGCTCCCGAAGGCCAGCTCGACGTCATCGCCCACGGTTTCGCTCAGCCGGCTCGCGAGCTCTGCGAGCTCCGCGCCGCTCAGGGGATCGCCCGTCTCGGTCTCGAGCACCAGATCCAGCGCCTGCTCCGATTCGCTCATACGCTCAGCGTTCCATAGCCCCCGCGCCGGTGCAACCACGCGAGAAAGTCCGCCACGAGGTAGGTCGAGCCCGTGACCAGCAGGGACGAGCCTCGCTCCTGGGCGAGACGCAGGCCGGCGGCGAAAGCCTGCTCGGGGGTTTCCTCGGCTGACACGGCCATCGCGTCGGCGCCGAACTCGGCGAGCAGCCGCTCCGCGTCGTGCCCGGCGCGCACGCGCGTGGTCGTCGTTATGAGCGCTTCGATAGCCGCAGCCTCCCTGACCGCTTCGACGAGCTCCGCTGGGCGGCGCTCGCGCGTCAAGGCGAGCACCGCCACGAACCGCTCGTCGAGCAGGTCGATCGTCGCCAGTAGCTCGCTCCACGCGTTCGCGTTGTGGGCGCTGTCGGCGAGGAACGGCGTGCCGTCGATCGTGCCGCGCTGAAAGCGCCCAAGCACCTGAGCCTCGATCTGCAGCACCGCATTCGCGATGGTGTGCTCGGCGATCCCCATCCCGAAGGTCGCGTTAGCCACGCGGCACACCCGTTCGGCGACGGCCAGGTTCTGTCGTTGGAACCGAGGCACGTCGTGCATTGCGGCCACTGGGTTTCTCGGGAGGCCGCGCGGCATGGCATCTTTGCGCTCCAGCGTGCGCGGCGGGGATGTTTCAGCCACCAGGAACGACACGTCGTTGGCCGCCGCCCAATCGCGCTGCGCGCTAGCGAGCTCGGCTGTCAGCGGCGCGGACACGAGCGTGGCTCCCGGCGGTGCGACCGCCAGCTTCTCCAGCAGGATCTCTTCAGGCGTGTCACCCAGCAACTCGCGGTGGTCCAAGCCGACGCTGCTCAGCGCCACGACGCCGGGCTCGAGCACGCGCGTGGCGTCCAGTCGTCCCCCGATCCCCGCCTCGAACACGCCGACCTCGACCCCCTGGCGTGCGAACAGGTCCTCCGCCACCAGCGTCAGCAGGTCGAAGAACCTGAGCGTCTCACGGACCTCCGAGCCGAGCGTCTGGGCAACCTCGTCGTAGCGGCGAAGCGTTTCGAGCAGGTCGTTCTCCTCGCACGGCTCCCCGTCGATCCTCAGCCGCTCCGACCAGCGGGCGATGTGCGGCGAGGTGTACAGCCCGGTCTTCACGCCCATCGCTCCAAGCAGCCGCGCGACGTAGGTCGCGGTGCTCGTCTTGCCGTTGGTGCCCACCACGACGATGTGGTGCGCCAAGCGCGCAGGCGCCGCCGCCCGCCACAGAGCCCGCACAGCCGACAGCTCCGTGCGCGGCGCCCCGCGCTGGTAGTGCGCCACGACCTCCCCGATCGCCCCATCGCACGGGTCCTCCCAAAGGCTCGGTGACGACAGCGCTTGCACTAGCCTTCAGTTTGTCGCACCGGGAAGGGTGGCAGAGCGGTTGAATGCACCGGTCTTGAAAACCGGCAGGCGGGCAACCCCCGTCTCGGGGGTTCGAATCCCCCCCCTTCCGCTTTTTGTGTTGGTGCAGGACACGTATCTCAGGTCGTGGGGCTGGATCGGTTGGGCGAGCGAGCCGGTGATGTGTCTTTCATCTCTCGGGGCATAGGTCTCACCGTGAGTCGGGGACACGGTCTCGCCCGGCCGAGCGCTCGCCCCGCGCCGTGAGGATCGATCCCGACAAGCCTGAGGCCCCAGTCCAACGATCACGACTATTCGACTCACACGCCTCAGTCAAACACAGATATTTTTCCGCAATGTGCGCTAAGCTTCGTGCTTCGGGCAAGGCGTTTCAGGGGCGCACGACATAGGAGCTGATCAGGTGATCGATCCTCGGACTCCGCGGAGCCCGTCGACCAGACGGTTCGATAGGGCTTCGCACGCGTCCACCTCCGCGAGTGGGCGCTGATGGATCGCACGGCACGCGGCGTGTTGGATGTAGCCAGGAGCGTCCTGGCCGAGCTCGACCTGGAGGTCGTGCTCAACCGAGTGCTCGAGTCCGCGCGCGAGCTGACCTCGGCTCGCTACGCCGCGCTCGGCGTGCTCGGCGCTTCGCGCACCGAACTGGAGCGCTTCATCACGCTTGGCATCGACGAGGCCGAGCGCGAGGCGATCGGCGCCCTGCCGCGCGGTCGCGGAGTGTTGGGCGAGCTGATCCAGCATCCAACGCCTCTGCGCCTCGGCGACATCTCAGAACACCCCCGCTCCTACGGCTTCCCGCACGGCCACCCGCCGATGAAGAGCTTCCTTGGCGTGCCGGTCCTGATCGACGGGACCCCGTTCGGCAACCTCTACCTGACCGAGAAGCAGGGCGGCGAGCAGTTCACCGACGCCGACGAGGAAGCCGTCTTGATGCTCGCCGAGCTGGCCGGCTTCGCGATCGATCACGCCCGCCGCTACACCGGCACGCTCGAGCACCGCGACGAGCTGCAGCGCACCGTCGCCGCGCTCAACGCCACCACCCAGATCGCGCGTGCCGTCGGCGCCGAGACCGACCTCGACGTCATCCTCGAGCTGGTCGCCAAGCGCGGGCGCGCGCTCGTCAACGCGCGCCTGCTGGTCATCGAGCTGGTCCAGCAGACCCGCCTGACGGTCGCCGCCGGCGCCGGCGAACTGCCGCCCGGCCTGCTCGGCAAGCAGATGCCCCTCGGCGACTCCGCGGCAAGCGCCGCGCTGCGCACCAGGCGCGCCCAGCGCCTGCAGGAACCGCTCACCAGGGCGCGCTTCGACGAAAACGGCCTGGGCACGCTCGGGGTGGAAGCGAACGGCGGCCTGCTCGTGCCGCTCGTCTTCCAAAACCACTCCTACGGCGTGCTCGTCGCGATCGATCGCCTGCACGGCGGCCCCGAGTTCACGGTCGACGACGAGCGCCTGCTCGAAGCCTTCGCCGCCTCGGCCGCCACGGCTGTAGCGACCGCCCAGTCGGTCGCCTCCGAGCGCCGCCGCCAGCGCCTGGCCGCCGCCGAGGCCGAACGCCAGCGCTGGGCTCGCGAGCTGCACGACGACACCCTGCAAAGCCTCAGCGCCCTGCGCGTGGGCCTGTCGACCGCCAAGCGCTCGGGCAAGCCCGAGGCGCTGCAGCAGGCCGTCGCCAGCGCGATCGACCACCTCGAGGAAGGCATCACCAGCCTGCGCGCCCTGATCACCGACCTGCGCCCCGCCTCGCTCGACGAACTGGGCGCCGCCGCCGCGATCCAGGCGCTGTGCGAACGCGCCGAGCGCCAGGGCATGGCGATCGACGTCTCGATCGACCTGGCCCACGAGCAGGGACGAGCCTCCCAGCGCCACGAGCTCGAGACCGAGACCGCGATGTACCGGATCGTGCAGGAGGCGCTCACCAACGCCGTCAAGCACGGCGCCGCCAAACGGGCCGTCGTCGAGATACACGACGACGACGCCCTCGTCCACGTAAGGGTGCGCGACGACGGCTGCGGCTTCGACCCGGCCGAGCAGACCGACGGCTTCGGGCTGTTGGGGATGCACGAGCGCGTCCAGCTGCTCGACGGGGATCTCCACGTCGAGTCACAGCCCGGCGCCGGCACCACCGTCCAAGCGAGCTTGCCCGTCAGGCGCGTCGGCGAACGCGAGCCCGGGCGCGTGCCCCTGGCCGAGCCCGGGTAGCGCTCACCCGAAGAACACTTCGGCGGTCTCGAACAGCCCCGGATCGAGCAGCTTGGGCTCGGCCAAAGCCTCGCCCAACCCCACCTCCACGATGTCCGCCCCCCGCAGCGCCACCATCGCCCCGAAGCGCGCGCCCGCCACCGCGTCCATCGCCGCCACCCCGAAGCGCGTCGCCAACACCCTGTCGTAAGCGGTCGGCGTGCCCCCGCGCTGCACGTGCCCCAAGATCGTCGCCCGCGTCTCATAGCCCGTCCGATCCTCGAGCTCGCGCGCCAGCTCCACGCCGATGCCGCCCAGCCGCGCGTGCCCGAACTCGTCGCTCTTGCCGGCTCCCACGGGCGCCATCCCCCCGCCCTCGCGCGGCGTGGCCCCCTCGGAGACGACCACGATCGAGAACGTCACCCCGCGCTCGTGGCGGCGGCGCAAGCGCGCGCACACCTCATCCAGATCGAACGCCCGCTCCGGCACCAGGATCGCGTCGGCCCCGCCCGCGATCCCCGCGTACGCCGCTATCCAGCCCGCGTGACGGCCCATCACCTCGACCACCATCACCCGGTTGTGAGACTCCGCCGTCGTGTGCAAGCGGTCGATCGCGTCGGTCGCGATCTGCACCGCGGTCTGAAAGCCGAACGTGAAATCGGTCATGCCGATGTCGTTGTCGATCGTCTTCGGCACGCCCACGATCGGCAGCCCCGCTTCGCTCAGCCGCAGCGCCACGCCAAGCGTGTCCTCGCCGCCGATCGGGATCAGCGCGTCCAATCGCCCCCGCTCGAAGCTCGCTTCGATGCGCTCCAGTGCGTGCCCCCGGCCATCGAACGGGTTAGTGCGCGAGGTACCCAGGATCGTCCCCCCGCGGGGGAGGATGCCGCGGGTGCTCTCTCGCGAGAGGGGCACGAACTGATCCTCCAAAACTCCAGCCCAGCCATAGCGAAAGCCGACAAAACTGTGCTCCCCGAGCGCAAGTCCACGCCTCACCGCGCCGCGGATCACGGCGTTCAGCCCGGGACAGTCGCCACCTCCGGTGAGCAGCCCTACACGCACCGCTCAACCACTCGCGTCGAGTTCCTCGAGCAGCGGGCCCAGATACTTGGCCACGATCTTGCGCGGCGGCGTCCACAACGGCCGTGTGGAGGCCTCCGAACTGAATCCGTGTCCGCCCGTGATGTGCGCTCGCAGATACAACGGCGCGCCGCCGGTGAGCAGCATCCCGTACACGATCGGATGAAACGGCTCGGCCCGCACCGGCGCGCCCGCGAGCGCCGCGATCTCCCGCGCCGCGGCGTCGGCCTGCTCGGCGGAGATGCCTCCGTGCTTGATCGCGAAGTCGCTCGCATCGCCCGCCGCATATACCCGCTCCACACCCCTCACTTTCGCGTGCACGTCGATCGGGACGAACCCGTGCTCGCCCGCCGGCAGCCCCCGCACCGCCGGGCCGTACAGCTCGGGCAGCGCCACCACACGATCGAAACGCAACTCGCGATCGCCCGGGTTGACCACGACCCTGTCCCAGCTGGGCACCTCCGCATAGGCCGAGAGGATCGTCTCGATCCCCGCGTCCAGTAGCAGCCCCGACACCGCGTCGCTCGCGCCCGAGCCGAAGATCGCAAGCGGCGCCGACTCCGGCGTCACGATCGAGATCGCGAGCGTCGCGTCGGTCTCCACCGCGCGCCGCGCCGTCATCAACGCGAGCTCGTACACCGGCAACTGCCAAGCCATCCGCGCCGGCACCACGAACGCGAGCCGCTTCACAAACCCACCTTCGACGTCCTGCAGCAGCCCATGCAGGATGTCGTCGATGTGGCGATCGTCGATCGTGTAGGCGTGCGTAAAGCGCGACCGCGCGCGCGCCCCAAGCGCGAGGATCAGCGCGTCATAGCCGATCTCCTCGCCCTCCTCGGTATGCACCACGCGCGCCTGCGCGTCCACCCAACCAAAGCTTTCGTTGCGCACCCCCATCCCGATCTTCGCGGCCATTGCGCCGACCTCGTAGCGCTCCGCGCTCCCGTAAGCGAACGGTTCGCGCACCCTCATCGGCCGATACACGAACTCCGGGTCGGGCGCCAACATCTCGATCGCCACGCGATCGCCCGCCAGGTCTTTGAGCGCCAGCGCCGCCTCCATCCCCGCGACCCCCGCGCCCGCGATCACCACCTTCAGCGGGGCGGCGCCGGTCGGGCCGGTTTCGGTGGGCGGTTGCTCGGGAGCGGTTGCCATGCCCCGAGCTTATGGGAGCGTCGCCCGCGCCGGAGCCGAGTAAGTCCGCCGCTTGCCTGCAGATAACTACTGACCGCGCCCGCCCCGCTCGAAATCGTGCGTTTCCCGCGCGCTCCGCCGGTGGTTTATACGGACGCGCCCCCCGCCGCGCGAACGTAGGGTTTTTCTCGCAATGCACACGCTCTCCCCGAGGAGGCTTTGAGTCTTGGTGAATGCAATCGGCGCCATCTTCGATTTGAACAAACCGGCGCACATCGTGCACTGGCATTTCTTTGAGATGTCCGTCGCGAACGTCGTCGTGATCGTGCTCATGCTGGTCGTGTTCGTCCTGGCGATCCTCCTGCCCTTCCCCGGCGCGGCCAGGCGCCAGGCGGCCCGCGACGCGGCGGCGCGGCGATGAGCGCCGCCCCGACCCCGCCTCCAGGCGCCACCGAGTCCGGCGCGCTCGCGCCCGCCGCCAAGCGCTCACGCTCATGGACAGTGCGCACGCGCGAAGCCGGCGTCGCCGCCCTGCCGCCCGAGAAGCTCCTGCCCGACGGGCAGCCGACCTACGTCGACTCCTGGATCTACGTCTTCGGCGTCGCCACCCTGGCCGCGCTGATGGTGATCGTCGGCTCCGGTCTCGTCCTCAGCCTCAAGGGCCCCGCCTGGTGGCACGACACCGGCGTCGGGCACTTCTTCAACTCGATCCACCTGTGGGCCGTCGAGCTGTTCTTCTTCACGATGGTCGTCCACCTGTGGGGCAAGTACTGGATGGCCGCCTGGCGCGGCGGCCGCGCGCGCGTCTGGATGACCGGCGCCGTCGCGTTCCTGATCGCGATCCCCGCCGCCCTCACCGGCTACGTCTCCCAGCAGAACTTCGACGCCCAATGGATCTCCACGCAAGCCAAGGACGCGATGAACTCGATCGGCGCGGGCGCCTTCTTCAACGTCACCAACTTCGGCCAGATGTACTCCTGGCACATCCTCCTGTTCCCGATCGTCGTCGTCGCGATCGTCTCCGCCCACGTCCTGTTGGTGCGCCGCCACGGCGTCGTCCCGCCGTTCGAGCTTGCCGACCGCGCCGAGATCGCGGGCGAGGAGCCGGGGCTCGGCCGCGAGTCGGCGGGGGAGGGGGAAGCATCGTGAGCCGCTACACCAACCGCACCCGCGAGTGGCGGGGCCCCTACGCCCACTACGACCTGATCAAGGAGCTGTGCATCGCGCTCGGCGTGATGACCTTGCTCGCGGTCGTGCTGACGATCCTGTTCTCCTCGCCGGACGAGAAGCCCTCGACGATCGCCCAATGGTCGACCGCGATGCCCGCCGACTTCACCACCACCGCGCTCAGCGAGCTCGACGGCACGAGCGGCACCGCCGAATACGGCCCGCCCTACAACCACGCCGCCGAAGGCCAGCACGCGGCCTTCCTCAAACCCCAGGAATGGCTCGGCGTCAGCCACCCGATCGACACCGCCAACGCCTACGTCTACGAACCGCTGCTGACGATCCCCGGCGACGCGGCCGTGCGCGCCGCGGTCGCCACCTACAAGGCCGCGCCTCCAGCCAAGCAGAAGCAGTGGACCGAAGCGTACGCCAAGGCCCTCGAAAAAGCGACCCCCGGAGCCGGCGGCACGCTGAAGGTCCCGCCCGGCGAATACGGGCCCGTGCCGGTCATGATGAACGCTCTGCTCGGGCTCGCCCAGACCGGTGGCCTGGAAGGCAACCTCTTGCGCTCCAGCCAGTTCTTCCAGACCGACTACACAAAGCCCCTGCTGTTCATGGCCGACGGCAAACTGCTCGAAGAACGCGCCGAAGCCGACCACCTGCTCGGCGAGCAGTGGGGCATGATGAACGAGACCGGCTCCTTCCCCGGCCAGTCGTGGCTGTGGCTGTACACGTTCTGGTACCAGGTCGAACCCTTCAAGGCCTCCGAAAACGCCGACATCCTCGTCGTGCTCGTGATGACCGTTCTCAGCCTCGCGTTCCTCCTGATCCCCTTCATCCCCGGCCTGCGCGACATCCCGCGCTGGATCCCCATACACCGCCTGATCTGGCGCGAGCACTACCGCTCCGCCGGCCCGGTCCCCGAGGGCTGACCTCGCTCTGAGCCCGGCGCGCGCCCCGCGGCCCCGCGCGCGCGGCGCGGGCCCCGGGCGGCCGCGGGTCTACGCGGCGATGAGATCGCGCCGGCGAAACGCGACCAGGGCCGCCGCGCACCCGACCAGGCCGATCGCGGTCATCGCCAAGGCGTCGCTCACCCGAAACGCCTGGGCGGGCACCAGGCCGACGTGCGCGAACGGCGTCAGTTCGACCAGCCACCTGGGCGCGCCCACCAGCGAGCCGACCAGCTGCCACAGGAACGTCACCGTCACCAGCCCGTAGGCGATCCCCGCGCTCGCCCGCGGCAGGAGCGCGAACGCGAGCGCCGCGAGGCCCAGGAACAGCACCGCGACCGGCACGCAGTTCAGGCCCGCCTCCAACATCTTGGCCAGCGAGATCGACACCCCGGCGGCGCTTGCGCCCACCCAAGTCAAGAGCCCACAGACGAGCGACAGCACGAGCGTCGCGCCCACCGCCAAGGCCAGGCGCCCGCCGAGCCACGCGCCGCGCGCGAACGGCAGTGAGAGCAACGTTTCCAAGCGCTTCTCGGCCTCCTCGTGTCTGGCCGCGCCGACCTGGGCGCACGCGAACAGGCTGACCGTGAGCACGAAGAAGATGAACACGAACCCGAGATAGCCGCCCGGCGTGGTGATCGAGCCGGCGCCGACCTTGGCCAGCTCGCGCTGCATGCTCGGCGAGATGTCCGCCGAGGAGATCCCATTGGATATCACGCCCAAGACGAAGGCGAACAAGCCGATGCCGGCGATCCACACGGCCAGACCCGCGCGCTCCTCGCGCAGGGCAAGCGCGGTGGGCGAGGAGAGCAGTCTCAGTTTCGGCTCGGCCGTGTCTTTGACCGGCAACAGGCCCGTGCCGATGTCGCGGCGCATCGCGATCTCCGCCGCCGCGGTGAGCAGCAGCGCGGTCGCGCAGAGCGGCGCCAGCAGGACCAGGGGCCGGGCCCCGGCGAAAGGTTGCAACTCCTCGGCCCAGCCGAGCGGCGTGGTCCAGCGCAGCCAGCCCCACCCGCTCACCGTGTCGGCGATCACCCGCAACAGCAACGCCAGTGCGACGATGGCGCCGCCCAGCTCGAGCGCGAGCCTGCGAGTCGGCGCCACCTGGCTGACGAGCGCCCCCACGCCCACGAACACGGGCACGACCGAAGCCGTAGCCAGCGCCAGGTAGGCGGACCCGCCCGCCGGCAGACCACCGAGCACGAACCCCACGAACTCCGCCAGCCACAGGATCGCCACGCCGGCGCCGATCGCGACCATCGCCGCGCCGAACACCGTGCGGCGCCCGACAGTCCCCGCGAGCACCAGTTCCATGCGACCCGTGTCCTCCTCGCTGCGCAGCGCCCGCACGGCCGCCAGCAAGCCGAAAGCGGCCGCCACGATCGCGAGCGTGCCGCCGACCCTCCACGCGCTGTAGCCGCCGACGGTGAGCAGGTCGTGCGGCTCGCCGTAGAACAGGCGCAACCCCTTATTGGCGCCGAAGCTACGCGCGAACCCGAGCCGCTCCGCGGTGGTGGGGTAGGCGTGGCGGTAGCCCGCCGGCTGGATGTAGGCATAGATCGCGAACAGATACGCGAACGCGAGCGTTCTGACCCGTGCGTCCGCGAAGGCCCTGCGCGCGAGCACGGCGCTAGCCGGCGGCACTGTCTCCCGAGCCCCCGTAATGGCGCAAGAAGATGTCCTCCAAGGAGGGCTCGCGAGGTTTGTCGAGGTTCGCGATCGTCGAGCCGCCCCGCTCGCGCAGCTCGGCCAGCGTGCCCTCGTTGACGAGACAGCCGGCGCGCAGGATGCCGACGCGGTCGCAGAGGGCCTCGACCTCGCTGAGGATGTGCGAGGAGAGGAACACGGCCTGGCCGCGCTGCTTGGCTTCGTGGACCGTTTCGCGGAACGCCACCTCCATCAAGGGGTCCAGGCCGCTGGTCGGCTCGTCGAGGATCAACAGCTCGGCCCTGCTCGCGAACGCCGCCACCAGCTGGACCTTCTGGCGGTTGCCCTTGGACAGCGCCCGCACCCGCTTTGAGGCCTCCAGCTGGAAGCGCTCGACGAGCACGTCCCGGTAGGCCACATCGACGCCGCCGCGAACGCGCGCCAAGAACTCGAACGTCTCGGTGCTCGTCAAGGACGGCCACAGGAACGGCTCGCCCGCCACATACGCCACGCGCCGGTGAGCCTCGACGGGGTCGCGCCACGCGTCGATCCCGAACAGCTCGGCGCGGCCCGCGCTCGCGCGGTGCAAGCCGAGCAGCAGCCTGATCGTGGTCGTCTTGCCCGAGCCGTTGGGGCCCAGGTAGCCGTACACCTCGCCCGCCGCCACCTCGAGGTCGAGCGAATCGAGCGCCACGGTCTCGCCGTAGCGCTTGGTCAGGCCTTCGGTGTGGATCACGTTTTGCGAAGTCATATGCTCGCGGCGCCGTCCGGCCATGAGGCTAACGGTTCGCCCGGCCCGCACACCGATCCGTGCGATCCCGGAGGCGGGTGTGGCCTTCCACGGATGACCGGCGGCGCGCGGTGCGCCAGCATCGGCAAGGGTGACGAGCGTCGCGACCAAGGCGTCTGAGATCCAGGCCGCCTACCCCAAGGCACACGCGGTGGACGTGGCCTTGAAGGACGGCTCCAGTCTGCGCATCCGCCCCGTCAGCGGCGAGGACGGGCCGGCGATCAAGCGCTTCCTCGACGGGCTCTCGCCCGAGTCGATCGGCTTTCGCTTCTTCGGCTCGCCCAACCTCGATTGGGTGACGGAGTGGTCGGTCGACGTCAACTACAGCGATCGCTACGCGCTCGTGGCGACCAGCGGCGCGGAGGAGGCGATCGTGGCGCACGCCGCCTACGTGCGCCTCGACGGCGAGCGCGCCGAGGTCGCGTTCATGGTCGGCGACGAGTGGCAGGGCAAGGGCATCGCGACGATCATGCTCGCCCACCTGGCGGCCGCCGCCGAGGAACACGGGATCGTGAGGTTCGCGGCCGAGGTGTTGCCCCACAACCGCCGCATGATCGACGTCTTCAGGCAGAGCGGCTACCCGGTCGAGCAGCGCCGCGGGCGCGACTCGATCGAGATCGAACTGCCGACCGCGATGTCGGCGCAGACGCTGGAGCTGTTCGACGAGCGCGACCGCACAGCCGCGGTGGCGGCGGTGCGCGGATTCCTCGAGCCGGCCGCGGTCGCCGTGATCGGGGCCTCCGACCAGCGGCGCACGATCGGGGGCGAGCTTTGGCACAACCTCTGCCAGGGGCACTTCGGGGGCGAGCTGTACGCGGTCAACAACAAATCGCGCACCGTGCAGGGGGCGCGCGCGTATCGCACGATCGCCGAGGCGCCCGGCCAGGTCGATCTCGCGGTGGTCGCGGTCCCCGCCGAGCACGTGACCCAGGTGGCGCGCGAATGCGCGCTCACGGGCGTGCGCGCCCTGCTGGTCATATCGAGCGGTTTCGGCGAGACCGGCGCCTCGGGCGAGCGGCGCCAGCGCGAGCTGCTCTCGATCTGTCGCGCGAGCGGGATGCGGCTGATCGGGCCCAACTGCCTGGGGGTGCTCAACACGGCGCCTGAGGTGTGCCTGAACGCGACCTTCGCCGCGGGCGCGCCGCGCGCGGGCAGGATCGGCTTTCTCTCCCAGAGCGGCGGTCTTGGCATCGCGATGATCGAGGGCGCGGGGCGCCTCGGCTTGGGCTTGTCCTCGTTCGTGTCGGTCGGCGACAAGGCCGACATCTCGGGCAACGACCTGCTCCAGTACTGGGAGCACGACCCACACACCGACGTGATCCTGCTGTATCTGGAGTCCTTCGGCAACCCGCGTCGCTTCGCTCGCATCGCCCGGCGGGTGGGCGCGCGCAAGCCGATCGTGGCGGTCAAGAGCGGTCGCTCGAGCGCCGGCGTCAGGGCCGGCGCTTCGCACACCGGGGCGCTTGTCGCGGCCTCGGATGTGACCGTCGACGCGCTGTTCGAGCAGGCCGGGGTGATACGCACCGACACCGTGCACGAGCTGTTCGACGTGGCCGCTCTGCTGTCCGCTCAGCCCGTCCCGCGCGGGGGGCGCGTGGCGATCGTGACAAACGCGGGCGGGCCGGGGATTCTCTGCGCCGACGCCTGTCAAGGACGGGGTTTGGACGTGGTCGAGCTGGGGGACTCGGTGCGCACGCGCTTGGCCGGCTTCTTGGACCCGCAAGCATCGCTGGGCAACCCGGTCGACATGATCGCGAGCGCCTCCGCGGAGAGCTATGGGCGCACGATCGAAGTGCTTGCACAGGAGGGCGTTTGCGATGCGATCCTCGCGATCTTCGTGCCGCCGCTCGTGACCGAGGCGCGCGACGTGGCCCGCGCGATCCGCGCGGCCGCGGCCGGCGCGGGGGACGTGGCGGTCGCCGCTGTGTTCATGACCGACGAGCTCAGCCGCGCCGCCGTCGAGGATGGCCTCGACGAGAGCCCCAGGGTGCCGGTGTTCGACTTCCCCGAGGACGCCGCCCGGGCGCTCGCCCACGCGAGCCGCTATGGGCGCTGGCGCGAGCGGGCGCCGGGCACCGTCGTCAGACCTCCCGGTCTGCGCCCAGCGGCGGCGGCGGCGATCGTGGCGCGCGCTGTCGCGGGTGGCGGCGGTTGGCTGAAGGCGCGCGAGGTGGGGGCGCTGTTGCGCTGCTATGGGCTGCCCTTGGTCAGGACGCGCACGGTGCGTACTCCCCGCGAGGCGGCGGGCGCGGCGCGCGCGATCGGGGGGCGGGTCGCTTTGAAGGCGGTCGCGAAGGGCTTGGTGCACAAGAGCGACGCGGGTGGGGTGCTGCTCGACCTGGATGGGCCCGACGCGGTGCGCGCCGGCGCGGAGCAGATCAAGCGGGCCGTGGCGCAGGCGGGACTCGAGCTCGAAGGGTTCTTGGTGCAGCCGATGGTGAGCGCCCAGGTGGAGCTGTTGATGGGGGTCGTGCACGACGAGAGCTTCGGCCCGGTGATCGCCTGCGGCGCGGGCGGCACGCGGGCGGAGATCCTGGGCGATGTGGCTGTAAGGATCACGCCGCTGAGCGATCTCGACGCGCGCGAGATGTTGCGCTCGCTGCGCGGCTATCCGTTGCTGGAGGGCTACAGGGGCTCGGCGCCGTGCGACGTGGGGGCGCTGGAGGAGATGCTGTTGCGCTTGGGCGCGCTGGTCGGCGATCACGCCGAGATCGCCGAGCTCGATGCCAATCCGGTCGCGGTTGGGCCCGAGGGGGCGCTGATCTTGGACGCGCGCGTGCGGGTGCGCCCCGCCGCTCCACGCCGGCCCGAGCCGTCCTTGCGCGGATGAGCGGGCCTACGTGCTTTGCCGCGATCGGTACGCGGCTTTGTCCGCTGGAACAGGTCTCGCGGGGAGCCTAACGTCTGTTTATGTTCCCTCTGCTTCGTCTCGCTTCGGTGCCCGATCCCGATTCCCGCGGTGAAGCCGCGGCGATCAAGACCGTGCTCGCCGACGATCACGCGGCGATGCGCGAGAGCCTGCGGACGCTGCTCGACGGTGAGGCCGACATCGAGGTGGTCGCCGAAACGGACAGCCTGCAAGCGGTGATGGGGCACGTGACGGCGCGCCGCCCCGACGTGTTGGTGCTCGACCTGGGCATGAGCGACCACGGCTCCGGAGTCGACGCTCTGGCGCGCGTGCACCGAGACGCTCGCGAGACGAACATCGTGGTGCTCACGATGAACGACGATCCCGCGTTTGCCACCCGCGTGCTGGACAACGGCGCCAAGGGGCTCGTGCTGAAGGACCAGGCCGACTCCGACCTGCCGGCGGCCGTGCGCGAGGCTTCGCGAGGCAAGCGCTACGTGAGCCCGGTCTTGGCGGTCAAGCTGGGGGCGCGCAAGGGGGGTGGCGGCGAGGACAAGCTGACGCCGCGCGAGCGCGAGGTGCTGCGGCTGATCGCGCTGGGCCACACCAGCGTGGAGATCGCCGACAAGCTGGGGCTCTCACCGCGCACGATCGAGACCCATCGCGCGCGCATCCACCGCAAGCTCGGGCTCGACACGCGCGCGGAACTCGTCGGCTACGCGCTGCGCCACGAACTGTTGCGCCCCTGAGGCCCTGAGCAGGGCAGACGCGCACGCCGGCGAGTCGGCGCGCGCGTGCTCGGCGTGGAGGTCCGGGCCGGTCAGTCCCCTGAGATCAGCTTGGCGGCTCGCTTCAGGCGGGGGCCGACCTCGGCCAGGAGGCGCTTGACGGTATAGGCGCTGGTGGGCACCGTGACTTCGAGCGCGAGCGGGTACTCGCTGGCGGGGCGCGGCACGAGCACCGCGATCGAGCGGGCGCGCGCGACGAGCTCTTCGTCGCAGATGACCGCTTCGCGCGGGCTGATGCGCTCCAGCTCGGCGACGAGCCTGCTCTTGTTGGTGATCGAGCGCGGGCCTCGGGGCGTCAGCTCGAGGTCGGCCAACAGGGCGCGCCGCTCGGCGTCGGAGACGCTCGCCAGCAGGAGCTTGCCCATCGCGGTGCAGTACACCGGGACGTGGCCGCCGACGCCCAGTTCCAGGTCGATCGAGCGCTGGCCGGCGCGGTGGCTGAGCAGGCGGTGCACGTAGACGACACGTGGGCCGTCGAGCACCCCCATGCTGACCGTGTGGCCGAGCTCTTCGCGCAGCTCTTCGAGGACGGCGCGCGCCGGTGTGGCTCGGCGGATCGCGCCGATCGCCGCGGCGCCGGGGTCGCCGGCTTGGGCGGAGAGCCGGTAGCGGCGTTTGTCGTCCTGCTCCAGGAAGCCGAGCGCGACCAGGGTGATCGCATAGCGGTGGGTGGTGGAGCGGCTGATCCCGACGATGTCGGCCATCTCGGCTATGCCCAACGTCTGGCGCTCGGCGGAGAACGCTTCGAGCATCGCGACGCCGTATTCGAGCGAGCGCGACAGCCTGGGGTCCGGCTCGGGCCTGACGCGCGGCGCCCGCGAGGGCGGTTTGCTCGAACGGTCTTGGGGCGCGGTCTTGCGCGAAGTGCGCCGCGCGGCGCTCTTGGGGTGGTGCTCGTCCTTGTACATCGCGTCACCTCGAGGGTCGAACCGCGCGGGCCGGGTGTCTTTCCAATACCCCGCGGCGGCGCGCTCAGACAAAGCGGCCCGATCCCGGATGGGAGAATACAATCGTCTGTTGGTAAAAAAACTACAGGGAAAGTCAGACGGAGGTCACGCGCCCGACGATCGCGGCCACCAAGTCGGCGAAGCTCATGCCGGCCGCCTCGGCCGCGGCGGTGGTGATCCCGGTCTCGGTGAGGCCCGGGATCGTGTTGATCTCGAGCACCTGGGGGACCTCTTGCGAGTCGAGGATGAGGTCGACGCGGGCGAAGTCGCGGCAGCCCATCAGGCGGTAGCTGTCGAGCGCCGCTCGCTCGACGCGGGCGCGGATCTCGGGCGAGAGCTCGGCGGGCACCTCCATGCGCAGCTGGCCGATCGTGTAGTGGGCTTCGTAGCTGTAGAAGCGCTCGGGGGTGAACAGCTCGACGATCGGCAGCGCGGTGGGGCCGGCCGCCGGATCGGGCGAATCGAGCACGGTGACCGCGAGCTCGCGGCCGAGGACGCGCTCCTCGACGAGCACGCGCTCGCCGTAGCCGAAGGCGCCGAGGATCGCGCTCGGGAGCTGCTCGGCGGCGGTGACGAACTTGATCCCGATCGCCGAGCCCTGCGCGACCGGCTTGACCACGACGGGCAGGCCGAGCTCGTCGAGCAGCTTGGGAAACGTGCGGGCGCCGCCGAGCTCGCGGAAGGCGGTCTCGTTGAAGCTGTGGAACGCCGGCGTGGGGATCGAGTGCAGGCGCAGCATGCGCTTGAACAGCACCTTGTCCATGCACAGGGCGCTCGCCAGGGGGTCCGAGCCCGTGTAGGGGACGTCAAGCGTTTGCAAGAGATCCTGCAGGGTGCCGTCCTCGCCGCCGCGACCGTGCATCGCCACGAACACGAAGCTGGGCTGGGCGGCCAGGACGCGCTCGACGAAGTCGCCCTCGACGTCGAGCGCGCTGACCTCGTAGCCGAGCGAGCGCAGGGCGCGCTCGACGCGGTGGCCGGAGCGCAGCGAGATCTCGCGCTCCAAGGAGCGGCCCCCCATGGCGACCAGGACGGGGCCTGGGGTCACCCCTTTTCGCCCCCCTTGGCGCCGGAGGCGCGCTCGGAGAGGAGGTTGGTGGAGAAGACCGTGGTGGTGCGGAGCTTTTCGCGGTGGTCCTCCAGGGCGAGGTCGAGCAGGTCGTCCATCAGCTGGGCGAAGGGCAGGCCGGCGGGCTCCCACAGGTAGAAGGAGAACGAGCCGGGGATCGTGTTGAGCTCGTTGACGTAGACGCGCTCGGAGGCGTCGATCAGGAAGTCGACTCGCGTGACTCCGGCGCAGCCGAACGCGGTGAAGGCGCGCTTGGCGAGATCCTGGATCTGGGCGGTGAGCGCGGGGGAGACGGGAGCGGGGATCAGGCGCTGGGCGCCCTTCATGCCGGAGGCCTTGGCGCCGCTCATGTACTTGTCCTCGAAGGACAGGAAGCGCTCGGCCGCCACGGGTTGCTCGCAGACCGAGGCGCGCGGCTCGACGCCGGGTCGGCCGATGACCGCGCAGTTGACCTCGATGCCGCCCTCCACCGAGGGTTCGATCAGGCAGGCGCGGTCCAGCTCGAAGGCCAGTTCGAGGGCCTCGGTCAGGGCGGACTCCTCGGTGCAGCGGCTGACGCCGACGGAAGAGCCGAGCGAGGCGGGCTTGACGTAGAGCGGGAACTCGAACGCGCCCCTGACCTGGGCCAGGCAGGCGGCGCGGTCGAGCTCGAAGGCCTCGCGGCGCAGCGCCAGGTGGGGGAGCGCCGGCAACTCGGCTTGGGCCAGCAGGGCCTTGGTCGTGATCTTGTCCATCGCGGCGGCGGCGGCGGGGACGGGCGGGCCGACGTAGGGGAGTTGGGCCAGCTCCAGGGCGCCCTGGAGGCAGCCGTCCTCGCCCTGGGTTCCGTGCGTGGCGAGGACTATGGCGTCCAGGTCGATGGGCTGGTCCGATCGGGCGGCGGAGCGGCGGGCGCGCAGGAGCGAGCCGGAGGGCGCGGGCGCGGCTCGCAGCAGGCGGCCGCGGTGCAGGTCGAAGTTGATCTCCTCGGCGTCGGGGTCGCCCGGGCTCTGGTAGACGGACAGGGCGCGCAGGGCCTCGCCGGTGTACCAGCGGCCGGAGCGGGCGATGTAGATCGGGATCGGGGCGTGGCGCTCGGAGAGCACGTCGAGGGCCTGCAGGCCGGTGATGATCGAGACGTCGTGCTCGACCGAGCGCCCGCCGAAGGCGACGCCGATCTTTAGTCCAGGCTGGGGCATGGGAGCCCTAGCTTATGGGGAGTAGGTGTCGGGTAGGTCGTTCTCGAACAGGATCACGTCGCCGGCTCGCGTGAGGCCGGCGAGCAGGGTGGTGGCCTCGGCGATGTCGCGCACCACCTGGATGCTTGACTCGGCCAGGCCGGCGCCGATGAGGCCTTCGCGGATCGGGGCGGTGCGGGCGGGGCCGACCAGGATCGCGATGTCGCACACCGCGGCCGCCTGTTCGCCGAAGCGACGGTTTAGCTCGGCCTCCAGGGCGCCCAGCTCGACCATGCCGGGCGTGACGAGCAGGCGGCGCGTGGCGGGGTGCTCGCGCAGGACCTGGAGCGCGGCGGCGGCTCCGTCGGGATTCGAGTTGTAGGCATCGTCGATCACGACCACGCCGGCGGCGCGATTGTGGATCGGCTGGAGGCGGTGCGCGGGGGCCTCGACCTGGGCCAGGCCTTGGGCTATGCGCGGCAGGGGCATGCCGAGCACGTGGCCGACGGCGGCGGCGGCGAGCAGGTTGGAGACGTTGTGGGCGCCCAGCAGGCCGGCCGAGACCTCGACCTCGGGGCCGTCGGGCGGGTCGACTGCGAGCGTGAATGTGGTGCGTCCCTCGGCCAGGCGCACGTTCGTCGCGAGGACTCGTGTGGGGGGGTTGTTTTTTTGGGATAGGAGTGGCGTGCGGGTCGTGGAGAGCGGGGCTTGGGGCGCCTGAGCGACGTCGGCTGGTGCGGGGGGGTGCTCGACTTCGAAAAGGGTGACGGGCACGTGGGAGCGGGCCGCTAGCTGCAGGCAGCGGGGGTCGGCGCCGTTGGTGACGAAGTGACCGTCGGGGGGTAGCGCGTCGAGCAGCTCGCCCTTGGCGGCGGCGATCGCCTCGATCGAGCCGAGCCGCTCCAGGTGCATCGGGCCGATCGCGGTGATGACTCCGATCTTGGGGTGCACGAGCTCGCACAATTCGGCGATGTCGCCGCGGCGGAACATGCCCATCTCGACGACGAAGGCCTCGTGGGAGGGCTGTAGGTGCTCGTTGATCGTGCGCAGGACACCCAGGTAGCTGTTGTAGGACTCGGGCGTGACCAGGGTGGGGCGGTCGGCTTCGAGCACGGCGCCGACGCAGAACTTGGTGGTCGTCTTGCCGTAGCTGCCGGTGATGGCGACTACGAGCGGGTTGTGGTCGCGCAGGGAGCCGATGGCGCGCTGCTCGTAGCGGCGGTTGATCGAGCGCTGGAGCGGCTGGAGGACGCGGTTGGCGAGCGTGAGCGTCCAGGGCGCGGCGGCGAGCAGGAGCACGCCCAGCGCGAGCACGCAGGCGAGCGTCGCGGTTGTGAGGCCGGTCGCGGCGAGCGCGATCGTGGCCACGAGCAGCGCCGCGGGGGGCAAGAGGGCGGCGGCGAGCAGGCGCTTGGCGCGGCCGGTGAAGACGAGCGGCGTGATGGCCTCGCGGCGCCAGTCGGCGACGCCCGGGGCGGCCAGGGGGCAGGAGGCGAGCAGCAGCGCTCCGCAGAGCCACGGCGATCCGCTTGCTTGGGCGATGGTGGCGGCCGCGAACACGAGGGTGGCGGCGAGCAGCTCGCGGGGGGCCAAGAGCTCGCCGCGGCGGCGCAGCCAGAGCAGGAGGCGGGCGTTCTCGTAGTGCTCCAGCTGGAGCAGGTGCAGGAGGCGGTGCTGGCGGCCTGCCAGACGCACGGCGAGCGCGGCGACGGCCGCGACGGCGGCCAGGCTCGCGAATGTGTTCACCGGTCCTCCGGGGAGCGTGGGGTTGGTTGCTCTTTGGGGGTGGACTCGCGCGCGCGTGTATAAACGGCGTTGCCGGGTCCGGGGGGCTGCGGCGGCGCTATGAAGTGGGACACGATGCGCGCGAAGCGGGCGGGCTGGTCGAGGTAGCTGAAGTGGCCGGCTCCCTCCAGGACGACGAGGCCGGCGTCGGGGATCAGGCGCTCCATCTCATGCGCGTCGGCCAGCGGAGTGTCGCTGTCCTCGGAGCCCCACACGAGCAACGTGGGGACTGCGATCCGAGGCATGTAGGGGCGCAGGTCGGCGTTGACCAGCCGGACCAGCGTCGGGCGCATCTCGCCGGCGGCCAGGTAGTCGGCGGAGGCGGTGCGTCCGATCAGGCGTGTGCGCAGACGCTCGCCGGGGGCGCCGAGCCGGCGGGCCGCGTACTTGCCGAGCTTGGCCAGGGCTACGCGGCGATACCAGCGCAGGGTGCGTTTGGGGCGGATGCCGGCGGCGTCGACGAGGACCAGCTTGGAGGCGCGCGAGGGTTCGGTGGCGGCCATCCTGATGGCGACGCGCCCGCCGTTCGAGTGACCGACGATCGTGGGTGCCTCGATCGAGAGCTGGTCCATGAAGGCGGCGACGAAAGCTTGATAGTCCTCGACCCCCCAAGGCGCGGGGGGAGGCTCGCTCTCGCCGAAACCGGGCAGATCGAGCGCGTATACGGTGGCCACCGGCGAGAGGCCGGTGACGATCGGGTAGACGGCCTCGATCGAAGCCCCCCAGCCGGGCAAGACGAGCACGGGCGGACCCGAGCCGGCGACGAGGTGGCGCGTCTGCAGGCCTTGGATGGTGCTCAGGCGTGTGGGAAGCTTGGCGGGCACGCGCTGAACGGTATTGCGCGCGCGGGCGGCGCGGAGCGATCGTGTCGCGGCGCCCAGTGCCCTCTTCTATGCTTTGGAGTTCAGGGGAACGCAAAGCGGAGAGCAAACGGGGGTAACGCGATGACTGCGGATGGGCGCTCACTTCGACGCAAACTGATGTGGCTCGGCTTGGCGGTCGGGGCGCTGGCGGCGGCGGTCGGGGCCGTGCCGGGCGCGGCGCTGGCGGCGCCCGCGGTCACCGTGAAGGCGAAGATCGTGCCGATCCCGATCGATCCGAGCAAGGCCAACAGCCCGACCTACCCGGGCACGGGCAACATCCTGGGGGCGGGCGCCGCGTTGGAAGCGACGCTGAGCATCAGCGGCACCGAATACGGCGGCTATCCCTCGCCGGTGACCAAGGTCATCGTCGAGTTGCCGGCCGGCGTGAAGCTGCACACGCAGGGCTTCCCGACCTGTCCGATGGCGATCCTCGAAAGCCACGAAGTGCAGAAGTGCCCCAAGGGCTCCCGCGCCGGGCCGACCGGCGAAGCGCTCGGGGTGGTCAGCTTCGGGGGGACGCGGGTCGACGAGAAAGCGACGATCGAAGCGTTCTTCGCGCCCGGCGGAGCGTTGGCGTTCTACACCGAAGGCACTTCGCCGGCCGAGCTCGAAGTGTTGGCGACCGGCAGCTTCACGACGGCGCCGCCGCCGTTCGGCCCGAAGCTGACCGTGCCGGTGCCGCTCGTGGAAACGGTGCCCGGGGCTCCGTATGCGTCGGTGTTGTCGATCAAGGGCAAGGTCGGCGCCGCGATCAAGAAGGGCAAAAAGCTGATCTCCTACGGCACTGTGCCGAAGAGGTGCCCGAAGGGCGGCTTCAAAGGCAAGGTCGAAATTACGTTCCTGAGCGGCGAAACGGTGACGGTCAACCCGACCGTGCCCTGCCCGAAGCGCTAGGCGGGTCGCCAAGCGGAGGCGAAGGGAATGCCCGAGGAGTACGAGCCTTCCGAGGAGGGCCCGATCCTCGGGCTGTTGGGGCCGCGCACGCGGCACATGGCCGCGCTCGAGTTCGGCAGCGCGGCCCAGTTCGAGGATCCGCGCCTTGAGTGGCGGCGGCTGTTCTCGGAGCTGCTTGGGACGTTCTTCTTGGTGATGGTCGCGGCCGGCGGGGGGATCCTGCACGCGCAAGGTCAGATCAGCCTGGCGGCGGCTGTGGTCGCGCCGGGCTTGATGGTGATGGCGATCATCCTGTTCATGGGGGCCGTGTCCGGGGCGCACCTGAACCCGGTGGTCTCGCTTGCATTCGCTCTGCGGCGCGACTTCCCGTGGAAGCGGGTGCCGGGCTATATCGTCGTGCAGCTCGCCGGCGCCGCTTTGGCGTGCCTGTTCTTGGAGGCGGTGTTCGGCAACATCCAGCACCTGGGCGCGACCCTGCCGGGCGCCGGGTATGAACCGTGGCAAGCGCTGCTGATGGAGATCGCGCTCACCGCGGGGCTCGTGAGCGTCATCTTGGGCACCGCCTCGGCCGCCCAAAACGTGGGCGCTATCGCGGCGCTCGGGGTCGGCGGATACATCGCTCTGGCCGGCCTCTGGGCGGCGCCGGTGAGCGGCGCGTCGATGAATCCGGCACGCTCGTTCGGCCCGGCCCTGGTGAGCGGCGACTTCACGAGCTATTGGGTCTACCTGGTCGGACCGCTGGTGGGGGCTTTGGTGGCGGTCGGTTGTGCGTTTGTGTTGAGGGGCGGCGGAGGCGACCCGATCTCCTACGCGGCCGGTTCGGGCGTCCTGGACAGGGGCAGCTTCGCCGCGCGCCAACGCCTGGCCGAGGCGATCAAGCGGGGCGAGGTGGTGCCGCCGGGTCTGGGCGGGGAGGCGCCGAGCGAGGCCGGGGGACAGGGCAAGGCCGGGGAAGAGCCGGACAGGACCTAAGGCAGGCGCACGTCGCGTACCTTGGCGGCCTTGGCCAGGTCTTTGCGCCCTGCCGACTCCCGATCGAGTCGGGTCACGATCGTCCAGTGGTGGCCGACCGGGCAGTACTGAAACCGCTTGCGCCCAAGCCGCAACGCCTTCAGCGAACCAAACGGCACCCACAGCGTGGTGAACAGGTGCCCGTCCCGACAACGCACAGGCCGCGCAAAGCGATCGAACGCCC
Organism: uncultured Solirubrobacterales bacterium; assembly: GCA_963753145.1. Lineage (GTDB taxonomy): Bacteria > Actinomycetota > Thermoleophilia > Solirubrobacterales > Solirubrobacteraceae > Palsa-744. Next base: position 1,183,827 of record CAVWAX010000003.1, read on the forward strand.
CGAGCAGTCCGGCCAGGGCGAAGGCGACGAGGATTAGGAGGCCGATCTTCCTTTGGTTGGCTGGTCTCATGGTGGCCCGCTATTGAAGGAGCTGACGTTGTCTGGCCTCTTGATAGAGCGGCTCCGGGGCCATATCCAACCCGTTTGGCCAAACCAGGGTGCCGATTTCGCTGTCCACGGTCACCTTCGCGAACTCTTGTGGGTCGCGCAAGGGCTCGAATACGCCGCGCCACTCCTGCTCCTCAAATGCGATGTCGCCCACGGTCCCGTCCTCGAAGGTGAGGCGCAACTCGTGGTCGCCGACGGCCTCGACGTTGGTGACGTGAACCAAAGGTGGAAGCTCGGACATCCTGTCCAGTCTAGGACAACGGATCGATCTCCACCCGCGAGCAAACAAGGGCACGTGTTTGCGGTCTCTGCGGGTGCTCGGTTGCCCTTGGCGGACCCCTTGGGTTCGTCCGGTTGGTCCCATGAACAGGTCCGGTCAGTGCTGTATGCTGACGCTTATGAGTACCAATGGCCGGATTACCGGCGGGCCGAGCAAGATCGGGCCGTTCCCACGGAACGAGACGATTTGCGGCGATTGCTCCGATCTGATCCCGCAGCTGCCCGACGCCTCCGTGGATGTCGTCGTGACGAGTCCGCCTTATTGGGGTCAACGCCTTTCGCGTGGAATGGGCGTGGAGGAGGACCCGCGGGAGTACGTCGCTGCGCTGGCCGACTTGTTCGCCGTCCTCCGCGACAAGCTAAAGCCGTCCGGCTTGCTTTGGATCAACATCGGGGACGCTTACAACACGCCCGTGAATTGGCGTCTGGAGGACCGCAGTTACAGCACGCTCGGGGAGAACGGCACCGGCTTGGCCGACGACAACTCCGCCTACACCAAGCCCCGGGCGAAGCGAAGGGCCTTCATTGAGTCAGACGTAGGGTGGCTCAACTACGGCAACCTCCTTGCCCTCCCCTACCGGCTTGTGATTGAGCTGTGCGAACGGGGCTATCTGTTCCGCGGGGAGGTGATCTGGCGCAAGAGCAATCCGATGCCGGAGGGACGTTGCAGGCGTCCCCACCGACAGCATGAGCCCATCTACCTGCTCGCCCCGGACGAACGCCATAGTTTCCGGACCTCCCCGCCTGTTGGATCTGTGTGGGATTTTCCGAATGAGCGAATCACAGGCAAGGCACACTTCTCACGCTTCCCGACCCAGCTGCCACGGCGGTGCATAGAGGCCTATGGAGCTGTCGGGTCGGACGTAGTGGTCCTAGACCCTTTCGCGGGCTCGGGCACGACCGGCATCGCCGCCGTCGGGCTTGGCTGTTCCTACGTTGGCTTTGAGATAGACCCAGAGCAGGCGGATGCCGCCAACGCGCGCGTCGCCGAGGCGTCATGCTTCCAGCTGGCGCTGGCTTAACTGATGTGCCCGGGGACGTTGCGAACGCGCTTCCACGCGTCAATCACGAACTGAGCGAATGCGTCTGCGGCGGGGTCATTGAAGTCGCAGACGTAGATACGCCCGCGAGCGGGCTGGTTGGGCGGCGTCGGCTGGGTCCGCTGGTTGTACGAGAAGCAGGCCGAGAAGTACCCGTCGTCCTCAATGTCCTTCCGCTTGGCGCTGCGTTTATCGGCACCGTCGGCTAGGGGTGCCCCGAGCTCGCCCCTGTTTACGGGCTCCTCAGCCGGCGTGCTCTTGCAGTCCATAGTCCACAGCGGCGAGCAGTAGCCGGCATCAACGAGAGCTTGGCTCATCGGCACGTCATCTGTACGCCGCTCGGCGAAGCTTGCCTTGACGTGCACGACTCCGAAACAGCGGAGTTTGCCGTCCTTGTCGCCGAGAAGCAGCACATCCATCTTGTCTGCCTCTAGTCGGTCGGCGACGGCGAGCTGGGAAATGTAGTGCCGTCTTTCGGCGGTGTTGGCAATCACGATCTTGATGCCCTCTTTCGCCAGCGCCGGTCCGTAGTGGCGCACGAGGATCTCCTCTAGCGCCCAGCCCCCGGTCCGCTTCCAGCTTTGGCCGAGGTCAAGCCGCGCGTAGTTCGCCGGGTGGTTGAACGGATCGTGATATGCCCGCAACACGACGAACCACCAGATATCCGATGGGTTCGCGTTCGGCCAAAGCTCCATCGCGCGCAGAAACGTGCGGGCGACGGCCGAGGTCTTGATCGCAGTCTCGTCCACCGCGCCTTCGCTCGCCAGCGCCGCGAGGCCGTCTCGCAAGACCAGGATCACCTCCTCAAACTCCTCCAGCGTCGCTCCGGCGAGGCGGTAGGTCGCGTCGTAGTCGGTGTACCGGAAGTGCACGATCAACACGTCCCGGTCGGTGTCCTCGGCGGACAAGAACCGATTAACGGCTGCCGTGGTCGTCTCGTCCTCGGCAGGAAGCGCGAGATCGGCGATCAGGTCAGACAGTTCGTACCCGAGAGCGGACAGCAAGACGACGAGCACGTCTAGGGTGGGGACGGTCTGCCCGGACTCAAATCGCCGGACCCAGCCCGGTCCGAGGATCAGGCGGGCGTCTAGCTCCTCCGGCGAGATGCCTGCCTTCTCGCGAAGCTCCCGCAGGCGCGAGAGGAGAGCCGAGACCACAGGATCAGTGGTCATCTAGCAGGGTGCTCGGGGCGACGCTGAGCGCGGCCGCGAGCTTGTAGATGTTCAGGAGACTTACGTTGCGCTCGCCGCGCTCAACGCTCCCCACGTAGGTCCGGTTGAGACCACTACGTTCGGCCAGTTCTTCCTGCGAGATCCCCTTCACGGCCCGAAGCGAGCGGAGGCGATCGCCAAAACGGGCGCGGGGATCGTCGCGGTCGGTCGGCACCGCGGCGATGCAACCTGATCGCCGCCTATGTGTCTACCGCTTTTAAGTGCCAATCAGGCCGAGACTTCGCTCACAGCGAGCCCGACCGAGCGTTAGGAGTGTGCCCCGACGGCGGCGTCGGCTCCCACATCAGAAACCCCGCCGGAGCGGGGTTTCTGCCAGAGCCGACGAGGAGACTCGAACTCCTGACCCCTTCATTACGAGTGAAGTGCTCTACCAGCTGAGCTACGTCGGCGTGGCCTTGGATGCTAGCGGCGCGTCGGCGCCATCGGTAGGCAGGCCGCGTTGTCCGAGGCCGTTCGCTCGAAGCCGCGCCGCTACAGCTCGGCCAACGCGTCGAGCAGGGACTCGCCGTGGCGCTCGCAAAACGCCGGGCCGATGCCCTTCACGGCGATCAGCTGCTCCATGGTCTTCGGCTCGGCGCGCAGCACGCCTTCGAGTGCCGCGTTGGCGGCCACCGTGTAGGCGGGCTTGCCTTCGCTGCGGCCCATCCGCCACGCCTTCAGCTTCTCGAAGGCCTGCTCGTCAACCGGATCACCCGCCTCCGTCGGAGTGGCCGTGCTCCCGCGGCCCGCTCGTGCCCTGGCCGGCTTCGGCAGAGCGTGCCTCGATGCCTCCACCAACGCCGCGTCCGCCTCGCACACGTCGCAACACCTCACCTGTGGCGCGCAGGGCTCCTCATCGCCGAAGTGATCCAAGATCTGGCGTCTGCGACACATCTGCCCGCCCGAGATGAACTGCTCGATCGAGCGATACGCCGCCCAGCTTCTGTCGCGAGCGACCTTGATCGCCTCATAGGCCTTGCGCGGGCTCCCTTCGCCGGTCAGCTCCACGAGCAGCGTCCCGCCGCCGCCCGGCTTCAGCCTCACCGCGCCCGCCCGCTCGGCGATCGACAGGAGCACCCTTTCGCGCTCTGCGCCTTGATTGCCATAGGCCCCGCCTCCCCAGCCATCGCTCCCGCCCGGTCCGACCGTCGCCACCCCATCGTGTGCGCTCCTGCGCAGGCTCGTCACGTAGCGCCTGACGTCATCCACCGAGGTCTCGCGCTCCTTGATGAACCTGATCAATCGCCCCAAGTCCATCCGCGAAGCCAACAGCACCGCCCGGCCCGGCCTGCCGTCGCGCCCGCCGCGCCCGGCCTCCTGGTAGTAGGCCTCGAGGCTCGTCGGCACCGCCCAATGCACGACGCTTCGCACATCGGCCTTGTCCACTCCCATGCCGAACGCGTTCGTCGCCACCACCACCTCGGCCTCTCCGCCCATGAAGGCCTCTTGGCCGGCTCTCCGCGCGTCCGGGCTCATGCCGGCGTGGTAGCCGACCGCTCTCACCCCTCGCCCGGTCAGCAGCTCGGTCACCTCCTCGGTGTGCTTGCGCGTCCCGCAATACACGATCGCCGGCCTCGTCTCCGGTCCGGCCAGCAGGTGCAGCAGCGCCGCCCGCTTGCGTTCGACCGCGCCCTTGCCCTCGAGGCCGACCACGTCGAAGCTCAGGTTCGGTCGATCGAAGCCCGAGCGCACCCCCACCCAGTCGCGCAAGCCCAAGCGCTCGGCGATCTCCTCGGCCACCTTCGGAGTGGCTGTGGCGGTGGCCGCCATCACGGCGGGCCGGTCGCGCGTCGCCCCGCTGCTGTCAGCGTGTCTCCGCTGCTCGCGCCTGCTCGGTGGCGTCAGCGTCTCGATCGCCTCGTGCAGGCGCAGGTAGTCGGGCCTGAAGTCGTGCCCCCACTCGGCCACGCAATGCGCCTCGTCAACCACGAACAATCCCACCTTGCGCGTCGCCAGGCTCGCGCGAAAAGCATTCGACGCAAATCGCTCCGGCGCCGCCAACACGAGTTGCGCCGCGCCCGAGCGGACCGCTTCGAGCGCCTGCTCGTTGTGCCCGTCGGCCATCCCCGAGGCCAGCATCGCCGAGCGCACACCCGCCTGCTCCAGGCGCCGGTGCTGGTCTGCCATCAGCGCGATCAGGGGACTCACGACGACCACCAGCGGTCGCTCCGGGTCAGACTCGCCCGCCAGCGCCGGCAGCTGGTAGCAAAGCGACTTTCCGCCCCCAGTCGGCATCACCACCAAGCTGTCGCGGCCGTCCAAGGCAGCCTGCACCGCCTCGCGCTGGCCCGGCCTGAATGCTTCGAGCCCGAACCGCTCGAGCAGCAGCTCGGGATCGGGGAGCTCCCTCGTCGAGGTCTCTGCGGGGGTCGCTAGAAGCATTCCCCAAAGCTACCTCGCGCTCCGGGCGGTATTTTGCGCGCCCCGGCCCTCCCCACGTCCACGCCACGCGCCGGGCGCCTCGTCGCGGTCCTACGCGACGAGTGTCGCCTCAGCGCCGGCGCCAAACCACGCGAGCCCCCGCGGCGGGCACCAGCGTGATTGCGCGCCTCTGGTTCCACTCGCCCCTTCGCCACAGGCGGCCGCCCTTCGCGGGCAGCTCGGGCGCCAGCTCGCTCAGGATCGTCTGCAAGATGAGCTTCATCTCGAGCGTCGCAAACGAAGCCCCGATGCACCGCCTGATGCCCCCGCCGAACGGGATCCAAGAGAAGGTCTCAGGCGGTTTGTCGAGGAACCGCTCCGGCCTGAACTCCTTCGGCGCGTCATACACCTTCGGGTTGCGATTGGTCAGATAGATCGACGGCACCACCCGCGCGCCCGCCGGCAGCTCGCGCGCGCCGACCTGCAGCGGCGCCTGCAGCACCCGCACCACCATCGGTACCACCGGCCGCACCCTGAGCGTCTCGGAGATCACCGCCTGCATGTACTCGTCGCCCTCGTCGCGCTCGATCTCCGCGACCAGCCGCGCCAGCTTGGCCGGGTGGCGCACCAGCCGCTCGACCGCCCAAGCCACCGCCGTGGCGGTCGTCTCGTGGCCGGCCAACAACAAGGTCACGAGCTCGTCGCGAAGTTCCTCGTCGCTCATCGCCTGCCCGTCCTCATCGCGCGCCAGCATCAGCAGCGACAGGATGTCCGCGCGCTCACCCAGGTCTTGCTGTGAGCGCCGGCGCGCGATCTCCGCGTAGATCACATCGTCCAGGTGGTCGAGCGCCCGCCCGATTTTCCCGCTGGGTCTAGCTTCGACCGGCCGGCGCAGCGCATTCATCAGCAGCGCCGGCGTCTGCCCTGGCGTCAGCAGCCCCCCGATCGCCTCGCGCAAAGCGCCCATGCGCTCGGCCTCCACGCCGAACACGGCCCGCAGGATCACCTCGAGCGTGATCGCGCGTGTGCGCTTGCTCAGCCTCATCGGCTCGCCGATCGGCCACTCGACCATCGAGCGCCTCGTGGCCTCCACGATCACGTCCGAGTACTCCCGCATCCGCTCTCCGTGAAACGGCGGCAACAAAAGCTTGCGCTGGCGCATGTGCTCGGGCCCGGTCAGCACGATCACCGAGCTCGGCCCCATCACCGGCGCGATCGGCGAAGCCCCGGCGGCCGACGGCGCGAGATCGGGCGGCGCCGTGAACACGGCCTTGACGGCGTCCGGTTCGCTCAACATCACCAGTTTGCGCCCGCTCGGCCCGAACGTCAGCGTAAACGCGTCCCCATAGCGTCGTGCGCACCGATCCATCACCCAAGTCGGGGCCAAGGCCCATACGACCGTCAGGGCCAGCGGCGGTAGTTTCGGGCCTGCCGGCAGCGCCTCGGCGGGCGGTTCGGCAAGGGGCTTCAGGGCGCCTACAGGCGGCTGCGCGACGGCGGTGGCCACCCCAACAGCCTATCGGGCTGTTGCTCGCTCTCGGCGAGCGCCCCCACGATGCGCGCGTGCGCTCGCTCCACCTGCTCCTCGCTCAAAGTCTCCGAGTGGCGGCGCAGGTAGGCCAACAGCATCCGCGCCGGCAGGATCCGCACCCCCCTGCGGCGGGCCAACGGCTTGTCCACCCAGGCTCTGCTGAACACCACGAGCGCCTCCGCCCGCTCGCCCGCGATCCGTTCGAGCGCCTCGCGCTGCTCTTGAGCCTGGCGCAGAACTCCTCCGTGAATCGTGCGCACGCGCACCTCACCCTGGCGGCTCTTGGTCTCCACTGCGAACAACCCCTTGCGGCTGAGCGCGATGTGATCGACGTTGCCGTAGCCAAGGCTCGCGTCGTGAAGTACACGCCAGCCTTCGCCCGGGAGCGTCTCGAGCAGTCCTCCCACGTGCTCCTCGCCCGCCGCCCCCCTGTCGTGGCGGTCCACGAGCGGCAACACAAAGCGCGACACGCCGAACATGGCCACCAGCAGCGCCAGCTCCGAGCCGATGAACAATGGGCTGTGCAACCCAAATGAGCGCCCCAATACCGTCGTCAAGACCGCCAGCACTCCGAGCGTCACGAGCGTGCGCAAACGGAGACGCAAAAACGTCGCGCGCGCATGCTGTCCAGGCAGGCGGGCGGTCGGATCGCTGTGCTTGGGCAGCCCCAACGCGTGGTCTCGTACAGCCGGCATCTACCTCAAGCATCGGCCCCTGGCCGACCCCATCTTTAGGAAAGAAACACGCCGTACCCGGGTTTAGCGCACCACCGGCGCGGGTAGCGCCGCCAAGCTCGCCCTGGCGATCGGCGGTCCCGCGACGTTACGGCTCAGCCCAGCGCTGGCCGACTGTTCGATCGATCTCTGCCCGCCCGGCCTTGTCCCGTCAAGCAAAACGTGGAACGTGTCCCGCACCTCCTAAAGCCCCTCCCCTACCGCGTCGAAGCCATGTGCAGACCACGATTCAACAACCCGGTCTTCCGTCATGTCCAATTCATTTGAATACATAGCCCCATCCGATGTCCACCTGTTGCTGCGCGCCGACGCCGAGCAGTGCTGGCTGCACCGCGAGGTGCTCCCCGTCCTGCGCGAGGTCGAAGCCCCCGGCGAGCTGGCCGAGGAGGAGGTCGGCGCTGCGCTCGCCTACCTCGAGGCCACCTGGAGCGAGGCGACAGCGCGGGCCCGTGAGACCGACGCCGCCGCGCGTCAGTCCGACTCGGCGGCGCGTCAATCTGACTCCGCCTGGCGCCCCGCCGGCTCCGATGGAGCGATGTCTGGCGCCGGGGAGAGTCCGGCCGGCCGCTACCACGCAGCCGTGCGTGTCTTGCGCGAAATCGTCGCCGAGCGCATCTCGCCGTTCGTCGAGCCTGGTCTCGAGTTCGAGGCGCGCTCCCACGGCTTGCGCGTGACCGATAAGCGACCGGGCGGATGCCAGGCCGCGTAGGCGCGAGGGGGCGCTCGATCGCATAGGGTTCGCGCGTGTCCTCCGCCGGCCCCGCCGCAACCCCGCCCTTCGACCTCCAGTCCCACTCGACGCGCTCCGACGGGGCGCTCGAGCCGGCCCAGGTCGTGGCCGCCGCAGCCCAGGCCGGGGTCAAGCTGCTCGCGCTCACCGACCACGACACCCTCGCGGGCGTCGCTGAGGCGCTCGCCGCCGGCGCCGCCCAAGGCGTCACCGTGGTGCCCGCGATCGAGATCTCCGCGATCGACAACCCTTCGGAGACCGGCGAGCCCGGCGTAGCCCGCGAACTGCACATCCTCGGCTACCTCGTCGACCACACCGACCCCGCCTTCCTGGCCACCCTGTCCGGCTTTCTGGCCGACCGCGAGCAGCGCACCCTGCGCATGGCCCAAAACCTGCGCGAGCTCGGCTTCGAGCTCGACGCCCACGCGATCGATGCCCGAGTCGCGGCGGGGGAGCCGATCGGCCGCCCCCACCTCGCCGAAGCGGCGCTCGCCCACCCCGCCAACGCCGAGCGCCTGCGCGCCGAGCAGATCGACGACATCGGCTCCTTCATCCGCGGCTACCTGATCGAGGGTCGCCCCGCCTTCTGTCTGCGTATCACCCCCACCGTCAAGGAGGCGATCGACGCGATCCAAGCCGCCTCCGGCGTGGCGATCTGGGCGCACCCGTTCTGGGACGTATCCGACAGCGACGAAGTCCTCGCGATGATCGACCGCTTCCGCGCGCTCGGGATCGACGGGGTCGAGGCGTTCTACGTCACCCACACCCGCGAGCAAACCGAGCTCCTCGCCGAGCGCTGCGCCGAGCTGGAGCTGCTCTCGACCGGCTCGGCCGACTTCCACGGCCCCGAGAACCGCCTGTTCTCGCGCTTCATGGCGTTCGAGACCTACGATCTGCAGCCGAACTTGGGCCCGATCGCGGCGTCAGTCAGCTAGGCAGGGCCGCCAAGCGATAGGCGAGCGCTTCGAGCGCCAGCTCCTCGCCCACGTTCAGCGCGAGCGCCAACCGCGTCTCGCCGACCAGCTCGACTGCCGCCATCAGCGACGCGGCGGAGCGGCCCGCCGCGCACTCGGCCAGCTTCTCGCGCCGATCGACGGCTAGCGCCAGCTCGGGTGCGCCCACCGCCAAGCACCACCCGTCGCGCAACCACTGCTCGGCGAGCCTCAAGCCCAGATCGAGCGTGGCCACACGCGCGCGCCGCTCGCTGCGGCGCACCGCGTCGGCGCCTTCGCGCTCGTACTTGCGCCGCTCCTTGCTCGGCAACAGCTCCGCCTGCGCCTTCAACCGCTCGCCCGCGCCGGCCCCTGCCTCGCCCGCCGCCGCCTTGGCCGCCTCCAACAGCCAGGTCCAGCTTCGCTCTTCGGTCCGTCCCCCGAGCGCATCCCCCACAAAGCGCTCCGCCCACTCGCGCAGCCCCGCCCCCTCCTCGCCGGCCAAGCGCCGGGCCAAGCGCAGGTCTCCGCCCGCCAGCTCCGCACAGGCCGCCGCCCTGGCCGCCTCGATCGGCTCATCGCCCTCCCGCTCCAGTCGCTCGCGCACCACCGCGCCGCTCAGCGGATCGAAGCGCACCTGTTGACAGCGCGAGGCGATCGTCGCGAGCACGTCCTCGCGGTGCTCGGCCAGCAGGATCACGTGCACGAACGAGGCCGGCTCCTCGAGCGTCTTGAGCAGCCGGTTGGCGGCCTGGTCGTTCATCGTCCCCGCCGCCTCGATCACGAACACCCTGCGCGCCGACTCGAACGGCGTGTGCGTCGCGGCCGCCACGACCGGCCCCTCGATGTCCCCGACCAGCACTTCGCTCGCCCCGCTCGGCCTGACCCAAGTCAGGTCCGGATGCGCGTCGCGCGCCACCCGCACGGCGACCGTCTCCGGGGTGCGCGCCCCGTCGGTCAGCAGCGCCCCCGCGAACCCCCTGGCGACCGCCTCCTTGCCGCTGCCCGTCGGTCCATGGAACAGATAGGCGTGCGCCGGTTCTCCGTCAGGGGGCAGCGCCGGCAGCAGCACCGCGCGAGCGTGTGCATGGTCCTCGATCCCCGGCAGCCTCTCCGGCCCCTGCTCGCTCGACATGGCCGACATCGAGGCCATCCTAGACGGGCGCTACCGTGGCGCCGTGCCTCCCGGCAAGCTCATCACGATCGAGGGCATCGACGGCGCCGGCAAGTCCACGCTCGCCTCCGCCCTGCTCGACGCCCTGCAAGAGCGCGACGTCCAGGTCGAGCTGCTGCGCGAGCCCGGAGGCGTCGCCCTCTCCGAGCGCATCCGCGAGCTCGTCAAGGACCCCACTCTGACCGTGGGATCGCGAGCCGAGGCTTTGCTCTATGCCGCGGCACGAGCCGAGCTGGTGCAACGAGCGGATCGCCGGTCCATTGGCACACGGCGAGTGGATCCTGCTGGATCGCTTCGTCGACTCCTCGCTTGCCTACCAAGGCGCCGGCCGCGGCCTCGGCTTCGAGGACATCCGCGCCATCAACCGCTTCGCGACGGGCGACTTGAGCCCAGATCGCACCCTGCTCTTGCGCGTCAACTCCTCGACCGCCCGGGCCCGTCAGGCCGAGCGCGCCCTGGCGCCCGATCGCCTGGAGCGCGAGGGACAGCCCTTCTTCGAAGCGATCGCCTCCGCCTACGATGCCCTGGCCGCCGCCGAGCCCCGGCGCATACGCCCGATCGACGCCGCCCAGTCGCCCGCCACGGTGCTCGAGCTGGCGCTGGCCGAGCTGGCGGACCTCCTGCCCCCGGGCTAGCGCCGCGGGCAGCGCGAGGCTCGTTAGCATGGGTGGGTGTCCGTTGTGCTCCAGGCTATGACTCGCGCGCGCGGGGGGTCTTTGGCGAAAGCCCGCGCTCGGTCCATCGGTGTGGGCGTCCTGCTCAGCCTGCTCCTGAGCGCCGCTCCGGCCGCGGCGGCCGCCAAGCCCTCGGTCACCAACGACCCCGCGCTCGGCATCTCGATTCCCGCCTCGGCCCGCGTCCACTCCACGACCACCGCTACAACCACCGCGACGACCAACCCATCCACCTCGTCCACCCCGGCGGCGAGCACTCCGACCGGCACGACAACGGCTCCGAACGGCGCCCAGCCCGGAACGGTGGCGCCGAGCTCCACTTCCGCGACCGGCACGACTCCAATCCCAACATCGACGCCCACCGTCACCTCGACCACCACGGTGCCGGCCACGACAGCGCCCACCACGACGGTCCACACCAGCACCGTCGTCGTGGTCCACCATTCGAGCAAACCGACCCATTTCTCGACGGGAGCGCTGCTCCTGGCCATCCTCGGCGCCTTGCTCTTGCTTGCCTGCCTGGCGTGGGGCGTGGCCCGCTGGCTGGCCCTCGAACCGCGCTGGGCCACCGCGCTCACGCACTCCCTGCGCGAGGCCTCCTACCGCGGCTCGGCGACCTGGGCCGAGTTCTCAGATTGGGCCCGGCTCGGCAGGTAAGAGGGGAAAACCCCTCTAAAATTGAAGGTTCCCGGTTTCTGTCCGGGGGTCGCGCAACGATTCTCGGCCCCCAAGTGAACAGAGTCGAGTGGGCGTCGCACGATACGGCGCAGAGGAGATGAGGCCGATGGATTCCACCCCGCACCCCACGATCGCACAGGACGTCCCCGCGGGCGCCGCGCTGTCAGTCGAGCGCGTGTTCACATCTCCCGACACCCACCCCTTCGACACCGTCGAGTGGGAGCTGCGCGACGCCCGCATCGGCCACGGCGACCGCGTCGCCTTCGAGCAGTCGGACGTCGAGTTTCCCAAGTCCTGGTCGCAAAACGCGACCAACATCGTCGCCCAGAAGTACTTCCGCGGCCAGATCGGCCACCCCGCGCGCGAGCGTTCGGTCAAGCAGATGATCTCGCGCGTCGCCTCGACCATCGCCGGCTGGGGCCGCGCCCGCGCCTACTTCGCCACCGACGAGGACGCCCGCGCCTTCGAGGACGAGCTAACCCACATCCTCCTGCACCAGATGGCCGCCTTCAACTCCCCCGTCTGGTTCAACGTCGGGTTCGAGGAGAGCCCCCAGTGCTCGGCCTGTTTCATCCTGTCGGTCAAGGACACGATGGAGTCGATCCTCGAGTGGAACACCAAGGAGGGCAACATCTTCCGCGGCGGCTCCGGCTCGGGCATCAACCTGTCCAACATCCGCGGCTCGATGGAGCCCTTGGCCAAGGGCGGCACCGCCTCGGGCCCCGTCTCCTTCATGCGCGGCGCCGACTCCTGGGCCGGCACGATCAAGTCCGGCGGCAAGACCCGCCGCGCCGCCAAGATGGTCGTGCTCGACGTCGATCACCCCGACATCCGTGAGTTCATCTGGTGCAAGGCCAAGGAGGAGGACAAGGCCCAGGCCCTGCGCGACGCCGGCTTCGATATGTCGATCGACGGTGACGGCTTCTACTCGATCCAGTACCAGAACGCCAACAACTCGGTCCGCGTCACCGACGAGTTCATGCGCGCGGTCGAGGCCGACGCCGAGTGGCGCCTGACGGCCCGCTCCACCGGCGAGCCCGTCGGGGAGCCGGTCTCCGCGCGCGAGCTGATGCGCGAGATCGCCGAGGCCGCCTGGCGCTGCGCCGACCCGGGCGTCCAGTACGACACCACCATCAACCAGTGGCACACGAGCCCCAAAAGCGGCCGCATCAACGCCTCCAACCCGTGCTCCGAGTACATGCACGTAGACGACTCCGCCTGCAACCTGGCCTCGCTCAACCTGATGAAGTTCCGCCGCCCCGACGGCTCCTTCGACGTGCCCTCCTTCGAGCACGCTGTGGACATCGTCCTCCTGGCGCAAGAGATAGTCGTCGGCCCCTCCAGCTATCCGACCCCCGAGATCGGCGTCAACGCGCGCGCGTTCCGCCAGCTCGGCCTCGGCTACGCCAACCTCGGCGCCTACCTGATGAGCAACGGCATGCCTTACGACTCCAACGCCGGCCGCGGCACAGCCGCGGCGATCACCGCGCTGATGACCGGCCGCGCCTATCGCGAGTCCGCGCGCATCGCCGCCGCGCTCGGCCCCTACGAGCGCTACGAGGAAAACGGCGCCGAGCACAACAACGTGATGCGCCTGCACCGCGACGCCTCCCAAGCGATCCCCGACTCCACCTGCGCCGACACCGAGCTCCTGGAGGCCGCCAGGCGCTCGTGGGATGAGGCCGTCGAGCTCGGCGACCAGTTCGGCTACCGCAACGCCCAGGCCACGGTCCTGGCGCCCACCGGCACGATCTCCTTCCTCATGGACTGCGACACCACGGGCGTCGAGCCCGACTTCTCGCTCGTCAAGTTCAAGGAGCTCGTCGGCGGCGGCCAGATGACGATCGTCAACCGCACCGTGCCCCTCGCCCTGCAAACGCTCGGCTACACCGATCCCCAGATCGAGCAGATCGAGGCCCACCTGGCCGAGCACGGCACGATCCTCGGCGCCCCCGGCCTGGCACCCGAGCACCTCCCCGTGTTCGACGTGGCCGTAGGCGAGCGCGCGATCTCCCACATGGGCCACCTCAAGATGATGGGCGCCGTCCAGCCCTTCATCTCCGGTGCCATCTCAAAGACCGTCAACCTCCCCGAGACCGCCACCGTCGAGGACATCGCCGACGCCTACACCCAAGCCTGGCACCTCGGCATCAAGGCGCTGGCGATCTACCGCGACGGCTCCAAGACCGCCCAGGCCCTGCGCACCGACGCCCAAAAGGGCAAAGAGGCCGGCGAGGGGGTGGGTGGGACTCAAGACATTGACGCCGTGGTCGAGCAGGCCGTGGCAAAGGCGCTCTCCGAGGCCGGCCCGCGACGCAAGCGCATGCCCCGCGAGCGCCAGTCGATCACCCACAAGTTCTCGATCGGCGGCCACGAGGGCTACATCACCGCCGGCATGTACGAGGACGGCACCGTCGGCGAGATCTTCCTCACCGACATCGGCAAGGAGGGCTCGACGCTGCGCGGCATGATGAACTCGTTCGCCACCGCCATCTCGATCTCCCTCCAATACGGGGTGCCCTTGGAAACCTTGGTCCAGAAGTTCTCCTACATGCGCTTCGAGCCCGAGGGCATCACCTCCAACCCGGAGATCCCCTTCGCCAAGTCGATGCCCGACTACATCATGCGCTGGCTCGCCTCGCGCTTCCTCGACACCGACGCCCAGGAGGAACTCGGCATCCTCACCCCCGCCGTCCGCGCCCGCAAGGCCGCCCAAGAGGCCGCCCAGTCGGTCGTCTCCTCGGACACCGCCGGGCCTGAAGCAAGCGCCGGCTCCTCCGACCCCGCGCCGGCCGCCGCCGCGCTAACCGACTCCCCGCCCGTCGTCCCGGCCCGTTTGCAGGGTCTCGACCTAGGGCCCGCCTGTTCTCAGTGCGGCGGCATGATGCAGCGCACGGGCAGCTGTTACACCTGCAGCAGCTGCGGCAACAACACCGGCTGCGGCTGAGCCACGAGGACCGGCGCATATCTGCGTCCTCGGCCGCTCGTGTGCAGAGCACACCGCGCGACCTGCGTCCTTGATCTGCTTGATCCTCGTGGCTCAGGGGCTTCGTTGCGTAATCCAACGAGCGTCTGACTGAAGGGCGAGAGTCAAGCGAGACAAGGATGCAGGTCGCGTAGTGTGCAAAACGCACATGAGCGGCCGAAGACGCAGTCTCGCGCCGGCTATCGCCCTTCAGTCAGTGGCCGGCGGCGGCTTGCTCGGCTACCGCGACTCGTGCGTCGTCGCGGCCGAGCATGCTGAGGAAGACTGCGGCGAAGGCGATGCCGAAGACGAGGAACTCGACGAAGCACATGCCGGCGCCGGCTAGTTGCTGATCGGCTATCGCCGATAGGCCGTAGGCGCGTGGGGCGCTGGCGTAGAGCGGGTACTGGGTCGTCGCGATCCAGGTCAAGGGCAGGCACACCGCGGCGGAGGCGATCCGGGAGAAGCCGAGTAGGGCCAAGCGCTGGCCGTCGGGGCGCGGGTGCACGCGGGGGAGCGGGTCCACGATCAGCCACCACAGCGCCAGGCCCGTATAGAACAGGGTCGCGTGCTCGAAAGCGTGCACCACCGTGTGCTGCGCGGCGAAGTCGAACACCGCCGGAACCGCCCACACCCAGGTCGCCACCGCCCACAGGGGGATCGCCACCCAAGGCGAGGTCAGCACCGCGAGCGTCCCGCCCCAGCGACCGCCCGGAGCGACCGCCCGGAGCGCCGGCTTCGACAGGCCGAGCGTCAACACCGGGGCGCGCAGCCCCAACAGGATCAGCGCCGGAGCGATGTCTGAGAGCAGCACGTGCTGGGCCATGTGGGCCGAGAGCAGCCACCTGTCGCCGATCGCGTCAAGCGGCGAGAGCAGCGCGATCGCGAGCACAGCCAAACCCATGTAGTAGGGCAGCCAGTGGCCGATGTTCACCGCCTGGGAGCGTGTCGCGGCGCGCTTGTACATGCGCCCATACACGACCCCGGCGGCCACCAGGCCGACGATGGCAAGCGGGTCGATGCTCCATGAGCCCCAGCCGGGCGCCGCGTTCATGGCCGCCATCCTATCGATCCGCGCTCGAGTGAGGTGTGTCCCGCCGAGAGGCCACGCAGCACGTGCCAGGTTCGCCGCGGAATCGACCGTGAGGCCGATGGCTGGAGGGGCTGGAGGGCTGGAGGGCTGGAGGGCTGGAGGGCTGGAGGGTGATACGAAATTATCGAATCCTTCCTGCGATAAACGATTACATCTTGTAAACATCTCAAAAAAGTAGCTAGACATGCCGGCTCTTCATGGCACCCAATCTCGGCTCGCTCTTCACCCGCCACCCCCATAGGAGGCTGGCGGAGGCTGATTTGAGCGGATCGCCGCCAACTCGGCAAGCAGATCTTCGGGACTCGTGTTCCCCAACACGCGCAGGCGCGGCAAACGGTATGAGTCCTCGCTGGGAGAGGCCCATCCAGGCACGACTGTCGTCGAGCCGGCGTATCCCGCAGCCTTGACCTCGTCTATGACCGTCGCGTTGTAGTGCCCCGAGGGGTAGCAGAACCAGTTGACCGGCACGTGGTAGCGACGCTGCACCTCCTTGCGCGCGACGTCAACCTGTTCGTGCAGCGCGCCCGGCCCTAGGGCGATCAAGTCCGCATGGCTGATGCCTTGGGTGTCGAGCTCCCAGCCCGCCGCCACCAGGCCCTTGATCTGCGCTTCGCTCAACCCTCCTTGCGAAGGCGGCAAACCCGTCAGCTGCATGTTCTCCACGCCCACCCATCCGAGCGAGCGCAGCACAGGGAGCGCGTTGGTGTACTGCGACTGGTAGCCGTTGTCGAAGCTGACGACGATCGGCTTGCCCGCAGGCAATGGAGCGCCGCGCGTCCAGTTGGCCTGCATTTGATCCATCGTCACCGCGTGAAATCCAGCGCTCGCAAGCGCGTGCATCTGCGCCGAGAATTCTTCTGAGGAGACATACAGGCCGGGGAATTTCGCCCCCGCCGGCGCCGGATTGATGACGTGATACATCAAGATCGGCACCGACTCGCTCCCCTTCGGGCCGTGGCCCTTCGGCGCCGTGCCCCTGAGCGTGCCTTCGGCCGTGCTCGACCCTGCCGCGCCGGCGAGGCCGCCCCCGGAGCCTCCGCCGCCGCTGGCGCCACCATGACCCCCGGCGTCGGAGCGCCCGGCGCGCTCGTTGGCTCCGCTCCCACCCGCCGAAGCGCTATGCGCGCCCGATTTCGAAGAGTCGCCGGAGCCGATCAGCAGCGCCACAACGACCGCCACGGCGGCCAAGATGCCCATCGCGGCGAGCCCCCGCTTACGTCGGCGCGCCAGTTCGCGCCGACGTGCCTCACGACGGGCTCGCCGCTGATCGACGTCCATCTGCTCCTGTGCTTCGTGGCTCAGGACCTACTAGTGTCCCGCGCCGTTAATTCGTTTTAGAAGTCGTGAAATCGACTCCAGGATTTGCTCTGCGGTCTTGGTCCAGATGAATGGCTTGGGGTTTTCGTTCCATGCGGCTATCCAGTTGCGGATGTCTTTCTCGAGCGCTTGGACTGAGCGGTGGTCGGAGCGGCGCAGGAGGTCGTTGGTGAGGTAGGCGAACCATCGCTCGACCTGGTTGATCCAGCTGGAGTACGTAGGGGTGTAGTGCATGTGGAACCGTGGGTGAGCATCGAGCCAGCGCTGAATTGCGGGGCTCTTGTGCGTGCCGTAGTTGTCACAGACGAGGTGCACGTCCAGGTGCTCGGGAACCTGACTGTCGATCTTCTGCAGGAACTTCTTGAACTCGATCGTGCGGTGGCGGCGGTGCGTTGAGCTGATCACCGTCCCGTCGGCGGTATTGAACGCCGCGAACAGGCTCGTGGTTCCGTGGCGTAGGTAGTCGTGGGTGCGCTTCTCCGGCATCCCGGGCATCATCGGAAACGCCGGTTGAGAGCGCGCGAGCGCTTGGACCTGGCTCTTCTCATCCACCGAGAGCACCACGGCCGCTTCGGGCGGGTTCAAATACAGGCCGCAGATGTCGTACACCTTCTCCACGAACAACGGGTCGTTTGAGAGCTTGAACGTGTCGGCGCGGTGCGGCTTGAGATCAAACGCCTTCCAGATCCGTCCGATCGTCAACTTTGACAATCCCGAGCGCTCGGCCATCTTCGCGCGCGACCAGTGCGTCGCGTTCTCCGGTGTGCTCTCCAGCGTGTCAACGACCACCCGCTCGACCTGCTCCGCCGTGATCGTCGCGGGACGCCCCGGACGCGGATCGTCCGAAAGACCGTCCAACCGCAGCTCACAAAACCGTCGGCGCCACTTCCCGACCGTCGGCGTCGAAACCCCACAAGCCGCCGCGACATCCTTGTTGGAATGCCCCGCAGCGCACTGCAAAACGATCCGCGAGCGCAACGCCAACGCCTGGGAGGACTTACGCCGACGCTCCCACCGCACCAACTGATCGCGCTCAGCGTCAGTCAACTCCAACACCTGCTTGGGCCGTCCAGTTCTTGGCATACCACAACATACCACACTTACCAAACAAACTTAAGGCGCGGTACACTAGTTGAGGCGCTTCTTCAAGGCGCTGGCCGCCGAGAATTTCGCCGCCTTGCTCGCGGCGATGTTGATCGTCTCACCCGTGGCGGGGTTGCGTCCCTGTCGGGCCGCCCGGCTGCTGACGCTGAACTTGCCAAAACCGGCAAGCGCGACTTCGCCACCGCCGGCCAGCTCGTCGGAGATCAAATCGATCGCCGCCTCCAGCGCCTGGCGAGCCTGGGTTCCCGCAAGACCCGTGCGTTGCGCGACCCCATCGGCCAGATCGTTCTTGGTCATGGCATTCCCTTCTCGAGTGTCGTTACTCCGGCCAGGCTAACGGTTGCCAAGGACGGCCACGCGCCAAACCCCCCGTTTTCCCGCTCGTTAGGCCCTAATTTGGGGGCGTTGCGCCGGCAAACTGGGGCTTTTCGGGTGTCGCGGGCGCTCCTGAGGCCTCATAGCGTGGCTGCAGGCGGCCCGCCGCGCAGGCCGTCCACAGCACCGCGAGCCAGCAAAGCGAAGCCAAGCTCACGTGGACCCACACGAGCTCGGTCGGCAGGTGGGTCTTGTATTGGTCGAGGCCCACCAGCCCTTGCAAGGCGATCAGCGCACACGTCGCGGTCGATGAGCGCCGCAGCAGGGGGTCGGCGTCGTGGCGGCGCGCCAGCCACCAAACCGCCAGCGCGGCCAGGCCGAACGCGAGCGCGATCTCGCCGTGGCGGTGGATCACGAAGTCCATCGTCCCCTTCCCGTCGAAGTCCAGGCGGTTGATCTTCTGGCCCGGCGAGCCCCCTGCGTGCGGTCCCGCCGCGGTGGCCGCGGTGCCCGCGAAGATCGCGAGCGCTCCCAAGCCCACCGTCGCGCGCGTCCACAGGGTCAGTGTGCGGTCTCCCGAGCGCGGCCGCTCGCCCGGCTCGTAGGTGGCGCGCCACGCCAAGGCGACGGCCGCCGCCACGACCAGCATCGACAGCGCAAAGTGTCCCATCACCCAGCCGTAGTCGAGCGCCCCGCGCACGGTCAAGCCGCCGAGGATCGCCTGCGCGAGCACTCCCAGCGGCAGGAGCGCGCTCAGGCGCATCAAGTCGCGCCTGTAGGGCCTTCGCTTGAAGGCCAAGGCGAAAGCCGCGATCGCCGCGATCGACACCGGCACCGTGATCATGCGGTTGGAGAACTCGATCACCGCGTGCGTGTTCAGCGGCGGATACACCTTCCCATAGCACTTCGGCCAGGTCGGGCAACCCAGCCCCGAGCCGGTCAATCGCACCGCCGCCCCGCTCATCACGATCACGGTCAAGGCCCCCAAGGCCACGTAGGCGGCGATCGCGTATTGGCGCGGCGTCAGCGTCGCCTGCTTGGCGCGCCGCCAGGCCCTGGTCAAGCTTCCAGACATCGCTGAAGCATTGCATCCGAGCACGCCCCTCGGAGCAAGCTGTGTGGCGGGCCGCCCAGTCGGGGCGCTCGGGCGGGTTGGGGCGGGCGCTCAGCCTTGGTAGACGAACGGCAGCTCGTCGGCCACCTCGCTCAGCGCCGGCGCCGTGCGGTCGCGCTCGGACACCATCAGCTCGTCCCGCGGCAGCGGCCAGCGGACCCCCACATCCGGATCGTTCCACGCGATCCCCCGCTCCACGGCGGGGTCGTAGTAGGCGCTCTGCTTGTAGATCACGTCGGCCACCTCGCTGAGCACGCAAAAGCCGTGCGCGAAGCCCACCGGCACGTAGAGCACGCGCATCGAGCGATCCTCAAGTTCGAAACCCTCCCACTCGCCGTAGGTCGGCGAGCCCCTGCGCAGGTCCACGACGACGTCCAAGATGGCGCCCCGCCCGCAGCGCACGAGCTTGGCCACGCCAGCCCCCACCTGGAAGTGCATCCCGCGGACGACGCCCCGCGCGGAGCGGGAGTGGTTGTCCTGGATGAACTCCTCGTGCTCGGCGATGCCCGCGGCGGCGTGCCACTCGCGCCTGTAGGTCTCGGCGAAGAAGCCCCGCTCGTCGCTGCGCACGTCGGGCGCGATCAGCTTGGGGCCTTGAATGCGGGTCGGGATCGTCTCCATCGGCGTGCCCGGCGCACACTACCGGGGCGACGCGACGGCCGTCTCAAAAAGACGGTCCGCCCGCGGCGCCTGACCTGAATCGCGCGGCGGGCGGACCGTGCCAACCCCCCTTTGGGGGCACAGGACCGAATGGGCATCGGCTCGTGACTTGACCATGGTTGCGCATCGGGCGTCCCCATAAAAGAGGAAAGTCGGGTACTTGACTTTCAAGATGAACCGGCGAGATTAGGAGCGCCCAGCGAAATTCGGCGCAGCGAGCGGCGGGCGGCGAGGACGGCCATGCTGGGGCGGGCCATGCCGCCGATCGCGGACAACACCGACGGGGCCACCAAGCGGGCGTGGGGCGAGGCGGAATCGCGCAGCTCGCAGATGTAGAAGCTGGTCATCGCCGCCAAGATCAAGGCGTGGCGGCGACCCTCCGGCAGGGCGACCGCGCGGCACAGCGACTCGTCCGCGATTCGGCCCATGCGCCACGCGGCGTCGTCGGGCGAGGCGTAGTAGCCGACCAGCGCGCGACCATCGACGGCGATGTCGCGCTCGTGGTCGACCAGGCTGTCGAGCAGCGAATGCAAGGAGCCGATCCAAGGGAAGTAGGCCTGCTCGATGCGCTCCGCGGTGGCGCTCTCCAAACGGGGGTCCGCAGCGGAGGCGATCAGGGCCAAAACGCCCAGCGTCGAGCCCGAGCCGACCGCCGCCTCCCAGGGGCGCAGGCCGGCGCACGAAGGGTTGGCGCGGCGCGCCCAGCGCTCGAACAGCTCATAGGAGCCGCGCGCGTCGCCGTGGTTGAAGCTCTGATAGACGGCTACCCGCTCGGCCGCGCGCCCGATCGCCTCGGAGATCGAGTCCACCGAGGGCAGCGCCGAGAGCGCGCCACGGGCCCTATCGACGAGCGCCACCAAGTAGCCCCCGTCCTCGCCTTGGGGGTGATGGGTGTAATAGTCGCGGTGGGGCTCGCCCCGCGCCGTGGCCACGATCAAGGCTCCGTGCAGCTTGTATCCGTTGGCGACGGGGTCTGGGCTGGCCTGCTCGGAGACCAGGTCCAGGTAGTCGCAGATCGCCTGACAGGCCACGAGGGCCTGGACCACGAACGGCCGGTGCTCACGCCCGGCCAGGGCCGCGAAGGCGGCCGCCCCTTCGAGGTTGCCGCGCTTGTCCTCGAGGGCCTCCAGGGCCAAGGCGCGCAAGGTCGGGTCCGGGATGCGCACCGCGAGCGCCCTGGTGCGGTGGATCTCCAAAGCCACCCTGGGAAAAACACTCAACCAGTAGCGCTTCGCCGTGCAAGCGAAATCGGCGGCCACCCAAAGTCCGCCCTTGTGTATGACCCGAACCACAGGGATAGCATTGCGCACGGGCCCCTGTGCTTGCCCCCTGCAACCCCGGCCCCCGCGCGGCGCGCGTCCCCCAACACCCCCCGCGCGCGCGTAGGGCACCCTCTCCGATAAACATCGCTCCACACTCACGGCTCGCCACACTCACCCCTCGCCGCAACGCCGCCACAGCGCAGCGCCAGGCCGCGCGGGCTCACTCCTGCAGGCTCAGCCGCACCGAAGCCCGGGTCGCCGCGAAGCCGGGCAGGGCAAGCACGGCAAGCCCGATGAAGGTGATCAACGCCAACGTGAGCAGCACCTGGGGCGCGCCGATCGAGAACGGGGCGGGGAAGCCGGTCGTGTTCGTCAGCCAGCGACCGGCGAGCGCGTGGCCGTAGACGCCGACGACCGCGCCGGTGAGCGAGCCTAGACCCAGCATGAGGCCGCTCTCCAAGAGCAGGCCGCCCCACAGCTGGGCCGGGTGGTAGCCCTGGATCTTCAGCGAGGCTAGGCGCGCGCGGCGCTGCCAGATGGTGGCGCTCAAAGCCGCCGCCACAGACAGCGCGGCCGCGACCAGCAAGAGCGACCAGATCTGGCTCAGAGTGTGCAGGCCCTGGCGGGCGCTTGCCTCGGCTTCCGCGGCGCGCGCCGAAGCGTCTCTGACCGAAAGGCCCGAGCGCGCGCCGATCGCCGCCTGGACCGAGCGCGCGCCCGCGGCGGAGCTGACTCCCGGGCGCAAAAGGATCTCGAGCGCCGCCGCGTCGGTCGTGTGCCAGGCGCGGGCATAGTCGCGGCTGTTCATCGTGATGGTGCCCGGCGGCCAGCCCGAGTTGGTGGTGATCGCGGCCACCCGCAACGGCTCGGAGCCCGAGGGAGTGGGCAGCGAGAACACGGCGCCCACACTCAGCCCATGTTCGCCGGCAAAGTCGTTGGAGACGGCCGCCCAGCCGCCGGTGCGCAGCAGGGTCTCGGCTCGCGCGAAGCCGCCCTGCAGGACCTGGCTCGATTCGAGCATCGCGGAGTCGTTTGGCGGGCGGGCCCGCACCCACAGCCGGCGTGGGCCGACGTCGACCAAGGCGCCCTGGTAGATGTGCACGGCGCGCACGCCCGGGGCGCGCGCGAGCTTGGCGGGCAGGCCGGCGAGGGCGAAGCTGTCGGTGTTGAAGACGTTGCTCCCGTCGGTCACCCACACCTGGGCGGTGGAGTGGTACTGGGCGATCGCGTCGTCGATGCCGCGCAACAGGTCCTGGCGGGCGCCGCCGATCGCCACGCTCCCGTACACGGCGAGTGCGGCGATCGCCGCGAGGGCGACCGAGCGGGTGGTGATCGCCCGCAGCTCGGACACGGCCACGGTCACAGCGGGGCTGCGGCTGCGTGCGGTCAGGCGCGGCAGCAGACGCGAGGCGCCCGTGAGCACAGCCGGCATCAGGCAAAGCGTCGCGCCCGCGAGGACCACTCCGCCGGCGATCGTGAGCGTGGGGGCGAACGCGACTAGCGCTCCCACGAGCGCGATCGCGAGCACGCCGACCGCCGCCGAGCGCAGGACGGTGCTTTGCAAGACGAGCTGTCCGCTTGAGCCGGTTTCGCGGAAGACGGCGTCCGCGGGTCGCCCGGGACGGAGGTCGAGCAGGGGCGAGACCGAGGCCAGCAGGGTGGCGAGCACGCCGCAGGCCAGGGCCAGCATGGCCGAGCCTGGGTGGAGTGTCTGTTCGGCGCTGACCGGGAAGGCCACCGTCAGATAGCCCGGCACCTGGTGGTAGACGGTGCGCGAAAGCTCATAGCCCAAGGCCACGCCGGCGGCGGAGGCGAGCAGGCCGAGCGCGATCGCTTGGGAGGCGAGCAGCAAGACGATCTGGCGCGGCTCGTAGCCCTGCATGCGCAGCTCGGCGATGAAGCGCCTGCGCTCGGGCACCGTCAGCAGCATCGCGCTCAGCGCGAGCAGGAAGCCGACCATCACGGAGATCGCGGAGAACAAGGTGGTCGATTGGCGGTTGGGCTTGGTCGCCTCGGTCAGCAAGCGCAGTTCGTTGTCGGCCGGCTCCACGTCGAGGCGTCCGGCGGCGAGCGCGGTCAGCTCGCTTGCGACCAGCCGCTGCCGGCCGGGCCCGGGCTTGATCAGCAGCTCGGTGATGTGGCCGGGGTGTTCGGCCAAGCGCTGGGCGACGGGCAGCAGGGCGATCGCGACGGGGCACCCGGCCAGCACTTCGACCGCTTCGCCGCTGATCACCGCGCCCACCTTCTCGGGGTGGGAGTAGCCGTTTCCGATCAGACTGACCGGGCTGCCGCGCGGGGCGCCGATCGTGGCGGCGACGGCGCTCGGCAGGCCGACCCCGCCGGAGAGCAAGAGCGCGCCGTTGCCCAGCTCCTGTTGGGCGAGCCCTCCGAGCGAGGCCAGGCCCGGAGCCACCCCGATCAGCTGGATCGCTTGGCGCCCGTGGGGGCCGAGCACGGTCATGTTGCGTCGCAGGATCGGCGTCGCGACGAGCACGCCGGGTAGGCGGCGGACCCGGGCGGTGAGCTGTTCGGGAAAGCCGTCGGGCGAGCGTGCGACGAGCGCCAGGCGCGCCGATCCCGAGATGCCGCGCACCAGCTTTTCCGCCGAGCCGGTGAGGCCGGCGTTGGCGATCAGGACGCCGAACACGAGCGCCACGCCGACCGCGATGCCGGCGCCGGCCAGGAGCTCTTGCAGCGGGTGGGCGCGCAGGCGGCGGCGATAGAGGAACGCGAGCATCGAGAGCCGCACGCCGAAGATCTTGGGGTTGGCGGGGTTTCTCACGAGGACACGCGCATCAGCTCGGCATCCAAGCCTTCGGCCAGGTGCCCGTCGCGCAACGTCAGGGCGCGATCGACGAAGCCGATCGCTTCGGGGTCGTGGGTGACGAGCAGCATCGGGATCTCGCGCTCGTGGCAGATATCGCGCAGGAGCGTGAGGATCTCGCGCGTGCGGACCGAGTCGAGGTTGCCGGTCGGCTCGTCTGCCAAGACCATGTTGGGTTCGCCCACGAGGGCACGCGCTATGGCGACGCGCTGGCACTCTCCCATGGAGAGCTGCTCGGGGCGGTGGCCCAGGCGCTCTCCGAGGCCGACGCGACGCAACCACGGCGCGGCCTGCTCGCGGGCCTCGGCCACGGTGTGGCCGAGCACGGGCAGCTTGATCAGGGCGTTGTCGAGGGCCGAGGCGCCGGGCATCATGTGGAACGCTTGGAAGACGAAGCCGATATCGCGCAGCCGGTAGGAGGCGCTCTCGCGCGAGCTCATTGCGGCCAGGTCGCGCCCGCCGAAGCTGATCGTGCCCTGGTCCGCTGGGAGCAGCCCGGCGGCGAGCAGCAGGAGTGTGCTCTTGCCCGAGCCGGAGGGGCCGTACAGCGCGGTGAACTCGCCGGGCCCGATCTCCAGGGAGACGCCGTCGACGGCGCGCACCGTCTCGCTGCCCGAGCGGTAGTGCTTGACGACTTCGTCCAGCTCCAGCGAGCTCATCGCGCGCGCTGCCTGCGAGGAGGGCGGGGGATGTTCATGAGTCGCTCACCGCCGTTCACGAGCCGCTCACCACCGGCCCGAGCGTGGGCAGGCTGGGGAAGGGGACCACGTCGGCGGAGCCCTCGCTGGAGCACAGTTCGCGCGCGGAGATCGACATGAACACGTCAAAGCCCTGCAGGGCGGGCAGGTCGTCGGAGGCGACCAGCAGGCCGATGCCGCGCCGGCGTGTGAGCGTGCGCAGCAGGAGGTAGAGCTCGTCGCGTTCGCTGGCGCTGGCGGTGACGACCGGGTCGTCGATCACCAGCAGGGCGGGGTCGCGGGCGAGCGCGCGGGCGAGCATGACGCGCATGCGGTCCATCATCGAGAGCTTGGTCGCGGGCGAGTGCGCCTGGGCGGCGCTGACGCCGACGGCCTCGAGCTCGCGCACGGCGCGGTGCTCGGCTTCGCGCACGGTGCGCCCGGCGCCCCCCAAGGAGACCGCGAGGTGCTGGACGATGCTTTCGCCCGGGTTGGGTCGCCAGTCGGCGACCGCGACATAGGCCAGGCGCGAGCGCAGCAGGCGGGCGCGCTCGGTGCCGGTGAGCCGGGTCAGGTCGGTGCCTTCGAAGCGCACGATGCCCTTGTCGGGGGGTTCGATGCCGGCGGCTATGCGCAGCAAGGTGGACTTGCCCGAGCGGCGCTTGCCGTACACGCCGACCTGGCCGGCCGCGCGGAGATCGAGCGAGGCGCCCTCGAACACGCTGACCGCGCCGGCGCCGTCGGGGAAGGTCTTGGTCATGTTGTGTATGTGCAACAGGCTACTCGTCACGGCGCCCGGCGCCGCGGCGGCGCCGAGCTTGCCTGGCCCGTCACCGAGGTGGACTGCGCCGCGCATACTCCGTGATGCGGTCGCGCGTCGCCGCGGCCCAGTCGATCTCGGCTCGCAACTGCGTGTAGACGGCTTCGCGCGTGCAATCCATGTAGAGAGCGCCCCACGAGTGTTGGGGGTGGCCGTTGGGCGTCACCAACTGGGCGAGGGCGAGGCACTTCTGCTCGTAGTCGCGCAGTGCGATCAGCAGGCCGCGCGGCGTCCTCGGGGCGCGCCACCGAGAGCTTGGCGTGCAGGCCGAAGCGCACCGGCTCGCGCGGCAGGAGGGTTTCCATCCATTGGGTGAGCGCGTGCGAGGTCTTTTCGGTGGGGTGGTAGACGAGCATCTTGCGCTTGCCGCTGTTTTTGCGGGCTTCCTCGCGCGAGACCATGAGTTCCTCGCGCTCGAGCTGCTCGAGCAGGCGATAGGCGTCGTTGGTGTCAACCTTCCAGGTCTGACCCAAGCGCATGCACATGCGGTTGGCCAGGTCCCCGCCGTGGCCGGGCCGCTCCAGGACGAGACCCAGCAGGACGCCCCGCATGGAGGCGGAACCGCCGCGTAGCCACTCTCGCTTTTGGGACTTGCTTACGGCACTTGCCATGTTGATCTACGCTCCTCCGCTACGACTTGTGCACTCGTGTTTCCACGGCCCTCATTGCACTAAGTCAACCTGCCAGAATTGTACAGCACGGCCACGATACGTGCTATTTCGCGGGATTTACCCGGGAGTTGGAAACACTTCACGGAAGTGGGGATAGTTGTTTCTCACTGGGGCGGGGCCGCGCTCGGTTTGCGAGACCAAGGTCGCGCGCACGGGCCGGCCAGGCTCGGGGTGCGGGGCTTGGACTGGGCGGGCACGGTCAGTGGCGCATGAGCGAGCGGGCGACTTCCTCACCGTGGGATGAGAGCCGCCACGCGTTGGGCCGGCCGGCGCCGCCGGTGCGCTTGGTGAGCACCTCGATTTCCTCCAGGCGGGCGAGCATCGTGGAGGCTTGGCCGAGGTGCCTGATGCCGATGCCGGTGGCGATCGTGCGGTTGGAGGCGCCCGGGTTCTCGGCCAGGTAGAGCACGCAGGCGCGCGCCCTGGAGGCGCGGGCGTGGTGCAGTTGCTTGGGGATCGGCACGCGCAGGGAGGGCGGCCGCGAGAAGCGCTCGCGCGCGATCGCGTGGGCGCGCCGGTTGCCGATCTTGGCCGCTTCGGCGGCCTCCTTGGCGCCCAGGAACGGGAGGATCATCTGCTCGGCCAAGTCACCCAGGAGCTTGGTGAAGGGGGGCACCTGGTGGGTGACCATGCGCGCGTGGAGCATCCCGGCGACCGACACCACCACGGCTTCGGCGGTGATCGGGGGAGGTTGGCGACCGCGCGGGACCGCGTCGCGGCCGCTGTTAACCAAGGTAATCAGTGGCTGGAGCAAGCGCGCGCGGTGCTCCAAGGCGGCCTGGGGTCCGGCGAGGGCGTCGATCACGCAGACGCGCGCCAAGGCCGGCTCGGCGTCGAGGAACACGAGCAGGGCCTCCAGGCCGGCGAGGATCGAGGCGCGCCAGGTGTCGCCCGCCTGGAATGCCTCGGCGATCAGGCTGGCCGGCCATTCGGTGACCTGCTCGACCAGTGCGACAAAAGCTTGCTCGACGCTGCCGAAGACGTCGGTGAAGGTCTGGCGCGAGACGCGCGCCTTCTTGGTGACGGCGGCGATCGTGGTGCCGTGCAGGCCGCGCTCGGCGACGATTTCGGTCATCGCCTCGAGGATGCGGGCGCGTTGCAATTCGGTGATACGGCGGCGCTCGTCGCTCATGGCAGCGACAGTCAACATGGCAGACTTCTCACAGTCAATATTGTCGCCAATGTACCGAATGTTTATTTATTCTCGGACTTTGTCCGATAGGCCGACTGGGTCGGACGGATGGGGGATATCGGGTCGGATGCCGGGTCGAGAACACCCCCCGCGCGCGTAGGCACCCGTTCGAGACTGCGCCTACCCCGCCGACCGCCGCGCACACCCCCCGCGCGCGTAGGCACCCCTTTGGGGGCGTGTACCGTGTGTCTATGCGTCCGTCCTGGCCGGAGCTCCCCTATGCGGCGTGGCACGAGACTTGCGACACGTTGCATGCTCACACGCAGGTCTTGGGCAAGCTGGCGGTGGCCTGCGCGCCTGCGGAGCCCGAGCTGCAGCACGCGGCGCTGCGCTTGAGCGCGCGCGGTTGGGAGACCGGGCCGCTGCCCGCGCCCGACGGGTCGGGGGCTTTCGTGGCGGGCTTGGACCTGCACACGCACGAGGCGTTTGCGGAGCACAGCGACGGTCAGGCTTCGCGCGTGGCGCTGACGCCGGACCGGCCGGTCGGCGAGGTGACGCGTGAGCTGCTCGACGCGATCCGCGCGATGGCCGGGCCGGTCGTGATCGACCCCAAGCCGCAGGAGGTCGCTTGGAGCGTGCCGCTCGACGAGGACACCGAGCACCACCGCTACGAGACCGATCGGGTGGCCGACTATTTCGCCGCCGCGACCCAGGCGGCGCTTGTGCTGGCCGCGTTCAGGGCTCCGTTCAGGGGGCGCTCGACCCCGGTCAACGCATGGTGGGGGTCCTTCGACCTGGCGGTGAACCTGTTCTCGGGGCTGCCGGCGGATCCGCCCTCGCAGGATTTCATCATGCGCAACGCGATGGACGCCCAGGAGGTGGCCGTCGGCTGGTGGCCAGGGGATGCGCGCTATGAAAAGCCGGCCTTCTACGCGTACGCCCATCCGGCCCCGGAGGGCTTTGACGCGGGCGTGCTCTCGCCGGGGGGCGCGCGTTGGGAGGCTGGGCTTGGGGAGTACGTTTTGGATTGGAGCGACGTTCGTGCCGCCGGCGATCCGCACGCCTTCGCGGTCGAGTTCGCGCGCTCGGCGTTTCACCACGCTTGTCTGGTCTGCGCCTGGGACCCCGCGCTTGCCGCGAGCGCCGAAGGCACGCCGCCACCGATTGCTTGAGCGAGCCGTTGGCGCGGTCCGGTCGCGCACGGTGGTCGGCGGCCTGACGGCCGCTGCGTAGGGGTCTTGTGCCGGACGGCTTGACTTCAGGCGGATTCGATCTGCATGCGAAACCACTCGGCCGGCTCGACGCTTGCGCCCTCGGCGTGTACGCGATCGGAGAGCCAGTGGTCGGATGTGACGACTCTGACCATCCCCGGCTCGGCCTCGAGCTTGAGCAGGCGCACGATCTCATCGTCGGCGGAGTCGCGCTTGGGGCGGGGCGCGTGCTTGACGGCGATCACGCTCGACTTGATCGGCGGGCGGGGCGGCTGCTCGAACACGACGGTCACGTCCTCGCCACCGTAGGCCGCCCACCGCTCGAGCATGTCCACGAGCCTGACCATCGCCCCGTGGCGGTCCTCCCACCACCCGTCGGGCTTGGTCCCGATCACGTTCATGCCGTCCACCAACCAGCGCATGGGCTCAGCCTATGCGCTGGGCACGGCGACGGATGCCGTCGGTCTGCGGCGAGCGTCGGCCTCAGGTCCCCGACAACGCCTTCAGCGGCGTCATGCGGGTCACTCGCCAGGCCGGGTAGATGCCGCCGAGCACGCCGATCGCCACGCCCACGAGCAGCCCGCGGCCGAGGCCCCAGGCGGTGACGGACGGTGACACGTAGCCGCTCACGCCCAGCGCTTTCACCAACTCCTCGCCGCCGATCACGCCCACCAGCAGTCCGGCGGAGGCGCCGATCACGCTGACCGCGATCCCCTCGCCCAGGATCAGGCCGGCGACGCGCAGCGGCGACCAACCGACGGTGCTGAGCAGGCCGAGCTCGGCCCTGCGCTCGGCGATTGCCATCGCCATCGTGTTGGTCACGCCGATCACGCCCACGACGATCGCGATCACCACGATCACGAGCACCGCCTTGCTGATCAAGGTCCCGTTGGCCCCCGCCCGCAGGGCTTGCTCGGGCGTGGTGATCGCCTGGGTCCCGGGCAGGCTCTTTTCGATCGCCCTGCCTGTAGCGGCCGCCTTGGCGCCCGGCGCGAGGCGGACGATCACGTTGGTCTCCTCGCCCTGGCGTTGCTCGAGCTTCTGGGCCGCCCCGAGTGCGAGCACGGCGCCGGAGTCCTCGAACAGGATGCCCGAGTGGTACACGCCGGCGATCCGAAACGCTCTGCCCTTGACCGTGAGCGTGTCTCCAGGCGCCAGCCCCCGCTCGGCCGCCAGGCGGTCGCCCACCACGATTTCGCTTTCCCCCCGGCTCGCTTTCGCGCCACGTACGAACACGAGTTGTTTCGCGAAGAAGCCCTGTGGGTTCGCGCCGAAGACAACTGCCTGGGGCACGCCTCCAATCCCTTCCACAATCAAAAGCAACGGGGTCGCCGCCGCCACGCTCCGTTGCCGCTCCAATCGTCCCACGATCGATTCGGGCAGGACCGAGGTTGTCGGGTCCGACACGTTCGCTTGAAATACGCCCAGCTCCGAGCCGCCGAGGTGCACGAATCCGGAAGCGCTCTGCTGTAGGCCCTGCGTGAAGGAGAGCAGGGCCACGATCGTGGCCACGCCCACCGCGATCCCCGCCGCCGTCAACAGCGTGCGAGCCGGCCTGCGCATCAGGTTGGCGAGGATGATCGACCCCATCAGCCCGCCTGCGCCTTCGGCTCGCGATCCTCGATCGTCCCGTCGGCGATCGTGACGGTGCGGTCCGCGCGCGCCCCGATCGCCTCGTCGTAGCTGACCACGATCATCGTCATCCCCAACCGGTCTCTCAGCCCGAACAGGAGGTCCAATATGCGCTCGGAGGTCTGCGAGTCGAGCGCCCCCGTCGGCTCGTCGGCGAGCAACAGTCTCGGTTCGTTGGCCAGCGCCCTCGCGACGGCGACGCGTTGGCGCTCGCCGCCGGAGAGCTCCGCGGGCACGTGCCCCGTGCGCTCGGCCAGGCCCACCTCTCCGAGCAGGGCGCGCGCGCGTTCGGCCCGCTCGCGCCTGTGCACGCCGGCGCCGATCAGGGCCACTTCGACGTTGGCCTGCGCGGTCAAGGTCTCGAGCAGGAGGTGGCGCTGGAAGACGAACCCCACGACTGCCCTACGCGCGCGCGTGGGGTGTCTCTGCTTCCAGATCGGCTCTCCGTCGATCAGAATGCGCCCGCTCTGCGGCTCGTCGAGTCCTCCGATCAGCGCGAGCAAGGTGCTCTTGCCCGACCCGCTCCTGCCCGTGATCACCACCGCCTCGCTTGGCGCCACGTGCAGCGAGGCTCCCCTCAGCGCCTGGATCCGCCCAAAGCGCTTGCTCACGCCCTCGACCCTAACCTCCGCCCCCGCGGGAGTTCTCACGGCGTCCACTCTAGAGCGCGCCGCGGCCGCCCCCGGCGGGGGTGCCGGCTCAAGCGAGGCTCAGCGGCTGCACCGTCCGCAGCCCCAGCTCGCCCATCATCCGCGCCGAGCAAACGATCAGCTCGAGCGTGCCGCAGTCCTCGAGCTCGACCAGCAGGTCCCCGCGAGCGTCGGCCACGAGCGTCCGCTCGACCCGGAACAACGTCTCGCCGTCAGTCAGATAGCCGCCCTCGATCGGCATCGTTTCCAGCGCGTGCGCGTTCTCGCGCCGGGCGGTCTCGGTGGCCTTGCTTCGTCTCATGTACCCGAACCTACCCGCCTCCTTGATCCCTGGCGTCGGTAGCCCTTGCTAGGTTGCCCGCGGGGAACCACGTAACCCGTTTCGGCGTGTTTACGGAGCTCTTAGCGACTGAGACCGCATCGATCCGGGTAGACGAGGGTTGTCTCCATAGACACTGCTTGCTACACAGCGCTGGCTTCGAGCCCAGCATCACGAGGAGGACGGCATGAGGTTGAGGTTTCGGGGTTGGTTGGTCGGGATGGTCGCGTCCGTCGCGGCGGTTGCATTCGCGGCGG
This sequence comes from uncultured Solirubrobacterales bacterium, assembly GCA_963753145.1. GTDB lineage: Bacteria > Actinomycetota > Thermoleophilia > Solirubrobacterales > Solirubrobacteraceae > Palsa-744. Next base: position 1,215,302 of record CAVWAX010000003.1, read on the forward strand.
TGATGCTGGCCGTGCCGGCGGCCGAGGCGGCCGTGCCGTTCGGGGTCGAAAAGTTTGTGGCGGCGAATTGCTACGAACCCGCCAAAGTGGGCGAACCCCAGTGCGGGGAAGAACCGGGCACAGCATTCCCGATCGAACCAACATTGCCCGAAGCCGAAAAAATCGGCTACACGCAAGCTGCGGGGCATCCACCCTTGGGCGTGACGAGCTTCAAGGTCAAGACCGAAGGCACCAAATTTCCCGAACTGGCGCCAGCGGAAATCGCGACGACTGGACCGGTGACTCATGTCCGCACAGACGTGGGCCAGGGGGTCAGCACGAACCCAGAGGCCGTGGCAAAGTGTTCATTTGAAGAATTTGGCAAAGAAGCTTTGCCGAGCTCCGGGCTCTTCGAAGCATCCAAATGTAAGTCGGAAAGTGAAATCGGGGAAAACAAGGTTGTGGTCTGGCTTGGGCCGCTAGGTGGCGATCTACCGCTCCAGGGCAAGGTCTACAACCTCGTGCAGCCCACGGGCCTGGCGTCCGACTTCGGCGTTGTGCTGCCGCTGCCCATTCCTCTTACCGAAGCCAAGTTGAAAGCTATCTTCCACGGGTCTAATCCCACCGTTGAAAAAGCGCAGTACTACGCCCATACCTTGATCGAAGGTGGTGTTGAATGGGCCGGCAACTATCATGATTACTACGAAATCACCGTCGCTCCCGAACCTGCGCTCATATCTTCGCGGCTCGTTCTCAAAGGGAATATACTTCTAGCTGGAAAAGAAAACGGAGGGTTCATTACGAATCCCAGCAATTGTGCTGGTCCAGGACCCGCTACCACAAGTACGGTCACGCTGGAAACCGAGGCGCATAGCAAGGCCGAACGGACCTACACCACGCCCATTGGCACCGAAGGATGCAAAGGCGAAAAAGGACTCCAGGTGCCTCCGTTCGAACCGGGCTTCAAGCTCACGCCCGAAACCACCCAATCCGACGCACCGGACGGGATCACGACCGAAGCGACCCTTCAGCACAACCCGAGCCCAACCGCCATCGACAACTCCCAGCTGAAGACCGCCAGCTTCACCCTGCCCGAAGGCATGACGCTCAACCCGTCGGCTGCCTCCGGCCTGGAAGCGTGCTCCGCGGCTCAAATCGGCATCAAATCCAGAAACGCGGTCACCTGTCCCGAAAAATCGCGCCTGGGCTCGGCGACGCTCACCGTGCCCGACTTGCCGTCTAGCGAACCGCTCGAAGGCTCGGTCTATCTCGGCGGCGGTCCCACGATCACCGAGCCGGCCACCAAACCGTCCTACACGATCTACGTAGACGCCGAGTCGGCGCGCTACGGCGTATCGGTGCGCCTCGAAGGCACGGTCACCCCGGATGAAAAAACCGGCCAGGTGACGACGACCTTCAAGGAAAACCCCGAACAGCCCTTCAGCAACCTGAAGCTCGCCTTCAAGGGCGGCGCGCTGGCCCCGATCGCCAATCCGCTCACGTGCGGTCCGGCGACGACGAACGTCAGCTTCTCGCCCTACACCGAAAACCCGCTCTCGCTGTCGCCGGCCGTGACGCCGTTCACGGTCGATAGCAACGGTGGCGCCTGCGCCTCGCCGTTGCCCTTTGCTCCCGGCCAGAGCACAAGCTCGGTGCCGACGAGTGGCGGCGCGGCGACGAACTTCACGCTCAACGTGAGTACGGGCCGACGGCCAGCAGTACCTGTCGAAGATCAGCGCCGCCCTGCCAGTCGGCTTGGTCGGCAAGATCCCGGTGGTGCCGCTCTGCCCGGAGCCGCAGGCCACCCAGGGCACGTGTCCCGCCGCCAGTCAGATCGGATCGGTCAGCACGACGGTCGGCTCTGGGCCGACGCCGTATCGCTTCAACGGGCAGGTCTACTTGACCGGCCCCACCAACGGCGCGCCCTACGGGATGACGATCGAGGTCGCGGCGATAGCCGGCCCATTCAACCTGGGTACGGTCGTGGCGCGGACGGGGATCTTCGTCGATCCGCACACGACGCGGATCACGGTCGCCGGTGAAATCCCGACGATCCACGACGGCATCCCGCTGAGGCTGAAATCGCTCACGGTGACGATCAACCGCCAGGGCTTCCTCGTGAACCCGACCAACTGCGGCGCCCTGTCAACCAACACGACCTTGACGTCCACGATGGGAGCCGGCCAGGCTGTCGCGAGCGGCTTCCAGGCCTCCAACTGCACCGCCTTGGCGTTCGGTCCCAAATTCGGGGCCACCTCCAACGCGAAAACCTCGCGGGCGAACGGCGCGGCGCTGGTGACCCACATCAACTACCCGAGCGGCGCTCAGGCCAACATCAAGTCGGTCATGGTGCGCTTGCCCAAGCAGTTGCCCTCGCGCCTGAGCACCCTCAAAAACGCGTGCTTGGCAGCGGTCTTCGCCGCCAATCCCGCGGGCTGTCCGTCCAATTCGCGGGTGGGTACCGCCAGGGTCAAAACGCCGGTCTTGCCGGGCCAGCTGAGCGGAAGCGCCTACTTCGTCTCCCACGGTGGAGCGGCGTTCCCCGATCTGGACCTGGTGCTCAGCGGCGACGGCGTCATGGTCATCCTCGAAGGCAAAACCAACATCAGTAAAGGCATAACGACCACCACGTTCGCCACGACTCCTGACGTGCCGTTCTCGGGCTTCGAACTGAACCTGCCGTCCGGCCCCAACTCGGCGGTCGCGGCGGTCGGCAACCTGTGCAAGCAGTCGCTCGTCATGCCCACAACGCTCACCGCCCAGAACGGCAAGGTGATCAAACAGAACACCTCGATCATGGTCAAGAACTGCCCCGTGACCGTCGTGTCCTCGCACACCAAAGGCAAAAAGGCCGTCGTCACGGTCAAGGTGCCCTCGGCCGGGCGCCTCAGCGGCAGTGGCTCGGGCCTGAAGACCGTCTACAAGCATCCCGGCAAAGCGAAGAAGGTCACGATCGAAGTCCCGGTCAAGACTCGCGCCGCCCGCTCACCGTGCGCGTGCGCCTCGGCTTCATCCCCAAGTCCAAAAAGGAAAAAACCTCGGTGGCCTACGCGACCGTGCGTTTCAAGTAGACTGTACGATTGATTGGTTGGTTGGCTCGCGGGGCGGCTCTTGGAGTCGCCCCGCGTCGGTTCGGGCGCCTGTTGTCAGTCGCATGGCGCTCAACGTGGTTCGGTGATTAGCCCGGACACGGCGGGGTATATGCGAGCCCATGGAGGGGTTTGCTTGTAGATCGCTGGTGGGAACGGTGGCCGCGGCTGTTGTGGCGCTGGCCGCGCCCGTCGCCGCCCAAGCCGCCTTTGGCGTCGAAGAACACAACTTCGAAGCGGGCACCTGCAAGGTCGTCTCGTGCACATACGCGAGCGTCGAAGCGAATCGCGGCGAAGCGTATACCCAGGCTGCCGGCCACCCTCCGTATGGCATCACCGGCTTCGAACTCAACCACCACAGTGCCGGGTTGGGCCAGGAACCGGAAGGCTCGCTCAAGCGGGTGCGCGTCGACATACCACCGGGTCTCGCGGCCGACCCACAGGCGCTGCCGGAGTGCTCGGACAAAGACTTCACCAACAACGCCTGCCCGGCTAACACCAAGGTCGGCACAAACGAACTCACAGTCTTCGCGGCCGGCGCCAACGCGACGATCGACGGCACCGTCTACAACCTCGAACCGAAGCCTGGGATCCCATTGGACTTCGGCATCGCCGTCTCCGTCGAACCCCTTGTCAACGTACACATCTTCCTCGAAGGCCACGTCAGCTGGAGCACCGATTACCACGAGTATTTCGAAATCAACAACATCCCCAAGGAAGGCGAAGCGCTCGGATTGAAAATCCCGCTCGCCGTCCTCAAGTCCAAGCTGATCTTCAACGGCCACGCGCCCGAAGAATCGGGCAAGGCGAACTTCCTAACGCTGCCGAGCGTGTGTTCGAGCAGCACGACCTCCTACCTGGAAGTCGAATCCTACGCGGGAGAAATCTCCCGAACCGAGACCCACACCCCGGTCGGCGTGGAAGGCTGCGGCAACGTTCCGTTCGCGCCAACCGCCCAAATCAGCCCTGAAACCGCGCAATCGGACGAGCCCGACGGCGCCACCGTCGAAGTCAAGGCCCCGCAAAACGCCGGTGAAGACGAAATCAATACGTCCGACATCAGAGACGCCCACGTAACGCTGCCCGAAGGCATGACGCTGAACCCGTCGGCGGCGCACGGGCTGCAAGCGTGCACGCCTGGGCAAGTAGCGATTGGCAGCACCGAACCGGCACACTGTCCCGAAGCGTCCAAGGTTGGAACCGTGACGATCGAAACCGATCTGCCCCCAGGCTCTCTCGCCGGCAACGTGTACCTCGGCGATCCTGGTGGAGGACCGATCACGGCTCCGCCCTACACGATCTACATCGACGCGGAGAGCATCTACGACGTCTCGGTCAGGCTGAAGGGCTCTGTCAGCCCCAATCCCATGACGGGTCGGCTCGAAGCGACGTTCCTGGAAAACCCGCCCCTGCCTTTCAGCGACCTCATCATGAAGCTCGACGGCGGCGCGCGAGGCCCCATGGCCAATCCACTCGCGTGCGGCGCCGGCAAGATCGAAGCCCTGTTCACCCCCTACACCGGAGGGCCCTCCGCGACGAGCGCGAGCCCGTTCGCGACCACCGGGTGTCCGCCATCGCTGCTGTTCTCACTCAAGCAGAGCACCCAAAGCACCTCCTCAAACGCCCGCGCTTACACCTCCTACACGTTCAACCTGGCGCGCGAAGACGGACAGCAGTACCTCTCCCAGGTCAAGACGGTCCTGCCCGCGGGCCTGGTTGGCGCGATCCCGTCGGTTCCGCTGTGCGCCGAAGCCCAGGCACAGAGCGGATCGTGCGCTGCCGCCAGCTCGATCGGCACCGCCACGGTGAGCGCCGGCGCCGGGCCCGAACCGTACAGCTTCTCGGGCTCGGTCTACCTGACCGGCCCCTACGACGGGGCCCCCTATGGCCTGTCGATTCCGGTGAGAGCGGTGGCCGGGCCCTTCGATCTGGGCACCGTCGTCACCAGAGCCACGATCGGCGTCGATCGCTACAGCGGGCGGGTGATAGTCACGAGTGCGCTGCCCACGATCGTCGCCGGCATCCCCCTGCGACTCAGAACGATCAGTGTCGCCGTAAACCGACCGAGCTTCCTGTTCAACCCCACCAACTGCTCTCCCCTGGCCACCGACACCACCCTGACATCGACCTTCGGCGCGGTGCAGTCGGTTTCCTCGCCCTTCCAGGCGAGCGGCTGCTCGGCGCTGGCGTTCGCTCCGAAGCTGCGCGCCTCCACCAACGCGAAGACCTCGAAGGCCGACGGCGCGGTGTTTGTCGTCAAGGTCGGCTATCCGGCCGGCGCGCAAGCCAACATCAAGTCGGTCTACGTGGCCCTGCCGAAACAGCTGCCCTCGCGCATCAGCACCCTCAACAAGGCGTGTCCGGCGGCGACCTTCGAAGCCAACCCGGCCTCCTGCCCGCCGCTCTCGCGCGTCGGCACCGCCACGGTCTCGACGCCGGTCCTGCCCGGCAAGCTGACCGGGCCCGCGATGTTCGTCTCCCATGGCGGCGCCGCGTTCCCCGACCTCGACCTGGTGCTCAGCGGCGACGGCGGAGTCACCGTGATCCTCGTCGGCAACACCAACATCGCCAAAGGCATCACCAGCTCCACCTACGCCTCGGTCCCCGACGTGCCGGTGTCGAGCTTCGAAGTGAGGCTCCCGCGCGGACCCGACTCGGTGCTCGGCGCGGTCGGGAGCCTGTGCCGCAGGCGCCTGTTGATGCCGACCACGATCACCGCCCAGAACGGCAAGCTCATCAAACAGAGCACGAAGATCGCCGTCGGCGATTGCCCGATCGTCGTGCTCTCCCACAAGGTGCGCGCTCACAAGGCGATCCTCGTCGTCAAGGTACCCACTGCCGGGCGCTTGACAGTCGCGGGCAAAGGCCTGGAGGCTCGCGCCAAGCGCCCCGGTAAAGCCAGGGACCTCACGATCGTCGTGCCCCTATCAAGCGGCGGCGTGAGGGCCCTGGCGCACGCTCGCCATCGCCGGCTCAAGCTGAAGCTGCGCCTGCGCTTCGCGCCCAAGTCCCACAAACTGCCGCGCTCCTCGGCCTCGGCGACGGTTGTCTTCAGATAGGCGGCACCGGGCTGTTTACAAATCGGAGCGTCGGCTCGCTAGATTGAGCGTGTGAGCATCGCATCGATCAGCGGCGGCGCCCAAGCGCTCGAGCTGCCCCCCGTGCTCGCGGGGGTGCGCCGCTTGACCTTGCTCGCCGACGCCGCCGAGGACCCGGACGCCGTCTACTCCGCCTTGGCGCGTGAGTTGATCGCGACGATGGGAGCCGAGGAGGTCCACATCCACCGCCTCTCCGCCACCGCCGATCAGGAGCTGGTCGTCGTCTACATGCTCGGCGGCGACGGGCGCCTCAGCTATATGCAGCCGCGCTCGGAGCGCCCGCCGGGCGTCAGCTGGGTGGCAAGCACGGGGCGCAGCTTCCTGGCGGTCGGCCCGCGCGAGCTGACCGCGAGCGTTCCCCGCCTGGCGATCACCGCGCCCTGCGCCGAGGGCGCCACCGGCTGTGCGCTCTTGGCCCCGCTGACGCTGGGCGGGCAGGTCGAGGCGGTCGTGGTGCTGGTGCGGCGCGAGTCCGAGCCCTACGGCGAGCGCGCGATCGAGGAGACCGCCACGCTCGTCGACCAGGCCGCGACCGTGCTCGCGCTCGTGCAAGCACGGGCTGAGGCCGGCACCGACTCGGTCGCCGGCTGCCTGAACCACCGCGCGATGCGCCGCCGCCTGCGCGAGGAGATCGGGCGCGTCGAGCGCTCCGGCGGGCAGCTCTCGTGCGTGATCGTAGATCTGGACGATTTCAAGCTGGTCAACGACCGCTACGGCCACCAGGCCGGCGATTCGATCCTGCGCCAGGTCGCCCATGCCTTGATGGGCGAGTTTCGCGCGTTCGATCGGGTCGCGCGCTACGGCGGCGACGAGTTCGTGGCGATCCTGCCCAACGCGGACCTGCAAAGCGCCGTGGCGGCCGCCGAGCGGGCGCTGGAGCGCCTCGACAGGGTGCTCGTCCCGGACGGATCGCACGGGGTGTCGGCCTCGATGGGCGTTGCCGAGTGGCAGCCGACGATGACCGAGCAGGAGCTGCTCCAGGCCTGCGACGCTGCCCTCCTGCAGGGCAAGCGCGAGGGCAAGGGCTGCGTCACCGGAGCCTTGGCGCGCCACGCATGAACAGCTTCGGGGCAAAGAGCACGCTGCGGACGGCCGGGTGCGAGTACGAGATTTTCCGCCTCGATGCCTTGCGGGAGCGCTTCGACGTGGCGCGCCTGCCCTTCTCCTTGAAGGTGTTGCTCGAGAACCTGCTTCGCACCGAGGGCAACGGCTCGGTCCAGGCCGCCGACATCGAGGCGCTCGCCTCTTGGGATGCCAAGGCCAGGCCCTCGAAGGAGATCGCGTTCACCCCGGCGCGCGTCTTGATGCAGGACTTCACCGGGGTGCCGGCCGTCGTCGACCTGGCGGCGATGCGCGACGCGATGGCCGCGATGGGCGGCGACCCGGCCGCCATCAACCCGCTGGTGCCGGCCGAGCTGGTGATCGATCACTCCGTCCAGGTCGACGCGTTCGGCACGCGCGACGCCTTCAGAGTCAACGCCGAGCGCGAGTTCGAGCGAAACCAGGAGCGCTACTCGTTCTTGCGCTGGGGCCAAGGAGCATTCGAGGGCTTCGCGGTCGTGCCGCCCGACACGGGCATCGTGCACCAGGTCAACCTCGAGTACCTGGCGCGGGTCGTGTTCTCGACCGAGGGCGCCGACGGCCCCCCACAGGCCTACCCGGACACGTTGGTGGGCACCGACTCGCACACGACGATGGTCAACGGCCTGGGCGTGCTGGGCTGGGGCGTGGGCGGGATCGAGGCCGAGGCGGCGATGCTGGGCCAGCCGATGCCGATGCTGATCCCCCAGGTGCTCGGCTTCAAGCTGCACGGCTCCCTGCCCGAGGGCGCGACCGCGACCGACCTGGTGTTGACCGTCACCGAGATGCTGCGCGAGCGCGGCGTGGTCGGCAAGTTCGTCGAGTTCTACGGCGCCGGCCTGGCCGGCCTGCCGCTGGCCGATAGGGCCACGATCGGCAACATGAGCCCCGAGTTCGGCTCGACCTGCGCGATCTTCCCGATCGACGCCGAGACCTTGCGCTACCTGAAGCTGTCGGGGCGGCCGTCCGAGCGCATCGAGCTGGTCGAGGCCTACGCGCGCGAGCAGGGGTTGTGGCACGACGAGGAGAGCGAGGAGCCGACGTACTCCGACTTGATCGAGCTCGACCTGGGCGCGGTGGTGCCGAGCATCGCCGGCCCCAAGCGTCCCCAGGACAGGGTCTCGCTGACCGAGGCGAAGCACGCGTTCGAGGAGTCGCTGAGGACTCTCGTGGGCGAGCACGACCGGCTCGATGACGCGCTCGAGGGCACGTTCCCGGCAAGCGACCCCACCTCGACGCAGGACCCCGACAAATGCGGCGAGGACGACCCGGCGCTCGAGCACGGGCACGTCGTGATCGCGGCGATCACGAGCTGCACCAACACGTCCAACCCGTCGGTGATGGTGGGCGCGGGCATCCTCGCCCGCAACGCGCTGGCGCGCGGCCTGCAGAGCAAGCCGTGGGTCAAGACCTCGCTGGCGCCCGGCTCGAAGGTGGTCACCGAATATCTCGACAACGCCGGCCTCACGGAGTCGCTGGAGCAACTCGGCTTCGACCTCGTCGGATACGGCTGTACGACGTGCATCGGCAACTCCGGTCCTTTGCCCGACGAGGTCTCCAAGGCGGTCAACGATCGCGATCTGGCGGTCGTCTCGGTGCTGTCGGGCAACCGCAACTTCGAGGGTCGCATCAACCCGGACGTGAAGATGAACTATCTGGCCTCACCGCCGCTGGTGGTGGCCTATGCCTTGGCCGGCACGATGGACATCGACATCGTGGGCGAGCCGCTCGGCCAGGACTCAGACGGCCAAGACGTGTATCTGCGCGACATCTGGCCGTCCGAGCACGAGGTCGCGCAGACGATCGCCCAAGCCATCCACTCAGACATGTTCCGCAAGAGCTACGGCGAGGTGTTCGCCGGCGACGAGCGCTGGAACTCGCTCGAGGTGCCCGAGGGCGACCGCTTCGTGTGGGAGGCCGGCTCGACCTATGTGCGCCTGCCGCCCTACTTCGAGGGGATGCCCCCCGAGCCCGAGCCGCTCGCGGACATCGAGGGCGCGCGTGTCCTGGCCTTGCTCGGCGATAGCGTCACGACCGACCACATCTCCCCGGCCGGCTCGATCAAGCGCGACGGACCCGCCGGCGCCTACCTGCAGGAGCACGGGGTGGCGCCTCGCGACTTCAACTCCTATGGCTCGCGCCGGGGCAACCACGAGGTGATGATGAGGGGCACGTTCGCCAACATCCGTCTGCGCAATCTCCTCGCGCCAGGCACCGAGGGTGGGGTCACCGTTCACCTGCCCGACGGCGAGCAGATGTCGATCTACGACGCCGCCATCCGCTACGCCCAGGAAGGGGTGCCGCTGGTGGTGCTGGGCGGCAAGGAGTACGGCTCGGGCTCCTCGCGCGACTGGGCCGCCAAGGGGACCAAGCTGCTCGGCGTGAGGGCCGTGATCGCTGAGAGCTTCGAGCGCATCCACCGCTCCAACCTGATCGGGATGGGCGTGCTGCCGCTCCAGTTCCCCCCTGGCGAGTCGGCACAATCGCTGGGGATCGACGCGCGCGAGGCGTTCGCCGTGAGCGGATTCGCCGAGCCGCTGAACGCGGGCGAGCTGCCGAGGACCTGCACGGTCAAGGCCGGGGACACGGAGTTCGAGGCGACCGTGCGGATCGACACGCCCAAGGAGGCCGACTACTTCAGGCACGGCGGGATACTCCAGTACGTGCTGCGGGGGCTGCTGGCGCGCTGAGCGTTCGACTCTCGCCCGCGTCAGTCGCCCGAAGTGCTCGGCCCCTCGTCTGTTGGTGTCGCGGGCGGGTCCGGCGGATTGTGCGCCGGCCCCGGCTCGTCCTCCGGTGAGTGAACGACCAGACCGGCGACTCGCTCGAAATGGCGACGATTGCGGGTCATAATGGGCATGTCGTGATCGAGGGCCGTCGCGGCGATTAGAGCGTCTGCCATGTCGAGGCCAGTTGTGCGTCGGATACGTCCCGCCCGCCGAGCGATCTCGACAGTGACGTCCAACTCCTCGAGTTGAACTCAATAGAGCGGTGACGGTTGGCTCCTCGTTCTCGTTTCCCGCAAACAGATCGGCTCGGGTGACGACGGAGGTCGCGCAGTCATGGATCGGAGTGTTGCCGCGTCCTCGTATGTGATCGATCAAGACATCGGTGTCGAGCAAGCTGCGGCTCATCGTTTGCGCCCTCGCTCCTAATCGTGCTCGATACGATTCCAATTCGAATCGAAGCGGTTCCACTCACTGCGGGGCGGGACCTCGAAGTCGGGGGCGACGCCGAACGTTTCGTCCAGCACTCGCTGGGTCTCGCGGCGCCTTGCCTCCTCGGCCGCGGGGCCATGGCTCGCCAGGTACTCATCCAGCGCGGCCCGCACAACTTGGGCCAGTGTGCGGCCGTCGCTCGCGCGCAGCTTCTCGATCTCGCGACGCTGATCTTCGGTCAGATAAACCTGTGTGCGCGTAGCGGCCATACAGCGCAGTATACAGCAGCGATGCCGGGACGCATCCTCCCGACCGTGCTGAGCGCCATGCGAGCGGCGCCCAGCACGTCAGGAGCGCTCAGTTGCTGGTGCCCTCCATCGAGGCGACCGAGGGGCTCTCGACCGTGAGCTCGGTGAACTCGACGATCTCATAGGGCGCGCCGGGGGTGCCGCCGAGGGCGAGCATGCGCAGGCCCTCGGGGCCGGCGAACACCTTGCGCTTGGGCTCGGGGCCGACGCGCACGAGCACGTCCGGCTCCAGATCGACGCGCTCGCCTTCGATGTCCAGCCAGCCGGACCCCTGGATCGCCAGGAAAACCTCCTCCTGGCCGCTCTCGGCGTGGTCGTGCAGGGGATAGTCCTCGTAGTTGGGGGGCATCTGGATGACCTGCATGCCGAACGAGGTCACGCCCAGCTCGGCGCGCGCCTTGACGAAGCCGCCGCCGAAGGCGGCCTCCATGTCTTTGATTCGCTTGGCTGTGTAATCGGGCACTTTGTCTCCTGACTTGCGTGTCGGGTTGATTGTTTTTTTGGACCGTTGTGCGTGCGGGTCTGGTTCAGTTGGCTTGGTGGCTGGCGAGGGAAGCAGGCTGGAGCACCGGTTTGTCGGTCGGCATGACGATCCCCAGCTGGCGCGACTGGGCCAGGACGGTGCCGTCGGGCGCCCAGATCACGCCGTCCTCCTCGAACAGGCCGTCGTGCAGGAGACGCGTCTCGAACACGCTCAAACAGAGCGCCGCGGGGTCGCAGGGGCAGTCGGCCGTCGATTGGCGGAAGTGGACGGTGAGATCGATCGTGGGGCTGATCGCGGGGGAGTCCAGGGCGATGAAGGACGGCGGAAACCAGGCGTCGGCGAACAGGGCCAAGGCGGGCGCGTCAACCGGGCGCGGCTCGGGCAGCCCGATCCAGCCGCCGATCCGCATGGGGGCGCCGGAGCCCGCGAACGGGACGGCGCCGACGCGCGGCTGCATGATCAGGTGGCGGGTGAACTCGGGCGCGCCGTCGAACAGCTTGGGCGTGGAGCGGCGCGCGGCGTCGGGCGCCGCCAGGTCGGGCATGGGCAGTTCGTTGGCGCTGGGCGCCCGCCATGGGACCGAGAAGGCCGAGAGCGCCAGGGCGGTGGTGCGTCCCGCTTGCGCCATGCGCGCCGAGAGCGTGCTCACCGAGCGCCCCGAGCGCTCGGCGGTGACCTCGATCTCGATCGGCCCCGGCTCGGGTGCGCGGGCGTAGTGGATCGTCAGCGAGCGCGGCGCGCGCTCGGGGTCGTCCACCTCGGCGATCAGCGCCTTGAGCAGCATCGCCGCCAGATAGCCCCCGTGGGGTCCCCGTCCGGCGCGCCAGCCGGAGGCGATCGTGGCCGCGAATCGGCCGTCCCCTTGGGGGACAACGGCGGTGTCGCGGTCAAACACCGTGTCCATGCACGGCGAGCATACACGACTGGCTGACTGGCCAGTCAAGCCGGCCGTCGATCGGTTCGGGGCACGTCGGCCCGGCGGGGCCGTACGGGGCGCGGCGCCGGGTGGGGCGCTCAGTTGCGGACGAGGCGCTTGTAGCTGATCCGGTGGGGGCGCTCGGCGGCGGCGCCGAGGCGCTCGCGGCGGGCCTCCTCGTAGGCCTCGAAGTTGCCCTCGAACCAGGTGACTTGGGAGTCGCCCTCGAATGCGAGCACGTGGGTTGCGATGCGGTCGAGAAACCAGCGGTCGTGCGAGATGACGACGGCGCAGCCGGGGAAGGCGAGCAGGGCTTCCTCGAGCGCGCGCAGGGTGTCGACGTCGAGATCGTTGGTGGGCTCGTCGAGCAGGAGCACGTTGCCGCCGGAGCGCAAGAGCTTGGCGAGGTGGACGCGGTTGCGCTCGCCTCCGGAGAGCTTGTCGATGCGCTTTTGCTGGTCTGAGCCCTTGAAGTTGAAGCCGGCCGTGTATTGGCGCGAGTTGACGACGCGGTCTCCGACCTTGAGCTGGTCGAGCCCTTCGGAGATCTCCTCCCAGACGGTCTTGGTGGGGTCCAGGGCGTCGCGCGACTGGTCGACGTAGGCGAGCTGGACTGTCTCGCCCAGCGTGAGCGTGCCCTCGTCGGGCTGCTCTTGGCCGACGATCATCCTGAACAGGGTGGTCTTGCCGGCGCCGTTGGGGCCGATCACACCGACGATGCCGGCGCGGGGCAGATCGAAGGAGAGGTCCTCGATCAGGAGGCGCTCGCCGAAGCCCTTGCGCAGGGAGTCGGCCACCAAGACCTTCTCGCCCAGGCGCGGTCCCGGGGGGATGTGGATCTGGACCTCATCGAGCTTGACGTTGCGCTCCTCGGCGATCAGCTCCTCGTAGCGGGCGAGGCGAGCCTTGGACTTGGTGCGACGGCCCTTGGGGTTGGTCCTGACCCAGTCGAGCTCGGCGGCGATCGTGCGTTGGCGGCTCTTCTCAGAGCGCTCTTCTTGGGCCAGGCGCTTTTGCTTTTGCTCCAGCCAGGATGAGTAGTTGCCCTCGTAGGGGATGCCCTTGCCGCGGTCGAGCTCGAGGATCCAGCCGGCGACGTTGTCCAGGAAGTAGCGGTCGTGGGTGACCGCGACGATCGCGCCCTTGTATTCGGAGAGGTGGCGCTCCAGCCAGTCCACCGACTCGGCGTCGAGGTGGTTGGTGGGCTCGTCGAGCAAGAGCAGGTCGGGCGCGCTGAGCAGCAGCCGGCAGAGGGCCACGCGACGGCGCTCGCCGCCGGAGAGCGCTTTCACGTCGGCGTCGGGCGGCGGCAGGCGCAGGGCGTCCATCGCGTACTCGAGCTGGGTGTCCAGGTTCCAGGCGTCGGCGGCTTCGATCTTCGCCTGCAGCGAGGCGAACTCGTCGGCCACGTCGTCGGAGTAGTTGGCGGCCAGCTCGTTGAAGCGGTCGAGCAGGGCCTTGGTCTCGGCGACTCCGTCCTCGACGTTCCCCTTGACATCCTTGGACTCGTCCAGGCTGGGCTCCTGGGCGAGCATCCCAACAGTGGCGCCGGGCGCGAGCTGGGCCTCGCCGCGGTAGTCCTGATCGATCCCGGCCATGATCCGAAGCAGGGTGGACTTGCCGGCGCCGTTGTAGCCGAGCACGCCGATCTTGGCGCCGGGGTAGAAGGCGAGCGTGATGTCGTTCAGCACCGTCTTGTCGGGTGGGTGCAGCTTGGACAGGCGGTGCATCGTGAAGATGTATTGGGAGGACATTGGCCTGCAGGATAGGCGCTCGCTAACGTTGTGGGGTCATGGCCGGGGTGATTCTCGACATCGAGCAGCAGATGCTCCTCCTGGAGATCGAGCCGCCTTTTGACAAGCGCGACGTGCAATTGGCGCGCAGGCGCATGGCCAAGCGCTGGCACCCGGACATCGCGCCGGCCGGCAAGCAGTTCGAGCACGAGCGCCACCTGAAGGCGATCAACGAGGCCGCCGACCACCTGATGCGCCTGGCCGAAACCTCGCGCGGGGGCAAGGTCTCGCGGGGCGCGGTCAAGGTCAGCGCGGCGGCGGCCAGGCAAGCGCGCGAAGAGGCGGGCAGGCGCGCCTACGAAGCCGAGCAGCGCGCCCGCGAGCGGGCCGCCGACCGCGCCAAGAACGACCCGTTCGGCAGTCGTGTTCCCGATCACTCGGTCGTTCATCGCTACGCCCGTTGCCAGTCCTACCCGGAGTGGGGGGTGGGCACGGTCGAAGGGATCTACTTCACGGGCGAAAGCTCCTCAGAGGAGGAAGGCGCCGCCGCGGGCGAGCAGGAGGGTTCGCTGGCCGGTAGCGGCGGCCAGCAGTGGGCGCGCGTCAAGTTCTCCCACGGGGTGCGCACGGTGCCGGCCGGGAGCATGAAGTTCGTGGACTTCTCAAAGCCCGACCCGGCCGAGGAGCGAGTCGAGCGCTTCATGACGGCTGCGCAGCGGGCGATGGCCGAAGGCGAGTATGTGTTGGCGGCGCAACGACTCGTCTATGCGCGCGACGCCGAACCGCGCAACGTGGGGGTGCTGCGCCTGATGACGCTGGCCTTCTGGCAGGCCGGCAATCTGGATGCGGCGGCGCGCTCGGTGCGCGATTGGGCGCGCGCCGACGGCGAGCGCCCGGCCCCGCACCGCTTCGCGGCTCGCATCTATGAGGACATGGGCGCGATCGACCTCGCCGAGGAGGCCGCCGCGCGCGCGGTCGAGCGTGGGCCGACCGACGCCGGCGCGTGGGAGCGGTTGGGCCGCTTGCGCCTGAGCCTGCTCGACCGCGAGGGCTCGCTGCAGGCCTTTGAGCGCGCCTTGGAGCTCGGCGCCGGCGCGGCTGTGCGCGACCTGATCGCCCAGGCGCTCGCCCTGGAGCCGCGGATGACGCCGGTGGGTTAGCTCAGCTGGGTAGCTCAGTCGGGTTGGCTCGGCTGGGTTGGCTCAGTCGGGTGGCTCGGCGCGGTGTCGAGCATGCGCTCGACCGCCGCGACGAAATCGGAAGCCCCGTTCACGATTTCCTCCGTCCTGGCGCGCTCGGGTGTGATCGCTTCGTAATCGGCGCCCTCACGCGTTTCCTCTGCTCGATGGGCCAGGGCGTGCAAATCGTGGTCGAAAGCGCCGGTGCTCACGTATCGATCGTGGAAGAGGTGCCAGGTGCCGCTGTGCGTACGGGCGTAATCGTCGCGCTCGGACAGCGCGGCTCTCGCCGCATAGAGCATGGCGTAGTAGCCGGCGCTCACGGCCCCCTCGAGATGCCCAGACTCAAGCGCGATTCTTGCGAGCGCAACGCGATCGCGCGCTTGATCCATGAACTCGGTCGAGCGCGGGCTCATTCGAGTCCCGTTCCGTAAAGCACGATCTTGTCCCGGTCCACCTCATGGATGAAGAACGAACGAATCTCACGTCGGCCCTGGAGCCAGTCTGGATCGATCACACGAGTCGAGTACCAAACGGGACTCACACCCTCAGCGCCGGCAACCTCTTGCGCGAGTTGGATTGCCCGAAATGCGTAGTCGCGAGGGCCCCGCTCGGCGATAACCATCAGGTCGATGTCGGACTCGGCGTGCGGGGGCTCGCCGCGGGCGCGTGACCCATACAGCCAGACAGCGCGCAGATCGGAGCCAAAGTCCTCGCGCATGCGGCTCACCAGGCGTTTCACAACACGCTTCTCGGTATTCGATAGCGAAGCGTCCGACAGTGGATCGGCCGGAGAACGTTCCATGCGAAAAGAATAGGCCAGGCATTCGACGCTCCGAGGTCGTGCCGGGCGACGCACTTGGCCATTCCCAGACGACTGGCTCAGGCCACGGCGCGCAGGCGCCGGTAGGGCTCGCCGGCAAGCTCGCGTGCGAGTGCGTCGACGATCGCCTCGTCGTCCTCCTCGCGCCCGTCGGTGACCGCGCCGATCACCGCGCGCTTTCGCTCCAGCAGGTTGGCCATCGTCTCGTCGATCGTGTTCGCGGCCAGCAGATACCAGGCGTTGACAGCGTCCTGTTGGCCGATGCGGTGGCAGCGATCCTCGGCCTGGTCGTGCTTGGCGGGGGTCCAGTCGAGCTCGAGGAAAGCGACGTTTGAGGCCCGAGTCAGCGTGAGGCCTTGGCCGGCCACCTCCAGGGAGCACACGATCAGTTGGTTCTCGGAGTCGTCGGCAGCCTGGAAGGCGCCGACCGAGGCGTCCCGCGCCGCGTGGCTGTCCTCGCCGAGGATGTGCAAAGCGTGCGGGAAGCGCTCGAGCACCGCGCGCTGGACCTCGCGGTGGTGCGCGAACACGACCAGCCGCTCGCCGGAGGTGCAGAAGTCGTGGATCCAGGCCAGCGCGGCGTGCAGCTTGCCGCGTGCCGCCAGCAGCTTCAAGGCGTTGAGTCGCACCAGTCGCTCGGCGCGCAGGGCCGCGGCGATTTTGGCGTCGAGTTCCTTGAGGTCGAACGGACGCGAGCGCAACCACGCGATCACGTCGGTCTCGGCCAAGCGGTACTCGGCGTCGTTGTCGAGCTCGACCGGCACCACCGTGCGTGTCTTGGCGGGCAACTGGGGCAGCACGTCGGCCTTCAGCCGGCGCACGAAGCAGCGCGAGCGCAGGTGCCAGTGCAGGCGCATGTGCGCGTCGGCGCCCTTGAAGCGGCGCCCGAACTGGGCGCCCGAGCCGAAGTCGGGCAGCCGTCCGATGATGCGCAATTGCGAGATCAACTCCGGCGGGCGGTTCATCACGGGGGTGCCCGTCAACGCCATCACGAGCCCCTCAGCGGGCACGCTCGCAGCCAGTCTCGCGACCGCTTGGGTGCGCTTGGCGGCGGCGTTCTTGCAGTAGTGAGACTCGTCCAGCACGACCGCCCTGGGCTCCAGCGCGGCCAGAGCCTCGCCGCGGGCGGCGAGGATGTCGTAGTTGACCACGGTGATGTCAGCGGCCTCGATCGGCTCGCCCGAGCCGAGGCCCGCGAGTGTCTGAGCCGAGCGCTGGGGCAACCAGCGCTCGATCTCGCGCACCCAGTTGAGCTTGAGGCTCGCCGGACACACCACGATCGCCGGGTAGGCGTCGTCGGCCTGTAGGGTCGCGAGCGCCTCGATCGTCTTGCCGAGCCCCTGCTCGTCGGCCAGGAAAGCGCGTCGCTGGGCCAGCAGGTAGGCGACGCCCGCACGCTGAAATGGCTTGAGCTCGCCGCCGAGCCCGCTGAGGGCGCGCTCGAACCGTGTGTCGAGCTCGGCGTCGGTGGCGCCCGAGAGCGCGACCAGGCCGGCCGCGTGGGCGTGTTGTTCGCGGATCTCCTGCAGGACCACGAGCGCGTCCGGCTCGACCCAGACGTCGCGCTCGGCCAGGAACGCGTCGAGCGCCTCGACGCAGAACGGGTCGGCGCGGATCGCGGGCAGCTGGGCGTGGTCGCGCCGTCCTCTGGACTCGGCGCCCGCCGCGAGTGGCGCCAGGTGCGCGCGCCGCGCCCCGCCGCCCCACTTCCCACCGGGTCGCGGCGGCCTGTAGCCGACCGCCGGCGAGGCGCCGGCCAGCGCGCCGAAGGTCTCGAGCTGGGAGCTGTCGTGGCCGGGCGCGAGCACGAAAGTGGGCTCCTCGTGCACGGTCGAGAGCTCCAATACCGCGCCGGGGGCTGGGCGTCCTTCCTTGAGCGCCGCCACGCAACGGCGGGTCGCGGGCGTGGTGAAACCCTGGGTGTGCTCCTCGATCGCCTGCCACGTCGCGAGCGCGATCGGCAGCGACACGCCGCCGGGCACCCCCACCGCGCGTTCGCGCAGCTCGGGCTCCAGCTTGGCCGGGTCGCCCAGCAACAGGAACAGCGGCTCCGCGGGCTCGCCGCCGACGTCGATCGTTCCGCTCCAGGTCGTTGCACGCGCGAGCCAGCTCTGCGTGCGCGGGTCGAGGTCAGCCATTTCCAGGTGCTCGAGCAGCTCGGAGATGGTGTGCGCGTCGCGCTCGACCGCGGCTATCGCAAAGGCGCCGCCGGCGCTGTCGGCGGTGTGCAGATCCGTGCGCGCCGCCAAGGCCCGCGCGAGCGGGGCGTGCGCCGCGGCGATCAAGACCCAGTCCTGTTTGCGCCGGTCCTGGCGCAGTTCGACGTCGTAGGCCATCGCGCCTGTTCGTCCGCCGGCGCGGGCGCCCCTAGGCGCTGCTCCGATCCTGTGTGCGGGCGGAGCCTGCGCGACCTCGGTCAGCGCGTGCGCCGCGTCTTCGCTCAGGCGCAGTCGCCCGGCCTCAGCCGGCAGGTCGTCCACCAGGCGGGCCGCCTGCTCGTCGAGTGGGATCAAGGCGCGGCCGATCGTGGGCAGCTCGTGCGCATCGGGGTGCTCAAGCAGCGCCGCCACAAGCGCGGGCGCCCGGTCGGTGGCGAACGTGAGCCACCAGCTCTCGTTTGGGCGCGCCACGTCGAGCACGCACTCGTCGTGCGCCCGCCGCGAGCGCTGGCGCGCCAACGCGCGAGCCAGCGGCTCGCTCACGGCCGCTCGGCGCGGAAGGTTCTCGAGCAGCAGCGCGATCGCCTCGGCGCGCTCGGGATCGAGCGGCACGATCCAGGCGCGCTCGCCCGGGTCCCAGCGCCGGCCCGGCAGCGTGCGCAGCAGCCGGCGCAGCCCATCGTCGTAGGGAAACCTGAGCA
Organism: uncultured Solirubrobacterales bacterium; assembly: GCA_963753145.1. Taxonomy (GTDB): domain Bacteria; phylum Actinomycetota; class Thermoleophilia; order Solirubrobacterales; family Solirubrobacteraceae; genus Palsa-744. The sequence goes on from CAVWAX010000003.1 coordinate 1,234,008, forward strand.
CCGCCTCGCCCTGCTCGAGCGTCGCCTGAAGGAAGGTCATGACCTATGGACGATAGGCCGCTGTGGGGATGGCTGGGCCGCTACGCCAAGATATTCACGGCGCGCGAGACGATCAGGCCGATCGTGACCAGCGAGACGAGCGCCTGGATGCCCATCGTGCTCTTGGCCAGCGGGCTCAGGGGCATCGTGTCGGTCGGCGAGAAGGCGGTCGCGTTGGTGAGCGACACGTACAGGTAGTCGATGAACTTGGGGCGCCACCCGATTGGCTCGATACGGTCGTCGCTCATCTGGGGAAACAAGAAGTCGGGCGCGTTGTCGTGGCCGGCCGCGCGCCGCCCAGGTCCGCCGCGATCCAGCTCCCAGTACCAGAGACCGAAGATCAGGAAGTTGGTGAGCCAGATCAAGGTACCCGCCACGATCAGTTCGCGGCCGCCGCCGCTACCCAGTTTGGAGTGCAGCAGATAGTGGGTGAGCGCTCCCAGCGAGTAGATGTTGGCGGCACTGACGATCGCCGTCAGCCCGAGCGCGATCCGCCTGCGGCGGGGGTGCTCGTCCTCGACCTGGTTGGGCGTCACCACGAACATGCCCACCAGCAAGACGCCCTCCATCGCGGGCACGAGCCACGAGGGACCGGCCGTCAGGCGCTCGGGCAACGCCACCTGCAAGACGATCGCGACCACGATCGTCAGCTGGGCCGGCCAGAACGGCTCGCTTGCGGGCGGCGGGGGATAGGGCCGGCCCGGTTGGAGCGATGTCGCCTGCGCCACCGCTGGGAGCTTACGAGTCGGGTCGGTTGGAGCGCTAGCCTGAGGCAATGGGAATCGAGAGTCCGGTCCACCTGCTGTTTCTGGGCGCCGTCGCCCTGATGGTGCTCGGCCCCAAGCGTCTGCCCGAACTGGCGCGTGCCTTGGGCAAGGGCATTCGCGAGTTCCGCGAGTCGATCGACGCCGGCTCCCACGAGAGCCCTCCCGGCTCCGCTCCGCCCGATGACAGATAAATAGCGTTCCCGCCCGCGTTAGATCCGGCGCCTCGGATACCGTCCCCTGGTGCGCTTGATCGTTGCCCGCTGTGAGGTCACCTACATCGGCCGTGCCACCACCGTCCTGCCCGAAGCGGTGCGCTTGCTCATGTGCAAGGGCGACGGCACCTTCATGGTGTGGGCCGACGGCGGCTCGCCCAACGTCAAGCCCTTGAACTGGATGACCCCGCCGACTGTGCTCGAAGAGGAGCGCTCCGCCGCCGGCGCCCTCGAGCGCTTGATCGTGCGCAAGCAACGCGACGACGAGCGCTTGGAGATCGTGCTCGATGAGATCCTCACCGACGTCGAGCACGAGCTCGACGTGCTGGTTGCGCTCGAAAAGGAGGGCCTGGAGCGCGAAATGCAGGAGCTCTTGGCCGCCGCTCCGCACTGGTGTGGCGAGGGCTTTCGCCTGATCCGTCGCGAGTGGCCGACCGACGTCGGTCCGGTCGACCTGATGTGCCGCGACTCGCTCGACGAATGGGTGGCCGTCGAGATCAAGCGCGTGGCCACGATGGATTCGGTACGCCAGCTCGAGGGCTATCTGGAGCGCATCCGCCTCGACCCCGCGATGGCCTCCTGCCGCGGTGTCTTGGTCGCCAAGTGGATCAAGCCCCAGGCGCGCGTCTTGGCGGAGGCGCGCGGGATCGACTGCGTCGAGGTCGACGTCGAAGTCCTGCGCGGCAATCGCGAGCCCGAGCTGCGCCTGTTTGCGGCATAGTGCCCCCGATGAGCCCAGGCATGCCACAGTGTTTGCGGGGTGCGAGGCGATCGCATCGGGGCGCGCTGATCGGCGCGCGGAGGTGGACGCGGTGAGCGCTGAGCCAGTCCTCATCGAGCGACGCGACGGCATCCTGCTGGTCACGCTCAACCGGCCCGAGGCGCGCAACGCGGTCAACCTGCCCTTGGCCGAAGGCATCGCCGCGGCGTTGGACGAGCTCGATCGCGAGGACACGCTCAGCGTCGGCGTGCTCACCGGCGCCGGCAAGGGCTTCTGCGCCGGCATGGATCTCAAGGCGTTCGTCGCCGGCGAGCGCCCTTGGGTGGGCGATCGGGGCTTCGCCGGGATCGTCCGCCGCGCCTCGCACAAGCCCTTGATCGCGGCCGTCGAGGGCTTCGCCGTGGCCGGCGGCCTGGAGGTCGCCCTGGCCTGCGACCTGATCGTGGCCGCGCGTGGGGCCAAGCTCGGCATCCCCGAGGTCAAGCGCTCTTTGGTTGCGGCTGGGGGCGCCCTGTTCAGGCTCCCGCGCGCGCTCCCCTACAACCTCGCGATGGAGCTGGCCTTGACCGGCGAGCCGATCTCCGCCGAGCGCGCGGCCGAGTTCGGCTTGGTCAATCGCCTTGCCGATCCCGGCGGCGCTGTCGAGGTCGCCCTCGGCTTGGCGTCTGAGATCGCCGCCAACGCCCCCCTGGCCCTGATCGCCTCAAAGCGCATCCTGCAAGAGCAGAGCGACTGGTCGTCCGATCAGATGTGGGAGGCCCAGAGCGCCATCTCAGACCCGGTGTTCGTCTCCGAGGATGCCCGCGAGGGCGCCACCGCCTTCGCCGAGAAGCGCCCCCCGGTCTGGCGCGGGCGCTAAGGGCGAGCACGCGCCGTCAGGTTGTCGCGGGGCGGGCCGCGGAGCCTGCGCCGCCGCTCAGCCGCGCAGCCGGCGCTTGCGCTTGCGCTGGCGCATGATCATCCGAAAGCGTCGCCAGAGAGCTCCCATTCAGCGCTCGCCCGGGGTCTTTTTCGGGTACTGCGACACCGGCGTCTTTAGATCCAGCGCGGTCCTCACGATGCGGCTCTGCTCGGCGGCGTGCGCCGCCGGGTAGCCCTCGCCCGGGCTGGCCCGCTCGGGGCGCCCCACGAAGCCGAAGTGGATGCCTTCGCCCATGATCTGCATCAGGCGCGGGAACATGTGCGCCCGCGCGCCCATGTTGCGGGGCTCCTCCTGTACCCACACGACCTCTTCGAGCCGCGGATAGCGCGCCAAGAGCTCCTTGATGTTGCGCTCCGGGAACGGATACAACAGCTCCACGCGCCCGATAGCGATGCCGTCGTTGCCCTGGCGCTCGGAGTGTCCGGCCAGGTCGTAGTAGATCTTGCCGGTGCAAAGCACCAGCCGCGTGACCGCCCGCTCGTCGATCCCCGCCTCGGCCAGCACCGGCTCGAAGCGCGAGCCCTCGGCCAGGTCCTCGACGGTGTTGCTCGCCTGCGGCAGTCGCAGCAGCGACTTCGGCGTCATGATCACAAGCGGTCGCTGCTTGGCGATCATCGCCTGGCGGCGCAACAGATGGAAATACTGCGCCGGCGTCGTCAGGTTGGCGACCCTCATGTTGCCCTCGGCGGCCAGCGCCAAGAAGCGCTCCAAGCGGGCCGATGAGTGCTCGGGCCCCGACCCCTCATAGCCGTGCGGCAGCAGCAGCGTCAGGCGCGAGGTCTGCCCCCACTTGGCGAGACCCGAGGAGATGAACTGGTCGACGATCACCTGGGCGGAGTTGACGAAGTCCCCGAACTGCGCCTCCCACAGCACGAGCGTCTCGGGCGCCTCCTGCGAGTACCCGTACTCGAAGCCCATGCAAGCGAGCTCTGAGAGCGGGCTGTTGTGCAGCTCCATCGGCGCCAGCGCCTCCGGCAGCGACTGGATCGGGCAAAACGCCTGCCCGGTCTTGGCGTCGTGCAGCACCAGGTGGCGCTGGCTGAACGTGCCGCGCTCGGTGTCCTGTCCGGTCAGTCTCACCGGCGTCCCCTCGGTCAGCAGCGACGCGAACGCCAGCGCCTCCGCGTGCGCCCAGTCGATCCGCGCCGGCGCCTTGCCCGACTCGAGCTCCGCGCCGCCCGCCTGCTCGTGCAGCGCATCGCGGCGGCGATCCAGTTGCTTGGCGAGCTTGGGGTGCACCGTGAATCCCTCGGGTGTGCGCAACAGCTCGAGCCCCAGCTCGCGCACCCGCGCTGCGGCGACGGCGGTGTCCACGTCCGGGCTCGGGGTCCTGTCGAGCTGGTACTCGCCCGTGTTCTGTTCGACCGTGCCCTGCGCGGCCGCCGCCTCGATCCTGGCCTTCAAGCGCTGGTGTAGGAGCGTCAGGTTGTCCCAAACCTCCTGCCCGGTCCGCTCGACCTCCTCGCGGCTGACCACGCCGTCGCTCACCAGCTGGTCGGACCAGAGTTCATAGACCCGCTTCTTGGTCTTGATCGTCGCGTACATCTCCGGCTGGGTGTAGGCCGGCTCGTCGGACTCGTTGTGCCCGAAGCGCCTGTAGCCGATCAAATCGATCAGCACGTCGTGCCCGAACTCCTGGCGGAACGCCACCGCCAGGCGCACCGCGCTCATGCAGGCGGGCACGTCATCCGCGTTGACGTGGATGATCGGCACGTCGAAGCCCTTGGCCAGATCCGAGGCCCACCGCGTCGAGCGCGCGTCGTCGGGGTCGGTCGTGAAGCCGACCTGGTTGTTCATGATCAGATGCACCGTGCCGCCGACCTGGTATCCGTCGAGCGCCTGCAGGTTGAGCGTCTCGGCGACCACCCCCTGGGCCGGGAACGCCGCGTCGCCGTGGATCACGATCGGCACCGCCGTGTTGGTGTCCTGGTGGGTCCGCGGCCCCGTGCGCGAGGTCTGGGCCGCCCGCGTCGCGCCCTCGACGACCGCCGATACGTACTCCAAGTGGCTCGGGTTTGACTCCAAGTTGACTCTGATCGTGCCCCCGTCGGGCAGCTTGTATGAGCCCTGGGTGCCGTGGTGGTACTTCACGTCCCCGGTCCCGCCCTGCGGGATCGTCGTCACCGCCTCGAGCGTCGAGGCCCCCTCGAACTCCGCGAAGATCGTGTCGTAGGGCCGACCCAGGTTGTGGGCCAGCACGTTCAACCGCCCCCTGTGCGCCATCCCCACGACGACCTCGTGCCCGCCGTTTCTCGCGGCCAGCTGGATCAGCTCGTCGAGCATCGGCACCGTCATGTCCAAGCCCTCGATCGAGAACTGATGCTGGCCCAGGTAGGCCTTGTGCATGAAGCGCTCCAGCGCGTCCACCTCGATCAACCGCTTCAGCAGCGACTTGCGCTCCTCGATCCCCAGCGGCTGACGGTAGGTCCCCGACTCGATCTGCTCGCGCAGCCACACGCGCTGCTTGTGCGAAGAGATGTGCTCGATCTCATACGCGATCGTTCCGCAATAGGTCTGGCGCAGATGCGGCAGCGCCTCGGCCAGCGTCTCGCCCGGCACGTACATGCGCAGGATGCGAGCCGGGATCTGAGCCATCACATGCGGCGTCAGCCCCGCCGCCTCCGGGTCAAGCTGCGGCTCGCCCTCGGGCTCTGAGCCAAGCGGGTCCAGGCGCGCCGCCAGGTGTCCATGGCTGCGGTAGCGGTGCACCAAGGTGCTGGCCGCCTGCACCGCCTGCAGCATCTGCTCGTCGGGGGCCGCTCCCACCGGCGCCTGCGCGGGGGCCTCGCCCGGCTGGGGCATCGTCGGCGTGGGAGGTCCGGGCTGGGGTCCGAGCTCGACCCCAAGCGAAGCGAATACCCCCTCATAGAAGGACTCCTCGCCCTGCAGCCTGCCCTCGATCAACCCCAAGAAGCGGCCCGACTCGGCGCCCTGGATCACCCGGTGGTCGTAGGTCGAGGTCATCGTCATGACCTTCTCCGCGCCGATCCGCTCGCCGATCTCGCCGAGCCCGACCGGGTAGGCGATCGAGCCGGCCGCCACGATCGTGCCCTGGCCGCCCATCAAGCGCGGCACCGAGGCCACGGTGCCAAGCCCGCCCGGGTTGGTCAGCGTCACGTTGGCGCCCACCAGGTCGTCCGCGGTCAGCTTGTTGGTGCGAGCCTTCTCCACGAGCGCGTCATAGGCCGCCAGGAAGTCCGCGAAGGAAAGCCTGTCCGCGCCGGAGATGACCGGCACCATCAGCGTGCGCGAGCCGTCCTTCTTCTGCACGTCCACCGCCAGACCCAGGTTGACCTGGCCGTCGTCCACGCGGAATGGCTTGCCCTCGACCTCCTCGAAGTGATGGGCCATCGTCGGCATCTCGCCCGCGGCCTGGGCGATCGCATAGGCGATCAGGTGGGTGAAGCTGACCTTCCTGCCGGCCTTCTTCAGCTCGCCCCTGCGCCCCCCCAGCACGGTCACGGTCATCGTCCTGAAGCTCGTGGCGGTGGGGATCGAGCGCGACTCGTCCATGTACTTGGCGAGCATCGCCGCGCCGCCCTTCAGCGCCTGGCGCTCACCCGTCCCCGTTGCGCTCGCCCCGTTCGCGCCGGCGCTCGAACCGTTGCCGCCAACCCCGAGCACGTCGGCCTTCAGGATGCGCCCACCCGGCCCACTCCCGCTCACGCCCGCCAGGTCGACGCCCTCGGCGGCCGCCGCTCTGGCCGCGACCGGAGACACGCGCCTGCCGTCGCTGGCTGTCGCCTGCGTCGTCGCGCTTGGGGCTCCGGCCTGCCCGGCGGGGGCTTGCGCCGTCTCGCTCGCGGAGGCCGCGGCGCCGTTGCCCTGGCCCCCCGGTCCCGGCCCGGCGGCGGCTTGGCCGGCGCCGCCCTCGGGAGCCAGGCGCGCGATCACCTGGCCGACGCCCACCGTGTCGCCCTCCTCGGCGAGTATTTCCACGACCGTCCCGCTGGCGGGTGAAGGCAGCTCGACGTCCACCTTGTCGGTGGATATCTCAACTATCGTGTCGTCGACCTTGATGAACTCGCCGACCTTGACATGCCATTCGAGGATCGTTCCCTCGGTGACAGACTCGCCGGCGGCAGGGGTCACGACGTCGATCATCTGCTCGATCGTGGTGCCGGACGCCATCTGGCTCCACTCTAGCGCCCTGGCCAGCCGGACAGATCTCAGATGGTCTCGCCAGCTTGTTCACATGGGCGATCTTCACACTGCTTAACATTCCGCGGTGCCTCCCGCGGGCCGGAATCGGCAGTGCGGGCGCCCTCGCTCGAGCCGCGTCTGCGCCCTTCGCGCACGAACTCCCAGCTGCCGAAGAACGGCCCGATCCCGCCCAGCACGGCGACTGCCACCGCCAAGCGCAGCGACACGATCCGCAGCCGCGCCGCCGCGATACAGGCACACGACATCCCGATCCAAAGGATCCCGTGCGTCCAGCCGAGCACGAGCGTCTCCGGTTGCGGTTTGCCCAGAGCGAAGGCGCAGATCAGCAGCGACGTATACACGCACGAGTGAAAGAACGAGGTCCACTTCAGCGGGGTGAACGCTGGCGAGCGCTCGGTGGCTCGCTGCCAGGGCTTGGCGGCAGGGGTTGAGGGCTTGGCAACACGCGTCGAGGGCTTGGCGGCTCGCTCCGAGCGGTCGATCGGCCGTGAGTCGCCCCGCGCCGTCACCCCTCCAGCCAGCGCGCCATCCCGCGCAGGCTCTCCTCGGCCTCTGCCGGCCACTCGTCGATGTTCGCCGGCCACCACGCGTACTCGTCGTGCTCGTGGTCCGGCGTCACCTCGGCTCCCTCCGCAAGCCAAGCCTGCCCCACGAACATCACAAGCCGGCGCGGCAGCATCACAAGCGCCTCGCCCCGCACCCGCTCGGGCGAGACCGACCACTCCTCGCGCAGCTCGCGCACCAGGGTGTCTCCAGGGCTCTCGCCCAGATCGACCGCGCCGCCCGCGCCCAGCGCCCAGCGCCCCGCCCAAGATGCGAGCCAAGCCGCGCGCCGACCCGCCAGCCAGCGCCCATCGGCCGCGCGCGTCACGCACAACGCCGCCACGCTGCAAGAGGCGTCCGCCTCGACCAGTCGCAGCGCCCAGCGCAACGGCTGCAGCTCCATCTCGATCCCCCCCGGCCCTCCGTTGAAGGAGACCAGCCGCGCCGCCAGCCCGTCGTGGCTCGGCGAGCCGCGCTCGCGCAAGCTCGCGATCGCCGCGTCCGCCGCCGCGCTGTGCTCGGCCGCCGCGGCGAAGTGCTCGGAGCGCCAGCGCGCCCTCACCCGGCTCAGATCCCAAGGCCCGCGCGCCAACACTTCCGGCGCCTCGTCCGTCCGCTGATGCGCGCGCGTAGCCATTGCCTTTACAGGCTAGTGATCGCGCCGCACGCCCGGGTAAAGATCTCTGCCCCTACACTCGCTCGACCGTGAGCGAGCGCCGACGTAAGCACTGGGGCTGGGGATTCGAGGACACCCAGCCCTCGCCCGAGGAGATCCGCGCCGCCGCCGCCGGCCTCGCCGCCCACCTCGGGTTTCCCCCCGTCGAGATCGAGCAACCGATCGAGGCGCAGGCCGTGCGTCTGCGCGAGCCGCGCATCCTGCCTCCCCAGGAACTCCACGAGCTCGCCTCTACCGATACGCACGATCGTGCTGTCCATTCTTTGGGGAAGTCCTACTCGGACGTCGTCCTCGGATTTCGCGGCAGGTACGCCCATCCCCCCGATTTCGTGGCCCGGCCCCGTGACGAGGGCGACATCGAACGGCTGCTCGCCTGGTGCGCGGCCGAGCGAGTAGCCGCGATCCCCTTCGGCGGCGGCACCTCCGTCGTCGGCGGCGTCGAGCCGGCCGTCGATTCAAGCTACAACGGCGCCATCTCGATCGACCTGGCTCGCCTCGACCGCGTGCTCGAGGTCGATCCCGTCTCGCGCGCCGCCCGGATTCAGGCCGGCGCCACCGGTCCGTCGTTGGAGGCCCAACTGGCCGAGCACGGCCTCACCCTGCGCCACTTCCCCCAATCGTTTGAGTACTCCACGCTCGGCGGCTGGATAGCCACGCGCGCCGCCGGCCACTTCGCCACCGTCTGGACCCACATCGAGGACTTCCTCGAGTCCGCGCGCGCGCTAACCCCCGCGGGCGTGTGGGCCTCGCGCCGCCTGCCCGGCTCGGGCGCCGGCCCCAGCCCCGACCGCCTGCTCGCCGGCTCCGAGGGCGCTCTCGGCGTCATCACCGAGGCCTGGGTGCGCGTCCAGCCCCGCCCCACCCACCGCGCCTCCGCCGGCGTCCGTTTCCCCACCTTCGAGCAAGGCGCCGAGTGCGTGCGCGAACTCTCCCAGGCGGGCCTTCACCCCTCCAACTGCCGCCTGATCGATCCGGCCGAGGCCCGCTTCACCCTGGCCGGCGACGGCTCCTGCGCGCTCTTGGTGCTCGGCTTCGAGTCCACCGATCATCCGGTCGATCCCCTGATGGAGCGCGCCTGTGCGATCTGTCTCGCCCACGGCGCCACCGTCGGGGAGCGGCGCAGCTCCTCCGCCGCGCCCGCCCCCGACTCGGGTGTCGGCGCTTGGCGCGAAGCCTTCCTGCGCGCCCCCTACATCCGCGACATCCTCGTTGCGATGGGCGTCCTCAGCGAGACCTTCGAGACCGCCGTCACCTGGGAGCGCTTCCCCCGCTTCCACGAGCGCGTCACCGCCGCCGCCCGCGCTGCCGCCGAGGACTCGAGCGGCGCCGCCCAGGTCTCCTGTCGCTTCACCCACGTCTACCCCGACGGCCCCGCCCCCTACTACACGGTCCTCGCACCCGCCCTGCGCGGCGAAGAGATCGCCCAATGGGCAGCGATCAAGGCCGCCGTCTCGGAGGTCATCGTCGCCGAGGGCGCCACGATCACCCACCACCACGCCGTAGGGCGCGATCACCGCCCCTGGTATGACCGCCAGCGCCCCGACCCCTTCGCCGCCGCCTTGCGCGGCGCCAAGGCCGCCGTCGATCCGGCGTGGGTTCTGAACCCCGGCGTCCTGTTCGATCGGCTGGCGTGAGCCCGGCCGCGCAATCGTGAAGGCGGGTCGGCACCGGTGAGGATCGCCGTCCTGGGGCCCGGCGGGGTCGGCGGCCTGGTGGCAGGCGCCCTGGCCCGCGCCGGCACGCCCACCACCGTACTCGCGCGCGAGTCGACCGCTGAGCTGATCGCGCGGGAGGGGATCGCGGTGCGAAGCGTCGTGCTCGGCGATTTCGTCGCTCACCCCGCCGTCGATACAAGCCTGCGCGAGCCCGTGGACGCGCTGATCGTGGCGACCAAGGCCGCCGGCCTGAGCGAGGCCCTCGAGCGTGTCCAGGCGCCGCCCCGCCTCGTCCTGCCGCTGCTCAACGGTCTAGACCACCTGAGCTTGCTGCGCGCGCGCTTCCCCTCGGACACGGTGCTGGCGGGCACGATCCGTGTCGAGGCCGACCGCCCGCGGCCGGGTGTCGTCGTGCAAACGAGCAAGTTCCTGCGCATCGACATGGCCTCCCACGCGCCCTCGATGCGCCCCGCGATGGAGGACTTGGCCGGACTGCTCTCCGACGCCGGTGTCCCCGCCCGCGTCTATCCACCGGAGCCCTTCGAGGCTTCGCCGGACGCGCGGCCGGCCGGTCTAGCCGATGGGGGAGAGGCCCAGGTCATGTGGTCCAAGCTCGTCCGGCTGTGCGCCCTGGCGTGCACCACCTCCGCCTACGACAAGCTGCTCGGCGAGATCCGCTCCACCCCCGCCCTGCGCGCCGAGTTGCTCGGCTCGATCGAGGAGGGCTGCGCGGTGGCTCAAGCCGAGGGCGCCTCGATCCCGGTCGACGATCCCCTGGGGGAGCTGACCGCCGCCCACGACACGCTCGGCAGTTCGATGCAGCGCGACATCGCCGCCGGCAGGCCGCCCGAGCTTGACGCGATCCCGGGCTCGGTCCTGCGCGCCGGAGCCCGGCACGGCATCGCCTGCCCCACGATCGAGCGGCTCGTGGCGATGATCGTGGCTCGGTTGGAGGGGGTGTAGGGGACCCTTCTATTTTTTCGATAACGATCGTATATACATAAAGTATCTATCATTGTAAAATTGAAAAAGAGAAGGTTCTGCCCGGGGCGGCCGCCGGCACGGTCTGCGTAGAGATCGCCTCGACGACCTCCTCCTCCTCGGCCTCGACCTTGCCCTCGTCGTGCTGGCCGTCGCAAAGCACCCTGAAGTTCGCGCTCTGCCCCCCGTCGGCGTGGATCGTGATCCCCGGCAGGATCTCCTCGCCCTCCTCCAAGCCCAAGCGCTCCATGTCGAAGTGAGCCAAGCCAATGCCCCACGCCGTGTGCGTAGGGTTCTCGCGGTCGTGCGCCGCCACCGCCTGAGCGAAGCGCTCCAGGTTCTTGGCGATCTTCCCCGTCTCAGCCATCGGTGGGCGAAAGCGTAGCGCGCACGCGCGGGGCCACCTCGCTCGCGAACAGCTCGCTCGCCCGCATCGCCTTGGCGTGCGCCAGCACCCCCACGCTGATGTGCCCCAAGAAGCGGTCGTGTCCAAACAGCTCGTGCTGGCCCACGATCTTCGCCGCCACCTCCTCTGGCGTGCCCACCAGCAGGTGTCCCTCCGGCGCGCAGCCCGCGTCGAACTGGGCCCTGCTCATCGGCGGCCAGCCGCGCTCGCGCCCGATCCTGTTCATCATCTGTGAGTAAGGCCCAAAGAACTCGTCCCGCGCGCGCTTTGAGTCTTCGGTGATGTACATGTGCGAGTTGATGCCCACCGCCCGCTGCGCGCCCGGGCGTGCGCCGCGGCGCGTCACGGCAATCGCGCCCGCCTCCGAGCTCTCGTGTGCGTTTTCGCTGGCCAGGGCATCCGCGCGGCGGCCGGCCTCGCGATAGAGCTCCACCAGTGGCGCGAAGCGTGCGGGTTGGCCGCCGATGATGGCGATCATCAAAGGCAGTCCCAACATCCCCGCGCGCGCCACCGAAGCGGGCGTGCCGCCCACCGCGATCCACACCGGCAGCGGCTCTTGCAGCGGCCGCGGATACACCGCCGCCTCGTGCAGCGCGGCGCGATGGCGCCCCGACCAGCTCACGCTCTCCGATTCGCGCAGCGCCAACAACAGCTCCAGTTTCTCGGCGAATAGCTCGTCATAGTCGTCGAGCTCATAGCCATACAAGGGGAACGACTCCGTGAAAGAGCCGCGGCCGGCCATGATCTCCGCGCGCCCTCCCGAGAGTAGATCGAGCGTCGCGAACTCCTCGAAGACCGCGACCGGGTCGGCGGAGCTGAGCACGGTGACGGCGGTCGAGAGCCGGATCCGCTCGGTCCGCGCCGCCGCCGCCGCGAGCACCACTGTTGGAGCACTCACCGCGTAATCGCGCCTATGGTGCTCGCCGAGGCCGAACACGTCCAGTCCAAGCCGGTCGGCCGCTTCGATCTCCTCCATCAGCTCCCGCAAGCGCTCCGCGACCCTTTCGGGGGCTGCTCCAGGAGCCACATCGGCGAATGTCGCAAGGCCCAGTTCCACGGGCGACCACTATAGGATCATTCACGGCCTCGTTCGTGCCCGGTATTGCTGGGCATCTACGTCCGGGCGGCGATCGCCATAGTCGGCGCGGGAACAGGCGGCTCGCACCGTAACGCTGAGTCCCGCGGTGGAGGTGGTGTTGCCGAGGATTTGGCGCGGTTTTGGAGCTGCCCCACGCAAGGATCATTGCTTTTATCTCGGCCCGTTTGCGGCACCCCTTTGACGAGATCTATCGCGATCATGTCGTCAATGCACTGGCGATTGAGGTTGTGACTGTTTCGCGAGCAGACGAGATCTTCGGCACGGAGGCGGTGATCGAGGATATTTGGTCAAGCATTGTTGCATCGACATTTGTTGTAGCTGACCTGACCACCAAGAATGCAAATGTTCTCTACGAGGTCGGCATGGCTCACACAGTTGGTAAGCCCGTGGTGATCATCACGCAGGATATGAATGACGTGCCGTTTGACCTTCGACATCGCCGTTGCATCGTGTATAGCCACACGCCTCGTGGTTGCGGCCGACTAGAAGAACAGTTGGCGGGCACGGCGCGATTTCTACGTCATCAGGCCGAGTCGTCGGGGTAGCGGCGCAGTCTGTCTCAAAGACCGCTCGTATCTCGATTTTGGCAGCTATCGAGTGCTGGTGGTATTGGCGGCGCGTGTTCGAGACCGCCGCGCTTGTCCAGGTTCGTCAGCTCGGAGACAAAACCGTAATGCCGTGCTCGCTCGCCCCAGCAGCCAGCTGTTTGTCGTACGTCATCAGAGCGCTCAACTGGTTTACCTTGTGGAGGCGGACTGCGGTGGCGAGATGGATGGCGTCGAGCGTGCGTACGGTCGCAGGAGTGATCGTCTCTGCGGCTTCTAGAGGTGGGTCGTCGAGCGGTATCAACGAGATCCGGTCCAACAGATAATCCGCGCGTCCGAGCAGGCCGCGAAGCAAGCCAAGGCGTCGCAGCTCGACTCGCAGCAGGCCGCTGGACAGTCGGGTAGCGAAAGACTGAAGGGCGCGTTCGATGGCGGGCTTGTCGGGCTCGTCGAGCAACAAGCGTCCAAACGCGCTCGTATCGACGTAGACCGAGGAGGCTTGCCTAGAAGTGCTCGCGCCGGCTCTCGGCGAGGAGGGCATCGGTTGTTCCCGCAGGCGCGGGATTGTCGAGGGGAGGGAGACTCTTCAGCGCGTCGAGCAGGTCTCCCTTTGGGACTGTCGCGCCATACTGCTCCGCCAGCTTGAGGTAATTGTGATCAATATCCCGGTTCGAAGGCACAAGCCGAGCAACCTCGTGTCCTCGCTCTGTAACGGTCAGCGTTTCTCCATCCTTGACGCGTTCCAAATAGCGGCTCAGATTCTGGCGAAGCTCGCGAATCCCGACGGCCTTGGTGCCTCGGGCTGTGTGTGTACCAGCCATTGTGCGTCTTAATGTAGCACAAGACGTGGGCGTTGTCTTCTCGAGATTGGTCTACCCCTGCTCGATGATCTCGATCCGGTAGCCGTCCGGGTCTTTGACGAAGCAGAGCCGCGAACCGCCCTCGCGCACCGAGTAGGGGGGCTTCTCGGGCTCGATGCCCTGCTCGGCCAGCCGCGCGAGCGTGTCATCCAGGTCGCTTGCGGTGATCGCGATGTGGCCGTAGCCGCTGCCGATCTCATACGAGTCCACGCCGAAGTTGTGGGTCAGCTCCAGGCGCGGCATGTCGCCGTCGCCCGACTGGTTCATGAACACGTTGACCGCCTCTTCGCCGATCGGGATGCGCCCAACCTCCTTGAAGCCGAGCGCTTCGTAGAAGGCGACCGAGCGGTCGATGTCGCCGATGCGATAGCAGGTGTGGATCAGGGCCACAGGGGCATTGTATGGAACGGCCGCCCCCCGGCGGCCGTTCCGTATCCAACGAGGCCTCTCTGCTCGCGGTCCCGAGGCTCCTGGTTCCCCGGCCGCCTATCCGCCTCGCGGCCTGCCCTGCCTCGCCGATGGCCCGGGCCTGGTTTCAGCCTTTCCTGTGCGGCGCCGACAGGGTCAGCTTGTAGGTCTTTGTTTCGGCCTGTTTGCCGCTCGTCTCGGTTGTGATGGTGGCCAGCGCGTGGATCCGCTTCCGGTGCGCAAGCTCTGCTCGCGCGCCGCGCGAGAGTACGATCTTCACCGTCGCCGCGCCGTCGCCGGTGAGCGAGAACGAAGCATGCCCGAGCACGATCGTCTTGCTCTTTGGGTGGCCTCGGTGCTTAGCGCTCGCGAGCTTGATCGTGGTCGTGAGCTTCAGCTGGCCCGTGGCCGGCGATCCGTTCGGGTTGGTGAGATGTAGCGAGAGCGCGCCGCTCTTTGCGACAGTCGCCGCCTTGGTGCTCACCAGCGCCGCCATCGCGGTCGGCGTCAGCGAGGGCATGCTCGAGGGCGGGGTGATTTTGATGGCTTTTTCTACATCTTCGCGCGCTTCGCGTTCGCGCCGTTCCTTGGTTTCCCGTTCTTCTTTTTCTTTGAGTTCGCGTTCTGCTTTTTCTTTGGCTTCCTGGGCTTCCTGGGCTTCCTGTTCCTGTTTCTCTTTGGCTTCGGCTTCGGCCTTTTCGCGCGCGCGAACTTCTTGGTAGGTCTTGACCCTCGTCGCGCTGACGGTGGCCGGGATCGAGTTGCCACCGACGCTGAGTGTGCCGGTGCCGTGCATCGACATCGAGTTGCTCGTCATCGTCACAGCTATTTTCGTGCCCGTGAACGTCGTCGCCGGGTAGGGCCCCGAGGCTTCGGTGGTCACCCTGACCGAGGCTTCTTTGCCTTCGAGGGTGCCTGAACACATGCCGCGGATGACGCTTTCAAACAGGGCGCTGTTACAGACGTATTCGTTTTTGGAGTTGGCTTCTTCGGTGATGACCGCGGTGCCTTTGACGGTCTGGCCGTATTCGAGCGTCATCGCCCATTCGCCGCGGATCGCTTCTCGCGCTTCCTTTTCTTCCTTTTCTCTCAGTTCGCGTTCTTCGCGTTCTTCGACTTCTTTGTAGGTTTTTATGCGCTTGGCGACGACCGTGCCGGTCATTTTCACGTTGAACGCTGGCACCGTGAATGTGCCTTCCCCCGAGATTTCCAAGGACCCGGAGCCGCTCGTGACGGTCATCGTTTCGCTTTCGAATTCGGTGGCCGGCGTGGTGCTGTTCGCGGTAGTCGTGATCTTGACCTTCGCGCTGCTTCCTTCGAGGGTGCCCGTGAACGTGCCGGGCGAGCCCTCGACGAGCTGCACGGGTTCGCTCGCAAATTCGCCTTTCGCTCCCGCTTCTTGGCGGATGACCGTCGTTCCGCTATTGGTTGTCGAGCCCGCTTTGAGCACGAGTTCCCATTCGCCGCGCATTTCGGGGTTGCTGGCCGAGGCGACCGAGGCAAAGCTCGCGAGCGCCAGCAACATGCATCCGAGCGCCAACGCGAGCGGCGCCGCCAAGCGCCCGCGGCGCCCCGCGCGCCCACGCGCGCCGCGCTCAGCGCGCGTCCTTCCGAGCCACGTCGATTCGTGGATCATGATGCCTGAACCCCTCCCCCCATCGTGTGGTCAAGTCTTGATAAAAGCTCCCTCCCACAAAACCACACAGCGATGTGTATGTCAAGGCGACCGATGGCGCTCGACGGCTTTGTTTGGGGCGGTTTAGGGCGAGCGGGCGATCAAACGCCGGTGTGTACTCGGCTCCTAGTGGGCGCTCCGACTCGGGGGCGCGCCGGGGGGCGCGCGGGCACCGGTCTAGCTCCTGGGGGCGGCGCGCTCGCCAACGTGGCAGGATCCCTGCATGATCGTAGAGCGCGCCTTGCACGAGCGCTTCCTGTCGAACACCTATCTCGTCGCCGACGGCGAGGGTGGACCCGGCTTCTTCGTGGATGCCGGCGGCCCCGTCGCGCCGCTGCTGGAGGCAGCCAAGCGCCTGCAGATCGAGCCCACGCATGTGTTGCTCACCCACCACCACTTCGACCACGTCAGCGACCTCGGGGCCCTGCGCAAGCGCTGGCCCGGGCTGGTGGTCATGATCCACCCGCTCGAGCGAGCGCCGCTGATGGAGCTCGGGGAGGCCCTCGGCAAGGGGCTCCACCCGGTGCCGATCGAAGCGGGCGAAACGCTGCGCTTCGGCGAGCTCGAGGTGCGACCGCTCGGCACCCCCGGGCACACCGCGGGGATGCTGTCCTTCCTGGTCGCCCAAGCTTCGGAGTCCCCCAGCGCGCGTCCCGGTCCGGGCCCAGGCCCCGGCGGCTTTCAGGGCGGCGAAGCGGTCGTGTTCACCGGGGACACCCTCTTCAAGGGCTCGGTGGGCGGCGTGCGGGCCCCGGGCCACACCACCTATACCGACCTGCGCGACTCGATCATGGGCACGCTCATGGAGCTGCCCGGCCAAACGATCGTCTACCCCGGCCACACCGACGCGACCAGCGTTGGCCGCGAGTGGGAGCAGAACGCCTTCATCCGCGTGTGGCGGGGCCTCGATCCCGAGGGCGCCGACCCCTGCACCGCGCTCGGCGAGCCCGCGACCTTGGTTCTGCTGGGAGATGACTACGACGGCGGCAAGAAGGCCTGGGTGCGCTGGCCCGACGGGTCCGACGACATCGTGCCCGGCTCGCGCGTCGAGTTGCCGGCTTGAGCACCCCGCGCGGACGCACGCCTAGACTCTAGGAGTGGCGCAAGAGAAGATCCCAACCTCCAGGGTGCGCCGCACCGCCACCGTCGGGCGGCTCGCGGCCAGCGAGGCGGTCAAGCAGTTCGGGACCCGCGCCGCCAACATGACCCGCGGCGAGCAGGCTGCTCAAGAGGCCTCCGCGCGCCGCCAGCTGGAGACAGCCAAGCAGATCGTGGCTGTGCTCGGCACGATGAAGGGCGCCGCCATGAAGCTCGGCCAGGTCATGTCCTTCCTGGACGTCGGCCTGGTGCCCGAGGAGCATCGCGAGGAGTTCCAGCGCGAGCTTGCCAAGCTGCGCGACGCGGCGCCGACGGTGTCCTTCAAGCAGATGAAGCGCGTCATCGAGGACGACCTGGAAGAGAAGATCGGCGAGGTCTTCTCAGAGTTCGACGAGGAGCCGATCGCCGCGGCCTCGATCGGGCAGGTCTACCGTGCGACCCTGCGCGAGGACCCCCAGTCGGGGGCGGGCGGCCGTCGCGTCGCCGTCAAGGTCCAGTACCCGGGCGTGGCGGGCGCGGTGCGGGCCGACATGCAGAACCTGGACATGATCATGCGCTTGATGAAGCGGATGACCCCGGCGCTCGACGTCAGGGGGTTGGCCAAGGAGATCCGTGAGCGGATCGGCGAGGAGCTCGACTACGAGCTGGAGGCCCAGAACCAGCGATCGCTGGCGCGCATCTTCGCAGGGCACCCCTTCATCTTCATCCCCGACGTCGTCTCCGCTTATTCGCGCGAGCGCGTGCTCGTGACCGAGCTTGTGCAGGGCACCGGCTTCGAGGAGCTCAAGGAGCGCTCCCAGGCCGAGCGCGATCGCCTCGGGGAGATCGTCTTTCGCTTCTACCTTGGGTGCCTCTACCGCCACCGAGAGTTCTCCGGCGACCCGCACCCCGGCAACTTCAAGCTGCTCGACGACGGCCGCGTCGCGTTCCTGGACTTCGGCCTGTACAAGCGGATTGACGCGCGCGCCGCCGAGCTCGAGCTCGCCGCCCAGCGCGCCGTCTCCGAGGGCGACGCCCACGGCGTCCACCGCGTGCTCTGCGAAGGCGGCTTCCTGCCCGAACCCGAGCGCGTCGACCCCGACCACCTGCTTGCCTTCGTCGAAGACGCGATCTGGTGGTACACGACCGCCGACGAAGAGGTGCAGCTGACGCCCGAGATCGCCACCGAGGTGATGATCGAGAGCTCCGATCCGCGCTCCAGTCACTTCCGCGAGATGCGCCACCAGCAGATGCAGCCCGAGCACCTGATCGGCCGACGCACCGAGATGTTGACCTTGGCTGTGCTCGCGCAGCTGCGGGCCACCGCCAACTGGCACCGGATCGCGCGCGAGTGGATGTACGGCGATGCGCCGGTGACCGACCTGGGGCGCCAGGAGGCCGAGTTCTACGGTCGCGCCGCGATCGGCGCCGGCGACGGTTCCCGCTGAGGCGTCGTCGCTGCCGGACGCGCCCGATTCCGCATTGGCAGGACTGCAATTCCGAGTTGGCGGAGATTGAATTCCGAGTTAGCATGAGCTAAACTCCGAGTTAGCGGGGTATGTTTTCCGAGTTGCCCGGAGGGCCGATGATGAACTACGTCGATCGCAATGTGGCCGAGATCGTCCTCTACGGGATGCGGTTCGCCCGCGTCGTAGCTCTGTTGGGCCCTCGTCAGGCGGGTAAGAGCACACTCGTGCGCGAGCTGGCGCAGCGGCGGTTGTCGGCCGATTACGTCTCACTCGACGATGAGCCGGCGCGCTCCCTGGCGAGCAACGATCCTGCGGGCTTCCTGGCGGGCCGCGACGCCTGCACCGTGATCGACGAGATTCAGAGGGCTCCCGAGCTGCTCTTGGCGATCAAGTCGCGGGTGGACCGGGACACCAGACCGGGCCAGTTCCTGATCACGGGCTCCGCGAATCTTCGTCGCATCCCGACCGTCAGCGACGCGTTGCCGGGGCGGGTGGACTACTTGACGCTGTGGCCGTTCAGCCAGGGCGAGCTGGCGGGGCGGCGGGAGCGTTTCCTGACAGCCCTGTTCGCGGGCGAGTCGCCGGAGGTGTCAGGCGCGCCGGTGGGCAGACACGAGTACGCCGAGATGATGCTCGCCGGCGGTTTCCCGGAAGCGCTTGCGCGGCCGAGGATGGCCCGCTCGATGTTCTTCTCCAGCTACGTCGACTCGATCGTCGAGCGCGATGTGAGCGACGCCTCGCGCGTGCGAGACAACTCCACGGTCGGAACCTTGCTGCGCGTGTTGGCTGCCCGTTCGGGCGGCCTCGCGCGCTACGACGCGCTGGCGCGAGACGTTGGCATCGACGGAAAGACCGTCAAGGGCCATCTGGATGTCCTGGAGCGTCTGTTCCTCGTACGCGTACGCAAGTCGTGGCATGTCAATTTGGGCAAGAGGCAAGTGAAGGCGCCCAAGCTCTATCTATCGGACACGGGCTTGTTGGGGGGCCTCCTCAGCGCGGACGCCTCTCGTGTGCGAGACGACGACAGCTTCGCCGGCGCGCTGTTCGAGACCTTCGTCGCGACCGAGCTCGAGCGTCAGGCGGTGTGGTTTGGCGAGCCGCTCACCTTCTGGCACTACCGCGACGAAAGTCGCGAGGTGGACGTCATCGTCGAGCGCCCTTCGGGAGAGATCGTGGCTGTGGAGGTCAAGGCGAGCGCCACTGTCCGTGCGAGCGACTTCGCGGGCATACGCCACCTGCGTGAGAAGCTGGGGGAGCGCATGGTTGGTGGCGCGGTCGTTTACGCGGGCGCCGAGGTGTTGCCATTCGGCGATCGCACGTGGGCGATCCCGTTGCAAGCTCTCTGGCAGAGCTGACGGCCTACAGCACCTGGATCTGCATCAGGCTCGTCGTCCCCGGGCGCCCCGAGGGTAGGCCCGCGGTTATGCCGACGCGCTTGCCCTTCTCACACCAGCCGAGCTCGACCACGCGCCGGGCGGAGTCGGCGATCAGCTCCTCGGTCGTCTCGTGGCGGCGGATCGAGCTTGCCTGCACGCCCCACATCAGACCGCAGCGGCGCACCGTCTCGCGGCCGGGGGACAGGGCGTAGATCGGGACGGTCGGGCGGTGTGCGGAGACCAGTCTCGCCGAGCGGCCCGAGAGGGTGGGCACGATCAAGGCGTCCAAGTGCAGTTCGCGCGCGGCCAGGCACAGGCTGTGGGCGACGGTGTGGGCGGGGTCGGCTTCGGCGCGCCGCACTCTTGAGGTGTTCCAGCGCTCGTACGGGGCGATCTTCTCCGCCTCCACGGCCACCGCGGCCATCATTTCCACGGCCCCCACCGGGTAGGCGCCGATCGCGGTCTCCTGGGAGAGCATCACCGCGTCGGTGCCGTCGAGGATCGCGTTGGCCACGTCGGCCACCTCGGCCCTGGTGGGGCGCGAGGAGGTGACCATCGAGTCGAGCATCTGCGTCGCCGTGATCGCGGGGCGCGCCAGGTAGCCGGCCTGCTCGATCAGCTTCTTCTGCACCCCCGGGACCTGCTCGATCGGCATCTCGATGCCCAGGTCTCCGCGCGCGACCATCACGCAGTCCGCCGCCCTGATGATCGCCTCGGCGTGCTCGACCGCCTGGGGCTTCTCCATCTTGGCGATCAACGGCAGGCGCGTGTGCTCGCGCACCGCTTCCACGTCTGAGGGGAAGCGCACGAACGATAGGGCCACCATGTCAACACCGATCGATTCGCCGTGGCGCAGCAGCTCCAGGTCCTCCTCGGGCACCGATGGAAGGGAGTGGGCGGGTCCGGGGATGTTCAGGCCCTGGCGCGAGGCGACCGCGCCGCCGACCTCGACCTCGGCCTCCACTTCGCTCTCTTGCTCGCGCACCGCCGAGACCCGCAACCGCACCGAGCCGTCGGCCAGGTAGAGCACCTCCTCGGGCTCCAGCGCCGCGGCGAGGCCGGGCCAGGTGATCGACATGTGGCTGGCGTCGCCTTCGCGCTCCTCGCCGCAGGTGAAGGTGACGGTGTCGCCGGGCTTGAGCTCGACGATGTCCTCGCGCAGAGGGCCGATCCGCAGCTTGGGGCCGGGCAGGTCCTGCAGGATGGCCACCGGCCGCCCCGCCTTGCCCGCCGCGTCGCGCACGCGCCTGACCGTCTCCTCGTGCTCTTGCAGGGTGCCGTGGGAGTAGTTAAGGCGAGCCACGTCCATCCCGGCCCTCACCATCGCGAGCAGCGTCGCCGGCTCGCGCGAGGCGGGCCCGATGGTGGCGACGATCTTGGTGCGGCGCATTGTCACGCCACGGTAGCGATTGGCGCGGGCGCGCGCGCAAAATACCGTCGCATACGAGCCCTACCGTTGGCGCATGGCCGATCGCCGACATCAGACTTGTGGGCTCAGCGCCTACGAGCATGCCATCGTCATGCTATGGTCATGCTATGAGCGCTATCCAAGTCAAGAATGTGCCCGACGAGCTTCACGAGCGTTTGCGCGCCCGCGCGCGTGCGGAGGGCAGGAGCATGAGCGACTACGTGCTCTACCTGCTCGAACGCGACTTGGCGTTGCCCACGATGCGCGAGTGGCTGGAGCGGTTGAAAGAAGATGAGCCGGTCACGGGGGTCACATCGGAGGACATCCTTACGGCCCTCCACGAGGGGCGCGCCGAACGCGATGCGCAGATCCAGCGCGCGATCTCTGCTGGCGATTGACGCCTCGGCGTTCGTCGAGCTCTTGCTTCAAACCCCGGTCGGCATCGCGATGGAGGGACTTGTGGCGGGCACTGAGCTCGTCGCACCGGATGTGATCAACCCGGAGACGATGCAGAGTCTGCGGGGACTCGAGCGGGGCGGCAAGCTCAGCGCCGAGCGGGCGCACGAGGCCGTCAGCAGGCTGACCAGTAGCGAGCTCAGGCGGGTTCCCACCGTGGGCCTGATGCATGACGCTTGGACATTGCGAGCCAACGTCTCGGCCTACGACGCTTGTTACGTGGCTCTGGCCCAAGCCCTGGACTGCCCGTTGCTCACAAAGGACGCTCCCCTGCAGCGCGCACCGGGGCTTGGTGTCACGTTTCTTAGGGTCGATTGAGTCTCCACCTGAAACCATGATCCGTCCTTCGAGACCCCTGCCACGCGTGGGAGGGCAGGTACAGATCAGGCACTTCGGCGGCAGCGTGGAGGGCGGCACGATCGTCGCTGTGCACGAGGACGGCGCGCGCCTGGATGTCGAGGGCGAGGACGGCGAGCGCTACGACTTCGTGCTCAGTCAGAAAAACGCTCGGTTCGTCTCGGCAGGGGATGTGCACGGGCCGCATCTGGAGATCGTGGCTGTCGAGGATCTCCCAGACGAACACGCGCCCCGGTAGGGCGCGGTCGCCTGAGTACTGTGCCGGGCAAATACAGATGTGTCCAAATGGGCTTGACAGCAGGACCCGTTTGTGTGTAAGCTGGCTCAGCCGGCATCGTCGTGGTGGCGGCACACATAAGGTCAGGTAGGGGTCGGTCTTCGTGGTTAACGCCAACACAGTTTTGACGGGGACCTTGGGAGAGGGACCGGGTCGCAACAGGGAAAGAGTTGTGTTTCGCGTGCATTCATTGGGGATTAGCGCAGTTGAGGGTCTTTGCGTCAATGACGGGTCCGTAATAGGACGCGTCAGCGTCGCTGACGCGCTCTCTCTCTCTCTCTCTCTCTCTCTGGCGCGGCCGCCTTCTAGGCGCTAGCTCCCTTCACCGCGGCCAAGCGCCGCGGTCCGCCGGGCAAAGGTCCCGGCTTGGTTTCTCCCGCGCGTGTAGGACTGCAAGCCGCGGGTACTCATCGTGTTCTCCCACACGGGGGACGCTCGGTCGTGTGACGGCTGGTGTCCCGAATCATCCGGGTCCGCTCCTGGGCGCTCACTCTCTCTGCGTCCAGGGGCCAACCCGACTGGTGGGAAAGCGGTGTTGAGGATGGCTCGAACCACCACACCGCCGAGCTCTCTGCGCGCCGCCAGCGTGCGCGGGCGGCGCGAAGCAAACGGTTTCGGCCACGCCCAGGTTGCGGAGATCCAGCGCGCGCGAATTCTCGCCGCGATGTTCGACGTCGCGACCGAGCGTGGCGCGGGCGAGGTCAGTGTCGCGGATGTGGTCAAGCGCTCGGGCGTGTCGCGGCGCACGTTCTATGAGGCGTTCAGCGATCGCGAGGATTGCTTTTTGGCGGCATTCGAGGACGCGCTCGCGTTCGCTTCCCAGCGCGTCTTGCCGGCCTACCAGGGCGAGAAGAAGTGGAGCGAGCGGATCAGGGCCGGGCTGATGGCGTTCCTGTCGTTTCTGGACGAGGAGCAGACGATCGGCCGGCTGTTGATCCTCGAGTCGCTGTCGGCCGGTCCCAGGACGCTTCGGCGCCGCAGCGAGGTGTTGGCGCAGGTGGCGCTTGCGGTGGACGAGGGCCGTACCGGCGCCACCGGCTCCTCCTCGCCGCCGCCGCTGACAGCGGAGGGGTTGGTGGGGGGAGTGCTCTCCCTTATTCACACTCGCATCGCCAGTGGCGGCGATGAGCCGCTTGTCGATCTCGTCAACCAACTGATGAGCATGATCGTGCTGCCCTATCAAGGCATCGCCGCGGCTCGCCGTGAGCTGGAGCGCACGGTCGTGATCCGCAAGGAAGAGCAGCCCGGCGCGAGGTTGTTGGTGGACCCATTCAAAGAGGCCGGCATGCGCTTGACCTATCGCACGATCTGCGTGCTGCTTGCGGTGGCCGAGCATCCGGGCGCATCCAATCGCACGATCGGCGAAAGCGCCGGGATCACCGATCAGGGGCAGATGTCGAAGCTGCTTGGTCGCTTGCAGCGGCTGGGCTTGGTCTCGAACACGGGGATGGGGCCGGGCCAGGGAGGGCCCAATGCTTGGACGTTGACGGTTAAGGGACGCGAGTTGACCAAGAGCATTCATGTGCACACGAATGGTTCCGAGTGAAATGGTGGGGGGGATATGAGTCCAAGCATTAGCAAAGGCCTGGGAAGAAAATATCGTCGCGTTCTTCTCGAGCGGGCTCACGTCGTGTCGAAATGCGTCGGCAGTCGCCGCGCTCAGCGGAAGGGATGAATTTGATGCGTGCCCATAAACCGATCTGGAAGGCTACCGCCGCGCTATGCGCGATCGCAGCCGCATGCGTCGTCGCGTGCACTCCCGCCGGTGCGGAAGTAACGCACAAGTATTTGTCCAGCATCACCGAAGTGCCCAGGCAGGGGCCAAAAGGCGAATCCGTCGCGCAACCGGGTCTTTTGAATTACACAAATTCAATGACGATCGATGGCAGCGATCTCTATCTCGCAGAAAACTTCGGGATCGTCAGTGGTGAATCCCGCATCGACGTCTTCAACACCACCTCGCATGCATTTGTCAAGCAGCTCGAGCGACCCAATCCGCCGGTCTACGACACCGTCTTCGGCATGGCGGTCGGCCACCCAACCGGCAGCACGCAAGTATATGTAGGAGCCGGGGAAGAACGTTCAAGTCCAGGTGAAGCAAACGCTTATGTCGTCGTCCCTCTCGATGCCGAAGGTCATCAGATTGGTACCCCATGGACAGGCGAAGATACGCCAAATGGCGCCTTCAGCGGCCAAACAGAAGAAGTCGGATCACGCGAAGGAAGCATACAAAGCATCGCAGTCGATAACGATCCCACACGTCTGTTTGGCGACTGGGCGGCCGGGGATATATTCGTAGACACCTCGACGAACCGGTTTGGGCAGTTCCCCGCCCTAAACGTCGTCGATATCCTCAAGCCGGAAGCGAACGGCACCGAGAAGTATGAAGGGCAATTGACCGGGACGTGCGAATCGCCGGGCGCCTGTCCCGGCAAAATAGTGCCCTTCTTTGCGCCAAGAAGCGTCGCGGTAGATTCTCGGAGCGGCGATGTCGCGGTGGTCGACCAAACAAAGAACGGTACCGAAGCCGAACCGACGAACGCTTATGTGGTGGACATGTTCAGGCCGGGACCAAGCGTCGGAGAATACGAATTCATAGGCAGCCTGACGGGCTCGCCGAACGGTCCGTTCCAAACGATCCGTGCCATTGCTGTGGACGGCGGCGAAGGCGGCTTTGCCGAAGGCGCCATATACGTCGCCGAAGAAGCCAACCACGTATACCAGTTCGACTCGACCGGGCAATATATTGGCCAGTTCTCGACATCGCACCACATATCGAGTATCGCCGTCGATCCGTCTTCTCATGACGTCTTTCTGGGTCAGCCCGATGGTGAAGAAGGTCAGGTGCAGATCTTCGGACCGAGCTTGCTGCTGCCCGACGTCACCACTGCGCCTGTGTCGAGCCTGGCTCCCGAAGGTGCGACGCTCAACGGCACCGTCAACCCCGAGAAAGCGGGCACCGGTGAGACGACCTGCCAGTTCGTGTGGGGCACAAGCGAATCCTTCGGTCACGTGCTCTCTTGTCCCCACCCCGTGGCTGAAGGCGAAAGCCCGGTGCCTGTGTCGGGGCGTCTGGAAGGGCTCGAACCGGATACGACCTACTACTTCCGTCTTCAGGCGAGCAACGCAAACGGTATCGACGAAGGCGTGACTTCGCAGACGCTTCACTTCACCACGCCTGGTCCCGGCATAGCCGAAGAGTCGGCCTATTCGATCTCCTCTACGAGCGCGACACTTAGCGCAAGGCTCGACGCGCACGGCAGCGACACAAGCTATTACTTCCAATACGGTACGACTCCTACTTACGGATCGGACATCCCAGCAGCGCCCGGAGAATCGCTCGGCGCAAGCGAAGGCGCCGTCGAAGTCGCACCGCACCAGCTCCAGGGGCTACAGCCGACCACCACGTATCACTTCCGTGTCGTTGTGATAAGCGATCTCCAGGTCGAACCCGGTGTCTTCAGGGAGACGACCCTCGACGGTCACGATCAGATCTTCACCACGCAGACGCTGGGAGGATCGCTGGTGCTACCGGATGGCCGAGCTTGGGAATTGGTCTCTCCGGTTGACAAACACGGCGCGATCTTTGATCCACTCAGGGCCGGTAGTGGCGGTCAAGTGATCAAGGCGTCCTCGTCTGGCGATGCTGTGACCTATGGCTCGACTGGGCCAACCGAAACGGGACCATCCGGGTATGCCGAAGGTGGCCAGCAGGTTTTCTCCGACCGCGGCTCCGGTGGTTGGTCCTCGCGCGATATAGGACTCCCGCATCGAGCGGCTTCGGGGATCGCTATCGGTCACGGAGGTGACTATCGGTTCTTCTCCGAAGATCTATCTCTCGGCGTCGCGGAAGAGATCGGGCCATTCACCTCGCTGGCGCCGGAAACGACCGTGCCCGACACCGAACGTACGCCCTATCTACGTCATGACGATACCTGCGGCAGCGAACCCGACGGTTGTTATGTGCCGCTTGTGACAGGTGCTCCCGGATCCGCCGACGTGCCGTCGGGTACCGTCCTCGATCTCGAACCGACCGGTGCTGTTTCCACCACTGTCGGCGCGGTAGCTGGGACCCCCGACCTCAGTCACGTGCTACTTACAGCGAGAGTCGCTCTGACCGAAGAACCAATAACCGGCGGCGGTCTCTACGAGTGGTCGTCTGGAAAGCCGCCGAGCGAAGAGTTGAAGCTGATCGACGGTGAAAAAGCAACCCTTCCCGCAAACGGCAGGGACGCTATCTCTACGGATGGCTCGCATGTGATCTTTGTACGAAACGGCGGTGGGCATCTATATCAGCGCGATACCGCAACCGGCCAGACGATTCAGCTCGACGAAGTTCAACCTGGCGCGTCGGGCGCGGGTGTGCCGAGTGCCATCTTGGAGGCCGCCAGTAGTGACGGCTCGGTGATCTACTTCACGGATGGTCAAAGGCTGACAAAGGATTCAGATGCCCGTGGAAACCCAGGCGTCGGCGTGGCCAGAGAACCCGATCTATACGAATGCAAAATCTCTGAGGTGGCCGGCAAAACCGTTTGCGATCTGCGGGATCTCACGCCTGAGACCGCAGGGCAGAGGGCCAACGTGCAGAATTGGGTGCTCGGCGCGAGCGAGGACGGTGACTATGTCTACTTCGTCGCCACCGCCGCGCTAAGCGATCAGGCCGCCGCCAATGGCGAACGGGCTCTCGCAGGCGCGCCCAATCTCTATGAGAGCCACGACGGTACGACTAGGCTGATCGCCGTTCTATCCGGGAACGACGGTAACGACTGGGGCGGGAACTCCAATGTGGGCGAAGCATTCTCGGCGGTGACCGCTCGCGTATCCCCGGACGGCAACTACCTCGCGTTCATGTCCGACAGGTCTCTGACCGGTTATGACAACGTCAACGCAACCAGCGATCGCCCGGATGAGGAGGTATTCATGTTCGACTCGTCCATCGATCGATTGACATGCGCCTCATGCAACCCCACGGGTGCGCGACCGCAGGAATTGAAAGACGGGGGAGCCGAACACCTGCTCAACATCGCGGGGAGCATTCCGGCTTGGACGGCGTACGAAGGCGGGACGACGGTGTATCAGTCGCGCTACCTCTCCGACAGCGGCCGGTTGTTCTTCGACAGCAGTGACGCGTTGGTGCCGCAGGACATCAACAAAAACGAGGACGTGTACGAGTACGAGCCCGCAAGCGTCGGTGATTGCACGGCTGCGTCAGTGGCCTATGTGGGGACCTCCGGCGGTTGTGTGGGGTTGATCTCCTCGGGCACGGCTAGGGGGGAATCGTCCTTCCTGGACGCGAGTGAAAACGGCGACGATGTGTTCTTTCTGACGACGGAAAAACTAACAGCCAACGATGTGGACACATCGACCGACGTGTACGACGCGCACGTTTGCTCGCCCGGAGTGCCGTGTTCGAGCGCATCTACCTCGCCGCCACCGTGTGTCACCGCGGATGCGTGCCGGGCGGCGCCTGTACCCCAGCCAAGTGTCTTCGGATCCCCGTCGAGCGCGACATTCGCCGGTGCGGGCAACGTCGGGTCTATAGCGGTCCCGAAGACCACACCAAAGTCTCTCACGCGCTCTCAGAAGCTTGCGCGGGCATTGAAGGGCTGCCGCCGAGAGAAGGGCAAACGCAGGCGTGCGGCATGCGAGCGAAGGACCCGCAAGCTGTATTCACGTAAGCAGGCGCGTAGAGCGCGCGTCACGAGGGGAAGCAGGGGATGATCGCTATGCGCACAGTCAAGAGTTGCTTTTTCAGTATCGCCGTCTGCGCAGCGTTCGCGCTTGCCGTGAACGTCTCGATCGCGTCCTCCGCGCAAACCCCGAGCCCGTGGTGGGGGCTTAGCTCCGAAGCGCGTCCGACGAATCTGCAGGCAAACGAAGGGAAGGACGAGGTTCAGGAGCTCACAATCAGCGCGACCAAAGGCGATGTGGTATTGGTCAACCTTGCCCTCTTGAACTTTGCGGAATTTTTGGAAACCGGCAAAAGCAAGGGCCTGGTTACGGTTCCCCACGACGCGACCGCAAGTCAGCTTCAGGAAGCGCTCGAAGCGATTTACCCATCGAGGAAGATAACGGTCAACGGAGGTCCCGGCGCAAGCCAAGAAGAAAGCGCGTATTCCATCACTTTTCCGTCGCAGTCGGTAGAACCGCCGGTGATGCAAGGAGGGGGAGGATTTCTCGGTGGCGTTCCGCTGTCTTGCGAAGGTGCGACAGGCTCGCATTGCACCGCCGAAGCCGCTCTGGTGGAGGTTGAAAAAGGCGAACCCGGTGGGAATGTGACTGTCGTCGCGGAGAATCTCGGCGACGCGAACGCGAACGGCGAAGTCACGCCGTTGAACATTGCAGATAAGCTCCCCGACGGGCTGGAAGCGGTCGCGATCGAAGCTTTTGCTGGCAACAGTGGCTTCTACTATCGAGGACCGTCTGAATGCTCACTGAGCACCTTGAGGTGCACGTTCTCCGGAACGCTACCGCCCTACGAAGTGATAACCGTTAACGTGTGGGTGAAGACGCAAGCGGGAGCTTCTGCGTCGGAGATCAACGAAGCGACGATATCGGGCGGAGGGGCTACGACCAAGACCGTAAGCAAAACGGTCACCATCGGCGGTAGCGAGAGCTTCGGGATCGAAGAATATACATTGGCGCCCGAAAATGTTGGTGGGTCGTTGGATACCCAAGCCGGATCGCATCCCTTCCAGCTGACGAGCGTGATCACGTTGAATCACGAAGAGGATCCTCAAGGACCTAAGCCGATCGCACTGCCGAAGGACATCGTATCCGAGCTTCCCGTTGGACTGGTTGGCAACCCCACACCGCTCACCCAGTGTACTGATCGAGAGTTTGAAGAAAGACCAGAAACGGCCGGCGGGGGCGGTATCAACGGTTGCCCGCCACAGTCGTCGATAGGCGTAGCGGCCGTGACATACCAGGCGCATGGGGTTGGGTTCGAAACATCTACGGTGCCAATCTTTAACATGACTCCGCTGGTCGGCGAGCCGGCACGATTTGGTTTTGAGGTGCACGGAGTGGTCCCGGTGTTCCTCGATACTTCGGTTCGCACGGGTGGCGACTATGGAGTGACTGTCAGCTCGAACAACATCACTGAGACCGCGAATCTCCTGAGCGTCAGACTAACGTTTTGGGGTGTGCCTGGAGATTCGCGTCACGACGGGGACCGTGGCTGGGAATGCCTGCAGAAAATCGGTCAGTGTCCGAGCTCGACCAACACGAATCCGCCCCCGTTTCTGATAATGCCCACATCATGCGAACGATCGTATGAAAGCACGCTGATGTCCGACTCGTGGGCCGCCGGCACGATCCCGTCCTATCACGCATCCCCGGTCACCTACCGTCTGCCGGAAGCGCTCGACGGCTGCAATCATCTTCCCTTTGCGCCGTCGATTGAGGTAGCGCCGGATGTGTCGAGCGCGAGTACGGCGAGTGGGTTGACGGTTGATGTGCACACGCCCCAGGAAGCTGCGTTGAACCCGGAAGGCCTGACGGAGTCGACGCTGCGCGACACGACAGTTACGCTGCCTGAGGGTGTGACCTTGAATCCCGGCGGCGCAGATGGGCTTGAAGCGTGCAGCGAGACCCAGATCGGCTTTCTGCCCGGCGAAAGCAGTGGCGATGAATTGCACTTCACGCCAAATCAGCCCTCCTGTCCGGATGCGTCGAAGATCGGCACGGTCAAGATCAAGACTCCATTGCTTCCCAACCCGTTGGAAGGAGAGGTTTACCTAGCGACTCAGGACGCCAACCCGTTCGGTTCGCTGATCGCGATGTATATCGTGGCCGAAGATCCCGTTTCCGGTGTGCTTGTCAAGCTCCCGGGCAAGGTGGTGCCCGATCCGGTGACGGGACAGCTGGTGTCCACGTTCAAGAACACGCCACAGCTGCCATTCGAAGATCTCGAACTGCACTTCTTCGGCGGAGCGCGAGCGCCATTGTCGACGCCTGCTCTGTGCGGTTCATATGAGACGAATGCCCTGTTCGGACCGTGGTCGGGTGAAGCCGCGGTTAACACGGCGTCGAGCTTCCAGATCACCACAGGTCCCAACGGGGGATCGTGCGCCAATCCGCTGCCGTTCGCGCCATCGCTGACGGCCGGCACGACAAGCATCCAGGCGGGCGGGTTCAGCCCGTTCACGATGACGATGTCGCGCCCCGACGGCAGTCAGAACCTGCAAGCGGTTCAGCTGAAGATGCCTCCCGGCCTGCTTGGCACGTTGGCGACCGTCAAGCTCTGCAAAGAAGCGCAGGCGAACGCCGGCACCTGCGGTCCGGAAAGCCTGATCGGCCACACGACTGTCAGCGTCGGCGTCGGCGGCAACCCCTACAGCGTCACCGGCGGCGAAGTCTTCATCACCGAAGGTTACAAGGGCGCCCCTTACGGCCTGTCAATCGTGAACCCCGCCAAGGCCGGCCCATTCGATCTGGGCAAGGTGGTGGTCAGAGCCAAGATCGAAGTCGATCCGATCACGGCGGTGTTGACGGTCACGACCGACACCGGTGGTCCCTACAAGATCCCCACGATTCTGGACGGTATCCCGCTGCAGATCCAGCACATCAACGTGAGCATCGATCGGCCGAACTTCACGTTCAACCCGACCAACTGCGGTCAGCTGCAGGTCAGAGGCGGCCTGACCAGCGACCAAGGCGCGACGAAGACGCTATCGGTGCCCTTCCAGGTAACCAACTGCGCTGTGCTTGCCTTCAAACCGAAACTGACCGCCAAGGTCAGCGGCAAAAACTCGCGGGCGGCAGGCGCGAGTCTGGCGGTCAAGCTGACTTACCCGGCCGGGCCATACGACGCCAACATCGCGAAGGTCAAGGTGGACCTGCCGAAGCAACTGCCCTCGAGGCTCACGACGCTGCAGAAGGCGTGTCCCGCGGCGACCTTCAACGCCAACCCAGCCGCCTGTCCATCGGCGTCGATCGTCGGGCACGCGAAGGCTGTAACGCCCGTGCTGCCGGTGCCGCTGACCGGGCCCGCCTATTTCGTCAGCCACGGCGGCGAACAGTTCCCCGACCTGGTGATCGTGCTGCAGGGCTATGGCACGACCGTTCACCTCGTCGGCTCGACCTTCATCAACAAAGCGGGTATCACCAGCAGCACGTTCAAGACGATCCCCGATGTTCCGGTCGGCACGTTCGAACTGACATTGCCGCAGGGCAAGTATTCGGCGCTGGCCGCCAATGGCAACCTTTGCGCGATGAAGAAGCTCGCGATGCCGACGTCGTTCGTGGCGCAGAACGGTGTGGTGATCAAAACCAGTACACCAATCGCGCCCACGGGCTGCGCGAAGCACAAGGCAACTAAAGCAAGCAAACGCCATAACCGGAAGAAGCACGGGAAGAAGAAATGAGATGGCTGCTCATTCCCGCGGAGTTGCATGAGCCAGGCGCTCGTCGGGTGCCTGGTTGTCGAGGGCCGGTCTCGAAGGACGCCGCGGTCGAGCGCACACCATAGGCTGCTCGACGCGATCGTGCGTGCCGCCGGCGGTGAGGGCTACAGCGACCTCACCGTCGAGCGGGTGCTCGAAGTGGCGAGGGTGTCCCGTGCGAGCTTCTACCAGTACTTCTCAAGTCTCGAGGACTGCTTTGCGGATGCTTATCGCCGACAGGCGAAGCAGCTCATAAACGATATAGCCTGTTTCATACGTGCCGGCGAGAGCCCCGAATTCGCGCTACTTGCCGCGCTCATAGGAATGGGTCGGTGTGATCCCGACGGCGCCAGGCTGCTCGCGATAGAGGGTCTGGCTGCCGGTCCTCTAGGTTTGCGCGTGCGAGACGAGCTCATATCGAGCATCGAACGCACTATGCTGGTGGCTGGAACGGACAGGCTGACCGCAGACCTGCCCGCCGCGCTGCTGATCGGCACGGCGCTCAGGTTCCTCGCGATGCGCCTCACCGACAGTGGTGTCAACGATATCTCGCTGACCGAGAGCTGGGCGTGGGTGAGCGCCTTCTCCAACCGAGCCTCTCAGCTTGGCTGGAGTGCTCGTTTAGCTCCGACCTCGCCTGCTGGTGCGCCCCTTTCGCCACGACTAGCAGCGTCCGTCCGTCCCTGCGGCTCGGCGCGCGAGCGAATTCTGGCAGCCGCGGCGAGGACGGTCAGGGAGAAGGGATACCGCAACACGGCGGTCGCCGACATCGTCGCGACCGCCAAAGTGTCGCGCCGCTCGTTTTACAACGAGTTTGCCAACAAGTCCGACGTGGTGATAGCAGCGTGTGAGCACACCTTCCGACGACTCCTCGAAACCTGCACACCCGCATTCCTAAGCGGCAGAGACTGGCCTGAGCGCGTGTGGCGGTGCGGGCTTGCCTTTACCGGGTTCTTCACGAGCGATCCTGGGCTTGCTCACCTGGGTTTCGTGGACTGCTACGCCGTGGGACGCGCGTTCGTGGTGCGTCTCCATGAAATGCAGCTTTCCTTCACATTGTTTCTAGAGGAGGGATATCGCCAGCATGGCCACGGGCGCGACCTGCCCCGTCTCTATGCGGAAATGACGGCGGCGGCATTGATGGAGATTGGCTTTCACGCCAGTCGCGGGCAGGCGGAACAGCCTATCCGCCGTCTGCAACCACTTGCCGCCTATATCGTGTTGACGCCGTTTCTCGGATCGGACGATGCCGCCGGGTTTGTCCTTGGCAACCTTTGAGTCGCGGGCACCTCAGACGGTCGTGAATGCGTGACCAGCTCTGACTGCACACAGTGTCTACCGAGGCCGGCGGCGTTTACGGGAGATTGGTAGCGGACGGAGATGGCTCGCCGAGCGCTGAAACCATCGGTGTTTGGCAGTGCCGTTCCGGGCGTGTTCAAATGAGGACCTGGATGTCTCCCAAGTCGATCTTGGGGACATCTGGACTCGAATGAAACCATCGTGACGTTAGACACAAAATGTCGGACGTCAGGTATATACGAAAGGAGATCTCAGCATGAGATCAACGCTCGGTAAGGTCGGTAAGAGGATCGGTTTGGTCAGCGTGCTTGCGCTCGCGACGATGGGTGTCGGGGTGGCTTCCGCAAGCGCTACGATGCCGATATTCGAATTCACGTTCCCAGAGGCGATTGTGCCCTCGGGCGGGCCGCTGGTAATCGAAGAGTCAACAAGCGGGACCGCGGTTACGTGCACGAGCACAGGTGGCTCCTCGGAAGTGGCCGGTTGGAAGAGCAACCCCATGACGTTTCGCCTCGCGGGATGCACGGGAAAGATCAGTGGCATAGCAGTAGGCAAGTGTACCAGTGCGGGGTTGCCCGAAGGCGAAATCACGACTAAAAGTGTGATCGCCACCGTGGAATACATTTCCAAAACGAATCATGAAGTCGGCATGATTTTCAATCACGGAGGCGGAGCTTCGACGGTTGCCAGCTTCAGTTGCGCCGGCGGTAGTTTCCCGGCAACGCTTCGTGGTGAATTCATGGCAAAGATCACGCCCATCAAAACGATGACCACCAACTTCCCGCTGACCCTCAAAGGGACAAAAGGGACGCCTGAATACACCCAATACGAAAACGAAAAAGGCGAAAAAGTGGCGTTGAGCCCGCTTGAAATCTCCTGGTCGGGCGGAGCGTTCCAGAAAGCCAGTCTGGCCGCAACCGGACTGTCGCTTCTGTTCTCAAAAAGCGCTTTGATTCAGGCGTAGTTACGTCAAAAGGATCAGCGGTGGTGCGCCGGGAGATGTTCGCCCGGCGCACCGCTTGCGTCCAAGCGAGGCGACGCGTTCGAGTGCTGTGCTCGTGCGCAGTCGAGAGCCCAGAGCTACGGCACCCGTACATCCGGGAACCACTCGGCGCAGTGCTCCCGCAGCGCACCCCTGACCCAGGCCCGCTCGGCGGGCGTAGTCGCGCGCAAGCGCCCCAGCAGCTCCTTGGGCCGCTCGATCGAAGCCCCGGCGATCGTCCAACGCGCCGCGAGGCGCTCGAACAAGAGCTCCAGCGCCCGTTGCTCGTTGTCCTCTCTGGTCACCGCGGCGCGCGCGCCCTCGCCGGCGAGCGTGGAGGCGTACTCGCGTCGCGCGCCCACCGTCAACGAGCCGCGCAACACAAGCACGTTGCCCTCGGCGTCGGTGTACTCGCTCGTCGCGGCCGTCAGGGGCGGGGGGCCCGCCTTTGCCCGGGCGCGGCTCCTGCGCCCCACTCCTACATCCGCTCCGCGGCCTCGAGCAGTCGCGTGCGCGCGGCTCCCGCCGGGGTGCCGTCGGACACCACCGGCTTGGCGTGACCCGGCCACGCCGCCGCCGGCTCCATCTCGGCGAGCTTGCGGATCGAGGCCTTGGCCTGCTCGGTGTCGTAGTTGTAAGTCGGGGCGGGCACGTGCGGCGGGCAGTCGCGGCCCCACATTTCAAGCGTGTAGAAGCAATCGCTGACGAGCGCCAAGCGGTCCGATTCGCGCCAAAGCCCGATTTGGCCCGGGGCGTGGCCGGGCAGGTCGATGACCTGAAAGCCTGCGATCTCATCGCCCTCGCTCAGCGTGCCCGCGATCTTCACCGGGCCGCCGTCCCAAGCCCAGCGGTGCATCGCCCTGTGGATCTGGCGCTGGGGCACGGGCAACGTGCGCAAGCCCTCCGGCCAGTAGCGAAAGCCGCCGCTGCCTTCGGCGTCCTGGACCTCCTCTGGGTGGCACAGCGTGGGCACGCCCAGCGCGGGCGCGCAGCCGCGGTGGTCGGTGTGGCCGTGGCCGAGCACGATCCGCTTGATCCCGCCCAGCTTCGCCCCGGCCGAGGCGACGGCCCTGACCATCGTGCGGGCGCCCGCGTCGTACATCGTCACGCCGCCTGTCTCTGAGTCCTCGATCATGTACACGTTGCAGCGCCCCGGCTGGCCCTGGACCACCCACACTCCCTCGGCGACGAGCTTGGCCTCGGGCATCGCCATGCCGGCCAGCTTCGTCTTCGCATTGAAGGCGCCGCGCATGCCGACCTCGGCCGGGCTGTCCTGGGGCGGCATCAGCCCGATCTGGCGAGCGACCTCCATCCCGTCGGAGAACGCGTCGTTGGCCTGGATCTTGCCCTCGCGCACAGTCAACACGTCCACGCCTTCCAGTTTCAGGGGATGGCCGGTGGCCGCGACGCCCTGCAAAGCTCCGGGTCCCGCGAAGGTGCCCGTCAAAGTCCAGCGCACCGCGCAGCGCTCGCCCTCGGTGGTCGTCTCGACCGCCTCCATCTTCATGTCCGGCATCGCGTCGAGCAGGCTGCCGATGAACTCGCGCACGCCGTCGGGGGCCAGCACGTCGGCCTGGCCGCGCACATACTCGCGTCCGCCCTCCGCCCACATGTCCACGGCCGCCTCCAGCTCGCGCGCGCCGATCGCCTCGAAGTAGCGCCGCGCGACCGCCTCCGCGCCCTTGCCCGAGGCTGCCTTTTTGGCGCCGGTCGTCTTGTGAATGTTGGCCGCGGCTTCCTGCACCTTGGTTGCCGCTTTGCCCTTGTCAGCCCCGTCGTGCTCCGCCATCGCCGTCTCCTTATCCGCCAGAAGCTACGAGTCTACGCCCAGACGTCTGTCGCCCGCCACTCATCCCGGGAACGAAGGGCTCACGGTCCGATCAAGGAGAGAGGCGCGACGAGCACGCCGTCCGGTCGCGTATAGGAGTACTCCGTCGCTGTAACGATCACAAGCGCCGCGGGTGGTCGTTGGACGCGAGCGGTGGCGAGTCGCAGCAAGGCACCTGCCGCACGGTCGATCTGCTCGCCTCCGAGCTTGACCTCCACTCCGATCCACGCACCGTCCCGGCGCTCGACGATCAGGTCGACCTCCAGCTCGCCGCCCCGCTCGCGATAGTGAAACAGCGACGCGTCGTTGGCGGCGGCGTAGACGCGAAGGTCGCGGGTCGCGAGCGACTCGAACAGGAACCCGAGCGTTTGAAGCTCGGCAAGCAGACGGTCAGGGTCCGATTGCAGCAATGCGGCGGCAAGCGAGGGGTCGACCAGGTGTCGCTTGGGGGTGCTCATCAGACGGGTCCGCGACCGTAGCTCGGGGCTCCACGCGTCGACCTCGTCGACGATCATCAGGCGCCTCAGCGCGTCGAGATACGGTGCGGCCGCCCACCGGGACGGCGACTCGTGGTCGTCTTGCCCGGCGGCTCTGGAGACGATGGTGCTAAGCGCCGCGGGGTGAGCCGTGAGCTGGGCGTAAGCGTGTAGGAAACGTCGCAACCGGCGCGGGTCGCGGTGCGCTCCGGAGACAGTATCGACATCGCGCTCGACGATCATGGTGAGGTAGCCGTCGATGAACTGTGCGGCGTCTCGACGATCTGCGTCAAGCAGAGTCGGCCACCCTCCGATCGAGATTCGCTCGGCGTAGTCTGTGAGGCGTAGGCTCGTTTTGCCGGGCGTTGGTTCGCGACCCTCGAGCAGATCCGCCAACGAGATTTCCCCTGAGGAGATCTCCTGCTCGTAGAGGGTGAGGGGTCTCATCTGAACGATCGCCATGCGACCGGCGCCCGAGTGGCGCGAGGCCTCATCGAGCGGTGTGGCCGAGCCGGTCAGGATGAACTGTGCGGCGCTACCCCGATCGTCGACGGCGCGGCGTACGGCGTCCCACACGCGTGGTTGTCGCTGCCACTCGTCGATCAGCCGGGGCGTGGCGCCGTCGAGGATCAGCCTGGGGTCGACCGAGGCCGCCTCGATCGCGTCTGGGTCGAGATCGAGCAAGACCTCGCTGGCGGCGACCCGTCTGGCGGTCTCGGTCTTGCCACAGGCCTTTGGGCCTTCGATCACGACGGCGCCGAGCGCGCCAAGCGCGCGCTCCAGCAAGCGATCCGCGATTCTTGCTCGATATCTCATCGATTTGTTGGTTTGGTTCGATTGTGAACTAGGCGCGGAGGCGACTCCTTCTAGAGCCCAGCCTACAATCCGCAGGAATTATAGTCTACAACTCGCAACGAATCCAGCCTACATATCGCAAGAACCACAAGCTACGGTTCGCAATCAAGCTGCGCCACCCACGCCCCGGCGCGAGTCCCGCCCCAGGGCGCCCCTAGTAGTCTCCGCGCCGGTGACCGAGCCGGCCCGTAAACGCGAGCTTGGGCGGGGCGAGCGGGTGCTCCCCGGCGTTTACCGCCTGCGCCTGCCCCTGCCCTGGCCGGGGGTGCCCCACGGGAACGCTTGGGCGGTCCGGGCCGGCGATGGGGTGGTGCTGTTCGACACCGGCTACTACGAGCGCCCGCGCGAGGGCCACCCCGGCTCGATGGTGCAACTGGAGCGAGCGCTCGGGATGTGCGGGCTCACGATCGAGGACATCCGCCTGGTCGTGTGCACGCACGCCCACTCCGACCATTACGGTCAGGCCGCCGCGATCGTGCAGCGCGCCGGCTGCGAGTTGTGGATGCACCCCAAATACGAGCACATGTCCGTCGAGGAGCAGGATCCCAAGGCGACCCTGGAGCGGCGCATCGAGGTGGCGCGCCAGTCGGGCGTGCCCGAGGAGCCCTTGCGGCGCTTCGCGGCCGAGCGCGAGCACCACGAATCGGGCATCTCCGGTGTGATCGCGCCTGACCGCGAGCTTTTGCCGGGGGTCGTCGTCCAGACGGACTTGGGGCCTTGGGATGTCTATGAGACGCCCGGCCACGCCCCCTCGCACGTGTGCCTGTTCCAGCCCGAGCGGCGCCTTCTGATCTCCGGCGATCACCTGCTCGGGCGCATCTCGCTGTTCTTCGACATGGGCTACTCGTCCGACCCGGTCGGCGAATTCCTCTCCTCCCTGGATGTCGTCGAACGCCTCGGCGCGCGCCTGTGCCTGGCCGGCCACGCGCGCCCGTTCACCGACGTCCACGCCCACATCGCCGGCAACCGCACGCTCGTGGGCGAACGCTTGGCCCAGGTCGAGCAGGCGATCGCCGCCGAGCCCCTGACGGCCTTTGAGATCGTGCCGCGCATCTTCACCGAGGAGCTCGCCACCCACGGCGGCCCGTGGCTGCTCTCGGAGACCCTGGCGATGCTCACCCACCTCCAAGCCACCGGTCGGGCGACCCGCGTCCGGGCAGAGGACGGCGATGAGGTCGGTAGCCCCCAGCGCTGGATCGCCGCTGCGCACGCCACGGCGTAGGCCCGACAGGGCCGGAGCTATCCAAACCTTGACACACCCGTGTTAGACTTCCGCGATGCGGATCGATGAGCTGCTCGCCGGGGGCGAACCGTCGTTTTCGTTCGAGTTCTTTCCCCCGAAGACCGAGCAGGGCGAGCAGAACCTGTACGCGGCCTTGGCCGAGCTGCGGACCCTGGAGCCCGCGTTCGTGTCGGTCACCTACGGCGCCGGCGGCTCCACCAGGGCCAAGACGATCGAGATCGTCAAGCGCATCAAGGACGACTACGACCTGGAGGCGATGGCCCACTTCACGTGCGTCGGCGCCACGGTGCCCGAGCTGCGCGCCACGCTGCAG
The DNA here is from genome assembly GCA_963753145.1 of uncultured Solirubrobacterales bacterium. GTDB lineage: Bacteria > Actinomycetota > Thermoleophilia > Solirubrobacterales > Solirubrobacteraceae > Palsa-744. The sequence continues at coordinate 1,272,483 of CAVWAX010000003.1, forward strand.
GAGATGAGGGCGGCCGGCATCGACAACGTCTTGGCCCTGCGCGGCGACCCCCCGGCCGGCCAGCAGGATTGGGTCAAGACCGAGGGCGGCCTCGAGTACTCAAGGGAACTGGTCGACTTGATCAAGGCCGACTATCCCTTCGCGATCGGCGCCGCCTGCTTCCCCGAGACCCACATCCACGCCGTCTCGCCCGAGACCGACATCGCCTACCTGGCCGAGAAGGTGGCCGGCGGCGTCGACTTCCTGATCACCCAGCTGTTCTTCGACAACGCCTTCTACTTCGACTTTGTGGCGCGCGCGCGCGCCGCCGGCGTCGATGTCCCGATCGTGCCCGGCATCATGCCGATTACGAAAGTGGCCCAGGTCGAGCGGATGGCTGCGCTGTGCGGCTCCTCGATCCCCGAAGGGCTCGTGCGGGCACTGCACGCGCGCGGCGATGACGAGGAGGCCGTGCTGGATCTAGGCGTGGCCTACGCGACGCTCCAGTGCGCCGAGCTGCTGCGCGCCGGCGCGCCCGGGATCCACTTCTACACGCTCAACCGCTCTCCCGCGACGCGCGCGATCGTGGGCGCCCTGAAGTTGTTGCGGCCCTGGGAGCCCGCCGCGGGCACGCCCGGCGCGGCCGCCGCCGCTCCGGCCTGACACGGCTTACCCCGACTCGATCTCCAGCCCCTCGGCCACGCGTGGGGTGCCGTCGGGCGCGTCGTAGCGGACGTCCACCGAGTCGTCCTGTTTGTAGGTGCCCACGCCCCACGCGCCAAGGAACCAGCGCCGCTTGGAGATGTGGTCCTTGCGCAGATCCTTCTCGAACATCAGCGTGTGCCCCTTGGTCTGGTAGTCAACGCCCTCGCGTTGGGGCACCCCGTTGACGAAGACCTGGTAGGGCTCGCGCACCGCGGCGGGCAGCTTGACGATCGACTTTGCCATGCCCCGATTATCCACCCGGCGCAACCCATACGCTCTCGGGGTGTCCGAGATCGAGTACACCGTGCGTCGCTCCAAGCGCGCGCGCCGGGTCAGGGTCAACGTGCGGGCCCACACCGACGTCGAGGTGGTGCTGCCCGAGCGCGCCCCCGAGCGAGCGGCCGCGGCGGCCGTGCGCGAGCTGGCGCCCTGGATCGAGCGACGCCTCTCCGAGGGCCGCGCGGCGAAGGCCCTGCTGGCCGCGCGAGCCGGCACCGTCCCCTATCTCGGAGCCGCGCTCACGCTCGTCCCGCAGCCAGGGCGCACGCGCGCCCACATGAAGGATGGATCGTTGTTCGTACCCATCGGAGACCACCGCCCCGCTGTGGAACGGCTCTATCGCAGAGTCGCACGCCAGGACATAGCGCGTCGGCTCGACGCGGCCACGGCCTCGATCGGAGCCTCCTACGACGGGCTCTCCATCAGGGGCCAATCGACGCGCTGGGCCTCGTGCTCGGCCGCCGGCGCGATGAGCTTCAACTGGCGCCTGCTGCTCGCGCCCGAGCAGGTGCTCGACTACGTCGTCTGGCACGAGGTCTGCCACCTGGAGATCCGCGACCACTCCCCCCACTTCTGGACCTTGGTCGAGCGTCGATATCCCGATTGGCGAGCCCAGCGCGACTGGCTGCGCCGCTACGGGGCGACCTTGGTTTTGTAGGGCCGCTCATTTCGCCTTGTTTGGTGCTCTCCTGGGTCTGTACGGCACGCGGCGCACAGGAGGAGACGTCCGCGTGTCACCCTCCGGGCTCGCAAGCTGGCGCTCCAGAGCGGTGAACGCGTCGATGATCTCGGGGGCCTCGTAGGCGCGGCTGCGTTTGTCGATCGCGACAGGCTTCAAGATGCCGGCTTCGAGAAGTCGCTCGATGGCGTCGTGTGTGGGCTTGAATGTGCGACCGAGAAGCGCTTCGGCGCTGTGGACAGTGAGGATCGGGGCGCCGGGAAGGCGGCGCAGCAGCAGATCAGTCGCCGAGTTGGCTCGTATCCTGCCTAGCCGCTCGCGCCACTGTGCCTCTAGGCGAGCGGCCCGCGCCTGAAACGCGTTTGCGTCGGACACACACCGCGTACATGCCCCAGCAAAGTGCGCGACCCACTCGTTTACTCCGCTGGTAGCCTTGCGTGAGGTCGGCGAGCCGATGTGGCGAAACTGGGTGAGACCGTGGATGTAGCTGCGCGCCCCAGGGGCGAGCACGAGCGAGACCGGGGGCAGTACGCGCGGCGCCAGTCCTCGTCGACGCAGGACGAGATGTATGATCGCACGCCCGGTGCGGCCGTTGCCGTCCACGAATGGGTGGATGGTCTCGAACTGCGCGTGCGCGATCGCCGCTTGGGCGACCGCGGGAAGTTCGTTGGTATTGCAGAAGGCGCAGAGATCGTTAAGGAGTTCTGGGACATGCTCGGCAGGTGGGGGCACGTATGCCGCGGAGCAGGGGTTGTAGTCGTTCCCGCCAATCCAGTTCTGAACGTCGCGCAATTGCCCGGCGTATGGGTCGAGGTGGGTTCCGGCCACGAGTCTGCGGTGAATCTCGAGCAACAGATCCTCTGTGATCTCGTCGCCGATGGCGACTCGCTCGACGCCATAGACCATCGCGTCGATGTTGCCGAGAATCTCCCTGGCAGTGACATCTGTGGAACGTGTGTTCAGCGACCGCGCCGCTTCGGCATGCAACAAGCGTCTGGCTCCCACCTCAAGCCCCTCGATGCGAGAGGACGCGACGGCCTCGGCGCGTAGCAGGATGCGAGCCAACGCCTCGGTGTCCAGCAGGGTCCTCGCCTCGATATCCATGCGAGAGATAGCAGCTTCGGCATCGGCGATGTCGGCGGCGACGTCTCCGTCGAAAGCGAACGCCCGCCCGATCAATGGGTCGGGTACGTAGGCGTCATAGTCGCACGATCGCGTAACCCTGCGCGGCAGCCCGAGACCCCCGATCTCGCTCCGCCAGCGACGTTTGAGAACCTTTGCCATTCAGCCTCCTTCATTGGAGGTTAGCAAATAACCTCCAATCAAAAGGCATAAGTTTGGAAGGTTACGCTACGAGCGCTTGTCGATCGGGACGTAGTCCCGATCGCGCTCGCCCGTGTAGATCTGGCGCGGCCGCGCGATCTTCTGCTCTGGGTCCTGCACCATCTCCAGCCACTGCGCGATCCAACCGGAGGTCCGCCCGATCGCGAACATCACCGGGAACATCGCCACGGGCAGCCCCAGCGCCTCGTAGATCAGGCCCGAGTAGAAGTCCACGTTGGGGTACAGCTTGCGCGAGGTGAAGTAGTCGTCCTCAAGCGCGCGCTTCTCGAGCTCGGTCGCGATGTCGAGCAGCGGGCTGGTGCCGCGTACCTCGAACACCGCGTCCAGGTGCTTGCGGATGATGCGCGCGCGCGGGTCGTAGTTCTTGTAGACCCTGTGCCCGAAGCCCATCAAGCGCTCGTTGCCGGCCTTCACGCTGTCCAAGAAGTCGGGGATATTGCGAGGCGACTCGATCCTTCTCAGCATCCTCAGAGCCTGCTCGTTGGCGCCGCCGTGCAGGGGCCCGTACAGCGCCGCCACGCCGCCCGCGACCGCCGAGTAAGGATCGACCTGAGAGGAGCCGATGCCGCGCACCGCGCTGGTCGAGCAGTTCTGTTCGTGGTCGGCGTGCAGGATGAACAGCACGTCGAGCGCCTTCTCCAGCCTCGGGTCGGGCTGGTACTTCAGCTCGGTCATCTTGTACATCATCCCCAGGAAGTTGCCCGCATAGGCAAGGTCGTTGTCGGGATAGACGTAGGGCTGGCCCATGTTGTGCCTGAAGGCGAACGCGGCCAAGGTCGGCATCTTCGCGAGCAGCCTGATGATCTGGATCGCGCGCACCTGCTCGTCATGGATCCTGTTGGCGTCCGGGTAGAAGGTCGAGAGCGCCCCCACCGAGGCGACCAGCATCCCCATCGGGTTGGCGTCGTAGCGGAAGCCCTGCATGAAGTCCTTGACGTTCTCGTGCACGAACGTGTGGATCGTGATCTCGTACACCCAGTCCTCGAGTTGCTTGCGGGTCGGCAGCGCGCCGTTGATCAACAGGTAGGCGACCTCCAGGTAGGAGGAGTGCTCGCAAAGCTGCTCGATCGAGTAGCCCCTGTGCTGCAGGATGCCCGCCTCGCCGTCTATGTAGGTGATCGCGCTGCGACACGACGCCGTGTTCGTGTAGGCCGGGTCGTAGGCCATCAGACCGAAGTCCTCATCGGAGGTCTTGATCTGGCGCAGGTCCATCGCGCGGACCGTGCCGTCGGTGACCGGCAGCTCGTAGGTCTTGCCGGTGCGGTTGTCGGTGACGGTCAGCGTCTCTTCGCTCATCGCGCCCTGATTCTTACAGGGTCAAGCAGCGTTGCGTGTCAACGTTGCGCAAATCGGCTTCGCGCTACGACTGTGCGCACCCGCGCCGGCGGCACCAGTGGCGGGTCGCCGTGCGGCCCGCGCCGCGGCGAGCGGGGCAGGCGGGCGCGCGGATGGAGCGGTCGCAGCGGCGCTCCGGGGCCGGTACGCGGCCCGACGCCGCCGTCCTGGCCGAGGCCGCCGTCCTGCCCGCCGGTCTCGTCGGTGGCGCGCACAGCCCAGCGCACGATCAAGAAGAGCGCAACGATCGGGATCTTGAGGATCACCATCAGCCAGATGAAAGTCCAGGCATCCACTCCTGCTTGATCGTATACCCGCCCAGTGGCGGGCACAAGCTCAGCCGCGCAGCGTCAGGGGCGCCCCGGAGAACTGTGTGATCGCGCGCAACGCCTCCACCCGGGCGTGAATCTCATCGCCGGTCAGGCGTTCGATCCGTTCGGTGCCGAACTCCTCCACGTTGAAGGAGGCGAGCGCCGTGCCGTGGGCCATTGCGCGGCGGAGCAGCTCGTCTGAGAGTGGCTCGTCGGGGTGCGCCGCGATATAGCCGACAAAGCCCCCCGCGAACGTGTCGCCGGCGCCGGTCGGGTCGATCACGCTCTCCATCGGGTACGCGGGCAGCGCGAAGAAGCCCTCGGCGGTGACGAGCGCCGCGCCGTACTCGCCCTGCTTAGCTACAACCACGCTCGGCCCCGCTTCGCCAGAGCCCTCGCGCCAGGAGAGGATCTCGCGCGCCGCCGAGACCAGGTTGGGCTTGCCCGTCAGCTGGCGCAGCTCGGCGTCGTTGAGGATCAAGCAGTCCACCCCCGCGATCGCCGCCAGCAGCGAGTCGCGGGCGATGTCGATCCACAGGTTCATCGAGTCGAGCGCCACGAAGCGCGCGTCCGGCAGCTGCGCGCGGACCTCGCTCTGCAGGTCGGGCTGGATGTTGGCCAGGAACAGCACCTCGCTCTCGCGTGAGCCGGGGGACAGCTTCGGCTGGAAGCCCTCGAACACGCCCAGCTCCGTGGCGAGCGTCTCGCGCGAGTTCAGGTCCCACCCGTACTCGCCGCGCCAGAAGAATGTCTTGCCGCCCGCGATCCGCTCGATGTCCGACACATCCACGCCGCGCGCGCGCAACACGTCGAGCTCGGCCTCGCCGAAATCCTCGCCCACCGGTCCGACGACGCGCACCTCCTCGAAGAACGAGGCCGCCAGCGCGAAGTGCACGGCCGCGCCGCCGAGCATCCGCTCGCGCTCCCCGAACGGTGTCTTGACGGCGTCATAGGCGATCGATCCGACCACGGTGATTGGCATAGGTCGCCAGCCTACCCGGCCTGGGGGTGGAGTGTTTGTTTGCAAATTTTGGATTCATTACAGTTTGTAATGATTTATCTGCGGTAGGAATCCATTTTTTTGCTTTGGAACACAGGCGCTGATGTAGCCTCGACGCGTGCGCGCAATCCAGATCGCTGAGTTCGGCGGACCCGAGGTGCTCGAAGCCGTCGAGCTTCCCACCCCGGAGCCGGGTCCCGAGGATGTCTTGATCGAGGTGAGCAGGGCCGGCGTCAACTTCGCCGACACCCACACGCGCGACAATTCCTATGTGCGCAAGGCCGCGCTGCCGCTCGTGCCCGGCGGCGAGGTGGCGGGCACCGTCGTCTCTGCACCCGCGGGCAGCGAGTTGAGCGAGGGCGCGCGCGTCGTCGCGCTCACCGGCCTGGGCGGCTATGCCCAATACGCCTTGGCGCCCTTGGCCCACACGTTCGCGATTCCCGACGGCATCGACGAGGGCACCGCGCTGGCGCTCGTCATCCAAGGCACGACCGCCTGGCACATGTACCGCACCTCGGCCCACTTCGCCGAAGGCGAGAGCGTGGTCGTGCACTCCGCCGCCGGCGGCGTCGGCTCGTTGGCGGTCCAGCTCGGGCGCCGCTTCGGCGCGGGCCGCACGATCGCCGTGGCCTCCAGCGCCGAGAAGCGCGAGTTCGCGCTGGAGCTCGGCGCCGACGTGGCCATAGACGCCGACCCCGAGGGCTTGACCGAGCGCCTGGTCGAGGCCAACGCGGGCCGCGAGGTGGACGTCGTGTTCGACATGACCGGCGGCGAGACGTTCGAGCGCTCCTATCGAGCCCTGGCCCACTTCGGGCGGATCGTCGTGTGCGGCATCTCCTCGCGCGAACCCAACCGCATCTCAAGCGGCTCCCTGCTGCGTCACTCGCGTTCGCTGGTGGGCTTCTACCTGTTCCACTGCCTGCAGCGCCCAGGCATGTTCGAGCAAGCGCTCGGCGACCTGTTCGAGCGCGTCGCCGCCGGCGAGGTGAAGGCCCGCGTGGGCGCCGCCTACCCCTTGGAGCGCGCCGCCGAGGCGCACCTTGAGATGGCCGAACGGCGCACCACAGGCAAGGTCCTGCTCGATCCAACCCGATAGCACGTAAGCTGCTGGCCGCATGACGAAGACGTTCGCCGAGCTCGGCCTGACCGAGCAGACCCTCAAAGCCCTGCACGACGTGGGCTACGAGAAGCCCTCGCCGATCCAAGAACAGGCGATCCCGCCCCTGCTCGAAGGGCGCGACGTGATCGGCCAGGCCCAGACCGGGACCGGCAAGACGGCCGCCTTTGGTCTTCCAATCGTGCAGTACATCGATCCCACCGAGCACGAGGTCCAGGCGCTCGTCTTGACGCCGACGCGCGAGCTGTGCATCCAGGTGACCCAGGCCCTGCGCGCCTACGGGACCCAGGCCGGCGTCAACGTGGTGGCGGTCTTCGGCGGCGCCCCGATCCGCACCCAACAGGCTCAGCTGCGGGCGGGCGGCCACATCGTGGTCGGCACCGTCGGCCGCGTGCTCGATCTGATCTCCCGCAATTCGATCGTCCTGCACGACTGTCGCTTCGTGGTGCTCGACGAGGCCGATGAGATGCTCGACCTGGGCTTCCTGGAGGATGTCGAGAAGATCCTCTCGCTGACCCCCTCGGGGCGCCAGACGGCGCTGTTCAGCGCGACGATGCCTCCGCCGATCCGCAAGCTGGCCGACAAGTACATGTACGACCCGGAGGTGATCCAGGTCAAGGCCACCACGCTCACGATCGACACCGTGGCCCAGTTCCAGCTTCCGGTGGAGACGCGGGACAAGGCCGCCAAGCTCGTCGAGGTCCTGCGCGCCGAGAAGCCTGAGCAGGCGATCGTGTTCGTGCGCACCAAGGTCCGCTGCGACCAGCTATTTCGGACCCTGCGCGACGGTGGCATGAACGTGAGGGCCCTGCACGGCGACATGTCCCAGGGCTCGCGCGACGGCGTCATGCTCGCCTTCAAGGGCGGGCGCGTGCCGATCCTCGTCGCCACCGACGTCGCGGCCCGCGGGCTTGACATCTCCACCGTGACGCACGTCGTCAACTACGACGTGCCCACATCGCCCGACACCTACGTGCACCGCATCGGGCGCACCGGGCGCGTCGGTCGCTCCGGGCGCGCCATAACGTTCGTCGAGGCGCGCCAGAAACGCGAGCTGGAGGCGATCGAGCGTCACATCGGCACGAAGATCGCCGCCTGGTCCAAGGATGCGAAGGCAGAGCCCACTCCGGTCTCCGAGCGCCCGCGGCGTCATTCCAAGCCGCGCATCTCGCGCGCGCCCTCCGAGCCGTCGGTCAAGCTGGTTCTCGGCGGCGGGCGCGCGGCCGGTTTGAAGGTCGCCGACATCGTCGGCGCCGTCACCTCGGCGGCGGGTCTCGACGGCGAGGCGGTCAGCGACGTCAACGTGCTCGAGCGCTTCTCCTTCCTGTCCGTCCCCGCCTCGGAGGCCGACCGCGTGATCGAGGCCCTCGACGGTCAGGAGCTGCGCGGCCGCGAGCTGCGCCTGGAGCGGGTAGGGTAGGGCCATGTCAACTGCCACGATGCAAACCACAGAGGGCACGATCGTCTTCGAGCTGTTCGACGAGGACGCGCCCAAGACGGTCGATAATTTCCGCAAACTTGCCGCCGACGGTTTCTATGACGGGCTGAACTTCCACCGCATCATCAGCGATTTCATGATCCAGGGCGGCTGCCCGCAGGGCACCGGCACCGGCGGCCCCGGCTACACCTTCGAGGACGAGATCAACCCGCACAAGATCGTGCGCGGCGCGCTTGCGATGGCCAACGCGGGCCCCAACACCAACGGCTCGCAGTTCTTCATCGTCACCGCCAAGTCGTGTCCGTGGCTCGACGGCAAACACACCGTGTTCGGGCAGGTCTCCAGCGGCATGGACGTGGTGGACAAGCTCGAGGGCGTGCCGACCGACGGCGGCGACAAACCGATCGAGCCGGTCGGCATCGCCTCGATCGAGCTTTCTGAGTAAAAAGTCTGGCCAACCGGCCAATCGGGTGTAGCCTCTCTCGGAGAACGCGACGAGGAGGCTGAGATGGCGACGGTCGAGCAGGACGTAACACCCCACATCCACAACGGGTCCAATGCAGCGACGCCCGCCGGCGTCGCCGAGATCTCGGTCGAGAACCCGGCCACGGGCGCCGTCGCGGGGAGCGTGCCCGACCTCGACGCGGCCGCGGTCGCCGAAATGGCGCGGCGCGCGCGCGCCGCCCAGCCTCAGTGGGAGGCGTTCGGCTTCGAGGGCCGCGCGCGGATCCTCGCGCGCGCCCAGAAGTGGTTGATGGACAACGCCGAGCGCGTGATCGCCACGATCGTCTCGGAGACCGGCAAGACCTACGAGGACGCCGAGTTCGCCGAGATCGCCTACGCCGCCAATGCGTTCGGCTTCTGGGCCAAGAACGCGCCCGAGTACCTCGCCGACGAGCGCGTCAAATCGGCGGCGGTGATGCTCAAGGGCAAGAAGCTCATCCTGCGCTACCGCCCGCTCGGCTTGATCGGCGTGATCGGGCCTTGGAACTATCCGTTGACCAACTCCTTCGGGGACTGCATCCCGGCGCTGGCGGCCGGCAACAGCGTGATTCTCAAGCCCTCGGAGGTGACGCCGCTGACCTCGCTGGTGCTGGCCGAGGGGCTGCACGAGTGCGGCCTGCCCGCGGACGTCTTCCAGGTCGCCACCGGTCGCGGTGGCACGGGCGCCGCGCTGATCGGGCAGGTCAACATGATCATGTTCACCGGCTCCACCAAGACGGGCCGCAAGGTCGCCGCCGAGGCCGCCGAGCGCTTGATCCCGTGCTCCCTGGAGCTTGGCGGCAAGGATCCGATGATCGTGCTCTCCGACGCCGACCTGGAGCGCGCCGCCAACATCGCCGTGTACTACTCGATGCAGAACGCCGGCCAGACGTGCATCTCGATCGAGCGCGTCTACGTCGAGGCGCCCGTCTACGACGAGTTCGTGGGCAAGGTCTCGGAGAAGATGCGCAAGCTGCGTGTCGGCGTCCCGTCGGGCCCCGGCTCGGTCGACGTCGGCGCGATCACCTTCCCACCCCAGCTCGAGACGATCTCAGAGCATGTCGCCGACGCCGTCAACAAGGGCGCCCGCGTCCTGGTCGGCGGCAAGGCCGTGGAGAACGTCCCCGGTCGCTTCTACGAGCCGACCCTGCTCGTGGACGTGGATCACACGATGAAGATCATGACCGAGGAGACTTTCGGCCCGACCCTGCCCGTGATGAAGATCGCCGACGCCGAGGAGGGCGTGCGCCTGGCCAACGAGTCACCCTACGGCCTCGGCGCGTCGGTCTTCACGCGCGACACCGAGCGCGGCGAGGCGATCGCCCGTCGCCTGGAAGCGGGCGCCGCCAATGTGAACGACGCGCTCGTCAACTACACGGCTCTGGAGCTGCCGATGGGCGGCGCGAAGGCGTCGGGCCTCGGCTCCCGCCACGGCGCCGGCGGCATCCGCAAGTACTGCTCCCAACAGGCGATCGTGATCACGCCCAAGCTGGCCCTCAAGCGCGAGGTCCACATGTTCCCCTACAAGGCCCGCACCACGCGCCTCATCTCGCGCTTCTTCAAGTTCCTGTATGGGCGGGGCCGGCGAGACTAGCCGAGCGACACCCCGAGCAGCGCCTCGAGCTCGGGGATCGTGGTCTCGGCGCTGGTGTGGTGCACGGTGGCCATCCCCAGCTCCTGGGCGGGCGTGAGGTTGAAGGGGAGGTCGTCGACGAACACGCACAGCTCGGCGGCGACGCCGGCGCGCTCGGCGCCCAGTTCGTACATGCGCCGGGCGGGCTTGCGGGTTTTCTCGACGCCGGAGATGACGACGCCGTCGAACAGTTCGTCGAACAGGTCGTGCGGGTAGCGGTGCACGCCCCACGAGTTGGACACGAGCGCCGTGCGGATGCCCGCTTGGCGGGCGGCGCGGACGGCGTCCACCATCGCGGTGTCCGGCTGCACGCCGGCGAACAGGCCGTCGATCAGGCCGTCTGAGTCAACGCCGAGCAGCTCGGCGAAGCTCTCCTCGAACTCGCGCTCCTCGATCCCGCCCTTCTCCAGGGAGATCAAGAGCTCCCTGAACTGGGGGTCGGCGCTGAAGCGCTTGCCGAGCTCGGCGGGGTCGATCTCCATGCGCAGGCAGTACTCGTGGAAGGAGGTGAACAGGTTGGTGGTGAGCACCCCGCCCCAGTCGATCAAGAGGCCGGTGCGGCCGTTGCTCGTCGGGGTGTCGTTTGCCGTCGAGGGTGCCCCGTGCGCGCGCGGGGGGCCTTGGGGCGTCGGGGAGTCAGTCACCGAAAGCCACCGCCTCCGCTTGGCGCGCGAGTTCGAGCACGCCCTCGCCGAACTGCTTGAGGTAGGGGTCGTCGGTGGTGCCGGCGACGGCGCGCTTGTAGTTGCCCTCCATGAACACGATCGACTTCCAGATCGCGAGGGTGGTGTACCAGCGCAGGTCCTTCATCGAGCGTCCCGAGGCCACTTCGTAGCGGTCGATCAAGTCGGCTCTGGTCGAGAAGCCCTCGGCGCGCGTGACCTTGCCGAGGTGCTCGCGCAGGCCGCCTTCGGGGTCATAGGCCTCGGTCCAGAACATGCACAGGTAGCCCAGGTCGGCCAAGGGGTCGCCGATCGTGGCCATCTCCCAGTCGAACACGGCCACCAGCCGGGCGGGGGCCTCGGAGGCGAACATGGTGTTGCCGAGGCGATAGTCGCCGTGCACGATCGTGGCGGGGCCGGACTCGGGCTTGTGCTCGGCAAGCCACGCGCCGACCCGCTCGACGGCGGGGATCTCGCGCGTCTTGTTGAGCTCCCACAGGCCGCCGAAGCGGCGCAACTGGCGCTCCAGATAGCCGCTTGGCTTGCCGAAGCCCTCCAGGCCCGCGGCGCGCCAGTCGACGGCGTGGATCTCGACAAGCGCGTCGATCAGCTCCTCGCCGATCCGTTTGCGCTGCTCGGGGGCGTCCAGGGCGGGCGGGGTCTCCCACACGATGACCTCGCCGGGGACGCGCTCCATGATGTAGAAGGGGCAGCCGATCAGGCTCTCGTCGTCGCACACCGCGAGCACCTTGGGCACCCGGGCCGCGGTGCTCTCCAGCGCGCGCAGGAGGCGCGCCTCGCGCAGCACGTCGTGCGCGCTCGGCGGCAAGGGGGGGCGGGGAGGACGGCGCAGAACGAGCCCGGGCTCGTCGGTGTTTTGGGCGCGCTCGATCAGGTAGGTGACGTTCGAATGGCCGTCTCCGATCGGTTGCGCTTGGATCTCGCCCGCGCCGAGGCGATGCTCGTCGAGGAAGGCGCGCAGGGGCTCGAGCACCAGCAGGGGAGGGCGCGCGTCGGCCTTTACGTCCGCGTGACGCTCGACAATGTCGTCCGGTGCGACTGTTGCACTCATCCGCTCGCACGGTACACCGACCGCAACCTTCCCCGCTTCGCCGTGTCTCAACGATCCATGTCCAGAATCCGCAAACTGATCCTCCCAACCCTCCTATGCCTGCTCGCGGCGGCCGTCTTGGCGCCCGCGGGCGAGGCGTCGCACTCGCAGGCGATGTTCTTCGAGGCGCCGCGCGACCTGGTCGCGGTCAGCCCGGCCACCCAGGCCAAGACGCTTGCCCAGTTGCAAGCGCTCGGCGTCAAAGCGCTGCGCGTCGAGCTCGCCTGGGGCGATGTGGCGCCCGGCGAGCACAGCACCAAGAAGCCCAACTTCGACGCCACGAACCCGGCCGGCTATGACTGGAGCGCGTATGACGAACTGATGTTCGCGGCCAAGCGCTTGGGCTGGCCGGTGCTCTTGACGGTGACCTCGCCGGTGCCCGAGTGGGCGACCGCGGGGCACGACGACAAGAACCTGGTGACGAGGCCCGACGACAAAGACTTCAAGGAATTCATGACCGCGGTGGCCTTGCACTACGGGAGCATGGTGTCGCTGTATGCGATCTGGAACGAGCCCAACCACCCCCAGTTCCTGCGCCCCCAGTTCAACTCGCGGGGCAAGCCCGAATCGCCGCGCATCTATCGCGGGCTGTTCCAGGCCGGCTATGAAGGGCTGAAGGCAGCGGGGATCGCCAAACCGAAGATGCTGATGGGCGAAACGGCGCCGGTCGGCTACGACACGGTGAGCAAGAGCGAAATCCGCAAAGAAGGCGCCAAGGCGCTGTTGCACGACGTCGCGCCGCTGGCGTTCCTGCGCGAAGCGTTGTGCCTGAACTCGAAATACCGCAAGGCCGGCACCTGCGGGATGTTGCCGGTGTATGGCTATGCACACCACGCCTACACGGTCGGCTCGCCCTATACCCGACCGCAGAAACCCGACGACGTGATGATCGGGGTGCTCTCGCGGCTGTCCCACGCGCTCGACGAGGCCGAACATGCCCACGCCATTCCGAGGCACGTGCCGATCTACCTCACCGAGTTCGGGATCCAGAGCAAGCCGAGCATCCTCGGCGTGTCGACGGCCAAGCAGGCCGAATACGACGCGATCGCCGAGAAGATCGCTTGGTCGAACTCACGCGTGGCGGCCTTCTCGCAGTACCTGTTGCGCGACGACCCGCTCGGTGGACTGCCCGGGTCGGGCGTGCACGGCGGCGCGATCGGCTTTCAGACGGGCCTGGAGACCGTGAACGGCGCTCGCAAGCCGCTCTACTACGGCTTCCCGGTGCCGCTGGTCGTCGCCAAACAGGGGCACGGCTTCTCGCTTTGGGGGCTGGTCAGGCCGAGCACGGGGACGACCAAGCTGAAGGTCATGGTCGAGCCGAGGGGGTCCAAGAAGTATCGGACGCTGAAGGTGGTGCAGACCAACTCGCTCGGCTACTGGTCTTTGAAATCCTCGGTCAGAGGTTCGCACTGGCGTGTGAGCTGGCGCAGCCCTGCGGGCGTGGCCTACAACGGCCCGCCAGTAGCCGCTCACTGATTCTGTGAGGCAGCCGGCGTCGCCCTACGATTGGGGGCGATGCCGGAGCTGCCCGAGGTCGAGATCACAGCGCGTCGGCTCGACGCGGCCCTGAAAGGGGCGGAGATCGTCTCGGCGCTGGCGCCGGGGGTCAAGGCGATGCGCACGTTCGACCCGCCGCTGTCAGCCCTTGAGGGGCAGCGGATCGAGCGCGTGGGGCGCCGCGGCAAGCACTTCGTGATCGAGACATCAGGCGGCTTGGCGCTGTTGATCCACCTGATGTCGGCCGGGCGCCTGCAGTTGTATGACCGTAAGGCCGGGCCCAAGGACAAAACGTCGCGCTTGCTCTTGAGAGTGCTTCTAGGAGATGGGGGAGAGGATCGTCGTGCCGGTCGCGATAGCGGGGCGGGTGGCGCCGAGCGAGAGGGCGAGTTGAGGTTGCGCGAGTTCGGCTCCAAGCAGGCGGCTTGGGTCAAGCTGTTGCGCAGGCAGGAGCTTGAGTCCGATGAGCAAGTCGCGACGCTCGGGCCGGAGGCTTGGCCACGGCCGCCGAAGCTCGCCGAGGTCCTGGACGCGCCGCGCCCATTGCACGCCGCGCTGCGCGATCAGCACGTGTTGGCGGGCATCGGGCGCTCGTGGGTCGATGAGATCCTTTGGCAGGCGCGGCTGTCGCCGTTCAAGCGGGCCAACGACCTGAGCGAGCAGGAGGCCGCGACCTTGGAAGACGCGATCGCCAAGACCTTGGACGGCGCGATCGAGCACTACGAGCAGGCCGTGCGGTTGCCGATCCCGGACAAGTTGCCGATGCCGCTGAAGGTCCACCGCCACGAGGGCGAGCCCTGTCCGCGCTGTGGGACCGAGCTGTTGGCGGTCCACTTCGAGGACTACACGATCGCCTACTGCCCGGACTGTCAGACCGGTGGCCGTGCGCTGAAGGACCGGCGCATGTCGCGGTTGTTGAAGTAATCCCCGCTTGACGGATCGTCGGCAACTTGCTTAGCTTTTCGGAAAAGTCCTGACCTTTTGAACAACTAACTCGGTCGGGTGGGCAACCGAAAAGGAGCAATAGCAATGAGGAAGAGAATCATTCTGGGTGGCGCCGTCGTCATGGCGCTGGCCATCATCGGGCCGGCGGCCGTCGCGGCGGCTCAGCAGTATGTCGCGCTTGGCGACTCGTACTCGTCGGGCGTGGGCTCGCGCGTGTTCTACGAAGAATCGGGCGAATGCGACCGCAGTCCTTATGCGTATGGGCCGAAGATCGCGGCGAACAAGGGGTATACGTTGAACTTCGAAGCGTGCAGCGGAGCCAAGACGACCGAAGTCAACTCGAACCAGCTCGGCCATCTGAGCAGCACGACAAGCCTGGTGACGATCACGATCGGCGGCAATGACGCGGGCTTCAGCAACGTCATAATCAACTGCGCGCTGTATTACTTCACGTGCGGAAGCGCCATCAAAGAAGCCGACGAATTCATCGAAAAAAAACTGCCGGCGCTGCTTGAAACCACCTACAAAGACATCAGCTCGCGGGCGACCACTGCGTTAGTGGTGGTACTCGGCTATCCGAAGCTGTTCACCAAAGAAGGCACGACCTGCAACGTCAACTTCCTCACTTCGGGCAACGAGAAGAAGATGAACGAATCGGCGGAACTGCTCGACAAAGTCATCAAGTCGCGCGCCGAAGCCGCGAAATTCACGTTCGTGAACCCGACGACGGCCTTCGAATCGCACGAGGTGTGCTCCTCGGTGGAATGGCTCAACGGGCAGTCCAACCCGCTGTCGGAAAGCTACCACCCCAACCAAACCGGCCAGGCCGACTTCACGTCGCTGATCGAAGCGGTCTTGTAGGGAGCCCGCTCGGCTGACCCGCTCGCGGTTTCTGCCGTGAGCGGGTGGACGGGCCGGCGCTCATGTGGATACCCACCAGAGGATCTACAATCTTTATCGATGACCACGCGCGAGAAGATCCACAAGTTGGTTGACGAGCTCCCCGAGTCTCAGCTTGATCCGGTCGCCGACTTCATCGCTACGCGTAGTCGGCCCGGGGATGTTGTGGACGAGTGGGGCAACCTGTCGGCGATGTTGCGAGATTCTGCCGCTGGGTCTATGAGGCGGCTCGACGAGCAGGAGCGAGAGGCCGGACACGATCCGTGGTGAGTCGTGGCGAGGTGTGGTGGTACGAGCCACCGGATGCCAAGCGTCGGCCGGCGCTGGTCATGACTCGCTCCGAGGCCACGCCGAGCTTGAACGAGTTGATCGTGATTCTGGCGACGACCACCATTCGCGGGTTGTCAACCGAGGTAGAGCTTGGACCGGAGGATGGGATGCCCCGTAGCTGCGTGCTCAACGCCGACCATGTGACCGCAGCGGACAAGGTGTTCCTCTCCGAGCGGATCACCAGGCTCGAGCCGGACCGCATGGCCGAAGTCTGTCGCGCTTTGGCCCTCGCAACGAGCTGCTGACTCTGCGCTACAGGCGCCGCTGAGGCTCTGGCCGGTCCCGCTAGGATCCTGCCGATGATTGAGCCCGGCAATGAGGCCCCCGACTTCGAGCTTCCCGACCAGGAGGGCGAGCGGGTGAGGCTGTCGGACCTGCGCGGTGGGCCGGTGGTGCTCTATTTTTATCCCAAGGCGGATGCCTGTGGTAGAATAAGCAGTAATGCGACGCGCTGTGGGCATCGTTCGGGTTTCGCAAGTCAAGGGCCGCGAGGGCGAGTCGTTCGCTTCGCCCGCAGAGCAGCGTGAGCGCATCGAAGGCGCCTGCGAGCGCGATGGCTTGGCGCTCGTCAATGTCCTGGACGAACTGGACGTAAGTGGTGCCACGCCGCTTGAGCGCAGAACCGGGCTGCGGTCAGCCGTCGAAGCTGTGGAGGCCGGCCGAATCGAGGTGATCGTCGCCGCATATTTTGACCGGCTCGTGCGCAGCCTCAAAGTTCAGGACGAGCTAGTCTCGCGGGTGGAGCGGGCTGGCGGACAGGTATTGGCTGTCGATATCGGACGCGTCACGAACGGCAGCGCAGGTCAGTGGCTCTCGGGCACGATCATTGGCGCCGTGAGCGAGTACCAGCGCCGGACCTCGGCCGAGCGCAGCGCCGACGCGCAGCGTCGGGCTGTGGCGCGAGGAGTGATCCCGTTCCCTAACGTACCGCCTGGATATCGCAAGCGACCCGACGGAACGCTTGAGCGGCATCCAGACGAGGCGCCGATCATCGCGACTGCCTTCCGGATGCGAGCCGATGGCGCGAGCATCAAGGATCTGCGGGCTTACCTCGCCGCTAACGGCATTAGACGCAGCTACCACGGGGTCTGCGCGCTCCTGACGAGCCGCGTCGTACTTGGCGAAATCAGGTTCGGTGAGCTTGTCAACGAAGATGCGCATGAGCCGATAGTCGAGGACGAGGTATGGCGGGCCGTCCAGCGAGCCCGCATACCGCGTGGTCGCAAGCCCGTCTCGGATCGCCTTCTTGCGCGTCTCGGCGTTCTGCGGTGCGGCTCTTGCGGCGCCCGCATGACGGTTGGGACCCAAACACAGAATGGTCGCCGTTACCCGGACTATAGATGTCCGCCGACCGGCGACTGCACGCGACGCGTGTGTATCAAGGCCGAGCTTGTCGAGTCGATCGCCGTTAGCGCGGTTCAGAAGGCGCTCAGTGATGTCGAGGGGCGAGCCTCGGCCTCCGACCACTTCCGCGACGCGGAGCGTGCGCTTCAAGAGACGCAAGATGCGCTCGACGGGTTCATCCGTCTGCTCAGCGGCCTAGAGGACGAACCTTCGGTTCGCCACCGACTCGCCGAGCTACGCGAAGCACGCGACGAAGCGCAGGCCAAACTCGACCAACTAGGCAGCGGCGCGCCGTCCACGATCACGATCAACGCGGCCGACGACTGGGACCGATTGACGCATGAGGAGCGGAGAGCCCTCATCCGCGCCACGGTCCAGAGCCTGACCGTCTCCTCCGGGCGTGGCGCTGAGCGCGTCGCCGTCAAGCTGTTCAGCGAGTAGGCGCTGAGCTGCGCGGGTGAGAATTCGTTCTGCCTCAAGCCGCGCGCATGGACCGCAATCAGCCTCGCCCGGTGGATGTAGGTTGTAGGTCACTACGTATATTGACCGTGACCGGCCCAAAACGGCCAACGAATTGCGGCTCAGGTTGCGGCGAGCCCCATATCACCGGTCGCGCCTTGTCATCGCTCGGCCTCGGGTCGGCGCCCAGGGACAAGAGCAAACGACGACCGCAACGACACGATCCTGCGGAGACGTATGCAACACGCTCGTGTGTCACCCGTCTGCATACATAGATGTCGCAACGGCGCGCTGGCCAATAAACAGCCGAATTGCAGCCTAAATGACTTTACTGACCCAAAAGTCGCAGGCCCCTGCTGCGGACCCACCCGCGGACCCCTCTACGGACCCCTCTACGGACCCCTCTATGGACCCCTCTATGGACCCTGGAACGGACCCCGCTGCGGACCCTGGAACGGACGACCGCGTTGTCCGAGAGGTGTGCACGACACCCGAGTTTCACGCCGCCCTATCGCGATGCGCCACCACAGGCAGCAGGTCGCGCCGACGAGCCAACCTACGATCCCGCTCAAGTTTCATTGATCGATTTGGTACGGCCGCAGACGGCCTGAAAAACGGTCTCGGCAAGCCGAGACGACAGAATCTGAGCGACGCCGCCAGCTGCACCCATGCGTCGTCCCGGTCACGCAGGCGTCCGTTGCTCCTATGTCAAGCGAAGCTCGGAAATTGCGAAAAATCGTCTGCCCATCATCGGGCCTCCTAGCAGTTGGGCACGTTCGGGTTGAACAAACGGCGTACCGATGAGGCTCCCTGAGGTCTCACCGTTGTTGTAGAAGGCGTCTGCAGATGCGTAGTAGACGCCGTTCCACGGACTGGAAGCGATGCGATACCACCACGTGTTGCCATCTTCGACGGGAAAGCCAGTGACCTTGCACGCGATCTGCACAGTGTCGTTCGACGGGATCGACGGTCCCTCGGTTCCCCCTGCATCCGAATAGTCAGTCCACGTATGCACCACACTTCCAGACGTCTCGGCATACGTCGGCGCGGCGGATTCGGGACTCGTTGGAGGGGGGTTGGA
This sequence comes from uncultured Solirubrobacterales bacterium, assembly GCA_963753145.1. Taxonomy (GTDB): domain Bacteria; phylum Actinomycetota; class Thermoleophilia; order Solirubrobacterales; family Solirubrobacteraceae; genus Palsa-744. The sequence continues at coordinate 1,291,115 of CAVWAX010000003.1, forward strand.
TGGAGAGGGACTCGACGGCGCGGTCGGCGATGGTGGAGCCGAGCTAGGGCTGGATAGTGGCCACACGAGCGAATCGATCCAGCCGAGCACCGATGATGGCGAAGTAGCAGCCTGAAGCCCAGGAATGCTGTGATCAAGGTAGCCAGATACGACCGCGAGCAGATGCCATCCACCGCTACGCCATCCGACCCACGCCCCGCCGCTGTCGCCGCCGGTGATGCTGTTAGAGCTCGCCCAGGACGCCCGCGTGAAGCACACATCTCCTGCCTGCTGGCAGTAGTTGGCCTCCTCCCACGCTCCGTTAGGGCTCTTTGCTAGATGCGAGGGCTCATCGCCGTACTTGACCTGCCAGCCGTACCCGAAGACCGTGACGCCGCGTGACCGGAAGTAGGCGATGTCGCCGGCCGAACCAAGCGGCAGCGTCGATGCGCCGTATCGCTCAACGGCGTCGGTACTGAGGCGGACGAGTCCGACGTCCGGATAAACCACCTTGCCCGGATGCGCGGCATAGGCCGCGGCGAATCCGGGGGCAGCGTACAGATCGCTCGCTGCAATCGCCGCACCCGCAATATGCACCACATACCCGGACACGCTCGCACCGTCAACGCAATGGCCAGCCGTAATCACCCACGTCGGCGCGATCAGCTCGCCTGTGCACCAATAATGGCCGTTGTCGTAAGTGAGCTTGGCCGCCCAACCCGGCGGGGAGCTTTGGATCGTTCCGCCCGTCATCGCCGAAGCTGAAGACGCTCCAGCGACGAACGTGAGCACCAACATAGCCAGCGCTGATATCCGCAGCCAAGATCCCCCCGTCAGATGTTCTCTAGAACTCAGCATCGGCAGCGGTACGAGTGTATAGAACTCGTCGCGTGAGCGGCCACGTCGATGGCTCAGGCAGGAGGCTCGCTCCTCTCGATTGCTCGTTGAGAAGCCGATAGTACTTGCGGGCGAGATGGCGCTTGAGGCAGCGCATCGCCTCGATGTGGCTCTTGCCTTCGGCTTCCTTGCGCTGCAGGTAGGCGCGGGTGGTGGGGTCGATGCGGCCGCGTGTGATCGCGATGACGTGTAGGGCACGGTTGAGCTGACGGCTGCCGCCGCGGTCTAGGCGGTGGCGGTCGTGTCGGCCGGAGGACACTGAGATCGGTGCGACGCCGGCGATCCTGGCGAACTGTGCGTCGCTCTTGAAGCGCTCAGCGCCCGCGGTCTGGCCAATCAGGATCGCGGCACACAAAGGGCCACAGCCCGTCTCTGCGAGCAGCTCGGGACGATGCGCCCGGACCAAGTCGCGCAGCTCACGCTTGAGCTCCTCGGCTTCGCGGGTCAACACCGCGATGCGCTTGACCTGCTCGCGTGCGATCCGAACCCGCGCGGTCTGCGGCATCGCGCGCAACCGGCGGGTGATCCGCTGCAGCTGGCCCGGATAGTCCATCTTGCGCGCCGGGACTTTGGCCTCCAGGTCGGGATCGAGCACGACGAGGTTGATCCGCAGTTGGTTGATCAGCCGCGTGCGCTCGCTGACGAGCGTGTTGCGGTGATCGCACAACAGCCGAATCTCCGCAGCCTCCTGGTCGAGGAAAGCAACGGGGAACCGCTCGACTCCCTCTCTGAGCACCGCGCGGGCAATCGCTCTGGCGTCGATCTGATCGGACTTCCCCGGCTCTCGTTCCCCGCGACGCGAAGCACCCATGAGCTTCGGCGCGACGCGCACTACGCGCTCGCCGGCGGCGATAAGCGCTTGCTCGAGATGGTGGGAGAGGTCGCGGCAATCCTCGATCGCCCAGACCAGTTCGCTGTCGAACTCGTGAGCCCAACGCAGAGCTTCGAGATGGCCTTGCTCTCTCGCGGCGATCTCTCGCTCGCCGAGTAGCTGTCCGGTAGCGGCGTCAACAGCCGCGAGCGCGTGAGTGCTCTTGTGCACATCCGCTCCGATCACGATCATCCGCACGTCCCTTCCAGTCGATGGTTCTCGTTTGACTGGACCCTTGGCGGACAGGCCTTTTCTTGGGGCGGTTGCCACGCTCCTATCAGGTCACGCCGCAGGTCCTGGGTGGTGGCGGACGACACAACGGACGACGGTCAGGCCACGGACGGGCCGACAGACAGACTAAGAGCCAGCCCGTCACCAGCCCAGGACCCAACCCGGCAAGCCGGACGTCACCAGATGGCATCCCTTCCTGCCAGCTACGCGTCCGGCAAGCCGGCCGCTGCGACCGACAGCCAGCCTCCGGCACACCGGAGCATCGCTACCGGCCGATCCACGCTGGCAGAAAAGGACAGACTAGATGCACGGCCAAGCTTTGGCTGTGTGTGCTGTGCAATTCGTTGGCCGTTTTGGGCCGCTCACGGTCAATAACCCATGTGATGACCGCAGCCAGCATCGCCGCCGGCAAGGGTGGGGGGTACGCGCGCTATCTGGAGGGCAAGACCCTGAAGCCTGAGCGCGGCGACTACTACCTCTCACCGGAGGGAGAGCCCACCCAGGCACCGGGCCGGTGGCTTGCGACCCCTGACACGCTCGCGCGCCTGGGGATTGAGGGCGCGAGGGTGGACGGTCCTGAGTTCATCGCGCTCATGGAAGGACGCCACCCCCGGACAGGTGGCTGGCTTCGCCCCGAGGGCGCCGGTGGCGGACGCGGCGGCGGGATCGACTTGACGTTCTCAGCCCCTAAGTCCGTGTCCGTGGTGTGGGCGCTCGGCGACGAGTCCCAGCGCAGGGAGATCGAGGCCGCGCACGCCGCCGCCGTGACCGATGCGATGGCGCACCTGACCGAAACGGTGCCGACCGTGCGCCGCCGCTACGACGGCCAAGTCTATGAGGAGCACGCCGTTGATCTCCTCGCGGCGGAGTATCGCCACACGACCGCGAGGGGCGTGATGGAGGGTGACGCGCCCGACCCACAGATCCACAGCCACGTCGTAATCACGAGCGCGATCCGCGAGGACGGCCGGCTGGTCGCGGTCGCCTCGCGGCCGGTCTTCCGCTCCGCGCGGGAGCTCGGCGCGTACTACCGCTCAGCGCTCGCGCACCAGCTCACCGAGCGCGGCTATCGGATCGAACGGGGCACCGGGAAGAACGGCCGGTACTTCGAGATCGAGGGCGTCCCACGGAGCATGTTGGACGCCTTCTCCCAGCGCAGCCGCGAGGTCGCCAGGGCGGCCGAGCGGTTCCGCGCGAAGTGGGGGAGGGCACCCGAGCGAGGGGAGTTGCGTCAGCTCAAGTTGGAGAACCGCAAGGCGAAGGTGCTCGTCACGAAGGCCGACCTGCAGCTCGTGTGGAACGAAACCGCCGCGCGCTTCGAGGCCCTGAGCGAGCGCGACCAGAGCGAAGCTGAGCGCGTTCTCGAGAATCGCCGGCCACTGGAGGATCGCGTCGAGGAGCGTTTGACCGAACGCGCCGCCACCTTCGAGCCAGGCGAGTTCCGTGCGGTCCTCTTGGAGCAGTCCGCCGGCGATCTCTCGCCACAGGAAGCGCTCGCGTTCTCAAAGACGATGATCGCCGAGCGTCGCGTCCTACCGTTGGAGGGCGGACTTATGACCACGCTCGCCGTCAGGGCGCGCGAGGAGGCGATCGAGCGCAGGTTCACCGGGCTCGCCGAGGACGCCGGCCGGGACGTGGGGGAGAGCGCGCGCATGATCGCAAGCGACGAGCTGGCCGAGCGCATCGGCGGCCGACTCACCGACGAGCAGACCCACGCGCTGCAGGTCATCACTGGGGGTGAGCGGGGCGCGATCCTCGTCGGTCCGGCCGGGACCGGCAAGGGTGTGGTGATCGACGCCGCGGCCCGCGCCGAGCAGCGCACCGGGCACCGCACCTTGGGGATCGCGGTGTCGGGGTCCACCGCCCAAAGACTCGGTTACGACAGTCCCGCACTGGCCGGGCAGACCCTCACGCTGGACGCGCTCGTGTCCCGCGTGGAGCGGGGCCAGCTCGACGTCGATGCGGCGACGACGATCTACTTCGATGAGGCAGGGATGGCGGACACCGACCGCCTGGATCGCTTGACGGAGACCGTCGAGCGGACAGGGGCAAAGCTCGTCGCGATCGGCGACGCGGCGCAGCTCCCCTCGATCGGCGCCGGCGGCATGTTCGAGCGGCTGACCCGTCTCGCGCCGAGCGCCGAGCTATCGAACATTCGCCGCACGCTTGACCCCGCTGAGCAGCGGGCATGGGCAGACCTTCGCGCGGGCCGCTCGGACAGGGCGATGGCGCATTACCACGCTCGCGGGCAACTCCACATGAGCAACACAAGGGACGAGGCAGTCGAGCAGGCCGCCCGCGCGTGGGCGAAGCTCACCGAACAACACGACCCGAGCGAGGTTGCGCTCATCAGCGACTCCTCCAACCAGGAGATCCACCGCCTGAACGCTCGCGCGCAGCACTTCCGCGTACAGCGCCGCGAACTAGGCGACCAGGAAGTTCAGGTGCCCGGCGTTCACTACGGCGTCCGTTCAGGCGACCGTGTAGCGCTCATCGACCAGTACCGCGAGCCCGGCCAGGAACGCATCGAGAACGGCAGCCGCGGACAGGTACTCGACATCACCCTAGAGGGCGGCGTGCTCATCGAGTTCGACGTCACAGGCCGTACACGCACCCTGCAAGGAGACGACCTCGCCCGCCTGCGACTCGCCTATGCGCAGCACATCCACCGCGCCCAAGGCGCGACCGTCACCAGGACGCTCGTCGTGACCGGGGGATGGCAGACCAGCAAGGAGCCCGCCTACGTCGAGGCTTCCCGCGCCCGCCAAGGCACTACATGGTTCGTCTCCCGCCAAGACCTCGGGATCGAAGGACACGACACCGACCGCATTGGCCGCCTCGCTGAGCAGATGCGTCGCAGTCACGCGCAGACACCCTCTCTCGCTCACCCCGAGCTGCCCGACATCGACTACGGGCCGGGCTACAAGCCAAGCATCGCGCCGAGCCGCCAACGCGCGATCCCCGGCCTCGCACGAGCCCTACACCGCATCGTCCAAACACCCGAACACACACAGGAGAGAACACGATGAGCAGCACGGCGGGTGTGACGACTGCCATGCCATATCTCACTCGGTGGACGCTCGCCAAAGCTCAAGCCGCTCGTTTAGCACGGTCACAATCTCTGATGATTGACCCCCAGCCCACCTGATACGTGCTCCTTGCGACACCCCGACCAATCTCCACGATTTACCATCTCGCAGGATGACCCGAACTCGCCTCTTCACAGCAACGAACCGGTCGATATCATTCCAGCGCTCGCGCCGCACCCCAAATCCTGACAGCCGCCGATTGGTAATGCCTGTTTCGGTCTCGTACAGGCCGCCCGACCGAATACCACGCTCTCCCATCCCAACCGTCCATGCCGCCGCAGCGCAAACAATCGCCACGAACACTGGGCTAGCGTGCTCCGTGATCGCAAGTATCACACATAGGCCGACTACGACGTAGCATGTGCGTATGACGATCAAACCCGCAAGCGGTGGATGGTAGTGGCGTTCTCTCACTCGACGCAGGTCCAGTTCCAAGGGTATCGCAGTAGCTCCGCCGTCTCGTACGCAAGCGAGGGTGCAGAGCTGGTTACAGCGAGAAACGACGTAACCCAGCCGGACTGCGTGTACGTCCACTCCTGATCGGTCTGCCCCCCCCGTAGGTGCATGGCTGCTCCGCGAACTTATCGAGCGATCAAAGGTCACTCCACGTGTCGTAGGTTCCGCTTTTCCCTCCAAGCGTCGAAGCGGCTCGGGTTCATGAGGGGTAGCTGTCCGGCGGTGACCTTGACCCCAAACCACATGGACAGGGTCGCGGCTAGCCGCCTTTGCCGACGGACGAACTCAGCGACAATACAACAAGCGATGACGACGAACGTGACTCCCACTACGTCCGCCAACGGTCCGTGGCCAACCAAAAGCCCAGCTGCAATAGCAAGGAACGGGACTGCGGGACCAGCGACGCCCATCTTTCGATAGCGAGCTAGCTCTGTTGTAGCCTCCTCCCCTATTCGAGGAACCCAGGTGGCTTGCAATGTGTCAGGCATTTCCGCAACCTTCCGCCAATGCAGGCGAGGGAACAAGACCGCCCGCCAAATCGGACAAGAAACCCAGAGTACCCGACGATATGCTGATCGCAGTTACTCCGTCTGCTACCTCTCCCGTGACTACCCCGGTAGCGACGCCAAAAGCCCCGGCACTGGCTATAGTGCCAACTGCCGCACCGACACATGACACTCCACTACCGGCGACGCACCCCTTGGCATCAAGGCCAGCGGCAGCCCCACCTGCTACGGCCGACACGGCACCGAGTGAGACTGCCGTCTCACCTATAGCTACCGTAGCGCCTGCGATCTCTCCCACCCCACTAGCGAGGGCGACTCCTCCCAAGACTATCCCACCTATACATTCGAGTCCGCAACGCCCGCTTGGATCGGCCTCGTCGAGAGGATTATCTCCCGCGTAACCGTACGGGACGCCTGTAAGTGAAACTGCCGGATCTACGGTCATGAACTGCGCCGTGGCCGGATCATAGACTCTCGCTCGGAGGTATATAAGCCCAGTGTCATTGATGGTGTATTGTCCGTCATACCCAAGCGGCGTTGTGGCAAACCCAGCGTGCGAGTCTATCGCACCGTAGGGTGTATAGGTGTAGGAACCCTCGCTCGCACCTGTGGGACCGGTGATAAGTCTGGTCGAGCCAGCCTGATCATGATGCAAGTACTCTACTTCTCCTCCGCTAGATATTTGCTCGATAGGCGCATCTTGCGGTCCGTATATATAACTATGTGTTCCGTCTTCAAGTACAAGTGGCATGTCCGCCACGGTATCCCAGGAAAAATAGGAAGTTGCGCCCGCGGCTGTTTGAGACATCGGGAGGCCTTCTCCATTATAAGCGTAACTATCTTCGATCCCTGGTATTTCCCCTTCTTTGTTTCGTGTAACTCCTATCAATCGACCGGCCTGGTCATAGCTGTAGGTCGTGGCCGCACCGCTACTAGGTGTCGCACCTACGCGCTCCCCGAGTTCGTCATAGCTGTAACTCGCAGTTGGTCCCGCTTCCAGTTGGCTGGCATTGTCGTATTTGTAACTACCGGTTCCCATGGTAGTGGCATTATTTGCCGCGTCGTATTCGTAGGCACTCGCACCATATATTATCAGGCGACCGCTTGCATCATAGGTACTTTCAACATTTTCTGCTCCGGGAAGACCTTTATCAGTAGTGCCAATTACATTACCGTTATTTTCGCGCGAGTATGCGACCGACGCAAGGGCTCCGCCTTCGCCGTTCATCTTGACTTCGCTCATCTGATCGGCGTCGTTATATACATACCTGTCTTCATCTTTTGTTTCTTCAGGGAATATCGTGGCTGTCAGATCTCCATCTACGTCGTAGGTAAACCTTGTGCTATCGCCGAGCCAGTCAGTAACCTTTTCAAGTCTAGCTTCATCGCTGTAGGCCTTGGTAACAGTCTTTCCGCTGGGATATGTGATTTTCGTTGGCTCGTCTGCCAGGTCGTATCCATATTTGATTACTTCACCACGACCGTCATCCACTTCGATGAGCCTATCGAGTTGATCGTAAATATACGATGTTGTGCCGGTGCCGTCAGTCATGGCTACCCGATTACCGTCCCTGTCATATTCGTATTTTGAGCTGGGCGTTTTTGCGTCCGAATATTTGATTTCGCGCGGACGGCCATCCGCGTCATAAGTGAAGTGGGTCGCACGTTTCTCGGGATCAACGATACTCGTGATAGCGCCAGTGGAATCGTATTCCTTGACTGTTTTGTTGCCGAGTGGATCAGTGACTTCGGTAACCTGCTCTAGAACATTGCGCATATATTTCGTCGTGTGTTTGTCGCCATCAATCTGACTAATCACCTGTCCAGCGCTGTCATATGCCGTTTCCGTCGTCGAGCCGCTTGGCTCTTCGACTGCGGTCTTCTCGTTATCAGCATCGTAGACATATTTCGTCGTGTGTCCGGCAGAGCCGGTCATACTAGTAAGGTTGCCGTTTGCGTCATAGGTGTATTGGATCTCACGTCTTGGACGCAACGTTTCGGTGGACGTCAACATCTTTGACGTCGAGCCGTAAGTGTTTGTTGCGGTGACCACAACACGGAACGTGTAGCCCGAGTCGTCCTGCTTCAGAACGTAGGCTGCGCCAGTGGCGCCGGATACATTCGAACAGCTTTCCCCGGCGCTGTCACAGTGCTGCCATTGATATGTGTACGTCGGTGCCGGCGTGCCCGTCCAGTCGCCTGTACTCGCTCGGAGTGTCTGGTCCACGATCAACGAGCCAGAAATCGTGGGGAGTTTGGTGTTCGTGGGCGTACCATTATCTGCCCATTGCTCGATGCGTCCGTTTCCGGTGTTGCGCCAGAATTCGCCGCTGTCTAGGACGTATACGCTGGAGCTTGAGAAGCTGATGCCTCTGGCGTGGAAGAATTGGCCTTCTCCTGAACCGTATTCTCCGAATGCCGCGACGAGGGTGCCTGTTGGTGTGAAGACCTGTACTCGATTGTTGCCCCATTCGGCGAGCCAGATGTTGCCTTCGGGTCCTATTTTGAGTCTGTATGCGTCTTCTAGATCGCCTGCTGCTGTGCCCTTTGTTCCCCAGAGTTGTAATATCGTGCCTTCGGTGCCGTACTCTGCGATCTTGGATTCCCATGCGTAGCTGACCCAGAGGTCTCCACTTGGGTCGAGCTTTACATCGAAGGGGCCTTCGTGTTCTACGGATTGCGAATAGTTCTTTATCCATTTGCCTTCGGAGTTGAGCTCTTGTACTCGGTGGTTTCCGCGATCGGCTACATAAATGTTTCCCGAGGGAGCGATTGCTAGTCCTTCTGGGCAGTTGAATTGTTCGTTAGCCGATCCTTTGCTGCCGAAGTTCTTGATGAATACGCCTTCGGACGAGAACTCGTCGATTCTGTCGTTACCGCACTCCGATGTCCAAATATGTCCTGCCGAATCGACCGCAACGCCATACAAGCCCTCAAACTTTCCGTTTTCGGGTCCGTACGAGCCGACGGTTCTCACGAATTCGTTTTTAGCGTTCCACTCCTCCAGTCGAGCGTTCTCCGTGTCTGCAACCCAGATGTTGCCAGAACCGTCGGTAGCCAAGTCGGACGGTTCAAGCAACTGGCCCGACCCCGAACCAAACGACCCAAAGGACGCCGAATACTTCACAGGAGTGATAGTGACTGACGCTTCAAAGTTCCATTGCTCGATGCGTCCGTTTCCGGTGTTGCGCCAGAATTCGCCGCTGTCTAGGACGTATACGCTGGAGCCTGAGAAGCTGATGCCTCTGGCGTGGAAGAATTGGCCTTCTCCTGAACCGTATTCTCCGAATGCCGCGACGAGGGTGCCTGTTGGTGTGAAGACCTGTACTCGATTGTTGCCCCATTCGGCGAGCCAGATGTTGCCTTCGGGTCCTATTTTGAGTCTGTATGCGTCTTCTAGATCGCCTGCTGCTGTGCCCTTTGTTCCCCAGAGTTGTAATATCGTGCCTTCGGTGCCGTACTCTGCGATCTTGGATTCCCATGCGTAGCTGACCCAGAGGTCTCCACTTGGGTCGAGCTTTACATCGAAGGGGCCTTCGTGTTCTACGGATTGCGAATAGTTCTTTATCCATTTGCCTTCGGAGTTGAGCTCTTGTACTCGGTGGTTTCCGCGATCGGCTACATAAATGTTTCCCGAGGGAGCGATTGCTAGTCCTTCTGGGCAGTTGAATTGTTCGTTAGCCGATCCTTTGCTGCCGAAGTTCTTGATGAATACGCCTTCGGACGAGAACTCGTCGATTCTGTCGTTACCGCACTCCGATGTCCAAATATGTCCTGCCGAATCGACCGCAACGCCATACAAGCCCTCAAACTTTCCGTTTTCGGGTCCGTACGAGCCGACGGTTCTCACGAATTCGTTTTTAGCGTTCCACTCCTCCAGTCGAGCGTTCTCCGTATCCGCAACCCAAATATTGCCAGAAGCATCCGTAACCAAGTCGGACGGTTCAAGCAACTGGCCCGACCCCGAACCAAACGACCCGAACGAGGCTCCATACAGAGGCAGTGGCGACGTCACCACGGCAGTAGCTTCAGAGGTGCTCGCAGCTGACCCCTCCGAATTGCTAGCCGTCACTACGACGCGGATAGTATGTTCCACGTCGCTATTTCCCAAAGTGTAGGTGGTGCCTGTCGCGCCAGTGACGTTGGTGCAGCTGGCGCCCGAGGAGTCACATCTTTGCCACTGGTATTCATAAGCCAGCGTAGGGGCGCCAACCCACATTCCGGTACTTGCAGCGAGGCTCTGTCCGTCCTTCGTCAATCCAGAAATTGAGGATGCGGTCTTATCTTCTGGCTTGCCGGCCGTGGTCAATTCGGGTTCAGTGACGACCAACGGGCGTCCCTCGGAATCACGTTCTATATTTGTGGTGAAAGCACTCGGTTCCGCTCCACTGACATTGCCTCTGGGGCTGACAGTCAACGTTTCTTCAGAGTCTCCATTATAGCCCCAGGTGCGCTTGCTACCGCCAGGCTTGATTTCGGCGATCCGGTCGCCGCTTGAGTCGTATTCATATTTGGTAGTACGTTCGAGCGGGTCAGTGACGCTAATGAGGTCGCCATTGGAGTCGTATTTGTAAGTCGTCTTTTGGGTTTGACCTTCTGGCGCCGACCGTTCGATTACTTCCGGATTACCGTGACTATCACGCGTTATTGTCGTGGTCTCACCCATGGGCGTCGTGGTCGTTTCCAGATCGTGGGCGCTATCGTATCGCCATTTGGTTGCGTTACCTTCCGGATCCTTTTCACTGATTCTATCGCCGGTGCTATCGTAGCCGTATTCTGTCTTATTATTGTCGGCGTTGGTGACGGCGGTTAGCTCATAAGCACCATTGTATTGATACGTTGTTTTAGCCGCGAGGGTTGTGCCGTAGGCGCGCGTAACACTGGTAGGTAGGCCGAGCGCGTTAAATTTCTCAAACGTGGTTGAGCCGTTGGGTTCAGTGATGGTGGTTTCAGGTTCTGCTCCTGACGTGTAAGACCACTTGGTTTCCCGACCAAGCGGATCTTTTTGACGGACGACTCGGCCTGACGCATATTCCGTGGTTGTGGCATTACCGCGACCGTCGGTCATTTCGGTCATTGCGTGTTCGGAATTATATTTGAACCGCCACCTTGGGCTTGATGCGCCGGGCTCCGTAACGCTAACCAGATTCCCGTTTTCGTACCCATATTTGACCGTGCGTCCCAAAGGGTCGGTAATGCTTTCGACCTGTTTGCCGGAGTTGTATTTGAACGACAGTTTGCGACCAGCCGCGTCTTCAATAGATTCGACGTTTCCTTCAGCATTGTGGGTCACGGCTATCGTGTTGCCGTTACGATCCGTGCGGCTCAGTAGTTGGCCGGAGCCGCTAAAAGCAAGCTTGGTGTGGTTCGGTAGGGTATAGATAAAGGTGCCGCCTTCGTCAACCAGTGTCGCTTGTACGAGTGGAGCGGCCGTGTATGGCCCACCGGGGGCTCCTTCGAAATAAGTGCCGCCACCATTTTCTTCATAAACATCCACGCCAGTCTTTTCGCAGAATGAACCCGTTTCGTTACGCCAGCAAGCTTCGGGAAAGCTAAGGTGGGCAGTAGCCGGACCCGTCCACCCATAGCCAAACGGTCCGGGAATGCTCTCGCGGCCCTGGATTGCGGCACGCTGCGAATTGTAAGTCCTAGCGACGCGCAGACCGGGACCACGGCCACCGACCGATAGATCAGTTTGGGTCTCGACCTTGTTGCCGGTATCGCAGTTCACTGGGTCGGATGCGAAGCATTGCTTGTTATACGGAGCGCCTTCGCTGTTTTCGCTCCACTGATTAAAGTCGATTTCTTCTTCTTCGGGCCCACTGGGCGTATAGGTGATAGCGATGGATCCCACGGAGGCCCAGCCGTTGCCGACCTCGGCGGCAATTCGGTTATGGACCTTGCATGGTTCTTCCCCAGGCCCCCAGGAACGCTGTACTTCAATGTTGTAGTAGTTGCCGCTTGCGGGGCCTCCAGCGTTACAGGCTTCAAACGACCACTGGCCGGTGCCCGTGGTTTCGGTGGAAACGTCGTAGAAGTTGACGTGACGCGGCTGCAGGTCTTTAGGTACGAGTATAAACCATCTGCCGTATTCTGTTGGGGCGTCAATGTACAAGTGAGGTGGAGGGGTAGAAAGACTTTCGACGATTTTGCTGCCTTCGAAATACCAGCCTTCTGGGCTTTCGCTGATCACTACAGTTGGGTCAACGAGCAAGGGATAAGCTATGTTTAGTCCGCGGTGCGGAACGCTCACGAGGATGTCGCTTCCGGTGACGCTCATCGATACGGGTATTTCAGTGCCTTGAGCATCCTTCGCGCGCGGTGGAAGTATGTGGAGCAAGGTCTCCCCAAAACGCGAGATTGTCGCACCTGTCCCGCTCTGTGCGAGGCTGGCGCCAGCGGGCAGCGATACGTGGTAGCGCAGAACTTCAGGACTGAGGCGAGAGCGTAGAACAGCGAAAAGCTCCACGCCGTCAAGGGTTGGCGTATCCGAGACATCCGTGTCTCGGGCGACTTCAGGAAAGAAAACATTGTGTCCAGCCAGACGACCGACTGTGTTGCGGCCTTCTATGGTCATGCGAACACCTGTCTGGCCGAGCACTACCCCTTCGTTGGAATCTTGGGAGATGGAGAGGCCTGTCGTAGACGCGATTGGGGTGAACTGACCTCCATGGTGGCGAAGCCCCAGGCTAATCGGACGCTCGCTGGCTCCGCGACCGACGACCAGCGGACTGGTCGAAGTAACGACCTCAAGCCCATGTGCGGTGCGCACAATTGCACGACGATTGCCTTCATAACGCACAAGCTTGCCGGCTCTCGCAACGGCGGTTGACGGTCCTTCGCTCGCCTCATCTAGCACCGTGCCGAAGTCATGCACTAGCAATTGTTGCGAGGCTTGGGGTGTGAGAGAGTCAAAGGCCATTTGCGATGCAACGCGCTGCGCGTGCAATGGGGCGCTCGCGAGCCAACGCTGCCTTCTAGCTGCACGATCGCGCATCTGGTGCCGAGACGTCATCAATAACCGCTTTTGCGTCGCGGACAAGGCCGCCAATTCGCTAGACACGTGAATCCGAGCCCTGTGAGGTGTGCTAGCTGCGACAGGGCTAGTAAGCGCCACGCCTATGGCGACCAAGGCAATGATGCAAGCTCCGGGTAGGCTCGTAGGAGTTACACGGCGATAGCCAGGATGGCCCGACCGTTGTGGTACTCCGCTTGGCTTTTGCCACCGCATACGCTTTTCTCCTCCACGAGACCGTCCAATCGGAAAACGCTGAGCAAGCCTAGACGGATTCGGCGCGCAGCGGCAGGCAGCGTATGTCATTGGATGAAGGAATGTCAATAGACGGTGCTGTGAGCAATCGCTATTAGCGGGTTTTTACGACCTAACGCGTTGTGTGGCTGCGGTGCTGGTGTTGGGGGTGTTTGTAATGTAAATTCGTCTGGGTGGTGTTGTGTTCTGCTGTGCCTAACAACTGGAGTTTGCCGACTGCAGGCTGTGGGACTCAACTGTGTAAGGATTCAACTGGCCGTTGCGTTGTCGCTTGCGGTTAACGGGGGCGGGGGTGACTCGGCGCGGGACTGGGCGCCGGGTGAGTCAGCCGACGACTGATTTGAGCGGACTCGTAGGAGACGACGATGTTGTCGTTGACGAAGGCTCGATTGGGTGAGCAAGAACTCGTCGAGTGCTTGCCGTAGCAGATGTGGTTTGGGGGGTGTGTCTGCCTGCGTGGTTCGCCGGTGTGGCGACGGGCGCGGTCTTCGTTGCCGTGATACAGTTCGAATGGTTCATCGGATGGGTCAAAGAAGCAGGTATGGGCGAGAGCGAGCAATGGGCGGAGTGGTTGCGTGGTGGGTCTCCTTGGAAGGGGCCGCTGCTTGTCCTGCTGCTTGAGCAGCCGGGGCACTCCTATGACTTGGCGACGCGCCTGACGCGGCGCGTCGGCTCGGCTTGGAAGCTCGACGCCAACGACGCGAGCCGCGTCTTGGAGCGCGCCCAAGAACTCGGGTTGGCGACATCGGACTGGGCACCGTCTAAGCGCTCGCGCCGCATGGTGCAGGTATTCGAGCCGACGCCGCTCACCGCTCGGGCTGTGGAGGAGTGGTTGCGTAGCCCGCTCGCGGATGACCCGTACCGCTTCAACATGTGGACGCGGATCGTCGTCTCTGGGCCTGAGCACGCTGAGGACCTGCTGGCTGGCTTGGATGTTTGCGAGCGCCGAGTCTTCGAGCTACTGCGCGATTACGCCGCGCCCTATCCGACTGAGACGTGGGCGGGCCTTGAGCTTGAGATTGCCCGCGATGGCGTCGAGTCGCGTTTGCAGGCCGACCTTCAGTGGATCGAACGGGCACGCAGACGCATCAAGGAGTTTGTCCGGGAACATGGCGCTTCTTGAGATCAGCGGTCTGGGCAAGCGTTTCCCGGACGGGCTGCGGGAGATGGTCGTCTTGGACGACGTCGCCCTTGAGGTCTTCGCTGAGGACTTTGTGGGTGTGTGGGGTATGCCGCGCTCAGGCAAGTCAACGTTGCTGCGGATCATCGCCGGTATCGAACCGGCCGATACCGGGACGATACGGCTTGACGGCACCGACTTGGCGAGCTTGTCCGGAGGCGCGCGCGTGCGCTTGGTGCGTGAGCACATCGCGTTGGCGGCGTTCGGGTGGCAGGGTCATCGCAACCGGCCGGTACTGGAGCATGTCTGCCTAGCCGCCTCGGCCGACCCTCATGTGACTGGCAAGCGGGCGCGGGCGATGGGACGCCGGGCGTTGAAGCGGCTGGAGGTGTTGACGTGCTCGGAGCGGCGGCTCGACCAGCTCTCGATGGATGAGCAGATCCGCGTCGAGTTGGCGCGTGCGATCGTGCGTGGTCCCCGGCTCCTCTTGATTGACGACCCGCCCTCACTGCCGAGTCCGCGCGAGGACAGCCGGTTGCGCGAAGCGATCACGGCCCTGGGAGAAGAGAAGGGTCGGGCGGTCATCTTGGCGGCGAGCGATGTCGGCGTGATCGCGCGGGCTCAGCGAATGGTGGCGGTCGGCTCGGGCGAACTGCGGGTGATGGATGAGCCGGGTGTGGTCGTGCCGTTTCCCGAGCGCACCGGGACCGGCGGCCCGTGAGCCGTTTGCAGATATGCGATCTTGTCAAGCATTATCGGAGCGAACGGGAGACGGTCCGCGCCGTCGATGGTGTTTCCTTTGAGCTGACCGGCGGCGAGTTCGTCGCCCTCTATGGGCCGAGCGGTTCGGGCAAGACGACGCTGCTATTGATGGCGGCCGGGCTTTTGCCTCCGGACAGTGGCCGCGTGCTGTTCGAGGGTCGCGACCTCGCCGGTTTCTCGCGCAGCGAAATGTCCGAGTACTTGCGCCGCGATGTCGGGATTGTCTTTCAGTCCTTCCACTTGATGGGTGGCGCCACGGCGCTTGAGAACGCGGCGGTCAAGCTGTTGGGTGATGGCACCAGCCCGAAACGGGCACGCGAGCTTGCGCTGCCGTGGCTTGACCGGGTGGGCCTGTTTGACCGCCACGATTTTCGTCCGCGCCAGTTGTCGATGGGTGAGCGTCAGCGAGTGGCGATCGCGCGCGCCCTATCTAACGATCCGCGACTGTTGCTCTGCGACGAGCCTACCGGCAACCTCGACTCCAAGCGCAGCGGCGAAGTGTTGGGCCTGTTGCGCGACATCTGCCGTGAACGCGGGACACCAGGTCTGCTGGTCACCCATGACGTCCAGGCCATCGAATACGTAGACCGGGCCTACACCCTCAGTGATGGCGTGCTGCACGACGGCCTAAACGCGGAGCTGGTCTTGCGGTGAGACGGGCGATGGGCAAACTGGGCGGTTGGGTCGCGCAGCTGCGTGGCTTGTGGGACCTCTACCTGTGGCGGGTTCGCCAACATCGCGGCCAGGAGCTGATGGGCGCGGTCGGTATCGCGGTCGGCGTGGCGCTGTTCTTTGGCGTGCTGCTCGCCAGCTCAAGCGTCGCCGGCACCAGTGGCCAGTTGCTCCACCAGCTCGTCGGGAATGCCCGCTACGTCGTCTCAGCACGCTCACCGCAAGGCTTTGACGAACATCTCATGGGCGAGGTCCGCCAGCTGCCGGGTGTGCAGGTCGCCGCACCGCTGTTGCGTGAGCCAGCCATCATTGTCGGCCCGAGGGGCAGGCGTCCTATCGAGTTGATCGGTGTGAGCGCAGCCATCGTCGCTATGGAAAGCGAAGCCGTGCGCAACCTGGGCGCCGGCGCACAGCTACTCGCGGGTGGTGTGGGTCTACCCGAACAGTTGGCCTCGCAGATCGGCGCGCGCTCCAACCGCGCGGTGAGCGTGCTCGTCCGCGGCCAAGCGCAAACACTGTTGGTGCGTGCCGCCTTCGGTTCGCAGACAATCGGTCCTGCGGCAGCCAGTCCTATCGCGGTCGGTTTGCTCTCAACGGTCCAGCGGGCAAGCGGCCTGACAGGTCGCGTGTCCTCGATCCTCGTGCGTCCACGGCCGGGCGCAGATCAGCGTGTGCGCTCCGAGCTTGACCAGCTTGTCGGTGGTCGTTTGGATGTCACGCCGGTGGATAACGAGATCGACCTGCTACGCGAAGCGGCGAAGCCGAGCGACCAGTCAACGGCATTGTTTGCCGCCATCGGCGCGATGGTCGGCTTCCTGCTCGCACTCAACGCCGCACTCATCACGACACCGGAGCGGCGGCGTGTGACCGCCGAGATGCGCGTCCTCGGCTACTCAAACGCCCGCATCCGGGTGATCCTCTGTTTCCAAGCGATACTGCTCGGATTGGCTGGCTCGATTGTCGGTATCGCTGGCGGTTACGCGTTGTTCCAGGGCGTGTTCCACACCTCGCCGAGCTTCCTTGGATCAGCTTTCCTACTTGGACCGCAACGCGCCCTGACGCCTACCGTCGTGTTGTTGGCTCTGGCCTGCGGCCTCGGTGCCGCGCTCGTCGCCTCGATTCCGTGCTTCATCGACCTGCGCTCAAGGGTCGCCGACGCGGTCCTGCGTGAGCCGGGCGAAGCCGGCCAACAGATCGCCCCCAAGCTGGTCGTACGTCTCGCGTGGACCGGCGCGGTACTGGTGGCCGCGATCTCTCTCGCCGTAGCGCTAGCTCCAAGCCTCACGGTCGTCGGTGGAGTCACGCTCGCGCTGTGCGTACTGTGCTTCGTACCGGGTGCTATCGCGGCTTCGCTGTGGTTGTTGTCGCGCGTCAGCGACAACATCAGGGGCAGCGCCGCCCAGCTCACGCTCGCCGAACTACGAGCCACCGCCACCCGGTCGGTCGCGCTGACCTGCATCGTCGCTTTGGCCGTCTACGGCAGCGTGTCTGTCGGTGGCGCCAGACACGACCTGCTCGGCGGGCTAGACAACGCGATCACGCAGAACTGGAGCGCCGCCGACGCCTGGGTCACACCGGACGAAAACATCTTTGACGCCGACAATTTCCGTGGCGCGAACGCGACGCGCGAGATCGCCAACGTCGCACAGGTATCACGCGTATACGCCTACCAGGGCGGGTTCCTTGACGTAGGCACGCACCGGCTGTGGATTCGCGCCCGCCCCGCCAACAACCCACAAATGGTCCTCTCCACACAACTGGTCGAAGGCAGCCCGACACAAGCCACCGCCCGTTTGCGCCAGGGTGGTTGGGCGACCGTGTCAAACGGGTTCGCTACCGAACACCAGCTACACGTCGGCAGTCCGTTCGTTTTGCCGACACCTGCCGGGGCGGCGCGCTTGAAGGTCGCGGCCGTCACTACCAATATCGGATGGCCGTCTGGCACGATCACGCTCAACACCAACGACTACCAGCGCTACTGGGACATCACCGAACCGACCACGCTCGCGGTCAACTTCAAGCCCGGCGTCAGTCCTAGCGCCGGACGGTTGGCCATCATGCACGCGCTCGGACCGCAGCGCACCTTGCGCGTCCAGACCTCGGGCGAACGGATCGGGGAGGTAGAGGGCATCGTCAGCGACGGGCTGCGCAACCTCGGCCAGATCGCGACGCTACTCCTGGTCGCCGCTGCGCTCGCCGTAGCCTCGGCGCTCAGCGCTGCGATATGGCAACGCCGCGCCTACCTCGCCTCGCTGAAGGCGCAGGGGTATGACCGCTGGCAACTATGGCGCGCGATTATCCTCGAGGGAAGCGTCCTAATGGTCGTCGGCGCGCTCGACGGCACGATCCTCGGCCTCTACGGACACGCACTTGCGAGCCGCTGGCTAAAGCACTCGACCGGCTTTCCCACACAGTTCTCCTTTGCCGGGCTGCAAGTCCTCGCGACGCTCGCGCTGGTGGTCGGGATGGCGCTCGTGGTCATCATGTTGCCCGGGTTCTCGGCGGTGCAGGTCCCGGCCCGCGAGAGCTTCCAGGAGTAGGACATGCACCGTTGCCCAGCCGAGGCGATCAACGCGGAGACGCTTGTTCAGCGCGCGCATTCTTCTTTGCGGCACGGACCTATTGGCTTGAGCTCTGGCCGATCTTGCGCCGCGAACTCCGCGCTTGGCGCGAACACGCGGAATCGATCCCTGACGCCGACCTGCGGCGCGTAGCGCTCACCGCCCAACACGCTAAGCGGCGCAACGTGGAGGGCGCGGTCGCTTTCGCCGCGTTTGCCCAACCCGAGCACCGGCTGTGCAGCGCGCGGGCGATGGCGGCCTACGAGACAGCCTTCGACTACCTCGACTGTCTCTGTGAGATGCCCAACAGCGACCCCATCACCAACGGGCACAAACTCATGCAAGCGTTGGCGGTCGCCGTTCAACCCGGCCACGAACACGACGACTACTACGAGCGCTGCGAGCACGCGACCCGAGACAACCGCTACCTACGCATGCTCATCGAAACCTGCCAACAGTCGCTCGCTCCGCTGCCAAACTATCCGCTTGTCAGTACCGGCCTGCTGCGCGTATCCAACCGCATCGCGACCTACCAAAGCCTCAACCACGGTGACGCGACCGGCTCACACCACGTCTTCGCCGAGTGGGCGGCCCGCAAAGCCGCCGAGCACCACACCAGCGGCAACGGACCAAGCCTGCACTGGTGGGAGGTAGGAGCCGCAAGCGGCTCGTCGCTCGCGGCGTTCGCGCTCATCACCGCCGCAACCGATCCCAACACCACACCAGGCCAGGTGTTTGCCATCGACCGTGCCTATTTCCCGTGGATCGGGGCCGCCAACTCGCTACTGGACAGTTTGGTCAACCAAACCGAGGACACAGCCCCCGGACAGCACCGCTTGCTTGATTACTACGACTCCACCGAGCACCTGGCTGCTCGCCTCCAACTCATAACCGGCGAGGCGCGCCAACGCGCCCACACAGCCGACCCATCCCACGGCCACACGCTGATAGTGGCAGCGATGGTCGGCTTCTACCTCACCCAACCCGAGGCACGCCGGCCAGAAGCCCGCGCGGTCTGCGACCGCCTGCGACACACAGCCACAAGCCGAAGGGTTGACCGGCTAAGTACGCTCACCATGCGGATTCGCAACCTCGCGAGCACAGCACGGTCTCACTACCGCAAGGGCAAACCCTTGTCTACCTGATTTCCCGGTACTTGACTTTCAAGTAGCGGCAATGCGGCTTTTTTACGACGCCAACCGCTGCGAGCATCCACGCCTCAGTTACCTCGGGAGTCAGGCTTGACCATGAGTCGGCTCAAGTTACGACAGATCGAGCCGCAAATGGACGACGATTATCTTGACGAGCGAGCGATACGGCATCCAATCAAACCGAAGCCCGATCCGAGGAGATCGCGGTCGTTTGAATACGGTGCTGCTCTCCTCGAATCATTCTCGGGCGCCCACCGTACGCTGGGGATTGCTGAAATGGCCGAGCTCATCGGTGC
Source organism: uncultured Solirubrobacterales bacterium (assembly GCA_963753145.1). Classification (GTDB taxonomy): domain Bacteria; phylum Actinomycetota; class Thermoleophilia; order Solirubrobacterales; family Solirubrobacteraceae; genus Palsa-744. The sequence goes on from CAVWAX010000003.1 coordinate 1,310,976, forward strand.
CGCCCGCTCGACCACGCACCGGTATGCCACGACGCTCGTCGAGCTTGGGTTCCTTGAGCAAGGCCCGAAACGCAAGTATCGATTGGCGGCGTCGGCGCTCGACGCCGGTCTCGTGCTGCTCCACACAATCCAAGCACGACTGCGAGCCTACGCCACCCTGGAGGAGCTACGCGACGAGGTAGGACACACGGTTACTCTCGGTGTTCTCGACCATACACGCGTGCTCTACGTTCATCGCCTGCTTGGCCATCGGCCAGGACAGTACGCGGTGGACATGGATCTAGGCGTAGGCGCCAATGTCCCCGTCTACTGCACAGCCCTCGGCAAGGTCTTGCTCGCTAGCCAGTCAGCGCCGGAGCGCAGCGCGATACTCGCAGCCCTGGACCTAGTGCCCCAGGGGCCGCGATCGGTCACGGTGCATAGCGAGCTTAGAAGCCGAAATAGAGCGCATCAAACCGCGAGACATCGTCGCCAGCGACGAAGAGTTCACCGTCGGCGCACGTTCGATCGCTGCGCTTGTCAGGCTCCCGCCGGGCGAGTACGCCGTCGCGATCGAAATAACCGTACCGGCACACGCGTACGAGATGGGCAAACTGGTGAACGAACTAGGTCCCCGACTGAAGCGCACAGCAGACCTGATTTCAGGTTCCGCAACCAGCAAACGTCGATCGTAGCGAGCGCGGACAGGTGGTCGGTCCGAGCGCATGGCTGCGGTCGGCTGCGCCGGCGACCGCGACGAACTGCCGATCCCACAAAGGCCAGGCGTTGGGCTCCTGTCCACCTCGCTAGGATCTCGACGCATGATCGAGCCCGGCGACATGGCTCCAGACTTCGAGCTGCCCGACCAGGATGGCGAGTCGATGAAGCTCTCGTCGTTGCGCGGCGAGACCGTAATACTGTTTTTTTATCCCAAGGCGGACACACCAGGCTGCACAACCCAGGCTTGCGGTGTGCGCGATCGGCGCGCCGACTACAGCGCGGCGGGTGCGAGGGTGCTTGGCGTCTCCCCCGATCCGGTGGCGAAGGTCAAGCGCTTTCACGACAAGCGGTCGCTCAACTTCACGTTGCTGGCCGACGAGGACCATGCGGTCGCCGAGAGCTATGGAGTTTGGGTGCAGAAGTCGATGTATGGCCGCACCTACTGGGGCAACGAGCGCACCACGTTCGTGATCGGCCCGGACGGCGTGGTGGTCGAGGTGCTGCGCAAGGTCAAGCCGGCCGCCCACGACGAATTGGTGCTGGCCGTTTTGAGCGGCGCCTGAGCCCGAACCCGCTTGCGCCCGCGCCCGCCCCGCCTGATCGGTCGGTTCGCGGCCGAGGGACCGTAGGCTAGGTATGTGTCCATAGCCTCCACCTCGGTCGCCCAGAGCTTCGATTCCTTCGTCGAAGCGGCTGAACAGTTCTTTGGCGACCTTGCGGCCGTCCACTGGGGGGCGCTGCTGCTCGGCCTGCTGTTCTTCGGGCTGAACCTGACCCTGCGCTCGCGCGCCTTCTTCAACAGCCTGCGCGCGGCCTACCCGGCGACCGTCTTTCAGTGGCGGCGCATCTGGGGCGCCTACGTCGCGGCCGTGGGCTTCAACAATGTGGTGCCCGCGCGCGGCGGGGACATCATCAAGCTGTTCCTAACGCGCAGCTCGATCCCCGGATCCTCCTATCCGACGGTCGCCTCGGCGTTCTTCGTGGAGGCCGTCTTCGACGTGAGTGTGGGTGTGTTCGTGCTGATCTTCGCCTTCAGCCAGGGCGTGTTTCCCAAGCCGCCCGACTTCTCCAAGCTCGATTCCTTCGACATCTCCTATCTGGCTTCCCACTTCCGCTTCACGCTGTTCTTGATCACGCTGCTCGGCGTCCTCGGGCTGGTGGCTTTTGCCCTGCTCTCGGTGCGCGCCAAGGCCTTTTGGGCGCGCATCCGCCAAGGCCTGACGATCCTGACCGACCGCAGGCGCTACCTGCGCGAAGTCGCCGCCTTTCAGGCGGGTGCCTGGGTGTGTCGCTTCACGGCCGTCTGGTTCTTGCTCGACGCTTTCCGCGTGGGCGGCTCGATCGAGAACGTATTGCTCGTGTTCGGCTGCGGTCAGGTGGCAGGCGCCGTGCCGTTCACGCCGGGGGGCGCCGGCGTGCAACAGGCCCTGCTCGTCAAGGTGTTCGCGGCGAGCGCGCCCACGGCGGTCGTCGCCGCCTACTCGGTTGGCCAGCAGATCGCGATCGCGGTCTTCACGGCGCTGATCGGGCTCGGGGCGGTGTTCTTCATCTTCCGCTTCCGCTCCTTCAAAGAAGTGATCGAAGCGGGTCGCGCCTCGCGCGAGGTCGAGCGCGAGGCCGAACGCGCCGCCCAGGAGCGGGGCGCTACTGGAGCCCCTCGCGCGCCTCGCGCACGAGCGTGACGGCCTCGGGAAAGACCAAGGCGATCACCTGCCTGATCTGCTCGGCCTGAGCTTCGGCGTTGCCCTGCACGTTCACGCGGTTGACCGCCGCCACGGTCATGTCGACGGCGAGCTTGATCGCGTTATCGGCCCACGCCAAGGCTTGCTGGCCTTGCATCTGTTCGGCGAACTGGGCGAGCCTGCGCTGAAGCTCCTCGGGATCGCCGAACAGGTCACCGAAGTTTCCGCCCTCCATGCGCCCATCCTAGCGCCAACCCATAGACTGCCGTGCCGATGGCTTCCCCCGCGGAGATCAAGGAGCGCGTGAGCTTCGAGTCGGCGCGCCGCGCCCGGCTCGCGGTGCCCGCCGTCGCGGGTGGCGTGCTCTACCTGCTCAGCGGGATCATCCTGAGCGCCGCCCTCAAAGAACTCCCGTCGGTCGGCATCGTGCAGGGCCTCGAACCCGCGCTCCACGGCAAGGGCGCCCCACTCGTCAGCCCAAGGGCGCCCGAGGTGAGGTACATCGACCACCACGCCTTCTACCTACTCGCCGGCACCCTGCTGACAGCACTCGCCGTCAGCGCGCTCACCGTCGTGCTCCTGTTCCTGATCGACGCCACGGCCTTTCGCCGCCCCTCGTGGCCGGCGGCGAAGCCGCTGGTGTTCGCGGGCGGCTTTGGCGTCGCGCTGCTCAACTTGGTGCACGAGGTGCTGCTCGTGATCGAAGCCCACAAATTCGTCGGCGGCCACGACTTCTCGAGCAAGGCCGTCGAAAAGGCGCTGCTCACGAGCGGATCGGTTGGGATCGCCTTGAGCGTGCTCGGCCTCTTCGCCGCCCTCGCCCTCGCCGTAGGGATGATCGCCACGATGATGGGCACGATGCGCGCCGGCCTGCTTGCGCGCTGGCTGAGCGTGCTTGGCATCCTCTCCGGGCTCCTGTTCCTGCCCTTCTTCGGCACGCCCACGCTCGAGTTGATCCCCACGTTCTGGCTGGTCGCCACCGGCATCCTGCTGATGGATCGCTGGCCGAACGGCGACCCCCCGGCTTGGGCGGCCGGGGAGGCTCGGCCTTGGCCCACCCAGGCAGAACTGCGTGCCCAGCGCGAGGGGGAGAGCACGAGCGCGGACACGAGTGCGGGCTCATCGGACATAGCGCCCGAGCCCGTACCCGTCAGCGGCGGCGGTTCGCGCCGTAAGCGACGCAAGCGCTGACTTCGGGCGTCAGCGCTCTGACGGTTGAGGGTCCCCCAGAACGGGAATAAATAGGTATGACCGGGTTGGCTTTGGTCAACCACGATCGGCAGCTTTGACAAGTCGAAGCCGCTCGGTCAGTCGGGCGGCGTGAAGGGAGGTCCCATGGAGGCCGCTTCGATCCATCACCATCCGGCGCAGGGCGCCAGCCCGCCGGTTGCGGAGGAGCGCCCGGTGGCCAGCTCGTGGTCGCCCGCCAATCCGGCGCCGCTCGGGTTGGCCGCGTTCGCGATGACCACATTCGTGCTTTCGATGTTCAACGCCAACCTGGTCGACGAAAAGGGCACGCCCGTCGTTCTCGGCCTGGCCCTCGCCTACGGCGGCGTGGTGCAGCTATTGGCCGGCATGTGGGAGTTCCGCACCGGCAACACCTTCGGCGCGGTCGCCTTCTGCTCGTATGGAGCGTTCTGGATCTCCTTCTGGGCGCTCGAGGTGTTCTATGCGAAGAGCATCGGCGGCAACGTCGGTCACGCAGTCGGCGTCTACCTGTGGGCGTGGGCGATCTTCACCGCCTACATGACCGTCGCCGCTCTGCGCGTCAGCGGAGCGGTGCTGCTCGTGTTCGTGCTCTTGACCGCCACCTTCATTCTGTTGGCGATCGGCGCTGTCGGGCCGCACACGACCGTCACCCACTGGGGTGGCTACATCGGCCTGGCGACCGCCGCGGCAGCGTGGTATGCGTCGTTCGCGGTGGTCACGAACTCTACGTTCGGACGCACGGTCCTGCCGGTCATGCCTTTGGGCGAGCGCTAGGAGCGAGCGGTAAAGTCAAAACCATGGGACAACAGGGGAGGCTCAGATAATGTCTGCTAACGGAGACACGCTCGACGCCGAGCTGGCGGCGATGCTCGAGGTCGAGCGCTTCGAGCCTCCCCCCTCCTTCCGTGAAAACGCCCTGTTGAGCGACCCGGCGGTCTACGAGCGCGCGGCCGCCGACCCCCAGGCGTGGTGGGTCGAGCAGGCCGAGCGACTCGCCTGGTTCAAGCCATGGGATCGGGTGCTGGACGATTCCAACCCGCCGTTCTACAAGTGGTTCGTGGGGGGCTCGATCAACGCCTCCTACAACTGCCTGGACCGCCACGTCGAGGCCGGCCTGGGCGATCGTGTCGCCCTGCACTGGTGCGGTGAGGAGGGCGAGCGGCGCGACATCACTTACGCCGAGCTGCTGGCCGAGGTCAAGCGCTTCGCCGGCGCGCTGAAGGACCAGGGTGTCGCCAAGGGGGACGTCGTCGGCATCTACCTGCCGATGATCCCCGAGGTCGTCGTCGCGATGCTCGCCTGCGCGCGCATCGGCGCGCCTCACAACGTCGTCTTCGGAGGCTTCTCGGCCGAGGCGGTGCGCGAGCGCATGGAGTTCTCGCAGGCCAAGGCCTTGATCACGGTGGACGGAGCCGCGCGCAAGGGCAAGACCGCCCCGGTCAAGGACCGCGTCGACGAGGTCATGGGCGACCTTCAGAGCTTGGAGACGATCGTCGTCGTGCGCTCCAAGGGGACGCCTTGCCAGATGAAGCAGGGCAGGGACGTCTTCTACGACGAGATCCTGGCCGCCGCCGACGCCGAGTGTCCGCCCGAGCAGTTGGACGCCGAGCACCCCCTCTACATCCTCTACACCTCGGGCTCGACCGCCAAGCCCAAGGGCATCCTGCACACCACTGGGGGCTATCTCACCAGCGTCAGCGCGACCCATCGCTACGTGTTCGACCTCAAAGCGGAGTCCGACGTGTACTGGTGTGCCGCCGACGTGGGCTGGGTCACCGGGCACTCCTACATCGTCTACGGCCCCCTGGCCAACGGCGCGACCTCGGTCATGTGGGAGGGCGCCCCCGACTATCCCCACAAGGGGATCTGGTGGGAGCTGATCGAGCGCTACAAAGTCACGATCCTCTACTGCGCGCCGACCGCGATACGCGCGTGCATCAAGTGGGGCGCCAAGTGGCCGGGCGAGCACGACCTCTCCTCGCTGCGCCTGCTCGGCACCGTCGGCGAGCCGATCAACCCCAAGGCCTGGCTCTGGTATCACAAGGTGATCGGCGGCGAACGCTGTCCGATCGTGGATACCTGGTGGCAGACCGAGACCGGCGCCATCATGATCACGCCGCTACCCGGCATCACGGCGACCAAGCCGGGTTCGGCGACCCAGCCGTTTCCAGGGGTCGAGGCGGAAGTGCTCAGCGAGTCGGGCGGCGAGCCGATCACCGAAGGCCAGGGCCTGCTCGTGCTCACCAAACCGTGGCCCTCGATGTTGCGCACCCTCTACAAGGAGGAGGACCGCTTCATCGACACCTACTTCAGCCGCTTCGGCCGCGAGACCTACCTGGTCGGAGACGCGGCGCGCGTGGACCGAGACGGCTACATCTGGGTGATCGGGCGCATCGACGACGTCGTCAACGTGTCCGGCCACCGGCTCTCCACCGCCGAGGTCGAGTCGGCGATCGTGGCTCACCCCGACGTGGCCGAGGCGGCGGTGATCGGCCAGCACGACGAGCAGTCCGGTCAGGCGATCGTCGCGTTCGTCACGCTCCAGGGCGACCTGCTGGGCGACGAGGCCGAGGTCGAGAGCATTCGCGAAACCGTGGCCGAGCGGATCGGCAAGTTCGCGCGGCCCAAGCGCATCATCTGGTCTGACGATCTGCCCAAGACGCGCTCGGGCAAGATCATGCGCCGGCTCTTGCGCGACATCGCCGAGGGCCGCGCCCTGGGAGACGTCACGACCCTGCGCGACCCGACGGTCACCGCACAGCTGCAGGAGCGCATCAAGGAGACTCCAAGCGCAAGAAGCTTGATCTGAATGGCGCGCCCGCCCGCGCCGGGGTATAGCCTGCCGCGCTATGTCCATTCACGAAGGCGAACTCGGCCCGGCGGTCGAAACCGCCGGCTTGACCAAGCGCTTCGGCGCCCGCGCCGCGATCGACTCCGTTGACCTGCGGGTGCCGCGCGGCTCGGCGTTCGGGTTTCTCGGGCCCAACGGCGCCGGCAAGACCACGATGATCCGCATGCTGCTCGGCCTGACCCACGCGAGCGCCGGCACCATGTCGGTGCTCGGCCATCCCGTGCCCTCCGAGCGGGCCGAGGCCTTGGCGCGAGTGGGCGCGATCGTCGAGGAGCCCCGCTTTCACCCGCAGCTGACCGGCCGCGAGAACCTGCGCATCGTCGCGGCCGTGCGCGGTCCCCAGACGCATGAGCGCATCGCCCCGGCCCTGCGCCGCGTGGGCCTGTCCGAGCGCGCTGACGAGCGGGTCAAGAAGTACTCGCTCGGGATGCGCCAGCGCCTGGGCGTGGCGCGCTGCCTGCTGGCCGATCCTCAGCTGTTGATCCTCGACGAGCCCACCAACGGCCTGGACCCAGGCGGCATCCAGGAGTTCCGCGAAATGATCCGCGCCATGGTCGAGCAGGAGGGCCGCACCGTGTTCATCTCCTCGCACCTGCTCGACGAGGTCGAGAAGATCTGCGACCACGCGGCGATCGTAGACCGCGGCAAGATCCTCATGCAGGGCGCGATTTCAGAGCTGGCCGAAGGCAGCGCTCGTCACGAGCTGATCGTCGGCGTCGACGATCCCGCACGGGCCCTCGAGCTGCTCCAGGCAGGCGACTCCGTGCTGCAGGCGCAGCGCTCCGACGAGGGCCTGCGAGTCGTGCTCGGCGAAGCTCCCGGCGTGTCCGCGGCCGAGAACGCCGCCGCCGTCAACGCCGCCTTGGTCGGGGCCGGGCTTGCCGTCTCGCGCCTTGAGCCCGTGCGTCAGAGCCTCGAGAAGCGCTTCCTGGAGGTCACATCCAGGCTCAGCGACTCGACCACCGAGGAGGTGCTCTCATGAACGCCACCGCGCCTGTCGCGCCCGCTCCAACCGCTTCGCCGCAGGGCGCCGCGGCGACGATCGCGGCCCAAATGATCCGGGCGGACATCCTCAAGCTGCGAAAGAAACGCGGCATCCTCACCTGGTCTCTGGTCCTGGCCTGGGGTCCGGTGTTGATCTATTTCGTGGCCGCCGTCATCGAGCACGCCACCAATCCCGGCAAATACGGACCGGCCGGGGGCGCCCAAAACTTCTCTGACGGTCTGCGCGTAATCGCGCTCTTCTTCGGTCCGCTGGCGGCTCTGCTGATCGGCGTCGAGGCCGGCACCGGCGACGCATCGGCGGGCGTCTTTCGCGATCTCGTCGTCACCGGCCGCTCGCGCCTGGCCTTGTTCTTCGCGCGTGTGCCCGCGGCGCTTGCGGTCACCTTCGCGATGATGTTGGGCGCCTACGCGCTGCTCCTGATCGGCACGTTCGCGTTTGCGTCGAATTTGTCCACACCGAGCGGCTCGCTGATCCTCAATGGTCTCGGCTTCACCTTCCTGGCCACGGGCATGTTGTGTGTCGTGGCGGTCGGCTTCGCCTCGCTGACGACCTCAAAGCCGGCCGCGATCATCGCTTTGATCGCCTGGCAGATCGTCGCCAGTCCACTGCTCGCGAGCATAAAAGCCCTGGGCAGCGTCCGCGAGGGCCTGCTCAGCCAGGCGATAGCCCACTACAGCCCCGTGCACGTCGGCGAAGGCGGCCATGGCGCGAGCGTCGTTCTCTCGGGCGGCACCGCGTTCGTGGTGCTCGTGGCCTGGGCGGTAGTGTTCCTGGCGCTGGGCGCGTGGCGCACCAGCACCATGGATGCTTAGACCTTGCGGTGCTCCGGGACCCAGGCGCCGTCCTCGCCGCGCTCGAAGTCCTGGAACAACCCGGGCGCCTCGACTTGCATGATGCGTGCCAGCTGATCGAAGACGAGCCTCAGCTCCTCCTCGGCGCCGGGCGCGGTGCGCATCTCGATCACGTGGCGCAGCGTCCTCGCGTTGGCCGTCCACAGGATGTCGGTCGAAAGCCCGATCGGCGCGAGCCTGCGCAGCGCCGAGGTGACCTCCTTCTTGACGTGAAACGGCACGCCCTCCTCGTCGATTCCCAGCTCCCGCGCCGCGCTGAGTTGGAACTCCTCGAGCCGCTCCACGATGCTCAACACCTGCTCGCGCACCGGCTCCAAGGCCGGCGGCACCCTGAAGCCGATGTCGGTCAACCGCACGTAGCGCAAGCTCTCCTGGCTGAAGGCCGAGCCGGCCCTATGTCGAATTAGCTCATGTGTGAAAACTCTGCTTACGTTGCGCAGCGCAAACGACCAGTTCGCGTGCTCCAATACGCTCCCATGGGCGCTCTTGAGGATGTTCGCGAAGTACTCCCTCTGGTCGGTCCGCACCCGGGTCACGTTTGGGTTCAAGCCGGGCTCCCAGCTGCGGTAGCAGGCGCGCCCGCCGAACTCCACGATCAACTCGCCCGCGTTGGGCTGGCCATCGGCCTCCTCCAGGCGACGCTCGAGCCAAGACTCGCCGCCGACGTCGCTCAGGTAGCCCCTCATCCCCTCGAGCGCGATCGAAGGTCGGGCAATCAAAAACACTTTGGGCTCGGTCGCGTGCACGGTGGCGGGCGATGCTACAACCCCGCTCGGCCGTGACCACCGGGCCAGGTCCTAAACTCGGACTCGGTACATGACCGCAACCAGCTCCAACGGCGATATGCAAAACATCGTCGAGGCCGTCTCGGTCTCGCGCCGCTACGGCGAAGGCGAGGCCGCCGTGGACGCGCTCCTCGACGTCTCAGTGGCCTTCCCCTCCGGCCGCTTCGCCGCAATCATGGGCCCCTCCGGCTCGGGCAAGTCCACGCTCATGCACATCCTCGCCGGCCTCGACCGACCCACCTCCGGCACGGTCACGCTCGACGGCGTCGAGCTCACCGCGCTCGACGACCGCCGGCTCACGCAGCTGCGACGCGACCGTGTCGGCTTCATCTTCCAGACCTTCAACCTCCTGCCCGTGCTCTCGGCTGAGGAGAACATCCTGCTGCCGCTCTCGATCGCCGGGCGCAAGCCCGACCGCGAGTGGCTCGATCGTCTGATCGACACGATCGGCATCCGCGACCGGCTCAGTCACCGGCCCGCAGAGATGTCCGGCGGCCAGCAGCAGCGCGTCGCCGTGGCGCGCGCATTGGTCTCGCGCCCAGCGGTCGTGTTCGCCGACGAGCCGACCGGCAACCTCGACTCCAAGGCCTCCGGCGACGTGCTCGCCCTGTTGCGCCAAGCCGTCGACGACTTCGGCCAGACCGTCGTCATGGTCACCCACGACGCCCACGCCGCCTCGTTTGCCGACCGGCTGCTGGTGCTCGGCGACGGTCGCATCGTGCACGACCGCGAGGCGGCCACGGCCGAGCAGGCCCTGGACCTGATGAAGTCCGTGGGCTGATGCTCGCGCTGGTCCTGCGCGGCTTTCTCCAGCGCAAGCTCCGCGTCCTGCTCACCGCCGTCGCGATCGCGCTCGGCGTTGCGCTGATGGCCGGCACCTACATCCTCACCGACACGATTAACAACTCGTTCGCCGGCATCTTCCAGACCGCCAACAAGGGCCACGACGTAGTCATCACGCCCGCCCAGCGACTCGGCAGCACCGTGCGCTCGGAAGTCTCCCCGATCGACGAAGCGATGCTCGCGCGAGTGCGCTCGGTGCCCGGGGTCGCCCAGGCGTCGGGCTCCATCTTCAGTCCCGCAGCGCTGCTCGGCACAGATCGCAAATCGCTGACCGGCGGCAAGGCCCCGGCGTTCGTGGCGACGACCGTGCCCAAGCGCTTCGAGTCCTTTTCGCCTGTCCAGGGTCGCTTCCCGCAGAGCCCAAGTGAGGTGGCGATCGACCAGGCCACCAGCGAACGCAACAAACTGTCGATCGGCGGGCAGGTGTTCGTCGCCGGCGCCGCCGCGGCGCACCGCTACACGATCGTCGGCATCGTCAAGTTCGCCGGCGGCCAATCCTTCGGCGGCGCCGCCACGGCGATCCTCGTCCCGGCCCAAGCCCAGCTGGTCACCGGCGAGCCCGGCCGCTACGACCAGATCGACGTCGCCGCGAACACAGGCGTCACACCCAGCGACCTGCGCACGCGCATCCGCGCCGCCCTGCCGGCCACCGTCGAAGTCCGCACCGGCGCTCAGCAGGCAGCCAAGGAGACCTCCGACCTGGAAGAAAACCTCAGTTTCCTGCGCACGTTCCTGCTCGTCTTCGCCTACGTCGCGCTGTTCGTCGGCGCCTTCATCATCTTCAACACGTTCTCGATCACCGTCGCCCAGCGCACCCGCGAGTTCGGCCTGCTGCGCACGCTTGGGGCCGCCCGCAGCCAGCTGATGCGCATGGTCGTCTACGAAGGCGTCATGCTCGGCGTCGTCGGCTCCGCGCTCGGCCTGCTCGGCGGGATTGGCCTCGCGCCCGCGCTCGACCAGCTGTTCAAGAGCCTCGGCGCCGACCTGCCAGACAGCGGCACCGTGCTCCAGACCCGCACGATCGTCGTCTCGCTGCTGGTCGGCGTCATTGTCACGCTGCTAGCCGGCCTGGCGCCCGCGATGCGCGCCACGCGCGTGCCGCCGATCGCCGCCTTGCGCGAGGGCGTCGAGATCCCGCGCCGACGCTGGTTGCGCCGGCGCCACTATCGAGTCGTCCCGGCGATGGCCCGCCTCGTCGGCGCCCTCGTCGCTTGGCGCGGCATCACCGGCCGGCTCGCGCGCGAGAACGCGATGCGCCAGCCGGGCCGCACGATGGTCACCGCGGCGGCGCTCATGATCGGCCTGGCGCTCGTCACGTTCGTCGCGGTGCTAGCCGACGGCACCAAGGCCACGATCAACCAGGCGATCGGCTCCACCTTCGCCGGCAACCTGATCATCGAGAACGCCCAGGGTGGCGGCCGTGAAACCGGCATACCCGCGCTCGTCGCGCCAACCGTGCGGCGCGTGCCCGGCGTCGCCCAGGTCACCGCGGTCGCGTTCACCGTGGGTCGGCCGCTTGGTTCCAAAGAAAACGCCACCGTCACCGCGGTGGAACCCGCGAGCTTCTCGCGCGTCTACCGGATCGAATGGAAGCACGGTTCCACCGCCACCTTGCTCTCGCTCGGATCGACCGGCGTGCTGCTGGCCGAAGGCTACGCCAAGGCCCACCACCTGAGCGTCGGCAACTCGCTGGTGCTACTCACGCCCAGCGAACGCCACGTGCGCCTCACCGTCACCGGCATCGTCAAGGACCGCGCCCGGCTGCTCGGCAACCTCACGATCTCCCGCTCGCTCGCGCGCGCCCAGTTCGGCCAGCGCGAAGACGCCTTCGACTTCCTCGCCTACGCGCCCGGGGCCACCAACGCGACCGTCCAGCCCGCCGTCGATCGCGTGCTCGCGAGCGCCTTCCCCCAGACCAAGTCGCGCACGGCCGCCCAGTTCAAGCAGGAACAGTCAGAACAGGTCAACACCCTCTTGACCCTCATCTACGTGCTGCTGGCGCTCTCGGTGATCGTGTCCCTGTTCGGGATCGTCAACACCCTGGTCCTCTCGATCTACGAGCGCACCCGCGAGCTCGGGATGATGCGCGCGATCGGCACCTCCCGTCGCCAACTGCGACAAATGATCCGCTACGAGTCGCTCATCACCGCGCTGATCGGCGGCATCCTCGGTCTTCTCATCGGCGTCGTCGGAGCGATCCTCACCGTCACCTTCGCGCTCTCGGGCTCGGGCTTCGTCCAATCGATCCCCTACGGAACGCTCGTGGTCTTGCTGCTCGTCGCCGCCCTAGCCGGCGTGATCGCCGCCCAGCTCCCCGCCCGCCGAGCCGCCAAGCTCGATCTGCTCGAAGCCTTGGCCTCCGAGTAGCCACCAAGTCTGCGGGTCGGAACGCCACCCGGCGAGCTGACGCCGCTGCGCACGCCCCACCGTCGGGACGACGAGGGCAAGTTGCTGGGCGGATAAGCTCACGCACACAGTGACGCACGACGATCCTTCCCCCCAAATCGATACCGAGATGGAGCAGACCGCCTGGGATCTGGGCCCGCTGGTCGACGATCGCGGTCCCGACGGCGCGCGCGCGCAGCTCGCCCAGGCGCTCGAGCGCTCGCAGGCGTTCGCCGCCAGTTACGCCGGCAAGCTCGCCGAGCTTGACTCCGCCGGCCTGCGGGACGCGATGCGCGAGCTCGGTGAGATCCAGGACCTCGTCGGTCGCGCCGGCACCTACGCGGGCCTCAGCTTCTCGGTGGACACCGCCGACCCCGCCGCGGGCGCGCTCATGCAGGAGGTCCAAGAACGCGGCACCGAGATCGAGACGACCTTGCTGTTCTTCGAGCTCGAATGGGCCGCCCTCGACGATGCCCACGTTGAGCGCCTGCTGGCTGAGGAGCGCCTCGCCTTCTGCGCCCACTACCTGCGCACCGCGCGCCGCTATCGCGCCCACCTGCTCTCCGAGCCCGAGGAGCGCATCCTCGCCGAGAAGTCCGTCACCGGCGCCTCCGCCTGGTCGCGCCTGTTCGACGAGCTCACCTCCGCGATCCAGGTGGACGTGGACGGTGAGGACATGGCGCTCGACGTCGCCCTCTCTCGCCTGGTCTTGCCCGATCGTGAGCTGCGCCGCACGACCGCCCAAGCCGTCACCGAGGCGCTCGCGCCCGGCCTGCGCACGCGCGCGTTCCTGTTCAACACGCTCCTGGCCGACAAGGCGATCGACGACCGCCTGCGCCACTACCCCTCCTGGCTGGCCGCCCGCAACCTCTCAAACGAGGCCTCTGATGAGTCCGTAGCCGCCCTGATCGAGGCGGTCCAGGCGCGCTACGAGCTGCCGCGGCGCTGGTATCGCTTGAAGGCGCGCATGCTCGGCGTCGAGCGTCTAGCCGACTACGACCGCATGGCCGCCGTCACCGAGGACCAGGTCACCTACCCCTTCGCCACCGCGCGCGAGATCGTGCTCGACTGCTACTCCTCCTTCTCGTCCAAGCTCGGCGACGTCGCGCGTCGCTTCTTCGACGAGCGCTACATCGACGCCCCCGTTCGTCCCGCCAAGCGCGGCGGCGCGTTCTGCGCCTCGGCGGTCCCTTCGGTGCACCCCTACGTGATGCTCAACTACACATCGCGCCGGCGCGACGTGCTCACGCTCGCCCACGAGCTCGGCCACGGCGTCCACTTCGCCTTGGCCGCCGACCAGGGCATCTTCCACCAGGGCACCCCCCTAACCCTCGCCGAGACCGCCTCGGTGTTTGGCGAGACGATCGTCTTCGGGCGCCTGCTCGCCGAGGACTCCTCACCCGCCTCGCGCCTGGCCCTGTTGGCCGAGAACATCGAGGGTGCGCTCGCCACTGTCTTCCGCCAGGTCGCGATGAACCGCTTCGAGGACTCAGTCCACACCGCCCGCCGAGCCGAGGGTGAGCTGTCCGTCGAGCGCTTCGGCGAGCTCTGGTTCGACTCTCAGAGCGAGATGTTCGGCGACTCGGTCGAGATCACCCCCGGCTACCGCTCCTGGTGGTCCTACATCCCGCACTTCATCGGCTCGCCCGGCTACGTCTACGCCTACGCCTACGGGCAGCTGCTGGCGCTCTCGGTCTACCAACGCTACGAGGACTTGGGCGAGGAGATCGTGCCCCGCTACCTGGAGATGCTCTCGGCCGGCGGCTCGCGCTCACCCGAGGACCTCGGCCGCATCGTCGGCATCGACCTCGCCGACCCCGGGTTCTGGGATGCAGGGCTCGATCTGGTGGAGCGTCAGCTCACTGACGCCGAAGACGCCGCCCGGGCGGCCGGTCGCGTTTAGCGGGCTTCGCCGGCCCCGCGCTGTGTCGGCATCGGCGGCCGCCACAAGCGGGACCTACTCGGCCGGCAGATGTTCCAAGTCGTCGAGGTCTCGCGGCCGGCCGGCGGCTTGCTTCATTGCACGGAGATCTTGCAGGCCGCAGACCTTCACCGGGATTCCCTGCGGCTCTCCCTCGACAGCGCCAATGGATAGCTCGGCATACAGGTCTTCAGTGTCTATCCCCGCCACCCACTGCATGACATCCAGCCCGCCGAGGTCTGTCTCGAGGCGAAAGTTGCCACCCTTTTCCAGATCGTCGGCCGACGTCGGATCCAAGGGAAACTCCTCCGCCGCGAAATCCTCACCCTCCGCGTTCCTGGATTTCAAATAGAGGAGCGCCGCGGCGAGCCGGTCGAGATTCTCGCGCTCGGAGCAGGGCACGATGTCGAGATCCTTGGACGTGCGGATGAAGCCGTGTGCATTGACGGCGAAGCCGCCGATCACGATGTGCTCTATGTCGCGCTCGGCCAAGAACCGAAGCAGTGGGATGGGGTCAAGCGCGTCGGCTATCTCCAAAGCCCTTCGCGAAGGCATTGCTCGCCCGAGCGTGCGCGGCCGCGTCTTCCAGGTTGGCGGTGACGCCGCGCCCGCGATCACGCTCGACGCGGGCGCGCGTCGCGCGTTGCTCGCGCGCGGCCTCTTGGGCTGTCCAGCCGCCGGTTGCTCTGCCGTTTGACCGGTCCGTCATCAGCTCAATGTTAGAGGCCGGAGGAGGGGAGCCGGCGTGGTAAGCCTAATTTCTTGTGATGTGGTGGCGGGTCCAGGGTCGAGCGGCATGACGTTCCCTGCACCGAAACCGGCTTGTGCGGCGTCGATTGGTATTTCGGCGCCTGCGCTTCGGTCGTGGTGGTCGTCTGGCTCGTCTTTGCCCCGGCGGTCCCGCTGACGACCGTCTTTGTGGGGTTTTTCACTGTGGTCGGCGCTTCTTCGGCGCGGTCCACGTAGAGGCGACGGAGCAGCGCCGACTCGTCGTCTTGCAGCTGGAAGGGATTTTTCGACTGGATTTCCTGGGATTGCCCGACGCTGACGAGCTCGACTTCGGTCGTCGGCACCCAGAAGAGGAGCCCAGGACGGCCTGGTTGCGGAAGCCGCCCTATGTAAACGCGTTCGCTGGTCTGGGTGACGAACACCCCGCAGATGCCGGTCTCGTTGTTCTTGCGCAACAGCGCGACGGGCTGGGCTTCGGGATAGTGAAAGGCGCGAGCCATGCTCATCAGCGCGCCGAACACCACGACCGAGAAGAACACCGCCACCCCGTACCACAGGAACTTTTCGGTCCCGTGCGCGATGAACATGTTGGTCACGGCAAGCAAGACGGCGGCCACTGAAACGACCAAAGCCCAACGCCCTGCGCCGTGGAGCAAGAGCGACACGACGCCCGTGAGCACCCCGAGAAGCAGGCCGATGCCCAGTTCGATGCGCCAGCTCGGTCTGCGAAACCAATCGAGAATCGCACGGCCCGCGCCACCGAGTAAGGCTTCGGCCTCGTCGAGCGGCTTTTCCAGCTCGACCGCGGCCGGCGGTTGATCGGTCGCCGGGTCCCTCGCGATCGCCGTTGCGGTAGCCGCCTGCACTTGATTCTCCGTGCCTCCACGGGCAAGCGTGTCTGCTGTGGCCTTCCATTCGCGAGCCGTGCGCTCCAGTCGGCGCTGAGCCGCGCTGAGGTTGACGTCGAGGTCTAAGTGGGCTTCTCCGCCGCCAGGGTCTAAGTCGGTCGCTATCGCGAGGGCGGCGCGCGAGGACAGGACTTCTCTTCGCAGGCGTTTAAGCTTGCGTCGCCTGGTGAAGTGCGGCGTCAGCGCCTCGGCGAAGCACATCAGCGCGGCCCCGAGCACAAACGCCCACACCAGAAACAGGCCGAGCAGGCCGTCGCTCAGTTCTGTGATGTACAGGCTCGCGATGACCTCCGCGGTCGCAACGATCACGATCCCGCGCGCGGTCCTGATGTTCGCGTCGCCCCTGCTGTCGAACATGTACACGAGCAGCGACGCGAGCAGTCCGAGCAGGACCGCCGGAAACAGCTCGAGGCTGCCGATGATCACCAGTTCCTGCCGTGGCATCGCCAGCAGCGCCTGGACGGCGGGCAGCCCCACGGCTTCGAAGCGCAGCCACTGAAGCGCCGCTCCGACTACGGCGATGAAACCAACAAAGCCGATCGCGCTGCCGATCGCCGGTATGGCTTTCCAGAGCAGGTCGCCCAGGCGATCAACTGTCGTCGGTTCCCTCGTCCCCGGGGGCATCCGTGTATGAAATCACACTAGTCCCCTTATTGGAACGAACCCGAGGATGTGTCAGTCGCGGGCGATTTCGCTCAGAGCAGCCCCAGCACGCTGCCGACCCCGTGCACGAGGTCGAACAGTGGCTGCGGCACGATGCCCATCGCGATCGTCGCCGCGCCCGCGAGTACCGCCACGAACGTCAGCTCGAGTTGGGGGCTCGACTCGCGTGGCTCGTCGGGCTCCTCGTCCAGCTCCTGCGAGCCGCCCGCTATCGCCGGCAGCGGGCCGGACGGCGCTGGGGCGCCTTCGGCTTCGCCCGAGCTCGTCCACATCGTCGCGATCACCGGCAGGTAGTAGCCAAGCGAGATCATCGAGCCGATCACGATCACCACGCCCAGCCACGTGTAGCCGCCCGAGACTGCCGCGTCGATGAGGTAGAACTTGCCGATGAAGCCGGCCGTCGCGGGGATGCCCGCCAGGCCGAGCATCGAGATCGTCATCGGCCAGGCCAGCCACGGTCGTGAGCGACCGAGTCCTCTCATCGCCTGCACGCTGTCGCCGAGATCGGTTTCGCGCTCCCTCGCGACGATCACCGCGAAAGCGGCCATGTTCATCGCCAAGTACACGGCCAGATAGAAGACCAGCGCCTGCGCGCCGAGCGCCGTGGCCACGACCACGCCCGCGATCATGTAGCCGGCCTGCGCCACCGAGGAGTAGGCCAGCATCCGCTTCAGCGAGCTCTGGCCAAGCGCCCCCACGTTGCCGACGACGATCGTGATCGTTGCCAGCGCCGCCAGCGCCGGACCCCAGCTGGCGTGGGCTTCGATCAAGGCCACGTCGAACAACCGCACCAGCACGCCCAAAGCCGCGACCTTGGTCGCCACCGCCATGAAAGCCGTGATCGGTGTCGGCGCGCCCTCGTACACGTCCGGCGTCCACTGATGGAAAGGCGCCACGGACGCCTTGAAAGCCAGCCCCGCCACGCAAAGCGCGATCCCGCCCAGCAGCATCGCATTGGAGGCCAGTCCGTGTGCCTCGATCGCTCCGGCGATCGCCCCGAAGTCGGTGGCCCCGGTCGCGCCGTAGAGCAGCGCGATCCCATAGAGCAGTGTGGCCGAGCCCACCGAGCCCACGATCAAGTACTTCAACCCCGCCTCCAGCGAGTGCTCGTTGCGCATT
The DNA here is from genome assembly GCA_963753145.1 of uncultured Solirubrobacterales bacterium. Classification (GTDB taxonomy): domain Bacteria; phylum Actinomycetota; class Thermoleophilia; order Solirubrobacterales; family Solirubrobacteraceae; genus Palsa-744. The sequence continues at coordinate 1,328,627 of CAVWAX010000003.1, forward strand.
TCGGTCGCGCACAGCACATACAGCGGGATCGACAACAGCTCCAGCCCCAAGAACACGGCCACCGTGTTCTGAGCGGCGACCAGCATCGCCATGCCGCCGATCGTGCTGAGCAGCATCGCGTGCAGCTCCCCGTGCGCCGCTTCGCGCGCCGCCTTCGAACGCCAGGCGAGCAGCACAGTCGCCATGCCGCCGACCGCCAAGATCAGGTTCAGCGTCAGCGAGAGTCGGTCAACCTTCAGCGCTCCCGCGACGACCGACTCGGGCGTGTTCCAGCGCCAGATGCTCAACCCCATCGCCGCGCCCAGCGCGATCAGCGCGAGCGCGGGCACGACTTGCTCGCGCGCCTTGCGCGCCCCGAGCAGGCCGACCAACAGCACCACGATCGCCCCCCCAAACAGCGCGAGCAGGGGAGACAGCGCCGCGAAGTCGACGTGCGGGCCTTTGAGGGTGGCGGTGGCGATCAAGGTTCGGCGCTCGCCAGGGTTGCGGGCCCGCTGGTGAGGGCGGCATGGGCCGCCGCCACCGAGCTCGTCGCCGACTTTTCAGAGCGCCTCAACGCACCCTGCGGATAGAGCGCCAAGAACACGATCACGGCCAGCAGCGGCACCAGCACGACCGCGTCCATGCCGCTCAGCTCGCGCGATTTCACGCCCGTCCCGACCCTGTTGTGCATCGCGCGGATGAACAGCCTCAACGCATACACGCTCGCCATCACCACGCCCGCGAAGGCGATCGCCGCGATCGCGAGCTTCGTCTTGAAGACGCCCAGCAGGATCAAGAACTCGCCCACGAAGTTGGCCGACCCCGGGATCGCCAGCGTCGCCAGGGCCACGACCAGGAACACCGTTGCAAGCAGCGGCGCCCTGAAGGCGATCCCGCCCATCTCCCTGATGTCCTGCGACCCTCCGGCGCGCGCCGCCAGCAGCGCGATGATGAAGAACACCGGCGCCACCACCAGGCCGTGGTTGACCATCTGCAGCAGAGCCCCCTGGGCGCCCTGCGGGTTCAAGGCGAAGATCCCGAGCGTGATGAAGCCGAGCTGAGCCACCGACGAGTACCCCGCGATCAAGCGCGCATTGGTCTGTGTGAAGGCCATCGCCGACCCATACAAGATCGACAGCAGCGCGATCACCAACATCAACACCTGGAAGTGAGCCGAGGCCTGTGGGAACAGCGGCAACACGATCGCCAAGAAGCCGTAAGCCCCGACCTTCGAGAGCACGCCGCTGAAGACCATCAGCACCTCGATCGGCATCGTCCGATAGCCGTCGGGCATCCATCCGTGCAGCGGGAACGCCGGCATCTTCACCAAGAACGCCGCCGCGAAGAACAGGAAGATCCACTCCTGCGAGCCCTTGCTCAAGGGCAGCCCTTGCAGCTGGGAGAGCACGAAGGTGATGTGCGTCCCGTTCTGCTCGCCCGCCAGCACGCCCGTCGCGATCGCCGCGGCCAGCATCAGCAGCGAGCCCACCAGCGTGTAGATCACCAGCTTGATCGTCGCTTTGACGCGGTCAGGCGCCGGAATGGAGGGGTCCCCGATCAACATCAGGAAGTAGAAGGGGATCAGCATCAAATCGAAGAAGGCCACGAACAGAGCCAGGTCCTGGGCCAAGAACGCGCCCAGCACGGCCGACTCGGCCAACATCAGGTGGAAGTAGAACAGCCTCGGGCGCTCCGGCCGCGGGGAGGCCAAGCCCATGTTGGAGACCAGCATCGCGGCAAAGAACAGCAGCGTCGTTAGTCCCACCAGCAGCACATTCAGCCCGCTGACGCCAAGCTTGTAGTGGATCCCCAGTTCGGCGATCCATACGACGTCGGTCACGTCCTTCAGCCCATGCGAGCCGGGTCCGTACTGCACGAGGTAGGCAATCGCCAACCCGAGCGCCCCAACCGACCCCGCAAGCGCGAGCAGTCCCGGCACGCGCTTGTTGCGCCCCGCGACCGCGGCGCCCGCCAGCCCGCACGCGGCCGGCAGCCAGATCAAGATGGACAGAGCCGGCATCAGCGGGGAGCGTGCGAGGTCGGGGTGCCGTGTGGGGACGCGAGCAAGGTCATGTCTGCAGCAGGAAATAGAGGCCAAGCGCGGCCACGCCCAGCACGACCAGCGCCGCGTAGTAGCGCAACAGACCGCTCTGGATCGCTCTGACCGAAGCCGACCCGGCGCGCACGATCGAAGTGGCTCCGCCGATCAGCGCGCCGTCCACGAATACCCGCTCGAAGGTCGTGTTCGCGAAGCGCCCGGCCCCGGCCGCCGGTTTGACGACGAGCGCGTCGATCAGCTCGTCGAAGTACCACTTGTTCACGAACAGCGTGTACAGGGGCTTGAAGCGCTCGCGCGCGCTCACGGCGATGGACGGCTGCTTGACCCAGATCCGCCAAGCGATCGCGATCCCGCTCAGCCCGAGCACGGTGCCCAAGATCAGGCCGAACACCAGCAGCCCGTCGCGGGTGTGCACCGTGTAAAGCGAGGATTCCGCGAACGTCGGTTCCAGGAATTTCGTGATCACGTCGTCCACTTCGGGGATCTGCACGAGCCCCGCGCCGACCGCGCCGACCGCGAGGATGCTCATCGCGACCTTCATCGGCAGCGCCCGCTCGGCGATGGTGTGGTGCGGCCCCGGGAAGCCGACGTCTGTGTCCTCGACCTCGCCGTTGGCTGGGTTGCTGGGCTGCGCTGGGTGGTAGAGATGGCCCGCTTCGAGCTCCTTGGCCTGCTCGACCGGGTCTCCGTAGAACGCCCTGAAGATCATCCGGAACGTATAGATCGCCGTCATGAAAGCTCCCAGGTAGCCGAGCGCATACAGCGCCCAGTGCCACCCTCCGCGCTCGCCGGTCACGAGCAGGATCTCGTCCTTGGAGAAGAAGCCCGAGAAGGGGGGGATGCCCGAGAGCGCGAGCCCGCCGATCACAAAGCACGCGAACGTGAACGGCATCGCCTTCTTGAAGCCTTTCATCTTCTCCAGCGACTGCTCGCCGCCCATCGCGCCGATGATCGAGCCCGCGCCCATGAACAGCAGCGCCTTGAAGAAGGCGTGCGTCATCAGGTGGAACATCCCGGCCGCGTAGGCGCCCACCGAGACTCCCATGATCATGTAGCCGATCTGGGACATCGTCGAGTAGGCGATCACCCGCTTGATGTCGGTCTGCGTCAGCGCGATCGTCGCGGCGATCACGAGCGTCGCGCAGCCGATCACCGCGCCCACGTCCTGCGCCGCCGGAGCCAATTCGAAGAACGGGTGCATCCGCGCGATCAGGTACACGCCCGCCGTCACCATCGTCGCGGCGTGGATCAGGGCCGAGACCGGAGTCGGGCCCTCCATCGCGTCCGGGAGCCACGTGTGCAGCGGGATCTGCGCCGACTTCGCAAACGCGCCCACCAACAGCAGCAGGCAGCCCGCGGTCACATCCGCTTCGCCGCTCGTGAACACGTTGGGCGCCGCTTTGAACGCCTTAAGGAAGTCGAGCGTCCCCGTGTGCTTGAACAAGAAGTACGTGCCCAGCACCAGCCCCACGTCGCCGACCACGTTGATCACGAACGCCTTGATCCCCGCGGCCGTGGCGGTCGTGCGCCGGTACCAGAAGGAGATCAGCAGATAGGAGGCCGCGCCCACGAACGCCCAACCCACGATCAACAGCAGGAAGTTGCCCGCCAAGACCAGCAGCAGCATCGAGAACACGAAGAAGTTCAGGTAAGCGAAGTAGCGCGCGAAGCCTTTGTCTTCGTCGAGGTAGGAGATCGAGTACAGGTGGATCGTCGTCGAGATCCCCGTCACGATCAGGATCATGAAGACCGACAACGGATCGACCAGGATCGACATCTGCGCGTCCACGCCCACCGTGTTCGCGTAGTTCCAGAGCGAGGAGCTCAGCTCGCGATGGTCGGCCGCGTGGCCCTGCAGCGAGACCAGCGTCGCCAGGGCCGCCACGAAGGCCAGCCCGATCGCCGCCGTGCCGATCACGCCGGCGGAACGGCCGGGCAACTTGCGGAAGCCGGCGCCGATCACGATCGTGCCGAGCAGGGGGAAGGCCAGGACCAGCCAGCCGTAGGTGGTGGTCATCCTTGAAGCTCCCGCAGCTCATCGACATCGATCGGCAGTCGTCGGCGGTGGATCGCCACGATCATGCCCAGCCCGATGCACACCTCGCAAGCGGCCACGGTCATCACGACGATCGCAAGGATCTGACCGTCGCCGTTGCCCCACATGCGCGAGAACGCGATCAGCGCGAGGTTGGCGCCGTTCAGCATCAGCTCCAGGCACAGCAGCACGACAAGCGGGTTGCGTCGCGTCATCACGCCAAAAGCGCCCGTGCAGAAAACGATCGCCGACACGGCCAGATACCAGGCGATGCTCACGAGGTGCGCCCTTCGACACCCTCTGCCATCGTGCCCGTTCCGCGCGGGCGCAGGATGTCAAGCGGCGTCAGCCTGTCGCGGTCGTCCTCGTCTTCGTCAAGGCCCCTGCGCCTGCGAGCCAGCACGACCCCGCCGACAGCCGCGATCAACAGCAGCAGCGAGGCCGCCTCGAACACGAGCAAGAAGCGCGTCAACAACAGATTGCCGATGTAAGCCGGCGTGCCGAATGCCTTCGGCCCTGGAGCGTAAGGAGCGCCGCTTCCTTCCACCGCCTTCAGCCCGCTGCCCAGCAGCGCGATCAAGAGCTCCACGAGCAGCGCGCCCGCGAACAGAGCCCCGCTCAGCTTGCGCCCGTCGGCGCCCCGCGCGCGCGGCCGGCGCGTCAGGCCGGCGCCCAGCGCCTGCTCCTCGTCGCCGACGTAGGCCACCACGAACACGTAGAGCACCATCACCGCCCCCGCGTACACCACGACCTGGGCGGCCGCCACGAATTCGGCCCTCAACAACAGGAACAGCACAGCCAGCGAAAGCAGATGCGCGACCAGCGCCAGCACGCTATAGAAGGGATTGCTGAGCGTCACCACGCCGATAGCGCCACCGATCACTCCGATCGCGGCGATGAAGAACAGGAGTGCGCTCACTCGCCCTCCCGCCTCAGCGGCGTGCGCTCCAACGGCTCGGCCAGCAGCATCTCCTTGGTGAAGATCAGGTCCGAGCGCGTGTAATCGGACATCTCGTAGTCGTGTCCCATCGTGATCGCGTCGAACGGGCAGGCCACCTCGCAGTAGCCACAGAAGATGCATCGCGACAAATTGATCTCATACACCGCCGCATAGCGCTCGCCCGCGCTCACCCTGTGCTCGGGAGTGTTCTCGGCGGCCACGACCCTGATGCAGTCCGCCGGACAGGCGGCCGCGCAAAGCGAGCAGCCGACGCACTTCTCAAGGCCGGTGTCCTCGAACTTGTGCAGCTTGTGCCTGCCCCTGAAGCGTGGATAGACCGGTGTCTTCTCCTCGGGGTACTCAAGCGTCACCGGTTTTTCGAGCATCCGCCCGAACGTCGTGCGCAGCCCTTTGAGCGTTTCGCCGAACACCCGATAGGTGCTCCGCGCCGCACCCGGCGCCGGCGCCCGCGTCACCTCCAACATGTCATCGCCCGGATTCCAGGTCATCAGTGGGTCACCACCACGAGGATCGCGGTCACGAGCGCGTTGAGCGTGGCCAGCGGCAGGAGGATCTTCCAGCCGAAGCTCATCAGCTGGTCGTAGCGCAGGCGCGGCAGCGTGGCCCTGACCCAGATGAACAGGAATGTCATCAGCCCCATCTTCGCCAGCACCACGAACGGGTCAACCCAACCCGGCGGGTGGATCCCGAACGGCAGCAGCCAGCCGCCCAGGAACACGGTCGTCACGATGCCCGAGACAACCAGCACGTTCAAGTACTCGGCGAAGTAGTAGGACGCGAAGCGCCCCCCGCCGTACTCGGTGTTGTAGCCCCCGACCAGCTCCGCGTCGGCCTCGGTCAGGTCGAACGGGGCCCTGTTGGTCTCGGCGAAGCCGGCCACCAAGAACACCAGGAAGCCAAAGAACTGGGGCACGATGTACCACATGCCCCGCTGCGCTTCGACGATCCCCGTCAAGGACAGCGTCCCCGCCGTGAAGATCACGCCCACGAGCGCCAGGCCCTGGGAGACCTCGTATGAGATCAACTGCGCCGCGCCCCTCATCGCGCCGAGGAACGAATACTTGGAGCCCGAGGACCAGCCGCCCAACATGATCCCGTAGAAGGCGACCGCGCCGAAGGCGAATACGTACAGCGGCCCGATCGAGACGTCCACGCCATACAGCCCGACCGGCGTGCCGAAGATGTTCTGCACGTTGCCAAACGGGATGATCGCGAACGCCCCCACGGCCGTCACGATCGAGATCACCGGCGCCAGCGCGAACAGAAAGCCGGTCGAGGTGGACGGGCGGAACTGCTCCTTGGTGAGCAGCTTCACGATGTCCGCCAGCGGTTGAAGCGCGCCGAACGGCCCGACGCGGTTGGGCCCGTAGCGAGCCTGCATGCGCCCCAACAGCTTGCGCTCGGCCAGCAGCACGATCGGCACCAATTGCAGGCCCACGGCGAAGATCACGATCGCCTTGATCACCTGGATCCACCAGGGTTCGTAGTAGCCGACGACGGCGAGCGAGCTCATGCGCTCACCGCCAGCGCGACGCGGTCGGCGAGCTCGCTCAATACCTGACGCTCGTCGCGCACCTCGCCCAGGTGGCGCACGGCACGGCGCACACGCTGGATCCGCCCGTCCGGATGGGTGACGGTGCCTTCCTTTTCCGGGTATGCCTCCGCCGGCAGCACCACATCGGCGTGCTCGCGCACGGCGTCGGTAAGGAAGCCCGCGTGGGCGATCACGGTTCCGGGTGGGCGGGCTCCGAATCCAGGCGGATCGACGCCAAGCAGATACAGACAACCGAGCTCGCCGCGTTCGAACGCCTCGAGGATTCCCTGGGCGTCGAGGCCCTCCTGCTCGACCTCGCTCAGCCCGGGCCCCGCGTTGGGGAGCACGCCGGCTTCGCGCAGGCCGCGGCCGTTGGCATAGGCGGGCACTTCGAGCAGGCCCGCACCATCGACATCGGCGAGACCCAGCTTCGCGGTCAGCGCGAGCATCGCTTCGACCGCGCGGGCTCCATCGGGGCCGCTCGCCAGGCGCTCGCCCCACAGGATCACGACCTCGCCCGGCCCGTCCTTGGGGCAGGCCTCTTGGAGTTGGCGCGTCAGCTCGTCGAGTTGTGTTTGCTCGAGCAGCTGCCCCGCGCGCGCGCGTATAAGCGCGACGCCGTTGCGGCGGGCGCCCTTGCGCAGGCGCAGGTCGAGGATCGGGGCGTCGGCGATCGGATCGCACTCGAGCACCAGCACCGCGTGTGCGAACTCCAGGTCGGGCACCTTCGCCTGCAGGCCCTCCGCTGCCAGCGCCCTGTGCAACTCAAGCGGCAGGCTGCCGGCCACGCGCGAGTCCAGATTCGGCGAGCCGAGACCCTCGCGCATCAAGCGCGCGAGCAACAGCCCCTCCTCGTTGGTCGCCCCCCCGCCCGCGATCGCGCCGGTGCCCGCGCCGGCGCGGCGCAGATGTCCGGCGGCCTCCTCAAGCGCCCGCTCCCAGGAGACGGGCCGCAGCTCGCCGCCGTCGCGGATCAAGGGCTCGGTGACGCGGTTCTCTTCGAGCTTCGGATAGGCAAAGCGTCCCCGGTCACACAGCCAGCCGTCGTCCACCTCGTGGTTGTCTCGTGCCAAGACCCGCATGACGCGCTCGTCGCGCACCGTCAGCTTTACGTTGCACTGCGACGGGCAAAGCGTGCACACAGAGCCCGCGTCCTCCACGTCCCACGGACGCGCTCTGAAGCGATAGTCGCGCGAAGTCAACGCCCCGACCGGGCACAGCTCGACGATGTTGCCGCTGAACGGCGCCTCATAGGGCCTGCCGTCGAAGGTCAACACGTAGGAGTGCGCGCCGCGCTCGAGCAACACCAACTGGTAGTCCTCGGAGATCTCCTGGGAGAAGCGCACGCAGCGGTAGCACAGGATGCACCGCTCGCGGTCGATCGCGATCTTCTCAGACAGCGCAAGCGGCTTGACGAAGTGGCGCTTGGGCTCGACGAAGCGCGACTTGCCCCCGCCCCAACCGAAGGTGATGTCCTGCAGCGGACACTCCCCGCCCTTGTCGCACACCGGACAGTCGAGCGGATGGTTGACGAGCAGGAACTCGACCACGGCTTCCTGGGCGGTCTTCACGCGAGGCGCCTGCGTGTGCACCACCATCCCGTCCTTGACCGGGGTCGAGCAGCCCGTCTGCAGCTTGGGAATGCCCTCGATTTCGACCAAGCACATGCGGCAGGCGCCGACCGGGTTGCCGAGCTTCGGTTCGTAGCAGAACACCGGGATCTCGACGTCGCCCAGCTTGGCCGCGTCAACCAGCATCATGTTTTCAGGCGCCTGCACCTCGCGACCGTCGATCGTGAAGGTGATCGTCCTATGCGCGGGTCGTGGCATCAGCCCGCTCCTCCTTCTGTTCGGAGGGGTGCATGCACCCCTCCGCCGGTCGGCACATGTGCCGACCGGGCCAGCGGCGCATGCGCCGCTGGCGTGATGCTCATACTCATGCGCCCACCTCCGTCAGCCGCCGGGACGCCATGTGCGCTTCGAACTCCTCGCGGAACTTTACGAGCATCGAGCCGATCGGCATCGCCATCGCGTCGCCCAGCACGCACAGGCAGTTGCCGATGATGTTCTCGCAGGCCGAGGCCATGATCTCCAGGTCCATCGGCGTCGCCTCGCCGCAGTCGATCCGCTCCAGCATCTTCACCGTCCAGTTGGTGCCCTCCCTGCAGGGGGTGCACTTGCCGCAGGACTCGTGCCTGTAGAACTTGGCCACCTTCAGGGCCACGTCCAGGATCGGCGTGGAGTCGTCCACGACGATGATCGCCCCCGAGCCGAGCATCGAGCCCGCCTTGGCCATCGAGTCGAAGTCATACGGCAGGTCCAGGTCCTCGGCCTTGAGCACGGGCGAGGAGGACCCGCCCGGGAACCAGCACTTGACCTCGCGCCCCTCCTCGGGGCCGCCGGCCAGGCCGTAGACGATCTCGCGACTGGGGATCCCCAACTCGATCTCATAGTTGCCCGGTCGCTGGACGTGGCCGGAGACCGACACGAGCTTCGTGCCTTTCGAGGTCTCGGTGCCGAGCTTGGCGTAGCCCTCGCCACCCAAGCGCATGATTGCGGGAACCGTCGAGAGCGTCTCGACGTTGTTGATCAGCGTCGGTCCTTGATATAGGCCTTGGACGGCTGGGAACGGCGGCTTGAGGCGCGGATTGCCGCGCTTGCCCTCGAGCGAGTCGAGCAGGCCGGTCTCCTCGCCGCAAATATAGGCCCCGGCGCCGCGGTGCACTACCAGCGACATCGAATGGCCCGAGCCGAGGATGTTCTCGCCGACGTAGCCCGCCTCGCGCGCTTCGGCGAGGGCCGCGTCGAGCATGTTGGCCTGGTGGACGTACTCGCCGCGGATGTAGATGAACGCCCTGTTGGCCCCGGCCGCATAGGAGGCGATCACGACACCCTCGATCAGCATGTGCGGCGTCTTCTGCATCAGTTCGCGGTCCTTGAAGGTGCCCGGCTCGGACTCGTCGGCGTTGCAGACCAGATACTTGTCCATCGACCCCTTCGGCAGGAACGAGACCTTCTTGCCCATCGCGAAGCCCGCGCCGCCGCGCCCGCGCAGGCCGGAGGCTTCCAGCTCGGCCAGCACGGCGTCCGGCTCCATCGCCAGGGCCTTGCGCAGCGAGTCGTAGCCGCCGCGGCGCTCGTACACCTCGCGCGTGGCAAGCCCCGGCTCGTCGATGTCCTTGAACAGCAGCGGCTCGGTCATCGCGCCGGCTCCTCGATCGGGTGCTCGGGGAACTCCTGTGAGTTGGCGTTGGGGTCGGCCACAAGCCGGCGCGAGAGCTGCTTGTCGGGCAGCACCGGGCGGCCGGCGCGGACGTCGTCGAGTAGCTGGGGGATGTCTTGCGGCGTTAGCGGACCGACGTAGACGCCGTTGACCGAGGCCATTGGCGCGATGTCGCAGGCGCCCAGGCACTCGAAGGCGCGCACGTTGAACTGCGCGTCATCGGCGGCCGCGTCGCGCACCGCCGCGTACAGCTCGTCGGCGCCGCACAGCGAGCAGGAGATGTTCGTGCACACGTAGACCGAGTTGCGCCCAACGGGCTCGGTCTCGAGCATGTCGTAGAAGGAGGCGACCGACTCCAGGTAGGCGGGCGTCACACCGATCGCCTCGGAGACTTCTTCGATCGCCTCGGGCGAGCACCAGCCGTGCACGCGCTGCGCGGCCTCGAGCGCCGGCAGCGCCGCCGAGCGGCGGTCGGGGTAGAGCGCCATCTTCGCCTCGATCTCCTGGCGCAGCTCGGCGTTCACCGGTCGATCCCCCCGAGAATCGGATCTAGCATCGCCAGCGTGGCGATCATGTCGGCGATGTAGGAGCCCTCGGCCATGTGGGAGAGCGCCTGCAGGTTCACGAATGAGGGGTCGCGCATATGCACGCGGGCGGGCTTCGAGGAGCCGTCGGAGCGCACGAAGCATCCCAGCTCGCCGCGCGGGGACTCGATCGGGTTGTAGACCTCGCCCGGCGGTACCCGGAAGCCCTCGGTGACGAGCTTGAAGTGGTGGATGAGCGCCTCCATCGAGGTGGCCAGCTCGTGGCGCGGCGGCAGCGCGATCTTGCGGTCTTCGGTGATGTGGGGCCCCTCTGGCAGGCCGTCGAGCGCCTGGTCGATGATCTTGACCGACTCGTAGATCTCGGCCACACGCACCGCGAAGCGGTCGTAATTGTCGCCGACCGTTCCCACCGGGATCTTGAAGTCGAAGTCCTCATAGGAGCTGTACGGGGCGGCCTTGCGCAGGTCCCAAGGGTTGCCCGCGGCGCGCAACAGGGGCCCGGTGACGCCGAGATCGAGCAGTGTCTGGGCGTCGAGCGGGCAGGTGCCGCGCAGGCGCTCGAGCAGGATCTGGTTCGCGTCGAGGATCGCCCGGTATTGGTTGGCGCGAGCGGGCATGATCTTGGTGAACTCGCGCGCCTTGGCCACGAACCCCGGCGGGATGTCCTCCATGACGCCGCCGACCTGGAAGTAGCGCGTGTGCATGCGCTGGCCCGAGGACATCTCGAACAGGTCGAGGATCAGCTCGCGCTCGCGCAGGCAATACAAAAAGATCGAGACAGCCCCCAGGTCGAGAGCCGAAGTGCCGAGCCAGATCAGGTGCGAGGCGATGCGGTTGAGCTCCAGGTGGATCACGCGCAGGTACTGGGCCCGCTTGGGCACCTCGACCTCGAGCAGCGCCTCGACCGCGCCGACGTAGGCCATCGCGTTGAAGTAGTAGGACAGGTAGTCCATCCGCTCGACGACCGGTATCGCCTTCCAATAGGCCTTGTCCTCGGCGGTCTTCTCGATGCCCGTGTGCACGTAGCCGATGACCGGCTTGATCGAGCGCACGACCTCGCCCTGCAGCGTCACGAGTAGCCGCAGCACCCCGTGCGTGGCGGGATGGTGGGGGCCGAAGTTGAGCGTCAGCAGCTCCTGGTGGGTGTCCTCTTCGGAGGACTCGACCTGGGAGAGCGTGATGCTCTGCTCGCGACGCCTGTACTCGGACATCTGGCCCTCGGCGACAGTCATCGCAGCGCCTCCCTCGGAGTGCCCCCGCCGACGGTGCCGAGGCCCTCGGATGCGTGTTCGTTGTAGGTGAAGATCACCGGTTCGCCACCAACGGGGAAGTCGCGGCGCTGGGGGTGGCCCTCGTAGTCCTCGGGCATCAGGATGCGGCGCAGGTCCGGGTGTCCCGTGAAGCGGATGCCGAACATGTCGTAGACCTCGCGCTCCTGGTGATCGGCGGTGGGCCAGCCCTTGCCGTCCTCTCCGTCGCGCACGATCGAGTCCACCTGGGGCGCATCGCTCGGCACGCGCAGCGTGACCGTCAGGCGATCGACCTTGGACATGTCGAGCAGCTCGTAGTGCACGCCCAAGCGCGGCTCGTGTGGGTAGTAGTCAACGCCGTGCAGGCTCGCCAGGAAGCGAAAGCCGCGCTCGCGCAGCGCCTCGAGCACGGCGCGGATTGCGGCCGGGGCGACCTCCAAACTCGCGCGCCCGCGAAAGTGAAGCGTCCCGACGATCGCCTCGGGGCCCTCGCTCTCGCGCAGCTCCGAGGCGAGCAGCTCGAGCCCCGTGGCGTCAGGCATCGGGGACCCGCGTCTCGCTTGCGATCTCCTCGGTCCCCTGCGCTTTGTAGCGCTCGCGCCAGCCGGCCTCGGGGTCCTCTTGGACCATCTTGCGCAGCTTGAGGATGCCGTGCATCAGCGCCTCCGGTCGCGGCGGGCAGCCGGGCACGTGCACGTCGACGGGCATGAACTTGTCGGCCGGGACGAGCGCGTAGTTGTTGAAGACGCCCATCGAGCTGCAGCAGGCCCCCATCGAGATCGCCCACTTCGGCTCGAGCATCTGGTCGTACAGGCGCCGGATGATCGGCGCCATCTTGATCGACACGCGCCCCGCCAGGATGATCAGGTCGGCCTGACGCGGCGAGGCCCGGAACGCTTCCCAGCCGAAGCGCCCGATGTCCATGCGCGGGCCCGCGGTTTGAAAGACCTCCATCGCGCAGCAGGCCAGGCCGAAGCCGAGCGGGAAGAAAGCATTCGAGCGTCCCCACGCGACCGCCTTGTCAAGCGTCGTCATCAGCACGCGTTCGTGGACGTAGCGTTCGAGCTCCTTGCCCTCCATCGTCGGCGGCGCCGTCGGACCGTGCAGCTCGGCGCCGCGCAACAGCTCCTGCGAGTCGTGCGCGTTGACGCGCAGGCCCTCCGCTCCGAGCACCTCGCGCTTTATCTCCACTCGAGCGCTCCCCTGCGCCAGACGTAGACGAAGGCCACGACGAGCAGCACGATGAAGGTGATCGTCTCGGCCAGCGCGTAGCCGCCGTAGGCCTTCAGCTGGAGGGCGATCGGGTACAGGAAGACGACCTCGATGTCGAACAGGATGAACAGCATCGCGATCAGGTAGAAGCTGATGCCGAAGCGCATCCCGCGCTTGACCTCCGAGGGCAGGCCGCACTCGTAGGGGTCCTGCTTGTGCTCCGCCCGCCGCCGCGGGCCGATCGCCGAGTTGATCGTCACGAACAGCGCGCCGATGGCGCCGCCGAGGAGGACGAAGACGATCGCCGGGAGGTAGCTGCGCAGCACGCGCGCTGTTATATCACCCTTGTGACAAACTGTTACATAGTGACGATTGCCTCTATGCCCGCGTCTCGCGCGGGGCGCGCCGCAGGCGCGGCCGAGCGCCGCGGCGGCGAGCCCGCGCCGGAGTCCATGCGGCGCGCGGAGTGTCGATGAACGAAGCGGTCGTCGCGGGCGCCCTGGCGCTCGCCGCCCTCAACGCGCTGCCCGCATTGCTTGGCGCGTGGCGCTGGTACAGGCTGCAAGCCAGCCGTGCCTTCTGGATCCTGCTGCGCGTCGGCCAGGTCGCCGCGCTCGTGTACGCGGTCGCGATCGGTGCGCTTGCGGCCACCGGCCACTACTCAAGCGAACGCCTCTTCTATCTCTACGCGCTGCTTCCGCTGGCGATTGGATTCGTGGCGGAGCAGCTGCGCGTCGCCTCCGCGCAGACGATCCTCGACCAGCACGATCTCGTCGACGCGCGCGCGGTGGGCGAGCTGCCCGAGGACGAGCAGCACGCGATCGTCGCCGCGATCGTGCGCCGTGAGATGGGCGTCATGACGCTCTCGGCGCTGGTCGTCGTGTTCCTTGCCTTGCGCGCCGCTGAAACCGCGCACGGGTTCTGACCGATATATTCCGGCGCGCATGAGGCTGCCCGTGAAGATGCTCGCGCTCGCTGTCGCCCTGCTCGCCGTGGCCGGCGGGATCTCGGCGTGCGGCTCGCAGGGGATCTCGGTGCCCAAGACGAGCCCCTACTACCGCGGGGCAGTTCTGTTCCGCGACCACTGTTCGGGCTGCCACACCCTGGCTGTCGTCGGCGCCGAGGGCTCGGCCACTTCGATCAAGGATCGCGTCAAGACCAACGGGCCCAACTTCAACATCCGCAAGGAGAACGAACAGCAGATCCTCTATGCGATCCGCAACGGTGGCTTCTCCGGCGCGATCATGCCCGAGAACCTGGTCGTCGGTGACGACGCCAAGGACATCGCCAAATTCTTGGCCAAGTACTCGGGCCTGCAGGCCCAGCACGTGCCGTCGGTCAACATCACGCTGTCGACCAAATAGCGCGCACGGGGCCCCGCCTCCGGGGCGCGGCCCGCAGCGGGGCCGCCGGGCGCGAGGGCCGGCGGGTAGGCTCCACACGGTGCTTGACCTCAAGCTGATCCGAGAGGACCCCGACGGTGTTCGCGCCGCATTGGCGCGGCGAGGCCAGGACGCCGCCGCCGGCCTGCAGGCGGTGCTCGAGCTGGACGCGCGCCGGCGAGAGTTGATCCCGGGGGTCGAGGACCTGCGCGCGGAGCGCAACGCGGCGGCCGACGCGATCGCCCAGGCCAAGCGCGCCGGCCGGGACGCCGCGGAGGCGATCGCGCGCCAGCGCGAGGTGGGCGCGCGCGAGAAGGAGCTCAGCCGCGAACTGGCCGACGTCGAGGAGCGGCTGCAGGCGGCGCTCGCGCCGCTTCCCAATCTGCCCGACCCCAGCGCCGCGCCCGGCCCGGAGGACGAGCTGGTCAAGGTCGTGGGCGAGCCGCGCGTGTCTGGCGAGGGCGTGCGCGACCACCTCGAACTGGCGGGCACCGCGATCGACATGGACCACGCGGCCAGCTTGTCCGGTGCGCGCTTTGCGTACCTGAAGGGCGACCTGGTGATGGTCGAGCTGGCGCTGGTGCGCTTTGCCCTGGAGAAGCTCAGGGGCCACGGCTTCGAGCCGGTGATCCCTCCGGTCTTGGTGCGCGAGCGCGCTCTATACGGGACCGGCTTCCTGCCCGACACCGAGCAGCAGATCTATCGCTTGGCCGACGACGAGCTGTACCTGGTCGGCACCTCCGAGGTGGCCTTGGCCTCGCTGCACGACGAAGAGATCCTCCCGGTCGAGCGCCTGCCTCTGCGCTACGCCGGCTTCTCGCCGTGCTTTCGCCGTGAGGCGGGCGCCGCCGGCAAGGACACGCGCGGCATCTTCAGGGTGCACCAGTTCGACAAGGTGGAGATGTTCAGCTTCGTCGAGCCGGATGCCTCGGGCGAGGAGCACGAGCGTATCCTGGCGATCGAGGAGGAGATCCTCTCCGAGCTGGATCTGCCCTACCGGGTTGTCAACATCGCGGTGAACGACCTGGGCAACTCGGCCGCCAAGAAGTACGACTGCGAGGCATGGCTGCCCAGCCAGGGCCGCTACCGCGAGTTGACCTCGTGCTCGAACACGACCGACTACCAGGCGCGGCGCCTGAACATCCGCCTGCGGCGAGACAAGCGCGTGCAGCCCCTGCACACGCTCAACGGCACCGCCGTGGCCGTCGGGCGCACGATCATCGCCCTGCTCGAGAACGGCCAACGCGAGGACGGCACCGTGGCCTTGCCCGAGATCCTGGCCGCCTACGGCGCGCCGGCCGTGCTGGGGGCGTAGGTCGCGCCCGCGGGCGCGGCGCCGGAGCCAGGGCACGACAGCCAGGGCGAGCCGCTCGTCCTCTCAACCACAGATTAGGCCCCCCTAATTAGGGCACCCTAACTTGTGGTAGCTTTTCCCGGACCGATCACCGACCCGGCTGGTCGGGTTTCGCGAAAGGGCTTAGATGAGCGAGCAACCCAAGCGCAAGTCCGCAACGGACGCATCCCCGCAGGCCAAGGCCAAGAGCGCCTCTGGCGGCACCTACCTGTGGATCGGTGTCGTGCTCGTGGTATCGGTGGCCGCGGTCATCCTCGGCTGGCACGCCAAGGGCGGCACTCCCGATCCGAGCGACCCGGGCACGCACATGAGCAACACGAGCGTGGTCGTCGACAGTGGCGTGCTCGTGTTCCGCGAGGGCCTTGAGACGATCCTCGTGTTGGCCGCGATCATGGCCAGCTTCAGGGGCGCCAACCGCGCTTACCGCGCGCCGGTGATGGCGGGCGGCGGGCTTGCGCTGCTGGCCAGCTGCGGCACCTGGTTCCTGGCGATCTGGGCGATCGGGATGCTCGGCGACGGCGGCCTGAGCGTGCAGGCGGCGACGGGCATCCCGGCGATTGTCGTGCTGCTGCTGGTGATGAACTGGTTCTTCCACAAGGTCTATTGGACCGGCTGGATCTCCCACCACAACAAGCGCCGTCGTGGCGTGCTCGGAGCCGCGGGGGAGGGGGCGGTCGGCGGCACCATCTTGGGGCTCGCGCTGCTTGGGTTCACCTCCGTCTACCGGGAGGGCTTCGAGGTCGTCGTCTTCCTGCAGGGGCTGCGCGAGCGCTACGGCTCGAGCATCGTGCTCGAGGGCCTGGTGCTCGGTCTCCTGTTCACCGCGGCGGTCGGCGTGCTCACGTTCGCTCTGCACCAGCGCTTGCCCTACCGTCGCCTGTTGATCGTCACCGGCGTGATGCTGCTGGTCGTGCTGTGGGTGATGGTCGGCGAGGAGGTCAACGAGATGCAGCTGGCCGGCTGGATCGGCACCACCCCGATCCCCGGCATGAGCGTGCCCGGCTGGGCGGGCACTTGGTTCTCGGTGTTCCCCAACGTCGAGACGATCGCCGCGCAGCTCGGCGCCGTGGCGCTCGTGCTCGGCTCTTACGTCGGCGCCCAATACCTGCGCGTGTGGCGTCCGCGCCGCCGCCACCAGCGCGTCGCGACGCGCGCCGAGGAGCCGCCCGCGGTGCAGGTGGGCGCGGGCGCGCGCGTTGCGTGGGTTTGCATCCCAGCGTTGACTGGACCGCAAGACTCAGGAGGCCTGCTGGGTGGCAGTCGTAAAATGAAAGATTCTTACGCGCGTAAATAATTCCATTCTGTAAGGATCTCAAAAAAGAGACTGACACACTCCCAGCTCGGAGGGTGGGGAGAGAGCACCCCAGGCGGAGGGCATCGACGCCGCGATGCGACGCTCAGGGCGCGCTGCCGGCGAGCTGGATGTGGTCGGCCTCGGCCGGGCCCGGGAACGGGCGGGTGAGGCCGAATTTCTCGAGGATCGACTCGGGCACGCCTTCGACGCCCGGCGTGTCGGACGCTTCGCCGCGCGTGTGCGGGTCATTCGCGAAGCCGCCCACCTCGACCGAGTGCTGGGGTGTGCGGTATCCGGAGATCCCGATCAGATGCAGATGCAGGGCCTTGCCGAGCGTGTTGAGGCGCGCGACCAGGATCGGCTCGACGCCGACGCTGTAGTTGGTGCCGGGCGCCTGGAAGAAGCCGAATTCGCCGGACGGGCCGCCGGAGCCGCCGGTGAAGCCGGCCGAGAACGATTCGTTTTGCGAGTTGTACTCCTTGATCTGGATCGCCGAGAGTTCTTTTTCGAGGCTCGCCCTGTGCGAGCGCAGTTCGCCGAGCTCCGAGCTCTTGCGGTCGCGCGCGTCGATGTACTCGAGCTGGTGGTCCACGAGCGCCAGGTGCAGGCGCGCGACCTCGTCGCGCTGGACGAGCACGGCCGTCGTCTCGCGCTGGTGCGATGAGGTGAGCACCGCCAGGCGCTTGGTTTCGAGGGCGACCGCGGTGCGCGCGTCGATCACCCGGGTGGTGGCGTTGGCGTTCTCTTGGCCGATCGCCTTGAGGTCGTCCAGGCGCTCGATCAGGTCGCCGAAGCCGTGCGCGTCGAGGATCACCGTGACGATGCTCGGCGGCGGCGACTCGTACGCGGCGACGACCTGGGCGACCAGCACCTTGCGGTCGTGTGCGAGCGCCACGACAAGCGCCGCCAGGTGGGTGCGCGCGGAGCTCAGTCGCGAGCGCAGCCGGTCGAGCACCTGGCGCTCGATCGCGAGGCTCGATTCGAGCGCCGAGAGGCGACCCTGCAGCGCGTCGATGGACCCCTGAAAGCCGTCGATCTGGCGCGAGTCGGCTTTGATCGCTTCGCTCAGCGCGCCCTCCTTGGCGGTGGAGGAGGAGATGCCGCTTTCCAGCGCGCCCTGCGATTGACTGGCCAAGGCCGGTGCGGCGGCCGACCCGGCCGCCAGCGCAAGCAAAGCAGCGACGAGGCGCAGTGGCACGTGCAGGGGTAGGGGCCGGCTTGGCATGACTTGCGCAAGCTAGCCGCGTGCGCTCCCGATCACAAGCGCGGAGGGTCCCTGCATACGGAGTTGCATGGCGATTTCGGCCAGCTCTGGATGGCGCGGAGCCCGATCGGGGCCTTACACGGCGTCGCGCGAGAGGCTCTTCGTTTCAGTGGACAGTAGGCAGATGCGCGCCACGGGTAATATCAAGCGCACGCGGAGCATCTGAGGTCTTCTCGAGCGCATCGAGGGCCCGTGGAGCGATGCGCTCAAAAGTGGAGGAGATTCAGCGATCCAGGATCTTGGGGGCGATGGCC
Organism: uncultured Solirubrobacterales bacterium; assembly: GCA_963753145.1. Classification (GTDB taxonomy): domain Bacteria; phylum Actinomycetota; class Thermoleophilia; order Solirubrobacterales; family Solirubrobacteraceae; genus Palsa-744. The sequence goes on from CAVWAX010000003.1 coordinate 1,346,975, forward strand.
GAAGAGACGGCCATGCGCGGCGCGGCAGCGGTCACGGTGGCGCGCGTGATCGCGCGGGCCGGTGTCTCCAGGCGCGTCTTCTATGAGCTGTTCGCGGACATCGAGGACTGCTTCGTGGCGACCCTCGAGTGGGCCGTCGAGCAGGCCGGGAGCGTCGCGGTCGAGGCCTATGAGGCGCAGGACAGCTGGCGCGAGTCGATCCGGGGCGCGCTGGCGGCGCTGCTGCGCTTCTTCGACGAACAGCCGCTGCTCGCGCAGCTGTGCATAGTCCACGCCGCGGGCGGGGGCCCGCGCGTGCTGGAGCTGCGCTCGCGAACGATCGCCCAGCTGTGCCAGGTGGTCGATCGCGGTCACTCCGAAGTCAGCGGCGGACGCGTACCTGGACCGGTTGTAGCCGAGGGCGTCGTGGGGGCGGTGATCGCCGTGCTCTACACCCGCTTACTCGGGGGCCCCGCACCAGCGCCTGGTGCTGCTGGGGCCATCGTGTCCGGGCCGGGCGAGTCGTCATCGAGCGAGGGCGCGCCTCGGGACGTGGCCGCAAGGTCCGAAGACCCCGCGGGTCTGATCGACCTGCACGGCGAGCTGATGAGCTTGATCGTGCTCCCCTACCTGGGCGCGAGCACGGCGCGCAAGGAACTGGAACGGCCGCCGCCCTCGACCCCAGTCGCGAAGACCTCCGCGGCGGCGCTGCCGGCGAGTTCGACCGGAGCCGGAGCCGCGCGGGGCCCGCATGACCTATCGGACGGTGCGCGTGCTGCGGGCCATCGGGGAGTTACCCGCGGGCAGCAACCGCGAAGTCGCCGAACGCGCCGGCATCGTCGATCAAGGCCAGATCTCGAAGATCCTGACGCGCTTGGAGTTCCAAGGTCTGGTGGTCAACCGGGGGAGCAGCACGGCCGCGCGCGGCACGCCGAACGCGTGGTGGCTGACCGAGCATGGGGAGCGGATCGAGCGGGAATTGAGTGACCGGCCGGGAGGAGAGCGCGAGGAATCCGAGCGCCGTCCGGATCGAAGCTCGCAGCGGCGCTCTCGCTAGGCCCGCAGCGCCGGCTCGCTTCAAAGGAGCAGCCGGAAGCAGCAGCGTGAGCGAAGCTCAGAGCACGCGAAACACGAGCGAGCGCGCCACGCCGCCGGTGGGCGTGAGCGTGAGGCGGTAGACGCCGGGCGCGAGCCTCGCGGAGCCGCGCAGGTGGCGGTGGCCGACGCCCTTGGCGGCAGTGAAGGCGTAGGCAAAGGAGAACGGCGGCTTGCGCCAGCGCGCTGGGCGGCCGCGCTCGACAGACAACCTGACCCTGACGAGCCCGGCCTTGGTCATGCGCAGCGAGAATGCGATCTCGTCGAGGCGCACCGCGCCGCCGCGCCGGGCGTGGAGTCGCGTGGCCGCTTGCGCGCTCGCGGTCAAGCGCAGAGCGAGGATGCGCGCGACGGCTGTCGAGCCCAAACTGGTGCCGCCGCCGGAGCCCGTCGCCGCGCCCGAGCCCGAGCCGGAGGAGCCGCCGTTCAGCGGCTGGGCGGGACCCGAGCCGCCGCCGGGCGAGCCGCCGGCGGGCGCGGCTTCTTCGGGGGTGGTCGTCTGCGTTTCGCCTTCTCCACCGGAGCCCGAGGTCGGCTTGAACGCGGCGAGCCCATCCGGCGTGCCGACGCCCGTGGGCCCGTCGTAGCCGACCGTGGCGTTACAGATCCAAGCGCCTTCGCCGCAGTCGAGCGGCGATACGAGCGCGTCTTCACAGCCGGAGTAGTCGTTGTCGCAGGCGCCGTTGCCGCCGGTGCTGACGTCGTGCAGCGCGGGACCGCCCAGGTGGGCGTAGAGCGTCGCGGCGGGATATGCCACGCCGTGCGCGCCGCCCGCCAGGGCGAACATGGCGCTGATCATCGGCGAGGCCACGCTGGTGCCGCCGATCGGTCCCCAGTAGGGCACGAACGTCCCACCTTCCCCGGGGTAAGGCGTCGAGTCGTACACGTTGACTCCGGTCGAGGGGTCGGCGTCGGCGGACACGTCGGCGTTGGCGCGGTGGGAGCCGCAGCCGACCTGGGCCCAATCCGAGACCGCACTCTGCCATGCGGGGGCCTGTAGCGCGGAGCTGCAGCCAGAGCCACCGGCGCCTTCGTTGGTGGCGACCGCGTTCCACGGGGTCTCACCGGCCCAGTCGCCTCGCGCGTCGCGCGAGAGCTCGGTGCCGCCAACGCTGAGCACATGCGGAGAGGACGCGGGGTAGTCGGCGCCTTCGAAATAGGCGGGGTTGGTCTGGTTGGGCGCTGGGTATTGGGCCCAATTGAGGTAGCCGTCGTCGCCGGCGGCAGCGGCGATCACGATCCCGGGGTGGTTGAAGGCGGAGCTGTCGCGCCCGCCTTCTTCTTCTTCGCCTCCCCACGAATTCGAGATCTCGGTGGCGTGCAGCGCGACCGCCGTGCTCTCGGCCGTCTCGAGTTCGTGGTAGTTGGAGCTGGCGGCCTCGACGAGCACGATGCGGCAGTTCTGGCAAACGGCGTGCGCGATCTCGATGTCGGTGTCGGTCTCCAGCGCCCAGCCCTCGGCTTCTTCGGCCTTGGCTTCAGCTTCTTCGGCCGATTCCCATCTGCGTCCGTGTCCACTCGCGTACGCTTCGAGCTGGCTTTCGCTCACCGGAAACGGCAGCACGGTTTCGCTCCCGGTTTCGCCGACCTTGGTGAAGCACCCGTTTGCTTTGGTGCATTCTTTGAGTTCGAACGCTTTGGAATACGTGTTCAGGTCGGCTTCGGCGTTCAGGTCGTTGTAGGCGTCCACGAGGGCGATCGTCTGCGGTTCGGAGGCCGGCGCGTCGGGCGCTTCGCCGGGGAAGTAGGCCTGCTGGATTTCTTGCGGGCCGAGGCAGCTGGATTGATACAGCGCGGCGCATTCCGAGGGGGCCTGCGCCGAGGAGACCTCGGCCTGCCCAGCGGCGGCCGCGATGCGGGCCTGCTCGGCGGCGGTGCGAGCCGTCAAGCGCACGGCCAGGCAGCCGGCGCTTCCCGGCGCGGGCGCCTGGCAGACCTGCCGCGCGACGTAGTCGGAGGCGGGCAGCAGCGCGGCGCGCGCGCGCCGCGCCCCGAGGAGCGCGAGCAGCACGGCGAGCAGGAGCGAAGCGCCCAGGAGCAATGGCACTGGCACGGCGGTCCGACTGGGGTTCTGAGAACGCGGCGCCAAGCGTCCAAGCCTAGCGGCGGGTGGGGGCGGTCATGACAGGGCGCGCGGTGGTGGTCATGACACACCAATCGACGCGATCGGCCCCCGGCTTGAAGGCCCTTGTCGTGGGGCCGCATCGACGCTTCGTGTGCGCGTGGACGAAAGGTCGATGGCGGCGATGGCGAGTGCTCGCCGGGGCGCGTGGAACGCCGCTCCAGGGGTGCGCCCGTTACGCTGAAAAAGTGGCCCGTTCGCTTGGCTTTCTGCTGACGCCCGAGCCGCCTTCGCGGCGGGTGGGAATGCTCGTGGCTGTGGGGCTGGTGGCGGTGTGCACGCTCGTGGTCTATCCGCTCAAGCAGATCGCGCCGGTGGTCTCGCTCGGCGTCGTTTACATGCTCGCGGTGGTCGTCGTCTCGGTCACGTGGGGGCTGTGGCTGGGGTTCGCCACCTCGCTGTTGAGTGCGCTTGCGTTCAACTACTTTCACCTGCCGCCGGTCGGGCGCTTCACGATCAGCGACAGCGAGAACTGGGTCGCGTTGATCGCGTTCCTGGTGGTCTCGATGTTGGCGAGCTCGGTGGCGGAGGTGACGCGGGCGCGCTCGCGCGAGGCGGCCGAGCGCCGGCGCGAGGCGGACCTGTCGGCCGAGCTCGCGCGGCTGTTGCTGGGCGGGCGCCGGCTCTCCGAGGATCTGCCCACGGCGGCGGCGCGCGTCTCCCAGGTGATGGACCTGCCCTCGGCGGCGATCGAGCTCGAGGCGGTCGAGGGCGACGAGCGCCGCGTTGCTTTCCCCTTGCGCGAGGGTCCAAGGCGGTTGGGCACGCTGCTGGTGCCGAGCGACACCTCCGAGGCGACGTTGCGCCGCTTGCAGGAGCGCGTGGTGCCGTCGCTGGAGTCGCTGCTCAACGCGGGCTTGGAGCGAGACGCGCTGCTCGCCGACGTGGTCGAGACGGCGGCGCTGCGGCGCACCGATGTGATCAAGACGGCGCTGCTGCGGGCCGTCTCCCACGATTTGCGCTCGCCCTTGACGGCAATCTCCGCGGCGGCGGACGCGCTCGCCTCCGCGTCGGTCTCGGATGCCGAGCGTGGGGAGATGACGGCGATCATCCAGCAGGAGACGCAGCGGCTCGCGCGCCTGGTTCGACAATCTGCTCGACCTCTCGCGCCTTGAAGCGGGCGCGGCCGAGCCGCACGTGGTTTGGAGCTCGCTGGATGAGGTCCTGAGGGCGGCGCTTGCCGACCTGAGCCCGGTGGAGAGCGACTTCAGCCTGTCGATCGACCGCGACCTGCCGCTGGTGCAGGTCGATCCGGTGCAGATGGAGCGGGCGTTCGCCAACGTGCTGGAGAACGCGCGCCGCCACAACGGCGGTCATCCGGTCTCGGTGAGGGCCCGCGCGGTGCGCAGTATGGCGGCTGAGGGGGTTGGGGACCGTCTCGTCGTACGTATCGTCGATCGTGGCCCGGGGATACCTCCAGCGCAATTGGAGCGCGTGTTCGAACCCTTCTACCGCGCCGGCACCGCCGCGAGCGGGCATCGCGGGTCCGGTCTGGGCCTGGCGATCGCGCGCGGCTTCACCGAGGCCAACGGTGGGCGCTTGCACGTCGAGTCCCTGCCGGGGCAGGGGGCGACGTTCGTGTTCGAGCTGCCGCTCGCCGGTCGCGAGTCGCCGGCCGAGCCCGAACCACAGGTCCCCACGAGTGCTGGGCCCGCGCGTTGACGTGGGCCGGCCTGGTGCTTTGGCTCTGGTCTGGTTAAGGGAGCGGGTCTCGTTTTGATCGCAAAGGCCGTGCCCGCGCCGCCACAGCGCATCCTGGTCGTGGACGACGAGCCGCAGATCCTGCGCGCTTTGCGGGTCGTCTTGCGCGACGCCGGCTTTGAGGTCGTGCCGGTCGAAAGCGGCTCGGAGGCGCTCGACCGTGCGGCGGTGCGTCCGCCGGAGGCGGCGATCGTCGATTTGATGCTGCCCGACATGGATGGCATCGAAGTGACGCGGCGCCTGCGCGAGTGGAGCGAGATGCCGATCCTGGTGCTCTCGGCGGTGGGCGAGGAGGAGCAGAAGGTCTTGGCTCTGCAGGCGGGCGCCGACGATTACATCACCAAGCCGTTTGGCTCGCGCGAGCTGGTGGCGCGCCTGCAGGCGGCTCTGCGTCGCGGCGGGCGCGTCGAGGAGCAGCCGACGATCGTGGCGGGCGAGTTGCGAATCGACCTCGGCGCGCGCACGGTGACGAGGGCGGGTGAGCAGTTGCGCTTGACGCCGATCGAGTTCGATCTGCTGCGCGTGCTCGCGCGCAACCGCGGCCGTTTGATGACACACCGCGCACTGCTCACCGAGGTGTGGGGGCCGGGCTACGTCGATGACGTGCAGACGCTGCGCACCCACATAGCGCGCTTGCGCGCCAAGGTCGAGCGGAGCGAGGGCCAGCCGCGCCTGATCGTGACCGATCCGGGCGTCGGTTATCGCTTCTCGGCCTAGTCGTAACGAAATCGTTATACGGCGCCCGGAAATCGTCATGCGGGTGTGACGGGGCGCGGTCAATAGTGGTGGTCATGGACATCGTCTCGATACTCATGGCCGTCGGAGCCTTTGCGCTCCTGCTTCTGCTCGTCGCGGGAATCGACCGGATATGAGCGGCGCCGACGTCTTCGGTCTTGTCATGGCCGTCCTGATTATCGCTTACCTCTTTTATGCGCTCATCCGCGGAGAGAAGCTGTGAGACGACCGTGGACGCTTCGCGCTGCGGCGTCCTCCCTCCCTTGTGTGCGTAGCACACCGCGGTCGGTGCGTCCTTGCATCGCTCGATCCACGATCGTCTCACGAGTGTCATGACTGTTAGTGGCTGGCTGACGATCGTCCTGTTTGCGGTCATCCTGACCGCGCTCGCCATTCCGCTGGGGGGCTACATGGCGAAGGTGTACACCGGCAAGCGGGTGTTCCTCTCGCCGATCCTCGCCGGTCCGGAGCGCCTGCTCTACGGCGTCCTGTGCGTCGATCCCAAGCGCGAGCAGGACTGGAAAGCCTACGCGAAGAGCCTGCTCGTGTTCTCGCTGGCCGGCTGGCTGCTGCTCTACCTGATCCTGCGCACCCAGAACGCGTTCTACGTGCCTCACGCGCTGAACCCGCTCGGCTACCACTCGGCTCCCTGGAACGTCACGTTCAACACGGTCTCCTCGTTCGTGACGAACACCAACTGGCAGTACTACGGCGGCGAGACCACGATGACCTATTTGAGCCAGATGATGGGGCTCACCGTCCAGAACTGGCTCTCGGCGGGCGTCGGCATCGCCGTCGCGGTCGCCGTGATACGGGGGATCGTCGGGCCGGCACCGCGTCGGGACGGCGTGGTGGGCAAGGGGATCGGCAATTTCTGGGTGGACCTGGTGCGCACGGTCCTGTACGTGCTCGCGCCGATCTCGATCGTCGGCGCGCTCGTGCTCGTCTCCCAGGGCGTCATCCAAAACTTCAGCGCCTACCTGACCGCTCACACGATCACCGGTCTCACCCAATCGATCGCGATGGGCCCGGTCGCCTCCCAGGAGGTCATCAAGGAGCTCGGCACCAACGGCGGCGGCTTCTTCAACGTCAACTCGGCGCACCCCTTCGAGAACCCGACCGCGTTCACCAACTTCTTCGAGATGATGCTCGTGTTGATCATCCCGGCCGCCCTGGTGTTCGCCTATGGGCGCATGACCGGCAACCGCCGCCAGGGCTATGCGATCTTCGGCGCGATGATGTTCATGTTCCTCGGCGCGGTCACCGTCGCCTACATAGCCGAGGCCCACGGCTCGCCCGCCCAGCACGCCGCCGGGCTGCACACGGCCGCGTTCTCGGGCTCGGGCGGGGGCAACATGGAAGGCAAGGAGCAGCGCTTCGGCATCGCCGGCTCGGCCCTGTTCGACGTGATCACGACCGTCACATCGTGCGGCGCGGTCAACTCTGCGATCGAGTCCTTCACCGGGATTGGCGGCGCCGTGCCGTTCGCCAATCTGTCGGCCTCGGAGGTGATCTTCGGGGGCGTCGGCACCGGGCTCTACTCGATCCTCCTGTACGTGCTCCTGGCGGTGTTCATCGGTGGCCTGATGGTGGGGCGCACGCCGGAGTGGCTGGGCAAGAAGATCGAGGCGCGTGAGATCAAGCTCGCGGGCCTCGGCATCCTGATCACGCCCCTGGCCGCCCTGTTCTGCACGGCGATGGCGACCGCAAGCAGCGCCGGGCGCAAATCGATCTCAGAAGGCGCGCTCTCCAAGCTGGGCGCCAACACTCCGCAGGGCTTCTCCGAGAGCTTCTACGCATACCTCTCCCAGGCCAACAACAACGGCTCCGCCTTCGCCGGCTACACGGGCTTCATCCAGCCCAATGCAGGCAACCTCGGCTCGCACGGCATCAGCTTCGCGACCATCCTCGGCGGCTTTGACATGCTGTTCGCGCGCTACGCCCCGATCCTCTTCGCCCTGGCGGTCGCGGGCGCCCTGGCCGGCAAGCGTGTCAGCCCTGCCGGCCTGGGGACCATGCGCACCGACAACACCACCTTCGTGGTGCTCCTGATCGGCGTCATCGTGCTGGTCGGCGCGCTCACCTTCTTCCCGGCCCTGCTGCTCGGACCGATCGTGCAGGGCCTGACAGGACACCTCTACTGAGATGAAGCGCGACATCGTCACATCCGCCATCGCGATCGTGCTCTTCACGATCCTGCTGGGGCTCGTCTATCCCCTGTTCATAACCGGCGTCAGCCAGGTCGCCTTTCCCGGCGACGCGAACGGCCAGAAGGTCTATGTGGGCGGCAAGCTCATCGGCTCGAGGATCATCGGCCAGAGCTTCGCCTCGCCGGTGATCGCCAAGAACGGCAAGCCCAAGGAAGAAGAAGGAGAACTCCTCACAGAACCTGACCTCCAGTACTTCCAGTCGCGCCCCTCGGCGACCGAAGGCGGCGCCTACAACGCAGCCGCCTCCACGTTCTCAAACCGCGGGCCCAACAGCACCCGCACCGAGGAAGCCGACGCCGAAAACATCAAGGCCTATCTCGAAATGAACAGGCCCTACGACCCGACCCTGACCGTGGCCAAGATCCCCGTCGACGCGGTCAACACCTCGGCCTCGAACCTGGACCCCGAAATCTCACAGGCCAACGCCTGGATCCAGGCCCACCGGGTCGCCGCCAAGCGCGGGCTCTCGCTCGCTGTGGTGGACGGCCTGATCGCCAAATACACAGATTCGCGCGGGCTCGGGTTCTCCGGCGAACCGGGCGTGAACGTGCTCGAGCTGAATCTCGCACTCGATCGCCTCAGTGGAGCGACGAAATGATGTCGGTGTCGATGTTGACCCGCAGGACAGGAGGTAGGAGCTGATGGCTGCCGTCAACGCAACCCACGAGCGCCAGGCGATCTCCCTGTTCCAGCGCGACATCGCCAAGCGCGCTCTGATCGACAGCCTCGTCAAGCTCGACCCGCGCGTACAGGTCCGCAACCCGGTCATGTTCGTCGTGGAGATCGGCTCGGTCATCACGACCGTCACCTGGCTGATCCAGGCCTTCGGAGGCAAACCGCTCGGCGGGGGACACGAGCCCGCCTGGTACACATTCACGATCGCCTTCTGGCTGTGGCTGACGGTCATCTTCGCCAACATGGCCGAGGCTTTTGCCGAGGGACGCGGGCGTGCCCAGGCCGACACCCTGCGCAACATGCGCAAGGAGACCGTCGCCACGATGCGCGACGGCTCGATCAAGGCGGCGTCGGCGCTCACTCGCGGCGACATCGTCGTGGTCGTCGCGGGCGAGCTGATCCCGGGCGACGGCTCGGTCATCGAGGGCATCGCCACCGTGGATGAGTCCGCGATCACCGGCGAGTCCGCGCCGGTGATCCGCGAGTCCGGCGGCGACCGCTCGGCCGTCACGGGCGGCACGCGCGTGACCTCGGACCGGATCGTCGTGGAAATCACCCAGGAGCCCGGCAAGTCGTTTCTGGACCGCATGATCGCGCTGGTCGAGGGAGCCGAGCGGCGCAAGACGCCCAACGAGATCGCGCTCAACATCCTCTTGGCCGCGCTCACCCTGATCTTCATGATCGTCGTCGCGACGCTGCGCCCGTTCGGCCTGTTCGCGGGGACTTCGATCTCCGAGACGACCCTGATCGCCCTGCTCGTGGCCCTGATCCCAACCACCATCGGGGCCCTGCTCTCCGCGATCGGGATCGCCGGGATGGACCGGCTCGTGCGTCGAAACGTGCTCGCGCTGTCCGGCCGCGCGGTCGAGGCCTCCGGCGACGTGGACGTGCTCTTGCTCGACAAGACCGGCACGATCACCCTGGGCAACCGTCAGGCCTCCGAGTTCATCCCGATGCCCGGCGTGCCCGAGTCAGAGCTGGCCGAGGTCGCCCAGCTCTCCTCTCTGGCGGATGAGACACCCGAGGGCCGCTCGATCGTGGTGCTCGCCAAGACCTATGGCATCCGCGAGCACGACATGAACACGCTCGGCGCCGAGTTCGTGCCGTTCACCGCCCAGACCCGCATGTCCGGCGTGGACGTCGACGGACGTCGCCTGCGCAAGGGGGCCGGCGATTCGATCGTCCAGTTCGTCGAAGGCGAGGGCGGCCAGGCCCCGCCGGAGCTGCGCGAGCAGCTGGACCGCATCGGTCGCGAGGGCGGCACGCCGCTGGCGGTCGCGCGCGACAACCAGGTGCTCGGCGTCGTCTACCTCAAGGACACGATCAAGCAGGGCATGAAGGAGCGCTTCGATCAGCTGCGCGCGATGGGCATCAAGACCGTGATGGTGACCGGCGACAACCGCCTCACCGCGGCCAAGATCGCCGAGGAGTCGGGTGTCAACGACTTCCTCGCCGAAGCCACGCCCGAGGCCAAGCTGGCCTTGATCAAGGAGCAGCAGCTGGACGGTCGCCTGGTGGCGATGACCGGCGACGGCACCAACGACGCGCCCGCGCTCGCCCAGGCCGACGTGGGGGTGGCGATGAACACCGGCACCCAGGCCGCGCGCGAGGCGGGCAACATGGTCGACCTGGACTCCAACCCCACGAAGCTGATCGAGATCGTCGAGGTCGGCAAGCAGCTCCTGATCACCCGCGGGGCCCTGACCACCTTCTCGATCGCCAACGACGTGGCCAAGTACTTCGCGATCCTGCCCGCCATCTTCATCACTACGTATGCCACGAGTGCCGGCGGGAAGGGCCCCTTGCACGTGCTCAACATCATGAACCTGGGCACCCCCCAGTCGGCGATCGTCTCGGCGATCATCTTCAACGCCCTGGTGATCCCGCTGCTGATCCCGCTATCGCTGCGCGGGGTGCGCTACCGCCCGATCGGAGCGTCCGGGCTGTTGCGACGCAATCTCCTCATCTACGGCCTCGGCGGCATCGTCGCGCCGTTCATCGGCATCAAGCTGATCGACCTCATAGTCCACAATCTCCTAGGTGGATGAGCCGCGGGGGCACCTAAAGGTATTTATCGGCATGGCCGCGGGGGTCGGCAAGACCTACCGCATGCTGCAGGAGGGGCGCGCCGAAGCGGACACTGGGCGCGACGTGGCGATCGGCTATCTGGAGCCGCATGGGCGCGAGGAGACATCCGCTCAGGCCGAGGGGTTGGAGGAGATCGCGCCGCGCATGGTGTCCTATAGGGGCACGCCCTTGGCCGAGATGGATCTGCCGGCGGTCCTCGCGCGCCGCCCCGAGCTGTGCCTGATCGACGAGCTGGCGCACACCAACGCGCCCGGCACCGAGCACGAGAAGCGCTACGAAGATGTCCAGGACGTGCTCGCGGCCGGCATCGACGTATTCTCCACGGTCAACGTCCAGCACCTGGAGAGCCTCAACGACCAGGTCCTGCAGCTGACCGGCACCCGCGTGCGCGAGACGATCCCCGACGAAGTGCTCGCCTCCGCCGATGAGGTCGTGCTGATCGACCTCACCCCCGAGGCTCTGATCGAGCGATTGCGCGCCGGCAAGGTCTACCGGGCCGAGCGAGTGCCCGCCGCGCTCAACCACTTCTTCAAGGTCGAGAACCTCTCCGCCCTGCGCGAGACGGCTCTGCGCCACGTCGCCGAGGGCGTCGAGATCAAGCGCCTGGCCCCAGGCGCGCGCACAGCGCAGCCGGTGCGCCGCGAAGAAGGCATCGCCGAGCCATCGGTCCCCGGCGCCGGCACCCAGGCGATCGCCGAGCGCCTCCTGGCCCTCGTGGCGCTCGCGCCGCACTCGCAGCGGATCGTCAGGCGCGCCGCGCGCTCGGCCGAACGGCTCGGGGCGCGCCTGGACGTGCTCGTGGTCCGCCCGCCCGAGCGCACGCCCACCGCCGATGACCGCGAGCAGCTCGAGGCGCTGCGCCGGCTCACCGCGATGCTCGGCGCGCGCCTGCTCGTCGAAGAAGGCGAAGATGTCGCGGCGGTCGCGATCGAAGCCGCGCGGCGGCTCGGCTCGACCTATGTCCTGATGGGCGCGCCGTCGGCGCGACGCGGCCTCAAGCGCTTGTCCGAGCCGCTCGTCATGCGTCTCCTGCAGGGTCTGCCCGGGGTGGACGTGCGCATCGTCGCCGACCCCACACGCCGCGAAGATGGGCATCCAGCGGGCGAGGCCGACGAGTAGGCTCACTGCCGCCGCTCCGGTTGGCGTGCCCCACGCGCGCGCCGAGAAGGTGCCCGGCTAAGAATCGCGAAAGATTGCCTGCGCGGCGCAACGTCGCGCCCCATAGGCTGTTGCAATGAACATGCTTACACGACTCCGCCCCCTCACGCTCCTGCTCGCCGCGCTGCTCAGCGGCGTCCTGCTCGCCGGCGCCGCCTCCGCGCTCGCCGGCGCCTCGCGAACCGTCACGCGCGCCTCCGCCGCGCCCCGCGCCCACGCGTCCCGCAAAGCGCGCGCCCACAGCGGGCGCGGCAGCTCTTATCTGACGGGGATCGGCGACCAGCAGACCGAGATGTTCACCAACCCCTTGTGGCTGCAGCTGCACACCAAGATCGCCCGCTACATCGCGCCCTATGACGCCGCGGTGCGTCCCTATTCGCTGCAGCTCGCGCGCGAATGGATCGGCGAGGCCGAAGCCGACCACCAGCAGGTCCTGGTCGCCTTCTACCACTCCGAGTACACGCCCACCAGGATGCCTTCGGTGTCCGTCTATCAGCGCGACATCAAGAAGTTCCTGGCGCTGTTCCCCAAAGTGAAGCAGTACCAGGCCTGGAACGAGGCCAACCGGGGGACGATCGTGGAAATCGTCAAACACAAACGCCACATAGCGCTCGTCTCGCCCTCGGCCAACCAGTCCGCCCAGTACTACAAGGCCTTGCGCGCCGTCTGCCATGGCTGCACCTTGACCGGCCTGGACATCCTCGACGGCCCTTCGGTCGGCCCGAGCCTGCGCTACATCGCCGCCTACAAGCACGAGATCGCCAAGCTCAAAGTGCCGATGCCCAAGCTGTGGGGCCTGCACAACTACTCGGATACCAACCGCTTCCAGGGCACCCGCACCCGTGCGATCGTGGCCGCCGTGCCCGGTCAGGTATGGCTCACCGAGACCGGAGGCATCGTTCAGTTCGGCCGCTCATTCCCGAACAAGAAAGGCTCGGGGCTGAGGCGAGCCGCCAGGGCGCTCTCGTTCATGTTCAAACTTGCCTCCTCCAACTCGCGCATCAAGCGCCTCTACATCTTCCAGTGGTCGGGCGCCAGCGCCGCGGTGCGCTTCGATGCGGGCCTGACGGACCCCAAATACAACCCGCGGCCCGGCTACGTCGTCGTCTGCAAGCAGCTCGCGGGCGGCCAACTGCAAAGTCAAAGTCTCGAAAAGCTGAGCTCAGCCGCTCGCCCGCGCCGGCTCTGCGTGCCGGGGAGGGGGGCGGTAGTCGGCCACTAGCTTGGCGCCCAGCAGCGCCAGCAGGCCGACGCCGGCGGCCAGCGGGGCCAGGGTGCGCAGGGGGTAGCGGGCGCCGTTGTGGAGCTTGAGGTTCAGCGCCGTCTTATCGCCCGCGCCGACGATCGAGAGCAGGCCGCGGTGGTCGATCCCCAGCAGCGTCGGCCCAAGCGCCGCGAACAGGCACCAGGCGGCCAGCGCCGCGACGCCCCACAGCAGCGAGCGCTCGGAGATGCGCGTACGTGCGGTCGCGAGGACTGCGCAAACGACCGCCCCGCCGGCGGCCAGCACAAACGGCCAGATCCCGCCCCAACCGCGGCCCATCCCGAAGGCCGAGGCGATCGTCGGCTGGAAATAGCCTTTGCCCAGGTAGCGCACCCACACGACCGCCTCGTTCTCGTAGCCGATCAGCGGATGGGTCGTTGTCGCGATCGTCATCGTCGCCAGCGACACCGCGGCCAGCGCGATCGTCGGCCCTGGATAGCGCTTGAGCGCAAGCGCGATCGGCAGGGCCAGGAACGGGATCGCCGTCATCAAGAAGCGCGGGCCCATGAAGCCGCCGCCGAAGGGCAGGTAGTAGCCCGCGTTATAGCCCACATACAGCACGCAGATGCCCGCGATCGCAAGCGCCTCCGCGCGCAGCCCGCGGCGATACATCAGCCAGGTGCCCACGCCCCCCATGACCAAGACAGGCGAGAGCGTCAGCAGCCCGCGCGAGTCGAGCAGCAGCGTCGCCAGCACCGGCAGGCTGGGCGCGCCGATGCCAAAGAACCCCTGCTGCTGGCGTTCGATGTTCTGGTAGGCCAGGTGCGTCCAAGAGTGAAACGCGTAGTGGTTGTAGAGCAGCAGCGGCACGATCCCGATCAAGCCGCCCACCACGAACGGCCCGAGCCGCAGCGCCAGTCCGCGCGGGTTGAAGCTGTCCCGGCGCGAGATCAAATACAGCCCAAGCACGACCGCGCAGAAGAACAGCGGGTACTCAGACGCCCCCGCGTAGCCCAACAACATGCCGGCCATCCCCGTGTACCACGGATTGACCGGACCGGCGCGCTCGCGCATCAACAGCACGAACGCCGCAAAGCCCAGGCAGGCTGTGAACACGTGGCTGAACAGCAGCGTCGAGAGCGGCAGCGCGAGCGTGCCCAGCCCCAAGATGATCGCCGTCGCCGCCCCATAGCCTGGCTCCAGGCCCTCGGCGACCCAGCCGACCAACAGCAGCAGCACGAGTCCCGGCAGCACGCTTCCCCACAGCCCGACCAGATAGATCATCTCGTCGCCCGGATGGTTCGGCGGCGCCACGTGCCTGTCGGTGAAGCCTTCGGCGCCCAACCCCTTCAGCGCGTCATAGAAGGGCAGCGAGAACAGCGCCAAGCCGGGCGCCCTCGCCGAGTACCAGTGCCCCTTGTAGAAGGCCTTGTCGCCCGTGTTTTCCTGGTACTGGTCGATCGTCGTCTTGTCCTGATCGAGCGAGCGGATCAGGTCGTAGTGCGAGGTCTGGTTCCAGGAGAAGCTCTGGATCAAGGTCGCATAGCTGAGCCCCACCAGCACGATCGCGACGAGTGCCAACTTGCGCTTCGTGGAGGGCCCCGCGGGTGCGCGCGTGCGCGCGGGTTTGGGCCGCGCGCGAGGAGCGCTCTCTGTGGGGGTGCTCGCGCGCTCCATCAATCGGTCGCGTGGAGCGCCTTCGGGCCCGGGCCGATTTCGTAGATGACGAGTGAGCCGACCGTGCGCTTGGTGACGCCCAACCCGGTCACCGGCTTGGCCGCGGCCGCCGCCAGGTTCGGCGGCTCGGGGATCTCCGGCCACTTGATCCCCGGCAGCACCGGCATCACGGTGTGCAACACCACGGTCTTCACGCCGTAATAGCGCAGCTTCTCCACGCTGGCCTTGTCCGGGAAGCCGCTCATGCCGCCCCGCAGGTCGTCCACCGCCGGGATGTCGAACGTGCTGTTGCCGACCGGGATGTCATAGAAGCCGTTGGTCGAGAAGTACTGCCACAAGCGGTCCGCCGCGCCGTCGGTGGGCAGGTCCATGACCGGCCCCTTCAAGCTGATCTCCGCCCTGTCCGGCTGGGGCACGACCGGGTGGCCCAGGTGTCCCGCGCCTTCGCCCACGACGGCCACCACCAGTAGCGCCCCGACGGCACCCACGAGCCGCCGAGCGCCGCGCGGGCCATAGCCCTCGCCCCAGCTTCGCGCCGTCTGCGCGATCCGCCAAGCCCCCGCGCCGGCCAGCAATGCCAGGAACAAGGTCCCCAACGTGAACACCCTGCCCGGCACCCGCACCCCGTCCCAACCCGGCGCGTAGTCGAACAGCAGCCGGTAGGGGTAGCCCGCACCCGTCAAGCCCATTCCCATGGCCAGTATCCAACAGATCGCCGCCCCGCACGCCAGACCGACGCGCAACCGCCTGGTATAGATCGACGCAAAGCACCCGATCAAGACGAGCACGAAAATAATCCCTCCAGGAAAGAACACGTCCTCGTTCTTGGAGTGCACGTGGCTCCGCGCCCCCGCGGTCAAGCCGCCCCAAACGCGGTTCTCCGAGGACGCCGCCAGCAGCGCCCACGGCCCCGAGGAGTAGTTCTCCACTTCCTTGATCGTCCGCTTCGCGGTCGGGTACTCGTCGGCCACCTTCAGATACGGGCGCGCCTCGTACACCGTGATCGCGCCGCACAGAGCCACGCCGAGGCAGGTGATCACGACCAGCTCGCGGGGCAAGCACGGGTGCTTGGCGCGCCACCACCACACGGCGGCGATCAGCGTCAGCAGCGCCAGCATGTAGGCGAACTGCAGCCCAAGCGTGAAGCCCAGGCTGATCTGCCAAGCCGCCACCAGCCAGCCCGCGATCAACAGGTTCTTGGATCTGCGCCTGTAGGCGCGCAGCAGCAGGAACAGCGAAAGCGCGATGCCGCCGCTTGAGATCACGTGCAGATGGCCCGCCTCGGTGACCCTGTAGGGGGCATAGGCGAACGCCGCCGCCGCCACCGCCGCGCCGATCCGGCCCACGCCCAGCTCGCGCGCCAACAGCCACGCGCCGACGAAGCAAAGCGACCAGGCGCCCAGGAACAGCAGGTTGTAGCGAACCAGCGCCGCCACCGTGCCCGAGCCGAAGAACGCCGCCGGCCCGTAGCCCAGCAGCGAGTCCGAGAACGCCAGGCTCAGCGGGTGCGGGTAGAAGGCGTTCGAGTTGAACAGGTTCAGCGGGTCGCTCAGCAGCGCGTGCCCGTCCCAAGCGATCTCCCAGGCGGTGCGGACAGGGTCGCCCAGATCCGGCGCGATCGTGCTGCCCATATGCAGGATCAAGGGCCACGTCGTCAGGATCGCCAAGGTGATCGCGCCCAAGATCACCCAAGCCAGCTCGGCGCCGGGTATCGTGGGGGAGGGCGCCCAGCGCGTAGGGGGCCTCTCGACGCGGGAGGTCGAAGGCCTGTCAATCAGCGTACTCGCCATCAGTCGGCTGGAGCATACGTCAGATGTGCGCAACAATATGCAGATGCGGGTGCTCGTTGTCGGGGCCGGCGGTGTTGGGGCGGCGTTTGCGTCGATCGCCCAGCGTCGACCCGCGTTCGAGCGGGTTGCCCTGGCCGACGTCTCGACGGCGCGCGCCCACGACGTGGTCGCCAGGCTGGGCGAAGCCGATCGCTTCTCGGCCGAGCGCGTCGACGCCTCAGACCGCGCCGCCCTGGTGGCCTTGATCGACCGAGTGCGCCCCGACGCCGTCCTGAACGCGTGCGACCCGCGCTTCAACGAGCCGATCTTCGACGCCTGCTTCGACACACGCACCACCTACCTGGACATGGCGATGACCCTGTCCCACCCGCACCCCGAGCGCCCCCACGAACTGCCGGGTGTGATGCTCGGCGACGTCCAGCTCGCGCGCGCCGCGCAGTGGGAGCAGGCCGGCGTTTTGGCGCTCGTAGGCATGGGCGTCGAGCCGGGTCTCTCAGACGTGTTCGCGCGCTACGCCGCCGAGGAGCTGTTTGCCGCGGTCGACCAGGTCGGGGTGCGCGACGGTGCCGACCTGGTCGTCGAGGGCTATGAGTTCGCGCCGACCTTCTCGATCTGGACGACGATCGAGGAGTGCCTGAATCCGCCCCTAATCTGGGAGCGCGAGCGCGGCTTCTACACGACGGCTCCCTTCTCCGAGCCCGAGACGTTCGTCTTCCCCGAGGGGATCGGTCCCGTCGAGTGCGTCAACGTCGAGCACGAGGAGGTAGTCCTGATCCCGCGCCAGATCGCCTGCGAGCGGGTCACCTTCAAGTACGGCCTGGGGGAGGAGTTCATCGAGGTTCTGCGCACGCTCCACAAGCTCGGCCTCGACTCGACTGACCCGGTGTCCGTGCGCACCGCGGGCGGCACAGGCGGCGCCCAGGTAGCCCCCCGCGACGTTGTCGCCGCCGCCCTGCCCGACCCCGCCACGCTCGGCGAGCGCATGACCGGTCGCACCTGCGCCGGCACCTGGGTCAGCGGCACCGGAGCCGACGGCCGGCCCCGCTCGACCTACCTCTACCACATCGTTGACAACGAGCACACGATGCGCGAATACGGCTCCCAGGCGGTCGTCTGGCAGACCGCGATCAACCCCGTCGTGGCGTTGGAGCTGTTGGACGAGGGCGCCTGGCGGGGCACCGGCGTGCTCGGCCCCGAGGCCTTCCCGCCCGAGCCGTTCCTGGAGAAGCTCGCCGAGCTGGGTTCGCCGCACGGCGTGGTCGAGGTTCCCCAGGACTAGCCTGTCGAGGCCCTCCAGGCCCGTCCCGCCTCGCCGCGATGGTCCCGCGCGTGCGGGGCACTTGACAGCCGGGAACCCCTTCGACCATAAAGGTGGTTGACAACAACCACCGCCTCGTGTATAACTAGCCCATGTCTGCTCGCCACACCGGCGTGTAGTCACCACATAAGGTCGGGTATGGGGTCGGTCTTCGTGGCCGGCAGCTAATCGTTTGACGGGGACCTTGGGAGAGGGACCGGGTCGCTTCTGAGAGGGAGTTGTTTTTCGCGTGCATTCATTTGGGGATAACGTGTTCGAGAGTCCGTGTGTCACTGGCGGGTCCGTAATAGGACGCGTCAGCGTCGCTGACGCGTCTTCTCTCTCTCTCTCTCTCTCTCTCTGGCCGGGCCTGCGTCCCGCCGGATGTTGCGCTTCACCCGCTAGGGCAGCGCACTCAAGTAGATTCTCGCCGCGCCGTAGAGCGCGGTTTTCGTCGTTCTGTCACGCATCCCGTGCGATCGCGCACGGTGCTCAGGGCGACTGGGAGGGGGTCGGTGTCACGCCGGGCCTTGGTTCAATCACGCCTCACCTCGTGGGGCTCGCACAGGAGGCCTCATGGTGATGAGTAGCACGCTGGTCAAACCCCGCGCGACGGTCGGCGCTCTGCTTCTGCTGAGCATGATGCTGATTGTGTTCCTCTCGGCCTCGTTGAATCAAGCGAGAGCGGCCTCGGTGAGCGTGCCCGTGCTCCCCGACGATCGCGGCTACGAAAAGGTATCGCCCAACAACAACGCAGATGGAAATGTGTATGCCGCATGGCCGCTGGAGCTGGCCAACGAGGGTGGCTATACGTATCTCCCATACAAGTCCTCACCGAACGGCGACGCGCTTGCATATATAGGCATGCCATCCGAAGAAGATGGAAGCGGACGAGAGGGCGGTACTCGGGGCGAGCAGTACGTGGCGCGTCGCGCAACCGACGGACGATGGGAAGCGACGAACGTCATGCCGCCCTCAGATGAAGTTTCGACAATTCCCGCGTATCAAGGTTTCTCGACAGATCTTTCACATGGCTTTCTAACGACCAATGCGGGAGTGCCTCTTGTTCCCGGCACACCGGCGGAACATTATCACGTGCCATATGTCCGTGACTTTGAAACCGGTGCCTACGAATCGCTTCTGGCTGCGCGACCGCCGGATCGTCTAGCAAGTCAATTCAGGACATCCTTTGCGGGTAGCTCGGCTGACTTCAGCCATGTCCTGTACGCGGCAAACGACGCCTTGACCGCAAATGCGGTGGACGTAGGAGCCGAAGACAAAAATCTCTATGACTTCCACGATGGCCAACTGACGCTCGTAAACGTTTTGCCCGACGGTCTCCAGGAACCGAGTGCAGTCTTTGGCGGGCCACGGATCATCCAGAATACGGAAGGTGAAGACACTCCGGACTTCAGCCATGTCATCTCCGAAGATGGGAACCGCATCTACTGGACCGGTCAGGGCGCCAATAAAAACATCTATATGCGTGAAGACGGCACAACGACCGTTCAGGTGGACGCGGCCGTCGGGGGAGGAGGGCAGTACTGGACCGCCACGCCCAACGGTTCGGAGGCGCTGTTTGCGAAGACTGGAGATCTGTATAAGTACGAAGTCGCGGGCGGGAAGACGACGGATCTGACACCGGGTGCGGAAGTGCAGGGAGTCGTCGGTGCGAGCGAAGACCTTTCCTACATATATTTTGTAGCTAACGCGGCACTGACTGCGGGCGCTGGTCAAGGTGACTGCAGTGGCATCAAAAGCAGCGGGGAATGCGGCCTTTACGTGCTCCATGCAGGTGAACCGATCAAGTTCATCGCGATGCTCTCCAGCAAAGACGACGAAACATGGCCGAACTCGTTCCATGCCGTTACAGGAGACTGGCAGGGCGGGCTTGCCAACAAGGAAGCCGAGGTCACACCGAATGGCAGCCAGGTCTTGTTCAGCTCTGTACAGCCGTTGACTGGCTACGACAACCTAAATCGAGAAGGGCGCAGGGCCGAGGAGTTGTATGTATACGAATTTGCGACCGCCAAGTTGCATTGTATTTCGTGCATTCCGTCCGGGGAACCCCCGTCACTCGAATACTACGCGGCGTTTTTGCCCGTGTCGAATCAAGCTGCATATTCGATGCAGTGGATGTCGGACGACGGTAGCCGGGTGTTTTTTGACAGCGTAGATGCGCTGATTCCGCAGGACACAAACGGACTCAATGACGTGTACGAGTGGGAGCGCGACGGTTCTGGCGGCTGTGAAAGCGGCGAAGGGTGCATATACCTTCTGACCGGAGGGACCGGTGGAGAAGGGGCGTTCATGATCGATTCGAGCTCAAGCGGGGATGACGTGTTCTTCACGAGTCGCGCACAGCTCGGTGGCTGAAGATCAGAACGAAAACATAGATGTGTACGACGCGCACGTCGGTGCCCTGACTCCGCCGGCGCCACCACAGTGTACGGGTACAGGCTGTCAGGGCTTGCCGTCGGCGCCACCCGTCTTCGCGACGCCATCGAGTGTGACATATAACGGCGTGGGTAATTTCGCACCGCCTTCGACCACCAAGGCGAAGGCCAAGGGGGCCAAGGCAAAGAAGAAGCCCGCGAAGAAACACAGGCGTAGCGGCAAATCAAAGAAGGCCAGGAAGTCTGTGCGAGGCCGTAGGAGAAGGGGCCACGTGTCAAGTATGGGTCGGTTGACCGCAAGCTATGGGAGGAGTAAATGATGAGGGGTCTTCCGATCACCAGGGCCGCGATAACTATATGCGCCGGTCTGCTTCTATGCCTAGCGGTGAGCGCATCCGCGATGGGCGTCGATGCCCCAGGTTGGGCGACCTACTCCCGCAGCTATCCGACCAACCTGCAACCGGGCACGACGGCCCATTTTACGGTTGCTGTTTACAATGTTGGGGGCGCCGTAAGTTCTCCTGGGGCGGTGATCACAGACACCCTGCCGTCTGGCGTCGAAGGAGTGTCAGGCAAGGGATGGACGTGTGAACCAGGTCCGCCTTCGGTATGTACTCACGAAGTGGAAAGTGTAAAACGTGAAGAGAAGACCTTGATTGGAGGTGAACGTGAAGAATATCCGCTTGAAGTGCGTCTGAGTCCGAGCGTGCAGGAAGGGGGTATGACCAACTACGTGTCGGTCGCCGGTGGTGGTGCACGTGAGGAAACGCGTGCATCCAACCAGTTCACGGTCAGCTCCAAGCCTGCAGGTTTCGGCCTTGCGAAAGCGGACGCGTGGTATAGCAACGCCAACGGCACGATGGATACACAGGCAGGATCGCACCCGTATGCTTTCACGTTCAGCTTTGACCTCAATGCCGGCAGCACGGGAAAGCCGGAAGGGGAAGCGCGTGGGATCACTGTCAATCTACCGCCGGGGCTGATAGGCAACGCGACAGCCGTGACGCGTTGCACGCGCGAACAGTTTGACGACGAACGATGCCCGGCCGGGTCGCAGATTGGAGTCGCGCCGGTTGGTCTCGGGCCCGGCGTGCGACCGGTGAGCCCACTCTTTCCTGTCTACAACATAGTGCCACCCCCCGGTCATCCTGCGGAGTTTGGGTTCGAAATTTACAATAACCAGGTGTTTCTGGACGCCAGTGTGCGCAGCGACGGAGATTACGGCATCACCGAGCGCGTGCCCGTCATTCCGCAGGACAAAGTCGTGAATAGTGCCGTCACCATCTGGGGAGTACCAGGCGATCCAAGCCACGATGCCCAGAGGACATGTCTTGTCAAAGAACTCAATGTGGTCGGATGCTCGTCGCCTGAACGACCGGTGCCGTTCCTCACCCTGCCGACATCGTGTACCGGACCGGAACGAATTAATGCGGTGAGCGGTGAGTGGTTTGAAAGCGGGGTGACGAGCGAAGAGAGCTTCCTTTCCCACAACCAGCTTGGCGAAGCAACCGGCCTGACTGGTTGTGAACATTTGAGCTTTGGGCCGAGGATCAGCGTATCGCCCGATACCTCTGACGCGGACACGCCGGCGGGCTTGACGGTCGAATTGAAAGTGCCCCAGGAAGGTTTGGAGGCGGTCGGTGGCATCGCGATGTCCAACATCAAGGACACGACGGTGGCGTTGCCTGAAGGTGTCGTGATCAATCCGGGGCAGGCGACGGGGCTGCAGGCGTGTCAGACGGCTGAAAGCGCTGTGGGCACTTTGGAAGCGCCGTCGTGTCCGAACGCGTCGAGGGTTGGTACCGACGAAATAGAAACGCCGCTTGTGAGTGGGGGGTTGAAGGGCGACGTGTACGTGCTTCAGTCCAACCCGCCGAACCTGAAGCTGCTGGTCGCCGCTTCAGGTGCTGGGGTCAACATCAAGCTCGTGGGCACCGTTCATCTGAACGAAACAACGGGCCAGTTGACGACGACGTTCACCGAAACACCCGAGCTGCCGTTCACGACATTCCGCTTGTCGTTCAGTGGTGGAGCGCAGGCCGCGCTGGCTACGCCGTTGCGTTGCGGCTCGTATACGACGACGAGCGATTTCACGCCGTGGAGCACACCATTCGTGCCAGACGTGTTCCCATCGAGCGAATTCGTGATCACCCACGGACCCGGAGCGAACGCGTGCGCCGGCGGCTCGGTGCCGTTCAACCCGCAGTTGATCGCGGGCTCCACGACAGATCAGGCTGGTGGGTTCACGGACTTCTCCATGTTGTTGACACGCGAAGACGGGCAGCAACGGATCGGTTCGTTGCAGTTCAAGACGCCCGAGGGGTTGTTGGGAATGATCTCGAAGATCCCGCTGTGCCCGGAAGCGCAGGCTAACGCGGGTACGTGCTCTTCCGCGTCGCAGATTGGGCATACGGTCGTGGAGGCGGGTCCCGGCCCGTATCCGTTGGTGGTGCCGGAACCTGGCCAGGCGCCCGCGCCGATCTATTTGACGGGCGGGTATAAGGGTGCGCCGTATGGGTTGAGCATCGTGGTGCCGTTGCACGTGGGGCCGTTCACGCTGCAGACGCAGGTTGTGCGTGCGAGGATCGAAGTGGATCCGCTCACGACGCAGTTGACGATCACCACGGACCCGTTGCCGACGATCATCGACGGTATCCCCGCGGATCTGCGGGCGATAAACGCGGTGATCGACAAGCCGGGGTTCATGTTCAACCCGACTGGTTGCGAACCGCAATCGTTCTCCGGAACCGCGTACGGAATGGAAGGATCGACAGCACCGATCTCCAGTCATTTCCAGATGGGTTCGTGTCGCGCGTTGACGTTCAAGCCGGACTTCAAGGTCTCGACCTCGGGGAAGACGTCGCGTAAGGACGGCGCGAGCCTCGACGCGAAGATCCTCTACCCGACCGGCGAACTCGGCGCAAACCAAGCCTCTTCGCAGTCGAATGTGAAGATGGTCAAGGTCGACCTGCCCAAGCAACTGCCGTCGAGGTTGACGACGTTGCAGAAGGCGTGTCCTTCGCAGACCTTCGAAGCGAACCCGGCATCGTGTCCCGCGGACTCGCGGGTCGGCGAAGCGACAGCGATCACACCGGTGCTACCGGTCCAGTTGACCGGTCCCGCGTACTTCGTGTCCTACGGTGGCGCGAAGTTCCCAGAACTCGTGATCGTCCTGCAGGGCTACGGCGTCACCGTGTTCCTGCACGGCGAAACGTTCATCAGCAAAGCAGGCATCACCTCAAGCACATTCCGTCAGGTACCGGATGTGCCGATCACCAGCTTCGAGCTGCAACTACCCGAGGGTCCGTACTCCGCTCTCGCGGCGAACGGGAACCTCTGCACCAAGAAGCTGAAGATGCCCACCGCGTTCACCGGCCAAAACGGCGCCGTCATACACGAGACGACACCGATGAGCGTCACCGGATGCGCAAAGCACAAGACCAAGAAACACAAGAAACACAAGAAGAAGCACAAACCCGGCAAGAAGAAATAACGGCGACCCCGATGCCCCAGAACAAGCGCCCCGGACCGAGATGAGCGCCCAGCCGAACAGCCGGGGCGCATCCGGGGCGAAGGGCAATCGCCAGGGCGCGCATGTGGTCGAGATGCAGCGTCGCCGCCTCACGCACGCGGTCGTCGAAGTCGTTGGCGAGCACGGGTTGGAGGCGGCGACGGTCGGACGCGTGTGCGAGCAGGCGGGGGTCTCGCGGCGCACGTTCTACGAGCTGTTCGGCGACCGCGAAGACTGCCTGCTGGCGGGCTTCGACGCCGAGCTCGAGCGGCTCGCCGAGCGCGCGCGTGTCCCCTACCAAGCGCGGGGCCGCTGGCGCGAGCGGCTGAGGGCGGCCCTGGAAGCGCTGCTCGAGGAGCTCGACGCGCAACCCACCGTCGGGCGCTTCTGCGTGGTCGAGACCGCGCGCGCCGGGCCGCGCACGCTGGAGCGTCGTCGCCGCGCGCTCGACTCCCTGGCGCTCGCCGTCGACGCCGGCCACGCCGAAGCGCGCGCCGGTGGCGAGCCGCCGCCGCTGACGGCCCAGGCTGTCGTCGCGGGCGCGCTGTCGGTCGTCCACTCGCGTCTGCTGGAGCCGGGCAGCGAGCAGGACGTGCGGCCCCTCGTCGAGCTGACCGGCCCCCTGATGGCAATGATCGTCCACCCCTACCTCGGCGCGGCCGCCGCCCGCCGCGAGCTCGACCTGCCGGCGCCGAGCGCTCCGCGGCGCGAGCCGCGCAACGGCGCCGACCCCTTTCGCGGCCTGCCGATCCGCTTCACCTATCGCACCGCACTCGTCTTGGGCACGATCGCCGACGAGCCCGGCGCTTCGAACCGGCACGTCGCCGAGCGCGCCGGGATCGTCGACGAGGGCCAGGTCTCACGCTTGCTGCGTCGCCTCGAGGACTCCGAGCTGATCGAGAATCGGGGTCAGGGCCACGCCCGAGGCGAGCCCAACGCTTGGGCGCTCACGCGCCGCGGCGAGGCGATCCACGCGGCGATCGACACGCGGGTCGCGGCCGGCTAGATCGAGGCTCGCCGCCGGCCGCCCCGCCGGTGGCCGCACCGCCGTTCTCCGGGACCGTTTGGAAAAAGCCGCCTGCGGGGAAAATCCCTTGGGGATAAAGCCAGCCTAAAGGGGTCGAAGCGCGGTGAGCGTGCTTGCGAAGAAGCTGTTGGGCGTCGCGGTCGGGGTTGTGATCGTGGGGGTCCTCATCGGCCTTTACATCGCCACCTGGGCCACCTCCTTTCCCCAATCGGTGGCCGCCATCTCAACCCGCAAGGTGGCCGGTTTCAGCGGCACACAGCTGACCCTGCAGACGGTCGCCGCGATCGGCCCCAAGTACAGCCCCTCGCACCCCGACTGGGTCTCCTACCTGGTGCTCGACCACGGCAAGTGGGTGCATTCGACGGTCTTCACGGTGCCGGCCAACTCGCTGGTGCACGTCACCGTCTACCAGTTCGACGGCGACTCCGGCTTGCGTAACCCGTTCCTCTCGCAGGTCCAGGGCACGACGACCGGCACGATCACGATCGACGGGAAGCTCACGCGCGGGATCGACCCCGAAGAAGCCTCCCACACCTTCGCCGTGCCCCAGCTCGGTCTGTTCGTCCCGCTGCCGGGCGTGCCCGAAGAAGCCAAGAACCAGTGCGAATTCGCGCCGTGCCTGACCTCCGAGGCACACCGCACGATCAGCTTCACGTTCAGGACCGGCAAGAAGGGCCGCTACCGCTGGCAGTGCTTCGTGCCGTGCGCGGCGGGCTGGGTGTTCGGACAGGGCGGGCCGATGCAGACGCTCGGCTACATGGACGGCTTCCTGGACGTGGTGTAGCGGTGCGGCGGGCGATCACAGCGGCGGAGGCTCTCTAGCGATGGCCGTCGAGCCGGGTTCGCTGCCGCCCGAACCGAACCACGCGCGCCGCTTCGGCGCGATCTGGATCGTCGCGTCTTTGATCGCCACGCCGCTGGTCGTCCTGTTCGTGGGCCCGATTATGCCGCCCGGCAACGGCTCAGAACAAGCCTCGGGTCACGTCACCGACAACACGGTCCTGATCGGCATGGCCACGCCGGTGCTGCTGCTCGTCCTGATCTACCTGATCTACTCGACGATCTACTTCCGCCAGCCCAAGGGAGGCGCCCTGGAAGGCCCCGCGATCCGCGGCAACGCGCGCATCCAGACGACCTGGATCGTGGTCACGACCGTGTTGGTGCTCGCCCTCGCCGCCTATGGCACGGTGCGTCTGCTCGAAGACGGGGCCGGCTCGGGCGCCGGGCCGAACCCCGTCGCGGTGCCGAGCGGCGCCAAGCTGCCGGTTCAGGTGATCGCCCAGGAGTGGGCCTTCACCTACCGCTACCCCACCTACGGCGGCGTCGAGACCACGCACCTGGTGCTGCCCGTCAACCAGATGATCGAACTGCACGTCACCTCGCTCGACGTGATCCACTCCTTCTGGGCCTACCAGCTCGGCGTCAAGGCCGACGCCAACCCCAACACCGACAACATCGTCTTCGTCCGTCCCACCAAGCGGGAGAGCGTCCAGATCCGCTGCGCCGAGCTGTGCGGGCTGTGGCACGGCTACATGTTCGACACAGGCCACGTCGTCTCCCCGGCGGCGTTCGTCTCCTGGGTCAAAGAACAGCGGCGGCGCTTCGCGCCCGTGCAGAAGTACCTACCCAAGTACGCCACCAAATACATCCCGGAACCCCTGAGGAGGGGAGAATGAGCGCCGTCGCCGAGCCCGCTTTCACGCCGTCGCGCCGGCCCGTGTGGCGGCGCCTGATCGGCTTCAACCTGCTCACCGCGGTGATCCTCGGCGTGGCCGGCTATTACATCGGCTGGTTCATCGGTCACCAGATCAAAGGCGCCAGCTTCGAATTCCAGTCGGCTACCGACGAGAACGACGTCGCCTTGATGCTCGGCTATCTCGGCGGCGTGATCGGCTTTCTCATCGGCCTAGGCTTTGCCAACTACCCCGTCTCGCGCATGTTCGGACGGCCCGCGTCGCTGCGCGAGAAGGAGCACGAGGGCATCGCCCGCTACTTCGGCCTGTGCACCGATCACAAGGTGGTCGGCATCCAGTACCTGGTCGGGATCGGCGTGTTCTTCTTCATCGCCGGGCTCAACGCGATGCTGATCCGCACCGAGCTGCTGAAACCGACCCCCACGACGGTAGGACCCAACCAATACCTGTCACTCGTAGGAATGCACGGCACGATGATGATGGGGATGATGACCTCGGGCATCCTCGGCCCGTTCGGCAACTACTTCGTGCCGATCATGATCGGGGCGCGCCGCATGGCGTTTCCGCGGATCGAGGCGCTGACCTTCTGGCTCTTGATGGCGGCCGGCTTCATCCTCACCTCCACGATCTTCTTCGGGGGCTTCCCCACCGGTTGGACCGGCTATGAGCCGCTCAACGAACAGGCCGTGATGGGGATGGACTCCTACATCTGCTTCTTTGCGCTCGTCGGCGTCTCGATGTGCCTGCTCGGCCTGAACATGATCGCCACGATCGTCGCCCACCGCGCGCCCGGGATGACCTGGTCGCGCCTGCCGATCTTCGTGTGGTCGGTGTTCGCGACCGCGATCCTGATGGTCCTGGCGGCGCCGATGCTGATCGGCGCGCTGTTGATGGCCGCCTTCGACCGCACGATCAACACCTCCTTCTTCACAGTCGCATCGGGGGGCAGTCCCTACCTGTTCGAGAACCTGTTCTGGTTCTTCGGGCACCCCGAGGTCTACATCCTCGCGCTACCCGGCTTCGGGATCGTGCTGGAGCTCCTGCCCGTATTCACGCGCAAGCCGCTGTGGGGCTACCGCCTGGCGGTGGCCGGGATGCTCGGCGTGTCGTTGCTGAGCTTCTTCGTGTGGCAGCACCACCTGTTCGTGAGCGGCATCAACGCCGACCTGCGCCCCTTCTACATGCTCTCCACCGAGATCATCTCGATCCCCACCGGGTTCATCTTCCTGTGCGTGATGGGCACGCTTTGGAAGGCGCGCACCAGATTCAGCGTGCCGATGCTGTTCTGCCTCGGCTGGACCTTCAACTTCCTGATCGGCGGGCTCTCGGGCGTGTTCCTCTCAGACACCCCGTCTGACACCGACACCCACGGCAGCTTCTTCGTGATGGCACACTTCCACTACACGATCATGGGCGGGCTGATCTTCACCTTCTTCGCGGCGATCTACTACTGGGTGCCCAAGATGTTCGGGTTGCAATTGCGCGAGCGGTTGGCCAAGATCCACTTCTGGTCGCTGTTCATCGCCTTCAACTCGACCTTCATGCCGCTGTTCGTGCTCGGCATGAAGGGGATGCCCCGGCGCGTGTCCACCTACGCGCCCAACCTGCAGGGCCTGAACATCTGGGTCTCGGTGTCGGCGTTCGTGATCGGCCTGTCGATGCTCGTGTTCCTCTACAACGTGATCTATTCGCTGATCATCGCGCCGCGCAAGGCCGAGGCCAACCCGTGGCAGTCCAAGTCGATCGAGTGGCAACTGCCCACGCCTGTCCCCGTCAACAACTTCCAGACGATCCCCACGTTCGACTCCGACCCCTACGACTACGGCACGCCGCTCGCGCCGCCCGGCGCCGAGCCGCTGCCGGCGGGAGGCTGAGATGGAGAGCGCCGGCTCGGGAATACCCCTGAACCCTGGCGTCCCCGGGGTCAGCAAGGACGTGGCGATCCCGCCCGAGTCGCCCGACATCGGCGCGCGCTCGCTGTATGTCGCCGGGCGCCTCTTGGCCGGCGCGGCGACGTTCTTCTTCCTGGCCTTCCTGTTCGCCTTCTTCTACCTGCGCTCGCTGAACGAGAACGGCATGTGGAAGCCCGCTCACGTCAAAGCGGACGCCACGCTCGGGGCGATCATCGTCGTGTGCCTGGTGCTCGGCGCGCTGGCGGCGATCTGGGGGCGGGTGCAGCTCAAGCGCGACGCACGCGCCTGGGTGTGGGGCGCGAGCCTTGCATTGCTGCTTGGCCTGGCAGCTGTTGTGGTGCAGTGCATCCAGTACTCGAGCGCCAAATTCGGACCCACCAACGGCGGCTATGCGAGCGTGTTCTACGGCTGGACCGGGGTCTACGCGATCGCCGTGCTCGCCACGATGTATTGGCTTGAGACCCAGGTCGCGACCGAGCTGCGCGCGCGGCGCAACCCGGCCTCGCGGCAGGGGGACATCGCCGAAGCCGACCGGCTGATCGAACCGGGCCTGGACGCCGCCGTGTTCTTCTGGTCCTACCTCGTCGGGATCGGTGTTATCGCGTGGGTCACGCTCTACTTGGTCTAGCGGCCGGCGCCGCGCCGCCCACACCCGGCTTCTGGGACTGGTCGTTCGATCCCCCGCTCGTGCTCGTCGTGGACCTCGCGATCCTCTACTGGTACGGCAACCGGCGCACGCCGGCTCCGGCCCGCACGCGCGGCGTCAGACGGTTGCGCCATGCCTGCTTCTACGCGGGCCTGGCGGTGCTCTTGATCGCGCTGGCCTCGCCCCTGGAGCGCCTGAGCGAGCAGCTGTTCTGGGCGCACATGCTCCAGCACGTGCTGCTGCTCGTCGTGGCGCCGCCGCTGATCGTGCTGGCGCGCCCGTGGGTGAGGTTGTGGCGCTCGCTCGGTGTGCAGGCCAGACGATCCTTGGCCCACAGCTTCACCGAGGGACGCCTGCGCCCGCTGCGGCGTCTGAGCGCGGCGCTGGGGGCGCCCCTGCCGAGCTTCGCGCTGTTCAGCGGCGTCGTTTTGATCTGGCACGTGCCGGCCCTGTTCGACGCCACCCTGCACTCCGAAGCGCTGCACGCGCTCGAGCACACCCTGTTCTTCTGCACCGCGCTGATGTTCTGGAAGCAGGTGATCGACTCGCCGCCTCTGCGCGCCCCGCTCGGCGAGCTGTGGCGGATCGCCTACCTTGTTGGCGCGATGGTCGTGATGTGGGTGCTCGCGGTGGTGCTCGCGTTCGCGCCGCATCCGCTCTATGGGGCCTACGCGCAGATGGGCTCGCGTCCCGGCGGGATCTCGGCGATCGCCGACCAGCAGGTGGCGGCCGGGATCATGTGGGTGCCGGGCTCGATTCCGCTGCTCGTCGTGCTGTTCGTGTACTGCAACCGCTGGCTCTCCCCGGGCGAGCCGGCCCTGGCAAGGAGCTGAGTATGCTCGAAGCGGTGCTGCTACTGGCGTCTTTTCACGCGGGCTCTGTCCTCACGCTCGTGCTTCCCTTGGCGGTGCTGATCGCGGTGCTGGCGTGGTATTTGTGGCTGTGGCGTCACGGGGCCGGCGAGCGCTGAGCCGACGCTTCGGCCAGCTTGGCGTCGATGAACTCGTTTGCCGCCTGTGGGCCGAGGAACGGGGCGAGCATCAGGTAGGTCCCGTTGGGCGTCAGTCGCGCCATCGTCTCGCTCGCGCCTCGCCGCGCCTGGCGGTAGAAGGTCTCGAAGATCGCCGCCAACGTCGCTTCCATCGTGGTCTGCGCGGCCGGCTCATCCAGGTACTGGTTGCCTTCCTGGAAGAAGATCGTAAAGACGGTGCGGCTGTGGTTGACTCGCTGCACCGCCGGAGCGCCGACGGCGTGTGACTCGATCAGGGCGATGTGGGTCACGAGCCAGTGGTCCTCCTGGAATTGGGCGCACGCGTGCATCGAGGCCCAACCCCGCTCGGGCCACGCCTTGGCGCTGAAGAAGGCGGTCGCTGTGACCGCCATGATCTGCTGGATGCACAGCTCGTGCACCGCCAAGAACGCGTCTTGCTTGTCGCGAAAGTGTTTGTAGAACACGCGCCGATCGACGCCCGCCGCCTCGGTGATGTCGGCGATCGTGGCGACCGTGTAGCCCTTGGCGGCGGCGACCTTGGCGGTCGCGTACATGATCCGTTCGCGCTGGTTCGCCGCGACTTCGGCTCGCGATAACGAGGAGCGTCCCGCCGGAATCGCGGGCGGCGGTCGCAGCGAGATGTGGGACTCGTGCGGCGAGCGCGGCAGCTTGGGTCCCGGCTCCAGCGTGCGCCAGCGGTGGCGGGCGCGAGGGCGGCTGTAGAGCTCGACCCAGTCGATGAGCCCGGTCGCCAGCTCCGAGAGCCCCGGATCGCCGCCGCGAAACAGCGGCGCCAGCAGCCAGCGCAGCGCGCCCAGCACGAGCGGAACGGGCACATCCGGGGTGAGCGCGTCAGGCGCTGCCTCGGCGAGCGCGCTCTCGATGATCAGCGCCAGCTCGTCGATCATGCGGTCGCGCGCGTCCAACGCTCCCCAACCGCCCGCCATCGTCGAGTCGCACAGGAAGCTTGCCGCGTCGGGGTGTGCTTCGGCCAGCTCCATGAACCCGCGGATCCCCGCCTGCACCGCCTGCTCGGGGGCAGCCGCGCGCACGATCTCGCGAATCCGCTCCACGAACAGCGCCGCCAGCTCGCGGTGGGTGGCTATGAAGCACGCGTCGCGATCCTCGAAGTACTCGTAGAAGGTGGGCCTGGAGACGCCCGCCCGCTCGATCACCTCGGAGACGGTCGCGCCCGCGTAGCCGTGGCGGCGGGCCGCGCTCACCATGCCCGCGATCAGCCGCCCGCGCTGAGTGCTCCTACGACCTGTCGCCGCCGGGGTTGCGGAGAGCTCGCTCACGCCAGTTCCTCGCCCAGCTTACGCTCGATGAACGCGCTTGCGGCGGCCGGGCCGATGAACGGCGCGAGCACGATGAACGCGCCGCTGCGGGCAAGCCGCGCCATCTGGGCGCTTTGGCCGCGCCGCGCCACGCGATAGCCGATCTCGAAAGTGGAGCCCGCGATCGCTTCCATGATCGTGCTCGAGGCGGGTTGGCCGGCCTGGAGGTTGCCTTCCTGCAGGAAGATCGTGAAGGCCGCGCGGTGATCGTCGATGCGCTGGATCGCCGAGGCGCCCACGGCGTGGGACTCGACCAGGCAGATGTGGGTCACGACCGGGTGGGTCGCCTGGAACTGCGTGCCCGCGCGCATCGCCGCCCAGATGCGCTCGCGCCATTCGCTCTGGCTGAAGAAGGCGCTGGCCGAGAGCGTCATCAGCTGTTGCACGCCCAGCTCGTGCACCGCCAGGAACGCCTGCTGCTTGTCGCGGAAGTGTTTGTAGAAGACGCGCCTGTTGACCTTGGCGCGTGCGGTGATGTCGGCCACGGTCGTCACGTTGTAGCCCTTGGTCGCGGCCTGCTCGGCGGTCGCGTAGAGGATGCGTTCGTGCTGGTTGCGGGTTATCTCGCTCTTGGAGAGCTTGGAGCGGCCCGGGCGGATCGCGGGCGGAGGGGCCAGCGAGATCTCAGAGACGAACGGCGAGGGCGCGAGCTCGGGTCCCGGCTCGAGCTCGTGCCAACGGTGCTCGCCCGTCGGCAGCTCGTACATCTCCACCCAGCGCACGAACTCGTCGGCGAGCGCCCCCAGGTCGTGGACCCCGCGGCGCAGGGGAGGGGCGAGCAGCCAGCGCCCCGCGCCGAAGACCACCTCGACCGGCAGGTCGGGCGTGGCGATGTGCGCGGGGGCCTGGGCGCGTGCCCGGTTGACGACCTCGCCCAGCTTGTCCATCAGCCGGTCGCGCTCCTGCAGCCCGCGCCAGCCCGCGGCCATCGCCTCGTTGCACAGGAAGCCGGCGCGGTCGGGGAATTCTTCGGAGAGCCTGATCAGGGCTCTGATCGCCGTTTGGACGGCCTGCTCGGGCGGGGCCGCCTGGACAGCCCGGCGGATCTCCCACACAAGCAGCCGCCCGATCTCGCGGTGGGTCGCGAGGAAGCAGTCGTCCTTGTCCTTGAAGTACTCGTAGAAGGTGGGTCTTGAGACTCCGGCCTCGGCGATCACCTGGGACACGTTCGCGCCCTCATAGCCGCAGCGATGGGCCGCCGCGATCATCCCGGCGATCAGCCGGTCGCGCTGGGTGCTCTTGCGGTCGGCCTGAAGCCTTGTCTGTACGTCGATGCTCACGTTCCCGCGCTGCTCAGCTCGCCCCTCCTGGCCTACCTGAAAGGTAGCCGAAACTCGGCGCCGGGATGTACAAAGGTTGGGCTTGGTGTCAGACGGGGGCGCCGAAGCCCGGCGCCGAAGCGCCTATCGGCCGTGCTTGGCGATCAGCTCGAGCCTTGGCTCGGCCACGGTGATCAGGTCGAGAGTGACACCTTGGAGGTCGGAGATCTCGATGAGCTTGTCCTTGCCGTGTTCAGAGACCACCGTGCCCCTTGTACCCGCGGGCCACTCACCGACCGCGTCACGCAATCGGACCACGTCTACTTCGCTTATCGTCTGCTTGACGCTTGCCATCGGTTCCTCCAGTCTAGGGCTTTATGTAGGCGGTCACAAGGCGTGGGGGACTGTCGGCTCCAGTCAGCTCCCAGACAGTTCGGCTCCGCTTTCGGGACGGGTGCCCATCGAAAGGCTGGGGTTGACAACTGCGGCAAGCTCGTGTATAAGTGGCCTATGTCTGCTCGCCACGGTGGTGTGTAGACGAGACATAAGGTCGGGTTTTGGGTCGGTCTTCGTGGCCGGCAGCCAATGTTTTGACGGGGACCTTGGGAGAGGGACCTGCTCGTTTTTGAGAGGGAGTTGTTTTTCGCGTGCATTCGTTTGGGGATCATGTGCTTGAGAGTCCGTGTCGCAATGACGGGTCCGTAATAGGACGCGTCAGCGTCGCTGACGCGTCTCTCTCTCTCTCTCTCTCTCTCTCTCTGGCCGGGCCGCCGCTCAGCGCGGCGTTGCGCTTCACCCGCTAGCGGGTCGTTCTCGGACCAGTCTTTGCCGCGCCACCGAGCGCGGTTTTCGTCGTTCCTCGATTGGGAGGGGGCTCGGCGCGATCGGGCTTCCGGTCAACTCATGCCTCACTGGTTGGGGCTCGTATACGGAGGCCTCACGGTGAGAAAACTCTTCGCCACCCCCCGCAGCCTGCTGACGGGGCTCGGACTCATGTTGGTCGCTCTGCTCGTGTTCAGCGCTCCCGCGCTCGCGGCAGAAGCGAAGGTCGAAAGCGAGTCGATCTCGGGCGCTTCGAATACCGAAGTGACCCTCAAAGCCAAGATCGAAGATTTTGGTACGGAAAGCACCTACCATTTCGAATACGGGCCGACCGCATCCTACGGTGCCGTCACGCCCGAAGAAACGCTCTCCAGCGAAGCGCAAGTGTCGCTGGAAGGGCTGCCGCCTGAAACGGCCTACCACTTCCGGGTGGTTGTCAAGAACCAGTTCGGTACGGTCTACGGAAAAGACGCGACGTTCGCGACGGCTCCGTCCCCAAGTCTTGTACTACCGGACGGGCGCCGCTACGAAAAGGTCTCACCCAACAACAACGCCGACGGCAACGTCAAGGCGCCGACGGTGGGCTCCCTAGAGGATTATTCGGCCAGGTTGCCGTTCATGGCGGCGGCGGACGGCAATGCCGTGACCTATGCCGGCGACCCGTCTGAAACGGGCGGCAATGGACGTTACGGCACCGGCATCGGCAACCAGTATCTCAGCAGGCGCTCACCGAGCGGCGGGTGGGTGACAGAAAACATCGAAGCGCCGACCGGCCTACTCACCGTTGTCACGGTCTACGAGGGATTTACCGAAAACCTGACGGCTGGCTTCGTCACTTACAATGGCTTGCAGCCGCTGGTTTCCAGCGCCCCGGGCGAAAAATACGAGGTGCTCTATAAGCGCGCGTCGAGCACGGGGGCGTTCGAACCGCTGTTCACCACTAAGCCCCCGAACCGCAAGCCTGCGCAATTCGGCGCTCCTAACATAGTGGAGGGTGGGGGCAAAGAATACCAGCCAGCATACGCGGGAAGCTCCGCCGATCTCAGCCACGTGCTGTTCATGGCCAACGATACGCTCACCGAAAACGCGGTAGACGGGGGCAGTCGAGAGGAAAACCTCTATGACGTCCACGACGGCGTGCTCGCGCTCGTCAACGTCCTGCCGGATGGCAGCACCGAACCCAACGCGACGTTCGGCGGGCCGATGCTCGTGAACGATCGGTTTGGGGACGGGCCGTCGTTCAGCCACGATATCTCCGAAGACGGTCGGCGGATCTTCTGGACAGACCTGAACAACGGCAACCTGTATATGCGCGAAGACGACACCACGACGATCCAGGTGGACGCCGGTGTCGGCGGTGGCGGCATGTTCTGGACCGCGACCCCCGACGGCTCGAAGGCGCTGTTCACGAAGGCTGGCGACATATACGAGTACGACGTGGAAAGCGGCCAGACTACGCGTCTCACGACGGGAGGAGAAGTACAGGGCATCGTCGGCACGAGCGAAGACCTGTCTTATGTCTATTTCGCAGCGAACGCGGTCCTTGCGCCCGGCGCCGAACACCAGGAATGCGTGTTCAATGAATCCAGCAACGAACAGACGACCAGCTGCAACTTGTACGTGCTTCATCGGGGTGAATCCACGAGGTTCATAGCCACGCTCTCTCCTGAGGACAACAGCTCGGCGGTACCGAGCTTCCGTGAGATGGACGGGGACTGGCAGTCAGGCATGGGCGACAGGGAATCCGAGGCGACGCCGGACGGCCGTCACCTCGTGTTTGTATCGGAACGCTCGTTGACGGGCTATGACAACGGGCAAGCGGAGGAGGTCTTCACCTACGACTACGGCAGCGGCCGGATCATCTGTGTCTCGTGTAAGCCCACGGGTGAATCACCTACTCACCCTCGTTTCGAACCATCCCAAGCTGCTGAATCGGCCTTCCTGCCGGTGAGCCATGTGAACACGCACGTTACGCGCTGGATGTCTTCGGACGGGACGAAGGTGTTCTTCGATTCGGTCGATTCGCTTGTCCCACAGGACACCAACGGCGTCAACGACGTCTATGAGTGGGAGCAGGACGGCTCGGGTGGCTGTCAGCGTTCACAGGGTTGTATCTATCTGCTGTCGAGCGGGTCCAGTCCCGAAAGCTCGTGGCTGATCGACGCAAGTGACAATGGCGACGACGTGTTCATCGTCACGCGCTCGCAACTGACCGGCGAAGATCAAAACGAAAACCGAGACGTATATGACGTGCGGGTCTGATGCGCCGCTGCCGCCCGTCCCGTCGCAGTGCTCCGGTAGCGGCTGTCAGGGAGTGCCA
Source organism: uncultured Solirubrobacterales bacterium (assembly GCA_963753145.1). GTDB lineage: Bacteria > Actinomycetota > Thermoleophilia > Solirubrobacterales > Solirubrobacteraceae > Palsa-744. Next base: position 1,382,622 of record CAVWAX010000003.1, read on the forward strand.
GCGTCGCCGCCGGTATTCGCGACGCCGTCGAGCGTCACGTACAGCGGGGTCGGGAACTTCCCACCTGCGTCGCAGGCTACCGCCAAGGTAAAGCAGCCCAAGTCAAAGAAGAAGCCGAAGACCAAGAAGCACAAGAAGCCCGCCAAGGGAAAGAGGAACAAGGGTGGCCGGAAGGTCAAGAAGTCTGCTCGTAAGTTTGTCAAGAGCCACGGGAGGAGCAAGTGATGCGGTTGCACCAGGTTGGGGGAGCGGTCGCGCTCAAACTGTTGGCGTTGACGGTGGGTCTGGTCGTGTTGGCGGTCGCAAGCCCTGTGGCTATGGCCGAAGAAAACAGGGCGGGATGGGAGGTCAACTCGCACACTTTTCCGGGAAACCTAGCGCCGGGATCGACCGGGGTCGTGGGTGTCAACGTGTACAACGTCGGCGCGGCGGCGAGCACGGCGGGCGCCGAGGTCATCGACACGCTTCCACCGGGCGTGGAAGGTATTCCGGGTGGCGGTTGGACGTGTATAGGCAACGAACCTTCGGTCTGCAGTCATACCCTGGAAAGCTACTATCCGGGGGAGCGTGAAGAACTTGGTCTGGAAGCACAGATAAGTGCGGCCGCGCAAACGGGTACGGTCGCCAATAAGGTGGAGGTTACCGGCGGCGGTGCATTGACATCGGCGCAGGAGACAAATGATTTCACGATCAGCAGCGCACCCACGAAATTCGGCTTTGCTAACACCGACGCGTGGTTTACGAACGCGAACGGTACCGTGGATCGCCAGGCCGGATCTCATCCGTATGAGTTCACCTTCAACTTCGCTCTGAATTCGGAAAGCAGTGGAAAAATAGCCGAAAGCGAAGGCCGAGATATCGAAGTCAACCTTCCGCCGGGACTGGTCGGCAACGCGCAGGCGGTGCCAAGATGCACGCGTGAACAGTTCGACCACGAACAGTGCTCGTCGGGCTCTCAGATCGGCGTGGCGCCGTCCGGCCTCAGCTCGCCGGGAGAATTGCCTCCTACCATCACATTCACATTTCCCGTGTATAACCTGGTGCCGCCCGGAGGGCATCCGGCGGAGTTCGGCTTCACGATCTTCGGTATCAACGTGTTTCTGGATGCAACGGTGCGAAGCGATGGTGACTACGGCATTACTGAGCGCGTCAACAACATACCCCAGAGGTTGGTCGTTACCAACGCTGTTGAGATCTGGGGCGTGCCGTCCGATCCGAGTCACGATAAGCAGCGTGCCTGCGGAGACAATTCGATTGGAGGAGAATGCAAATCTGCTGCCTCAGGGGCCCCTTTCTTGACGTTGCCGACGTCCTGCACTGGTCCGCAGGAATATTCAGCGTCAATCAACGAGTGGGCGGATGGGAGCGTGGTCGACCATGCGAGCTTCCTGTCTCACGATCAGAGCGGCGTGCCGCAGGGCCTGACCGGCTGTGACCATTTGGGGTTCAAACCTGAAATCAACGTGGCACCCGATACCTCGGACGCTGATACGCCTGCTGGTTTGACGGTGGAGCTAAAGACGCCCCAGGAAGCATTGGAAAGCGTCGAAGGTATCGCGACGTCGAACATCAAGGATACGACCGTAACGTTGCCCGAAGGCGTCGTGATCAACCCGGGGCAGGCTGCTGGGTTGGGCGCCTGCCAGACGGCGGAAAGCGCTGTCGGGACGCTTGAAGCGCCGTCGTGTCCCAACGACTCGAAGGTTGGGACCGATGAAATAGAAACGCCGCTGTTGAAAAAAAGCTTGAAGGGCGATGTGTATGTGTTGCAGTCCAATCCACCGAACCTGAAGCTTTTGGTGGCGGCCTCAGGCGAAGGCGTGAACCTGAAGCTCGTCGGGGACGTGCATCTGGACGAAACGACGGGGCGTTTGACGACGACGTTCACCGAAACGCCTGAGTTGCCGTTTACGACGTTCCGTTTGTCCTTCAGCGGTGGTGCGCAGGCTGCTTTGGCGACGCCGTTGCGTTGCGGGTCGTATGCGACGAGCAGCGACTTCACGCCGTGGAGCACACCCGCGATCGGCGACGTGTTCCCCGAAAGCAACTTCGAAATCAACCACGGACCCGGAGGTAGTGCCTGTCCAGGCGGTGCGTTGCCGTTCAACCCGGTGTTGACGGCTGGTTCGACCACCGATCAGGCCGGTGGGTTCACGGACTTCTCGATGCTCTTGACGCGCGAAGATGGTCAGCAGCGGATCGGGTCGTTGCAGTTCAAGACGCCCGAGGGATTGTTGGGGATGATCAGCAAGGTCCCGTTGTGTCCAGAAGCGGAGGCGAACGCTGGTACGTGTTCTGCGGCGTCTCAGATTGGGCATACGGTCGTGGAGGCCGGTCCTGGTCCCTACCCGTTGGTGGTGCCGCAACCGGGGCAACCACCCGCGCCGATCTATCTGACCGGTGGGTATAAGGGTGCACCGTACGGGTTGAGCATCGTTGTGCCGTTGAATGTGGGTCCGTTCACGTTGCAGACGCAGGTCGTGCGGGCGCGGATCGAAGTGAACCCGTTGACGACGCAGTTGACGATCACCACAGACCCGCTACCGACGATCATCGACGGCATCCCCGCCGATCTCAGGGCTATCAACGCCGTGATCGACAGGCCTGGGTTCATGTTCAACCCGACCGGTTGCGAACCGCAGTCGTTCTCTGGTACCGCGTACGGCACTGAAGGATCGACAGCACCGATCGGCAGTCATTTCCAGATGGGTTCGTGTCGCGCGTTGACGTTCAAGCCGAACTTCAAGGTCTCAACCAGCGGGAAGACCTCACGCAAGGACGGGGCGAGCCTTGACGCGAGGATTCTCTACCCCACAGGCGAACTGGGAGCGAACCAAGCCTCCAGCCAGTCGAACGTGAAGATGGTCAAGGTGGATCTGCCCAAGCAGTTGCCGTCGCGGTTGACGACGTTGCAGAAGGCTTGTCCTTCGCAGACCTTCGAAGCTGACCCGGCCAACTGTCCGGCGGATTCGCGGGTCGGGGAAGCCACGGCGGTCACGCCGGTGCTGCCGGTCGAACTGACCGGTCCGGCGTATTTCGTCTCCTATGGTGGCGCGAAGTTCCCCGAACTCGTGATCGTCCTCCAAGGCTACGGCGTCACCGTGTTCCTGCACGGCGAAACCTTCATTTCGAAAGCCGGGATCACCTCAAGCACGTTCCGTCAGGTGCCGGACGTCCCGATCACCAGCTTCGAGCTGAAGCTACCCGAGGGCCCATATTCCGCCTTGGCGGCGAACGGGAACCTGTGCACGACGAAGCTGAAGATGCCGACCGCGTTCACCGGCCAGAACGGCGCGACGATCAAGCAGACCACGCCGATAAGCGTCACCGGGTGCACCGCGAAGCACAAGACAAAGAAGACGAAGAAGCACAAGAAGGCCGCTGCCAAGCACAAAGGCAGCAGGAAAGGCAAGTAGGCCGTGTCCAGGACAATCGCGATCGGAGCCTGGCGTGCGTTCGCATAAGCACGCCGGCTCCGTCGAGGTTGGCCGCCAGGGCGGTCATGTCGCCGAGATGCAGCGCCGCCGGTTGTTGCTGGCGTTCGGTGAAGTGGCCTCCGCCAGCGGCTTGGAGGCCGCGACGGTGGGGCGTGTGTGCGAGCAGGCGGCAGTGTCTCGCCGCACGTTCTACGAGCTGTTCTCGGACCGCGAAGACTGCCTACTGGCGGCGTTCGACCAGGCCATCGCGCGGTTGGCGCACCGTGTCGGGCCTGTCTTCGGGGCGAAAGGGTCCTGGCGCGAGCGCACGCGCGCGGCGCTCGCGCTCGTACTCGAGCAACTCGACGCCGAACCCGACGTTGCCCGGCTCTGTCTCGTGGAGGCGGGCCGGGGTGGCCCCGAACTGCTGGAGCGTCGCCGCCACGTCCTCGAGTCGATCGCCGAGGCTGTAGATGAGGGTCGCTCTCAGGTGCGCGCTGGAGTCGGGCCGCCGCCGCTGACCGCCCAAGGCGTCGTCGGAGGAGTGCTTTCGGTGATCCATACACGTCTGATTGAAAGCTCGCCGTCGGCAAACGGGCGTGCACGCGGCGCGAAGGCCAAGCGGGCCCGCGCGGATGGTGCGCTGATCGATCTAGCGAACCCTCTGATGGCGATGATCGTGCACCCCTACCTCGGGTCGGCGGCGGCGCAGGAAGAGCTCGAGCGCCCCGCGCCGTCGGCCCCGCGCGCCGCGCGCCGCAACGGCGTGGACCCGTTCAAGGGATTGCCGATCCGCTTCACCTACCGCACGGCGCGTGTGTTGGACACGATCGCATCAGCTCCCGGTGCATCCAACCGCCATATCGCCGACACCTCCGGCATCGCCGACGAGGGCCAAATGTCACGCCTCCTCCGACGTCTGGAGAGCTGCGAGCTAATCCAAAACCAAGGCGAAGGACACGCCAAGGGAGAGCCCAACGCCTGGACGCTCACCCCGCGCGGAGACGCTATCCAAGCCGCGATCGCCGTGCAGAGAGCCGGCGGCCTGACAGGACGGCCCTGCGCGTGGGGGGCAACCTCGCGCATGGACGCGCGCCCTACCGTGGCCTGGAGTCCAAGGCGGCCGCTCGCGCGCTGCGTCGCTTGCAGCGGACGAGCATCGTTCATCGCGCGGTAGGTGATGGCGCCTGGGAGCTCGACGACCCGCTGTTGGCGATCTACATCCGAGACGAGATCGCGACGTAGGCCGTGGCTCACCTGGGAGCGTCGCTCGGCGCCGCAGACTGATCAAGACCTATCAGCAGTTATCAGATTTTTCCGATACCTCCTGATAACTCCTGATAACTTCGGCCAGCACCATGCGCTCCGCATGTGATAATGTGGATCGCATGTCGATGGTCCAGATTCGCAACGTGCCTGACGATCTGCACCGGGAATTGAAGGTGCGTGCCGCGCGGGCGGGGATGACTCTTTCGGACTATCTCTTGCGGGAGATGCGCGACCTGGCGGTGAGGCCCACGATGAGCGAGTGGCTCGCGGGGACCGACAGGCTCGAGCCGCTCCAGAGCGAGATGTCGCCGGCCGAGGCGATCCGCGCCGAGCGCGAGCGCCACTCACTTTGATCGTCGCCGACGCGAGCGCGATCGGCGAGGTCCTGCTCGCACGGCCCGCGGCGCCGGCGATCCGCGAGGAGCTCTCCAAGCACAAGGAGATCCACGTGCCCGAGCATTTTCACGTGGAGGCGACCTCCATGTTGCGCCGCTTCGCCCTGCGGGGCGAGCTGAGCGAGCGCGACTCGGCGCTCGCGATGAGCGCGTTGCGGGAGCTGAGAGTCATTCGCTATCCCGTCATCCACATGCTCGAGGCCGTGTGGGCATTGCGTGACCGGCTCACGGCCTATGACGCAGCCTTTCTGGCGCTGGCCCAACGGCTCGACTGTCGGCTGTTGACGGCCGACGGGGGTCTTGCCACGGTGGCGCGGAGCGAGGGCAGGCTGGTCGAGATCCCGGGTGCTCAAGTGAGCTCAATGACCGGGCCGCGTAAGGGCCAGTCGCGTGAAGTTGAGGGCGTTCAACGCTCCGGAGTCTAGGATCCGTCGTAGACATATGTCATAGTCGCAAGTAGACCGAGAGCCGCCGTGCCGACCCTGCGGACCGGGCGGTAGCACCTGTCTGATAGCGAGCATACGATCAGCCAAATGCCCTTGATATCCGAGACTGAGATGCCCGAGCAGGCGCTTGAGCGGATCAACTCACGGGAGCAGCGCTACCGGCTCGGGCAGTTCTTTACGCCCCTGCCGATCGCTGAGCTGATGGCCGAGGCGGTCTTGGAGGTCGATCCTGAGACCTGTCTTGATCCCGGGGTGGGCGGAGGCGCTCTGCTGCGCGCGGTCGGCCCGGGGCCTAAGCGCTTTGGCTGCGACGTCGATCCGTCGGCTGTCGAGCTGGCGCGGTGCGCGCTGGAGACCGAGGGCGGCGAGGTCGAGATCGTCGACGGAGACTTCCTTGACCTTGGTCGCTGGCCCTTCTCGATCGAGCAATTCGACGTGATCGTGGCCAATCCGCCCTACATCCGTCATCACAACCTCACGCTCCAGCAGAAGGCGCTCGCCAAGCACTACTCGCGCACGTTCGGCCTGGCGGTCAGCAGCCTGTCGGGGAGCTACGTTTACTTCTTCTTGGAGGCAATCCAGCGTCTTCGCTTCGGCGGCCGTCTGGCGTTCATCACCCCGACCGAGTTCCTCGACGTCCGCTACGGAGCCGCTCTGAAGGAGGCCTTGCTCAGCTGGTGCGACATCGATGAGTTGATCGTGCTCGAGATGGATGAGCTGGCCTTCGACGGCGTGTTGACGACCTCCGCTATCACGATCGCGACCAAGCGTGAGCGGGTGACTCGCCGCGTGCGAATGACCGAGGCACAGCTGAACGGGTCGGTCGCACGAGGGCGCAAGGTGCTGCTCAAGGCCGATGAGGTCCAAGCAGATAGATCGTGGACGGCACTGCTTCCCTCGCGCGCGGAGCGAATCCGACCGCTGCTAGCGGGCCGCTCGGCAACGCTCGATGACTATGCGCGAGTACGCCGCGGGATCGCCACCGGCGATAACTCGTTCTTCTGTCTAACCCAGGAAGAGGTTGACGGGTGGGGCATAGAGCGGCGGTTCCTGGTTCCGGTGGTCGTCGGCTCCAAGGATCTGCCTGAGAATGGGTCGGTGCTCACACGCGCGTTCTGGCGTGCGCGCAAGGCTGCCGGCGCTCCAAGCTGGCTGTTGTGGTGTCACGAGGCCAAGTCCGCGCTGGAGGGGACGTCTGTGCTGCGCTACATCGAACACGGCGAGGCCCTCGGCTTGACTGAGCGTTTCAACTGCAAGACCCGCAAACCGTGGTACGGCGTCGAGCGGGTGGCGCCCGCCGACTTCTTCGTGACCTACATGTCGCGCCGGCGCGCCCGCTTCGTCCGCAACGAGCTCGGCGCGCGCTGCCTGTCCGCGTTGCTGAACGTCTGGGCCGATGACGGCATCGACCCAGACGAGCTGCGTCCGATGCTCGAGGACGAGACCAACGCGCAATTGCTGCGGGAGTTTGGCCGAACCTATGGCGGTGGGCTCGGCAAGATCGAGCCGGGTGACCTGCTGCGCTTGCCGGTCAAGCCGCTTTCCAGGCCTGTCGCCAGCGCGGCGTGAGTTGCCTATCGTGGATGGGCACCCACCTCGATGAACGCACTCAGCGCTTGCAGTTCGTGCTCGAAGAACGGCAGCACGCCGGCCTGCTGGGCCTGGCGCAGGTTGATCATGCTGAAGGCGCCGGCAAGCACTGCTCCGGTCATCAGCTCGCCTCCGAATGCCCGGCGCCACTCGCCGTGCTTGCCGCGCGTCTCGCGGATTAGCCGCTTGGTCGAGTTGACCTCCGAGTTGGAAACCTTACACTCGATCGGGAACAGCCTGCCGTCGGCCAGGCGCACGGGAACGTCGCACTTCGACCCGGCGAGGGCCGTCTCGCGCGTGAACTCGCCGCGGCCGAGCAACTCCTGGTAGTTCGCGGTCGTCAGGCCACGCTTGGGATCGTCACCGAGCTCAACCATGCGCCGGCGCACGTCCTTGCGATCCACATATTTCAAGCCGCACCCCAGCAGCACCTCGCGCACCGCGTGCTCCTGAGCCCGGGAAGACTCCGTGCGGCTACGGGTCTGTCCTCGTTGCTCGGCCATGATCCGCGCGGTCAAAGCCACGGCGCGCTCAACGTCCACCCGTCGCGGCGAGCCGGCCTGCTTGCCCGCAAGCCACGGGAAGCGCTCGCGATCCAAGAACTCGCAGATCGTCTCGACCTGCCCGTCCTCCTGGCCGACGATCTTCAGCGTGTCCGCGCTGATCGCGGGCTTGGTGACAAACCGCGCGGCCGTCAACAACTTGGGGTGCTCCACGAACAGCTTCGGGTCCTCGCCGAGGGAGCGCAGGCTGTGCGTGAGCTCGAAGAGCGCCCTAACCTCGTTCTGGCACTCGCGCTCGATCTCAGTGAAACCAGCGCGAACGTCGGTCTTATAGCGCTCGACGTACAGTTCGCGCGAGCGCCGACGGCGCTCCTCCAGCTCCTCGTCGGTCCACAACGGATACACGGCCTTGGCCACAGCATGTGCTACGGCGGGACAATCATTTCTCCTGCCACTAACCCCGCCGTTTGGAGCGCGTCCAGCGAACGCTCACCCGTTCGCTGCGTCAGCTAGCGCTATGGCGTTTACGCCATAACGCTATGGCATAGATGCCATAGCGTTCGATCCCACGCTCTGTGGATCCCCTCGCCAACCCCTATTCGATGGGCGCTGGCAACCCTCCGCCCGCGCTGACGGGCCGAGAAGAGCAGGAGACTCAATTCAGGACGCTGCTGAGTCGCTTGCGGCTTGGGGCGGCGCTTCCGGCGCCTCCACGCACCGCGACGCCCTGATCAAGAAGGGGCTCGTATACAGCCCCGACTTCGGCCTCCTCGACTTTACGGTGCCCCACTTCGCGCCGTTCATGCGCCGCCGCTATCCGCTCTCGCGCCACGCGCGCGACCCCGAGCAGGGTTGACAACAACCACCGTCTCGTGTATAAGTGGCCTATGTCTGCTCGCCACAGGGGTGTGTAGACGAGACATAAGGTCGGGTTTGGGTCGGTCTTCGTGGTCAACGCCAACACAGTTTTGACGGGGACCTTGGGAGAGGGACCGGGTCGCTTCTGAGAGGGAGTTGTTTTTCGCGTGCATTCGTTTGGGGATCATGTGCTTGAGAGTCCGTGTCGTGATGGCGGGTCCGTAATAGGACGCGTCAGCGTCGCTGACGCGTCTCTCTCTCTCTCTCTCTCTCTCTGGTCGGGCCGGCTTCGAGACCGGTAGCCCGCTTTACCGCGGAACACCCTCGCGGTTTTCCGGCGCTCGGCGCCGGAACGGATTTCTCTGGTCGCGCGCATGTGAATGTCGAGCCGACGCTCGATCGACCGTTGAGCTTTCAATCACCGCCTCACCGCAAGTTGGGGCTCACATATATGGGGAGGCCTCACGCTGATGGGTAAAGCACCGTCCATATTCGCCGCGCGGATCGCGCTGGTTATGCTGGGCGCGGCAATCGTTGCCGTGCTCGCGCTCCAAGCGGGCGCTGCAAACGCAGCCGAACAGTCAATGGGGGTGCCTATGCTCCCTGACCACCGCGGCTACGAAAAGGTCACGCCAAGCGACAATAACGATGCCAACGTCTATGCGAAGTGGCCGGTGGAGATCTCAAACGCAGGCGGCTACACCTACCTCCCCTACGAGGCGGCGCGGAGCGGCAACGCGATCGCCTATATCGCGCAGCCTTCCGCGGAAGGTGGAGTGGGCCGGGAGGGCGCCGGCGCCGGGAACCAGTACGTTGCGCACCGTAACGCACAGGGAGAGTGGGAAGCGAGCAATGTGCTGCCTCCTTCCGAACAGCTCGCCGTATACCCCGACTATCAGGCATTCTCCCCGGACATCACTCAAGGCCTGCTGACCACCAACTCCGCAGTGCCGCTTGTCTCAGGCGGGGTCGCCGAAGGATACGACGTGCCCTACGCGCGTGACTTCGAAACCGGTGCGTACACCTCTCTACTTCCAATCAAGCCGCCCAACCGCACCAAGGCTCAGTTCAAGGGCTACGGCGTAACCCTTGGGGGCAAGGTCGGGCAGCCGGTGTTCGCCGGGGCTACCGCCGACTTCAGCCACGTACTCTACATGGCAAACGACGCGCTCACTTCGAATGCGGTCGAACGGGGGTCAGACAAAGAACAACCTCTATGACTTCACGGGCGGCGAACTACAGTTGGTGAACGTCCTGCCGGACGGGAGCCCTGAACCGGCGGCCGTATTCGGCGGGCCCGTCGAAGAAGGGGAACACGGGAGTAACGCTCCCGACTTCGCCAACGTAATCTCGACGAACGGCAGGCGGATCTTTTGGACCGGCGAAGGCCCGAACCCCAATATTTACATGCGCGAAGACGGTACAAAAACCGTCCAGATTGACGCGGGAGTTGGTGGGGGTGGGCGGTACCTGACCGCAACGCCGAGCGGCTCGAAGGTGCTCTTCACCAAGGAAGGCAGCCTCTACGTCTACGACGTCGAAACCCGCCAAACCACCGATCTCGTCGAAGGCGCAGAAGTCCAAGGGCTTGTCGGCGCCAGCGAAGACCTCTCCTACATCTACTTCGTCGCCAACGCCCAACTTGCGGGGGCGCCGAAGCCGGTGAACTGTTCCAGCGCCTTCTACGAATCCGGCGAATGCAACCTCTACGTGCTGCACGTTGGAGAGCCTGTCAGGTACATCGCGACGCTTTCTAGCGAGGACAACAGAACGGAGCCGAACTCATTCGGTTGGGACACCGGTGACTGGCGGGGGGACCTGGGGGCGAAGGAAGCCGCGGTAACCCCGTCCGGGACCACGGCCCTGTTCAGCTCGGTCCTGTCACTGACCGGCTATGAAAACAACGAAGCCCCCGAGTTTTACGTCTACGATTATGGCTCCGGAAAGTTGCGCTGCATCTCCTGTCACCGCTCCGGAGAGCCTGCCGAAGGTGTGGTGAGCACGGAAGGACGGCACTTCCCGTACTCGGCGTTCCTTCCGGTCAGCTTTGCGCCGACGTATTCGCTGCATTGGATGTCAAGCGACGGCAGTCGCGTCTTCTTCAACAGCGTCGAAGCGCTTGTGCCGCAGGACACGAATCACACCTGGGATGTCTATGAGTGGGAGCGCGATGGCTCCGGCACATGCACCGAAGCGGAGGGGTGCGTCTACCTGATCTCTAACGGCACCGCCGGCGAAGGTAACTTCCTCGTCGATACGAGCGAAAGCGGAAACGACGTGTTCTTTACGACGAGGGCAAAACTCATACCCGAAGACGAAAACGAAAACATCGACCTCTACGACGCTCACGTGGGAGCCACGCCGCCGCCGGTGGCGCCCCAATGCAGCGGCAGCGGCTGCCAGGGTCTGCCCTCCGCGCCGCCGATCTTTGCGACGCCGGCGAGTGTCACATACGACGGCGTCGGCAACTTCGCGCCCGTCACGGAGAAGGTGGCTGAGGTAAAGAAGAGTCACAAACACGAGAAAGCCCGGAGGGGCAACAGTCACAAGAGGGTCCACGGGGGTAGGAAAGGCAGAGTGAAGGGCAGGCGGGCCGGCGTGCATGTACGCCGTGCGAGGAACAGCAACGGGAGGGGCAAGTGATGAGGAACAACACCTTCGTGCGGAACGCCGTCGCACTGTGTGCAGCATGTGCCTTTGCCTTGGTCGGCAGCGGCTCGGCGTCGGCCTCGGAAGTGACGAGCGGCTCGGGCACCGTGCCTGCGCCCGGCTGGATGATCACCGCCCGCAGCTATCCGACGAACCTCGTGCCCGGGGAAGGGGCGATCTTCTCGGTGCGGGTCTATAACATCGGCGCAGCCGAAAGCGGTCCAGGCGCGATCGTCACTGACACCCTGCCCGCGGGCATCGCCTCCACCGGCGGTGACGGATGGACCTGTACCGGGGCCGGCCCCGTGGTCTGCACCAGGACAGTTGAAGCCACGCAGACGGAAGCCCCAACGCTTGTCAGCTCCGAACAGGCTGAATATCGTCTGCCGGTCAGCGTGGAAGCGAGCCTGCCGGAAGGCAAGATCGTCAACCACGTCAGCGTGAGCGGCGGCGGAGCACCGCAGGACGCGACGATCTCCGAACAGTTCACGGTCAGCTCCAAGCCCGCGGGCTTTGGCATCGCCGACGCCAAGGCGTGGGCATCCAACGCCAACGGCACGCTTGACACTCAGGCAGGTTCTCACCCGTTCGCGTTCACGTTCACGTTTGACATGAACGCAAACGCCAAGACCGCGCCGGAAGGCGAAGTCCGCAACATGACGGTGAACCTTCCACCGGGGCTGGCCGGCAACGCGACCGCGCTGCCGCGCTGTACCCGCGATCAGTTTGATGAAGAAAGGTGCCCGACCGGTTCGCAGATCGGGATCGCTCCAACGATAATCGGCGGCTCCGGCACGGAATTTGTCTTCCAGCTGAACTTCCCCGTCTACAACCTCGTGCCGCCACCTGGGCATCCGGCAGAGTTTGGCCTCCAGATCTTCAACAATGAGGTATTCCTCGACGCGAGTGTGCGCACCGGCGTGGACTATGGGATAACGGAGAACGTCAAGAACATCCCTCAACGGGACATCATCTCCTCCGACGTGACGATTTGGGGCGACCCGGCCAACAAGGCTCACGACGCCGAGCGCACATGTCTGGGTGAAGGCGGAACAGAATACTTCGGATGCAGCGACCCGGAAGGCGAAGTCCCCTTCCTTACGCTGCCCACCTCATGCACTGGGCCAGAAGAATATTCCGCCGCCCCCACCGGATGGGTTGACGCCTCGCATGTCGCAGAAACAACGTTGCTTTCGAGCGACCAGAACGGTAATCCGATCGGACTATCCGGTTGCGAAGGGTTGCATTTCGAACCTGCGATAAGCGTCGCACCGGATACATCGTATGCGGATACGCCTGCGGGCTTGACGGCTGAAGTGAAGGTTCCGCAGGAAGCGCTGTTGGTGCCTGGAGGGGTCGCGACGTCGAATATCCAAGATACGAAGGTGACGTTGCCCGAGGGTGTCGTGATCAATCCTGGCCAAGCTGCCGGGCTTGCGGCGTGTCAGGAAAGGGAAACGGCGATCGGTACGGTGAACGCGCCTTCGTGTCCGAATGCGTCAAAGGTCGGCACTGACGAAATCGAAACGCCGTTGCTGAAAAACAGTTTGAAGGGGAGTGTTTACGTCTTGCAGTCCAACCCACCGGATTTGAAGTTGTTGGTCGCGGCATCTGGTGAAGGCGTCAACTTGAAGCTTGTCGGGGATGTACGTTTGGACGAACAGACGGGCCGGCTTGTGACCACGTTCGAAAAGACCCCTGAGCTTCCGTTCACGGACTTCAAGTTGTCTTTCAGCGGTGGCGCTCAGGCGGCGTTGAGCACTCCGACAGAGTGTGGGTCGTATACCACGACGAGTGATTTCACGCCGTGGAGCAGTCCGTTCGTGGAAGACGTGTTCCCGTCGAGTAGCTTCGTGATCGACGCGGCTACGGGCGGCGCTCCGTGTCCTTCGTCGCCGTTGCCGTTCAGCCCGTCGCTGATCGCTGGATCTACTACCGATCAGGCTGGTGGGTTCACGGACTTCTCTTTGTTGTTGACGCGTCCTGACGATCAGCAGCGGATCGGGTCGTTGCAGTTCAAGACGCCGGAGGGCTTGTTGGGGATGATCAGCAAGGTCCCGTTGTGTCCAGAAGCACAGGCGAACGCCGGGACGTGTTCCAGCGCGTCGCAGATCGGGCACACGGTCGTGGAGGCCGGTCCTGGGCCGTATCCGTTGGTGGTGCCGGCAACCGGGTCAGCCACCTGCGCCGATCTATCTGACCGGTGGGTATAAGGGCGCACCGTACGGGTTGAGCATCGTGGTGCCTTTGAACGTGGGTCCGTTTACGCTGCAAACACAGGTCGTGCGGGCGAAGATCGAAGTGAACCCGCTGACGACGCAGTTGACGATCACGACTGACCCGTTGCCGACGATCATCGACGGGATACCCGCCGATCTCAGGGCTATCAACGCCGTGATTGACAAGCCCGGCTTCATGTTCAACCCGACCGGTTGCGAACCGCAATCGTTCTCGGGTACCGCGACCAGCACGGAAGGGGCTAGCGTCCCGATCGGCTCTCATTTCCAGATGGGTTCCTGCAGGAGCTTGACGTTCAAGCCTGACTTCAAGGTCTCGACCAGCGGCAAGACCTCCAGGAAGGACGGTGCGAGCCTCGACGCGAAGATCCTCTACCCGACAGGCGAACTGGGAGCCAACCAAGCGTCCTCACAATCGAACGTGAAGATGGTCAAGGTGGATCTGCCCAAGCAACTGCCGTCCAGGTTGACGACGCTGCAGAAGGCGTGCCCGTCACAGACGTTCGAAGCGAACCCCGCCAACTGTCCCGCGGACTCACGCGTCGGCGAAGCGACAGCGATCACGCCAGTGCTACCGGTCGAGTTGACGGGTCCGGCGTACTTCGTCTCCTATGGTGGCGCGAAGTTCCCCGAACTCGTGATCGTGTTGCAGGGTTATGGCGTGACGGTGTTCTTGCACGGTGAAACGTTCATCAGCAAAGCGGGCATCACGAGCAGCACGTTCCGTCAGGTACCGGACGTCCCGATCACGAGCTTCGAGCTGAAGCTACCCGAGGGCCCATACTCCGCCCTCGCGGCGAACGGGAACCTGTGCACCAAGAAGCTCAAGATGCCGACCGCGTTCACCGGACAGAACGGTGCCGTGATCCACGAGTCGACACCGATCAGCGTCACCGGATGCGCCAAGAACAAGCACAAGGACAGGAAGCACAAGCAGCACAAGAAGAAGGCCGCCGCGAACCACAAGGCGGGGAAAGGCAAATAGGCCATGTGGGCGGTCGCTTCGATCGGAGCCGGACGTGCGTTCGAATAAGCACGCCGGCTCCGTCGAGGTCGCCCGCCAGGGGGGTCATGTCGCTGAGATGCAGCGCCGGCGCTTGCTGCTGGCGTTCGGCGAAGTGGCCTCCGCCAGCGGCCTTGAGGCCGCGACGGTGGGGCGTGTGTGCGAGCAGGCGGCGGTGTCTCGCCGCACGTTCTACGAGCTGTTCTCCGATCGCGAAGACTGCCTGCTCGCCGCGCTCGACCAGGCGATCGAGCGGTTCGCGCGCCACGTCGCTCCGGCCTTCCAAGCCGAGGGAGCGTGGCGCGAGAGCGCGCGCGCGGCGCTCGCGCTGATCCTCGAGCAGCTCGACGCCGACCCGGACGTCGCGCGGTTGTGCGTCGTGGAGGCGCCACGCGCGGGGCCCGAGCCCTTGGAGCGTCGCCGTCAGGTGCTCGACGCGCTCGCGACGGCCGTCAACGAAGGCCGTGCCCACACGCGTGCCGGGGCGGAGCCGCCGCCACTGACCGCGCAGGGCGTCGTCGGCGGGGTGCTGTCGGTGATCCACGCGCGCCTCACCGAAAGCTCCCCCGCACCGAGTCGGCCTGCGCGTGGCGCGAAGACCAAGCCGGCCCGGACGGATCGCGGCGCCCGAGCGGATCGCGGGGCCGGGACGGATCGCGGTGCCTGCGCGAAGGGCGCGCTGGTGGACCTGACGAACCCTCTGATGGCGATGATCGTGCTTCCCTACCTCGGTCCTGTCGCCGCCCAGGAAGAGCTCGAGCGTCCCGCGCCCTCAGCCCCGCCCGCCGCGCCGCGCAACGGCGCGGACCCTTTCAAGGGATTGCCGATCCGCTTCACCTACCGCACCGCACGCGTGCTCGACACGATCGCCTCGGCCCCCGGCGCGTCGAACCGCCACATCGCGGACAGCTCCGGCATCGCCGACGAGGGCCAGATGTCACGCCTGCTGCGCCGCCTGGAGAGCTGCGAGCTGATCGAAAACCAAGGCGAAGGCCACGCCAAGGGAGAGCCCAACGCCTGGACACTCACCCCACGCGGACACGCCATCCAAGCCGCGATCGTCGTACGGGAACCAGCCGCGTAGCGCGGCGCGGCGCGTCGGGGCGGCGGCGAGTCCCGGTCGGTGAGGGTGCGCGGCTCAGAACCGAGCCGGCGCGTGCTCCACGGGCTGCTCGAACAACCCCGGCTGCACGGTTTCCGGTTTGCGCGAGAAGTAGTCCCTGAAGAACGGGCGCGAGACGATCATCAGGATCGCGCCGATCAGCATCCCCCCGATCCCCATCCACAGCGGCAGGGTGATGCCGAGGATCGGTTTGGAGGACACGTTTTCGGCGTGGCCGTAGTAGATCGTCGCCTTGACGAACACCCCGAACAGGATCAGGCCGCCGATCAAGGGCGCGACGCCGAGCAGGATGAAGTCGCGCACGCTGTTTCTGAGCTCGTGGCGGTAGTACACGATGCACGCAATCCCGGTGAAGCCGTAGTAGAAGCAGATCGGGAAGCCGATCGCGACGATCGAGTCTTCCAGGGCGTTGGCCGACAGCAGCAGGATCACGATCGTCCACACGATCGACACGCCGCCCATCATCAAGGTGGAGAAGCTCGGCGTCAGGTAACGCGGGTGCACTTTGCCGAACGCCTCCGGGATCGACTTCCAGTGGGCCATCGACAGCGTCGTGCGTGCGGTCGGCAGGATCGTCGTCTGCGTCGAGGCCGACGCCGAGGTCAGGACGGCGATGATCAAAAGCTTGTCAAGGCCCGAGCCGAGCACGGGTTTGCCCAGCGCGTTGAGGACGTCTTCGCTGTTGTTGCTCAAAAAGCCCGGTCCATGGAAGGACTGGCCCGCGGCGCTCACGATCACGTAGATCAGGACCAGCAGGATCGTCAACATCACGGCCGCCCGGCCGGGCCCCTCGTTGGGGTCTTCGGACTCCTCGTTGACGGCCACCCCAGAGTCCCACCCCCAGTAGATGAACACCCCCAACAGGATCCCGTCGAGCAGGGCCCCGAATTTCAGGGCGAACGGGTTGAACCAGCCGATCGTCGGCTCGATCGAGCCGGCCGGGTGCGTCGTGTAGACCTTCACCAAAGCCACGACCGCGAACAGCCCCAGGATCAGGATCTCGGCGCTCAGCAGGATCTGCTGGATGCGGGCCGAGAGCTCGATCCCGCGGTAGCAGATCCAGGTCATCAGCACGATCCAGATGACCGCCGCCGCCATCACCGCGCCGGTTGATTCGGCGGCCGATTCCAAGCCGAACAGCTTGAACGTGTAGATGCCCGCGATGTCGGCCAGCGAGGCCATCACCAGCACGTCGGAGAGAAAGATCGCCCACCCGTTTACCCACCCCGTGCCGGGCCCGAGCGCGCGCGTGGTCCAGGCGAACGTCGTGCCCGCGTCGGGGTCGGCGCGGTTCAGGCCCTGGTAGGCGCCCGCGATCAAGAGCATCGGTACGAACGACACGAGCAGGACCGCGGGCGCGTGCACACCCACCCCGGAAACGGCGACGATGAAGCCGAGCGTGGCGGCCAGCGAATAGGCGGGCGCCGTCGAGGCCACCCCGATCACCAGGTTCGACAGGTAGCCGATCGCGTCTTTCTTCAGACCCTTATCGACGACCTTGCCTGTTGCACCTGTGTCGATTGCCACAAGTGCAGCGTAGGACCGGATCGGCGCGATCGCAAGTGGCGCAATCGCCAACAAGTCGCGCCCCGTTTATCCATTTTGGACAACGGGTAGACGATCTGTTGAACGAGTGGCGCATTGATGCGCACAAGCGCGGGCGCTAGCGTTATCCCAGGTGTCTATGTTGACCGGAATTCAAGACCAGACAGCAACCGAACCCCAGGCCCAGCTGCAGGCCCTGGCCAAGCGCCACCTGTGGATGCACTTCACGCGCATGGGCGTCTACGAGGAGGGCGGCGAGGTACCGATCATCGAGCGGGGCGAGGGCTGCTACGTGTACGACACGCACGGCAAGCGCTACCTCGACGGGCTCTCGGCGCTGTACTGCGTGAACATCGGCCACGGCCGAGCCGACATCGGCGAAGCCGCCGCCGAGCAGGCAAAGACGCTCGGCTTCTACACCAACTGGAGCTACGCCCACCCGCCCTCGATCGAGCTGGCCGCGCGCGTCGCCGGGCTCGCGCCCGGAGACCTCAACCGCGTGTTCTTCGTCTCCGGCGGCTCGGAGGCGGTCGAGTCCGCTTGGAAGCTCGCCAAGGCCTACCACGCCGCGTGCGGCGAGCCGCGCAAGCACAAGATCATATCCCGCTATCTGGCCTATCACGGCACATCTATGGGGGCGCTCACGGCCACGGGCCTGCCGCCTTTGCGTGAGCCTTTCGAGCCGCTCACGCCAGGCGGCAGGCACGTGGCCAACACCAACTCCTATCGCTGGACCGAACAGCGCGATCCCCTATGGGCGGCCGATGCGATCGAGGAGGCGATCCTGTTCGAGGGGCCCCACACCGTCGCCGCGGTGATCCTCGAGCCGGTCCAGAACGGGGGCGGCTGCTTCGTGCCCCAGGACGGCTACTTCCAGCGCGTCAGAGAGATCTGCGACCGCCATAAAGTGCTGCTCATCTCAGACGAGGTGATCTGCGCTTGGGGGCGCCTCGGGCACTGGTTCGGGTGCGAGCGCTACGACTGCTCGCCGGACATCGTTACGACCGCCAAGGGCATGACCTCCGCCTACGCGCCGATGGGCGCGGTGATCGCCTCAGACCGCGTCGCCGAGCCGTTCCTGCACGCGCGCGCCATCTTCAACCATGGCTTCACCTTCGGCGGGCACCCGATGGCCTGCGCGGTGGCGATGGCCAACATCGACGCGATGGAGCGCGAGCGCATCAACGAGCACGTCCTCTCCCACGAGGGCCAGTTCCGCGCCATGCTCGAGGGCCTGCGCGACCTGCCGATCGTCGGCGACGTGCGCGGCGCCGGCTACTTCCACGCGATCGAGCTGGTCAAGGACAGGGACACGAAGGCTACCTTCGACGCCCACGAGTCCGAGGAGCTGTTGCGCGGCTTCCTCTCCGGCGCCCTGTTCGAGCAGGGCCTGATCTGCCGCACCGACGACCGCGGCGACCCCGTGATCCAGCTTTCCCCGCCCCTGATCGCCGGCCCCGAGCAGTTCGCCGAGATCGAGGGCATCCTGCGCCCCGTGTTGACCGAGGCGTGGGAGCGGATCGTGACGAGGTAGCAAGGTGCTGACGGTCGCGAGCCTCCTCGAAGAGCTGGAGCTGACGCTCGCGACGGGCGAGGAGCACGCCCAGGCCAACGTGCGCTGGGTGCACTCCACCGAGCTGCTCGACCCGACCCCTTGGCTGCGCGGAGGCGAGCTGCTGCTGAGCACCGGTCTGCAGCTCTCGGGCGCCAAGCTGCAGCGCGAATTCGTGCAGCGCCTGGCCGAGCGCGAGATCGCCGGCCTTGGCTTCGGCACGGGCTTCGTCCACAAGAAGATCCCCGCCGCTGTGCTGAACACGGCGCGCAAGCTCGAGTTCCCGCTGTTCGAGGTCCCCTACGAGCTGCCTTTCATCGCCGTCACCGAGCGCGTATTCGCGCAACTGCTCAACGAGCGCTACGAACTGCTCCAGCGCAACATGGCCGGCGACATCCTCGCCGAGGCGCTCACCGGCCGGCTCTATCCCGAGGAGCTCCAGTCGCGCCTGCGCCCGTTTGGGATCGGCGAGCAGGCCGCCGTGCTCGCGTTCGCCTTGAGCGAGCCCGCGAGCGCCGCCGCGCCGCTGGAAGCGATCCTCGAGCGCGCCGGCGTGCACTCGCTCGTGGCGCTGCGCAACGGGCTGCTGTGCGCTGTCGTGGACAGCGAAGATGCACTCGACTTGGCCCGGCAAGCGCGCCTTGAGCTGAGCGGACGTTTTGGTGGCGTGCGCGCGGCCGTGTCGCGCTCGGACGCCACCCACAACCTGCGGCGCAGCTTTCATGAGGCGCGCTGCGCACTCGAAGCCGTGCGCTTTGCGAACGGCACCGCCCCGGAGGTGGCCTCCTACAAGGACCTCGGCGCTTTTCAATTGCTGCTGTCTCTGCAGGACGACGATGCGCTGCGCTCCTACTGCCAGAGCGTGCTCGGCCCGGTCGAAGCCGACGAGGGGGGATATGGCGAGGAGCTCCTGAGATCCTTGGACGTCTTCATCGAACAGAACGGTCACTGGGAGAAGGCTGCCCAGGCTCTCTACTGTCACCGGCACACATTGCGCTACCGGATCAAGCGTGTCGAGGCGCTCACTGGGCGCGACTTCTCTCATGCGCGTGATCGGATCGAGTTTTGGCTGGCACTCAGAGGAAGGGAGCTGGTGCGATGAGAGTGGGCGTCCCCACCGAGATCAAGCCCGACGAGTACCGCGTCGCGATCACGCCCGCTGGCGTGCGCGAGCTGTGCACGCGCGGACACGAGGTCCTGATCCAGGCCGGCGCGGGCCTCGGCAGCGCCCTCGCAGACGACCAGTTCGTCGCACAGGGCGCCACGATCGTGCCCGACGCCGAGGCCCTGTTCGCCGGCGCCGAGCTGGTTCTGAAGGTCAAGGAGCCCCAGGCCTCCGAGGTCGCGCTGCTCGACGAGAGCCACACCCTGTTCACCTACCTGCACCTCGCCGCCGAGCCCGAGCTGGCCGACGGGCTGCGCCGCTCCGGCGCGACCTGCATAGCCTATGAGACCGTCGAAGACGCCTCCGGGCGTCTGCCCCTGCTCGCGCCGATGAGCGAGGTGGCCGGCAAGATCGCCACCCAAGCCGGCGCCTTCATGCTGGAGAAGCCGCTCGGGGGGCGCGGCATCCTCCTGGGGGGAGTGCCCGGCGTCGCCGCCGCCACCGTGCTCGTGATCGGCGGCGGCGTCGTCGGCATGAACGCCGCCATCATCGCGATCGGGATGCAGGCCGACGTGTTCGTGTTCGACCGTTCCATCGACCGCCTGCGCGACCTGGAAGTGGCCTTCGGCGGGCGCGCCTCGACCGTCTACTCCTCGAGCTTGGCGATCGAGCAGATGCTGCCCGCAGCCGACCTCGTGATCGGCGCCGTGCTCGTCCACGGCGGCCGCGCCCCGCACGTGATCACGCGCGCCCAGCTGCCCACGATGAAGCCCGGCGCGGTGCTCGTCAACGTCTCGATCGACCAGGGCGGCTGCTTTGAGACCTCGCGCCCGACGACCCACTCCGAGCCCACCTTCGAGGTCAACGGCGTCACCCACTACTGCGTCACCAACATGCCCGGCGCGGTCCCGATCACCTCGACCTACGCGCTCACCAACGCCACCCTGCCCTACGCGATCGAGCTGGCCGGCGGTGTCGAGCGCGCCCTCGCCGCCCGGCCCGAGCTGCGCGCCGGGGTGAACGTCCAGGCCGGGGAGATCGTGCACCCGGCAGTGGCGGCGGCACTCGCCCAAGCGCCCTCATTCGAGGCGGCGCGGCCTTCGAGAAACGTACGAACAACGATCCAAAAAAACTAATCCCCGATTAACACCCTGACCCGCGGGAGGCACAGCATGGCCACCACCACCGACACGCTCGAGAACTTCATCGCCGGCGAGTCACAACCCGGCAGCGGGGACACGATGGCGGTCTTCAACCCCGCCACCGGCGCCGAGTGCTGGCGCGCGCCCGTCTCGACCGCGGCCGACGTCAACCGTGCGGTGAAGGCCGCGCGTGGCGCGTTCCCCGCCTGGTCCGCCGCCACGCCCGCCGAGCGCGCCGCCGCGCTGCTCGCGCTTGCGGATCTAGTCGAGTCGAACGCCGAGGAGATCGCGCGCCTGGAGGCGCTCAACGCCGGCAAGCCGCTCGCGGCGGTCTCCGGTGACGAGTTGCCGGTGATGGCCGACAACCTGCGCTTCTTCGCCGGCGCCGCGCGCTGCCTGGAGGGGCGCGCCGCCGGCGAGTACATGGCCGGCTACACGTCCTTCACGCGCCGCGAAGCCGTCGGCGTGATCGGCCAGGTCACCCCTTGGAACTACCCCCTGATGATGGCCATCTGGAAGATCGCGCCCGCCCTGGCGGCCGGCAACACGGTCGTGCTCAAGCCCGCCGAGACCACGCCCGTGACGACCGTCCGCTTCGCCCAGCTCGCGGCCGATGTCCTGCCCGCCGGGGTCTTCAATGTCGTGATGGGTCCCGGCGAGCCGACCGGCCAGGCGCTCCTGGAGCACCCCGAAGTGGACATGCTCGCGCTCACCGGCTCGGTGCAGACCGGCAAGCACGTCGCCCGCACCGCCGCCGAGGGGCTCAAGCGCGTCCACCTGGAGCTCGGCGGCAAGGCTCCCGTGGTCGTCTTCGACGACGTCGAGTTGTCCTCCGCGATGGCCACGATCGCCGCCACCGGCTATTACAACGCCGGCCAAGACTGCACCGCCGCGACCCGCGTCCTGGCCGGCGCCCGCGTCTACGACGATGTCGTCGCCGGCTTGGCCGAGCAGGCGAAGGGTCTCGTGCTCGGCGACACGCTCGCCCCCGAGACCACGCTCGGCCCCGTCAACTCCGAGCGCCAGCTCGGTCGCGTCTCGGGCTTCCTGGAGCGCCGCCCCCCGCACGCGGAGGTCGTGACCGGGGGCGCGGCGGCCGCCGCGGCTCTGCCCGCCGAGGTGCGCGAGGGCTTCTTCTACGAGCCGACCGTCGTCGCCGGCCTGGAGCAGTCCGACGAGCTGATCCAGTCGGAGATCTTCGGCCCGGTCATCACCGTGCAGCGCTTCTCAGACGAGACCCAGGCGATCGAGTGGGCCAACTCGACGCGCTACGGCCTCGCCTCCTCGGTCTGGACGCGCGACGTCGGTCGCGCCCTGCGCGTCTCGCGCGCCCTGCGCTTCGGCTGCGTGTGGATCAACGACCACATCCCACTCGTCTCCGAGATGCCCCATGGCGGGTTCAAGGAGTCCGGCTACGGCAAGGACCTCAGCGTTTACTCGCTAGAGGACTATACGGTCGTCAAGCATGTGATGGCCAACCTCGAATAGGCCGGCCTGCGGACCTGCCGGTGGTCGGTCGCGCGAGGACCTGGTAGATCGAGACGAACTGGGTCTTGAAGATGTTGCGCGCCGAGCGCAGATACAGGCGCCAGACGCGCAACCGCTCCGGGCCGGCGAGCTGCTCGGCGCGCACCAGGTTCTGGTCGAGCCGTTCGATCCAAGCGCTCAGGGTGTCGTAGTAGTCCTGCCCAAACGCTTCCGCATGGTCGGTCACGAACCCGGCGCGCTCCAGTGCCAATTGCACGCGCGATAGGTGAAGCGGGTCGCCGTCGGGGAACACGTAGCGCTGGGTGAAGTCCCCGTGATAGCCGAGCCCGTGCGGCAGGTGCGCGATCCCGTGGTTGAGCAGGCGCCCCTCGGGCCCGATCAAGCTCCTCAGTTTGCGCGCGTACTCGTCGATGTTCGCCTCGCCGACGTGCTCGACCATGCCGATCGAGGCGATCGCGTCGAAGCGCTCCCCGTGCAGGTCCCTATAGTCCGCGACCCGCACCTCCACCTTGTCGCTCAGCCCGGCCTGCGCGATCCGCCGCCGCGCCAGCTCCGCCTGGGGCGGGCTGAGCGTGATCCCGACCGCCTTGACCCCGTAGTGCTTGGCCGCGTGCATCACGAACGCACCCCAGCCGCAGCCCACGTCGAGCAGGCGCTCCCCCTCTTTCAGCGCGAGCTTCTGGCAGACCAGGTCGAGCTTCGCGTACTGGGCCTCCTCCAACGTTTTCGCGCCGCGAGAGAAGATCGCGCAGCTGTAGGTCATCGACTCGTCCAAGAACAGTTCGAAGAACTCGTTGCTGACGTCGTAGTGATGGCGCACCGCCTTGGAGTCGCGCTCCTTGCTGTGGCTGCGCCCCTTCAGTCGCAGCTCCCCCTTCGGCGCCCTCGGCGGCAACGTCAACCCCACCGCCCTGACGGCCGCGATCGACAGGCGCGCCCGCGCCGCCCGGTCGATGTGAGGCTCCTCGAAATAATCGATCAGGTCGATCACACGATCCAGATCGTCCACCTCGAGCTCACCCGCCACATAGGCCCTGCCCAGACCCAGCTCGCCCGGCGCGCGCACCAGGTGCGCGATCGCCTTCGGCGAGCGCACCGTGAAGGTCGGGCCCGCGCCCGCCGCCCCGCTCGCGCCGTTGGCGTTGCCGTTAGTCGCGCCATGGCCGTTGCTCTCGCGAGGTCCCATCTCGCTTGTCGCGGGCAGCACCGTGCCGTCCCAAAAACGCACCGTGAAGGCGCGCTCGGGCAGCAGTTCGGCGAACTCGCGGCGCAACGGCTCAGTTGTGGAAAATGCCATGTCTCCTCCTGCCCGTGTTTCGCAAAGAGCTAACTCGCCGGCACCGAAGGTTTGCGTCGGCCCACAGCGTCGTCCAGGCGTGCTAGCTTCCAGCGGCGAGCACGCCGATGAGCACCGATTCTATCCAGCGCCCCGCAGCCACCCGGCAGGACTCCGAGGACGCTCGACGCGAGCCTTCGACCCTCGACGGGCCGACCGCCGCCGACGTGCAGCCGGTCGCCTTCGAGAATCTCGACCGCTTCCTCACCGGGCTGATCACCGTCGGTCCGATGGTTGCTCTGGTGTTCGTCGCTTGGCAGATGTGGGATGGCTTGCTGCACGGCTCCGATCTGATCGTGTTCGCGGTCATGTACCTGCTCACCGGCCTAGGCGTCACCGTCGGCCTGCACCGTCTTTTTACCCACCGCTCGTTCAAGACATCCCCCTTCTTCCGCTTCGTCTTCGCCGTGCTCGGCTCCGCCGCGATCGAGGGTCCCGTGATCTCCTGGGTCGCCGACCACCGCAAGCACCACGCCTTCTCAGACCGCGACGGCGACCCGCACAGCCCCCACGTCGACCACGGCACGGGCCTCAAGGGCATCCTGCGCGGTCTCGTCCACGCGCACGTCGGCTGGCTGTTCATCCATACCGCGCGCGGTCACCGCGAACGCTACGCCCCTGACCTGATCGCCGACCCGGTCGTCGCCTTCGTGGACAAAACGTTCTTCGTCTGGGCGATCGGCGGCCTGCTCGCGGCGTTCGGCCTCGGCTACCTGATAGGCGGCACGCTCACCGCCGCGCTCACCGGTCTGCTGTGGGGTGGCGCCGTGCGCATGCTGGTGCTCCACCACGCCACCTATTCGATCAACTCGCTGTGCCACTTCTTCGGTCGTCGCTCCTATGAGACCGGCGATCACTCGCGCAACCTCGCCTGGCTGGCCCCGCTCACCCTGGGCGAGGCCTGGCACAACAACCACCACGCTTTCCCCACCTCCGCCTTCCACGGCTTCTCCTGGCGCCAGCTCG